>CAWETB010000001.1:0-72463 GCA_963811885.1 uncultured Gaiellaceae bacterium
CGGCAGCCGATTTCGCTCGAGCAACGGCGCTTTCGATCCCGTCGGTGACGAACTGGACTGTCGAGCCGGGTCGTGGCCAGCCGTCGGGCACGTGGTGGGTGACGACGAAAGCGGGAATGCCCCACGGGTGCTGGCCGCCCCAGCCGTCGGCGCGCTCGAACGTGCGTCGACCGGTGAGCATGGCGCCGACCTCAGCCGTCAAGCCCCTCAGGTGGTCGGCGCTCGGCGGCGAGACGCGGAACGTCATGCCGGATGTCCCGCTCGCTGTGGGGACCTCGACGTCGCCCGAGAAGTACCAGTCGAAGACTTCGGCAACCCCGTCGTTCGCGTCGGCGACGTACCCGTCGAGAGACATCGACATGATCGCGACCACCTTGGTCATCGCGTGCACCGGGTGGCCCGACCAGAACCGTGGGGACGTACTCGAGCAGCTGCAAACGACCGTCGAAGACGCGGCTGCTCACCAGGTCGAGGGCGACGTCGGGGTACCCGTCGTAGATCCGGTCCTTGCCAGTGCTGCCGGTGATGACGGGGAAGACGACCACGCGGAATCGATCCACGAGTCCGGCGTTCAGAAGGGAGCGGCAGAGTGTGAGACTGCCGATGGTTCGCATCGATTCGGTGCCGTTCTCCTTCAGCTCGCGCACGGCCGCGACGGCGTCGCTCCGTGACCAGTCATCGTGTTCGGCCACGACAACGGCTCCGTCAAGGTGCTCGAAAAGACGATCTTCGACAGGCCTGCCAAGACATCTGTACCCGGCTCGCCGCCGGCGGCCAGCCCGGACATGAGCCGGTACGTGTTCGCGCCCATCAGAACCGTGTACTCCGCCTCCGGCTGGTCTCCCAACCAGGCGAGGTACTCGGGTCCTTCCATGCCCCACCAGCCGGGCCAACCGTCGGCTGCGCCATAGCCCTCGAGCGAGGTGATGAAGTCGATCATGTAGTTCTGGCATCTGCGACTCCTTTCGACCTTCTCGCTGAGTTGGTCTTCGGTAAGACCGGACCGCCGCATCGAACTCATCGGTCATGCCACGATCTCGATGCTGATGGATGGGCTTTTCGTGATCGCCAAGGCGCGAAACAAGCCGACTGTCTTCGAGCGGCTGCCCCGTGACGTCGACTGCCACTGAGGAGGCACGATGAGCAGGCTCAGGTGTGACATCTCGATCTCGCTGGACGGTTTCGTCGCCGGCCCGAACCAGAGCGAGGAGAACCCGCTCGGCGAGGGCGGCGAGCGGCTCCACGACTGGGTGGTCCCGCTGGCCGCCTGGCGCGAAGCCCACGGCAAGCAAGGGGGCGAGGTGAACGAGAGCGCGCGGATACTCGAGGAAGCGCGCGAGAACATCGGCGCCGCGGTGATGGGCCGGAACATGTTCGGCCCTGTCGGCGGTGGGCCCTGGGGCGACGGGCAGTGGACGGGCTGGTGGGGCGACAACCCGCCCTACCACTACCCCGTGTTCATCGTCACCCATCACCCGCGTGATCCCGTGGAGATGGAGGGAGGGACCACGTTCCACTTCGTCACCGACGGAATCGAGTCCGCGCTCGAACAGGCAAAGGCGGCCGCCGGCGGCAAGGACGTCATGCTGTGGGGCGGCGGCAGCATCGCTCAGCAGTACCTGGCAGCCGGACTGCTGGACGAGCTCGAGCTCCACGTCGTTCCAGTGTTGCTCGGCGACGGAGCTCGCATCTTCGACAACCTCGGGAACACGGAGGTGCGGCTCGAGCAGGTCCGGGCCGTCGAGGCGCCCGGCGTCACGCACCTCAAGTACCGCGTGGTGAGATGAACCCCTACTCCTCGGAGCGACCCGTGGCGTCACGATCCCGGTCGTATCGTCTCGTGAGCGGAAACGGCGGCAGCCAGGACTCGCGACGGACGACCCAGAGCTCGTAGGTCGGCCTCAGCTGGTCCGGGGCATCCAGGGATCCCAGGTTCACTTCGATCTCGTCTGCGCTGCGCGAGAAAACGGAAGAGCCGCAGCGGGGACAGAAGAACCGCCCGGCGTACTCGCGTGTCTCGCCATCGATCGTCACCGCATCCTGGGGGAACACCCCGGAAGCGTGAAACAGGGCCCCATGATGCTTGCGGCAGTCCAGACAGTGACAAAGGCCGACCCGGTACGGGGGTCCCGACGCCACAATCCGGACGTCGCCGCATAGACACCCGCCGGTGAAGCTGTCCATGCTGCGTCTCCTCTAGTTCATGCGGTCGGAGCGTTCACAACGAACAGCATCGCAACTGCCAGTGCGGATGGCGGTGTTCTACGCTGAGCCAGTGGAGACGACGCCGCTCACACGCGATCTGCTCGCATGGATCGCGGCCGCGCCGCGGACGTATCGGGAGACGATGGAGGTCTGGCGGACCAGCTGTCCTCGTCTCTCGATCTGGGAGGACGCGGTCGGCGATGGGCTCGTCCGGGTCCGGGCGGGACGGACCGAGCTGACTCCGCACGGCGAGGCCGTGCTCCAGGGCGCGACGCCGGCTCGCGTCTAGTCGTCGGCGATTTCCGCGGGGTGCTGGGACTTGTCCGAGAGGGCCGATCAGCCCGCGGGCAACGTGAAGCACACGCGGGCGCCACCGCCCTCGCGATCCTCCGCCCAGATCCTTCCCCCTTGAGCCTCGACGAGCCCACGGGCGATTGCGAGCCCGAGGCCGGCACCCCGGGACGAGCGCGACGGATCTCTCCGCCAGAAGCGCTCGAACATCCGCTCCCGTGCTTCACGATCGAGACCCTCACCCGTGTCCTCGACCGCGACCGTTACCTCGCCTGCTTGCGGCTCGACCCGAACGGCGACCGCACCATCGGTGGGCGTGTGGTGCAGCGCGTTCGTCAGAAGGTTCATCAACACGCGCTCTACCTTTTCGGGCGCGAAGCGTGCTGTGACACCCTCCGCGCCCTCCGCCGCAAGCGTGACGTGGCGTGACCGGGCCTCGGCTTCCACGCCGCGGAGGCTGCTCGAGATCACCGGCGCCACCGGAAGACGGTGCATCTCGAGTGTAAGAGCACCGGCGTCGATGCGCGCGAGCTCGAAGAGGTCGTCGACGAGCAGTGAAAGGATGCCGTACCTGCTCGCGGAGGACCGGGACATACTTGCTGGGGTCCCCGAGACCGTCCTCGAGCGCCTCGAGCATCGCCTGCATGTTGGCGAGCGGTGTGCGCAGGTCGTGGCTGGCCCAGGCAACCAGCTCGCGCCGCGTGTCGAAGAGGCGCCCGAGATCTGCGCCCATGTCGTTGAATGCCGCGGCCAGCTCGGCGACTTCCGTCGGTCCCCCTTGGGGAGCCCGAGCGTCGAGGTTCCCCCGCGCGAACTCGACGGACGCCTTGCGTACGCGGTCGATCGAATCCGCAATCGATCGCGCCACGAGGAGCGCCACGACGAGTGCCGTCAACGCCGACGCCGCGGTAACGGCGAGGATCTTCACGTCGTCGCCCATGTGGAACATCACCCAACCCGACGCGAGCACCGCGCCCAATGGGAGCAGGACCGCGAGGACTGCCAGGCCGGCAAGCTGCAGCCGAACGGTCGGGAGCCTGCGAAGAACCGCTGCGAGTGCGAGCCCGATCCCGAGCGTTGCGAGAGCGACGATGAGCGCGTTCGCGATCACGCGGCCAGCCTGTAGCCGATGCCCCAGACCGTCTCCAGATACCTCGGCGTGGACGGGTCGTCCTCGACCTTCTCGCGCAGGCGCCGTACGTGGACGGTCACGGTGCCCGTTTCGAATGCTGCCGTGTACCCCCAGACGCTCGCCATCAGCTGGTCTCTCGAGAACACGCGGCGTGGATGGCTGGCGAGGAACCAGAGCAGGTCGAATTCCTTTGCCGTGAGGCGCAGCTCCACGCCGGCCTTGCGAACCTCGCGCGTCGTCCGTTCGAGCTCGACGTCACCGAACTCCAGGCGCTCTGGCGACTGGTCGGAGCGCTCGGACCGTCGTAGGACGCTCTTGACACGCGCTGCGAGCTCCCGAGGCGAGAACGGCTTCGTCACGTAGTCGTCCGCGCCCAACTCCAGGCCCACGATCCGATCGGCCTCCTCGCCGCGGGCGGTGAGCATGATCACCGGAAGCTGTGACGTCGATCGGATCCAACTGCAGAGCTCGAGGCCGTCCGTTCCCGGGAGCATCACGTCGAGCACAACGAGATCGGGAGAGGCTCGGGTGAGCGCGTCGCGTGCGGCTTCGCCGTCGCCTGCCTCGAGCGTCCTGTACCCCTCGCGCTCGAGGTAGCGGACGACCACCTCGCGCACGATGGGCTCATCGTCGACCACGAGCACGGTCTTCACCGGCTAAGTGTGCCTCTGATGGTTGAAGCCATCTAGACGCGGACGACGAACCAGCCGTCGACGTTGTCGCAGAGCACCGTGTTCGGCGGGTCGTCGTGGTACGCGTAGAGCGGCAAGCCTCGGAAGGTGACCTGCAACCGGCCGTCGGCGCGCTTGACCACGCCGAACTTCCCCTTCACGCCGCGCATCGTCGGCGGGACGGCAGCGCGCGACTTGACGACGAGCGGAGGCCACACGCGCGCACACGCACCCGTGCACCGGATCCTCCCGCCGGCGCGCTTCTCGACGCTCCAGTAGTAGAGCGGAAGCTTGTTCTTGCTCTGCAGGATGTCGCCGAATGACTTGTTCTTCACCTTCACCGCCGGCGGCTTCGGATTCGCGCCGGCGAGCGACATCGCCGCCGGAGCGGCGAGGAGTGCGATCACAGCGGTCGTGAGGGCTGCGAAGGTGATGCGACGAGGATGGTGCATCTGCCCTCCTGCGATCGAGGCCCGGGTCTCCGCGATGGTCGCACGCAAACCTTGCCCATTGCTTACCAGCCGGTTGCGCCGGGGTTACGCGCGCCACGCTGTGCCGCGAGTTCACCAACCGTTCATCTCGATGCGAGCAATGCGAAAGACACGCGTCCTACCGTCGCTGGAGTCCATCAACAGGAGGAGTGACTCTCATGAAGCGATTCGCCGCGATGCTTGCACTGCTGGCCTGTGCGGCCGCCGTCACGCTTCCCGCGCTCGCCGCCGACGGCCCTGTGAAGACATTCTCACAGGACGTGACGCTCGGCTTCTATCGCGGGCAGGTCGTCTCGTACCTCGACTTCGGCCCCGTGAACCTGAGCGCCGGAAACAAGGTCGCGCCGATCTGGGCGTTCACGAACGGCGACGAGGGCCAGCGGAACATCATCGACACCGTTCCCGGACGCAAGGACTACACGCCGCTGTGGGCGGTGAACATGGTCACCTGGAAGGCAAACGAGAAGACGCGCATCCTTCGCTCGGCAGCCGCCGTGCGCGCCGCGCAGCGTGCGGGCGACGTGACCGTCAAGGCCATGCCGATCGTCGTCAACTGCCCCGTTCTCTAACCGGAGCCCTCGAGCGCGGGCGGTGTCTCGCGATCTGCGGGCCGCCGCTCGGCTCCTACAATGGACCGATGGGCAGCGACCCTGGAGACCGCCGGACCGACGACGGTCAGCGCGCACTCGACGAGGCTCGGTGGGACACCGCGCGGGAGGCGTTCGAGTCCGTCCTCGGCGACCAGGAGACGCCCGAGGCGCTCGACGGGCTCGGTCTGGCGCTCTGGTTCCTCGGCGACGTGACCGGAGGAGTCGCCGCACGCGAGCGCGCTGTCGAGGGGTACGCCCGCACCGGGCGCTGCGACGACGCGGCCCGCACTGCAGTCTGGGTCTCGCATCAGCACTTCGTCGCCGGACGGGCGTCCGCTGCCCGCGGGTGGCTCGCGCGCGCCGAGCGAGCCGTGGACGAGTCGGGCCTCTGCTCCGGACAGGGCTGGGTCGCAGCGGAGCGGGCACGCCACGCCGAGACCGTCGACGAGTGCGCAGAGCACGCGCGGCGGGCGCTGGAGATCGCGCGGCAGACCGACGCCGGCGACCTCGAGGTGTTTGCGGTGAGCATCCTCGGGCGCGCAGAGGTGAGCGCCGGCCGTCGGGATGAGGGGATGAGACTGCTCGAGGAGGCGATGGCGGCGGCCTCGGCGGGTCGCGTCCGCAACGTCCACACCCTCGCGGAGGCGTACTGCAACCTGATCGCCGCGTGCACGAGCGCCGGCGACTGGGAGCGCGCGACCGAGTGGTGCGAGCTCGTGGACGAGTTCGCGCGCGAGCACGAGACGGCGCCGCTCTACGGGGCGTGCCGCACGGTCCACGCCGACGTCCTCCTCGCACGCGGCCGGTGGGAGGACGCGGAGCGCGCCCTGCAGAGCGCGCTCGACGTGCACGCGCGCTACGTGCCCCAGCTCGCTGCGCCGACGGTGGCGGCCCTCGCCGAGCTGCGCGTGCGCCAGGGCAGGCTGTCGGAGGCCGAGCAGCTCCTCGTCGGAAGAGAGGAGCACCCGGAGTCGCTCCGGGCGCTCGCCCATCTGCGTCTTGCCCAGGGTCGGCCGCAAGTGGCGGCGGCGCTGCTCGAGCGGGGTCTGCTCGCGGCGGAGGGCGACGCGATGCGGTCCGCTCAGCTGCTCGCGCTCCTCGTCGACGCGCACCTCGCCGGGAATGAGACCGGCGCGGCCGAGGCAGCCGCGCAGCGGCTCGCGGAACTGGCGCTGCGCTCGAACACCGAGGTCGTCGGCGCTCGCGCCGAGCTCGCCGCTGCTCGCACGGACGTCGCCGGACGCCGTGCGGATGCAGCCGCGGAGGCTGCCCGCCGCGCGCTCGCGGCGTTCGGCCGACTTGGGATGCCGTACGAGATGGCGGAGGCACGGCTCGAGCTCTCCCGCGCGCTCGTCGACGCGAGCCCGGAGCTCGCCGTCGAAGAGGCACGGGCCTCCTACGCGACCTTTCGTGAGCTCGGCGCGGCACGGGCAGGCGATGCGGCCGCGGCGGTGCTGCGCGAGCTCGGTACGCCGCCGGGCGCCCCACCGCGCGCCGCCGGTGAGCTCACCGCCCGCGAGCGTGAGGTGCTGGGCCTACTCGGGCTCGGGATGTCGAACGGACAGATCGCAGAGACGCTCGTCATCAGCGAGAAGACGGCAGGTCACCACGTCAGCCACATCCTGTCCAAGCTCGGCGTCCGGAACCGCGCGGCCGCCGCGGCGGTCGCGGCGCGGAGCGAGATAGGCGCAAAGTAGGGAGTTCTCCCGATGTGTGGCGGCGCCCGGCGGCGGACACTGGCCGAAACCGCCAAAGGGGAGGACGAGATGAGCGTTCAAATCGCAGACTCGGAGCTCAAGGCGCGCCATCGCGCGATGTGGGGCTCAGGCAACTATCCGCTGATGGTCGACACGTTCCTGCTGCCCGTCGGCGAGCGGCTGGCGGACGCATGCGGCCTCGGCCCAGGCATGCGCGTGCTCGACGTCGCGGCCGGGACGGGAAACGCCTCACTGCCGGCCGCCCGTCGCGGCGCCGAGGTCACCGCCAGCGACCTGACGCCGGCGCTGCTCGAAGCCGGGCGCGAGATCGCGGATGCAGAGGGCCTCGAGCTCGAGTGGGTCGAGGCCGACGCCGAGAACCTGCCGTTCGCGGACGAGTCGTTCGACGTGGTCATGTCCGCGATCGGCGTCATGTTCGCGCCGCGCCATCAAGCCGCCGCCGACGAGCTCGTGCGCGTCTGCAGCGTGGGCGGGAAGGTCGGCCTCCTGAGCTGGACGCCGGAGGGCATGCTCGGCGCCCTCTTCGCCACGATGAAGCCGTTCGCGCCCGCTCCCCCGCCCGGCGCGCAGCCGCCGCCGCTCTGGGGCAGCGAGGACTACCTGAAGTCGCTGCTCGGCGACCGGGTGGAGCTCGACACGCTCGAGCGGGAGTGCCTGGAGATCACCGCCTTCCAGAACCCGCGCGGGTACGGCGAGCACTTCAAGGCCCACTACGGGCCGACGATCGCCGTGCGGGCGAATGCGGAGCGCGAGGGTCGTGCGCAGGAGTTCGACGATGCGCTCGACGCCTTCTGTGACGAGTGGAACCTCGGCACGGCGGAGAACGGTCGCTTCGAGCAGGAGTACCTGGTCGCCGTCGGCACGAAGCTCTGATCGACGCTCGCGCTAGGGCGTGATGTTCTGGTTGAGGCGGAAGACGTTGTCGGGGTCCCACTCGCGCTTGAGTGCGACGAGCCGCTCGTACTTCGCGTCGCCGTAGATCACGCGTGCGACGTCGCGTCCGACCTCGGTGACGTCGTTCACATAGCGCCCGACTGATGCGTGCGGCGCCGCCGAGTCGACGGCGGCCCGCGCCCATGAGCGGCAGCCCTCGTCGAGCGCACCGTCGTCCCAGGCGATCTCGGCGCCTGCCCAGAACGCAGCGTCGCGACCGGTGAACGCAGTGTCTTCCTCGGACACGGCCGCGATCGCGCGACCCCAGGCCCAGACCGAAAAGCCACCCTCGGCTCCCTCGGGCACCCGGGAGACCTGGTCGGCCCAGTCGCGCACCAGCTCTTCGGGGAGCGCGGCGAGGAACGAGCTCTTCATCGAGAAGCGCTGACCCCACTCCATCGGCGCGTCGAACAGACGCTGCGACGCCAGGTACGGCTTCGCCTCGACCGAGTCCTCGAGCGGATCGGCGAGCGCTCGGAGTACGGCGAGGTCGCGCTCCGCTTCTGCCGGCGACCCGCTGTGGAGCACGGACACCGTCGCGACCGGCTCGCGGGCATCCCGTGCGACAGCCATGCCGAACGACGTCCACAGCTCGTCGGGCCCTTCCTCCACGAGCTCGCGGTAGCACTCGGCCAGCTCGTCGGCCCGCTCGATCGGGTGGGTGACCATGCCGTGCGTCACCTGCCCCTCGAAAGGGTGCAGCAGGAACTCGAACGACGTCACGATCCCGAAGTTCGCACCGGCTCCTCGCATGCCCCAGAAGAGCTCCGGATTCTCGTCCTCGCTTGCCCGCACGACCCGGCCGTCTGCGGTCACGAGCTCGACCGCACGCAGGCTGTCGATCGTCAGGCCGAGCTTGCGCTGCAGCCGGCCCATGCCGCCGCCGAGCGTGAGGCCGGCCACCCCGGTATGGGAGACGACGCCCACCGGGCAGACGAGCCCGTGCGCCTGCGCCGCGTCGTCGAGCTCGGCGAGCAGCGTGCCGCCGCGCACGCGGGCGGTGCGCCGCTCAGGATCGACGTCGGCGCCCCGCATCTGCGAGAGGTCGATCACGATCCCGTCGTCGCAGGTCGAGAAGCCGGGGATGCTGTGCCCGCCGCACCGAACGGCCACGATCAGTTCCTGCTCACGGGCGAACCGGAGGGCCGCGACGACGTCGTCGGTGCCCGTCGGCCGCACGATCAACGCCGGCCGACGGTCGATCATGCTGTTCCAGACCGCGCGCGCCGCGTCGTAGCCCGGGTCGTCGGGGCGCACGATCTCGCCCGCGAATCCGTTGGTCAGCTTGTCCAGGTCGCCCGGTCTCACTGCCACTGGCCGCTCTTTTACACGAACTCCCGACCCAGCTGTCGTCCGGATCAGCCGGTGAGGGACGGCAGCGTCGAGCCCGCGACGATGCCCACGCGCTGGACGCTGCAGGCTTTCTCGCCGCGCAGGCTGACCGTGAGCACGCCCGGCAGAGTCGGGGTGACGGTGATCCGGGCGACACCCGTGGAGCCGGTGTTCGCGTTCGCGCGCACCGCGGGACCGGCGACGACGACGGTGGCGCCCGCCACCGGACGGCCGCCGCTCCGCACCTTGGCGACGAGCGTCTGCGGCTGCCCATTCACCAGCAGCGAACTGGGGCTGACCGAGATGGTGGCGCAGCCGGCTGGTGGCAGGAAGAGCCCGATGAGTCGCGTTCTCGCCGAGTCCGTGGGCCGCGCAGGGCGCGCCCGACACCGGCTTGCACGCGGCGACGGCCGTGTTCGTGATCGTCGTCCCGGCGCCGGCCGTCACGGAGACGAGGACCTTGATCCCGTACGACTGGCCTGCGACGAGGGAGCCGGAGCAGGTCAGCAGCTTGCCCGCGCGGCGGATCGAGCACACGCCCGGGCCTGGCTGGTCGATGATCCTCGTGAACGTGACGCCCCGGGGTGCGACGTCCGTCAGCGTCGCGTTCGGTGCGGGGCCGGTGCTCGAGCCTCGAATTTCGTAGACGAACGACGCTCGGCCATCGGCGTCGAGGAACACGGTCGCCGGGGCCGACTTGCGAAGAGAGAGCTGGACCGGAGGGGTCGGCTCGGGATTCGGCTCCGGCGGAGTTCGGCGGCACGGGCGGCTCGGGCGCCGGCGTGACCTGGACGGTCACGAGCGCCTCGGCGGCGTCGGTGACGCGGTTGCCCTCGCCGTCGGTGCCCGAGGCGGTGACGGTGTCGGTCTCGGTCACGGAGACGGTCGCGCGGAACGTGCAGATGAAGCTCTCCCCGACCGGCAGGCTGCGCGGCAGGGTGACCGGACTCCCGCCATAGGTGCAGGACGCCTTGACCGGTCCGCGGATCAAGTCGCCGTGGATCGAATCGACCAACTGGTCGACCAGGAGCGCGTCGACGGGGGAGGTGTTCGTGACGACCGCCGTGAAGGTGACCTGGCCGCTGTTCTGGACGACGGACGGGGTCGCCGTCTTCGTGACCGCGATCGACGGTCGGACATCGACGATCTCGACCTTGGCGGTCGCCTCTTCGCTCGCCGTCTCGACCGGACGCGTCGGTGATCGTCGCCGTGACCGTGTCCCTGTGCGTCGTTCCCGCGGCGCCAGTGACGGTGCCGACGAAGCTGCAGGTGTACGTGTCCGCGCCGCCGACGCTCCCGTCGTAAGCGGCCAGAGGAACGCCGGCCTCGCAGTTGGACGCGGTCCACGTGTGGCTGGCGTCCGGCGGAGTCCTTGTCGAGGTTGCCGAAGACGTCGTCGTGGAGAGAAGTCACGGTCACGGCTGCCGTGCGTTCGGTTGACGACCGCGACCGTGAACCTCACCTCTCCGCCAGGCTGGTCGACCGATCCCGGGTCCGCGTCCTTCGCCACGGCGACCGAGAGGCTCTTCTTCGTGTTCGTGAACGTGGCAGACGATCGAGGCGCCGTTGGTCACCTCGATCCCGCCCGTCACCAGAACACCGTCTCCCTGTTTCACGACCACCCCGGCGGCGTTGGTGCAGACGTAGGAGCTCTCGTACAGTGCGGCTTGCGCCGCGACTCGTGAACTCTTCCGAGACCCCGTGCGTGCCCACGTCGACCGTCACGAAGCCGGTGTCGAAGCTCGCGTCCGCGCTCTTCGTCTTCGGCCTGCCGTCGATCAGCAGCGAGACCTCGACAGGCTGGCCGATGAAGCGCTTCTCAACCTTCAGCTTGCCGGTGTTTCTCTGGTTCCGGAACTCGCAGTCGACGTAGTCGGTGGTCACCAGGCCGGCGATCGTGACCGTTGCGGCGTTCGGAACCGTGATCGGGCTGCCGTTCTTCGAGCAGCCGACGCTGACGAAGTGGTAGCCGGTCTTCCCGACGTCGGTGAGCTGAATCTGGCTCGTCTGCGTCGTGGGTGACGGCTTCCAGACGAAGGCGGCGCGGCCGGGGTCACCGGTGAAGTCGTCCGCGGTCGTCGCCGTCCGCGTGTTTCCTCCCGAGGGCGGGCCTGTGCTCGATGCCCGGCACCAGCCAGCGGTAGCTGTCCGGAGTTCCCGAGACCGTCACGGTGCCGTCGAACTTCCACCCGTTCGCGGGCGCGTACGATGCCGTCGCCCTGTTCGTCGACGAGCTTCGTCACCCTGACACGCACCGAACAGAGCGCACGGCCGATCGTGGCGAGGGCCTCTTCCAGTTGTCGGAAGTCGGAGATCACCGTGTAGTCGGCCCCGAGCAGCGGATGTTCCGGGAACGCCTTCGGCCCCGAGATCGCGCGCACGCGCACCTTGCTGTCTCTCGTTGGTGAGCGCAGCGCCGACGCCGATCGCGAACATGTGCAGGCCGCTCGCCTTCAGGTTGTTGGACTGGGTGAACGCCGGGTTCATCGTCAGGTACGAGCCGTTCGGGAAGCCCGAATCGGCACCCGAACCGTTGCCCCGCGCAGTCGGGTCGCCGTCGGTCAGGAACACGACCAGTTCGGGTTTCGGATTCAGCGCGCCGACCTCGGCGAGCGCGTCCTCCCAGTTCGTGTAACCGCTCGGGTCGTAGTCGCTGCTGATGTAGTTCGCGAAGGGCCCGCTCGCGAACTGCGATGTGACGTTGTTGTAGACCGTGGCCGGGCTGCCGAGCGGGACGGTGCGCGCGCTCGAGTTGAACTCGATGACGGCGAGCTGCGCGCCGCTGTCGACGAGCCCGTTCACGAAGGCCTTGCTGCCGTTGATCACCGCCTGTTGCGCCCCGCTCGTGCTGCCGATCGATCCGGACTCGTCGAGCACGAGCGCGACCCGGGTGTCGCAGTGGGGCGCGAGGGCCTGGTTTGCGGTCCTGGGCCTGATCGTGAAGATCGACCGCGGCCGAAGCGAGGGGAGTACCCGAGCAGCCGTCCGCCGCGTAGAGCCGCACCGTCACGGAGCCCGGCGTGGGCGTCGTCTCGGGAAGCGTGGCCTCGACGTACTCCGTAAAGGTGCCCGCGGAGCTGCGGTTGGCGTCGTTGTCGCACGCCTCGCTCCCGCTGCCGAACGCATACGACGTCGACCGCCACGTCTGCCCCGACGCCAGCGTCGCGGTCACCTTGATCGCGACGAAGCTCCCGGGCGCCGCCTCCTGCGGCGAGCCCGCCACCGGCGCGTTGTGGTCCTTCGCATCGACGAGCGTCGCAGAGACGTTCGTCACGGTCGGCTTGGCCAGGCCGACGGCCGTGAACCAGAGCAACGCTGCCATCGCGAGTAGGCCGACAGAGGCCGGAAGCACTGCCCAACGTAGGCGACCCCTCCTCATCGCTCCTCCGCGGCCGTGCGTCGAGTCCCGCGATCGACTCTAGTGCCGAGGCTAACGAATGGCAAATGTCCGAAGGCCGGTCGCTCGCGCTTTCGGGAACCGACATGAACTCCGCACGCTCGATCGAGGGAGGTGGCGCCGGAGGAGAGAAACCGATTAGCTGGTCGTGAAGATGCACGTTTCCGCTGCGCTTCTGGTTGCCCTGACGTTCGCAACCGCCACACCCGAGGTCGGCGCGAGCGCCGCGGGTTGCGGTCAGCGGCACGCCCGGCGTAGGCAGCTACGCGTACGCCGGCTACCAGGCGGCTTCGACCGCCCACGGTGTGCGCGCGACGATCACAACGCTCTCGATCCCTGACGTGAGAGCGGGCCACGTCGCGGCGTGGGTCGGCGTCGGCGGGCGCGAGAGCGGGCCGGGCGGCGCGGACTCGTGGCTCCAGGCCGGCATCGCGGCCTGGCCGGGCGAAGAGCCCTTCGTCTACGTGGAGATCGTTCTCGATGGACGGCCCAAGCTCAGGACGATTGCCGCCGATGTCGCCCCCGGGCGGGCTCACCGCCTTGCCCTGCTCGAGATCAAGCAGAGGCGGGGCTGGTGGCGGGTCTGGGTCGACGGAGCTCTCGTGGTGGACGCGGTTCACCTGCCGGGTACGGCCGCCGGTTGGAGGCCGATGGCCACTGCCGAGTCGTGGAGCGGCGACGGGAACGCGTGCAACTCCTTCGCATTTCGCTTTCACGAGGTCGCTCTCGCAGGTGCGCCAGGCGGCTCGTGGCGCCCGTTCTCGGCCGGGCGCCGCTTCGTGGACCGGGGCTACCGGCTCCGCCGGCTCGAGCCCTCGTCGCCAAGCGGCCGCATCGCGCCATCATTCGCGTTCGATTCGCTCAGCGGCTAGCCCGCCGCAGCGTTCGCTACGCGACGATCTTGACAGGCGTCCCGACGCGGACGACCGTCCGGAGGAACAAGGCGTCCTCGTTGCGCAGTCGCACGCAGCCGTGGGACACCGCCTGGCCGATCAGGTACGGGGTGTCCGTCCCGTGCACGCCGACAACCCCACCGCCCGGCCAGTCCGACAGCTTCGAGTAGCCGCTCGTCTCGAACGCATACGCACCGAGGATCGGGGTCGAGGTCGGCCGAAACATCGCCTGGACGAAGAACATGCCGAGCGGTGTCTCCATGCCCGGAGCGCCGACCGCGACCGGCCCCGAACGGACGACACGCCCGCGAAGAACGAGGCTGAATCGGCGTTCGCCGCGAAAGATCACCAGCCAGCGATCGACCGGCTTCAGAGTCACGCTCCCTGCTGGGACCCAGCCGCGTCGCCCGTTTGGCCGGCCCGGGATCGTGACCTGATACCAGGCCGGTTTGCCGTTCCCGTCTCCCCGCGCACGAACGGCCAGGAGCGTGCGCGGGCGAAAGTCGGAACGGAACTGGGTCAGCGTGGTGATCACACGTGCCTTGCGTGTCGGCGCGATTCGCACCGCGACGCGCGGCCACGCGATCGGCCCTGAGCCGACGACGTCGACGCTCAGAGGCGAGCGCGCGGGCTCGCGCGCACCCGCGGCCGGCGCCGACGCGAACGCGACCAGCGCTGCGCCAACAAGGATCCCGGCGATCAAGGACGGTGCGCGCAGCGATCGCAGGCACTCCCGCAGAGAGCCGGCTTCCATTCCGTGAGCGTAACTCGCCGCAGCGGACCCACGAAGCGCGCCTTCACCCTGAGTGGATGAGCGCCGTCCGACGCCCTCGGGTAGGTTCCTGACGACCCCACTCGCTCCATATGGAGGTGCAACCGAACGTGGCACTACTCGCCTACGACTATCCATTCCTCGGCGTTTTCTGGTCGATGCTCGTCTTCTTCGCCTGGGTGATCTGGTTCGTCCTGCTGTTCAGGATCATCATCGACATCTTCAGCCGGCACGACATCGGCGGCGGAAGCAAGGTGCTCTGGATCATCTTTGTGATCCTCCTGCCGTTCCTCGGTGTGTTCGTGTACTTGATCGCGAACAACGAGGGAATGACGGAGCGGGCCATGGCCAAAGCCCAGGCCCAACAGTCGCAAATGGACGACTACATCCGCTCGACCGCGGGCGGCGGCGGCGGTGCAGCCGCGGAGATCGACAAGGCCAAGCAGCTGCTCGACAGCGGCGCGATCACGCAGGCCGAGTTCGACGCGATCAAGCAGAAGGCGCTCGCGTAGCGCACGTCGGGTCGGAGGATCTGCGTCTTGGAAGAGCAGGCGCAGGTCCTTCGGCTCGAAGGACATCCGCGCGGGCGGTTGGTCGCCGCCTAGATGCGCTCGAGGCCGGCGCGCGACTCCTTGGCCTTCTGATCCTGGCGCCAGGCGAAGTACAGCAGCCCACCGACGACGATCACGATCGCCGCGCCGATGCCGATCCTGGCCCAGATCGCGCCGAAGATGGCGATCCCGATCACGCCGACGATCACGAAGAGAAGTCCGATCCCGGCAATCTTCAGCGCATAGCTCATGTCGCGAGTCTACGGCTCGGCCGAGGCTGCGTCCACCGTTTCGGCAACGGCCGCTCAGATAGGTAGGGGCGCCGCCGAAGATGGGTAGGCGCCCCCGATGACGGCATGAGCGTGTCTCCGTACGGTCGATTCAGCCCGGCAAACGACAGCCGGAGCGATCAACTGACACGGAGGCTTGAACATGACCAGCATCGATACCGCCGCTCCCGACCTGGCAGCGGTCAAACAGCGCCAGCAGGCAGCCTGGGCGAGCGGCGACTTCGCCGTCGTGGCCGCGCGCATCGTGCTCGTGGCCGAGCACCTCTGCGACACCGCCGACCTCCAGGCCGGCTGGCGCGTGCTCGATGTCGCCACCGGCAGCGGCAACGCCGCCATCGCGGCGGCACGGCACGGCTGCGAGGTGGTCGGCGTCGACTACGTCCCCGCTCTCCTCGACTGCGGCCGGCGTCGCGCCGACGCGGAGGGCCTCGCGGTCGAGTTCGTGGAGGGCGACGCAGAGTCGCTGCCCTTCGCGGACGGCTCCTTCGACGCAGTCACGTCCGTGTTCGGCTCGATGTTCGCGCCCGACCACGCGCAGGCGGCGGCCGAGCTGCTCCGTGTCACCAGGCCGGGGGGCACGATTGCGCTCGCCAGCTGGACGCCCGACGGCTTCATCGGCGAGCTCTTCCGCACCGTTGCCGCCTACGTGCCGCCGCCGGCCGGCGTGCAGTCGCCGATGCTCTGGGGCACCGAGGCGCACCTCCGCTCGCTCTTCGGCGACGGGATCTGCTCGCTGGAGGTCGAGGAGCGGACGTTCACGTTCAGGTTCGCCTCGGCGCGGGAGTTCGTCGACTTCTTCCGCACCTGGTACGGGCCGACGCTGAAGGCCTTCGCGGCCCTCGAGGGAGCTGCGCGCAAGGAGCTCGAGGCGGATCTGATCGACCTGGCGCGCCGGTGGAATCGCCTGGGCGGGTCGGCCGCGACCGCGCTGCCCGCGACCTACATCGAGGCCGTGGCGGTGACCCGTTGAGCCGCTTCTTCGCATGGCTCATCGCCCCCGGGCTCGAGCGCGTCGCGCTCGCGAACCAGGCGCGCCACAAGACCGACGCCCCCGTCCCGACCAGCTGAGGAGACACCGCATGAACCTGAACCCCAACCTGCATCACCACTACACCCTCGAGCGGCAGCAACGGCTGCGCCACGAGGCGGCCGCTCACAGGCTCGCCGACCGCCTCCCGGCACGCACCCGGATCGCACGGCTCCTGCGGTGTGCAACCGACCGGCAGGACGCGGCACCCGCCGCGTCCGGGCCGGTCGGCAAAGCACTCGCGTAGCGCAGCTAGCTCCAACCCCTTCTCACGAAAGGAACCACTCCGATGATCGGAATGACTGCTCCTGCCCGCATTCTCCTGGCCGGCGGCCTTGCCGCCGCTGCGCTCGGCTTCTCCCCCGATCTGGCGCACGCCGCCTACTCGGCACGGGTGGAGACGGGCACATTGACGCTCAAGGGAAACGCGGCGAGCGACAAGCTCGTGCTCCGCCTTGCGCCGGGCGCGCCCGGCACGCTCCAGGCCGACGTCGGCGCGGACGGAACCGCCGACTTCAGCTTCGACCGCAGCACCTTCACCGCCATCGACGTCGAGGCCGGCGCCGGCGACGACGACGTCCGCATCGACCAGAGCGGCGGGACGTTCACAGACGAGCACGTGACCATGAACGGCGGCTCCGGTGACGACACGCTGATCGGCGGCGCAGGAGCGGACAGCTTCGTCGGCGGGGCCGGCGACGACTTCGCCGACGGCAACATCGGCGCGGACACCGCCTCGATGGGAGCCGGCGACGACCGCTTCCAGTGGGACCCCGGCGACGGCAGCGACACGGTCGACGGCCAGGGCGGCAACGACCGGCTCGACTTCAACGGCTCGAACGCATCCGAAGAGATCACGTTCTCCGCCAGTGCAGGCCGCGCCGTCCTCTTCCGGAACGTCGCCTCGATCACCATGGACCTCGACGGACTGGAGCACGTCAATCTGCGCTCGCTCGGCGGCACCGACCTCACCACGGTCGGCGATCTCGGCGGGACCGACCTCAGGCTCGTCGACGTCGATCTTGACGCGATCGCAGGCGGCGGTGACGGCGCGGCCGACACGGTCATCGCCCGCGGCAGCGACGAGGCGGACAAGGTCTCGTTCGCGAGCCCGGACGGACGCCCGGTCGTCAACGGCCTCGGCGCCCAGACCCGCGTCACCGGCGGCGAGGCGACGCTGGACAACTTCGTCGCCGCCACGCTCGGCGGCGCAGACATCGCCACGATGACCGTCGGCGTCACCAGCCCGATCCAGCTCCACATCGACGGCGGCGACGGCGACGACACCGCCCGCTACAACGGCACGTCCGGACGCCGACGTGATCTCGATCGTCCGGAACGGAACCGAGGTCGCGGTCGACAACGCAGCCAGCGGCATCTTCGACATCGCCGGCGTCGAGAGCCTGATCGTCTCCGGCCTCGACGGCAACGACTTGATCGCGGCCAGCAACGGCATCGGTGCGCTCACCACCCTCACCCTCGAGGGCGGCGACGGCAACGACGACCTCCGCGGCGGCGACGGCGCCGACACCCTCAACGGCGGCAAGGGCGACGACAGCGTCGACGGCAACATCGGCGCCGACCAGGCCACCCTCGGAGCCGGAGACGACCGCTTCCAGTGGGACCCCGGCGACGGCAGCGACACCATCGAAGGCCAGAACGGCAACGACCAGCTCGACTTCAACGGCTCCAACATCGGCGAGCAGATCGAGCTCGGGGCAAACGGCGGCCGCACCCGGCTGACCCGCAACGTCGCCTCGATCACGATGGACTTCGACGGAATCGAGCGCGTCCGAGTCCGGGCTCTCGGCGGCACCGACACGGTCACGGTCAACGACCTCGCCGGCACCGGCGTCAAGAACGTCGACGTCGACCTCGCCGCCACCGGCGGCGGCGGCGACGGCACGCCCGACAGCGTCGGTCGTCAACGGCACCGACCGGCGTGACGTCGTCCGGGCGACGCGGGTTGCCGACGAGGTGTCGGTGACGGGTCTCGCGGCCGACGTGCGGATCGCCGGCAGCGAGGGCCTCAACGACACGCTCCGGATCCAGACGCTCGACGGCAACGACGACGTCTTCGTCGACCCGGACGTCGAGCTGTTGCTCACGCCGGTCATCAACCTGGGGCCGGGCGAGTAGAGGCCGCTCAGACTCGCGCGACGAGCCCCAGCTCCGCGGCGCGCCGGGCAGCATCCCGGCGCGTCGCGGCCCCCAGCTTCGACAGCACCGCCGCGACGTGGTGCTCCGCCGTCCGCGGCGAGACGACCAGCCGGTCTGCGATCTCCGCGTTCGTCAGTCCCCCGGCCAGCAGCGCGAGCACCTCGAGCTGGCGGGCGGTCAGGCCGGCGGGATTCTCACGGGTCGACTCGCGCGGCCCCTGCGGCACGCGCAGGCCGAGCTCGCGCATCCGCTCTGCCACGCGGTGCGTCAGCGGATCGGCTCCGAGGCTGCGCGCGATCGCGATCGCCTCGTGGAGCGAGTCCTCATCGTCGAGGAGCGAGAGCATCAGACCGCGGTCGTACATCCAGCCGACTTCGCCGAATGCCTCCGCTGCGCCGTGCCAGTCCCGCCGCAGCATCGCCGCGTGTGGCGCCGAGTTCGGTGGGTCGAGCTCGGCCGGGAGCCCGGCGACGGCCGCCCATGCGGCCACCCGAACGGCGCCCCAGCCGACCAGTGAGTCTCGCGGCCGCGTCGCGTCCAGCAGTGCCTCGAGCCGCTCGATCGGCATCGGGACACCGGTCGTCAGCGCCCACTCGGTCTCCAGCTCGACGAGCGGCGCGAGCCGCTGGGGCTCGCTCGCACGAACCGCCTGCGCCGACAGATCGGCGAGCCGCTCGGACGCGTCCTCGTCGCCGCGGCGCACGGCGAGCTCGGCCAGGACCGTCTTGGCGACGAGCTGGGCGACGCTCATGCTCTTCTCCAGCTCGGACCGCGTCACCCGCTCGGCCTCGTCCCACTCCCCCGCCCGCAACTGCAGCCACGCGAGCGTGACCGCGATGTACGAGGCGAGGTTGTGCACCTCGTTTCGCTCGGCGTAGGCGAGCGCCTGGCGCGCGTAGCGCATCGCCGGCTCCGGCTGCGCCCAGGACATCAGCGCATAGCCGAGGTTGCCGAGCGCCCGTGTCGCCTCGTGCTTCTCGCCGACCTCGTCCGCAAATGCGTGAGCCTCGAGCAGCGGCGAGATCTGGCGGTGGTCGACGTCCAGCTTGACGCTGGCAATGTTGACGAGGACGTGGGCGCGCGTGCGCTCGTCGCCGAGCTTGGTCGCCAGCTCGAGCGCGCGCTCGCCCCAGAGCAGCGCCTGGTCGTTGTACTCGGCGAGGTTCTTGAGCTGGGCGAGGCCGCTGTACGCCCGGGCGAGCTCGACCGACTCGCCGAGCGGCTGGAGGATCTCGATGGCCTCGAGCGCCTTCGCGCGCGCGGCATCGCCGTCGCCTGCGTGCCAGTAGAAGCGGGACAGGATCTGAGTGCAGCGCCCGACCGCCGCCCCGTCGCGCAGCGCCGACCACTCGGCGATCGATCGCTCGATCGCCTTGAAGGCGTCCTCGAGCCGGTAGACCGCATAGGCCGCGCCTGCCAGCTCCTCGAGGACGGCCGCCCGGTCGGCTGCAGGAAGCCGGTCGAGGAACGCAGCGGCGCGGCGATAGTGGGAATACGCCTCGCGGTTCGAGTCGAGCGCCGCCGCTCGCCGCGCCGCCACGAGGGCGTACTCGGCGACGACGTCCTCCGCACCGGCGGCCTCGGCGTGGTGGACGATGTCGGCGGGATCGGCGGCGGCTGCGAGCAGCGCCGCAAGGATCTCGCCGTGGAGCCGCCGCCGCGCCGCGATCGGGATGCTCGACCTGATCGCATTGCGCGCGAGCTCGTGGCGGAAGCGGACGTAGCGGGGGTGGACCTCGAGCAGCGCGCGGCGCTCGGGCTCCTCCGCCGCTGCGGGCCAGTCGGGCAGAACGACGTCGAGCACGGAGGTGGCGACACGATTCGGCACGACCGAGACCAGCTCGACCAGGCGCCGCTCCTCCTCGGACAGCCGCGAGACGCGACCGCGCACGGCGTTCGTGATCGAGCGCGGCAGCTCCTCGGCCGTACGCGAGGCGAGCAGCTCGGTGACGTAGAACGGGTTGCCTCCGGTGACGGCGTAGAAGTCGTCTGCACCGTCGCCCGAGAGCGACGCGACGGCACTCGCCGAGAGCGGCTCGAGCTGCAGCAGCTCCGACGCGGCGGCCACGGCCGGATGGCCGGGTGGGGCTTCCCCGTCGCGGCACGTGAGCAGGAGCAGGACGGGCAGCGACCCGATTCGCCGGGCGAGGAGGGTGATGACGTCGAGCGTCGCCTCGTCCGCCCAGTGCACGTCCTCGAGCACGAGCACGGTCGGCTGCGGCGGCAGCGCGAGCTCGGCCAGCAGCAGGCTGTGGATCTCGTGCGGCGACGCGCAGGCGGCCAGCGCCTCCTCCAGCGCCGGCGACAGCGAGCCGGCCAGGTCGTGGATCGCGCCGAGCGGCCGCGGGATCGAGAGGTCGTCGCAGGCGCCGAGCAGCACGCGGGCGTCGTCATCGAGATCGGCGACGAAGCGGGTGACGAGCGAGGTCTTGCCGATCCCGGGCTCGCCGGTCACGACGACGACGCGACCGTCGCCCCGCGCTGCCGCGACCCGCGCCTCCGCGAGCACAGCCAGTGCCCCTTCCCGCTCCAGGAGCTGCATGCGTCCACGATAAACGCGCCTTCTATCGCGATCTAGGCAGCCGGCTCGGCGGCCGCGTGCCGCACGCGATCGCGCGCGTCGGCGAAGCGGATCGCCTCGTACGCGATCAGCCCGACGCAGAGCGCGGCCACGAGCGTGAGCGTGACCAGAGCGTCGAGCTCGACTCCGACCAGGATCAAGGCCAGCAATGCCGCGCAGACGACGAGGCGCTGTCTGTTCAGCGAGCCGACGTTGCGAAGCCGGAAGAGGATGTGCGCGAGCAGGTAGAGCGCGATCCCGCCGCAGAGGCAGACGGCAGGCACGAGCTTGAGCGGCTCGCCGACGTCGCCGAGCGTCTTCTTGACGCCGACCGCGAACAGGATGATCCCGGCGACCATCGGCAGGTGGAGATAGCTGTACGAGTCGCGCGCCATCGCGAGCTGGGCATTGCCGGTCGTCTCGCGCAGCTTGCGCTCCGCGACGATCGCCACGACGTCGAAATACAGCCACCACATCGCGGCCGCGATGACGAAGCCGAGCAGCCCTGCCACCACCACACCGGGATCGAGGTTGTGGCTCGCACCCACGCCGAGCGCGACGATCGTCTCGCCGAGCGCGATGATGATGATCAGCGCGTGCCGCTCGACGAAGTGCCCGGCGGAGAGGTGCCAGCCCCTGCCGCCGCCGACGTAGGGGCCGAGCAGGTCGAGCGCGAGCGCGAGCGCCCAGACGGCGACCTGGAGGCGGCCGTCGAGGCCCGCGGCGACGAACAGGAGCCCCACGCCGATCGCCGTCCCGACTCCGAGCCGGGCAACCGCCGCAAGCAGGTCGCGGTCGCCCCGCCCCGCGATCGCGTAGAGCACCAGGTGCGCGATCCGCACGAAGGCGTACGCGCACGCGAAGAGGAGAGCGTCGTCGCCGAAGACGTCCGGCACCGCGAGCGAGGCGACCAGCATCGCGGCCATGGCGGCGAACATCGCGATCCGCACCGCAGCCTTCCTCGGGGTTGATCGTGTTCGTCAGCCAGGCGTATGCGGCCCACGCCCACCAGAGCACGCCCAGCACGAGCAGCCCCTTGACGAGGCCGGCCCAGGTCGGATCCGCGACGACGAAGCCGGTGACCTGCGTGATCGCGAAGACGAAGATGAGGTCGAAGAAGAGCTCGAGCGGCGTGACCCGCTCCTCGGCGCTCTCCTGCCGTCGAGCCTGGACCGTCACCTCGCAAGCCTATCCTTCGGCATGCGCGTCCTTCGAGCCGCCGTCTGGGCTGCAGCGCTGAGCGGGATCCCCTCGACCGTGCACGCGCTTGCGACCGGCCGCGACCCGCTGGAGGCCGCCTACGCGGCCGGGACGATCCTGTTGCCGGGGGAGACGCGCCCGCAGCGATTGCTCGCCGCCGCCGTGCCCGTTCACCTCGGCATCTCGATCGCCTGGACGGTCGTGCTCGACCGCGCCGGCGTCCGCGGGGCGGCACGCGGCAGCGTCGCTGGCCTCGCGATCGCCGCGCTCGACCTCGGGCTCGTCGGGCGGCGCTTTCCGCGCATCCGAGCGCTGCCGATCGCGCCGCAGCTGGCCGATCACGCCGCCTTCGGCGCGATCGCGGCCCGGCTGCTGGAGCCGTGATTGCCGTCGCGGCGATCCGGGTATATGAGTTGCAACCCACAGAGGAGGGATTTTGGACAGGGATCAGACTCAGACGACAACGGACATCTGGACGTACACCGAGCCGTCGCTCGACGCGACCGGCCTGGTTGGCTTCTCGGTCGAGGCGACCGACGGTGGCATCGGCAAGATCGACGACGCGACCGGCGACGTCGGGCGCAGCCACCTGATCGTCGACACCGGCCCGTGGATCTTCGGCAAGAAGGTTCTCCTGCCGGCAGGGGTGGTCGAGCGTGTCGATCTCGACGCCGAGACCGTCTTCGTCAACCGCACGAAGGACGAGATCAAGAACGCACCCGAGTTCGACGCGGACGAGCTCCGCGACGACGAGGCCTACCGCGGCCGCGTCGGCAGCTACTACGACCGGGTCTAGCTCCGCGGTTCGACGGCGACGGGCGGCGCACCTGCGCCGCCCGTCGCACGTCTAGACCCGTTGCGGGACGAGGACGAGCCGGACGAAGCCACGCGTCGCTCCGGCTCGCCGCACGTAACGCGAGAAGAGCAGCTCGTGCTCGGCCGCGATCACCCGGAGGTGGATGTGCGGCGGGCGGCCTTCGTAGGAGACCGGCGGCGGGCCTTCGAAGCGGAAGCGCCCGGCCCGGTCGGTGACCACGGTGGCGCTGCCCGAGCGCACGTACTGGCCACGGCGGTTCGCCTGCCAGAGGTGGACACGGGCGCCGGCGAGCGGCGAGCAGTCGACCGAGGAGAGGACGATGCCGGTGAGGACGTGTCCGGTCCCGATCTTGTTCCGTCGCGGCGGGGCGCCGCGTCCGAACGGGCCTGCTCCGTCGTCGAGCGTCGGTGGGCAGCCGGGCGCCGCAGGCGCGGAAGCGATGCCGCCGGCAGCGAGAGCGGTGAGAGCGAGAGCGGCGGCGCACGCGAGCAGCCTCACGCTCCGTGGTCTAGCAGACGGACGCTCCGGCGGCTAGGAGGCGGCGGCTTCGCCCGGGCGCGGCTCGTCGACGCCTGATGCCGGCGTACCGACGACCGGCAGCCGGTCGGCGCCGAGATAGAGCCACTCGTAGGCGAGTGCGGCGACGGCGGCACCGACGGGTGGCCCGACGAGGTAGACCCAGAAGTCGTCCCAGCTGTTGAAGACGATCTCCGGGCCGAGCGCCCGCGCCGGGTTCATCGCCGCGCCCGTGAGCGGGCCGGTGGCGAGGACGCCGATCGTGACGGTCAATCCGATCGCGAGCCCCGAGATCGTCTTGAAGGCGCCACCCGGGTCGACCGCGGTGGCGAAGATGACCCAGACGAGGAAGAACGTCAGCAGCGCCTCGATCGCGACACCCTGGAGGTCGTTGATCGCCGGGTTGACGACCGGCACGCCGGTGTCGAGGTTCGCCTCGCTCGGGAAGAGCGCGCGCAGCGCGAGCGCGCCGAGCACGGCGCCCGCGATCTGGGCGAGCCAGTAGAGGGCCGCCAGCGCCGGGCCGATGCGCCGGGTGACGAGGAACCCGAGCGTCACCGCCGGGTTGAAGTGGCCGCCGGAGATGTGGCCGACCGCCGAGGCCATGACCGCGATCGTGAGGCCATTGGCGAGCGCGACGCCGACGAGCAGGTTGCTCTGGATGAATGCGATCGAGCCCATCGCCACGAAGACCAGCGCGAAGGTGCCGACGAGCTCGGCGATCCCGCGGCGGACCGGATCGTGCTCCACCCGGCGAGCGTACGAGCCGTCCCGGACGGCATCCGCGAGCGCGGTTCGCTACGGTGACCCGATGGCCGCCGATGCCGCAGCGGACAACGCGCAGACCGCCAGCTGCCCGCACTGCCACAAGCCCTTCTCGGCCGAGCTGATCGCGGGCGGCGCCGAGCGCCACCGCGGCTTCAAGTGCCCCCACTGCAAGCTGTTCGTCCCGGAGAGCAGAGCCGAGGACGCTCCGCTCAGCCGCGACAGCGCAGGCTGATCACCCGCGAGTGCGGGTGATCAGCGCGCAAGACCCCTGAAGGGTCGCTCCGCTCCCGGACGTGCTCCGAGAGCGGAGTGCCTGGCTACATGCAGTTCTTGAGCGCCTGCGCCTCGGGCAGGCCCTCGAGCTTCTTCAGCGTGTTGTTCTCGATCTGACGGATCCGCTCGCGGGTGACGCCGAAGGCACGGCCGACCTCCTCGAGCGTGTACGGCTGTGCACCGGAGAGGCCGAAGCGGAGCTCGATCACCTTGCGCTCGCGCTCGGGCAGCGCCATCAACGCGTGCTCGACGTCCTCGCGGCGCAGGGACAGCGAGGCCGTGTCGAAGGGCGACTCGGCCGAGTCGTCCGGCACGAAATCGCCGAGCGAGCTCTCCTCCTCCTCGCCGATCGGCTTCTCGAGCGAGACGGGAAGCTGCGCCATCCGCAGGATCTCGCGGACCTCGTCCGTCGTGATCTCCAGCTCCTCGGCGATCTCCTCCGGCTTCGGCTCGCGGCCGAGCCGCTGCACGAGCTGGCGCTCGATGTGCACGACCTTGTTCAGCTTCTCGACCATGTGCACCGGGATCCGGATCGTGCGCGCCTTGTCGGCGATCGCCCGGGTGACCGCCTGGCGGATCCACCAGGTGGCGTAGGTCGAGAACTTGAAGCCCTTGCGGTAGTCGAACTTCTCGACCGCGCGGATCAGGCCGAGCGACCCTTCCTGGATCAGGTCGAGAAAGGAGAGACCGCGGCCGAGGTAGCCCTTGGCGATCGAGACCACGAGCCGCAGGTTCGCCTCGGTCATCTGCGTCTTCGCGGCCATGTCGCCGCGTTCGATCCGCTTCGCCAGGTAGATCTCCTGGTCGGCGGTCAGGAGCGGCACCTTGCCGATCTCACGAAGGTAGAGCCGCAGTGAGTCGAGCGACGGCTCGACGGTGAGATCGAGCTTCGGCGCGGACTTCTCGTCCTCGGCGAGCGCGGGCTGCTCGTGCGGCGGCGACTTGTACTGCTCACCCTCGACCAGCTCGATCGAGTGGTCGATCAGATAGGTGTAGAAGTCCTCGATCTGCTCTTTCGTCAGGTCGACCTCTTCGAGGCCGGCGACGATTTCGTCGTAGGTGAGGAAGCCCTTTTCCTGACCGTGCTGGACGAGCTTTTGGAGCTCCTCGACCTCTGGCAGGGCGATATCGACGGTGAGCATGGACCTCGCTTTCCTCGCGGCTGACGGGAACACGGACCTGCCGAACAAACAAAAGAGCCGGATCGGGGGAGCCGGCTCTGACCATCGAGGGCTGGATCCTACAACGGACCGCGGCTTTCGTGGTAGCCAAATTTGGACCATTTGTTCACCGCTCGAGGACCACCTCGCCGACGAGCTCGCCGCGTGAGTTTTCGACCGGCTCGACCCCGAGCTCGCCGGTCTCGAAGCCGAGCCGGCGGAGAAACTCGGCGAGTGCAGGGCGAATCGCGCGCATGCTGCCGTCCTCGACCTTGAGCGCGATCCCGAGCCCGCCCGGGCCGACCGCACACATCAGGCCCTCCGCCCCGCCCTTCGCCGTCCAGCCCTCGAGCTCGCGCATCAGCAGCGTGTCGGCGGCCATCGGCCCGCGGATCAGCTCCGGGTGCGCGCGCATCGCGGCAGCCACCCGGGCGCCGCCGTCGACCTCCTCCAGCCGCGAGAAGAGGAGGGCCATCCGCTCGAGCGGGAGCGCGAAGGTGACGACGCCGCACCCGTCGACCGCCGTCGGGATCTCGTCGGCGGGCACGTCGGAGGCGGACGCGATCTCCGCGAGGCAGGCGTGCTGGACCGGATGCGTCGCGAGCCGGTAGCCGCCGCTGGCCCAGCCCTGGGCACGGCAGAGCGCGAGCATGCCGGCGTGCTTGCCCGAGCAGTTGTGCTGAAGCGCGGTCGGCTCCGGACCGCACTCGAGCTCGTCCTCGCCGGCCGGCGCTTTCGCGAGCAGGCTGCGCACCGCCGCGAGCTGCTCGGGCGAGGCGAGGTGGGAGGCGGACGCGATCGCGATCTCCTCGCTCGTCAGGTCGTCGCGTGCGCGCACGAGCGGAAGCGCCTGGAACGGCTTCGCCGAGGAACGCAGATAGGCGACGCGGTCCGGCGTCGCCCGCCTGCTCGATCACGGCGCCGTCGCGCACGGCGACCGCATGCACGAGGTGCGTGGCTTCGTCGACATCCCCCCGGTGGACGACTATCCGCAGCGGCTGCACCCGCGGGAGCTTAGAGGGTCGCGTTGCAAACACTCTGGGGTTGGTAGGGTCTCGCCTTCCGGACGACGAGGCGCCGCGTTGCTTCGTCGTCGACGAACCGACGAGCCATCCGCTCGCGTGGGGGGAGTCGTACCTCGCGGGCAGCATGGCAGGACGGAGGAGCTCAGACATGAGCACTGCAGGCACACCGCGATCGAGGCGCATCGCCGCTGGGTCCTGCTCGTAGCCGTGGCCGCGGCGCTGGCCGCGCTGCTGCTGCCGGGAACCTCGGCAGCAGCCCCGGCAAGCTGCGCCAACCGCAACAACAACACGTACCAGAAGCTGCTCGAGTGCATGACGCTCGAGGGCGTCCGCGAGCATCAGGCCGCGCTCCAGGAGATCGCGGACGAGAACGGCGGCACGCGCGCCGCCGGGACTCCGGGATACGACGCGAGCGTCGACTACGTGGTCGACACGCTCAAGGCGGCCGGCTGGACGGTCTCGACCGACGAGTTCGACTTCACCGTCGCGCAGCCGATCCGGCAACTGACGCCGGCGCCGCCACCACGCACGCGTCGGGCGGCGTGACGGGCAGCGCCCTGGGGACGGTGACCGCCGCAGGTCACCCCGATCGACATCAACCTGACTCCTCCGCGCGCGAGCACGAGCGGGTGCGACGGTGCCTTCACGGAAGCCGCCGTCGGGGCGCCGCTCACGGCCGACCCAGGCGGGGTCAACGACTTCGCGGGCTTCGTCCCCGGCCGGATCGCGCTGATCCAGCGGGGCGGGTGCAGCTTCGCGCTCAAGGTCGCGAATGCGCAGACCGCAGGCGCGGCGCGGTGATCCTCTTCAACCAGTGCAACACGCCGGATCGCTGCGTCACCCTGAGCAACATCACGGCGGTGCCGCCGGCTGGCTCGGCCTTCACGACGATCAGCCATCCCGGTGGTCGGCACGAGCTTCGCTGCCGGTGAGTCGCTGGCCCGGCCCGGCACGACCGCGACCGTCGTCGGTGGTGAACGATCCGCAGTCCAACGTGATCGCCGAGCTCGACGGACGGAACGACGACAACGTCGTCATGGCCGGAGCGCATCTCGACTCCGTCCCGGCGGGTCCTGGAATCAACGACAACGGCAGCGGCTCCGCCGCTCTGCTGGAGCTCGCGCAGCAGCTCGCGAAGCTGAAGCCGGAGAACACGTTGCGCTTCGCGTGGTGGGGCGCCGAGGAAGAGGGCCTGATCGGGTCGACGGCGTACGTGGACGACCTGAGCCAGGCCGAACGCGACCGGATCGCCCTGTACATGAACTTCGACATGATCGGCTCGCCGAACTACATCCAGATGGTCTACGACGCCGACCAGTCGTCGTTCGAGGCTCCGGTGGCGATCCCACCGGGCTCGACCGCGATCGAGGACGTCTTCGAGTCGTTCTACACCCAGCGGGCGAGCCGTACGACGACTCGGCGTTCGACGGGCGTAGCGACTACCAGGCGTTCATCGAGAACGGCATTCCTTCCGGCGGCCTCTTCACCGGCGCGGAGGAAGAGAAGACGGTGGAGCAGCAGGCGATCTGGGGCGGCACCGCCGGGGCGCAGTTCGACCCCTGCTACCACCTGGCCTGTGACACGTTCGCGAACAACAACGATCACGCGCTCGACGTGAACAGCGACGCGGTCGCGTTCGCCGACGCTTACTTCGCGTACTCGACGGAGACGGTGAACGGCGTGCGCGGCAAGGAGGTGCCGTTCGGCTGGCTCGCCACTGGTCGCTCCCGCAGGGCCCGGAAGGGACGTTCGTCCCGTAGGACTTGCGAACGGTCGATGGCTGTCGTATGTTCCGGCAGCCATCGACCGTTTCGATCTTCCCCAGCCGGACTACGAGGCCGACGACGTCCTCGTCGTCACCGAGACCGAGCAGCTGCGCGCGCTCGCCGACGACGTCCGGCTCCGGATCGTCGCGATCCTGCGTGAGCGGGCGGCGACGACGACCGAGCTCGCCGAGAACGTCGGGCTCGCGAAGGGCACGGTCGCGCACCACCTGAAGGTGCTCGAGAGCGCCGGGCTCGTGAAGGTCGTCCGCACGCGCCGCGTCCGGGCCTTGACCGAGAGCTTCTACGGACGCGTCGCGAGGCTCTACGTGATCAAGAGCACCGACGAGAAGCCACAGGAGCGCGTGCGGCTCTCGCCGGCGGACGCAGAGTCGTTCCACCGCCGCGTCGAGCGGCTTCTGCGCGACTTCCGCGGGTCGGAGGCGGCGCACGGCGAGGAGTACGAGCTGGTCGCCACCATCTACCGAAGCGGGGATTTCGCGTGAGGCGACCCGGCGGCCTCTGGCTCCACCGCGACTTCCGCAGCCTCTGGGCGGCGGAGACGATCAGCGTCTTCGGGACCGGGATCTCGCAGCTGGCGCTGCCCCTCGTCGCGGTCATCACGCTGGAGGCAAGCGCCTTCGAGGTCGCCCTCCTCGGCGTGATCGAGTTCGCTCCCTTCATCCTGATCAGCCTTCCCGCCGGCGTCTGGGTCGACCGGATGCGCCGCAAGCCGATCCTCGTCATCGCCGATCTGGGCCGCGCGTTCCTGCTCGCGTCGATCCCCGTCGCCTACTGGCTCGACATCCTCACGATCTGGCAGCTCTACGTCGTCGGCTTCGTCGTCGGGATCCTGACCGTCTTCTTCGACGTCGCCTACCAGTCGTATCTGCCCTCGCTCGTCGCGCGCGACCAGCTCGTCGAAGGCAACTCGAAGCTGGAGATCAGCCGCTCCGCCGCCCAGCTCACCGGCCCTGGTCTCTCCGGCGTGCTCGTCGAGGCGATCAGAGCGCCGGGGGCGGTGCTCGTCGACGCGATCAGCTTCTTCCTCTCCGCGATCTTCCTCTTCCGGATCCGCACGGAGGAGCGGGCGCCGCAGACACGGGCCGAGCGCGAGGCCGGGCCGGGGATGAAGGAGGAAGTGAAGGAGGGCCTGCGCTGGGTCTTCGGCAACCGCTACCTGCGCTGGATCGCGGCCAGCACGGCGACGTTCAACTTCTTCGGGAACATCATCTTCGCGGTCTACCTCGTCTTCGCCGTTCGCACGCTCGGCCTCCGGCCCGGCGTGATCGGGCTGGTCTTCACCGTCTCGAGCATCGGCTACCTCGTCGGCGCACTGCTCGCGAACCGCCTCTCGCGCCGCTTCGGGGTCGGGCCGACGATCATCATCGGCGCCGCGGGGTCGGTCTCGCTCCTGCTCCTCGCGGTCGCGCCGAAGTCGAACCCGATCCCGTTCCTGATCGCAGCGCAGGCGATCTCGGGCATGGGCGTGCCGATCTACAACATCACCCAGGTCAGCTTCCGGCAGGCGATCACGCCGGAGCGGATCCAGGGCCGGATGAACTCGGTGATGCGCTTCATCGTCTGGGGCGTGATGCCGCTCGGGGCGCTGCTGGGCGGCGCGCTCGGCTCGTGGTTCAGCCTGCGCTTCGCGATCTGGGTCGGCGCGATCGGGATGTCGCTGGCCGTCCTGCCGGTGCTCCTCTCGCCGGTGCGGACGCTGCGCGAGATGCCCGAGCCGGTCGAGGAGCCGCTGCCGTCGGAGGCGGAGGCCGCCGGCGGGCTCGTCCCCGCTACGGCCGGAGCCGTGCCCGCGGCGCCTCCCGACTGACCGCGGCCGCGCTGTACCGTTCGTCGCATGCCCGAGCTACCCGAGGTCGAGGCGTGGGTGCGCGAGCTCGACCCGCTCGTGTCGGCCGCGCCGGTGCTGCAGGCGGGGCCCGCGCACATCGCGACGCTGAAGACGTTCGACCCGCCGCTGCGCGAGCTCGAGGGCAGGCGGTTCGCGGGAGCCGGCAGGCGCGGCAAGTGGCTCCTCTTCCCCACGGCCGACAAGGCGCTGCAGCTGCGCGTCCACCTGATGAGCGCCGGCCGGATCCGGCATCTCGCCGTCCGGCGCCAAGGGCCCGAAGACGCCCGCGTTCAGGCTCCGCTTCGAGAACGGCGGCGAGCTCGTGCTGACCGAGGCCGGGCCGAAGAAGCGCGCCGGCGTCTGGCTCGAGTCGCCCGAGCAGACGGAGGCCGAGCTCGCGCATCTCGGTCCGGAGGCGCTCGGGCTCGGCGTCGACAAGCTGCGCGAGATCCTCGCGGGCGACAACCGGCGGCTGCACTCGCTCCTGCGCGACCAGCGCGCGCTCGCCGGGATCGGGCGGGCGCACGCGAACGAGATCCTCCATCGCGCGCAGCTCTCGCCGTTCGCGCTCTCCGGCAACCTCGACGAGGCCGAGATCGAGCGGCTCGCCGCGGCGATCGAGGACGACCTGACGCGTGCGCTCGAGCTGCGGCTCGCCGGCAAGGGCGACAAGGACGTCTACCTCGTCCACCGGCGGCTCGGCGAGCCGTGCCCGCGGTGCGGCGACCCGCTGCGGCAGGTCGACTACGAGGAGCACACCGTCTTCTACTGCGCGCCCTGCCAGACCGGCGGCCGGGTGCTGAAGGACCGCCGCATGTCGCGGCTGCTGAGGTAGATCAGCTGCCGCCGTCGTCCGTCGCCGTCACGTAGCGCGACGGCTCGGCCTCGAAGCGGCTGCGGCAGCCGGCGCAGCAGAAGTAGTAGCTCACGCCCTCGTGGACGACGGGAGCCTCGCCCGAGCCGACCGCGACGGTCATGCCGCAGACGGGATCGACCGCCTCCTGGAGGACGGACTCGCCGGTCCCCGCGCGTGTGGCGCCAGGCGACGAGCTCGGCGAGGATCGCGACTGCGATCTCGGGCTGCGTCGCGGGGCCGAGATCGAGCCCGGCGGGGCTGCGCACGCGCGCGAGCGCGTCCTCGCTGACTCCGCGTTCGCGCAGGCGGCCGAGCACGACCGCCGCCCGGCGTGCGCTGGCGACGAGACCGACATACCCGGCCCGGTTCGCCAGAGCGGACTCGAGCGCCTCCTCGTCGGCGTGGCCCATGGTCGCGACGACGACGGCGTCCGCGTCCGGCGTCAGCTCGGTCGTCACGCGCCAGTCGATCGTGCGCGCGAGCTCCCCGAGGGTCAGCGCCGCCTGGCCGTCGCCGAGGATCGCCAGCAGCGGCCTCGGCAGCTGCGGCTCGATCAGCACCTCGACGACCCCTTCCGAGGCACACGAGCTCTCCGCGATGACGATGTCGGCGGCCACCTCACCGCCGGAATCGGGCGGCCCGATCCGCACGAGCCGGGGCTCGCCCTCGACGAGCGCGCGCAGCGCCTCGCGGATCACGATCGGCTCCGAGCAGGCTCCGCCGACCCAGCCGTCGAGGTCGCCCTGCGGCGAGACGAGCGCCCGGTCACCGGGACGGGTCGACGCGGGACGCTCGACCCGGACGACCGTCGCCAGGACGTAGGGCTTGCCCTCCTCCGCCAGCCTGCCGGCGCGGATCAACACGTCCTCGCGGCTCATTCTCCGAGAATAGAGCTTCGCTAGTGTCCTGTCAGTAAACGCGAGGGAGTCCATGTGGCCGTGATCCTGGAGCATCCGTTCACCACCGGCAAGCCGGCGGACGAGAGTTACGCGACGATCCTCGACCTCGAGCGCGTCGTCCCCTGCGTCGAGGGCGGCAGCGTGCTCGAGACGACCGGGCCGGGCGCCGTCAAGGCGCAGATCTACGTCAAGATGGGCGCGATGTCGCTGACGTTCACCGGCACCGTGGAGATCGTCGAGCAGGACGCCGACGCCCACCGGGTCGTGATGAGCGTCAAGTCCAAGGAGGCCGGCGGCCAGGGTCACGCGAACGCGGAGGTCGCGTTCCAGCTCGCCGACGGCGGCGGCACCATCCACACGAACGCGCAGATCACCGGCAAGGCCGCCTCGATGGGCGAAGGCGTCGTCACCGGCGTGCTCGACGCCCTGATCACGGACTTCAGCGGCAAGCTCGCGCAGCTCTGATCCCCATGAGCACGATCAGCATGCGGCAGGTCCGCGAGGGTGAGGTGCCCCGCGACGGCGGCACCGCGATCCAGGAGGACGTCGACCGGCCCGTCTTCCACGGCGACGGCCCCGACGACTACGTCTGCGTCTCGTGCGGCAACGTCCTCGCAACGGGGATGCATCCCGAGCAGATGACGAAGAAGGTCCGGGTCCGCTGCGGGCGCTGCTCGACCGTCAACGTCTCGGTGATCGACGGATACGACGGCACGCCGAGCTGACCGCTTGACGCGTTTTCGATGCGCGCTCTAAGGTGGCGGCAGTGGTTGCGGCGTCGACGCAGTGGCAGGTCGGAATCGTCCTCGGCATCGTGGTGGTCGCGGTGGCGGCGGCGATCGTGATCACGATCGTGCTGCTCGCTCGCAGGATCGCGAAGCAGGCGAAGACGGCCGAGCAGGCGGTCGAGGTCGTGCGCGCGCAGACCGCCGAGCTCGGCGGCATCGCCCGGATCAACGACTCCGGGGTGCGGATCCTGCACGCGGCCCGCTCGCTGCGGAAGGTGGCGGTCGGCAAGTGATCGTCGCCCTCACCTCCAACGGCTACTGGGCCCTCTCGCTCGGGATCGGAGCGGCCGCGGCGGTGGTCGTCGCGATCCTGCTGCTCGCGCTCGTGCTGAGCGTCCGGAGCATCGAGCAGTCCGTCGACGGCCTGCTCGGGATCGCCGGCAACGTCGCCGCCAACACGGCGAACATCCCCCAGCTCGAGGCGACCGCGCCGGTGCTGTCGCTGATCGTCGACGAAGCGGTGATCCAGGACGGCTACATGAACGCGCTCACGGACGGGTACGGGGCGGCATGAGCGACACGCACCTGCTTGCGCTTCTGACCGTCGTGCTCGTCGCCGTCGTCGTGCTCGTGCTCGCGGTCGCGCTGATCGTCGTGCGCGGAAGCCTTGTCCGGATCTCCCAGGGGCTCGCGACGCTCGGTTCCGCCCTGCAGGGGGTCGAGTCGGAGCACCTGCGCCCGCTCGAGGGCGCCGTCAAGGCGATCAACGCCCAGTTCGACGTCATCCTCGGCGCGCTGCCGGGAATCGCCGCCAAGGCCGCCGTCGTCGCCGAGCGGAGGCCGCGATGACCCTCTGGTGGATCGGGAACGTGGTCCTGCTCGTCGTCGTCCTCCCCGTCGTCGTCTACCTGCTGCGCGGCGTGCTGAACGCGGCGGCCTCGATCGTCCCGAGCGTCCGGCAGATCGCGACGGTGGCGGCAGCGGGGTCGAAGGACCTCGACGCCGCCGCGCTGCTGCTGACGACGCAGGACCAGGTGGAAAGGACCGTCGCCGGCGTGGCGAACTACGGCGGCTCCCTCGACGTGATCCTGGACGACGCGAGCTGATGCTGGTCGCGGCGACGGCAGTCGGAGTGGTCACGATCCTCGCGGTCGTGCTGATCGTCCTCGCGCTCGTCTACTACCTCGTCTCGGTGATCGTGGAGCTCCGGCGGATCACGAACGGCCTCGACGAGGTGATCGCCTCGGTCGGCGAGATCCTCGAGAAGAGCGCGCCGGTGAACGAGATCGTCACGGGCATCAACGCACAACTCGATGCGGGTGTCGACCTGCTCGAGGGCCTGCTCGTGAAGAAGGCGGGCCTGCGCGACGCGGTCGGGCTCGTCGAGGGCCTCTACGCCGGTGCCGGCGCAGCCGGGTTCAGGAACTTTCCGGAGAGCACGACGATCGACGCGCCGCGGATCGGCGAGGTCTACACGAAGGGCACACTCACGCTCGCCCGGCTGGGCCGCGAGGCCCCGATCGCAGCGGGCAACCCGGCCGGTCCGGCGCTCCGCGACGTCGAGGGCGGCAGCCTCGCGGCCCGCCTGCTCTATCCCGAGATCCGCCAGACGCGTCCCGAGACCCTGGCCCGATCGCCGGTGATCGGCACCGACGCGCCCGAGCAGTACGAGCAGCGGGACGACATCGGCAAACCCCGCAAGCGGCTCCCGAGCCGAACCGCCTGAGAGAGGAGAGACCCTCGTGCAGACGCCCGCGCCATTCGAGTACGAGCGCGCCACCAGCGTCGACGGGGCGCTCGCGTCGCTGCAGCGGCTCGGTCCGGACGCGCGCGTCATCGCCGGCGGGCACAGCCTGCTGCCGATGATGAAGCTCCGGCTGGCGAGCCCTGCGCACCTGATCGACATCAACGACCTGAAGGAGCTCTCCTACATCCGGGAGGAGAGCGGCGAGGTGCGAATCGGAGCGCTCACTCGCCACGTCGAGCTGCTGAAGTCGGAGCTGCTCGCGGAGCACCTGCCGCTCTTCCGCGACGCCGAGAACGTGATCGCCGACCCGGTCGTCCGCAACCGCGGCACGATCGGCGGCTCGCTCTGCCAGGCGGACGCCGCCGAGGATCTCTCGGCCGTCTGCTCGGCGGTGAAGGCAAGCGTCGTCATCCGCGGGGCTGCGGGCGAGCGCGTCGTCGCGATGAAGGACTTCCACGTCGGCCCGTACATGACCGCGTGCAGCGACGGCGAGTTGCTGACGGAGATCCGGATTCCGCTGCGCGCCGGCGGCGGCAGCGCGCACGAGAAGGTCGAGCGCCGCGCCGGCGACTGGGCGATCGCGGCCGCATCGGCCGCGGTCTGGCTCGACGGCGGCACGATCGCCGACGCGGGCATCGCGCTCAGCGCCGTCGGGCTGACGACCGTCCATGTCACGCCGGCCGAGGAGCTGCTGCGGGGCAAGGCTCCATCGGACGAGCTCTTCGCCCAGGCGGGCGAGATCGCGTCCGCGCACTGCTCCCCGGGCGCCGACGGCCGCGGCCCGGTCGACTACAAGCGCCACCTCGCCGGCGTGCTCACGAAACGCGCCCTGCTCCGCGCGACCGCACGCGCCCAAGGTCAGGAGGCCTAGATGAACGTCTCGATCACGGTGAACGGCGAGCAGGTCACGCGCGAGATCGAGCCGCGCCAGCTGCTCGTCCACTTCATCCGCGAGACACCCGGGCTGACCGGGACGCACTGGGGCTGCGACACCTCGAACTGCGGCGCCTGCGTGGTGCAGATGGACGGTGAGCCGGTCAAGTCCTGCACGATCCTGGCGGCGATGTGCGAGGGCCACGAGATCCGCACCGTCGAGTCGCTCGAAGTAGATGGTGTGCTCGACCCGATCCAGGTCGGCTTCCACGAGACGCACGCCTTGCAGTGCGGCTTCTGCACGCCGGGGATGCTGATGACCGCCCGCGCGCTCCTGGACGAGAACCCGGATCCGACCGAGCAGGAGATCCGCACCGCGATCTCGGGAAGCATCTGCCGCTGCACGGGGTACAAGAACATCGTCGCGGCCGTACGCTGGGCTGCAGAGCACGAAGCCGCGAGACAGGGGGTCTGAGCATGGCGACGGTCGAGAACCTGCCCAGCGCGCAGACGGAGCGCCCGATCGGCTTCGGTCGCCTGAAGCGCAAGGAGGACGAGCGGTTCATCCGCGGCAAGGGCACGTACCTCGACGACATCCGGCTGCCGGGGATGGTCCACGGGGCGATCCTGCGCAGCCCGTACGCGCACGCACGGATCGTCTCGATCGACACCTCGCGCGCGCTCGCGCACCCGAACGTGGCCGCCGTGGTCACCGCGAAGGACCTGGAGACGCTCGGGCTGGCGTGGATGCCGACGATCTCCTACGACACCCAGGCCGTGCTGGCGGGCGACAAGGTCCGCTTCCAGGGCCAGGAGATCGCCTTCGTGATCGCGACCGACGAGTACTCGGCGAACGACGCGCTCGCGCTGATCGACGTCGAGTACGAGCCGCTGCCGGCCGTCGTCAACGCCCGCAAGGCACTCGACCCGGACGCGCCGCTGATCCGCGACGACAAGACCGGCCAGCGCGACAACCTCGCGAGCCCGACCTGGGAAGCGGGCGACGCGGCGGCGACGGACCGCGTCTTCGCCGAGGCCGACACGGTCGTGACGCGGGACATCATCTACCCGCGCTGCCACCCCGCCCCGCTCGAGACGTGCGGGATCATCGCCGACTTCAACCCGGAGACGGGCCAGCTCGACATCTACAACGGCAACCAGGCGCCGCACGCCCACCGCACCGTCTACGCGCACGTCGCGGGGCTCGCGGAGCACATGATCCGGATCCGCTGCCAGGACATCGGCGGCGGCTTCGGCAACAAGGTGCCGGTCTATCCCGGCTACGTGTGCGCGATCGCCGGCTCGATCGTGGCCGGCGTGCCCGTCAAGTGGGTCGAGAACCGGACCGAGAACCTCGTCTCGACCGGGTTCGCCCGCGACTACATCATGCGCGGCGAGATCTGCTCCAAGGACGGCAAGATCACCGGCCTGCGGGTCGACGTGCTCGCCGACCACGGCGCGTTCGACAGCACGGCCCAGCCGACGAAGTTCCCGGCCGGCTTCTTCCACATCGTCTGCGGCTCGTACGACCTCGAGGCGTCGCACGTCAAGGTGAAGGCCGTCTACACGAACAAGGCGCCGGGCGGGGTCGCGTACCGCTGCTCGTTCCGGATCACCGAGGCCGTCTACCTCGTCGAGCGGATGGTGGACGCGCTCGCGCTGGAGATGAAGGCCGACCCGATCGAGCTGCGGATGCGCAGCTTCATCGCGCCCGAGCAGTTCCCCTACGAGACGACGACGGGCTGGACGTACGACTCCGGCAACTACGCCGAGACGATGCGCGTCGCGATGGACATCGCCGGCTACGACGAGCTGCGCGCCGAGCAGGCCGAGAAGCGCAAGCGCGGCGAGCTGATGGGCATCGGCGTCTCCTTCTTCACCGAGGGCGTCGGCGCCGGGCCGCGCAAGCACATGGACATCCTCGGCCTGGCGATGAACGACGGCGCCGACCTGCGGGTGCACCCGTCCGGCAAGGCGGTCGTCAGCATCAGCTGCCAGCCGCAGGGTCAGGGCCACGAGACGACGTTCGCGCAGATCGTCGCCGAGGAGCTCGGCATCCCGCCGGAGGACGTCGAGGTGCGGGCCGGCGACACGGACCAGTCGCCGTACGGGCTCGGCACCTACGGCAGCCGCTCGACGCCGGTGTCCGGTGGCGCGGTCGCGGTCGTCTCCCGCAAGGTCCGCGACAAGGCGCGGGAGATCGCGGCGACGATGCTCGAGACCAGGCCCGAGGATCTCGCCTGGGAGAAGGGCCGCTGGTACGTCAAGGGCGACCCCGAGAAGGGCGCGATGATCGAGGAGATCGCCGCCCGGGCCTACAGCGGCGACGAGCTGCCCGCCGGGATGGAGGGCGGGCTCGACGCGCAGGTGATCTACGACCCGCCGAACCTCACCTATCCGTACGGCGCCTACATCGCCGTGGTCGACATCGACCCGGACACCGCCCACGTCACCGTCCGGCGCTTCATCGCCGTCGACGACTGCGGCGTCCGCATCAACCCGATGGTCGTCGACGGCCAGATCCACGGCGGCCTCGCCGAGGGCGTCGGCATCGCGCTGATGGAGTTGATCTCGTTCGACGAGGAGGGCAACTGCCTCAACTCGTCGTTCATGGACTACCTGATCCCGACCGCGCTCGAGTGCCCCGACTTCGAGCTCGGCGAGACCGTGACGCCGTGCCCGCACCATCCGCTCGGCGCGAAGGGCGTCGGCGAGTCGCCGAACGTCGGCTCGCCGCCGGCGATCGTCAACGCCGTCATCGACGCGCTGTACGCAACGCACGGCGTCGACCACATCGACATGCCCTGCACGCCGGCGCGGGTCTGGGCGGCGATGCAGGGGCGTGCGGAGCCGCCGCAGTGACGCCGTCGCCATGAACGAGGTCACGGGCGACGCGGCCGGCGAGATCCGGCAGCTCGTACCCGACATCGAGACCCTCGCGCGGCGCCTCGGCGAGATCGACTACCTCGTCGACGAGGGGCTGGCGACCTCGATGTTCCTCAGCCTGCGGCTGCCGCAGCCGCTGCTCCTCGAAGGCGAGGCCGGGGTCGGCAAGACGGAGGCGGCCAAGTCGCTCGCGGTCGTGCTCGACACGCCGCTGGTCCGCCTCCAGTGCTACGAGGGGATCGACGTCGCGGAGGCGCTCTACGAGTGGAACTACCCGCGCCAGCTGCTGAGCATCCGGCTCGCCGACTCCCGCGGCTCCGAGCTCGGCGAGGAGGAGCTGTTCGGGCCCGACTATCTGATCCGCCGGCCGCTCCTGCGCGCGCTCGAGCATCCCGGCCCGCGGCCGGCCGTGCTGCTGATCGACGAGATCGACCGCGCCGACGACGACTTCGAGGCGTTCCTGCTCGAGCTGCTCGCGGACGCCAGCGTGACGATCCCCGAGCTCGGCACGATCCGCGCCACGCATCCGCCGGTGATCGTGCTGACCTCCAACCGCACGCGCGACCTGCACGACGCGGTCAAGCGGCGCTGCCTCTACCACTGGATCGCCTACCCGTCCCCGCAGCGCGAGGTGGAGATCGTGCGCCGCCGCGTCAAGGGCTCGTCGGAGACGCTGGCGGTGCAGGTCGCGAACGCCGTCTCGCGCATGCGCGACAGCGACGTCCAGAAGCCGCCCGGAGTCGCGGAGGCGATCGACTGGCTCGCGGCGCTGAGCCTGCTCGGGATCGAGCAGCTGGACGCGGCGGCGGTGGACCGGACACTCGGGTCGGTGCTCAAGTACAGCGAGGATCAGGAGGTGATTCGCGCGGCTGGCCTCGAGCAGCTCGTGGCCGGCGGTGACTGACTTCGGTGTCGAGACGATCGAGCTCGACCTGCCGCGGCTGACGGCGGCGCTGAGCCGGCGCCTGCACGACGCGGGGCGTGCCGACCACTCCCGCCCGCACGGCCGACTTCGCCCGCGCGCTGACGCTCGTCAGGCCGGTCGCGCGCCGCCGGCTCTACTGGACCGCACGGGCGGTGTTCGTCTCCGATCCCGCGCAGGTCGAGACCTTCGACGCGGTGTTCGTCTCGGTCTTCGGCGGCCGCGCCGATCGTCACGATCCCGAGCGCGATGACTCGCAGGTCGCCGCCTCGCCTCGGGACGGCACCGCTCCGACTTCCCGCGAGACCGCCCGGGGCACGGAGCTCGGCCCGGGCGTGTCGCCGTCAGCCGCTGGCAAGGATGCCGACGAAGAGGCGACGGAAGCCGAGGTGCCACTGGCGCTGGCGAGCGACGAGGAGCTGCTGGGGCGCAAGAGCTTCGACGCTCTCGAGCCGCACGAGCTGGCACAGCTCTACCGGCTGATGTCGCGCCTGGAGCTGGCGACGCCTGAACGCCGCACCCGCCGCTACGAGCAGGGCCGCCACGGGGAGCGCATCGACATGCGGCGCACGCTTCGCGCCAGCCTTCGCACCGGCGGCCATCCGATCCGGCTCGCACGCCGACACCGGCGCGTCGCCCGCCGGAGGCTCGTGCTGCTCTGCGACATCTCCGGCTCGATGGAGCCCTACGCGCGCGCGTACCTGCAGTTCCTGGCCTGCGCCGCCGGCAGCGGCCCGAACGCGGAGGCGTTCGTGTTCGCCACGCGGCTGACCCGCCTGACGCGTGCGCTGTCGTCCCGCAACCCGGAGCTCGCGATCCAGCGCGCAGCCGCGGCCGCACCCGACTGGTCGAGCGGGACGCGGATCGGCGACGCGCTGCGGGAGTTCAACGACCGGCACGGACGTCGGGGGATGGCGCGCGGCGCGGTCATCGTGATCCTCTCCGACGGCTGGGAGCGCGGCGACCCGAAGCTCGTGGGGCGCGAGATGGAGCGCCTCGCGCGCCTGGCGCACCGGATCGTCTGGGTCAATCCGCGGGTCGGCGCCGACGGACTTCTCCGTGCAGTCGGGCGGCATGGTGGCGGCGCTGCCGCACTGCGACGCGCTCGTGAGCGGCCACAGCTTCGCGGCGCTCGGCGAGGTCGTCGAGGCGATCGCGGGCGAGCCGGTCGGGGCGCCCGCGCGCCGGGCGGTCCGAGGCGGAGCGAGCTGGAGCCGTGGGCCAGCGCCACGCCGGTCGCGGGCAGCTCCGTCGCGATGCCGAGCGGGCACGGTCCCAGCCGCGGCAAGACCACGCCGGGCTGGGTGACCGATGAGTGAGACCGGAAGATCTGCATCTACCCGGGCTGCGAGCGGCCCGCGGTGCCGCCGAACCCGCTCGGCGGGCCGCAGCCCGCCTTCTGCGACCTGGAGGAGCACAACGCGCTGACCGCCCACCAGGAGCGCCGGCGCCGCGAGGCAGGCACCGACCGAGAAGGAGGCAAGAGGGATGGCTAACGAGGCTTATCGAGCGGTCTTTCTGCGCGTGCACCCGACCGGGAAGATGGTGCTCAGCCTGACGACCGAGTCCGACGGGAAGGAGGGCGAGTACGCGCAGCTCGTCGCCGACGAGCTCGGCGTTCCCGCGCTCGACGTCAAGGTCGTGCCGACGGACACCGACCGGTTCGGGGTGGGTCACGGCTACAACACGCAGCCCGTCGGAGGGCACCGCAGCTGCCGTCGCGGGAGCCGCTGGGAAGATCCGCGACAAGGGCCGGCTGCTGGCGGGCATGGCGCTGGAGACCTCGCCGGAGAGCCTGAAGTGGGTGAACGGCGCCTGGGTCAACGGCGACGGAGACGACCCGACGCAGGTCAAGACGGTCGAGCACATCGCCCTCTACGCCCACGGCACCGGCGCCCTGCCGCCGGGAGTCGAGGGCGGTCTCGACGCGCAGACCGTGTACCGCGACTAGCTACGCCGGCGGGATCTCGTACTGCGAGATCCACCCGTTCACGACGCTCCAGTCCAGGTTCGCGAAGAACGCGTCGATGTACGCGCCCGGTCGGTCTGGTAGTCGAGGAAGTAGGCGTGCTCGTAGACGTCGAGCGCGACGAGCGGCGTCGCGTTCCAGGTCGGGAGCGCGCTCTGGGTGTCGCCGCCGTAGTTGAAGAGCCGGCCGCTCGTCCCAGTCGTACGCGGTCCAGGCCCAGCCGCGGCCGGCCATCCCCGTCGCCTTCAGATCGGTGCGCCACGCCTGGGCCGACCCGAAGTCGCGCTCGATCAACTCCGCGAACGCGCCGTCCGGCTCGCCGCCCTCGCCGCCGAGATGCTCGAAGTAGATCTCGTGGTTCTTGATCGCGCCGACCGCGAACGAGAGATCGACCTTCAGCTCCCGCAGCTGGAGTGCTGCTCGGGCCGGCGGGCGTCGCGAGCCTTCCGAGGATCTCGTTCCGCTTCTTCACGTAAGCCCTCGTAGAGCCTGTAGTGCGCGATCGACGACACGGGAGATCCCGTCGAGCTCCAGGAGCGCCGGCTTCAGCTCGCGCGGCTTGATCCGCTCGTAGCGGCAGCGCCGGCCCGCGGCGCGTGGCAGCAGCCCGGCGTCACAGCTCGACCTCGACCTCGTCCGAGACCTTCAAGGCGCCGAACAGCGCCGAGTAGGGCGTCATGCCCCATTCGCTCTGCTTGACGACGACGCTGCTCCGGAGCGTGCCGTCGGCGACGAGGGAGGTGGAACGAGATCGGCGCGGTCTCGCCGAGGAGCGTCAGATCGCCTCGCACGCCGAGCCGGCTGCCCCCGGCTGCGGGCTGCACCGCGCTCGAGCGGAAGTCGATCGCCTGCCCTTCAGGACCTCGTCATTGATCGTCGTCTGGATGTTCGCCTTGTCATCGGCGCCGAGCGGCTGCATCCCGCCGGTGCCCTCGCGCACGCGAAGAGATGTGGGGTCGACGTCGAGCACGATGCTGGTCTCGGCGGATCCTCGCCGACCTCGAGCGTCGCCTGCCAGGCGCCGACGTGGAGCAGGAGATCGTGCCCGGCCTTCGCCGCGGCACCGGTGCGCCCGGTGCTGACGGCGAGGGTGCCGTGCTCGGGCCCGAGCGTGTGCGTGCCTGCCGGGAGCGGCATGCGCGGAGCCTAGTGTGCAGCGCCGACGGACGACGCATCGATTGGAGGGTTCGCGGGAGACCTGTCGACTTCGGCACCGCTCGTTCGTCCTATGAGTGACAACGACGACCAAGGAGGAGTTCATGGCGGGACAGATGGTCCACGTCGAGATCCCTGCGGGGGACACCGGCGAAGGCGCGCGAGTTCTGGAGCGGGCTCTTCGGCTGGGAGTTCGAGGCGTACGAGGGCAGCCCGACCGAGTACCTGATGACGCGCTTCTCGGAGAACCAGGGCGGCGCGATCGCGGAGGACGACGGGAGCAGCAAGGGCCCGCGCGTCTACTTCGACGTCGACGACATCAACGCGGGCGCCGCGCGCGTGAAGGAGCTCGGCGGCGAGGCGAGCGACGCGATGCCCGTGCCCAGCATGGGTTGGTTCGCGACTGCACGGACAGCCAGGGCAACGACTTCGGCCTCTGGCAGACCGACCCGTCGGCCTCGATGTAGTCACCGCGCGAAAGGACATGTCCTAGGGACTGTCCCTGGGACATGTCCTGAACGGCGCTCCGGACTTCGCCGGAAGGCGGTCGCGCTCAGCTCGGCAGCGTGACGGTGAGCCGCTCGCCGTCGAGGGCGACCTCGCCGCCGAGCGCGCGGATGAGCATGACGGCGACCGCCGCGCCGAGGTCCTTGGCCGTCTCGCCGAGGACGATCGGGGCCGCGCTCTCGGCGACGGGCTCGAACTGACCCGCGGGCCGTCGACGGTGACCTTGACCTCGGTGCCGCCGTGCCGCGCGGCGGCCCGAGCGGAGCGAGCGAGCGAGCGCTCGACCGGCTCGGGATCGACGATGACGATCGCGCCGGTTCCGGTGGCGCCGGCGGGCGCGAGCTCGAGCGAGTCGGCCTCGCGAGTCACCGGCTCGTAGCGGCCGCCCTCGATCCTGGCCGCGAGCGAGAGCAGGTCGAGCAGGTCCGCGAGCTCGTCGGACGCGGTGTCGATCAGGCCGAGATAGCGCTTGAGCTTGTCCTCTTCGAGCTCGTCGAGGCGGAGCATCGTCTTCGCGAAGCCCTGCACCGTCGCGAGCGGTGTCCGGAGGTCGTGACAGGCGAGCGAGACGAGGCGGGCGAAATCGGCGGCCAGGGCGCTGCTAGCGTAACCGCATGACGGAGATCTCAAGCGCCACGCCCGATCTCCAGGCGTCGACGCCGGAGGTGCGGCTGTCGCTGACGCGCGCCGGCGTCACCGGCGTCCAGAAGGCCGTGCGCGTGAGCCACGAGGGGCACCAGACGGTGATGGCGGCCGAGATCGAGTGCACCGTCGACCTCTCGCAGGAGCAGAAGGGCGTGCACATGTCGCGCTTCCCGGAGTTGTTCGAGGAGGCGATCGAGTCGGTCGTCGGGACCGAGGCGCTGCACATCGAGGCGCTCGCCGAGCACATCGCGCGGCACATCGTCGGCCGCCAGAGCGCGCTTCGCGCGGAGGCGCGGATCACGGCGCGCTGGCCGGTGCGCCGGACGACGCCGGTGAGCAAGCTCTCGACGCAGGAGATGGTCTCGCTCGTCGGGATCGCGGCGGCGACGGCCGACGGCGTGCGCCGCGTCGTCGGCGTCGAGGCGACCGGGATCAACGCCTGCCCGTGCGCGCAAGGGCTGATTCGCGGGCGCGCCGCCGAGCGGCTGGCCGAGGCGGGCTACGAGGACGTCGACCGGATCCTCGATCTCGTCCCGCTCGCGACGCACAACCAGCGCGGCCACGGCTCGCTCTACGTCGGGACCGAGCGGCAGCTCGACGCCAACGACCTCGTCGCGATCGTCCAGGGGTCGATGAGCGCGCCGATCTACGAGCTGCTGAAGCGGCCCGACGAGCTGTTCGTCGTCGAGCACGCGCACCTGCAGCCGCGCTTCGTCGAGGACTCCGTCCGGCTCTCGCTCAAGGGCGCGCTCGACGCGATGCCGGAGCTCGCCGACGGCGACTTCCTCTTCGCGCGCCAGATCAACTTCGAGACGATCCACGCCCACGACGTCCTCGCCGAGCGCGAGGGGACGGTCGGCGAGCTCCGCGCCGAGCTCGGCGGCGCACCGGCGGCCGGCAGCCACACCTCCCTCGCGGACTGGCTCGCGGGCTAGGGCGACGCGGGCTTCGGCCCGCGGCGGAAGCGGAAGCGGCTCTCGGTGCCCGCCCGCAGGCGGGCGATGTTGGCCTTGTGCAGGAGGAGCACCGCGACGGCCGCGATCGCCGCGAAGACGATGATCGGCCACGGCTCGCCGAGCGCGAGCGCGACGAACGGGCAACGCGACGCCGGTCACCATCGACGCCAGCGAGGCGTAGCGGGAGACGAGGAAGACGACGAGCCAGACCGCGACCCCGATCAGCCCGAGCAGCGGCGCGACGCCGAGGAACGCCCCGCCCCCGGTGGCGACCGTCTTGCCGCCCTTCTGGAAGCGGAGGAAGAGCGGCCGCCAGTGGCCGAGCATCGCCGCGCCGCCGGCGAGCACGCCGACCAGCTCGCCGACGAGGAGCGTGCCGACGAGCGCGGGCACGAAGCCCTTGGCGACGTCGAGCACGACGATCGGGATCCCGTAGCCCTTCCGTACGTGCGCCAGACGTTGCTCGCGCCGATGTTGCCGCTGCCGACCTTGCGGATGTCCTCGCCCTTGACCAGCAGGACGACCCAGTACCCGAACGGCATCGACCCCAGCAGGTAGCCGCCAAGGACGACGAGGGCGCCGGTCATCGCGCTCACTGCAGCGGGATCTGGTACTTCGAGACCCAGTCGTTCACGACGGCCCAGTCCAGGTTGTTGAAGAAGGCGTCGATGTAGGCGCCGCGGTCGGTCTGGAAGTCGAGGAAGTAGGCGTGCTCGTAGACGTCGAGCGCGACGAGCGGGGTCGCGTTCCAGATCGGGTACGTGTTCTGGGCGTCGCCGAGGTAGTTGAAGAGCCGCCCCTCGTCCCAGTCGTACGCCGTCCAGGCCCAGCCGCGGCCGGCCATGCCCGTCGCCTTCAGATCGTGCGCCACGCCTCGGTCGAGCCGAAGTCGCGCTTGATCAGGTCGGCGATCGCGCCCTTGGGGTCGCCGCCGTCGCCGCCGAGGTGCTCGAAGTAGACCTCGTGGTTCTTGATCCCGCCGACCGCGAAGGAGAGCTCGACCTTGAGCGCGCGGAAGTCCGAGTAGATCTGGTTCGCGCTGCCGGGATCGGCGGCGGCGAGCTTGCCGAGGATCTCGTTCCGCTTGTTCACGTAGCCCTGGTAGAGCTTGTAGTGGGCCTCGACCGACGCGCGCGAGATCCCGTCGAGCTCCAGCAGGGCCGGCTTCAGCTCGCGGGGCCTGATCTCCTCGTAACTCGACATCCATACCTCCACAGCCTCTTCGGCGACTCGGCGGGAACGGCGCGGAGCATATCCTTCCCCCACCTGCCCAGCTGACGGACCAGCCGAAGGAGCCGCGATGCCGTTCTCACCTTCCCGACCTGCCCTACGCCTACGACGCGCTCGAGCCGACGATCGACGCGCGCACGATGGAGATCCACCACGGCAAGCACCATCAGGCGTACGTCGACAACGCGAACAAGGCCCTCGAAGGAACGGAGTGGGCGAGCGCCAACGTCGAGTCCGTGCTGGCGAGCCTCGCGGCGATGCCGGACGAGATCCAGGCGGCCGTGCGGAACAACGCCGGCGGCCACGCGAACCACAGCCTCTTCTGGGAGATCATGAGCCCGGACGGCGGCGGCGAGCCCGAGGGCGAGCTGAAGGCGGCGATCGACGATCTCTGGGGCGGTACCGACGAGCTCAAGCAGGCGATCAACGACGCCGGCGTCAAGCGCTTCGGCAGCGGCTGGACCTGGCTGGTCTACGACGGCACCGGCCTGGCGGTCAAGTCGACGCCGAACCAGGACAGCCCGCTGCTCGACAGCGACGTGCCGCTGCTCGGCATCGACGTCTGGGAGCACGCCTACTACCTCAACTACCAGAACCGGCGCCCGGACTACCTGGCCGCGTGGTGGAACGTCGTCAACTGGGCCGAGGTGGCGAAGCGGTTCGAGCAGGCGCGCTGAGCGCCGCGACGCTCCTCACCGGCGGCACCGGCAAGCTCGGCGCCGCGGTGGCGGAGCGCCTGCGCCGCGAGGGATGGCAGCGTCTTCGCGGCCGGGAGCCGCGACGGCGACCTCTCGCGCGCCGACGATGCACGGGCGCTCGTCGAGCGGGCTGCGGCCGAGCTCGGCGGCCTCGACGTCGTCGTCAACGGCGCCTCGGCCGGATTCGAGGCGAAGCCGCTTCGAGGACGTCACCGAGGAGGACGTCGACGCGCGCGCTCGGCGCGACGGTGAAGGGGAGCTTCTTCGTCACCCAGGCGGCGGCGCCGCACCTGCGCGAGTCGCGTGGGCTCGTGGTCATGCTCGAGGACGTCGCCGCCTACCAGCCGTGGCCGTCGTTCGCGGCGCACTGCGCGGCGAAGGCCGCCCAGGCGATGCTGACGCGGACGCTCGCGAAGGCGCTCGCGCCCGAGATGCGGGTCTGCGGGGTCGCGCCGGGCCCGGTCGCGCTCGAGCCGGGCGACGACGAGGAGCGTCGGGCGGCGGAGACGGCGCTGAGGCGGGTCGGCTCTCCCGACGACGTCGCCGGGGCGATCCTCTATCTCGCCGGCGCCGACTTCGTCACCGGCACGACGATCGCCGTCGACGGAGGCCGGCTGCTGCAAACCGGGTCGTCCGGCCATGCGTAGACCGAGTGCATGGATGCGACGTTGAGCATGACCGGTCCCACCTTGCGGCGTACGCGCGCAACGACAAGCATCCGGACTGTGCACGAGGGGGAGTTGACGGACGGAGAGCTGATCGAGCGCGTCGGCGAGGGCGACCGCGACGCGTTCGAGGAGCTCTACCGGCGCTACACGCGCCCCGTGCTCGGCCTCGCCCTGCGCCGGCTCGGCGACCGCGGCCGGGCCGAGGATGCGCTCCAGGACGCGTTCGCAGCGATCTGGCGCTCCGCCGCGAGCTACGACCCCGCCCGCGGCCAGGGCGGCGCGTGGCTCTACACCGTCGCGCGGAACGCGATCGTCGACGGCGCACGCAAGCGGCCGGAGCCGCCGGTGGAGGTCGCCCGACGAGCCGTCCGGCGAGAGCGGGCCGCCGGAGCAGGCCGAGGCGGCGTGGCTCGCGTGGCGCGTGCACAGCGCGCTCGAGCATCTCCCGGAGCACGAGCGCCCCGTGATCGAGCTCGCCTACTGGGGCGGGCTCTCGCAGAGCGAGATCTCCGAGTTCCTGCACGTGCCGCTCGGCACGGTCAAGACGCGGACGCGGAGCGCGCTTGCGCGGCTGGCGGATCTGCTCGAGGAGGAGCTACCCGTGAGCGACCGCTTCGACGAGCTCGTCGGCGAGATCGACGATCCGGCCGAGCGGAAGCGGCTCATGCGCGTGCACGAGCTGCTGCTCTCGGTCGACGCGCCGCCGGAACGCGCGACCGCGCTCGACACGGCCCCCGTGCCGGAACGCGAACCGCTGCTGCCGCGCCGCCGCCGCCGGGCGCTCGTCCTGATCGCCGCCGCCCTCGCCGTCGGCGTCCTTCGGCGCAGGCTGGCTGGCCGGCGCCGGCGGCGGAGACGTCGAGCCCGAGCAGGTGATCGCGATGCGCGGCGCCGACCGGGCGAGCGGGTCGATCGAGCTGCTGCCGCAGGACGCGTCCGGGCAACTGGCCGATGCAACGTGCACGTCCGCGGCCTCGAGCCGAGCCGCGACCGCGCCGACTACTACGAGCTCTGGCTGACGAAGGACGGGAAGCCGACCGACTCCTGCGGCCGCTTCACGCTCCACCCGGGAGTGACGACGGTCTCGCTGAGCGTGCCCTACGGGCTGCGCGACTACGACGGCTGGGTCGTCACGCGCCGGGGCTCGGACGAGATCCTGCTCACGACGGCGTAGCCGGCTCCCAGAGCTCGAAGCGGTTGCCGTCGGGGTCGACGGCCCACCCGAAGCGGCCGAACTCCTGCTCCTCGACCCGCTCGTCGACTTCGGCGCCGGCCGCCCGGAGCTGGGCGAGCATCGCGTCGAGGTCACGCACGCGGTAGTTGACCATCGTCTGCTGCTCGCCCGGCCAGTACTCGCTCTCGCCGGGGAAGATCGACCAGACGGTGGCGTCGCCGGCCTCGGCGGCGAAGACGTTCCCACCCCACTCCGAGATCGCGATCCCGAGGTGCGCCTCGTACCACGCGCGCAGCGCGTCAGGGTCGGCCGAGCGGAGGAAGATCCCGCCGATCCCGACCGCGCGCTCCACGCGCGTCAGGGAGCCGTGCGGTCGTTCGCGACGAACGCGGCGTGCGTGATCGGCATCAGCCGCTCGAGGAACGTCTCGGCCGCGGCCGCGTACTGCCGGATCTCGTACTGGGCGTTCTCGTGGTTGCGCAGCCCGCAGAAGTGCATCAGCGAGCGCGGGTTGCAGCTCCAGTAGTACTTCGTGTAGGTCGAGAGCGGCAGCACGGCGCGTGCGACCTCCTTCGCGACGCCCTGCTCGAGCATCCGCTCGTACGCCTCGAAGGCGTGCTGCGCGTTCTCCTCGATCTCGCGCCGCACGTCGTCGCGGATCTGGTCCTCGACGGGCTCGAAGCTGTAGTTGCCGGGCTTCCCGACCTGCGTGCGCACGTTGTCGGGGATGTAGAACTCGGCGTCCATCTTCGAGTAGCGGCCGCTCCACTCGTTGTAGCTGTGGCCGGCCCGGTGGCGGTGGTGCTCGCGCACGACGAAGAGCGGCGCCTTGACGAGGAAGCGGAAATAGCCGTGCTCGAACGGGCTGCCGTGGCGCTCACGGACGAGGAAGCGGATCAGTCCGGCGTCGCGGTCGGACATCTCGTCCGACTCCTGGTTGAAGGAGACGCGCGCGCCGTTGACGACCGCGAGGTCGGAGGCGAGCGCCGCATCGAGCGCGAGGAACCCCTTGTCGAGGACGGAGACCGTCGTCTCGGGCAGCTCCGTGTCTTGTACTACTGGGGCCATGGCCACCAATGTAGAGCGTCTGTCGGTCGGAACGTCGGGCTGGTCGTACCCGTCCTGGCGGCCCGACTTCTACCCCGAGGGAACGGCGAACGAGGACTTCCTGGCCTACTACTCGGCGCGTCTGCCCTCCGTCGAGCTCAACTCGACCGGCTACCGGCTGCCGTCGGAGGAGCAGTTCGCGCGCTGGGCGGCGGCGGTTCCGGACGGCTTCAGCTTCGCGGTCAAGGCGCCGCCGCGGGCGCTGCGCGACGTCGCCACGTTCGAGGAGCGCGTGCGGCGTCTCGGCGACCGGCTCGGGCCGGTCCGCGTGGTCGTCGAATCGCCGCGGGACGACGGCCTGCTCGCGCTCCTGCTCGGCTCGACCGACCTCCGCCTCGCGCTCGACCTGCGCGACGAGAGCTGGGACGGCGTCGACGTCGCTCCGGCCGTGCGGGTGAACGACTGGGACGCCGACGCGCCGTTCCGGTATCTCCGCTTCCGCGAGCCGCCCTACGCGGACGACGAGCTGGTGGAGCATCGCCGCGCGGATCCGGCCGCTGCTCACCGCCGGGGTGGACGTCTTCGCCTACTTCCGCCACGAGGACGCGCCGACGGCGCCGGCGTACGCCGCGCGGCTGCTCGAGCTCGTCCGCGCGGACGACGCCTGATCGCTCCCGCGGCCGACGCGCGCAGGAACGCGCCGTCATAGCGTGAACTCGTGACTCCGATGCTCGCAACGATCGCCATCCTCGTCCCGTTCGCCGGCCTCATCGGTCCGCTCGTCTGGATGGCAAAGAGCACCGGCACCGCCGGTTAGCCGGTTTCCCGCTACGCTTCCCGCGTTCAATTCTTAAGAGCGCGTACCTGCGGTGCCCCGGCACCTCTCTTACCGTTCGTGAGTCATTGGTAAGGAGGTGTAGATATATGGCAACAGGAACCGTGAAATGGTTCGACGACGCGAAGGGCTACGGCTTCATCGCGCCGGAGGACGGAGGCAAGGACCTCTTCGTCCACCACAGCGGCATCGGCGGCGAGGGCTTCAAGTCCCTCTCCGAGGGCGCGAAGGTGGAGTTCGAGGCACGCGAGGGCCAGAAGGGCCCCGAGGCCTTCAACGTCGTCGCCGTCTAGGCGTCGTCGCGAGACCGAGATCCCCGTGGCGGAGCGCTTCGAGCGCACCGCCGCGGGGATTTCTTTCGTTTCGGGACATGTCCCAGGGACAGTCCCTAGGACACGTCCGAAACGGCCGCTCGTCCGGCCGCACGGGCGGCGCGGGCAGCGTGTCGCGGGCCTCGCGGATCCGCATCGTCGCCCGCCGCGCGTTGATCCCGACGAGGCGGGCTGCGATCGACGCGGCCGCTGCGGCCAGGTCCGCGCCCGCGGCGGCGTCGCCGCTGACGTTGGGGTTTCCCTCGGCGGCGACGGCCGCGGCCAGCTCGGCCACCTCGGCCGCGATCTCGGCGAGCTCGAACGGGATCGCGACGATCCGCTCGACGTTCTCGTCCGTCCGGTCAGCCATGAACGCGCCGTAGGCCTCGGCGTCGGCGTCGGCGAGCGGCTCGGCACGGGCGCGCAGCTCCTCGGCGCGGCCGACGACCTCGGCGCGGCGCTCCCACTCGTCGGGCGCGAACCGCGCCGCCATCGCCGTCAGACCCGCCGCGAGCGAAGGGCCACGGCCGCAACCGCGCCGCCGCCGGGCGCCGGTGTCCGCGCGGGCACCGCGTCGAGGAACTCCTTGACGCTCGCGTCGAGGAAGCTAGAAGAGGCCAACCGTGCGGCCGTCCTCGTCGATGTCGACGTTGAACGCGGCGGGCGAGGCGCCCAGCCCGGGCATCGTCTGCATCGTCCCGCACAGCGCGACGAGCCAGCCGGCGCCCGTGTACGCGCGGACGTCGCGCACGGTCACCTCGAACCCCGTCGGCGCGTTCGCCAGCGCGGGATCGTGCGAGAGCGAGAGGTGCGTCTTCGCCATGCAGATCGGCAGCCGGTCGAGCCCGCCGGCCGCGTACTGCTTGATCTTGTCCTTCGCCGTCTGGAGGAAGACGACGCTGCCGGCGCCGTAGACGCGCGTCGCGATCGCCTCGATCTTCGCGTCGATCGGCGCGTCGATCGGATACGTGTACTCGAACTCGTTCGGATGGTCGGCGGCGTCGACGACCGCCTCGGCAAGCGCCGCCGCACCCTCGCCGCCGCGCTCGAACGCCTCGTTCAGCTCGGCCGCATGGGCGCCGTGCTCGAGCGCGAGCCGGCGGACGAGCTCCACCTCCGTCGTCCGTGTCGCCCGGGAACCGGTTGACGGCGACGACGGCGCGCAGCCCGAACTCGCGCACGATCTCGAGGTGGCGCCGCAGGTTCTCCGCGCCGAGCTCGATCGCGTCGAGCCCGCCGTCCGGGTCGCCGCCGTGGTGCTTGAGCGCCTTCGCGGTCGCGACGAGCACGACCGCGCTCGGACTGAGGCCGCCGGCCCGGCAGACGATGTTGAGGAACTTCTCCATGCCCATGTCCGCGCCGAAGCCCGACTCCGTGACGACGTAGTCGCCGAGCTTCAGCGCGACGAGGTCGGCGACGAGCGAGTTGTTGCCGTGGGCGATGTTCGCGAACGGGCCCGCAATGGACGAGCGCCGGCTGGCCCTCGAGCGTCTGGACGAGGTTCGGCTTCAGCGCGTCCTTGAGCAGCACCGTCATCGCGCCGGCCGCCTGCAGCTGCTCGGCGAGCACGGGCTCGCCCTCGAACGTGTACGCGACCGTGATCGCGCCGAGCCGCTCGCGCAGGTCGTGCAGGTCGCGGGCGACCGCGACGATCGCCATCACCTCGGATGCGGCCGTGATGTCGAAGCCGACTCTCGCGGAGTAGCCGTTCGCGCGGCCGCCGAGGCCGACGACGACGCTCCGGAGCGCGCGGTCGTTGATGTCGACGCACCGCCGCCAGCCGACCGAGAGCGGGTCGATGCCGAGCGTGTTGCCGTGCAGGATGTGCGCCTCGAGCATCGCGGCGAGCAGGTTGTTCGCCGCGCCGATCGCATGGATGTCGCCGGTGAAGTGGAGGTTCAGGTCCTCCATCGGCACGACCTGGGCGTAGCCGCCGCCTGCCGCGCCGCCCTTGATCCCGAAGACCGGCCCGAGCGAGGCCTCGCGCAGGCAGAGCACCGGCTTGCCGGCCGATGTGGCCGAGGCCCTGCGTCAGCGAGACCGAGGTCGTCGTCTTGCCTTCGCCGGCCTTCGTCGGGGTGATCGCGGTGACGCAGATGAGCTTCCCGTCCGGCGTGCTCGGCGAGCCGGTCGAGCACGGAGAGGTCGATCTTCGCCTTCGTTCGCCCGTACGGCTCGACCTCGTCGGGCTCGAGGCCGGCGAGCGCGGCGATCTCCTCGATCGGCCGCAGCGTCGCGGCTTGCGCGATCTCGAGGCTCGACGGGAGCGCGGTCGTCATCAGGCGGACCTTAATGCCGTGCGACGACGCCGAGATGGCGCACGTACGCGCCCGTCTCCACGATCTCGCCGATCTGCGCGATCACGTGCCGAAGTTCGTCGTCGGAGGTGTAGTAGTGCGGCCCGATCCGGATGCCTGCGTCGGGACGGAAGTCGCAGAGAATCTGACGCTCCGCGAGCTCCTTGTGGACGGCCGGGAACTCGTCGACGTGGACGGTGACCGTGCCGCCGCGCCGCTGCTGGTGCCGCGGGCTCGCGATCCCGAAGCCGGCCGCGTCGGCAAGGGCGATCAGCAGGTCGGTCTGCCGGAGCGAGTTCTCGCGGATCCGCTCGACCCCGATCTCCTCGATCAGGTCGTATCCGGCCGTGGCTGCGTAGAGCGCCGGAACGTTGGGCGTGCCCGTGAGGAAGCGCGCGGCCCCGGCCGCGTAGCGCATCTCCTCCTCGAAGGCGAACGGCAGCTCGTGCGCCTGCCAGCCGGTGTAGGCCGGCTCGAGCCGCTCGGCAAGGTCGGGGCGGACGTAGAGCCAGCCGTTGCCCGGGCCGCCGCAGAGCCACTTGACGGAACCGCCGACGGCGAAGTCGACGTTCAGCGCCGTCACGTCGAGCGGCACGACTCCCGCTGACTGGTAGGCGTCGAGGATCACGTGCGCGCCGGCCTCATGCGCGCGCTCGACGATTCGAGCGACGTCCTGGATCTCGCCCGACTTGAAGAGCACGTGGCTGATCGGGACGAGCAGTGTCCGCTCGTCAATCGCGTCCACGATCTCCTCGTCGTCCTCGCAGACAACGACCTCGAGCTCCCGCTGGGCCTGGTAGAGGTAGCGCACGGAGGGGAAGTTGCCGCGCTCGTAGACGACCCGGTTCCGCTCGGCCGTCGGCCGGAAGCAGGAGAGGACGACTGCCTCCGCAATCGCGACGTTCTGATGCATCACGGTCGCGCCGGAGGGCGCGCCGACGATCCGGCCGATCTGGTCGCCGACCGTCAGCGGCAGCTCCCACCAGCCCTCCCCCCACGCCCGGATCCCTCGCTCGCGCCAGGTGCGCGCGTACTCCGCCAGCCCGTCCTCCGCCCGCCGAGGCATCGCTCCGAGCGAGTGGTTGATCAGGTACGTCGTGTGCTCGAGGATCGGGAACTCGGAGCGGTAGTCGAGAAGGGCCCGCATCAGCCGCCAGTCTGCACGACGGCGTGTCTGCGCAGGACGTGTCCCAGGGACTGTCCCTGAAAGTTGTCCCTTCACGACGGTTTCGCGGGAGCTGACACAGCGGTAGCGTCGAGCCGTGCCCAGGATCCCTCGCCGCCAACTGCCGAGCCCCGCCTGGTACCACGTCATCTGCCGCGGCGTCGAGCAGCGACCGATCGTGCTCGACGACCTCGATCGTGCGGCGTGGTTCAAGCTCTTCCTCGACGTCGAGCAGCGCTTCGACTGGAAGGTGCACGCCTGGAATCTGCTCGACAACCACTTCCACCTGCTCGTCGAGACGACGCAGCCCGATCTCTCCCGCGGGATGCAGCGACTGAACGGCGTCTATGCGATGCGGTTCAACCGGCGCCACGAGCGCACCGGCCATCTCTTCCAAGGCCGGTTCGAGTCACGCGTGATCGACGGCGACGCACACCTCGCCACCGTCGTCGAGTACATCTTCGAGAACACGACCCGCGTTGGACTCCGCGGCTGGCCGTGGCGCGAATTGGGCGCTCCACGCCGTGCCGAACGGCGGCCGCGCAGGCGGCCACCACGTAACTATGCTTGCCCACGGCATGACCGACGAGTCGAGACTGAACGAACACCCCGTCCGAGGAGTCGACCGCCAGAACGGGGCCGTCGTGATCCACCTCGCCGGGGAGCTCGACCTCTACAACGCGCCCGAGATGCGCGCGGCCCTCCTCGAGCTCTGCTCGGAGCAGCCGGAACGCCTCGTCGTCGACCTTGGCGAAGTCGACTTCGTCGACTCGACCGCGCTGGGCGTCCTGATCGAGGCGCGCACGAAGCTCGAGGACCGCACCACATTCCTGCTCGCGGCGCCCGGTCTCGAGACCCATCGTGCGCTCTCGATCTCAGGGCTCGACCAGCACCTCGCAGTGCACGACACGGTCGACGCCGCACTCGCCGCCAGGCTGAACTAGCGCCGCGGAGCCTGCCCAGCAGGCCAGGACGAACGACGCGGCTTCACGCGGCGCTGAGCAGCCGCTCGAGCGCGGGTTCGAGCCCGAGGGAGTCACGCAGCTCCTCGTAGGCACGGCGCACTTCGACACCCGCCGGCGCACCTTTGACGGCGCGAATGAGGACGTTCTTCGCCGTGTGCTCGAGCGGGACGAACTCGACCAGCTGCGCCCGATAACCCTGGAGCTCGAGCAGTTGCGCGCGGAGGGTGTCCGTCACGAGTGCTGCGAACCGCTCCTTCGCCAGCCCGTGCTGGAGAAGCGGGGTCAGCACCGCGCTCCGGATCTGCCTGTACGCCTCCTTCTGGCAGCACGGGACTGCCAGGATCACGTCCGCCTGCCAGCGAACCGCCTGCGCGAGTGCATCGTCCGTGGCCGTGTCGCACGCGTGCAGGCTGACGACGAGATCGACCTTCTCGCGGGCATCGAAGCTGCCGATTTCACCCTGCTGGAAGTGAAGTCCGTCAGCACCGGAGCGGGCCGCGAGCGATGAGCATGCCTCGATCACGTCGTCCTTGAGATCGAGCCCGACGATCTCGACCTCGCGGCCGCGCAACTCGGTGAGCAGGTGGTGGATCGCGAATGTCAGGTACGACTTGCCGCAGCCGAAGTCGACGATCTGGAGCTTCCCGTCCGAGCGCAGCGCCGGAACGACGTCGTCGACGAGCTCGAGGAAGCGGTTGACCTGGCGGAACTTGTCGTAGCGGCTCTTCCGCACGGTGCCGTCGGGCGTCATCACACCGAGCTCGACGAGGAACGGGATCGGTCGACCTTCCTCGAGCAAATACCGCTTGCGCCGGTCGTGCGCGTTGGCTGACGCCGTCCTCGTCGGCGGCCGGCGCAGCACCGTTTCGCCGAGGACCTGCCAGTCCGCGACAGCCGTCTGCAGCAATCCCTGGCCATAGTCGGTAAGCAGCAGTCCGACGCGCTCGCGCGCATCGTCGGGCGGCAGATTCTCGTGGGTGACGCGGTCGGCGTGGTGCGCGGCGAACTGAAACGAGGTTTCGCCTCGAAGCTCGATGGGCTCGACCGTGATCTTCCGCGGCAACTCGGCCGATCGAGGCTTCGAAAGGACGGCGCGGAGGAGCGGCTCGTCGGAAAACACGGTGTTCAGCAGGTCGTCGAGCGGCGTCATCTCCCGCCCATCTTGTCTGCTCGGGACGTGTCCCAGGGACTGTCCCTGGGACATGGCGCTTACAGCCCCGCCGCCTCGAGCAGATACAGCCAGAGCTCGCTTCGCGTCGGGAACGTCGGGACGGCGTGAGCGAGACGCTCCAGCGGCACCTCGCCGATGACGGCGATCGTCGCCGCGTGGAGCATCTCGCCGACCTCGAAGCCGACGAACGTGGCGCCGGCGATGACGCCGTTGACCTCGTCGATCACGAGGCGAGACGTGCCCGGCGTGTTGCGGCCGACGAAGCTCGCGCCGGCCGTTCCGCTCGTCTCGACGTCGACGGCGCGAACGACCATCCCGGCCGCCTCGGCCGAGCCGAGCGTGTGGCCGACGGCAGCGACCTGCGGATCCGTGAAGATCACGCGCGGCGAGAGCGGGCCGTCGGAGACGATCGACACGTTCTTCCCCAGGATCGCGTCCGCGGCGAGCCGGCCCTGGTACTTGCCCATGTGCGTCAGCAGGGCGCGGCCGTTCGCGTCGCCGATCGCGTAGAGCCAGTCGTGCCGCGGTGAGCGGAGGTTCGAGCCGACCTCGATCGGCTCGCCCGGCTCGAGGCCGACGGTCTCGAGACCGAGCTCGTTCGTGTTGACTCTCCGTCCGACGGCGACGAGCAGCTCCGCCCCACGCGCACTCGATCCACCGTCGAGCTCGACGACCACGTCGTCGCCGTCCCGGGACACCCCGACCGCCCTGCTCTCCGTCCGCACCTCGACGCCGGCCTCGACCAGCGCGGCTCCGACCTCGGCCGAGGCGAAAGGCTCCTCGCGCACGATCACCCGCGGCGCGCCCTCGAGCAGCACCACGCGCGTCCCGAGCGAGGACCACGCCTGCGCCAGCTCGACGCCGACGACACCGCCGCCGAGAATGACGAGGCTCTCCGGCGGCTCCTTCGCCGTCGTCGCCTCGCGATTGCCCCAGGGGCTGACGTCGGCAAGGCCGGGGATCGGGGGCATCGCAGGACCGCTGCCGGTCGCGACGACGACCGCCCGGCGCGCGACGAGCACCTCCTCCTCGACGCGTACACGCCGCTCGCCGTCCAGCCGGCCGTGGCCGCGGACGAGCGTGACTCCGCGCTTCTCGAGCCAGGGGAGCTGCGACGTGTCGTCGCGATCGTGGATCACCTCGTCGCGGCGTGCGAGCACCGCTGCTGCGTCGAGCGCCCTCGGCCTTCAGCCCCGGAACGCGCCCGATCTCGGCGAGAAGCTCGCCAGGACGCAGGAGCGACTTCGACGGCATGCAGGCGTAGTACGAGCACTCGCCGCCGACGAGGTGCTGCTCGACGAGCGCGACGTCGACGCCGGCTTCGCCCAGACGCCCCGCGACGACCTCGCCCGCCGGTCCGGCGCCGATCACGACGACGTCGAAGCTTCTTTCGGCCACGGCCGAGTCTGACACATCGGCGTATGCGACCATCCGGACGTGAGTGCGACCCTCGACGCACAGGAGCTGCGCCGGCTGATGGCGAGCTGGGCGACCGGCGTCGCCGTCGTCACGAGCACTGACGGCTCGGGCCCGAGGGGCGCGACGACGAATGCGCTGACCTCGCTCTCGCTCGAACCGCTGCTCGTGCTCGTCGCCCTCGATCACTCCTCGAACACGCTCGATGCCGTCCGCAACTCGGGCCGCTTCTGCATCAACGTCCTCGCGGCGGGTCAGGAGGACATCGCGCGGCGGTTCGCGACGAAGGCGACCGGAGAGGAGAAGCTCGCGGGCGTCGCTCACGAGCTCGTCGACGGCGTCCCCGTTCTCGGCGGCGCGGTCGCGTGGCTCGCGTGCGAGCTCGACCAGGAACTCGTCGGCGGCGACCACACGATCCTGATCGGCCGCCCGCTCGAGGCCGGCACCGACCCCGCCGCGCAGCCGCTCGTGTTCTATGGCGGCCGCTTCCACGCCGGCTCCTTCGACTGACCGGAACGGACGAGAAGCTCGCTTTCACCCTGCCAGGGTGACGCCGTGTCACTCCCCGGCCGGGCAGAGTCCAGCCAACGCTGCGAGGGAACGAGCTGACGACGGAACGCTACGAAATCCGGATCAAAGGTCGTGTGAGCGAAGAGACCGCCTTCGCCTTCGACGGCCTGAGCGTGGATGTGCGCCCTGTCGAGACGGTGCTGCACGGTGACATCACCGACCAGGCGGCGCTTCACGGCCTCCTCGACCGCGTCGCCGACCTCGGTCTCGAGCTGATCGAGGTTCGTCGCCTTCCGGACGCTCCGAGCGGCATCGGGGACGCCGCGATGAGCTCGAGGACACGCATGATCCTCGCCCGCGTGCTCGTGGTCTTGGCCACGCTCTTCGCCATCGTGGGCCTGCTCGCGGGCTACGTCCGCTACCAGGCGCTCGACAACGAGACCTTCAGCAATTCGGCCGAGGACCTGATCGAGAACGAAACGATCCGCGATCAGATCGCGCTCCAGCTCGTCGACTCCCTGTATGCGAACGTGGACGTCGCAGCCGCGCTCGAGGAACGTCTCCCACCGGATCAGAAGGGGCTCGCTGCCCCGATTGCCGCGGTCGCGAGACAGCTTGCCGACCGGGCGGCGGTCCGAGTGCTCGAGCGCCCGCGGGCGCAGGAGCTCTGGGTGCGCTCGCTGTCGGTCACCCACGAGCAGCTGCTGCGCGTGCTCAACGACGATCTGACGAACGTCTCGACGGAGGGCGGCGTCGTCGTCCTGAACCTCAGGCCACTCGTGGTCCAGCTCGGCGACCAGGTCGCGATCGTCGGCCGGGTCGCCCAACGGCTCCCGGCCGATGCGGGGCTGATCGAGGTCATGGACGCCAAGCAACTGGAGACGGCACAGGACATCACCGGGTTGCTGGACACCCTCGGTCGCTTCATCTGGTTCGTCCCGCTTGCCTTCGCGGCGCTCGCGATCTGGCTCGCGGGTGACCGGCGCCGGTCGATCGTGCGGTCGCTCGCGATCGGAGCGATCATCGCCGGCACGCTGGTCCTCGTCGCGCGCAGCGTCGCCGGCAACTACCTCGTCGACAACCTCGTGAAGTCGGATCGGTCCGGCCGGCGGCGAGCGATACGTGGGAGATCCTGACAGCGCTCCTCCGCGACGGTGCCCGGACCCTCGTCGGCGTCGGGCTCGTGCTCCTGATCGGCGTCTGGCTCGTCGGTCCCGGGGCGAGAGCGACAGCGATTCGGCGCCGCCTCGCGCCGTGGCTCGAGCGTCCGGAGATCGCCTACGGCGCCGCGGCGCTCGCGCTGGTGCTGCTCGTCTGGTGGGGCCCGACGGCGCAGACGCAGCGATGGCAGGTGGTGATCCTGTTCGCCGTCATGCTCGGACTCGGCGTCGCCGCGCTGGCCAGGGCTGCGAAAGCGGACGAAGCCGCGACCTGAGGCCCGTCAGACGGGGATGTGTCCCGCGACGCGGGTGCCGCGGCCGGTGCTCGAGTCAATCCGGATCGACCCGCCGACGGCCGAAAGCCGGTCGGCCAGGTTCGAGAGGCCCGTCCCGGAGTCGACCCGCGTCGGCTCGAACCCCAGCCCGTCGTCCTCGACGCTGAACTGCAGCTCGCCGTCGCCGTCGAACAGCCAGACGCTCGCGGATGCGCCCGGTCCTGCGTGCTTGGCGACGTTCTGCAGCGCTTCCAGACAGCAGAAGTAGACGGCCAGCTCGACGGCCGACGAATGTCGGCGCAGCCCCTCGTCCGTGACGCTGATCGGGATCGCCGCCCTCTGCACCGCCGAGCGCAGCGCGGCAGCGACGCCATACTCCGCCAGCACCTGGGGATAGATCCCGCGCGCGATGCTCTGCAGCTCGTCGAGCGCTTCGTCGAGCTCCCGCTCGAGCTCCTCGACGATCGGCTGCTCGTCGGGCTGCAACTGCTCACCCGCGAGGCTGAGATGAACACGGAGGGCGAGGAGCCGTTGCTGGGCGGTGTCATGGAGATCGCGCCCGATTCGGCGCCGCTCGGCGTCGGCGGCGGCGAGAGCGCGCGCCTGGGAGCGCCGGAGCTGGCCCTCGAGCCGTCCCGTCTCGACGGCGAGCAGCGTCGCCGTGGCAGCCGCGTCGACGAGCTCCGGGTTCTCGGCGAGGGCGTCGTCGGTGTCGAGGGCGGCGACGGGCAGGCCGTCGCGACGGACTTCCGTCCACTGCCGGCCCGGGACCTGGAGCGTCCGCGCCAGCTCGCCGCCCTCCGCGTCGCGGAAGTGTTCGGCGGCGGGATCCCAGTAGCCGAGCCGCAGCGACGGGTCGTCGAGTGCGTCGGCCACGATCCCATGCCAGCCCGCCGGAGTGGGCCTGTTCGCGAGCTCGCTCAGGAGGCGGCGGAAGACCTGGCCGGCGAAGAGATCCGCCTGGAGAAGGGCGATCGCAAAGCCGACCGGGAACATGATCCACATGCCGACGAGCAGCCAGGAGAGCGCGTCGTAGGCTTCCTCACCCACCCCGATCACCAGCACGGAGAAGTAGAAGACGAAGAGCGACGGCACGAGGAGCGCCGAGGTCGCGGCGACGGGGACGAGCGTCCGCCGCTGCGGTCGCGTCGCTGCCCGGAAACGCCGGAGCCAGACCGCTGCGATGACGGCGACGATGGCCAGCCCGACGTAGGTGACGAACTTCGCCACGCCCTCGAGCAGCCCCGGCGCCGAGCCGACCTGGAACGGATTGTGGGGGCAGGCGGCGGGACACGTGGCGAGTGGTCTCCCCTCACCGACGAGCGTCGGCGAGAGGAGCAGCGACGCGCCGAAGAAGAGCGCCAGCACAAAGACCAGCGCCGCGAGCAACCGGCCGTCGGCACCGTTTTGCAGCCGGCCGGTGGAGAAGGCGAGGCAGAGGTACACGCTCATCGCGATCAGCGGTGTGATCCCGACGACGCCGATGCTGTAGATCAGCGGCACGTCGGATCCCTGCCATGAGAGCGGCCAGGACATGTATCCGAGCGCGACGAGCAGTGGGCCGAGGCGGCTGGCCGGACGGCGCCGCCACCAGAGGAGCCCGACGAGAACCGGGGCGACAACCAGATACGTCCAGTAGGCGCTCGCTCCACGCGGGTGGACGAGGTGCTCGCTCGTCACCCCCAGCAGGAATGCCGAGACGGCGACGGGCGGAAGCGCGACCACGGCCAGCTGGCGCGCGTTCGCGGCGACCCAGTCGCGCGCCGAGCGCACACGCGTCCCTTCGGCCTCAGCCGCAGCGGTAGGGGCATAGGCCCCGGAGGTCGTGGCCACGGCTTGAGTCTGGCGATTGCCCAGGGATTCCGCAAACGGTTTCCCCTGCAATTGGTGTCGATCTGGTGAACGGCACCGCCGGCCATCGGGGCACGGGTAGATTCTCGTGCGATGGGCGACCAGCTGACAATCGCGCTCGCCGACGACTCCTACCTGATGCGCGAGGCGATCGGCCAGGTGCTGAGCGGGCTGGACGGGATCGTGGTCGCAGCCGTCTGCAGCGACGGCGACGCCCTCCTCGAGGCGGTCGACCGCGAGGCGCCGGATGTCGTCGTCACCGACCTGCGGATGCCGCCTGGCGGGGACGGCGAGGGCATCCGCATCGCGCACCGTCTCCGCGAGACGCACGCGGACGTCGGCGTCGTCGTCCTCAGCCAGTTCGCCGAGCCGCACCACGGCGCGGCCCTGATGGCGAACGGCGCCGAGGGCCGGGCCTACCTGCTCAAGGACCGCGTCCACGACAGCCGGGAGCTCCGGACGGCGGTCGAGATCGTCGCCCGGGGAGGGTCGCTGATCGACCCCCGCATGATGGAGCTCCTGCTCAGCGCTCAGGGCCGTCGCCGCGACTCGCCGCTCAACGAATTGACGCCGCGCGAGCGCGACGTGCTCGCGGCCATGGCGCAGGGAAAGAGCAACGCCGCGATCGCGCAGAGCCTCGTCGTGACGACGCGGGCAGTGGAGAAGCACGTCGGCTCGATCTTCCTCAAGCTCGGGCTGCCCGACGAGTCGGTCGTCAGCAGGCGCGTTTCGGCCGTTCTGCTCTACCTCGCCGAGGCTCCGGCCGACAGCCGCAGCTGAAACGCCCGCAGTGGTGCGCCCCCGGTCGGTTCATCGTGCGTGCACGCAGACGGGATGCCTGCATGCCCCCTTGGGGATCGCGGGAGTTGCTGGAAGACTCGAAGGAAGCCAGCCGGGCAATTCTCGGCCGTCGCAAGCCACGACCCCAGGTTGACGATGCATACGGTTGCCGTCGAAAACACCCGTAGCGAGCACACGATGCGCCGCCGACCGGCGGTTCCGTTTCCCGCTGCGAAGCTCGTCCCACCCGCGGCTCCGGCCCGCCTCGTGGGCCGCCCCAGGCTGCACGAGCTGATCGACCGCGGCACGACGGGGCTCGTGACGCTCGTCTCCGCGCATGCCGGGACGGGGAAGACCGTCCTGCTCTCGTCGTGGGCCGAGGCGGCCGAGCCGCGGATCGCCTGGCTCACGCTCGACCGTGACGACAACTGGAGCCCTCGGTTCTGGCTCGGCGTCGAGCGCGCTCTCGCGAACGCCGGCGCACTTCGTCGCCGGAGCACCGGCGACGGGCACGTTGCGCAGATCGCAGAGCGCCTCGACGATCGCGCCGAGCCGGTCGTGCTCGTGCTCGACGACTTCCACGAGATCGAGAGCCCGATCGTCCAGCGCGAGCTGCAGACGCTGCTCGACCGGTCGCCGACGCTTCGCCTGGTGATCTCGACCCGGGCCGACCCGCGCCTGCGCCTGCAGCGACTGCGCCTCACGGACGACCTCACGGAGATCCGCGCCGCCGATCTGGCCTTCACGCTCGAGGAGTGCGGCGAGGCCCTGGAGCCGTTCGCGACCGAACTCGCGACGGGCGACGTCCAGACGCTGCACGAGCGGACCGAGGGGTGGGCCGCCGGCATCCGCCTCGCCGCGCTGTCCCTCGCGTCGGAGCCCGACCGCGCCGGCTTCCTGCGCCGGTTCGCCGGGGACGACCGCGCTGTGGCCGACTATCTGCTGAACGAGATCCTCGACCGCCAGCCCGATCGGCTGCGGGAGTTCCTGCTTCGCACCTCGGTGCCCGACACGATCACCGCCGAACTGGCGGACGCGCTGACCGGCCGGCGTGACGGCGGCCGGGTGCTGGCCGAGCTCGCGGCCGCAAACTTCCTCGTGTCCGGGCACGCCGGCTCCGAGATCCGGTATCGCTACCACGGCTTGCTGCTGGAGTTCCTGCGCGCGCAGCTGCGACGGACGCGGCCGCACGACCTCGGGCTGCTGCAGCGGCTCAGCGCCCGTTGGCACTGGCAGGCGCACGAGCCGGTGCCCGCGTTCCGGGACGCGCTGGCCGGTGGCGACTGGGATCTCGCCGACGAGATCGCCGCCGAGGCCTGGCACGTCATCGCCGTGGAGGACGACGGGGCCGAGCACGACGCACTCGTCCAACTCCCACCTGAGGCCGTCGCCGGTCGTCCCAGTCTCGCTGTGCTCAGCGCGTCCGCGAGCCTGGCGCGCGGTGACCGGCAGGAGGCGGAGCGGCGGCTCGCGGTCGCGGGCGACGCCGACAGTCGAGGCGCTGTCGGCGGGGAGTGCGTTCTTCGGCTCCAGGCCAGGGCCGCGCTCGCGCGGCTCGACGGTGACTACGAGCTCCTCGAGGCGGTCGCATCGGAGCTGGCCGAGGCTCCGGCCGGAGGCGGGTTCGACGCGACGACACGTGCGGCTGCACAGAGTGCCCGCGCTCTGGCGCACCTCGGCGCCGCGAAGTCAGCGCACGGCGACCTAGGCGAAGCGGACGCGCTGCTCGGGGCGGCGCTCGATCTCTCCCGCCGCACGGGGCTTCGAACTATGGCGGCAAGCGTGCTCGGCGAACTCGCGCTGCTCGACGTGGGGCGCGGCCGCCTCCGGCGAGCAGTCGAGCTGGCGACCGAGGCGGTCGGAGACGCGGAGCTCGGCACCACGGTCGGTACTCCGTCCGTCGGTGCCGAGCTCGCGCTCGGCTGGGTGCACCTGCTCTGGGACGACCTCGGCGCCGCCGAGCGGCACCTCGATCGCGCCGCCGCTGGGGCGGATGTCGCGGGAGATCGCGGCGGCCGCCTCGCTGCAGCCGCGCTCTGGTCGCTCGTTCGCGGCTCGCGGGGGCCGCGTGATGCAGGTGCCGCACTGGCGGAGCTGCGCGGTAGGACGATCGACCTTGACGCGTGGCAGCCGCCGCTGGCGCTGGCACCGGTCCTCGAGACGGCCGAAGCGCGCCTGTTGGCGGCGCGGGGAGACATCGAGGCGGCGCAGGCCGTCCTCGACCGGAAAGCGAGCAGGTCCGGAGAGTCAGCGGCGATCGCGCTGCTGCGGGCAAGGCTCGCGCTCGCCGAGGGCAGCCCGGAGGTAGCTCTCGAGTTGCTCGAGCGCCGGCCGGAGGAGCAGCTGGCCTCTTTCGGCCTCGGGATCGAGGCGTGCGTGCTGACCGCCGTCGCACGCCATGCCGTCCACGACGACGAGGGCGCAGGCGAGGCCCTCGAGAACGCCCTCGGCCTCGCCGGCCCGAACAGCTACCGGCGGCCGTTCCTGGACGGCGGCTCGGCTGTTCAGGTGCTACTCGAGCAGCGGATCAGATTGGGGACGGCTCACCGGTCGTTCGCGGGCGAGCTGCTGGCAGCCTTCCGCAAGCGCGCGCCGACCGTCGCGGTGACGAGGGTGGAGCTGCTAGAGCCGCTGAGCGGTCGCGAGCAATCGGTGCTCCGCTTCCTCCCGACGATGATGTCCAACGCCGAGATCGCCGGCGAGCTCTTCGTCACGTCGAACACCGTCAAGACCCACCTGAAAAGCATCTACCGCAAGCTCGCCGTGTCGCGGCGACGGGACGCAGTTGAACGGGCGCGGGCACTCGAGCTGCTCTGACGATCACCCCGCAGGGGTGACGCGGCGCCACCCGGCCCTGCCCGAGCATCGGCCGGGACACCGAGAGGAGGAACGACGCACGTGGTGACTCGAGAGCGGAGACCCGTTCGGCGTGCCGGGATGGTCGGCGCGACCACCCATGCGGCAGGCCGGAGCGCGTGGAACGGAGCCGGGCTTTCCGGGTCCCGGCTGGGCTGGGTCGAAGAGCTGGAGCTGCTCAGGAAAGCCCTGACCGAGGACGAGTTCGAGTCTGCGAAGCGTCATCTGCTTGCGGGTTAGAGCGGAGAGCAACGTGACGATCGGACCCGTTCAGCTGCTCGTGGTCGGCTTCGCGGGCGGAGAGCTCAACGACGGGATCCTCGCCGAGCTCGACCAGCTTCGCGAGAGCGACATGGTCCGCCTGATCGACCTCATGGCCGTGCGCAAGGGCGCCGACGGCAGCGTGGAGAAGCTTCTGCGGAGCGACCTCTCACCCGAGGAGGCCGAGGCGTTCGGCGCGCTGGTCGGCGCGCTGGTCGGCTTCGGCGCAGCGGGCGAAGACGAAGCCGAATCGGGTGCAATCGAGGGAACGACGGCCCTGGAGGACGGTCACGTCTTCGACGAGGAGGTCTGGTACGTCGAGGACGCGATCCCGAACGGCACCACCGCCGCCGTCGCGCTGCTCGAGCACCGCTGGGCGATCCCGCTCCGCGAGAGCATCCGCAACGCGGGCGGCTTCCAGCTCGCGGACGCCTGGATCCACCCCGCCGACCTAGTCGGCATCGGGCTCCTCGCGGCCGAGGACGCCGAGCTGCAGCTCGAAACGTCGTAACCTTCCAGCGCTCCGTCATTCGAAGGGAGGCACCGTGCTCGTCGGCTCTACGTTCTGGGACGTCTTCTTCCTGCTGCTGATCTGGATTCCACTGATCACGCTCTGGATCTTCGCGCTGGCGGACATCTTCCGCCGCCGCGACATGCGTGGCGCCTCGAAAGCGCTCTGGGTCGCCTGCGTCGTCTTCGTGCCGTGGCTCGGCACGTTCATCTACCTGCTCTCCCGGCCGCAGATGGACGTCGCTCTCGACGACTACGCTCGCGACATGGAGAAGCAGGTCCGTCCGGTGGCCTAGAACGGCGCCGGGATCAGACGATCCCGAGCTCGTGCCCCCGGATCACGGCCTCGAGCCGCGTGTGGACGCCGAGGCGGCCCATCAGGCCGCGTACGTGGTTCCGCACCGTCTCGACCGAGATGCCGAGCGACTTTGCGATGTTCTCGGTGGAGTGGCCGGCGGCGACATAGCGGAGCACGTCGAGCTGGCGCGGCGTCAGGTGAACCGAGTTCGTCTCCACACGCGGCGGCTCGCCCGTCGGGTCGGCGAGCCCGAAGACGCCGACGATCGACCCTTCGTGGACCAGCTGCGTCGAGCTGATGTCGACCTCGACACGACGGCCCGCCACCGTCCGGACCGCGATCGTCTCCTCCGTCGACTGCACGGTTCCGAGGAGCTTCGCGGCGAACTCCTGCCGCGCCCTGGTGGCGTATTCGGGCTCGACGATCTGCGTGATTCGCTTGCCGCGCATGTCGCCGAACTCTCGGACGGCCGCCATGTTGAGCCAGCGGACGACGCCGTTCCGGTCGAGGATGTAGGCGGGCATCGGCAGCCGGGCGATCGAGGGCGACAGGTCGGGTGCAATCCGTTGCAGCTCCTTCTGCACCCCGGCTTCGGTCAGCACGGGCGGCCGCCTCGGCGGAACGTGTGAATTGACGCATGCGCGTCATGACACGTTCGCGTTTTCACGTCAGGCTGCACACGGAGCTCGGAGATGGGGTCGAAGATTCTCCGAGATGTTCCCCCTCCCGGGGTGCCCGGTTTCCTACTTCGACGGCTAGGGAACCGGGCGTCCCCGGGAACCCCGCTGCTGTGTCGGTCGCGCTGCACGGCGAAAGCCTCGCTTGCCTTTGGGGCCGGAGAGTCATCCGGATCGCATGATTTTCCCATTTCATCCGAGTTGGATGACGACGCGGCCGTGTTGAACGCCGATACGATCTCCCCATGGGCTATGGACCGATCCAGATGCTCGTCGTCGGGTTCGACGGCAACCGCTTCCGCGGCGAGATCTGGCCCGAGCTGGAGCGCCTGAAGCGAGAAGGAGTCGTCCGGATCATCGACCTGATGCTCGTCCGGAAGGACGAGGCAGGTGCGGTCACGCACATCCGCGCTAGCGACCTCAACTGGGAGGAAGCCACCGAGTTCGGCGAGGCAATGGGTGCGCTTGCCGGCTTCGCGCGGGACGGTCTGCCGGGGATCGAGCGCGGCGGGATGAAGGGGATGGCCGAGATGATGGACGGCCACCTCTTCAACGACGACGACGTCTTCAGGCTCGAGCAGCTGGTACCGGCGGGAATGACGACCGCGGTGGCGCTCATGGAGCACGTCTGGGCCGAGCCGTTCCTCGGAGCGGTCTCGCGGGCGAACGGCTTCGAGCTGCTGAACGAGTGGGTGACGCCGATCCAGATCATGGAGACCGGCGGCGCCTTCGAGCATCGGCGCGCCTGGAACGACGACCGCGCCTAGCCGCGCATGGGCACTGACATCGCGGAGATCGCGACCGCCTTCCTGACCGCTCTGGAGGCAGCGGCCAAGACCGGCGAACGCGATCCGCTCTATCCGTTCCTGGCCCCCGACGCCGAGTGGGTCACGCCGCAGCGCGATCTCGTCGGGGTGGACGAGATCCGGCGTGAGCTGACCTGGGTCGGCCCTTCGGACAAGCTCGACCTCGCCTTCGAGCGCGGCGAGCTGGTGGAGCTCGGAGAGGGCCGTGTCGCCTCGGAGGTGCGCCAGGTCTACACGGTGAAGGCGACCGGCGAGTTCGCGTACACGCGGCTGCGCCGGGTCGAGCTGACCGTGCGCGACGGCAAGGTGAGCCGCTACGAGATGCGCAGCGTCGGGTGAGCGCTCCGGCGGCCGTCCGAGGAGCTCCGCATGTTCTTCCGGCTCAGTAGCCTCGAGCTCGCCGCACTCGTCATCGGAGGCGCTCTCGCCGCGATCGCGATCGGGTACTTCGTCGGCCGTTCGCTGCGAGGTCGGACCGCCGACCTCCACGAGCCCGTCGGGGTCGTCCAGACGGCGTTGCTCGGCTTCGTCGGCCTCATCCTCGCCTTCGGCCTGGCGCTGGCAGTCGGGCGGTACGAAACTCGCCGGGCGTCCGTGGTCGAAGAGGCAAATACGATCGGAACGACCTACCTGCGGGCGCAGACGCTGTCCGAGCCGATGCGGAGCCGTTCGCTCGAGCTGCTGACCGACTACACCGACGCGAGCATCCGGCTGGCGCAGGCGGTCCCGTCGAGCCCGGCCGCGGGGAGAGCCCTTGCCGACGGCCAGAGGCTGCAGCGCGAGCTGTGGGCCCTCGCGGGCCGCTCGCTCGCCGCCGCCCCGACCGCGAGTGCGCCGCGGCTGTACGTCGAGACCCTCAACCAGATGATCGACCAGCAGACCGTGCGCAAGGCGGTCCTGAACAACCGCGTGCCGCCGGCGGTGCTCTGGTTCGAGCTGGCGGCCGCGATGACCGCGCTCGGGCTGCTGTCGTTCTACCTGGCGCTGCTCGACCGCAGCGTGTGGACGGTGCTCATCGCCGCCGCACTCGTCAGCTTCCTGCTGCTGATCACGTTCGACCTCGATCGGCCCAGGCGGGGGCTGATCACCGTTCCCGACACGGCGCTCACCGACCTGCGCGCATCGATGGACCTGCCCCCCGCCGCAGCTGCTCCCTAGTCATCTCGCCGCGGCGGTGGAGCACGCCACGGCGGCACTCGTGCCGACCCCCGGAAAGAGTGGTGCGCCCGCTCTAGTACCGGCGCAGCGGACCTCCCATACTCCCTGGCATGCCGCGCTCGAGCTCCGGCCGAACGCGACCCGAGCCGTCGAACGTCGTCGAAGCAGAGGGTCGCGTGCCGTCTCCACCACCCTGGGCGGTGTCGAGGACCCCGCTCGTGAACAGGCTGCGGGCGACATCGACGTCCGTCGTCATGCTCGTCGCCCCCGCCGGATACGGCAAGACGACGCTCGCGGCGCAGTGGGCCGAGCGCGAGCGCCGGCCCTGCGCCTGGCTCACCGTCGACGAGTCCGACGACGACGCGGCCGTCCTGCTCGCCCGGGTCGCGAATGCGCTCGAGCGCATCCGCCCCGACGATGCGCCGCCCGTCGCGCCCGCTCGCCGGCCGAAGGATTGGTCGACCGAGCTGCAGCGGCTCGCGTCACGATTGAGCACGCTCCGGGACTTCGTGCTCGTGGTCGACGAGGCGCACCTGCTTCGTTCGCGCAGCGCGACGAAGGTACTCGCGACGCTGGCCGAGCGCGTCCCGGCGGGATCGACGCTGACGCTGGTGGGACGCCTTGCCCCGTCGCTGCCGATCGCGCGTCTGCGCGCGGACGGGAGGTTGCTCGAACTGCGTGCTGCCGACCTGGCGCTGAGCCGCCGGGAGAGCGAGGCGCTGCTGCGCTGCCTGGACGCGGGTCTCGGCGACGACGATGCCGCCGATCTGGTCGAGCGGTGTGAGGGCTGGGCGGCGGGTATCTCCCTGAGCGCGCTCGCGGCCCGCGAACACGCCGGCGGGCTCGACCATGCCTTGCCGGGCGGCGACGACCGGTTCCTGGCGGAGTACTTCCATTCCGAGTTTCTGTCCCCGCTGACGGACGAGCTGCGGACGTTCCTCCGGCGAACATCGGTGCTCGAGCGCCTGACCGCCCCGGTCTGCGACGCCGTGCTGAAGCAGAAGGACTCGGGCCGCGTCCTCGCGTCGCTCGAGCGCCGGCACCTGCTCGTCGCGCCGCTCGACCGGCACGGCGAGGCGTACCGCTGCCATCCGCTGCTGCGTGATCTGCTTGCGCGAGAGCTGGGTGAGACCGAGCCCGCGCTCGTGGCGACACTCCACCGCCGCGCCGCGGACTGGTTCGAAGCCCACGGCGACCCCGAGTCGGCGCTCGCCCACGCCGAAGGATGCGGCGACGTCGATCGGATGGCGCGGATCGTTGCTGCGATCGCGCTGCCCACGTACTACCGGGGCCGGATCGCCGAGGTGGAGAGCTGGCTCGAGCGATTCGACGACGAGGCGCAGCTCGAGCGGTACCCGGCCGTGGCCGTGCTCGGAGGCTGGATTCACGCACTCGGCGGACGCCCCGCCGCGGCCGAACGCTGGCTCGCCGCCGCCGAGCGCGGAGCCGCGCTCGAGACCGCGCCGGACGACGTCTCGGTCGCGCCGGCCATCTCCGTGCTGCGCGCCGCGCTCTGCCGTGATGGCGTCGAGCAGATGTGCGCGGACACCGAGTCCGCGCTCGCCGGCCTGCCGCCCAACAGCCAGTGGCGCCCCACGGCGCTGCTCCTGCTCGGGTGCACGTTGGTGCTGCGTGGACAGGATGCGCTTGCCGACGCGATCCTTGCCGCGGCAGAGGAGTCCGCCGAGCGTCTTCAGGCGACCGACACCCTCATCGTGGCCATCAGCGAGCGCTCGCTCCTCGCGTCCGCGCGTGGGGAGCACGCGGTCGCCGAGCTACACGGGCTGCGCGCGCGGGCACTGGCCGAGGAGTACCGGCTCGACGGTTACACGACGACCGCACTCGAGCTTGCCGCCTCGGCGCGCGCCTCGCTGCGCAGCAGCCACTGGGACGAGGCCCGAACGAGCCTGGCATCCGCGCACGCCTTGACCCCGCGTCTGACCGAAGCGCTTCCGTGGCTGGCGGTGCAGACGCGGCTCGAACTCGCGCGCGCGTACGTGACGCTGCGAGACGCAGAAGCCGCCCGCGCGGTCCTGGCCGAGGTGCTCGAGATCCTGCGTCGCCGGCCGGCGCTCGGCATCCTGCCCGAGCAAGCGTCGGAGCTGGTGCTCGAGGTCGAGGCGATGTGGGCCGCAGACGAGCGCAACGGCGCAGGCCTTACCCGGGCCGAGCTCCGGTTGCTGCCGCTGCTCGCCACGCATCTCTCCTTCCGCGAGATCGGAGCACGCCTCTACGTCTCCCGCAACACCGTCAAGACCCAGGCGATCTCCGTCTACCGCAAGCTCGGGGTCTCCAGCCGCAGCGACGCGATCGACCATGCGGCCCGCCTCGGCCTGGTTGCGCCCCCTCGGAGCCGGTGCAGAGCTGATGGCGCTGTCGGCGTCTCATCCTCGCCGGGTGAGGCCGTGTTCACCCTCGCTCCCGGGATGGTGAGCGGAAGGTGATCCGGATCATGATCATCGCGGCGGTGGCGATCTACGTCGTCTATTTGGGTGCGCGCCGTGATCGATCTCTTCCGGCGGCACGATCTGACCCGATCCGCGAAGGCGGCCTGGATCATCTTCCTGCTGATCCTCCCCTTCATCAGCCTGATGATCTACATCATGGTCCGGCCGCCGAGAGTGGCCGGGCAGCGCTGATCCTCGCCTGCGCTAGGAGACGGTCGCCGGGCGCGCGGCGCGAGCCTGCCGACGAGCATGTCGATCAGGAACGAGACGATCGCCATGATGATCGCGCCCCAGATCGCCGTCCACCAGAACTCGTCGATCGTGAAGTGGTCCGACAGACCGTCCGTGATCTGCAGCAGAAACGCGTTGACGAGGATCGAGAACAGGCCGAAGGTCAGCACCGTGAGCGGGAACGTGATGATGCGCAGGAACGTGCCGATGATCGCGTTGACGATCCCGAACAGCAGCGACACCCAGAGGTAGCCCCAGAAGCCGCCGGAGACCTCCATCCCCGGCAGGATCCAGGTCGTCACGGCGAACATGACCGCGATCAGGGCCCAGCTGATCAGCAACCCGACGATCATTTCGACCGCGAGCGTATTCGACCCGCCGGATGGCGGGTGGGCTACGCCTCGTCGACCGCGTCGACGAGCCCGGCCGCGCGGACGATCTTCCTACCTGCGGAGACGACGCGGAGGGTGCCGACGATCGGCGCGACCGCGACGAGCGCGCCGAGGATCTGCTCCAGGTCGAGGTCCGCCTCGTCGGCCGCGTCGAGCTGGGCGACCCAGGAGACGAGCGGCCCGTCGAGCGCGACGAGCGCGGCGATCTGGACGAGCCGGTGTGTCTCGGCGTCGAGCTCGGCCGGAAGCTCGAGGGCGCTCAGATCGCCATGGGCCAGGGCGCAGAGCCGCTCTTCCGTCTCGGTGCGTCGCATGGCCGGCGCCATCTCCTCCGTGCTCCTCACGAGCTCACGCTGCCGGTCCCGTCGAGATCGCTCGCCCCCGACGACATTTGGCCGGGACGGGGCTGATCGCGACTCCGATCGCCAGCGGCAGTACCTCGCCGATCGCCTGACCCATCACCTGATTCTGCCGCGCCTCGCGCGGCTCACATCATCCCGAGGGGGTGATCGGAGGCAGCGGGTCCTCGACCGGAGCCGGCTCGACGCCACCGCGGGTATGGCGCCGCCAGGTCGCGGCCGAGACGAGACCGACGACAAGGGTCGGGACGATCGTCAGGAAGCGGAAGACGAGCACTGCTGCGACGACGCCGGCATTGCTGCCGCCGAACCCGATCAGGGCGCTCGTCAGGCCGACCTCGATGATGCCGATCCCCCCCGGCGTGATCGGAATCGTCCCGATGAT
>CAWETB010000002.1:0-500343 GCA_963811885.1 uncultured Gaiellaceae bacterium
TGAGGACGATCTCGTCCGGCCGGACCTCCGCCAGACGCGCTTCCAGCGGGCCGTCGCGTCCGGGCGCGAACGAGCCGACGAGGTCGTACGCGTAAGCGCGTCGCGGCGAGGTGAGCACCCGCTCGAGCGAGGCGAGATGCGAACCTTCGCCCACGAGCAGGACCCGGCGCCGCACGTGCAGCAGCCGCTGCAGCTCGAGCGTCGACGACTCGTATGCCGCACGGAGGAGCCCGATCGCGAGCGCCGAGGTGACGCAGGCCGTCGGGATCAGGCCGGACGTGGTGAAGTCGTAGTTGGTGCCCCAACCGAACGCGAGCGTGATCGCGGCGACGAGCACGATCGACGAGGCGATCTTGCCGGCCCCCGCGCGCCGCTCGCGGCCGGCGTAGAGCCCCGCCTGCCAGAAGACGAGCCAGGTGATCGGCACGAGGAAGGGGAGCCAGTCCGCCGGACCCGCCTCCCAGAGCAGGTTCCAGAAGATCGGGTCGCCGAAGACGATGCTGCGCAGCACGAGCGCCGCGTAGAGGCCGAGCGCGAGCCCGAGCGCGTCGAGTCCCGCGAGCACCGCGACCGCCGCTACACGTCGGACGAGACTGCGAAAAGGAACGCGCTTGAGGAGGTATGGCCGGCCCGCTCGGAGGTCGGCGGTCGCCGGAGCACGGCCGACAGGTTTCTGCCCGACGCCGACTGGAGGTGGAGCTACGGGCTCGGATGGCACCACGACGATTGTAGGAGAAGGACCGGGCGATTCCGACCACGCGCTGCGCTCCGGCCACGCGCGCGGGCGCGTGTAAGCTCGCCGCCATGCCGTCCGCGAAGCCGTTTGTCTACCTCGTCCGGGACGAGGCGTACGTCTTCCGGCGACTCGTCAACCGCGCCCTCTTCCGCCGCCGGCTCCACGGCGACGTCGTCGAGCGGTTCACCGAGGTGTACTACGAGGGCGCGCTCTTCGGTGAGACCCGCGCTGACACGCGCTGGCTCGGCGTCCGTACCGACAAGTGCCCACTTGACCTCTGGATCTACCAAGAGCTGCTGCACGAACTGCGGCCGGACCTGATCGTCGAGACGGGGACGGCGTTCGGGGGGAGTGCGCTCTACTTCGCCTCGCTCCTCGACCTGCTCGACACCGGCCGGGTGCTCACGATCGACCTGCAGCCCCAAGAGGACCGGCCCGAGCATCCGCGGATCGAATACCTCAACGGCTCGTCGGTGGCGCCCGAGACGCTCGAGCACGTCCGCCGGGCGGCCGAGGGCGCCGAAACGGTGCTCGTCGTGCTCGACTCGGACCACCGCAAGGAGCACGTGCTCGAGGAGTTGCGCCTCTACGCGCCGCTCGTGACGCCCGGGAGCTACCTCGTCGTCGAGGACACGATCCTCAACGGCCATCCAGTCAGCCCCGATTTCGGCCCCGGGCCGATGGAGGCTGCCGAGGAGTTCGTGCGCACCCACTCCTCCTTCACGGCCGATCGGAAGCGCGAGAAGCTGTACCTCACCTTCAATCCGAAGGGCTATCTCCGCCGGTCGGACTGACGGGGGGAAGATCGTCGGATGCGGCGAAGGAGCCGTTCTACTCAGTCGTGCAGACGACGAACCGTCGCCACGACCGCGTCTGCCCAGCTATCGATGGAGTGGCCGGTCTCGACCCGCCGTCGTAGCTCACGACCCGCCGTCTCCCTCCGGTCTGCGTCGGCGCCGGCGAACTCGTGCAGCACGCGGGCGAGGTCGGCGTCGTTGTCGCTCGCGAAGAGCAGTTCGAGCGGGAGGTTGCCGAGAAACTCGTCGAAATACGGGTTGCAGGCGAGGACAGGAACGCCACACGCGGCCGCCTCGTACACGACCTTGTCCAGCGCGCCGCCCGCGGGTTGAGACCATGTCGTGTTGACGACGGCGTCTGCGGTGCGGACGAGTTCCGGCACGAGCGGACGTGGCACCGCTTGACCGACCGTCACTGCGCCGACAAGATCCTCGGCCTCGATCAGTGCCCCGAGCTCGCCACGATGCCGCCGCTCCTCGTCAGTCGTCGACGCGCCGTGGATCCTGACCTCGAGCACCAGCCCCTCGCGCTGGGCGATGCCGCACGCACGCACGAGCGTGGCGAAGCCCTTCGATGGCGACGTGCGCCCGAGCGCAAGCAGCCGCAGCGTCCCGTTCTGAGGCGGCGCCGAGTCGCGGCCGGCGAACTGCGCCACGTCGATGCCGTGGCCGATTCCCAGCACCTTGGGTCGGTCGATCGGGTACGAGCGTCGGTCGACGCTGAGCGCGACGTCGGCCAGCGCGGTCGCGACCCGAAGCTCCCAGTCGATCGCCCAGTGCGTGTACCACATCGCCAGCGGCATGCGTACGATCTTCGCCAGCGGCGCCGCCAGCACGAGGTAGATCGGGCACATGTGCGCGATCAGGGCATCCGGCCGGCGGCGCGACATGAGCAGCGGCACGAGTGCCCGCATGTACCGAAGGCCACGGCCGATCCGCGTCCGCGAGCCGAACGTGTGCAGCGTGCAGTTGTCCGGGAGATCGTGGACGCCGACGCGGTCGGTGATGACAATCAGCTCGTCGCACCGCTCGGCGAGCGCACGGAGCTTCGCCACTGTGGCGCCCAGGATCGGATCCTCGGCGTCGACGCGCTGGGTGACGAATATCAGCCGCATCAACGGCCTGCCTTCATCGTTTCGGCCCCTCGCAGCGACGCATCGACCAGCGATCGAACGCGGGCGGCGTACTCGGCGGGCGTCGTGTGCCACTCCTGGTACCGCTCGAACGCGGCGTTCCCAAGCCGCTCGGCGAGCGGACGATCGGCGAGCACCCGCACCAGCGCAGCGGCAAGCTCGTCGACGTCGCCTGGCTCGACGAGGAGCGCTTCGCGGTCGTCCCGAGCCACGTCCGGGATCCCGCCGACGCGACTCGCGACGATCCCCCGTCCGCGCGCCATCGACTCGACCAGGACGCGCCCCAGCCCTTCCGAACGCGACGGCAACACGAGCACCGTCGCGCGATCCATCTGGGCGGCGACGCCCTCCGGCAGGAGCTGCTCGATGTGCTCGACCTGCTCCGGCAGCTCCGCCACCAGCTCGTCGACGACGTCTCGACGACTGCCCTCGCCGAGGATCACGAGAAGCGCCTCGGGTAGCTCCCGCACAACCTGCCGCCAGGCCGCCGTGAGGCCGTCGATGTTCTTGTAGGCCTCGAGCATCCCGACGAAGAGCACGGTTGGTCGGTCGGGAAGCGGTTCGGGCGGCGTCGCGGCGAAGGTCGACAGGTCCATATAGGCCTCGAAGGATGCCGTCGGCGGGCTTCCCCGCACTTCTTCAACCAGACCCTCGGTGTAGCTCGAGAGCGCGCGGACGGCGTCGGCTCGGCGCAGCGCCGCGCTCCCTACGGCGTCGGCGAGCGGCGAGAGGAAACGGCGCGACGGCGACCCGTACAGCCGTGTCGCCGTGCGCCAGTCGCCGTGCACCTCGATCACGACCTGGGGTCTGCGCCCGCGCGCGAGCGCACGGCCGACAAGGGCGGGCGCCGCGGTGAACGGGCTCTCCGCGATGATCGCCTCGGGTCGGAAGTCGACGATCTGCCGGCGAACATGGAGGGGCAGGCGAAGATAGAAGAGCACGCCGTCGAGTTTGCCGACCCGGCTCGGTTGGAGCAGGCGAAACCGGTCGTCGCTGGCCGAGCTCTGCGGGTCCGCTGACGCGACGACACGGACGTCGAGCACGCGCTCGAGCGCATCGAACTTCCGGGCAAGCCACTCCGGAAGCGGCAGGCTGTATCGCAGACCGACCGACCATCAGGATCCGCGGGCGCCGCCCGTCCGCCACGCGGTTCGTCACCGCGCGCTTGCCGCTTGCAACAGCTGCTCGATGCGTCCGTAGATGCGATCCGCTCCCAGCTCGGCGACCGACGCACGAGCTCCATCCGAAAGACGCGCGCGCAGCTCCGGCGACTCGAGCAGCCGCTTGAGCGCATGCCCGAACGCCTCCGAGGATCCGGGCGGCACCAGCAGTCCGTTGACGCCGTCGACGACGATCTCACCGACGCCGCCGACCGCGGTTGCGACGAGCGGCGTACCGACGGCGAGCGACTCGACGGCGGCGTGCGGGAAGTTCTCCCAGTCGCTGGAGAGGACAGCCGCCTCGGCACCGGCTAAAGCGTCGAGCACCTCGGCGCGCGGGAGGGAGCCGACGAACCGCACTCGGCCGTTCAGTCCGGCGCTCTGAGCGTGCTGCTCGAGGCGGCCGCGGTCGGGGCCGTCGCCGATCACCGTCAGTTGAGCCTCCGGCACATACGCGAGCGCATCGATGGCGACGTGCATCGCCTTCTGGCGCGTCAGTCGGCCGGCGAAGACGAGCCCCTGCCGCTCGGTCGCCGCAGCCTCCGCGCGCAGGCGGCGCCGGATTCGGGACGACGTGCAGCCGATCCGGATCGAGCCCCCAGCCGACGTGCGATCTCGGCGAGGTACTCGCTCGGGACGACCAGCGTCTCGGCACGACCGAGCGACCAGGTCCGCGCCCGCTTCAGCGCCAGCAACGCCTGCCGCCGGCGCCGCTGGAACTCCTCGAGCGTCCCGGCGAAGAGGCCCCAGCGGCGGGCGCGCTCGTACGCCGGGTCGGAGACGAGCTTGGCGACGAGCGGCCGGCGTGCAGCGACACTCGCGCGCTGCGGCGGCGGCGTAGGTGGCGGATGCGTAGACGATGTCGGCGCCGCGCGCGGCGCCTGCGGCGCGCAGCGTCAACTCGCCGTAGCGCACCGGGAACGGTGCGCCCGCGGTCGATTGTCGTCACCGGGCACGGCCGCTCCGTCGGCGGCGCCGACGGCCATCGTCACGACCTGGACCGCGTGGCCGCGGTCGGTCAGGAACCGCGCCAGCTCGGGCCCGTGTGTCGCCGGGCCGCCGACGTCAGGAGGCCAGATTCCGGGGAGGACAGTGATGCGCATCGGAAGGAGAAGCGGGCGGGCGCTATCGACCCGAGGGCCACGAACGCCCGCGTAGTATAGGGCGCGGCATGGCAGACCCCCGGAGGTGAGCCGCACTGGCGGTCGGCGGTCGACGTGCCGCTGATCGTGCTCGCTACGGCGACCGTTCTCAGCCTCATCCGGTCGATCGACCAGCCGAGCTTCTCGCTCGCCGTCGGCGGAACCGAGGTCACGTTCGTCCTCACGGACGCGGCGCTCGCGGTGCTCGCCGGGTTCTGCGTGCACCGGCTGCTCGTCGACCGGCAGCGTGCCGCGGCCCGCTCGCGCCGTCACAGTTGCCGCGGCCGCGTTCTCGTTCTGGCTCGTCCTCTCGTCGGCGGCGAACGGCGCCGAGGCGATGACGGCCGCCGTCAAGCTGCTCGAGTACGGCGTGCTCGCGCTCGGCTTCGTGCTCTTCGTGCGGCGGCCGCTGCAGCTCTGGCTGCTGCTGGGCGTGCTGGTCGCGTTCACAGTCGTCGCCGTCGGCTACGGCCTGCTGGCGTTCGTCGACGCGCCCTTCGTCGAGTCGAGCTTCCCCGCGCGCCGACAGCCCTCCTTCCTCGGCGAGCACGATCTCGCGGCCCTCTCGCACGATGATGCTCGCAGTCGGGCTGGCCGCACTGTTCACGCCCGCGCACCGTCTCGGTCGCCTGCCGCTGGTGGCCGGGATCGCCGGGGCGATCGGCGTCGTTCTCGGAGCCGCGCTCGCCGGACTGCTCGGGCTGTACCTCACGGCCGGGGCGATCATCGCGGTCGCCGTCGCGCGCGGCGCGGCCACGCAGCGCGCCGTCGCGCTCACGTCGGCCGCGACGGTCGCGATCACGGTCGGCGTCCTGACGCTTCGCTCGGGTGACCTGGGCGCGTTTCTCCGCTCCGTCGGGATCGGGGAGCGCCGGGACGACCCGCTCGGCAATGCCGCGAGCTGGAACGAGCGGCTGATCGACGCGTACGTCGGCGGCCGCGTCTTCCTCGACGAACCCGATCGCGGGCACCGGCTGGCACGGCCTGCTGCCGCCGACGGAGTACGTGCGCTTCCTCGACGACGCGCGCGCGCGCTTCCCGATCAGCCGCCGCGACTACTTCCCGACGCCGGACGGGCTTCATCCCGCAGCAGACGTACGACCAGGTGTTGTACGAGCTCGGGATCGTCGGCGCGCTGCTCTTCCTCGCGCTCGGCGTCGCTCCGTGCGCGCCGCGGTGCGTGTCGGCGCGGCGTGGCCGCGCGACGATCCCGACGAGCTCGCCGCCTATCTGCCCGCGGCCTGGGTCGGCGCGCTCGCCGGCGGGCTCGCCGGCGCGGCGCTGTTCGGCGGCATCCCGCTCGCCGCCATCTTCTGGCTCACGATCGGCATCGTCGGCGGTCGCGCCGTCGCTGCATCGCCGCCCGAGCAGTCGCCGAGCGAGCGTGACGGCGTCGCCATGAGCCTCTCGATCGTCCACGTGATCGCGCGGCTGAACGTCGGCGGTGCTGCGCTGCACGTGCTCCAGCTCGCCGCACGAGCAGGCGCGGCGCGGGCACGACGTCGTCGTCGTCGCGGGCACGCTCGCCGCGGGCGAGGAGTCGATGGAGTACGTCGCCGACGAGCTCGGCGTGCCGTCGTGCGGCTGCCCGTGCTGCAGCGCGAGCTGTCGCTCGCGCGCCGACGCGGCGGCGATCCTCGCGCTGCGCCGGATCATCCGACGCGGCGGCCCGGACGTCCTCCACACCCACACGGCCAAGGCGGGCGCGACCGGGCGGCTCGCCGCGCTGCTCGCCGGCGCGCGCGCGGCCCCGCGCGATCGTCCACACCTTCCACGGCCACGTCCTCAGCGGCTACTTCAGCCGCGCTGGGAGCGCGTCTTCCGCTCGATCGAGCGGCTGCTCGCGCTCACGACCGGGCGCGCTCGATCGCCGTCAGCGACGAGGTGCGCGACGACCTCGTCCGGCTCGGCGTCGCGCCGGCGCGAGCGGTTCGTCGTCGTCCCGTACGGCTTCGACCTGCCGAGCCTGGCGCGGCCGGACGACGGCGCGAGCGCGCGACGCGCGGCGAGATCGGCGCCGACGACGACGCGTTCGTCGTCGGCTGGGCCGGCCGGCTGACGCGCGATCAAGCGGCCGCTCGACCTCGTCCGGACGCTGCGCGGCGCTCGCGCGACGGCGGCGTCGACGCGCTGCTCGTGCTCGTCGGCGACGGCGAGGACCGGGCCGACGTCGAGGCGCTCGCCGCCGAGCTCGGGGTCGCCGAGCGGTGCCGGCTCGTCGGCTTCCAGCAAGAGCATGCGCCGCTGGTACGCGGCGCTTCGACGCGCTCCTGCTCACGTCGGCGAACGAGGGCACGCCCGTCGTCGCGATCGAGGCGCTCGCCGCGCGGCGGCCCGGTCGTCGCGACGCGGGCCGGCGGCACGGCGACCGTGGTCGCGGAACGGCGAGAGCGGCTACCTGGAGCCGATCGGCGACACGACGGCGCTGGCCGGCGCCTCGCCGACGCTCGCCGCCGATCCCGCGCTGCGCGAGCGGATGGGCGCGCCGGCGCCGAGCGACGTGCGCGCGCGATTCGCGTCGGAGCGCATGGCGGACGAGGTCGAGGCGCTCTACGCGCGGCTGCTCGCGCGTGAAGGTCCTCCACCTCCACAAGCTCACCGGCGTCAGCGGCTCCGAGGGCCACCTGCTCGCGCTGCTGCCCGCGCTGCGCGAGCGCGGCGTCGACGCGCGGTTCCTCGGGCTCGACGTCCCCGGACCGACGCGCCCGCTTCTACGCGGAGCTCGACCGGCTCGGCGTCCCGTACCGCGCAGGTCCGCTGCGGCCTCGACGTCGAGCCCGCGCATGGCGCGCGACGTCGTCCGCGCGGTGCGCGCCGAGCGAGCCGGACCTCGCTCCACACGCACCTCGTCCACGCCGACATCTACGGCGCGCATCGCGTCGCGCGCGCTCCGGCGTGCCGTTCGTCTCGACCCGCCACAACGACGACCGCTACCTGCTCGGGCCGTTCCGCTACGTCGACCGCGCCTTCGCGCGGCCGGCGCGCCGGCTGATCGCGATCTCGGACGCCGTGCGCCGCTTCCTCGAGCGGGCCGGGCCACGCCGCGCGCGAAGCTCGTGACGGTCCACTACGGGCTCGACGAGCTCCCGGCCGCGCCGTCCGAGCCGACGCCGGCCGACGCCGGGATCCCGCCGGATGCGCCGCTGCTGCTCGCGATCGGCCGGCTGATCGCGCAGAAGGACCACGCGACGCTGCTGCGGGCGTTCGCGCGCGTCCGCACGCGGCACCCCGAGGCGCGTGCTCGCGATCCTCGGGATCGGGCCGCTCGAGGCGGAGACGCGGCGCGCTCGTCGCCGAGCTCGGCCTCGACGACGCGGTGCTGCTGCCCGGGCCGCGCTCGAGATCCGCGACTGGCTCGAGCGCGCGGACGTCTTCGTGCACACGTCGCGCTGGGAGGGGTTCGGGATCGTGCTGCTCGAGGCGATGCTCGCCGGGCTGCCGGTCGTCGCGACGCGGGTGAGCGCCGTGCCCGAGGTCGTCGCCGACGGCGAGACCGGGCTGCTCGTCGAGCCGGGCGACGACGCCGGCGCTGGCCGACGGCGCTCGAGGCGCTGCTCGCCGACCCGCGCGCGCGGCCGGCGCTCGGCGACGCGGGGCTGCGAGCGCGCGCGCGGACGCGTTCTCGGTCGCGCGGATGGCCGACCGCACGCTGGCCGTCTACGGCGAGGTGCTCGCCTCTAAGAGGGCTCGGCGACCTTCGCGACGAGATGGAAGTTCGCGGTCAGCGAGCCCGGCCGCGGCTCGCGTAGCGGCGACGACCCGCCCGTCGAGCGCGGACCCGGCTCGGTTCAGCAGCCAGACCGGCCCGCGCGCGAGCACCGTGCGCCGCAAGCGCGATCTCTGGGTAGATCCCGAGCAGCATCGCGAGGCACGTCCGCGGTGCCGGCGGGGGCTATCGACCTCGACCGACTCCCAGTCGGCGTTCTCGGCGAAGAGCCGCTCGAGGCCGGCGTAGCGTCCAGCGCCAGTAGTCGTCCGGCGAGGGGTGGTAGACCTGGACCCCGTGCGTCGACGCGAGCACGCGGCCGCCGGGCGCGGTGACGCGGCGAAGCTCGCTTGACGGCCGCACGGGGTCGTCGCAGTGCTCGAGCACCTGTGTGCAGAGGACGAGGTCGAAGGAGCCGTCCTCGACCGGGAAGCTCCTCGACCCGCCCGACAACTCCGCCGCCGGTTGCGGAACGACGTCGACGCCGACGTACTCGGTCGCGCGCTCGGCGAAGAAGGGGTAGTACGGCTTCGGGCCGCAGCCGACGTCGAGGACGCGGTAGCCGTGCCGGCGCTCGCGCCTGCTGCTCGAGCCAGGCGGCGAGCGGCGCACGTACGGCCCACTGCGGTGTGCTCAGACGAGGACGCCGCCGCTCCTCACCCGGCCAGTCGTCCACGCTCGGCACGTCGTGAGAGCCTACTCACGCACGAGCGCCTCGGTCGTGCGCGGCGGCGGCCTCTGGTCGCGGTGGATCCGCAGGTAGAGGACGGCCCAGGACACCGCGTATGCGAGCGACGACATCAGCAATCGCCGACCGCAGCTCCAGTGGCCCCCCAGTGCAGCCCGAGCACGAGGACGAGCGGGAGCAGCAGCGCCGTCTCGATCGCGGAGGTCAAGAGTCGCAGTCCGGGTCGCCCGATCGAGACGGGAAAGGACTTGCGACCAGCCGACCCAGAGCTGAACGGCGGCTGCGATCAGGATGATTCTCGCTGCATCGGTCGCCGGCAGGTATCGGGCTCCGAACACGAGCTCGATCAGGCGCGGCATCAGCCAGTAGAAGAACGGCACGACGACGAGGCCGATCACGAACGCGATCAACGTGTAGCGACGGATCCCTGAGAGGACACGTTCGACCCGACCGCGCTCCCAGTCGCGTGTGTGCTCAGTAAGCAGAATCAGGCGCACGGGCCCACTGGCCGCGTTGAACCCGGTCATCGGTGACTGTGCGATTCTGAAGAGGCCGACCTGTGTCGGCCCGGCGGCGATTCCGAGCAGCAGCGGCGCCAGCGCATTGCGGAGTGAGACCATCCCCGTCGCGGCGCTCGAATGGAGCACGAACGACTTGACTCCGCGGCGGTCCTCGGCGAGCGCGGCGGCCGGCGCGACCGGGAAGCGGCGGAACGCCGCGATTCCGACGGCGACGACAGCCGTCGTCCCAACGGCCTGCGCGATCACGATCCCTGCGATCGTCTCCACGAGACCCAGCTGGACCCCGACGACGATCGCGATCAGACGCAGCCCGGCGGTAAACGCCTGCGCCGCCGCCCTGAGGTCGTACCGACCCCGCAGGAGAAGCGCGCTCGTGGCGACGTTCTCGGGGGCCTGGACGAACGGCAGCACGGCAGCGACCGCGAGCGGAACCGCGAGCTCCTCCGACCCGAAGATCCACTCCGACAGCGGCGCGAGCGCGAGCAGAGCCATCGCGGCGAGCGCACCGCCGGCGAGCTTCAACTCGAGCGCACGCCGGAAGAGCCGGCGGAGGCGCCCCCAGTCCTCGGCGACCACGTAGCGGAAGCCGTACTTCGTCAACGAGTCCTCGACCGTCAAGTCCAGGAGCGACTGGAAGAACCCCGTCGCGGCGAGCACCGTCGCGAAGAGCCCGAACTCGACGAGGCTGAACCCCCGAGCCGCGACGATGGACGCGACGATGCCGAGCGCCACGGCGGTATAGAGCCCGACTGCGGTCGCTGAGCGGCGCCAGAGAAGCCGGGAGCCCATGTCGGGAGGCCAGTATAGATACCGCTCTTCCTGGCTCCCAGGGCCCGTTTCTGCTAGGCTCCCGCGCGTGTCGGCCGAGAGCTTCATCTCCGAGCCCTATCGCGGCCTCGCCGACGACGCGGAACGACTCGCTGCGATCCGCGGGCGACTGGACTCAGAGGGCGTCGTGGAGTTGGCCGAGTTCCTGACGCCCGAGGGGCATGCCCTCCTGAAGCAGCAGATCCTCGACCTCGAGAGCAAGGCGACGTCCAGCAGCGCGGGCAGCAACCAGAAGTACGCGCTCAAAGGTGAGCACCTGAAGGAGACGTTGGTCGGGGAGATTGCGAGCTCCGGATACATCCTCGGCGTTGTCAACGGAATCCTCGAGCCGTGGGTGGCGGACGATCCGATCCGCACCGACGAGATCGTGCCCGGGATCAACATCATGCGCGGCCCCGGCGACGTCACCGCCTACCACTTCGACGGGACGTACCTGAACATGATCCTGCCGGTCGTCGTGCCGAAGATCACCGGGGAACGGCGAGGACAGCTGATCGCCTACCCGAACATCCGCTCGTTCAAGATGACCTTCTGGGACACAAAGGTCGTTCCGGCGCTGGCCAGAGTCAAGCCGCTCCACCGCCTCTTTCGCAAGCGCGAGGTCGACTACCAGGAGCGCGGTGCGTACCTCTTCTACGGCTATCGCACACTGCACGGGGTCGAGTCACCCGCCGAGGCAGGTCTACGCGCGGTCACGAACCTGACCGTCGGTCCGACCCGCTTTCTCTAGCCAGAACCTGGGACGCTACCCGCGGAGCTTCTGGAACGCCGCGAACGCGGGCTTCTTCGCCCCCGTGGCGGTCAGCAGGCCCGACTGCCAGCCCTCGTCGACGCCGAGGCGCTCGTCGCGGAGCAGGAACCAGAGGAACATGTCGATCCGGGGATTCTTCTTGGCGATCCCGTAGGCCTGCGTCAGGTAGCGCGCCTGGTTCGCGAACGAGACCCCGAAGATCCGGTCCGGCGGATTGGTCTGGTAGCCGTACTCGGTGATCCAGAAGCGCTTGTTGCCGTAGAGACGCGTCACCTCGCGCGACCAGCAGGTTGATGTTGCCGAGCGTGATCGCGGTCGGCGCGTTGCCGTGGATCCCCGGCGGCGGCGGCGTGCTCGGCGTCTCGCGCGGGGCGCCGTAGTACGGGTGATGCGCGTAGGCGTCGAAGCCCTTCGCGCCGGCCTTCTTCATCGCCCGCACGAACGGGAGCGGCGAGACGGCGGGCCGGGCAGAGTTCGGGTTGTTGTTGCCCCTCGGGCCGGTGACGCCGCACGCCACCTTCGAGGCGCCGACCGTGGTCTTGCGCACGCCCTTGACGATCGCGTTGCAGATCTTCGCGTAGTCGATCGCGCTCTGGATCACGGGCTTGCCCTTGACCTTCACGTACTGGGGCCGCAGGAAGGCCGGGTTGTTCGGCTCGTTCCAGGCGAGCCACTGGCGGACCGGCGGCAGGATCCGGCCGTCCTTCGTCCTGAAGGTGCCGCTGTAGCGCCGCGCGGCCGCGGTCGCGAAGCGCTCGAGATCGAGCGCGCTCTTCGGCACGACGTTGACGCCCTTGGCGCCGTTCGCCCAGGGCGGCGTCCCGACGATCGAGAACACGACCTTGATCCCGTTCTGCTGCGCGTAGAAGACGGTGCGGTCGTAGACGGACCAGTCGTAGGCCGGGTCGTTCGGGTTCGTCGGGTTGACCGGCTTGCGCTTGGAGACGCCGTTGGGCCCGCCCCAGACCAGGTTGACGCGGATCAGCTGCGTGTTCAGCTGCTTCAGCTGCGGGAAGACCTTGTCCGGGTCGCCGTAGTTGATCTGCGCGTCGTCGAAGATGCCGTGCTGGATGATAGCGCGACGCCGACGCCGAAGGGACCGCGACGAGCGCGGCCGCAGCCAGCGCCAGCGCGATCGCGAGCCAGGGCCTACGCAACCGGGGCTTCCCGCAACGACGAGTGCAGCTTGCGCAGCCCCTCGTCGAGACCCACCTCGGGCTCCCACCCGAGTACCTGCTGTGCCCGTGTGATGTCGGGCTGGCGTACCTTGGGGTCGTCGACCGGCAGCGCCTCGTAGACGATCTCGCTGCCGCCGCCCCAGACCTCGAGCACCTTCTCGGCCAGCTCGAGCAGGGTGAACTCCTGCGGGTTGCCGATGTTGACGGGGAGATGCTCGCCGCTCTCGGCGAGAGCGATCAGGCCGCGGATCAGGTCGTCGACGTAGCAGAAGCTCCGTGTCTGGGAGCCGTCGCCGAAGACGGTGATCGGTTTGCGCTCCATCGCCTGGCGCACGAAGGTTGGGATCGCGCGGCCGTCGTGGGGGCGCATCCGCGGCCCGTAGGTGTTGAAGATCCGGACGATCGCGGTGTCGACGCCCTGCTGGCGGTGATAGGCCATCGTCAGGGCTTCGGCGTAGCGCTTCGCCTCGTCGTAGACACCGCGGGGGCCGATCGGGTTGACATGGCCCCAGTAGGTCTCCGGCTGCGGATGCACCTGCGGATCGCCGTAGACCTCGCTCGTCGAGGCGAGCAGGAAGCGGGCGCGCTTGAACTTCGCCAGCCCGAGCGCGTTATGGGTGCCGTGCGAGCCGACCTTCAAGCGTCTGCAACGGCAGCCGCAAATAGTCGATCGGGCTCGCCGGGCTCGCCAGGTGATAGACGAAATCGACCGCGCTCCTCGATCCGGATCGGCTGCGTCAGATCATGCGGGACGAACGCGAACTCGTCCTGCCGCATGTGCTCGATGTTCGCCAACGAGCCCGTCTCCAGGTTGTCGACACAGACCACCCGGTGACCCCGCTCCAACAGCGCGTCACAGAGATGGGAACCGAGAAAGCCGGCACCGCCGGTGACGACCGAAGTTGGCACCGGGCCAGAATACTCCACGTATCGGGCAACCCAGCCCCTGCTTACGAACTTCTTACGTGGGCCGGTCGGGCCGTTCGTCGAGCATGCTCAGCGAGCCGGAATGCGCCGGCCGCCCAGAGCACGAGGAGGGCGGGAAGACCCGCCTGGAGGTATCTCGGGTGCTCGAACGTCGCACGGAAGAACGAGTAGATCAACGCGTTTGCGAGCGCGCCGCCGAGCAGCATGAGAGCGATGCGGCGGGACGGCAGCGCGAGCACGCCGACCACCACCACCGGCAGGAGCAGCGCCAGCAGCAGCGGCCGGTAGACGCTGGAGTCCGTGAACGTCGAGACGAGGTAGTCGTTCGACCAGAGCGGCAGCCCCGTCTGGTCGCGCGCGAGCTCGAGGTCGTAGCCGCGCTTCTTGGGCAGGAACGCCAGCATGATCGGCAGCACTGCGAGCCCGCCGACGACGAATCGCGTCGCGCTGCGCCAGTCGCGCTCCGACGCGAACAGGATCGCGGCCGCGGCCGCGAAGACGATATTCGTCGGCCGCACCGCGGTCGCGTAGCCGAAGACGACTCCGGCGGTGACGACGGCCCACGGCGGGCGGCCTCGGACGAGAGCCAGGGCGATCCCGGCGGCGACACACGCGGTCGACACCGGCTCGGTGTAGAGCTCGAGCCCCGCGTCGATCTCCCAGGCGCTGTTCTCCCACGTTCGCTCGCCGAGGAGCAGCCAGGTCAGGAACGGCCAGAACGTGAACAGGGCCGCGGCCAAGATCCCGATCCGCCTGCTGCCGGTCACGCGCTGTCCGATGAACGCCGTCGCGAAGATCGTGACGGCGTTCGCCACGATCGCGATCGCGATGCCGACGCCGACGGCCACCTCGTTGTCGATCCAGCCGACCACGCGGAAAGGCACGAGCGCGAGGCCCAGGAGGAGCGGCCAGCCCACTGCTCCGGCAGGCGCCTGCCCTTCGATTCTCAGGATCACTGCAGCCAGCAGACAGGAGGCGAGCGCGGCGGACCCCGCGATCACCCAGTGGCGGCCGTTCGGGTAGCGGCGCCATGCCCAGCGAGCACCGACGACCCCTGCAACACCCACTGCGAGGAGAACGGGCAGCAGGAGGCGCAAGCCGGCTCCCGCGGAGATGATCGCGCGGGCGGTGTCGATGTAGCCGCTCGCGTCACCACGGGGACCCTGGTAGGAGTAGGAGGGGAAGCCGGGCAGCGCGCCGCCAAAGGCGAGCGCGATGAGGGGAACGGCGGCCCGAACGGCCGAGAGTCCCGCCAGCCAGAGCACGTCGTTCCGCGCGGGCCAGCGCTCCTCACCCAGCACTGGCACCCTCGGGCGTCGTGTCCGAACAGCGGACATACACTGGGTCGATGCTCGTCGCCGGGCTCCTGTCGTTGCTCGTGCCGGGCGTCGGCCAGTTGTATCGGGGCGCGACGCGCCGTGGGCTCGTCTTGCTCGTCTTCTGGGCGTGCATCATCGTCGGCGGCGCGGGCTTCGTCTCGTGGCTGTCGCTGGACACGTTCTCCGGAGTCGACCGCTCGATCGTAACGGCGATCCTCGCGGTCGATCTCGCCCTGCTGGCGTTTCGCGTGTTCGCCGTCGTCGACGCCGCTCGGGGCGCGCTCCCGGTCCTCATCGCCGTCCTCGTCGCGCTCACCGCAGCGCCGCACGTGGCGGCGGCGTGGGTGACGGTGCGCAGCTACGACGTGCTCGAGAGCGTCTTCGCCGACGAGGAGCCCTGCGGCACGGCGTGCGACCGCGGCTCGGTGCTGCTCGCCCACGTCGTCCACCCCCTGCCGGAGTGGGTGCCCAAGGACGCGTGGGAGTGGGCGCTCGTGGAGCGGCTCGGGCCCGGTGAGGTGGCGCCGCTGGAAGCCGATACGCGCGTTGTCGCGAACGCGGAGCCGGTCGCGTCGAAGCCGTGGACGACGATCCTCCTGCTCGGCACCGACGAGGGCCCGGGCAACTGGGGCGCCCGTACGGACACGATCATCCTCGCGGCGATCCAACACGGCACGGGCCGCGCCGTCGCCTTCGGCGTGCCCCGCAATCTCGCGCAGGTACCGCTCGGGCCGAAGGGAACGCCGTTCAAGGAGCCGATCAATGCGCTCTACGGACGCTCGGGGGGCGGCGAGACCGGCGCCCGCAACCTGAAGCAAGCCGTCTCGACCCTGCTCGCGATCCGGGTCGACTACTACGCGCTCGTCAACCTCGTCGGCTTCGCCGATCTCGTCGACGCGCTCGGCGGGGTCGAGATCCTCGTCAAGGAGCGGCTGCACGACGAGGTGACGCGGGCCGCGTGGGGCGAGCCGAAGCCGCGGATCGACGTCGAGCCGGGCGAGCAGCACCGCTTCTACGGCCGCGAGGCGCTCGCCTACGTCCGGTCCCGGAAGGACTCGAGCGACTACACGCGGATGGCCCGCCAGCGCTGCTTCCTCAGCGCGATGGCAGACCAGCTCGACCCGGTCCAGGCGATCCGGAACTTCGGCTCGCTGGCGAAGACGATCGAGACGAACGTGCACACGGACATCCCGCTGAACCGGCTGCCGTCGCTCGTCCGGCTCGTCAGCTCGGTCGACTCGAGCAAGACGCTGACGGTCACGTTCGGCTTCGACTACTTCTTCGGACGGCAGAAGTCGGGCAACTATCCGGTGCCCGCGATCGGCCGTGTCCGCAGGACCGTCCGCCAGGCGATCCTGACGCCGGAGCTGCTGAAGCGGGCCGGCAAGGCGAAGACGGCGAAGCAGAGCTGCTAGCCGATCTGAGAGGCTGCACACGTGGACGTGAGAGTCGGAATTCCGCCGGCGGAGCTGGAAGCGCGTCGCGAGCGCCTGCTGGAGCACGTTCGCGGCCTCGGCCTGACCGGGTTCGCGCTCTTCGGCGCGGACTACATCCGCTACTTCACGAACTTCAACTTCCTCGCCACCGAGCGCCCCGTCGCGGTCGTCGGCAACACGACCGGCGAGCTCGCAGCGTTCGTCCCCGAGTTCGAGGTCGAGCGCGTCCGCGCGGAGACCTCATTCGAGCTCGTCGAGTCCTATCCGGAGTATCCGGGCACGGAGCACCCGCTCCGCCTCCTCGCCGGCGTGCTGCGCGAGCTCTGGGTCACCGGCCCGACGGGGGCCGACGAGGACGGCTATCCAGGGATCCTCGGCTACGAAGGCCCCTCGCTGAGCGAGACCACCGGGCAACCCGTGACTCCGCTCGCGCCGTTCATCGAGAGCATGATGGTGCGGAAGAGCGAGGCCGAGGTCGAGCTGATCCGCGAGAGCGCACGCTGGTGCGAGCACGCGCACCGCTTGCTGCAGGAGTACACGCGGCCGGGGGCGACGGAAGCGGAGGCCAGCCTCCGGGCCGGACACGAGGCGACGCTGGCGCTGCTGGAGACTCTCGACGGCACCTACGGCGGCCAGCAGGCGTCGTCCGACGGCGTCTCGGCGGGCTATCGCGGCCAGATCGGCCTGCGAAGCTCGTGGGCGCACGCAGTCGCCCACAACATCCGCTTCGAGGAAGGCGACGTCCTCGTCACCGAGACGAGCGCGCCCATCTGGGGCTACAACGCCGAGCTGGAGCGCGCGATGATCATCGGCGAGCCGACGGACGAGATGCGCCGGCTCTTCGACCACACCGTCGCCGCGCAGGAGGCCGCGTTCGCGGCACTCCGTCCCGGCGTCACGTGCGCCGAGGTCGACCGCGCCGTGCTGACCTACTTCGAGGAGAACGACCTGCTTCCGTACTGGCGCCAGCACGTCGGCCATGCGATCGGCCTGCGCAACCACGAGGCGCCGTTCCTCGACGTCGGCGACCACACCGTCGTCGAGCCGGGGATGGTCTTCACGATCGAGCCGGGGCTCTACCAGGCCGAGATCGGCGGCTTTCGCCACTCGGACACGGTCGTCGTCACGCCCGACGGGATCGACATCCTCACCTCGTACCCGAAGGACATCGAGAGCCTGACGATCGCGGCCTAGCGTAGAGTCGGCGCTCCCGACGAAAGGATCACATGACCTGGCTTTGGATCATCATCGTCGTCATCGTCGTGCTCGCCGTCCTGAGCTACTTTCGCCGCAAGCGAGCCGGCTAGCCGTCAGCGCAGGTCCTTGTTCGACTCCATGTCGAACCACATCGCGAAGAGCGTGAACTGGCTGCCCGAGATCAGCAGCAGCGCGACGAGGACGATCGTCGGCGTCGTGATCTCGTTCCCCTTCAGCCGCAGGATCACCTCGATCGCGCCGAGCAGGAGGCCGGCGAAGGTCATCACGAGGCCGAGCGCGTAGAAGAAGACGAGCGGGTGGAAGTCGCGGATCACGTACTTCTCGCGCAGCCGCCAGAAGAAGCCCTTCACGAGCAGCCACGAGATCCGCGGCACGACCCGCCGCAGCTTGATCCCCGACTGCTCGCCGACGCCGTAGACCGGCCGCGAGGGGAAGTCGCGCACGCGCGCGTTCCAGACGTTCAGGTGCACGAGCATGTCGTTCGGGAAGCCGTAGCCGGGGTAGACGCGGTCGAGGTCGAGCTGCGCGAGCATCGACTTCGAGATCGCCGTGTAGCCGGTCTGCGAGTCGGCGACGTGCCAGTAGCCGGACGCGATCTTCGTCAGCAGCGAGAGGATCGCGTTGCCGAGGTAGCGCGTGCGCGGGATCAGCTTCCAGGCCTCGCCGGAGACGAGCCGGTTCGCCTTCGCGTAGTCGACCTCGCCGCGCGCGACGGGCTCGACCAGCGTCAGCAGGTCGCTCGGGATCCATCTGGTTGTCGGCCGCCATCACGCAGACGACGTCGAGCCCGTCCGCGAGTGCGCGCTGGTAGCCGGTGACGATCGCGGCGCCGACGCCGCCGTTCTGCTCGCGCGGGACGAGCTCGACGCGCGGGTCGGCCGCTGCGCGCACGGCCTCGGCGGTGCCGTCGGTGGAGGCGTCGTCGACGACGAGGATCCGGTCGACGAACTCGGGGATGCCGGCCAGCGTCGTGCCGATCAGCCGCTCCTCGTCGTGGGCGGGGACGACGACCGCGACGCGCTTCCCGTCGACCATGGCGTTAGGCGCTGCGGGCGCGGCGCGCGAGGAACGGATCGGCGAGGAGCGCCGCGGCGCAGCCGAGCAGGAGCCCGAGCAGCGCGCCGATCAGGGCGCCGTTGCGGCCGCTGCGCGCCGTCGTCTTGACCGCCGCCGCCGGCTCGACGACCTGCGCCTTCTCGACGTTCTCCGCGAGCGCGAGCTGCTGGCGGACGTCGGACTGAAGGTCGAGCAGCTGGCCACGCCGGGTCTGGGCGTTGTCGAGCGCGCTCAGGAGCAACGAGCTTGTCGAGCGAGCTGAGGCCCGGCTCGTTGACGGCCTGCTCCGCCGCCGCGATTCGCGGCGCGAGCCTGTTCAGCGAGTCCTGGATCGATTCGAGCTGGTCGTTGAAGGTCGTGATCTTCGTGTCGACGTACTGGGCGGACGTGCGCGTGATCACTTCCTTCGCGAGCGCGTCCGCGGCCTTCTCCGCCTTGCCCGGCTGCGCCGCGACCACCTTGATCGTCACGAGCGGCGCGCCGGTGGCCCGGGCGCCGGGGCCCGATGCGCCGACGTCGCGGAGCTGACATTCCCGCGCAGCGCGCGCAGCGGCAGGTCGGCGGCGTTCGCAGCCCTCCGCAGCGCGCTCTCCGAGCGGATGATCTCGGAGACGGCACGCGGGTTCGTCAGGAAGGCCTGCACCGGCGCGCCGCCGTTCGGCGAGAACGGCTGGCCCATCGCGACGAGCGTCTCGGCCTCGTAGACCTTGCCGCCGCCGAGCGCGAGCGCGAAGCCGACCACGGCTCCGAGCACGAGCCCGAGCACCGGCAGCCACCAGCGCGCGGCGATGCGCTCCCAGACCGAGCGGAGGTCGACCTCGCGCTCGGCGTCGGGATCCGGGACGGGTTCCGGGCGATTCACGCGGGCGACTCTACCGCCGCCCAGCGCCACTGCGCCCGCATGCCCTCTTCGAGCCCGGTCTGCGGCGACCAGCCCAGCTCGGCCTCCGCCTTCGCCACGTCGGCCTTCGTCCGCCGGACGTCGCCGGTGGCGGCGGCGTGTCCGCTCGACGTCGAGGCTGCGTCCGGCGACCGCCTCGGCGAGGGCGATCGCCTCGTTCATCGTCGCCTCGTCGCCGCCGCCGACGTTGTAGACCTCGCCGCCGCGGCCGCGCTCCATCGCCGCGACCGTCGCGGCGACCGCGTCGCCGACGTACGTGAAGCTCCTCGCCGCGCTGCCGTCGCCGAAGAGCCGGAAGCTGTCGCCGCGGGCGAGCGCCTCGAGCATCGCGGTGAACGCCATGTCGGGCCGCTGCCTCGGCCCGTAGACCGTGAAGTAGCGGAGCAGGACCGCGTCGAGCCCCTGCCCGCCGGCTGATCGCGTGCGCCAGCTGCTCGCAGGCGAGCTTCGTGATCCCGTAGGGCGAGATCGGCTGCGGCGCCACGTCCTCGGCGGTCGGGTAGCGCTCGGCGTCCCCGTAGACGGAGGAGGACGACGCGAACACGACCCGGACGTCCGCGGCCGCCGCGGCCTCGAAGAGCCGCTGCGTGGCGAGGACGTTCCGCTGCAGGTAGAGCCCGAAGCTCTCACCCCAGCTCGCGCGCACCCCGGGCTGGCCGGCGAGATGGAAGACGCCGTCGGCGCCGGCGAGGATCGGCTCGAGCGGCGCCGTCGGCGAGATCCAGCTCGACCACGTCGAGCGCGGCCGCGTTCCGCTCCTTGCGCGCGCGCTCGTAGTAGTCGGTGTACGAGTCGACGGAGACGACCTCGTGCCCGGCCGCGAGCAGCGTCTCGGCCAGGTGCGAGCCGATGAAGCCCGCGGCGCCTGTGACGACGTATCTCACCGCTCGACCATCCCATAGACGCGCGCGTGGCCGACGAGGTAGAGGCGTTCGGAGTCGGCGACGACGCCGGCGTACTTGCCGTCCCGGAACGTCCAGAGCGAGCTTGCCGGTGCGGGCGTCGAGCGCGTAGGTCAGCTCGTCGAAGGTCGAGAAGTAGACGACGCCGTCGAGGACGGTCGCGGAGCCGGAGATGTCCCCCTTCGCCTGGAAGCGCCACTTGACGTCGCCCGTCGCCGCGTCGAGCGCGTAGAAGCGGCCGCTGTAGGAGCCGACGTAGACGGTCTTGCGCCAGACCGCGGGCGAGCCGTAGACGTAGCCGCCGGTGCCCTGCGACCAGCGCAGCGTGCCGCTGGCCGCGCCGTAGGAGTAGACCTTGCCGTCCGTGGAGCCGATGTAGACGCGGCCGTACGCGACCGCGGGCGTCGAGTAGAACTGGCCGCGGCCGCCGAGCCGGTCCTGCGACCGCGTCCGCCAGATCACCTTCCCGGTGCTGGCGCGGATCGCGTAGAGGTAGCCGTCGTAGGTGCCGACGAAGAGCCGGTTGCCCGACTTCGCGACCGCGCCCTTGATCCGTCCCTTGCCCTGGAACGTCCAGCGCACCCGGCCCGTCCGCTCGTCGAGCGAGTAGACGCGGCCGCGCCAGTCGCCGACGTAGACGCGCCCGTCGGCGAGCAGCGGCGACGACTCGGTCGGCCCGATCTTCGTCCGCCAGCGGATCTTCCCGAATCCCGTCGCGAACGCGATCACCTCGCCCTCGAGCCGGCCCGGCTTCGCCTTGTTGTTGCAGGGGGGCCGGTTCATGAACGACTGGAAGACGGTGTGCTCGCCGACGGCCGGCGTGGCTGCGACGCAGCGGCCGATCGGCTTCTTCCACGCCCGCTTCCCCGTCTTGGCGTTGACGGCGAACATGACGCCCGAGTTGTTCGTGAAGTAGAGGCGCCCGTAGCCGATCACCGGCGGGAACTCGAGCAGCTGCCTGCGCCCTGAACGTCCAGATCCGGCGGAACGGCGGCTTCAGCTGGTACGGGCCGACGCGGTGGCGCTCGGGGTCGTAGCCGAAGAGCGGCCAGGCGACGCCGAGCGCGTCCTCGACAGGTGGCGGCGGCGGAGGCTCCTCCGCCTCGGTCGCGACGAACTCCTCGGTCGACGAGCCGCGGACGTCGGCCGCCTCCTGGCGCTTGTAGACGACGTAGCCGGCGACGAGGCCGGCGGCCAGCAGGATCAGCGCGGCCAGCGCCGCCAACCACTTCTTCATGGCTTCGGCTCGACGGCCCACACGCGCGAGTAGCCGTGCAGGAGCAGCCGGCGCCCGTTGCCGGAGACGGGCACGTACTCGCCGTGCGGGAACCTGAGCACGACGCGGCCGCTCTTCGCGTCGACGCCGGTGATCCGGCCCCAGGTCGAGCCGGCATACGCGACGCCGGCGACGACGACGGCGGCGCCCGAGACCGGGCCGCCGGTGCGGACGCTCCAGAGCACGCGCCCGCGCTTCGCCGACACCGAGTAGAGACGCCCGTTGTAGGAGCCGAAGAAGACGCGTCCCGCCCAGACCGCAGGCGAGGAGTAGACGTAGCCGCCCGTCCCGACGCGCCAGAGGTAGCGGCCCGACGTCGAGAACGCGGTCAGGCTGTTGCCGGTCGACGAGGGGACGAAGACGCGGCCCGCGGCGACGGCCGGCGTCCCGTAGACGCGGCCGTTGACCGAGCGGACGAAGCGGCGCTTGCCCGTGCGCGTGGCGAGTGCGTGCAGGCGGCCGCCGTAGTCACCGATGTAGAGCGTCCTCCCCGCGATCGCCGCGCTCGAGGTGATCTTGTAGCCCGGTGCGGTAGGTCCAGCGCAGCTTCCGCCGCTTCAGGTCGAGCGCGTAGACGCGACCGTTCCAGGCGCCGAAGTAGTCGAGCCCGCCGGAGACGATCGGCGACGACTCGATCGGCGAGCCGACGCGGAAGTGCCAGCGGAGGCGCCCGTTGCGCCGGTCGAGCACCCGGACGATCCCGTCCATCCCGTGCACGACCAGGTCGTCGCCGACGATCGCGGGCGAGGACGCCATCTTCCCGCGGCTCGGCCGGTGCCGCCAGATCACCTTGCCGTTGCTCATCCGCAGGGCGTAGATGTGGCCCTTGTAGTTGGCGACGTAGGCGACGCCGTCGGCGACGACGGCGGGGAACTCGACGAGCGAGCCGACCCCGCGCGACCAGACGACCTTGAACGGCGGCCGCACCTTGATGTCGGCGGGCGCCTGCGTCCGCCGGTTGTTGGCGCCGTACATCGTCCACTGCAGATCGTCGCGGTAGAGGCGCACGGTCACTTCACGCTTGCGCTTGAAGGGCATGCGCACGACCTTCTGCCGCGTAGCCCGGCTTCGAGACGCGAACCGGGAGCGCCGCGCGCCGCTTGATCTTCACCGACGCCAGCCCGCGCGTGTTCGCGTAGCCGGAGCGCTTGCCGATCACGACCCGGGCGCCCTTGACGCGCCGGTGCGTGTCGCCGTCGACCACCGTCACGAGCACCTTGGTCTGCTTCGGCTCGCCGCTGACGGGCGCCGGGAACGGCTTCGACGCCGGAGCGTCGGCCGCACCCGTATAGGGCGCCGTCGTCGCCGGCGGGGCGGCTTCCTCGGAGTTGCCGCCGCATGCCGCCGCCAGGCCCAGCAGGGCCAGTCCTGCCGCGATGAGGCGAATCACGCCTCGCCGGGCTCGCCAGCAACCGGTTCGGGGAGCTCCTCGGCGAACGGAACGAGGCTACCGCCGTCCTCGGCTGTCAGACACAGATGGGAGAAGAAGCGCGTCATCAGGACCCCTGCGCGGAAGTCGCCCAACCTCGGCTCCGGTCGTTCGCCGTTGGCCAGCGCCAGCGCGAGCTCAGGGTAGCGCGACCCCGACGCGAGCGGCAGCGGAAAAGCCCCTCCAAACCGAGGATTTACATCTGTGACGGGAAGCGATCCGTCGGGCTCGCGGAAGCACTGGATGTTGGCCGGCCCGACGATGCCGACGGCCTCCGCGACCCGGCACGCGTGCTCGATCAGCTCCGCGTCCTTGATCGACGCGCCCTTGATCGACTCGCCGCCCTTCGACTGGATCATCGTCCGCGGGATCGCGTTCAGGCACGTGCTCTCGAGGTCGCAGAAGACGTCGACCGAGAACTCCTCGCCCTGGCAGAGCTCCTGCACGAACGAGTCGACGGTCGTGTAGCCGAGGAAGAAGTCGAGCTCGGTCCGATCGTGCGCGCGGTAGATGTGGCGCGAGCCGAAGCCCTCGCGCACCTTCACGAGCAGCGGGTAGCGCGCGTCGTCCGGCACGGCCTCCGGCAGCCAGCTGCGCGGGCTCGCGATCCCGTGCCGCTCGAAGAAGAGATGCGCCTCGTACTTGTCGCCCATCGTCCGGCAGACCTCCGGCTCGGGCACGAGCACGAGCGCCGGCGCGAGCGCGTCTCGCGACTGCGCCAGCAGCATCTGGTCGAGGTCGGTGAGCGGGACGATCAGCTTCACGTCGTGCTCGGCGACGAGCGCCGCCAGCGCCGGGATGTAGCCGGGGCTGTCGACGCGCGCGACGAGCGCGTGGTGATCGGCGTGGTAGAGCGCCGGCGCGAGCGCGTCGGCGTCGGTCGCGATCGTGGTCGCGCCCGTGCGGCCGAAGGCAGAGACGATGTCGACGCGCTGACCCGCGCACGTGAAGAGGACAGCGGTCACGTGCGCGTAGGGTACTTCGCGCTCAGTACGTGCAGTCGAAGAGCGCCTGACGCTGCGTCGGCGAGGGCGGGCGCTGCCAGAGATAGACGGTACGACCGCGCAGCTCGAGCCGCGGGCCGAGGTCGCCGCCAACGGCTCGGTAGCTCGAGGCGAGCCGCTCGGCTGCTCTCTCGTCGCCGGCGACCGCGACGGTGACCGGGTTCGTCTCGATCACGGTGTCGAGCGCGCCCAACTCGGCGCTGCGAGCGATCGGGTCGCGGGTGTCCGCGACCGGCGCGCCCCTCTCCTCGACGAGGCACCGCTTGAGCTCACGGAAGCCGGGGTCCTCGTAGCGGGCGGTGTGGATTGCCCAGCCGACGAGCGCCGCGACGATCGAGCACGCCGACAGCGACGAGCCCGGCCCGGAGGAAGCGCCACTCGCTCACGAGACGAACGCGTAGGTGCCGAAGGAGAGCGAGACGAGCAGGCAGAGGGCGAGGATCGCCAGAACGACGAGACCGACGCGGCGGCTCCGCTCGACGAGCACATCGACCGCAAATCCGAACGAGAGCGCCCAGAACGGGACGGCCGGGAGCAGGAAGAGCGCCTTCACGGTGTCACCGTCGGGTCGGTAGCTCCGCGTCGCGTAGTAGACGACTGCCGCGAGGCCGACGAGCGGGACGAGCGCGACGACGAGCCGCTCCGGCGCCTCGCGCCAGCGCGAGGCCGTGAGGGCGGCGAAGGCGAACCAGCCCGCCAGCGCGAGCGCCGTCAGCGGGAGGCCGACGATGCTCTGCAGCGCCAGCCGGCGGTTCACCGCGGCGGTCAGCGCCGGACGCGGCGGATCCCCACGACCAGATCCCGAAGAAGTCGCCCCACGTCTCCGCGTAGAGGATCGGGACGAGCCCGACCCCGAGCTCCGCGCGCTGCGGATGGGTGATCACGTCCGGCAGGTCTGGGTCGACGTAGAACTCCGCCGGCCACCGGCTGTCGAATGAGACCAGCGACATGCCGCGTCCGAAGACCGCGTTGCCGCCCGCGGACTGGTTGTGGAGGTACCACGGGAGCGGCAGCAGCACGATCGCGAGCGCCGCACAGGGCGAGCGCCGACCCGATCCGCCGGCGGTGCTCGCGCTGCGCGATCGCCGCCGCCACGAGCGTGACGAGCACGACGCCGACCACCCAGATCGAGACGGAGCGGACGAGCTGCGCGCCCGCGAGCGAGAGCGCGAGCGCGGCCCAGAGTCGAAGCCGGTAGTCGCGGCGGGCGACCATCCAGGCCGTCGTCGTCAGCGCGAGCAGGGAGAGCAACATCGCGAGCGGCTGCGGGTGGAACATCGCTGCCGGTCTTGAGCACGACCGGCGAGCAGGCGAAGAACGCGAGCGCGCTCCAGCGGGCGAGCGGGCGACCCGGCAGGAGCAGCCGCCCGAGCACCAGCACGAGCACGCCGCAGCCGACGACGCAGAGCGCGTTCAGGAGTTGCGCCAGCTGCTCGGGCGTCATCCATCCCGAGCGCCTCGCCGAACCGGATCGCGAGCGCCGCAAGCGCGTAGTAGCCCGGCGGCGTGTACGAGGCGCCGCCCTCGGGCAGCCGGCCGTCGCGGAGGTCATACGCGTACGCGAGGTGCTCTCGGGCGTCGAAGCCGCCGAGCGACGGATACGCGAACGCATTCCAGACGGCGACGACGGCGAGCAGTCCGAGCAGCGACCCGCTCACCGCGAGGTCGACCGTGCGCGAGTGGAGCCGGCTCACTGCCGCCAGCCGCCGGTCTCGCCCTTGTAGGTGCCGCCGAAGAGGGCGAGCGGCGTGCGGAGCAGGATCAGCAGGTCGGTCCTGCGGCGAGCGATGGTCGACGTACCAGACGTCGAGCTCGATCCGCTCGTCCCACGAGAGCGAGGCCCGGCCGTGGATCTGCGCCCAGCCGGTGATCCCGGGCAGCACCTCGAGCCGGCGCCGCTGCCGGTCGGAGTACCGCTCGACCTGGTAGCGGAGCGTCGGCCGCGGCCCGATCAGGCTCATGTCGCCGCGGACGACGTTCCAGAGCTGCGGCAGCTCGTCGAGCGACGTGCGGCGGAGGAAGCGGCCGGCGCGCGTGATCCGGCTGTCGCCCTTGTCGACCGCGTAGCCGGCGCCCTGCTGCTCGGCGCCGACGACCATCGTCCGCAGCTTCAGGAGCTCGAAGTCGCGGCCGTCCTTGCCGACGCGGGTCTGCTTGAAGAGGACCGGGCCGCCGCCGTCGAGCTTGACCGCCAGCGCGGCGGCCGCGAGCAGCGGGCTCGTGATCGCCAGGCCGGCGCCCGCGATCGCGACGTCGAGGGCGCGATTCAGCGCGTCCCCTCCGCTGCCTCCCACGTCGCGGGCACGCCGCGGCGGAGGTAGTTCCAGAGCGAGACGACGGTCGCCCAGGTGACGAGCGTGTAGTAGCGCGCGATCCCGACCCCGACGGCCGCGGCGACGAGCAGCAGCAGCTGCGCCCCGAGCACGAGCTGGTAGACGAGCCCCTCGCCGCACGAGCGCGAGCGACGTGGCGAGCAGGACGAGGTGGAGGAGCCCGCTGCCGTACCGGAGCAGCCGGTGCGAGATCACCTCGACGAGGTAGCCGAACGGCAGCCGCTTCAGCATCGAGCCGCGCAGGGTGATCTCCCAGCAGTGCTCGAACATGCGCACCTTGCGCCGGTACTCGGTCTCGTTCGACGGCGTCGGCTTCTCGAACGCCTTCGCCAGCGGCTCGTAGACCGCGCGGCGCCCCGCCTGCACCATCCGGTACGGGAACGAGAGGTCGTGGCCCCACTTCGGGTCGACCTCGACGTAGTCCGACCGGCGCACGGCGTAGATCGAGCCGTTCCCGCCGGTGACCGACCCGAGCCGCGACTCGGCCTCGCGCTGCACCAGCTCGTAGCGCCAGTAGAGGCCCTCGCGGTTCGAGCCGTCGGCCGCCTCGAGCACGAGCCGTCCGCAGACGTAGGCGACATCGGGGTCGGCGAAGTTGGCGACGAGCTGCCGGAGCGCATCGGGCGCCCAGGTCGCGTTCGCGTCGGAGAAGGCGACGATCTCGCCGCCGGTCTCGCGCACGGCCCGGTTCTGGGCGGCGACCTTGCCGCCGCGCGGGTTGACGATCAGCCGCACGCGGTCGCCGAACCGCTCGACGAGCTCGTGCGTGCGATCGGTCGACGCGTCGGAGGTGACGACGATGCTCCAGCTTGTCGGCCGGGTAGTCGAGCGCGAGCAGGTTCTCGAGCCGCCGCTCGATCACCGGCTCCTCGTTGTAGGCGGCGACGATCACGGTCACGTGCGGCTCGATCGCCTCCTTGCGGACGCGCCGCGTGCGGACGCGCGCGAGCGCGGCGGCGCCGAGCGGGTAGACGACGTGCGTCCACAGGAGCGCACCCAGCGAGAGCCAGAACAGGATCTTGAGCACCAGCACGGGCCGAGTGTAGAGCCGACGGTAGGATCCCCCGCGTGTCGGCTCGCGTCTGCTTTGTCGTCGGCGCGCGGCCGAACTTCATGAAGTCGGCTCCGGTCTACCGGGAGCTGGCCGCGCTCGATCCCTCCCTGGAGCTCCTGCTCCTGCACACGGGGCAGCACTACGACGACGCGATGTCGGACGTCTTCTTCCGCGAGCTGGGGATGCCGCGGCCGGACGAGTTCCTCGCCGTCGGCTCGGGAAGCCACGCCGAGCAGACCGCCAAGGTCCTGGTCGGCGTCGAGCGGGTCCTGCTCGAGCACGAGATCGACCTCTGCGTCGTCGCCGGCGACGTCAACTCGACGATCGCCGCAGCGCTCGCGGCGGTGAAGCTCGGCATCCCGATCGCCCATATCGAGGCGGGCCTCCGCAGCTTCGACCGCGCGATGCCGGAGGAGCACAACCGCGTGCTCACCGACCACCTCAGCGACATCCTGCTCGCCCACTCGGAGGAGGCGATCACGAACCTCCAGCGCGAGGGGATCACGTCCGGCGTCCACCTCGTCGGCAACACGATGATCGACACGCTGCTCGAGCACCTCGACAAGGCCAGGGAGCGGCAGAGCTGGGAGCAGTTCGGGCTGCACCCGGGCGAGTACGCCCTCGTCACGCTCCACCGCCCCGCGCTCGTCGACGACCCCGCCAAGCTGACCGCGGTCACCGACGGGCTGATCACGCTCGCCCGCGACCACCCCGTCCTCTTCCCGGTGCACCCGCGGACGCTCCGCAACCTGGAGTCGACCGGCGACGACGCGCGCCTGCGCGACTCCGGCGTGCTCGCGACCGAGCCGCAGGGCTATCTCGACTTCCTCTGCCTCGAGGCCGACGCCGCCTTCGTCCTCACCGACTCGGGCGGCGATCCAGGAGGAGACGACGGCGCTCGGCGTCCGCTGCTTCACGCTCCGCGACTCGACCGAGCGGCGCGTGACGGAGGAGCTCGGCACGAACACCGTTCTCGGCGCGAAGCCGGAGCGGATCGCCGAGATCCCGCAGCTGCTCGAGCGGCCGAAGCCCGGCGACGTGATCCCCGGCTGGGACGGCCACGCCGGCGCGCGCGCGGCCGAGACCCTGCGGGCGTTCCTCAGCGGCTGATCGTGGCGTCGTAGGCGGCGCGGAGGGCAGCGCCTGCGCGTCCCTGCGAAAGCGCGTTCTCGGCCTGCTGTCGCGCCTGCGCGCCGAGGTGCGCGCGCCAGCCGGCGTCCGCGAGCAGCTGCTCGAGCACCTCGCGCAGCCGCGCGACGTCGCCCGGCGGGACGAGGACGCCGGTGACGTCGACGAGGCCGCCGACCGCCGTCGCCACCACCGGCCGGCCGTAGGCCATCGCCTCCCGCGCCACGATGCCGTAGCCCTCCCGGCGCGACGGGACGCACACGACCGCGGCGCGCTCGTAGTAGGGGCCGAGCTCGGAGCGCGGGACGAAGCCGACCGCCTCCGGCACCTCGACCGGGCCGGCGCCGACGATCACGCGCGGCATCCCCTCCGTCGCCGCCAGGAACTCGTGGATGCCCTTCTCCGGCGAGAGCCGCCCGACGAAGAGCACGTGCGGCGGCTCGTCCGGCTCGCCGACGGCCTCCGGGATCTCGACGCCGCTCGGGACGACGCGCACCTCGCGCGCTCCCAGCTCCCGCGCCGCGTCGGCCAGATACTCGGAGGCGACGATCGCAAGCCGCGCCCGGCGCAGCAGCGGCCGGAAGAGCCACGGCGCCTTCCGCGCCAGCTCGACGTCCGTGCCCCAGAGCTGGACGACGTACGGCTTCCCGGTCTTCAGCGCCGCGAGCGCGGACGGCAGCCAGTGCGCGTGCACGAGGTCGGCGTCCTGCGCCGCCCGTCGCGCCGCCCACGCGTAGTTGAAGAGGAACGCCGGCAGCAGCAGCGCCAGCCACGGCCGCCGGCGCAGGTTGCCGGCGATCCCGTGTCCGTACGCGATCCCGTAGTGCCGGAACGACGCCGGCGAGACGACCTCGACCTCGACCCCCTGCGCCCGCACCGCCTCGACCGCGTCGCGGACGAAGAGGCCGGCCACGTCCCGCTCGCCGCGCGGGTACGAGGTCGTCAGGACGACGACCTTCACGTCAGCCGACGGGCGAACACGATCGGCGCCGCGAGCGCGAGCAGCGCGAACGCGAAGAAGTAGTAGAAGGACATCGTCAGGTAGAAGGCGTTCGCGGCGATCGTCCCCACCAGCGCGGCGGTCATCCCCCACGCGAGCGGCCGGATCCGCCGCGACTCGAGCGCACGCCCGATCGCCCGCAGCCGCCCGAGCCGCCTGAAGAGGTAGACGAGGAACGCTGCGAAGAGCGCCGTCCCGAGGAGCCCGGTCTCGACCAGCGTCGCGACGTAGAACGAATGCGGGCCGAAGTTCGTCCGCCCGGTGACGAACTCGTAGTAGACGGAGAAGTTGTTCAGCCCCAGCCCGAAGAGCGGGTGCGACGAGAGCACGTCCGGGATGAAGCCGTAGACGTCGAAGTGCGTCGAGGTGCCGTTCGCGGACGTGTCCACGCGCGAGCGCAGCACCTGCTCGAAGAACTGCCAGCGGGCCGCGAGCACGATCCCGAGCACGACGGCGACGCCGCCCAGCGGCAGCAGGAACTCCGGCGTCGCGACCCGGTGCCGGTACGGGATCGCGAGCACGAGCAGCCCGGCGGCGAGCCCGAGCAGGCCCGAGCGCGACAGCGTCGCCAGCTCGACGAGGAGCAGGAACGCGAGCACGAGCGCGAGCGGCAGCTTCAGCCGATGCCCGCGCTCGAGCCGCAGGTAGAGCGGCGTCAGCACGAGCAGCGGGATCACGAGCTCGATCCCGAGGTGGTTCGGGTCGCCCGTGAGCGCGTTCGGCCGGAAGACGCTGGCGCCCTCGATCGCGCCGTAGATGTTGATCTGGCTGGCGCCGCCGGTGATCGGCGAGAGCAGCGACTGGTCGAGGTTGATCCCGAGCACCTCGGCCGTGCCGAGCTGGACGATCCCGTAGACGGCGTTGGCGACGAAGCCGGCCATGAAGACGGCGAACGTCGTCCAGTAGAAGCGCTCGCTCCGCCGCGCCATGTACGCGAGCCCGACGACGAGGAAGCCGAAGTGGAGCAGGAACTTGAACATGCCCTTCGCCCACTGCGCCAGCGACTGCTCGGTCTCGAGGTTGAAGAAGCCGATCAGATAGACGGCGAGGAACCCGACGAAGAAGAGGCCGGCGACGGCGGCGCCCCAGGCGAGCCTGCGGTCGCCCGTGCCCACGCGGGTGCCGATCCAGGCGACGAGGAAGATCCCGGTCAGGACGTCCGAGAGGCTGAGCGTCCCCGCGACCTCCCACTGCAGCTTCGCGAACGAGACCGTGAAGACGGTGGCGAGGAAGAGGAACTCGACCGCCAGGCCGGGTCTCGAGCGGTTCACAGCGACCGGACCAGCTCCGCCAGCTCCTCGGCGCGGGCGCGGCGCGAGAGGCGGTACCGCGTCTCCTCCGGGATCTCGGTCGAGCCGAGGCCGCCGTTCGCGAACCGCGCGTGCAGCTCCGCCAGCGCGGCCTTGATCGCCTCGACGTCGTCCGGCGGCGCGACGACGCCGGCGCCGGTCTCGCGGATCAGCTCGGCTGCGGCGCCGTCCGGCGGCACGACGGCGAGGATCGGCCGCTCGGCCGCGAGGTACTCGAAGACCTTGCCCGAGAGGACGCCCTTGCCGCGCCCGCCCGCATCCGGGATCAGGAGCAGGAGCGCCTCCGAGTCGCGCTGCAGCTCGAGCGACGCCTGGCGCGGCGCGTACGGGATCAGCTCGAGCTTGTCGCCGAGCCCGCGCTCCGCCGCCCACTCGCGGTCGGTCGAGCGGAAGTCGCCGAGGAAGCGCGCCTGCACGTCGAGGCCGGACTCGTCGAGCGCGGTCAGGAACGGCCGGGGGTCGCGCTTGCCGAAGAAGCTGCCCGTGTGCGTGATCCGGAAGCGCTTCCCGGGCGTGTAGTCGAGACCGGCGAAATCGTCGAAGTCGCAGCCGTTCGAGATCGTCACGACCTTCCCCTTCGGCGAGAAGCCGCGCGCCTCGTCGGCGATCGCGTCGGAGACGCACGTGATCGCGTCGGCCGAGTGCGCGACGAGCCGCGCGACGCCGACGTCGACCTTCTCCTTCGCGCGCACGGCCATGCTCTCCGCGCGCCGGTGCGGATGCGCGACGAGCGAGTCGCGCAGATCGGCGACCCACTTCGCCCCGGTCGCCTTCTTCACCGCGGCGCCGACGAGGTGGATCGAGTTCGGCGGCGAGGTCGTGACGACGACGTCGATCTTCTCCCTGCGCGCGATCCGGATCGCGGCGGGGATCGCGGTCAGGTTCCAGCTCACGTTCTCGTCCGGGACGAGCAGGCGCCGCGAGGCGAGCCTCGCCTGCACGAGCGCGCGCTCGAGGCCCTCCTTGCCGTGCAGCTCCTCGGCCGGCTTCCGCCCCTTCGGGCCGATGTAGCGGGCGCGGTGCACCCACGCCTGCGTCGGCTGGCGGAGGTCGGCGTCCTGGTGGATCCACTTCGAGTCGTCCGGCGCCAGCACGTGCGTCTCGATCCCGAGCGCGGGCAGGTACTGCGCGAACTTGAGTGGCCTCTGGACTCCGCCGCCGCCGGCGGGCGGCCAGTAGAGCGAGACGAGCAGCAGTTTCACGCGCCCGATGCTACTCGGGCCGTAGATTCTGGCCGTGGCCATCCTGGGCATCGACGTGGGCGGCACCTTCACCGACGCCGTCCTGCTCGATGGCGACGAGCTGCGGACGGCGAAGGTGCCGACGGCCCGCAACCAGGAGGAGTCGGTGCTCGCCGCGGCGGCCGCGGTCGGCGCCGGCGAGCTCGAGCGGTTCACGCACGGGACGACGATCGCGACGAACGCGCTGCTGGAGCGGCGCGGCGCGCGGACGGCGCTCGTGGCGACCGACGGCTTCGAGCACGTACTCCATCTCCGCCGCCAGGATCGCGCGCACCTCTACCGGCTCTGCGCCCGGCATCCCGACCCGCTCGTGCCGCTCGAGCGCTCGTTCGGCGTTCGCGGCCGGATCGGCCCGGACGGCGAGCTCGCGCCGCTCGAGCTCGACACGCTGCCCGACCTGGGCGATGCCGAGGCGATCGCCGTCTGCCTGCTCTTCTCCTTCCGCGACCCCTCGCACGAGCAGGCCGTCGTCGCGGAGCTGCGACGGCGGTACCCGGACGCGCACATCGTCGCCTCGCACGAGTCCGCGCCCGAGTTCCGCGAGTACGAACGCGCGTCGACGACGGCCGCGGACGCGTACCTCGGCCCTCTCCTCGGCCGCTACCTGCGGGCGCTCGCGGCGCGCTGCGAGGAGGCAGGGCTGCCGGTGCCGCTGATCATGCGCTCGTCCGGCGGTGTCGCGCCGCTCGAGGAGGCCGCCGCCCACGCCGCCCGCGCGCTGCTCTCGGGCCCGGCCGCGGGGGTCGTCGGCGCTTCGCGAGTGGCCCGTCTCGCCGGGATCGAGAACGCGCTCGCGTTCGACATGGGCGGCACCTCGACCGACGTCTGCGCGATCGTCGGCGGCGAGGCGACCCGCTCGAGCGAGCGGCTCGTCGGCGGCCTCCCGATCCGGCTGCCGACCCTCGACGTGCACACGGTCGGCGCCGGCGGCGGCTCGATCGTCTGGCGCGACGCCGGCGGGGCGCTCCGGGTCGGGCCAGCAGAGCGCGGGCGCCGAGCCGGGACCTGCCTGTTACGGCCGCGGCGGCGAGCTGCCGACGGTCACCGACGCGAACCTCCTGCTCGGCCGGCTGCCGGACCGCCTCGCCGGCGGCCTCGAGCTCGACCGCGACGCCGCCGAGCGGGCGCTGGCGTCGGTCGGCGCGGCGCCGGAGGACGTGATCGCCGTCGTCAACGCCGAGATGCTCGCTGCGCTGCGGGTCGTCACGGTCGAGCGCGGCCTCGATCCGCGCGACTTCGCGCTCGTCGCGTTCGGCGGCGCCGGCGCGCTGCACGCGTGCGCGCTGGCCGAGGAGCTGGAGATCGGAACGGTGCTCGTGCCCGAGGCGGCCGGCGTGCTCTCGGCGCTCGGGCTCGCGCTCAGCGACGAGCGGCGCGACACGGTGCGCTCGCTGGTCGTCCCGCTCGACGGCGCCGAGCTGCCCGCCGACGGCGAGGCGGACATCCGCTACGCCGGTCAGTCGTTCGAGCTGACCGTCCCGCTCGGCGGCGACGTCGCCGAGGCCTTCCACCGCGCCCACGAGGATCGCTACGGCTACGCCGACCGCGCCCGGCCGCTCGAGCTCGTCGCGCTGCGGACGGCGACTGTCCGCCCAGGCCCCGAGTACGTTCAGGCCGATGCATCGGCCCGCCCGCCTGCGACGGGCCTGGTCGAGCTCGACGGCTCGACGGCGTGGATCCCGCCGGGCTGGCGGGGCGACTGGCGCGACGGCTCGCTGGTGGTGACGCGCGCGTGAACGTCCAGCTGCAGGTGCTCGGCTACGCCCTCCGCGCCGTCGCCGAGGAGATGGGCGCGGCGCTGATCCGCTCCGCGTTCTCGGCGAACATCAAGGAGCGGCGCGACTGCTCGACGGCGATCTTCGACGCGGCCGGGCGGATGGTCGCCCAGGCCGAGCACATCCCGGTGCACCTGGGCGCGATGCCCGCCTCCGTCGCCGCCGTGATCGCCTGCGATCCCGGCCCGGACGACGTCTTCATCCTCAACGACCCCTACGCGGGCGGCACGCACCTGCCCGACATCACGCTCGTCTCGCGGACGGAGCTCGGCTTCGCCGCCACCCGGGCGCACCACGCCGACGTGGGCGGCGCGACGCCCGGGAGCATGCCCGCCGGCTCGCGCACGCTTCAGGAGGAGGGCGTCGTGATCCCGCCGACGCTGCTCGACGAGGCGGCGCTGGAAGCGCTCGTCGCGCAGATGCGGAACCCGGACGAGCGGCGCGGCGACCTGCGCGCGCAGCTGGCGGCGCAGCGCCTCGGCGCGCGCCGGATCGCGGAGCTGTGTGCGCGCCGCGGCCGCGACGAGGTGATTGCGGCGATGGACGAGCTCGTCGCGTACTCGGAGCGCCGCGTCCGCGCCGGGATCGCGGCGCTTCCGGACGGCCGCTACGAGGCCTCCGAGCGGCTGGAGACGGCGGACGGCGAGCTGGAGCTGCGCGTGGCGGTCACGGTCGCCGGTGAGGAGCTCGAGCTCGACTTCGCCGGCACGGCGCCGCAGCACGACGGCAACCTCAACTGCCCGCTGGCGGTGACGACGTCGGCGTGCCTGTTCGTCGTCCGCGCGCTGACCGATCCGGACGTGCCCGCATCGGCCGGTGCGCTCGTCCCGGTCACCGTGCGGGCGCCGGAGGGCTGCCTCGTCAACGCACGTCCACCCGCCGCGGTCGCCGCGGGCAACGTCGAGACGTCGAGCCGGATCGTCGACCTGCTCTTCCGCGCCTTCGCGCAGGCCGTGCCGGTGCCGGCGCAGGGCCAGGGGACGATGAACAACGTCATCCTCGGCAACGAGCGCTTCACCTACTACGAGACGATCGGCGGCGGCCAGGGCGCCTGTCCGGACGGGGACGGCCCCTCAGGCGTGCACGTGGCGATGTCGAACACGCTCTCGACGCCGACCGAGGCGCTCGAGCTCGCGTATCCCCTGCGGGTCGAGCGGCACGCGCTGCGCCTCGGCTCGGGCGGCGGCGGAGCCCATCGCGGCGGCGACGGCGTCGTCCGCGAGCTGCGCGCGCTCGAGGCCTGCCGGCTCTCGCTCCTCTCGCAGCGGCGCCGGATCGCGCCGTCGGGCGTCGCCGGCGGTGAGCCCGGGGCACCCGGCCGCACGCTGCTGAACGGCGACGAGCTGCCGCCCTTCGCGGAGCGCGAGCTCGAGCCCGGCGACCTGCTCCGCGTCGAGACGCCGGGCGGCGGCGGCTACGGCACCACGTAGAGCGTGTAGCGCCCGTCGCGGTAGACGCTGTCGAGCTGCGGCGCGACGTCGAACTGCTTCCGGTCGACGACCAGCCAGTCGGCGCCGGCGCGCCGTGGGATCTCGACGTCGCCGGTCTCGAAGAAGCGCAGCGCCTCGTCGCGGCGCTCGTAGGGCCGGTTCTTCTCCGTGTCGGCGACGTGGCCCGGGCGGCGCGACCGCGATGTAGACGGGCACGCGGGCGGCGATCTCGTAGCTCGTCTGGGGGTCGGAGTAGACGACGTCGCCGCGCGCGACGTTCTCGCGCAGCGCCTCGACCAGGCCCGGCGTGAGCGGGCTCGCCGCGCGTGCGTCCGACGGGCTCCAGTTCGCCGCGGCGTGCACGGCGACCGGGAGCACGAACAGCGCCGCCGCCCAGGCGGCGAGCTCCGGCCGCTCGAGCGGGGCTTTGTGTTTCAGAAACACAAGCCCGACGACGAGCGCGGCGACCCCGCCGCCGACCGCGAACCAGGTCACGAAGGCCGGGCCGCCCTCCTCGAGCCGGTACGTGAACTCGCCCGGGTAGGCGAGCTGCAGCGCGATCCCGCCGACGAGCGCCGCGGGCAGGACCAGCCCTCGGAGCAGCGCGCCCAGCACGACGAAGCCGCCGGCGAACGAGAACGCCAGCGGCCAGAAGCCGGCGGCGCGGCGCGACTGCGAGATCGAGGTCAGGTCGGAGAAGGCCACGAAGAGCTGCGGCACGAGCATCACCGCGGCGACGGCGAGGAAGCCGCCGAGCACGTAGGCCGCCCAGCGCCGCCGCAGCGCGAGGCCGGCGAGCGGGACGAACAGGAGCGCCGCCACCGCGACCGCACCGGCGCGGCCGAACACCTCGGGGGCCAGCCGGTAGCTCGTGTCCGAGAAGACGTCGAGCTGTCCCGCGTACTGCCGGAACGCGCGCTGCAGCTCCTCGCCGCCCGGATCGTGCGAGCGGGTGTCGCGGACGACCGGGAGCAGCCAGACGAGGTACGCCGCCGCCGGCACGACCAGCGCCGCGAGCGCGGTCGCGATCCGCCGCGCCTCGCGGCGCTCGACCAGCGCGCGGACGAGGAGGAAGCCCGCGAACGGGAGCCAGAGGAAGATCGCGTAGGTCGGGTGGACGACCGCGAGCACGAGCCCCGCGGCGGCGACGGACGCGAGCGCGGCGCGGCCCGGTCTCTCGACGTAGGCGAGCGCGAGGGCGAGCGCGGCCGGAAGCGAGGATCTGGCGCGAGGCCGTCGCCGGGAGGCCGAGCGCGGTGTAGGCGCCGCCGTGGTCGGGCGCCAGCGCCGTCACGGCGACGGCGCCGAGGACGACCGCGACGGCCGGGCTGACGCGCCGGAAGAGCGCCCAGCCGGCCTCGTAGGTGACGAGGAGCGCGATCGGCGCCAGCACGGTCGCCTCGTGCAGGACGACCTCGGCCGGGTCGAGGAAGCCGACCCGCGCGACGAGCGCGAGGAACCCGTGCCAGAGCGGGAACGCGTAGCCGGGGTGAAGCCCGCCGTCGGCGAACTCGTTGACGGCGTCGAGCGAGAGCGAGCCGAACGCATCCAGCTTCTGCACGCGCGCGAGGTGGAAGAGCCCGTCGCCGCCGATGTTCCCGGCGACGTGCCAGAGCAGGAGCCCGAGCAGCGCGCCGGCGCAGAAAGACCCAGCGCCTGCCCGGGATCCGCTCCGCCCTCGGGGCGTTGCGGCGCGAACCGGAGCGCGACGATGCCGGGGACGAGCAGGAGGAGCGAGCGTCAGCGACAGCGACGAGCCGACGGCGAACGTCACCGCCAGCGCGCCGAAGATGAGCGCGAGCGACCACGCGAGCGTCGCCGAGACGCTGCGGATCCCGAGCGCCCGCGCGACGAGCGCGCCCGGCAGCAGCAGCACGACGTTCGCGAACACGAGCTGGACGAGCGTCATCGGTCGAGCAGCTCCGGGATGCTCGCCGTCCCGAGCCAGTCGGCCGTCTCGCGGTACATGCGGCCGCGATCGCCGCGGAAGAGCAGCCCGCGCAGGCTCGTGGCGGCGCGCAGCAGCTTCCGCGCGCGCTCGGCGTAGGCGTCGCCGTGGTGCTTGGAGAGGAAGCGGAGGTGGCCGCGGACGTTCTCGCGGAACATCCGGCCGCCGTGCGAGGCGCCGCCGACGTGCACGCACTCGGCGCCCGGGAAGAAGACGACCTTCCAGCCCGCCTCGCGGAAGCGGTAGGCCCAGTCCGTCTCCTCGCTGAAGAGGAAGAACGCCTCGTCGAGCGGGCCGACCTGCTCGACCGCCTCGCGCCGGACGAGCATGCAGGCGCCCATCAGGAACTCCGCCTCGCGCACCTCCTGGTGGTCGAAGCCGCCCGCGTAGAACGCGTTCAGCGCCTGCGAGCGCGGCGCCAGCTTGCGGAGGAAGAAGTACTCGGTGGCGAGCCGCCAGAGCGTCGGGAAGCCGCGCACCGACCGCTGCAGCGAGCCGTCGGGGTTCAGCAGCCGCGGCCCGACGATCGCGGCGTCGGGGCGCTGGTCGGCGAAGGCGACGAGCCGCCGCAGCGAGCCCTCGGTCAGCCACGCGTCGGAGTTCAGGATCAGGAAGTAGCGGCCCGACGCGGCCTCCATGCCCGCGGTTCCAGCCGGCCGCGAGGCCGACGTTCTCCTGCTCGATCACGCGTGCCTCGGGCAGCTGCTCGCGGACGACGTCGGCGCTGCCGTCGGTCGAGCCGTTGTCGACGACGACCACTTCCTCGCCGCGCACGCTCTCGAGGCAGCGCTCGATCCAGGGGAGCGCGTTGTGCGTGACGACGACGACGCTCGCGTCAGGCATGGCGCGCGCTCGGCCCCCGGCGCAGCCCCTCCCAGAGCAGGATCAGCCCGCCGGGCAGCGCCATCACGACGGTGACGAGGAAGAAGAGGAAGCCGGCGGCGAAGGCCTGGTCGGCGTCGACGCCGACGTTGCCGAGGAAGCTGACGAAGAACGCCTCCCGCACGGCGAAGCCGTTGAGCGTGAACGGGACGAGCAGGACGAGGAAGAAGAGCGGCCCCATCACGTAGTAGATCCGCGGCGAGAGCTCGATCCCCACCGCCCGGGAGGACGCCCAGATCGCGAGCACGCGCACGGCCTGGATCGCGACCGTGAAGAAGAAGAGCGAGATCAGCAGCCCCGGCCGGTCGCGGAAGGCGTGGACGCCGTCGTAGACGGCGCGAACGGGGCGCTCGAGCCGGAGCGCGCGCAGCAGCGGCGCCGTCGCGCGGAGCAGCGGCCGGGCCGAACGGGAGAAGAAGAGGAAGGCCAGGAAGATCGTCCCGAGCACGAACGCGCCCTCGATCCAGAGGTAGGCGCCGACGTCGTAGCGGCCGATCGCGAGCAGGAACCCGAACGCGCCGAGCAGGACCGTCGCCGCGCCGCCGAGCGCCCGCTCGAGCAGCACGATCGCGGAGATCGCGCCGAGCCGCGCCGGATGGCGGCGCGAGGTCTCGAGGATCCGCACCGCGTCGCCGCCGATCGAGGTCGGCAGGATCTGCCCGGCGGTGTACGAGACGAAGTAGGCGCGCGTCAGCCACGGCAGGTGCTCGCGCATCCCCTGCGAGGCCAGCAGCCGCCGCCAGCGCTCGGCCATCGGGATCACCGTCAGCGTCATGATCGCGACCGCGAGCAGGAACCACCACGGGTTCGCATCCGCGACCACCTCGGCCGTCTCCCGGATGTCGATCTTCCAGACCAGGTAGGCGATCGCGAGACCGGTGAAGAGCAGCGTCGCGGAGACGCGGACTGAGCGCCTCATGCGGCGCGGTCGCGAATTCGCCCGAGCGCCTCGATCACGTCCGCGATGTCGCCGTCGGAGTGCGCGGGCGAGAGCGGCAGCGAGAGGATCTCGTCGCCGGCGCGCTCCGCGACCGGGAGGGACGGCTGCCCGGGGAAGCGCTCGCGGTACCAGGTGAGCCGGTGCACCGGGAGGAAGTGGATCGAGGTCGAGATCCGCTCGGCCGTGAGCGCCTGCTGCACCTCGTCGCGGGTCAGCCCGAAGCGCTCGGCGTCGATGCGGACGACGTAGAGGTGGAGTGCGTGCGTGTCGCGAGGGTCGCGCTCGAGCGGCTCGATCCCGTCCAGGCCGGCGACCCCCTCGTCGTAGAGCGCGAACTGGCGCTCGCGCGCGGCGGTGTGCTCCGGCAGCTTGTCGAGCTGGACGAGCGCGATCGCCGCGAGCACGTCGGAGAGGTTGGCCTTGTAGCCGGGAACCGTGATGTCGTAGAGCGAGCCGTCGCCGCGGCGCATCAGGCGCAGGTTGCGGATCGCGTCGGCGACCTCGTCCGAGTTCGTCGAGACGAGCCCGCCCTCGCCGGCGGCGATGTTCTTCGTCGCGTAGAGGCTGAAGCACGTCGCCTCGGAGAGCCCGCCGAGCTTGCGGCCGCGGTAGGCGCTCTCGGCCGCGTGGGCGGCGTCCTCGATCACGGGGATCCCGAGCTCCCAGATCGGATCCATGTCGGCGGGCTGGCCGGCGAGGTGGACGGGCATGATCGCCTTCGTCCGCTCGGTCACGGCCGCGCCGATCAGCGCCGGGTCGATGTTGAGGTCGCCCTCGCGCACGTCGACGAAGACCGGCGTCGCGCCGGAATGGACGATCACGTTGGCGGTCGCCGGCCACGTGATCGGCGTCGTGATCACCTCGTCGCCGGCCTCGATCCCGAGCGCGACGAGCGCCAGGTGCATCGCCGCCGTGCCGGAGGCGACGGCGAGGACGTGCTTCGCCTCCAGGTACTCGGCCATCCGCTCCTCGAGCAGCGCCGCCCTGGGGCCGGTCGTCAGCCAGCCGGAGCGGAGGGTCTCGGCGACCGCCTCGATCTCCTCCTCGCCGATCGAAGGCGGCTGGAAGCCCAGTGGTTGCTCTCGGGTCATTCGACGACGAAGCGTATTTCGTTCGCGGCGGCGCGAGCGCGCTCGAGCGCCTGCTCGCGGCTGTCGCCGACCGCGATCACGGCGCCGGCCCGGTCGGCGCCGCGGAGCAGCGGGCCGAAGACGTGGCCCGGCTCCCGGTAGAGCCGCACGTCGAGGACTCCGTCGACCGCGTGCGCCGCCTCGCGACCCTCGACCTCGTGCAGCGTTCCCTCGGGCGCGACGAGGAAGAGGACGCAGGCGCCGCCCGCGAGACTTTGTGTTTCTGAAACACAAGCCTCGTTTCCGAGTGCGAAGTCGAGCGCCAGGTCGTTCAGCTTCACCCCGGTCGCGGCCTCGGCGAGCTCGGCGTCGTGCCCCCCGCCGAGGCGCGCAGCCAGCTCAACCACGCGGGATCCGTCCGGTCCCGACCCGGATCTGGGTGTAGGTCGGCCCGTTGCGAACCCCGAGGGCCTCGGCGGCGGCGCGGGCCGCCTCGATCGGAGCTTGTGTTTCAGAAACACAAGGCCAGACGTGCGCCAGCGCGACGCCGAACGCAGGCGGGTCGGCGGTGACGCGGTCGGTGACGAGCAGCGGGTGGAAGACGCCGTCGATCGAGACGGCGTTGACCGTCACCTCCGGTCCGTCGACCAGCTCCTCGACGAGGCAGACCTCGCCGCGTGAGGCGTCGAGCGCAGCGGCGATCGCCGCCGGGAGCTCCGCCTCGCTGCGGACGAGCGAGAGGCCGCGCTGGCCCTGGCGGTCGGGCGCCTTGACGACGCACGGGATCGGCAGCCCGTCGACGACGCCGGAGACGAGCTGCGAGCGCGGCTGCGGCACGCCCGCCTCGGCGAACCGGTCGCGCTGCCGCGACTTCGTCGTCGCGAGCGTCGCGGTGGCCGCGTCGATCGGGTGCGGCAGCGCCAGCCGCTCGGCCACGCGCGCCGCGACGCCGACCGGCCAGTCGGCGCCCGGCGAGATGATCCCGTCGACGTTCTCCGCCCGTGCGAGCCGGTCGACGCCGGGCTCGTCCTCGGTCGAGACGATCGCGCGCTTGTCCGCGTACGCGAAGCCGGGCGCCGCGGGGTCGCGGTCGACTGCGATCACGAAGAGGTCGCGCTCGCGTGCGGCGCGCAGCAGCCCGATCTGCGCGGGCCCCGCTCCTAGGACGAGGAGACGCTGTCGCGCGCGGTCAGAGCCCGCCACCACACCTCGTTCTCGCGGTACCACTCGACCGTCTGCTCCAGGCCCTGCTCGAAGCTCGTCCGCGCGCGCCAGCCGGTCAGCCGCTCGAGCTTGTCGGTCGAGCCGATGTGCCGGTCGACCTGGCCGAGCCGCTCGTCGACGAAGACGACCTCGGCATCGGCGCCGACGGCCGCGAGCACGGAGTCGGCGACGTCGCGCACGGAGATGTCGATCCCGGTGGCGACGTTGACGACCTCGCCGGCGAGCCCGTCGATGTCGGCGGCGATGATCGCCTCGATCGCCTCGGCGTCGTCGTCGACGTAGAGCCAGTCGCGCGAGGCGTGCCCGTCGCCGTGGATCGTCAGCGGCTCGCCCGAGAGCGCCTGGGTGATGAAGCGCGGGATCACCTTCTCCGGATGCTGGCGCGGCCCGTAGTTGTTGAAGGGGCGCACGATCACGATCGGCAGCCCGTAGGTGACGAAGTACGAGTACGCGAGCCGGTCGCCGCCGGCCTTCGTCGCCGCGTACGGCGAGCGCGGGTTGAGCGGATGCTCCTCGTCCATCGGCGCGTACTCCGCCGTCCCGTACACCTCGCTCGAGGAGATCAGGATGAAGCGCTCGACCGGCGTGCGCCGGATCGCGTCGAGCAGGATCTGCGTCCCCTCGACGTTCGTCGTCACGAACTCGGAGGCACCCTCCTCGATCGACTTCTCCACGTGCGACTCTGCGGCCGCGTTGACGATCACGTCGACCTCGCAGACGAGCTTCTCGACCAGATCCGGGTCGCGGATGTCGCCGTGCACGAACGAGAGCCGCTCGTGGCTCATCACGTCCGCGAGGTTCTCGAGGTTGCCCGCGTAGGTGAGCGCGTCGAGCGAGACGACCTCGTGGTCGGTGTGCGCCAGCAGGTGGCGGATGAAGTTCGACGAGATGAAGCCGGCTCCGCCGGTGACCAGAACGCGCTTGCTCACAGTTCCTCCGAGATCGAGTAGAGAGGCCGGCCTTCGACCTCGCGCTGGATTCTGCCTAGGTATTCCCCCACGAGCGCAAGGATGAAGCCTTGGATCCCGAGCACGAAGAGCACGGCGACGCCGCCGAGCAGCGGGCCGGGGAAGTTGGAGCGGTCGATCCAGAACCAGATCCCGTAGATGCCGAGCGCTGTCGCGAGCAGCGTGCAGGTGACGCCGAGCGCGATCCCGATCCACTGGATCGGCTGCGGCCAGAAGCCGGCGAGCACGTGCAGCGCGAGCCGCAGCAGGCGCAGCGGCGAGTAGCTCGAGCTGCCCGCGCGCGCCGCATGGGCGACGTCGACCTCGACGACCGACGCGCCGCCGGAGAGCACGAGCGCCTTCGTGAACTTCTGCTTGCCGATCGCCGGCAGCATCGGCACGACGACGTCGCGGCGGTAGGCGTTGAAGGCGCAGCCGAAGTCGGAGATGGCGACGCCGGTGAAGCGCCGCAGCATCCCGTTGATCAGCCGCGAGGGCAGCGTCCGGCCCCACGAGTCCTTGCGCGCGACCCGGCGGCCGCTCGCGACGTCCGCGCCGTCCTCCACTGCGGCGACCAGGCGCGGGATGTCCTCCGGCTCGTTCTGGAGGTCGCCGTCCATCGTCACGACGATGTCGCCCTGGGCGCGCGCGAGACCCGCATGCATGGCCGGGTGCTGGCCGAAGTTGCGCTTGAAGCGGACGGCGCGCACGCGGGGGTCGGCGGCGTGCAGGCCCTCGACCGCAGCCCAGGTCCCGTCGGTCGAGCCGTCGTCGACGAGGATCAGCTCGAACGGCTTGCCGTCGAGTGCCGTTACGGTGCGCCGGTAGAGCTCTTCGACCGAGCCCTGCTCGTTCAGGAGCGTGACGACGACGGACAGATCCGGAGCGGCCATGGGTGGAGGGGAGCGTATAGACGCGGTCTGGCGCGACGTGCATCGCGGCCGGGTCTGGCGCGCGCAGGCCTGCCGGATCGTCGAGGAGACCCCTGAGCACGCGGCGCTCTGGATGCCGCGGGGCAGCCTGGCGATGCTTCCGGTCGACGACACGGGCGCGCGGATCCGGATCCCGGGCGAGGCGTGGGAGCTCGAGCCGATCTCGAGCAAGCGCGACGCGATCTGCCTCGGCCGGGCGGGTCGGTCGCACTCGATCTACCTCTTCTTCAAGCCCGACGGCGCATTCGAGCACTGGTACGTCAACTTCGAGCAGCCGCTGCGCCGGACGCCGGTCGGCTACGACACCTTCGACCACAAGCTCGATCTGATCGTGATGCCGGACGGCACGTACCGCTGGAAGGACGAGGACGAGCTCGAGCAGGCCGCGGCGCTCGGGATCGTCGATGCCGCGGCGGTCCGGGCGGAGGGTCAGCGCGTGCTCGAGGAGTGGCCGTTCCCGACCGGCTGGGAGGAGTGGCGACCGGACCCCACCTGGCCGGTCCCGCAGCTGCCGGAAGGCTGGGACCGGGTCTGAGGCGGCGAGGCCCGCTCGCTGCCTTCGTCGGGTTGGGGCTGCTCTGGGGCGGCTGGGCCGCGCTCGTCCCGGCGGTCCAGGAGGCCGTCGGGGCGTCGAAGGGGACGCTCGGGCTGGCGCTCCTCTTCGTCGCCGTCGGCTCGCTCCCCGCGATGCTCTTCACCGGCCGTGAGCTCGACCGGCGCGGCACGAGCATCCTCCCGTGGCTGATCGTCGGCCTCGCGATTGCGGCCGTGCTGCCGGCCTTCGCAGGCTCCGTGCCGGTGCTGGCCCTCTGCCTCGTCGCGCTCGGCGTGGCCACGGGCGCAACCGACGTCGCCATGAACGCCGCCGTCTCCGAGCTCGAGGTGCGCGAAGGGACACGGCTGATGCAGCTCGCGCACGGGCTCTACTCGGCAGGCGTGCTCGTCGGGGCGCTCGCCGTCGGGCTCGCGCGGCAGGCCGGCGCGGGACGCGGCGCGGTGCTCGGCGGGATCGCTGCCGCGCTGCTCGTGGCCGCGGCCCTCAACGTCGGGCACGAGCGGATCGAGCGGCGCCCAGGCCCGACCAGCCGGCCGCGGCTCAACCGCGCTGCGATCCCGATCGGGCTCGTCTGCGGCGCGGCGTTCGTGATCGAAGGCGGGATGGAGAACTGGGGCGCCGTCTTCCTCGAACGCGACCTCGACGCGGCGCCGGCGATGAGCGCGCTCGCGCCGGCCGCCTACGGCGGCGCGATGATGCTCGGCCGCTTCTCGGGCCAGTGGCTCGAGAGCCGGCTCGGCGACACGGTGCTGCTCGCCGGCTCGATGGTCGTGGCGCTCGGCGGGCTCGCCGCCGCCGCGCTGGCTCCGAACCCGCCGGCCGCGATCGCGGCGTTCTTCGTCGGCGGCGCGGGGATCTCGATCGCGGCGCCAGTGCTCTTCGGCGCCGGAGGCCGCCTCACCTCGCCGGAGGAGCGCGGCAGCGCCCTCGCGACGGTGACGACGCTCGGCTATCTCGGCTTCCTCGTCGGGCCGCCGATCGTCGGCGGCATCGCCGAGGCGGTCGGGCTGCGAGCGAGCTTCGCCGCGCTCGCCGTGATCGCGACCGGGCTCATCGTCGCCGTGCCGCGGCTGCACCTGAACGGACGTGTCCCAGGGACTGTCCCCAGGACACGTCCTGAACAGCCGCTCTAGGCCGCCTCGAGCGCTCCCGACCCGCGCGTCGGCCCGCTGCTTGCCGGGGACGAGGAGCGCGATCAGCGCGCCGACGCCGACGACGACCGCGCCGACCCAGATCGCCGCGACGAGGCCCTCGTTGAAGACCGCCGGCGACTCGTAGCCGCCGGTGCTGGCGAAGATCGACGCGAGCACCGCGACGCCGAACACGCCGCCTACCTCGCGGATCGCGTTCGATGCGCCGGACGCCTTGCCCTCGTCCCGGAACGGGACGGCGCTGAGGACGACGTTGGCGACGGGAGCGAAGAACATGCCCATGCCGATCCCCGAGAGGATGAACGGCCCGACGAGCGACGAGTAGGCGACGTCGGCCGACGGACACGGCCGCGATCCAGCCCAGCCCGATCGCCTGCAGCGCGAGCCCGCCGGCCAGGAAGGGCCTGCCGCCGATCCGGTCGGAGAGCGCCACCCGCGATCGGCGCGACGATCATCGGCATCGCCGTCCACGGGAGCACGCGCAGACCGGACTCGAAGGGCGAGTAGCCCTGCGCGGTCTGGAAGAACTGCGAGAGCAGGAAGATCGAGCCGAACATGCCGAAGTACATCGCGAGCGAGGCGCCGTTCGCGGCCGAGAACGCCCTGCTCTCGAAGAAGCGCAGCGGCAGCATCGGCTCCTTCGCCCGGGCCTCCCACGCGACGAAGGCGGCGAGCAGGACGGCGCCGATTGCGAGCGAGGCGACGATCTGCGGGCTGCTCCAGCCGTCCGAGTTGCCGTGGATGAGGCCCCAGACGAGGCCGAGCAGGCCGCCGCTCGCGAGCGCGAGACCGGGTAGGTCGAGCGCCTTGTCCGGCCCGTGGGACTCGTCGAGCATCCGCGCGAGCGGGAGCACCGCGAGTCCGATCGGGCACGTTCAGCCAGAAGATCCACTGCCACGCGATCCCGTCGACGACGGCGCCGCCGACGAGCGGGCCCGGCGGCGACGGCGAGGCCGGCGATCCCCGACCAGGCGCCGAGCGCGACGCCGCGCTTCTCGGCGGGGAACGCGGCGGACAGGATCGTCAGCGTCAGCGGCGTCACGATCGCGCCGCCGATCCCCTGGGCGGCCCGCGCCGCGATCAGCGCCTCCATCGACGGCGCCAGCGCCGCCGCGGCGGAGGCGGCCGTGAACAGGCCGAGCCCGATGAGTGAACATCCGCCGGCGCCCGAAGCGGTCGCCGAGCGCGGCGCCGGTGAGGAGGAAGACGGCGAAGGTGAGCGTGTACGCGTTCACCGTCCACTCGAGCTCCTCGATCGACGCGCCGAGGTCGGTGCGGATCACCGGAAGCGCCGTCGAGACGACGAGGTTGTCCAGCACGACCATGAAGAGCGCGACCGACGTGATCGCGAACGTCCAGCGGGTCTTCGTCTTGGCCTGCATCCGATTCAACTCCTTCCTTAGTAAGTCATCACTCTCTTACAGCGTCAAAAAAATGTCACTCCGGCCGGCAGCCTTCGATCAGCCGGTCGCCCCACGGTGTCGGATCCTCGAACAGCCGCATCGCGTTGAGCACGTTCAGCAGCATCCCCTTGGCGAAGAAGGCGCTGATCTCCTCGGGCGTCGCGCCGCTGACCCGCTCGGTCAGCTCGACGAGGTCGCGCCACACGCGCCGTACGTCCTCGCGGATCTCGTCGTCCTCGGCGGCGGCGAAGCACTGCAGCATCAGCTGCAACCGCTCCCGGTCCTCGATCAACACGCGGTAGGCATCGCCCATCGCGTGCAGCGCCTCCTGCCCGGACTTGCCGCGTGACGCCCGCTCGAAGGCCTGGTAGACCTCCTCCATCTTCAGCCGCGTGGCGGCGAGGTAGAGCTCCTTCTTCGTCCCGAAGAGCCGGAAGAGGTAGGGCTGCGAGATCCCGGCCGCCTTCGCGATCGCGTCGGTCGACGCGCCGTGGATGCCCTTGCGCGAGAACTCGGTCGCGGCGGCCTCGAGCACGGCCTCGCGCCGCACCTCGGCCGTCTGGCGTGTCGTCGTGCTCATTGGTAGTAAGTATTCACTTACAACAGAGCCGTGTCAAGCGAAACGCGCGATTCCCTCGGCGACGCGGTCGAGATCGGCGTCCGTCAGGCGCGAGTGCAGCGGCAGCGCGAGCGCCCGGTCGAACGCTGCGTCCGCGCCGGGAAACGGCCCCTGGTCGCGGTAGGCGGACAGCCGCTGCAGGGCGTAGGTGCCGATCTGGACCTCGATCCCCTCGCCGCGCAGCGTCTCGAGTGCCTCGTCCTTGCGGTCGAGCCGGATCACGTAGGCCTGCCAGCCGTGCGTGTCGCCCTCGTCCGCGTCCGGGACGTCGACGAGGTCGCGCAGCCGCTCCGTGTAGCCGTCGGCGATCCGCGTCCGCTCCGCCAGCAGCTCGTCCAGCCGGCGCAGCTGCGGGATCCCGATCGCGCAGAGGATGTCCGCCAGCCGGTAGTTCGTCGACGGCGCCTTGATGTCCGCGCCCGCGTCGATCCCGTGGTGGCGCAGCCGTCGCACCGACGCGGCCAGCTCCGCGTCGCTCGTCGTCACCGCTCCGCCCTCGCCGGTGGTGACGATCTTGCGCGGGTGGAACGAGAGGCAGCCGGCGACGCCGAGCCCGCCGCAGGGCATCCCGCGCCACTTCGCCCCGAGCGCGCCCGCGGCGTCCTCGAGCAGCAGCACCTCGGGCGGCACCGCGCTCTGCAGCGCCTCCCAGTCGAGCGGCCGCCCGAAGAGATGGACGGCGAGCACCGCCTTCGTGCGGGGCGTCACCGCGTCGTAGACCTTGCCGACGTCGAGGTTGAACGTCGCCGGGTCGACGTCGACCAGCACCGGCGTCGCGCCGGCGAGCCGGACGACGTTCGCAGTCGCCGGGAACGTGTAGGCCGGGACGATCACCTCGTCGCCCTCTCCGATCCCGAGCGCGAGCACGGCGAGATGGAGCGCCGCGGTGCCGTTCGAGACGGCGACGGCGTGCTCGACGCCGCACGCGGCCGCGACGAGCTGCTCGAACTCCTCGACCTTCGGGCCCATCGTCAGGGCGCCCGACTCGAAGACGGCACGCACCTCCGCCAGCTCCTCCTCCCCGAGTTCGGGGAAGGCTAGGCGGACGGGCTCAGTGCCTTCTCTCGATACCACGCGATCGTCTTCTCGAGGCCCTCGTCGAGGTCGACCTTCGCCTCGAAGCCGAGCACCTCGCGCGCCTTCTCGACGTTCGGGATCCGCAGCTCGACGTCCGCGTAGTGGAGCGGCTGGAAGGTGATGTCGACGTCGGCGCCGGTCAGCCGCCTGATCCGCTGGGCGAGGTCGTAGATCGTGACCGTGGCGCGCGGGTTGCCGATGTTGAAGGTCTGGCCGGGCGCGGCCGGATGCTCGAGGCAGGCGAGCGTGCCCTCGACCATGTCGTCGACGTAGCACCAGGCGCGGATCTGGGAGCCGTCGCCGTGGATGACGAGGTCGCGGCCCGCGAGCGCGTTCTCGATGAAGGCGCGGATGGCGCCGCCGCCGATCTGGCCGGGGCCGAAGACGTTGAACGGGTGCAGGGTCACCGCCGGCAGGCCGAGCTCGTCGTGGTAGGCGTGCGCCATGTGCTCGCCCGCGAGCTTCGAGACCGCGTACGTCCAGCGCGCCTCGCCGACCGAGCCGATCGTCGAGACCTGCCCCTCCTCGACCCGGAACGCGTGCGTGCCGAAGACCTCGCTGGTCGAGAAGTCGATGAAGCGCTCGAGGCTGTCGAGCGTGCCGACGGCCGCCTCGAGCAGGTTGTAGGTGCCGATCACGTTCACGCGCATCGTCCGCACCGGGCTCTCGAGCACGGTGTCGACGCCCGCGATCGCCGCGCAATGGACGATGTGCGTCGCGCCGGCGGACAGCTCCTTCATCGCGTCCGCGTCGAGCACATCCGCCTGGTGGAGCGTGAAATTGGGGTGATCGGCGAGCGGGGTGCCGGAAAGCGCGTCGCGATGCATGTTGTCGGCCGCGATGATCTCGTTTTCGTCGACGAGCTGACGGGCAAGAGTCGTAGCGATGAAGCCCGCACCGCCCGTGATGAAGATCTTCTTGCCCCTGAGCACCCGGCGAGTCTACCGGCGCGCTACCGTGTTTCCCGGCATGCGCACCGCCTTCGTGATCGCTGTTCTGGCCGTCGCCGCCGTCGCGTGCGGCGCGAGTCAGGGCGCCTCGGTGCAGACGCCGGAGACGCAGCTGACGATCTCGTACTGGCCCGAGGGCCGCGGCAAGGAGGAGCCGAAGACGTGGACGCTCCGCTGCGATCCCGCCGGCGGCACGGTGCCCCGCGTCGCCACGGTCTGCCGCCAGCTCGACGGGCTGGTGAAGCCGTTCCGACGGCCGAGCAAGAACATCGTCTGCAGCGATCAGTACGGCGGCCCGCAGCAGGCGCTGATCGTCGGCACGCACAAGGGCAACCGCATCTGGACGGTGCTCGGGATGCGGAACGGCTGCGAGATCTCGCGCGCGAAGCGGCTCGCGTTCCTCGTGCCGGGCTTCTCCGCCAATCCCAACGCGTGAGGCGAGCGCTCGCGCTGACGGCGCTGATCGTGCTCGTCCCGGCCGGTTGCGGCGGCGGCGGCAGCAGCAGCAGCGGTGACACGAGCGCCGCGGCAGCGATCGACCTGACGCTGACGCTCTGGCCGAACGGCGAGGCGGGCGACTCGGTCACGTGGACGCTCCAGTGCGAGCCGACCGGCGGCGACCACCCCGACCCCGAGGCGGCGTGTGCCGCCCTGACGGCGGTCGCGGATCCGTTCGGGCCGGTCGCGGCGCCGGAGCGCTGCGCCGAGATCCCCGGCGGCGACGAGGCCGTCGCCGTGCTCGACGGCGACTACCGCGGCCGCATGGTGCACTCGCGCTTCACGCACGAGAACGCGTGCAAGAGCGGCCGCTGGGACCGGATCGCGCCGGTCTTCCCGACTGGCTTCTAGGCGGCCGGGATACCATCGCGCGCGACGTGAAGACCGTCCTCTTCGTCGGCGCCGGGCGCCACCAGCGCCGCGCGATCCTGCGGGCGAAGGAGCTCGGCCTCCGCGCCGTCGCCGTCGACCGCAACCCGGATGCGCCCGGCCTGCAGGTGGCCGATGTCGGCGAGGCGGTCGACTTCACGGACGTCGCTGCCGTCACCGAGGTCGCGCGGCGCCACGGCGTCGACGGCGTCCTCACCGTCTCGGCCGACCGCGCCGTGCCGGTCGTCGCAGCGGTCGCAGAGGCGCTCGGGCTGCCGGGGATCGGCACCGAGACCGCCCACCTGATGACGCACAAGATCGCGATGCGCCGCACGCTCGCCGACGCGGGCGTGCCGCAGCCGCGCTTCGCCGGCGCCCGCGACATGCAGAGCGCCCGCGCCGCGCTCGACGCCGTCGGCGTCCCGGCGGTGCTGAAGCCGGCCGACTCCGGCGGCCAGCGCGGGATCTTCTACGTCGAGTCGGAGGACGAGCTCGACGGGCACGTCCACGCAGCCCTGGCGGAGTCGCCCACCGACGAGGCGATCGTCGAGAGCTTCCACGACGGGCTCGAGCTGAACGGGATCGTGATCGCGCGCGGCGGCGAGGCGTTCCCGCTGACCCTCTCCGACCGGCTGCGGCCCCCGGGGATCGGCTTCGGCGTCGGCTGGATCCACGTCTACCCGGCCTCGATCTACGCCGACGTGCTCGCCGAGGCGGAGCGGGTCGCAGTCCACGCGGTGCACGCGCTCGGGCTGCGCGACGGGATCGCGTTCCCGCAGCTGATCGTCTCCGACGACGGCTCCGTGCGGGTGGTGGAAGTCGCGGCCCGGATCCCCGGCGGTCAGATGGCCGACCTCGTCCGCCACGCCGTCGGCGTCGACCTCGTCGAGGTGGCGCTGCGTCAGGCGCTCGGTGAGGAGGCGACAGACGAGCTCGTGCTGCCGAAGTTCAAGCAGCCGCTCGCGATCCGCTTCCTGACCGCGCAGCCCGGGCCGCTGCCGACGGGGAAGGTGCGATCGATCGGGTCGCTCGACCCTGTCCTCGCGGGCGAGGGCGTCGTCCAGGCGGACACCTACCTGCAGGTCGGCGAGACGATCCGGCCGGTGCGGCTGGACGGCGACCGGCGCGGCTACGTGATCGCGACCGCGGACACGTCGGTCGAGGCGCTGCAGCGGGCGGAGGCGGCGGCGCGGCTGCTGGAGGTGGAGGTCGAGTGAGCTGCGCCTTCGACCTCGAGCACTACCGCGAGCTGCTCGAGGCCGCGCAGGCGGGCGGCTACCGGTTCGCGTTCTTCGAGGGCTCTCCGCAGCCCGGCACCGTGCTCCTGCGCCACGACGTCGACCTCTCGCTCGACGCCGCGCTCCGGATGGCCGAGGTCGAGGCGGCTGCCGGCGCGCAGGCGACCTATTTCCTCATGACCGGCTCCGTCTTCTACAACCTCAACTCGCACGAGGGCGAGCACGCGCTGGCACGGCTGCGCGAGCTGGGCCACCGCGTCGGCCTCCATGCGGTCTACCCGCGCGCCGACCTCGACGACCGCTTCGAGCCCGTGCTGGCCTGGCACAACCCCGACCCGGAGTACATGCGCGCCCCGGTCGACGGTGCGATCAACGTGATGGAGCCGACCTGGTTCGACCCCGAGACCTACCGCTCCGACTCGAACCAGCACTGGCGCTCGGGCTGCCCGCACGAGGAGCTGCGCGCCGGCGCGTTCCCGTGGCTGCAGCTGCTGACGCACCCCGAGATCTGGGTCTACCCGGGCACGCGCATGGGCGAGACGATGCGCGCGATGCTCGAGGAGGAGAAGGACCGCCGGCTCGACCAGCTCGCCGCCGACCGGATCGACCTCTCGTGAAGGACGTCACCGTCCTCGTCTCGGCCTCGGGGGCGCCCGGAACCGCTGCGCTCCTGAAGGGCCTGCGCGCGAACGGCGAGCGGACGGTCCGGCTCGTCGGCACCGACATGAGCGAGCGCTCGGTCGGCCACCACCTCTGCGATGCGTTTCACCGCGTGCCGGCAGGCTCCGACCCCGGCTTCGCGGATGCCGTGCTCGACATCGTCGAGCGCGAGGGCGTCGACGTCGTCCTGCCGCAGTCGTCGTTCGACCTCGAAGGCCTCGCCGCGCACCGCGACCGCTTCCCGGTGCCGGTGCTCGTCTCCTCACCGGACACGATCCACCGCTCGAACGACAAGGCCGAGACGTACGCGCTGCTGCAGCGGCTCGGCGTCAAGGGACCCGACTTCCGGCGCGTCAACGGCGCCGCCGAGGTCGCCGCGGCGGCCGAGGAGCTCGGCTACCCGGACCGGCCCGTCTGCTTCAAGCCCGTCTTCTCCTCCGGCTCGCGCGGGTTCCGGATCCTCGACCCCACCGTCGACCGGGCGCACCAGCTGCTGAACGAGCGGCCGGGATCCGTGGCGATGCGGCTCGAGGAAGCCGTGGAGCTCCTCCCGGACGAGGGCGGCCCCGACCTGCTCGTGATGGAGCTGGCGACCGGCGGCGAGCGGACGATCGACGGCATCGCCGACGGCAACGCGCGTCGTGCTGGGCCACCCGAAGACGCGCGAGGCGATGCGCGCCGGGCTCGCGATGTACTTCGTCACGCTCGAGGACGAGGAGCTGATGGCGACCGCCGACAAGCTCGTCCGCGAGCTCGCGATCGAGTGGTTCTTCAACATCCAGCTCGTCGGCGAGCACGTGATCGAGATCAACCCGCGCATCTCCACGATCGTCTACCAGGACGACCTCAACCTCCCCTACCTCGGGGTCAAGCGCGCGCTCGGCGAGATCTCCGACGAGGAGCTGGCGGCGCTGCGCGTCGCGGATCCAGCCGGGACGGGCGAGCCTGCGCTACTTCGACCAGGTCGACTTCGACGGCCCGGTCGTCGACTCCCGCGCACACGCGCGTGGCTGAACGCCCGCTGCGCGTCACGCTCTGCCCGGTCAACACGGCCGGCGTCCCGTGGACGAACGCGGAGGCGCTGCGCCGGCGCGGCGTCGACGCGCGCCTCGTGGTCTTCGAGCGCTATGCGCTCCACCCGGAGGCCGACTGGTCGCTCGACGCGCCAAGTGACAGTCCGTTGCTGAGTCGGCAGGCGAAGCAGTGGGCGGCGTTCGCGCGCCTGCTCCCCCGCACCGACGTCTTCCACTTCCACTTCGGGCTGACGCTCGTCCCGAAGCGCTTCCAGTTCCCGCTCCTGCGGGCGGCGAGGAAGAAGTCGGTCATGCACTACCTCGGCTCCGACATCCGCGGCAAGACGCCCGAGCAGCTCGCCTGGGGCAAGGCCGCCGGCGCGCAGATCGTCGGCAGCTACGACGCGATCCGCTGGGTGCCCGAGGCCGAGGTGATCCCGCCGGGCGTCGACCTCGCTCGGATCGCGCCGGCGCCGCCGAGCGACCGTGACCGGCCCCTGATCGTCCACGCGCCCTCTTCGCGCCGGCGCAAGGGCAGCGAGCACGTGATCGCCGCCGTCGAAGGGCTCGACGCCGACCTCGAGCTCGTCGAGGGCCTGCACCACGACGAGGCGTTCGAGCGCTACCGGGCCGCCGACATCGTCGTCGACCAGCTGAACGCGGGCTGGTACGGCCTCTTCGCGATCGAGGCGATGGCGCTCGGCAAGCCCGTGGTGACGTTCCTCCACGACGAGGCCGTCCGCCGCACCGAGGAGGCCTTCGGCACACGCGTCCCGATCGTCTCTGCCACGGCCGAGACGCTCCGCGAGACGCTGCGCCCGCTCGTCGCCGACGCGGCGCGGAGGCGTGAGCTCGGCGCCGCTTCCCGTGCGTATGTCGAGCACGTCCACGACGTCGAGCGCGTCGCCGACCGCCTGCTCGACCTCTACCGTCGTCTCTAGCGATGACGTCGCTCGCCCTGCAGATGAGACGGCTCGGCCGCCACTCGGCCGTCTACGGGCTCGGCGGGATCGTCTCGCGCGTGCTCGCGGTCTTCCTGCTCCCGCTCTACACGCGTTACCTCACCACGTCCGACCTCGGTGAGGTCGGCCTGGTCGTCGCGCTCTCGGCTGTGGTCGTCACGATCCTGCGGGCCGGGATCTCGTCGGCGTTCTTCCGCTTCTACTTCGACTCGACCGACCCGGCGCAGCGGCGGCTCGTCGTCCGCACCTCGTTCTGGTTCACGATGGCGAGCGCGACGTTCGGGCTCGTCGCGGGCGTCCTCCTCGCCGCCCCGCTGGCCGACCTGCTCGGCCTCGACGACCCGAACCTCGTCCGCGCCGGCTTCGTCGGCGTCTGGGCGCAGATGAACTACGAGCAGCTGACCTCCCTCTTCCGCGCCGAGGAGCGCTCGACCGCATTCGTGTTCGCGAGCCTGGCCAACATCGCCGTCACGATCGGCGCCACGATTCTGCTCGTCGTCGTCTGGGAGGAGGGCGCGCTCGGCGTCATCGTCGGGAACTTCATCGGCACGCTGTTCGTCTATCTCGCACTGCTCGCCGTCCACCGGGAGCAGCTCGGGCTCCAGTTCTCGCGGCCGCTGCTCCGCGAGATGAACCGCTTCGGCGTTCCGCTCGTCCCCGCCGCGCTCGCCCTGATCGCCGTCAACTTCAGCGACCGCTTCTTCCTCGTCCACCTGGCGAGCCTCGAGGACGTCGGTCTCTACGAGATCGGCGTCCGCATCGCCTCCGCGATGGTGCTCCTGCTGACCGCGTTCCGGATGGCCTGGCCCGCGTTCGCCTACTCGATCCAGGACGACGGCGAGGCCAAGCGCACGTACGCATTCGTGCTCACGTACCTCGTCGTCATCGCCTCCTGGCTCGCGCTCGGCCTGGGGCTGCTCGCGCCGTGGCTCGTGCGCCTGCTGACGCAGCCCCAGTTCTATGCGGGCGAGCGCGTCGTCGCACCGCTCGCCTTCGGCGGCATGGCCTACGCCGCCTACATCGTGATGGCGATCGGCGTCGGCCGGGCGAAGCGGACGCAGTTCAACTGGGTGATCACGGGCTTCGCCGCGGTCGTCAACGTGGCGCTGAACCTGATCCTGATCCCGGCCTACGGGATCATGGGCGCCGCCGTCGCGACCGTCGCCGCGTACGTCGTCATGTTCCTCGGCATGACCTGGTACGCGCAGCTCGTCTTCCCGGTCCCGTACCAGTGGCGGCGCGTGCTCACCGCCGTCGCGGCCGCGCTGGCGCTGCTCCTGGTGGGGCGCCAGCTCGGGGGCTTCGCCGCCGCGCTCGGCCTCTCGCTCGCCTACCCGCTCGCGCTGCTGCTGCTCGGCTTCTTCCTGCCCGAGGAGCGGCGCAGCCTGCTGGCGCGGGTCGGCCGCTAGCCGGCGAGCAGCCCGGTGACGTACATGATCGCGATCCCGGCGAGGAAGCCGGCGACCGCGAAGCCGGAGCGCAGCCCCTGCGGGTCGCGCCGCATCACGTAGCGAACGACCTCGGCGACGACCTCGAAGGCCGCGCCCGCGGCGGCGCCGAAGAAGAGGATCGCGAGCACGTCGTTGGCGACGAAGCCCCCCGTCCAGGCGCCGAGGATCGCCGGGCCGCCGGCGATCAGGGCCAGCGCCCCGAGCCGCGCGTACGACGGGGAGACACTGTCCTCCGCGGCCGGCGCGGCGATCCCGAGACCCTCGGTGACGTTGTGGATCATGAAGCCGACGATCAGGAACGAGCCGAGCGTCAGCTGCCCGAAGGCGAACGAGGTGCCGATCGCGAGGCCTTCGCCGAAGTTGTGGACGCCGATCCCGACCGCGACGAGAGTCGCGAGCGCGACCCCGCCGAGCGCGCCGCCGGCACGCGAGAACCGCGCCGAGAGGAACGTCATCGTCAGGTAGCTGAGCGCGACGCCGAGCAGGACGAGACCTGGGCCGCCGAACGCGCCGGGGACGGTCGCCTGGAGCTCGAACGCCTCGAAGAGCGCCTCGACGCCGAGGAACGAGAGCAGACCTGCGGTCAGCGCCATGAACCCGGTCAGCCAGCGCTGGTCGATCCGCCGCAGCGAGGGCAGCCAGAGCAGTCCGAGCGCGACGGGCAGGACGCCGACGAGGAAGCCGATGATCGCGTAGCCGAGGATGCTGTTGCCGGTGAGCCCCGGCGTCTCGACCGCGGCCGGGATCGCCTCGACCGTCTCGATCCCCGTCGAGCTCGTCACGCCGATCGTCATCGGGTCGTCCTGGACCCAGCGGTACGGGATCACGATCGTGCTCGAGCGCAGCCGGCCGAGCGTCTGCGAGCCGTCGACCTCGAAGGGAACGATCGCGTCGTCGACGGTGACCGAGGCGATCGTGAGGTCGTCCTGCTGCGGGTTCGTGACGCGGACCTTGATCTCGCCCGGCTTGAACTCGACCCGGCGGACGTCGAACAGATCGGGTTGCGGCGGGTTCGCGCCGATCAGGCCGACGAGCGACGAGCCCGATGCGACGAAGGCCCCGACGACGGCCGCGAGCAGCACCACCGGGACGAGCGCCCAGAGGCGCCAGCCCGGCTGGATCCGCCGCGCCGCCCGAGCCTCCATCAGTCGACCACGTCGAAGAAGCCCATCCAGCCCAGGTCGGTGAACTCGGACTGGTGCGCGTGGAACATGAACCGGCCGGTGTTCGTGAAGTCGATCTCGAGCACGCCGCGCTGCCCCTGGCACTGCATCACCGTGTCCGTGTACTCCCAGTTGTCGCCCGTGCCGGTCGGCTGGTAGCGGAAGAACTCGCCGTGCAGGTGGAAGGAGTTGATCAGGTCGAACTCGGTCAGGTTGGCGAGGTAGATCCGCACCTTCTCGGAGCGCTTCACCGTGATCGGGTACTTGGCGTAGTAGAACGTGCGCCCGTTGATCGTGTAGAAGTTGTTGCCGCCGTCCCCGTCCGTGTCGTAGCCGTTCATCACCATCACGAGCTCCTTCGCCGGCGGGCGGGGCTCCTTGGGATCGATGATGAAGGCGCCGTAGAGGCCCTTGTGGATGTGCTTCTTCAGCGGCGTCGTGTGGCAGTGGTACAGGTGCATCCCCGCCGGCTTCGCCGGGAACTCGTAGATGAACTCGTCGCCGGACTTCACGACCTCGAAGACTCCGTCCATGTTCGCCGGGTGGATCCCGTGGAAGTGGATCGAGTGCGGGTGCGAGCCGGCGTTGACGAAGCGGACGCGCAGGATGTCGTCCTCGGTGGCGCGGATCACCGGGCCGGGGATCGTGCCGTTGTACGTCCAGCCGGGATAGAAGACACCGGGTGCGACCTCGACCTCCCGGTCGAGCGCGCGCATCGAGTACTCGCGAACGCGACCGGGCTTGTACGGGAGCGCGGGCGGCGGGTACAGCAGCTCGTCGAGGTCGGTGGGGCCGCCGACCGCGGGCGCCTGACCGCCGATCATCGCCGCGTGCCCCATCTCCGCGTGGCCGTGCACGTGCCCCTGGAGCGTCCGCTGCGCCGCCTCCGCGTCGCCGTCGAGCGCCAGCTTTCCGAGCACGGGCACCGCAACAAGCGGCGCCGCACCTGCCAGGAGACGGCGTCGAGTAAATTTAGCCATGCCTAAACATTAGCGGAGCAGGCTCACGAGGCAACCCACGGTCGGGGGTTTCGGCTTATGGTCTCGGTGATGAAGCCATCGCTCCTGCCGGCGCGGTCGCTCGGGGCCAAGGAGGTTCGGGCCCTCGCCCACCCGCTGCGGCTGCGGATGCTCGAGTCGCTCGCGGACTCACCGGCGACGGCCTCGATGCTGGCGCGCGAGCTCGGCGAGTCGAGCGGCGCCACGAGCTACCACCTCCGCGCGCTCGCCTCGGCGGGCCTGATCATCGAGGACCTCGACCGGCGCAAGGGCCGCGAGCGCTGGTGGAGGCGCGACCCCGAGCGCGTCGGCCTGATCTCCTCGGCGCCGGCCGAGGATCCGGAGTACGACGCGGCCGTCGCGCAGCTCGAGAGCACGATGGTCGGCCGCGACGAGGACGCGCTGCGGCGCTACATCCATCAGCGGCGCGAGGGTGAGCACAGCGACGAGTGGCGCGAGACCGCCTTCATCGGCGGCTGGACGGTCTACGCGACCCAGCAGGAGGTGAACGAGCTGTCCGAGCTCGTGGTGCGCTGGCTGCGCGCGCGCCAGCTCCCGGCCGAGGACCGCGATCCGGAGACACCGCTCGTCTACATCACCTACAGGGCGATGCCCCAGACGCCGACAATGGAGTAGATGGCGGACCGCTCCTTCGCCCAGCAGCTGACCCGCGAGAGCGAAGCGTGGGTCGCTCAGGGCATCGTCTCGGCCGAGCAGGCGGCCGCGATCCGCAGCCGGTACGCCGACACGCAGGACGAAGCGCGGCGTGGCAGCGCCACGACGGCGCTCGCCGTGATCGGCGCGATCGCCGTCGGCTTCGGTGTGATCGGGTTCATCGCCGCCAACTGGGAGGAGATGAGCCACGCCGCCCGGCTCGTCCTGCTCACACTTGCCGTTGCCGGCTCGTACGCCGCGGGGTTCCACCTCCGCGACCGCACCGGCAGCTGGCCGCGCCTCGGCGAGGCGCTCTACCTGCTCGGCGTCCTGCTCTTCGGCGCCTCGCTCTTCCTCGTCGGGCAGATGTACAACGTCCAGGCGCACGACCCGCTGGCGCTCCTGCTCTGGGCCGGCGGCGCCACGGCCACCGCCCTCGTCGTCCGCTCGCGCGTGATCGCCGCGACGGCCGTCCTCATCTTCACGAGCTGGGTCGGCTTCGAGTTCGGGCTCGCGCTCGACGACGCCGGCGGTGACACGTTCGCCGCCTTCCCGGTCGTCGCCGTCTTCTACGGGGGCGCGCTCTACGGGCTGGCGACCGCGGCGCAGGAGCGGATCCGCGAGCACTGGTTCGCGAGCAGCGGCTTTCCGGAGTCCGGCCGCGGCGTCGGCCTCCCCGTTGCCGCAGCAGGCCTGTTCGTGTTCACCTTCGCGGGGGCTGCCGATGAGCTCGGGCAGGCGAGCGACGGCCTGGACGGCGGCATGCTCGCGGGGTTCGTGCTGCTGGCGGCGATCGCGTTCGCCGGCGCCGGTGCGCTGATGCTCTCGCGCCGACCGAGCGGCCGCTACGAGGCAGGTGCACTCTTCGCCGTCCTCGTGACGATGCTGGTCGCCATGCTCGCGGGCGGCGACGGCGACGTCTACGCGCTGGTCTTCAACATTCTCTTCGCCGCGGTCGCGCTCGGAGTGATCTACGCCGGCTACCTGAGCGACGAGGCGTGGCTCGTCAACCTCGGCGTCGCCCTCGTCGCGATCGACCTCGTCGCCCGCTACTTCGACGTCTTCTGGTCGGCGCTGCCGCGCTCCGTCGGGATGATCGGCGCCGGGCTGCTCGTGCTCGGGATCGCCTACGTGCTCGAGCGGCAGCGCAAGCGCCTGCTCGGGCGGATGGCCGAGACGTGAGCCGGCGGCGCCGGATCGCGCTCCTCGTCGTCGTCTGCGCGCAGCTGGCGGTGCCACTCGCACTGGCCGGCCTCGCAGCGGCCGACCTCGCCTTCGGCGAGGAGATCAGGCTGCAGGCCCAGCCGATCGACCCGATCGACGTCTTCCGGGGCAACTACGTCGTCCTCCGCTACGAGATCTCGTCGCTGCAGGCGGTGAGCGAGGTCCGCCGGGGCGACACGCTGTGCGCCGACCTCTTCGAGTCCTCGGACGCCTGGAGCGCCCGCTACGCGCTCCCCGAGCGCGGCTCCGGCAAGACGATCTGCGGCCGGGCACGCAACGATGCCCACGCCGGTGAGACCGTCGGGATCGAGTACGGGATCGAGACGTACTACGCGAACGCCGAACGAGCACGGGAGATCGAGTCCTCGATCGCCGAGCGGTCAGCTGTACGTGGTGGTCGACCTCGACGACGACGGCAGCGCCCGGATCAAACGGCTCGAGGTCGGCCAGTAGGCGTCCCCGTCGACAGGATCGGTGCATCCTTCCGGAATCCCCAGACCGCCGCGTAGATCCCGAGGAACAGCTCCCACAGGAACTCGGGGATGACCAAGATCGCTGGCACCGTCGTGCCTGCGTCCCACCAGTCGAAGAGCGTGCCGATGCTCCCGATCAGGAGGAGCGGCCCTCCGATCAGTCCGAGCCAGGGCATCCATCGCGGGACGAGGCCGGACTTGTACATCAGGTAGCCGAGGATCAGCCCGTTCCCGAAGGGGACGATCAGCCCGGGGCCGAACAGGAACGTCCAGTCCTTGAGCGCGGCGAGCGAGACGGCAAGGTCGCCCGCGTCCGGAGAGTCCTGGCGCAGGCTGACGACCCCGAGGACGAGGATGATCCCGCCCGCGATGAAGACGCACTCGATGATCCGCGCAGCGACGTAGCCGATCGCGAGCAGTTCGTTCTGTCGCCGCACGATCGGGTAGAGCACAACGGCGGTTCCGACGTTGGAGATGATCGAGCAGCAACTCCAGGAAGGCGCCCAGGTAGATCTGGCTGTCCTTCCCGTCACCTGCGATGTATCCGGCCGGGTCGTCGAGCACGGACTGGAAGAGAGCCAGTGCGCCGATCGACGTGACGAACGTGATCAGGAAGAGCACGCCGAAGACTCGCGCCCTCTTCTGGTCCTCAGTCACTCCTGGCACCCCACCTCGACCGGCATGGACCGCGAAACCTACGTCGTGCGAACACGAGTTTCAACTCGGATTCGATGGCTGCCGTCAGGCGACGATCCGGTAGACCTGGAAGCACTCCGCGTACTCGCGGTTGACGTTGATCCCGTGCACACGGGCGAGGTTCCAGACGTACTCGGGGTTCGCGTAGCGGCGGTGCTGCTGCGACGCGTACCTCGCCAGCGCCGCCACCTTCCGCTCCAGGTGCCGCTGCTCCAGCGCCACGTACGCGCCGTAGGAGAAGTCGAAGTTGTTCCAGGGGATCTCGTAGCCGAGCACCGTCGTCCGCTTGAACGCCCGCAGGCCCTCCTGCGCGATCGTCTGGTGATCCTGGTGCACGTCGTGGTGGGACGGCTGGAAGACGGCGTCCGGCTTCAGCTCCTCCCAGAGGCCGACGAGCAGCTCGAGGATGTCCTGCCGCCGCTCGGGGAACGTGCGCACGTCGAAGTCGTGGACGCGGAGCTGCGCCTTCGGGGATCCCGAGCTCGCCGGTCGCCTCGCGCACCTCGCGGGCAAGCGTGTCGGGCGCGAACCCGTCCGGCAGCGAGCGCGTCGCGATCGAGAAGGCGTGGTAGTGCACCTCGACGCCCGGCCTCGACGAGCCGCGCCATCGTGCCGCCGCAGCCGAACTCACCGTCGTCGGTGTGCGGCGCGAGCACGAGCACGCGCTTCCAGGTCTCGATCACGCGGGCTCGGGCTCCGGCGGCCGGTAGGTGGCGACGAGCGCGATCAGGCCGAGCAGCGCCCACATGGTCGGATCCTCGAAGAGCGCGTTGTAGAAGAGGCTGTGCACGGCGATCGCGCCAAGCGTAAGCGCCGCGACGAGTGCCGCGCGTCCCGCATCCGACCTGCCGCGGCTGCGAAAGGCCGTCGCCAGCGCGACGAAGCCGAGCCAGCAGAGCAGCGCGAGCCCCAGCACGCCCGTCTCGGCGACCACGGTCACCGGCGTCGAGTGCGAGGCGGCCTTCTTCGGCTCCTCCCCCTTGAGCCCGGTCTTCTCGGCGTACGCGCGCTTGAAGCTGCCGGTGCCGACGCCGAGGACCGGATGGTCGACGGCGATCCTGAGCCCGTTGCCGACGAGCCCGGCCCGGTCGCTCGTGACCGAGTTGAGACCCTGCCGCGACTCCTGCAGCAGCTCGTGGCGCACCTGCGGCGTGGCGAAGCCGGCCGAGACGAGCACCACGGCGAGCACTGCGAGCGCCGCCGCGGCACGCCAGCGCCAGATCAGGGCGGCGGCCGCGAGCGTGCCCGCGATCAGCGCGGCGAAGCTCGACTGTGAGAACGAGAACAGGAGGCCGACCCAGATCGCGACGATCGCGACGATCCCGGCGGCGAGGAGCCTGTTCCGCAAGCCGAGGAGGACGAGCGCCAGCGTCGCGAGGATCGCGACGACGAGGTAGCGGCCGTAGATCGACGGGTCCCAGAAGACCGAGTTGACGCGGAAGAAGGGCGCGTAGGCGTTGTCGACCCGCAGCTTCGGGTTCCAGAAGACCTCTCGGGTCGCCCACTGGTAGAGCCCGACACCGGCATAGAGGAGCGCGGTCGCGACGAGGGCGGCGTAGAGGCCGAGCAACGCTCGACGGCTGAAGGGCAGCCGGGCGAAGCCGACGGCCAGCAGCCCGAACGGCAGCACGAACGCGGCGAGGAAGATCGCGCCCTGGCGGAGATCGTCCGTCCAGAGCAGGGCCAGCCCGGTCCAGCCGACAACCGCGGCCAACGGCCACGCGAGCGGGCCGAGCTCGCGGGCACGGTCGTCCCCCCGGAGCAGCTGCCAGGCGAGGGCGAGCGCGAGCGCGCCGATCACCGCATACATCGGGAAGAGGAGATTCGCAGTCTGGTCGCCGATGTCGAACGGGATCCGGATCGGGATGCAGGCCAGCGTCGCGAAGGCGAGCACCCAGGGATGCCGCAGGAGCAGCCAGGCGCCCGCCGCCGCTGCGACGAGACCGCCGGCCGACGCCACGAGCAGCGTCCCGGTGCGCCCGTCGGGCGCGAGGTAGACGCCGAGCGCGCCCAGGCCCACCGCCCAGGCGACGAGCCCCGCGAGGCGGAGCTCGCGGCGCGTCGCGACGAACAGGAGCGCGAGACCGAGACAGCCGAGCGGGCCGGCGAGGCGGGCGAGCTCGGTCAGCGCAACGGCTCCCGGACGAACACGGCGGCGCGCGCCGTGTGCCCGTTGGCGGAGACCGTCAGCGTGAAGCGGCCCTTCTGCAGCGGCGCCAGGAGCCGGAGCGTGCCCGGTCGCGCGAAGCCGCTGCGGCCGCCGAGCGTCCAGCGGACCCGAACCGCGTCGGAGGAGACGCGAACGGCGAAGGGCGCGCCTGCGGCGGCGGTGATGCGGTCGCGGCCGAGCGCGACGTAGCGAACCGCGATCGGGACCGCCGGCGTCCGGGCCGACCTGTTCCCCGCCTGGTCGAAGGCGAGCAGCTGGATCGCGTAGACGCCCTGCCGCACGGGTCGTCCACGCACCTTCCCGTTCCAGACGATCGTCTCCTCCGTGCGCGGAAAGCGCGTCAGCGCGCGCCGCTTGCCGTTGACGAAGAGCACGCCGCGGCCGTCCTCGCTCAACCGGTAGTGGACCGTGAGCTTGTCGCTCCGCCGGTCGCCGTCGGGCGAGATCACGCGGGGGCGCACCGTCACGTCCTGGATCACCGGCGGCGTCACGTCGATCCGGATCGGGTTCGGCAGCGTGATCGTCTGGTGCTCGCTGCGCACGTGGATCCGCGGCCTGTAGTCGCCCTCCGGCAGGATCCGGCCGGCGTCGTCGCGGCCGTCCCAGCGGATCACGACCGGCCCCTTCGGATAGCGCTTCCCCCGCTCGATCGTCCGCACGACCTCGCCGCCGTCGACGATCGAGATGTCGAGCCGGTCGGCCTTGCGCAGCTTGAAGGCGATCCGCGCCGTCTGCTTCGGGCAGTCGCAGACGGGCGAGAACACGGGCTGCACGCGCGTGCCGAAGATCGGGCTCTTCTGCAGTTTCAGTCCCTGGGTGAGCGCGAACGCCGCGGCGGTGGCCGCGAGCAGGGCGACCACCAGCACCGTCGAGGCGATACGAGCCACTGGCGGGGGATTCTAGTTTTCGCGGCGTGGCGGGCCGTCCAGTGGCTACGCTCGGACGATGGAGCGCGCGGCCGATCCATACGTCGACACGTCGGTGGTCGACGCCCGCGCGCCGCGCTTCAACCAGGCGACGATCGGGATCCTCGCGCTCGTCGCGGTCACCGTCGGCCCGTGGTGGCTGCTCGCCGTGCTCGCGCTGCAGCTCGTCATCGGGCTGACGTTCGGCCGCCGCTGGTGTCTCCCGTGCTTCGCCTACTTCGAGCTCGTCCAGCCACGGCTGGGCGAAGGGCCGCTCGAGGACGCGCGGCCGCCCCGGGCCGCGAACATCGTCGGGGCCGTCGTCCTGTCCGCGGCCAGCCTCGCCTTCGCAGCCGGCTTCGAGACGGCCGGAACTGCGCTCGGCGGCACTCGTCGCCGCACTGGCGCTCCTGGCGGCAGCGACCGGCTTCTGCGTCGGCTGCGAGGCGTACAAGCTCGGCTACCGCCTCACGGGCCGGCAGTTCGTCTCCTGCCCGCTGCCGCCACAGCCGGCGCCGAGCGCGCGCTCGCTGTAGCCGTTACTCGGTCGGCTGACCGAGCTCCCGCTGCACGTCGGCCATGAAGCCGTCCTCGCGGTCGAAGAACTCCTTCTGGACGGTGTCCCAGCCGCCGACGTCGGCGATCGTGAAGAGCCCCGGCGGCGTCGGGAAGTCGAACGTGTCGAGCACGGACTTCGACGACCGGGCGGTAGCCCTCGTCGCCGAAGACCTTCTGCGCCTCGTCGGTGACGAGGAAGTCGAGGAAGCCCTTGGCCGCACCGTTGGCGTCCTCGGTGATCGCGGCCGGGTTCTCGATCAGGATCGTCTGGTCGGGGACGACGTACTCGAGCGGCTGGCCCTGGCGCTGCGCGAAGATCGCCTCGTTCTCGTAGCCGAGGAGGACGTCGCCCTTGCCCGACGCGAACGTCGTCAGCGACTCGCGGGCGCTCTTGTCCTGGACGACGACGTTCGCGAACAGCGCCTTCAGATAGTCGCGCGCCTGCTCGGGCGTCTTGCCCTGCTCGAGCTGGGCGCCGTAGCCGGCCATCACGTTCCAGCGGGCGCCGCCCGACGTGAACGGGTTCGGCGTCAGGACCTCGACGCCGTCCTTCGTCAGGTCGTCCCAGGTCTTGATCCCCTTCGGGTTGCCCTTGCGGACCATGAAGACGACGACGGAGTCGGTGACCATGCCCTTGTGCTCGCCTGCGTTCCAGTCCTTCGCGACGACGCCGGACTCGACCAGGCGCGTCATGTCGGGCTCGAGCGAGAACGCGACGACGTCGGCGCGCAGGCCCGCCTCGACGGCGCGGCTCTGCTCGCCGGAGGCGCCGTAGGACTGCTGGAAGGAGACGCCCTCGCCCGCGCCGCCGCGGTAGAGGTCGATCAGCTTCGCGTACGCCTCGCGCGGGGTCGAGTAGGCGACGAGGCGGATGTTGCCGCCCTCGGCGCCCGTCGGCGCCGAGCCCTCGGTGGACGAGCCGCCGCACCCCGCGAGAGCGAGGACGGCGAGGACGGCTGCGCCGGCGATCGTGCGTGTCATGGTCATCTCCACTAACTCCGTAGACTTTATAGCTGGGATTAGTAGCAGTTATGAACAAGCCGTCCGCGCTGGTACCATCCGAGCCGCGATGACGACCACCTCCCACGACGACGTCGCCGCTCTCGCCGCGCGCTCCGAAGAGCTCTCCGCGCAGGAGCTGGTCGCCGCGATGGTCGAGCGCTTCGGCGACCGCGTCTCGCTCGCCTGCTCCTTCCAGAAGGAGGAGACCGTGCTGCTCGACATGCTCTTCGGCGTCGAGCCGAAGGCGCGCGTCTTCGCGATCGACACCCACTACCTCTTCCCGGAGACGTACGAGCTCTGGCGCGAGGTCGAGCGGCGGTACGACACGAAGATCGAGGTGTTCGAAGGCCCGAGCGCCGAGGAGCTGACGGCGACGCACGGCGAGAAGCTCTGGGAGCGCAAGCCCGACCTCTACCTCGCCGTCGCCAAGGTCGAGCCGCTCGTCCGCGCGCTCGGAGACCTCGACTGCTGGATCACCGGCGTCCGCCGCGACCAGTCGCCGACGCGCGCAGACGCGCCGAAGCTCGGCTGGGACGCTGCGCACGAGCTGTGGAAGGCGAACCCGCTCGCCGACTGGAGCGACGACGACTGCTGGGCCTACATCCGGGAGCGCGGGCTCCCCTACAACGCGTTGCACGACCGCGGCTACGCGTCCATCGGCGACACCCACTCGACGCTCCCCGGCGCCGGCCGCGAGGGCCGCTGGGCCGACAGCGACCGGACCGAGTGCGGGCTGCATACGGACTGATGCAGCAGGAGCTCGTCCATCTCTCCCACCTCGACGAGCTCGAGGCGGAGGCGGTTCACATCATGCGCGAGCTCGCCGCCGAGCTCGAGCGCCCCGTCCTCCTCTTCTCCGGCGGCAAGGACTCGATCGTGCTCCTGCGGCTCGCCGAGAAGGCGTTCCGCCCCGGCAAGTTCCCCTTCCCGGTCATGCACGTCGACACGGGCCACAACTTCCCCGAGGTGATCGAGTACCGCGACCGCCGCGTCGCCGAGCTCGGCGAGACGCTGCTCGTCGCCTCGGTGCAGGAGTCGATCGACAAGGGCCGTGTCGTCGAGGAGACCGGACCGCGCGCCTCGCGGAACCAGCTCCAGACGACGACGCTGCTCGACGCGATCGAGGAGCACCGCTTCGACGCCGCGATCGGCGGCGCCCGCCGCGACGAGGAGCGCGCCCGCGCGAAGGAGCGGATCTTCAGCTTCCGCGACGACTTCGGCCAGTGGAACCCGCGCGCGCAGCGGCCCGAGCTCTGGAACCTCTACAACGCGCGCGTCCGCCGCGGCGAGCACGTTCGCGTCTTCCCGATCTCGAACTGGACCGAGCTCGACGTGTGGCAGTACGTCGCGCGCGAGCAGCTGGAGCTGCCGTCGATCTACTTCGCCCACGAGCGCGAGGTCTTCAAGCGCGACGGGATGCTCTACGCGGTCAGCGACGTCGTCGAGCGGATGGAGGGTGAGGATCCGTTCTCGGCCTCGGTCCGCTTCCGCACGGTCGGCGACATGAGCTGCACCGGCGCGGTCGCGTCGGACGCGAAGACGCTCGAGCAGGTCGTGACGGAGATCGCGGCGACGCGCATCACCGAGCGCGGCGAGACCCGCGCCGACGACCGCGCCAGCGAGGCGGCGATGGAGGACAGGAAGCGCGTTGGCTACTTCTGAGCAACTGCTGGCGACCGAGCTGGTCCGCCTCGTCACGGCGGGCTCGGTCGACGACGGCAAGTCGACCCTGATCGGCCGGCTCCTCTACGACACGAAGCAGATCCTCGCCGACCAGCTCGAGCACATCGAGGAGACGTCGAAGCGCCGCGGCGACGGCTACGTCAACCTCGCCCTGCTCACCGACGGCCTCCGGGCCGAGCGCGAGCAGGGGATCACGATCGACGTCGCCTACCGCTCGTTCGTGACGCCTCGCCGCCGCTTCCAGCTCGCCGACGCCCCCGGCCACGTCCAGTACACGCGCAACATGGTCACCGGCGCATCGACCGCGGACGTCGCGATCATCCTCGTCGACGCGCGCAAGGGCGTGATCGAGCAGACGCGCCGCCACTCGTACATCGCGGCGATCCTCGGCACCCCGCACGTCGTCGTCGCCGTGAACAAGATGGATCTCGCCGAGTTCTCGGAGGAGCGCTTCCGCGAGATCGAGCAGGAGCTGCGCGACACGAGCGAGCGGCTCGGTCTCCGCGACGTCCAGGTGATCCCGATGTCGGCGCTTCGCGGCGACAACGTCGTCGAGCGCGGCGAGGGGATGCCCTGGTACGACGGGCCGACGCTGCTCGAGCACCTCGAGACGGTCGAGATCGCCGGCGACCGCGACCTCGATCACCGGCGCTTCCCCGTCCAGTGGGTGATCCGCCCGATCTCCGACGAGCACCACGACTACCGCGGCTACGCGGGCCAGGTCGCCGGCGGCGTCTGGCAGGCCGGCGACGACGTGGTCGTGCTCCCGTCCGGCCGCCGCTCCTCGGTCGCCTCGGTCGAGACGGCCGACGCGCCGCTCGACGTGGCCATTCCGGGCCAGTCGATCACCGTGCGGCTCGCGGACGACGTCGACGTCTCCCGCGGCGACATGCTCGCCGACCCCGAGCAGGCGCCGACGGTCGCGCGCGAGCTCGAGGCGACGGTCTGCTGGATGGCCGAGAAGCCGCTCGAGCCGCGCGCGAAGCTCGCGATCAAGCACACGACGCGCACCGTGCGCGCGATCGTCGACGAGCTCGTCTCGGTCGTCGACATCCACACGCTCGAGGACCAGCCCGGCCCGGAGCGGCTGGAGCTGAACGACATCGCCCGCGTCCGGCTGCGGCTCTCCGAGCCGCTCGCGGTCGACGCCTACGCGGACAACCGCGCCACGGGCGCCTTCATCCTGATCGACGAGTCGACGAACGACACGGTCGCCGCCGGGATGATCATGTCCGCGGCCTCCTGATCCGCTCGACGAAGCGGCCGAGCATGCTGCCGGCCAAGTAGGCGAGCCACCAGATCCCGGCGACGATGGCGGCGATCACCGTCGCCCAGTGGAAGCAGTCGCCCTCGTCCCCGCAGACGACCGCACGGTCGACGACCAGGCCCAGACGACGATGCCGACTGTCGCTGTCGTCGTCACGGCGAGGGTCGGACGGCGAACGCGCCGGCGCAGTGTCTCGAAGAGGGCGACGAAGAACAGCACGACGACGGCGCCGCGAAGAACGCGCCAGCCGTCCTGCTTGTGGGCGAAGAAGGAGGGGAGGATCTGCTCCCGGTCGTACAGCGGGCCGCCGGGCTCCGTGCGTGTCCCCTCGTACCGACGCAGCGCGTCCCTTCGTAGGTCGACGAGTGCCGGCGAGAGGACCGGCCCCCAGTCCTCCAGCGTGCGGCCCCACGTGCCGCCGTCCTCAGGCCCGAGCAGCGCGTCGATCCGCTCCACCTGGACGAGGCCGACGAACGCAAGCGCGAGCACTGCGATCGCGATCCCGAGCCGAACGTCGCTCCGGCGTCTCAGCACGAGCGCGGCGCCCGCCAGCAGGATGCAGAGCACGCCTCCGGCAACGAAGGCCCAGAAACGGGGCGAGATCTCGACCAGGGAGAGCTGGCGCGCGATCCCCGTGCAGCGCTGCGCGTTGCCACCGCCGCCGCAGGCGGAGCCACCGAGGACGAGACCGTGCTCGCTCAGCGGCGCGAGCGCGATCACGGCCCCGAGAGCCGCCGCAACAGCGACGAACGCAACGTCCGCGAGCCGGTCGAACGTCGTGCGCACGGCCGGAATATACGAAGAGGCCGTTCGCAGCCGAGCCGGCGCGTTACGATCCTGCCGTGGATCCGGCGACGAGATAGCGGTCCGACGCGGCGCCCGCCGCGCGTGATTGACGCAGGGCCGAGGCCGCTCCGACGCGGCCTCGGATGCTGCGCGCAACCGCTACGACTTGGAGGTACACGGAATGACTCGCCAGAACCTGTTCTCCGACGCCTGGGACGGAGACGACGAAGAAGCTCGCACCCGGCATCGAATCTTTTGGCGGCCGGACGACGCCAAGATGGGAGCAACGTTGTACGAGCTGGCCCCCAACGCGCCTGACCCGCGGCTGCATATGCACTTCGGGGCCGAAGAGATGTTCTTCGTCCTCAGCGGTCGTCCCGTCTTCCGGAACCAGGACGGCGAAGAGGAGCTGGCTCCGGGCGACTTCGTCTTCTGCCCCGAGGGACGTGCCGGGCTCCACGCGTTCAGCAACCCGACCGCAGAACCAGCTCGGATCCTCGCGATCAGTGCCGGGAGCTTCCCCGACGTCGTCGCCTACCCCGAAGACGGATACGCATGGGTGGCGACTCGCAATCCCGATCCCGAGCTACTCGCGAGAGGTGGCGACCCCGGCATCATCGCTCGCTTCGACATCCCGATCGAGTAGATCGTTCGGCCGTTCGCCGGCCGTCGCGCGAGACGACGAAGAGGCCGCGAAAGCGGCCTCTTCGTTTCCGTTCATGAGCTCTCGTGGCTAGCGGGCCGCAGGCACGGCGGCGCCGTAGCCGTGCTCCACGAGCAGGTGTGCTCGTTCCCGGTACAGCTGCGGATCGGTGGGCTGCCAGGTATCGAGCCCGTCGACGTAGCGGTTGTACATGCAGAAGGCTGCCGCGATGAGAACCGTGTCGTGGATCTCGATATCGGTCGCACCTTCCACCCGTGCCGCTTCGATGTCCGAGCTGGTGACGGACTTGCCATCGACGGCGACCTTGCCGGCAATGTGCAGCAGTGCGCGAAGCTTGGGCTCGATCGGCGCGTTGTCAGGGTCGCTCTTGACCTGTTCGACGAGATCGACACCGCCGTCGAGCTGGACGGCGGCGAAGGCGCTGTGTGAGTGCTCGCAGAACACGGTCTTGTTGCGGCTGGAGACGTAGGCCGCGATCAGTTCCCGATCGCCCCGCGACAATGAGTTGTCGGCGCGCAGCAGCTCCTCGGCGAGAGCGTTGAGATGCACTGCGGTCTCGGGCCGAAACTGCATTGCACTGCGGATCCCGGAATTCCCTCGGGCAGATCAATGTGCGGCATCGACACACTCCTCCTCGTTGTGTTCCACGCTTCGACTCAGGATAGACGGGCGCTCACAGATCCCTCAGCTGACCGCCTTCTTCACGAGCGCGCCGATTCGTGCCTCGTCGGCGGCGGTCAACTTCTTCAGCGCGAACGAGGTCGGCCACATGACGCCGTCGTCGAGGTTCGCCTGGTCGCTGAAGCCCAGCGTCGCGTACCTCGACTTGAACTTGTCCGCGCTCTGGAAGAAGCAGACGACCTTGCCGTCCCTGGCATAGGCGGGCATCCCGTACCACGTTCTCGGCCACAGGTCCGGCGCGCTGGCCTTGACGATCGCATGGAGCCGCTTGGCCAGGGCGCGATCCGGTGCCGGCATCTCGGCGACCTTCGCGAGCAGGTCGCGTTCCCCGTCCGCCTTGTTCTGGCTCGCGCGCGCTTCCGCCTTCAGCTCTCGGGCGCGCTCCTTCATCGCGGCTCGTTCCGCGGCCGTGAACCCCTTGGACGCCTTGCTGGTGGCGACCGTTTTCGCGCCCTTCTTCGCGGTTTTCCGCTCAGCCATGACGAAGCTCCTCCCTGTGTCGGGCACGTCTCAGATCAGGAGATACTGCCAACCACTGGAGCGTCTCTCACGGTTCGACGCTCGGGCGAGCCGCGTCGCGTCCGCCCCCACTTTCGGCTGCGCACGGCTTCCTCGGGTGGCATCCTGAAGCACATGCGCATCCTTGATCGCTCTCTGTCGAGGCTGCCGAGGCCGTACCGGACATTGATCGACTGGGCGCTCACGCTTTGTGTGGCGGTGTTCGGAATCCTCATCTTCCAGGCGGAGGTCGCGAAGCCGTACCGGATTCCCACGGCCTCGATGGAGCCGACGCTGCATTGCGGGAAGCCTGCCGACGGTTGCCGGGCGCAAGTCTCCGATCGGGTGATCGCGAACCGGATCGTGTACCGGTTCCAGGCGCCGAAACGGGGCGACATCGTCGTCTTCGATGCGCCGGCCACAGTCCAGTCGGCCTGCAACGCAGCGGGCGTGTTCGTCAAGCGGATCATCGGACTGCCCGGCGAGAAAGTCTCCATGCGCAGCGGCGACGTTTTCATCGACGGGATTCGGTTGAACGAGCGGTACCTCGCCTCCGGCGGCCGTGGCTCCGAAAGCGGCGAGTGGCCACGAAGCCCGCAGACCGGATACTTCGTGCTCGGCGACAACCGCACGATGTCTTGCGACTCACGACGCTGGGGAACCGTGCCGCGTCGGAGCATCATCGGTCGGGTCGATGCGCGGTATTGGCCCCCGAATCGCGCCGGCGAACCCTAGGAGCACAACCCCGGCGACGCCCGGCGCAGCACCTCCGTCTGCAATCCTTCGCCCGATGGCCGACTTTCGCTGGGATGGAGACGAGCGTGGCGAAGGTGTCGCCGACGCGGCAGCGTTCGCGGCCGGCGCCGTCGAACTGGTCGAGGCGATGCAGCTCGAGAAGTGGGTGGCCGAACAGCCCGAGGTCCATCTTCTGCCGCATCTCGAACGCGCCTGCCGATCGCTTCCGCTCCGGTTCGAGGAGGCGCGCTCAGCTGCCGACGGCGCCTTCGATGTGCGCCTTCGCTGGACGGGCGAGACGCCGTCGGTCGGCGAGATCCGTGCGGCCGTCTTCACGCTCGTCGGCAGCTTCGCCGAGCTCTCCACCTACGTGAAGCAGCGCCGGATCGAGGAAACAGAGGACGGCGACCGGACGTTCCTGTTCGAGATCGTCACCGGCTTCGTCGACGGCGAGAGTCGGTTCGCCCCGCACGGGCATTCCGTGCGAGTGCATGTCTCCGCACTTGCCTAGCCACGCTCTAGCGAGGGGCGGTGAGTGTCCTGAGCGCTTTCGCGACGATCGCAAGTCGTGGCGGCTCCCACCCCTGTCGATCGTCCGGTGGCCAGGCATAGGCGGGAGCGTCGCCGACGAGGAGACCTGAGAGCTCGGGTCGATCGAGCTCTCGGGCCGACCAGTCGTACAGGGGTCGAAGGCGCGGGACGATCACGGCGTAGTCGAGCGCGCGGCCGAGCCTGTGCTCGAGTTGGAGGTAGTCCTCGAGCTCACCGTCGGCGGGGTAGTCGTCGGGGAGGACGCGTCCCATCGCGAGGAAGAGGTCGACCGTGCCGCGGCGCGGGTCACCCAGAGTTGGGCCGCCGAGGGCGATGCGGCCCAGCGCGAGCCGGGGGGCGGCGACGAGAGCGTGTGCATAGAGGACGCGGGCGAGGACGACGTTGAGGAAAAAGCGCTCGATTCGGTTCTCGCCGGCGGCGAGGTCACGGTGGTCGAGGTAGGCCGCGACGATGCTCGCGTTGTGCGCGCGGTACCACGTTCGCGCCGTCGGCTGAGCGATGAAGGCCGTCCAGTGGTCGACCGTGTCGGTCGAGGGTGAGCCGGGTCGGCCCGAGGAGCGTCCGAAGGCTTCGCAGCTGTCGCGGAGGAGCCGCTCGTTCATCGCGCGCCACCAGCTGCTGCCCGGCCGCGTGCCGTCGAGCGCGTTCAGCACGCCGCGCTCTGCCATCCAGCGCGTGAAGGCGAGTGCGGCTCGACGGAACCGCGGGCGCTGCGACCGCCTGCCGGTCGGGTCGTCGTAGATCGAGCTGGCCAGGGCGAGCCGTCCGGCCGGGTCGTCTCGGACGGCGGCGATCTGGGCGGCCGCGAAAGCGGCGGCGTCCCCATGCTTGTCGTCTGCCACGTCGCCGCCTATGCAGCATTCTTGCGCACACGACCCGCCCGCCCGACGCGCGCCGGCAATGCAGGTTTATGCTCCGGGCCATGTTCGGCGTGATGACACGGGCGAAGTCGGTGAAGAACCGCACCATCTCCCTCGCGCGGCTGAACATCGAGCTTGCCAAGCTCGAGGCAAAACAGAAGGCGACGGCGATCGGGACCGGCGCGGGCCTCGCGGCTCTTGCCGGCGTTCTGGTCGTCTACGCAATCGGCTTCGCCTTCGCCGCGGCGGCGGCAGGGCTCAGCGAAGCCCTCTCGCTGTGGCTCTCCCTGCTGATCGTGGCGGGCATCCTGTTCCTCGTCGCGGCCATCGTTGTGTTCCTGGCAGTGCGTTTCTTCAAGAAGGCGTCGCCGCCGACGCCCGACCAGGCCCTCGAAGAGGCGGCCCGGACGCTCGGGACGTTCGAGAGCCATGTCTGAGAAGCGCGGCACTGCGGAGATCCGCAAGGAGATCGCCGCCGAGCGGCAGCGCCTCGACAACGATCTCAACGAGCTGAAAGGCGAAGTGCGATCGCTCGTGCCGCTGGCCGCTGCGGGTCTCGCGGTGGTGGCGCTCGTCACGTTTCGCAAGAGCGCACGGTCAGGCCTCCGGTTGATGTGGAGGCTGATCTAGACCGCAGCTCGATCGACGGCGCCTTGCGCGCCCGTCACTCGGTGACGCGCCGACGCACCATGGTCGCCAGCATCGTCGCCACATGCACGCGCCCGCCCTCCTGCTCGGCGTGCGCGTCGCCGCGGCAGACGGTCAGGGTGCGCCCGGCGCGGACGACCTCTCCCACCGCAACGAGGCTGTGGCCGTCCGCCGGTGCCAGGAGGTTGACCTTCAGCTCGACGGTGAGCACCTCCGCGTCGCTCGGCATCAGGGTGAGCGCCGCGTAGCCGCAGGCGCTGTCGAGCACGGCGACGACCACCCCCGCGTGCAGGAAGCCATCCTGCTGGGAGAGGTGCGGCTCGATCGGCAGGGCGATCTCGACGCGACCGGCCGCGACGTCTGCGAGCTCGGCGCCGAGCGTCGCCATCGCGCCCTGGCGGGCGAAGCTCGCGCGAACGCGCGCGACGGTGGTTTCGTCGAGCGGCGCCGACACTCCCGCATCATCCGAAATCGGCGGTTCGGCCGAATACCTTGCGCCTCCATGCACCTTGTGCTTCTATGCATAGGACTTCGAGCCGTGGAGGACGGCATGCACATCGACAAGGATCTCGTCGCAGCCTCGGCCACGCCGCTCGTGCTCGCGATCCTCGCCGAGAGTGAGAGCTACGGCTACGCCATCCTGAAGCAGGTGCGTGCACTCTCCGGGGGCGAGCTCGAGTGGACCGACGGCATGCTCTATCCGCTTCTCCACCGCCTCCGCCGGCTCGGGTACGTGACGACGGAGTGGCGAATGCCCCCGGAAGGGCGTCGCCGCCAGTACTACATGATCACCGACGACGGACGAACGGCACTCGCGGAGCAGCACCGCCAGTGGGTGGCCGTCACCCGGGCGCTGAACGACGTCTGGCCGGGCTCCGGCGTGCTGCTGACGACGGCTCTCGGCGAGGGGTGAGCAATGGAGAGCGTTGACGCACAGATCGCAGAGTGGCGGGCCTACGTCGAGGACGCCCCGGGCGTCAACGGCCGCGACGTCGATGAGCTGGAGGATCATCTTCGACATCAGATCGCCGAGCTGAACGCGGCCGGTCTCACAGCCGACGAGGGCTTCCTGATCGCCGTGAAACGGCTGGGCGACGTCGACAGTCTCTCCCGAGAGTACGCGCGCGAGCACAGCGGGCGACTCTGGAAACAGCTCCTCCTCACAGGTGACGACGAGCCGGCGCTCCCGACCAGCGGCCTCGTCGAGACGCTCGCCTTCGCCGTGGCTGCGGCCGTCGTGATCCAGATTGCACGCCTGGCCGCCGGAGGCCTCGATGACGCGCCGACCTGGTTCGTGCGGAACCTCAGTCTGTTCGTGCTGCCGTTCCTGGCCGCGTACTTCGCCCGCCGGCGGCAGCTCGACACCAGGCAATGGCTGTTGACTGCGGTGCCGTTCGTCCTCGCGGCGCTCGTGGTCAACCTCTATCCCTGGGGCACCGACTCCGACACCGAGGTCCTCGTCGCGGCCCATCTCCCCGTCTTCCTCTGGTTCGTCGTCGCCTTCCCGTACATGGGCGGCACGCTCCGGTCGCACGAGCGGCGCATGGACTTCGTCCGCTTCACGGGCGAGTGGTTCATCTACTACGTGCTGATCGCGCTCGGGGGCGGCGTGCTCATGGGGTTGACCGGTGCGATCCTCGAGCCGACGGGCGTCGACGTCGATCGGGTCGCCGAGTGGGTGGTGCCCTCAGGAGCGGCAGGTGCGGTGATCGTCGCCGCGTGGCTCGTCGAGTCGAAGCAGCGGGTCGTGGAGAACATGGCGCCGGTGCTGACGATGCTCTTCACGCCGCTGTTCGCGGTGATGCTGGCCGCCACCGCCGTCGTCTACGCCGTGACCGGGCTCGGCGACGCGTTCGATCGCGACCTCGTCAGCGTCTTCGACGCCCTGCTGATCGTCGTCCTCGCGCTCGTCCTCTACGGGATGTCCGCTCGTGACCCGTCCACGTCGCCGAACTGGATGGACCGCATCCAGCTGGTCGCCGTCGTCAGCGCCCTCGTGCTCGACCTGATGGTGCTCGGCGCGATGGTCGCTCGAATCGGCGATGTCGGTTTCAGCCCGAATCGAACGGCCGCGCTCGGGATCAACATCGTCCTCCTCGTCAACCTGGCCGGGGCCGCCTGGCTCTCCGCCCGCTTCCTCACGGGGCGCACCCGCCTCCACCGGCTCGAGCGCTGGCAGACCACCTATCTGCCCGTTTTCGCCCTCTGGGCCGCCGCGGTCGTCGTCATCCTGCCGCCGCTGTTCAGCTTCGACTGAGCCGCGTCGTCGCGGCGCAGCGTTCAGTAGCATCGCGTCGTGCGCGAGCTGAGTCCTGGACTGTGGCACTGGCAGGCACAGCACCCCGGGTGGCGGGAGAGCGAGCCGTGGGACCCGAACGTCTCGTCCTATGCGATCGCCGACGACGAACGCCTGCTGCTGTTCGACCCGCTGGGCGTGCCGAGCGAGATCGAGGCGCTCGCGGCCGAGCGCGAGACGGCGATCGTGCTCACGGCGCCGTGGCACGAGCGGGATGCCGAGCAGCTCGTCGAGCGGCTCGGGGCGCCTGTCTACACGCCGCTGCCCGACAGCGCGCAGTTCCTCATGGACACGTACGGCCTCACCGCCGAGCAGGCCGGCGACGGCAGTCCCGACGTCGTCTGGCTGCTCCGCGAGAACAAGGGCGAGGCACGCCCGTACGCGTCCGGCGACCGGCTGCCGTTCGGCGCCGACGTGTTTCCCGGGCACAAGGCGAACGACACCGTGCTCTGGGTCGAGAGCCAGCGCGCCGTGATCTCGGGCGACACGCTCGTCGACTTCGGCGACGGCCTCGAGATCAACGAGAGGTGGCTGCAGCCCGGCGTGACGCGCGAGGAGATCGCCGCAGGGCTGCGTCCGCTGCTCGAGCTACCGGTGGAGCACGTGCTCGCGACGCACGGCGGGCCGTCCGACCGTGCCGCCCTCGAGCGCGCGTTGTCCTAGGGTCGCGCGAGAAACAGTCGCTTCTCCGTCGCGAGGTGCGGCGGCCACTCGAGGCGAGTCGCGCCCGCGAAGCGCAGGTAGGCGCGAAGCGCATCCCGCATCGCGTCGACGAAGCCCTCGGTGCGGCGCCGGCGCGAAGCCGTCCTCCCACCAGAGGTCGAGCACCTGCACCTGGCCGCCGTCGCGGTCGATGCGCGGCTCGATCCGGCCGACGAGGCGGTCGCGGAAGAGCATCGGCAGCACGTACCAGCCCCAGCGGCGCTTGGCCGGCGGGACGAAGAGCTCCCAGACGTAGTCGAACTCGAACAGGGATCCGAGCAATGGTCGGTCCCACACCAACGGATCGAACGGCGGCAGGAAGGCGACCGAGGGCGGCGGCTCCGGGGGAGCCTCCAGCAGTCCGACCTCGTCCGCGAGGACGAAGCGCTTCCCGCGGACACCCTCGATCTCGACAGGGACGAGCTCGCCGTCGTCGACGAGCTCCTCGCGCAGCGCCGTTCTGCCCGGAGCCTCCGGCCACCTCGGATCCGGCTTGGCGGGACCGATGCCGCCGAAGATGTCTGCTCCCCCGACGCCGAGGAGGCCGTGGGCGCGGTAGCGCGAGAGGAGCTTGTGCCGGAGCTGCTCCGTCAGCGGGACGCTGTGCGCGAGCACGTCAGCCGGCAGCAGCCGTTCGAGGAGGTCGTAGTAGCGGCGGTTGCCGTCGCGTCGCGCGAGGCCGAGCACGCCGGTGACGGCGTACGCCTCGAGCACCGCCCGAACGGTGTTCGTCGGGACACCGAACCAGTCGGTCGTCCCACCCTGCGCGCGCTCGAAGTCGAGTGACGACAGCGGGCCGTCGGCGCGGATCCGGTCGAGCACGCGGCCGGCCACCTCGGCGTTCTCGGCGAGGAGGCGCGGCCGGGTGCCGGCTCAACGTCCCGCGGAACCACGGGAAGTCGCTCGTCAGGACGAAGGAGAGGCCCTTGTTGTACGCCTCGAAGATCTCGCGCCGCTCGTAGAGCAGGTCGCACCAGGCGGGGTCGTAGTCGGCGACGCGCGCGTGCAGGACGAGGTCGTGGGTGCGACCGGCGACCGCAAGCGGATCGAACTGGATCGAGCCGAGACGACGGAAGACCTCGAGCACCGCGTCGGGTCCTCCTTCGAGCGAACGCGCCGGACCGAGCGCGTGGCGCGCGACGAGAAAGCGGCGTGCGGCCTCACCGGTGACCCTCACCGCCGGGGACGCTAGCGGGTCGCGACCGGCGACGCTGCACGATGGCCACTAGCCATACTCCTTGTCATGACCACCGGGCTGGGAGTCGGCGGGGACGTCGAGCAGGCTCTGGAGAACGTCGGCGTCCCCAGCTACGTCCTCGACACGACGGGGATCGTTCGTTGGATCAATCCGGCCGCCGAGCGGCTGCTCGGCAACGTTCGCGGTCGCCACATCACCTCCGTCGTCGCGCCCGAGGACAGCAGGCGCGCCCGCGAGCTGTTCACCCGGAAGGTGCTCGGCACCGCCGCGGCCACGGACGCACCGGGCGTCCTGCTCTCGACGACCGGGCAGCGGGTGGCTGTGGAGATCAGCGCGGTGTCGCTCAAGAACGGCGAACAGGTCGTCGGCGTCTTCGGGCTGCTGGAGGAACGCCCTGACAACACGCCCATAGCGCCACACCCGCACCTCACTCCCCGCCAGGTCGAGGTGCTTCGCCTGCTCGAGCAGGGCCGCTCGACGAAGCAGATCGCCGCCGAGCTTCACCTGAGCACCGAAACGGTCAGGAACCACATCCGCCGTCTCTTCCGGGCTCTCGGCGTCAACTCCCGGCTCGAAGCCGTCGCCGCCGCCCGCACCGCCACGCCTCACTGAGAGCGCTCTGAAGGCGCTGTGAGGCTGGACTCAACTGGGTCTAGCGACCGTGCCTCGGCCGCCCGTACGTTCATGTCATCGAACCCGCGGCATCGTGCCGAGCGGGTAACGGGTTACCGAAAGGACTCACTGAAAATGTTCAAGGGAAAGCGTTTCACGCCGGCGATGATCGTTGCGATGATCGCGCTTGCCGTTGCGCTGAGCGGGACGGCTGTTGCCGGCACCGCGAAGCTGATCACCGGCAGCCAGATCGCGAACGGCACGATCAAGCTGGCTCACCTCAACACGAGCACGAAGGCGGCGCTCAAGGGCAAGACCGCGGCGCGACCGGCGCGCAGGGCGCCGTTGGCGCCCAGGGTGCCCAGGGCCGCAGGGCGTCACCGGTGCGAAGGGCGACGCTGGCGCAACTGGCGCCAAGGGCGCCCCCGGCACCGACGGCATCAACGGCAAGGACGGCAAGGACGGCAAGGACGCACCGACGATGCTTCGCCTCGACGGTGACTTCGCGGGTACCAACGCCAGTGTCGCTACGACGCTCGATGGCGTCCAGTTCGGCCCGTATCCCGATAGCTCGTGGGGCGGTTCGGTCAAGCTTCAACGGACTGAACGGTCGGACACTCGACTCCATCACGCAGTTGTCCTACACCGTCATGCACTCGACGCTGGACGACAGTCCGATCTCATCGCCGTACCTGAGGGTCTTCCTGACCAACGGTACAGGACGTGGTCTTCGATGCGACGCAGTGTGCGACCACGGTTCCGGCCGAGGACGTGTTCAACACCTACGAGGTGACGACGGCTACCAAGCTGCGCTACGACGACGACGCGTGCGGTGCTGCATACGATCCGCAGACGTGGGCCGAGGTCGTTGCAGACCATGGTTCGGAAGTCATCAGTGGCATCTACGTGACGACAGGATTCTCTGGGGGCGCGCCGATCTCAGCACTCCTCCGCACGCTTGAAGGTGAACGGCACCGAGTACACCTTCGGGGCCGCGTAACCCATCAAGTAGCACGGATGGAATGGAAGGGCCGGGGTCACATCTACCCGGCCCTTCTGCGTGCCAGGCTACGCGGGTCCTGACGACCGCGGATCTAGGGCAGGCGCTCCTGGTGGAACTTCTCCTTGTCCTTCTCGCGCCACTCTGCCTCGTAGGCCTCTGCCGCGGCGAACTCCTGCTCCGTCAGTGCCCTCGACCGATCGTCTTCGTTCGCGGGGTGCTCGCCGGCGATCGTGCGGCGACGCGAGGCCACGAAGGCGATCACCACCAGGGGCACGGCAACCACGGCCATGATGATCCACGGGATCATTCGCGCAGCCTACCTTGTCGCCCGCGACCGCCCCGCTCGTTCGACGCTCGCGCTGTACGCTGCGCCCATGGAGGACACGGTGGTCGTGAAGGTCGTCGACGACGAGCCCGAGGCTCAGATCGTGTGCGGTCTTCTGCGCTCGAACGGGATCGAGTGCGGCTACCGCGACACCGAGCAGATCGAGTCCTCGCTCGAGGACTTCACGGCTTCCGGCCCGCGCGAGATCTTCGTCCGTCCGTCCGATCTCGAAGCGGCACAAGCGTTGCTCGGCGCCGAGGCGACGGCTAAGCCGACCTACCCTGCGGCGACCGGCCTGTAGGTGGTCACGTGCACGCCGGTGCCGCTCGTCTCCGTGGAGACCAGCTCGAGCGTCTGCGACGCGCCGTCGCCGGGGAAGATCGTCTTGCCGCCGCCGAGGATCACGGGCTCGATCAGCAGCCGGAGCTCGTCGACGAGCCCTTCGCTCAGGAGCGTGCGAGCGAGCGTGGCGCTGCCCATCACGACCAGGTCGCCGCCGTCGGTCTCCCGCAGCTCCCGGATGCGGGCCACCGCCTCGTCGCCGGGGATTCGGGTCGTGTTGTTCCAGGTCAGCTCGTCGTCGCCCAGCGTCCCGGAGACGACGTGCTTCGGGATCGAATTCATGCGGTCCGCGAAGGGGTCGCCGGCCCGCTCCGGCCACGCCGCCGCCATCGTCTGCCACGTTCGGCGTCCGAAGAGCAGCGCGTCGGCCTTCGTCAGCGCATCGTTGAAGCCGCCGCCCACGGTCTCGTCGAAGAACGGGTGCGACCAGCCGCCGTGGGCGAAGCCGCCGTCCGTGTCCTCGTCGGCCCCTCCCGGCGCCTGCACGACACCGTCGAGGCTGATGAACTCGATGATCACGATCCGCATGGTCTCGCTCCTTCGCTCGTTGACAGCGATGTAGACGTTCGCGGCGCGCCGGAATCATCGCTGCTCGCCCTCAGTTGCCCCAGAGCGGCCGCACCTCGATCGTGCCCGACTGCGCGACCGGGTGCCCGGCCGCGATCTCGACCGCCTCCTCCAGGCTGGAGGCCTCGATCAGGTCGAAGCCGCCGACCGCCTCCTTGGTCTCGGCGAAGGGACCGTCGGTGACGATCGCCTTCCCGCCGCGAACGCGGACGGAGCGAGCGCGGCGCGGCGGCGCCAGCTGGTCGCCGGTGATCCAGCTGCCCTTCGCCTGCAAGTCGTCCAGCCAGGGAAAGCCCTCCTTTTCCTCCTCGGGCGTGTCGGTCGGGTCGGGCTCGGTCTGGGCATCCATGCGCTCGGCGTCCCAGCAGACCAGCAGTAGGTACTTCATCGTCGCTCCTTCTCGTCGGATGTCGGGTCTCGCCTATGACGACGAACGCGGCGGACCGAGATCGACATCTATCGCACGGAGCTCTTGAGGCGCGCCGCTCGCGTCGCCAGGTAGCGCTGCTCCGGCAGGCTCGTCGTCCGCGCGGCGGCGGCGCGATAGTGAGCGAACGCGGCGTCGGTGTCGCCGGCCAGCTCCAGGAGATGCGCACGAACGGCGTCGAGCCGGTAGTGACCGCTCAGGCGCTCGTCGACTTCGTCGAGCACCGCAAGCCCGGCGGCGGGACCGTCGGCCATCGCGGCCGCGACGGCACGGTTGAGCGTGACGACGGGGTTCCCGGTCATCCGCTCCAGCAGCCCGTAGAGGGCGAGAATCTGCGGCCAGTCGGTCTCGTCCGCGTGAGCGGCGCGGTCGTGGACGGCGGCGATGGCCGCCTGCAGCTGGTACTCGCCGACCGGCCCCTTCCCCACGACGCCGTCGAGCAGCGCGGTTCCCTCGACGATGCGACTCCGGTCCCACCGCGCTCGATCCTGCTCGGCCAGGGGGACGAGCTCCCCGGCTGCGTCGGTTCGCGCCGGGCGCCTGGCGTCGATCAGCAGCATGAGTGCGAGCAGTCCGGCGACCTCACCGTCGTCGGGAAACGCGACGTGCACGATCCTCGTCAGCCGGATCGCCTCGTCCGAGAGCTCGGCGCGGTGCACGTCACTGCCGCTGCTGCTCGCGTACCCCTCGTTGAAGATCAGGTAGAGCACGTGCAGCGCCGTGCGCAACCTGGCCGGCAGCTCGTCCGGCGTCGGCATCCGGAAGGGCACGCCGGATGCCTTGACCTGCTGCTTCGCGCGGGCGATGCGCTGGGCCATCGTCGCCTCGCCGACGAGGAACGCGTTCGCGATCTCGGCGGTCGTGAGCCCGCCGACCGCACGTAGCGTCAGCGCGATCGCCGAGGCCGGGGTCAGCGCCGGATGGCAGCACATGAAGAGCACGATCAAGGTGTCGTCCCGGTCAGAGACCTCCGGCGCCGGCGGCTCCTGCGACGCGACGCTCTCGCGACTCCTCCGCGACTGCTCGCTCCGCCACTGGTCGATCAGCCGGCGCTCGGCGGTCTGCAGCAGCCAGCCGCGCGGGCTCTCGGGAACCCCGTCCCGCGGCCAGTGCTGCGCGGCAGCGAGGAGCGCCTCCTGAACGGCGTCCTCGGCGGCGTCGAAGTCGCCGTGCCTGCGAACGAGCGCCCCGAGGACCTGCGGCGCCGACTCGCGCAGCAGGTCCTCGATACCGACGGACGCGTTCAGCTCTCGCCGCCCACCTGCTCCAGGAACGCCTCCATCTCGGCGGCGTCGGACGGCGCGTCGGTCATCATCTGCCGCAGGTGGATCGGCTGCTGGGTCGCGATCCCGTCCGGCCCGGGCACCGCCGAGAGCTTCCCGGCGATCTCGATCGCGCGCTCCTCGGACTCGACGTCGATGATCTGGTAGCCGGCCACCCACTCCTTGAACTCCTGGAAGGGGCCGTCCGTGACGACGGGCGCGGTCAGGCCGTCGAAGGTCACGATCTTCGCCAGGTCGGGGCCGACGAGAACCTCGGACGCGACCAGCTCGCCGCTGTCGACGAGCTCCCTGTGCAGGGCCCTGTAGTAATCCAGGTGGGCCGTGACCTCCTCCGGCTTCCACTCCTCCATCGGCGTCTCGACGACGCCTCCCTCGAAATTGACGATCAGCAGGTACCTGGTCATCTCACTCCTCCATCTTCGGGGCTCGCGCCCGAATTGCACTGTCACGATAAGAACGGAGCCGATCTCCCGTTCTCGACATCGGCCTATCAGTCCCGAGCGGATGGGCTAGACGAGGCCGCGCGCCGCCCAGGCGGAGGCCGTGAGCACGAACGGGGCCTCGGGCAGCCGCGCGCGGCAGAGCTCCCGCAGCTCGGCCTGCCGTTCCGGATCGAGCCCGGCGACGAACGCACCCGCCGGCCCGACGCCGAACGTGTACGGCTCCCACCAGTCCTCGAAGCTCGGATGCTCGGTGCTCACCTCGAGCGAGGTCTCCTCGATCTCGCGGAGCCCCGCGGCGGTGAACAGCTCCGTCAAGTGCCCGGCGCGTGCGCCCGGGAGGTTGGACTCGTCGTGGACTTCGGCGTCGAGCTCCCGCGCCGCGTCCCAGAAGGTGCTCAGCGGGCCGGCGCCGCCGCCGTGGTCCCACACGCACGCTGCGACGACGCCGCCGCCTCGCGTGACTCGTGCCAGCTCCCGCAAGCCGGCGACGGGATCGGTCATGAAGTGGACGACGAGCTGCGCCAGCGCGGCGTCGAACTCGTCGTCGGCGAAGGGCAGCTCTTCGGCCGCCGCCTGCTCGACGGTGACGCCGGGATGCCGCTCGCGCGCGGCTGCGACGAACGACTCCGACGGGTCGACGGCCGCCACCTCGGCAGGTCCGAGCAGGCGCACGAGCTCCGTCGTCAGCGCACCCGGCCCGCAGCCGACGTCCAGCACGCGTTGCCCGGGGCGAACGCCCGCCAGCGCGGCCAGCTGAGGCGCGAGCCCGACCGAGTAGCGGCCCATGAACCGGTCGTAGGCCTCGGCGGCGACTGCGAACGTCATTGCTTCGGCAGCCAGCCCTCGCGGTACGCGGTCGGCTGGCGCCGGACGAGCCCGGCGTAGGCCTCGGCCGGCTCGGTCGTCGACTCCTCGACACTCGCTCCGTGGCGGCGCGCCGCCTCGTCCACCGGATAGCCGCCCCAGTCCGGGTTGTCGACCGAGCGCTCGCGCGCGCCGATCGCGAGCACGAGGCACGGCCCGTCACCGGCGCCGACGATCACGTGGTTCGTCTCGGGCGGGCAGTGGACGAAGTCCCACTGACGCAGGGGGCGCTCCACGCCCTCGACGATCAACACCGCCTCGCCGGCGAGCACGAGGAAGTCCTCCTGGTCGGCCTCCCAGTGGTACATCGCCATCGGCACGCCCGGCTCGAGGCTGGTGAGGTTGATCCCGAGCTGGGCGAATCCCGGCTCGCCTTCGAACTCGGCCACGGCAGGGCGACCGTCGGCGTGCCACCAGGTCGCCTCGCGCGCATTCAGGACGTACCAGCCGTCGCCCTTCGGGACGAGGCCGTTCTCCGTCTGCTCGACTCGCGCCTCAGGAACCATCGCGCGAAGCTTGCCAGACCTGGTCTTCGCGTTCCGCGTATGCCGCGGCGACGCTCTTCGGGACGACGATCGCCCACGCGTCGATCGACGAGCTCCCGCATCTCCTCCTCGTCGATCGCGGCGAGCCGGACGACCGCCCAGTTGTAGCGCAGGTCGGACTCGCGCGGGAGCATGTACTTCTCCGGCTCCGACTCGACGAGCGCGTCCCGCCACTCCTTGGGGAACGCGAAGCCGAGCAGGGTCTCGTCGCGCGAGAACGCCAGATAGACGATCCGGCCGACTCGGAACTTGACGCGGCCCTGCACGAACGCCTCGTACGACCGCGGCAGCGTGCTCGCCACCGACCGGACCTGATCGACCGTCACCACAGGTCAAAGCGTAGGGACTAGGCGGCGGGACGGACGGGAAAGCGCGTGTCGATCGCGGCCATCGTCATCCAGGCGGCGACGGCCGCCAGGGCGGCCACGGGGATCGCCTCGACGCCCGCCGTGCCGACGAGGAGCGCTGCGATGATGAGCGAGGCCAGGATCAGCCGGGTCATCGCCGTCATCCCGGCCGCTGTTCCGACCGCGAGCGCGAGCGTCGGCGACATGTCGAACGCAATCGCTGCGACCATCGCGACCGCGACGCCGAGGAAGATCGCCGGGAACACCGGGCCGCCTCGGAAGCCGCAGCCGAGGCAGACCGCATACGCGAGCGCCTTGGCCGCCAGCAGGACGATCACGATCCGCGCCGAGTCCTCGCCGACCAGGCTGGGGATCGACGCCTGGCCCGAGAAGAGGACGTCCTGTGAGCTCGCCCCGAGCCCATCCGCGACCAGCGCCACCACGCCGATCGCCAGCGCCCCCAGCAGCAGTGTCCGCGGCATTCCGAGCCGCGCACGCCCAGGGCCTGCGATTCGCGTCGCCAGCCGCCGGACGACTTCGGTGAGCAGGGCCAGCAGGACACCGACCGCGACGGCGACGACGAGGTCGCGGAGGTGGACGCCGTCGTAGGCGGGCAAGCCGGGCACGGAGAGCGTGGTCGCCTCCAGCCCGCCCCAGTCGCCGATCCCGAGGAAGATCAGGTAGCCGATCGAGGCCGCGACGAGGCCCGGGATCAGGATCGGGATCAGCGATCGCGCCCATGCCGACGCCCGCCTCGAGCAGCAGCATGGCGGCAGCAACAGGCCCTCCGAACAGGGCCGAGATCGCAGAGAACGTCCCGGCGGTCGAGAGCACCCTTGCGTCCGTGTCCCCCATCCTTGCGAAGCGCGCGGCCACGAGGCCGACGATCGAGCCGAGAGCGAAGAGCGGCGCCTCAGGGCCGAGCACGGCGCCGAACGCCAGCGAGCCGATCGCCGCGAGGATGACGCCCGGAGCGTGCGAGATGGGTGTCGGCGCGACCGCGATCCCACCGAGCGGCTCGTGGCCGCCGTCGCCGGGAAGCAACGTGCGGGCAGCGAGAACGATCGCCGCACCGGCGAGCGGCAGGCCGACGACGAGGTACCAGGGCGGTCCCGATGCACCGAGGTGCTCCGGAAGGTCCACCCAGAACCAGTGCTCGAGCTCGTGGACGGCGGTGAGGAAGAGCGCGGCGGCGAGCGCCGCCGGAATCCCGATCAGGGCGCCGAGACCGACGAGGCGGAGGGCGCGCTCGCCCGACATGGCCGAGGCGGTCTCGGGCGAGCTCACACGAGTCCGACGGCGAACGTCATCGGAGAACCCTACGCCGAGTCGATAGCGTCTCGCCGATGTCGTCGCTCGAGACCGAGCTGGATGCGCTCGCGGCCGAGACCGCGTTCGCCGGCGTTGTTCGCGTCGACCGCGGCGAGACGACCGAGCTGGCGAAGGCGTACGGCCTCGCCCACCGCGGCTATGGGATCCCGAACGAGGTCGACACCCGCTTCGCGATCGCAAGCGGGACGAAGGGCCTGACCGCGCTCGCCGTCGTGAGCCTGATCGAGGACGGCCGGCTCGAGCTCTCGACGACTGCCCGCTCGGTGCTCGGCCCGACCTGCCGCTGATCGACGACGGGGTCACCGTCGAGCAGCTCCTGGCCCACCGGTCGGGGATCGGCGACTACGTGGACGAGGAGGAGGAGCTGGAGCCGAGCGACTACGTGTTGTCGGTCCCCGTGCATGCGCTCGCGACGACCGAGCAGTACCTCGCGGTACTCGACGGGCACGCGACGAAGTTCGCGCCGGGCGCGGAGTTCTCGTACTCGAACGGCGGCTACGTCGTGCTGGCGCTGATCGCGGAGCGGGCGAGCGGGACGCCGTTCCACGACCTCGTGCAGCGGCGCGTCTGCGAGCCGGCCGGAATGGTCGACACCGAGTTCCTGCGCTCGGACGAGCTCCCCGGCCGCACCGCGCTCGGCTACCTCGAGATCGACGGCGCCTGGCGGACGAACGTGCACCACCTGCCCGTGCGGGGGAACGGCGACGGCGGGATCTACTCCACGGTCGCCGACATCAGCGCGCTCTGGCGGGCGTTCTTCGGCGGGCGGATCGTGCCGGAGAGCTGGGTGCGCGAGATGCTGCGGCCCCGCAGCGACGCCCCCGGGAGGCGCTACGGACTCGGGTTCTGGCTGCACGAGTCGACCGACGTCGCGATGCTGGTCGGCGCCGACGCGGGCGTGTCGTTCCGCACCGTGCACGACCCGGACGCGGACGTCACGCACACGGTCGTCTCGAACACGTCCGACGGCGCCTGGCCGGTCACGCGCTTCCTCGGCGAGCGACTCGGTACGGGCTGAGCCCTAGACGATCGTCAGGGCCGGCTCGAGCCCGAGGAACGCACCGATCCGCTCGGCCTCGGCGTCGACTCCGGCCCGCTCCGCACGAGTCAGCGTTCGCGCCGGCTCGACGGTCAGCTCGATCCGCTTCGCCGTCTTTCGGCGGCGCCAGATCCCGGCGCAGATGCCGTCGACGAGCAGGAACGGCGTTCCCGCCGGCCCCTCGTAGCGGCCCTTGCCGTGAGCCTTGATCTGCTCGCGTACGGCCGGCGGCACGAAGGCGTCGCGGTCGCGGTAGCCCATCACGTAGACGTCGTACTCCGGCAGCAGACGGACCGACTGCGTCGTGGCGGCGCTCTCCTTCGGCTCCGGGAAGTCGAGATCCTCGAATGAGCGCTTCGCGCGAGCCGAACCACTGCCGGAACTCGCGATGCGTGACCGGTCCGTACGTGGCCGCGTACCTGCGCGCGACCTCGCGCAGCGCCTCCTCCGGCTCCCACGTCGGCCGCCTGCGGCCCGAGCCAGTCGTCCGGATGCACGAACGTCACCTTCTGCCCCTGCGGCGGGCCGAAGCAGAGCACGCCGGCGATCGCCGCGTCGTCGAGGTAGTAGCCCCAGCCGGAGGCGAGCTGGTCGCGCGGCGCCGGCCCGACACGCTCGACGACTGCCTCGGCGAACTCCTCCCGCGTCAGGCGGCTCCCGGCGAGCGCCTCGCCGATCGCGGCCACGACCGCATCGACGTCCTCGAGTCCGTCCGCCAATCGGTCGGCCTCGCCGGGCACGGCGCGACGCGCCGTCGTCCAGAGCGCCGAACTCGTCGGCGGGATGGAGGTGCAGCGTCCCGCGCAGCGTCCACGTCTTCACGAGCTCGCGCCGCTCCCACAACGCCTCGCGGACGTCAGCCTGGGTGATCCCGTCGACCCGGGCGGCCAGCTGCAGCTCGGCCGAGCCCATCACCTGGGCGTGGATGCCGCAGACGTCGCGGACGACCTCGACCAGACGGTCCGCCGGTGCCCGCTCGACGAGATGGCTCCGGACGAGCCGGCTCACGCTCGCTAGGAGGTCGCGGACGGCTCTTCGGCGAGCAGGATCTGCTTCAGCGTGTCGCCGCGCAGACCGAGCCGGAGCGTCTCGAGCGGGATCACCTCGTCGGGCGGGATGTTGCCGAGGTTGACCGAGGGGCCGAACTGGGTGATGAACCAGGCCTGCGCCGCCTTCGAGGGCGCCTCGAAGATCACGTTCGCCGGAGCCGACCTCGTGCGCGATCTCGCCGATCAGCTCGGTGCGCATGCCGCCGGAGGAGTCGAAGATGCCGGCGGTGCCGCCCTCGCGGGCCTCCGTGATCACCTTCCAGGCGCCGGCGGCGAGCTCCTCGTTCAGCCACTGCACCCACTCGTCTGCCGTGTACTCGACCGACGAGTCCTTCGAGCCGACCTCCGAGAGGACGGTGAAGTCGCGGGCGAAGTCGGCGATCAGCTCGAGCTTGCGCTCGCGCGGGATGTCGACGGTGCCGTCGGAGATCTCGACGTGCGTGATCCCGAGGCCGTTCAGCCACGACTTGTAGTCGTCGAGCCGGTCCTGCGCGTAGACGACCTCGAAGAAGCGTCCCGCCGATCACGACCGGCTTCTCGCTCAGCACGGCCAGCTTCCGCTCGAGGTTCTGCGTCACGGCGGCCGTCCCCCAGCCGAGCTTGACGATCGAGATGTGGTCGCCGGCGACCTCGAGCACGTCCTCCCACGCACGCGGGCCGAGGCCCTTGTCGATCACGTGCGTCAGGCCGTGGTGCGGGAGTCAAAGTCGAGCAAAGATCTCCTTCAGCTTCTCCTGCGCGCTGCGCCTGGACGTCGTGGTAGAGCGAGTTGCCGTGCGCGTCGATGCCGACGGTGAGCGGGCCGAAGTCCTTGACGCGGAACTTCCAGAGGCACTCGGGCATCAGCTCCTCCCACATCACCTCTTCGATCTCCTCGATCTGCGTCGTCTCGAGCGCGGCCGCGCCGCCGACGATCGCGAAGTAGACCATCCCGAGGCGGCTGCATCGGCTCGATCGCCTCGTCGGGGAAGCCGCCCTTGCCGCAGATCGCGCGGACGCCGTACTGCTCGCCCAGCGGCTCGGTGAAGCGCACCATCCGCGCGCTCGTCGTCGTGCCGATGCAGATCTTCTCGTACGTGCCCCTGCCTTCGGCGTCCTCCGACACCTTGCGCACGTTCGGCGCCGTGTGGAGCAGGAACGCGCCGGAGAGGTCCATCGGCGGCTCGACGCCCTGGTCGAAGATCCGGATCTGCGTCCGGTCGCGGATGCCGATGATGTGGCCCTGGACGGTGACCTCGTCGCCCGCGCGGAGCTTCAGGATCTCGGCCGGGTCGGTGATCGGGAAGGTGACCTCGTGCTTCGCCATCTCAGAACTCCCGGTCGAACTCGACGGTTGCCCTGCGCGTCGACGTGCACCGAGGCGCGCCGCGCGGCCCAGCACTGGTAGTTGACCGCGACCGGGTTCAGGGTCATGTGCGTGTCGGCGTGCTCGATGTGGCACTGGAGCACGGTCACGTCGCCGCCGAGGCCCATCGGGCCGATCCCGGTCTCGTTGAGCAGGCCGTAGAGCTCGTCCTCGAGCTGGGCGACGAGCGGATCGGCGTTGCGCGTGCCGATCGGACGCGTGATCGCCTCCTTGGCGAGGTACATCGCGTAGTCGGCCGTGCCGCCGATGCCGACGCCGACGATCCCCGGCGGGCACGGCTTGCCGCCGGCGCCGACGATCGACTCGAGCACGAACTGCTTGATCCCCTTCACGCCGTCGGCCGGGACGCACATCTTCAGGAAGCTCATGTTCTCGGAGCCGGAGCCCTTCGGCACGCACTTGACGTCGAGGCCGTCCCAGTCGGCGATGAACTCCCAGTGCACGATCGGCAGCCGGTGGCCGATGTTGGGGCCGGTGTTCTCGCGCGTCAGCGTGTGCACGGCGTTCGACCGGAGCGGGTGCTCGACGGTCGCGCGGGCGGTGCCGTCGCGAAGCGCCTCGTAGATCCGCGTCGGGTGGAGCGGGAAGTGCTCGCCGACGCGGCAGGTGTAGACCGCGATGCCGGTGTCCTGGCAGACGAGGTTCTTCTCGCTCGTCGGCGATGTTGACGTTGCGATGGATCGTCTGGAGGACGCGCTGCCCCGTGACCGAGGTCTCGCGGTCCTTCGCGGCCGCAAGGGCGTCGCGCAGGTCCTGCGGGATGTCCTTGAGCGCCCAGACGTAGAGGTGTGCCGCGGCGTCCTCGACCGCATGCTGGATATCGGTCCCGGTGACGGTGCTCATACGCTCGCTTTCTCTGCAGCGGCCCGGCCGGCCCGCCGTCCGAATACAACACATTCCAGGAGGGAGTTGCCCATCATGCGGTTGCGGCCATGCGTCCCGCCGGCGATCTCGCCGCAGGCGTACATGCCCTCCAGCGTCGTCTGGGCGTCGGTGCCGATCGTCAGGCCGCCGTTCTGGTAGTGGAGCACGGGGTAGGTCAGGATCGGCTGCTCGAGCGGGTCGATGCCGGCGCCGCGGTAACGGCGGAGCATGTACGGCAGCGAGATCTCGGCGTCGTCGGGCGCGATCCGCGTCGTGTCGAGATAGACGGCGGGGCGGCCGTCCTCGGTCTCGACGCCCTTGCCGTTCTCGACCTCGTCGAAGATCGCCTGGCTGACGACGTCACGCGGGCCGAGCGAGTCGGTGAACTCCTCGCCGGTCGGCGTTCAGGAGCACGGCGCCGTAGGCGCGCGTCGTCTCCGGGATCGAGTAGCCCTGCATCGTCTCCGGCCACGCGCCGCCGTTCGGGTGGTACTGGAGCTCGTCCAGGTCGCGCGCCTCGGCGCCGAGGTCGAGCGCGATCCGCGTCACCTCGCCGGTCGCGTTCGGATGGTTGGTCGAGAGCTCGCCGCGCTCCTCCGCGACCCGGAAGCAGCGGCCGCCGGCGGCGAGGATCGACGGTCGCCGCGTCGAGCTCGTGCTCGCCGCAGGTCGCACGCCAGCCGTTCTCGCCCGGCTCGAGCGCCGACAGAGGGCTGTTGGGAAACAGGGTGCCGCCGCCCGCCTCGAACGCGTCGCGAAGCGCCTTCGTGATCGCGTGCCCGGTGCGGTCGCCCACCTGGAGCAGCCGCTTGGCCGACGCGCCGCCGCAGCGGGCGAGCCGGTAGCCGCCGTTCTCGCCGCGTGAACTCGACCCCGAGCTCCTCGAGCCAGTGGATCGCGCTCTGCGCGTCGCCGGTGAGGATCTCGACGAGGCGCATGTCGGCGCTGTCGTGCGAGCTCTTGAAGATGTCGGCCGCGTGCTGCTCGGGCGAGTCGTCGTCGCCGAACGACGCCTGGATCCCACCCTGCGCCTTGGCCGAGTTGCAGGCCTGGATCGAGCCCTTCGTCGCGAGGCCGACCCGGGCGCCCGCACGGTCCGCGGACACAGCGGCGGCAAGTCCCGAGGCGCCGCTCCCGATCACGAGCACGTCGAAGGAGTGCGAACCGGTCACGTCGGCAGGATACCGCAAACGCTAATGCGCTGCATTAGCTGTCCTTATCGTTCTCGGGCTATTGGGAAGTACCCGGGCTGCCGATAATCCGGATGATGACTCGACTCTTCGGATTCGTCTCCATTCTCGCCGTGCTGGCGGTGTCCGGCTACGCATTCCTCGGCAACACGAGCGTGGGTGGGCTGAGCCCGATCGGCAAGGTCTCGGACGCCGAGTCGCGGGCCGAGGTCGCGAGCGCGAAGTACACACTGGCCATCGTCGCTCGCCAACTCGCCCAGGTGCACGCAGTCACGGCCACGTACGCCGACACGCTCGACTTCGACAACCCGTTCGTCCGGCTGATTCGTGCCGACGAAACGTCGTACTGCGTCGAGTACAAGAAGACGGAGACGTACTTCCTCGCAGGCCCGGGCGGCACGGTCGCACTCGGTTCCTGCTGATCACCAGATCGCGCTGAGCAACTGCTCGACGTCCGCAGGCGTGACCGGCCGCGGATTCGCCTTGGCGCCTGGACGCTCAGCGGCCGACTCGGCCACCTCGGCCGGCGCCTCCTCAGGGATGCCGAGATCGCGCAGGCGCTCGAAGCCGCCGAGCCGCGCGAGCTCCTCGACGCGCGCGGCCGGATCGTCCGTCCCGAGGGCGGCGCCGAAGCGGGCGATCGCCTCGCCGGCAACCGGCTCGTTGAACCGGAGCGCCGGCGGCAGCGTCAGCGCGTTCAGCGCGCCGTGCGGCGCGCCGTAGCGGCCGCCGAGCGCCTGGGCGAGTGCGTGGCCGAGCGCGAGCATCGAGCCGCCGAGTGCGGCTCCGGCATGACAGGCGCCGCGGAGGAGCTGCTCGCGCGCCTCCGGGTCGTCGGGCCGCCCGACCACGCGGGGGAGCCATTCGCCGATCAGCTCTGCGCCCGCGAGAGCATCGGCGTCGGTCTCGGGCGTCCGCTCGCGGACGTAGAGCGCCTCGGCGCAGTGTGCGAGCGCGTTCAGCGACGTGCCGACCGTCTCGGGTACCGGCAGCCCGAGCGTCAGCTGCGGCTCGTAGACGATCGCGTGCAGGTTGGCGCCGGCGCCGCCGCCGCGCATCCGGCGGTCCGGGTCGCGGACGCCGAAGAAGGACGTCCACTCCGCCCCGGAGTACGTCGTCGGCACCGAGACGAGCGGCAGCCCGCTCGCGGCCGACGCCGCCTTGCCCGTGTCGATCGCACTGCCGCCGCCGATCGCGACGATCGTGTCGACGCCCTCCGGCACCTCGATCCGGTGCGACGGCACCTCCTCCCAGCGATCCGCTGCAGCGAAGACATCGCGCCAGCGGGGGCTCGCGACGACAAGCGGCCGCTCCCCTGCGAGCGCGGGCAGCTCGCCGATGCCCCAGCGGACGATCATCGCTGCGAGCTTGGCGCGCGCGAACTCGACGAACGCGTCGGCGGCGCGCGTCGGCGTCCTGCCGGAGGCGCGCGCAAGCGAGATCTCGCGTCGTGCGTCGAGCCCTTCGACCTTGGCGGCGGTGAGCGAGCCGCCCGCGAGCTCCGGCTCGACCGCCGAGCGCGAGATGAAGGTGACGCCGTAGCCGGCCTGCACGGCGCTTCGCACCGACTCCTGCAGGCCGAGCTCGAGCCGGACGTCGAGGTCGCGCAGCCGCGTGCCGATCGAGCGCAGCTCGTCCTCGACGATCTGGCGGACGCCGGCGCCCTCCTGCATCACGATCAGGTTCTCGCCGCGCAACTCCTCCAGGGACACCGTCCGCCCCGCGAACGCGTGGCCGGGCGGACAGGCGAGGATCACCTCGTCGTCGAAGAACGGCTCGAAGGCGACCGCGCGGTGGCGGCGGGAGGCGCCGACGATCCCGAGCTCGAGCTCGCGCGCAGCGACACGTTCGACGACGGCCTGCGTGTCGGCGACCGTCAGCGCGATCCTGACGCCCGGGTGCTCGCGCTGGAACTCGCAGAGCAGCAGCGGCACGACGATGGCGGCCGGGCCCGTGGAGGCGCCGATCTGCAGCTCGCCGGCGAGCTCGCCCTCGCCCTCGCCCGCGATCTCGTCGAGGATCTGCCCCTCGAGCGTGAGCAGCCGCTGGGCGCCGCGATAGAGCCGCAACCCGGCCTCGGTCGGCTCGACGCGGCGGCCGGAGCGGTCGAGCAGCTGCGTGCCGAGCCGCTTCTCGAGCGCCCGCACCTGGAGCGAGACGGCGGGCTGGGTGACGCCGAGACGCTCGGCCGCCTGCGAGAAGCTGCGCCGCTCGACGACGGCGCAGAAGGCCGCGAGCTGACGGGTATCCATAAGCAGATCTTATAGACTCGTCGCGGGTGCGCGTCTGGGTCGACATCACGAACTCGCCGCACGTGCCGTTCTTCCGGCCGCTGCTGCGGCTGCTCGCCGAGGACGGGCACGACGTCGAGGTGACCGCCCGCGACTACGCGCAGACCCTCGAGTTGCTCGAGCTGAACGGGATCGCGCACCGCGTCGTCGGGCCCGCACACGGCGGCGCCGGCGCGCTCGGGAAGGCACGCGCGATGGCCGGGCGCCTCCCTGCCCTCCGCCGCTTCGCGAAGGGGCGCCGGTTCGACCTCGCGCTCGCGCACGGCTCCCATGAGGCGATGCTCGTCGCCCGGAGCCTCGGGATCGCGGGCGCGACCGCGCACGACTACGAGTTCGCGACGACGCAGCACCAGCTCGGTCTCCGGGCTGCGACACGGGTGGTCTTCCCCGACGCCGTTCCGCCCGACCGCCTCGCCCGGCTCGGCGCAAAGCCGCCCAAGCTGCGCCAGTACCCGGGGATCGAGGAGGAGTACTACCTCGCCGACTTCGAGCCCGATCCGGCCGTCCTCGACGGCATCGATCCCGCGAGCGTGCTCGCCGTCGTGCGGACGCCGCCGGAGGTGTCGCTCTACCACCGCCACGGCAACCCGCTCTTCCGGGACGTGCTCGACCGGCTCGGACGCGACGAGCACGTGCACGCAGTCGTCCTCCCGCGAACGCGCGAGCAGCGGGAGGAGATCCGCGCTCTCGGGCTGCCGTCGCTGCACTTGCCGGAGCACGCGATCGACGCTCAGAGCCTTGTCGGTCTCGCCGACCTCGTCGTCTCGGCCGGGGGGACGATGAACCGCGAGGCAGTCGCGCTCGGCACGCCGGTCTACACGACGTTCGCGGGCCGGCTCGGCGCCGTCGACGAGACCTTGATCCGCGAGGGGCGGCTGCGGCCGCTGACCTCGCCGGCGGAGCTCGACCTCCACAAGCGCGACGCAGCGCCGGAACGCGTTCGACGCGATCCCCGCGGGTTGCTCGACCTGCTCCTGACGGCCTGAGGGCCGGCCCCTTTCGGGGCCGGCCCTTTCGACCACTAGGGCTACGTGCCCTGGATCAGCCGCCCGTCGACGACCGGGGCCACCGGCGAGTGACCGGCGATGTAGTCGATCACGACCTGCATCAGGTCGTCGCCCGGCTGCTGGACGTTCGTGCCGCTGGCGAAGATCGTGTAGCCGTCTCCGCCGGTGTACATGAAGTCGTTCGTCACGAACCGAACGGCGTCGGTGTCCCCGACCGGGATCGGCCGTGCCCGCCCGGCCCGTTCGGCGTCTTCCAGACGCCATCGACGACCGGCGGTCGTGCCGTTGCAGTGGAACGTCGCCTTCAGGCCCGAGACCTGCGGGAAGCGCCCCGTGTTGATCGCGACGTTGCAGACGGGCGAGAAGCCGTTCACGAACGCGGTCTTCAGCTGCGCTCCGGTGAGCGTGAGGATCGTCGTCCGGTTGCCGAACGGCAGGACCGCGAACACCTCGCCCCACGTGATCTCACCGGGCTGTTCGCCGGCACTCGGCGGGGAGACCAGCAGGTCCTGACGGAGCCCGCCGGAGTTGGTGTACGCCCCGTCGACGCCCGGATACTTCAGGCGCATCGCGTCGGCGACCATGTTCCCCATCGCCGACTCCTTCAGCCGGGTCGGGGCTCGCAGGATGTCGATCGACTGCCTGCCGATCACCTGGTTGCGGAGCACGGCCGTCTTGGCGTTGGCGTCGTCGACGATCGCCTTGACGTCCGCCCGCTGGGCGACGCCGAGGGTCTTCGCCACCCGCGTCGCACCGCCGGCCCAGGCGACGTCGCCGCCCTTGACCAGCAGCTGGAGCACGGAGTAGCTCGTCCCTGCGTTGATGCCCTCGGTGATCAGGATGTTGCCCCGCATCAGGTTCGAGATGCGGTGGGTGTGGCCGACGATCATCGCGTCGACGGTCGTGTCCTGGAGCTCGTCGGCGATGCCCATGATCGGCCCCTGCCACGGCACTCCGGCCGCGTTGCCGATCGTGTTCTGGCCGACGGCGGTCCCCTCGTGGATGACCACGATCTGGACCTTGACGCCGAGCGCGCGCAGCCGCTCGGACTCCGCCTTGATCCGCGGTCCCTCGTCGAGGAACTTGAGTCCTGCGGTCGCACCCGCGGAGACGAGCTCCGGCGTGCTCTCGAGCTCGGCGCCGATGACGCCGACCTGGACTCCCCCGACCGTGAAGACGGCAGAGGGCGTCACCCAGGGCGGAAGCTGTCCGGTCACCGCGTCGACGATGTTCGTCGCCAGGAACGGGAACTTCGCCCGCGCCTGATGCTGCAGGAGCCGGCTGACGCCGTAGTCGAACTCGTGGTTGCCGTACGACGTGGCGTCCAGGCCCCACGCGTTCTCGACGTCGATCGCCGGCATGTCCTGCGAGCAGGGCCGAGTTCGCCGGCGAGGCGCCGACGTTGTCTCCCGCGGCCAGCGTCAGCCCGGGGCTCGCGGTGATGCCGACACCCGGCAACGCCGCGATCTCCTCGTCGAACATCGTCGCCAGGAAGGCGGCGCCGCCCACGGGCTGCTGGAGCCCGTCGTACGGGAGCGCCGTCGACTCGAGCTGGCCGTGGAAGTCGTTCAGGCCCACGATCGCAATCGGCCTGTACGACTCGCCGCCCTTGACGGCTCCCAGCAGGACCCGCCCCTGGCTGTGCTGCGGCTCGGGGATCCCGAGCAGGAACGCGAGCGTCGGCGCGAGGTCGATCGTCTTCGCCGTCACCTGGCCCTTCGCGATCCCCTCGCCACCGGCGAGGAAGGTCGCCCGCATGTTGACGTTCGCGGGCAGGTCCTGAACGGCCGGAACGTACCCGTGCTGCCCGAAGAAGTGCGACGGCGCGACCAGCACGCCCGGCGTCTCCGCGTCGTACTGGTACGGCGGGAACGCGAAGGCGATGACGTCGCCCGTGCGTGTCGGATGGGCCATGTCGCTCGTGCTGTTCGGCCCGTTCGGGATGTACCGCGCCTCGGCCTTCGTGAAGACACGGTCGATCATCTTCCAGTTCTCGGGCCTGACCGTCATGGGTCCAGTCGTTCGGATCCTTCAGGCCGAGGTACTTCGCCTTGATCGCGGCCACCGTCGCGGCGACGTCACCCGCCGCGATCTGCTGGAAGCCGCCGCCGGCCGGATCGCGGAGCGCGACGTTGAGGTAGATCTGCAGCGCGCCGCCGGCCCAGCAGGCCTTGGCCTTGCCGATCGTCTCGCCCGTGGCCGGACGGCAGTTCGACGTCTGCGGCTTGGAGAGCAGGCCCAGCTCGACGAGGGGCAGGCTCGCGTCGATCGCGAGGAACTGCGGCGCGAAGCCGTGGTCGGAGGCGACGAAGGTCGTCGGGTCCTTGCCCATCAGCTCGCGGGCGCGGGTCAGGACCTCGTCGGCCTCCTGGTACGCGGTGCGGATGAACGCCTCGCGTGCAGCGACGCGGCCGTCGGCGACCCCGTTCAGGTCGACGTCGTCGTACGCCGGGTTCGCTGCGCCGTTCGGCAGCTTCGGCGACACGAGCCCGAGGAACTGATGCTGGAACTCGTCCGTCGTCGGCATGCCGGCGAGGAGCAGGTCCGGGTCGTACTTCTCGACGACGTACTCGAGCATCGGCTCATGACCGGTCTTCCAGTACAGGCCCTGCTGGACGTACGTCTCCTCGGAGGTGACGCCGGCCTCGAGGATCGCGAAGTCGGCGGCCGTCGAGGTCGGGAACGTCTGCGCGAGGTACTCGGCGAAGTCGCCCGTGAAGCCGGGCTCGCCGGGCCACGTCGGCCAGCTCGCGATCGCGCGGCTGACGGACGTGTGGAAGAGGCGGACGCGGGACAGGTCGCCGGTCAGCTCCTCGACCTTGACGAGGAAGCCGGCGGTGAGCCCCGCCGACGTGCCGCCGACGATCTTCACCTTGACGTCGGCCCACTCGCCCTTGCGGAGGATGCCGACGCTGTTCGCGGCGCTCTTCGTCGTCGAGAAGAGCACCTTGTCGTAGTTCTTCGTGCCGTCGTTCGTGCTGTCGAAGATCCAGGCGTTGAGCCCGTACTTGTCGACGGCGGGGGTGCCGTCGAGGACGCGCAGGTGCATCTCCATCGCCGGGCTGAAGGTCGCCGGCAGCGAGCCGGACCAGCCGGTGGCCGGCGTGGGAGCCGCGCCTGGGAAGGGCGCCTGGCCCGCATACCCGGCCGGGTGGTCGAACTGGAGCCCGAACGCGGCGATGAACGGCGCGTCGTCGAAGAGGACGTCACCCGCCTTGCCGATGAAGTTCGTGGCGACGCCGCGGCCGGAGAAGAACGACTGGAAGTCGATCGTCGGGCCCTGGATCGTCGCGTTGCGGCCGCCCGCCCACTCGACCTGGGCGACCTTGAGGCCGGCCCGCTCGGCGGACTGAGCGATCGACTCGGCCTGGAGCACGTTCGGGTCGAACGGCCGCGGTGCCGGTTCCCGAACGGCTGGCCGTTGATGTGGAAGGTGTTGTTCGTGGAGCCGTGGACACCCGGCCACGCACCTGTGGCGAGGCTGTACCAGCCGGCGCCCGTGTTCGGCGGCGCCTGCGTCAGCAGGCCGTTGCCGCTCGCCGAGACGCCCTTCTTGAGGAAGGACGACATCGTCGGCAGCAGGCCCTGGGCCGCATACCTGGCGACGATGTCCTGCCGCATGCCGTCGGCGGCGAAGAAGACGGCGCTGTCGCTCGGCGCCTTCTCCTTCGCGGCCGCCGAGTTCGACGCGGCGGCTGTGAGCTTGCCGGTCGCGGGCGCTGCCAGTACGAGCAGCACTGAGATCGCGCCCATGAGCGCGACGAATCGGAATCGAACGAGTGATGACACTCCGCACCTCCCCGAGATCTGGAGTTCGTTGGTAACTGAATGGATTCCCCTGCGTGGCCGGCCCCCCACAGCCACCACCGCGAGTGCATGCTATTCCTGTTCGCACCCTCGGGTAAAGCGGAGCGGTCTCGATCCGGAGGAGATCCGGAGAGTTGGCCGTCGACTGGTGTCAGACGGGCTTCGAGACGTGCGGAGCCGCCGGCTCCTCGGCCTCCGCCTCGACGGCCGCGGCGCCGTTCGGCTCGCGCACGATCGCGGCCAGGCGGCCGACGAGCTCGAGCGTGTCACCCGTCTCGACCAGCCGCTCCAGCTCGTCGAGCTTGCCGTCGAGCCAGCCGCGCTCGACCGCGGAGACGTCGAGCGCGACGATCTTCGGATGCACCGTCGGCTTCCAGGTCTCACCCTTGGCGAACAGCTCCTCGTGGATCTTCTCGCCGGGCCGGGCGCCGATGAACGTGATCTGGATGTCGCGGTCGGGCTCCTTGCCGGAGAGGCGGATCATGTTCCGCGCCAGGTCGACGATCCGGATCGGCTCGCCCATGTCGAGCACGAGGATCCGCCCGCGGCCGCCGATCGCGCCCGCCTGGATCACGAGCGCCACCGCCTCGGGGATCGTCATGAAGAAGCGCGTCATCTCGGCGTCGGTCACGGTCACCGGCCCGCCCGCGCTCGATCTGGCGGCGGAAGAGCGGGATCACGCTGCCGGCCGAGTTGAGGACGTTGCCGAAGCGGACGGCGACGAACTTCGTCGGCACGTCGTCGCGCTCGCCGTGTGAGCCGACGATCCACTCGCAGAGCGTCTTCGACTGCCCGTAGACGCTGTAGGGATTGAGCGCCTTGTCGGTCGAGATGAGGACGAAGCGCTCGACACCGTGCGCGATGGCGGCATCGGCGACGATCCGCGTCCCGAGGACGTTGTTGGCGACCGACTCGAGCGGGTTCGCCTCCATCAGCGGCACGTGCTTGTAGGCGGCGGCGTGGAAGACGACGTCGGGCCGGTAGCGCTCGAACACCTGCTCCAGCCGCTTGCGGTTGCGGACGTCCGTGAGCACCGGCACGCAGGCGCTGAAGCGGCGCTCGTCGACGAGCTCGCGCTCGATCTCGTACAGCGAGCTCTCGGCCTGATCGACCATCACGATCCGCGTCGGCTCGGCGCGCGCCAGCTGGCGGCAGAGCTCGGAGCCGATCGAGCCGCCGGCCCCGGTGACGAGCACGACCTTGTCCTTGACGTACGAGGCGATCGCGTCGACGTCGACCTCGACGGGCTCGCGGCCGAGCAGGTCCTCCACCTCGACCGGGCGGACCTGCCTGGCGAGGTCGAGGTCGCCGGCGATCAGCTCGTTCAGCCCCGGCAGCGTCTTCACCGGCACGTTCTCTGCGCGCGCCATCTCGGCAATGCGGGCGCGCTGCTCGCCCGAGGCGGACGGGATCGCGATCAGCAGCTCGTCGGGCCGCCGGTCACGAAGGATGTGCGGCAGCTCGTCGCTCGTTCCGAGCACCCGGATCCCGTGCAGGCGCAGGTTCTTCTTGCTCGGGTCGTCGTCGATCAGGCCGATCGGCGTGTAGCCGAGGTCGGGCGTGCGCAGGATCTCCTTCAGCATCAGCTGGGCGGCATCGCCGGCGCCGACGACGATCACTTCCTTGCCTCGCGCCACGATCGACCGGCTCTGCGGCCGCTCGATGATCGTCCGCGCGAGCATGCGCGAGCCGGCGACGAGCGCCAGCGTCAGCAGGCCGTCGATCACCCAGACCGTCCGCGGCACCTCCGCGGCGTGGACGTCGAAGAAGCTGAAGACGAGGAACACGACGAGGCTCGCCGCGACGACACCGCGCGCGGCGCCCCACATGTCCCGCGTCGAGACGTAGCGCCACCAGCGGTTGTAGAAGCCGAACAGCGCGAAGACGCTGAGCTTGATCGCGGCGACGAGCGCAAGGATCTGCCAGGAGAGGTAGTAGTCGTAGTAGACGGGCAGATCGGTGTCGAAGCGGAGCCGGAAGGCGAAGAACCAGGCCGCGACGACGATCGCGAAGTCGGCCGCGAGCTGCGGCAGCCGGTGCCGGTTGATCGGAGTTCTCACGCCCGCGCTGACGCGACGCCGACGGCATCCAGGACGGTCGCGACGACGCGCTCCTGCACCTCTGCGTCGATCCCGCCCCAGAGCGGCAGCGCCAGGTTCTCGGCGGCGGCCTTCTCCGTCTCCGGCAGCGAGCCCGGCTCCCAGCCGAGATGCCGCATCGCCGGCTGGAGGTGGAGCGGCGTCACGTAGTACGCGGCGGAGGCGATCTCGCGCTCGCCGAGCGCGGCTGCGATGCGGTCCCGCTCGGGCGTGCGCACGACGTACATGTGGTAGACGTGGCCCGGAGCGTCCACCGGCAGCTCGACGGCGTCGCCGAGACCGAGGTCCGCGTAGCGCGCCGCGCCCTCGCGCCGGGACGCGTTCCACCCGGCGAGGTGCGGCAGCGAGATGCGCAGGAACGCGGCCTGAAGCGCGTCCAGCCGGGAGTTCGTCCCGATCAGCTCGAATGTCTTCTTGTCGCGCGAGCCGTGGAAGCGCAGCATCCGGATCCGGTCCGCGACCTCGTCGTCGGTCGCAGCGACGAGCCCGCCGTCGCCGAGCGCGAACAGGTTCTTGGTCGGGAAGAAGCTGAAGGTGGAGGCGACGCCCGTGGTCGCGACACCCTCGGCCCCGAAGGCCTGGGCGGCGTCCTCGAGCATGGGCAGGCCGAACGCGGCGAGCTCGGCGAGCGGCGCAGGCCGGCCGAAGAGGTGCACGGGCACGATCGCCTTCGTGCGCGGGCCGATCCGGCGCTCGACGTCCTCGGGATCGAGGTTCAGCGTCACCGGATCGATGTCGGCGAAGACCGGGGTCGCGCCGGCGCGCGCGATCGCCTCGGCCGTCGCGTAGAAGGTGAAGGAGGGGCAGATCACCTCGTCGCCCGCTCCGACGCCCATCGCCTCGAGCGCCAGCACGAGCGCGTCCGTCCCGTTCGCGACGCCGATCGCGTGCGGCACGCCGAGGTAGGCGGCGGCCTCCTCCTCGAACGCCTGCACCTCGGGCCCGAAGATGAACCTGCCGGACTCGACGACGCGCTCGAACGCCTCCCGGAACTCCGGGATCAGCGGCTCGTACTGTGCCTTGACGTCGACGAGATCGATCTTCATGGCCGGGAGAGTCTAGCGAGGCTCCGTTGCGGGCTTGCCCCGCCTACGCAGGTATTTCCAGGCCAGCCAGGCGGCCCCTGCCACGACCAGAACGACGATCACGTAGTCGACGTAGTGGAAGGTGTCGTGGAAGTCCTCCCAGCGGCTGCCGAGCGCCCAGCCGATGCCGGCGAAGCCGAAGCACCAGATCGCCGAGCCCAGGAAGGTCAGGATCGTGTAGCGGCGGAACGGCACTTCGAAGACGCCGGCGGGGATCGAGACGAAGGAGCGGACGACCGGCGTCAGCCGGCCGAGGAAGACGGCCCAGTCCTCCCAGCGCTCGAACCAGCGGTCCGCCTTGTCGAGCTTCTCGGCGTCCAGGTGCAGCCAGCGGCCGTGGCGCTCGAGGTAGGGACGGCCACCGCGGAACCCGATCCACCAGCCCCCCATCGCGCCGAGCGTGTAGCCGATCGTGCCCGCGAGCGCGATGCCGAGGTACGCCTCCAGGCCGGGCTCCAGCGTCCAGCCGAAGAGCTGGACGTCCTGGCCCGGGAACGCGCCCGCCGCGACCGCGCCGCCGTAGACCATCACCGCCTCGCTGGCCGCCGGGAAGACGGCGTCGAGCGCCATCAGCAGGAAGACCGCGTAGAGCCCGTAGTCGCCGACGACCGTCGTCAGGGCATCGGTGATCCCCGAGATGATCGACGCGACCGGCACCGGCAGAGGTTAGCCGGGCGGCTTGGGCTTCTTCGCAGGCAGCGGAGCGGCGCGGATGACGCGGAACGCCGGCGAGACCACCTCGACGGCGCCGAGCTCGTTCGTGGCGCGGAAGCGGACGACGTACATGCCGCCGTAGACGAGGAACTTGCCGCCGCGGGTCGTCCCACGCCAGCTGGCCGCGAAGCGGCCGGCCGGGAGGCGGCGGACCGCGATCGTGGCGACCTGGACGCCGGTCTTCGTCTCCACCGTCGCCGTCACACGAGCAGCGCGGGTCAGGGTCACGCCGGCCGAGATCGTCTGCTTGCCCCGGACCCGGACGGTGAGAGTGCGGCGGGAGACCTTGGCGAAGCCGAGCGTGTTGTTGACCGTGAAGCTCTGCGTGGTCGTCGAGGTGCGTGCGAGGTCGTCGGTGGCCGTGACCTCGAGCTTCCAGCGCCCTTCGGCGGGCGGCGGCGGCTCCGACGACGGTCGGGTCGGCGGGTGCGGGCGGGAAGGCGACCGGATACGTCCCCGGCTGCTGCAGGAGCGTCTCGGTGAACGCGACGGCGCCGCCGGGCGCGACCAGGGTCGCGGTCACGTTCGAGGGCCGGACGACCTTGTACGAGAGCTCGCGCTGCTTCTCGGCGAAGCCGTCGCCGTTCGGCGAGATCACCGGCTCCGGCGCCGGCGAGTAGACGCCGTAGTACATGAGCTGGAGCGCGTTCGAGACCGGGCGCTCGCCGCCGCGGTCGGACGGGCGGTTGAGCAGCTTCCCGTCGAAGGCAAGCGAGGACGAGCCGCCGCCGTCGAAGGCCGAGCCGGTGACCGCACCGAGCCGCACCATCGTCTGGGCGAGCTCGAAGTTGGTCATTCCGACGCTGTAGCCGGGCCGGCGGCCGTCGGTGACGACCATCAGCACGCGGCCGTCGGCGAGCTGGCCGACGCCGGTGCGCGGGTTGCGCGGCGCGAGCTGGCTGGAGGTGAACGCCTCCTGGGCGCGGAAGACGGGGCCGCCGCTGCGGACGAGCACCGGGCCGCCGCCGACGGCGTTCGTGACGCCCGTCCACTCGGGCCGGAAGATCAGCCGCACGGTCAGGAACGTCCCGACGGGCGACTCCTCGAGGAGCCGCTGGCCCGCGGTGCCGCGGGCGACGAGCACCGCGCCGCCCTGTGGGATCGCCGTGCCGCCGCCGGAGGCGACCTGGACCACCGGCCCGACGAGGTCGGTGTTCGGCGCCGTCGGCGGGAAGGGCGAGACCACGACCTCGGTCACGCCCGGCTGGGCCGGAGTGGCCGGCCCGTACGTGCGCGTGAAGAGCGAGATGCCGTTCGTGCCCGGCGACTGGTTGAGGTCGTTCAGCGTCCGCCGCTGGCCGAGCCCGCGCCAGGTGCCGAAGAACTCGATCCGGCGCACGTCGAGCGCGCCTTCGGGAGTGACGCCCGTGCTGGAGCGGTCGCCGTAGGGCGGGCTCTCGACGACGTTGTCGCGCATCAGGACGCCGCTCGGCCGGCCGGAGTCGGCGTAGAAGTCGGCGTTGACGCCGACCATCGTCGCGCCCGGCGACAGCCGCTTCTGCATCGAGGTGACCCGCTCGACGCCCTGGATCGCCTCGTTCGAGAGCGTCGGGCGGAGCGCGTAGAGGCCGGTGGGGCGCGGGCCGCGGACGATGTGGATCGCGACCGGGCCGTGCGGCGTGAACTGGACGCCGCGCTCGTAGGTGACGCCGGGCATCAGGGTCGTCGTCTGAGCAGCCGCGGGCGCGGCTGAGACGAGGGCGAGGAGCCCGAGGATGAGCGGCTTCCGGATCACGACCCCGACGAGGCTAGCCGAAGGCTCGGCGGCTCTTTGCAGGGATTTACGGAATCCGAACGAGACGCACGCCCCTCTGGGCCGTGGCCAGCTAGGTTGAGGCCATGAGCACCGCCGCCGCGGAGTCGCGCACTGCCCTGGTCGAGGAGCTGATGGCGCGCTTCCCGCACATCCCGCGCGAGGCCGTGCTCAAGGAGGACCTGCTTCGCACCGGCATCGCCTTCGACGACTCGGCCCTGACCGACAACCTCGACGGCGAGGTGAAGCCGAAGTCCTACTTCATCTTCTCCTTCGACCAGAAGCCGCTCGCCGAGCTCGGCGAAGCGGCCAAGCGGCGCCCGCCGGAGGAGATTGCGCTCACCGGCGGCCCCTACGGCCTGCGCCGCACGATCGTCTCGGTGCGCGTGAACCCCGATTCGCCGTACCGGATGTCCGGACGGGAGCTGACGCTGGACGGCCGGATGGTCGCGGACGTGACGCTGCCGCCGCTGCCCGAGTACTACCGGCACACGCTCGCAAACGGGAAGACGGTGATGGAGACCGCGCCCACGATCCAGTGGGGCTACCTGATCTACCTGACCGTGCTCCGGCTCTGCCAGTACTTCGGCGCCAAGGAGGAGTGCGGGTTCTGCGACATCAACCACAACTGGCGCCAGCACAAGCGCGAGGGACGCCCGTACACCGGCGTGAAGCCGGTGGAGGACGTGCTCGAGGCGCTGGCGCTGATCGACCGCTACGACGTCGACCGCGCGAGCAAGGCCTACACGCTCACGGGCGGCTCGGTCACGAGCACCGTCGACGGCCTCGCCGAGGCCGACTTCTACGGCCGCTACGCGCAGGCGATCGAGGAGCGGTTCCCGGGCCGGTGGATCGGCAAGGTCGTCGCGCAGGCGCTGCCGAAGGCCGACGTGCAGCGCTACAAGGACTACGGGATCACGATCTACCACCCCAACTACGAGGTGTGGGACGAGCGGCTGTTCAGGATCATCTCGCCGGGCAAGGAGCGCTACGTCGGCCGCGACGAGTGGCACCGGCGGATCTTCGACGCGGCCGAGGTGTTCGGGGCGCGCTTCGTGATCCCGAACTTCGTCGCCGGCGTGGAGATGGCGAAGCCGTTCGGCTTCGAGACCGTCGATGAGGCGATCGCCTCGACGACGGAAGGCCTCGACTACTTCATGAGCCGCGGGATCACACCGCGCTTCACCACCTGGTGCCCCGAGCCGACGACGCCGCTCGGCCGCGACAACCCCGACGGTGCGCCGCTCGAGTACCACATCCGCCTGCTCGAGGCCTATCGCGAGACGCTCGAGAAGCACGGTCTCAAGCCGCCGCCCGGCTACGGCGTCGCGGGCGCCGGCAACGCCGTCTTCTCGGTCAGCTCGTTCATGGACACGCTCGCGCCCGAGGTGGTCACGACCGAGGAGGCCGTGCCGGCATGAGCCGCATCTCCCTGGACGAGGCGCGCGAGCTCTGGCTGCACGCCGACGACGAGGAGCTGAAGGCGCGTGCCCAGGCCGCCCGCGCCCGCTTCCACGAGCCCGACCGCGCCACCTACATGGTGATGCGGATCATCAACTACACGAACGTCTGCGTCGCCCAGTGCGACTACTGCGCGTTCTACGTCCTCCCGAACCAGGAGGGCGGCTACGTGCTCTCGCGCGAGGACGTGTTCGCGAAGATCGACGGGCTGCTCGAGGTCGGCGGCGACCTCGTCGCGTTCAACGGCGGCTTCAACCCGAAGCTGCCGCTCGAGTTCTACTGCGACCTCTTCGCCGCGGTGCGCGAGCGCTACGGCGACCGGGTCGAGTTCTATGCGCTCACGATCGCCGAGTTCGTCTATCTCGCCGACCGGGCGGGCCTCTCGCACGCAGAGGCGGCGGCGCGCCTGCGCGACGCGGGCGTCCACTGGGTCACGGGCGGCGGCAGCGAGATCCTGACCGAGGACTTCCGCAAGCGGCACGCCAAGTTCAAGTACACGGTGCGCGAGTACTTCGAGGCGCAGCGCGCGATCGTCGAGGCCGGGCTGCGGACGACGGCGACGATGGTGATCGGCTTCGACGAGACGCTGGAGGAGCGCCTCGAGCACCTGCAGCGGACGCGCGACTTCCAGGACGAGAGCGGCGGCCTCTTCTCCTTCCTCTGCTGGACGTACAAGCCCTACGGGACGGCGTTCGGCGGGCGCGAGATCTCGCCGCAGGAGTACTGGCGCCACATCGCGCTCTCCCGGATCTTCCTCGACAACGTGAAGCACGTCCGCACCTCGGTGCTGACGCAGAACGAGGAGGCGTTCCGCGCGCTCGACTACGGCGCCGACGACTTCGACCTGCCGATCGAGGACGAGGTGACGCAGAAGGCGGGCGCGACGATCGAGCTCGATCTCGACGGCCTGCTCGAGATCCCGCGCCGGCTGGGCTACCGCGTCGAGTACCGGCGCGCCGAGCGGCCCGCCGCGGTCATCGCCTAGGCTCCCGCCGCATGGGGTTCGGAGAGCATGCGGCGTGGTTCGCGTTCACGTCGGACCGCTTCGATCACTCGTCGGAGCTGCCGCCCGAGGCGAATGCCGGCAACCGGTTCTACGGCCGAGACGTCGCCTCGTTCGTCGCCGAGGGGCTGTCGAAGCGCGGGCTCGACACGTCGTTCCTCGACGAGGACTGGGGCTGGCAGGCGCACGCGAAGCGGCCCGACGGGTCCGTCCTCGAGATCTCGATCTACCACAACCCGGAGGAGGATCCGGCGGCCGAGGACGACTGGGCGCTGATGGTTCGATTGCTGCACAAGGAGCGCAAGTTGGGGATCTCGCGCTTCCGCGAGACGGAGATCGATACCGATGCGGTCGCGGCGCTGGAGGACGTCTTTCGCGAGACCGGCATCGCGCTCGGGCGAACGGAGGGCCGCTAGGCCCGCGGTACAGCGACTCAGAATGCGTTCGCGGCTGCCTTCCACTCCCGGAGGCGCTGCTCGATCAGCTCGGCCCGCTCGTCCTCACTCCCGCCGTCCAGGACCTCCAGGTCAGAGGGGTCGGCTCGCAGGTAGACGCCGGCGGTGCGGGCGTTCAGCGCAGGGTCGCGGTCCGACCGTGTCGTCCAGTACCCGGTGCCGCGGTCGGTGGTCTCGATGCGGATCTCGCCGGTGCCCTCGAGCTGCGGGGCATCCGGGTGCCGGGGGCGCTCGCCCTTCCAGAAGTAGAGGATGCCGGCCGGGTCTCTGCGCTCTTTCGCAGCCTCGCTCCAGTAGCGGGCCGACAGGGTGCCGTCCTCCTGCCAGGCCCGGCCGTTCACGTTCAGGCCGCCATCGCGGTCCCGCGAGATGCGGAGGAGGCTGACCGCCGACGGTTCGCCCTCGGTCCGCATGGTCAGCGAGAGCTGCCACCACAGCCCCTCGACCGCGCCCCGGCGACCCTCGGTCTCGATCGCCTTGCGGAGCTTCTGGTTGATCGCGCGAACCTCCGCCGTGCGTGGTGGCCGGGTCGTAGCGGACGGAGGTGAGCCCGAGCAGGTCGCTCGGCAGCTTCGAGCCGTTCGCGTGGAGGATGAACGTGCGCCGGATCCCGAGCGCGCCGCCGAACAACCCCGCCTCGAACACCACGTTGTCACGCGGCGACGCCTGGCCGGCCTCGGAGCTGTCACTCGTCGTCCAGTCGTCCTGAGCGAACACGAACGCGGCGAAATCGACTTCCTGGGAGAGCTCGACGAGCCGGTCGAGCGTCGACCGCCCCGGGTTGAATGTCGTCGTCCAGGGCTCGACGTCGGCGACGTCCTCGAGCCCGCGCGTGATCGCCTGGAGCAGCTTGGCCTGCTTGCCCGACGAGCCGAGGAAGATGCGCGGCTTGTTCATGCGTGGTCGAAGGTCCTTCGTTCGCGTCCGTCCTTGGACGGGAGCGTAACCTCCTCGCATGCGGTTCGATCGGCACATGGCCGCCCCTCGATCGGCTGCTTAACAAGGTGGCTGAGTGGAATGGCCTGAGCCCCCGGATTCTCTGAAGCACCAATCGCGGCCGCACCCGGGCGACCAGCCTAAGCGCGGGCTCGGCCGAGCCGCGTGCAAGGAGAGCAAGCTGCTCCATGCTGATCGGGTGCACCAGCGCGTCGGCATGTCGATGCACCAGTCGCCAGTCGGAACCCTCGCGACGGAACACCAAGGTCACCCGCAACGACCAGTCCTGATCGGGGAGGCCGCCGACCGTGCCGTGCTGCCGCTCGACGCCCACCAGAACGACGAGGTCGCCCGAGACGTACGACTGCTCGAGCTCGAGGTCCGCGTCTCCACCGCCGGCGAAGAATTCCTCCAGTGCCTCGACGCTCGCAGGCGACGAGTCGCGCCCGTGCCGCGTCGGCCCACCGTTCGGGGGCATCAGCGTGTAGTCGGGCGCCTCGTTCACGAGCGCGAAATAGCGGCGGACGTCGCCCTGCATCAACGCGCCGGCGGCCTCGCGGACGCGCTCGACCAGCTTGCCGAGGTCAGCGTCGGTGATGCTCAGGCGGCGACCCCCTGCGCGGCGCGCTTCGTGTTCATCGGCCCTTCCTCTCTCGCTCGCTTCGACCGATGGCCTACCCGCTCCCGGCAGGCTCAATCACGCCCCAGTACTGTCCGGCGATGGACGCGCCGCGGCTCGAACACGTGCGAGTCAACGTGAGCGATTTCGACACCGCAGTTGCCTGGTACGAGGCGATCCTCGGGTTGCCCGCGCAGAGCCACTGGCCGCCCGAAGCGCCGAAGTACGCCCATTTCCAGACGGGCGCCGCCCAGTTCGCGATCTCGGAGCTCGATCCCGTGCCGGCGGCCGGTCGATACAACTTCAGCGTCCGAGACGTGGACGCCTGGTGGGAGGCGCTTCGGGACCGTGCCGACGTGGTCGAGCCGCTCTTCGACACGCCGTACGGCACGCGCAAGTTCACGATTCGCGATCCCGACGGGAACGAGCTCGGGTTCGTCCGCGAGGACTGACGCTACGGCTTGATCTGGAACTTCAGCACTTCGCGGTCGTTCATCGCGCGGTAGCCGTCCGGCACGTCTTCGATCGATCCCGTGCGGTCGAAGACGCGTCCGGGCTCGATCCGGCCCTCGAGCACGTCGGGCAGCAGCGCGTCGATGTAGGCGCGAACCGGTGCAGGGCCGCCGGCGATCGAAGCGTTCTTCCAGAACGCAACGCCCGTGGGTGTGGTGTCGTGCTCGGGGACGCCGACGCGACCGATGGCGCCGCCGGGCCGGGCAATCGCGAGCGCGGTCTCGACGGCCTGCTCGAGGCCGACGCACTCGAGCACCGAGTGGGCGCCGTGCTGCGTCAGCTCGCGGACGCGCTCGACCGCTTCCTCGCCGCGCTCGCGCACGATGTCGGTGGCGCCGAAGTCCTGCCCAAGCGCGGTCCGCTCGGGGTTGCTGCCGAGTAGGAGGATCCGCTCGGCGCCGAGTCGCTTCGCGGCGATCACGCCGCACAGCCCGACGGCGCCGTCGCCGACCACCGCGACCGTCTTGCCGGGGCCGACATTGGCCGTGAGGGCCGCGTGGTGGCCGGTTCCCATCACGTCGGCAAGCGTGAGCAACGAGGGCATGAGTTCGTCGTCCGCACCGACCGGCAGGACGACGAGTGTCCCGTCCGCCTGCGGGACACGCACCGCTTCGCCCTGACCGCCGTCGACGTCGTCGCCGCCGTATCTGCCGCCATGGAGACACGAGCTCTGCAGCCCTTCGCGGCAGAAGGCACAGGATCCATCCGACCAGAGGAACGGCGAGACGACCACGTCGCCGACCTCGACGGTCACGACGTCGGAGCCGACCGCCTCGACGACGCCGATGAACTCGTGCCCCATCCGCCGGCCGGCATCGTCGTGCGGCATCGACTTGTACGGCCAGAGATCGCTGCCGCAGATCGCGGCGCGCGTGACCTGAACGAGCGCGTCGGTCGAGTCGATCAACCGGGCGTCCGCAACATCCTCGACGCGGACATCGCCGGCTCCGTACATGACAGTGGCGCGCATGCGAGACATGTCCCCGGTCCGCGGGGACATGAATCACCAGAACCCTCGCGGCGAACGAACCCGAGTCGCTAGACGCGGGTCGCGCTCGGCGTGACGAAGCGGAGCTCGGGCACGTGCTCGAGCTCGCCGACGTCGCGGGCCATCTCGAGGAACGTGTAGAAGCCGGCGCGCTCGCGCGGGCCGAACGAGTAGCGCAGCTTCTCGAAGTAGCGCGCCAGATACCCGGCGGGATAGCCGTAGCGCTCGCTCGCCTCGTAGGCCAGCACCTGCGGCTCTGCGCGCGCGAGTCGCACGGAGGAGACGAGTGCGTGCTCGAGCTCCGCGACGCCGTCGGCGACCGGCTCCGGCGCCGCCCAGACTGCGAACACCATCGGCAGCCCGGTCTTGTCGAGCCAGAGCTTGCCCAGGTCGTAATGCGGCGTCGGGTCCTCGAACGCGCTCCGGAGCGCCGCGTCGCCGATCAGCAGCTTCGCGTCGGCCTCCTCCTCGAGCGGTACGTGCGTCGCGTGCGGGAGCAGCACCTTCGCGAGGACGACGGAGGTCGCGCTCTCGGGCGTGACGGCGATCGAGCGGATCTGCGGGAAGGGCGTCCTCGAGACGAGCTGGATCGAGTCGACGGCGCCCTCGGAGGAGACGCACATCCGCGGCAGGATCCGCAGGCTCGACGCGTGGCGGGCGTACTCGATCGAGGAGATCGGCGCCAGGTCGAGCGCACCGTCCAGGAGCATCCCGTTCAGCTCGGTCGGCACGCCCTGCACCTCTTCCACCTCGGCGTTCAGCCGGTGGAACACGGGCGCCATGTTCACGTAGCTGATGCGTCCGAGCCTGATCACGTTTTCAGCGCCTCCTGTTGACGACAGCGTCGGCGAGGGTCTCGAGCTCCTCCCGGTGGAGGCTGCCGTCGAGGCTTGCCCGCGCCCGACCAGCGTAGTCGAGCGCGACCTCCCGCGAGCGCTCGAGCGCCCCTGTGGCCGCGACCCGGATCAGCACGCCCGCGACCGGGCCGCCCGCGAGCGCTGCGCGGACGACGTCGTCCTCCCGCGCCGCCAGCAGCAGCGGCAGCGTCGGCGTGCCCTCGCGCAGGTCGGTGCCGGCGACCTTGCCGGTCTCGATCGTGTCGCCGGCGCAGTCGAGGATGTCGTCCGCGATCTGGAAGGCGATCCCGAGGTTGAGGCCGAAGCGGCCGAGCGTCCCGCCCGAGCCGAGCGAGCACGCCGCCTCGAACAGCTTCCCGGTCTTCAGCGAGCAGCGCTCGAGATACGCCTCGACGGTCGTGTCCGGATCGTGCAACTGGCCGCGCTGCATCGCCTCACCGCGGGCGAGGCAGAGGCAGGCGTCCGCGAGCACCGCCACCGCGCCGACGTCGCCCTCGGCGGCGAGCTCGGCGAAAGCACGGGCGAACAGATAGTCGCCGGTCGCGCGGGCGGCATCGGGGCCATGGGCCGCCCAGGCGGCCGCCTTCCCGCGCCGGACCTTCGCGCCGTCGATCAGGTCGTCGTGAACGAGAGTCGCCATGTGCACGAGCTCGACTGCGACGCCGGCGGCGACCGGGGCCGGCGCGTCCGGGGGTGCGCAGAGGAACGCGAGCAGCGGCCGCAGCCGCTTCCCGCCCGCCGCGAGCGCATCCGCCCCCACGTCGGCGACTCGGCCCCCGTGCGCTCCGACGGCGGCGCCGAGCCGGTCCTCGACCTCCGCCATGTACTCGTCGACCCCCGGGAGGGCAACGACCGCCTCGAGCGTCGTCACGCAGCGGTCCCGGTGTGGAGCGCGACGATCCCGCCGCCGAGGCGGCGGTACGTGACCTCGCCGAAGCCGTGGCCGCGCATCAGCTCGGCCAGCTCGTCCGGGCCGGGAAAGCGGCGCACGCTCGCCGGAAGATAGGTGTAGGCCTTGCCACCTGGAAGGATCTTGCCCGCCAGCGGGATCAGCACGTCGAACCAGAGCCGGTAGAAGAGCTTCAGCGGCCCCTTCGGCCTCGTGATCTCGAGGATGCCGACGCGGCCGCCCGGCTTCAGCACCCGGCGCAGCTCGTCGAGACCGCGCGCGAGGTCGGCGACGTTGCGGACGCCGAAGCCGACCGTGGCGGCGTCGAACGAGGCGTCCTCGAACGGCAGCTCGAGCAGGTCGCCCTGGATCCATTCGATCGCGGGCTCCTTCCGCCGCGCGCGTTCCAGCATCCGGCCGGAGAAGTCGAGCCCGATCACCTCGGCCGCGCCCGCCTTGCGGGCCGCCACGGCCAGGTCGCCCGTGCCGCAGCAGCCGTCGAGCACGCGGTCGCCCTCGGCGACGACCTCGCGCACGGTCAGGCGGCGCCAGCGCTGGTCGAGCCCGACGGTCATGACGCGGTTCATCAGGTCGTAGACCGGGGCGATCCGGTCGAACATCGAGCGGACGCCCTCGGCGGGCAGCGTGCCGGACTCGTGGGTCACTGCCCCCACCTCGCGACGAGCGTGTTGTCGAGCCCGAGCTGGTCGAGGATCCGGGCGACGACGAAGTCGACGAGGTCGTCGATCGTCTCGGCGCCGTGGTAGAAGCCCGGCGCGGCGAAGAGGATGACGGCGCCCGCCTGCTGCAGCGTCGTCAGGCCCTGCAGGTGGATGAGCGAGAGCGGCGTCTCGCGCGGCACGAGCACGAGCTTGCGTCCCTCCTTGAGCGCGACCGACGCGGCACGGTGGATCAGGTTGGCCATTGCCCCGGCGGCGACCGTGCCGACCGTGGACATCGAGCACGGACAGACGACGTAGGCGTCGACCTTCGCCGAGCCGGAGGCATACGGGCTCTTGTAGTCGTTGATCCCGTACACCGTCACGTTGGCGGCGCCCGCCGTGAAGCGCTCGAGCACCTCGTCGCGCGGAAGGGTCGCGTCGCCGTAGAGCTCGGTGGCGATCACCTCGACGCCGGCGGCGGACGCGGCAAGGCCGACCTCGCAGCCCGCGTCCGCGAGCGCGTGCAGCAGCCGGACGGCGTACGGCGCGCCCGACGCGCCGGTCACGCCGAGGAAGACGTTCATGGGACTAGCCCTTCGGGCCCTTGGAGGCGGCGAGGAAGGCGCCGAGATGGGCGAGATTCTCCTCGCCGAGCCCCGCGAACGGCGGCATCACGGTGTTCCCGTACTTCGCCGGGTTGGAGACGTACTCGGCGAAGTACTCCGGTGTCCGGCCGCTCGCACCGACGTCGGAGAGGTCCGGTGCGCCGAGGTTCGAGGAGCCGTCGCCGAGGTAGGTGTGGCAGTTGGCGCAGCCGACCTGGGCGAAGATCTCCGCTCCGGCGACCGCGGTCGCGACGTCGGTGAAGCCCTGCGCCTCGGCCCACTCGGGCACGGCCGCCTTGAGCTCCGAGCCGAGCGCCTCCTTGGCCGTCGCGCCCTTGTAGGTCAGCGTGCCCATCGCCAGGACGACGATGATCGCGGCGACGATCGCCACCGGCCGCCGCGAGAGGCGCCGCTCGCGGCGAAGGTCGATGAAGGGCAGCGCGATCAGGATCGCGAGCAGGATGTTCGGCACGCCGACCGTGCCGATCACGACCGTGTCCGGCCACTTGAAGATCCGGAGCAGATAGAAGAGGAAGTAGAAGAACCAGTCCGGGCGCGGGACGAAGTTGGTCGTCCCCGGGTCGGCCTCCTCGGTGAAGTGCGGGCCGAGCCAGCCGGGATCCTCGGTGCCCTCGGCGGTGAAGTACCAGACGCACGCGAGGCCGATGATCACGCTGACGACGACGAGGCTCATCACCGTGTCGTGGAACATCGCGTACGGGAAGAACGGCTTCCCCTCGCGCTCGACGTCCTCCTTGTAGCGCTTGTGCTGCGCGCGGCGCTCCTGGATCCGCCTACTCGCCATTCGCGCCCCTCCCGGCCGGCCGCACCAGCCCTCGGCGGCCCACCGGCCGGCGCCGCCGGCTCACCGCGGTCGCGCCCGGCCGCCTCGTCCGACCACGGCGGCGACGTGACGCCGAGCCGGATCACGAGGTAGAGGTGGAGGCCGATCAGCGCGAAGATCGCACCGGGGATGACGAGCATGTGCAGCGAGTAGAACTTGCTCAGCGCATCCGAGGTGATCTCGGAGCCGCCGGAGAGGAACTGCGCCAGGAACGGCCCCACCACCGGTGCGGTCCCGTTCAGGTTGATCCCGACCACCGTCGCCCAGTAGGCGGTCTGGTCCCAGGGCAGCAGGTAGCCGGTGAAGCCCTCCAGCATCCCCATCGCCAGCAGCAGCACGCCGATGATCCAGTTCAGCTCGCGCGGGTACTTGTAGGCGCCGAAGAGGAAGACCCGCGCCATGTGGAGGAACATCAGGATGATGAAGACGCTGGCGCCCCACTTGTGCATGCCGCGGACGAGCCAGCCGAGCGTCAGGTCGTTGGTGATGAACTGGATCGACTGCGTACGCCGAATCGGGATCCGGCTTGTAGTACATCGCCAGCACGACGCCGGTGGTCGCCTGGACGAGGAACGCGGTCAGGGTCGCCGAGCCGAGCGTGTGGAACCAGCTCGTGTCGCGCGGCACCTTGCGGAAGAGGAAGTACTTGATCGCGCCGACGAGGCCGGAGCGCTCTTCGAGCCAGTCGAGCGGGTAGAGGGCGACGTGCTTGAGCTGATCGCCGCGCGTGGGCGCCGTGGCTATTGCGGCACCTCGATCGGGTAGAGCCAGGCCGAGTACCCGTCGACGTGCACGCCCGGCACCTGGCGGTTGTACCTGAAGATCTTGGCGTTCGCGCCGGCGCCCTCGACCTTGGCGACGCTGAAGAACTTCCCGACGACGAGGTTGCCGTTGATGATCGAGAACTCGGAGCGGTCGAGCGCCCGCACCGGCGGGCCGGCGACCCGGTTGCCCTCGGTGTCGTACTGGCCACCGTGGCAGGGGCAGCCGAAGCCGGTGACGAGCACCGGGGTGACCGAGACGTTCTGCGGGCCGATCTCCTTGTGCTCGTCCTCCATGATCAGCCCGTTCGGCTGCACCGGGCAGCCGAGGTGCGCACAGCGCGAGTAGAGCATCGTGAACGACGGCACGTTGTCGTTGTTCCTGCCGTTGTTGCGGATGTACATCGTCCGCCGCGTCACCTCGCCGACCTTCGGGTCCTCGAGGAACGTCGTGATCACGAACTCGCCCTCGGGGAAGTCCTCGATCGGCCCGAGCACGACTTCGTGCTCGTGGTCGTCACTGTTCGTGAACGACGGCAGCACGGCGAAGCCGAGCACCGGCAGCGTGACCAGGCCGCCGATCAGGCCGCCGAGGCCGAGCGTGGCGACGGAGAGGAAGGTGCTGCGCGGGTACTCCGCCGGGCCTTCGTCGTCTTCAGGCGTGATCGCGACGTACGCGTCCTCGCGCCGCTCCGGCTCGACCTCGGGTGCCGGAGCCCGGACCGGTCGCGTGACGTCGCGGATCCAGAGGAAGCCGAAGACGAGCGCGATCACGGCGCCGACGACGGCGACGATCGTGCTGACGACGATCCCGGTCAGCACGCACGCGATGCCGACGGCGAAGCCGATCGGCCACAGGCTCGGCGGCGGCAGGTGCGGCTGGTCGTTCTCGCTCAAGTCTCTGGATTCAACCCCTGCGTCAGGCGCGCTGTCAACGACGTATCAGCTGCCGCAACCCGCGGCGAGAGCCATTCTGTACCGAAACACCGTCGGCATGCGCCGGTATCCCGTACTCGGCCCAGCGGCGGTCGACGAGCTCCCGGATCTCCTCGCTCATGGCGATCTCCTCGGGCCACTCGCGCGCGCCTTCCTCCGGCAGCTTCGCGGTCGCGTCGATCCCGAGCTTGCCCCCGACGAACTGCTGCGCGGGCGCGTGGTCGAGGTGGTCGAGCGGCCCCTCGGAGATGACGACGTCGCGCTTCGGGTCGACGTTCGCGCCGACGTAGAAGAAGACCTCCTCGTAGTCGTGCACGTTCACGTGCGCGTCGACGACGACGACCGCCTTGGAGAGGCTGAGCATCCCGAGGCCCCAGATCGCGTGCATGACCTTGTGCGCCTGGCCGGGGAACGTCTTCCTGATCGAGACGATCACGCAGTTGTGGAACGCGCCCGAGACCGGGAGGTCGTAGTCGACGATCTCCGGCACGGTCATCTTGATCGCGGGCAGGAAGATCCGCTCGGTCGCCTTGCCGAGCCAGGCGTCCTCCTGCACGGGCTTGCCGACCACGATCGAGGGATAGATCGCGTCGCGGCGCATCGTGATCGCCGAGAGGCGGAAGACCGGGAACGGCTCGGCCGCGGTGTAGTAGCCGGTGTGGTCGCCGAACGGGCCTTCGAGGCCGACCTCGCCCTTCTCGATCGTCCCCTCGAGCACGATCTCGGCGTTGGCGGGCACCTCGAGGTCGACGGTCTTCGCCTTCACGAGCTCGACCGGCTCGCCCCGGAGGAAGCCGGCGAGCATGAACTCGTCGAGGTGCTTCGGGAGCGGCGCGCTCGCGGAGTAGGCGGTCACCGGATCGAGGCCGAGCGCGACGGCGACCGGGATCTGCCCGTCGGTGGCGAGGTAGTCGGCGCGGCCGTCCTTGTGGATCTGCCAGTGCATGTAGGTCGAGCGTGCGTCGATCTTCTGCATCCGGTACATGCCGACGTTGCGGACGCCGGTGTGCGGGTCCTTCGTGATCACCGCCGGGAGCGTGATGAACGGCGCCGGGTCGCCGGGCCAGCAGCGCTGGATCGGGAGCAGGCCGAGGTCGACGTCGTCGCCCGTGAGCACGATCTCCTGGCTGGCGCCGCGCGAGACCGACTTCGGCAGCGAGTCCGCGATCGACTTCAGCTTCTTCAGGCCGCGCACCTTGTCGGCGAGCCCCTGCGGCGGCTGCATCTCGAGCACGTCCTCGAGCTTGCCGGCGACGTCGTCGAGCTCGCTCGACGCCGAAGGCCAGGCACATGCGACGCTCGGTCCCGAACTGGTTGATCAGCAGCGGGTGACTCGAGCCGCGCGGGTTCTCGAACAGGAGCGCAGGCCCGCCGCTCTTCACCGTCCGGTCGACGATCTCGGTGATCTCGAGGTCGGGGTCGACCTCGGCGGCGACGCGGACGAGCTCGCCTTCGTCCTCGAGCAGGCGAATCCAGTCGCGCAGGTCGCTGGGCGGGGCCACGGCGTCAGTCTACGGACGGCCTAGTGCGCTGCGGCCGCGGCGGCGGCGCGCCGCGCCCGACAGCTCACCGAGAGCGATCACGGCGATGAAGATCAGGCCGACGATGAGCATGCCCGTGATCACGTTCTTGCCCTCTTCGGCGGCGTCGGCGAGGAGCCAGGCGATCATGGCCCGAGCTTAACCAACGCGATCGGCATGCGCACCCAGAGCGTGCGCCACCCTCGCCGCGTCGGGATCGCCGCCGAGCCGGCGGACGCAGCCGACCCAGGCATCGCCGTCGCCGGGCTCGCCCTCCGCGCGGAGGGCGGCGCACGCCGAGATCAGCTCCGCAAGCGCGGCGACCGCGTCGAGGTCCCCGGTCGCGGCGATCCGGACGAGGCCGTGCGCGTAGAGGTAGTCGCCGAGCAGCAGCGCCACATCCTCGTCCGGCGGCGCGAACAGGCGCGGCCGGCCGTAGTGGAGGAGATAGCCCTCGTAGATCGTCTCGACGCCGAGCGCGAACCGCTCCGGCACGAGCGCGCCGAAGACGGGGACGCGCTCAGGGTCGCCACGAAGCGCCTCGCCCCAGAGGGGGCTCTCGGCCGCGGCCTCCGCCGCGATCGTCTCGAACACGTCAGTCGCGGAAGAAGTCGCCAACGGCCTCGACGGTGCGGTCGATGTCCTCGTCCGAGTGCGCCAGGGAGACGAAGAGGCACTCGAACTGGGACGGGGCGATGTAGATCCCGCGCTCGAGCAGGTGGCGGAAGAGGGCGCCGTAGCGGTCGGTGTCGCTCGCCTTCGCGTCCTCGAACGTCCGCACGGCGCCGTCGCGGAGGAAGAGCGTCGCCATCGCGCCGACGCGCTGGACGCGGCCGAACCCGGCGAGGCCCGCCTCCAGCCGTGCGCCCTTCGCCTCCAGCTCCTCGTAGACCGCCGGATCGCGCAGCCGGCGCAGAACCGATGTCCCGGCCGCGGTCGCGAGCGGGTTCCCGGACAGCGTCCCCGCCTGGTAGACGTCGCCGGCCGGCGCGAGCCGCTCCATCACGTCGGCGCGACCCCCGAACGCCGCCGCAGGAAGCCCGCCGCCGACGATCTTGCCGAGGATCGTCAGGTCGGGGAGCACGCCGTAGCGCTCCTGGGCGCCGCCGCGGGCGACGCGGAAGCCGGTGATCACCTCGTCGAAGATCAGCAGCGCGCCGGAGGCGTCGCAGAGTGCTCGCAGCGCCTCGAGGAAGCCGGGCGCCGGCGGGACGACGCCCATGTTCCCGGCCACCGGCTCGACGACGATCGCCGCCAGCCCCTCGCCGTAGCGCTCGACCGCCGCCGCGGTCGCGTCGAGGTCGTTGTAGGTGGTGACGACGGTGTCCGCCGTCGTGGCGGTGGGCACGCCGGGGCTGGAGGGGATGCCGAGGGTCGCCAGGCCCGAGCCGGCGCTCGCGAGGAGCCCGTCGGAGTGGCCGTGGTAGCAGCCGGCGAACTTGATGATCCGGTCGCGGCGGGTGAAGCCGCGGGCCAGCCGGACCGCGCTCATCGCCGCCTCCGTGCCGGAAGAGACCAGGCGGACCATCTCGACCGAGGGGACGGCGTCGACGATCTCGGCCGCCAGCTCGACCTCGCCCTCGGTCGGCGCGCCGAACGTCGTCCCGCGCTGCGCCGCCTCTGCGATCGCGGCCAGGGTCTCCTCGTCGGCGTGGCCGAAGAGCAGCGGCCCCCAGCTCAGCACCCAGTCGACGTAGCGGTTGCCGTCGACGTCCTCGATCGTCGAGCCGCTGCCGCTGCGGACGAAGATCGGCTCGTCGAGGCCGACGCTGCGCATCGCCCGCACCGGCGAGTTGACGCCGCCCGGGATCAGCTTCTCCGCGCGCCTGATCAGGTCGGAGCGCTGCCTCAGAGCCACGACGCGAGGCTCTCCGTCCAGTAGGAGACGACGATGTCCGCGCCCGCGCGCTTGATCGAGGTCAGCGACTCGAGCGCCGCCTGGCGCTCGTCGACGTGACCGGCCGCAGCCGCGGCCTTGACCATCGCGTACTCGCCGGAGACGTTGTAGGCGGCGACGGGACAGTCGAAGCGCTCGCGGACGGCCCGGATCACGTCGAGATACGGCAGCGCCGGCTTCACCATCAGCACGTCGGCGCCCTCGGCGAGATCGAGCTCGCACTCGCGCAGCGCCTCGCGGACGTTGGCCGGATCCATCTGGTAGCCGCGCCGGTCGCCGAAGGAGGGCGTCGACTCGGCGACGTCGCGAAACGGGCCGTAGAAGGCGGACGCGTACTTGGCGGCGTAGGAGAGGATCGGCGTCTCCGGCAGCGCCTCCCGGATCGCGCCGACGCGCCCGTCCATCATGTCGCTCGGCGCGACGGCGTCGGCGCCCGCGTCGACGTGGCTGACCGCGGTCCGCGCGAGCAGCTCGAGCGTCTCGTCGTTCGCGACCTCGCCGTCGCGGATGACACCGCAGTGCCCGTGCGCCGTGTACTCGCAGAGGCAGACGTCGGTGATGAGGACGAGCTCCGGGTGCTCGGCGCGGACGGCACGCAGCGCGCGCTGCACGATCCCGTCCTCGTCCCAGGCGCCCGAGCCCTCGTCGTCCTTCTCGTCGGGGACGCCGAAGAGGAGGAGCGCCTTCACGCCCGAGCCTGCGAGCTTCCCCGCCTCGCCGACCAGGTCGTCCACGGAGTAACGGCTCATCGCCGGCAGCTGCTCGTTCCGGACCGTCGAAGGGCCGGCGAAGAGCGGCATCACGAAGTCGTCGAGGTCGAGCCTCGTCTCGCGGACGAGGCTCCTGAGGGCATCGGTTCGGCGCAGTCGCCGGAGGCGTGTCGCAGGGAATGCGCTCACGCCGACACTGTACGCAGGCGGCGGCGCTGGGGGGTCGCCGCCGTCTGCTGGAGGCCGCTACGCCCCGATGATGCGCACCTGGAGGGGTGCGTACGGGGAGTTGCGGAGCTTCCGCTTGAGCTCTGCCACAGTCATTCTTGTTCCGCCTTTCGGCCGCAGGAACCAGTCCTGTGCAGCATCTCCGTCACACGCCAGGTGTCATCACCCCTACGGGGCATTCACGGCCCGCGGCGGCTCCACCTCCACCTCGACCGGCAGGGCCGCGCCCCCTTCGTCCCACGGCTCGAGCGTCACCCGCTCGGCGAAGAACTCCCAGATCGCCCGCCCGGCGGCGAGCACCGGCAGCGCGACGAGGACGCCGGCGATCCCGTACAGCTCCGCTCCCGCGAGCAGGCCGAAGATGACCAGGAGCGGGTGCAGCCGCAGGGCATTCGCCATCACCTTCGGGACGACGACGTGGCCCTCGACCTGGTAGATGAAGATGAACAGCGCCAGCACCCAGAGGAACGAGATCGGGTCGACGATCAGCGCGTAGATCGCAGGCGGCACCGCCGAGAGCCACGGGCCGATGTAGGGGATCACCTCGACCACGGCGGTCCAGAGGCCGAAGAGGAGCGCGTACTGGTCCGCGCCCGGAACGAGGTCGAGCACCCCGAGCAGCCACATGCCGATCCCCGCACTGGCGCCGATGATCGTCGAGAGCAGCACCTGACCGCGCACGTAGCTGCCGAGCGCCCGCTCGATCCGGAGTGTCAGCGGGTCGCCGCCGTGCGGTGGGAAGCGCCGGTCGATCGATCGTTCCAGCTTCGGCATGTCGAGCAGCATGTAGACCGCGATCACGACGATCAGGACGATCGAGAAGACGAGCTGGACGAAGCCGAAAGCCGCCCCTCCCGCGAACGAGATCGCCTCCTGGGTCAGGTCCGAGACGTTGACGTCCGCGATCCACTCGTCGACCTGGTCGCGGAGCTCGACGTCGATCCCGCGGTCGTGCAGCCAGGACTCGAGATCGGCGACGTCACGGTCGAAGGCGCTGTCGCCGCTGCGTCCGGGCTCGTCCGTAAGGTAGGCGTCGACCCGGTCGGCCGCCGAGCGCGTCTGCTCGACGACGACGGTGACGAGCGCGACGATGACCACGATCATCGCAGCCGCGAACGAGAGGAAGACCACGGCAACCGCAAAGCCGCGGCGAATCCGGAGCCCCTGGAGCCCCCGCACCAGCGGGTTGAGCAGGAACGCGATCACCGACGCGGTCAGGAAGAGGAAGATCGCGTGACCGAGCGTGCCCGCCAGCGTCCACGCCAACAGCAGCAGCACCGGCAATCCGACCAGCTGGATCCAGCGCGGAATCCGAATCGACGGACGCTGGGACATCGTGCTGATCGTAGCGCTGAGCAATGCAAGCTTTCGGCAGGGTCGGCTATGGTGCCGCCCATGGCTTCGGCCCCCACCCGCCATGCGGTGCCGCCGCGCGCTTCCACGGCGCGAAACCGCAGGGAGATCGAGCGGCTGCGCGCGCGCCGCCGGCGGCCCGAGCGGCACGCCGCGCGCTTCCTGCTTGCCGCCCTTCTTTCGGCGGTCCTGCTGCTGACCCTGCTTCTGACCGCGTTCGGCACGTGGAGCGCGGAGCCGGTGACGACGAAGCCGCTGGCGACACCCGCGGTGCTGCCCGGCGGCCAGCCGCTCCGCCAGATCGTCGCGACCGCCGGCGGCCTCCACCTCCAGCTTCCGGTCTCCCAGAGCGCGGTGACGGCGATCGGCTACCACAACGCCGGTGACGGCTCGCTCCAGCTCGACCCGATCGGCCGGCAGGGGAACGCGGGCCTCTTCGCCCGGGTGTGGCACAAGCTCGCGGGCACGAGCGAGACGAGCCTGGTCTGGTACCAGCTCCGCGGCGACCGCGGGCCGGGCACCTCGGTCCTGTCGGTCGGCGCGGCCCCGGGCACCGACGTCTACTCCCCGGTCGACGGCACCGTGGTCGGGATCACCGACTACGTCCTCTCGAACCGGACTTTCGGCGCCCGCGTCGACATCCGGCCGCTCGACGCTCCCTCGGTGATCGTCTCGATGATGCACCTGCGCGCCGATCCCGCCCTGACCGTCGGCTCGAACGTCAAGAAAGCCGTGACGAAGGTGGGCATGATCGTCGACCTCACCTCGGTCGAGCGGCAGGCGCTCGCCCGGTACACGCAGGACGCGGGCAGCAACGTCTCGCTGTCCGTGCGGCCGGCCGCGCTGCTGTCGGTTCGCTGAAGGATTCTCTTCGTCGGTGACGTCGTCGGCGCGCCGGGAAGGCGGGCCGTCGAGGAGCGCCTGCCGCAGCTGAAGGAGGAGCTCGGCGCCGCCTTCTGCATCGTCAACGGCGAGAACGCGGCCGACGGGGTCGGGATCACGCCCAAGCTCGCAGCCCGCATCCTCGCCGCCGGCGCCGACGTGATCACGCTCGGCAACCACACCTGGCGGCGGGGCGAGATCGGCCCGTACCTCCAGACCTCCGAGCAGGTGATCCGGCCCGCGAACTTCTCGCCGCTGACGCCGGGGCGCGGTCTCACGGTCAGGCCGGCCGCCGACGGGACGCTCGTGGCCGTGATCAACGTGCTCGGCTCGCTCTTCCTCTCCCCCGCGATCTCGATGTTCGAGCTGATCGACCAGCTCGTCGCGGAGGCAGCGGAGCAGACGCAGGTGATCGTCGTCGACGTCCACGCCGAGGCCACGAGCGAGAAGGTCGCGCTCGCGCACTGGCTCGACGGGAAGGTCACGGCCGTGCTCGGCACGCACACGCACGTCCAGACCTCGGACGCGCGCGTCCAGCGCGGCGGCACCGCGGCGCTCACCGACGTCGGCATGACCGGCCCGCACGACTCCGTCATCGGCGTGAAGGCCAACCTCGCGATCCACCGGATGCGCACGGGGATGCCCGTTCGCTTCGAGGTCGCCGAGGGCGGCGTCAGGATCGAGGGCGCGCTGATCGACTGCGACGAGGCCGGCCGCGCTACGGCGATCGAACTGATTCGCGTCGATCTCTGACGAGGACGACGAGCACCGCGACGAGGACGAGGTCGCGGAGCAGGACGAGCGTCGAGGGAAGCGGGTCGAGCTCGCGCGCGAGGTCCCAGTAGCGCGACGGGAACCAGAGCTGGGTCAGCACGAGCGCCACCGCGAGCAGCGCCGACGCGCGCAGCCCGCGGATGCCGCCGACGAGCGGGACGACCGGCACGAGCCAGATCAGGAACTGCGGCGACAGCACCTTCCCGAGCGCGACGAAGGCGACGAGGGCGGCGGCGCTCCAGCGAACGAGCTCCTCGTTCGTCACCGGCCGCCGCAGCCAGATCCAGACGAGCACTGCGATCTGGACGAGGCTGAGCAGGACCGCCGTCACCGCGGTTCCCGTCGCGTAGAGGTTCTGCGAGCCGTGGCCGGAGCGCATCTCGACGTCGAGGCCGACGAGGTGATGGGCCGCGAGGTAGAGCGCCGAGCCGAGGCTCTCGATCTGGAGCGGCCGCGACAGCTGCCGCGCGAGGCTGTGCGCGACGCCGTCGGGCGCGACGACGAGGAACGGGACGGTAGGCGAGCGCGACCACGCCGGCGCAGAGCGCCAGACAGACGAGCGCCTCGCGACGGCCGCGGCGGCGCCACACGTAGCCGAGCGCGACCGGGACGAGCACGGCCGGGATAGAGCTTCACCGCCACGGCGGCGCCGAGGAGGCCGAAGCCGAGCCGGTCGCGCCGGTGCACGAGCGCGGCAAGCGCCGCCTGCGACGAGCGCCGTCGGATAGAGGTCGAACCGCGTCAGCACGACCGAGCCGAGCAGGAGCGGGAACGCCGGCGACGAGCGCGAGCGCGGCGACCGTCCGCTCCCGCGACGCCCGCAGCCCACGCAGCGTCAACCGCGGCGAGCAGGACGGTCGCGACGCCGAAGAGCGCCATCAGCGTCCTCGAAGACGCTCCGGAACCCCTGCTCGTCGTCGCTCAGCAGCGCCGGCACGACGAAGGCGGGCAGCGCCCCGGGCGGGTACTCCGGCCTGATGTCGCGGTAGGGGACGGCGCCGTCCTCGATCGCGTTGCCGTAGGAGGCGTAGACCGGGATGTCGATGATCTCGCCCTCGTCGTACCAGGCGGTGTGCAGCATCGCCCAGGAGAGCAGGAAGAGCACCGCGGCGGCGGCCGCGGCGAGCTCAGTGAACCTGCGCGGCGCGGTCACGTCGGTAGAGCAGTGCGAAGGCGACGAAGGGGAAGAACCACGGGATGTAGAGATAGAACCAGTGCGTCAGCGCGAGCTCGAAGCCGATCAGGAGCGCGGCGGTGAGCGCGGCCAGCTGCAGGATCGACTTCCGGCGCGGCACGAAGGCGGTCAGGACCGCGCCGGCGACGACGAGCACCTGCAGCACCTGCTGGACGACGTGCAGGTCGGGGATGCCGGCGGCGTGGTACTGGCCCCAGCCCCAGATCGAGAAGGGCGAGTCGCGGTCGAGCTGGAAGCCGAATGTGCGCTCGGCGAAGACACGCGCAGCGTGCAGCGGCTCGGGCTCGAGCAGGAGGATCAGGAAGGCGGCGACCGTGGCCCCCGCGAAGCCGAGTGCGAACCGGCGCACGGGCGCCCGGAGCCCGTTCGGATACGAGAGCCAGAGCGGCGCGAGCAGCAGCGCTGCGAACTTCGTCCAGCCCGCCAGCGCGACCGCGCTGCCGCGAGCCCAGGCGGACGAGGCGAGCCAGAAGCCCCAGATCAGGAACGCCGGCATGATCGCGTCGTTCGTATTCGAGTTCGAGGCGTAGAGCGTGAACGGGTACGCCGCCCAGGCGAACGCGAGCGTTGCGGCGAGGCGCGGGCCGCCGTAGCGCCTGCCCACGAGTGCGAGGCCGAGGATGCAGATCGCGTCGAAGAGGAGCGAGGTCGCATGCGCGGCCCAGAGCTCGTCCCACTTCCCGGTCCAGCCGAACACGGCGTACCCGGGCAGGTAGGCGAGGTAGGAGACCGGCCCGTAGGTGTCGCCGCGGGGGTTCGAGGCCTCGCAGCGGCCGTTCGTCTGGATCCGCTCGCGGATCTCGCCCTCGGCGTCGGCGGTGCCGCACGGCTTCTGACTCTCCTGCACCGGCATGTGGCCGTAGGGCATCTCGCCGTTCGCGATCCGCTGGGCGCCGACGACACCCGCGAAGCCGACGTCGATGACGCTGCGCTGGGCCTCGACATTGAGCCCGACGCGGAAGCCGGCGAGGAAGACGCAGGCAGCCGCGAGCAGCCACACCGGCCACACGGGCGCGGCTGTGCGTGGCGGCCGGTCGCGCCTCGCCACCCAGAGGCACCGTCCGAGCAGGTAGAGGAGCGGCGGGTAGGCGAGCGGCGCGCTCCAGAAGACCTCGCCCTCGTTGAAGAAGCGGAGCGAGATCGAGAACGAGAGCAGCGCCAGCAGGTCGAGGTTGCGGAGCGAGAGCGGCCGTCGCAGGTCGGCGAGGCCGACGAAGAAGAGCGCGCAGAAGGTCAGCCAGAGCCAGACGCCGTTGATCGTCTTCCCTCCGAACGCGCCGGCGCCGCCGCGCGCCATCGACCAGGCGACCTGCGGCCCGGTCCAGGCCTCCTTCACCTCGCCGGTGCGGTCGTCGACCTTCCCGAGCACGATCTGGCCGGCCTTGCCCGACCACGCCTTCACCACCCACTCGTCGGCCGCCGGCTGGTACTCGGCATCGGTCGCCGGCTTCGGCGGATAGCGGTCGAGCCAGTCGGCCACCTTGTCGTTGCGGAAGAGGATCGCGACCGCCTGCTCCTCGGTCAGGCGCGCATTGCCCTCGGAGGGCACGAACGGGGTCTCGACGAGCCGCCCGTCCTTGTCGAACACGGGCGCGGTCGGCGCCGTCGCCGCCCCGGCCGGAGCGGCGAACGCGAGCGCCGCGAGCGCCGCCGCTAGGGCCGGGAGCCGCGTCCGAAGGACCAGAGCTTGTTCCCCACGAAGTTCCACGGGGTCACGAGCACGATCGCGATCGCCTGCGCGAGCACCTTGCCGACGTCGAAGGAGTCGACGAGCAGATGCAGGATCACGAGGTTGGCCGCGAGCGCGATCGTCGAGACGACGAGGAAGCGCAATCCCTGGTAGGCGACGTGGCCGCGCTGGCCGCGGAAGGTCCAGAGCCGGTTCCAGGTGTAGTTGCTCGTCACCGCCACGAGGAACGAGCCGGTCGCCGCGAGCAGGTAGTGGATGTCGCCTGCCTTCAGCAGCAGCGTGTAGACGGCGAGATTGACCACGTATCCGCTCGCGCCGACGACGCAGAAGCGGATCAGCTGGAGCCAGTTCTCGCGCCGGCTGAGCGCGCCGCGCGTGCGAGCGAGCGCAGCCGAGGCGCTGGGAGCGGTGGAGCGCTGCATCGCGGGGCGAGCCTAGCTAACGCTGCGCCGAGAGCGGAATCACGAGCGTGCCGTCCGGCTCGATCCGGGCGTCTGCGAGCTCGGGCACGCCGGCGAGCGAACGGCCGTGGGCGCGGTAGAACTCGAGCTCGCGCGAGTCGAGCAGCGTGAACGTGCTGTCGATCTCGATCCCGCGCTCCCCGCGGCGGGCGGTCGAGAAGGGCAGGAACCGGCTGGCGCCGTCGCCGCAGTGGACCTCGAGCCCGAGGATCCGCGGCTCCTCCGCGTCGAGGAGCACGTTCTCCACCTCGCCGAGACGGATCCCGCGCGTGAGCACGGGCACGCGCAACAACATCGAAGCCGTCTGCCTTCGCACGCGAGACGCTCTACCCGACCTCGGGATCGTCGAACCCTTCCGAGCCGATCAGCGGGACGAACCGGCACGGCACGGTCCGCACCCGGACCGGACCCTCCGGCGTCCGTTCGACGATCTCGAGCCACTGGTCGCGCTGCGTGCCGACCGGGACGACGAGGCGTCCTCCCGGCGCGAGCTGCTCGTAGAGGGACTCCGGCGCCGCCGGGGCGGCCGCGGCGACGACGATCCCGTCGAAGGGCGCCTGCTCGGGGACGCCGAGCGTGCCGTCCCCGACGCGGACGTCGACACGCCCGTACCCGGCGCGCTCGAGCGTCCGCCGTGCTTCGTCCGCGAGCTCGGGCACGCGCTCGACCGTGACGACGTCGTCGGCGAGCTCCGCGAGGACCGCCGCCTGGTAGCCGGAGCCCGTGCCGATCTCGAGCGCGCGGCCGCCCTGGAGCCCGAGCGCCTCGAGCATGGTCGCGACCATGAACGGCTGCGAGATCGTCTGGCCGCAGCCGATCGGCAGCGCCCGATCGGCGTACGCGTGCCGGCGGAGATCCTCGGGCACGAACAGCTCGCGCGGAACCGCGGCGACCGCGGCGAGGACTCTCTCGTCGCGGATCCCGCGCCGGGCCATGAGCCTCGCCAGCTCCGGCCCTCCGCTCATGCCTTCGTCAACGTGCGCGCGTACGGCGGCGCGGGAACGGCGAAGTGGTCGAGGACGGCGGGCATCACCTCGACGATCGAGGCCGGCAGGACGTCGAGCCCGACGACGAGCATCGGCACCTCGGAGTCGCCCGTCAGGAGCGACCCGTGCGAGCCGCCGCCGGCGTGATGGCGGCCGGCCAGGTCCGCGAACTCCCAGCCGGCTGCGGCGGAGACGATCAGCTCGCCCGCATTCGGGTTCGCGAGCGCGGCGGCCGCGCGCTCCGGGCCGTCGGGATGGTCGAGCTGCGAGACGTCGCCGTCTGCGCCGCCGCGCCGCGCGAGGAACTTGTCGCCGTCGCGCCAGAGGACGACGTCGACGGCCGGGTTGCCGTCGAGCCTGCGCGCGAGGGTCGCGGGATCGTCGTCCGTGTAGATCATCGCGGCGCGGTTCGACGCCGTCACGAGCGCGTCGGGGAAGACGTCCTGCAGCCGCTCGACCTCGCTCACCGGCGTCTGGCCGTGATCCGAGCAGAGGATGACGGCGTAGCGCTCGAGGAACTCGTCCGCCCCGCCGGCTGCCTCGATCAGAGCGCCGACGGCGTCGTCGCAGCGCGCGAGGGCTGCGTGCGCCGCGTCGGGCCCCTGCGCGTGCGAGGCGTAGTCGTAGTCGGAGAGATAGAAGGCGAGGAAGTCGAAGCCGTCGCGCGTGACGAGCCACCTCCCGACCGCCGCGGCATAGGCGTCGATGGTGCCCCGCGGCCGGTTGCGCACCGACAGCGGCGCGCCGGTCACGTCGGACTCGAAGAGGTTGTAGAAGAAGAAGCGGCTCGGGCCGTACGCCGGACGCGTCAGGAAGGGCACGGTCGGCCGGTGTGGATGGCGGCCGCGGTAGCAGGTGATGTTGATCGCAGCTGCGGTCAGGCCCGCGTCCTCGAGGGCCTCGTAGACCGTCACGGCGCCGCTCCCGAGATGACTCGCGTTGAGGCCGTAGACCGTGTCGACCAGCGACTGCTTCGTCCCGGCCGCACGCACGGCGCCGAACGACGAGCCGTACTCGACCAGCCGCTGCTCGCCGCGGTGGTACCAGACGAGGTGCGGGATCTCGTGCACATCGGGATGCGCCCCGGTCACAAGCGCGGAGAGGCACACCGGGGTGAGCGACGGGAAGGTCGAGATCGCCCGGCGGTAGCGGCCGTGCTCGGCGAGCAGCCCCAGCGAGGGAGCCGCGCCGCGCTCGAGCGTGTCCTCCAGCATCGACGGCGTCAGGCCGTCGATCAGGATCAGGATCAGTTTCTTAGTCGCGGGCAAGGCTGCGCAGGCCGGCATACCGGTCGGCCTGAGTGCGACGGAGGCGCAGGGCGAGGATCGGCAGCGCGATCACCTCGAGGAAGCCGGCGCCGGGGACGAACGCGAGCCCGGCGAGGCCGGCGGCGACGGCTGCGACGATCAACGCCAGCCCACCGCGCGTCCCGCCACGACGGAGCGCGCCGGCGACGACGACCACGGCGGCAGCAGCTCCGACAACGCCACCGACCGCTCCGGCGACGATCTCGGTCCAGTCGTCGATCACGAACCCGACGACGGCTCCGGCAGCGCCGCCGAGCACGATGGCCGAGATCCGCCCGAGAGGCGTCGACGACAGCAGCCCGGCAAAGAGCACGCCGAGTGCCGTCCCGAGACCGAGCGCGAGGCCGATGGTGTACCAGTCACCCATCGCCGGTCAGTGTAGAGACGGCTTGCGTTTCGACCGCGCGTTTTCTGGAGATACAACAGCCGACCCGTTCGACCGCTTTCGAGGAGGAACATCGATGAACGACGATCGGCCGCTGCTCGTGTTCTTCTGGTCCGAGCGCTCGGGTCCCGCCCGACGCATGGAGAGCCTGCTCGCCCATCTCGAGCGGAAGGAGCGCGATCGCCTCCGCGTGCGCAGGGTCGACGTCGACGCCAGCCCCGAGCTCGCCGAGCGGTTCCGGGTGGACGTCGTTCCCACCCTCGTCCTCGTCAAGGACAAGCGGGCCGTCTCGCGGCTCGACGGGCGCACCAGCGCGCCGAAGATCGAGGCGATGCTCGAACCGCACCTGCGCCAGCTCGCGGCGGCCTAAAACCGACCTTCCCGGTCCCGCGTAGGTCGTTCTGACGGGCATTCGCCCGTCCTACGCAACCGGGGAGGTTCGTATGTCGAGGCTCGCACTCAGGGTCGTCGCAGTAGCGGCAGTGATCGCGCTGCTCGGAGTCGGCTCGTACGCCGTGGCAGGTGGCGGCTCGAAGAACTTCAGCGGCAGCCCGCTCAACGGCTACGAGGAGAATCCGGACATCTCGACGGTGGCGAGCGGTTCGTTCACAGGCGCGGATGTCCGACGACGGCTCGTCGATCCACTACAAACTCAGCTACTCGGGTCTCGAGGGCGCTGTGACCCAGTCGCACGTCCACTTCGCGAAGACGGCGGTCAACGGCGGCATCTCATTCTGGCTCTGCGAGACCGCGAACGTCCAGTCACCGGTCGCCAGCACCCCGACCTGCCCGTCCCCGGGCGGCACCGTCGAGGGCGACATCACTGCCGCCGACGTGATCGGGCCAGGGGCGACCGTGGGACCCCCGCCGACGGCGGGCCAGGGGATCGAACCGGGCAACCTCGCCGAGATCCTGGCGGCGATGCGCGCCGGCCACGCCTACGCCAACGTGCACAGCACGAAGTGGCCCGGCGGTGAGATCCGAGCGCAGATCGACAACCGCGGCGGTGGCGGCGGCGGCATCGTCGGCGGAGGGGACGACTAGGAGAGGAGGCCGGACTCGAGGCGTGCAATCACGTCGAGCGTGAATGCCGCAGCCCGCGCCCCGTCGACGACGCGATGGTCGAACGTGACCGAGACGTTGCCGATCTGGCGGACGACGATCTCCCCGTCGCGAACGACGGGGCGCGGGCCGATCCGGTGCAGGCCGAGGATCCCGACCTCGGGGTGGTTCACGAGCGGGGTGACGATCAGGCCGCCGAGCTTGCCGGCGCTCGTGACGGTGAAGGTGCCGCCGCGGAGCTCCTCCGGCTTCAACGTTCCCGCGCGCGCGGACTCGGCGAGCCGCGTCACCTCGGCCGCGACCTCATCCAGCGATGCCGACTCACAGGAACGGACGACCGGGACGACGAGCCCCTGATCGGTCTGGACTGCGACGCCGAGGTCGCACCGGTCGAGGTAGACGATCTCGTCCCCCTCGAGCCGCGCGTTCAGCTCCGGGAACTCCTGCAGCGAGGCCGCGGTCGCCTTGAGCAGGCGCGGCAGCAGCAGCTTCGGATCGACGCCGGTGAAATCCGCCTCCTCGACGAACGTGACCGCCGGAATCTCTTGATGGGCGCGCGTCAGGTGCTCGACGATCTGGCGCCGCACACCGCGGACGGGCTCGCGCCGGCCCTCCGAGGCCTTGTCCTGCTTCACGACCGGCGCCGACCCGCCGGCGTTGCGGACGTCGTCCTCCGTGATGCGTCCGTTCGGCCCCGTGCCGCTCAACTGAGCCAGGTCGACCCCGAGCTCCTGGGCGACGCGGCGGACGACCGGAGTCGCCTGCACGCGGCCCGGTGCTGCGCCGACGGCTTGACTCGGCGCCGTTGCGGGCGCGGCCTGCCGCTCCGGGGCGGGGACGGCCGCCGGCTCGGCGCCGTCGCCGCCGATCACGACGAGGACCGTGCCGACCGGGACGACCTCGCCCTCGGCGACGAGGATTCTCGTGACGGTCCCGGCCGCCGGCGAGGGGATCTCGACCGTCGTCTTGTCGGTCGCGATCTCGACGAGCGGGTCGTCCTCCGCCAGCTCCTGTCCCTCGGTGACGAGCCAGCGGGCGATCTCGCCCTCGGTCAGGCCCTCGCCGAGGTCGGGCAGCTTGAACTCGTAGGCCACGGGCGGTGAGGCTACCTGGGCGTGCCTACCCAGGCATCCGCCGGGACGATGAGCACGCGCAGGCCGCCCTCGACCCGCCAGAGCGAGAGCGCCTGCTCGTCGCCGGCGAGCTCGGGCGCGATCGCCGCCGGGACGTAGCCGACCTGCAGCGTCCGCTCCTGGTTCCAGATCGCGACCGCGTTCGGGTCGTGCTCGTTCGTCGGCTCGGGGACGAGCGCGAGCCGGCGCGGCGGGTCGAACGACGGGTCGGGCAGCGCCTCCGCCCGGTAGCTGACCCCCGCCGCCGCCACGACCCGGATGCGCGGGTCCTCCCACCGGACCGGCTCATCCGTGGCGGCGTCGCGGAGGTGGAAGCCGTCCCGGCCGCGCTCGAGCCAGAGCCGCAGCCGTTCGTTCACCGAATCGCGTCGTCGCGCAGCACCGCGTGCACGCCGAGCACCTGATTGACGACCTGGGTGACGCGGAGGTCGACGACGACCGAGGCGAAGGCGAGCGCGGCGCCTCGTTCCAGCCCGTGCTCGCGCTCCATCAGGTCGAGCATGCCCTCGACGGCGATCCGGGCGGCGGCGCCGAGGTGCTCGTCGAAGCCAAAGGTCAGCCAGGCCCCGTCGATCCGGGCGATCGGCCACTCCAGCTCGAGGTCGTCCCGGACGTCGAGCGTCACCTCCGCCTCGACCGGCGCCTCGATCGCCGTGCCCGAGACCTCGCCGTCGCCCTGGGCGGCGTGGCCGTCGCCGGCGGAGAAGCGGGCGCCGTCGACCGGGATCGGGAGGTACAGCGTCGTCCCGGCGACGAGCTCCTTGCAGTCGATGTTGCCGCCGCTGCGGCGGGGCGGGATCGTCGGGTGGACGCCCGGCTCGTCCGGCGGCATCCCGAGCACGCCGAGGAACGGCGCCAGGCGGACCGAGCGGCCCGCTGCCCGGCCGACGTCGCCGTTCGAGCTCCCAGTCGAGCCGGTGACCCTCGCCGCCGAAGGTGACGCCCCACGAGCCGGGGACGACCTCGTCGATCCGGACCGCAAGCACCTGTCCGGCGCGGGCGCCGCGCACCTCGATCGGGCCGGCAAGCGCGTGCCCCGTGTCGAGCTCCGGGTTCCGCGACACGAACGGCTGATCGCGACCGACGTCCCAGCCCGCGTTCGGGGTCGAGAACCGCACGGAGTCCCCCGGCTCGACCGTGAGCACGGGCTCGAGCTCGAGCGAGAAGTGCCCGTGCAGGACCGACGCGTCGAGCGGCAGCTCGTGGCGCACTAGAACGCGAGCAGCGAGCGGGCCGCGTCGACCACGCGCGCCACGGACGGCATGTAGGCGTCCTCGATCTGCCAGTACGGGTACGGGACGTCGTAGCCGGTCACGCGGACGACCGGCGCCTGCAGGTCGAGCAGCGCCTTCTCGGCCAGGATCGCCGCCAGCTCGGCCGCGTAGCCGCACGTCCGGGGCGCCTCCTGCACGAGCACGACCCGGCCCGTCTTGGCGGCGGACGCGAGCAGTGCCTCCTCGTCGAGCGGCTTCAGCGAGCGAAGGTCGAGCACCTCGACCGAGGCGTCGAGCTGATCCGCCGCCCGCTCGCAGACCGGCACCATCGCGCCGTACGCGACCAACGTCACGTCGCTCCCCTCCCGGGCCAGCCTCGCCTTGCCGAGCGGGACGACGTGCTCGCCCGCCGGCACCTCGCCGCGCTCGGTCCGGTAGACGAGCTTCGGCTCGAGGATGACGACCGGGTCCGGGTCGCGGATCGCCGCCGCGAGCAGCCCCTTCGCATCCGCGGGCGTCGACGGGACGGCGACCTTGATCCCGGGCGTGTGCACGTAGTACGTCTCGGGCGAGTCGTCGTGCAGCTCGGGCGCGCGGACGCCGCCGCCGTAGGGCATCCGGATCGTGATCGGGAACGTCATCGTCCCGCGCGTTCGCCAGCGGTAGCGGCCGACATGATTGATCAGCTGGTCGAGGCACGGGTACGAGAACGCGTCGTACTGCATCTCGCAGACGGGCCGGTAGCCCGCCATGCAGAGCCCCACTGCCGAGCCGAGGATGCCCGCCTCCGCGAGCGGGGTGTCGACGCAGCGGTCGGCGCCGAAGCGGTCGCGCAGCCCCGCGGTCGCGCGGAAGACGCCGCCGGCGCGGCCGACGTCCTCGCCGAGCACGAGCACGTTCTCGTCGCGCTCCATCTCGACGTGCAGGGCGTCGTTGACCGCCTCGACCAGCAGCAGCTCACTCACCGAGGATCCTCCGGAGCTCGGCGAGATCGTGCGCGAACGAGGCGGGCGGGTCGGCAAGCGCGTGCTCGAACACGAGGCCGATGTCGGCGGGCGGCTCGGCCTCGGCGGCGGCGATCCCGGCCCGCATCGCGTCGGCCGCCTCGGCCTTGATCTGCTCGTCGAGCGCGTCGTGGAGGATCCCCTGCCGGCGGAGGTAGCCCGCGAAGCGGCCGACGCACTCGTTCGCGCGCTCCTCCTCGACCCGCTCGGGATCGATGTACGCCTTGGGGTCGTCGGCGGTCGCGTGCGGCGCGGCGCGGTAGGTCACGGCTTCGATGAACGTCGGCCCCTCGCCCGCGCGGGCGCGCGCGACCGCGTCGCGTGCCGCCTCGTAGACGGCGAGCACGTCGCCGCCGTCGACGCGGGCTCCCGGGATCCCGTAGCCGGCGGCCTTGTCGACGAGCGCCTCGGCGCGCGTCTGTGCCGAGAGCGGCGTCGAGATCGCCCACTGGTTGTTGTTGCAGAGGAGGACGAGCGGCGCACGCATCACCGCCGCGAAGTTCGCGCCCTCGTGGAACGCGCCCTCCGAGGTGGCGCCGTCGCCGAAGAAGGTCAGCGCACAGGCCGTCTCGCCGCGCAGCCGCTTGCCCCAGGCGAGCCCGGCCGCGTGCGGCACCTGGGTCGCGATCGGGACGCAGATCGAGGCGAGGTTGTAGTCGGCCGGGTTCCACCAGCCGGCAGGGTGGCCGCGCCACCACGAGAGGATCGTCGCCGGCGGCATCCCGCGCAGGAGCCCGATCGCCGACTCGCGGTAGCTCGGGAAGATCCAGTCCTCGTCCTCGAGCGCGTGCACCGCGCCCGCCTGGATCGCCTCGTGGCCCCAGTAGATCGCGTACGTCCCGATCCGGCCCTGGCTGTGGTAGACGACCGAGCGCTCGTCGTAGGTGCGCAGGAGCACCATCGAGCGGTAGAGCGCGAGCAGCTCCTGCTCGCCGACGCCCTCGACCTCGCCGTCCGGGATGGTCTCGCCGTCGCCGATCACGCGGCGGAGATCGCGCTCCGCGGGCATCGTGCTCGCCATTCCGGCGCGCACGATACCTCTCAGGGAAGAGCGAGCGCCCGCTCGAGCACCGGGTCGCGCCCGGCGAAGAAATCGGCGGCGGTCGGCTCCACCCGCACGTCGACCGGCGTCTCCTGCCGCCTGTCCCCCGGCGGCCCGAACTCCCAGTACACGGTGGCGACGTGGACGGTCAGGCCGGTGCGTTCGAGCATGATCGCGATCGAGTCGCCCCACTGGCTCGGGGCGCCTCCCGCCGGCTCGCCGACGAATCGTGCGCCCGTCGTACGGTCGACGTCGGCGACGAAGTTGCCCGCAGCGGAGAAGGTCGAGCGCCCGGTGAGGACGACGAGCTTGCGCTGCACCTCCGGCGTCGCGAGGACGCCGAGCAGCGGGCGATACGTCGTGTTGTCGCCGCCGTGGTTCAGCCGCACGTCGACGATGACGCGCCGGACGCCGGGCTTACGCGCCAGCGCGAGGAGGCGCGCCGCGGTGTCGTCGGTCGGTCCCGTCGTCAGGCGGTAGCCGAGATAGACGACCTTGCCGCCTTCCAGCGTCGTCAGCCACTGGTCGGTCGCGAGCTCGCGGAGCCAGACCGGGTCCCGGTCAGTCGGCAGCGGCGCCGGCGCTCCGCCGAGCGTCGACGCGACCTCGCCCGCGTCCACCGGCTCGAGCGCAGCCTCGCTCCCGTCCGCAAACGAGAACGTGGCGGTGTCCCCCGCCACGATCCCGAGCCCTCGCAGGACCTCGGCGGTGGCGAGGTACTCCGGCAGGAGCCAGCGAAATCCCGACTCGTTGTCATGCGGCACGAGCGGCCGCACCAGCTCGACGACCTCGTCGATCGGCATGTCGTCGATCGCAGTCACGCGTCGGCCGGTCAGATCCTCCGACCCGAGCGAGCCGACGACGTGGATGCCGTCGGCGAAGTCGTAGAGCCGCAGCGGGTAGACGTGCAGGCCGCGTGCGTGCTGGTCGAACGGGTACACCGCGGTGTGGCCGTCGCGCGCGCCCGGGAGCGCGGCCAGGCGCATGACGCCGACGACGAGCTCGTCCCTGCTCAGCCCGGGCGCGGCGCGGGACAGCTTCGCGGCCTCGGCCCGGAACGTCTCGCGCGAGACATCGTGGAAGAGGTCCGGGTGGCTGACTTCCATCGTCTCGGCGAGCTCGCTCAGCTCGCGCTGGAGCGGGGTCGGCGGCTGCCGGCTCGTCGCTGCCGGCGCAGCCTGCGAGAAGAAGGGCGAGCACGACGATGCAGCGCATCCTCTCCGAGTCAATGCGGCGTCGGTCGACATGTCAAGTCTGACATGTCGCGGTTAACGGCCGCGCAACCTCAGACGAGGACGGTCACGGCGTCCCGCTCGGCCTCGAAGACGACCTCGGTGACATCGCCGACGTCCTCGCCGTCGAGCTGGAGCGGCAGCGGCCCGTCGCAGCGGATCTCGATCCGGTCCTGGTCGTGCAGCTCGACGAGTTGCAGCCTCGTTCGGCCCGTGAGGACGTAGCGGAGGGCGCCCGGCAGCGACCACAGCCGAAATGACCGAGGGCCGAGCACGTCGAGACCTCCTTCGAGCTGCGCGCCGCGCGGCAGCCGGAGCGGCAGCCGGCCGAGGTACGTGTACGGGTCGGCGTTCGCCACGAGCGCGAACGCAGCGCGGCCGTGGCCCTCGACCTCGAGGGCCGGGTCGAAGCGAACACGCGTCTCGGCGAGCGTCTTGACGGCGGTCCAGGCGAAGATCGCGTCACCGGGCCGCTTGCCGTCGGCGCGCCGGCCGCGCGCGTCCATCCGGCGGATCAGCTCGGCGTCGAGACCGACCCCGGCGGCGAAGCCGAAGCGGCGCCCGTTCGCGCGCCCGAGCGAGATCCGGCGCGTTCGCCCGGTCGCGATCCGCCGCGCGGCGGCGACCGGGTCGCGCGGCAGCCCCAGCGCCCGCGGCAGCACGCTCGTCCCGCCGCCCGGGACGAAGCCCAGGACCGTTTCCGGCCGCGCGCCGTTCAACGCCTCGTTGAAACCGCCGTCGCCCGAGAAGACGACGACCGCCTCGGCGTCCGCCTCCCGTGCGAGCTCGGTCGCGTGCCCCGCGCGTTCCGTGAAGACGGTTTCCGCCGCGCCGAGCGCGTGCGCGACCTGCTCGGCGAGCGCGGGCGTCACCTTGCTCGCGTAGGGATTGACGATCAGCGTCGTGCGCATCTCAGCGGGGCGGCGCGTAGCCGCGGATCCCGTCGACGAGGATCGCGGCGAAGGAGTCGGCCAGCGCGTCGGTGTCGCGCCCGGGCGTCAGCCACGTGTACGCCCAGTTCGCGGCCGAGAGGACGAGCAGCGCGGCGGCGCCGTCGTCGAGGTCGGTGCGGAGCTCGCCACGCTCGCGGCCCTCGCGGAAGAGCCCGCGGATCCGCTCCTCGTAGCGCCGCCGCTCGCCGACGATCTCCTCGCGGCGGTCACCCTCGAGGTAGCGCCACTCGCGGATGAAGACGGTCGCCATGTCGAGCTGCTCGGCGACGACGCGCAGGTGCGCGCGAAGCGCGAGCCGGATCCGCTCGGCCGCGCCGGCGCCCTCGGGCAGCGCATCGAGGCCGGCGTGGAACGCCGAGGCGCCCTCCCGCATCGTCTCGTAGAGGAGCTCCTGCTTCGACTCGGTCAGCGAGTAGAGCGACCCCTTCTGAACGCCCATCGCCTCCGCGAGGTCGCCCATCGACGTGCCGTGGTAGCCCTTCTGCGCGAAGAGCCGGGCGGCCTGACGGGTCAGCTCGTTCCTGCGAGTGCCGATACACTCAATGCTAACGACCGTTCGGCAGGGAGGCGAGACCGTGGAAGCGCGCGAGCAGGAGTTTCTCGACTACGTCCAGTCCGGTGGGCTCGTCGAGACCGACGACTGGATGCCGGACGAGTACCGCAAGCGGCTGATCAAGTTCATCGAGATGCACGGCAACTCGGAGCTGATGGGCGTGCTGCCGGAGCGCGACTGGATCCTCCGCGCGCCGACGCTGCAGCGGAAGCTCGCACTGACCGCGAAGATCCAGGACGAGGTCGGCCACTGCCAGCTGATCTACCGCGTCGTCGAGGATCTCGGCAAGCCTCGCAGCGCCTGCCTCGACGACCTGATCTCGGGCAAGTCGAAGTTCCACAACGTCTTCCACTACCCGACGAAGAGCTGGGGCGACGTCGGCGTGATCGCCTGGCTCGTCGACGCGGCCGCGATCATCAGCCAGAAGGCGCTCCTGAAATGCTCGTACGCGCCCTATGCGCGCGTGATGAAGAAGGTCTGCTGGGAGGAGTCGTTCCACATCCTCCACGGCCGCGACACGATTCTCGCGATGGTGACCGGGACGCCGGAGCAGCGCGAGCTCGTGCAGGAGGCGCTCAACCGCTGGTGGGAGCCGCTGATGCACTTCCACGGCACGCCGATCCCGGCCGACGAGGACCCGATGGTGATCTGGCGGATCAAGAGCCAGGGCAACGAGGACGCGCGGCAGCAGTTCCTCGAGGGCTACGTGCCGCAGATCCTCGAGCTCGGCCTCGAGATCCCCGACCCGAAGCTGCGCCGCAACGACGAGGGCGTCTGGGAGTACACGGAGCCCGACTGGGACAAGCTGCTCGCCGTCGTCACCGGCCACGGGCCGGCGTCGCAGGAGCGGCTCGACTTCCGCCGGCTCTCGCGCGCCGAGACGGACTGGGTCTCGAAGGTGGTCCTCGCGGAGGCAGCGTGATCTGGGAGGTCTTCAGGCAGGAGCGCAAGGGGCAGCCGTTCGTGCACGGCGGCTCCTTCCACGCGCCCGACCAGGCGTTCGCGGACGCGTACGCGCGCGAGTTCTACGCGCGGCGCCAGGAGTCGGTCGCGCTCTGGGTCGTGCCGCGCGAGGCGATCACGGCGATCGAGGAGTTTCCGGACGAGTTCGACCTCAAGTACCGCCGCGTGGACGGCTACTCGATCAAGGCGAGGCTGAAGGAGGCGCGTGAACGCGCAGGCACGGCCGCGGAGTGAGCTGCTGCTCGAGCTCGCCGACGACGAGCTGATCCTCGGCTGGCGCAACTCGGAGTGGACCGGGATCGCGCCGTTCCTCGAGGAGGACGTCGCCTTCTCGTCGATCGCGCAGAACGAGATCGGGCACGCGCGCGCGCTGTACGACCTCGCCGCCGAGGAGCTCGGCACCGACGCCGACGCGCTGGCGTTCGACCGCAAGCCCGAGGAGTACCGCTGCGCGCCGCTCGTGCAGCTGCGGCTCGTCCCCGACTGGGCCCGCACGATCGCGCGCCACGTCCTCTACGAGACCGCGGACGCGATCCGGATCGAGCAGCTGAAGGAGCACGAGGACGCGGAGCTGGCGGGGATCGCCGCCAAGATCGAGCGCGAGGAGGTCTACCACCGGCTCCACGCCGAGATGTGGCTCGAGCGCCTGCGCGGCGAGGAGCGCTACACGGCGGCGGTCGACGAGCTCTGGCCGTACGCCCTCGGCGTGCTCGCGGCGGAGCTGCGGCCGGCGCTCGCGGAGCGGGTCGGCCGCGAGCAGGTCGACGCAGTCGAGCGCTCGGCACCCGGCCCCGAGTTCGCCGAGCTCTGGGAGGAGATGACGATGGTGCGCCGCTCGGCCCCGGTCGGTGCGCAGTGGTAGTGAAGGCACAGCTGACGGAGGCCGCCGTCTGGGAGGCGCTCGCCGAGATCCCGGATCCGGAGATCCCGGTGATCTCGCTCGTCGACCTCGGCGTCGTCAAGTCCGTCGCAGTGGACGGCCGAGCGGGTGCGGATCGAGTTCACGCCCACGTTCATGGGCTGCCCGGCGCTCGACGTCATGCGTGCCCGAATGGAGGATGCGGTGACCGCGCTCGGCGGCGAGCCCGACGTCGACGTCCTGCTCGACGACTCCTGGTCGACCGACAAGATCACGCCGGCCGGGCGAGAGAAGCTGCGGGAGGCGGGCTTCGCGCCGCCGGCGCCCCGGGCACAGGGATCGACGACGCTGCTGCAGCTCCAGTCCGCCGTGCACCGCTGCCCCTACTGCGGCTCGACCGAGACGCGCCTCGACAACATCTTCGGCCCCACGCCGTGCCGCTCGGTGCGCTACTGCACGAGCTGCAGGCAGCCGTTCGAGCAGTTCAAGACGATCTGAGGTGAAGGTCACTGCTGAGGCGGCGCGTCGCTTTCTCGTCGCGCGCCACTTCCTCGCGCCGGCGCGGTCACTGGCGGCGAGGCCTCGACGGGGTGCTCGAGGTCTTCCGGAGGTTCGGGTCGATCCAGTTCGACCCGATCGCAGTCGCAGGCCGGAACCACGACCTCGTTCTGCACGCGCGGGTCGGCGGTTACGAGCCCGCCTGGTGCGATCTGCTCTACGAACGCCGTGAGATCTTCGAGACGACCAACAAGGCGCTGTCATTCGTCCCGACGAGCGAGTTCTCCTCGTTCCGTCTGGGGATCGGCCGCAAAGGGCCCCGGTTCCACGCCGAGATCCTCGCCGAGAACGCCGTGGTGGCCGAGCGCGTGCTCGAGCGGATCCGCACGGAGGGCGCGCTGTCGACGCGCGACTTCGCGCCCGAGCAGGGAGCGGCGAAAGACTGGTTCGGAATGCCGGAGAACGTCGTGCGTGCCGTGCTCGAGGCGTACACCGTCGCGGACGTGATCGGCCTCGCTCGGCGCGAGGGCAACCTCCGGTACTACGACCTCCTCGAACGGCTGCTCCCGGCCGAGGTGCTCGCGCACGAGGTGCCAGAGCGAGAACGGCTTCGGCACACGCTCCTGTCGCGGTACCGCGCCCACGGCCTGCTCGGCGCCGGCGGCGCCGGCGGCACGTTCGCCCGCATCGCTGCGCCGGCTACGCGCAACGAGCTGCGCCAACGAACTGGTCGAGCTCGGTGCGCTCGTGCCCGTCGACGTCGAGGGCATGCGCGGCAAGCGCTTCGTCCTCGCTGAAGAGCTCGCCCTCCTGCAGGCGCCGCCGGAGCCGACGCTCTCCGTCGCGTTCATCGCCCCGTTCGACGGGCTGCTGTGGGATACCGCCCTCCTCGCGAGCCTGTTCGACTTCGACTACGTCTGGGAGGGCTTTTTCCCGCCGGCGAAGCGCCGTTGGGGCTATTACGTGCTCCCGATCCTCTTCGGCGACCGCGTCATCGGCCGGATCGAACCGCGGATCGACCGGGACCGAGCCCGCGTGGAGATCCTCGGCGTCTGGTGGGAGGACGGCTTCGCGCCGCGCCGCGCCGAGGGCTTCGTCGACGCGATGCGCGACGCACTCCGCGCGTACCTGCGCTTCGCGGGCGCGGACCGGCTCGAGTGGGCGCCCCACCTCGCAACGGAGAAGCGGCTCTTCCTCGCCCGCCCGTGAGGTAGAACCCAGGCGTGGCGCCGCGGTCGGTCCGCCTTACGAGCCCGGAACGCGTCCTGTTTCCCGACGAGGGGATCACGAAGCAGGACCTGTTCGAGTACTACCGCGCAATCGCGCCGGTACTCGTCCCGCACCTCCGCAACCGGCCGTTCACGATGAAGCGCTCGCCCTACGGCGTGGGCGGGGACGTGTACTTCCAGAAGCAGGCGCCGAAGGGGATGCCGTCCTGGATCCCGACGCGCACGTACCGAACCTTCCCGCGCGGCCGCAAGGGCGAGTCGCGGATGGTCGACTTCCCGCTCGTCAACTCGCCGGAGGCGGTGCTCTGGATGGTGCAGATGAACTGCATCGACATGAACGCCTGGTACTCGCGCGTCGACAAGCCCGACCGCCCGGACTTCGTGCTCTTCGACCTCGACCCGCCCGACGACGGCTTCGCGCTCGCGATCCGCGTCGCGCACCTGATCCGCGAGGAGCTCGAGCAGCTCGAGCTCGAGTCCTACGTCAAGACGAGCGGCGCCGACGGGATTCACGTGCTCGTCCCGATCGCGCGCCGGGCGACCTACGAGCACACCTATACGTTCGCCGAGCGCGTGGCGCGCGGGCTGGAGGAGCGGCATCCAGGGCTGGTCACGACCGAGTGGCTGAAGCGCAAGCGCGAGGGCGTGCTCGTCGACCACCGCCAGAACGCGCGGGGGAAGACGATCGCCTCGGTCTACTCGGTGCGGCCGAAGCCGGGTGCGCCGGTCTCGACGCCGCTGCGCTGGGACGAGCTGACAGAGGATCTGACGCCGCGCCGCTTCGGGATGCGCGAGGCGCTCGAGCGGGTCGAACAGCACGGCGACCTGTTCGAGCCCGTGCTCGCCGGCGGCCAGGCGCTCGGACGCGCCCTGAAGAAGCTGCGGCCGGTGAGCTACCCCTCGGACGAGGGGTAGCTCGGCCTCATCGCTACGCGGCGACCGCCTCTTCGAGGTGAGCCGCGACCGGGACCGGCGACCCGATCACGAACACCTGCGGACCGCCCGGCTCGAACGGCTGCTCGAACGTCGAGACGACGGTGGAGCTGGAGAACGTCCCGAGGATGCGAAGCACGTCGTCGCCGATGTTTCGCAGCCCGTGCGGGGCCATCGGCGGCACGAGCGCGACGTCATGCTTCGTGATCCGCCCCACCTCGTCTCCGACGCGGGCCTCGCCGGTGCCCTGCACCACGATCAGGAGCTCCTCCGCGCTGTCCGTGTGCACGGGCAGCTCGGCTCCGGGGTCGAGCTCGAACAACACGGTGGCCGTGCTCGCCGTTCCCGTCGCGCTGTGGAGCGGGAAGCTCACGCGCAAGCCCGGCCCCATCGGGGGGAGCTCTTGATCCAGGTCGAATGTGAACATCTCAACTCCTTTCGTTGCACATCAATGTGCAGCGATCTTAGAAGGCTCTTCCGCACTTGTCAAGATCGAGGTACACTGTTGTGCAATGAAGCGGAAGTACGAACTGAAGGAACGCGCACGACGTCAGGCCGAGACGAGGCAGCGGATCGTCGAGGCGACGGTCGAGCTGCACACGTCGGTCGGGCCGGCACGCACGACCATCTCGGCGATTGCCCAGCGCGCAGGCGTCGAACGGCACACGGTCTACGCCCACTTCCCCGACGAAGGGACGCTCTTTCAGCGCCTGCTCCGCGCACTGGCGAGACCGGCACCCACGACCGGACGTCCAGCAGTGGCTCGAGCTCGACGTGCCCGAGCAGCGGCTCCGCGGCGTGCTCTCCGACGTGTACGCCTGGTTCGAGGACGTCGAGTCCGATCTGGACGTCCTCCTGCGCGACGCACCGGTCGTGCCCGAACATGCAGAGGCCATGGCGGAGACGGCCGCGGTGACGAGTGAGCTCGCCGACGACCTTGCGCGCGGCTGGCCGCGACGGAAGACCGTGCGCGCCGTGATCGGCCACGCGCTCGAGTTCGAGACGTGGCGGTCGCTCGTCCGCCGGCAGGGCCTTTCGCGCAAGCAGGCCGTCGACGCGATGCTGCAGCTCGCCACCGGCGTCTAGCCGGCGTTTACGGATTCTTCACGGCTTCTAACCCTTTCGGGTCTAGCCGGTCCAGGCGTGCCTCGGCCATGATTCCGCGCTGAAGCAATCAGGCGCTCCGCCGGGTGGTCCTTCTCTACGCCCCGGGTGAACTGCGCCGTCTGGAGGAACTCACGCATGACCCGACGCGCACCCCGCGCCACCCTGAATGCCATCGTCGTCGCCCTCGTCACGCTCGTGCTGGCGGGCGCGGTGCTCGCCGCGCCGGGAAGCGCGGCCGCGGATCCGCACAAGCCGGTGCGGAAGCACGCCGCCAAGAGGCACGTCGTGAAGCGCGTGAGCCGCGGCCTGCGGGCCGTCCAGATCGCGAATCACCTCACCGGCATCCCCTACCGCTGGGGCGGCTCCTCGCCGCGGGGCGGCTTCGACTGCTCCGGGCTCGTCCAGTACGTCTACGCCAAGGTCGGGATCCACCTTCCGCACTACGCCGCCGGCCAGTACGGGCGCGGCCGCCGCGTCTCGCGCGGCTCGCTGCGGGCGGGCGATCTCGTCTTCTTCTCCGGTCTCGGCCACGTCGGCATCTACGCCGGCGGCGGGAAGTTCATCCACGCGCCGCGGAGCGGCACGACCGTCCGCTGGTCGCGGCTCTCGTCGCACGGGAGCTACTACGGCGCCACGCGTCTCTTCGCAGCCTAGAGCGGCTTGCAGCCGTTGCCGGTGCGACCGGCGAAGATCTGCCGCTGGTGGGCGTTCGCCTGCAGCTCCCGCGCACGATCGAACGGGCCGGGGGGCCGCCCTGCCACATCACATCGGGCGTCACGCCGGGGCCGATCACGGTCGCGCGGTACTGCGTCCCGTTCCCTGCCGGCCGGCCGCGCGTGCGGGTAGAAGCCGTAACAGAAGGCTCCGTTCGGACGCTGGGCGAGAAAGCTGTTCTCGCGGCGCCAGCCGGCCCCGTAGCGCGAGTCCTGCGTGTCCAGGTAGAGATTGCGGCCGTAGTCGTCGAGCGGGCTTCCCTGAGGCGTGACGCGGAAGCCGTGCACCGGCCGGCCCTGGTAGCTGAAGCGCCCGTAGAGATGGTCGAAGCGGCGGTAGGCCCAGTCGGTCCACACCTGGAGCACGGGTAGCGGCCCCGACCAGTGGGAGAGCCGGAGCTCCCAGCCGGCGCTCTTGCCGCCGTAGTTCGGCTTCAGCCGCTGCCAGCGCTGGAGCGCCCAGTACGAGCCGTCCGGGGCCTCGCACGCGACGACCACCCAGGCGAGCGGCGGCCCGTCGTAGCTGCCGCAGGTTGCAGCCGGGATCGACCGCGCGCCGTAGCGGAGCTGGAAGGAGACCTGCGGGATGCCGGGGTCGGGCGGGCGGGCGTTGATCGCGTTGCCGGCGACGACGTGGCGTGTCGTGCCGCCCTCGGACCAGCTGACGTGGGCCTGGCCGGCTCCGTTGACCTGCAGGTCGGCGCGATCGGCCTCACGGCCGATCAGCTCGGAGGCTGCGGCGTCGCCGGCGAAGGCGAAGGCGACGAGTACGAGCGACAAGGCGCGCGTGAGCATCGGGCTCCTTCCGTCAAAGGCGCAGCGAACGACCGGAATCGTGCTGACGGCCGAGATCTGCGGGGGCCACGCCTCGGTCTGTTTCTTGGCGAATGTGCGCGTACGGCGACGCGCACGTCAGGACATTCACGGTAGCGCAGATCGAAACGGATCGCAGCCGCGCCCGCGGTCCCGCGACGATCAGACGGCGACGACGGGGTTCCGGAGCGTGCCGATCCCCTCGATCTCGGTCTCGACGACATCGCCTGGAGCAAGCGACCGCGGCGGGTCCATGAACTCGCCGCAGCCCCAGGGAGTGCCGGTGAGGACGACGTCGCCCGGGTCGAGCGTGAAGCTGCGCGAGCAGAACGCGAGCAACTCGGCGACGCCGAAGACCATCTCCGCGGTCGACGACTCCTGCATCACCTCGCCGTTGACCCGCGTCCGCAGTGCCAGAGCCTGCGGGTCCGGGATCTCGTCTGCGGTGACCACGACCGGGCCGAGCGGGCAGAACGTGTCGAAGCTCTTGCCGCGCACCCACTGGCTCTCGGAGAACTGGACGTCGCGCGCCGAGACGTCGTTGCCGACCGTGTAGCCGAACACATGGTCGAGGGCGTCGCTCTCGGCGACGTGCCGCATCGACCGGCCGACGATCACGGCCAGCTCGACCTCCCAGTCGACGCGCCGCGTCAGCGTCTCGTCGAGCTCGATCGGGTCGTCCGGGCCGATCACGCTCGAGGGGAACTTCGCGAAGACGAGCGGACGCTCCGGTCGCTCCAGGTTCGACTCCCGGATGTGGTCGAGGTAGTTCAGGCCGATCGCCACGACCTTTCCAGGCCGGAGCGGGGCGGCGAGGCCGCCCTGGAGCGGCTCGCCGAGCGACAGCTGGTGCGGGTCGATGCCCGCACGGAGCAGCGCCGTGAGATCGCCGTGGCCGTCGAGTCGCCGAAAGCCGTCGCCGTCGGCCACCGCCAGGTGCTCGACGCCGTCCGCTCGTACCGTCGCGATCCGCATCCGACCAACGTACAGTCGCGTCGTGGCACGGGAACAGGAAGCGCTGCGCCGTCGCGCGCGGGCGGGACTCGCAGCTGCGGCCGAGCGCGCGCCTGCACGAGCGCACTTCCGCGCCATGGGGATCGACCCGTCGCGCCTCGGCGGGCCGATCATCGGCGTCGCCTCGACCTGGACGGGGACGATGCCGTGCAACCTCAACCTGCGCGAGCTCGCCGACCGCGTCGGCGACGGCGTGACCGCCGCGGGCGGCGTCCCGCTCGGCTTCAACACGATCGCCGTCTCCGACAACCAGTCGCAGGGAACGCCGGGGATGCGCTCCTCGCTGATCTCGCGCGAGGTGATCGCCGACTCGATCGAGCTGATGGTGCACGCGCACGATTTCGACGGCCTCGTCTGCCTGGTCGGCTGCGACAAGACGGTGCCGGCCGCCCTGATGGCGCTCGCCCGTGTCGACAAGCCGGCCGTCGTCCTCTACGGCGGCCCGATGCGCGCGGGCCGCTGGCGCGACCGCGACGTGACGATTCAGGACGTCTGGGAGGCGGTCGGCGCGGAGGAGAGAGGGCTGATGCCGCGCGCCGACCTCGACGAGCTCGAGCGGCATGCGTGTCCCGGGCCGGGCACGTGCGCCGGCCACTTCACCGCCAACACGATGGCCGTCGCGCTCGACTGCCTCGGGATCGCCCGGATCGGCGACGGGCTGATCCCGGCCGACGAGCGCGAGGCGAAGGACGAGGCGGCCGCGCAGGCCGGCGCCCTGGCGGTGCAGCTCGCCGAGCAGGAGGTCACGGCGCGGCGCTTCCTCGACCGGCGCGCGCTCCTGAACGCGATGGCCGGGATCGCGGGCAGCGGCGGCTCGACGAACGGGATCCTCCACCTGCTCGCGATCGCGCGCGAGGCGGGCATACCGCTCTCGCTCGCCGATCTCGCCGGGGTCGCGCACCGCACTCCCGTGCTGGCGAGCCTGGCGCCGTCCGGCCGCTTCATGGCGGAGGACTTCCACCGGGCCGGCGGGACCGCGGCACTGATCCGCGAGCTCGTGCGAGGAGGTCACGTCGACGGCTCGGCGCCGACCGTGTCGCGGGCCGACGCTGGCCGAGGCGACCGCGGGCGCCGCCGAGCCGGACGGCGAGGTGTTGCTGCCGCTCGAGCGGCCCTTCAAGCCGAGCGGAGCGCTCCATGCGCTGCACGGCAACCTCGCGCCCGAAGGAAGCCTCGTCAAGCTCGCCGGCACGGAGCGACGCGCACACACGGGGCCGGCGCGCGTGTTCGACAGCGAGGAGGCGTGCACCGACGCCGTGCGCTCGGGGGACGTGCAAGCCGGCGACGTGCTCGTCGTCCGCTACGAGGGACCGGCCGGCGGGCCTGGCATGCGGGAGATGCTGAGCGTGACCGCGTCGGTGGTCGGAGCGGGGCTCGGCGAGTCGGTCGCGCTCGTCACCGACGGCCGCTTCTCCGGGGCCACGCGCGGGCTGATGGTCGGCCATGTCGCACCCGAGGCGGCGCGCGGCGGCCCGCTCGCGATCGTTCGTGACGGCGACGCGATCACGATCGACGTGGATTCGGAGACGCTCGTCGTCCAGCTCGACGACGTCGAGATCGCCGAGCGCCTCGCCGCGTGGCAGCCGCCGCCGCTCCGCTACGCCGGCGGCGTCTTCGCGCGCTATCGCGCGCTCGTCGGCTCAGCGTCCGAGGGCGCCGTCCTCCTTCCGCACGCGACATGAGCGCCTCAGCCTGCGAAAGCCCGCGCAGGCGGGCCCGAGACACCGACATCGGTGACGAACACGCTGCCGGCGAGCGGCTGTGTGCTGTGGCGCTCCGCGGGCAGCTCGACCGACGCCGTCGTGATGTAGAGCGAGCGGCCGTCCTCGCCGCCGAAGCAGCACGAGGTGACGTTGTCGGCGGGCACCTCCACGACACGCTCGAGCTCGCCTTCCGGGGAGTAGCGGCGAATGCAGGCGCCGCCCCAGAGAGCGACCCAGATGCCGCCCTCGTCGTCCACCGTGAGCCCGTCGGGGATGCCGGCGCCGCGCTCGATCACGATGAACGGACGGCGACCGGAGATCTCGCCGGTGGCAACGTCGAACTCGAAGCGGTCGACCCGGTAGGCCATCGAGTCGATGTAGTACATCGTCGCTCCGTCAGGCGACCAGCCGATCCCGTTCGAGAGCGTCACCTCGTCGAGGACGCGGTCGAGGCCGCCGTCGCTGCGAGTAGCGGTAGAGGGCGCCGTGCCCGGGGGAGTAGTCGAGCGCCATGCTCCCCACCCAGAATCGCCCGGCCGCGTCGCAGGCGCCGTCGTTCAGCCGAATGTCGTCCCCGTGGGGGATCTCCACCAGCGTGCGGACGGACTCGTCGTCCAGGTCGACGACGGCGAGCCGGCCGGCGAGCGCGACGAGGACGCCGCCGGACTCCGTCGGGGCGGCGGCGCCGACGCGGTCGTCGAGCCGGATCGCGCGATCGTCGCCGCGCGCGGGGTCGAAGACGTGCAGCTCGTGCGACTCGATGTCGACCCAGAGCAGCCGTCCCGTCGCCGCATCCCAGCGCGGGCCTTCGCCCAGCAGCGCACCGGCAGCGATCGCGACCTCCATCGGGAGAGGCTCGCATGAATGCGGACACGCTGACGCGGGAGCTCGCAGCGGCCGTCGACGCACCGGTGCTCGACGGCGATGCAGTCGCGCCGTACCTCCTGGACGCCACCGAGGCGCGCGGCCTCCGCGGCCGTGCGGACGCTGTCGTGCTCGCGCAGACGGCGAACGACGTCGCCCGTGCGCTCGCCTGGTGCTACGAGCACGACGTTCCACTGACGACGCGCGGCGGTGGCAGCGGCTACGCCGGGGGTGCTGTCCCCGACGGCGGCGTCGTCGTCGCGCTGGCGGGGCTCCGCTCGGTGCGTTCGATCGAGCCGCTGCAGTGGCGCGCCGAGATCGAGAGCGGCGTCACGACACGCGAGGTGCAGCAGCTCGCGCTCGAGAACGGGCTCTACTACCCGCCCGATCCCGGCGCGGCCGAGCAGTCGCAGCTCGGCGGCAACGTGGCGACGAACGCGGGCGGGCCGCATGCCTTCAAGTACGGCGTCACCGGCGCCTGGGTGACGGGGCTCGAGGTGGCGATCGCGCCGGGCGAGCTCGTCACCTTCGGCCGCGGCCTGCGCAAGGACGTCGCCGGCTACGACATCCGCTCGCTGCTGATCGGCTCGGAGGGCACGCTCGGGATCGTGACCGCGGTGCGGCTGAAGCTGATCCCGCCGCCGGAGGCCCGCCGTCCGGTCGTCGCCTTCTACGGCGACGCCGGTGAAGGAGCGGCCGCCGTCCTGCACGCGATGGCGAGCGGGACGCTGCCGGCCGCGATCGAGTTCTTCGACGGCGCCGCCTTCGCCATCTCCGGACGGGCCTTTCCACTCGCGCTCGAGCGCGCCGACCGGCCCGCGTTCGTCGTGATCGCCGAGGCCGACGGCAGCGAGGAGGAGGCGGCGACGGGGCAGATGCTGCTGCGGGAAGCGCTCTCGGCGGGTGCCGAGGAGGTGCTGACGCCGTCGAGGCCGGAGGAGGTCGCCGCGCTGTGGCGCTGGCGCGACGGCATGGGCATCGCCGCCGACTCCTACCTCGGCGGCAAGGTCAGCGAGGACGTCTGCGTTCCGGTCGACCGCCTCGCCGAGGTGGTCGCCGCGACACACGAGGCGGCCGGGGAGGGACAGCTCGAGGCCTGCTGCTGGGGCCACGCCGGCGACGGCAACGTCCACTCCTCGTTCCTCTTCGACGGTGGCGACGCCGCTGCCGGCTTGCGCGCCGCGGCGGCCGCCGAGCGCGTCTTCGACGCAGCCCTCGCGCTCGGCGGCAGCGTCACGGGCGAGCACGGGGTCGGCCTCGTCAAGTCGCCGCAGCTCCGCAAGCAGCTCTCGCCGGCCGCCGCCGACGTCCATCGCGCCGTCAAGCGCCTGTTCGACCCGAAGGACCTGCTCAACCGGGGTAAAAAGGTCGCATGAACCTCGCGGGACGCAACGCCCTCGTCACGGGAGCCGGCTCCGGGATCGGCGCCGCCGTCGCGCGCCGCCTCGCCGCTCAGGGGGCGAACGTGGTCCTGGCCGACCTCTCGCTCGCAGCGGTCGAGGAGCTCGCGGGCGAGCTCGGGCCGGCGGCCCGGCCGCTGCAGCTCGACGTGCGCGACGAGGAGCAGGTGGCGCCGGCGATGGCCGATCTCGACGTGCTCGTCAACGTCGCCGGGATCGGCTCGACGACCAACGCGCCCGAGACGTCGCTCGAGGTCTGGGAGGACGTGTTCGCCGTCAACGCGCGTGGGACGTTCCTCTGCTGCAAGCACGCCATTCCGGGCATGGCCGCTCGGGGCGGCGGGTCGATCGTCAACGTCGCCTCGGTGGCCGCTCTTGTCGGTCTGCGCAACCGCGCCGCGTACTGCGCGTCGAAGGGCGCCGTCGTCGCGCTGACGCGGGCGCTGGCCGTCGACCACGTCGGCGACGGGATCCGCGTCAACGCCGTCTGCCCCGGCACCGTCGACTCGCCGTGGGTGCGGCGCCTCGTGGAGGAGTCCGGCGAGTCGCTCGACGCCCTGCGCGCCCGGCAGCCGCTCGGCCGGCTCGGCACGACGGACGAGGTCGCCGAGGCCGTCGACTACCTCATCTCCGCGGAGTTCGCGACCGGGAGCGTGCTGGTCGTCGACGGCGGGCTCACGGCGGCCTGATGCAGGCGCTCGTCGTCCGCCCCGGCGAGGCGCACTCCACACACGTGGCGGACGTCCCGGAGCCGGTGGTACGGGAGGGCGAGGTGGCCGTCCGGTCGCTCGAGGTCGGCGTCTGCGGCACCGACCGGGAGATCTCCGAGGGGCTCTTCGGCGTCGCGCCCGAGGGTGACGAGCTGCTCGTGCTCGGCCACGAGTCGCTCGGCGTCGTCGAGCGCGACGGCTACGGATTCACGCAGGGCGACCTCGTGACGGCGATCGTGCGCCGCTCGTGCAGGCACTGCCTCGCGTGCGGCGAGGGCGCACCCGACTCCTGCCTCACGGGCGACTACAGCGAACGAGGGATCACGCGCCTGCACGGGTTCGCGCGCGAGCTCGTCGCGGAAGACCCGGCGCAGCTGATCGGCGTCCCGCGATCGCTCGGCCGGCTCGGCGTGCTCGTGGAGCCGGCGTCGATCTGCGAGCGCGGGATCCGGCACGCGCGCTCGATCGGCGGCCGCCAGCCGTGGGAGCTCCAGCGCGCGCTCGTGCTCGGGACGGGCGCGATCGGAATGCTGGCGACGTACATCCTCCGGCTCGCGGGGCTCGAGGTCTGGACTGCCGCGCGCAGCCCGGCGGACGATCCGAGGGCCAGGCTCGCCGCCGCCTCGGGAGCCCGCTACGTCTCGACCACCTCGGAGCCTCTGGCTGACCTGCGGGAGGAGGTCGGAGGGTTCGACCTCGTCGTCGAGGCGACCGGCAACGCCCAGGTGATGGCCGACACGATCGGGCTGCTGCGCCGGAACGGCGTCGCCTGCCTCCTCGGGCTCGACGCGCGCCCCGGGAAGGTCGAGCTCGACGGCCGCGTCATCGGCGTCGACGCGATCCTCGAGAACCGCACCGTCTTCGGCAGCGTCAACGCGAACCGGATCGACTGGCTGGCCGCCGTCGACTCTCTCGACCGGGCGCGCGAGCGCTGGCCCGACGTGCTGCCGCAGTTCGTCGGTCTGCGGGTCCCGCTCGACCGCTTCGCCGAGGCGTTCGACCACACCGGCGTCAAGGCCACGCTCGTGCTCGAGTGAGCCGCGGTCGGGCGGCCCCGAGTCGGAGCCGCCCGAAGGGCAGTTCGGTCACTCGGTGCGGCCGTGCCGGAAGCCGTACTTGGCGACGACCCACGTACCGAGGAACGCGAACAGCGCCACGACGACCGCTGAGGGAACGGTCGCAGTGTCGCCGGCGACTCCGCGGGTGACGATGTCAGGCCCGAAAGCGGCATCGACCAGCACCGAGAGCCACATCACGATGATGGTGAGCGAGGCCCACATCTCGGGAACGAGGAGTCGCGTCGACCAGGACGCGTTGTCCGCGATCCGCGAGGGCTCGTGCGGAACGGTTGTCATCTGACACCTCCTTTTCAGCCACATTCCTCTCACCGCGCGGTGCGGACGGCATCGGTGACAGCACTGACTCGCGCTCAGTAGATGCGAGCAACGGCCGGCTGCGGTCAGAGCAGGACGAGGCGGTCGCGATGGACGGCCTCGACGTTCGCCGGGCGTCCGGCGAGCTCCGGGGCATCGACCGAGGCGATCCCGCGCGCGAAGGGGACACCGTCCTCGCCGAGCAGCTCGACGCCGTCTCCCGCCCTGAAGTCGGGCGACCACTCGACCACTCCGACTGCCAGCACGCTCGCGCCCGCGACGATCGCGCGCCTGGCGCCGTCGTCGACGGTGATCGTGGCGTCGATCCGCTTGCCGAAGCGAAGCCAGAGCTTGTAGGCGGATCCCGATCCCGCCTGGGCGCGGAAGCGCGTGCCGCGTGCCTCGCCGGCGACGAGCGGGCCGAGCACCGCGTCACCCGTGCCGCTCGCGATCACGGTTGCGATCCCGGCCGCCGCGGCGAGCTCGGCGGCCTGCACCTTGCTCTCCATCCCGCCGCGGCCGAACGCCGAACCGGCTCCGAAGGCCGCTGCGCGGGCATCCGCGCCCTCGCTGATCAGCGTCGCGTCCGCAGCGCCGGGCGCCTGCGTATAGACGCCGTCGACCGAGGTCAGGAGCACGAGCAGCCGCGCACCGCAGAGCACCGCCACCTGAGCGGCGAGCGCGTCGTTGTCGCCGAAGCTGATCTCGTCCGTCGCGGTCGCGTCGTTCTCGTTCACGACCGGAACGGCTCCGACGTCGAAGAGGGCTCCGAGCGCGCCGCGCACGTTGACGTACGCCCGGCGGTCGGCGATCTCGGAGCCGGTGAGCAGCACCTGCGCCGCGCGGAGGCCGTGGCGCGCGAACGCCTCCTCCCAGGCGCGCTGCAGCCGCGACTGGCCGAGCGCCGATGCCGCCTGCAGCCGCGGCAGCGAACGGGGCCTGGAGGTCAGGCCGAGCGAGTGGAGGCCGAGCGCGATCGCTCCGGACGAGACGACGCAGACCGGCGTGCCGGCTCCGACGAGCTCCCCGATCTCGGCGGCGCGGGCACGGAGGAGCTCGCGCCGCACGCGTCCCCTCCGCGTCGACGACCAGCGCGGAGCCGAGCTTGACGACGACCGGCCGGCTCACCTGCGCTGGGTGCCGTCGCCGACGACTCTGTACTGCCGCAGCCAGAGGTCGCGGTACGTCACCGGCCCGCGCGGCCCGGGCACCCAGTCGACGTTGATGCCGGTCTCGGGCGCTCCGGTGAGCGCGAAGCCGTCGGTGAAGCGCGTCGGCGCCTGCCAGAACGCCGCCGTACCGCGATAGCGGTCGAGAAAGCGGTGCGCGACCGTCTCGTCCTCGGCGACGACGGTTGCCGCGAGCGCCGACGTCTCCTCGTTCGCGAGCCGGGCTGCCTCGTCTGGACCGTCGACGACGTCGACCGAGACGGTGGCAACGTGGTCCGCGTCGTTCGCCCACTCGTGCCCGAGCCGGAGGTCGTGGCTGGCCATCGCCGCGTGCTCGCGGGCCTGCTCGGTGCCCCGGGGCTCGATCCCGAGCCGCTCGAGCTGCGCGACGGCCGGCGGCAGCAGCGCAGCGGCCGCGGCGCGGTCGACGAGAAGCAGGTTGAGCCGGTTGCAGACGCCGAGCCGATCGAGACTGGCCTCGATCATCGTCTCCGCCACCGCCGGGTCGGCCGATGCCGCCAGGTAGAGGACGCCGCCGCCCTCGGCGTGGGCGAGCGTGCGGACGCCGTGCTCGGCGGCATGGCGGGCGAGCGCGGCGGTGGTCTCGCCGCTGCCGCGCAGGATCACGAGCGGCAACACGGCCGGCAGCGAGACGAGCGCACGTGCGCCCTCGCGGTCCGGAGAGCGGACGAGCCCGACCGCGTCCGGCGGCAGCCCGGCCTCGGCCAGCGCCGGTCGGAGGACCTCGTCGACGAGCGCGGTGACGGTGCGGAGCGCCGCGCCGCCGGTCCGGAGCACGGCGCCGTTCAGGCTCTTCAGCAGCTGTCCTGCGACGTCGACGGCGACGTTCGGCCGCGCCTCGAAGTTGGCGCCGACGACGCCGATCGGAATGCGCCGCTCCGAGACCTCGAGGCCGTTCGGCAGTGTCCAGGCCGAGATCTCGCGGTCGAGCGGCGGCAGTGCCGCCAGCTCGCGCAGCTGCTCCTCGATCGCCGCCAGGCGCTCCGAGTCGAGGCGGAGCCGATCGAGCGCACCCTCGTCGAGCTCGCCCTCGGCGGCATCGAGATCGGCCGCGTTTGCCTCGAGCACGGAAGCGTGCTCTGCCGAGAGCCGCTCCGCTGCCAGCGCGAGCGCCGCGGCGACCCCGTCGTCGGTGAGCAGCGGCACCGCTGCCCGCGCGGCGGACGCCTCGCGCTCGACCGCCTCCAGGATCGCCACGGCGGTCAGTCCGAGACCGCGCGCGCCCGCGCTTCCTCGATCACCTGCTCGGCCTCGACGCGGTTGCCGTAGCCGCGCGTCTCCGTCTTCTTCGCCTCGAGATCCTTGTAGACCTGGAAGAAGTGCTCGATCTCGTCGCGGAACTCGGGCGGGATGTCGTGGATGTCGTGCACGCGCATCCAGGCGGGATCCCTCAGCGGCACGAGGATCACCTTCTCGTCCGGCCCCTTCTCGTCGGTCATGTGGAAGACGCCGACGACGCGGGCGCGGATGCGGCAGCCGGGGAACGTCGGCTCGCCGACGAGCACGAGCGCGTCGAGCGGGTCGCCGTCCTCGCCGAGCGTCCCCTCGATGAAGCCGTAGTCCGCCGGGTAGCTCATCGAGGTGAAGAGCCGCCGGTCGAGGACGACGTGGCCGGACTCCGCGTCGACCTCGTACTTGTTTCGCGAGCCCATCGGCACCTCGACGAAGACCATGACGTCCATGGTCGCCGAGCCTACACTCGGTCGGATGGACCCGAACGCACTCGACGTGCTGGAGTTTCCCGCGATCCGGGAGCGGGTCGCGGGCGCCGCTGCGACCGAGCACGGCGCTGCACTCGCCGCCGAGCTCGAGCCGTCGCCCGACGCCGGCGAGGTGGCTCGGCGCCAGGCACTGACGGCCGAGGCGATCGCGCTCCTCGACGAGTCGCTCGAACCGCCGCTCGAAAAGATCAGCGACATCCGCGACCAGGCGGCCCACGCCGCTCTCGGAGGCGCGCTCTCGCCGCAGGCGCTGCGGCGCGTCTCGGACACCGCGACCGGCTCATTGCGTGCCCGCGCCGCGCTCGACGAGGCGGCTGCACCGCTCCTGCGCGAGCTCGCGGCGGCAATCGACCCGGCCCTCGCGCACGTCGCCAAGGCGATCGACCGCGCCGTCGAGGAGGACGGCTCCGACCTGCGCGACAACGCCTCGCCGAAGCTCCGCAAGCTGCGCGGCGAGCTCCGGACCGGGCGGCAGCGCGTGCGCGACAAGCTCGAGCAGCTCGTCCGCTCGAGCGAGCTCCGCGAGCACCTGCAGGAGGAGTTCATCACCCTCCGCGGCGGCCGGCCCGTGCTGGCCGTCAAGGCGAGCGCCCGCCGGAGCGTGCCGGGAATCGTCCACGACGCGTCCGACTCCGGCCAGACCCTCTTCGTCGAGCCGTTCGACGTCGTCGAGCTCTCCAACCGCCAGTCGGAGGCGACGAGCGCGGAGCGCGAGGAGGTCGAGCGGATCCTGCGGGAGCTCTCGGCGACCGTCGCCGAGGCGGCACCGCTTCTCACCGCAGCGGTCGAGGCGACGGGGCAGATCGACCTGACGATGGCGCTCGGCACCCTCTCGCGCGGCTGGAAGGGCGCACCGGTCGAGGTCGTCGGACGAGGTGCGGCTGGCGGCGGCGCGCCATCCGCTGCTCGACGCACGCTCGGCGGTGCCGATCGACCTCGATCTCGGCAGCCTGCGGGCGCTCGTGATCAGCGGGCCCAACACCGGCGGCAAGACCGTGGCGCTGAAGACCCTCGGCCTCGCCGCGCTCCTCCACCAGGCCGGGCTGCGGCCTCCCGCCGAGACGGCCGCGCTGCCCGTCTTCGACCAGGTGCTCGCCGACATCGGCGACCGGCAGTCGATCGAGATGAGCCTCTCGACCTTCTCGGGCCACGTCGCGAGCATCGTCGCGATCCTGAACGCCGCCGGCGAGCGATCGCTCGTGCTGCTCGACGAGCTCGCGTCGGGAACCGACCCGGTCGAGGGCTCCGCGCTCGCGCAGGCGCTCGTGGCGCGGCTCGCCGAGCAGGCGCGGCTGACGCTCGTGACGACGCACTATCCCGAGCTGAAGGAATGGGCGAGCGCGAGCGAGGGCGTCGCGAATGCGGGGACGGGCTTCGACCCGGACACGCACGCGCCGCTCTACCGGATCGCGCTCGGCCGGCCGGGAACGTCGCACGCGCTTCAGATCGCCGAGCGGCTGGGGCTGGACACGGGCGTCGTCGCGGCGGCGCGCGAGCTCGTCACGCCCGAGCGGCTGCGGATCCAGGAGCTGCTCGCCGAGACGGAAGCGGCGGAGCGGGCCGCCGTCGACGAGCGCGCGTCGGCAGACCGCGGAGCGCGCCGAGGCGGAGCGCCTGAGCGGCGACGTGCGCGAGCGAGAGCGAGAGCTCGAAGCCGAGATCGAGGCGGTGAAGGCATCCGCCGCGGCAGAGCGCGAGCGCGCCGCCGCCGACGCGCAGCGCGACCTCGCGGAGGCGCGGGCGGAGCTCGAGGCGCTGCGCGCGGAGATCCGCCAGGCCCGGCGGCTCCGGCGGAACGAGCCGGAGCGCGACCGGCGTCTCGGCGCCGCCACGCAGCGGGCCGCGCGCGTCGAGCGTGCGATCCGGGAGCTCGACCAGCCGCTGCCGTTCACGGGTCCGCTCGCAGCGGGTGACCCGGTCGAGGCGCCGGATCTCGGCGTCCACGGCACGATCCTCGCGATCGAGGGCGACGACGCCGAGGTGGTCGGCGCCTCCGGCCAGCGGATCAGGATCCCGCTCGCCCGCCTCCGTCCGTCCCGGCAGCGCGAACCGGAGGCCGAGCAGCCGGTCAAGGTGGTGGCGATGGCGAGCGGCGACGTCTCCGACGAGCTCGACGTGCGCGGGCAGCGGGCGCAGGAGGCGCGCGAGGCGGTGCGGTCGTTCGTCGACGACGCGGCTCTTGCGGGCCTCCCCAGCGTCCGTGTCATCCACGGCCGCGGAACCGGCTCGGTGCGAGCGGCCGTGCGGGACGAGCTCGACGGGCATCCGCTCGTGGACCGCCGCGAGAGCGACTCGGCCGACGGCGCCACGGTCGCCCACCTCGAGGCCTAGCCAGCGGCTCCTCGACCACCTTCGCCGCATAGAGCTGGTACGGCAGGGCCTCGAGCACACGCAGGCGCGGCTCGGGGACGTCGAAGAACCGCTCCAGCGCCAGCGGCTGCAGCCAGGCGAGGTCGGCGCGCGACTCGAGCACGCGCGTCACCGCGGAGCGGTCACCCCCGAGCGCGACGTGCTCGACGCGGCCGCGCCAGGGCTCGAGCACCCGCGCAGCCTCGGTGGCGGCCGCGTCGACCAGCTCCCGCTCCTGCTCGCCGCGGCGGCGGCGGAAGCGATTCGAGGACGAGCCGCCCTTCTTGTGGCGTCCCTTGACGAACCGTGTCCCGACCTTGGACGCGACGAGACGCTCGCCCTCGAAGACGCCGACGGCGTAGCCGCCCATCCGCACGAGCACGACGGCGACCCGCGGCGCGGCCTCGAGCGCGTCGAGGAGCGGCCCGGCCCGCACGACGTCGTACTCGCCCTCGTGCTCGAGCCCGAACGGCGGCGTCACCGTCAGGACGGACTCGTCCAGCTCGATCCTGGCGCTCCCGCCCGCGTAGACGGCCCTGGCAGGCGTCCCTTCGAGCGCCGACAGGCGCTTGGCCAGGTTGGCGCGGCCGATGTAGCGGGTCTCGGTCACGCGGGCCACAATGGCACGGATGGCGACGACGCAGGGCACATCGACGGGCAACCAGCCGCCGCCGCTCGCCGGCTACAACCTCTACGAGCAGGACGCGGCCCTCGTCGAGGCTCTCCGCCGGGAAGGCGGCGCGCCCTGGGAGGCGCAGGTCGCCGCGTTCGGCGAGACGCTCGGCGGCGAGCCGCTCGAATGGGGCCGGCTCGCGAACGAGCACCCGCCCAGGCTGAGGACGCACGACCGCTACGGCGAGCGCGTCGACGAGATCGAGTTCCACCCGGCCTGGGACTCGCTGCTCCAGCTCGGGCTCGAGGCCCGGCTGCAGTCGCTGCCGTGGGTGGAGCCGGAGCCGGGCGCGCACGTCGCGCGCGCGGCGCTGTTCATGCTGCTCGGCCAGGTCGAGGCGGGCGTCGGCTGCCCGCTCTCGATGACGTTCGCCGCCGTGCCCGCGCTCCGTGCGCAGCCCGACCTCGCCGAGGAGTGGGTCCCGCGGCTGACCGCCGGCGAGGCGCTCTGCGGGATGGCGATGACCGAGCGCCAGGGCGGCTCCGACGTGCGTGCGAACGAGACGACGGCACGGCCGGTCGGCGACGCGTGGGAGCTGGACGGGCACAAGTGGTTCTGCTCCGCGCCGATGAGCGACGCGTTCCTCGTGCTCGCGCAGGCGCCGGCCGGGCTCTCGTGCTTCCTGCTCGAGCGGCCGCAGCCGGGCTTCCGGATCGAGCGGCTGAAGGACAAGCTCGGCAACCGCTCCAACGCCTCGGCCGAGATCGCGCTCGACGGCGCCGTCGCCCGGCTCGTCGGCGAGGAGGGACGCGGGCTCCGGACGATCCTCGAGATGGTCAACCACACGCGGCTCGACTGCGTCCTCGGCTCGACGGCGCTGATGCGGCGCGCCGTTGCGGAGGCGACCCATCACGCCGCCCACCGCGCCGCCTTCGGCCGGCTCCTCTCCGAGCAGCCGCTGATGCAGAACGTCCTCGCCGACCTCTGCGTCGAGTCGGAGGCCGCGACCGTGACGGCGCTGCGGCTGGCGCGCGCCTACGACGAGGCGGACGGGCCGTTCCGGCGGATCGCAACGGCGGTCGCCAAGTTCTGGATCTGCAAGCGGACGCCGCCGCTCGTCGCCGAGGCGCTCGAGTGCCTCGGCGGCAACGGCTTCGTCGAGGAGTCGCAGCTGCCGCGCCTCTTCCGCGAGAGCCCGCTCAACTCGATCTGGGAGGGGTCCGGCAACGTCAACGCGCTCGACGTCCTCCGGGCGCTCGGCCGCGAGCCGGAGACCGCGGAGGCCTTCCTGGCCGAGGTGCAGCTCGGCGCAGGGGCCGATGCACGCCTCGACGCGGCGATCGCGCGGCTCGGGCACGAGCTCGCCGAGCCAGAGGAGCAGAGCGCGCGGCGGCTGCTCGAGCTGCTCGCGGTGACGCTGCAGGGCTCGCTGCTCGTCCGCCACGGCGCGCCCGAGGTCGCGGCCGCCTTCTGCGCCTCGCGGCTCGACCGCCCCGGCGGCGTCTTCGGGACCCTGCCCGCCGGTCTCGACCTCACGGCGATCGTCGAGCGCCATCGGCCGCGCCTGCACGGGTAAGCTCGGCTCGTGGCCGTCGAGATCCACTACTGCCCCGTCTGAAGCGGCTACGACCGCCGGGCCGCGAGTCTCGCGGCCATGTTGAACAGCAACGGCATCACCGCCTCGGTCGTCGAGGGCGCCAAGAGCCAGTACGACGTGTTCTCGGACGGCGAGCTCGTCTTCTCGAAGCAGCGCGAAGGGCGCTACCCCGAGGAGGACGAGGTGCTGGCGCTGCTCGCTAGCTCCCGCTGAAGCGGGGCTCGCGCTTCTCCAGGAACGCCTGCACGCCCTCGGCGAAGTCGGCCGTCTCGGTCGCGGCCTGCTGCAGCTCCGCCTCGAGCTCGAGCTGCGCCTCCAGGGTCGCGTCGTAGGCGTGGTCGAAGAGGCGCTTGGTCAGCCCGACGCCGCGCGTCGGCAGCGCTGCGTAGAAGCCGGCGAGCTCGGCGGCACGGGCGGCGAGCCCGTCGCCCTCGACCACCTCCGAGACGAGTCCCCAGGCGTGCGCCTCCGCGGCGGTGAGCTTCCGGTTCGAGGTCATCCACTCGAAGGCACGCGCGAAGCCGAGCAGGCGGTGCAGAAACCACGATCCGCCCGAGTCGGGGATCAGGCCGATGCCGATGAACCCGGGGACGAAGGTCGCCACGTCGGCGGCGATCCGGATGTCGCAGGCGGCGGCGAGCGAGAGCCCCGCACCGGCGCACGGGCCGTTGACCGCCGCGATCACCGGCTTCTCGAGCGCGCGGATCAGGCGGATGTTCGGGTGGTAGGTCTGCTCGAGCCGGTCGCGGATCGATCCGGGCGCCTCCTGGAACTCCTTCAGGTCCTGGCCGGAGCAGAAGCCCCGGCCCGCGCCCGTGATCACGACGGCGCGGACGTCCGGCGAGGCAGCCTCCTCGAGCGCCTCGTGCAGTCGCGCGTGCAGTGCGGCGTTGAACGCGTTGAAGACGTCGGGCCGGTTCAGCGTGATCGTGAGGACGGCGCCGTCGCGCTCGGTCAGGACTTCGCTCATCGCGCCGACCCTACCCGCTCGGCTTGCGGTCGAGAAAGCGCTTGACGGCGCCCTGGGCCTCGTCGCCGAGCATCGAGAGCGCCAGCCAGTCGCGCGCGTGGCCGATGGTCTCGTTCCAGGAGATGTCGCGCCACCAGTTCAGCTGCTGCTTCGCGTACCGCGTCGTCTCGGGCAGCTTGCGGACGAGCTTCTCGACCCACTCGTCGACGACAGTGTCGAGCTCGGCCGCCGGCACCGCGCGGTTGACGAGCCCCCACTCCGCCGCCTGCGCGGCCGGCACCTCGTCGCAGAGCAGGATCATCTCGCGGGCGCGGCGGTCGCCGATCATGATCGGCAGCCACTGGGTCGCGCCGCCGGCCGGCACGGAGCCGTGCTCCAGCCCGACGTGGCGGATGAAGGCGTCGTCGACCATCACGGAGAGGTCGCAGCCCATCTGCAGCTCGTTGCCGCCGCCGACCGCGATCCCGTTCACGCGCGCGATCGTCGGCTTGCCGATCTCGCGGAGCCGGTCGTGCATGTCCTTGAAGGCGCCGAACCACTTCCAGTACTCCTTCGAGTTCCCGAGCAGGTCCTCGCCCCACGCACGCAGGTCGGCGCCGACGCAGAACGCGCGGCCGGTGCCGGTGACGACGACGACCCTGATCTCGTCGTCCCAGGACGCGTCCTCGAACGCCCGGGCCAGCTCGCGCAGCATCCGGAAGTCGAAGGCGTTCAGCACCTCCGGCCGGTTCAGCGTCACGGTCGCGCGCGGGTAGTCCTTCTCGTAGACGATCCGCTCGAAGCCGAGCTCCTCGGGCGCGAGCGGGCGAGGCTGGTCGGGCTCCGTCACTCTGCGATCTCGGCGAAGGCGACCGTGAACGGGATCCCCATGTCCATCGCGTCCTTGCCGCTCGCGGCGAACTCGTCGGAGCGGACGGCCGCGTTGAACGCGTCCATGTCGGCCCACTCGAACTCGGCGTAGTACGCGAACGGCGGGTCGCCGAACGGCGAGCCGAACACCTTGCCGTGGCGGAACGCGTCGCATGGCACCGGCCGCGTGAACTCCTCCAGGTGCCGCGCATAACGCTCCGGCTCCGGCTCACGCTCGTACTGGATCACTGCTCGCACCATGCTCCACTCCTTTGGCTCGGGACGTGCGGGAGCGTATAGCTTGGGCCAGTGTCCGGAGGAACGGCTGCCGCAGCGACGCTCGCGTTGACCGCAGGCCTCGCAGGCTCGGTCCAGGTGGCCGTGATGGGGCGATTCGGCGAGCGGGTCGGCTCCTACGAGGCGATCGCCGCGAACCTCCTCTTCTCGGCGCTGATCGCGACCACGATCCTGCTCCTGCTCCGCCAGAGCCTGGCCGGCTTCGGCGAGGCGCTCCACTCGCCCTGGTGGTACTGGGTCGGCGGTGGCGGGATGGGCGTCGTCGTCGTGTTCACGATCACGGTCGTGACGCCGACGATCGGCGCGACGGCGACGATCGGGCTCCTGATCGCGGGACAGCTGGCGATGGGCGTGCTGATCGACCGCTACGGCTGGTTCGGCGTCGAGCAGGTGCCGCTCAACTGGCCGCGCATCGTCGGCGTGCTGCTGCTGGCGAGTCGGGGCGCTGCTCGCGCTGCGCAAGGGTTGACTCACGGCGCGAAGGTCTGGGTCGCCCTCTGGGCCGTCTACATCATCTGGGGCTCGACCTACCTCGGAATCGAGCTCGCCGGTGAGACGATTCCGCCGCTCTTCGCCGTGGCGTGGCGATTCCTGGTGGCCGGTGCGCTCATGGCCGGCTGGGTCGCGTGGCGGCGCGGCTTCTCGGCGCTGCGTGTCTCACGCGCGGAACTGGGCTCCGCCGCGTTGATCGGCGTGCTCCTGCCCGGCGCAAACGCGCTGCTCTTCGTCGCCGAGCAGGAGGTGCCGATCGGGCTTGCCTCCCTCGTGATCGCGTCTGTGCCGCTCCTCGTGGTGGCGCTGCGATACGCGGGTGGCGAACGCCCGACCCGAGGCTCCCTCGTCGGCGTCGCGATCGGCTTCGTCGGGATCGCTGTCCTCGTCCGGCCGGGAGGAGGGGCGAGCGCGATCGGGCTCGTTCTCGTCGTCGGCTCGGCGGTCGCCTGGGCGGTCGGCTCGTATCTCTCAGGCCGGTTGCCGATGCCGCAGGATGCGTTCGCCGCGACGGCGCTGGAGATGCTCGTCGGCGGGCTCGTCCTGCTTCCGTTCGGCCTGCTCGCCACGGACTTCGAGCCGGCCGAGTGGTCGGCCCGCTCGATCCTCGGCTGGTGGTACCTCGTCCTCTTCGGCTCGCTGGTCGGCTACACGGCGTACGTCTGGCTGCTGCAGAACGCTCCGATCAGCAAGGTGGCGACGTACGCCTATGTCAATCCCGTCGTCGCGATCGCGCTCGGCGCCGTCGTCCTGCACGAGGAGATCACGTGGCGGATCGCGCTGGGCGCGGCGATCGTGCTGGCGTCGGTGGCAGTTGTCGTCCGGCGGGAGTCCGTGCCGGCCGAGGCAGAGGCCGCACCGGCAGGCGCCGGACGCGTGTCGGACTCGTCCTAGAGAGCGATGTCGTCGGGCCGCACCGGGATCCGCGCCAGCTCGCGGCCGGTCGCGGCGCGCAGCGCCGAGACGACCGCCGCGGAGGAGACCACGGTCGGCGGCTCGCCGACGCCCTTGACGCCGTAGGGCGCATCCGGCTCGGCGTCCTCGATCAGCTCGCTCGTCACGGGCGGCATGTCGAGCGCGGTCGGGATCAGGTAGTCGGTGAAGCTCGCGTTCGTGATCAGCCCGTCGCGCGTGCGGATCTCCTCCATCAGCGCGAGACCGAGTCCCTGCGCGGTGCCGCCCTCGATCTGACCCTCGACGGCGAGCGGGTTGATCGCCTTGCCGACGTCCTGGGCGGTGCCGATCCAGACGACGCGCGAGAGGCCGAGGTCGACGTCCACCTCGGCGACGACGCGCATGGCGGCGACTGCGAACGAGACGTGCGCGCGCTCGCCGGTGATCTGGCCGGTGTCGGGGTCGAGCGGAGTCGTGCGCGGGTGGCGGTAGACGCGCTCGACGTCGACCTCGCCGCCGGCCCGCTTCTGCTCCTCGAGCGCGGCGCGGCAGGCGTCGCGTACCGCGCCCGCCGCCATCCACGTCATCCGCGACGCCGAGGCGGAGCCGGCGGAGCCGACCGCGGCCGTGCCCGGCGGCGCCAGCACGACGGCGTCGGTGTCGAGCTCGGTGCGCGCGACCTGGAGGATCACGTCGGTGACGCCCTGGCCGACCTCGGCCGAGGCGCAGTGGATCTCGGCCGAGCCGTCGGCGTGGAGCAGCACCCGGGCGGCGGTGAAGTCGTCGAAGCCCTCCGAGTAGCAGATGTTCTTGAACCCGACCGCGAAGCCGACGCCGCGCTTGACGCCCTCGCCGCGGGTGGTGTTGCCGGCGCCGCCGGGCAGGCGGATCGCCTCGCGCGGCAGCGGCTCCGGCTCGGGCACGGGCAGCGCCGCCGCACGGCGGATCACTTCCGCCGTCGGCAGGACGCCCTCGATCACCTGGCCCGTCGGCAGCGTGTCGCCGCTCCCCAGCGCGTTCAGCAGCCGCAGCTCGACCGGGTCGATCCCGAGCGCGTCGGCGAGCTTGTCCATCTGCGCCTCGGCCGCGAAGCACGTCTGGACGGCGCCGAAGCCGCGCATCGCGCCGCAGGGCGGGTTGTTCGTGTAGACGCAGGTCGACTCGATCAGCGCGTTCGCGACCTTGTAGGGGCCGATCGCGAAGCAGGCCGCGTTCGAGGTCACGGCCGTCGAGCTGGAGGCGTAGGCGCCGCCGTCGAGCAGGATCCGCATCTGGACGTTGACGAGCTCGCCGGCGCGCGTCGCCCGGTGCTCGCACCAGATCCGGGCCGGGTGCCGGTGGACGTGGCCGAAGAAGGACTCCTCGCGGTTGTAGACGATCTTCACCGGCCGCTTCGTGTGCAGCGCGAGCAGCGCGCCGTGGATCTGCATCGAGAGGTCCTCGCGGCCGCCGAACGCACCGCCGACCCCGGCGAGGTGGATCCGCACCTGCTCGGGCGGCAGGCCGAGGCAGGGCGCCACCTGGTCGCGGTCGACGTGGAGCCACTGCGTCGCGACGTAGATGTCGACGCCGCCCTCGCCGTCCGGGACGGCCAGGCCCGACTCCGGCCCGAGGAACGCCTGGTCCTGGATGCCGACGTCGTAGACGCCGCTGACGGTGACGTCCCCGTCGGCGTCGGGGTCGCCGTGGCGGATGACGAGGTGGCGGACGACGTTCGGGCGTTCGTCCTCGCGGTAGCCGTGCGCCATCGTCGGCCGGTCGGGATGGAGCGGCGGCTGCTCGGTGGCGCGCTCCATGTCGACGACCGGCTCGAGCAGCTCGTACTCGACGCGGACGGCTGCCGCAGCGCGGCGCGCCTGCTCCGGCTCCTCGGCGGCGACGAGCGCGACCGGCTCGCCGTAGTAGCGGACGCGCTCGGCGGCGAGCACGGGCTGATCGGCGAACTCGAGCCCGTACGTCTTCTGGCCGGGGACGTCGCCGTGCGTGAGCACGGCGTGGACGCCCGGCAGCCGCACCGCCTGCGAGATGTCGAGCTCGACGATCTTCGCGTGCGCGTGCGGGCTGCGAACGGTGACGCCCCAGAGCATCCCGGCCGCGTTCAGGTCGCTCGAGTAGGCGAACTCGCCCGTCACCTTCGGCGTCGCGTCGTGCCGCGTGGCCGGATCGCCGATGCGTCCGAGCTGGAGCTCGGTCTGCGGGCGCGTCGTGCTCATGCGCGCGAGGCCGCGAGCCGGACGGCGTCGAAGATCTTCGCGTAGCCGGTGCAGCGGCAGAGGTTGCCGGAGAGCTCCTCGCGGATGACGTCGTCGCTCGGGCTCGGCACCCGCTCGAGCAGCGCCGCGGTCGCGACGACGAGCCCGGGGGTGCAGAAGCCGCACTGGACGGCGCCGGCCTCGACGAACGCCTGCTGGACGCGGTGGAGCCCGTCCTCGGAGCGAAGCCCCTCGACGGTCGTCACCTCGTGCCCGTCCGCCTGGGCCGCGAGGACGAGGCACGAGCAGACCAGGTCGCCGTCGATGAGAACGGAGCAGGAGCCGCACTCGCCCTGCTCGCAGGCGTTCTTCGAGCCGGGCAGCTCGAGCGTGTCGCGCAGCGCGGTCAGGAGGCTCTCGCCCGCCCAGACGTCCGCCTCGCGCGGCTCGCCGTTGACGACCAGCCTGATCTTCATGCGAGCACCCGATCCAGCGCCCGCTTGGTCAGCACCGCCAGAGCGTGGCGGCGATAGGCGGCGGTGCCGCGGACGTCGTCGATCGGGCTGGACGGCGTCGGCGACGAGCTGCGGGAAGTCGGCGCGCGCGTCGAGCGGCGCCGTCACGAGCGCGGGCACCGGTCCGGCGGAGCCGTAGGCCGCGCGCAGCTCGCCGCGCTCGCGGTCGATCCCGACGGCGAGCGAGCAGACCGCGATCACCATCGCGTTGCGCGGGCCGACCTTCATGAACGTCTGCGGCTGCCGGCTCGGGTCGATCCTGACCGCGAGCACGAGCTCGTCCTCGGCGAGGGCGTTCCGCTTCGGGCCGAGGAAGAACTCGGTCAGCGGCAGCGTGCGGACGCCGCGCGTGCTCCCGATCTCCACCGTCGCGTCCTCGACCAGGAGCGGCGGGTGCGCGTCGCCCGCGGGGGAGGCGGTGCCGAGGTTGCCGCCGATCGTGCCCCGGTTGCGGATCTGCGGCGACCCGACCGTGCGCGACGCCTCGGCGAGCGCGGGCAGCAGCTCGGCGAGCTCCGGCTGCATCGCCTCCGTGTACGTCAGGCCGGCGGCGAGGCGGACGGAGCCGTTCTCGCGCGCCCAGCCCTTCAGCTCCGGGACCTCGGCGAGGTTGAGGATCGTCTCCGGCCGCGTGCGGTCGAAGTTGAGCTCGACGAGCAGGTCGGTGCCGCCGGCGATCGGCCGCGCGTCGGGCCGCTCCGACTTCATGCGCAGGGCCTCGTCGAGGGTGCGGGGAGTGATCACCTCCACGCGGTCAAAGATACGGTACTCCGCGATGAAGTCCCTGCTCGTAGACGCGCACGTGCTGACGATGGACGACGCGGAGACCGAGCACGAGGACGGCTGGATCCTCGTCGAGGACGGCTTCGTCACAGCGGTCGGGACGGGCGAGGAGCCGGAGGCGGACGAGCGCACCGGGCTCGGCGGCGCGGTCGTCACACCCGGCCTCGTCAACACCCACCATCACCTCTACCAGACCCTCACTCGCGCGCGGGCGCAGCAGGCGACGCTGTTCGAATGGCTCGTCGAGCTCTACCCGACCTGGGCCCGGATCGACGCGGAGGCCGAGTACGCCGCGGCCCGCACCGGGATCGCCGAGCTGATGCTCTCGGGGTGCACGACCGTCTTCGACCACCACTACGTCTTCCCGCGCGGCCGCACCGGGCTCGTCGAGGCGGAGGTGCAGGCGGCGACGGAGCTCGGCTGCCGCCTGGTCGCCTCGCGCGGCTCGATGGACCTCGGCGTCTCCGACGGCGGCCTGCCGCCGGACGAGCTCGTCGAGGAGATCGACGCCGTGCTCGCGGACACGGAGCGGCTCGTCGGCGAGCTGCACGAGACCGGGCCCGGCGCCCGGATCCAGATCGCAGTCGCGCCGTGCTCGCCGTTCTCCGTCACCGGGCGGCTGATGACGGAGTCGGCCGACCTCGCCCGCCGCCTGGGCCTGCAGCTGCACACCCACCTCGCGGAGACGGTCGAGGAGGAGGCGTACTGCAAGGAGCTCTACGGCTGCACGCCGGTCGAGTACCTCGACTCGCTCGGCTGGCTCGACGGCGACGTCTGGTGCGCGCACTGCGTCCACCTCGCCGCCGCCCGAGATCGCGCGTTTCGCCGAGACGGGGACCGGCGTCGCCCACTGCCCGACCTCGAACCTCCGCCTCGGCGCCGGCGTCGCGCCCGTGCGCGACATGCTCGACGCCGGCGTGCGGGTCGGGCTCGGCGTCGACGGCTCCGCCTCGAACGAGCGCAGCCACCTCTTCAACGACGTCAAGCAGGCGCTGCTCGTCGCCCGTGGCCGCGGTGGCCCGACTGCGCTGACGGCGCGCGAGGCGATCCGGCTCGGCACGCGAGGCGGCGCGAGCGTGCTCGCCCGCCACGGACATCGGCGCGATCGCGCCCGGCATGTGCGCCGACCTCGCCGTCTGGGCGACCGACGGGCTCGAGCTCGCCGGCGCCGCCGACCCGGTCGCCGGGCTGGTCTTCGCGGGCGCAGATCGCGTCGACCGGCTCTACGTCGGCGGGGAGCTCGTCGTCCAGGGCGGCGCGCTCGTGCGGGCGGACGAAGCGGAGATCGCTCGCGCGCACCGTGCGCAGGCGAGTAGATTCGCCCAATGACGACGGCGGCGATCTCCCTGTCGACGCATGTGCTCGACACCGGGGCCGGCAAGCCCGCGGACGGAGTGCTGGTCGTCCTCTACCGCGGCGACATGTTCATGGCCGAGATGCGGACGGACGCCGACGGCCGCGCGCAGCTCTCCGACGACCTCGATCCCGGCACTGTACCGGCTCGTCTTCCACCCGGCATCTCCGTTCTTCAAGCGCGTCGAGCTTGAAGTCAGCCTGGACGACGGCCACTACCACGTCCCGCTGCTCGTCTCCCCGTACTCGTGCGCGAGCTACCGCGGCAGCTGAGCGTCGAGGAGCTGACGCCGCTGTTCTCGGGGCGCACGCGGCTCGTCGACGAGCTCGCGGCGCGCGCGGATCCGCTCACCGTCGCCGAGGAGGTCGCGCTGTCGCTGCCCGAGGCCGACCAGGTCGCCGCGCTCGCGACGCATCCGCGGATCGGCGAGCCGTCGGAGGAGCAGCGCGGGGCCGAGCCCGAGGTGCTCGCAGAGCTCGCCCGGCTGAACGACGAGTACGAACGGCGCTTCGGCTTCGAGTTCGTCGTCTTCGTCGACGGCCGCACCCGGGCCGAGCTGCTGCCGGTGCTGCGCGAGCGGCTGGAGAACACGCGCGACGAGGAGCTCGAGACGGGGCTGCGGGCGCTCTGCGCGATCGCGAGGGACCGGTGGACGCGGACTACCTGAGAGACCTCGCGGACCTGTGTCTGCGGATGCTGCACGTCGTCGCCGGGATCGCCTGGATCGGCGCGTCGTTCTACTTCATCCGGCTCGACCTCGGCCTGGCGCCGCCGAAGGAGCCGAAGGAGGGTGTCGCCGGCGAGTACTGGGGCGTCCACGGCGGCGGCTTCTACCACTCGCAGAAGTACAAGGTCGCGCCGCCGCAGCTGCCGGAGCACCTGCACTGGTTCAAGTGGGAGGCGTACACGACCTGGCTCTCGGGCTTCTCGCTGCTCATCGTCCTCTACTGGCTCGACGCCGACACGAGGCTCGATCGACCCGACCGTCGCCGACCTCAGCGCGTGGCAGGCGGTGGCGCTGTCGGCCGCGGGGCTGGCGCTCGCCTGGCTCATCTACGACCTCGCCTGCCGCCTGCTGATCGAGGACCGGCTCGTCGCGATCGCGGTGATCGCGCTCGTGGCGGTGTCTGCGTTCGCGGCGGGCGAGCTCTTCGCCGCGCGCGCGTCGTACCTCCAGGTCGGCGCGATGCTCGGGACGATCATGGCGGCGAACGTCTTCTTCGTGATCATCCCGGCGCACCGGGAGCTGATCCGCGCGAAGCAGGAGGGGCGCGAGCCGGACCACCTCGTCGGGCTGCGCGCGAAGCAGCGCTCGGTGCACAACAACTACCTGACGCTGCCGGTCGTCTTCACGATGCTCGCCGGCCACTTCCCGCTCGCCTTCGGCAGCGACCACGCGTGGCTCGTCCTGCTCGCGATCTTCGCGATCGTCGCGGCGATCCGGCACTTCTTCAACCGCTGGCACACGGGCAAGCGCGACTGGTGGATCCTCGCCGCGGCCGGCGTGGCGGCGGCCGCGCTTGCGGTCGTGCTGGCGCCGGATGACGTCGACACGTCGAAGGCGCCGAACGACGAGCTCGCCAAGGCGATCGTCATCGACCGCTGTGCGCCATGCCACTCCGGGATCAACGCCCCGCTCGGCGTCCGGCTCACGAACACCGAGCAGATGCAGGAGCACGCGAACGAGATCGTGGGGCTGGTCAAGTCCGGCGTGATGCCACCCGGGAACACGACCGCGATGACCCAGGCCGAGCGGGAGCAACTCGTCGCCTGGGCGGCCGCCCACCGATAAGGTCGGGCCGTGCTCGAGATCACCGCAGCCGGGATGCGCTTCGTCGCCCGCTGGGAGGACGAGCTGGCGCCGAAGACGGTCGCCGCCTTCAAGGGGATCCTGCCCCTCGAGGACCGGATCATCCACTGCCGCTGGAGCGGCGAGTCGAACTGGATCCCGTGGGGCGACCGCGATCTCGGCATCGGCCCCGAGAACGCGACCAGCTACCCGCACCCGGGCGAGCTCGCGCTCTACCCGGGCGGCGAGAGCGAGACGGAGCTGCTCTTCCCGTACGGCTACTGCTCGTTCGCGAGCAAGGCGGGGCACCTCTGGGCGAACCACTTCGCCACCCTCGTCGAGGGCCAGGAGCAGCTGAAGGAGCTCGGCCGGCTGACGCTCTGGGAGGGCGCGCAGCCGATCTCGTTCCGCGAGCTGTGACGAGCTGCGGCGCCGCTCTAGGGAAGCGCCAGCAACTCGTACGCGCTCATGAGCTCTTCCTTGCCCTTCATCCTCAAGCCCGTTCGCTTCTCCACGAGGGCGCCGTCGGGCAGCTCGGCGCGGGTGCCTCGTGCCGATGAGCACGCCACCGGGCGGGGCGAGCCCCTCCAGGCGCGAGCCGGTGTTGATCGTGTCGCCGACCAGCGTGTACGCGACGTGACCGCGCCCTCCGACTTCGCGGACAACGGCCTCGCCGCTGTTCACGCCGATGCGCAGGCGCGGCCAGCCAGGATGCTCTTCGGTGAGAACCGCAACCTCCGCTGTAGCGCGAGAGCCGCCGCGCGACGCGCGGAGGGCATGGTCGGGCTGGTCGCCGCGGCTGTTGAAGGTGGCGACGACGCCATCGCCGATGAACTTCTCGATCTCGCCGCCGTACCGCCGGGTGAGCAGCGGCGCAGCCGTGCTCCAGTACGCGTTGAGGACCGCCGCGACCTCGGCCGGGGACGACCGCTCGGAGAAGCGTCGTGAAGCCGACGAGGTCGCCGAAGAGAACGCTGACGTCCTGACGGCGCTCCCGCGTCGTCGGCAGGTAGAGGCCCCGGAAGCGTTCCTCGCGCCACTCGCGGCGGGCGGCGAACCCGATGATCACGTACGCGAGCACGATCAGCCCGTGCCACTCCCACCAGCTCGCGTGCCACTTGCGCTCGCCCGTGACCGCGACGCCGATCATCGCCTCCGACGAGGAGCAGGAAGCAGGCGATCACGGAGGCCGAGAGGAGGGTGTGGTTGTGTCGGAAGAGGTACCAGTAGCGCGCGGCGCTCACGGCGTAGACGATCGTGCCGAGGATCGCGAATGCGGCGAGCACAGCTGCCGCGTCGCGGCCTCGCTGTTCGGCTCGCGCAGAGGTGGCAGGTTCGCGCAGCGTCCAGAGGAACCACACGCGCCATCGACGAGCAGCACCGCGCCGCGGAGCTTCGCGCGGTGGCGCATCACCCACGGCCCGAACTCGGGCCGCATGTCGACGAACGCCGAGCCTGCGGCGAAGAACGCGCTCACGAGGAGCCCGACCGGGATCGCGATCTGGAAGCCGGCGCGGCTCTCGGAGAAGAGGACGCCGGCCGTCCCGAAGGCGTGCAGACCCATGAACCCACCGGTCGCCATGAACGCGAGCGACAGGAGCAGCACGCGAGCGTCTCCGCGCCGGTTGGCCGCCTCCCGGCCGCATAGCCGAGTGCGAACGCGACCCCGCCGACGGCGCCGAAGATGAGGAAGTGCGCCTGATGGTTGTGACACTGGGGGTCGAACTGCTCCCGGAGGAGCAGCGAGACGAACCCGACCAGGGGCAGTGTCACAGCGAGGATGCCGGCGACCAGGACGGTGCCGGGTCGTTCCCCGCGAGAGCTCGATTCGGTCGACGTTCGCATCTCCTGAGCGTACGAGTCGTCGGATCCGCACCACGGACGATCTTTCGTCCTTCTCGAGGACGAACTTTGTAAGTGTCTCTAGTCGCTTCCAGCCGGAGGTCGAAGCCGGCCGGTGCGTGGATGTTGACCATGCGCACGACCGTGTCGCCGTCGTTCCGGAACGTGTGCTGGAGGCCCGGCGGGACGAGCACGAACGTGCCCGGGCCGGCGACGACGACCTCGTCCTCGACGGTGAAGGTCAGCTCGCCCTCGAGGATGTAGAAGGAGTCGTCCTCGGCCGCGTGCGCGTGGATCGGCGGGCCGCCGCGGTGCGCCTGGATCTCGATCACGGCGAGGTTGAAGCGCGGCGTGTCGGCGCTGCGCGCGAGGAACTCGACGTTCCCGACGCGGTGGCCCTCGCCCGGCCTGACGACGACGGCCTTCATCCCGCCAGCCGCCTCAGCGTGCCGGTGAGCGCGTCGAGCGCAAGCTGGATGTCCTCGGGAGAGCTCAACTCGGCCGGATTGTGACTGACGCCGCCGTTGAGGCTGCGGACGAAGAGCATCCCGGAGGGGACGCCGGCGCTCGCGAGGATGCCGGCGTCGTGGCCGGCGCCGGACGGCAGCTCGAGCACGGGCACGCCGAGCGCCTCGATCTCGGCCCGCAGCGCCGCCCGGATCTCCTCCGACATCGGCGACGGCTCGGTCCGGATCGGCTCCTCGATCTCGAGCGCGGCGGCGAGCCGGTCGAGCCGATCGCCGTCGGGTGCGCGCGCGTCGACGGAGACGACGACGCGGCCCGGGATCACGTTCGTCCCGCCCGGCTCGACCGTGACCTGGCCGACGGTCGCAACGGCGCCGTCGATCCCCCGCGCCACCTCGCGTGCGTGCAGCACGAACTCGGCGGCGTCGACGAGGGCGTCCTCGCGCACCTCCATCGGCGTCGTGCCGGCGTGCCCGGGCGTCCCCTCGAACGTGCGCCGCCCTCGCACGTAGCCGACGATCCCCGTGACGACGCCGAGCGGCGCGTCGGCGCGAAGGAGCGTCGGCCCCTGCTCGATGTGCAGCTCGAGGTAGGCGTCGGGCCGCGCCGTGCAGCCACGGCTGCCGGCGCAGCCGCGCTCCTCGTCGCGGAAGACGACGACGCCGAGACCGGGCGTGCCGAGCCGCTCCACCGCCTCGAGCCCGGCGACGACGCCGAGCGTCCCGTCGAAGCGGCCCGCACCCGGAACCGTGTCGAGGTGCGAGCCCGTCCAGACCTCGCGCTCGCCGCCCGGGATCCTCCCGATCAGGTTGCCGGCCGCGTCGACCTCGATCTCGAGCCCGGCCTCGCGGAACCAGCCCGTCGCGAGCTCGTGCGCCGCGTCCTCCTCCGGCGAATAGCCGATGCGGTCGCCGAGCGCCGCCAGCTGGTCGAGTCGGTCGAGGATCCGCACGCGCGGAACCTACCGCGCGCGGCTCACGCGCCGCAGCGGGCTCGAGCTGCCACGCAGCCGGCAAGCGGGAGAACCGCTGCGACCGAGAACGCAGCCTGCCAGGACGGTCCACGACACGAGCGCAGCGAACGCGACCGGGGCGCCGACGCCGCTGGCGGCGAGCACGGTCTGCTGGAGCCCGATCGCGGCACCGCTCCGGCGGCCGCCGAGCTCGGCCGCCAGCGTGAACGAGAGCCCGTTCCAGGCCATCGACACCGCCGTCGCGAAGACGAGCGCCGCCACGAGCAGCCCGGCCGGCGCGTCCGTGAGCGACGCGACGAGCGCGAGCGAGACGGTCATCGCCAGCCCGATGTCGCGCAGCGGCCGCGTCCGGGAGCCGTGACGTCGGACCAGCGGCCGACGCCGATCCGCAGCGCCGCCGCAACGACCTGGACACCGCGAGCGCGGCGGCCGCCGCTCCGGCCGAGAAGCCGCGCTCCTCGTGCAGGTAGAGGACGATGAACCCCATCAGGACGACCTGGGCGACGACGTAGGGGCCGCTATGCCGCAGAGGAGCAGAACCGGGTGTCGCGGAGCGTCGCCTCCACCTCGGTCGTCTCGGGGAGCTCCTCGGTCGCGGCGCGGAGCACGACGGTGCCGGCGATCGCACCTGCGAGGACGAAGGCGGAGAGGAAGAGAAACCCTTGCCGCGGGCGTCGAGCAGAGGCAGGACGAGCGCCGCGACGAAGCCTCCGATCGGGACGGCGGTCTGGCGGATCCCGAGTGCGAGCCCGCGCTCGGCGCGCCGAACCACCGCATCACCGCGCGCCCGCTTCCGGACTGGACGCTGCCGCCGGCCACACCCGCGAGCGCGAGCAGACGCACGAGCAGTGCGTAGTCGGAGCGAACGCCGCCGCGGCGAGGAAGCCGGAGCAGACGACGAGACCGACGGCGAGCGTGGCGCGTTCGCCGTACCGGTCGGCTGCGAAGCCCCAGGGCAGCATCGCGACCGTGAGCCCGATCCACTCGGCCGCGAGGACGACGCCGATCTGGGTCAGGCTCAGGTCGTAGTGGTCGCGCAGAGCCGGCGCCAGCACGGCGATCGCGAACGAGATCGACGAGAAGGCCGCCTGGGCGCCCGTCCCGGCGGCGAGCACGGCCCAGCGGTAACGCGGCTCCGCTACAGGCCGAAGGGGTTGATCGGGCGCGAGCCGGTGTTGACGGTCACGCTCTTCGTCTCGAGGTAGAGATCGAGCGCCTCGATCCCGAGCTCGCGGCCGAAGCCGGACTGCTTGTAGCCGCCGAACGGGAGCCCCGGGAACGCGGTGTACGGCATGTTGATCCCGACGGTGCCGGCCTTGATCCGCGACGCGAGCCGGTGGCCGCGCGCCGGGTCGCCCGTCCAGACCGACGCCATCAGCCCGTACTTGACGTCGTTCGCGATCCGGATCGCGTCCTTCTCGTCCTCGAACGGCATGATCGTGACGACCGGGCCGAAGATCTCCTCCTGCGCGATCGTCGACGCGCTAGTCGACGCCGGCGACGACGGTCGGCGGATAGAAGCGCCGTGCTCGCCCGGCTCGCCGCCGAGCACGACCTCGCCGCCCTCCTCGCGCGCGCCCTCGACGAAGGAGTGCACGCGCTCGCGGTGCGCCTGCGAGATCAGCGAGCCCATCTGCGTCTCCGGCGTCGAGCGGGTCGCCGACCTTCAGCTGCCCCGCCTTCTCGGTGAACGCGGCGACGAAGTCGTCGTAGATCGACTGCTCGACGAGGACCCGCGAGCGCGCCTCGCAGCTCTGGCCGGCGGCGTAGTAGATCGACCAGACCGCGCTCGGGATCGCCGTCGTCGAGGTCGGCGTCGGCGAAGACGAGGTTCGGGCTCTTGCCGCCGAGCTCGAGCGTCAGCGCGCTTGATCGGCTCCGAGCAGAGCCGCATGATCTCGCCGCCCGTCTTCGTCGAGCCGGTGAACGCGACCTTGTCGACGCCCGGATGCGGACGAGGTAGGCGCCGGTGGTCGGGCCGTCGCCGGTGACGATGTTGATCGCGCCGGCCGGGAAGCCGACCTCGGCGGCGAGCTCGGCGAGCCGCAGCGCGGTCAGCGGCGTCTGCGGGTCGGGCTTCAGCACGACCGAGCAGCCCGGCCGCGAGCGCGGGCGCGAGCTTCCACGTCGTCATCAGCAGCGGGTAGTTCCAGGGGACGATCTGGCCGGCGACGCCGACCGGCTCCTTCAGCGTGTAGGAGAGGAGCGAGCCGCCGATCGGGTTCGAGCGGCCGCCGATCGAGCCGATCGCGGAGGCGTAGAAGCGGAAGTTCTCGACCGCGCCGGAGAGCTCGGCCTTGATCGACGAGATCGCCTTGCCGACGTTGCGCGCCTCGAGCTCGGCGAGCTCGTTCCGGTTCGCGTCGATCGCGTCGGCGAGCGCGTGCAGCAGCCGCGAGCGCTCGTTCGCGGGCGTCTTGCCCCAGTCGCCGTCGAGCGCGGCGCGTGCGGCCTCGACCGCGCGGTCGATCTCGGCCTCGCCCGCGAGCTGCGCGCGTGCCGAGCGCCTCGCCGGTGGCCGGCTCGACCAGGTCGCGGGAGGACGGAGCCCTCGACGGTCTCGCCGTCGATGAAGAGCCCGTACTCGTTCGGTCGCGACGGCCACGGCAGGACGATAGCGGCTTAGAGTTCGCGCATGAGCGCCACCGCCCCGGACGGGAGCCCGGTCGGTCTCTACGCCACGCTCGCCCCGCTCGGCGAGCCCGGAGCTGATCCACGGAGCGGTGCCCGCGGGCAGCCGGATCCTCGAGCTCGGCTGCGGCGCCGGACGGATCACGCACGAGCTGATCGCGCTCGGCCACAGCGTCACGGCGGTCGACAACTCGGCCGAGATGCTCTCGCACGTGCGCGGCGCCGAGACGGTGCTCGCCGACATCGAGACGCTCGACCTCGGCCGCACCTTCCCCGTCGTCGTGCTCGCGAGCAACTTTCTCAACGCTCCCGAGCAGGAGGAGCTGGACGCCGTCCTCGGGGCGTGCGCCCGTCATGTCGACGACGGCGGTCAGGTGCTGCTCGAGCGGATGCCGCCCGAGTGGGAGCCGAGACGAGGGGACGAGCACGACAGGCGGCGTCGAGATGACGCTCCACGACGTCGTGCGCGACGGCGCACTCGTCTCGGCGGTGATGGAGTACCGCGCGAACGGCGAACGCTGGACGCACGCGTTTCGAGCGAAGCTGATCTCGGACGACGAGGTCGACGCCGCACTCGCGCGCGCGGGGCTCGAGCGCTCGCGCTGGCTCGACGAGCGGCGCACCTGGCTCGAGGCGCGGCCCGTCAGCCGAGGTGACGCAGGCTGATCTGGAGCGCCGGCGGCTTCACGTCGGCGGGCAGCAGGAGCGCGTCTCGGAACTGAACGACAGCGAGCTCGAGGCGGCCCGACGCCGCCCGCTTCTCGGCGACGAAGCCGCGCTCGCCCGACGTCTTCGTCCGTGTCCACCCCGCTGCCACAGCCGCCTCACGGGCATGGTCGAGCGCTTCCGCGGCTGCGGCGGCGCTCAGCTCGAACATCCGCGCGTACTGAGCCGACACGGCTTGCCAGCGAGGTGCCTTCCTTCTGCGTCACCGTGTCGACCAGCGTGCCTCCGGGAGGCACGTACGCCGCCATCGGGTCGTCCTCGAGCGCCTGCAGCTGCGCGCTTGACTCCTCCCCGCCCCGCGTCAGCACGATCACGAGGACGGCCAGTACGGCGACGGCCGCCAGGATCTTCGTGCGGGTGCTCACCGCTCGAACAGCGCGGCCTGGCCCTGGCCGACGCCGACGCACATCGTCGCGAGCGCCGTAGCGCCCGCCGCGGCGGCGCAGCTCGTGCAGGAGCGTGACGACGAGGCGCGCGCCGCTCATCCCGAGCGGATGGCCGATCGCGATCGCGCCGCCGTTCACGTTCACCGCTCCTGGTCGAGCCCGAGCTCGCGGACGACGGCGAGGCTCTGCGACGCGAACGCCTCGTTCAGCTCGACGAGGTCGAGGTCGGCGACGCCGATCCCGCGCGCGCGAGCAGCTTGCGCACCGCCGGCACCGGCCCGATGCCCATCACCCGCGGGTCGACGCCGGCGACCGCGCTGGCCGACGAAGGCGCCGAGCGGCTCGGCGCCGAGCTCGCGCGCCTTCTCCTCGCGACGCGATCACGAGCGCGGCGGCGCCGTCGTTGAGGCCGCTCGAGTTGCCGGCGGTGACCGTGCCGCCGTCGCGGAACGCCGGCTTCAGCGCCGCGAGCTTCTCGGCGCTCGTGTCCGGGCGCGGATGCTCGTCGCGCGACGAGCTCGCCGACCGGCACGAGCTCGTCGGCGAAGCGGCCGGCCGTCGGCGGCCGCCCAGCGCCGCTGCGAGCGCGAGCGCGAACGCGTCCTGGTCCTCGCGCGAGACGTCCCAGCGCTCGGCGACGTTCTCGCCCGTCTCGCCCATCGTCTCGAGCGGGAACAGCGCCTCGAGCGCGCGGGTTCGGGAAGCGCCAGCCGAGCGTCGTGTCGTACATCGTGCGGTCGCCGCGCGGGAACGGCCGCGTCCGGCTTCGCCGTCACGAGCGGCGCGCGGCTCATCGACTCGACGCCGCCCGCGACGAAGAGGTCGCCGTCGCCGGCCGCGATCGCGTGGCACGCGCCGACGACCGCCGAGAGCCCCGAGGCGCAGAGCCGGTTCACGGTCACGCCGGCGACCGACTCCGGCAGCCCCGCGAGCAGCGCCGCCATGCGCGCGACGTTGCGGTTGTCCTCGCCCGCCTGGTTCGCGCAGCCGAGGTAGACGTCCTCGATCTCGCCCGGCGTCGACGCCGGCGCGCTCGACCGCCGCCGCGATCGCGATCGCGGCGAGGTCGTCCGGCCGCACGCCGGCGAGCGCGCCGCCGTACCGGCCGACCGGCGTGCGCACGGCGGAGAGGACGACCGCGCGGCTCACGCTGCCGTCCGACGCGGCCGGCGCACGAGCTCACCGCCGCAGTTGGGGCAGATCGCATCCATCGCGATCGTGCAGCCCGGACAGAAGGTGCACTCGTAGCTGCAGATGAACGCCTCGGCGTCGTGCGGCAGGGCGGCGTCGCACCGCTCGCAGCTCTCGCGCAGCTCGAGCGCCATCTACGAACGTAGTCGAGGCGGACCGGCTCGGGGAAGGCGCCGATCGCCTCGCCGCGGCGCAGCAGCTCCTCGACCGCCTGCGGCCCTCGTCGCCGTAGTCGCACGTGAGCTCGTTGACGTACATGCCGACGAAGCGGTCGGCGAGCGCGGCGTCGAGCCCGCGGCCGAACCGCAGCGCGTACTCGATCGCCTCGCGCGCGGTTGTCGAGCCCGGCCTGGATCGACGTCGCGCAGCACGGCCGAGAGGTCGCTGCAGCCGCGTCGCCGAGGTCGCGGCGCGCGACGTTGACGCCGAGCGGCAGCGGCAGCCCGGTCTCGAGCAGCCACCACTCGCCGAGGTCGAGCACTTGTGCAGGCCGTGCGCGCTCGTAGGTGAGCTGGCCCTCGTGGATCACGAGCCCGGCGTCGGCGCGGCCCGACGAGCACCTCGTCGAGGATCTCGGTCGAACGGCACCTCGCGGTAGCGCGAACTCGCCGAGCGCGAGGCGCAGCACGAGGAACGCGGTCGTCATCCGGCCCGGGACGACGATCTCGGCGTCGCGCAGCTGCTCGAGCGTCAGCGGCTCGCGCGCGACGACGATCGGCCCGTAGCCCGAGCCCATGCTCGCGCCGTGCGGCAGCAGCACGTAGCGGTCCTGGACGAACGGGTACGCGTGCAGCGAGATCGCGGTCACCTCGAGCCGGCCCTCGAGCGCCCACTCGTTCAGCGTCTGGATGTCCTGCAGGACGTGCTCGAACTCGAACCCGCGCGTGTCGATCGCGCCCGGCCGCGAGGGCCCAGAACATGAACGCGTCGTCGGGATCGGGGCTGTGGCCGAGGCGGATCAGCACCGAGCGAGGCTACCACCGGCCTACGACTCGCGGCCGTGGCGAACGCCGACCTGAGCGACGCGATCCAGGACTACCTGAAGGCGATCTACAAGCTCGGCAGCCGAGGGCGAGCGGGTCTCGACGACCGCGCTCGCGCGAGCGCCAGCGGGTCTCGCGCCGCCTCGGCGAGCGCGATGGTGAAGAAGCTCGCCGCGCTCGGCCTCGCCGAGCACGCGCCGTACCGCGGCGTCACGCTGACGCCGCGGGCGAGCAGGTCGCGCTCGAGGTGATCCGCCACCACCGGCTGCTCGAGCTCTACCTCGCGGAGACGCTCGGCATCGCACGTCGACGACGTCCACGACGAGGCCGACCGGCTCGAGCACGCGCTCTCGGAGGAGCTCGAGGCGCGGATCGACAAGGCGCTCGGCTTCCCGACGCACGACCCGCACGGCGACCCGATCCCGGACGCGAACCTGGAGTGGCCGAAGAGGCCGAGCGTCGCGACGTCTGGCGCGTCCGCGTGCGGACGGCGCGTGCTGGAGCCGAGCCGCCGCTGAGCCCGAAGCGACGCGAGCGCTCGAGCGGTCTGCCGGAGCGAGCCGTCGCGTCCGAAGGACGCTCGAGCGTTCCTTCCGCGTGAACGGCTTGATCCGCTCGGTCGAGCCGTCGTCCTCGAGCACGCGCACGTCGTCCTCGAGCGCGCCGTTCGCGGCCTCGAGCGCGTCGTCGAGCTCGTGGCCCTCGAAGACGTAGTCGTCGCCGCGCGGCTCGCCGCTCGAGCGGTGCTGCGGGTTGACCGCGCGGCCGACGGCCCAGAGCGCGCCCGGCCTGCGCTCGATCCAGATCACGATCCGCTCTCGCGCCCGGCGTCGTCGAACCCCTTCAGACGCCGCTCGGCGAACCTGCCGTCGGAGCTGATCCTGCGCATTGACAGGCAAGGATACAATCGCCGCGGCCGATGGCCGTCTCCGGAACCTGTTCTCGTTCCTCTTCCAGCGGTCGCGGCCGAGGAGCGGCTCGCGGCCTACGTCATCCGCGAGCACGAGCGCGGACGCGACGCTCGACGAGATCCTCGAGGACCGCTACGTCCAGAACCGCTCGACGCCCGATCAGCGCGCCCGCCTGCTCGACCGGCCGGAGGTCATCCAGGCGATCGGCAAGGACACGATCGCAGGACGCCCGCGAGGCGACTCGGCCTAGCCTAGACGCTCGTGCCCGACGCCGCGCTCGCGGGCGCGCGTCGACAGCGCCGCCGCGATCGCGACGTCCCACGCGGCGAGCCCGTTCGACTTGAAGACGACGATGTCGGTCGTCGGACTGCGCGGCCCGGCAGCTCGCCGCCGACGACCTCCTGCAGCTCGTGCACCTCGAGCCAGTCGAGCACGCCGCTCTCGACGGGCTCGATCAGGTCGCCCGACTCGATCCGCGCCTGCTCGGCGAGTCGCAGCAGACGAAGGCGGCCCGCTCGAGGACGACGTTGTCGAGCTCCCGCGCGCGCGGTCGTTCGCGCCGACGGCGCAGACGAGCGCGCCCGTCGCGCAGCCACTCGCCGCGCAGCACGGGATCGCGCGAGGTCGTGACCGTGACGACGACGTCCTGCTCGGCGGCCTCGCGCGTGCGACTCGGCCGGCTCGGCGCCGACTCGCGCGCAGAAGGCCTCGAGCCGCTCGGGCGTGCGGCAGTAGGCGACGACGCGCTCGATCGTCGGCACGGCGGCCCGGATGCCGCGACCTGCGTCTCGGCCTGCCAGCCGCAGCCGATCACGCCGAGCGTGCTCGCGCCCGTGCCGGGCGAGGTACTTCGCCGCGACGCCGCTCGCCGCGCCGGTGCGCAGCTGGCCGAGCGTGTCGGCCTCGATCACCGCGGCGAGCTCGCCGGTCGCGCGCGTCGAAGAGCGAGACGACGAAGCGGCGTCGCCGCGCCGAGACGCGTGTAGGTCTTCACGCCCGCGTAGCCGAGCTCGAGGTCGGCCGCGGCCATGACGGCGAAGCTGCCGTCCTCGAGCGCGAGCCGCCGCCGCGGCACGTTCTCGACCGCGCCCGCGCGCCATGCCGCCGGAAGCACGCCTCGACCGCCGGGCACCGCCTCGCCGGGCGTGAGCAGCGCCGGCGACGTCGGCCTCGGTCAGGTAGAGCGGCAGCGAAGCCTACGTGTGTCTTCGGATGAAGCTGATCTTGCCGCTCGTCTCGAGCACCGCCCAGCGGACGTCGTCGAGCGATCCGATCCCCTCCGGGCGCGCCGCCGCGGCGAGCTCCTCGAGCGTGATCCGGTTCGCGGCGCAGGTTGCGCTCGATCGGCTCGCCGTCCTGGACGACGATCACGCGGCTCGCCGTCGAGGACGGGCCGCAGGCGCGGGAACCGGAAGCTCGAGTACGAGACGAGCGACCGTGAGCAGCGCGATCGTCCCGCCGACGAGCATCATCCCGGTCACCGAGAAGTCGTTCTGCGTCACGCCCTGCTGGACGAGGTCGCCGAGCATGACGAGCAGGATCAGGTCGAACGGCTCGCATCGACGAGCAGCTCGCGCCGCCCGACGACGCGCGTCAGGAAGAGGACGAAGAGGAACCCGACCGCGGCGCGGAGGACGAGATCCATCTAGGGGAAGACCGTGACCGTGCGGTCGAGGTCGAGGAGCGGCGTCGTCGCCGTCGGCGAGCTCGACGTCCTGCGAGCGGCGGCCGACGTTCGTCGGGTTGACCTGGAACTGGAGGAAGAGGACGTACTCTGTGCCGGCCGGGATGTGGCCGAGGTCGAAGCGCGATCCGCCCGTCCCGGCTCGCCTCGCCGATCGGCGACGGGCTCGATCGTGTTCAGCGTCATCCCCTCGAGCCAGCCGGGGTCGAGCACGAGCGTCGCCTCCTCGATCTCCCGTCGGCGTCGGATCGTGAAGCGCGACCTCGTAGAAGAGCCCGCCGCGCACGCGCGTCGGCGCGTAGACCTCGAGCTCGACGCCGTCCGCGGTCGCGGTGTCGGTCTGCGGCCGCTGGCCGAAGACGTTCAGCAGGCCGAGCGAGGCCGAACACGCCGAGCGCGCGCGAGCACGACCCAGCGCACGACCGGCCGCCGCTCCCGGCCGACGAGGTCGCGGTGCGTTCGAGCGTCAGCTGATCCGGCGCCGCGGCCACCGGAGCAGTTCGCCCGGGGCGGAGCTCTCCTACCGGGGCGGCCGCTACACTACGCCGTCTCCGAGCGCCCGTAGCTCAGGGGATAGAGCGCTGCCCTGCGGAGGCAGAGGTCGCACGTTCGAATCGTGCCGGGCGCATCGCTCTGCCGTGGCGAAGCTCTAGGCGCCGAAGGTGCCGGCGAGCGCCCAACCCACGATCGACCCATTGCGACGTACGGGATCGCAAGGCGACCGCCCCGAGCACGACTCGGCGGTCTCCGACGGGCGCGCCGCCGATGACGCGAGCGAGGGCGGCGACGAGGATCGGGTTCGCCACTGCGCGGCGAAGGCGTACGAGCGGTCCGAGCCACGCTGGAGCCACGCCACGGGGTGCGCAGAGCAGGCGGCTCGCCCGCATCGACTCGAGCCGCCGCTCGATCCGGGCGCCGTTGCCGGAGAACCAGTCCTCCCAATGTCGATCGATCCAGCGGCAGGAGCCGATCACGAGGAGAACGACGGCGGTCGTCGCGGCCGCGTAGACGAGCGAGGGCCGAAAGGAGGCCGCCAGCAGCGCGATGGGAAGTCCGAGCAGGATGCTGTCGAAGAACGCGAACCCCACGACGGCGGCACCGACGACACCGGTACGGGCGGCGCTCACGGCACCTTGCGGGGAGTCGGGCGGCGCGGCCATCCCGCCAGGTATCGGCAGCGACGGTCTACGACGCGAGGTCGAGCTCTGCGCCCTGGGGAACTTCCCGCCGGACGTAGGCGAGTGCAACCACACGGTCGCCGTCGCGAGCGGCGCTCGTGATCCGCCCGACCGTCTTGCCCTCGTAGAGGATCTCCGTCTCCGGCGCGAGGCAACTGCGACCTCTGCCTCCGCAGGGCAGCGCTCTATCCCCTGAGCTACGGGCGCTCGCGGGGACGTCAGTGTAGCGGCGTCGCGAGCAGCGCGGGCCGATCTGCGCAGCTCGGCGTCCTCGGGCACCTCGCGGCGGACGTAGGCGAGCGCGACGGCGCCGTCGTCGGCGACCGCGGCGCTCGTGACCCGGCCGACCGCCTTGCCGTCGTAGACGAGCTCCGCGTCCAGGGACGGAACGAGCCGTCGAGCGAGAGCACGCGCAGGCCGCGGTTCGCGTGGCCGCGGTAGTGCAGCCGCGCGATCGGCTCCTGGCCCGGGTAGCAGCCCTTCGTGAAGCTGACCGCCCGCTCGGTCAGGCCGGCCTCGGCCGGCAGGACGCGGTCGTCGATCTCCTTGCCCCACGCCGGCGTCCCGGCGCGGATGCGGAGCAGCTCGAGCTCCTCCGCCGAGATCGTCGGCTCGAGCTCCGCGTCGAGCTGCTCGGCCGCGGGCTCGCCGTAGTCGCCGGTCGAGATCCCCTCGCCGCCGAAGACGACGTGCGAGGTGTGCTCCTCGAGCTCGATCTCCGCCTTCGCGGCGAAGCGCGAGCGGACGAGCTCGGCGCGGACGCGCTCGCCCAGATCCGGCTCCGTCAGCAGCAGGAAGTCCTCGTGCCCGCGACGCAGGACGACGAGCGGCGCGATCACACGCGCCTTCGGCGTCAGCAGCAGCGCCTCGCACGACTCGCCGGGTCCGAGGGCGGCGATGTCGTTCGAGACCATCCGGTCGAGGTACTCCTCGGCGGCAGGCCCGGAGACCCGGACGAAGGAGCGTGGACGGATCGCGACGCGCATCCCTGTTTACTGTAGAGACGGTGTTCAGGTCGAAGGCGGAAAAGAAGGTGATCGAGGCGGGCTACGACCCCGCCCGCCTGCCGCCCGGCCAGTACCTGACCGAGAAGTGGCCGGTGCTGCACGCCGGCTCGATCCCGTCGACCGACCTCGCCACGTGGACGTTCGAGGTCTCCGGCGAGGTCGAGAATCCGCTCACGCTCTCCTGGGACGAGCTGAACGCGCTGCCGCGGACCGAGCACACGCAGGACATCCACTGCGTCACGCGCTGGTCGAAGTTCGACATGACCTTCTCCGGGATCCACTGGCGCGAGGTCGAGCAGCTCGTGCGGCCGAAGCCGAGCGCGCGCTTCGCGATCGCGCACTCCGAGCAGGGCTACACCGCGAACGTGCCGATCTCGTTCCTCCGCGACGAGCACGCGCTGCTGGCCACGCATGCGAACGGCGAGCCGCTCGCCGCCGAGCACGGCTACCCGCTCCGGCTCGTGATCCCGGGCAAGTACTTCTGGAAGAGCGCCAAGTGGCTGCGCGGCATCGAGCTCTCGGCGACCGACCGGCCGGGCTTCTGGGAGCGCTACGGCTACCACAACGACGCCGACCCGTTCGAGGAGCAGCGCTACCAGATTCTGAGTTGCCTTGTGGCAGATCACTCGTTCGAGTGACTACAGCGGAGGCACGGACGCCGATACCTGGGCTACCCACCTCCCCCTAGTTTCACCCCTCGAAGACCCGGCCCCCACCGGGTCTTCTCTTTGCCCGAGAACGACGAAGGGCCGGCGCGAGCCGGCCCTTCGTCGTGAAGCTGAAGCCCGGAGGCTTCCTTACATCATCCCGCCCATGCCGCCCATGTCGGGCATGCCGCCGCCGGCGCCCGCCTTCTCGGGGGCCTCGGCCACGATCGCCTCGGTCGTGAGGATGTTCTTGCCGATCGACGCGGCGTTCTGCAGCGCCGAGCGGGTCACCATCGTCGGGTCGATGATCCCGGCCTTGACCAGGTCCTCGACCTCGCCCGTGTCGACGTTCAGGCCCTGGCCCTTGGCGGCCGAGCGAACCTGGTTGACGACGACCGAGCCCTCGAGCCCGGCGTTGTAGGCGAGCTGCCGCAGCGGCTCCTCGAGGGAGCGGGCGATGATCTGCGCGCCCGTCTTCTCGTCGCCCTCGAACGTGTCGAGCTTGATCGAGTCGACCGCCTGCAGGAGCGCGACACCGCCGCCCGGCACGATGCCCTCCTCGAGGGCGGCGCGGGTGGCCTGCAGCGCGTCCTCGACGCGGTGCTTCTTCTCCTTCATCTCCGTCTCGGTGGCAGCGCCGACCTTGACGACGGCGACGCCGCCGGCCAGCTTCGCGAGCCGCTCCTGGAGCTTCTCGCGGTCGAAGTCGGAGTCGGTGTTCTCGATCTCGGACTTCAGCTGCTTGATCCGGGACTTGATCGCCTCGGCGTCACCGGCACCGTCGATGATCGTCGTCGTGTCCTTCGTGACGACGACACGGCGGGCGTGGCCGAGCTGCGTGATCTTCGTGTTCTCGAGCTTGAGGCCCATCTCCTCGGTGATCACCTCGGCGCCGCTGAGGATCGCGATGTCCTCGAGCATGCGCTTGCGGCGGTCGCCGAAGCCGGGAGCCTTGACCGCGACGGCCGTGAAGGTGCCGCGGAGCTTGTTGACGACGATCGTCGCGAGCGCCTCGCCCTCGACGTCCTCCGCCACGATCAGCAGCGGGCGACCGGCCTGGATCACCTGCTCGAGCACGGGCAGGAGGTCCTTGACCGAACCGATCTTCTGGTTCGCGACCAGGATGTACGGGTCGTCGAGCACGGCCTCCATGCGCTCGGCGTCGGTGATCATGTACGGCGAGAGGTAGCCCTTGTCGAACTGCATGCCCTCGGTGAACTCGAGCTCGAGGCCGAACGTCTGGCCCTCCTCGACGTTCACGACGCCGTCCTTGCCGACCTTCTCGATCGCGTCCGCGATCACGTCGCCGATCTCGCGCTCGCGCGCCGAGATGGTGGCGACCCGGGCGATGTCCTCCTTGCCCGAGACCTCCTTCGACTGCTTCTTCAGGTCCTCGACGACGGCCTCGACGGCCGCCTCGATGCCCCGCTTGATCCCCATCGGGTTCGCGCCGGCGGCCACGTTCTTGAGGCCCTCGCGCACGATCGCCTGGGCGAGCACGGTCGCGGTCGTCGTGCCGTCGCCGGCGACGTCGTTGGTCGCCGTGGCGACCTCGCGTACGAGCTGTGCGCCCTGGTTCTCGAACGGGTCCTCGACCTCGATCTCGCGGGCGATGGTGACGCCGTCGTTGGTGATCGTCGGCGCGCCGAACTTCTTGTCCAGCACGACGTAGCGGCCCTTCGGGCCGAGCGTCACCTTGACCGCGTCGGCGAGGGTGTTGACGCCGCGCTCGAGCGCGCGACGTGCGTCCTCGTTGAACTTGAGCTCCTTGTGAGCCATTTCGGTATTCCTCCTGTTACTTCTCTAGGCTGAGCTGACTAGACCGCGGCGCGGTCGCCGACGACCTTCGCGAGGACGTCCGACTCACGCAGAATCAGGACATCGTCCGAGCCGACCTTGATCTCGGTTCCGCCGTACTTGGAGAAGATGATCTCGTCACCCTCCTCGACGTCCATCTTGATGTACTCCCCGTCCTCGTCGCGCGGGCCGGGACCGACTGCGAGGACCTTGCCGCGCTGCGGCTTCTCCTTCGCCGTGTCGGGCAGCACGATGCCGCTGGTCGTGATCTCCTCTTCCTCGAGGATCTCCACGATCAGGCGGTCACCAAGCGGCTGCAAATTCATGTGATGCCTCCTCGTCCTTCAGACTTTGTGACACTGCTTGGCACTCTGACTGTGAGAGTGCCGACGCCATTCTACATTCGTACGAACGCTGCGCAAGCCGGAACCGCCGCTCAGAGCGTCGAATTGTCACAAAGTGCCGATGACGCGTGAGTTCTCCGCCGGGGGCGTGCTGGTGCGCCGCTTCCGCGGCCGCTGGTGGCTCGCCGCGATCCGCCCGAACGGGAAGCCCGAGGGGACCTGGGCGCTGCCCAAGGGCCTGATCGACGAGGGGGAGAAGGGCGCCGAGACGGCGTTGCGCGAGGTCGCGGAGGAGACGGGCCTCACCGGCCGGCTGGAGGGCAAGCTCGGCGACGTCCGCTACGTCTACACCCGCGGCGGCGAGCGGATCTTCAAGGTCGTCAGCTTCTTCCTGCTCCGCTACCGGAGCGGCCGGATCGGCGAGCTGCCGGCGGGGATGGAGCTCGAGGTGGCGGAGGCGCGCTGGCTGCCGCTCGAGGACGCGCCGCGCCTGCTCGCCTACGGCGGCGAGCGGGAGATGGCTACGAAGGCTCTGACCTCTCTATGATCGTGCGGCCGTGGCCATGTTCGCGCTGAACTTCTATTCACCCCTGGTCGCCGACCAGCTGCGCACGCACCGCAAGACGGCGACGATCCGGCTCGGCGACAAGTCGGGCAAGTACAAGAAGGGGATGATCGTGACGGTGCTCGTCGGCGTCCGCTACGGCCAGCGCGAGAAGATCTTCGACGCGGTGATCGACAAGGTCGAGGTGAAGCAGATCAGCGAGCTCTCACCGCGCGAGATCGAGCACGACAACCCCGAGATCCGGCGGCCGGACGAGATGACGCGCTTCCTGGGACAGCTCTACAACCGTCCCGTCAGCGAGGACGAGACGGTCACGGTGATCCGCTTCTCGCAGATCATCGGCTCGATGTTCTAGAGAGGCCGCCGTAGGATGGGCGGAGGAAACACCTCGTGACGACCCCCGCCCGAACGCCGCTGCTCGTGGTCGCCGACGACGACCCGGCCGAGCGCGGCCTGATCGAGGAGGAGCTCGAGCGGCGCTACGGCTCCGACTACACGCTGCGGATCTGCACGACCGCAGAGCTCGCGAGCGTCCTCGACCAGGCGGAGGCGGACGGCGACGACGTCGCCCTCGCCCTCGCGAGCGGGAAGGAGGGAGCCGACCTGCTCGCCCGGATGCGCGGCCGTTTCCCGACGGCGCGGCGCGGCCTCCTGATCCCCTGGCTCGGCTGGAGCCGACGCGGCGTCGGCGAGCTCGTCCTCCGCAGCATGGCGCGCGGCTGGATCGACCTCTACGTGATCGCACCGACGCGACGGCGGGACGAGGTCTTCCACCGGACGATCAGCGAGCTGCTGCAGGAGTCGGAGCGCCTGCGCGGTGAGGGGCCGGCGGGCGCAATCGTCGTCGCCGACGCACGCTCGGCCCGCGCGCACGAGCTCCGCTCGAGCCTGTCGGGCCTCGGCATCCCGCACCGGACGGTCCCCGGCGACGGTGACGCCCCAGCGGTGACGCTCGCCGACGGCCAGGTCCTGACCGATCCGGGACCCGCCGAGTTGACCCGAGCGCTCGGCTTTCCGACCGAGCTCGACTCGCACGAGGCCGATCTCGTCGTCATCGGCGCCGGCCCCGCCGGGCTGAGCGCAGCGGTCTACGGCGCCTCGGAGGGGCTGCGGACGACTGTGCTCGACGCGGGCGCCGTCGGCGGCCAGGCCGGCTCGAGCTCGCTGATCCGCAACTACCTCGGCTTCCCCCGCGGCCTCGGCGGCGGCGAGCTGGCGCAGCGCGCGTACCAGCAGGCCTGGCTCTTCGGCACGCAGTTCCGCCTCACCCACCGCGCGACGGGGCTCGAGCCGCGCGACGGAAGGCACGTCATCCACACGGAAGGCGGCGCAGAGGTCGCCGCGCTTGCGGTCGTGCTCGCGCTCGGGGTCGAGTACCGGCGGCTCGAGGCACCCGGCCTGACCGAGCTCGAAGGCGCGGGCGTCTACTACGGCGCCTCGATGTCGGAGGCCCAGGCGCTGGCAGGCGAAAGCGTCTACATCGTCGGCGGCGGCAACTCGGCCGGGCAGGCGGCGCTCCATCTCTCCCGCTACGCCTGCACCGTCCGGATCCTCGTCCGCGGCGACGGCCTCGCGGCGACGATGTCCCAGTACCTGATCGACACGATCGACAAGGACCCGAACATCCGGGTGCGGACACGGACCGAGGTCGCCGCGGGACTCGGCGACGGCCGCCTCGAGCAGCTCGAGCTGCGAACGCCGGACGGAATCAAGACCGTGCCGGCGGCTGCTCTGATCGTCCTGATCGGCGCGCACCCGCACACCGAGTGGCTGCCGGAGGAGATCGAGCGCGACAAATGGGGCTACCTCGCCACCGGCCCCGACATCACCGGTGGCTGGCCGCTCGAGCGGCCGCCGCTTCCCCTCGAGACCAGCCTGCCCGGCGTCTTCGCCGCCGGTGACGTCCGCTCCCGCTCCGTCAAGCGGGTCGCCTCGGCCGCGGGGTCGGGCGCACTTGCCGTCAGCGACGTGCACACCTATCTCGCTCTGGAGCCGGCCGCACGATGGCCCGCTCCCCGCTGACCCTCGTCGCTCTGCTCGCGCTGCCCCTCGTGGGGCTCGCGATCCTGCTCGCGGCGCCCGAGACGGACGTGCACTGGGAGCACCACCCTTCCCACTTCTGGCTCGTCCTCGTCACCGCCGCCCTGAACGCCGTGCTGGCGTATGCGACCGGCGTCGCGGCCCGGCGGCGAGGCGACCGGCGCGTCCACCTCGTCTCGCTCTCGTTCCTCGCGGCCTCCGGCTTCCTCGCGCTGCACGCACTCGCGACGCCCGGCGTCCTGCTCGACAAGCCGAACCTCGGCTTCGTGATCGCGACGCCGGTCGGGCTCGTGCTGGCCGGCGCACTCGCGGTGCTGTCGGCGATCGACAGCGAGCCCATTCAGCCCAAGTACCTCGAGCGGGCACTGCTCGTCCTGCTCGCTCTCTGGGCGATCGTCTGCCTCTCGTTCTTCCCCGAGGTCGACGACTCGGTCGTGCCGGCGCGGCTGTCCTCCGAGCTGGTCGTGCTCTCGATCGCCGGCGTCGCCTGCTACGCCTACGCGGTCGTCCGCTACCTCGACCTCTACCGGGAGCGGCACTCGCGGCTCGTGCTCGGCTTCACCGTCGCCTTCGTGCTGCTCGCCGAGGCGATGGTCGCGGTGGCGCTCGGCCGCAACTGGCAGGCGTCGTGGTGGGAATGGCATCTGCTGATGCTGCTCGCGTTCGCGGTGATCGCCGTGATGGCGCACCAGGAAGGGTCGGAGGAGCGCTTCGGCCGCCTCTACGTCGACCGCGGCGCGCAGCCGGTGACCGTCCTCTTCGCCGACCTGATGGGCTTCACGTCGTTCTCCGAGCACAACGAGCCGGCGACGGTCTCGAGGATGCTGGACACCCTCTTCAGCGCGGCGATCCCGGCGGTCGAGCGCTATCACGGCGCCGTCGACCGCCTGATCGGCGATGCCGTCTTCGCCACCTTCGAGGGCGAGAAGCACGCCGAGCGGGCCGCCCGCGCCGCGCTCGCACTGCAGGAGGAGACGGGAATGTTGGCCGCCGAGCACCCCGAGTGGCCGCGCTTCCGCGCCGGCCTGAACTCGGGCGAGGCCTCGGTCGGCGTGCTCGGCACCGGCAGCGGCCGCACCTACAGCGCGATCGGCGACACGGTCAACCTCGGCTCCCGGATCGAAGGGCTCGCTCCGGCGGGCGGCGTCGCGATCAGCGCCGAGACCGCGAGTCAGCTCTGGGGCGCGGAGACGGAGCCGCTCGGCACCGTCCAGGTGAAGGGCCGCGACGAGCCCGTCGAGATCCTGCTCCTGCGCCGGCTGCCGCCCGGGTAGCGGCTAGCGACCGGGCTTGCGGATGCGCACGCCGAGCACCTCGGCGGGGCGGACGGGCGCGCCGCACTCCTCGCACTCGACCGCGAACGCGGACGGGAACGGCGCCGAGCACTCGGGGCAGCGGTGCCGCGTCTCGCCGCCGCAGTGCGGGCAGGCGGCGGGCAGGTCGGCCTCGCCCTCGAGGAAGTAACGCCAGACCGAGCCGCACTGGAGGCAGAAGCACGTGTAGTCGCCGAGCGTCTTCCGCCGCTCCTCCTGGATCCAGTTCCGCTTCGGCTTTGGCTTCACCACCTCGAAACCGTAGCCGCAGGTCCCGTTTGATAAAAACCGGCGCTTGTCCGGCCGCACGAATCCCTGGCTTGTCCTCTCCCTGGTCTGCCTCGCGCAGTTCATGGTCGTCCTCGACGCGACGATCGTGAACGTCGCTCTGCCGTCGATCCAGGCCGACCTGAACATGGACGAGGCCGACCTGCAGTGGATCGTCAACGCCTACACGCTGACGTTCGGCGGCTTCCTGCTCCTGGGCGGCCGGGCCGGTGACCTGCTCGGACGCAAGCGCGTCTTCCTCGTCGGCATCGTCGTCTTCACGGTGGCCTCGCTGCTGAACGGGCTCGCCGACTCGTCGACGACGCTCATCCTCGGCCGCGGGCTCCAGGGCCTCGGCGCCGCGCTGATCTCGCCCGCGGCGCTCTCGATCATCACCACGACCTTTGCGGAAGGCCCGGAGCGAAACAAGGCGATGGGCGTCTGGGCCGCGATCGCGACGGGCGGCGCCGCGGCAGGTCTGCTCGCGGGCGGGCTCCTGGTCGAGTTCCTCTCCTGGCCGTGGATCTTCTTCGTCAACGTCCCGGTCGGGATCATCGGCGGCTTGGCCGCGCTCCGCTACGTGCCGGAGTCGCGCGACGCCGCGCACGAGACCTACGACATTCCGGGCGCCGTGACCGTCACCGCCGGCCTGATCGCACTCGTTTATGGGATCGTCTCGACCGCCGAGAACGGCTGGGGGTCGGCGCAGACGCTCGGCTTCCTCGCGCTCGCCGTCGTCCTCCTGGTGGCCTTCGTCGTGATCGAGCGCCGCTCGCCCGAGCCGCTCGTCCGGCTCAGCATCTTCAACGTGCGGACCTTGCGCGCCGCGAACGTGGTCATGCTGGTCGTCGCCGCGGGTCTCTTCGCGATGTTCTTCTTCAACACGCTGTACCTCCAGCGCGTGCTCGACTTCTCGCCGTTGGAGGCCGGGCTCGCGTTCCTGCCCTTCACGGTCGGCATCGCCATCGGGGCGGGCGCCTCCCAGTGGCTGATGAGATCGCTCGGCCTGCGCACGACCGCTGCGATCGGACTCACGATCGCGTCCGCCGGCATGCTCGGTCTACTCACGATCAGTCAGGACGGCACCTACCTTGCGGACGTGCTCCCGATGATGATCCCGCTCTCGATCGGGATGGGGCTGACGTTCGTTCCGGTGACGCTGCTCGCCACCTCGGGCCTCCAGGCCGACGTGGCCGGGCTCGCGTCGGGCCTCTTCAACACGTCGCAGCAGATCGGCGGCGCGCTCGGCCTCGCGATTCTCTCGACCATCTCGGTCAACCGGACCGACGACGCGCTCGCCGACGTCTCGGGCGCGCCGACCCCGATCGAGCTCGGCGACGCGCTCGTCTCCGGCTTCAAGGGGGCGTTCTTCGGCGCCGCCATCCTTCTGCTCGCCGGTCTCGTCCTCCTCCTGACGATGCTGAAGAAGCGAGATCTCGCGCACATCCCGACGGACGAGCCTCTCCGCGTACCCGCCTAGCGGCTCTGCAGGGCGTCGAGCGCGACGCCGAGCGTGATGCCGAGCCGACGGTCGATCGTCCGCTCGGTGTCGCCCGAGAGATCGAGCGTGTAGCGGTCGCGCACGCCGATCGGTCGCGTGAAGTCGCCCAGGTGCTGCTCACCGTGGTCGATCCGGAAGTGGAAGAGGATCGGGACGAACTCGCCGTACGGGACCAGGTCGGCCACGCGACGGGCAACCGCAACGAGCATCGAGCGCTCCTGTGCGACCGCGACCTCCTGCTCTTCCGCACCGAGGATCCGCCAGGTCGACCGCAGCAGCGACTTGCCAAAGAGCTTCTCGAGCACACCGATCTTCTCGCCGGCGGGCGTGGTCACGTCGTAGCGGCCGCCGAGCTCCATCATCGAGCGTGCCTTGATCCGGAACAGCTCCTCGGTCTCGTCCTCGTGAGCGAAGAAGCGGATGTCCTCCTTCATCGACATCCGTTTCTGCCGCACGAACGCCACCGGCAGGCCGTGCGACGAGACCTTGTAGAGGTTGACCATCGGCCGAATCAGCTGCTCGATCTCGAATCGATCGGCATCCGGGACGGTGCTCACCCGCTCCATCCTATGCGCGTCGATAAAGTGCAGCCGTCGTTCAACCGCGGGGGTAGTGACGCATGGCGGTACGTGAGGCTGAGCCGGTCGGCTCGCTGAGTGAAGTACGTGAGGCGGGCCTCGACCGCGAGGATCTGCTCACGCATCTACCGCAACTTGCTCGTCACCCGCGGGATCGAGGAGCGCGGCCACATCCTCTACAAGCAGGGGAAGATCCCGGGGTCGTTCTACACCGGCCGCGGCAACGAGGGCGCCGCCGTCGGCGTCGCGACCGCGATGGGCCCGGAGGACGTCGGCACGCCGCTCCACCGCGACATGGGCGTCCACGTCACCCGCGGCGTCGAGCCCTGGCGGATCTTCGCGCAGTACATGGGCCGCGAGGGCGGCCCGACCCGCGGCCGCGACGGCAACGTCCACATGGCGGATGCCCGCCTCGGGATGATCGCGATGGTCAGCCACCTGCCGGCGATGATGCCGGTGGCGGTCGGCTGCGCCCTGGCGTTCCGGATCCGCGACGAGAAGCGGGTCGCGGTCGGCTGGTCGGGTGAGGGCGCGATGGCCCGCGGCGACGCTCACGAGGCGATGAACCTCGCCGGCGTCCGCCAGCTCCCGGTCGTCTTCATCTGCGACAACAACCAGTGGGCGTACTCGACGCCGACGCACCTCGGCTACGCGATCGAGCATCTCGCCGACCGCGCCGCCGCGTACGGCTTCGAAGGCGTCGTCGTCGACGGCACCGACGTGCTCGCCGTCTACCGCGAGGCGAAGGCCGCGATCGAGAAGGCGCGCAACGGCGGCGGGCCCACGCTGCTCGAGCTGAAGACGCTGCGGATGGAGGGGCACGCCGTCCACGACGACGCGTTCTACGTCCCCAAGGAGCTGTTCGAGGAGTGGGCGAAGAACGACCCGATCGAACGCTTCCGCACCTGGCTGCGCGACAACGCCGAGCTGAGGACAGAGGAAGAGGAAGAGATCTCCAGCCGCGTCAAGAAGCTCCTGAACGACGCGCTCGCCCAGGCGGAGGACTCGCCGCTGCCCGACCCGGCCACGCTGATGGAGGGCGTCTACGCGACGCCCGAGGACCTCGACACGCCCCACCACAAGTAATGGCCGAGAAGACCTATCTCCAGGCGATCAGCGACGGGCTCCGGCAGGAGATGCGCCGCGACGACCGCGTGTTCGTGATCGGCGAGGACGTCGGGGTGTACGGCGGCGCCTTCAAGGTGACGCTCGGCTTCCAGGAGGAGTTCGGGCCCTGGCGCGTGCTCGACGCGCCGCTCGCCGAGACGGCGATCCTCGGAGCGGCCACCGGCGCCTCGATCATGGGCATGCGCCCGGTCGCCGAGATGCAGTTCGCGGACTTCATCTCCTGCGGCTGGGACCAGCTCGTCACGGTCGCCGCCAAGCAGCGCTTCCGCGCCGGCACACCGGTGCCGATCGTCGTCCGGCTTCCGTCCGGCGGCGGCTTCTCGGGCGGCCCGTTCCACTCGCAGAACCCGGAGAGCTCGTTCGCGCACATCCCCGGGCTCAAGTGCGTCTGCCCGGCGACGCCGGAGGACGCGAAGGGCCTGCTCGTGGCCGCGATCGAGGATCCCAACCCCGTTCTCTTCTTCGAGCACAAGCACCTGTACCGCCGGATCAAGGCGGACGTGCCCGACGAGCGCTACGTGACCCCGATCGGGAAGGCGCGCACCCACCTCGAGGGCGACGACGTCTCCGTGATCACCTGGGGCGCGATGGTCTACACGGCCGAGGAGGCCGCGAAGCAGCTCGAGGCGGACGGCGTCTCGGTCGAGATCGTCGACCTGCGCACGGTGATGCCGTGGGACAAGGAGGCGGTGCTGGAGAGCGTGCGCAAGACCTCGAAGGTGATCGTGCTGCACGAGGACAACCGCACCGGCGGCTTCGGCGGCGAGATCGCGGCCACGATCGCCGAGGAGGCGTTCGAGGACCTCGACGCGCCCGTGAGGCGGATCGCCGCACCCGATTGCCCGGTGCCGTTCTCGCCGGTGCTCGAGAAGGCATTCCTCCCGCAGGTCGAGGACGTCGTGCAGGGACTGAGAGAGCTGGCGGAGTACTAGGAGAGCAGATGTCGACCGGAACGCAGACCGAAGTCGTCATGCCCCAGATGGGCGTGTCCGTCTCCGAGGGGACGATCACGAAGTGGCTCAAGTCGGAGGGCGAGCACATCGGCCGCGACGAGCCGCTGCTCGAGATCTCGACCGACAAGGTCGACACCGAGGTTCCGAGCCCCGGCGAGGGCGTCGTCGCCCAGATCCTCGTCCAGGAAGGGGAGACGGTCGAGGTCGGCACCGTCCTGGCCGTGATCGCGCCCGAAGGCGCGGCACCTGCCGAGGCGCCGCCTGCTCCCGAGGCGCCCGAGCCCGCCACCCAGGCCGCCGCCGACGCCTCCGAGGCCGCCGCGACCGAGACCGCACAGCCGGCCGCGCAGCCTCCAGCGCCGGCTCCTCCGCCCGCCCCCGCTCCGGCCGCCGCGCCGGAGTCCGGCAACGGCCGCACCTTCGTCTCGCCCGTGGTCGCCCGGATCGCCTCCGAGCACGGCGTCGATCCGAACGCAGTCCAGGGCACCGGCACCGGCGGCCGCGTGACGAAGAAGGACATCCTCGCGTTCGTCGAGAGCGGCGGCCAGGCCGCAGCGGCGCCCGCGCCGCCTCCCGTCGAGCAGCCGGCACCCGCGGTCGAGCAGGCGCCGCCGCGCCCGCCCCGGCCGAGCCCGCCCCGGCGCCCGTCGCGCAGGCGGCTCCCCCGCCGGCTCCGGCGCGCCAGCCCGCCCCGCCCGCCCAGGCGCCGCCGCCCGCACCCGCCGCAGCCCCGGCTCCGGCCGCGAGCGCCGAGCCGGAGCCCGGCGAGTCGGTCGAGCCGATGTCGGCGATGCGCAAGGGGATCGCCGAGCACATGCGCCGCTCGCTCGACACGTCCGCGCACGTCACGAGCGCGATCGAGGTCGACATGTCGAAGGTGGTCGCGATCCGGAGCAAGCTGAAGAAGGAGTACGAGCAGGCCTACGGGGTCAACCCGACGTACCTCTCCTTCGTCGCCCGCGCCACCGTCGAGACCTTGCGCGAGTACCCCTGGATCAACGGCGAGATCCGCGGCGACAAGATCGTCACCCGCAACTTCGTCAACCTCGGCTTCGCGGTCGAGCTGGCGGACGGCAAGGGCCTGATCGTGCCGGTGCTGAAGCACACCGAGGGCCTCAACCTGCTCGGCCTCGCCCGTGGCGTCGCCGACATCGCCAAGCGCGCCCGCGACAAGAAGCTGATGCCCGACGACGTCCAGGGCGGCACGTTCACGATCACGAACCCCGGCGGCTACGGCACCTTCCACGGCACGCCGGTGATCAGCCAGCCGCAGGCCGGCATCCTCGGCACCTACGCGGTCGTGAAGCGGCCGTGGGTCGTGACCGACGAGCTCGGCCAGGACGTGATCGCGATCCGGCCGATCATGAACCTCACGCTCACGTACGACCACCGTCTGGTCGACGGGGCGCTCGCAGGGCGGTTCCTGCACTCACTGCGGGAGAAGCTCGAGAGCTGGGGCGAAAGCGACTACTAGCGTCCTCACCGTCGTTCGAAACGAGCCCGAGGCGATGCTGATCCGGGGCCTCCTCGAGTCTGCCGGCATCCAGTCGGAGCACCGCGCCACGCAGCTGGGCGAGAACTTCGGCAGCTCGTACGAGGTGCTGGTGCGGGCCGAAGACCTGGAGGATGCCCGGGCACTGCTGCCGGAGGCCGAGTGACCGGGGCGCACGTGCTGAACCTCGGCGTCGTCCCGTACGGCGACGCGTGGGACCTCCAGCGCACGATCGCGGCCGGCGTGGCCGAGGGCGAACGGCCGGACACGATCCTGCTGCTCGAGCACCCTCCGACCGTCACCACCGGCCGCCGCACCGAGGAGTCCGAGCTGCACATCCCCGCAGACGCCGAGGTCGACGTCGTCGAGACGGACCGGGGCGGCAAGTCCACCTTCCACGGCCCGGGACAGCTCGTCTGCTACCCGATCCTCGACCTGAAGCGGCACGGCCAGGACGTCAAGCGCTACTGCCGCGACCTCGAGGAGGCGCTGATCCTGACGCTGGCGAAGCTCGGCGTCGACGGTGAGCGGATCGACGGGCTCACGGGCGTGTGGCTGACCCGGCCGCCGCGGAAGATCGCGAGCATCGGCATCCACATCTCGAAGTGGGTGACGACGCACGGCTACGCCCTCAACGTCGACCTCGATCCGGCGCCGTTCACGCAGTGGATCACGGCCTGCGGGCTCGAGGACGCCGCCTTCACGACGGTGGCGCAGGAGCTCGGCCGCCCGGTCGCCGTCGACGAGGCGCGGGCGCCGGCGCTCGAGGCGCTGGCGGAGGTCTTCGCCCTCGAGCTCGAGGAGCGACCAGCGCCCCGTGCTCGCAGGCCGCAGCTAGGCTCAGGCCGATGGAGACGTCCCTGCCCGTCGCCGAGCGCCCGCGCCGCCCGGAGTGGATGAAGGTTCGCGCGCCGAGCGCCGACGGGCACTTCTACGACGTCAAGAAGCTGCTCCACGGGCTGTCGCTGAACACGGTCTGCGAGGAGGCGCGCTGCCCGAACATCTCCGAGTGCTGGGGCCGCGGCACCGCGACGTTCCAGATCCTCGGCGAGACGTGCACCCGGGCCTGCCGCTACTGCTACGTCCACTCCGGCAAGCCGCAGGATGCGCCCGACCCGCTCGAGCCGCTCCGCGTCGGCCAGGCCGCCGCTCAGATGGCGCTGAAGCACGTGGTCGTCACGTCGGTCGACCGCGACGACGTGCCGGACCGCGGCGCCCGCCACTTCGCGGCGACGATCCGGGCGATCAAGATGAAGCTGCCGGAGGCGAGCGTCGAGGTGCTGACGCCCGACTTCCTCGGCGTCGAGGAGGAGGCGCTGCACACCGTCCTCGCCGCCCGGCCCGAGGTCTTCAACCACAACATCGAGACGGTCCGCCGGCTGCACCGGAACATGCGCGGCGCGAAGGCGAGCTATGACAAGGCGCTCTGGCTTCTCGGCCGAGCGAAGGAGCTCGCCGACTATCCGGTCCTGACCAAGTCGGGGATCATCGTCGGTCTCGGCGAGACGAACGACGAGGTGGTCGAGACGATGCGCGACCTGCGCGCGCACGACGTCGACGTCGTCACGATCGGCCAGTACCTGCAGCCGAGCCCGAAGCACGCAGCGATCGACCGCTGGGTGCACCCGGACGAGTTCCGCTGGCTGCGCGAGCAGGGCGAGGCCCTCGGCTTCGGCTCCGTGTTCGCCGGCCCGCTCGTGCGCTCGAGCTACCGCGCCGACGAGCAGCGCCACGCGGCCGAGACGGGCCGCGGCGCAGTGGCCTACTAGCGCGGCAGCGGCTCCGCAGACCCTCGACATAAGTTGTCCCCCTTCCGGGGGGTCCGCTCGGCGCCCGCCTGTGGCTTCATGGAGCCAGGAGGGGTGAGATGCGCGTTGCCGTCGCCGTGCTGATGCTGGTTCTCGCAGTTCCCGCGCAGGGCGCGTCACAGCGGCGCGCGTCGCTGAAGCTCGAGTCGCTTGCCCCGCTCGTCGTCCGCGGCACGCAGTTCGGCTTTCGCGAGCCGGTCGTCGTGACCTATCTCGGGTCCGACCAGTCCAGACGCACCGTCGGCGCCAGCTCGGACCGGAACGGGCGCTTCGAGGCGTCGTTCGACGTTCGCCTCGACCGCTGCACGGCGTTCACCATCCGCGCCTCCGGGACCCGCGGCAGCCGCGCCGTGCTCCAGGTCGAGCCCGCCTGCAAGCAGAGGGACAAAGGCCCGCCGAGGCGAGCCCTTGTCCCCAGATCCGGCTAGCCGCCCGGCTGCAGGACCCCGTTCACCTTCAGCGAGTACGGGGCGTAGCGGGTGATCGACTCGGTCGGCTCGTCGTACATGACGAGCATCGCGACGGTCTCCGCGTCCTTGCCGAGCAGGAACCGGAAGAGCCACTTCGCGTCGAGCGAGTACGAGCGACCGCTCTTCAGCGGCACCTGCACGAGCGTCGCGCGCTTCCCGTTCTTTGCGCCAATGCTGATCAGCTGCAGCGTGTAGCCGGCGATCGGCGGGGCCTCGGTGCTCCAACCTGCGAGCGTCCCGTCGGAGACGAGCACGCCGCCGACCTTGACGTCGTCCACCTGCCAACCGGCCTCGATCGCACCGCCGTTGCCGAGCGTGGCCCCATCCGTCATCAGGCGGAACCGGATCAGCACCGTCTTGCCCGCGTACGCCGCGAGGTCGAACGACTCCGCATGCCAGTCGGCGTCGCCGTTGAAGCCCGGCAGCTGCTCGACGATCTGCGGCGCCGCGGACGGGTCGTGCACGTCGGTCGTGCTCGCGTTCGCGAGGCTCGTCCACGTCAGCCCGTCGTCGGTCGAGACCTGGACGAAGGAGAAGTCCCACTCGGTCTCGAGGCCGTAGCGCGTGTCGAACGTCAGCGTCCGGTCGCCGCTCGTGGGAACAGCCACGGAGCGGACGATCGAGCGATCGGCGTTGTCGACCGCTCCGGCCGAGAGAACCGCGTCGCCGCCGACGGACACCGACGTCCACTCCATCGGCGCCGGGGCGTGCTTCGCCGGGCTCGAGAACTCGATCGAGCGGATCTTGCTCGACGAGAACGGCTTGCCCTTCGCGTCACGCAGTTGGACGTAATCCGACCCGTTCGGCGGCGCCCCGGGGGTCGAGTACGACTCCGGGTTCTCCCAGTAGATCGACGAGTTGAGGTTCTTCGTCTGGTAGCGCGACTCGCGAACGAAGCCGAGCAGGCGCGCGCCGTCGTCGAGCTCCTTGTCGAGCGCGACCATCGCGGCCCAGTCGTGGATCACGTCCATCGCCTTGTCACCCGTCAGGTACTTGTCGAGGACGGCCTGGAAGCCCTTGATCCCCTTCCCGTCCTCGTTGTGCAGGTCGGTCATGAACCTCACGCCGTACCGGTCGGCGATGAACTCCATGAACGTCCACGCGGCGCCGTAGTCGGCCAGCGTCTCGAGCCCGCCCTGGTCGTCCCAGAGCGTGAGCGAGTTCTCGGCGCCTCCCTTGGGCTGCGGGATCTGGTTCGCCGGCGTCTGCAGCGCCCTCCAGCCGAGAAACGTCTGGATGTGGCCCTCGTAGCCGGTCTCGAAGATCGAGCGGGCCGGGAAGCCGTACCCGGTGAGGGTGACGGCGTAGTCGGCGAGACCCTCGTCGATCCAGTTCAGCTCGCCGGGGCTCGCCCAGTACTCGAGCAGGTGCTCGTACTCGTGCGCGAAGACGGCCTCGTACTTGAACGGCTGCGCCGGCCGGTTCGAGCAGAGATCGGTCGAGGGCTCGTTCGGCGGGTTGGCGCCGGTGCGATGCACCCAGTCGTACGAGTCGACCGACATGACGTTGCGGTTGACGAAGTCGTTGATATCGCCCGAGTGGTAGCCGGCGACATAGGACGGGAACTCGATGTCGGTGTAGTTCTCGTCCTTGAAGTTCGCGACGAGCGTGACGACCTTGTCGCCGGGGCCGGCGTAGTAGCCGGGCGGGACGACCCCGGCCTGCTCGAGCAGCTCCACCGGTGCCGTCGCGCGAGGGAGGCGAGCTGTATGCGGCGGAGAGCTTCGGGTACATGTTCCCGTCGAACTGCCCCGCGAAGTACATCGACTGGGCGTCGGTGATCAGGTTCCGGGCGCCGTCGTTGCGGCAGTCGCCCGCCGGGAAATCGATCGAGTTCGAGACCCAGATCTCGACCTTCGCGCCGACGGCGCGGAGAGTGAACAGCTCGAAGTCGGGCCCGCCGGTGGTGAAGTCGATCAGCGGCCAGAACTTCGTCGTACCGATCGGCGGGCTCGTCGCGGCTGCCGCCGCGTCGGCGCGGGCGGTCCGGCTCTTGGCTGTCGAGACCGGGCTCGAGGTCGGCACCGCCACCTTCCCGTCGCCGACGTGGATCACGTCGCCGAGCGTGTCGTCCGCGAGCGCGGTCGCCGGCACGGCGAGCGCAAGTGCGGCCAGCGCAAGCGCAAAGACTGCTCTCCTCACGAGTTCCTCCCTGAAATGGAGTCGTCACCGCAGGTGCGGCGCCTGGGACTCGCTCAGAGTACTCAGAAAAAGGAGTAATGCAAAGAGCTGTGGGGACTCTAAGGTAAAACTCGATCTAGCCGTCGTGCGGTTTTGCCATCCGGCGGAAGTCGAGCGCCTCGTCGAGCGTGGCGTCGTCGACGCCCTCCTCGCGCGCGACCTCACGGAGGGACCGCCCCGACGCCGCGGCCTTCTTGACGATCTCCGACGCCTTGTCGTAGCCGATGTGCGGGTTCAGCGCCGTCGCGGCGGAGAGCGTCAGCTCGGCGTAGCGCTCGTTCTGCTCCCGGTTCGCCTCGATCCCGTCGACGCACTTCTCGGCGAGCAACCGGGAGGCGGCGGCGAGCAACTTGATCGAGCCGAGCAGGTTGCGCGCCATCATCGGGATGAAGACGTTCAGCTCGAAGTGGCCCTGGAGGCCGCCGACCGTGATCGCCTGGTCGTTCCCGATCACCTGCGCGGCGACCTGGGTGACGACCTCGGGGATGACCGGGTTGACCTTGCCGGGCATGATCGAGCTGCCCTTCTGGAGCTCGGGCAGGAAGAGCTCGGCGAGGCCCGGCGCGCGGGCCGGAGCCCATCAGGCGGAGGTCGTTCGCGATCTTCGTCAGGCTGACGGCGACGACCTTGAGCGCGCCGGACGCCTCGACGAGGCCGTCGCGGGCGGCCTGCGCCTCGAACGGGTCGGCCGGCGGCGAGATGTGGAGGCCGGTGTCGGCGGCGAGCAGCTCGCGCACCTTGGCGGCGAAGTCGGGATGCGTGTTGAGGCCCGTGCCGACGGCGGTGCCGCCGAGCGGGATCTGACCGAGGCGCTTGCGCGTGTCGCGGACGCGCTCGATTCCCTCGCGCACCTGAGCGGCGTAGCCGCCGAACTCCTGGCCGAGCGTCACCGGGACGGCGTCCATCAGATGCGTGCGGCCGGACTTGACGATGTCGTCGAACGCCTTGGCCTTCGCCTCGAGCGAAGCGGCCAGCGTCTCGAGCGCGGGCAGCAAGTCGTGCTCGAGCTCGCCGAGCGCGGCGAGGTGGACGGCGGAGGGGAAGACGTCGTTCGAGCTCTGGCCCATGTTGACGTCGTCGTTCGCGTGCACGTCCTCGCCCGCGAGCGACGCGATCACCTCGTTCGCGTTCATGTTCGAGCTCGTCCCGGAGCCGGTCTGGAAGACGTCGATCGGGAACTGGTCGTCGTGCTCGCCCTGGGCGATCGCGTCGCCGGCGGCGGCGATCCGCTCCGCCTTGTCGGCGTCGAGCAGCCCGAGGTCGGCGTTCGCGCGGGCGGCGGCGGCCTTGATCCGCCCCAGCCAGCGCGCGACGGGCACCGGGATCGGCTCGCCGGAGACCGGGAAGTTGGCGACCGCCTTGCGCGTCTCGCCGCCCCACAGCTCCCGCTCCGTCTCGGTGCTCACGGGTCGGAAGTCTACCCGCGCTCGAACGCGGCTCTGAGCGCCTCGGCAGGCGCTCCGGCCCGGCTGTAACGCGGACGTTCCCTCGTCACGGAGCTCCGCGGCGCCCGCGAGCAGCGCCCCGTACGCCGACCGCGCCAGCGCGCCGCCCGTCGAGACGCGGCGGACGCCGGCGGCGCCGAGCTCCGACACGGACGGGCCACTCGGGAGCGCGAGCACGTTCACCGGGATGCCGACCTCCTCGACGACTCTCGAGATCGACGTCGATGTCGGCGAGGCCGGGCGCGTAGACGACGTCGGCGCCTGCATCTCGGTAGGCGACGAGGCGGGCGATCGTGTCGTCGAGGTCGTCGACGCCGTGGAGGTGGTTCTCGGCCCGCGCCGTCAGCGACGAGCGGCGCGGCTCCGGCCGCGATCGCCACGCGCTCAGCCGCGACGTCGAGCGACTCGATCTCCCCGGTCGCGGGATCGAAGTCCTCGATCGAGCAGCCGGCCGCGCCGGCGTCGGCGAGCAGGCGGACCGTCTCGGCGACGCCGCCCGGCTCGTCGGGGAAGCAGCGCTCGCTGTCGACGTTCAGCGGCAACGGCGTCGCAGCCGCGACAGCGGCGACGTGGGCGACGAGCTCGTCGCGCGTCACCTGCATGTCGAGCTTGCCGAGCGACCAGGCGAGGCCGGCGCTCGTCGTCGCGAGCGCCTCGAAGCCCATCGAGGCCAGCAGCTTGGCCGAGCCGACGTCCCACGGGTTCGGCATCACGAAGATCCCGTCGGCATGCAGTTCGCGAAAACGGGCGAGGCGATCGCTCATTGCCCCAGCCTAGACGCCGCTAGACTGGTCGGCCGAGGCGAGGTAGCTCAGTTGGTAGAGCACACGGCTGAAAACCGTGGTGTCGCCGGTTCAAGTCCGGCCCTCGCCATTCATTCCGGCCGCAGTGAGTAGGTTTCGCGTCGTGGCTGCAGGCAAGCAGGTCGCGATCATCGGCGCCGCCCTCGACCTCGGCGCGGGACGCCGCGGCGTCGACATGGGCCCGTCCGCGATCCGCTACGCCGGCCTGAACGACCGCCTCCAGGGCCTCGGCTACCAGGTGCTCGACTGGGGCGACGTCGAGACCGCCGTGCTCGAGGCGACCGAGGAGACGGACTCGACGGCGCGGTACCTGCCGGAGATCAAGGCCGCGTGCGGGAGGGTGGCACGCCTCGTCGGCCTGGCGCTCGAGCAGGGCGCGCTGCCGCTCGTGCTCGGCGGCGACCACTCGGTCGCGCTGGGGACGCTCGGCGGCCTCGCACGAGCCCAGGGCGTCGGCGGCGTGCTCTGGATCGACGCCCACTCCGACATGAACACACCCGAGACGTCGCCGAGCGGCAACGTCCACGGGATGCCCCTCGCAGCAGCGCTCGGCTTCGCGGACGGCCGCTTCGAGAGCGATTCCTGGTCGCTGCCCGCAGTCGAGCCGTCGCGCGTGGCGCTCGTCGGGCTCCGCTCGGTCGACTCGCAGGAGCGCGAGCGGATCCGCGAGCTCGGGATCAAGGCGTACACGATGAGCGACATCGACCGGATCGGGATCGAGCGGGCGATCCGCGAGTCGCTCTCGCACATCGCCGGACCCGGCTTCGTGCACGTCTCGTTCGACATGGACGCGCTCGACCCGGAGGTGGCGCCGGGCGTCGGCACGCCGGTGCGCGGCGGTCTCTCCTACCGCGAGGCGCACCTCGCGCTCGAGCTCGTCGCCGAGTCCGGCCTCCTGGGCTCGCTCGAGGTGGTCGAGGTGAACCCGATCCTCGACCGCGAGAACGCGACCGCATCGCTCGCGGTCGAGCTGGTCGCGAGCGCGCTCGGCAAGACGATCCTCTAGCGGGCCGCCGCAGGGGCGATGCTGGTCCAGAGGTCGTGCGCCCCGTCAGGGCTCGCTGCCTCGAAGTAGAACCGAGTGCGCCCGTCCGACAGCGGCACGGCTGTCGCATAGCGCAGCCCTCCGTCCGAGTGCGGCGACGTCGCCGCGGGACCGCCGGGATCGGCGGCGAGAGCTCCGTCTCGCTCCCTCGCGATCCCCGTCTTCTCGAACCAGTTCTCCTCCGCGCTCGCGCGGCCGTCGTACAACACGACCAGCGGCTCCGAGCTCAGGATCGTCGTCATGCGCGCGCCGCGCTGATCCCACGTGCCCGGCGTCGGGCGCAGCACGTCGCCGTGCCAGTCCCACGACAACCCGTCCGAGCTGGTGGCGTAGGCCGTCGTCATCCGATCCTCCTCGCCCGCCTCCGTCAGCGGGTGGCAGCAGATCCACGCCCGCCACTCACCTGCCGCGTTGACGTCCACGATCGGATCCTTCACGGCGAGCGCGTCCGACCCGGGGAAGACGACGGTTCTGTGACCGGCCGGCAGACCGGACGGGTCGTCCGCGTCGATCGCCTCGATCCACCAGTGCTTCGACCCGGGTGTCGCACAACAGACGTACAGCCGCCAGCCGCCCTGCGGGCGCCGGACGAGGCATGGACGCTCGAAGGAATCCGTCCCGAAGCCTTCACGCTCGATCCTGGCGACCACCTCGAACCGCTCACCGTCCTCGGAGCGGGCGACCACGGTCTCCACGCCGCGGGTCTGGTCCCGCTCCGGGCCGGTCGCGTGACGCACCCGGTAGCTGAGCCAGTAGACGCCGTCGTCGAGGATCGCATGTGGCGCGCCGGCCCAGTTGCCGGGGCCTCGGTCCGGCGCCGGGACGACCACGCGCCCCTGCTCCACCGACGGCAGCGGCACGATCTACCGCGCGGTCGTGACCAGCGTCACGCCGGGAAGCTCGTAGCCCTCGCCCGAGCGGAACGGCTCGATGCGAGCCCTCGCCGCCTCGTCCACCTCGGCACGCGCCGCGTCGTCGAGCGTCTCGAGCACCTCCCGCATCGACGCCGCGAGCGACGAGACGATCCGGCGGTACTCCGTCCAGCTCGCCGCCCGGAAGACGACGGGCACCTCGCTCACCGCGACGTCGTCGAACCCGGCTCCACGGGCGAGCTCCTCGATCCGCGCCGGGTCGCCGAGGAAGAACTGGCCGGGCTCGTCCGGGTTCGGCGGCTCGAGCAGACCGCGTTCGATCAGCACCGGGCCGTACGCGGTCGCCCACGGATTCCGGTTCGCGGGCGCCCAGGTCGCGAACGCGAGCCGGCCGCCGGGCTTGAGCACGCGACGCGTCTCGCGGAGTGCGAGCGCCGGGTCGGGAACGAGCATGTACCCGTAGCGCGAGACGACGCCGTCGACGCTCGAGTCGGGGAGGTCGATCGCCTGCATGTCCATGACCCGGTGCTCGACGTCCGGGATGCCGCGCCTCCGCGCCGCCTCGACCATCACGGGCGAGATGTCGGTCGAGATCACGTGCGCCCCGCTCTGCGCGAGAGCCTGGGTGACGTCCCCGGTGCCGGCGGCGAGATCGAGGACGGTGTCGCCGGGGCCGAGCGCGAGGCCGGCGACGAGCGCCTGCCGCAACCGGAGCGCCGAATGCCGTGACGGCGTCGCGCTCCGCCTCCCAGCCGACGGCAGCCGCGTCCCAGCGCCGTCTGACTTCGTCGGTCGGCTCTACGCCGCCACCCCGCTGAACTGCGGCAGGATGTCGCGCCCGTAGGCCTCGAGCGTCTCCTCCTGGCCCTTCGTCATCAGGTAGATGTTGAACTGGTCGACGCCGATCGACTCGAGCTCGCGCAGCTTCGCGATCGCCTGCTCGGCGGTGCCGAGGACGCAGAAGCGGTCGCAGATCTCGTCGGTGACGAACTCGCCATGCTTGGCGCCGACGCGCGAGTGCTCGTTGTAGTCGTAGAACTTCCGCGCCTCGACGTAGTCGGTCAGCACCTTCGGCACGACCGAGCCGTCGGTGCCGTAGCGGTCGATCAGATCCTGGACGTGGTTCGAGACCATCGCCGGGAACCAGCGCACCTGCTCGCGGGCGTCGGCGAGGTCGTCCGGAGATGTGGCTCGGCGCGCTGACGATGCACTTGAGCGCGGCCGGGTCGCGCCCCGCCTCCTCGGCCGCCTGGCGGGCGGTGGCCATGATCCACTGGATGATGTCCGGGTCGGCGAGCTGGATGATGACGCCGTCTCCCTGCCTTCCCGCGACAGCGAGCGCCTTCGGCCCGTAGCCGGCGACGTGCATCTCGATCTCGGGCAGCTCCGGCCGCACCCACTTGAGCTGGAGCTGCTTGTCGTTCCAGGTGACCTCCTTGCCGTTCATGAACGGCTTCACCATCTTCAGCGCTTCCTCGAAGTCGGCGACCCTCATCGGCTTGCGGCCCACGTAGCGCACCGACGAGTCGCCGCGGCCGACGCCCATGATCATCCGGCCGTTCGAGATGTCCTGCAGGGTGGCGTAGGCGCTCGCGAGCACGGTCGGGTCGCGGATCGCCGGGTTCGTGACCATGTGGCCGAGCTTGATCGTCGAGGTCTGGTCGGCGAGGAGCGCCATCACGGGCATCGACTCCTGCCAGAGCACGTGCGAGTCGTAGGTCCAGCCGTACTCGAACCCCTGATCCTCCGCCATCTTCGTCAGCTCGATCAGGCGCTGGTACGGCGGGTCGGGCAGGACGGTGACGCCGAAGCTGAGCATTCGGAACCCCCGGGTGAGTCGTGTGCAGGGAAAGAGGCATTCTCGCGCGAATCCCGGCGCGTGGCAACGTGGCCCTACTACCTCTTCGCGATCGCGGCCGGCGCGATGCTGCCGATCCAGTTCGGCGTCAATGCGCAACTCGCGACCTGGGTCGGGAGCCCACTGCGCGCGACGCTCGTCTCGTTCGTCGTCGGAGCGGCGGTGCTGCTCGTCGCGACGCTGATCTTCGCGCGAGGCTGGCCCGGGACGGAGAAGCTCGGCGCGGCGCCGTGGTGGGTCTGGGTCGGCGGGTTCCTCGGCGCCTTCTACGTGCTCGGCTCGGTCGTGACGGCGCCGAAGCTCGGCGCGGCGGCGCTCTTCGCCTTCATCCTCGCCGGCCAGGCAGTCGCCTCGCTCGCCGTCGACCACTTCGGCTGGGTCGGCTTCGAGGAGGACCCCGTCACACCGGGGCGGCTGCTGGGGATGGCGCTCGTCGCCGCCGGCGTGGCGGCCGTCCGCTTCCTCTAGCCGGCGAGTCGGGCGAGCGTCGTCGTCGCCAGGCGGTCGAGCGCCTGGACGGCGAGCTCGAGGTGCTCGGGCTTCGTGTCCTCGAGCTTCGTGTGGCTGAGGCCGCGGAGGCTCTGGACGAAGAGCATCGCCGTCGGCACGCCTGCGCGCGAGACCTCGGCAGCGTCGTGGAGCGGGCCGCTGGGGAGCCGGTGCGACGTTCCCGCCACCTCGCGCACCGCGTCCTCGGCCAGGTCGGCGAGCTCGAAGAGGATGGGCTCGATCTGCCAGATCCGCTCCCACTCGACCTGGAGCGACTCCTCGTCTGCGAAGCGCTCGCTCGCCTCGTGCGCGGCGCGGTTCATCGCCGCGAGCTTCTCGGCGTCGAGGTGGCGCATGTCGAGCAGCTGCTCGGCCGTCTCGACGACCGACGTGACGATCCCCGGCTTGCACACGACGCCGCCGCTCGTCAGCACGGCGCCGTCGCCCACCTCCGCTGCGATCACGCGCAACTCGAGCGCCAGCTTGGCGGCGCCTGCGAGCGCGTCGCGCCGCTGATCCATCGGCGTCGAGCCGGCGTGCGCCGCCTGGCCGCGCCACGTGATCCGGTGGCGCTCGACCCCGAAGGTGCCGAGCACGGCGCCGAGCGGCAGGTCCATCGACTCGAGGACCGGTCCCTGCTCGATGTGCAGCTCGAGGTAGGCGGCCGCGTTCTCGAGCTCGGAGCGCGCGTCGAGCGCCGAGTCGAGATCGACGCCGAAGGCGCCGATCGCATCGGGCAGCGACACGCCGTCGGCGTCCTTGAGGACACGCAACTCGTCCTGGTCGGCCATCGAGCCCGCTGCGGCGGAGGAGCCGAAGAGCGAGCGGCCGAACCGCGCTCCCTCCTCGTCGGCCCACGAGACGAGCCGTACGGTCAGAGGCGGCTCGCCCTCCTCGGCGATCCGGCGCAGCACCTCGGCGCCGGCGATCACGTTCAGGCACCCGTCGAGCCAGCCCCCGTTCGGGACGGAGTCGAGGTGGCCGCCGAGGATCAGCGCCTGCTCGCTCGCCCCCGGCAGCGTCCACCACTGATTCCCGGCCGCGTCGAAGCTCTCCACCGCGCCGGTGCCCTCGAGCTTCGACGACATCCACTCCTGCGCGCGCTTCCACGTGTCCGTCCACGCGACGCGCTGGGCGCCGTTCTCGTCGCCGGTGAGCTCGCGCAGCTCGCGCAGCTCGTCGACTGTGCGGGAAGGGTTCAGCGGCACGCGGCGATCCTAACCACGCCTTCCAGACATGTCACCGCCCTGGCAGGTGTGGTAAGCACTACCCGTGTCGAGCGCCGCAGTGGCCCGCCCCCCTGTCGTCGAGCCTCGTGGTGAGGCGCTGCGGAACGCACTGCGGAATGTCGGCCTGACCGCGCTCGTCTTCATCGTCTCCTGCCTGCTCTGGGAGGCGTACAAGTGGTTCGGCGAGCGAGTCGGGATCACGCACCCGTTCCCGGTCAACGAGCGCACGATGCCGCACGTCCACGACATGTTCGGCCAGCTCTTCGAGCCCTCACGGCGGAACGGGCCCCTGCTGATCAACGTGCTGCTCGACGCGGCCGCCTTCACCGCCAAGGAGGCCGCGGCCGGCTTCGTGCTCGGCGCAACGGTCGGTTTCGCGATCGCCGTCCTGCTGTCGGAGTCGAGGCTGCTGCAGCGCGGCTTTCTCCCCTACATCGTCGCCTCGCAGACGATCCCGATCCTGGCGATCGCGCCGATGGTCGTCGTCTGGGTGAACCCGAAGCTGCCGGGGTCGCTTCCAGGGTTGGGGCGCGGTGTCGGTGATCGCCGCCTACCTGACCTTCTTCCCGGTCACGATCAACACGCTGCGCGGGCTCCAGTCGGCCGACCCGCGCGCGCTCGAGCTGATGCGCTCGTATGCAGCGAGCCGCCGCAAGATCCTCTGGAAGCTGCGGATCCCGGCGTCCTTCCCGTTCCTGTTCACCGCGCTGAAGATCGCGGCGCCGGCAGCCGTCGTCGGCGCGATCATCGGCGAGCTGCCCTCGTCGATCCAGGACGGGCTCGCCGGGGCGATCCTCAACTTCAACCAGTACTACATCACCTCGCCCGAGAGCCTCTGGGCGACGAACATCATCGCGGCGGGGCTCGGAATCATCTTCTTCTCCGTCGTCGCGATCGCCGAGCGGCTGCTCGTCCGCCGCGCACCGGAGCACGTCGCGTGAGCACGACAGCTGCCGCCGCCGTCTCGGTCACCGGGCTCTCGAAGCGCTTCGAGCGCGGCGACGTGCTCGCGCTCGACCGGATCGACCTGGACGTGCAGCCGGGCGAGTTCGTCTCCCTGATCGGCCCGTCCGGCTGCGGCAAGTCGACGCTGCTGCGGATCATCGGCGACCTGATCCAGCCGAGCGAGGGCGAGGTGCTCGTCAACGGCAAGAGCGCGCACCGCGCGCGGCTCGACCGCGACTACGGCATCGTCTTCCAGGACGCCGTCCTCTACGACTGGCGCACGGTGGCGAAGAACATCGCGCTGCCGCTGGAGATGGCCGGTTGGGACCGGGGACGGCGCGACACACGCGTGCGGGAGATGCTCGAGCTCGTCGAGCTGACCGGCTTCGAGAAGCACCATCCCTGGCAGCTGTCCGGCGGGATGCAGCAGCGCGTCTCGATCGCGCGGGCGCTCTCCTTCTCACCGCCGCTCCTCCTGATGGACGAGCCGTTCGGCGCGCTCGACGAGATGACGCGGGAGCGGATGAACAACGAGCTGCTGCGGATCTGGCAGGAGACGCTCTCGACCGTCGTCTTCGTCACGCACTCGATCGCCGAGTCCGTCTTCCTCTCCACGCGCGTCGTCGTCATGTCCGCACGGCCGGGCCGGATCGCCGGCGTCGTCGAGGTCGACCTGCCGCAGCCACGCGGGTCGGAGACACGGGAGCACCCGCACTTCGCGGAGCTGATCACCCAGGTCCGGCGGCTGCTCCGCAAGGGCCACGCGCTCGACGCGCCCGAAGAGGACGAGACGCCGCTCTACGTCGCGGAGGAGGGCCTGTGAGCGTCGTCGCCCCCGTCCCGCGCGGAACCCTCGGCGCGCGCATGGGCCGCGGCGTCGTCGACTGGATCCCGGCCGCCGCCGTGCTCGTGCTCGGGATCCTGCTCTGGGAGGGGCTCGTCCGGGCGCTCGACGTGCAGCGCTTCCTGCTGCCGGCGCCCTCGGCGATCCTCGACACGCTCTGGGAGGAGCGCCGCCTCCTCTGGTCGGCGGGGATCTACACGTTCTCCGAGGCGCTCGGCGGCTGGGTGATCGGCTCCACGCTCGGCGTCATCTCGGCGATCGTGCTCGCCCGCTTCCGCGGCCTCGGGCGCGCGCTGATGCCGTTCGCGATCGCGGCCAACGCCGTCCCGATCATCGCCTTCGCGCCGATCACGAACCAGTGGTTCGGCCCGCTCGAGAAGACGTCGAAGATGGCGATCGCCGCGATCCTCGTCTTCTTCCCGGTGATGGTGAACGTGCTGCGCGGCCTGACGTCGGTGCGGCCGCAGTCGATCGAGCTGATGCGCTCGTACGCCTCGGGCGAATTCTCGATCTTCCGGCGCGTGCGGCTGCCGAACTCGCTGCCGTATCTCTTCTCCGCCTTGAAGGTGGCGACCGTGCTGGCGATGATCGGCGCAATCGTGGGCGAGTACTTCCTCAGCTCGCAGGAGGCGCTCGGATTCCAGATCAGGAACTCGGCCGCGCTCTTCCAGTTCGAGCTCGCGTGGGCGGCGATCACGGTTGCGAGCGTGCTCGGAATCCTGTTCTACTCGGCTGTCGCACTCGTCGAGCGGCGGGCGCTGAGCTGGCATCCGTCCTCGCGGAGGGAGTGACCGGGAGATCCACATGTCAAGAGGGCAAACGAACGAAGGGAAGGACACCGCATGAAGAAGGCTCGGATCTGGCTTCTGCTCGCAGGCCTGATCGCCGCGCTCTCGCTCGTGGCCGCAGGCTGCGGCGGCGACGACAACGAGGCGTCCGACACGGGCGCCGCGACCACCGGGGCGCCGGCGGACCTCGACAAGGTCACGTTGCAGCTGAAGTGGGTCACCCAGGCCCAGTTCGCCGGCTACTACGCGGCGCTCGAGGAGGGGTACTACAAGGACGAGGGCCTCGACGTCACGCTGAAGCCCGGCGGCCCCGACATCACACCGGAGCAGGTCGTCGCGAGCGGCCAGGCGGAGTTCGGGATCGACTGGCTGCCGGCGCTGCTGGCGGCGCGTGACCAGGGCGGCGACCTCGTCAACATCGCCCAGGTCTTCGCCCGGAGCGGCATGACCGAGCTGACCTGGAAGGACAGCGGCATCACCGACGTCGCCGGCATGAAGGGCAAGAAGGTCGGCGTCTGGTGCTGCGGCAACGAGAACGAGCTCTATGCCGCACTCACCAAGAACAACATCGACCCGAAGAACAAGGACGACGTCACGATCGTCAACCAGCCGTTCGACATGAACCTCTTCCTCAGCAACGACGTCGACGCGGCTGCGGCGATGACCTACAACGAGCTCGCGCAGGTGCTCGAGACGAAGAATCCGGACACGGGCAAGCTCTACACGCTCGACGACCTGAACGTGATCACGATGGAGGACGCCGGGCACATCGATGCTCGAGGACGGCATCTTCGTCCAGGGCAAGTGGATCGCCGACAAGGCCAACCAGGACATCGCGACGCGGTTCCTGAAGGCGAGCTTCAAGGGCTGGGTCTTCTGCCGCGACAACCAGGACCAGTGCCTGCAGTACGTCCTCGACAGCGGCCCGACGCTCGGTGAAGGCCACCAGGTCTGGCAGCTGAACGAGATCAACGCACTGACGTGGCCGAACGCAACGGGCATCGGCGTGATGGACGAGCCCGCCTTCCAGCGGACCGCCGACATCGCGAAGCAGTTCGGCGTGATCAAGACGGCCGCGTCCAGCGACTCCTACCGCACCGACCTCGCCGAGGCCGCCGTCAAGGAGCTCGAGGACGAAGGCGTCGACGTCAACGGTGCAGACTGGAAGAAGGAAACCGTCGAGGTCACCGCCGGCGGCGAGTAAAGACGACACCGTGAAGGGAGATCCGCAATGTCCGTTCTGATCAAAGGCGGCCGCGTCATCACCGCGGCGGACGACTACGTCGCCGACATCTTCATCGAGGACGAGCGGATCTCCCTGATCGGCGAGTCACTCGACGTCGCAGCCGACACCGTCATCGACGCCTCCGGCAAGTACGTGCTGCCGGGGGCGGTCGACCCCCACACGCACCTGGACATGCCGTTCGGCGGCACGACGACGATCGACGACGTCGAGTCGGGTCAGCGGGCGGCCGCGCGGGGCGGCACGACGACGCACGTCGACTTCTGCATCCAGGCCCCCGGCACGAGCTTCGGCGACGCGCTCGCCGACTGGAAGTCGAAGGCCGAAGGCAAGCAGCTGATCGACATGGGGTACCACATCGCCGTCACCGACCTGAAGGAGGGCGGCACGCTCGAGGAGCTCGCATCGCTGCCCGACCAGGGGATCACGTCGTACAAGCTCTTCATGGCCTACAAGGGCGCGCTGATGGTCGACGACGAGACGCTCTTCAAGACGATGGAGGTCGCTGCCGACACCGGCGCGCTCGTGATGGTGCACGCCGAGAACGGCGACGCGATCGACGTGCTCGTGAAGAAGGCGCTCGCGGAGGGGAAGACGGAGCCGAAGTACCACGCGCTCACCCGCCCGCCGGAGACGGAGGGCGAGGCCACCAACCGCGCGATCCAGCTCGCACGGGTCGCCGGCTGCGCGCTCTACGTCGTCCACGTCTCCTGCCAGGAGGCGGTCGAGCCGATCGAGCTCGCTCGCGAGAAGGGCTGGAACGTCTGGGGCGAGACGTGCACGCAGTACTTCTTCATCGACTACACCCACCTCGAGCAGCCGAACTTCGAGGGCGCCAAGTACGTCTACACGCCGCCGCCGCGCGACAAGGCGAACCAGGACGTGCTCTGGAACGCGGTGCGGACCGACGTGCTCAGCGCGATCTCGACCGATCACTGCGCCTTCACCTGGGGTGAGCAGAAGGCGCTCGGCAAGGACGACTTCTCGAAGATCCCGAACGGCGGGCCGGGGCTCGAGAACCGGCTGCACATGATCCACCACTTCGGCGTCCGCGAAGGCCGGATCGGCCTGAACCGGATGGTGGAGCTGCTCGCGACGAACCCGGCGAAGCTCTTCGGCCTGTATCCGAAGAAGGGGACGGTCGCGGTCGGCTCCGACGCCGACCTGGTGGTCTTCGATCCCGAGAAGCGGCACCTGATCACGGCCGCGAACCAGCAGTCCCGGACCGACTACAACCTCTACGAAGGCACGGAGGTCGTCGGCGACATCGAGACCGTGCTCCTCCGCGGCAACGTGATCGTGGAGGGCGGCGAGGTGGTCGGGAAGCCGGGAATCGGCCAGTTCGTGCCGCGGGCGCGAAGTTCGGCGAGAAGCTCGCGGCGGCGGCCGCAGAGGTCGCCGGGTAGTACGACCGGACGGGCGGAGGACTGCGAAGCGTGACGCTGCCGCTGTCGCAGTCTGCCGCCCGTCTGGCCTGGCGCTAGTCGATCCCTCAGCTGGCCTTGTTGAAGGGACGCATGAGCGGGTTCATGCCCGCGTAGATCCCGTCCGGGTTCGGGTACCACGCCCAGACGTGGAGAGTGACGAAGTCCGGGTGCCAGAACCCGAACGCGGCGCCGCTCTCGGGGCTCGTCTTCGCGCAGTCGGCCTCAGCGGCCGCCGGGACGAACGTCCCGTCCGCGTAGTGACACGCGGCGGCAAAGGATCCGTACGTCGCTCCCGGCAGCGGCGCCTTTGCCGGCTTCGTAGGGAACACCCACTCGAAGGCGACGAGCTGCCACGCCTTCCCCCGCTTGCCGTAGACGAGGATCGGCGGCTTGCTGGCGTTGAAGCCGGTGATCTTCGGGTTGAGGAAGTGCCAACCCATGTCCGGGATCATCCGCGTGACGTTGACGGTGTAGCCCGCCTTGCGGGCCGCGTCGAGGCTGGTGGCGAACTTCGCCGTGGCGAGCCGCGCCTTGGCGAGGGTCGGAGCGAGGGCGGCGGCGGGCGTCGACGCCGACGTGGCCGCCGGGTGTACATGCGCGACGGGAGTCGGCTCCTCGGAGCGCGAGGCCAGGGCTGCGATGGGCACAGCCGCGGCCGCGGCGGCGATCAGCAGTGCGATCAGTGTGCGGTGCATCGTTCCTCCTCTAGCTTGCGACGTCGGCGGTGACGGGATCCGGACGGACGATCACGGTGTCGGCGACCTTGACGATCTCGGTGACGGGCAGGCCGGCGGCGTCCGCATGGGCGTGGATCGCCTCCGGGCTGGACGCCTCGTAGATGCAGACGGTGCCGAGGCCCTGCCCCTCCTCGATGACGTAGCTGCGGATCCAGCGGATGTCGTCCGGCATCCGCTCGCCCTCTGCGGTCGAACGGGCCGCGGCGAGCTCGAGCTCGTCTGCTGAGCGCCAGCCGTCGCGGCGAAGAATCACGTACAGGTCCATCGGGCCCTCCTGTGCTTCGGTAACGGGACGGCTTCATGCTCGTCAGGCGCCGTCACGCGACCGTCTCCCGCATCGTCAAAGAACCGTCAAACGTGACGTTGTACGCTTTGACGATGGTGCGGATCCGGCTCGTGGGTGAGATCGCCGTCGAGGTCGACGGCGTCGGCTGCGAGCTCCCGCCCGGCCGGCCGGGGTCTCTGCTCGGCTGGCTGGCGCTCAACCCCGGCCTGCACCCGCGGGCCGCCGTGGCGCCGCGCTTCTGGCCCGACGTGCTCGACGAAAGCGCGCGCGCGAGCCTCCGCAGCGCGCTCTGGGCACTGCGGCGGACGCTCGGCTCCGAGACGCTCGTGACGACACGCGACCGCGTCGGCCTCGCGGACGGCACCTGGGTCGACGTGCTCGAGGCCGAACGCCTCCGCGCCGAAGGGCGCTGCGAGGACGCGCTCGCGCTCGGCGAAGGCACGTTGCTGGCCGACTTCGACGACGAATGGGTGCTCGAGGCGCGCGACGCTCACCGTGAGCGCACGGTCGCGGCCCTCGAGACGCTGGCGGGCGAAGCCGAGCATGCGGGCGACATCCGCCGCGCGGTCGAGCTGACCCGGCGCCAGGCCGCGCTCGAGCCGCTCTCGGAGGCGATCCACCGCTCACTGATGCGCCGCCTCGAGGCCGCCGGCGATCGCGGAGCGGCCCTCGCCGAGTACGGCGAGCTGCGCAGCCGGCTCCTGACCCGCCTGAAGACGGCGCCGTCCGCCGAGACGCAGGCGCTCGCCGACTCGCTGCGACGGGGCTCCGCCGTGGCACCGAGCTCGGCCTTCCCGGGACGGCTCCTGCGGGCGGACCGGGCGAGGTTCGTCGGCCGCAGCCGCGAGCTGGCACGGATCGGCGCCGCCTGGAGCCGTGTCGCCTCCGGCGGTGGACCGGCCCAGGTGGTGCTGCTTGCGGGCGAAGCCGGGATCGGCAAGTCGCGCCTGGCCGCCCGCTTCGCAGCCGAGGCGGGCGCCTCGGGAGCGACCGTCCTCTACGGCTGGTGCGAGGAGCAGGCGCTCGTGCCCTACGAGCCGTTCTCGGAGGCCGTCGGCGGCCATGCACCCGACCGGGCCGAGATCGAGTCGAGGCTGGCCGCAGCCGCCGCCTCGGGGCCGCTCGTGCTCGTCCTCGACGACCTGCACCTGGCCGACCGGAACACGCTCGGCCTCCTCGGCCGCATCGCGCGCGGCGCGGCCGGCGAACGGCTACTCGTGCTGGGTGCGTACCGCGACGCCGACGCGGTGGGAACCCCGCTGCTGGGCGCGATCGCCGACCTGCGGCGCGATTGCGACGTCGAGCGGGTCGCGGTCGAGGGCCTGTCCGTCGACGAGGTGGAAGCGCTGCTCGACGGGACCGCCGACGCACGCCGCATCCACGACCGCACCGACGGCAACCCCTTCTACGTCCGCGAGCTCGCCCGCCACCTCGCCGACCGCCGCGACGCTGCAGGCGACGTGCCCGAGAGCGTCAGTGACGTCGTCCTGGCCCGGGTCAGCCGGCTCTCGGCAACGAGCGCCGAGGCGTTGACCAGCGCGTCGGTGCTCGGCGAGACCTTCGACCTCGCCGTGCTCGAGCACGTGCTCGGGTCGGACGGGCTGCTCGACGCGCTCGACGAGGCGGTCGCCGCGGGCCTGATCGACGATGCGGCGGGCGGCCGCTACCACTTCGCGCACGCGCTGACCCGGGACGCCGTCTACGGCGGGATCGGCCGGGCGCGACGCTCCGACCTGCACCGGCGCGCGGCAGCGGCCCTGGAAGCGGTGCACGGCCTCGAGCCGAGCCCGGAGCTCGGCATGATCGCGCTGCATCTACTGGAGGCCGGGCGGCCGGAGGACCGCGACCGCGCCGTCGACCTCGCCGAGCGGGCTGCGGACTGGGCGCTCGAGCGCGATGCCTACGAGCAGGCGGTGACGCTGTTGACCCGGGCGCTCGCGGTCCTCACCGACGCCGACTCCGAGGAGCGGCGACGGCTGACTCGCCGGCGCGGGGTCGCGTTCGCGCGCCTGACGCACGCGATGTTCGACGTCGAGAGCTAGGTCCGAGCCGCGACGCGGCGACGCACTTCCGCCGGCGTGACGTCGTCGACGATCTCGTAGATGTTCGTGATCGTGTGCGAGCCGAACGCCTCTGCGTGCTCGCGGATCATCTCCTCCGTCGGCGCGCCGTAGATGCAGTAGGTCACGATCTCGCCTTCGTCGGTCGCGACGATGTGGCTGTGCTCCCAGGTGATCTCCTGGAAACGCTCCTCGATCAGCTCTCCGGACAGGGCTGCGGCGGCGAGCATGTCGTCGTCGCTGATCCCTCCGAAGTTGCGCTCCACTACATAACGCGGCATGTCGCGATGCTACGCCGTCAGCGCGTCTGTGGGAAGCCCAGGTCGACGCGCGAGCCGTGCGGGTCGGGCCACCGGGAGGTGACGACCTTGCCGCGCGTGTAGAAGTTGATTCCCTCCGGCCCGTAGATGTGCGTGTCCCCGAAGAGGCTCGCCTTCCAGCCGCCGAACGAGTAGTAGGCGACCGGGACCGGGATCGGCACGTTGATCCCGACCATCCCCGCCTCGACCTCGAACTGGAACTGGCGTGCGGCGCCGCCGTCGCGGGTGAAGATCGCCGTCCCGTTCCCGTACGGGTTCTCGTTGACGAGCGTGACCGCCTCGTCGTAGGTGTCGACGCGCGTGACGCCGAGCACGGGGCCGAAGATCTCGTCCTTGTAGGCGTCCATCTCGGGCGTGACGTCGTCCAGCAGCGTCACACCGAGGAAGAAGCCGTCGCCCTCGGGTGCGGTCTCGCGGCCGTCGACGACGACCGTCGCGCCCTGCTCGGCGCCGCCCTCGATGTAGGAAGCGACCTTGTCCCGGTGCTCGCGGGTCACGAGCGGGCCCATCTCGACGCCGTCCTCGAGACCGTTGCCGACCTTGATCTTCGGCAGGCGGAGCTTGATCGCCTCGACGAGCCTGTCGGCCGCGTCGCCGACCGCGACCACCTGCGAGATCGCCATGCAGCGCTCGCCGGCCGAGCCGTAGGCGGCACTGACCGCTGCGTCGGCCGCCATGTCGATGTCGGCGTCCGGGAGGACGATCATGTGGTTCTTCGCCCCGCCGAGCGCCTGCACGCGCTTCCCGTGCTTCGTCCCGGTCTCGTAGATGTAGCGCGCGATCGGGGTCGAGCCGACGAAGCTGACCGCGGCCACGTCCGGGTGCTCGAGGATCGAGTCGACCGCGACCTTGTCGCCGTGGACGACGTTGAAGACGCCGTCGGGGAGGCCCGCCTCCTTCAGCAGCTCGGCCGTCCAGATCGACGCCGACGGATCCTTCTCGGACGGCTTCAGGACGAAGGTGTTCCCGCAGGCGAGCGCCGGCGCCCACATCCACATCGGGACCATCGCGGGGAAGTTGAACGGCGTGATCCCGGCGACGACGCCCAGCGGCTGCCGGATCGAGTAGACGTCGATCCCGGTCGAGGCCTGCTCGGACATTTCGCCCTTGAGCAGGTGCGGGACCCCGCAGGCGAACTCGATCACCTCGAGCCCGCGGGTGACCTCGCCCATCGCGTCGGAGAGCACCTTGCCGTGCTCGGCCGTCAGGATCCGGGCGACCTCCTCACGGCGCTCGTGGACGAGCTCGCGGATCCGGAAGAGCAGCTCCGCGCGCTTCGCCAGCGAGGTCGCGCGCCAGGCCGGGAACGCCGCCTTCGCCGCCGCGACGGCCGCGCCGACCTCCTCGGTCGTCGCGAGGTCGACCTCGCCGGACTGCTGCCCGAGAGCGGGGTTGAACACCGGCCCCGTGCGTCCCGAGGTCCCGGCAACGGGCTTGCCGCCGATCCAGTGAGTGATGCGGGTGAGTCCTTCGCGCTGCTCGTTCGGCGGGGTCGCCAGCTCGGTCATGTCGGGCCTCCTCAGGTGATGCCGCAAGCGTAGCGCGGCACGCGCTCCCGAAGACTCAGCGCGGTAGCATCCAGCCTATGGCCACGATCGAGACGAACCCCCAGCTGGGCGCCCAGATCAAGGCGGACGCGAAGGAATTCGTCCTCCATTCCTGGTCGGTGCAGGACGCGATCGACCCGATTCCGGTCGCCGGCGCCGAGGGCCGCCACTTCTGGGACTACGACGGCAAGCGCTACCTCGACTTCGCCTCGCAGCTCGTCAACGTCTCGATCGGCTACGGGCACCCGAAGGTCGTCGCCGCGATCAAGGAGCAGGCCGAGAAGCTGGCGACGATCGGGCCGCCGATGGCGACCGAGCCGCGCTCGACGCTCGGGCGGCTGCTCGCCGAGGTGACGCCCGGCAACCTGAAGATGTCGTTCTTCACCAACGGCGGCGCCGAGGCGAACGAGAACGCGATCAAGGTCGCGCGCTGGGTCACGGGCCGGCACAAGGTCATCGCCCGCTATCGCAGCTACCACGGCGCAACGGCCGGCGCGATCACGCTCACCGGCGACCCGCGCCGCTGGCACGCCGAGCCGGGGATCCCGGGCGTCGTGCGGATGCTCGACCCGTACACCTACCGCTGCCCGGCCGGACATCCCGATCCGTGTCCGGTCTGCTCGGGTGGGCCGCATCTGGAGGAGATCCTGCAGTACGAGGGCGCGCACACCGTCGCCGCGGTCATCCTCGAGACGGTCGTCGGCACGAACGGGGTCATCGTCCCGCCCGACGGCTACCTGCAGTCGATCCGCGAGACCTGCGACCGGCACGGGATCCTGCTGATCTGCGACGAGGTGATGGCCGGCTTCGGCCGCACCGGCAAGTGGTTCGCCTGCGACAACTGGGACGTCGTCCCCGACATCCTCACGGTCGCGAAGGGGATCAACTCCGGCTACGTGCCGCTCGGCGCGATGATCGTCTCCGAGCCGATCGCCGACCAGCTCCGCGGCCGCTTCCTGGCCGGCGGGCTGACCTACTCCGGCCACCCGCTCGCCTGCGCTTCGGCGGTCGCCTCGATCGAGGCCTTCCAGGAGGAGGGGATCGTCGAGAACTCGGCCGAGCACGGCGCCTACCTCGCCGAGGCGCTGCCCGCGCTCGCGGCGAAGCACCCGTCCGTGGGCGACGTGCGCGGGCTCGGGCTCTTCTGGGGGCTCGAGCTGGTCAAGAACCGCGAGACGAAGGAGATGCTCGTCCCCTTCAACGCGGGCGGCGAGGCGGCGGCACCCGTGGCCCGGCTGCAGAAGGCGGCGCTCGAGTCAGGCCTCTACCTGATGGCCCACTGGAACGTCGTCATGGTCTGCCCGCCGCTGACGATCACGCGCGAGGAGCTCGACGAGGGGCTTGCGATCCTCGACGACGCGCTCGCGATCGCCGACGAGTACGTCGTCTAGCCGGCGCAGGAGCCGGCGTCGACGCCGGGCAGGCGGCCGAGCAGCTCGCTCAGCTGCACCACCTCGTCGTCTGCGAGGGCGCCCCGGAACAGTGAGCGGAGCAGCTCTGTGTGCTCGACGCGCACGCATTCGAGCGTGCCCCGGCCCTCGTCGCGTCAGCGCAGCCCAGACGGCGCGCGCGTCCGACTCGCAGGCGATGTTCTCGACCAGACCCGCCCCCTGCAGCCCGTCGAGCAACCGCGTGACGCCGGAAGGCGTCAGCATCAGCAGCCCGACGAGGTCGACGCGCCGCAGACGCTGGTCCTCGGCTCGGTAGAGGTGAAAGAGGGTCTCGAAGTCGTTGATCGTGAGGCCGCGCGGACTCAGCACCTCCGCCTCGAGCTCCCGGCGCAGGACGCTGTGCGCCCGCATCAGGCGGGCGAACGTATCGATCTCGACGGGTCGTTCGTTAGTTACTTGACGGGTCAACTTTTATCCTCTACTATTGCTTGCGTACTCAAGGATACACCACGAACCAAGGGAGAGCAATGAGCACTACAGACGCAGATCACCCAGATCCCGACGGGCACCTGGAACCTCGATCCCGTCCACTCGAGCATCGGCTTCGCCGTCAGCTACGCCGGCGTCGGCACGTTCCGCGGCACCTTCGACGACCTCGACGCGAAGCTCGTCGACGGCCGCCTCGAAGGCATCGTCAAGGTCGCGAGCGTCAACGTCGACGACGAGAACCTCACCGGCCACCTGCAGACGCCCGACTTCTTCGACGCCGAGCAGTACCCCGAGCTCCGCTTCGTCTCGAAGTCGATCGAGCGGGACGGAGATCGCGTCTCGATCGACGGCGACCTGACGCTTCGCGGCGTCACGAAGCCGGTCGAGATCACGGGCACCGTGACCGGCCCGCTCGAGAACGCGTACGGCCAGCAGCGGATCGGCTTCGACCTGGAGACGACCGTCAACCGCCACGACTACGGGATCGCCTGGAACATCGAGCTCCCGGGCGGCGGCCAGGCTCTCGGCCGACGACGTCGTCATCACCGCCAACCTCGCGCTGGTGCAGGCGTAGTCCGATGAAGATCCTCGCGATCAGCGGCAGCCTCCGGGCAGGGTCGCACAACACCGACCTGCTGCAGGCGGCTGCCGCCGTCGCGCCCGACGGCATCGACATCACGCTCTACGACGGGCTCAAGGAGATCCCGCCGTACGACGCCGACGACGACTTCCCGGGCGCCCAGCCGGCACCGGTGCGCCGCTTCAAGGAGGCGCTCGCGGAGGCGGACGCGGTGATGATCGCGACGCCCGAGTACAACTCGTCGATCCCGGGCGTGCTGAAGAACGCGCTCGACTGGGCCTCCCGGCCGCTGGCCGAGTCGCCCGTGCTGAACAAGCCGGTCGCCGTGCTCTCGTCGAGCACGGGGATGTTCGGCGGCGTCTGGGCCGCGGCCGAGACCCGCAAGGTGCTCGGCGCGCTCGGCGCGCGGACGCTCGAGGACACCGTCGCCGTGCCGAAGGCGGACCAGCGGCTCGCGAACGGCGTCGACGCGACGCTGCTCGACGAGCTCCGCACCGTCGTCGACGCGCTGGCGACCGCGGTCGAGGCGCGCGACCAGACGCGGGCCGCCGCCTAGGAGGTCAGGAAGCGCTCGACGACGCCCACGGTGTCGTCGAGCGCGTCCCACAGGACCGTGTGCCCCGCGGCGATGCGCTCCGCCTGGAGCAGGTCGCCGAGCGCCGCGGCGTGCGCGTCGAGCAGGTGGTCATAGGGGATGTACGAGGTCTGGCCGAGCACGAGCAACGTCGGTATCCGGACGTCCTCGAAGGGCGGCGGCTGCCGCGTCATCTCGCCGTACGCGGCGACGACGGCGCTCTGGCAGTAGCGGTACCGGAACCGGCCGTCGTCGTCGGGCAGCAGATGGACGGCGAGCTCCCCGGCGACGAGCTCGCGCGGCGCCGTCGTCAACACGCTCTCCTCGTAGCGGCGGTCGATGCCCTCCTCGAACGAGACATACGAACGGTCGCGGCGCGCGTTCTCGGCGGCCGCGATGCCGAGCTGGGGCGGCAGGAGGATTGCCGGATCGAGCAGCACGAGCCGCTCGACGCGGTCCGGCGCCGCAGCAGCCGTCTCGTAGGCGATGCGTCCGCCGAACGAGTGGCCGAGCCAGGCAGCAGGGCCTGGCGGCGCGGCGTCGAGGACGTCGGCGACGTGCTGCTCGAGGTTCCACGGCGGCTCCCACGGCGAGCCCGCGTGCCCGCGCAGGTCGAGCGCGACGACGTGGAAGCGGTCGGCCAGGCGCTCTGCCAGCTGCTCGAAGTGCCGGCCGTGACTGGTGACGCCGTGCAGACAGACGAGCGGCGGCAGGCTCGAGTCGCCCCACTCGTAGCGGGCGAGGCTCAAGAAGGCGAGGAGGCCAGCGGGCCGGTGACGAGCTCGTCGCGACGCGTGTCGGCGTCGTTGACGAGGCTCCAGACGACGACGCCCTCCTTGTCGATCAGGAACGTGCCGCGAACGGCGGCGCCGGTCGACTCGTCGAAGACGCCGTAGGCCTTCGCGGCCTGGCCGTGCGGCCAGAAGTCGGAGGCGAGCGTGTAGGTCAGCTTCAGGTGCTCCTTCCACGCCTGGCGTACCGCCGCGGCGTCGCAGGAGACGAGCACGACGTCCGTCTCGGCGCTCTCGAAGGCCGGCAGGTTCTCCTGCAGGTCGCGCGCCTCCTCCGCGCAGATCGACGTCCACGCGAACGGGTGGAAGACGAGCAGCACGTTGCGACGGCCCCGGAAGCCGCTGAGCCGCACGCGCTCGGAGCCGGTGACCTGGAGGTCGAACTCCGGCGCCTCACTCCCCGTCTCGATCTTCGCCATCCGCCTCCTCCCCGTTGCCCGAAGGGCGATAGTAACGGCGTCCCTTCAGCTCCTCCGGCAGGTAGTCGACTTCGGAGCCGCGAGGGTCGGTGTGGGGATCGATGTACCCGTCGCCGTGCCCGAGCTTCTTCGCGCCCGCGTAGTGGGCGTCACGGAGCATGGCGGGCGGCCGCAGGTTCCCGCCTCGGCGCACTTCCTCGCGCGCCGACCAGATCGCGTTGGCGCTCGCCTTCGACTTGGGCGCGTTCGCGAGGTAGATCGCCGCCTGGGAGAGGTTGAGCTGCGCCTCCGGGAGCCCGACGTGCTCCAGCGCATGTGCTGCGGCCACCGCGACCTGGAGCCCGCGCGGGTCGGCATTGCCGACGTCCTCGGAGGCGAAGATGACCATCCGGCGGGCGATGAAGCGCGGATCCTCGCCGCCCTCGAGCATCGAGGCGAGGTAGTAGACAGCCGCATCGGGATCAGAGCCCCGCATCGACTTGATGAAGGCGGAGACGAAGTCGTAGTGCTGGTCGGCGCCCTTGTCGTAGCGAAGCGGCCGCTTCCGCGCCGCGTCGTCGACGTGACGCTCCTCCAGCGGGACTCCCTCGGCCTGCGCCGTCTCCCACGCGAGCTCGATCGTGGAGAGCGCGGTGCGCGCATCGCCGCCGGCCCGCCGCGCGATCAGCGCGACGATCTCGTCCGGGACGTCCGCGCCGATCGCAGCCGCGCCGCGGCGGACGACCTCGGCGAGCTCCTCCTCGGACAGCGCCTCCAGCTCGACCACCTGGCAGCGCGAGAGCAGGGCCGAGTTGACCTCGAAGTACGGGTTCTCGGTCGTCGCCCCGATCAGCGTCAGCAGCCCCTCCTCGACCGCGGGCAGGAGCGCGTCCTGCTGCGCCTTGTTGAAGCGGTGGATCTCGTCGAGGAAGAGGATCGTCCGCTGCCCGTTGCCGCCGAGCCGGTCGCGCGCCCGCTGCATCACGCCGCGCACGTCGTCGACCCGGGCGGAGACCGCTGACAGCTCCTCGAAGGCGGCGCCCGTCTCGGCCGCGACGATCCGCGCCAGCGTCGTCTTGCCGACCCCCGGCGGGCCGTAGAGGATCAGCGACCGGAGCCGGTCCTGCTCGATCGCGCGCCGGAGCGCCGAGCCCTCGCCGAGCACGTGGGTCTGGCCGACCAGCTCTGCGAGCGTGCGCGGCCGCAGGCGCTGCGGCAGCGGCGCCAGCGCCGCCGTTCGCTCGCGGGCCGCATCGGCGAAGAGGTCGCTCATAGCTCGCAGTATGCTCCGGCCGTGGCGACGCACGAGGACTACTCGGAGCCGATTCTCGCCGGCGACGGGGCCAGCGACTACGAGCGCTACCTCAACACCGACGCGCTGCTCGCGCTGCAGAAGACCGCCGACGAGTGGGTGCACCGCGACGAGCTCCTCTTCCAGACCGTGCACCAGTCGTCGGAGCTCTGGCTCAAGCTCGCCTGGAACGACGTCGAGGCGGCGACCGAGCACCTCAGCTCGGCAGAGATCGCGCCGGCGCTCCGGCTGCTGCGGCGCGCGACGCTGTGCCTCGGCTACGCGACCGAGCAGCTCGACATGCTCGAGCAGATGTCGCCCTGGGAGTACCAGGAGATCCGCAAGGTGCTCGGCCACGGCAGCGGCTTCGACTCGCCCGGCTGGCGTGAGCTGCGGCGCGTCGTGCCCCCGCTCGGCCAGGCGTTCCATGCGCTCCGCGAGCAGGCCGGGCTCTCGCTCATCGACGTCTACGTCAAGGGGCGCGAGCACGAGGAGCTCTACCAGCTCGCCGAGGCGGTGATCGAGCTCGACGAGCGGATCAACTTCTGGCGCATCCGCCACTACAAGGTGGTCGCGCGCGTGATCGGCGACTCGGTCGTCGGCACCCAGGGCACGCCGGTCGAGGTGCTCGGCCGGCTGATCCAGCACGTCTTCTTCCCCGAGCTCTGGCGCGTCCGCAACGAGCTCACGGCCCTCTCGCAAGAGCAGCAATGAGCCTGCAGGACGAAGCCGTCGGGCTGCTGCAGCAGCTGCTCCGCCTGAACACGGTCAACCCACCCGGGAACGAGACGATCGCGGCCGAGCTCCTGCGCGACTACCTGGTGGCGAACGGCGTCGAGGTCGAGCTCTACGCCGCGCGTGCCGGAGCGGGCGAACCTCGTCGCCCGGATCAAGGGCGGCGACGGCCCCTCGCTCTGCTTCCTCTCGCACACCGACACCGTCGTCGCCGATGCGTCCGAGTGGTCGCGCGACCCGTGGTCCGGCGACCTCGCCGACGACCACGTCTGGGGGCGCGGCGCGCTCGACATGAAGAATCAGGTCGCGGCGAGCGCCGTCGCGATCGCCTCGCTCGCGCGCGAGGGCTTCACGCCGCCGGGCGATCTCGTCTTCGTCGCCGCGGCCGACGAGGAGGTCGGCGACAACTACGGCCTCCAGTGGCTCTGCGAGCACCATCCCGACGCCGTCCGGGTCGACTACGCGATCAACGAGGGCGGCGGCGAGCGGGTCGAGCTCGGCGGCCGCGTCTTCTATCTCTGCGCCGCCGCGGAGAAGATGAGCTCGCCCTTCAAGATCACCGTGCACGGCCGCAGCGGCCACGCCTCGATGCCGGGGATCGCCGACAACGCGCTCGTGAAGGCGGCGCCGCTGATCGAGAAGCTGGCCGCCTATCAGCCCGAGGCCGCGATCGGGCCTGAGGTCGCAGGCTTCCTCGATGTCGTGCTCGGCGAGCGGCCGCCGGCCGATCAGGTGCTGGAGCGGCTGCGCGCGCTCGACCCGCTCGCCGCCGAGACGATCGAGCCGCTGCTTGCGTTCACGCTCTCGCCGACGATGATCGCGGCCTCCGAGCGCCGGAACGTGATCCCGGGAACGGTCGAGTTGACGGTCGACCGAAGGCTTCTGCCCGGTCAGACGCCCGAGGACGTCGACCCCATCATCCGCTCGGTCCTCGGCGAGGACGGGTACTACGAGCTGGAGACGATCGAGCGCTTCGGCGGGACACGGTCACCGCTCGACACGCCGCTCTGGCAGGCGATCTCCGGTTGGGTCGAGACGAGCGAGCCGGGCGCGAGGCTCGCGCCGCTCTGCTGCGCCGGCTTCACCGACTCGCACTGGCTGCGCGAGGCGTTCGGCACCGTTGCGTACGGCTTCTTCCCACTTGCGGACGATGGAGACGGAGCTGGCATCGCGGCTGATCCACTCCGCCGACGAGCGGACGCACGTCGACGATCTCGGCCTCGGCGTCGACTTCCTCCGGGCCGCCGCGCGCTCGCTGGCGTAGCCGTGCTCGAGCTGCACTCGCCCGAGGGCGCGTTCGAGCAGATCGAGGCGTACCTGCGCGAGCGCGGCTTCTTCGCGCCCGGCGGCGAGGCGCTCGAGGCGGATCTCTATCTCGGCTACGGCCTCTCGGAGCCGCTGCGCCGCACGAGCGCGCCCGCGCCGCCGGAGCCGTGCCCGCTGCCGCTCGCGGCCGTGGCCGTACGGGACACGTCCGAGGGTCTGTCCCTGGGACACGTCTCGGTTGGACAGTGGGAGCGGACGCTGGACCGAGTCCGACTACGGCGAGGCGGTCGAGGCGGTGCGGGCGGCGATCGGGCGCGGCGACGTCTACCAGGTCAACCTCGTCCAGCACCTCGCGGCGCCGTTCGACGGGAGCGCCGGCGCGCTCGCCGACCGGCTCGGCGCGTTCGGGCCGCGGGCGCTCGCCGGTGACGGCTGGGCCGTCGTGTCCGCCTCGCCCGAGCTCTTCCTCGCCCGGCGCGGCCGGCGCGTCTGGACGGCGCCGATCAAGGGGACCCGCCCGCTCGGCGAGCACGTCGAGGGCGAGAAGGACGCCGCCGAGCACGTGATGATCGTCGACCTCGAGCGCAACGACCTCTCCCGCGTCTGCGAGCCGGGCTCCGTGCGCTGGCCGGAGCTGATGGTCGAGCGGGAGCTCGCCGGCGTCACCCACCTCGTCTCGACCGTCGAGGGAACGCTGCGCGAGGAGGTCGGGCTCGCCGAGCTGCTGGCGGCGACGTTCCCCGGCGGCTCCGTCACCGGCGCGCCGAAGATCGCCGCACTCGACCTGATCGCCGCGCTCGAGCCCGTCGGCCGCGGCGCGTCGATGGGCGCGCTCGGCGTCGTCCGCGGCAACGGCGACCTCGACCTGGCGCTGACGATCCGGACGTTCGCGATCGCCGAGGACCGGATCCATCTCTGGGTCGGCGGCGGCATCGTCTGGGACTCGGAGCCCGAGGCGGAGATCGAGGAGTCGTGGACGAAGGCGCGGCCGCTGCTCGCCGCGATCGGGGCATCCGTCGAGGTGGGAGCGCGATGAGCCTGCTCGCGGTCGCGGTCGGAGGCCGCGGCGTCGTCGATCCGGCCGAGCCGGTGCTGCGCGCCGACGACGAGGCGCTGCTGCGCGGCCGGGCGGCGTTCGAGACGATCCGGGTCTACGGCGGCCGGCCGTTCAAGCTGGCCGAGCACCTCGACCGCCTCGCCGGCTCGGCCGAGCGGATCGGGCTGCCGGCGGTGAACCGGCTCGAGCTCGAGCAGCTGGCGCAGCAGGCGCTCGACGCCGCCGAGTCCCCTGACGCCGTCCTCCGCCTCTACTGGACGCCGACGCCGGTGTCGATCGCGCTCGTCAGCGCCCTCGCCGACCACTACGACGACCTGCGCGCACGCGGCCAGAAGCTGATCTCGCTGCGCGGCGTGCGGGCCGACGAGCCGTGGCTCCTGCCCGGCGTCAAGTCGACGAGCTACGCGGTCAACATGGCCGCCGAGGCGGAGGCGAGACGGCAGGGCGCGGACGACGCCGTCTTCGTCGACGCAGACGCGACCGTGCTCGAGGGGCCGACGACGAACGTCTGGTGGCGGCGCGAGCGCACGCTCTTCACGCCCTCGCTCGACCTCGGCATCCTCGCCGGCGTGACACGGGCGACGGTGCTCGAGCTCGCGGGCGACTGCGGCTACACGGTCGAGGAAGGCCACTTCGGCCTGACGGAGCTGCTGGCGGCCGACGAGGCCTTCACGTCGTCGTCGGTGCGCGAGGTGATGCCGGCGACCGAGCTCGACGGCGCACCGATTTCACGCGGCCCGGCGGCCGACGAGCTCCAGGCCGCGCTCAGGCAGGCAGCCGGGGCTACGCTTCGCGCATGAGCGACAAGATTCGTCTCGGCGGGATGGCCCTCCCGAACGGCGTGCTCGTGCACGGGCCGAACTCGTGGGCGTGCGCGATCCGGAACGACGACGGCGAGATCAAGGTCGCGTCCGCGCGCAAGCGGCTGTTCGCGCCCAGCATCCAGCAGCCGTTCGTGCGCGGGCCGCTCCGGCTGGCGGAGTCGTTTGCGATGCTCCCCGAGCTGCGCCGGAAGCTGCCGGAGGCGCGGCTGCCGTTCGAGCGTCCGTCCGTGATCGCGGCCACGATCATGAGCGCGTTCACCGTCCAGGCCGTGCGCCGTTCGCCGAGACTCGGCAGCGCCGCACGCGAGCTGCTCTCGGGGGCACTCTCGCTCGCGCCCGCGATGATGGCGCTCCGCGGCGGCGAGCTCGCCGCCTACCACGGCGCCGAGCACATCTCGATCGGGACGTACGAGCACGGCGAGAAGCGCGCGAAGGAGCACGAGCGCTGCGGCTCGCACCTGGTCGGCCCGCTGCTCGTGGCGTCGGCCGCCGGCAACCTCCTCGCCTCACGCGCACCGGCGCACCTGCGCAGGCCGGCGCGGACCGCGAGCTCGATCGGCGCCGTCGGCGTCGCGGTCGAGGTCTTCGCCTGGATGACCCGGCATCCCGGCCATCCGCTCGCGCGGGCGCTCGCGAAGCCCGGGCACGAGCTGCAGCACCGTGTCGCCACCGCCGAGCCCACGCCCGACCAGCTCGAGGTCGCCGAGGCGGCCCTGGCGGCGTGTCTGGAGTTGGAGCATGGCGACCGAGCAGGAAGCTAAGCCCCGGCGCCTCCCGCCCGAGATCTTCGACCTCCCGGTCGAGAAGATGCGGGAGGGGTACTACACCGACGCCTACTTCAACCACACGCGGGAGACGCTGCTCCGGGACGGCCGCCACCCGCGCGTCGTGATGCAGGTCTTCCAGCGCAACCAGGCGATGCTGGGCGGCGTCGACGAGGCGATCGCGATCCTCAAGCTCTGCTCCGAGGCCTGGGACGCACTCACCGTGCACGCGCTCCACGACGGCGACCGGATCGAGCCGTGGGAGACGGCGATGACGATCGAGGGCGACTACACGCTCTTCGCCCACCTCGAGACCGTCTACCTCGGCGTGCTGACGCGGCGGACGCTGATCACGACGAACACCGCCCGCGTCGTCGAGGCCGCGACCGGGAAGCCGATCATCTTCATGCCGGCGCGCCACGATCATCACCGCGTCCAGACCGGCGACGGCTATGCGGCCTACGTCGCCGGCGCGATGGTCGGCGCCGAGATCGGCGTCACCTCGGACGCGCAGGCCTCCTGGTGGGGCGGCCGCGGCGTCGGCACCGTTCCTCACGCCCTGATCGCCTCGTACGGCGGCAACACCGTCCTCGCCGCGACCAAGTTCGCGGAGTGGGCGAGCGAGGACATGAACATCGTCGTCCTCGTCGACTTCGAGAACGACTCGGTGAACACGGCGCTCGAGGTCGCGCGCGCGCTCGGCCCTCGGCTCTGGGGTGTCCGGCTGGACACCTCGGGCCAGCTCGTCGACCGCTCGCTCTGGAACGAGATGGGCGACTTCGACCCGCGCGGCGTCAACGAGCGGCTCGTGCGCAAGGTGCGGGACGCGCTCGACGCGGACGGGTTCGAGCGGGTGAAGATCGTCGTCTCCGGCGGCTTCACCGTCGACAAGATCAAGGAGTTCGAGCGTCGGCAGGTGCCCGTGGACGCGTACGGGATCGGCTCGTCGCTGATCCGCGGCCAGAACGACTTCACCGCCGACATCGTCATGACCGACGGCCGCCCGTCGGCGAAGGTCGGCCGCCGCTACCGGCCGAACGCGCGGCTCGAGCTCGTCACCTAGCCGGCGGCTGCGACCGACTCGCCGACGACGCCGGGCCACTCCTCGAGTGGCTGGTCGGAGCGCACGACGTGGGCGCCCGACTCGGCAAAGCGTGCGAAATGGGCGTCGGCCTCGTCGGTGTAGTCGACCGTGCCGGGAACGACGACGGGCGAGGTGCAGTCCTCGAGCAGGTAGACCTTCTCCTCGAGCCCTCGCTCCTGCACGGTCGGGTCCGAGAGCAGGTCCTCGATCGTCCAGGCGACGCAGTGGCTCTTGGCCTCGCCCGCGATCACGACCGCGTCGAACTGGAGCAGGCGCTCGATCAGCGGGTGGTTGCGCTTGCCGAGCGGCTCACCCTCGAGGTCGTACTCCACCTCCGGGCCGAGCATCGAGTAGTGCTCGGTCAGCGGGTGATCGCCCTTCGGCTGGAAGTCGAGCGGCGCACTGCGGGCGATCGAATGGAAGAAGAGCGCTTCCTCGAGCGCGGAGACGAGCGCGTAGCCGATCCCGCCGAGCATGGCGTGGAAGGGCCAGATCGTCAGGTTGTACTTGCCGCCCTCCTCGAGCGTCCGCGTGTAGTAGCGGAGGTGCTCCTCGGCGTAGTCGGGATCGAGCCCGAGCCCGTCGGCGGCCGGCTGGTTGATCCGCCAGCGCCCCGCCTCGACGTCTTCCGCGGTCACGAGCGTGTACGGCTCCGGATGGCGTCCCTCGGCGTCGACGAGCAGCGCGCGGTGGAAGATCTGGAGCGCCTGGTGCGTGTCGAGCGTGGGCACGATCTGCGTGAGCGAGCCGAGATTGCGGTAGACGAACTCGCAGAGCCGGCGCGAGTCGTCGAGCGCTCCCGTCCCGGAGCGGCCGGCGACGAAGAGCTCGAAGCCCGGGCGTGCAGAACGTGTTCTGCATGTCGACGACGACGAGCGCGACCCGGAAGCGGTCGTCCGCCGCCGGCCTGACCGACTGCTCGGTGCGCCAGCGCTCCGCGTCGTCGAACCGCGCGGCGTAGTCGACGCGCCAGACCTCGCCGACGCGGTCGGGGTTCCAGTGCGGAGGGAGCGGGAGCACAGCAGTAGTCTAGGAACGTGGCTCCGCCGCTCGTCGACAAGGCGCTCGCGTTGACCGAGAGCCTCGGCTTCGAGCGGTCGTGCCGGCCGGAGGTCGGCCGCTTGCTCCACGTCCTCGCCGCCTCGCGCGGCCGCGAGCGCGTCGCAGAGATCGGCACGGGGACCTGTGTCGGCGCGGCCTGGATCGTCTCGGCACTGCCGCCGCAGACGCCGTTCTTCACGGCGGAGAACGACCCCGAGCGCGCGGCCGCCGCCCGAGAGCTCTTCGCGGCCGACGAGAACGTCCACGTCCTCGAGGGCGACTGGCGCGAGCTGCTGCCGCCGGAGGCGCCGTTCGACCTCGTCTTCTACGACGCGACGAAGCAGCTGCGCCCGCGCGAGGACGGCGAGCTCGTCGCCGGGCTGCTCGCGCCGGGCGGGATCGCGGTGCTCGACGACCTGACCCCTGGCTTCGCGGGGCCTGACCCGGTGCGCGAGTTCTGGCTCTCCCGCCCGGACCTGGCGGTGACGGAGGTCTTGACGACACCGGAATCCGCAGCGATCCTGGCAGTCCGCCGATAGCCGCTACAGGCATCGGTGCCAGCTGCCGATAGGAGCGGGGATGCCGGACGTGGGGGGATTTCTCGATCAGGTGGCCAGCTACGCGCTGACGTGGCTGCCGCTCGTCTTCTTCGGCCTGATCATCTATCTGCTCTGGCGCACGCTCCAGTACATGCCGCGCGTGAAGCCGGCGAAGCTGGAGGCGAGCGCGAGCTCCTCCGTCTCGTGGGGCGACGTCGCCGGCGTCGAGGAGGCGAAGGCGGAGCTGCAGGAGGTCGTCGACTTCCTCCGCTATCCGAAGCGCTTCCATCGCCTCGGCGCGCGCGTGCCGAAGGGGATCCTGCTCTACGGCCCGCCCGGCACCGGCAAGACGCTGCTGGCGAAGGCGGTGGCGAAGGAGTCCGGCGCGCAGTTCTACTCGCAGAGCGCCTCTGCCTTCGTGGAGATGTTCGCCGGCCTCGGCGCCTCCCGGATCCGCAAGCTCTTCGAAGAGGCGCGCCGGAACGCGCCGGCGATCGTCTTCATCGACGAGCTCGACGCCGTCGGCACGGCCCGCGTGGGCGGCGCCTTCAACCGCGAGCACGACCAGACCCTGAACCAGCTGCTCGTCGAGCTCGACGGCTTCGACGAGGCGGCTCAGGTGATCGTGATGGGCGCCTCGAACCGGCTCCAGGATCTCGACCCCGCACTCCTCCGGCCGGGCCGCTTCGACCGCCAGGTGCTGGTCTCGCCGCCCGATCTGAACGGCCGCGAGGCGATCCTCGGCGTGCACACGCGCGGGAAGCCGCTGGCGGACGAGGTCGACCTCAGCCCATATCGCGCGCCAGACGTCGGGCCTGACGGGCGCCGACCTCGCGAACCTCTGCAACGAGGCCGCGATCTTCGCCGGCCGCCAGGAGCGGATGACGATCCTGATGGAGGACTTCGACGGGGCGATGGAGCGCGTGATCGCCGGCATGCAGCAGCGGCGCGTCGTCACCGAGAAGGAGAAGCGGATCCTCGCCTACCACGAGGCCGGACATGCGCTGATCGCCTACATGATGGGCGAGCTGCTCCCGATCCAGAAGGTGACGATCGTCGCGCGCGGCGACGCCCTCGGCTACGCCTACTACCTGCCGACGGAGGAGCGCTACCTGCACACGAAGGAGGAGTTCCTCGACGTGATGAAGGTCGCGCTGGGTGGACGCGCCGCCGAGCAGGTCGTCTTCGGCCGCGTCACCAACGGCGCCTCGAACGATCTCGAGAAGGTGACCGAGATCGCCCGCGCGATGGTCTTCGAGTACGGCATGTCCGAAGCCTCCCCGTCGAGGACGATGCGGGCCGACAACTACGCCCTCTCCGAGGAGACGAAGCGCCTGCGCGACTCCGAGCAGGCCCGGCTGACCGACTTCGCCTACGAGGAGGCACAGCGGCTGCTCGTGAAGCACCGCGTCTCGCTCGACCGGCTCGCCGTCCAGCTGCTCGAGCGCGAGACCCTCTCGCGCGACGAGCTGAAGGAGCTGCTCGGCGCGATCGAGCCCGAGTCCCGGGCCTCCGAGACCGTCGGTACGGTCCGGGCGGTCGAAAACTAGACCGGTAGCATCGCTGCCGTGCAGGCCCGCGGCATCCACCATCTCGGCGTCGCCGTTCACGACCTGGACGAGGCGGTCGACACGTACGAGCGCCTCTTCGGCGCCGAGCTGGAGCATCGCGCGCAGGTCGACGATCAGGGAGTCGAGGCGGCGGCCGTGCTCGTCGGCTCAGGGCGCATCGAGCTGCTCGCCCCGCTCGGAGACGAGACCCCGGTGGGCCGTTTCCTCGCCTCGCGCGGCCCGGGCATGCATCACGTCGCCTACGAGGTCGACGACGTGCAGGCCGAGCTCGACCGGCTCTCCGCCGAGGGCGCCGAGCTGATCGACGCCGAGCCGCGAGCAGGCCTCTTCGGCCTCCAGGTCGCCTTCGTCCATCCCGACGCCGTCCACGGCGTCCTCACAGAGGTGGTGTCCGTTGACTGAAGCCGATTCCGTCCGCGTCGAGCTGTGCTTCGACGGGGGCCAGATCATGGGCGCGACCGTGACCGTCAAGGGAGCGGACGAGCTCGAGCGCGCGCTCGCGACCGGGCAGGACGGCTCGATGATGCTCGACGCGAGCGACGGCCGCTACACGGTCGTCCTCGGCCGCGTGGTCTACATGAAGCGCTACGCGCGGGAGTCGCGCGTGGGCTTCGGCGCCTAGGGGTACCGCACTCGTAGTGACCGAGACGCAGCAGAAGGGTCCATCCGCGGCCGAGATCCGCAAGCTCGTCGAGCGGGGGCAGCAGGGCGAGCGCGCCGCGCTCGAGGAGCTGTACCTGATCCACTTCGACCGGATCTACAGCTACCTGCACATGACCGTCGGCAACCGGCACGACGCCGAGGACCTGACGACGCAGACGTTCATGCGCATGCTCGAGTCGATCGGCAAGTTCCGCTTCCAGTCGGCGCCGTTCTCGGCCTGGCTCTTCCGGATCGCACACAACCTCTCGATGGACCACTTCCGCGCCAACAAGCGCTGGCAGCCGGAGGAGGACGTGCCCGAGCCGCACGGCTCCGAGGAGCGCTCGGCGGAGGACGAGGCGTTCCAGTCGATCGGCCGCCAATCGATGCTGGAGCTGATCGACTCGCTCTCGCACGAGCAGCAGCAGGTACTGACGCTCAAGTTCGTCTTCAACTTCTCCAACGCCGAGGCGGCGACGATCCTCGACAAGACCGAGGGCGCGGTGAAGTCGCTGCAGCATCGGGCGCTGGTCTCGCTGCAGAAGCAGATCTCCGGCGACGAGGAGGAATAGGTGGCGCTCGAGGTCGGGATCGTCGGCCTGCCGGGCGCGGGCAAGACGACGCTGTTCACCGCGTTGACGAAGACCGGCGGCGCCGGCTTCGGCAAGGAGAACGTCGGCATGGCCTCGATCGCGGACGACCGGCTCGAGCAGCTCGCCGCGCTCGTCGGCGCCCGCAAGATCACCCCCGCGACGATCCGGGTCGTCGACGTCCCCGGGACCGGACCGGCGCTGCTCGGCGGGCTGCGCCAGGTCGATGCGATCCTCGCCGTCGCCGACGGCTTCTCCGCCGGGGCGAATCCGACGGGCGACCTGGAGACACTCGAGCTGGAGCTGCTGGTCGCCGACCGGGACCACGTCGAGCGGCGGCTGGAGCGGGTCGAGAAGCAGGCGAAGTCCGGCGATGCGTCGCTGCGCAAGGAGGTCGAGCAGCTGCAGGCGCTGCTCGCACACCTCGACGCGGGCCACACGCTCCGGGACTTCACCGGCGAGCTGCCCGCAGAGCTGGAGCCGCTGACGACGAAGCCGCTGCTCGCAGTCGAGAACGGGCCGGGCGGGATCGACCTCCAGCTCGAGGCCGAGCTGGCAGAGATGTCCGAGGAGGAGGCGGCCGAGTATCGGGAAGGCCCCTCCGCGCTGGACGAGGTCGTGCGCCGGCTCCGGGACGCGCTCGATCTGATCACGTTCTTCACCGCGGGCGAGAAGGAGACGCGCGCGTGGACGCTCCGGCGCGGGCAGACCGCGCTCGAGGCGGCGGCGTCGATCCACTCCGACATCGCGCGCGGCTTCATCCGCTGCGAGACGATCTCGACGGACGACCTGCTCGCGGCCGGGTCGCACGCCGAGGCGGCGAAGCGCGGGACGCAGCGGCTCGAGGGCAAGACCTACGAGGTCCAGGACGGCGACGTCCTGAACATCCGCTTCAACGTCTAGCGCAGGCGGTCGGCGAGGTAGCGGAGGCCGATCGGGTAGCGGTACTCGATCGCGAGATGCGTCGCGTCGAACAGCTCCACGTGCAGGTCGGGGACGCCGAGCGCCGTCAGCTCACGGCGGAGCCACGCGGCGGTCAGGTCGAGATACCACTCGTCTCTCGTGCCGACGTCGACGTAGATCGCGCGCATGCCACGGAGCGCGTCGGCGTGACGCGGCACCAGCGTCGGGTAGTCCCACTCGAGCCAGCGCTGCCAGAGCTCCGGGATCACCTGCGCGGTCGCGACGTCGTAGGGGAGGCGGATCGTCCCGTCCTCGTCGGCGGAGTACGCCGCGGAGAAGCCCCACTGGAGCAGGATGTGCAGGTCGTCCGGATGCGCGAGCGGCGCCGGGCCGGTGCGGAGCTCTTCGAGGAAGCGCTCGATCGAGCCGTCGTAGGCGTCCCGCAGGCGACGCGCCGCAACGCGGAAGAACGGCCGGATCGAGACCTCGAAGAGGCCTCCGCCGGCGTGGCTGGCGAAGCCCTGGAAGAGGTCGGGTCGGAGCATCGCCGTCACCGCCGCTCCCTGGCCGCCGCTCGACTTGCCGGCGACCCCGCGGTAGCCGTTCGTCTCGTAGCGCTCGTCGACGAACGGGACGACCTCGTCGCAGATGTAGGAGTGGTAGCGGCCGCTGCCGGCCGAGTCGACGAACTGCGAGCCGCCGACCGACGTCCAGGCGTCGACGAAGACGACGCGGGCGTCGATGTCGGCGTCGTCGAGCAGCTCGAGGAACGTCGGCCTGAAGGCGGCCCGGTTGCGCCACATGTCGATCTGTCCGGTGAAGCCCTGGAGGACGTAGACCGCCGGCCCGCCCGCGTAGGACGGCGGCGTGTAGACCCAGAGCGGCCGCTCGTGTGGGTCGCCGAGCGGATTGCCGCGCAGTGCCTCGCTCGCGATCACGTGCTCGTCGAGTGTGCCTCTCATCCGGCGGAGATCATCGCAGCGCCGAGGAGTGCGCCCGCGACCCCGACGCGCTGCGACGGCGCGATTCGCTCGTGCAGGATGACCGCGGCGAGCGCGACGGTGACGATGGGATAGAGGGCGGAGAGGACGGCGACGATGCTGAGGTAGCCGTGTGTCGTCGCAATCGAGAAGAGCATGTTCGCGCCGACGTCGCACAGGCCGACCACGATGAGCGCCGGCAGGAAGGAGCGCCCGGCCCGGACGGACGCGCCGATCGCCAGCGCGGCGACGAACGCGACTGCGAGCGAGACGCCGCGTGCGGTCGCGACGGCGAAGGGGACGCTCGCGTCCGCGGCCTGATCGGCGAAGACGAAGTAGAAGCCGAAGCCGAGCGCCGCGACGAGCGCAAGGCCGATCCCGGCTGCACGGCCCCCGCCCCGGTCGGCCGGCTCGCGGGATGCGACCGCGACGCCCGCGAGCGCGAGCACGATCCCGACCACCTGCAGCTCGCCCGGCCGCTCACCTGAAGCGATCCCGACGACGAACGGGATCACGGCGGAGACGGCCGACACCGGCGCGACGATGCCCATCGCCCCGACCGCCATGCCGCGGTAGAGCGCGCCGATCCCGAGACAGCCGCAGACCCCCGCCGACGCCGCCCAGGCAGTCGCGGTCCAGCCGGGGAAGCCGTCCCAGGCGACGAGCACCCACGTCAGGGCCGCCGCGAGCCCGAACACCTGCTGGACGACGAGCACCGTCAGGACGTGCAGCCGTCGCGAGGTCAGCCCGCCGAGGAAGTCGCCGAGCCCCCACGAGGCGCTCGCGGCCAGTGCCAGCACGATCGGGAGCACTACTCGACCGGTCTGGTCGCCGCGACGGCGTCGAGCTGGTTCGCGTGGTAGAGGACGGCGGCCTCGGCCGTCCGCGCGGCGTTGCGGTCGTGATGCGAGGCGATCGCGTGCAGCAACTCGGCCCGCACGGCCGCGTCCAGGCCGTCGGCGCGCTCCTCGACGAGCCTCAGCCCGAGGTGGACGTGGCCGAGCAGCCGACCCTCGTCCGTCGGCCGGAACGACGGCCCCCGCCCGAGCTCGCGCACGCGGCCGACGTCGTGGAGCAGCGCGGCGGAGAGCAGGAGGTCGCCGCGCAGGCGCTGGTGCAGCTGCGCCGTCTCTCGCACCAGGGTCGAGACGGCGACGGTGTGCTCGAGCAGCCCGCCGGCATACGAGTGATGGGTCTCGGCCGCCGGGAGCTCGCGCAGCGCCTTCCGGATCTCGGCGTCCTCGAGGAACCGCCCCACCACGGTGCGCAGCCCCGGGTGGGTGAGCTCGGCCGCCATGAACTCGAGGAAGCCGTCCAGCTCGTCGGCGTCGCGTCGCAGCCGCGGCGCCAGCCCCGCCGGATCGGCGTCCGCCGCCTCGACGGAGCGGATCTCCAACTGGAGCCTGTCGTCGAAGCGCTCGACCCGGCCGAGCACGCGGACGGCGTCTCCCTCGGCGAAGCGGCCGTCGAGCAGCTCGACGTCGTTCCAGATCCGACCCTCGATGCGCCCGGTCGGGTCGACGAGCTCCAGTGCGAGGTACGGGGCGCCCTTCCGCGTCGTCCGCCGCTGCTTTCGCGCGACGGCGTAGACGCCCTCGACCGTGCGGTCGGGAGCGAGCTCGGCGATGGTGCTCATGCGGTGAGTCTAGGGCGCGGGCGTGTTGGTACGTTGCCCGCCATGGCCGTCGTCAAGCCCTTCCGCGCGCTTCGCTACGACGAAGCCGTGGCCGGACCGCTCGAGACGCTCGTCGCGCCGCCCTACGACGTGATCACCGACGAGCAGCGCGAGGAGCTGCAGGCCCGCAGCCCGTACAACGTCGTCCGCCTGACCCTGCCCGACTCGGAGGAGGAGGCCGCGCGCGCGCTCGACGACTGGCGCGCGCAAGGTGCCCTCGTCGAGGAGCCGCCGGCGGTCTGGGCGCTCGAGCAGGACTACGTCGGCCCCGACGGGATCGCGCGGACGCGCTTCGGCATCGTCGGCTCGCTGAAGGTCGAGCCCTACGAGACGGGGACGGTGCTGCCGCACGAGCGAACCCACGCCGGGCCGAAGGAGGGACGCCTCCGCCTGCTCCGCGCCACGCGCGCGCAGCTGGAGCCGATCTTTCTCCTCTACGACGGCCCCGCGCCGGTCGAGCGGCCTGACCGCGACCCGGATCTCGAGGTCGAGGGCGCGAAGCTGTGGCGCCTCGACGACCCGACGATCGTGCGCGCGTTCGACGACAAGCAGCTGCTGATCGCGGACGGCCATCACCGCTACGAGACGGCGCTCGCGTTCGCCGAGGAGGAGGGGACGCCGGCGAGCGCGCAGATGCTCGTCGTGCTCGTCTCCACCGACGATCCCGGCCTGGAGATCTTCCCCACCCATCGCCTCTTCTCGGAGCCCAGGCACCTGGAGGGCAACGGCGCGGGCGGCGCGGAGGTGACCGAGCTCACGCGCGAGGGCTCGCGGGTCGTGCACGGCCCCGAGGGGATGCTGGACGTCCAGCTCGTGGACACGCTCGGACACGACGGCATCTCGTACACCGCCGACGCCGCCGAGGCCGAGCGGCGCGTCCGCGACGGCGAGGCAGCCGTCGCATACCTGCTCCGGCCCGACCCGGATCGAGGACGTCTTCGCCCACGCGCGGCGCGGCGAGGTGCTGCCGCAGAAGACGACCTACTTCTTCCCGAAGCTCATCTCCGGCCTGCTCTTCCACCCAGTTTGAAGTTCAGCTGATGAGGCCGTGGCTCGAGGTCTGCCGCGACGCGGTCGGCGACATCAAGGCGGTGCTGGCGGAGCTGCCGACCCGGGTCGAGCGGGAGCCCGTGCTCCAGCTCGGCGAGGGCGGCGACGACACGACGGCGATCGACGCTGCGGCGGAGACGGCCGTCGTCCACCGGCTCGAGCAGCTCGACGAGCACTTCACACTCGTCTCGGAGGAGCTCGGCGAGCGCGTCTTCGGCTCGGGAGCGCCCTGGCGCGTCGTCTGCGACCCGATCGACGGCTCCCTGAACGCGAAGCGCGACATCCCCTTCTTCTCGCTCTCGCTCGCGGTCGCCGAGGGCGCCACGATGGGTGACGTCGTCTTCGGCTACGTCTACGACTTCGGCTCGGGCGAGGAGTGGACGGCCGAGCGCGGCAAGGGCGCGTTCCTGAACGGCGACCGGCTCGGCGCGGTCAAGCCGAAGGACGTGATCGAGATCCTCTCCTTCGAGGCGACGACGACGGCCGAGGTCGCCGACAAGGCGGCGCACATGGTCGGGAGCGCGCACCGCCTGCGGATCATGGGCTCGCTCGCGCTCTCGCTCAGCCATCTCGCAGCGGGGCGCGTCGACGCCGTGTGCTCGCTGAAACCCGCGCGCTCGGTCGACATCGCCGCCGGCCAGCTGCTCGTGCGCGAATGCGGGCTGGCGATCGACCTCTTCGAGGATCCGCCCTTCGAGCAGGCGCCGCTCGACCTGATCGGACGCTCGCGCGTGGTCGCAGCGGGAACGGCCGAGCTCTGCCGGACGCTCGAAGACGCCTTGACCGCCTAGCGCAGGGGCCGCGCCGCCGAGTGCGAACACCCAGAAGGCGTAACTACACTGGGGCGCACTTTGAGCCGCCGCCCCCTCTTCACGGTGGACGAGCACGCACAAAACCCCACACACGACGTTGCCGCGACGATTCTCGTCTGCGACGACGATCCGAGCCTCCGGGAGCTCGTGCGGGCCGTGCTCGGCCCCGGCTACCGCTTCGTCGAGGCGGCCGACGGCACCGAAGCGCTCGGGCTCGCGCGCGAAGAGCGGCCGGATCTGATCGTGCTCGACGTGATGCTGCCTGGCCTCTCCGGAATCGAGGTGCTGGAGGAGTTGCGGACCGACGACGGATTGAAGGAGATTCCCGTTGTCGTGATCACCGCATGGAGCCACGCCGAGATCGACGCCCAGGTCGCCGGCGCCGATCGCTTCGTCTCGAAGCCGTTCGACCCGGACGAGCTCAGCACCGCGGTCGAGGAGTTGCTCGCATGACGCTCGCCCGCCGGATGTGGCTCGCGAGTGCGGCGCTGGCGCTGCTCGTCGGGGCTGCCTTCACCGCGCTGATCCTGGCCGTCTCGGCACAGCGGGAGGCGACCGACCGCGAGGCGCGGTCGAAGGACATCAGCGCCGCCTCGCTGCAGTTGGAGCGAGCTCGTCTCGGACGTCGAGTCGAGCTTCCTCAGCTTTGCCGTCGACGGGAGCGGGAACTCGCTCAAGGCGTACAACAGCCGCGAGCAACAAGCTGGAGGGCCAGCTGCGCGATCATGGCGACGCCTCGTGGAGGGCGATCCGAGCCAGAAAGCCAAGGCGCAGGAGATCGAGACTCAGATCCGGGAGTGGGCGTTCGCCTGCGCTCCCGCCGCTGGTCGCGATCCTGCGAGAGGATCCCGGACATCGTCAAGAACGACCCGACGTCTGACGCAGGAGCGTCAAGCGCGCAGACCGACGAGATCCGCCGGCTCTTCGCCGGCTTCCGCGACGGCGGAGAACAAGCTCGCCGCGCGAAGCGCGCCGGGACGCCGACCACCGCACGGACATCGCCGTGCTCGTCGGCGGTGTCGCGGTCGGAGCCTCGATGGCCCTGATCGCCCTCTTCGGGATCGTGCTGGCGCGCTCGATCGGCCGTCCGGTGCGCGCCGTCGCCGACGGAGCCAACAGGATCGCGGGCGGCGAGCTCTCGCTGCGGCTGCCGGAGGAGGGGCCCGGCGAGGTCGGCGAGCTGACACGCGCGTTCAACGAGATGGCGGAGCGGCTCGAGGCGAGCCACCACGAGCTCGAGGACCAGAACGAGGAGCTGCGCGAGAGCGAGCGCGGGAAGACCGAGCTCGTCAGCATCGTCTCCCACGAGCTGCGGACGCCGCTCGCAAGCGTGCTCGGGTTCACGTCGCTGCTGCTGAAGCGGGAGTTCGACCCGCCGACGCGGCGCCACTACCTCGGCATCGTCGACGCGCAGGCGCGCCGGCTCGCCGCGCTGCTCGAGGACTTCCTCGACGTGCAGCGGATCGAGCACGAGGGCGTCGACCTGGCGCCGGAGAAGATCGACCTGGCGTCACTCATCGACGAGCAGGCGCAGCTCTACGCGGCGCAGAGCCCCAAGCACGAGCTCGCGGTCGAGCTCGCAGAGCGGCCGCTGACCGTGCGCGGCGATCCCGGCCGATTGGCCCAGGTTGTCGGTAACCTGCTCTCGAACGCGATCAAGTACTCGCCCGACGGTGGGACCGTCCAGCTCGTAGCGGCTCGGAGCGGCGACAGGGTACGGCTCGCGGTGCACGACGAAGGTCTCGGGATTCCCGAGGACCAGCAGAGCCGCATCTTCACGAAGTTCTTCCGCGGCGACGCCGGCGCCACCGGTATCACCGGTACCGGCCTCGGCCTCGCGGTCTCGCGCGAGATCGTCGAGGCGCACGGCGGCAGCATCGGTTTTGACAGCGACCCCGGCGAAGGCACGACCTTCTGGCTCGAGCTGCCGGGGCCGAACGGAGAGTCCAGTACGAACACCACGAAGGAGGGGGAATGAAGAGAAAGTTCGGCTGGCTTCTGGCGGGAGCGATCGTCGGCGTCGTCGCCGTCGGCCCCTGGCAGAGCAGCTCGGAAGCAGGAACGGGGCCGGCGACGATCAGGATCAACGACCGTGTGCTGGCGGTGACCCGTATCGACGTCGGCGCTCATGGAACGTCGGCCGGCGACTCGGAGGTGATCCGCTCGGTTCTGGTCCAGCGCGGCACCCGGGACCCGATCGGGCGGGGCGAGCTGGTGTGCACGTTCGTCGACAGCGTCCGCGCGCGGGTCTGCCGCGGGACGTACGTCCTCCCGAAGGGCGAGATCGTCGTCGGCGGCTCGATGCTCTACCAGCAGTTCTACGACCTCGCAGTGCTCGGAGGAACGGGGCTCTACGACAATGCGCGGGGCACGATGACCGTCACCCGCACGGCTCGGAAGCCCGTCCGCAACATGATCGTCTTCAGGCTCGTCGGGTAGGAGGGCCACCGCTACGCTCCGAACATGACCGTTGACCGCGACGACGTGCTGCGCGCGCTCGAGCGCGTGATCGATCCCGAGCTGCGCAAGCCCGTGACCGAGCTCGACATGGTCCGAGCCGTCGAGATCGACGGCCCCGACGTCGCCGTCACGATCGCGCTCACGGTCGCAGGCTGCCCGCTCCGCAACTCCTTCCAGGACCAGGTCGCCGAGCACGTCGGCGGGCTGCCGGGCGTGCGACAGGTCGAGCTCCACTTCGACGTCATGAGCCCCGACGAGAAGGCGGCTCTCACCACCAAGCTTCGCGGTGGCCGACCCGAGAAGTCGATCTCGCTCGACCCCGCCACGCGCGTGATCGCGGTCGCGAGCGGCAAGGGCGGTGTCGGCAAGTCCTCGCTGACCGTCAACCTCGCCGCGGCGCTCGACGGCCTCGGCCAGCAGGTCGGCGTCATCGACGCGGACGTCTACGGCCACTCGATCCCGCACATGCTCGGCGTCCACCAGCGGCCGATCGTGGTCGACAAGATGATCGTCCCGCCCGTGCGCGGCAACCTCAAGCTGATCTCCATCGGCAACTTCCTCGACGAGAACGCACCGGTGATGTGGCGCGGCCCGATGCTGCACCGAGCCCTCGAGCAGTTCCTCTCCGACGTGCACTGGGGCGACCTGGACACGGTCGTGATCGACATGCCTCCGGGGACCGGGGACATGGCGATCTCGCTCGGCCAGCTGCTTCCCCGCGCCGAGGTGCTCGTCGTCACGACGCCGCAGCCGCTCGCCCAGGAGGTGGCGGCGCGCGCGGCGATGATGGCCCAGAAGACCGGTCAGAAGCTGCTCGGCGTCGTCGAGAACATGAGCGGCGATGCGTTCGGCGAGGGCGGCGGCGCCAGGCTCGCCGACGAGCTCGACGTGCCTCTGCTCGGGACGATCCCGCTCGACCGGGCGCTCCGCGAGGCCGGCGACGCCGGCACGCCCGTCGTCGAGTCCGATCCGGACGCCGAGTCGTCGCGGGCGATCGTCGCCCTGGCGGAGATCGTCGCCGCGACGCGCCAGGCCGCGATCCGCAAGCCGCTGACGCTGCTCTCCTAGAGCGCGAACGGCGGAGAACGAAAGAGGGCGCCCGCAGGCGCCCTCTGCCGTCTCTCTCCAGAGACTCCCCCTACTTCTTGTGGACCTTCGTCAGGACCCATGCGCCCGAGACCTGGCTGCAGGTCATCTCGACCTGATCGCCGGCCTTGACGCGGTCGACGTCGTCGTGACTCTTCACGGTGCACGTCTGCGAGGCGGTGCCGTCCTTCGGCTTCACGGTGATCGAGGTGTCGCTGACGGTCTCGATCTGGCCGCGGACGAAGAGGTGCACGCTCGGGCGCGTCGGCTTCTCGGTCTTGCAGCGCAGGCCCTTGACGAGCAGCGCGGCGTTCGTGTTCGTGCCGCTCCCGATCGCACCGCCGGTCAGCCCGCCGGTCTTCGAGAACGAGCCCGAGAGGCTGCCGAAGAGCGCGCCGTCGCCGCGGCCTGCCTGGCCGCGCACCCAGCCGTCGAGCTTGCCGTCGGTGTTGACGGCGGAGAAGCCCGCGTGCGTGCGATCGTCGGCGCCGGCGATCGTGAGGCGGCCGTCGACCCAGCCGAGCTTCTTCGTCGCGTTGTAGAAGCTCTTCACGTGAGACCGTGGCCGCGCCGTTCAGGTCCGGCGTCGTGCTGGTGGACGTGCCGGACCAGCGCCCGGTCGTCACCTCAAAAGTCTGTCCCTCGCACGTGTACGTCTGTGTGCGGACGTTGCTCGGCGTCGTCGCCGTGAGTGTCGCGCTGACGGCCGAGACATCCGTGGCCTTCAGATGGGCCACCGCGGCGCCGGTCGCGACCAGCGCGACGAGCGCGGATGTGATCAGTACGAATCTTTTCATGCTGTGTCGTCTCCTTGTCGGGATCTCACAGGTTCAGATGCCGAACTCTGAGGTCTCCAGCGCAGTAGCGGGTAAGCAATCCGTGAGGATTTTGTGAGGGTGTCGCGCCCGTACACTCGATTCGTGCAGGCTGCGGCCTTTTTCGACCTCGACCGGACGCTCTTGCGGCGCTCCAGCGCGCTCGCGCTCGCCGGTGCCTTCCGCGAGCACGGCGTGATCGGACGCGGACAGCTGGCGAAGGCCGCCGCGTGGCAGCTCTTCTTCGCTGCGCGCGGAGCGAGCGCGGAAACGGTACGGAAAGCCGCCGAGGACGGCCTGATGATCCTGAAGGGCTTCGCGGTCGACGACCTGCGCGCTCTGGTCACCGACGCGATGGAGCCGGTCCTGAAGCCGCTCGTCTACCAGGAGGCGCTCGAGCTCGCGCGCGGGCACCAGGAGCGCGGCGAGCCGATCTACATCGTCTCGGCGACGCTGCAGGAGATCGTCGAGGAGGTGGCGCAGGAGCTCGGCTTCGACGGCGCGATCGGCTCGACGTGCGAGATCGAGGACGGCGTCTACACCGGGCGCTCACTGCGCGCCGCGCACGGCAAGGGCAAGGCGGCGGCCGTGCGCGAGCTCGCCGAAGAGCACGGCTACGACCTGACCGCGTCGACCGCCTACAGCGACAGCCACACCGACCTGCCCTTCCTCGAGGCGGTGGGCAACCCGGTCGTCGTCAACCCCGACCGCGAGCTGCGCGGGATCGCGGAGGAGCGCGACTGGCCCGTTCGCGAGTTCGGCGAGCTTGCGTATCCGGTCGGCCGGCGCGTCGTCAGCCCGGCGCTGCTCGGGATCCCGCTCGTGCTCGGCGCCGGAGCGGCCTACTGGGCGTCGCGACGCCGTGCGGCCTAGCCCTCACGAACGGATCGCGGCGCTCGGCTTCTCCGAGGCCGACACCGCCACGCTGACGTCGCACTTCCTCGACGCCGAGTCGAGGGGGAAGCTCGGCCACGGGCTCTCCCGGGTCGACTGGCTCGAGACGCTGCCGGATCTGCGGCCGGACGCGAGCCCACGGCGGCTGCATGCGGACGACGGCTACGAGCGCTGGGACGGGAACGGCGCGCTCGGCTACCTGACGCTGGCCGCGATCGTCGACGCGCAGCTGGCCGCGCCTCCCGTCCACGCCCGCGTCATCGTCGCCTCGAACTGCTTCCCGACCGGGATGCTCGGCTGGTACGTCCGCCGGCTCGCAGAGGGCGGCCTCGTCGCCGCACTGACCGCGACGTCGCCGGCGCGGTTGGCCCATCCCGACGGTGGCGAGCCGCTGGCGGGGACGAACCCGCTCGCGATCGCGATTCCGAGCGCTGACGGCGCTCCGCTCGTCACCGACGTCTCGATGGGCGCGGTCACCTACGGCGACGTGCTGCGCGGCGCCGCGCGGCCGGACGAGCTCGTCCCGTTCGGCGGCGAGCTGGCGCACAAGGGGTTCGCCCTGGCGCTCGGGCTGGAGCTCCTCGTCGGCGCGCTCGCGGGCGAGGGCTTCGGCGCCGTGCTCGTCGTCGCCCGTCCGGAGGCCGATCCCGTCCCGGCGCTGCGCGAGCGGGCTGCGGGCCTACGGCTCCCCGGCGACGCGTAGAGCCTCGAGATCCTCGTCCTTGTCGGCCCAGCCCTTCAGCTCCGGGTCGCCGGCGAGCGCGCGGTCGAGATACCCGCGCGCCTCGTCCAGACGGCCCGCCCGCGCGAGGATGCAGGCCCGGTGGTACAGGAGCGGCGGATGGTCGGGCCGCTCGGCGAGGCCGGCGTCGAGCTCGGCGAGCGCTCCTTCGTAGTCGCCGGCGTCGGCCTTCGGATACGCGGCGAAGAAGTACTCCCACGCCGACACCTCGTGCTGACCCGGCTTGCCGCCGAGCGCGAGCACGGTCGTTCCCGGCTCCTCGGCGCGGGCGAAGCGCGTGATCGCCGGATCGCGGAGGAAGACGGCCGACCCGGCGGGCACGTCGACCTCGTTGCCGTCGAGAACGAACGTGGCACGCCCGGAGACGACGACGTAGAGCTCCTCGTGGCCGAGCCGCTCCTCGTTGTGCTCCTCGACGACGTCCTGGCCGGCCTCCGTCGCCGTGTAGGCGTTGATCCCGAACGCGGTGATCCCGAAGTGCTTCCGGAGCGGCGTCCAGCGCAATGACCCCGGGCCGGGCAGCGACTCCACGCCGGTGAGGCTCGCCACCTCGTAACCGCTCATCGTCTCCTCCTCAGCTCGCTCAACACGACGGGATCGATCTCGGCGTCGCCGTCGACGCGCTCCTCCAGGTTCGCATCGCCCGCCCAGTCGGCGAGCCGCTCATAGCCGAGCCGTCCGAGGTGGCCGTCGATCTCGGCTCGGAGCTCGTCGTCGATCGGGAGCCACTGGTCGCGCGGCGTCTTCCCGAACAGCTGCTGGTGCAGGTCGTAGAGCCGGCGCAGCTCCTCGATCGGCGCCGCGTGGTCGTCGACGCGCAGATCGACGAGCGTGTCGGTGAGACCTGCGTAGCCTCCGTCGCGCTCGACGACGAGCACGGCGGCCGACTGCTGCCCTCGCTTGTCGCCACCGGCCGCCTGGGCGGCCGCAAGCGCGTCGAGCAGACGCTCCGCGAGCGATCCACCACCGCCTTCGAACGACTCCGCGAGCGCGTCGACGGTGTCGCCCGAGACGAGGATGTTCCCCTGCGCCGCGTAGCCGTCACCCGCTCGGCCGCCGGCCCAGTCGAGGCAGGCGCTGCCGGTGTAGGTCGCGCCGCGGCCCTGCGCGTCGACGACGCCGAGCTGGCGCTCGTCGCGGCCGTCGTCGGCCTCGGTCAGGCGCCGGACGACGTCATCGGCCGAGAGGCCCTGGCGCAGCAACGCGAGCCCGTCCGGCCCGTAGCGAGGGTTCGCGTAGGCCTGCGTCGCGACCGCGCCGGCTCCCGGCTCGGCCCAGGGCACGATCGAGCCGACGGCGAGGAACTTCGACTGCGTCGCGACGCCCCACTGCCCGCTCGTCGAGGTCGCAGGCCGCGATCGAGTACGTCGAGACGGGCCTAGCCATAGGTGAGCGCTGTCAGGTCCAGCGCGAGCAGCTTCTCGGTCGGCACGAGCACCGATGCGACCTCGGGCCGCGCGAGTGCCGCCTTGACCGCCTCCGGCGTCGCCGCTCGAACCACGACCGGCGTCCCCTGCGCATGCGCCTCCTGGAGACGAGCGAGGTCGACGACGTCGTCCAGCACGAGCGCGCCCTCGAGCTCGAGCGAGCCCTCGAGCGCGAGCTCGGGAACCCGCCGGCCCGTCGCGCCGAACCAGCGCTCCCTCACAGCTCCACCGACCCCCCGGGCTCGGGTGCGATCACCTCGACGCCGGGCGCCAGCGCGCGCAGCTCGTCAGGCGTGCCGGCGAGGATCGGGAACGTGCCGTAGTGGCACGGCACGCAGCGCTTCACGCCGAGCAGCTCGCACGCGACGGCCGCCTCCTTCGGGTCCATCGTGAAGTGGCCGCCGATCGGCAGGATCGCGACGTCGGGCGCATAGAGGCGCGCGATCAGCGCCATGTCGCCGAAGACGTTCGTGTCGCCGGCGAAGTAGAGCTTCGGCCCCTCGCCGAAGTCGAAGACGAGCCCGCACGGCTCGCCGGTGTAGACGATCTGCCACTCCGTCGCCGAGCCTGCCGGCGCCTCGGTCATGAAGCTGGACGAGTGCTGCGCGTGCACGAGCGTGACCTTGATCCCGTCCACGTCGACGGTGCCGCCCTTGTTCGGGTCGTGGGCACCGTCGGCCTCGGGAACGCCGACCATCGAGAGGTAGTCGCGTAGCTCGACCGGCGCGACGACGGGGCACTCGAACTTCTTCGCGAGCGCGAGCGTGTCGCCGACGTGGTCGTTGTGCCCGTGGGTGATGAAGATCGCGTCGACGCGCTCCGGCTCCTTCTCGTTCTCCGGGCACTTCGGGTTGCCGTTGAGGAACGGATCGACGTAGATGCGCTTGCCGCTCGGGGTCTCGACGCGGAAGGCCGAGTGCCCGAGCCAGGTGAGTGTCGTAGACATGACGGGAGCCTAGAGGACCGTCCGGTCCTGGGTCGAACATCGACGCATGACAACGCGTCTCGCCTCCGTTGCCCTGGTCCTCGGCGCCGCGCTCGCGGACGCCGCCGGCCAGCACTCGCTCGCGTACTACTCCCTCGTCGCAGCCGTCCCGGTGGTCGCGCTCGCCGCGCTCAACGGCCTCGGCGACGTGCTCGACGGCTCCGCCGCCCAGCCACACGACCGCGGCATCGCCGTGCTCTCCGCCGTCGCGCTCCCGTTCGTCCTCCTCGGCACCGCCGTCCGGGCGCCGCTCCTGGAGGCCGGCCCGCCGCCGGTGATCGGGATCACCGCGGTCGTCGGCGCGCTCGCGATCTTCGCCGTCCAGGCGCTGGTGGCAGCAACGGCCGTCGCTCCGCGCGAGCGGCTGCGCACCGCCTTCCGGCGCGGCTAGAAGGGCAGCGACGCGGCCGCGTCGCCGGCGAGCTCGATCAGCGGCTGCACGAAGAAGAACGAGCCGACCGTCACCGCGACCGAGAGCAGGACGGCGCTCTGGAGCGGAACGTCGAGCGGCGGCGAGCCGCCCGCGATCGCCGGGCGCAGCACCGCGGCGGGCCGGGCGTAGATCGCCCGGATCACGCCGAGGTAGTAGTAGAGCGAGATCGCCGTCGCGATCACGCCGGCGACGATGAGCCACCACCAGCCCGCCTCGTAGGCGGCCGCGAAGACGTAGAACTTGCCGATCAGGCCGCCGGTGAAGGGCATGCCCATGAAGCCGAGCATGAAGACCCAGAGCGAGGCGCCGAGGAACGGCCGCTCCCAGCCGAGCCCGCCGAGGTTCTCGAGCGTCACCGGCGCCTGCAGCTCGCGCTCCCGCGCCGCGACGACCGCGAACGAGCCGATCGACATCGCGCCGTAGGGGATCAGGTAGTAGAGGAGCGCGCGGGCGCCGAGCTCGTTGTCCGCGGCGATCGCGATCAGCATGAAGCCGGCGTGCGAGACCGACGAGTAGGCGAGCAGGCGCTTGAGGTCCCGCTGCGACGAGCGCGGCGAGGTTGCCGACGGCGAGCGAGGTGATCGCGATCACCGCGATCGCGACCGTCCAGAGGTCCGACTGCTCCGGGAAGGCGACGACGAGGAGCCGGAGCGTCAGGACGAGAGCGGCCACCTTCGTCGCCGCCGACATGAACGCCGTCACGGACGTCGGCGCACCCTGGTAGACGTCCGGCGTCCACATGTGGAACGGCGCCGCCGAGGCCTTGAAGCCGAGCCCTGCGATCAGCATCGCGAGGCCGGCCAGGAGGAGAGGGTCGTCGCCGACATTGGCGGCAGCGATCTCCGAGAAGCCGATCGCGCCGGTCGCCCCGTAGACGAGCGCGGAGCCGAAGAGCAGGATCGACGAGCCGAACGCGCCCACGATCAGGTACTTCAGCCCGGCCTCCAGCGACGCCTCGCGGTGCGTGTCCATCGCGCAGAGGATGTAGAGCGCGATCGAGAACCACTCGAGCCCGAGGAAGAGCGTCATCAGGTTCGACGCGGTGACGAAGAAGACCATGCCTCCGGCCGCCGCCGCGAGCAGGGCGTAGTACTCGCCGACGTGGTCGCGCCGCTCGTCGCCCCAGGCGACGAGCACGGCCAGGATGCCTGCCCCGGCGATGATCAGCGCCGAGAACGCACCCAGCCGGTCGCGCGTGAACGACTCCGCGATCAGCGCGACGCCCTGCGTCGTGTCGTCGAAGACGATCGCGGCGAAGACGCCGGACGTGATGAAGCCGGCGAGGACGACGATCGCGGCGAAGAACCGGCGCATCCACGAGGGCACGAGGACGCTGCCGAGCAGGGCGACGCCCGAGGCGCCGAGCAGCGCCAGCGTCGGCGCCAGCGCGAGCCAGTCGACCTTCGGGGTCGGGATCACGGCACCGCCTCCGCTTGCTGCGCGTCGTCGACCAGCGGCAAGCCGCGCTCCGAGATGAGCGCCGGCCACGCGGAGAGGAAGAGCAGCAGCCCGACGAGCGGGATCACGATCGCGAGCTCGAACGGCCGCACGTCGCGCGCGTCCTCGCGGACGTCGCGCCCGCGGGCGGCGTGGAGCACGGCCGAGATCAGCCGCAGCATGTACATCGCGGCGAGCACGATCCCGGCGGCGCCGGCGACGGCCCAGCCCCAGGCGACGCCGTAGACGCCGGCGAGGATCAGGAACTCGCCCGCGAACGCGACCGAGCCCGGCACCGCGAGCGCGATGATCCCGGTCGTCATCAGCAGAGTCGCCAGCACCGGTCGCCCGCGCGCCATCCCGCCCAGGCCCGCGAAGGCGCTCGTGCCGGTGCGCGTCTCGACCATGCCTGCGAGCAGGAAGAGCGTCGCCGAGACGAGCCCGTGCGCGACCGACTGGAGGATGGCTCCGTTGACCCCGAGCTCGTTCAGCGAGAAGAGCCCCATCGTGACGAGGCTCATCTGCGCCATCGAGGAGTACGCCGTCACGCTGCGGATGTCGGGCGCGCGGAAGGCGAGCAGCGACGCGTAGATGAGCCCGATCGTCGCGAACGCGAGGATCGTCGACTGGAAGTGGTCGACCGGCTCGGGGAACTTCCCGATCACGATCCGCAGCAGGCCGTAGACCGCGGCCTTGGAGACGACGCCGGAGAGGATCGCCGCCACCTCCGGTGGCGCCTCGCGGTAGGCCTCGACGAGCCAGCCGTGGAACGGGAAGATCGGCGCCTTGACCGCGAATGCGACCAGGAAGCCGAGGAAGACCCAGTCGTTCGTGGAGACGCCCGAGTCGACGAGCGAGAACGTGTCCTGCGAGAGCCCGAAGACGATGATCGACGCCAGCATCAGCAGCGACCCGGCCATCGTGTAGATCACGAACGTCGCCGTCGCGCGGACGCGGCGCGGCCCGCCCCAGACGCCGATCAGGACGTAGATCGGGATCAGCATCGCCTCGAAGAAGACGTAGAAGACGAGCAGGTCCTGGGCTGCGAAGACGCCGACGATCGAGCCCGTCAGGAAGAGCAGCAGGCCGTGGTAGCCGCGGCTGCGGTCGCCTCCCGCCCAGAGTGCGTACCCGATCGCGACCGTGCAGACGACGATGGTGAGGCCGGCGAGGAAGAGCGAGAAGCCGTAGAAGCCGACGTCGTAGGAGACGCCCAGATCCGAGAACCAGCTGTGCTGGTCCCGCAGCTGCAGGCCCTCCGAGAAGTCGAACTGCGCGAACGCGACTGCGTAGAGGACGACCTCGGCGAGCGCCGCCAGCAGCGCGAGCGCACCGGCAGCGCGGCCCGGGAGCGGCAGCACCCAGACGACGAGCGCGGCGACGAGCGGGAGGGCGATCAGCGCGGTCGTCATTGGACCGTGACGAAGACGACGACGAGGATGGCGACGGCGAACGCGATCACGAGGGCGTAGCTGCGCAGGTAGCCGGTCTGGGCGCCGCCGACGGCGCCCGCGGTCTCGCGCGTGCCCGCCGACACCCCGGAGATCGAGCCGCCGATCAGCGGCTCCTCGACCCCGCGCCGGAGCGCGCGCGTGAGCAGGACGGCCGGCTTGTAGAAGATCAGGTCGTAGAGCTCGTCGAACCAGAACTTGTGCTCGAGCACGTCCTGAACGGCTTCGTCGTGGGGCACGGGCCGCTTCCGGGCTCCGTAGAAGACCCAGGCGGTGAAGATCCCGACGAGCCCGAGGCCGACGGCGAGCGCGCTCGTGACGTAGTCCTGCGTCGTCGTCGGCTCGACGAGGGCGAGCTGCTCACGGGCGATCGCGATCGGGTCGAGCCACTCGCCGAACGTGTGCCAGCCGCCCGCGACCTCGACCCAGCCGCCGATCACGGACAGCACCGCGAGGATGCCGACCGGCCACATCATCGTCCACGGCCCCTCGCCGTGGCCGTGCCCCTCGGCGTGCTCCTGGACGAGCGGTGACGGCTCGCCGAGGAAGACGAGGAAGAAGAGGCGGAAGGTGTAGAGCCCGGTCAGCAGCGCCCCGACCAGGCCGACGACGAAGAGGAACTGGCCGAAGCCGCCGCTCGCGAGCGCCGAGGCGAGGATCGCGTCCTTGGAGAAGAAGCCGGAGAGCGGCGGGATCCCGACGAGGGCGAGCGAGCCGATCAGGAACGCGAGATACGTCTTCGGCATCGAGGCGCGGAGCCCACCCATCTTGCGGATGTCCTGCTCGCCCGCGAGGTGGTGGATGATGACGCCGGCCGCGAGGAAGAGCAGCGCCTTGAAGAAGGCGTGCGTCATCAGGTGGAACATCGCGCTGCTGTAGGCGCCGAGCCCCGCGCCGACGAACATGTAGCCGATCTGCGACATCGTCGAGTACGCGATCACGCGCTTGATGTCGGTCTGGACGAGCGCGACGAGCCCCGCGATGAGCAGCGTGATCGCGCCCAGCCCCGCGGCGAGGTTCGAGATCGACGGCGCCAGCTCGAAGATCGGATGCGCGCGGACGATCAGGTAGACGCCGGCCGTCACCATCGTCGCCGCGTGGATGAGCGCGGAGACGGGCGTCGGGCCCTCCATCGCGTCCGGCAGCCAGGTGTGGAGCGGGATCTGGGCCGACTTCGCCACCGCGCCGCCGAGCAGCCCGAGCGCGACGAGGTTGACCGCGGTCTGGGAGAGCGTGGCGGCGCCCTCGAAGGACGCAGCGAAGTTCAGCGTCCCGGTCTGCCACATCAGCACGAAGAACGCGAGCGCCATCGTCGCGTCGCCGAACGCGTTCATCACGAACGCCTTCTTCGCGGCCGCGACCGCCTCCGGCCGCTCGTGCCAGAAGCCGATCAGGAGGTACGAGGCGAGGCCGACGAGGCCCCAGCCCACGAGCAGGAGGAGGAAGTTCCCCGCCTGCACGAGCATCAGCATCGAGAAGACGAAGAGCGACATGTAGGCGAAGTAGCGCCGCTCCTCCGGGTCGCCGTCCATGTAGCCGATCGAGTAGAGGACGATCAGGCCGCCGACGCCGGAGACGATCAGCATCATCGTCAGCGAGAGCGGATCGATGAGCAGCGAGAGGTCGACCTTGAAGTTCGCGGTCGCGAGCCAGGTGTAGGCGCTCGTGATCTCCTGGCGCTGCTCCGGATCCCGCCCGATCGTGGCGATGAAGGCGGCGACGGCGCCGCCGAACGCCGTGAAGACCGAGACGGTCGAGATCCAGGCTGCGGTCCGGCGCGAGATCGACCGGCCGAGCAGCGTGATCGCGACCGCGCCGCAGAGCGGCGCCAGCAGGCAGATCCACGCGCCGGCGATCATCCTCGCAGTACCCGCAGCCGGTCGACGTCGAGGTCGAGCCGCCGCCGCGCGATCGCGACGATCAGGCCGAGGCCGACGACGACCTCGGAGGCGGCCACGGCCATCACGGCGAGCGCGAAGACCTGGCCGGCATGGTCGCCGTGCAGCCGCGCGAAGGAGATCAGGGCGAGGTTGGCGGCGTTGAGCATGATCTCGAGCGAGAGCAGGACGATCAGCGGGCTGCGCCGGAGCAGCACGCCTGCCGTGCCGATCGAGAAGAGGATCGCCGCGACGACGAGGTACCAGGCAATGTCAGGCCCCTGCACGAGCAGCCTCCGCTTCCTCGAGCTCGTCCTCGGCGCGTGAGCGCGAGCCGAGCACGACCCCGCCGACGGCCGCGACCAGCAGCACGATCGACGTGATCTCGAACGCGAGCAGGTGATCGGTCAGGAACAGGCGCCCGATCTCCTCCGGGCTGCCGAACGAGCTCTGCACCTCGGCGGGATCCGCGAGCTGGTCGCTCGCCGCCAGCCCGATCACGACGACGACCTCGACCAGCAGCGCCGTCGCGGCGACGATCGCGCCGATCCGCACCCACGACGGCCCGCCCGAGAGCCGGACGCCCTCGCTGCGGTCGCCGAGGTAGGCGATCACGAAGAGGAACATCACCATCACCGCACCTGCGTAGACGAGCACCTGTGCGGCGGCGAGGAACTCGGCCGACGCGAGCAGGAAGAGCACCGCCAGCGAGCCGAGGTTCCCGATCAGCGCCAGCGCCGAGTAGAACGGGTTGGTGAACGTGATCACGGCGAGCCCGGAGCCGAGGCAGCCGGCCGCGGCGAGGAACCAGATCACCCAGACCAGGAAGTTGCCCACTAGGAGTCCGACCTGTACGCCGGGATCGGCGTGTCGTAGAGGCCGGGATCGGCGACCGGGACGCGCTTCATCGGGTCGGCGAGCAGCATGTCCTTCGTGTAGATCAGGTCGTCGCGCGAGTACTCCGAGAGCTCGTACTCGTTGCCGAGCGTGATCGCGTCGAACGGGCACGCGAGCTCGCAGTAGCCGCAGAAGATGCAGCGGCTCATGTTGATCTCGTAGATGCGCGCGTAGCGCTCGCCCGCCGAGACCCGGTTGGTGGGCGTGTTCTCGTCCGGGACGACGCGGATGCAGTCGGCCGGGCAGGCGGCGGCGCAGAGCGAGCAGCCGACGCACTTCTCGAGCCCGTTCTCGTGCGTGTGCAGCTTGTGCCGGCCGCGGAAGCGCGGATAGACCGGCCGCTTGTACTCCGGGTACTCCTGCGTGATCGGCTTCTTGAAGATCTGGCGGAAGGTGACGCCGAAGCCTCTGGCGGTGCCGATCGCCATCAGATCCAGACCACGAGAATCGCCGTCACGACCGCGTTGATCGTCGCCACGGGCAGCAGCACCTTCCAGCCGAAGCGCATCAGCTGGTCGTAGCGGAGGCGCGGCAGCGTCGTCCGCATCCAGATGAAGATGAAGATGAGCACCATCAGCTTCAGCACGAACCAGAGCGGCCCGAGGCTCTCGAGCACCGGGAAGTGCCAGCCGCCGAGGAAGAGCGTGACGGCAAGTCCCGAGAGCGTGATCAGGTTGATGTACTCGCTCATCGTGAAGAGGCCGAAGCGCATGCCGCCGTACTCGGTGTGGTAGCCGGCGACGAGCTCCTGCTCGGCCTCCGGGAGGTCGAACGGCGCGCGTGCGGTCTCGGCGGTGCCGGCGAACATGAAGATGACGAAGCCGACGAACTGCGGGGCGATGTACCACCAGCCGTCCTGCTCCGAGACGATCTCGGTGAGCGAGAGCGTCTGCGCCATCAGGACGACGCCGAGGACGGAGAGCGCGAGCGAGACCTCGTAGCTGACGAGCTGGGCGCACGTCCGCATGGCGCCGAGGAGCGCGTACTTCGAGTCCGAGGCCCAGCCGCCGACGATGAAGCCGTAGATGCCGACGGAGCCGATCGCGAAGATCAGGATCAACGCGATCGGGACGTCCGCGACCACGCCGTCGACCTGGACGCCGCCGATCTCCCAGCCCGGTCCGAACGGGATCACCGCGAACGTCGTCAGCGCGGTGAAGGCGGCGACCCACGGCGAGAAGATGTAGAGGACGTCGACGGCGGAGCCGGGGAAGAAGCTCTCCTTCCGGATCAGCTTCACGAGGTCGGCGATCGGCTGCAGGAGCCCGAACGGGCCGGCCCGGTTCGGGCCGTAGCGGAGCTGCATCCGGCCCATCACCTTGCGCTCGGCCAGCGTCAGGTACGCGAAGGCGGCCATGACCAGGTTGATGATGATCACGCTCTTGATCACGGCGACCCACCACGGCTCGTTCACGTCGCCTTCACCACCTCGACGTCGCGATGGAGCTCGCCGGCGTGCTCGTCGGCGATCCGGGCGGTGCCGGCGGTGAGCGCACGGCTGACCCGCGCCCGCAAGCGCGAGGCTCGTGCCGTTCGAGCGCACGCTGACCTCGTCGCCGGTCGCGATCTGGCGGCGCTGCGCGTCGTCGTAGGCGAGCTCGATCTCCGCCTCCGGGCCGCTGGAACTGGAGCTCGGGCACGCGCTCGACGGCCGGACCGGAGAAGAGCGGCCGGTAGCGCTGCAGGCGCAGCGTGCCGAGGAAGTGCTCCGGCGGCTCGGCCTCGGCGGCGGGGACAGGCGCGGACGCAGCCGGCTCGGGGGCGACGTACGGCGCGCGCTCGGGCAGCGGCGCGCGCTCGCCGACGGCGCCGAACGGGATCCCGCCGAAGCAGCGCGCCGAGACCTCCTCGAAGACGATCGCCGCGTGCGGCGACAACTCGACGTCGAAGCGCTCGGCGAGCTTCGCGATCCAGGCGAGCTCGTCCGGCACGGGCGGGATCACCGAGCGCCGGAGGCGCTGGACGCGGCCCTCGAGGTTGACGAACGAGCCGTCGCGCTCGAGGTAGCTCGTCCCGGGCAGGACGAGGTCGGCCCAGCCGACGGCGAGGCCCTGGAACATCGTGATCGCGATCACGCTCTCCGCCTGCTCGGCGAGCGCGCGAACCGCCGGATCGGCCGCCGCGTCGTCGCCCGAGACGATCAGCAGGCCGATCGGCTCCGGATTCTCCTCCTCTGCGTCCGAGCACGCGGCCCAGGCGTCGGCGACGCCGCGCCCGTTCGGCGTCGCCGGCAGGTGGAACGCCGCGCAGCCGGGCTTCGTCTCGAGCCCGAGCCGGTGGCCGAGCTCCGCCAGCCGGGCGCCGCCGCCACCGCCGCGGCCGGACCAGATCAGGACAGCGCGGTCCGAGGCGGCGACCCGTTCTTCCAGCTTCTTGCCGAGCTTCGGCTCGGCGACGTGGACGACCTCGGCGCCGTTGCGGCGCGCCTTGCGGATCCAGAGATCGACGATCGGCGCACGGTCGGCGACCTGCTCGTCACCCACGACGACGACGATCTCGGCGGCGCCGATGGTCGAGAGCGGCGCGCGGAACGCGTCGAGCCCGTGCGAGACCGCCTCGGGCATCACGGCCGAGTGCGCGCCGAGGCCCTGCCGCAGCAGCTTGCCGAGCGCGTACGCCTGCTCGACCGTCTCGGAGCCGGAGAGCGCCGTCACGATCCGTCCCTCCGCCCCGCGCAGCAGCGACTCGGCTCGATCGATCGCGTCGTCCCACGACAGCACGCCGAAGCCCTGGAGCCTCACGCGCTCGAGCGGGTCGACGATCCGGTCGCGGGCGTAGAGGTGCGGGTAGGCGAACCGCCCCTTGTCGCAGAGCCAGCCCTCGTCGACCTCGGGATGGTTGCGGGAGATGATCCGCTTGACCTTCCCCTCGCGCGTCGTCGCGGAGACGTTGCAGCCGACGGGGCAGAGGCCGCAGACGGTGGGAACGTTCTGGATCTCCCAGGGCCGCGCCTCGAAACGGTATTGCGTCGACGTGAGCGCGCCGACGGGGCAGAGCTCGATCACGTTGCCGGTGAACGGCGCCTTGTAGGCCTCGTCCTCGAAGGTCGCGATCATCGACTGCGCGCCGCGGTTCTTCGCCACGAGCTGGCCGTCCTCGGCGACGTCGGAGGAGAAACGGGTGCAGCGGTAACAGAGGATGCAGCGCTCGCGGTCGAGCGCGATCGTCGGCGAGATCGGGATCGGCTTGTCGAACGTCCGCTTCGGGAAGGTCATCCGCGTCTGGCCCGGGCCGTAGCGGAAGGTGAGGTCCTGGAGCGGGCACTCGCCGCCCTTGTCGCAGACCGGGCAGTCGAGCGGATGGTTGACGAGGATGAACTCGAGCGTCGCGTTCTGACCCTCGGCGGCCTTCGCCGAGTCGGCGGCGGTGCGGACGACCATCCCGTCCTGCGCGGTCAGGGTGCAGCCGGCCTGCAACTTCGGCACGCCCTCCACCTCGACGAGGCACATCCGGCAGGCGCCGACAGGCGGCCCGAGCCGCGGCTCGTAGCAGAAGACGGGGATCTCGACTCCGGCCTCGGCCGCCGCCTCGACGAGGCCCAGCCCCTTCGCGACCTCGACCTCACGCCCGTCGATCGTCACCTTGACGGTCTCGACAGCACTCACGCCGGCACCTCGGCGACGGGGGCGTGTGTGTGCTGGTCGACCGGGGCGAGGACGCCTTCGAGCGACGAGCTGCCGTGCATCGGGCAGCCGCTGTCGAGGTGCTCCTGGAACTCGGAGCGGAACTTGTCGATGTAGCTCGCCACCGGCATCGCCGCCGCGTCGCCGAGCGGGCACAGGCACTTGCCGAGGATCCGGTCGCAGACGTCGAGGAGCAGGTCGAGGTCGCCCTGCGACGCCGTCCCCTCCTCGATCGAGTTCAGGATCTGGACCATCCAGCGCGTGCCCTCGCGGCACGGCGTGCACTTGCCGCAGCTCTCGTGCATGTAGAACTGCGCGACCCGGAGGCCGAGCTGCACCATGCAGCAGCGGTCGTCGATGACGATGATCGCGCCCGAGCCGAGCATCGAGCCGGCCTCGGCCATCGCGTTCGCCTCGAGCGGGGTGTCGAGCTGCTCGGCGGTGAGGACGGGGACGGAGGAGCCGCCCGGGATCACGGCCTTCAGCTGCCGCCCGTTCGGGATCCCGCCGCCGAGCTCGGCGTCGAAGATCAGCTCGCGCAGCGTCACGCCCATCGGCAGCTCGTAGTTGCCGCCGTTGACGACGTTGCCCGAGAGTGAGAAGACGCGCGTGCCGGAGGAGTCGGGCGGCAGGCCGAGCTTCGCGTACTCGCTGCCGCCCAGAGCGATGATCGGCGGCACCGTCGCGATCGTCTCGACGTTGTTGATCAGGCTCGGCGAGGCGTACAGGCCGGCCACGGCCGGGAACGGCGGCTTCGTGCGGGGCTGGCCGCGCTTGCCCTCGAGCGACTCGAGCAGCGCCGTCTCCTCGCCGCAGATGTAGGCGCCGGCGCCGCGGTGGAGCACGATCGTGACGCCGCCGAGCAGCTTCGCCTTGTGCACCTCGGCGAGCGCGTCGCGCAGGATCTCGAACTCGCGCAGGTACTCGCCGCGGATGTAGATGAAGACGCGCTCGGACTCGATCGCGTGCGCCGTGATCAGGCAGCCCTCGATCAGCCGGAACGGGACGGTGAACATGATCTCGCGATCCTTGAACGTGCCGGGCTCGGACTCGTCCGCGTTGACGACGAGGTACGTCGGCTTGCCGGTGCCCTTGGCGAGGAAGCTCGCCTTGCGGCCGGTCGGGAAGAAGGCGCCGCCGCGGCCGCGCAGGCCCGAGTCGAGGATCTCCTGGACGACGGCCGCCGGCTCCATCTGCCGCGCCTTCTCGAGCGCATCGAAGCCGCCCGCCTCGCGGTAGTCGGCGAGCTTGAGGAGCGGCTGCTCCTCTGCCCCGGCGAGGACGACGAACTGCTCAGCCGCCATGGTCCACCTCGGCACCGCGGAGCTCCTCGACGATCCCGGGGACGTCGGCAGCGGTGAGGCGCTCCCGGTAGCGGTGGTCGATCGCGACGACGGTGCCCCAGCCGCAACCGCCGGCGCACTCGATCGTCCGCAGGGTGACCTCACCGTCGTCGGTCGTCTCGCCCGCGTGGATCCCGAGCTCGTCCTGGAACGCCTCCAGCACCTGCTGCGCCCCGACGAGCGCGCAGGAGACGTTCGTGCAGACCTCGACGAGGTGCGTCCCGACCGGCTTCAGGTGGTACATGTCGTAGAAGGAGGCGACGGCCATGCAGTAGGCGGGCGTCTCCTCGAGCGCCTCGGCGACCTCGCGGAACGCCTCCGGTGAGAGCCAGCCGTGGCGCTCCTGCGCCAGCCGCAGCGCCGGCAGCGTCGCCGAGCGCGAGACCGGGTAGCGCGAGCGGATCGCCTGGATCTCGTCGTACAGGGTCTTCTCGGGCGCGCTCACCGGTCGACGTCTCCCATCACCGCGTCGAGCGAGCCGACGACGGCGATCAGGTCGGCGACGGCGACGTCCTGGCAGCAGGCCGCGGTCGCGTGCAGGGCGGCGAACGACGGGGCGCGGAACTTGACGCGCCACGGCTTCGCGGTCCCGTCGGAGACGATCGTGCAGCCGGACTCCCCGCGCGGCGACTCGACGCCGACGTAGACCTCGCCCTCGGGGACGCGGAAGCCCTCGGTGACGATCTTGAAGTGGTGGATCAGCGACTCCATCGAGGTGTGCAGCTCCTCGCGCGGCGGCAGCACGACCTTGCGGTCGTCCGCGATCCACGGCTCGCCCTGCATCTGCTCGAGCCGGTCGATCGACTGCTCGATGATCCGCACCGACTCGCGCATCTCGTCGACGCGCACCTTGTAGCGGTCGAAGACGTCGCCGCCCTCGTAGACGGGCACGTCGAACTCGACCTGGTCGTAGGCGAGGTACGGCTCGCGCTTGCGCAGGTCCCAGTCGACGCCGGAGGCGCGCAGGTTCGGCCCCGTCTGCCCGAGCGCGATCGCGTCCTCGGCCGAGAGCGCGCCGACACCGACCGTCCGCTCGAGCCAGATCTTGTTCGAGTTGAGGATCGCCTCGTACTCGTCGACCGCCTTCGGCATCCGCTCGCAGAACTTGCGGGCCTCGTCGTAGAACCCGGCCGGGATGTCCTCGGCGAGGCCGCCGACCTGGAAGTAGCGCGTGTGCATGCGCGTCCCGGCGACCATCTCGAAGAGGTCGAGCACGAGGTCGCGCTCGCGGAAGCAGTACCAGAACATCGAGATCGCCCCGATCTCGAGCGCGGAGGTGCCGAGGTAGACGAGGTGCGAGTGGATCCGCACCAGCTCGCCGAGCGCCATCCGCATCCAGGTCGCCTTGCGCGGCACCTGCAGCTGCAGCAGCTTCTCGACCGCGAGCACGTAGACGAGCTCGTTGTACTGGAAGGAGACGTAGTCGACGCGGGCGGGATAGGTGACGCCCTTCCACCACGTCTTCTGCTCCATCGTCTTCTCGAAGCCCGTGTGCAGGTAGCCGATCACGGCTGCGAGCCCGACGACGTGCTCGCCGTGCAGATCGACGATCAGCCGCAGCACGCCGTGCGTCGACGGGTGGTTGGGGCCGAAGTTGACGGTGAGGACGTCCTCGAGCCGGGGGTCCGCCTTCAGGATCGTCGGGACGGGCTCCGGGATCCGAGACCCCTCGTACGGCCGGCGTCCCCGGACGGGGAGGCGATGGGCGACGGTCGCCACTACTCCGCCTCCGAGAAGCGCACCGGCTCGCCGCCGATCGGATAGTCCTTGCGGAGCGGGTGCCCCTCCCAGTCGTCGTCCATCAGGATCCGGACGAGGTTCGGATGGCCGTCGAAGGAGATGCCCATCATGTCGAAGACCTCGCGCTCGTACCAGTCGGCGGTCGGCCAGACCGGCACCACCGTCGCCACCGACTGCCCGTCGTCGAGCCAGACCTGAACGCGCACCCGCGCGCTGTCGTCGGCGACGCGGAGGAGGAGATACGACAGCGCGAAGCGCGTGGGCTTCGGGTCCGGCGAGCGCGAGTAGCCCTGCGCGGCGGGCGCGTTGATCTCGCGGCCGGCCGCCGTGCCGTAGTAGCCGGCGACACCGTCGCCGCCCCAGCCGAGGTAGTCGGTCGCGACGACGTCGACGAGCAGGTTGAAGCCCTCCTCGTCGCGCAGGTACAGGCACGCCTCCTCCAGCCGCGCGGGGTCGACGACGAGCGTCGTCTCGCCGTGCGCCTCACGAGTCTCGACGAGGCCGGGGACGCCCTCGTAGCTCACGAGGCGACGCCGCGGATCCGGTACGCCGGCGGCACGCCCGCCATCACCTTCTCGTGCAGGCGCACGATCCCCTCCATCAGCGCCTCCGGGCGAGGCGGGCAGCCGGGGACGTGGATGTCGACGGGGACGATCTTGTCGACGCCCTGCAGGATCGTGTAGTTGTTGAACATCCCGCCGGAGCTGGCGCAGGCGCCCATCGCGATCACCCACTTGGGCTCGAGCATCTGGTCGTAGACCTGCCGCAGCGGGGCGGCCATCTTGTGCGCGACGCGGCCCGAGACGATCATCAGGTCGGCCTGGCGCGGCGAGGACGAGAACTTCTCCATCCCGAAGCGCGCGACGTCGTAGCGCGAGGAGACGATCGACATCATCTCGATCGCGCAGCAGGCGAGCCCGAACGTGGCCGGCCACATCGACTTGGTCTGCGACCAGGCGAGCGCCTTCTCGAGCGTGGTCAGCCCGAGCGCGTCCTCCATCGACTCGACCTCTTCCTCGAAGACGCCCTTCTTCACCGGCCAGAGCAGCCGCTCCGACTGGAGCCCCGCCTTGGCCAGCGGCCGCTTCGAGACGCGCGACTGGTCGACGCTCTCGTCTAGCGCCACTCGAGCGCCCCTTTCCGCCAGATGTAGATGTACGCCACCGCGAGGATGGCGACGAAGACGAGGAACTCTGTCACGCCGAACCAGCCGAGCCGCTCGAGCACGATCGCGAGCGGATAGAGAAAGACGATCTCGATGTCGAAGAGGATGAAGAGCATCGCCGTCATGTAGAAGCTGACCGTGAAGCGCTGCTGCTTCGGCGGCCCCTCCGAGACGCCCGACTCGAAGGGCAGGAAGCGGGCGTTGACGCGGTTCGTCGGACGGGTGGCGAAGATGAACGAGAACGCGATCATCGTGGCCGGGATCGCGGCGGCGAGGAGCGCGTAGACCAGAAGCGGGAAGTAGTCCTCAAGCATCCGAGTCGGGCCTACGCTAGCAAGCCAGCGTCGGGCGCACGAAGAGAGGTGCAACCGCTGGAATCAAGCGCCACAGACGTGTCACAAAGTCACCCTCGAATCACCCCTCGGACGAGGGACGGTGACGGACGACGCCCCTGCTACGATCAGGGCCATGGAGATCGTCGAGCGCCCTGATGTCGACAAGCGGGACACACTCGTCTCGCTGACGCCGACCGCCGCGGAGAAGATCCGCGAGCTGATGGCGGAGGACCCCGACGGCGAGACCTCGGTCCTTCGGGTCGCGATCCAGGGCGGCGGCTGCTCGGGCTTCCAGTACGGGCTCGGCTTCGACGCCGGCCCGGTCGACGACGACGAGACGCTCGAGCTGCACGGTGTCACGATCGTGATCGATCCCTACAGCGCCCCGTATCTCAAGGGCGCGACGATCGACTTCCTCAACGGCCTCGAGGAGTCCGGGTTCAAGATCGACAACCCGAACGCCCAGGCGTCGTGCGGCTGCGGCCACTCGTTCACCGTCGAAGAGGGCGCCGGCGCAGAAGCCGCACCCGACGCGCACGGTGGCGGCTGCGGCTCCGGCTGCTCGCACTGAACTAGCCGCGCAGGATGAGCATCCGCCCAAGGCGGACGCTCATCGCGCGAAGACCCCTGAAGGGGCCGCCTCCGGCGGCCCGGCTAGCCGTCCCGAAGCCGCTCGACCAGGTCGCCCGCGTCGGCCGCACTCGCGGCGGGGAACTGGATCGCCGGCGCGTTCGGGATCCCGTCCGGGTAGACGTCGAAGTCGATCTCCGGGAACGCGACGATCTCGTCGCCCACGACCACGGCGACGTGATGCCAGCCCTGGTCGCGCCCGCCCGTGCGCGCGACCTCCTTCGTCAGGCGGGCGAAGGCGCGACGACCGCCCGACGTGAGCGCGACGGTCACCTGGTGCTCGCCGGCCGCCGTGCCGGGGATCGCGCGGACGCTGTCGCGGAGGATGTCGTCGCCGGTCAGGGCGGGAGCCTTGCGAACGGCGTAGTGGTAGTCGTGCTGCGGCGGCTGCTGGAGCACGCCCGGGCACTCCGCGCGCGGCGGCCCGCAGCGGAGCTCGCCGGTGTTGCCGGGCGGGCCGATCGCTGCTTCGAGGTGGTAGATCGCGAACTCGTCGCCACCGCGATCGCCACCACCTCCGCAGGCGACGCAGGCGAGCAGGAGCAATCCGCCGAGGAGGACTCCGCTAGCCCTCGAGCACGCCGTCCAGCTCGTGCAGGCGGCCGCACCGAGTCCGGCCATGCCGAGCTCCCTTCGCCTGGTTGAACCCTCACCCTAGACTCTCGCGCGTGGATCCTCTCCGTGTCGCCGTGGTCGGCTCCGGGCCGGCCGGGTTCTACGCAGCCTCCGCGCTGCTCGCGAGCGACCTCCCGGTCGAGGTCGACCTGATCGAACGGCTGCCGACGCCGTGGGGACTCGTCCGCCTCGGAGTCGCGCCCGACCACCCGAACATCAAGGCGGTCTCGCGCGCGTTCGAGAAGACAGCGGCGCAGCCCGGCTTTCGCTTCTTCGGCAACGTCGAGGTCGGCAGGGACGTCACGCACGACGAGCTGCGCGATGCTCTACGACGCGGTCGTCTACTCGGTCGGCGCCCAGACCGACCGGCGGCTCGGCATCCCCGGCGAGGACCTGCCCGGCTCGTGGGCGGCGACCGAGTTCGTCGCCTGGTACAACGGCCACCCCGACTTCCAGGAGCTCGAGTTCGACCTCTCGCACGAGCGCGCCGTCGTGATCGGGAACGGGAACGTCGCGCTCGACGTCGCGCGCATGCTCGCGCTGACGCCCGAGGAGCTCGCACCCACCGACACGACCGACGAGGCGATCGCCGCGATCAACGGCGCCGGCGTCCGCGAGATCCTCGTCGTCGGCCGGCGCGGGCCGGTGCAGGCTGCGTGGACTCCGGTCGAGGTCGGCGAGCTCGGCGAGCTCGCAGGCGCCGACATCGTGGTCGATCCGGCCGATCTCGAGCTCGACGCTGCGAGCGCCGCCGAGCTCGAGGCGTCGCCGCCGACGGTCAAGCGCAACGTCGAGCACCTGCGCGACTACGCGGCGCGCACGCCTGCAGGGAAGCCGCGCCGTATCCGGCTGCGCTTCTTCTCCTCCCCGGTCGCGATTCACGGCTCCGACAAGGTCGAGGCGATCGAGCTCGTCCGCAACGAGCTGGTCGACGGACGGGCGGTCGCGACCGACGAGCACGAGACGATCCCCTGCGGGATCGTCTTTCGCAGCGTCGGCTACCGCGGCGTCGCCCTACCGGGCGTCCCGTTCGACGACGGCTCCGGGACGATCCCGAACGAGGGCGGCCGCGTCGAGCCGGGCCTGTATGCGGCGGGTTGGATCAAGCGCGGCCCGAGCGGCGTGATCGGGACGAACAAGAAGGACGCGACGGAGACGATCGAGCTGCTGCTCGAGGACGCGAGGGCGGGAACGCTCCCGCAGCGCGGCGGCGGCACGCTGGAGGACCTGCTCGGCGGGCGCGGCACCGACGCGGTCATGTACGCGGGCTGGCAGGCGATCGACGAGGCCGAGCGGAGCGCCGGCGAGCCTCACGGCCGGCCCCGGATCAAGCTCCGCAGCTGGGACGCCCTGCTCGACGCCGCGCGGCGCTCCTAGCGGCTTCCCTCGCACGAGGGACGGGGCGAGCGACCGCCCGCGCCGACAAGAGAGTCGTGGAGTCGCTCACCGTCGAGTGTCTTCGCTGCGGCCAGTCGCGAGCGTTCACCCCCGGCCTGCGGCGTCATGAGGAAGCAGGCAGCTGCCCGCGCTGCCAGTACGTCGGCTGGGCGTTTTCGAGCGACCTGAGCGAGAAGACCCGCAAGCTCGTCCGCGAGCTGCCGCTCGAGCGGCGGCTCCGCTTCCGGCCGGTCTAGCTCTTGTCCTGAAGCTCGGGCGAATCCGTCCGGCGCGCCTCTCAAAGTCACCCGCGCAGGGTCAATCGCGAGGTGAAGGAGACGGTCATGTCAGACACTGCGGCTCGCCTCGACGGCGGCGCAGGCTTCCTCGAGCGGCGCTTCCGCTTCTCTCAGCAAGGAACGACGCTCGGCCGGGACACCATGGCCGGGGTGACGACGTTCATCGTCATGTCGTACATCATCTTCGTCAATCCTCAGATCCTCAGCTTCGCCGGGATCGAGGGCCTCTCCGACATCGGGCTCCCCTTCAACCAGGTGCTCGCCGCGACCTGCCTCGTCGCCGGCGTGATGACGATCCTGATGGGCCTCTACACGAACAAGGCCTACGCGATCGCGCCGGGCCTCGGGCTGAACGCGGTCGTCGCCTTCGGCCTCGTCGCCGGAGAAGGGCTGTCGTTCCCGGCGGCGATGGGCCTGGTCGTCGTCGAGGGGATCGCGGTCACGATCCTCGTGCTGACGGGCATGCGCGAGAAGATCATGGACGCGATCCCGCTCGACCTGAAGAAGGCGATCGCGATCGGGATCGGCCTCTTCATCGCGTTCATCGGCCTGACGAACGCCGGCGTGGTCGTCCGCGGCGCCGGGACACCCGTCGATCTCGCCCGCCTGACGACCTGGCCGATCGCGGTCACGTTCTTCGGGCTGTTCCTCACGATCGCGCTCCGCGCCCGCGGCGTCCGGGGCGACCTCCTGATCGGGATCATCGTGACCACGATCCTCGCCACGGTCATCAACGAGGCGAGCAACAACGACGCCGGCTTCACCTCCGGCGCCTCCTGGCCGGGCGATGTCTACGAGACGCCCGATCTCTCGCTGCTCGGCAACTTCAACTTCGACGCGTTCACGGAGCTGGCGCTGATCTCCGCGATCGTCTGGGCCTTCTCGCTCTTCCTCGCCGACTTCTTCGACACGATGGGCACGATCGTCGGCGTCGGGAAGCCCGCCGGCTACCTGGACGACGAGGGTCGCATGGAGGACATCCGCAAGCCGCTCCTCGTCGACTCGCTGGCGGCCGTGGCGGGCGGCGCGGCCTCGACGTCGTCGGCGACCACCTACATCGAGTCGGCGTCCGGCGTCGGCGTCGGCGGCAGGACCGGGTGGGTCGCCGTCGTCGCGGGGGCGCTCTTCTTCCCGTTCATGTTCTTCGCGCCGATCATCGGCATGGTGCCGCCGCAGGCGACGGCGCCCGCCCTGATCCTCGTCGGCTTCCTGATGATGACGGCGCTGACCGAGGCCGAGGAGGACGCGGAGGGCATGCAGGACGGCCGCAAGCTCGCCGGGATCGACTTCACCGACCTCGCGGTCGGGATCGGCGCGGCGCTGACGATCATGATCATGCCGTTCACGTTCTCGATCACGGACGGGATCGGGATGGGCTTCCTCGGCCTTCACGGTCGCGCGCACGGCGCAGGGCCGCGCGAAGGACGTGCACCCGTTCATGTGGATCGCCTCGGCGATGTTCGTCCTCTACTTCCTGGTGCCGTTCCTCCAGGACACGTTCGACTGGATCTGAGCACTCTCGGCTCGGGCGCACTACCCTGCTGGTCGTGCGCCCGATCCGAGCACTCGCGCTGACGACCGTCGGCTCCGTCGCGGGGTTCATGGCGGCCGCGGCATTCGTCAAGCACGCTGTCCCGAGCCGCGGCGACGAGGAGAGCGACGAGCTCGGGCTGGTCGCCGTGTTCGACGGGATCGACTTGACGAACCGAGCGGCGTCGTTCCGCGGCGGCTCGGTGCTCGCCTGGTACGGCGGCATCTCGCTCGACCTGCGCGAGGCGACCCTGGCGCCCGGCGCCCACCTCACGATCCACACACTCTTCGGCGGGGTCGCGATCCGAGTGCCGCCGGAGTGGCGTCTCGAATCGAACCTGCTGGCGCTCGCCGGCGGCGCCGACGTTCGTCCTGGCACGGAAGACGCGGATGCGCCGACGCTGACGATTGACGGACGGGCGCTCTTCGGCGGGATCGCGATCGGCGCGAAGCTTCCGAACGAGGACGAGCCGGAGTCTGCAGACACGTAGGCTGGGCTCGTGGACGAGCTCTCGTTCCTCCCGGCGACCGAGCAGGCGCGCCTCGTCCGGGAGGGTGAGGTGTCGCCGGTCGAGCTCGTCGAGACCTACCTCGAGCGGATCGAGCGCCTCGACCCCGAGCTCGGCGCGTTCGTGACGGTCTGCGGCGAGCAGGCGCTCGCGGATGCTCGTGAGAAGGCCGACGCTCCCGCCGAGACGCCCTTCCACGGCGTGCCGATCGCGTTCAAGGACCTCGACACGACGGCCGGGATCCGCACGACGTTCTCCAGCAAGCCGTTCGCGGAGAACGTCCCCGACTTCGACCTCGCGCACGTCGCCCGGACGCGCGCGGCCGGCTTCGTCGTCCTCGGCAAGACGAATACGCCCGAGTTCGGCACGACGGCCTTCACCGACTCGCCGCTGAACGGGCCCTGCCGAACGCCGTGGGACCTCGGCAGAAACGCAGGTGGCTCGAGCGGAGGCGCGGCGGCAGCCGTCGCGGCCGGGCTCGTTCCGATCGCGCAGGGCTCGGACGGCGGCGGCTCGATCCGGATCCCGGCCTCGTGCTGCGGGCTCTTCGGGATCAAGGCATCACGCGGCCGCGTCTCGAACGCGCCGTTCGTGCCCGGCATCGGGCTCGGCACGGCCGGCGCCGATGGCGCGGACGACGCTGGACGCCGCTGCGTACCTCGACCTCGTCACCGGCTACGAGTGGGGCGACCCGTTCCCGGCCGCGCCGCCCGAGCGGCCGTACGTGGAGGAGATCGGCGTCGAGCCCGGCCGCCTCCGGATCGCCTTCACGACCGAGGCGCCGATCGAGACGGCCGTCGATCCCGCGTGCGTCGCCGCTGCCCGCGACGCCGCCGAGCTGCTCGCGTCGCTCGGGCACGACGTCGAGGAGGCTGCACCCGACTGGGGCGGCGAGGAGCTGATGGAGGACTTCCTGCCTGTCTGGCAGGCGATCCCGGCGCTCTACCCGATCGCCGACCCGACCGAGCTCTCGGTGCTGAACCAGTGGTATCTCGAGCGCGCGCTCGTCACGACGAGCCCGGTCTACGCGGGCGCGATCGGCCGGCTGCAGCTGCGAGCGCGCCGGATCGTCGTCGTTCTGGGCCGACTACGACCTGCTGCTGACCCCGACGCTGGCGCTGCCGCCCGTGCCGCTCGGGTGGGACACGGAGCCCGACGATCCCCGCGAGCAGTTCGACCGCGCCGCCGCATTCACGCCGTTCACGGCCGTGTTCAACGTCACCGGCCAGCCGGCCGTGTCATTGCCGTTGCACTGGACGGACGACGGGCTCCCGATCGGGGTTCAGCTCGTGGGGCCTCCGCTCGGCGAGGCGCTCCTCTTCCGGGTCTCGTCGCAGCTCGAGGCAGCGCGGCCGTGGCTCGCCCGACGGCCTCCTCACGCCTGACCGCAGAAAGAAGGACGTCCGGGACGGAGTGACCGCTCCGCGAACGTCCTTGTGGGGCGGAGACTTACAGACCGCAGCTGCGGCTGCAACCTAGATGCGGCCGACGTTGATCCGGACCGGCTGCCCGATGCGCGCGTGCAGCATCTCGGCCGCGTTGCCGCTGCTGATCGCGAGGGACATGTTCCGGTAGCTGTCCTCGTAGAGCATGATGTCGCCCGGCCGCGCGTCCGCGAACGTCCGCGCCGCGACGGCGTAGACCCGCTCGCCGCCGAGATCGAGCTCGACCTGCATCCCCGGCACGATCCCCACCTCGGTGACGTGGTCGCGCGTCAGGTTGAGGGCGACGTTGCCGAACGAGTCGACGTAGAGGATCGTCGCGATGATCCGGTCGGCGCGCAGCTCCGGCTGCGGCAGGTCGAGCCGCACGAGCGCGTCAGGGTCGAGCGGCGGCCCGAGCTCGCCGATCTCGACTCCCGCGGCGAGGTGTGCCGCCGCAGGCGCGAAGAGGTCGCGGCCGTGGAAGGTGCGCGAGATCGACTCGAGCGCATACGCGGGGTTCGCGAGCTCGTGCGCAGCCTCGATTCCCGCCCGCTCGGCGGCCGGGATCAGCAGGCCGTTGTCGGGCCCGACGTAGTAGCGGCCATCCTGGTCGCGCAGCGCGAGGGCCCGGCGCGCGCCGCCGACACCGGGGTCGACGACCGCGAGGTGGCTCCCGACCGGCATGTACCGGATCGTGTTCGCGAGCACCAGCGCTCCCTGCAGGATCTGCTGCCGCGGGATCCCGTGGGTGATGTCGATGATCTGCGCATCCGGAGCGATCCGCTTGATCACGCCGTGGCAGGTGCCGACGAAGTCGTCCTGGAGCCCGAAGTCGCTCAGGAAGGTGACGAACACGCGGCGGAGCCTATCGCCGCGAGCAGGCCCGCGACGTCGTGCGTCGACGCCTCGCGCACCACCTCGACACCGGCGTCTCGGGCCGCCTGCGTCGTCAACGGCCCGATGCTGATCGCCGGGATGTCGGAACCGAGACGGCCGAACGCCCGCGCCGCCGACGCCGACGCGAGCACGACGAGGTCGCCGTCCGGAGCTTGCTGCGGCGTCAGCTCCCGCGTGCGGTACAGCGGCACGAAGTCCGCTCCGAGCTCGTCGATGAGCAGCCTGCGCGCTCCCTCGGCTCCCGCGAAGAGGACGCGTCCGGCCGGGCTGGGCATCTCCGCGAGCAGCCCTTCCTGGGTGGAGACGGCCGGCACGAGGTCGGCGCCGCCGAAGGCGTCAGCGGTCGCGCGGCCGATCGCGGCCACCCGCGACGGCGTCCCGGTCATCCGCCGCCGCAGCTCGCGCGCGCCGTTGACGCTCGTGACGATCACCCAGTCGTAGCCGGAGACGTCGACCGGCTCGTCCCCGAGCGGCTCGACCTCGAGCAGGGGGCAGTGGACGACCTCGTGCCGCAGCGCGACGAGCCCGCGGATCAGCTCCTCCTCCTGACCCTGCGGCCGCGTCACGACGACCTTCACGAGACGAACGAGAGCAGCTCGCGCGCGACGGCTTCGGGATCGACACCAGCGCGCCGCTCGATCCAGGCGCCGTCCTCGTCCGCGACGAGCGCGGTCAGCGAGGCGCCGTCGTGGAAGGCGGCCACGGGCGCGAGACAGCCGCCGCCGACCAGCGCGACACAGCGCCGTTCCGCCTCGACCCGCCGTCGCGTCTCGGCATCGTCGGCGGCGGCGACCAGCGCCTCCTCGCCGGCGCGCACCTGCAGCGCAAGCGACCCCTGCCCCGCCTCGGGCAGCAGCTCGTCGGGGTCGAAGCGGCGGCCGATCTCGGCGTCGAGGCCGAGCCGGTCGAGCCCGCACGCGGCCAGCACGACCGCGTCGAGTCCCCGCTCGCCGCGCTTGCGCAGCCGCGTGTCGATGTTCCCGCGCAGCGGCTCGATCGAGAGCGTCGGCTCGAGCGCGAGCAGCTGCGCGCGGCGACGGACCGACGCCGTCCCGACGCGCATTCCCGGCCGGAGCTCGCTCGCTCCGCAGAGCGCGTCCCGCGGATCCTCGCGCGGCGGATAGGCGCCGACGACGAGCCCCTCGGGGTCGACCGACGTCATGTCCTTGGCGGAGTGGACGGCGACGTCGATCCGGTTCTCGAGCAACGCCTCCTCGAGCTCCTTGACGAAGACACCGCGCGAGCCGATCTCGCCGAAGGGCTTCGTGCGATCGCGGTCGCCCGCGGTCGTGATCGGCACCAGCGCGATCTCTATCCCGGGCGCACGGAGCCTTTCGGCCGCCTGCTCCGCCTGGGTGAGCGCGAGCCTACTGCCGCGGGAACCGACGCGGATGAGCACAGCTTCGCCGCGACGCGGGCCTCGACTCACCGCAGCCGCGCACCCCGGTCGCACTGGTCGGCCGGATCCGCACGAACGCGGTCGGCACCTGCAGCGGTAGTGGGCGGCCGGTCAGAAAACGTGTGTTCAACGCCGCCGCTCCTCCTCTTCGAGCCCGAACAGATGCCTCACGACGTCAGCATAGACCACCCCATCGGCTGCCGCGGCGGCCTCTTTCATGCGGATCGTGGGCAGGTGCAGGAGCTTTGCGAGGATCTGCGAGGTCACCGACTCGACGTGCTTGCGCTCGCTCTCGGAGAGCCGGCCCGCCGGCACGTGCGAGCTCGCTGTCCCTGATCTCCTCGGCCAGGGCGCGCAGCGACGCGATCGTCGGCACGACGTCGAGCGACGCCTGCCAGTCACGGAAGCGGTCGGCCTCGTCGGCGACGAGCCGCTCGGCCCGCGCCGCCTCGGTGCGACGGCCGGAGAGCGTCTCGGTGACAACCGCCTCGAGATCGTCGACGTCGTAGAGGAAGCAGCCGTCGAGCTCGTTGATCGCCGGATCGAGGTCGCGCGGGACCGCGAGGTCGACCAGCAGCAGCGGCCGTCCCTTGCGGGCTCGAAGCGCCGACGCCACGACCTCGCGCGTGAGCACGTGATCGGAGGCGCTCGTCGCCGAGACGACGACGTCGGCTTGCTCGAGCTCCGTGCCGATCCCCGCGAGCTCGATCGCCTGCGCGCCCAGTCGCTGGGCAAGCTCCTCGCCGTGCGCCAGCGTCCGGTTCGCGACGACGGCAACGTCCGCCCCGCGCGAGATCAGGTTCCGGCTGGTCGCCTCGCTCATCTTCCCCGCGCCGAGCACGAGCACGCGCCGCCCCGAGAGATCGTCGAAGACCTGCTGTGCAAGCGCGGCCGCTGCCGACGGCACCGACGCGGGGCTCTCGCTGATCGCCGTCTCGAGCCGGACGCGGCGGCCGGCGTGCAGCGCCTGCCGGAAGAGCTTGTCGAGGAACGGCCCGGGCGAGCCCGACCTCGAAGGCGGTCCGCACCTGGCCGAGAATCTCGCCCTCGCCGGGGACGAGCGAGTCGAGCCCGGCGGCGACGCGGAAGAGGTGCAGCGCCGCGGCCTCGTCGCGGAGACGGTAGAGCGCGGCGGTCAGATCGGCGCCACGGTCGCCGGCGAGCTCCGCGAGCGTCCCGACCGCGAGCTCCTCCGCGTGCTCCTCGTGCGCAAGGTAGAGCTCGGTGCGATTGCAGGTGGAGAGCACGATCGCCTCGCCTTCGAGCCGCTCCGCCAGGGCACGGCAGGCCTCGACGTCGAGCGCGACACGCTCGCGCAGCTCGATCGGCGCCTTGTGGTGCGACACACCTGCCAGCGTCAGCTTCATGCGGCGAAGTGGGTCAGGGGGAGGACGATCGCGACGAGCGCGAAGCCGGCCAGGTTCAGGAGCGCCGCGCGGCGGCCGCGCCAGCCCTCGTGTCGGAGCACGAGCAGGGCCGCGTACGTCGCCAGGATCAGGAACGTGACCACCATCGCCGCGTCGAGATCGCCGCGCTCGAAGCTGGCCGCGCCGACGCCGATCCCGAATGTGAGGACGACGAGCGAGCCGAGCACGGTGCGCGCGGCGAGCCGGTCGAGCGCGTCGAGCGCCGGCATCCGGACGCGCAGGACGCTGCGCTCGTGCCGCTTCAGCCGCCGCTCGTGCCAGAGGTAGAGCGAGGCCATCCCGGCCGCGAGCAGCAGGCCGGCGAAGCCGGCCAGCATCAGGACGACATGCAGCGCCAGGACGACGCCGGAGCGGTCACCCTGGTCGAAGGCGGTCCCGCCGCCCGCCCAGGCGAGCGCCAGCAGCACGGCGGCGACGGGCATCACCGTCAAGCCGAGCAGCCGGTAGCGGGGCGTGCAGCCCCAGATCAGGTACGCGCCGACGACGAGCCAGACGAAGAGGTTGAGCGCGCCGGCCCACGTCCCCCACGGAAACCCGTCGGCCGACAGCCCCTGCCCGACGAGCAGCGCGGTCTGCGCCAGCCAGCCGAGCCGGACGCCCCAGGTGGCGAGTCGGCCCGCGAGCCCCGGCCCGCGCAGCTCGCCCGCGTAGGCGAAAGCCGCCTCACCGTAGGCGAGCAGCGCCGGGACGACGAGGAACTCAGCCACCGCAGTCAGCCAACATTGTCTCGGCGCTGCCGCGCCAGCTCCGCGAGCTCGGCGGTGTCGCGCTCGAGCCGCGAGAGCTTGGCGGCGATGATCGCGACGTAGACGAGCAGGGTCACGAACACGACCCCGTAGGCCGCGACGACGTAATCGCTCTGGCTCATGCCGTCAGTATCTCCCGGAGCTCACGCAGGTTCGCGTCGAGCCGCTTCCCGAGCAGCTCGACCCGGTAGAGCGTGTAGGCGACCATCGTGATCGCGAGCCAGCAGACGCAGAAGGCGAAGAACATCGACCCCGTCATCTGCGGCCCGTCGCGCGTGAACGTCGTCGGATGGATGAAGTCCTCGGCGAGGCGGATCGCGAAGAAGCTGACCGGGATCAGGGCGACGCCGAAGAGCGCGTAGACGGCCGACAGGTTCGCCCGCCGCGGTCCCTCCTCGATCGAGAAGCGAAGCATGAAGTAGGCCGAGTAGAAGAGGAAGAGGACGAGGAAGAGCACGAGCTGGTTCGAGTCCCAGACCCACCAGTGGCCCCACGAGGCCTTGGCCCAGATCGACCCGGTCGCGAGCGTCAGCGCCCCGAAGATCGTGCCCTGGTGGATGGCGACGTAGCTCTCGAGGTCGTAGTGCTCGTCGCCCTTCCAGAGCAGCCGCAGCGCCTTCCACGCGCCCCAGCCGAAGCAGGCATACGCGGTCAGCGCGATCGGGACGTGGAAGTAGAAGATCTTCTGCGAGATGCCCTGATCGGCGTCCTCGGGGGCGACCCAGAACGCGAAGACGATCGCCAGCCCGACGAGCGCTGCGGAGAGCGCCGCGAGCGCCGGAACCGAGACGAGAGAGACCCTGCTATTCGGAGACGACGTACTCAAAGGACGCCCAGCACAGTATCGCGAAGACCGCGTCGTACAGACCGAGAAACAGGAGGTAGCGGCCGGGGTCGGTCGAGACGCTCGAGCCGACACCGCCGACGACGAGCGGGATCGCGAGCGGCAGGAAGAGCAGCGGCAGGATCAGCTCGCGCGTGCGGCTCGCCGCCGCCATCGCCGCGAGCAGCGTCCCGACGGCGCAGATGCCGACGTTCGCGAGCAGCACGCCGAGGACGGCCTCCGCCTGCAGCGGCGAGAAGAAGAGCGCGAACGCCGGCAGGGCGACGAGCTCGATCAGGGCCAGGAAGACGAAGACCGCCGCGGACTTGCCGAGCCAGATCGCGCTTCGGTCCGATGGGGCAAGCACGAGCCCTTCCAGCGCGCCGCCCTCGCGCTCCGGCGCCCAGGCGCGGGCCAGCCCCAGCAGCGCGGTGAACACGAGCGCAACCCAGAGGAGGCCCTGCGCCGCGACCTCGTCGGCGCCGGTCGGCAGCGCGAAGTGGAAGACGACGAGCGTCGAGAGGACGAAGAGCAGCATCGCCGGCAGCGTGTCGCGTGCGCGCAGCTCGAGCCGCAGATCCTTGCGCGCGAGCGCGGCGACGTCGGCGAGGTAGTTCACGCGAGCGCCAGACGAGCGCTCGCGAGCGGCTCGACCCGCGCGGGCTCGTGCGTCGTCAGCAGGACCGTCGCCGTGCCGGCGAGCTCGGCCAGCTGCCGGTCGAGCAGCTCGGCACCCTCGGCGTCGAGGGCGGTGAACGGCTCGTCGAGGACGAGCAGCTCCGGCTCGTGCAGCAGCGCGCGGCAGAGCGCAAGCCGCTGCGTCATCCCGCGCGAGTACGACGCGATGCGCTCGGCGCGGACGTCCCAGAGGCCGTAGCGCTCGAGCAGCATCCCGATCCGCTCGCGCCGCTCCGGCACGCGGTAGAGCCGGCCGTAGAGGTCGAGGTTCTCGACTGCGGTCAGGTCGCGGTAGAGCAGCGGCTCGTGGCCGAGGTAGCCGAGCGCACCGCGGCCGGCGTCGACCTCGAGCTCGCCGCCGCTCGGCGCGGCGAGGCCGGCGACGAGGCGCAGCAGCGTCGTCTTGCCGGATCCGTTGGCTCCGGTGACAACAAGAAAGCCGCCGCGCTCGAGCCGGAAGTCGAGCGGCCGCAGCGCCCGCCGCCGCCCGTAGCGCTTCTCGACCGCCCGCGCGACGATCACAGGAGCACGTCGGCGAGAACGAAGCAGAGGAAGACGATGCTGATGACGCCGTTGACGGTGAAGAACGCGGCGTCGAGGCGGCGCAGGTCGCCGGGCCGAACGAGTGAGTGCTCGTACGCGAGGAGAGCGGCCACGGCTCCGACACCGAGCCAGTAGAACAGGCCGACGTCGAGGCCCAGGCCGGCCAGGGCGAGCAAGACGACAGTCCCGATGTGGAAGAGACGCGCGGCGGCGAAGACGCCACGCTCCCCGAAGCGCGTCGCCCAGGAATGCAGCCCCTGTTCGCGGTCGTGCTCGAGGTCGAAGAGCGAGTAGAAGAAGTCGAAGCCGGCGACCCAGAGCGCGACCGCGCCGCCGAGCGCGAACGCCTCCCAGGGGAGCTCGCCGGTGACGGCGACCCAGGCTCCGACCGGCGCGAGCCCGAGCGAGCAGCCGAGCCAGAGATGGCAGAGCCAGGTGACGCGCTTGAGGTACGGGTAGACGACGAAGAAGAGGACCGGGATCGGCCAGAGCCAGCGCACGACCGGGTCGAGCTGGAAGACGGCGACGAGGAAGACCGCGAGCGCGGCGGCGCAGAGCGCGAGCACCTGCCCGCGCGAGAGCGTCCCGGCCGGCAGCTCGCGGCTCGCCGTGCGTGGGTTGCGAGCGTCGATCTCGGCGTCGATCAGCCGGTTCAGGCTCATCGCGAGCGTCCGGGCGCCGACCATCGCCACCGTCACCCAGAGCCAGTCCGCCGCCGAGGGCGACTCGCCGAGAGCCAGCAGCATCCCGACGTACGCGAACGGGAGCGCGAACACCGTGTGCTCGAGCTTCACCAGCGAGGCGAAGCGCCGCGGGAGCGAGACGGCCGTCGTCGTCACGTCTGCCTGTGCGCCGTCTCGGCTTCGGCGAGCAGGCCGAGCGCGTGCCCGAGCGCGGGCTGCAGCACGGCGTAGCCGTCGCGGCAGCCGCCCGGCGAGCCCGGCAGGTTGACGACCAGGGTGCGCGCGTGAATACCCGCCACCCCACGCGACAGCAGCGCGTGCGGCGTCTTCGCCAGCGAGTCGGCGCGGATCGCCTCGGCGATCCCAGGCGCCTCGCGGTCGATCACCGAGCGCGTCGCCTCGGGAGTGACGTCGCGGGGCGCGACGCCGGTGCCGCCCGTGGTGAGCACGACCGCAGCCGTCTCGGCCAGCTCCGAGATCGCGGACGCGATCTCTCCGGCCTCGTCAGGCACGATGCGGCGCTCGACCTCGTAGCCGTCGCCGGCGAGCAACTCGGCGAGGAGGTCGCCGCTCGTGTCCTCACGGGTGCCCGCGACGACGCCGTCGGAGACGGTCAGGACGGCGGCCCTCAAACGGCCGCCTTCGTCTTCTCGACCAGGGTCACCTCGGCAATCACCATGTCCTTGTCGATCGCCTTCGCCATGTCGTAGACGGTCAGCGCGGCGACCGAGGCGGCAGTGAGCGCCTCCATCTCGACACCGGTCTGCGCCGTCGTCTCCGCGGCTGCCGTGATCTCGACGCCGTCGGCGACGACCTCGAGCGAGACGTCCACGACCGAGAGCGGCAAGGGGTGGCAAAGCGGGATCAGATCGCTCGTCCGCTTCGCGGCCATGATCCCCGCCAGCTGCGCAGTCGCCAGCGCATCTCCCTTGGGCAGGTCGCCGAGCCGCTGTGCGGTCTCCGGCGCCATCCGCACCGACGCGCGCGCGACCGCACGCCGCCGCGAGAGCGGCTTGCCGCCGACGTCGACCATGCGGACCGCGCCGGACTCGTCGACATGCGAGAGGTCGCTCATCGCCGCCGAATGCTACTCGCGTGGTCGAGATCGGCCAGCTGTGCGGCGATCCACTCCTCGAGATCGTGCTCCCGGACGCGGGCGCCGATCGCGCGACGGCGTTCGGCTCGCTCGTCCTCCCCCAGCTCAAGTGCCTGCTCGAGTGCATCCGCCGTGCCCGGGACGTCGAACGGATCGAGCGGAACGACCCAGTCACCGAGCTCCTCGTACGCGCCTGCGTTTACAGATAAGACAACGGCACCGTCTCGCACGTTCACGATCGGCGCCTCCTTCGCGACGAGATTGAGCCCGTCCATGACCGCGTTCACGAGCAGGACGTCGAACTGCTTGTACGCCGCGATCGACGCCGGGAAGTCGTCGGCGATGCGGAGCGTGAGCGCACCCGGGAAGCGCGCCTCGACAGCGGCGGCCGCCGCCTCGATCCGGCGACGCTCCTCGACGTACTCCGGGATCTCCTGCCGGGACGCGTCGAGCAGGGCGAGCATGCCGACGCGGCCCTGCAGGTCTGGGCGGCGCTCGAGCAGCAAGGCAAACGCCTCGAAGCCCCGTGGCACGTTCTTCGAGGGGTCGGTGCGGTCGACGCGGAGGATCAGCTGCTCGGGCCGCTCGGCCACGAGCTCGCGCTCGCGGGCCTGCACCGGCTCGCTGGCGGCCAGGTTCTCGAACTCCTGCGGATCGATCGAGATCGGGTGCGCGTTGACGCGCCGCTCGTCCGGCTCGAGCCCGAGGGCGCGGCACGAGTCGAGGAACGCCCGTCGCCACCGCTGCGTGTGGAAGCCCGCGACGTCGCAGGCGAGCAGCCCTTCGTGGATCTCGCGGACGACCCGCTCCGGCAGCACCGACCAGGCGTCCGGCCCGACCCAGGGAATGTGCGTGAAGTGGGCCAGCGCGGTGTCCGGTCGCCGCTCATGGACGAATGACGGCGCGACGTAGAGGTGGTAGTCGTGGAAGAAGACCGCCGCCTCCGGCTCGCGCTCGAGCTCCTCGAGGACCGCATCCGCGAAGTCGCGGTTGACCTCGACATAGCCCTCGTCCCAGGCCGGCATGAGATCGCGCTCGGGGTCGGTCCTTGCGCTCCCAGAGCCCGTGCTGGACGAACCAGAGCGCCGGGTTCGCGATCACGTTGTAGTAGAGGTCGTACGCCTCCGGCGGATGAGCGACGAGCCGGAGCCGGTAGCGCGAGCCGTCGCGAGCCGTCTCCTCGACCGTGCCGGCGGCGGCGACGTCGCGGTCCTCGTCCGAGATCGCGCTTGCGATCCAGGTGACGTCGTGGTGGGAGACGAGCGGGGCGAGCGCCGTGACGAGGCCGCCGGCGCCGCGCTTCACGATTCGTTCGCCTCCCTCGCGCCCGTATGCGATCGGTCCGCGGTTGGAGACGACGATCAGCTTCCGCCGTTCGGTCATCGGACGGGGAGCCTAGAGGAGCTTGACGAAGCGGAGTCGCGAGCCCTTGCCGCCCGGGCCGCCTTCGATCTCGACCTCGTCGGCGATCGAGCGGATGATCGCGATCCCGAGACCACCCTCGCTGAGCATGTCGTCGTCGCTCTTCTTGCCCTCCTCGAGCTCGAAGCCGGTGCCGTCGTCGGCGACCTCGACGATGAGCCGGTCGTCACGGAGCTCGAAGCTGATGTCGACGTGCCCCTCGCCGTTCTCGTAGGCGTGGCGCACGGAGTTGGAGCACGCCTCGGTGAGGGCGAGCTTCAGGTCGGCCAGCGTCTCGTCGGGAAAGGAGCGGACGCGAGCGAGACCGGCCAGGGCAAGCCGGGAGAGCGTGATGTACTCCGGCTTGGCCGGAATCGTCAGCCGCACGGTGCGTCCGAGGTCGAAGTCGTCCGTCGCCGTCATCGCCTGCTCGCTCACGCGTGTCTCCGCCTGTTCTACCGAAAGCTCCCGAACCCTCACAACTTCTCACCCTTCCTTCCCGGAACCGTCCCGGTCTAAACCGGATGAGTCAGCGGGTCGGGTTGAGCGGGCGCTCGGTGAGCCGGACGCGGACGGTCTCGCGCGCACCCTTGCCGCCGCCGGAGCACGGTGACGGAGACGGTCTGGCCGGGCCGGAGGCTGTCGGTGACGATGCGGGCGATGTCGGCCGCGCGCTCGACCTTCTGGCCGGCGAAGCCGACGATCAGGTCGCCGCCGACGTTGATCGGCACGCCGTTGAAGACCTCCTGCTTGGACGAGCCGCGGAGACCGGCCTTCGCAGCGGGCGCGTCCGCGACCACCGCCTGGATCAGCGCGCCGCGCGGCGCACCGAGCCCGTAGCGGCGCGCGAGCGCCGGGGTGACGTCCTGCGTGGTGACGCCGACGTAGGCGTAGGCGACCTTGCCCTTCGAGATCAGCTGCACCATCGAGCGTCGGGCCGAGTTGATCGGGATCGCGAAGCCGACGCCTTCCGCGTTCCCGGAATCCGAGCGGATCTGCGCGTTGATCCCGATCACGCGCCCGCGGGCGTCCAGCAGCGGGCCGCCCGAGTTGCCGTGGTTGATCGGCGCGTCGATCTGGATCGCGTCGGAGACGTCGTAGGCGGACGTGAGCGAGTCGATCGAGCGCTCCGTGGCGGAGACGACGCCGACCGCGAGCGAGCTCTCCTGTCCGAAGGGGCTGCCGATCGCCGCGACCGGCTCGCCGACGACGACACGGCTCGAGTCGCCGAGCGGGACGGGCGAGACGGCGTGATCCTTCGGATCGATCTTGACCAGCCCCGTGTCGTTGAAGAGGTCCCAGCCGACGATCGTGCCCGGGATCCGGTCGCCGTCGTGGAAGGCGACGTAGATCCGATCGGCGCCGCGCACCGCCGCACCCGAGTTTCCGGAGCCGGACGTGGTGACGACGTGCGAGTTGGTCAGGATGTGACCCTCGTCGGAGACGATGAAGCCGGAGCCCTGCGCGCGCTGCCCGTTCGGGAAGTAGGAGTAGATCGTGACGACCCCTTCCGAGCGGCTCGCGTAGATCCGCGCCGGGTCGAAGCGGTTGCCGAGCAGCGGCGCTGCCGTCGGCGCCGACGCGTCGGCTCCTGTCGGCACGGTGGGGACGACGACGGTGCGGACGCCGCTCTCGCCGCCGAGCCAGCCCGCTGCGGAGCCGATCACGAGCACGATCGCGGCACCCACGCCGGCGGCCACGAGCGACACTGCTGCGAGGGCACCGGGACGCATCTGGCTCACTGTAGCGACGGTCTGTCCGTTTTCACGTGGAAACGGAGGCGGTCGGCTCCGCCGTGACCGACGTCGGCGCCGCGCCCAGCACGACGCGTACAGCCGTGCGGCCGGGCTGCGAGTCGAGCACGACCTCGCCGCCCATCATCTCGACCAGCTCCCTGGCGATCGCCAGCCCCAGCCCGCTGCCGGACGCGACCGTCCCGTCGCCGCGATAGAAGCGGTCGAAGACGTGGGCCGCGTGCTCCGGTGCGATCCCCGGGCCGTCGTCCTCGACCTCGATCAAGGCGTGCTCGCGGTCGGCCCAGGCCCGCAGCGTCACGCGCGTCCCTTCGGGCGTGTGCGTGAGCGCGTTGTCGAGCAGCGCCCGCACCACCTGGAGCACGCGCAACTCGTCGGCGCGGGCGACCGGACTGCCCTGCACATCGGTCTCGACGACGTGCTTCCGCGTCTCCGCGAGCGCGCCGAACTCGGCCGAGACGACACGTGCAACCTCGCCGAGGTCGACCGGCTCGTGCGCGACGTGCATCCGGCCCGCATCGAGGCGCGAGAGGTCGAGCAGGTCGGTGGCGAGCTTTGCGAGCCGGTCGACCTGCTCGCGCATCGTCTCGAGGAACTCCTGCCGGGTCGCCTCGTCGACGTCCTCGTCCGCCATCAGCTCGAGGAAACCGCCGAGCGAGAAGAGCGGCGTCCGCAGCTCGTGCGAGGCGTTGGCGATGAACTCGCTGCGCGCGCGGTCGAGCTTGCCGAGCCGCCCTCGCATTCGCTCGAACGCGTCGGCGAGGTCTCCGAGCTCGTCGTTGCCGGTGTCGACCACCGGCTCGTCGAAGCGGCCGCCCGCGATCCGCTCGGCCGCCCGCTCGAGCCGCAGGATGCGCTTCGCATGCACCGAGGCGACCAGATACCCGGCGACGCCGGCGAAGAGGAGGGCGATCAGGCCCGCAAACAGGAGCCTGCGTTCGATCAGCTTCAGGCTCGCGATCGGATCGGCCAGGGAGTCGCTGAGCAGGATCACGACCCCCTGGTTCTCGAGCGGCACCGCCACTTCGGCGAACCGGCGGCCGCCGCGCGAGACGGTGCCGCGCTCGATCGTGCGGCTGTGCGTCGCTTCGAGCGCGATCGGATCGTGCGCGACGTCGAGTGACGCTGCCGTGTTCGAGTCGCCGAACACGAACGGCTGGTTCTGCAGGATCGAGAAGACGACGACACGCGCCTGGAAGACCGAGGCCGCTCGCTCGGCGAACTCCTGCTCGCTCCCGACCTGGGTCTCGTAATTGCGCGCGACGGTCTGCGCGTCCTCCTCGAGCTGGTTCAGCTTGGCGTTGATCAGCTCGTTCTCGAGCGAGGGGACGACGATCAGGTAGACGACGCCGAGCGACCCGGCGACGACGACCAGAAGCGCCAGCGCCAGTCGGAGACGGATCCCGCGGATCCTCGGCCGGCGCATCGCGTCAGCGCTCCCGGAAGCGATAGCCGACGCCGCGCACCGTGAGGATCAGCTTCGGCGCGTGCGGATCCTCCTCGATCTTCTCGCGCAGGTGGCGGACGTGGACGTCGATCGTGCGCGGCTCGCGGTAGTCGGCGCCGCCGCGCAGCCGCTCGAGCAGCTGGCGCCGTGAGAAGACGCGTCCGGGCGCGGCAGCCAGCACGCGGAGCAGCTCGAACTCGACGAACGTCAGCTGCGCCTCGCTGCCCCGGACCTGCACCGTCCGGCGCGGAACGTCGATCGTGAGCTCGCCTGCGTCGATCACCTCGTCGTCGCGGTGCTCGCCCGGGCGCGGGGCCGCCGCGCGGCGCAGCAGCGCCCGCACTCGGCTCCGGAACTCGCGGATCGAGAACGGCTTCGTGATGTAGTCGTCGGCGCCGAGCTCGAGCCCCAGCACCTTGTCCAGCTCGTCGTCGCGGGCGGTGAGCATGATGATCGGGACGGTGCTCTCGGAGCGCAGCCGCTTGCAGACCTCGAGCCCGTCGAGCTTCGGCAACATCAGGTCGAGAACGACGAGATCGACGTCCTCTTCGGCGAAGCGCGCGAGCGCCTCCTCGCCGTCGCGGGCATGCACGACCTTGAAGCCGTCCCGCTCGAGCGGGTAGGTCAAGAGCTTCTGGATCGAGTCCTCGTCGTCGACGAGGAGGATGGTCGACGTGTCGGCCATGGACGAATGCTAGAGACGGCCGCGGTCTTCCCTACACTGGCCCGTGAAATGGCGCCGCCCAGACGAGCGCGGGCGCCACGCCCGCGCCCCCGCCGCGGCTCGGTCGAGAGGCCCGTCAACGCGCGGCTCGTGCGCGGGACCTGGCTCCTCGTCGCGCTGCCGCTCCTCCTGACTGCCTTCAGCGTCGCGCGCCCGCAGCCGCTGCCGCCGCCGACGCTGCCGCCGACCTTCGACGTCTCGATCGCAGAGCAGCTCTCCCGCGACCTGGCGGCCAAGTACCCCGACCGTTCGCCTGGATCGCCCGGCAGCCTGGGCGCGGCCGCCTGGATCTCGGACCAGTTCGAGCTGTACGGCTTCGACGCACGCGTGGACACCTTCACGGCGCAGATCCCCGGGCGCGGCAAGGTCGAGCTGCGAAATGTCGTCACCGTCGTCCGCGGCGCCTCGCAGCGCACGATCGTCATCACCGCGCACCGCGACAACATCGGGGAGGGGCCGGGCGTCAACCACAACGCGTCCGGAACAGGCGCCCTGATCGAGCTCGCCCGCGCTTTCGCATCGGTCGGCGGCGCGACGCTCGTGCAGGCGAAGCCGACGTACACACTCGTCTTCGTCTCGACCGACGGCGGCGCGTTCGGCGCGCTCGGTGCAGCCCACTTCGCCGAGAGCTCGCCCTACCGGGAGAACGCGCTGGCCGTGATCAGCCTCGACGCACTCGCGGGCTCCCAGCCGTCGCGGCTGGTGATCGCCGGCGACACGGCGCGTTCGCCCTCGGCGTCGCTCGTCCGAACTGCGGCGGTCCGCGTCCTCGAGCAGACCGGGGCCGAACCGACCCGGGACTCGGCGCTCCGCCAGCTGCTCAATCTCGGGTTCCCGTTCACGCTCCACGAGCAAGGCCCGTTCGTGGCGCGCGGCATTCCGGCTTTGACCCTGACGACGCTGCCCGAGGGCGCGGCCGAGGGATTCGCGACGACCGCCTACGACGACACGTTCGACGTGCAGACGCTCGCGGAGCTCGGCCGCGCGTCGCAGAACCTGATCGGATCGCTCGACGCCGGTCTCGAGCTCACCCAGGGAACGACGAGCTACATCTACTTCGGCACACGCATCGTCCGCGGCTGGGCGATCGAGCTCGTCCTGATGACGGCGCTGCTGCCGTTCCTGATCGGCACGATCGACCTGTTCGCGCACTGCCGCCGCCGCCGGATCCCGCTCGCGCCGGCCGCCCGCAGCCTCCGCCGCCGGCTCTACTTCTGGGGCTACGCCGCGGCGCTCATCTTCGCGGCATCGCTGCTCGGCGCCTTCCCGCAGGGCGAGCCGCGGCCGTTGCCGCCCGACCGGAGCCTCTACGAGCCCTCGCCCGCGGTGCTCGGCATCCTCGGCGTGCTGCTGCTCATCGGCTGGCTCGTCGCCCGTGAGCGCCTACTGCCCCGGCGAGCGACTCGGCCGGAGGAGACCCTCGCAGGTCACACGGTCGCCCTGGTCGCACTCGGGCTGATCGCACTGCTCGTCGTCGCGACGAACCCGTTCTCGCTCGTCTACCTGCTGCCGTCGCTCTACGCCTGGCTCTGGCTGCCGCAGGCGCAGGCGTCCGGGCCGCTGGCCCGCGGTGGCCTGCTGGTGCTCGGCTTCACCGGCCCGCTCATCCTCCTGCTCTCCTTCTCGACGCAGCTTGCGCTCGGGATCGAGACGCCGTGGTACCTGCTCTCGCTCGTCTCCGTCGGGTACGTCCCGTGGATCGTCGTCGCGCTCGCCTTCGCCTGGCTCGCGGTCGCGGCGCAGCTGACGGCTCTGGCCGTCGGCCGGTACGCCCCGTATTCGCAAAGCCGGATCCCGCGCAACGGGCCACGGCTCCGGTTGCTCGGCGGCCGTGTCCCGCGCGACGAGCGCAGTGCAGTGGAAGGCTGAGGCGCTCGGCTCCCTACCGCAACGGGAGGTAGCGGACGCGTTCCCCGGGCTCCAACCGGCCCTCGCCGCTGGGCACGAGCACGAGTGCGTCGGCGCCGGCGGCGCGGGCGATCATGTGCGACTCCTGGCCGGTCAGCGGCTCCAGCACCGTCCCGTCGGCGTCGCGCCTCGTTCGGGCGCGGGCGAGGTCGTCGCGCGCAGCGTTCCGGCGTAGGGGCGCGGCGAGCCTGGCGATCTCGTAGGCCGGCTCCGGATCGGTCGCGCCCTGCAGCGCGAGCAGCGCCGGCCGCACGAAGAGCTCCACCCCGACGAGCGCCGAGACCGGGTTGCCCGGCAGCCCGAAGACGAGTGTCCGCCCGCGGACGCCGAACGCGAGCGGCTTGCCCGGCCGGACGGCGACGCCCCAGAAATCCTCCTCGACTCCGAGCTCGGCCAGGATCCGGCGGACGAGGTCGTGCGGGCCGACGGAGACGCCGCCCGAGCTGACCAGCACATCCGCCTCGAGGCCGCGCTCGAGCGCTCGCCGATGCTCACCCTCGTCGTCCGCGACGGGGCCGATGCGCTCGACCTCGGCACCGGCGGCGTCGAAGGCAGCTGCGAGCATCGGCGCGTTCGACTCGTAGATCTGCCCCGCGCCCAGCTGCTCTCCGGGCGCACGCAGCTCGGTCCCGGTGCTGAGGACGACGACCTTCGGCCTCCGGGCGACAAGCAGCTCCGCGACGCCGGCGGCGGCGAGCGCGCCGATCTGGGCCGCGCCGACCCGCGTGCCGGCGGAGAGCAGGAGGTCGCCGGCCCGGACGTCGCCGCCGATCGGCCGGACATTGGCGCCGAGCTCGACCGGAGCAGGATACTTCCAGTTCGTTGTCCGATTCGACAACAATCTCGATCGGGACGACCGAGTCTGCGCCATCGGGCACGGCGCCGCCGGTGGAGATCGCCATCGCCTCGCCGGCCACCAGCGCCCGCTCGGCCGGCACGCCGGCTGCGACGCGGGCGACGACGGGCAGCCGGCCGGGCGTGTCGTCCGCCCGCAGGGCGTAGCCGTCCATCGCGGAGCTCGCGAACGGAGGCAGGTCGACGGCGGCTGTGACGTCCGAGGCGAGGAAGCGGCCCGCGGCCTCGTCGACCGGCACCCGCTCCGCGTCGAGCACGACCGCACGGGCCAGGACCCGCCGCAGGGCCTCGTCGATCGACAGCAAGCCGCTCATCGGGCATACGCTAACGGCCGTGATCTCGGTGGTCGTCCCCGTGCACGACGAGGAGCGCAGCGTCGCGCTGCTGCACGACGAGCTCTCGTCCGTGCTCGAACCACTCGGTCGGCCGTGGGAGGTCGTCTTCGTCGACGACGGCTCGACCGACGGCACCTTCGCGGCGCTCACGCGTCTGCACGCGCAGCACGACGAGGTGCGCGTCGTCCGGCTCCGGCGCAACTTCGGCAAGGCCGCCGCGCTGCAGGCCGGCTTCGAGGAAGCCCAGGGCGACGTCGTCGTCACGATCGACGGCGACCTTCAGGACGATCCCGCCGAGATCCCGCGGCTGCTCGCGAAGCTCGACGAGGGCTTCGACCTCGTCTCGGGCTGGAAGACGAAGCGGCGCGACCCGCTGACGCGACGGATTCCCTCGCGCATCTTCAACCGCGTCACCGGCCGGCTCTCGGGGCTCCGGCTGCACGATCTCAACTGCGGCCTGAAGGCGTACCGCGCCGAGGTGGTCCACGGGCTTCGCATCTACGGCGAGCTGCACCGTTTCATCCCCGTGCTCGCCCACTACCGCGGCTACCGCGTCGCCGAGCTGCCGGTCAACCACCGTCCGCGCGAGCACGGACGCTCGCGCTACGGGATGGAGCGCTACGTCCGCGGCTTCCTCGACCTGCTCACCGTCACGTTCATGGGCCGCTACCGGCACCGACCGCTCCATCTCTTCGGCGGCGTCGGCCTCGTCCTCGGGGCGGTCGGCACGCTGCTGCTGGTCTACCTGACCGTGCTGAAGCTGACGGGCGAGGCGATCGGGCAGCGGCCGCTGCTCACGCTCGGCGTCCTCCTCGTCGTCGTCGGCGTGCAGCTCGTCTCGCTCGGCCTCGTCAGCGAGCTCGTTGCGAGTCACCACGAGGAGCGGACGGGCGGCCGCCACCTCGAGCAGCACGTGGACGAGATCCTGCGCTGAGCCTCCGCGTCCTCTACTTCGGGACGTACGAGCGCGACTACCCGCGGAACGCGCAGGTGATCTCGTGCCTACGCGGCGCCGGCGTGGAGGTGATCGAGCGGCATGCGAACGTGTGGGAGCGGCAGCGCCACAAGTGGTCGCTCGGACTCGCAGCCGCGCTGCGGATCGGGCGTGGCCGAGACGCGGTTGCTCTTCGGCGGACGCCGCGAGCGTTTCGACGCCGTCATCGTCGGCTATCCCGGGCACTTCGACGTGCCGGCGGCGCGGCGAATCGCCCGCGGACGCCCGGTCCTCTTCAACCCGCTCGTCTCGCTGCACGAGACGCTGGTCGAGGACCGCGCCCGCTTCTCGGCCGGCTCGCCTGCTGCGGGTGTCCTGCGCCAGGTCGACCGGCTCGCGCTCCGGCGCGCCGACCTCGTCGTCGCCGACACCGCTCAGAACGCACGGCATCTCGCCGAGCTGGCCGAGCTCCCCGCCGAACGGCTTGCGGTCTGCTTCGTCGGCGCCGAGGAGCGCCTCTTCCGGCCCGGGTGGCAGCCGCAGCAGGACTTTCATGCGCTCTTCGTCGGCAAGCTGATCCCGCTCCACGGCGTCGAGACGATCCTCGCGGCGGCGCGGCTGGCGCCCGAGATCCCGTTCCGCATCGTCGGCAGCGGCCAGCTCGACGGGCTGCTGGCGGAGCGCCCGCCCAACGTCGAGTGGGTCGAGTGGGTCGAGTACGAGCACCTGCCCGAGGAGCTCCAGCGCGCGGGCTGCGCCCTCGGGGTCTTCGGCACCTCGGCGAAGACGGGCCGGGTGATCCCGAACAAGGCGTTCCAGGCGCTCGCCTGCGGGACGCCGCTCGTGACCGCGGACACGCCGGCTGCGCGCGAGCTGCTCGTCGACGGAGAGAGCGCGCTGCTGGTCCCTGCCGCCGACGCCGAGGCGCTGGCGGCGGCAGTACGGCGGCTGGCGAGCGATGCCGCGCTCGCGCGCCGGATCGGCGACGGCGGGCTCGATGCCTACCGGGCACAGGCGAGCGAGGCGGTGCTCGGCGAGCGGTGGCGGGACCTGGTCGAGCAGCTCGTCGGACGATGACGCCCTCGCGGTTCGTCTGGCTCGCCACCGCCGCCTTCGCGGCCGGCTTCAGCGCGTTGGCCGTCCTGCGGCATCGGGCCTTCGGCAGCGGCCGCTTCGATCTCGGGAACATGACCCAGGCGGTCTGGTCGACGGCGAACGGCGACGTGCTGTCGGTCACCGACGTCCACGGCGAGCAGATCTCGCGGCTGGGCTCGCACTTCGACCCGATCCTCGTGCTGCTCGCGCCGCTGTGGTCGCTCTGGCCGAGCCCTGAACTGCTGCTCGTCGTCCAGGCCGTGGCCGTTGCCGCCGGGGCGATCCCCGTCTTCTGGCTCGCGCGGGCGCACCTCGACTCCGAGCGCGTGGCGGCGGCGCTCGCGGTCGCGTACCTCCTCTTCCCGCCCGTCCAGTGGCTGACCGTGAGCGACTTCCATCCCGTCTCGCTCGCCTGCCCGCTGCTGCTGTTCGCCTGGTGGTTCCTCGACCAGCGCCGGCTGCTGCCGTTCGCCCTGTTCGCGGCGGCGGCTCTGGCGACGAAGGAGCACGTCGGGCTGACGGTCGCCGCGATGGGGGTCTGGTACGCGATCCGCTACCGGGAGCCGAGAACGGGATCCGTGATCGCGATCGTGGCCGGCTCGGTCGCGCTGGTCGCTGCGCTCGTGATCGTGCCCCACTTCGCGCCGGCCGGGGTCTCCGCGTTCGAGAGCCGCTACGACTCGCCGACGCTGGACGGGCGCGACCTCCGCTACCTGGCCGCGCTGCTGCTGCCGCTCGGCCTGCTCCCACTCGCCGCGCCGCTCGCGCTCCTGCCGGCGCTGCCCGAGCTCGGGCTGAACCTGCTCTCGAGCACGATCACGCAGACCTCCGTGAAGACGCACTATGCGGCGACGGCGATCCCGGCCCTGCTGGCGGCGACGGTGTACGGCGTCGCCCGGGTCGGCGAGCGGACCGGCTACGTCGTCGCGCTGGCAGCGCTTTGCGGCGCCATCGCGCTCGGGCCGGTCGGCCGCGTCGACATCGACGCGGGGCCGCACGAGTCAGCGGCCCGCCGCGCGCTCGCCGTCGTCCCCGACGACGCCCCCGTGAGCGCGACCAACGCGCTCGGCGCCCATCTGTCGGCGCGCCGGCGGATCTTCAGCTTCCCGGTGCTCCGGGAGGCCGAATGGGTGGTCGTCGACACGCGACGGCTCACCTACCTCGACAGCCTCCGGCCGGAGCGGGCGCGCCCTGCGCTCGCGGCACTTCGGCGCAACCCGAACTGGCGGCTCGTCTTCGCAGAGGACGGCGTGCTCGTCTTCCGGCGTCGCTAGCGCGGAATCGCCTGCGGGAGCAGGTAGGCGCAGAAGCACAGCGAGATCAGCTGCGCGCGACGGTCGTCCTCGGCAGCGGCGAGCGGCACCGCCCAGATCGCGTACCACGGAGTCAGCCAGGGCGTGGTCGCGAGCAGCAGGCAGCCGGCAAGCCCGAGCCTGACCCGGCCGCGTGCTGCCTCGCGCCCGAGCCAGACGAGACCGGCCGCGAGTGCCGCAACCGTGAGCACGACCGTGAGCGCATGCGGCACGCCGAGCTGCTCGAGCCGATGCGGGAGCGCGTAGCTCGACTGCTCCGCCGCGTTCCGGGCGAGCGGGCCGACCGACCGCACCCAGTCGATGCCGTAGCGCGACGTCGCGAGACCGATGATCGCGGCCGCCACGACCGCGAAGCCGGCGTGGCCGACGGGCCGGCGTGACGCGCGCGCGGCGACGGCGCGCAGCGCGAAGAAGACGAGCGGGACCCACTTGATCAGGACCGCGAGCGCCCAGGCTGCGCCGGCGAGCTGCTTTCGGCCGGTGGCAGCGAGGGCGATCGCAGCGAGCGTGAGCGCGATCAGGATCGAGTCGTTGTGGCCGCCGCCCGCGAAGTGGATCGCGAAGAGGGGGTTCCAGCCGACGAGCGCCGCCGCGTAGACCTTGGCGCGGGCGAGCCGGGCCGCGAGCAGCGTGCAGCCGAGGACGCCGATCGCCGCGAGCACCTTGAAGATCCACGCCGCAGCCGCGGCCGAGGATCCGGACACGAGCGCGACGCCCTCGGAGAGGAGCGTGAAGGCAGGCCCGTAGACGGAGGTCGTGTCGCGCCAGTCGGCGCCGGCCTTGTCGAACGCGGGATCGTCCGGGAACTCGCTCGGCGTGTCCACGTAGGGATCGCCGTCGTGCACCGCTGCGATCCGGCCGTATTCCCAGTACGTCCAGGCATCCGTCGAGACGAGCAGCGGGCCGGCGAGCGGGATCAGCTGGATCACGAACGCGGCAACGACGACAGCTCGGAGCGCCGGCGTCCCCTGCCGGAGCAGCACGAGCCCCGTCAGGTACGCGGCGAAGGCGAGGACGAGCAGCCCGAGGAAGACCGCTCCGAGCGAGCCGCCGCCGGCCCGGCCGCCGTCGGCCGGCACGAGCGGCGCAGCCTCGACCCACGCACAGGCGACGCAACCGGCGACGAGCACACCGACCGCACCCGCGGCGAGCAGGCTCGCGCGGGTCAGGGCAGCTCGGGCTCGGTGGTCGCCGGCGGCGCGGGCTGCGAGGCCGGCGGCGCATCGGGCACAGAGTCGGTCTGTTCAGTCGTCGTGGTCGGCTCTGTGGTCGTCGTGGTCGTCTCTGTGGTCGTCGCGGGCGGCGTGTAGTCGTTGTCCTGGTAGTAGCCGAACGACCTGGCGTACTGGCCGCGCTCGAAGTCCTTCCACTCGGGATAGACGCGCGGCTCGGCGAAGTCGACGGGCTCCAGCTGGCCGATCGCGGAGCTCATGAAGAGCCGCCAGATCTGGGCCGGGAACGTGCCGCCGGCAACGGCGATGCCGTGCACGCTCGTCATCGGCACCTTGCCGCGCGGGTAGCCGACCCAGACGGTGGTGCCCAGCCGCGGCGTGTAGCCGCAGAACCAGGCATCGGAGTGCTCCTCGGTGGTGCCCGTCTTGCCGGCGGCCGGCGCGCCGTAGTTCGCCCCGACTCCGGTGCCGTACTGGACGTTCTCCTCGAGGATCTTCGTGACCGTGTAGGCGACACCGTCCGAGATCACGCGCTTGCGCTTCGGCTTCCCCCAGCCCGCGTTCTTGTCCTCGCCGGTGGGGAGGATCACCTTCCGGATCGCCATCGGCTCCGAGTAGATCCCGCCGGCGGCGAGCGTCGCGTACGCCGACGCCATGTCGAGCGGCGAGACGTCCATCGCGCCGAGGCCGATCGAGGGGACGAAGGCGCCGTCGACCGACAGCGGCGAGCGGACGCCGAGCTTCGTCGCCATCTCGGCCACCTTCTCGGGAGTGACGTCGAGCGTCAGCTGCGCGTAGACGGTGTTGTCCGAACGGAGCGTGGCCCGTTCGATCGTCGTCCAGCCGGTGTAGCTGTGGTCGTAGGTCTCCGGGCACCACCAGCTGCCGTCGTCGCAGTTCCCGTTCGGATCGGGGCGGTAGAAGAACGGCGCGGAGAGATACGTCGTCGTCTCGGGGTTGATCCCCTGCTCGACCGCCGCTGCCAGCACGAACGTCTTGAACGTCGAGCCGGACTGCCGGCGGGCCTGCGAGAGGAGGTTGAACTGGTTCTTCTTGTTCCCCGGGATCACGGCCGTCATCGCGCGGATGGCGCCGTTCTTCGGGTTGATCGAGATCACACCGGCGGCCGGGTCGTCGTGCTCGTAGAGCGTCTCCGTGATCGCCTTCTGAGCGGCGCGCTGGAAGCGGGGGTCGATCGTCGTGTAGACCTTGAGCCCGCCGGAGCGGACGGTGGCCGCGCCGTACTCGTCGATCAGCTGGTCACGGACATAGCCGAAGAAGTCGGGCTCCCGGATCTCCTTGTAGAGCTTGCCGGCCTTGAGCCCGAGCCCGCGCTTGACCGCCCAGTCGTACTGCTTCTGGGTGATGTCCCCTTCGTTCAGAAGCGCCTGCAGCACCTGGTTGCGGCGGCCCTTGGCGACCTGTTCCTTCTGGAACGGGTTGTAGTCGCTCGGCGCCTGCGGCAACCCGGCGAGCATCGCCGACTCGGGCAGGTTGAGCTCGCTCGCGTGCTTGGAGAAGTAGGTCTGCGCGGCCGCCTCGATCCCGTAGGCGAGATTGCCGTAGTAGACCTGGTTCATGTAGGTCGCGAGGATCCGGTTCTTCGCCCAGGCCTTGTCGAGCTTGATCGCGAGGCACGCCTCCTTCAGCTTTCGCTCGACGGTCTTCTCGCGGCCGATGTAGAGGTTGCGCACGAGCTGCTGGGTGATCGTCGAGCCGCCCTCGACCACCTGGCCGGCGCTGACGTTCTTCCAGAGCGCCCGGGCGATGCCCTCGACGTCGATGCCGTCGTGCTGGTAGAAGCGCCGGTCCTCGATCGCGACGGTCGCCTTCGGCATCCAGTCGGACATGCGGTTGAACGAGACGGGCTGCCGGTTCCGCTCGGCCGGGATGACGCCGAGCCGGGAGTTGTCGGCGGCGTAGATGAACGTGTTGGAGCCGATCTCGACCTGCTGGAGCGAGTTGAGGTCGCACGAGGAGCCGAAGGTCGCGACTCCGGTCACCGCCGCTCCCGCGACGACGAAGAGGAGGGCGAGCACCGCGACGATGGCGAGCACGACCGCGCGGCGTCTCGTGTGCTTGCGCTCGACCCGACGGCGCTTGCGGCGCCGCCTCGCGTAGATCTCGTCGTCGAGCCCGCGGCTGCGGCGTGGCGGCGTCATGCGAAGATCCCGCGCTCGCGCAGGCGGTCGTGCGCGCGCAGGCGGAGCTCGTGCTCGCGCTTCTCCGCCGCGGCCTCGCTCTCGGTCCAGGCGCGCATGGTCAGGGTCGGCGACCCGTCCAGGGACGAAACAAAGACCTCATCCCGCTCGCCTGGAACTTCTGCACGAAGGTCCTCGACGAGCTGGCGAAGGTCTGACGTGGGTGGAACCTGCACAGTGACCTCGGCGTACTTCGCAGCGCTGCGAATCGTGGAGTTCGTGATGGTATCGGAGGCCAACTTCTCGTTCGGGACCACGAGCCGGGCGTTGTCCTCGGTGCGGATGAACGTGTACATCAGCCCGATCTCCTCGACCGCGCCGGACACGCCGCCCACCTCGACCCAGTCGCCGAGCCGCAGCGGCTGCGTCATCGCGATCATCAGCCCGGCGACGAAGTTGCCGAGCGTGCGCTGCGACGCGAAGCCGATGATCAGCCCGAGGATCGCGGAGGAGGCGAGCAGCCCGCCGGCGACCGCGCGAATCTGCGGGATCACGAGCAGGGCGGAGAGCACACCGACCGTGACGATGATCGCGGTGACCGCCCGGCGCAGCACCCGGTAGCGCGTCATCGCCTCCGGGGAGCGGTTCAGGCCGATGATCCGCCGGTCGATCAGGCGCACGGCGATCAGCGTCAGGGCGAGGACGATCCCGATCACGAGCAAGCGCTGCCACAGCTCCATGCGGCGGCATTCGACGGCCGGACGCGGGTTCCTCAATGCAACGGGACGCGCCTCTGCTCCAATGGCGCGGTGAGACTCGCGTTCTGGATCTTCTTCGTCGGCGGCTTTGCGGCGCTCAACCTCTACAGCCGCGCAGTCGGGCCGAAACCCGCCGACGACGTCATCTACCAGTACGACTTCGCGATCGGCAGCCTCGCCGGCTACGCGGTCCTGTTCTCGCTCGTGCTGGCGCTGACGATCGGTCTTCCGCGCCGGCAGGTGCTGGCGCTGCGGCCGCCGGCCTCGTGGCCCAAGGCACTCGGGCTCGCGCTCGGCGCGCTGATCGTGATCTACATCGGGGCGGCGATCGCACTCTCGCTCTCCAACGCGGGCGACGAGCAGAACCTGACGCCCGACGCGTGGGACAGCAGCCGTGCGGGCGCCTACGCGCTCAGCTTCGTCGCCGTCGTCTTCGCCGCCCCGATCACGGAGGAGCTCCTCTACCGAGGCGTCGGGCTCTCGCTGCTGCTCGAGCGCACGACGGCGCCGGTCTCGGTGGGGGTGACCGCCCTCTTCTTCGGGCTCGGCCACGGGCTCGTGCTCTCGCTGGCGGCGTTCATCTGGTTCGGCATCGTCGTCGCGCTCGTCCGGCTCCGGACCGACAGCATCTACCCGGCGATGGTCGTCCACTGCAGCTTCAACGCAATCGGCATGATCGCGCCCTTGCTCATCTGATCGTCGCGGTATTGTCGATGTTGTGCGCGGCGCGATCGTCCTGCTTGCCGGTCTCGCCTTCGCGGCTCCCGCGACCGCTGCGCCACCTGCAGTCACCGCCTCTGCCACTCCGTCGACGGGCATCGCTCCGCTGCGGGTGACGCTGGGGGCGAACGGCGACGCGGCGCTCTACGCCTGGGATCTCGGCGACGGGACGACGGCTCCGGCGCGCTCGTCACCCACGTCTACTCGGCCGGCCGCTTCACGGCGACCGTGACGGCGACGAACGCCGCGGGCGAGACATCGCAGGCGCAGGTACAGGTCGTCGTCTCCCGCCGGACGGTCTCACTCGCGGCTCCGCGCACGGCCGACTACGGCGGCGCGGCAACTCTGAGCGGTGTGCTCCGGCCCGCGGCGCGTGGCGCCCGCGTGCAGATCTACCGCGCGAACACCTACGTCACATCGGCGAGGGTCGGCGCGAGCGGCCGCTTCCGAGCCCGCATCCTCGTCCGTTCGCCCGGGCCCTACCACGTGCGCTTCGGCGGCGCCCGCTCGCCCGCCCGCATGGTCGTGCTCCGTCCGGAGCTGCAGGCGAGCCTTCCCGCGGTCGCCCCGGTCGGCGGCGCGCTGACGCTCCGCCCGAGGCTCGTCCCCGCACGGGCCGGCGCCGTCCGGGTGCGCGTCTTCCGCGACGGCCGGCTCGTGCGCAGCCGAGCCGGGAGGATCCCGACGGCCGCCGCGGGCTCGATCCGGGTCGAGCTGACAAGCGCGCCGCGACCCGGGTACACGCCAGTCCGGCGGACGCTCAGGGCGCAGGTCGTCCAACCCTCGCTCGGCCCCGGGTCGCGCGGCCCGAGCGTGCTGGCGCTCGAGCGCCGGCTCGCACAGCTCCACTACGCGCTCCGCGGCATCGACGGCGTCTACGGCCAGGACACGTTCGAGGCAGTGCTCGCCTTCCAGAAGGTGAACGGGCTGCCGCGAACAGGGCGGGTCGAGGACTGGCTCTGGCGCCGGCTCGCCCGTGCCGGGATTCCGCGCGCGCAGCTCGCCGGCGACTACATCGAGGTCGACAAGACACGCCAGGTGCTGTTCGTCGTCGACGACGGTGTGGTGACGCAGGTCGTCCACGTCTCGACCGGAGCGACGGGCAACACGCCGCTCGGCAGCTGGCAGGTCTACCGCAAGGTGCCGGGCTGGGACTGGGTGCTCTGGTACCCGATGTACTTCAAGGGCGGGTTCGCGATCCACGGCTACCCGTCCGTCCCGGCCTATCCCGCGTCTCACGGATGCGTCCGCATCCCGATGTGGATCGCGCCTACGCTCTACGCCATGCACAGCCAGGGCACGACGGTCGTCGTCCATCTCTGATGGCCGGCCCGGACACATCCGACCCGTTGATCCGTCAGCTGCGCGAGCAGATCTCCGACAACGACGTCGCGATCGTCGAGGCTGTCAACGCGCGGCTGAAGCTCGTCGCCCGGCTCAAGCGCGTGAAGGAGGAGCGTGGGATCGACTTCCTCGACCCGGCGCGCGAGGAGTGGATGCTGCAGTACCTGACGCGCGCGAACCGGGGCCCGCTCTCACCCGAGGGGCTGCGGGAGATCTACACGGAGCTGCTCGACCTGAGCAAGCGCGAAGTCGCGCGCGGCGAGGAGAGCTAGCTGTCGTCCGGATCGGACGCGAACTCGTCCGGCGAGACGGTGTCGAGGAAGGCGCGGAACTCGTCCGGATCGAGGTCGGCGAGCGGCTGCACCCCGAGACCCGGCGCGAGGTCGGGATCCGACCCGTCGCTCTCGAACTCGACGCCCGACTCCTCGATCACCTCGTCCGCGACGTAGATCGTCGCGCCGGAGCGGACGGCGAGCGCGATCGCGTCCGAGGGCCGCGAGTCGATCTCGATCTCGGATCCGTTCTGCCGCAGCGTGATCCGGGCGTAGTAGGTGTTCTCCCGCATCTCGGTCACGGCGATCGAGATCACCTCCGCGTCGAGCTGGCCGAGGACGTCGTTGAGCAGGTCGTGTGTCATCGGCCGCGCCGGCGCCGCGTTCTGCAACTTGACGAGAATCGCCGCCGCTTCCGGGTGCCCGATCCAGATCGGGAGGAAGCGGTTGCCGTCGGCCGTCTTCAGCAGCACGATCGGCTGCTTGCCGACCATGTCGAAGCTGACGCCGTAGATGACCATCTCTCGCATCGACAGGGCCTCTCGCTCAGTGTAGCCACCGCCCGGTAGCGTCAATCCCAGGCGTCGTTCAGCTCCGCGATCGGCACGCGAATCGTCTCGCCCGTCTCGGCGTCCTCCAGGTCCACGCGCCGCTCGGGCACGCCCATCGGGTCGAGCCCGCGCACGATGTACCGCTTTCCCTCGTAGTCGAGGAGGTCTCCGATTCGCATGTCCGCAAGAAGGCGCCGACGCCAGGCGCCTCTTTACTCCTGTCGTCACCCGGAGCGGCGTCGGCCATCCCTGAGTCGAGTGCCCGTATCTCGAACGTGCTGCCGGCCGTTGACCCGTTGATGGTCGACCTCTGGCTCCACGACATCGAGTCGCTCGAGGCAGTGACGCAGAACGAGCAGACGAAGAGGCTCTGCCTTCGCATGGCGGCGATGTCGCAGGCCGGGACGCTCGCGCCGTTCATCGCCAACCTGCGTCACGACGACGAGCTCGACGACAGCACCAAGGGCACGATCGCCGAGATCGCCGGTGACGCGAACTTCCTGCTCGCGGTCGAGGACTACGTCCGCCGCACGCGCCTCTTCCACTGAGTCGCTGGCTACAATCGCCCTCCGCGGGCGATTAGCTCAGTTGGTTAGAGCGCCGCTCTGATAAGGCGGAGGTCCCTGGTTCGAATCCAGGATCGCCCATCCTTCCGCGCAGGAACGACATCCGCAGAAGCGGATCTCGTTCGCGCAAGATCCCTGAAGGGCCGCCTACGGCGGCCGGCCGACTTGAACGCCGGCCTCAGAGAGACTCGAGGACCTCGACGAGCTCCTCGAGCCTGAGCTCCTCGCCGAAGTGGATCTCGAGCTTGCCGGCGCTGACCCGTGCGGGCAGCCCGGTGAGCCGCTCCGCCGCCCCGCGGGCGCGCTCGGCGAGGGCGGGATCGACGGACGGCGACGTGCGTGGCCGGCGGGCAGCACCACCGTCCTGGGCGGCCTTCTCGGCGGCGCGGACCGACATCCCGTCGCGGACGATCCGCTTCGCGAGCTTCTTGCGCGCATCGTGATCCGGGAGCGCGAGGACGGCGCGGGCGTGGCCCTCGGTCAGCTCACCGCGTGCGACCATCCAGAGCACCTCTTCGGGCAGCTCGAGCAGGCGCAGCCGGTTCGAGACCGACGACTTGGAGCGGCCGACGCGCTCGGCGACGTCGCCCAGCGAGAGCTCGAACTCGTCCACGAGCGCCGCATAGGCGCGCGCCTCCTCCACCGGTGAGAGCTGCTCGCGCGCGACGTTCTCGACGAGGGCGAGCAGAAGCGTGTCGCGATCGTCGGCCTCGCGGATGAGGGCGGGCAGCACGTCGATGCCGGCCTCGCGCGCCGCGCGCCAGCGGCGCTCGCCGGCGATCAGCTCGTAGCCGCCGGCCGCCCGCGGCCGCACGACGATCGGCTGGAGCAGCCCCTGTTGCTTGATCGAGCTCGCGAGACCGGTCGTGGCCTCGGGCTCGAAGCGGCGGCGCGGCTGCCGCGGGTTGGCGTGGATCGCGTCGACCGGCAGCTGCGCGAGCTGGGTGCCGTCGCTTTCCGCTCCGCCGATCAGGACCTCGAGGCCGCGGCCAAGGCCGCGTCTAGGCGCGCTCGACAAGCTCCATCGCCACCTTCCAGTACGCCTCCGCCCCGGAGGAGCGGCGGTCGTACGCGATCGCAGGGAGGCCGTGGCTCGGCGCCTCGGCGAGACGGACCGACCGCGGCACGGTCGTGGTGAAGACGAGATCGCCGAAGTGGCGCCGCACCTCGGCCTCGACCTCGGCGGCGAGCCTGGTGCGGCCGTCGACCATCGTCAGGAGGATCCCGGCGATGCCGAGGCGGGGATTGAGCCGGGCCTTGACGAGCTCGATCGAGCCGAGCAGCTGCGACAGCCCCTCGAGCGCGTAGTACTCGGCCTGGACCGGAACGATCACACGATCGGCGGCGGCGAGCGCGTTCACGGTCAGCGGCCCGTACGACGGCGGACAGTCGAGGAAGACGTAGCCGTAGCGGTCGCGCGCTCCCACGAGCGAGCCCTGGAGGTAGCGCTCGCCGTTCGCGTGGTCGGAGAGCTCGACTGCGGCGCCGGCGAGGGCGGGCTTCGCGGGCACGAGCTCGAGGTTCACGAACCGCGTCGGCCTGGCGATCTCGGCGACCGGCGCACCGTCAAGAAGGTCGTAGCTCGACGTCCCGTTCGCCTTCTCGCCCAGACCGGACGTGGCGTTCGCCTGCGGGTCGAGATCGACCAGCAGCGCCCGCTCGCCCGCCTCGGCGAGACAGGCGGCGAGATTGACGGCGGTCGTCGTCTTGCCGACGCCGCCCTTCTGATTCGCGATCGCGTAGATGGTGCCGGCCACGGTGCGAGTCTAGAGACGGGGTCGGACTATTCTCGTGCGGTGAGAGACCCGGCTCCGCCCTACCGAGACGAGGGCCCGCACGCGCTCTGGCACATGAGCGAGAACCCGGAGATCGCCCGGTTCGAGCCGCACATCAGCGCCACCGCGGCGGAGCGGGAGCCGCTCGTCTGGGCGGTCGACACCCGGCACCTGCCGCTCTACTGGTTCCCGCGCGACTGCCCGCGCGGAACGTTCTGGGCCGACGCGGAGACGACGCCGGAGGACGCGGAACGGCTGCTCCGCGGGTCGTCTCGAGTACATGCGATCGAGGAGGCCTGGCTCGACCGCATGCGGGCCGCGACCGTGTTCGCCTACCGGCTTCCCGAAGAGCGTTTCGAGCCGCACCCGGAGGTCGGCGGCTACTGGATCAGCCGCGACGCCGTCGAGCCGGCCGCGATCGAGCCCGTCGACGACCTCGTCGGCCGGCACGAGCGGGCCGCGATCGAGCTTCGCGTCCTTCCGAGCATCTGGCCGCTCTGGAACGACGTCGCCGCCTCGACGCTCGAGTTCAGCGGCATGCGGCTCCGCAACGCGGCGCCGGCGCCCTAGGCGAGCGGCCGCTTCTTGGCGACGCCGGGACGGCGCGGGAACCCCGCCGGCGTCGGCCCCGTCTTCCGGACGACGAGAAAGCCGGGCGGAGACTCCTCGAGCTCGCCGGCGAGCTTCTCCGCTGCCCGGGCGACCGCACCGGCCTCCGCCGACGGGCCGACCCAGAGCACGGCCGCGCCCCCCTCGCGCACGAGCGGCAGGCACCACTCGGCCGCGACCGGCGGATTCGCGAGCGCCTTCGCAACAGCGACACCGAAGGTCTCGTTCGGCTGCTCCTCGGCCCGGCCCCACACCACGCGCAGGTTGGGCAGCTCGTTCGTCCAGCGCTCGAGGAACTCGGTCTTGCGGCGCTCGGCCTCGAGCAGCGTCACCTCGCGATCCGGCAGCGACGCGGCGAGCGGTATCCCCGGCGTGCCGCCGCCGCTGCCGACGTCGACGACCGGGCCTTCGAAGCGGCGCACGAGCTCGAGGCCCGCGAGCGCGTCGTCGAGCAGCACGCGCCGGGCCTCGGCCGGGTCCTTCAGCGCGGTCAGGCCGGGCGTCGCCAGCACGCCGGCGAGCCAGCGGTCGAGGAGGTCAGACGTCGACGTGGCGGGGATAGATGACGACGAAGCGGTTGGGCTCGGTGCCCTCGCTGGCCGTCTCGATCTCGGGGTCGTCCTTCAGCTTCTCGTGGACGATCTTCCGCTCGACCGCGGTCATCGGCTCGAGCTCGACGCGCTGCCCCGTGGCCGAGGCCTGCTCGGCCATGCGGATCGCCAGGGCATCGAGCGTCGCCTGGCGGCGGTCGCGATAGCCGGCCGCGTCGACGACCAGCGGCTTGCGCTCCTCGTAGCGGCCGCGGAAGACGATCGCGTTCGCGAGGTACTGGATCGCGTCGATCGTCTGCCCGTGACGGCCGATCAGCATCCCGAGCTCGTCGCCGTCGCAGACGACCCGGATCTCGTCGTCGGTCTCCTCGATCTCGACCGTGCAGCGAACGCCGATCTCGTACGCGATCCGCTCGACGAGCTCGCGCAGTCGGGCCGCGTCGTCGCTCTCGCCGTCGCGGGCAACGGTCGGCGCCTGCGGCTCGCGGGCGGGAGCCGCACCCTCGTCGACGGAGGCGATCACCCGCGCCGGCTCGTAGCCCACGCCGAGCAGGCCGCGCTCGCCCTCGCTGATCACCTGGAAGCGGACCGCCTCCTTGTCGAGCCCCGGCCGCATCCGTTCGAGCTCACGGAGCGCCGCCCACTTCGCCTCGCCGACGGTCTCGCCGGTCATCTCGACCGCGATCTCGCTCACCGGCGCGAGCCGCCCTTCTTCCGCTTGACCTTGCGAACCCGCGTCGGTGCCGTCGCCGGCTTCTTCTCTGCGGCCGGCGTGGCCGCCTGCACCGCGGCTGCGGCTTCCACCTCCGCCTTCGGCGGCGTTCGCGAGCTCTTCTTCGGCGGCGGTTGCGGCTTCGGCGTCAGCCGCCTCGTGATCAGGCCCTGACCGGTCGTCCACAGGTTCGTGGTCAGCCAGTAGATCATCAGGCCGGCAGGGAAGTTGAGCACGAAGGGGATGAAGGCGATCGGCAGGACGAGCAGCATCACGCGCTGCGCCGGCTGCATGTTCTGCGACATCAGGTACGACGAGGTCAGCTGGCTGGCCGCGTAGAGCACGATCAGCAGCGGCCCCCAGCCCACCTTCGTGTCCTCGGTGATGTTGACCAGGTGCAGCCACTCGAGTTGGGAGGCCGGCACGCTGGCCGAGTTGATGATCTCCTTCTCGAAGTCCTTCAGGACGAAGAAGAGGCCGATGAAGACGGGGAACTGGGCCAGCATCGGCAGGCACGACGCGGCCGGGTTGATCTGGTTCTCCTTGTAGAAGGCCATCATCTCGGCGTTCATCTTTTGCTTGTCGTGCTTGTACTTCTGCTGGATCGCCTTCATCTCCGGCGCGTGCGCCTGCAGGTTCTGCATCGAGTGGATCTGGCGGACCGTCAGCGGCACGAGCAGCATCCGGACGATCACGACGAGGCCGACGATCGACCAGGCCCAGGTGAGCCCGACGGTGTCGTGCAGGTGCGTGAGCACCCACGTGAGCAGGTTCTCGAGCGGGGTGAGGATGCCGGCGACGATCACGCCGGATCGACTCCGCCGTGGCTCCACGGGTTACAGCGCAGCAGCCGCCAGACGGCCTTGGCCGAGCCCTTCACGAGCCCGTGCGCGTGCAGCGCGTCGAGCGCGTACTGCGAGCAGCTCGGGTGGTACTTGCAGGTGTTCGGCGGCGTCAGCAGCCCGAACGTGTACCGCCAGGCATAGACCAGGCCGATGCCGAGGTACTTCCCCGCTCCGGCGACGGCGAAGCCGTCGCCTCCGCTCTTGGGCGGCTCCGTCGAGCCTACGCCGCTCATGCCGCGGCCTTGTCGAGCACTTCGGTCACGCGCTCGGCGAGCCACTCGTGCCCGCGCGTGTCCGCCGGCTCCGCCAGGCCGGGACGGGCGACGAGCACGTAGTCGTGACCGGGACGGGCCCGTTCGGCCAGCTCGGTCCAGGTCTCGCGCAGCTGGCGCTTGACCCGGTTGCGGACGACGGCGTTCCCGACCGACTTGGGGACCGCCAACCCGAGGCGAGGCGCGTCCGACTCGTCGCCCTCCGGACGGGGGAACCAGTAGAGGACGAGGAAACGGGTCGAGGCCGAGCGGCCGCTGCGATACACGGCGTCGAAGTCCCGCGAGCGGGACAGGCGATGGCGGCGCTGCACGGTGCGAGGATAGTCGGGCGTGCTCAGGCGGAGAGCCGCTTGCGGCCCTTGGCGCGGCGGCGCTTGAGAATCGCCTGTCCGGCGCGCGTCGACATCCGCGCGCGGAAGCCGTGCTTGCGCTTGCGTCGGCGGACGTTGGGCTGATAGGTGCGCTTCAAGAGAGTGACTCCGGATCGAAAAAGGAAGAGCCGCCGAGACGGCGGGAGCGAAAGTATAGATGAGGTGTTCGAAAGTGGTTATCCACAGGCGGAGTGGGTCCGGGAAAAGACCCGCAAACGGGCACCGCCCACCGCCGTCACCCACATGCTTTCCACAGCTGTGGAAAGAGGTGTGGACGCCGAAAAACACCTGCAAATAGCGCTCTTTTGTTGGGGACACGGGTGTTGAGAGCACGCGGAGACGCTGCTATGCTCGCCGCTTCCTGACCCCCATCAGTGAAGGAGCCGGCCGCGGCGTGGAGCACCAAATCGAGCTGACTGCAGGGAACCTGTGGGAGGAGGTGTCGAGTCGGCTCAAGGGGGCGCTCAACGAGGCGACGTTCGAGAGTTGGTTCGGAAGCGCCGAAGGAATCGCGCTCACCGACGACGCCTTCACCCTCTCCGTCCCCAACGACTTCACCCGGGAGTGGATCGAAGGCCACTTCCTGGGACTGATCCGGGCCGCGGTCAAGGACGCGACCGGACACGAGCGACGCATCCATCTGAGCGTGCGCGACGAGGCCGACCCCGAGCAGGGCTCCGACCTGCTCGAGCAGCCCGTTCGCCTGCGAGCGCCGGAGCCCGCCGCGAGCGGGTCGATGAGCCTGAAGTACACGTTCGACCTGTTCGTGATCGGCTCGTCGAACCGGTTCGCGCACGCCGCCGCGCTTGCGGTGGCGGAAGCGCCGGCGCAGGCATACAACCCGCTCTTCATCTACGGCGGCACCGGCCTCGGCAAGACACACCTGCTGCAGGCGGTCGGCCAGTACGTCGGCGAGCACGGCAACGGCCTCACCGCCCGCTACGTCACCAGCGAGACGTTCATGAACGACTTCATCAACTCGCTGCGCGACAAGCGGATCGAGGGCTTCAAGCAGCGCTACCGCACCTACGACGTCCTGCTCGTCGACGACGTCCAGTTCTTCGAGGGCAAGGAGCGGATCCAGGAGGAGTTCTTCCACACCTTCAACTCGCTCTACGAGGCCGGCCGCCAGATCGTGATCTCGTCCGACCGGCCGCCCAAGGAGATCGCGACCCTGGAGGAGCGCCTGCGCTCGCGCTTCGAGTGGGGGCTGATCACGGACATCCAGCCGCCCGACCTGGAGACGCGGATCGCGATCCTGCGCAAGAAGGAGAAGACGGACCGAATCCACGTGCCCGACCCCGACGTCCTCACCTACGTCGCCGAGCGGGTGACGACGAACATCCGCGAGCTCGAGGGCGCCCTCACACGCGTCGTCGCCTTCTCCTCGCTGACGGGCCGGCCGATGACGGTCGAGCTCGCCGAGGACGTGCTCAAGGACGTCTTCCCGCAGGGCCAGGCGATCGAGATCTCGATCCGCCGGATCCAGGAGACGGTGTCCGAGCGCTTCGGGATGACGGTGAACGAGCTCTGCAGCGCCAAGCGCTCCCAGTCGATCGCCTACCCGCGCCAGGTCGCGATGTACCTCTCACGCGCGCTCACGGACTCGTCGCTGCCGAAGATCGGCAAGGAGTTCGGCGGCCGCGATCACACCACCGTGATGCACGCGAACGCGAAGATCGAGGGGATGATCCGCGAGGACCGCTCTGTGTACAACCTTGTGCAGGAGCTGACGGCACGGATCAAGCAGGCCGGGTGATTTCTGTGGGAACTTGTCAAAACGCGCTCGGCCCTGTTGATAGCCGCGTTTTCTCCACGGGTCTCCTCCACCGCGCAAACCCGCTCGGGGAGCCGGATCACTCCGTCTTCCCCCTCGTCCACACTCCCTATGACTTCTACGAGAGGATTTAAAGAACCTATGGAGACAGAGACGGCGGGCACCGGCCTCCGCGACGACGTGACCGGAGATGAGACGATGGCGGGGATGGCCACCGGAACAGGGATGAAGATCAGCGTCGCCCGCGACGAGCTCGTCGCCAAGCTCGGCATCGTCTCCCGTGCCGTCTCGACCCGGGGCACCGTCCAGGTGCTCTCCGGGATCCTCCTCCGCGCCGACGGCGATGTGCTGACGCTCGCCGCCACCGACATGGAGCTGTCGCTGCGGACGACGCTCGATGCGCAGGTGGAGGGCGACGGGGCGGTCGTCATCCCGGGCAAGCCGCTCGTCGAGCTCGCGCGCCTGCTTCCCGAGAGCGACGTCACGATCGAGTACCGGCCCGAGGAGGGCACGGTGCAGATCGTCTCCGGCTCGTACAGCTCGCGCCTGCACGTCTTCAACGCCGAGGACTTCCCCCGGCTGCCGGCCGTCGACGCCCAGCTGCACGCGATCGATCGCGAGGCGCTGCTCGAGACCATCGATCGCGTCGCCCGCTCCGCTTCTCGCGACGAATCGCGTCCGGTGCTGACCGGGATCCTCGTCCGCTTCGAGGCGGGGAAGCTCGTCATGGTCGCCACCGACTCGTACCGGCTCTCGGTCAAGGAGACCGAGCTCGACGCGGCCGCGCCCGAGCTCGAGGCGATCATTCCGGCGCGCGCGCTGACCGAGCTGTCGCGCCTCGCCGGCGGCGACACCGTGGAGCTCGGCGTCCACGAGAACCACGTCGTCTTCGGCACCGCCTCGGGCGACACCGCCGACGCCTGGCTGACGACACGCCGGATCGACGGCCAGTTCCCGAACTACCGGCAGCTGCTGCCGGAGACGTTCGAGGTCGAGCTGACGCTGCCCAAGTCCGAGCTCGCCGACGTCGTCCGCCGCGCGTCGGTGCTGGCGCTCCGCAACTCCCCGTTGCGGCTGCGGCTGGCCGAGGGCGAGCTGACCGTCTCGGCGCAGACGCAGGACGTGGGCGAGACCCAGGAGACGATGCCGGCGGCGTACACCGGCGAGGAGTTCCTGATCGGCTTCAACGCCGAGTTCCTCCGCGACGGCGTCGACTCGATCGTCGGCGACGACGTGCGCGTCAAGCTGATCAATCCGCTCCGGCCGGCGATCCTCGAGGACGCGGCCGGCGACTTCACCTACCTGATCATGCCGATCAGGTTGGCGGGGTAGAGAAACCCGAGCCTGATCGTCCGGAACGTCACGCTCCGCGATTTCCGTTCCTACGAGCGCCTGGAGCTCTCCCTCGAGCCGGGGCTCGTGCTCGTGACCGGGGCGAACGGGGCCGGCAAGACGAACCTGCTCGAGTCGCTGCACGTCGGCACACAGGGCTTCTCGCCGCGGACGCGGGCCGATCAGCAGCTCGTCCGGCTCGGCGCGGACGGAGCCCGGATCGCGCTCGCCGGCGACCGGGACGGCCGCGCGCTCTCGCTGGAGGTGACGCTCCAGCAGGCCGGCAAGCGCGCGAAGCTGAACGGCGCTCCGCTTCGCTCCGCCGAGCAGTTGCGGGCGGAGGTCGCCACGCTCGTCTTCACCCCCGACCGCCTCGCCGTCGTCAAGGGCGGCCCGGCGGCGCGGCGCGCGTACTTCGACCGGACGCTCGGCCGCCTGCAGCCGAGTCGCGCTTCGCTTCCGGTCGAGTACGCAGCGGCGGTCGGGCAGCGGAACGCCGCGCTGCGCCGCGTTCAGGTCGGCGCGTCCACACGCGAGGCAGTCGCTCCCTGGACCGAGCAGGTCGCGTCGCTCGGGGCACAGCTGGTCGAGTACCGCCGGAACGCGCTCGCTGTTCTCTCGCCCGCCTTCGCCGAGCGCGCCGGCGAGCTCGGCCTGCCGGATGCGGCGCTCGACTACACCGGTGAGCCGCCGACCGTGGATGCGTTGTCGAGCAGGCTCGAGCGTGACCTCGAGCGCGGCGTCACCGGGCTCGGCCCACACCTGGACGACATCGCGATCCGCTCGGGCGATCGCGACCTGCGCAGCTTCGGCTCGCAGGGAGAGCAGCGGCTCGCCGTCCTCTCGCTCCTCCTCGCCGAGGCCGAGGTGATCGCAGAACAGCGGGGGACGCCGCCGCTCGTGCTGCTCGACGACGTCCTCTCCGAGCTCGACGCCTCGCGCCGTCTGATCCTCGCCGAGCGGATCGGCCGCGTCGGCCAGGCCAGTCGTCACGGCCACCGGCGCCGACGCGCTGCCGCTCGAGCCCGCCCAGCTGCTCGAGGTGACGCCAGGGGTGGTGAGCAGCCGGTGATGGAGAAACTGGACGCCGAGGTGCGGCGCGAGCTCGATCGCTTCGGCCCGATCGAGGGCGACACCGCGGCGATCGTGCGCGCCTGGCCTCACGCGGTCGGGGAGACGGTGGCTCGGAACGCGTGGCCGGCGAGGATCTCGCGGGACGGGACGCTGCTCGTCCACACGGCCTCGTCGACCTGGGCGTTCGAGCTCGGCCGCCTCGCCGGGACGATCCTCACGCAGCTCGGCGCCGAGCTCGGCAAGGGGGCGCCGAGGGCGCTCAAGTTCGCAGCCGGACCGCTGCCGGACGCGCGCGCCGAGGCCTTCGCGGAACGCCCCGCGGCCGGTCCCGAGAGCACTCCGGAGCAGCGCGCGGAGGCGGCCGAGATCGCCGCCGGAATCGAGGACGACGAACTGCGCGAGCTGGTCGCGAGAGCGGCCGCGGCGAGCCTCGCGAACGGGGACCGCACACCCCCTGACGACCGGGGTTTCTGATAGACTGTTCTTCGCCCGCAAAGAGGCTATTTGCAGGGCTTTTTTAATGACCGAAACCGCTTACACCGCAAAAGACATCACCGTTCTGGAGGGCCTCGAGCCCGTCCGGCTGCGGCCGGGCATGTACATCGGCTCGACAGGCCCGCGCGGCCTCCATCACCTCGTCTACGAGGTCGTCGACAACTCGGTCGACGAGGCCCTCGCGGGGCGCAACGACTACGTCGAGGTCACCCTCCATCCGGACAACTCGGTCACGGTTTCCGACCGCGGCGCCGGCATCCCGGTCGAGCTGATCGAGGACCAGGGCCTCTCCGCGCTGACGGTCGTCCTGACGAAGCTCCACGCCGGCGGCAAGTTCGGCGGCGACGGCTACAAGGTCTCCGGCGGCCTCCACGGCGTCGGCGTCTCCGTCGTGAACGCGCTCTCCGAGCGGCTCGTCGCCGAAGTCCGGCGCGACGGCAAGGTGCACCGCCAGGAGTTCGAGCGCGGCGTTCCGCTCGGCGACGTCGAGATCGCCGGCGAGGTCGACAAGGACGAGACCGGGACGACGATCCACTTCCTCCCCGACGCCGAGATCTTCGAGGAGGTCGACTTCTCGATCTCGACCCTCGTGCAGCGCCTGCGCGAGACGGCCTTCCTGACGCGCGGCCTCCGGATCGTCCTCACCGACGAGCGCGAGGGTGAGGAGCGGCACGAGTTCTACGCCGAGGGTGGGATCAGAGACTTCGTGGCGTACGTCAACGACGCGAAGGACCCGGTCCACAAGCACATCGTCTTCTTCGAGGGAGAGAACGAGGCCGGCCACGTCGAGGTGGCGATGCAGTGGAACACCTCCTACGTCGACTCGGTCTACTCCTTCGCGAACAACATCAACACCCACGAGGGCGGCACCCACCTGCAGGGTTTCCGCTCGGCCCTCACGCGCACGCTGAACAAGTACGCGCGCGACAAGGGCCTGCTGAAGGAGAAGGAGGACAATCTCGAGGGCGAGGACGTGCGCGAGGGTCTCGCGGCCGTGATCTCGGTCAAGCTCGCGAACCCCCAGTTCGAGGGCCAGACGAAGACGAAGCTCGGCAACCCGCCGGTCGCCGGCCTCGTCGAGCAGACCGTCAACCAGAAGCTGACCGAGTTCCTCGAGGAGAACCCGCAGGACGCGCGGCAGATCATCACGAAGGCCGTCTCGGCCGCGCGCGCGCGCCAGGCCGCGCGCAAGGCGCGCGAGCTGACGCGGCGCAAGAGCGCGCTCGAGAGCATGTCGCTGCCCGGCAAGCTCGCCGACTGCTCGATCAAGGATCCCGAGTCGGCCGAGCTCTTCATCGTCGAGGGCGACTCCGCCGGCGGCTCGGCCAAGATGGGCCGTGACCGCACCTATCAGGCGATCCTGCCGCTGCGCGGGAAGATCATCAACTCGGAGAAGAACCGGATCAACAAGGTTCTCTCCAACAACGAGATCCAGGCGATGATCACGGCGATCGGGACGAGCCTCGGCGACGAGTTCGACATCGCGAAGCTCCGCTACCACCGGATCATCGTGATGACCGACGCCGACGTCGACGGCTCGCACATCCGGACGCTGATCCTGACGTTCCTCTACCGGCAGATGCCGGAGCTGATCGAACGCGGCCACGTCTACATCGCCGTGCCGCCGCTCTACAAGGTCAAGCTCGGCAACCAGGAGTACTACTTCGAGAAGGACGCCCAGCTCGAGGAGTTGCTCGTACGCGAGCGGATCGGCGATCTCGAGATCACCTCGCGGAGCGGCGAGACCCTGAAGCTGACCGAGGCGCGCTGGGGCCGGTTCGTGCGCGCGCTGGCCGAGTTCGAGGGCTGGCTCGCCCGGCTGCGGGTCGACTACGGCGCTGCGGCTGCGGACTTCGTGATCACCCACAGGATCGTCGAGGGCGACGCAGCCTCGCTGGCCGATCTCGACAAGGCGATCGTGGCCTCCGTCGACAACGGCTACGCGCTCAGCATCCTCGGCAGCGCCGAGGGCTCGATCGAGGTGAAGGTGGTCGAGACGGAGACGAGCTCCGCGACGCACATCAGCGTCCCGGCCGAGCTCTTCACCTCGCCGATCTACGCGAACCTGCGCAAGGCGTACGCGAAGCTGATCGAGATCGTCGGCCCGCCGCCGTTCTCGCTCGCCGCCGGCAAGAAGCGGCGCGAGGCGGAGACGTTCGGGACGCTCCGACAGGAGGCGCTCGATCTCGCCAAGGAGGGCCTTCAGCTCTCGCGCTTCAAGGGCCTCGGCGAGATGAACGAGGAGCAGCTCTGGGAGACGACGATGGACCCGGCCCGGCGACTGCTGATCCGCGTCGACGTCGAGGATGCGTCGGCCGCCGACCGGATCTTCTCGACGCTGATGGGCGATCAGGTCGAGCCGCGGCGCGCCTTCATCGAGGAGAACGCCCGCGACGTCAGGTTCCTGGATGTCTGACGTCGTCGAGCCGCTCGGCGGCGGGCGGATCGAGTCACGCGAGCTCGAGCAGGAGATGCGCTCGAGCTATCTCGACTACGCGATGAGCGTCATCGTCGGGCGCGCGCTGCCCGACGTCCGCGACGGCCTCAAGCCCGTGCACCGGCGCGTCCTCTACGGCATGCACGAGGCCGGGCTGCAGCCGAACCGCCCGTACAAGAAGTCCGCCGCGACCGTCGGCGACGTGATGGGCAAGTACCACCCGCACGGCGACGCGTCCATCTACGACACGCTCACCCGGATGGCGCAGCCCTTCTCGCTGCGCTACCCGCTCGTCGACGGCCAGGGCAACTTCGGCTCGATCGACGACGACCCGCCGGCGGCGATGCGCTACACCGAGGCGCGCCTGTCGCGGATCGCGACCGAGATGCTGCGCGACATCGATGCCGACACCGTCGACTTCGAGCCGAACTACGACGAGTCGCGCAAGCAGCCCTCGGTGCTGCCCTCCCGCTTCCCGAATCTGCTCGTCAACGGCTCCGCCGGCATTGCCGTCGGCATGGCGACGAACATGCCGCCGCACCGTCTGGGCGAGATCGTCGACGCGATCGTCGAGCTGATCGACAAGCCCGACGCGAACGTCGACGACCTGATGAAGCACGTCAAGGGCCCCGACTTCCCGACGGGCTCGATCGTCGTCGGGAGACAGGGCATCCGCGACGCGTACCGCACCGGCCGCGGCCGGATCGTCATGCGCGCGCGCGCTCACATCGAGGAGCTGCGCGGCGGCAAGACCGCGATCATCGTCACCGAGCTGCCCTACGGCGTGAAGAAGGGCGGCGACTCCGGCGTGATCAAGAAGATCGCCGACCTCGTCGGCGAGAAGGTGATCACGGAGGTCTCGGATCTGGCCGACCACTCCGACCGCACCGGCATGCGGATCCAGATCGAGCTCAAGCGCGAGGCGATCCCGCAGGTCGTCCTGAACAAGCTCTACAAGCACACCTCGCTGCAGGCGACGTTCGGCTACAACGCCGTCGCTCTCGTCGACAACGTGCCGAAGACGCTCTCGCTGCTCGAGCTCGTCACGCACTACCTCGACTACCAGCGCGAGATCGTCACCCGCCGCTCCAAGTACGAGCTGCGCAAGGCCGAGGACCGGGCGCACGTCCTTTCCGGCTACCTGATCGCGCTCGACAACCTCGACGAGGTGATCCGCGTGATCCGCGGCGCCGCCGACACCGATGCGGCGCGCGAGGAGCTGATGGCGCAGTTCTCGCTCTCGGAGATCCAGGCGACCGCGATCCTCGACCTGCGCCTGCGCGCCCTCACCGGGCTCGAGCGCAAGCGCGTCGAGGAGGAGTACGCCGACCTGCAGGAGCGGATCGCGGAGCTCCGCGCGATCCTCGGCGACCCCGCCCGGGTCAACGGGCTGATCCGCGAGGAGCTGCTCGAGCTGAAGGCGCTCTACGGCAAGTCCGACGACCGGCGCACGGAGATCATCGCGGCCGAGGGCGAGTTCTCGCTCGAGGACATGATCGCCGAGGAGGACATGGTGATCGCGATCACCCGCTCCGGCTACATCAAGCGGCTGCCGGTCACCTCCTACCGCGAGCAGCGGCGCGGCGGCATCGGCGTGATGGGGATGGACCTGAAGGACGACGACTACATCGAGCACCTCTTCGTCGCCTCGACGCACGACTACGTCCTCTTCTTCACCACCGTCGGCAAGGTCTACCGGCTGAAGGTGCACGAGCTCCCGCTCGGCTCGCGCCAGTCGAAGGGACGCGCGATCGTCAACCTGCTCCCGTTCCGTCAGGACGAGCAGGTGAAGGCGGTGATCGCGACCCGCGACTTCAAGGAGGCCAAGTACCTCCTCTTCGCGACCAAGGCCGGCGTCGTCAAGAAGACCGAGTTCCTCGAGTACAACACGCCGCTGAAGGCGGACGGGATCATCGCGATCAAGATGCGCGAGAACGACGAGCTCGTCGGCGTCCGGCTCTCCGACGGCGACGACGACGTCCTGATGGTCTCCCGCGGCGGCCAGGCGATCCGCTTCCACGAGCGCGACGTGCGCTCGATGGGGCGCGCCGCGTCCGGCGTCAAGGGCATGGGCCTGCGGGCCGGCGACGAGGTGATCGAGCTCGACATCGCCCAGGACGACACCGACCTGGTCGTCGTGACCGAGAACGGCTACGGCAAGCGCACGCGTGTCTCCGACTACCCGGTCAAGGGCCGCGGCGGTCTCGGCGTCAAGACGATTCAGCTCACCGACGCGCGCGGCAAGCTCGCCGGCGCCAGGGTCGTCCGCGACGGCTACCAGGTGATGCTGATCTCGACCGGCGGCACCGTGATCCGGATCCCGGTCGAGGAGATCAAGCGTCTCGGCCGCTCGACCCAGGGCGTGATCGTGATGCGGCTACGCGGCGACGAGGACAAGGTCTCGAGCCTCGCTCTCGTGATGGAGGGGGCCGATTCCGACACCGCCGTCGGCGAGGCTGCCGACGCCGCCGTGGAGGCGGGCATCGAGCCGCTCGCGGAGCCGGACTTCGACGAGGACGGGTTCCCCGCCGCGCCGGATCCGGACGCGTAGCTCGAACCTCACGTTTTCTGCGCGGATCTCTTCCCAAACCGCGGAAAAGCGTGTATATGTTGATCCTGAGGGGTCGTCATATACGTCGATAGAAGGATCAGCATGGCTTACAACACACAGGTCGACATTCTCGAGCCAGTCAACCTCTCGGAGCATCTCGACAAGATCGAGCTCTATCTGGGCCAGGTCTGCCAGATCGCCGGCATCTCGAAGATGCAGCTCGACTACTGGACGAACAAGGCGCAGATCCCGACCAAGGGCAAGAAGCAGCGGATCTACGACATCGAGGCGCTCGAGACCGTCATGCTGATCAAGCAGGCCAAGGACAAGGGCCTGAACCTGGGCGCCGCGATCGAGGCCGCCCGCCGCTTCCGCGCCGCCAACGGCGAGCTCGTCGCCTAGCTCGACCCGCCGCCGTCACCAGCCGCCTTGCCCATGAAGGCGGTCAGCATGTCGATCGGAGCCGGGAAGACGATCGTCGTCGCGTTCGTCGCCCCGATCTCGAGCAGCGTCTGCAGGTAGCGCAGCTGCAGCGCCATCGGCGACCTGGACATCACGTCGGCCGCCTCGGAGAGCTTCTGCGAGGCCTGGAACTCGCCCTCGGCCGCAATCACCTTCGCGCGCCGTTCGCGCTCGGCCTCCGCCTGACGCGCCATCGCGCGCTGCATCGTGGCCGGGATCTCGACATCCTTCACCTCGACGATCGAGACCTTGATCCCCCAGGGCGACGTGGCCTCGTCGATGATGTTCTGCAGGATCGCGTTGATCTTGTCGCGCTCGGAGAGGAGCTCGTCGAGGACGTGCTGGCCGAGCACCGAGCGCAGCGTCGTCTGCGCGATCTGCGAGGTCGCGACCATGAAGTTCTCGACCTGGACGATCGCGTTCTTCGGCTCCACGATCCGGAAGTAGGCGACCGCGTTCACCCGCACGGGCACGTTGTCCTTCGTGATCACCTCCTGCGGGGGCACGTTCAGGGTGATCGTGCGCAGGTCGACCTTCACCATCCGGTCGACGATCGGGATCAGCAGGAAGAGGCCAGGTCCCTTCGGCTCGGGCAGCAGGCGCCCGAGCCGGAAGATGACGCCGCGCTCGTACTCGCGCGCGACCTTCACGGCGGCAAAGAGGAACAGCAGCAGCAGGAAGGCGATTGCGGCGATGGCGATCAGCGCGACCACGGATCACATCCTTTCGGCAGCAGGTGGCGAAGCGGGCGTCGACTCGGGCAGAGGGGATCCTACGATGAGCTCGAGCGTCTCCGGCTCGACGTACTCGACCAGCACCTGCCGGCCCGGCTCGAGCGGCGTGTCGTCGGCGCTGCGGGCGTGCCAGAGCTCGCCGTCGACGAAGACGAGGCTTCCGCTGCGGACCGCTGCGGTCTCGCCGACGAGCCGGTGCGATCCGACCGCCACCGGCACGCGGCGCACCTGCGCCGCCTTCGTCAGCGCGAGGCCGAAGAGGAGCGCGAGCGTGCCGGCGATCGCGACCGCGACCGGCATCGAGACCTGGTAGGCGTCGCCGGCCGGATCGAAGAGCATCAGCGCTCCGATCACGAACATGATCGAGCCCGCGAGCGCCAGCGCGCCGTGCGAGACGATGAACGCCTCGGCGACGAAGAAGCCGGCCGCGAGCAGCATCAGCAAGAGTCCCGCCGCCGAGATCGGCAGCACCTGGAGGCCGTAGAGGCCGACGATCAGCGAGATCGCCCCGACCGTGCCCGGGAAGATGAGGCCGGGGTTCCAGAGCTCGACGACGATCCCGATCAGCCCGATCGAGAGCATCAACGCGATGATGTTCGGGTCGATCAGGAGATCGAGCAGGCGCTTCCAGGCCGAGAGCCCGACGCGGTCGATCTGCGTCTCCGGCGGTGTCGAGATCGTCAACCCCTTGGGCTCGGTCTTCATCCCGTCGATCTGGCGGAAGAGGTCCGGATAGTCGACCGCGAGGACGTCGGCCACGTTCTTCTCCACCGCCTCGCGCGCGCCCAGGTTCGTCGCCTTCGTGACCATGTCTCGCGCCGCCTGGACGTTGCGGCCGTGCTCCCGCGCGAGCTCGCCGATGTAGGCGGCGGCGTCGTTGACGATCTTGCGGCGTAGGTCCTTCGAGATGTCCTCGCCGCCGATCGAGACCGGCGTCGACGAGCCGATGTTCGTCTGCGGCGCCATCGCGAGCACGTCCGCCGACATCCCGATCACGGCGCCGGCCGAATCGGCGCTGGCGCCGGGTGGCGCGACGTAGACGACGACCGGGACGTCGGCCGCGAGGATCCCCTTGACGATCCCGCGCATCGACGAGCCCAGCCCGCCGGGCGTGTCCATCTCGATCACGACCGCGTTGTAGCCCTCGTCCTCGCCGCGCTTGATCGCGTCGAGCAGGAAGTCCTGCGTCACCGGGTTGACGTCGTTCTCGAACTCGGCGACGAGGACGCGCGGGGGTGAATCGGCGGCGGGTGCGGCAACGGCCAGTGCGGCCGCGGCTGCCGCTGCGGCGACGACCAGGAGTCCTCGTGCGAGGCCCGCCACGCCCTGACTCTAGCTGTAAGGATTCGGTCAAACGAGGGGCGCGGCTCTTGTCGCCGAAAGGGGAAGCCGCCACCCTCTGGTGGAGAGACCGCCGTGTCAAAACGCCTGCTCATCCTCATCGGACTCGCCCTCGCCCTGCCTGCGCCCGCTCTGGCCCAGGAGGCGACGATCGTCTCGCGCGATGTCCCGCTTGCCGGACAGCGCACGACGGCTTCCGCGAGCGCTCCTTCCAGCTTCGATCTCGTCGGGCTGCACTGGCGCGGCACGGGCACGGTGCAGTTCCGGACGCGCTCGACGGCGGGCCGCTGGAGCGCCTGGGAGGACGCCGCGCCGGAGGCCGAGGACAGGCCGGATGCGGGCACCGCCGAGCGGGCCCGTGCGAACGGCTGGCGGCTCGGCAACCCATGGTGGGTCGGGCGCTCCGACCGGATCGAGTACCGGCTGCGCGGGAAGGTCAGCCGCCTGCGGGCCTGGTTCGTCTCGAGCCCCGCGGCCGGCGTCCCCGCGCGGACGCTGCAAAAGGCAGGTGCGCCGGCGATCGTGCCGCGCGCCGGCTGGAAGGCGGACGAGAAGATCCGGCGCGCGGGACCCTCGTTCGCGGCCAACCTGCGGCTCGCGATCGTCCACCACACCGCGGGCGCGAACGGGTACACCGCGGCCCAGGCACCCGCGATCGTGAAGGCGATCCAGCTCTACCACGTGCAGGGGAACGGCTGGAACGACATCGGCTACAACTTCCTCGTCGACCGCTTCGGCACCGTCTACGAGGGCCGCTACGGCGGGATCGAGAAGAACGTCGTCGGAGCGCACGCCGAGGGGTTCAACACCGGCTCGGTCGGTGTCGCGGTGATCGGCGAGTACAGCTCGCTGGCAGTGGCGGCGAAGGCGCGGAGCTCGCTGGCGGCGCTGCTCGCCTGGCGGCTCGACATCGCGCACGTCGATCCGGCCTCGACGCAGTCCTTCATCTCGGGCGGTAATGCGCGCTTCGCCGCCGGGCTCCCCGTCTTCCTCCGCACCGTCTCGGGGCATCGCGACACAGGGTTCACCGACTGTCCGGGGACGGCGCTCTACAACCTGCTCAACAGCATCGGCGGCGAGGTCTCGCGGATCGGGCTGCCGAAGCTGTACGCACCAACCGTCAGCGGCGCCGTCCCAGGCACGGTGCGCTTCCGGGCGAAGCTCTCGTCGCCGCTGCCCTGGGTCGTCGACGTCTACGACGCCGCCGGGAACGCGGTGGCGTCCTCGAACGGCACCGGCGCCAACGTCGACTGGACCTGGGACGCGACGGCGGTGGCGCCGGGGAGCTACACGTACTTGATCCGCTCGGACCAGAGCGTCACGCCCGCAGAGGGCGTCATCGGCGGCGGTGACATCTCGCTCGCGATCGCCGGCCTCTCCGCCGATCCCGAGACGGTCTCTCCGAACGGCGACACGATCTCGGACAGCACGACGATCACGTACACGCTGAACACGGCCGCGAACGTGGCCGTGCGCGTCCTCGATGTGCTCGGCGCCGAGGTGGCGACCTTCCCGAAGGCATGGAAGCGCGCCGGCGAGCACGTGCTCCGCTTCGACCCGGCGCCGCTGCCGGACGGGATCTTCCGGATCGAGCTCGCAGCCAACGCGACCGGCGGGCGTGTCACGACGTCGTCGACGCAGCTGGCCGTGACGCGCACGCTCGGCAACGCGGCCGTCACTCGCCTCGCCTTCTCGCCCAACGCCGACGGCCGCGCCGACCAGATCTCCTTCAAGTTCTCGCTGACCGCGCCTGCGGAGGTGCGGCTGCGGATCCTGAAGAACGGCAAGTGGGTGGCGACGCCGTTTGCAGGGCCGCTCGAGCCCGGCGTCAGGAAGGTCGACTGGAACGGCACCAAGCGCGTCGGCAAGCTCGTCGACGGCATGTACGAGGCGATCCTCGAGGCGACCGACCCGATCGCGACCTCGACCGTCGCGCTTCCGTTCGCCGCCGACACGCGGCAGCCGAAGCTGCGGATCGTCCAGCGCAGCCCGCTCCAGATCTGGGTCAGCGAGCCGGCGCGGCTGACGCTCCGCTTCGGCGCGCGCAACCTCGTCTACGACGCGCGTGTCGCCGGAACTGCTCGGATTTCGAATGCGCCGCGGCTGGGGATCGTGCGCGCCGTCGCGTGGGACCCGGCCGGCAACAAGAGCATCCCCGCATCCAAGCGGTAGAGCCGCATCAGTCCGTAGACTCGGCGGGTGCAACCGCCCGTGCGCAGATCGCGTCCAATCGGTCAGACCCTTCGGCACGACGAGCCGCTGGTCTACGAGAGGCTGAGCGATCCGATTCTGGTGAAGAGAGCAAAGGACGGCGATCGGCATGCGCTGGCGGCGCTCTGCGAGCGGCACGCCCCGCGGGTCGAACGGCTGGCCCACCACCTGCTGCGCGACCACGAGGATGCGCGCGACGCCTCGCAGGACGCGCTCGCGAAGCTCTGCGTGAAGCTGCCGCAGTTCCGGGGCGAGTCGTCGTTCTCCACCTGGCTGCACCGGCTCGTCGTCAACGCCTGCCGCGACGTCGCGCAGCGCCAGCTGGCGCGCCGCTGCGAGCCGCTCGAGGAGGACCGCCGCGAGGCGCGCGACGGCGACCCGGCGCGTGCGGCCGAGGTGTCGGAGCTGCGGGCCGAGCTCGGCGCCCAGCTCGCCGAGATCTCGCCGGCCCAGGCCAAGGTGCTCGTGCTCAAGCACGGCTTCGACTTCAGCTTCGAGGAGATCGCCGGCGCCGAGGGGATGCCGGTCGGCACCGCCAAGTGCCACGCCCACCGCGGCCGCAACGGCCTCCGGGAGCGGCTCTCGGCATGAAGCTGCCGCTCGGAAAGGCCGAGATCGAGTCGATCCTGCCGCATCGGGATCCGTTCCTCCTGCTCGACGAGGTGACGGAGCTGGAGCCGAACAAGCGTGTCGTCGCGCGGAAGCTCGTCACCGACGAGGACTGCGCGGGTCACTTCCCCGGCAATCCGATCATGCCCGGCGTGAAGATGGTCGAGGCGCTCGCCCAGGCCGGCGCCGTCGCCGTGCTCAGCGAGGAGGAGAACCGCGGCAAGCTCGCGCTCTTCGCAGGGATCGACGACGTCCGCTTCAAGCGGGTCGTCCGCCCGGGCGACGAGCTGCTGCTCGAGTGCGACCTCGAGACCGTGCGCGGCCCGATCGGCAAGGGCAAGGCGCGCGCGACCGTGAACGGCGAGCTCGCCGTGCGCGGCACCCTCACCTTTGCGGTGGACCGGTCGTCGTGATCGGCTCCGCGAACGGCCGTCGCATCGGCATCACCGGCCTCGGCGTGCACGTGCCCGAGCAGGTCTTCACGAACAAGGATCTCGAGCAGTACGTCGACACGACGGACGAGTGGATCGTCGAGCGCACCGGCATCCGCGAGCGCCGCTTCGCGACGAAGGAGGAGGCGCTGACCGACATCGCCGCGCCGGCTGCGATCGCGGCGATGGCGAACGCCGGTGTCGATGCCGCCTCGATCGACCTGATCGTGGTCGCGACGGTGACGCCGGACATGATGTTCCCGACCAGCTCGGCGCTGCTCGCGGACTCGCTCGGGATGCCCGACGCGGCCGCCTACGACCTCCTCGCCGGCTGCACGGGCTTCATGTACGCGGTCGCGCAGGCGTACTCGATGGTCTCCTCGGGGCTCTCGAAGCGGGCGCTCGTCGTCGGCGGCGACGTCCTCTCGAAGATCCTCGACTGGCATGACCGCTCGACGCTCGTCCTCTTCGGCGACGGCGCCGGGGCGGTCGTGGTCGAGCCCGTCGAGGAGGGCGGTTTCCTCGGCTTCGAGCTCGGCGCCGACGGCGGCGGCGGTGAGAATCTCTGGCTGCCCGGGAGCGGCTCGCGCTACTTCGAGGACGGGGACAAGCTCGTGAAGATGAACGGCCGCGAGGTCTTCAAGTTCGCGACGCGCGTGATGGTCAGCTCGGCACAGAAGGTGCTCGACGAGTGCGGGTTGACCGTCGACGACATCGACGTCTACGTGCCGCACCAGGCGAACAAGCGGATCATCGACCATGCTGCGGGCAAGCTCGGGATCCCGGAGGAGAAGGTCGTCGTCAACGTCGACCGCTACGGCAACACGTCGTCGGGCTCGATCCCGCTGGCGCTGGCAGATGCAGCCGCCGACGGCCGGCTGCGCGAGGGAGAATTGGTGTTGATGACCGGAATGGGAGCGGGCCTCACGTGGGGCTCCGCATTGATCGAGTGGAATCAGGGAGGAGTAGCCGCGTGAGCAAGATCGCCTTCATGTTCCCGGGCCAGGGCTCGTACGAGGCCGGGATGGGACGCGACGTCGCCGAGGCCGTGCCCGAGGCGATGGCCGTCTACGAGGCCGGCAGCGCCGCGTCCGGGCTCGACCTCAAGCAGATCTGTTTCCACGACCCGATCGAGCAGCTGCTCGACACGAAGCTGCAGCAGCCGGCGCTCGTGGCGACGAGCCTCGCGATCAACGAGGCGATCCGCGCGCACGGGATCCATCCCGACTTCGTCGTCGGGCACTCGGTCGGCGAGTTCGCCGCGCTCGGCGCCGCCGAGTCGATCGGCTCGGCCGACGCGATCGGGCTCGTGACCGAACGCGGGATCGCGATGGCCGAGGCGGCGGAGGAGCGGCCGGGCTCGATGGCCGCGATCCTCGGGCTGGCCGACGAGGTCGTCGAGGGTCTCTGCCGCAAGATCTCGAACGTCTGGCCGGCGAACTACAACTGCCCCGGCCAGATCGTGATCTCGGGCGAGGACGACGCGGTCGGCGAGTGCTGCACCGAGGCGGAGCGCGAAGGCGCGCGTCGCGCGGTCCGGCTCCGCGTCTCCGGGCGCGTTCCACTCGCCGCTCGTCGAGCGCGCGGCCGACAAGCTTCGGCCGGCGGTCGAGAAGATCCACTTCGCCGATCCGCGGACGGCGTTCATGTCCACGGTGACGGCGAAGCTCGAGGACGCCTCTCACTACCGCGAGCTGCTCGTCAACCAGCTGACGGCGCCGGTCAAGTTCACGCAGGCGGCCGGCGAGCTGATCGGCAAGGGCGTGACGGTCTTCGTCGAGGTCGGCCCCGGCAACGTGCTCAGCGGTTTACTGAAGAGGATCGACAGGAGCGTTCGCACCGTCTCCGTCAGCGACATGAACGGTCTCCGCGAGCTGGAGAAGACGCTTGCCTAGTGACTTCGCCTCGCTCGAGGGCAAGACCGCGCTCGTCACCGGCGCGTCGAAGGGAATCGGCAAGGCGATCGCGACGGAGCTCGCGGCCGCCGGCGCGACCGTGGTCGTGGGCTACCGGTCGGGAAAGGACGAGGCCGAGGCGCTCGCGAGCGACCTCGGCGGCGCCGCGATCCAGGCCGACGTCTCGAGCGCCGAGGAGGCGAAGCGGCTCGTCGAGGAGGCCGGCGACCTCGACATCCTCGTCAACAACGCCGGGCTCACCCGCGACGGCCTGCTCGCGCGCATGTCCGACGACGACTGGCAGACGGTGATCGACACGAACCTCGCGTCGGTCTTCTACACCTGCCGCGCCGTGACGCGGCCGATGATGAAGAAGCGCGCCGGCGCGATCGTGAACATCTCCTCGATCGTCGGCGTGCACGGCAACTGGGGGCAGACGAACTACGCCGCGTCGAAGGCCGGGATCATCGGCTTCACCAAGTCCCTGGCGCGGGAGCTCGGCTCGCGCAACATCCGCGCCAACGTCGTCGCCCCGGGCTACGTGAAGACGCAGCTGACCGACGTGCTCCCCGAGGAGGCGACGGGCGCCATGCTCGAGAACACGCCGCTCGGCCGGCTCGGCGATCCGGAGGACGTGGCCGGAGCGGTACGCTTCCTCTGCTCTGACGCCGCCTCGTTCATCACGGGCGAGGTGTTGCTCGTCGACGGTGGACTGGGGATGTAGGTGGCTGGAGACAACGGTAGAAGGCGCGTGGTCGTGACCGGGCTCGGGATGGTGAGCCCGCTCGGAAACGACGTCGAGACCTCGTGGTCGAACCTGATCGCGGGCGAGTCCGGGGCTGCCGACATCCAGCAGTTCGACGCGAGCGAGTTCCCGGTGCACTTCGCCGCCGAGCTGAAGGACTTCGACCCCACCGTCTGGATGGACCGCAAGCAGGCGCGGCGGATGGACCGCTTCGCGCAGATGGTCGTCGCCGCCTCGCGGCAGGCCGAGGCCGACTCCGGGGTCGACATCGCGAAGGAGTCGCCGCGGATCGGCGCCTCGATCGCCACCGGGATCGGCGGGCTGGGCGCGTTCCAGGACTGCTACCAGACCCTGATGGACCGCGGCCCCGATCGCATCAATCCGTTTTCGATCCCGGCGATCATCCCGAACATGGGTGCCGGCTGGGTCTCGATGGAGCTCGGCACGCAGGGCCCGCTCTCCTCGCAGTGCACCGCCTGCGCCGCCTCGAACATGGCGATCGGCGAGGGGGCGGACGCGATCCGGCTCGGGCGCGCCGACATGATGTTCTGCGGCGGCACCGAGGCGGGGATCACCCGCGTCGGCATCGCCGGCTTCGGCGCGATGCGCGCGCTCTCGCGCCGGAACGAGGATCCGAAGGGCGCCTCGCGGCCCTTCGACGCCGGCCGCGACGGTTTCGTCATGGGCGAGGCCGGCGGCGTCGTCGTGCTGGAGGAGCTCGAGCACGCGAAGGCGCGCGGCGCGAAGATCTACGCGGAGCTGATCGGCTACGGCGTCTCCTCGGACGCGAACCACATCACCGAGCCGGACCCGTCGGGGACGAACCCGGCGCGGGCGATGACGATGGCCTTCGCGGATGCGGGCATCGACCCGTCGGAGATCGGCTACATCAACGCCCACGGCACCTCGACGCCGGTCGGTGACGTGAGCGAGACGCGCGTGATCAAGCTCGCAGTCGGCGAGGAGAACGCGGCCAGGATCCCGGTCTCCTCGACCAAGGGCGCGACCGGACACTGCCTCGGAGCCGCCGGCGCGATCGAGGCGATCTTCACCATCCTCGCGACCGACCGCGGCGTCCTGCCGCCGACGATCAACTACGAGGATCCCGATCCGGAGTGCGATCTCGACTACATCCCGAACGAGGCGCGCGAGTCGGAGATCCAGGTCGGCGTGTCGAACTCGTTCGGCTTCGGCGGGCACAACGCCTGCGTCGTGTTCCGCAAGCACGACGGCGAGTGACCGCGCCGGTCGTCCGCCCGGCGACTGCCGACGACGCGGATGCAGTGGCAGCGATCTGGCGCGACGGCTGGCGCGACGGCCACGTCGGGCTCGTCCCGGACGCGCTCGCCGCGGTCCGGACGGACGAGTCGTTCCGCATCCGGGCCGCCGATCGCGTCCAGGACACGACCGTTGCCGTCGTCGGCGGGGAGGTGGCGGGCTTCGTCATGGTCGCCGACGACGAGGCCGAGCAGGTCTACGTCTCGTCCAGTCATCGTGGCACCGGTGTCGCCGATGCGCTCCTCGCCGAAGCCGAGCGCCAGGTGCGCGCCAACGGCCACGACGTCGCCTGGCTGGCGGTCGTCGAGGGCAACGCCCGGGCGCGATCGTTCTACGAGCGCATGGGCTGGAGGGACGACGGTGCGTTCGACTACTCGGCAGCAGTCGAGGACGGGACGTCCGTCTCCGTCCCCTGCCGCCGCTACGTGAAGCCGGTCTAGAGCCTCAACTCGAGCAGGACGACGTCGCGCCAGACGCCGTCGAGCTGGCCGATCCGCTCGCGGATGCCGACCTCGCGGAAGCCGAGGGCGCGGTGCAAGGCGAGGCTCGCGCCGTTGTCCGTGAAGACCCCGGCCTGGAGCGTCCAGAGGCCGCCGTCCCGGGCGCTCTCGATCACCGTCTCGAGCAATGCGCGCCCGACGCCGCGTCCGCGCGCCCGCTCGGCGACGTAGACGCTCTCCTCGCCGACGCCCCGGTAGACCGCCCGGCGCGAGTACGGGACGACGGCGATCCAGCCGACGACCTCGCCGTCGAGCTCGGCGACGAAGCGGTGGTCGGCGAGATGCCCCGCATCCCACTCGTCCCAGCCGGGGACTTCGGTCTCGAAGGTCGCGAGGCCGGTCGCGATCCCTTCCGCGAAGACGGCGGCCACGGCCGGATAGTCGTCGGGATGGAGCGGGCGAACGAGCACGGCTCAACAGTAAGCTCCCGGCCATGTCGCGCTGGGCCACGTTCGACTGCTACGGCACCCTGATCGACTGGAACACCGGTATCGGCCGCGTGCTCGAGCAGCTCTACGGCGCGGAGCAGGCGCCGACGCTGCTGCGCCGCTACCACGAGCTCGAGCCGGAGATCCAGACCGAGGGCTACCGCAGCTACCAGGAGGTGCTCGCGCTGACGCTCGAGCGGCTGGCGAACGAGGTCGGCTACGGCATCCCCGAGGGCGAAGGCGGTGCGCTCTCGCAGTCGCTGCCGGACTGGCCGCCGTATCCCGAGGTGCCGAAGGTGCTCGAGGAGCTGCGCCGGCGCGGCTGGAGCCTCGCGATCCTCTCCAACATCGACCATGCGCTGATGATCGAGTCGGAGAAGCGGCTCGGCGTTCCGTTCGACCTGATCGTCACGGCCGAGGACGTGCGCTCGTACAAGCCTGCGCCGGGCCACTGGGAGCGCTTCTTCGAGACGACGACCGCCGACAAGGGGCGGCACGTCCACGTCGCCGCGAGCGCCTTCCACGACATCGCGCCCGCGACCGCGCTCGGGTTGAAGACGGTCTGGATCAGCCGCGGCGGGGCCGACTCGTTCGCGCACGTCGCAGATGCCGAGCCCGACCGCGAGCTGCCGGACCTCTCCGGCCTGCCGGACGTGCTCGACGAGCTCGTGCCGGCGTGACCCTGAGACCGCCCCGCGACGACGAGTTCGACGCGATGCTCGAGCTGATGAACGCCCATCAGCTCGCGGCGTTCGGCGAGGCCGACTACACCGCCGACGACCTTCGCACCTGGCTGACGACGCCGTACGTCGAGGTCGACCGCGATCATCCGCGTTCTCGAGCGCGACGGACGGCTGATCGGCTACGTCGACGCAGATCCGACCCGGGACGACCCGCCGCTCTGGTGGTGTGACGTCAAGGTCGACCCGGACGTCGACGCCGGATGAGGTCGTCGCCGAGCTCGTGGCCTGGCTGGAGGAGCGTGCGGTCGAGGGACGGCTGCGGGTGTGGACGTCGGAGGACGACGTGCGCATCGTCAGCGCGTTCGGCGCGCTCGGATTCGAGCAGGTCCGGCACTCCTACCGGATGGAGATCGACCTCGACGACGAGCTCCGCCGGCCCACCTGGCCGGCGGGAATCTCCGTGCGGACGGCCTCGGCCGACGACCACCGCTCTGCTCTTCGACGCCTTCATCGAGGTCTGGCAGGACACGAACGACCCGATCGACGAGACCTTCGAGGAGTGGGCGCACTGGCATGTCGAGCGCGACTCGTACGACCCCACGCTCTGGTTTCTCGCGCTGGCCGGCGACGAGCTGGCGGGCTTCTCGCTCTGCCGGACCGATCCCGTCGACCCGAACGCCGGCTACGTCAGCCTGCTCGGCGTCCGGCGGCCGTGGCGGCGGCAGGGTCTCGGCGAGGCACTCCTGCTCCACTCGTTCGCACGCGTTCCGCGAGCGTGGGCTGACGCGAGGAACGCTCGGTGTCGACGCCTCGAGCGTCACCGGTGCGACCCGCCTGTACGAGCGTGCGGGGATGCGCGTCTATCGCGACACCGTCTTTCTCGAACGGGCCGTACGGGAGTAGGTTGTCCGCGTGAGCCGCCTGCGCGCCCGCTGTCCGGACTGCCGCACGCTGACCGCGGTCGCGGTCGGGCCGGAGTACCAGTGCCACACCTGCGGCCGCGAGTTCCTCGCAGGCCTCGTCCGGGTGCCGCGCGCCTGGGGCGACGGCGGCGAGACGATGGCCGAGGCGGCGCAGCTCGAGCTGCCCTACCCCGAGGCGAGCGTGATCGAGGCCGACTCGCTCGCGGAGCAGAACCTCCTGCTCGCCTGCGAGCTGCCCGACCGGCCGATCGTGCTCGGCGGCTGCTGCTGCTCGCACGTCGGCGCGATCGAGGCGCTCTCGGCCGGCGAGGAGTGCCTGGCCGTCGTCTGGCTCGACGCGCACGGCGACCTGAACACGCCGCAGTCGTCGCCGTCCGGGAACGCGTGGGGGATGCCGCTGCGGATGGTGATCGACGACGGCGCCGTGCTGCCGCGCAACGTCGCCCTCGTCGGCGCCCGCAATCTCGACCCGCCCGAGGTCGAGTTCATCGAGTCGGCGGGCGTCCAGACGGGAGACGGCGCGATCGAGCGCGCGCTCGAAGGCGCCGACGCCGTCTACGTCGCGCTCGACTGCGACTCGTTCGACCCGGGCGAGCTGGCCGTGTTCATGCCCGAGCCGGACGGTCTCCGGCTCGACGAGGTCGAGGAGCTGCTCCGCGATCTCTCGTCGCGGAGTCGCATCGCCGGCCTCGGCTTCACGGGCCTCGTCCGCGACGACGCGAACGAGCCGAAGCTCGCGCGGCTGGCAGCTGCACTCGGCCTCTAGCGCAACCCTGCGCGCGGTGACCCGGGTCTAAGATCGCACGATGTCCGAAACGTCACGGATCGACGTCTCGATCGAGCACAAGCAGGCGCCCGAGCCGCCACCGGCCAAGAAGCATCCGAACACGTGCCCCCAGTGCGGCTCGCACTATCGCGACGACGAGATGGTCGCGAACCTCCGCGTCTGCACCCAGTGCGGCCATCACTTCCCGGTGCGGGCACGCGAGCGGATCGACGCAGCTGGCGGACAAGGGCAGCTTCGCCGAGGAGGCAGCCGACCTGCGCTCGGCCGACCCGCTCGGCTTCTTCGACCTGCGCGCCTACAACGAGCGGCTGGCCGAGGCGGAGGTCGCGACCGGCCTCGGGGACGCGCTCGTCGTCGGCGCGCGCGACGATCGAGGATCATGTCCTGCGAGCTGGCGGTGATGGACTTCTCCTTCATGGGCGGCTCGATGGGGTCGGTCACCGGCGAGAAGTTCGCTCGTGCATGCGAGAGCGCTGCGGCCGCCGGCGTCCCGCTGATCTCGGTCTCGGCGTCCGGCGGCGCCCGGATGCAGGAGGGGATCCTCGCGCTGATGCAGCTGCCGAAGACCGTCGTCGCCGTCGAGGAGCTGCACGAGGCCGGCTGCGCGCTGATCTCGGTGATGGCGCACCCGACCACCGGCGGCCTGCTCGCGAGCTTCGCGAGCCTCGGCGACGTGCTCCTGGCCGAGCCGGGGGCGCTGATGTCGTTCGCCGGCCCGCGCGTCGTCGCCCAGACGACCCGCGAGAAGCTCCCCGACGACTTCGGCCTGGCGGAGTCGAACCTCCGCTTCGGCCACGTCGACGCAATCGTCCCCCGTCCCGAGCTGAGACCGACCCTCGCGCAGCTGCTCCGGCTGTTCGGAGAGGAGTAGGGTGGCCCGGGATGCAGAGATCAGGCTCAGGGATCGGTTGAGCAAGCTGGGCGGTCTCGATCTCCTGCGCGGAGCACGCCTCTCGGGCGAGCTCGAGCGGTTGCAGCGCCAACTCGACCGGATCGAGGCCGAGCCGACCGACGAGGAGATCTGGACCAAGGTCGAGCTCGCGCGCCACGAGGAGCGGCCGTACTCGCTCGACTACGTCGAGCGGATCCTCGACGACTGGTTCGAGCTGCACGGCGACCGCGGGCGCGCCGACGACTCCGCGATCGTGACCGGCATCGGCAAGCTCGAGAACCGCACGGTGGCGCTGATCGGCCACCAGAAGGGCCGCGACATCAAGGAGCGGACGAAGCGGAACTTCGGGATGGCGTATCCGGAGGGCTACCGGAAGGCGATGCGGGTGATGGAGCTCGCCGATCGGCACAACTTCCCGCTCGTCACGCTCGTCGACACGCCCGGGGCGTATCCAGGCATCGCGGCCGAGCAGCACGGCCAGGGCGGCGCGATCGCGAAGTCGCAGGCGGTGATGGCGCAGCTGAACGTGCCGACGGTCGCTGTCGTGATCGGCGAGGGCGGCTCCGGCGGCGCCGTCGCGATCGCGCTCGCCGATCGCGTGTTGATGCAGGAGAACGCGATCTATTCCGTGATCTCGCCCGAGGGCTGCGCCGCGATCCTCTGGCGCGACGCGGGCGAGAAGCGCAAGGCGGCCGCAGCGTTCAAGCCGGACGCGGCGCACTGCCTCGAGCTCGGCGTCATCGACGGGATCGTCCCGGAGCCCGAGGGCGGGGCGCACGAGAACCACGACGAGGCCGCGCGCCTGCTCGGCAGCGGCCGTCGGCGACGCGCTCGACGATCTGGCCGGGATGAAGCCCCAGGAGCTGCGCAAGGCCCGCCGGGCGAAGTTCCGCGCGATGGGCGTGCTCGCCTGATCACAGGGTTAGCCGCGCTGCATTGTTTCCACAGCTTCCACAGGCTTTTCCCCGGTCCCGAATACGGCTTGTAGCCAGGCATAGGACGTGTTGAGGCCGGCAATGCCGGCCCCAACTGACCCCCGCTTTCGGTGGAGAAGATTGCGCGCGCCGACGCGGCGGCGCACCTGATCGATCTCCGTTCGGCCCGTCCCCAAACCTCCGCAACGGGTATGAGTTCAGGTGTGGCCTCGCTGAAGGACTACGAGCGCAAGCGCTCGCGCGCGAAGACGCCCGAGCCGTTCGGGAAGGGCAAGCGCGGCAAGGCGCCGATCTTCGTCATCCAGCGCCACGACGCCAGCCGGCTCCACTACGACTTCCGGCTCGAGCGCGACGGAGTTCTCCTCAGCTGGGCTGTCCCCAAGGGCGTCCCGCTGGAGCCCGGCACGCAGCACCTGGCCGTCCACGTCGAGGACCACCCGCTCACGTACGCGACGTTCGAGGGCGAGATCCCGGCGGGGAACTACGGCGCGGGCACGGTCGAGATCTGGGACCAGGGGACGTACGAGCTCGTCGAGGAGAAGCCGAACGGCGGCATGACGGTGCGCCTGCACGGCGAGCGGCTGGACGGAGAGTGGACGCTCGTCCCCGCGAAGCTCGGCGGCGACCCGAAGAACTGGCTGCTCGTGAAGAAGAAGGCGGCGGACGCAGCCGCGGCTCGCAAGCCGGGCTCCTACAAGCCGATGCTGGCCACGCTCGCCGACGCTGTGCCGGCGGGCGAGGAGTGGCTGCACGAGGTGAAGTGGGACGGCTACCGCGCGATCGTGACGATCGCAGGCGGCGACGCCCAGCTGACGAGCCGCAACGGCAACTCGCTGACCGCCCGCTTCGAGTCGGTGGCCCGCGCGGTCGTGCAGGCGGTGAAGACGACGGACTGCGTGCTCGACGGCGAGGTCTGCGCGCTCGACGACCAGGGCCGCGCCAGCTTCTCGGCGATGCAGCAGGGCTCCGGGCCGCTCGTGCTCTACCTCTTCGACGTCCTCGAGGTCGAGGGCGAGCCGGTCGTCGACCTGCCGCTGACCGAGCGGCACAAGCGGCTGGAGGCGCTGCTCGACAAGCGCAACCGGACCGTTCGGCTCTCGGAGACCTTCGACGACGGACACGCGCTCTTCGAGGCCGCGACGGCGCAGCGGCTCGAGGGCGTCGTCAGCAAGCGCGCCGACTCCCGCTACGAGCCGGGACGGCGCAGCCGCAACTGGCTCAAGGTGAAGACGCAGGGCCGGCAGGAGCTCGATCGTCGTCGGCTACACGAAAGGGCAGGGCAGGCGCACGGGCGCGTTCGGGTCGCTCGTGCTCGCGGTCAACGAGGGCAGCGGCCTCCGCTGGGCCGGCAACGTCGGGACGGGCTTCGACGACGCCGAGATCAAGCGGCTGCTGGACAGGCTGAAGCCGCTTCGCACCGACGAGCCGCCGTTCGCCGGAGGTGCCGAAGATGCCGAAGGTGCGGAAGGGCGACGTCGTCTGGGTCGAGCCCCGGCTCGTGGCCGAGGTCCGCTTCGCCGAGTGGACGCACGACGGCCGGTTGCGGGCACCGGTGTACCAGGGCCTGCGCGAGGACAAGGACGCGAGCGAGGTGCACCGCGAGCGCGCGCCGATCCCGGAGGAGATCCGCCGCGGCAAGCGCCTCCTCAAGCTGTCGAACCTGGACAAGCCGTTCTGGCCCGACGAGGGGATCACGAAGGGCGACCTGCTCGCGTACTACCGCGACATCGCGCCGGTGCTCGTGCCGCACCTGAAGGACAGGCCGTTCACGATGAAGCGCTATCCGGACGGCTGGAACGGCAAGTTCTTCTTCCAGAAGGACGCGCCCAAGCACATGCCCGACTGGATCCCGACGGCGCGGTTCGAGGCGTCCACGCGCGACCGGCCGCCGCAGCGGCGGCTGATCGACTTCCCGCTCGTGAACGACGACCTCGCGCTGCTCTGGGTGGTGAACATGGGCTGCATCGACATGAACACCTGGTACTCGCGGGTGGACAAGCCGTCCCGGCCCGACTGGGTGCTCTTCGACCTCGACCCGTCGCCGGACGTCGGCTTCCCGGAGACGATCCAGGTGGCGCTCCTGATCAAGCAGATGCTCGACCTGCTCGAGCTCGAGTCGTTCCCCAAGACGAGCGGCTCCGAGGGGATCCACATCCTCGTGCCGGTGGCGCGGCGGCACACGTATACGCAGACGCGCGAGTTCTCGGAGATCGTCGCCGGCGCGCTTGCGCGTGCCCATCCCGGCCTGGTGACGACGGAGTGGACGAAGGCGAAGCGCCGCGGCGTGCTGATCGACTCGAACCAGAACGGCGAGGGCAAGACGATCGCGTCGCCCTACTCGGTGCGTCCGAAGGCCGGCGCGCCGGTCTCGACGCCGTTGCGCTGGGACGAGGTGAACGAGTCGCTCGACCCGGCCGCGTTCACGATGGAGGCGGTGCTCGAGCGCGTCGCGAGCGAGGGCGACCTGTTCGAGGGCGTGCTGACGACGAAGCAGTCCCTCTCGCACGGCGCTGAACTCGCTCCGCTGACGCTCAGTCGAGCCGGTGCGGGCTGCGGAGCCCCGAGAGCTCGGCGATGTCGCGGCGGAAGAAGAGCGACGTCGTCCAGTCGACGACGACGCGCAGCTTGCGTGAGAAGAGCGGCAGCTGGAAGAGGTGGTAGGTGCGGGTGACGAACCAGCCCGGGAAGCCGCGGAAGCGGAGGCCCATCACGTCGGCGATTCCCTTGTAGCGCCCGAGCGTCGCCACCTGGCCGAGCATCCGGTACCCGTACGGCTGCGGGTCGCCGGCGATGTTCTTCGCCAGCCGGCGCGCCTGGCGGAGCGCGTGCTGGCAGGTCGGCGGGTCGAAGTGGCCCGGCGTCCGCTCGTTCGGGACGGCGGCGCAGTCGCCGAGCGACCAGATGCGCTCGCGGCCCTCGACGCGCAGGAACGAATCGACCTGGACCCGACCGCGCTCGTCGAGCGGTATCCCGAAGCGCTCGAGCAGCGGGCTCGCCTTCACGCCCGCCGTCCAGACGAGCGTGTGCGTCTGGATCCGCTCGCCGTTCGAGAGCTCGGCCGTGGCGCCGTCGAACGACGCCAGCGTGGTCGAGACGTGGATTTCGACCCCGCGGCCGGTGAGCTCCTTGGCCGCGTACTCGCCCAGGCGGGGCGGGATCTCGGGGAGGATCTTCGGCGCCGCGTCGACGAGCACCCAGCGCTGCGGCACCTCGCGCAGGCGCGGGTACCAGCGCAGCGCGTCGTTGACGAGGTCGGAGAGCTCCGCGAGCGCCTCGACGCCGGCATAGCCGGCGCCGACGAAGACGAAGCCGAGGTGGCGGGCGGCGTCGCTCGGGTCGACCTCCGCGTCGGCGGCCTCGAGCTCGCGCAGGACGCGGTTGCGGAGGTTGATCGCGTCGGGGAGATCCTTGAAGCCGACGCCGTGCTCGGCGAGGCCGGGCACCGGGAAGGTGCGTGGCACCGCACCGAGTGCGAGCACGAGGTGGTCGTAGCCGATGTCGAACGTGCCGGCGTCCGTCGTCTCGACGTGCACCGACTGCTGGGCCTCGTCGATCGCCGTCACGCGGCCGAGCACGAGCTCGGCATGCGGGCACATCTGGCGGAGCGGCACGACGGTGTGCCGCGGCTCGAGCGTCCCCGAGGCGGCCTCGGGGAGCATCGGCGTGTAGAGCATGAAGTTCTCCGGGCTGACGATCGTCGCGCCCCGCTCGCCGAGCAGCCGCGCGACGTAGCCGCCGGCGAAGCCGCCGCCCACCACGAGCACCCCGCCGCGCGCCTGACGCATCGCGCGATTCTCGCAGGTGCGGTTGTGAATTGACAAATCTTATTTCTGTCATTAGAACTTCCAATCTCCATCAAACCTGTAGACAAGCTCGAAAGGATGCTCATGCGTCGGAGATTCCTGCTCGTTGCACTGCTTGCGGCCGCCGTGGCCTCCTCCGTAGCCGGAGCCACGACCAAGGACGTCCGGCTCTCGCTGGTCGCCTACTCGACGCCGCGCGAGGCCTACAACCAGCTGATCCCGGACTTCCAGAAGACCCAGCCGGGCGGCGGCGTCAGCTTCAGCCAGTCCTACGCGGCCTCGGGCGACCAGGCGCGGGCCGTCAAGGCCGGCCTGAAGGCGGACATCGTCGCGCTCTCGCTTGCCCCCGACGTGGACGAGCTCGTCGCGGCGGGCCTCGTCGACGCGAAGTGGAAGCGCCAGTCCTACCGCGGCATGGTCACGAACTCGCTCGTCGTCTTCGTCGTCCGCGACGGCAACCCGAAGAAGATCCGCGGCTGGAACGACCTGATCCGGCCCGGCGTCCAGGTCGTCACGCCGAACCCGTTCACCTCCGGCGGCGCGCGCTGGAACGTGATGGCGGCCTACGGGGCGCAGCGGAAGCTCGGCAAGACCGACAAGCAGGCGCAGGACTACCTGCTGAAGCTGTTCAAGAACGTCGTCTCGCAGGACAAGAGCGCCCGCGACTCGCTGCAGACGTTCAACGCCGGCCGCGGTGACGTCCTGCTCGCCTACGAGAACGAGGCGCTCTTCGCCCGGTCGCGCAACCAGGGCTTCCCGTTCGTGATCCCGCGCTCGACGATCCTGATCGAGAACCCGATCGCCGTCCTGAAGACGAGCGACCACAAGGCCGAGGCGAACGCGTTCCTTCGTTTCCTGCGGACGCCGGGTGCTCAGCGGACGTTCGCCGAGAACGGGTACCGGCCCGTGAACAAGGGGGTCGCGCGCGAGTTCGCGGAGAAGTTCCCGGCGCGGCCCGGCCAGTTCACGATCGAGCAGCTCGGGCTCGGCGGCTGGGATCGCGTCCAGAAGCGGTTCTTCGACCCCAAGAACGGGCGTCATGGCGCGGGTCGAGCGGCAGGTCGGCGGCGTGACAGGCTAAGCTTCTCGAATTGACGGCGCTTATGCTGTTGATTAGCTTTGCCTATTCCTATGAGCACCGTCGACGTCGCCTCCAGACCGGTCAAGCTCCAGAGCGAGAGGGCCACCACGGCCCTCTCGCTCGGTCTCGTCACCACCTATCTCTCGCTGATCGTGGGCCTGCCGATCGCCGCGCTCGTCTTCGAGTCGACGAACGGCGGCTGGCAGGGCTTCTGGGACGTGGTCACGAGCCCGGAGGCGATCGCCGCGCTGAAGCTGACGCTCTGGACGTCGATCGCGGTCGCCCTGATCAACGCCGTTCTCGGCACGATCACCGCCTGGGTGCTCGTCCGCGACTCGTTCCGCGGGCAAGTCGCTCGTCAACGCGATCATCGACCTGCCCTTCGCGCTGCCGACGATCGTCGCCGGGCTGACGCTGCTCGCGCTCTACGGGCCGCAGTCGCCGGTCGGGATCAACGTCGCCTTCACGACGACGTCGATCGTGCTGGCGATGCTCTTCGTGACGCTCCCGTTCGTCGTCCGGACGGTGCAGCCGGTGCTGCTCGAGCTGGACCAGGAGATGGAGCAGGCGGCGAAGTCGCTCGGCGCGACGCAACTGGCAGACGTTCCGCCGCGTCGTCTTCCCGAACGTGCTTCCCGGGATCCTCTCCGGCGTCGCGCTCGCGTTCGCGAAGGCGGTGGGCGAGTTCGGCTCGCTCGTGATCATCACCGGCAACCTGCCGTACAAGACGCAGGTCTCCTCCGTCTTCATCTTCAGCCGGATCGAGAGCGGCGACCGCGCCGGTGCCGCGGCGGTCGCGGTCGTCCTGCTCGCGATCTCGTTCGGACTGCTGCTCTCGATCGGCGCGATCCGCCACTACGCGACGAGGCACGACCGTGGCTAGGTTCGTGCGCAAGTTCGGCCTGCGCGCAGATCGCGCTTCGGCTACCTGGCGGCGATCCTCGTCGGCCCGCTGGCGCTCGTCTTCTACCGGACGTTCGAGGACGGCTTCGGACCCGCCTGGGACGCGCTCTCGACGCCGGAGACCGTGAACGCGTTCAAGCTGACGCTGATCATCACGGCGATCGCCGTGCCCCTGAACACGATCTTCGGGATCGCCTGCGGGCTCGCGATCGTGCGCCGCCGCTTCCGCGGCAAGGGCATCGTCAACGCCTTCGTCGACCTGCCGCTCGCGCTCTCGCCGGTGGTGGTCGGGCTCTCGCTCTTCCTGCTCTACGGGCGCGACGGCTGGTTCGGCTGGCTCGGCGACCACGGGATCCAGATCCTCTTCTCGCTGCCGGCGATGGTGATCGCGACGATCTTCGTCTCGCTCCCGTTCGTCGCCCGCGAGGTCATCCCGACGCTGCGCGAGATCGGCGACGAGCAGGAGCAGGCCGCCCGCACGCTGGGCGCCAACAGCTGGCAGACGCTCTGGCGGATCACGCTGCCGGCGATCCGCTGGGCGGTGATCTACGGCGTCATCCTCACGACCGCGCGCTGCCTCGGCGAGTACGGCGCCGTCGCGGTCGTCTCCGGCCGGCTCCAGGGCGAGACCGAGACCGCGACGCTGCGGGTCGAGGAGCGCTACGAGTCGTTCGACGTCGCCGGCGCCTACGCCATCTCGATCGTGCTCGCCCTCATGGCCGTGCTCGTGCTCGTCGCCATGACCGTGATCAGACCCAAGGAGGAAGCGGCCTAATGAGCATCGTCGCCACCGGGATCTCGAAGCGCTTCGGCGACTTCGTCGCTCTCGACAACGTCTCGCTGGAGGTGCCGACCGGCTCCCTCACCGCCCTGCTCGGCCCGAGCGGCAGCGGCAAGTCGACGCTCCTGCGCGTGATCGCGGGCCTCGAGACGCCCGACACGGGCGAGATCGTGATCTCGGGCGAGGACGCGACCGAGCTCGCGCCGCAGAAGCGGGGCGTCGGCTTCGTCTTCCAGCACTACGCCGCCTTCAAGCACATGACCGTGCGGGACAACGTCGCCTTCGGGCTGACGATCCGGAAGCGGCCGAAGGCGGAGATCCGCGAGCGGGTCGACACGCTGCTCGAGCTCGTGCAGCTGCAGCAGTTCGGGCACCGCTACCCGGCTCAGCTCTCGGGCGGCCAGCGGCAGCGGATGGCGCTCGCCCGCGCGCTCGCGGTCGAGCCCGAGGTGCTCCTGCTCGACGAGCCGTTCGGCGCCCTCGACGCGCGCGTGCGCGCGGAGCTGCGCGAATGGCTGCGGCGCCTGCACGAGGAGGTGCACGTCACGACCGTCTTCGTCACGCACGACCAGGAGGAGGCGATGGAGGTCGCCGACCAGATCGCAGTGATGAACCACGGCGTGATCGAACAGGTCGGCGGGCCGCGCGACCTCTACGAGGAGCCCGAGAGCGAGTTCGTGATGAGCTTCATCGGCCCGACGACCCGCGTCGGCGAGACCTGGGTGCGGCCGCACGACCTCGAGATCCTGCTCTCGCCGACGGAGGACGCGGCCGAGGCGATGATCGAGCGCGTCGTCCACCTCGGCTTCGAGGTGCGCGTCGAGCTCGTCCGCGCCGACCGGGAGAAGGTCTGGGCGCAGCTGACGCGCGACCAGTGCGAGGAGCTCGAGCTCGCGGACGGGCAGATCGTCTACATCCGCGCCGCCCAGGAGCGCGTCTTCGCCTAGGAGGCGGTGCGGCTGCGCTCGACGAGGTCGGCGAGCGACGTCTCCTCGAGCACGCCGCGCATGCTCGCTCGCAGCTCGATCCAGACGTCGCGGAGCCCTGTCGCGGCGCCGGTGTACTCCGCGTCCTCCGGGCGGGCGCCGCGCACGGTCGCGATCGGGCCCTCGACGGCGCGGATCACGTCCGCGAGGCTGACCTCTGCCGCGGGCTTCGCCAGCTGGTAGCCGCCCTCGGCGCCGCGCTGGCTCGCGACGATCTCGCTGCGACGCAGCTCGAGGAGGATGTTCTCGAGGAACTTGAGCGGGATCTCCTGCGCCGTCGCGAGCCGCTCCGCCTTCACGTAGCCCGGTGGCGAGGCGGCGAGCTCGGTCAGCGCACGGAGCGCGTAGTCCACCTTCGCCGAGACCCTCATCGGCCGGATTCTCTACGTTCGCGCGGGTGCGTCGGCGAGCCACGCGCCGCAGATCGCGCCGACGTGCCGGTGATCGGTGCCGCAGCAGCCGCCGAGCACGTTCACGCGCGGGGAGACTCGCCTTCAGCGCGGCGTGGCGCTCGGCCAGGTCGGCGGGATCGCCCTCGTCGAGCTCCTCCGCCTCGTCCAGCTCGGCGTGGCTCTTCGTCGACGCGTTCGTGCGCAGGCCGCCGATCCGCTGCACCCACGGCTCGCCGCCGGCCGACCGCGTCCTCGAAGTGCGTCGGGTGGGCGCAGTTGATCATGTAGTAGGCGGGAGCGGCTTCCGTCGCGTCGTCGACCTGCTGGATCGCGCCGCCCAGCGTCTGGCCGCTCGGCAGGCGTCCGTCGGTCTCGAGCGTGAACGAGATCACGACCGGGAGCCCGACCGCAGCAGCTGCCCGGGTGACGCCGATCGCCTCCTCGGCGTAGGTCATCGTGATCGCGGTGACCATGTCGGCCGCCGTGTCGGCGAACGTGCCGATCTGGACGGCGTGGTAGCGCTCGGCCTCCTCGGGCGTGAGCATCGTCTCGGGGGCGTAGCCGTCGCCCTCGGGGCCGATGCAGCCGCTGATCACGATCGGCGCCGTGCCCTGGTACTCGGCGCGGAGCTCCTCCATCAGCGCGATCGCCTTCCGGTTGAGCGCGTCGAGCTGCTCGGGCGTGTAGCCGAGCTGGGCCGCCCAACCCGGGCTGGCCCGCCAGGTCGGGCTCTCGAGCACGAAGCCGATGCCCCGGTCACGCGCCAGCGCGGCATAGGTCGCGTAGTACTGACGGAGCGCGTCCGTCCCCTCGTCGTCCTTCAGCAGGTCGAAGGCGGCGAAGAGCGGCAGCTCGAGGCCGTGGTGGAAGATCAGCGTCGTCTCGATGCCGCCGTCCGTCAGAAAGAGGCCGCCGTCGAGCTGGGGCAGGCGCTCGCGATACACGTCACGAACGTACCACCTCGGCGAGGCGCCGTTCCAGGAACGCCCGGTCGCCCGCGTTCATCTCGAGCGCGAGCGCGTCGCGGTAGGCGGAGGCCGCCTCGTCGCGGCGCTCGAGGCGGCGGAGGAAGTCCGCGCGGGCGGCGTGGAGCAGGTGGTAGCCCGGCAGGTCGATCTGCTCGACGAGCTCGAGGCCGCGCTCGGGGCCGTCGGCCATCGCCACGGCGACGGCGCGGTTCAGCTCGACGATCGGTGACGGCTCGAGCCGCGCCAGCTCGGCGTAGAGCGCCGCGATCTGCGGCCAGTCGACCGGTTCCTCGAGGTGGAGCGCAGCGATCGCCGCCTGCACCTGGTAGGCGCCGGGACGCCGGTGCGACAGCGCGCGCTCGAGCAGGCGCGAGCCTTCGTCGATCCGCAGCTGGTTCCAGCGGCTGCGATCCTGATCGGCGAGAAGGACGATCTCGCCGTCGGGGCCGAGGCGCGCCTCGCGGCGCGCGTCGTGCAGGAGCATCAGCGCCAGCAGCCCGAGCGCCTCCGGCTCGTCCGGCATCAGCACCGCGAGCAGCTTCGACAGCCTGATCGCCTCGTCGCAGAGCTCGTCCCGGATCGGTGCGCCGCCGGCGCTGGCGGAGTAGCCCTCGTTGAAGACGAGGTAGAGCACCGCGAGCACGGACCGCAGCCGCTCCGGCAGCAGGTGGTCGGGCGGGACGCGGAAGGGGATGCCGGCGTCGCGCACCTTCTTCTTCGCCCGCACGAGCCGCTGGGCCATCGCCGGCTCCGCGACGAGGAACGCGTGCGCGATCTCGGTCGTGGTCAGGCCGGCGACCTCGCGCAGCGTCAGCGCGACGCGCGACTCCGCTGCCAGCGCGGGGTGGCAGCAGGTGAAGACGAGCGCGAGCCGGTCGTCGGGGATCGAGCTCACGTCGTCGTCCTCGGCCGGCAGCGCCTCGAGCCGCGCGAGCAGCTCGGCCTTGCGGACGAAGGTCTGCTCGCGGCGGAGCCGGTCGATCGCCCGGTTCCGGGCCGCGGTGATGATCCAGGCGCCGGGGTTCGCCGGCGTGCCGTCGCGGGGCCAGCGCTCGAGCGCGGTCGTGAAGGCGTCCTGCACCGCGTCCTCGGCGAGCTGGATGTCGCCGAGGACGCGGGTGAGCGCTGCAACGGCACGGCCCCATTCCTCCCTGAAGACGCAGGCCGACGTCGGTCGTCAATGCTCGATGACCGGCCTCAGCTCGACGGACGCGCGGAAGACGACCGGGATGCGGGCGGCGATCGCGATCGCCGCGTCCAGATCCTCCGCCTCGATCTCCATCAGGCCGCCGATCTGCTCCTTCGTGTCGGCGAACGGTCCGTCGGTGACGAGCGTCTCGCCGTCGCGGACGCGAACGGTCCTGGCGGTCTTCGGGCTGTCGAGCTCGTAGCCGGCGCCGAGTGCGCCGCTGGCGCCGAGCTCGCCGAAGAGCGCCTCCCACTGCGGCACCTCCTCGGCTCGCGCAGCCGCGGCCTCCTCGGGGGACATGGCCTCCCAGGCGGTGACGGCGTCGGCATGGTTCGTCAGCAGGGCTGCGTACTTCACGACTCCTCACCTCCGTCGACGTACACCGGGCGCACTTCGATCGCGCCGTGCCTGGCGGCGGGGATCTTCGCCGCCCACGTGCACGCCTCGTCGAACGAGTCGCACTCGAAGACGTAGTAGCCGCCGAGCGCCTCCTTCAACTCGACGAAGGGGCCGTCGGTGACGAGGGTCTCGTCGCCCCGCACGCGGACCGTGGTCGCCGTGGCGATCGTGTCGAGCTCGCTGCCGCCCCGCGTCACGTCCGCCTCCGAGAGCGCGATGTACTCGCCCATCTCGCGCTCGCGCTCCTCCGGCGACAGGTTCGCCCAGCGGCCCTCCTCGCCGTAGATCAATGCCAGGTACTGCATCCGTTCCTCCTCTCGAACCTCGATTTCACCACGTAGACGAACGGGGCGTCACGAAATCGACAGCCGGCGCAGCAGCGTCAGCGCGCCGTCCTTGTCGAGGTAGTCGTTGAGGTTGCCGCACTTCGGGCTCTGCACGCAGGAGGGGCAGCCTTCTGTGCACGGGCAGCCGGCCAGCATCTTCGCGGTGTCCTCGACCCACCCCTCGAATCGCTCGAAGCCGCGCTCGGTGATCCCGACGCCGCCGGCGTGGCCGTCGTAGACGAAGATCGTCGGCAGCCCGGTCTGGCGGTGGATGTTCGTCGAGAGGCCGCCGATGTCCCAGCGGTCGCACATCGCCCAGAGCGGCAGCAGTGCGATCAGCGAGTGCTCGGCGGCGTGGAGCGACGAGAGCAGCTTCGGCATCTCCTCGAGCCCTGCCAACTGCTCGATCGTGGGCGAGAACCAAACCGCCTCGGTCTCGAAGCTCGTCTCGGGCAGGTCGAGCGGGATCGTCTCGAGCGTGTCGCCGCCGCTGATCGACTTGCGCTGGTAGGCGATCACGCGCTCGGTCACCGAGACGCGGCCGAAGAAGAGCTCGAGCCCCAGCCGCTGCTCGCTGCGCAGCGGCTCGACGATGTCGGTCGCGGTCTCCTTCTTCGCCTGCGTGTACCAGTCGACGGTCGCGCGGGCTGACGAGCGCCGTGCGCGCGTCGACGTCGAGCCGGCGGACGAGGTGCTGCTCGCCGAGGTGGAGGTAGACCGCGCCGTCGTGGACCGTCGAGTACGCGCGCGAGCGCTCGACGGTGCCGAGCACGGTGCCCGTCTCGGCGTCGACGACGGTGAACGAGTCGAGCTCGCCCGACCGGAGCATGACCCGCGCGGCCGGGTAGTCCTTCCCCGCCCAGACCCAGCCCGCGTCGGTCGACTTCAGCTCCGGCAGCAGCGGGGCGCGCTCGAGCGCCTCCGGGCCGAGCGTCTCGGCGTCCGCGCTCGTCGATCGGGCCCTCGAAGGCGGCGGAGAGAACGTGGCCGTCGAGCACGCGCGGGTTTGCGTGGTCGAGGATGGCGGCCTCGACGGTCCGCGCCAGCAGCGTCTCCGGCTCCCGCATGAAGTACTGGTCGAGCGCGTCCTCGCTCGCGACGAGCACCGCCAGGCCCGGCGTGCGCCGGCCCGCGCGGCCCCACTGCTGCCGCAGCGAGGAGACCGTGCCCGGGAAACCGACCGAGATCGCGCAGTCGAGCGAGCCGATGTCGATCCCCAGCTCGAGCGCATCCGTGGCGGTGACGCCGAGCAACTCGCCGCTCATCAGCCGCTGCTCGATCTGCGCGGCGCTGGGTCGGCGTGTAGCCGGCGCGGTACGGCGCCAGGCGCGCGGCCAGCGCCGGCTCGAGTCGTCCCGACGCGAAGCGGTGGATCAGTTCGACCGCCTTGCGGCTCTTCGCGAAGCAGATCGTCCGCTGGCCCGCAGTGACGAAGCCCGCGAGCAGGCGGGACGCGTCGCCGAGGGCGCTCGCGCGGACGCCGAGCTCGGCGTCGATCAGCTCGGGGTTCCAGAGCGCGATCGTCCGCTCGGTCGCCGGCGCGGCGTCGCTGTCGACCACGCTCGCCGGCTCGCCCAGCAGCGACTCCGCCAGCTGCGCGGGATTCGCGATCGTCGCGGACGCAAGCACGAACTGCGGCTCCGACCCGTACGCGCGGGCGAGCCGGCGCAGGCGGCGGAGCACGTTGCCCACGTGCGAGCCGAAGACGCCGCGATAGACGTGCGCCTCGTCGACGACGACGTAGCGCAGGTTCGAGAGCACGTCGCCCCAGCGGTCGTGGTGCGGGAGCACGCCGACGTGGAGCATGTCCGGGTTGGTCAGGATCACGTTCGCCCACTTGCGGATCTGCCAGCGGCGCTCGCTCTCGGTGTCCCCGTCGTAGATCGCCGGCTTGACGCCCTTGACGCCGAACGCCGACAGCGCGCGCGCCTGATCCTGGGCGAGCGCCTTGGTCGGGTAGAGGTAGAGCGCACGGCTCTTCGGCTCGCGCGCGAGCAGGTCGAGCACGGGCAGGTTGAAGGCCAGGCTCTTGCCGCTCGCCGTGCTGGTCGTGACGATCGCGTTGCCGCCCGCGCGCAGTGCCTCCCACGCCTCGGCCTGATGGCGGTACAGCGCCGTGATCCCCTGGCCGACGAGTGCCGACGCGACGCGCGGGTCGAGGTCGTCCGGGAACGGCTCCGTCGTGCCCGTTCGCGGCGGCTCGACCGCGACGTGCGCCAGCTCCTCTCCCTGGAGCAGCTCGAGCCAGGAGGGGCTGACGACGCTCATGCGCACTACGCTAGCCTTCGCTTCGACCTACCGGGGTGCCCCGAGCGGGGCTGAGATCACACCCGTCGAACCTGATCCGGCTCGTACCGGCGAAGGGAGCTGAGAAGGCCTGAACGGAAGAGGCGTCGCGAACGCTGGCCGGCGGAGCCGGGCTTTGCCCGGCGGGAGCCGCACAGACGTTGTCCGGAAGCTGCGGCGAAGGAGGGGGTTCATGGGGGAACCATGGGTTCCCCCATGTCGGGCGAAGGGAGCTCAGTGGTTCCACGCGCGTTGACGATCGCCACGTCCGATTCGGGCGGCGGCGCCGGCATCCAGGCCGATCTGAAGGCGTTCGCGGCCGCGGGCGTGTACGGGACGAGCGCGCTCGTGGCCCTGACCGCCCAGAACACGACGGCGGTGACGGCCGTGCACGAGCTGCCGCCGGACTTCATCCGCGCGCAGCTCGACGCCGTCTTCGACGACATCGGCGTCGACGCGGCGAAGACGGGGATGCTCTTCTCTCGGCCGATCATCGAGACCGTCGCGGAGTTCCTCGAGCGCCATCCCGTTCCGCTCGTGGTCGATCCGGTCATGATCGCCAGCTCGGGCGCGCAGCTGCTGCAGGACGACGCCGTCGAGACGCTGATCGGCCGCCTCTTTCCGCTCGCGACGGTCGTGACGCCGAACGTGCCCGAGGCTGAGACGCTGACGGGGATGGCCGGCGCGCCGCGGCGCGACCTGGCCGTGCGCCTCGTCGAGCTCGGAGCCGGGGCCGCGCTCGTCACCGGCGGCCACGGCGAGACGGCGGTCGATCACCTCTTCGACGGGCGGGAGCATCTCGAGCTTCCGGTCGAGCGGTACGACGTCCCCGCGACCCACGGCGCCGGCTGCACGCACTCGGCGACGCTGACGGCGCTCCTCGCCCGCGGCCTGGCGCTGCCGGATGCCGCACGCGGGGCGGCGGACGCCGCGTCGGAAGCGGTGCGGCATGGCCTGGTCGAGATCGGATCCGGCGACGGGCCGGTCGACGTCCTCAACGTGAAGGGAGCCGCATGACGATCGATCCCGGCGCCACGCTGGGCGGCATCCGCGAGCGCAAGCCGCTCGTCCACAACATCACCAACTACGTCGTCATGAACGAGACCGCGAACGCGATCCTCGCGCTCGGCGCGCTGCCGGTGATGGCGCACGCCCAGGAAGAGGTCGCCGAGATGGTCGGCCTCGCGGGGGCGCTCGTGCTCAACATCGGCACGCTCTCCGAGCCCTGGGTCGACGCGATGCTGCTCGCGGGGAAGGCGGCGAACGAGCGCGGCATTCCGGTCGTGCTCGATCCGGTTGGCGCGGGCGCGACGGCGTACCGGACGGAGACGGCCCGGCGGCTGCTCGACGAGATCGACGTCGCGGTCCTGCGCGGGAACGCGGGCGAGGTCGCAACGCTCGCCGGCTTCGAGGCGGAGGTGCGCGGCGTCGAGTATGTCGGTGACGGCGGCGACCAGGCCGAGCTGGCGCGGTCGGCGGCACAGAGCCTCGATGTCGTCGCCTCGGTCACCGGCCCCGTCGACCACGTCTCGGACGGCGAGCGCCGGGCCTCGGTCGCGAACGGACATCCGCTGCTCGCTTCGATCACGGGCACGGGCTGCATGTCGACCGCGATCACGGGCTGCTTCCTCGCCGGCAAGGACGATCCGTTCGAGGCTGCGGTCGAGGCGCTCGTGGCGTTCGGAGTCGCCGGCGAGGACGCCGCCGTCGGCGCCAACGGCCCCGGCAGCTTCCACGTCGGGCTCTACGACGCGCTGGCAGCTCTCGACCCGGCCACGTTGACCGGGCGGGCGAAGGTCGAGGCCGCATGAGGCTCCACGCGCTCGTCGCGGACGAGGAGAGCGCCCGCCGTGCGGCGGAGGGCGGCGCGACGGTCGTGCAGTTGCGCCTGAAGGGCGCTCCGACCGCCGAGGTGGTCGCGCTCGGAAAGGCGCTGGACGGGCTCGGCGCCGAGCTGATCGTCAACGACGACGTCGACGCGGCGCTCGAGCTCGGGGTCGGGGTGCATCTCGGCCAGGGCGACCCCGGCATCGACCGGGCACGCGAGGCGGGGATCCCGTTCGGGATCTCGGTGACGACGCGCCGCGAGGGGGCGGTGGCCGAGTTCGCAGGCGCGACCTACCTCGGCGCAGGCCCGATCTGGCGGACGCCGTCGAAGCCCGACGCGGCGCCGCCGATCGGGATCGACGGGCTTCGCGACGTCTGTCTCTCGGTCTCGATCCCGGTGGTCGCGATCGGCGGCGTCGACGCGTCGAACGCCGCGGAGTGCATCCGGGCGGGCGCAGCCGGGGTGGCCGTGATCAGGGGCGTGGCCGAGATCGAGGCGCTGCGCGCGGTCGTCGATGAAGCTCTCTGACGCCGGCGAGCTCGGGTTGCTGCGGGAGCTGGAGTCGCGTGGGCTGATCGAGGGCACCGAGCACGACGCCGCCCAGCTGTCGGACGGTCTCGTCGTCACCCAGGATGCTCTCGTCGAGGGCGTCCACTTCCGGCTCGACCGGCTCTCCTGGCGTGAGCTCGGCTTCCGCGCCGCGGCGGTCAACATCAGCGACCTGGCCGCGTCCGCGGCGCGTCCGGAGGCGCTCCTGGTGACGCTGGCGCTCCCCGGAGAGATCGAGGTCGACGACGTCGTCGCGCTCTACGAGGGGCTCGGGGAGCCCGGCGTGCCCGTTCGGGGCGGCGACACGACGCGTGCGGGCCAGGTCGTCATCAGCGTCACCGCGCTCGGCCGTTCGGAGCGCGTGCCGGGGCGAGCAGGCGCCCGACCCGGCGACCGGATCGTCGTCACCGGCCCGCTCGGCGGCGCCGGAGCGGCGTTCCGCGCAGGGCGCTACGTCCGCCCGCCGCTCCGCGTCGAGGAAGGGCTGCGGCTCGGCCGCGTCGCGACCGCGATGCTGGACGTCTCGGACGGGATCGCCGTCGACGCCGGCCATCTCGCGCGACGCTCCGGCTGCCGGCTCGTGATCGACCTCGACGCCATACCGCTCGGCGGCACGCTCGAGGATCTCGGGTTCGGCGAGGACTTCGAGCTGCTCGCCGCCACGCCCGATCCGCTCGACTTCCCCGTGATCGGCCGCTGCGAGGAAGGCGAGGGCGTGCTGCTGCTCCACGACGGTGAGCCGGTCGAGCTGCGCGGCTACGAGCATTTCACGCAGGAGTCAGACCCTCGAACGCAATGAGGATCGGCTACGCGTCCGGGAGCCAGTCCTCGAACGCGCGCTCGAAGTGGCCGCGCGGCCGGGCGCCGACGACGGTCGCCCTCGGCTCGCCGTCGGCGAACAACATCACCGTCGGCAGCGACAGAACGCCGTAGCGCCCCGGCACCGCCAGGTGCTCGTCGATGTTCAGGCGCACGAGCGCGACGCCGCGGTCGGCCGCGATCCCCTCGAGCAGCGGCTCGATCGCCTTGCACGGCTTGCACCACGGCGCCCAGAAGTCGACGATCGTCGGCCCCGGCGCCGCGAGCACCTCCGCCTCGAAGGTGGCGTCCGTGACCTCTCTCACAGCTCGCCCCGCACTGCCGCCAGCCGCAGCAGCGGCACCTTCCAGATCGCCTCGAGCACGATCGCGCGCGACATCTTCGACCCGCCGACGGCCCGGTCGACGAAACGGATCGGCACCTCCTCGACGCGGAAGCCCTTGCGGATCGCGCGGTAGGTCAGCTCGATCTGGAAGGCGTAGCCCCGCGAGCGCACGTCGTCGAGCGGGATCGCCTCCAGCACCGCGCGCCGGAAGCACTTGAAGCCGCCGGTCAGGTCCCGGATCGGCACGCCGAGCACGAGCCGGGCGTACAGCGAGCCTCCGGCCGAGATCGCCCGCCGGATCAGGCCCCAGTTCTCGATGCCGCCGCCGGGGACGTAGCGGGAGCCGAGCACGAGGTCGGCGGTCTCCGCGGCGGCCAACAGGCGCGGGACGTCCGCGGGATCGTGGGAGAAGTCGCAGTCCAGCTCGAGGACCAGCTCCGCGCCGGCGTCGAGCGCGCGGCGGAAGCCCGCGAGGTACGCCGGGCCGAGGCCGTCCTTGCGCGGGCGATGCAGGACGTCGACGAAGCCGAGCTCCGCCGCGAGCCGGTCGGCGAGCTCGCCCGTCCCGTCCGGCGAGTTGTCGTCGATCACGAGCACGCGGTCGTCCGCGCCGAGGACCTCGCCGAGTGCACGCAGCATCGGCTCCAGGTTCTCATGCTCGTTGTAGGTCGGCAGGCAGACACATGCCCTCACCTCCGTATCATCGCTGGAGGTGTCCACCACCCTGCCGAGGAACGACGAGCTGGCCGGCCAGCTCGAGCTGCTCGCCGACCTGAGCGAGCTCGAGGGCGAGGACTCGTTCCGCGTGCTCGCCTACCGCCGCGCCGCGACCCGCATCCGCGAGACCGGGGCACCGGTGGCGCAACTCGCGCTCGACGGCAAGGCCAAGGAGCTCGCCGGGATCGGCAAGACGATCGAGGACAAGATCGTCCAGGTCGTCGAGACGGGCGAGATGGAGGCGCTGACGAAGCGGAAGGCGCTCGTCCCCGAGGAGGTCGTCAAGTTCATGCACCTGCCCGGCCTCGGCCCGAAGACCGCGCGGCGGATCTGGAAGGAGCTCGGGGTCACGACGATCGCCGGATTGAAGGAGGCGGCCGAGCAGGAGCGGCTGCGCGTGCTGACGGGGCTCGGAGCCAAGAGCGAGGAGAAGATCCTGAAGGCGCTCGCCGAGGAGCCGAAGGATCCCCGCGAGTCGAGGCGCCTGCTCGGCGACGGGCTGCCCGTCCTGCTCGAGCTCGTCGAGGAGCTGCGCCGGCATCCGGCGGCGGTGAAGGTGTCGGAGGCCGGCTCTGCGCGGCGGCGGCGGGAGACGTTCCGCGATCTCGACGTGATCGCCACCTCCACCGACCCGCCCGCGCTGATCGAGGCGTTCACGAGCCGCGACAACGTCGCGGACGTGATCGCGAAGGGCGAGACGAAGGCGACCGTGCTCACCAACGAGGGCCTCCGGCTCGACCTCCGCGTCGTCCCGCCCGAGAGCTACGGCAACCTGCTCCAGCACTTCACGGGCTCGAAGGAGCACAACGTCGCCCTCCGCGAGGAGGCGGTCCGGCGCGGGTTCAGCGTCTCCGAGTACTCGGTCACGAACACCGAGACGGGCGAGGAGTTCACGGCGGCCGACGAGGAGGAGCTCTACGCGCACCTCGGCTATGCGTACATCCCGCCCGAGCTGCGCGAGAACGGCGGCGAGCTGGCCGCTGCGCGCAAGGGCGAGCTGCCGGCGCTCGTCGAGCGCGGCGATCTCCGGGGCGACCTGCACTCGCACTCGACCTGGTCGGACGGGAAGGCGTCGATCGAGGAGATGGCGCGCGCTGCACAGGCGCTCGGCCACGAGTTCCTGGCGATGTGCGACCACTCGCAGCGTCTTCGCGACGGGCGGCTGGAGCAGCAGTGGGAGGAGATCGACGCCCTCAACGAGCGGCTCGCGCCCTTCCGGATCCTGAAGGGGATCGAGGTGAACATCCGCGCAAACGGCGAGCTCGACGTCACGGACGAGCTGCTCGCGCCGCTCGACTGGGTGATGGCCTCCGTCCACACGAGCTTCGACAAGGACCCGACCGAGCGCGTGCTCCACGCGATGCAGAGCCCGCACATCGACTGCATCGGGCACCTGACGAGCCGGCGGATCGGCGTCCGCAGCCCGTCGGCGATCGAGGTCGAGAAGGTCGTCGAGGCCGCGCTCGAGACCGGCACGTTCCTCGAGATCAACTCGCAGCCCGACCGGCTCGACCTGCGCGATGCGAACGCGCGGCTCGCAGGCGAGGCGGGCGTGACGCTGACGATCTCGAGCGACGGCCACTCGACGAAGGCGCTTCGCTACGTCGATCTCGGCGTCGCGCAGGCCCGCCGGGCGTGGCTGACGAAGGAGCAGATCCTGAACACGCGGTCGTGGCCGGAGATCGAGAAGCTGCGCAAGTGAGCTTTCGCGACGACGGCGCAGCGGCCGTCGACTGGGTCGCGTCGTACCTCGAGCGTGTGGGCGAGCTGCCCGTGCTCGCCCAGGTCGAGCCAGGGGAACTGCGCGCGGCGGCTCCCCGCGTCGCCGCCCGAGGCAGCGGAGCCCTTCGCCGCGGTCCTGCGCGACCTGGACGAGGTGCTGCTCCCGGCTGCGACGCACTGGCAGAGCCCGCGCTTCTTCGCCTACTTCGCGAACACGGGGTCGGAGCCGGGGATCCTCGCCGAGCTGCTTGCCGCGGGCCTGAACCAGGTCGGGATCCTCTGGCGCACGTCGCCGGTCGCTGCAGGAGCTCGAGGAGCTGACGCTCGACTGGCTCGCGCAGCTGCTCGGACTCCCTGCCGGGCTGCACGGCCACCTCGAGGACACCGCGTCGATGGGGACGATGGCCGCTCTCGCGGCCGCGCGCGGCGCGCGGCCCGACGCCCCCGTCGTCGTCTGCTCGGAGCACGCGCACTCCTCGGTCGAGAAGGCGTGCCGGATCCTCGGCCTCGAGGCTCGCGCGACGCCGGTGGACGACGCGTTCCGGCTCCGAGTCGACGCGCTCGACCTCACGGACGCATGCGCGGTCGTCGCCACGATCGGGACGACCTCGACGAGCTCGATCGATCCCGTGCCGGCGATCGCCGATGAGTGCGGGCGGTCGGGCGTCTGGCTCCATGTCGACGCCGCGTACGCAGGATCTGCGGCCGTGTGCCCGGAGCTGCGGGACGCGTTCGCAGGCTGGGAGCGTGCCGACTCCGTCGTCGTCAACCCGCACAAGTGGCTGCTGACGCCGATGGGCTGCTCCGCGCTCTGGACGCGCCGGCCCGACGACCTCCGTGCCGCTTTCAGCCTCGTTCCGGAGTACCTCCGCGTCCGCGAGGAGGTCGCGAGCCTCTCCGAGTACAGCCCCGCGCTCGGCCGCCAGTTCCGGGCGCTGAAGCTCTGGGCCGTGCTCCGCTGCTACGGGCGCGAGGGCCTGCAGCAGCGGATCCGCGAGGCGATCGCCCTGGCGGCGCTGTTCGAGGGCTGGGTCCGCGACGAGCCGGGCTGGGAGGTGACCGCGCCGCGGCCGTTCTCGCTCGTCTGCTTCCGCCGCGACGGCTCCGACGAGGAGAACGAGGCGCTGCTCGAGCGCGTCAACGCGACGGGCGAGATCTTCATCTCGCACACGAAGCTGAACGGCCGCTACACGCTGCGGCTCGCCGTCGGCAATGCGCGCACGACGGAGGCGGACGTCCGGCGCGCCTGGGACGTGCTCAGGCGGGAAGCGGGCTAGCGGCTCGGTGCGAAGCCGTCGAGGAGCGGCTCGAGCGCGGCAACGTCGCCCTCGATGCGGACGCCCTCGAGCTGTCGGTCGACCACGAGGTGGTAGAAGCCGGCCGCGTCGGTCTCGACGAGCACGTCGTAGTCGTCGACGATCCCAGGCGTGGCCGTGCAGTCGACGAGCGACGCCTCCTCGTCGCCGACCCGGAAGGCGATCCGGCTGCCGCGGCAAAGCGGCGACAGCGCCACGTCGAGCGCACCCACGAGCCACCCTTCGACGAGAGCGTCCGGAGGCGGCGGCCCCATCAGGCGGGCGCCGAAGCGCGCCAGCTCGTGCAGGACGGGCCGCAGCTCGTGCCCCGCAGGCGTGAGCTCGTAGACGGTCGACGCGAACGGCGGCGGCAGCTTCTTCTTCACGACGATGCCCGCGGCCTCGAGCTCCTTCAGCCGCGTGGCGAGGACGTTCGTCCCGATGCCGGGCAGGTGGTCGGCGAGGTCGGTGTAGCGCTTCGGCCCGCGCAGGAGCTCCCGCACGACGAGCAGCGTCCAGCGCTCGCCGACGAGGCCCAGCGAGTGGGCGACCGGGCAGTAGTGGCTGTAGAGCTTCATCGGTGAAAAATCATTCTCAAGGATGACTTGCGATTTGCAAGTATAGCGTTCTGATTCAGAAGAGCAAGCTGCCGAAAGGATAGCGGATGGTTACCTCACCTCGGATGAAATGGTTCGGACTCGCGCTTCTCGGCGCGGTCCAGTTCATGGTCGTGCTCGACATCGCGATCGTGAACGTCGCACTTCCCTCGATCCAGCTCGATCTCGACGTCTCGCAATCGAACCTGCAGTGGGTGATCTCCGCGTACGCGCTGGTCTTCGGCGGGTTCCTGCTCCTCGGCGGCCGCACGGCGGACGTCCTCGGACGCCGGCGCGTCTTCATGGCCGGGCTCGTGCATCTTCGCGCTCGGCTCGCTGCTCTGCGGCCTCGCCTGGTCCGAGACCTCGCTGATCGGCGCCCGCGCGATCCAGGGCCTCGGCGCGGCCACGATCTCGCCCGCCGCGCTCGCGATCCTGATGACGACGTTCGCCGAAGGCCGGGAGCGGAACATCGCCCTCGGCGTCTGGGGCGCGGTCGGCGGCTTCGGCGCCGCAGCCGGCGTCCTGCTCGGCGGCGTCCTCACGGACGCGCTCTCGTGGGAGTGGATCTTCTTCGTCAACATCCCGGTCGCGCTGGTCGCGTTCGCACTCGCGCCCGTGCTGCTCCGTGAGAGCCGTGACACGCGCGTGAAGACGTTCGACGCGCTCGGGGCGGTGCTCGTCACCGGCGGGCTCTCGCCTGCTCGTGCTCGCGATCACGCAGGGTCACGGCTGGGGCTGGGACTCGGCGCGGACGATCGGCGTCTTCGCCGCGTCGGCCGCGCTGCTGGTCGGCTTCGTCGTCTGGGAGAACCGCGTCGCCGAGCCGCTGATGCGCTTCGGGATCCTGCGCACGAAGACGGTTCTCGGCGCCAACGTGGCCGGGTTCATCCTCGGCACGGCCCTGTTCTCGATGTTCCTGATGCTGACGCTGTACATGCAGCAGGTGCTCGGCTACTCGGCGATGAAGACCGGCGTCGCCTACCTCGCGGTCGCCGGCACGTCGATCATCTGGGCCAACGTCGCCGCGGCGCTCGTGAACCGCGTCGGCGTCAGGCCGCTGATCGCGGGCGGCATGGCGACTGCTCGCCGTCGGGATGCTCCTCTTCACGCAGATCCCGGTCGACGGCACGTACGTCGCCAACCTGCTGCCGGGCTTCCTGATCATCGCGCTCGGGATGGCGCTCTGCTTCGTGCCGATCTCGATCGCCGCGCTCGCCGGCGTCTCGAGGGCCGAGGCCGGGCTCGCGTCCGGGCCTGATCAACACGTCGCAGCAGATCGGCGGCGCGGTCGGGATCGCGCTGCTCTCGACGGTCGCGATCACCCGGACCGAGAACGAGTTCGCGGCCGGCGCCGCGCGGCCCGAGGCGCTGACCTCAGGCTTCCAGCTCGCCTTCTGGGTCGGCACGGCGATCGCGCTCGCGGGCGTGGCGGCCGCGCTCGTGCTGATCCGGCAGGAGGAGATCGCGCACGCCGGCGAGGCTGCTCCGGTTCCCGCCGCCTAGAGCCGCGCCAGCAACTGCAGCAGCTCCGTGGGGCCGCCGACGACGATGTCGGCGGCCTCGCGCAGCTCCGGCGGCCCTTCCGCCGAGGCCACCGCGACCCTGACGCCGAGCTCGAGTGCCGCGAGGGCGGCGAACGCGTCCAGGTCGGTGGTGTCGTCGCCCGCGTAGAGCGCCCGCTCGAGGCCGCGCTCGCCGAGCAGGTGCGTGACGGCGGTGCCCTTGTGCGCGGCGACCGGCGGCCGCAGCTCCAGGACCTTGCGGCCGAACCGCGCGACGAAGCCCTTCGTGCCGTGCGCGGGTGGCAACGGCCTCGAGCATCGCCAGCGCCTCGTCCTCGTCGTCGGCGCGGCGGTAGTGGAGGGTCACCGACAGCGGCTTCCGTTCGATGTCGTCCCAGTCGACGCTGGACGCGAAGGCCTGGAGCCGCTCGCTCCACGCCAGCGCCTCCGGCTCCAGCTCCAGGCCGTGCTCGCCCACGTAGACGAGCTCGTCGAGCCCGACGATTCTGCGCGCATCGGCTCCCGAGCGGCCGCTGATGCAGGCGACGAGCGCGTAACGCCGGTGCAGCCGGCGCAGCTCTTCCCGGGTCGGCTCGGGCACCGCGGCGTCGTGTGGCACGTCCACGATCGGCGCGAGCACCCCGTCGACGTCGAGCAGGATGGCCGCCCGTTCGGGCTGCTCGGCAAGCCGCGCGAGCAGTGAGGCGTCGCCGTCCACGGGCCTAGGATACGAGCGGTGGCGCTGAAGCTCGTCCTCATCGGCCTCGTCGCGGGCCTGTTCAGCGCCCTCTTCGGGGTCGGCGGCGGCATCGTGATCGTTCCCCTGCTGATCCTCGTGGCCGGCTTCGAGAGCCGGGTCGCGACCGGGACGTCGCTGGCCGGCGATCGGGATCACGGCGCTCGCGGGCACGATCCTCTACGCGTTCGAGGGACACGTCGACGTCGCTCACGCCGCCCTCGTCGGCCTGCCCGCGGCCGCCGGAGCCGTGGTCGGGACCGGAGTCCAGCAGCGCGTCTCCGGACGGTCGCTGACACTCGCGTTCTCCGGGTTGCTCGCGGCGCTCGCGGTCTGGTTGCTCGTCTCGTGAGCGCGGCCACGATCGTCTTCGCGATCGGCCTCGGCTTCGCAGCGGGGCTCCTCGCCGGCTTCTTCGGCGTCGGCGGCGGGATCCTCTTCGTGCCGACGCTCGTTGCGCTGGGCCTGTCGCAGATCGACGCCGAGGCGACGTCGCTGCTGGCGATCCTGCCGACCGTCGCGGCGGGCACGTGGCGGCAACGGCACTACGGCAACGTCCGCTGGCGGACCGCTCTGCTGCTGGGCATGGCGTCGATCGCCGGTGCCGTCGTCGGCGTCCAGATCGCGACGGCGCTGCCGGAGGACGTGCTCAGGCGCCTGTTCGCCCTGCTCCTCTTCGGCGTCGCGGCACAACTCGCATGGCGGTCGCGTCGCAGCGCCCCGTATCCTTCGGAGCCATGAGCGAGCACGAGGAGATCTGGCTTCCGCTCGTCGACGAGCCGATCGGAGGCATCGTTGCGCAGATCCAGGCGGACGACCCCGAGATCGAGCGTCTCGTCGGCTCGCCGCGCCGCATCCTCGCGTTTCGGACGTTCGCGTACATCCGCGTCGGCGTGAAGCTCGGGGAGCTGCTGGTCGACAACGACGTGCCGCCCTACGACGGCACCGAGAACTGGATCGAGCTCCTGCTGCGCGTGCCGGAGAACCGCGCGGCGATCGCGCAGGAGGTGCGCGCCGTCGCCGAGGAGATCGCGGCCGACCCGCGCTACGGCGAGGACGAGCAGCTCGGGCCGGACCAGGCCGCGCGCGACCGCTTCCGCGAGTTCGCCCGCAAGCTCGACGCCTAGCGCCGCGGCGCTACTGCCCGATCAGGCTGACGAGGAAGATCGCGCCGAAGCCGGCGAGGGTCAGGGCGACGCGCTTCACGGACGGGTGCTCGTGCGCGTGCGGGAGCAGGTCGGTGGCGCCCATGAAGAGGAAGAAGCCGGCGTAGACGGCGAGGAGCGCGCCCAGCCCCTTCTCCGAGATCGAGAGCATCGTGCCGACGATCGCCCCGACGAGCGGCGCCGCCGCGTCGATCGCGAGCCAGCGGATCGCGCGGGCGCGGTCTCCCGACTGGCGCAGGACGAAGCCGACCGTGTTGAGGCCGTCGGCGAAGTCGTGCGCGACGACGGCGACGAAGACGAGCAGCCCCGTCTCGGTCGAGAGCCCGAACGCGAGCCCGATCCCGAGGCCGTCGATGAAGCTGTGCACCGAGAGGCCGGCCGCGCCGAGCACGCCGACCTTGGCATGCGCGTGGATGTGCGCGTCGTCGTCGCGGTGGTGGAGCACGAGCGCGCGCTCGGCGAGGAAGAAGAAGACGAAGCCGGCGCCGACGAGCGCGCCCACCAGCTGCGGGTCGTCGACCGCCTCGATCGCCTCCGGCAGCACGTCGAAGAGCGCGACGGCGACGACGATGCCGCCGGTGAGCGCGATCGCCGTCGTCAGCTCGCGCGCGAGCCGCAGCCCGACCATGCCTCCGACGAGCGTCGACAGCACCGTCACCCCCGCCAGCGGGAACCGCGATCCAGTTCACGCGCAGCGCCTGCAGGTGCCGTAGATGTCGAGCTCGTGCGCCGCGGGGCGGAACCCGTGCCGGCGCTGGAGCTCGGCCTCCGACGGCGCTGCGCAGAGCTCGGTCTCCTCGACGCCGCCGCAGCTCGTGCAGACGAGGTGGTGGTGGTGCTCGGGACGGCAGCGGACGTACGTCGGCCGCCCCTCGCCGAGCAGGGGGTGGACGCCGCCGTTGGCGCGGAGCAGCTCGACCGTCCGGTAGGTCGTCGCGAGCCCGAGCCGCGGCTCGAACCGCCGCGCGCGATCGTGCAGCTCGGCGACGGTGAAGCTGCCCGCCGACTCGGCCACCGCGCGCACGACGGCGAGTCTCTGCGCGGTCGTGCGGACGCCGTCGGGGAGTGCGAGCTCGCCTGCCACGCGGGCGAGAATAGCTGAAAACGATTCTCATTCTCAACTAGAGCGCCGCATCGTCTCGCCAGATCCGGATAATGGAGCCGCGTGTACCCGCGGTTGCTCGCACTGCTCCTGATCGCCGGGTCGCTCGCTGCTGCGGCGACCGGCGCCAGCGCGCCCTCGGAGCCCCCGATCGTCTCCGCCGGTGCGCACGGACTCTCGATTCTCGTTCCCGGCCAGCCCGTCTCGGTCGCGGCCGAGGCGACTGCGCCCGGGCCGGCGCGCAACCGGCGTCGCCGACGGCTTCGTCTTCCCCGCCGACGGCTCCCTCGTCCGGACCGGCGCGCTCTCGTCGAGCGTCTCTTCGCGCGCCACCGGCACCGCCGGCGCCCAGGCCGTCAGCGACGTCCTCGGCGTCACGCTCTTCAACGGCGAGGTGACCGCGGAGAGCGCGGCCGCTCGCGCCAAGGCGACCGCGACGGGCGCAGACGCAACCGGCTCCAAGCTCGTCAACCTCGTCGTCTTCGGGACGCCCGTGGCCGCGACGCCGAACCTGCGTGTGGCGCTCGGGGACTGGGGCTATCTGATCGCGCTGGAGCAGGTCGCCGACGCGCCCGTCGCCGACGGCACTCGCAATGCGCGCGGCGCGGTCAACGCGCTCCACGTCGTCCTCACGGCCGATCACGGCGGCCTGCCCGCGGGCACCGAGATCCTCGTCGCCCACGCGGAGGCGGCCGTCTCGAGTCCGGTCGACACGACCACCGCGACGCAGCCGGCCACGACGACCCGGCGAAGCCCAATCGGGCGCCCGGCGCACCGGCACGAAAGAAGCCGCTGCCGAAGCCGCCGGAGGCGGGGCTGCACCCGAACAAGCCCGGCTCCGTCTTCCGGATTCCGCCGACGGACGTCTCGGCGCCGCTCTCGCCGAAGGGCTACGTCTTCCCCGTCTACGGCCGCGTCGTCGTTCAGCGACACCTTCGGAGCCGCCCGGGCGGGCGTCGTCTGGCATCACGGCCAGGACATCTTCGCGCCGCTCGGGACCCCGCTCCTGGCCGTCGCCGACGGGACGATCTTCTCGGTCGGCTGGAACGACCTCGGCGGCTACCGGCTCTGGCTGCGTGACCGGCAGGGCAACCAGTTCTACTACGCCCATCTCTCGGCGTTCTCGCCGCTCGCCGTGGACGGCAACGAGGTGAAGGCCGGCGCCGTGGTCGGCTTCGTCGGCAACACCGGCGACGCGCAGACGACGCCGTACCACCTCCACTTCGAGATCCACCCGGTCGGCCTGCTGCCGCTCGGCTACGACGGGGTCGTCAACCCGATGCCGTATCTGCTGCGCCTGGCGGCGGCTGGAGGACATCACCTTCGCGGCAGGCCGCGGCTGGGCGCCGCCGGTGCCCTCGAACGCGACCGCGCCGAGGCCGGCGGCGATCCTGCTCGGCTCGACCGACATCTCCAGCGCCAGCGGCCTCGACCCGGGCTCGCTGGACCGCGCGCTGACCGCCCCGGTCTCCCAGGGCGACAGCGCGGTTCTCGGCGCCGGCTAGGAGCTAGGCCGCGGCGTCGTTCGACGAGTTCGTGCTCGCCGGCGGCGTGTACGTGTAGTCGTCCGACCCCTCGCCGGTGACCTTCTCCATCAGCCAGGTGCGGGTCTGCGGGCCCGTGAACGGGTTGAAGAGGACGCCGATGATGATTCCGACCAGCAGCAGGAACGTGTTCCGGCCGCTGTGGTCCTCCTTGCCCTGGATCCGGTTCGCCGCCACGCGGATCTCCTCGACCGCCCGCTTCAGGTTGTCCTGAACGTCCTGGTCGGTCGCGGCGCGCATCGCGGTCGCGGTCAGGTTGCGGTTGCCGAGCAGCTCGGCATAGACGTCCCGTGCAGCCTTGAACGCCTCTTTCAGGTTGTCGTGCAAGTCGTCGTCGTGCAGTGCGCGGTCGACATACGGCCTCATCGTGTCGGCCGTGTCGTAGAGCCTCTCTTTGGTCTTGGCCATCCGGCCCGTCCTTTCCGTTTTCGTGGTCGCCGGACCAGTGTTGCCGTACTGCGATCCTTGCAAACGGGAGCTACCTGCGCGAGGCCGCCGCCTGCCGGTGCAGCGTCGCATGCTGGGGCAGCCGCTTGCCGGTCGTGCCGCGGAAGGCATCCTCGAAGACCTCCTCGACGTGGTCGACGAGCACGAACTCGAGCTCGGCGCGCGTCTCGGGCGGGAGGTCGTCGAGGTCGTGCGCGTTCTCGAGCGGGAGGATCACGCGCTTCAGCCCGGCGCGCTCGGCGGCGAGCACCTTCTCGCGGATGCCTCCGATCGGCAGCACCTGGCCCGTCAACGTGATCTCGCCCGTCATGCCGACGTCGTCGTCGACGGGAATGCCGCGGACGAGCGACACGATCGCCGTCGCCATCGTCACGCCCGCCGACGGGCCGTCCTTCGGCACCGCACCGGCGGGCACGTGGATGTGGATGTCGTTCCCGGCGAACCACTCCGGCGCGAGACCGAGCTCGTCCGAGCGCGAGCGGACCCACGAGAGCGCCGTCTGGGCCGACTCCTGCATCACCTCGCCGAGCTGCCCGGTGATGGTCAGCTTCCCGGTTCCCGCGTATGCGGTCGCCTCGATGAAGAGGACGTCGCCGCCGACCGCCGTGTAGGCGAGGCCGGTCGCGACGCCGGGGTCGGCCGTCCGCCGCCGGGCGTCGGCCGAGAACCTGCGCGCGCCGAGCCACTCGCGAACACGCTCCTCGTCGACCTTGAGCTTCTCCGTGTGCCCGGTCGCGACGAGCGTCGCCGCCTTCCGGCAGAGCGCCGCGATCTGCCGCTCGAGGTTGCGCACGCCGGCCTCGCGCGTGTACTCCGCGATCACCAGCCGCAGCGTCCGGTCCGGGATCGTGATCCGGCTCTTCTTCAGACCGTGCGCCTCGATCTGCTTCGGCACGAGGTACCGCTTCGCGATCCCGAGCTTCTCCTCGTGCGTGTAGCCGGAGAGCTGGATCACGTCCATCCGGTCGAGCAGCGGCCCCGGGATCGTGTCGAGCGTGTTCGCGGTGCAGATGAAGAGCACCTTCGAGAGGTCGTAGGGCAGGTCGAGGTAGTGGTCGCGGAAGCTCGAATGCTGCTCGGGGTCGAGCACCTCGAGCATCGCCGAGGCCGGATCGCCGCGGAAGTCGGCGCCCATCTTGTCGATCTCGTCGATCAGGAAGACGGGATTCGACGACTCCGCGTCGCGGATCGCGCGGATGATCGTGCCGGGCATGGCGCCGATGTACGTCCGCCGGTGCCCGCGGATCTCCGACTCGTCGCGAACGCCGCCGACCGAGATCCGGGCGAACTTGCGGCCGAGCGCACGCGCGATCGAGTGGCCGAGCGACGTCTTCCCCACGCCCGGCGGCCCGACGAAGCAGAGGATCGGGCCGGTGAGGTCGTTCTTCAGCTTCGAGACGGCCAGGTACTCGATGATCCGCTCCTTCACCTTCTCGAGGTCGAAATGGTCCTCGTCGAGGATCTGGCGCGCGTGCTCGAGGTCGAGATTGTCCTCGGTGACCTCGTTCCAGGGCAGGGTGAGGATCCAGTCGAGGTAGGTGCGGATGACGCCGTACTCGGCGGCCGCCGGCGGCAGCTTCTCGAGCCGGTTCAGCTCCCGCAGCACCGCCTTCTCGACGTCCTCGGGCAGGTTCTTCTGCCCGATCTGCTCACGCAGCTCGTTGATCTCGGCCTGCTGGTCGTCGGTCTCGCCGAGCTCCTCCTGGATCGCCTTCAGCTGCTGCCTGAGGAAGAACTCCCGCTGGCCCTTGTCGATCTCGCTGGCGACCTGCGACTGGATCTTGGAGCCGAGCTCCGACATCTCGACCTCGCGGCCGAGGATCAGCGCGATCCGGCGCAGCCGCTCCTCGACGTCGGCCGTCTCGAGCAGCTCCTGGCGCTCCTCGGTCTTCAGCCGCAGCGTCGAGGCGATCAGGTGGGTGAGCGCGGTCGGGTCGTCGACGTTCGCCGCCGCGAGCTGCAGCTCCTCGGGCAGGTACGGCGTCATGCCGATGATCCGCGCGAACTGCTGCTGGACGGTGCGCGTGAGCGCCTCCACCTCGGGCGAGTCCGGGACGACCTCCGGCAGGTCCTCGAGGTCCGCGACGAGATAGGGCTCGTCCTGGACCGGCGCGACGAGCCGGACGCGCTGCACGCCCTGGACCAGGATCCGCAGCGTCCCGTCGGGCACCTTGATCATCTTGTGGACGACGGCGACGGTGCCGACGCGGTAGAGGTCGTCCCAGCCCGGCGGGTCGGCCTCCTCGTTCTCGACCGTGAAGAGGGCGAGCATCCGCTCGCCGGAGACGACGTCGTCGATCAGCTTGACCGAGCGCTCCTGGCCGACGGCGAGCGGCGTCATCGACTCGGGGAAGACGACGGTCTCCTTCAGCGGCAGGATCGGGAGCCGCAGCCGGTCGGATGCGGTCTCGCTCATGTCGTCCTGCGCACGACGATGACGACGGCCGGCCCCGTCGGGGCGCGCCGGGCGACCGGGAGCGTGATCCGGAGCATGCCGGCCTCGTAGGCGGCGCTCGCCGCGGCGGTGTCGATGTCCTGCTCGAGCGGGATCCGGCGCTCGAAGCGGCCGTACTCGATCTCGGCCTGCTGGTAGACCTGCCCCGGCACGCGGGGACGGGCGCGGCCGCCGGAGATCGTCAGCGCCCGCTCCTCGACCGAGAGCTCGATCGAGTCGGGGTCGACGCCGGCCAGCTCGACGACCACGACCAGCTGCGGCGGATCGTCGGTGAAGAAACAGTCGACTGCGGGCCGGAAGCCGTTTCGGACCCCGGAGAACCGCGGCATCTGCCAGAGGCCGGCGAAGAGCTCCTCGATCTCCCCCTGCAAGCCCTCGATGTCGCGCCGCGCCATGTGGGAGACGTTACCCCCCGCGATACCATCGAACGCATGACCCGGGTGCGGCGGATCCTGAAGCTGATCGGCGCCGCGTTCGCCTTCGTGCTCTACGTCTGGTTCGCAGCCGTGCGCTCCGTGCCGGACGTGAAGGCGCGGAAAGCGCGCCGCCGCGCTCGTTAACAGGATCCTGATGTGTCGAAACGGGTAGCGCCGGGAACCCGCGCTGAATGCGCATTCTCCCTCGCCGCCGTCTTGTGCCTGCGCGCTGATCGGGCTCTCCGCACCTGCGGCTGACGCCTCGCCGAACGTGCGCTTCGGGATCCAGGACGACGCCTGGCTCGCCCACGGCGGCGGCACGCTCGACGAGCGGCTCGACCGGCTCGAGCAGCTCGGTGTCGACGTCGTGCGCTTCAACCTGCACTGGGATCAGATCGAGCCGACGCACGGCGAGTACGCCTGGGAGGACAGCGACGCAGTTCTCAACGGCCTCCGCAGCCGCGGGATCCCGGCCGTGGTCGGGATCGTCGGGACGCCCGGATGGGCGAACGGCGGCCGGGCGAAGAACTTCGCCCCTGGAGCGTCCTCGTTCGCCGGCTTCGCCCGCGCCGCCGCCACCCGCTACCGCTGGGTGAAGCAGTGGCTGATGTGGAACGAGCCCAACCAGGCGCGCTGGCTGCGCCCGACCTCGCCGAGCGTGTATGTCCGCCAGATCCTCAATCCGGGCTACGCGGCGATCCACGCCGTGATCCCGGGTGCGAAGGTGGCGGGCGGCGTGACCGCGCCGCGCGGCTCCAGCGGCGGTGTCTCTCCCGTCAAGTGGATCCGCGGCATGCGCAGCGCCCGTGCTCGCCTCGACGCGTACGCGCACCATCCCTATCCCTCCAGCAGCCGTGAGACGCCGTTCACGGGCGGCTGCGGCCACTGCGAGACGATCACGATGGCGACGCTCGAGAAGCTGATCGCCGAGGTCGGGCGCGCCTTCGGCCCGAAGCGGATCTGGCTGACCGAGTACGCCTACCAGACCGGCGCCTACGGCGTCACCCAGCAGCGGCAGGCCGAGCTGCTCGGCCAGTCGGGGCTCCGTGCGCACAAGGCAGCCCGCGTCGACATGCTGATCCACTACCTGGTCAAGGACGAGCCGCAGGCGAGCCGCTTCCAGAGCGGCCTCTTCAACATCGCCGGCCGTCCCAAGCTCGCCGCGCTCGCGTTCCCGCTGCCGATCGCCCAGGCCGGCCGAAGCGGCGGCAAGCTCGTGCTGTGGGGTCAGGTCCGTCCGCGCAGCGGCGTCCAGTCGTACCGCGTCCAGGTCCGCGTCGGCGGCGGCGCGTGGCGCTTCAGCGGCGGGACGCGCAGCACGAGCGCGCGCGGCTTCTTCAGCGCGCTCGTCGCGGCGCCGGCGGGCGCGAGCGTTCGCATTCACTCGCCGCAGGACGGCGCCTACAGCGCCACGATCCGCGTCCGCTAGACGCCTGCGCGCAGCTACGTTCAGAGCGTGCTCGCGCCACCTGCCCTCCACGGCGGCTTCGTCTCCCGCGTCGCATGGCTCGTGACCGGGCTCTTCCTCTGCGCCTGCGGGATCGTGCTCTTCCTCGAGTCCGAGCTGGGCCTGCCGCCGTGGGACGTGCTCCACCAGGGCCTCGCCGAGCAGCTCGGGATCTCCTTCGGCGCCGCCAACCTCGTCGTCTCCGTGGTCGTGCTCCTGCTCGCCTGGCGGCTGAAGGCCAAGATCGGGCTCGGGACGCTCCTGAACGCGATCGCTGATCGGCACGTTCGTGATCGGCCTGACGGCGATCGACGCCGTCGACGCACTCTCGGAGGAGTCGCTCGGCGTCCGGATCGCGCTGATCGCAGTGGCGCTCGTCTGCTTCGGCGTCGGCTCGGCGTTCTACATCTGCGCCTCGCTCGGCGCCGGCCCGCGCGACTCGCTGATGCTCGTCACCTCGCGTGGCCTCGGCATCAGGGTCGGCGCCGCGCGCACCGGGCTCGAGCTCGCCGCGCTCGGCGTCGGCTTCCTCCTCGGCGGCACGGTCGGGATCGGCACGCTCGTCTTCGCGGTCGGGATCGGCCCCGTCGTCGAGGTCTCGTTCTGGCTGCTGGGCCGCACGCCCCTGGCGGCTCCCGCAGTAGCATCGTCGGCGGCATGAGGGCAAAGGGACTGATCGCGGCCGGGGGCGAGGCCACCCGGCTCGGTGAGCTGACGCGCGTCGTCAACAAGCACCTGCTCCCGGTGGGCGACTGGCCGATGATCTTCTACCCGCTGCAGCTGCTCCAGCTCGCCGGCGTCGAGGAGGTGATGATCGTCACCGGCCAGGGCCATGCGGGGCAGGTGATCGATCTGCTCGGCAACGGCCGGATGAGCCAGCGCGGGAGCACCGATCCGCTCTTCGACCTCGATCTGACCTACAAGGTCCAGGTCGAGGCGGGCGGGATCGCGCAGGTCGTCGGCATGGCCGAGAGCTTCGCCGGCAACGACGATCTCGTCGTCTGCCTGGGCGACAACATCTTCGAGTACGCGGAGGCGGCGGCGATCCGCAGCTTCGTCGACGGCGACGACGGCGCGGCCGTGTTCGTGAAGGACGTGCCCGACCCGGAGCGCTTCGGCGTCGTCGTCTACGGCGAGGGCGAGCGCGTCGTCGACGTGGTCGAGAAGGCCGGCGTCGTCGACATGCGCTACGAGGCGCCGCCGTCGAGCGACGCCGTCGTCGGTCTCTACTGCTACTCGCCGGACGTGTTCGAGCTGATCCGCGGGCTCGAGCCGTCCTCGCGTGGGGAGCTCGAGATCACCGACGTCAACCGCCACTACGCCGAGAACGGCACGCTCGCGTGCCACCGCGTCACGGGCTGGTGGGAGGACGCGGGGACGCAGGACTCCCTGCGTGAGATCGGCGCTCTGATCCAGCGCACGGGCGTCAACAAGCTTCCATGATCGAGGGCCTGTTCCGGATCCCGCTCCGCCGCTTCGAGGACGAGCGCGGCTGGTTCGCCGAGATCCGGCGCGAGTCGCTGCTGCCGAAGCAGACACGGCAGACGAACCTCTCCTTCTCGCGGAAGGGCGTTCTCCGCGGCCTCCACTACCACGAGCGGGGCCAGGACGACCTCTTCGTCTGCCTGCAGGGCATGGCGCGGGTCGTCGTGCTCGACCGCGAGAGCGGCGAGACCTTCACGGAGGACATCGGCGACGACAACCCGGTCGCGATCTACATCCCGGGCCGGCACGCGCACGGCTTCGAGGCGCTCACCGATCTGTACTTCTGCTACCACGTCACCGAGGAGTACGACCCCGCCGATCCGGACGAGCAGGGGATCTGCTGGGCCGACCCGCGCGTGAAGCACCTCTGGAGCACGGACACGCCGCTCCTCTCCGAGCGGGACCTGCAGGCGTGTACCTAGTCACGGGCGCCGGCGGGCAGCTCGGCCGAGCGCTCGCCGAGGAGTTCTCCGCAGACGGCGTCACGGCGCTGACGCGCGCCGAATGGGACGTGGAGCTACCGCCTCCGGACGGGCTCGAGGCGCCCGACATCGCCCTCCACGCCGCTGCCTGGACGAACGTGGACGGCGCCGAGTCGGATCCACAGGCCGCCGCCGCCGTCAACGTGGGCGGGACGGCGAACGTCGCCGCTCTCGGCGCGCCGCTCGTCTACTACTCGACCGACTACGTCTTCGACGGCCGAGCGCAGGAGCCGTACGTCGAGTCGGACGGGCCGAATCCGCAGTCCGCCTACGGGCGGACGAAGCTCCACGGCGAGGCCGCGGCGGGCGAGCGGGCGTGGATCGTCCGCTCCTCGTGGCTCTTCGGCCCGACCGGCAACAACTTCGTCCGCACGATGCTGCGGCTCGGCGAGGAGCGGGACGAGGTCGCGGTCGTCGACGACCAGCGGGGGTCGCCGACCTACGTCGGCCACCTCGCCGCGGCGACGCGTCAGGTCCTGCTCCTGCCGCACGGCGTCTACCACGTCGCCGCCGAAGGCGACGCGACCTGGGCCGACTTCGCCGAGGCGATCTTCGAGGAGGCCGGCCTCGAGACGGAGGTCCGCCGGATCACGACGGCCGAGCTCGCGCGTCCGGCGCCGCGCCCGGCCTACTCGGTGCTGCGGAGCGAGAAGGGCGCGCCGACGCTGCCGCACTGGCGCGAAGGCCTTCGCGAGACGATCGCCGCCATCCGGGCCGGGGCCGTCAGCGAATAGATCTGCGTGGCCGGCTACTCGTTCCTCACGACCTGGATCCTCGGCGCGCCCCGGGAGGACGTCTGGGACGCGATCTACGAGATCGAGCGGTGGCCGAGCTGGTGGCGCGGGGTCAAGCGCGTCGACAAGCTCGAGCACGGCAACGGTGACGGGGTCGGCGCGCTCTACCGCCACGAGTGGCGCAGCGTCATTCCCTATCCCGTTCGCTTCGAGACGCGGATCACGGGCATCGAGCGTCCGTTCCTGATCGAGGCAAAGGCCGACGGCGAGCTGGCCGGCACCGGTCGGTGGCGGTTCTTCGACGGCCGCGAGACGGCGGTCACGTACGAGTGGAACGTGCACACGACCCGGCCGTGGATGAACCTGCTCGCCCCGATCGCGCGGCCCGTCTTCCGCTGGAATCACAACGTCGTCATGCACCAGGGCGGCCGAGGACTGGCCGATTTGCTGGGGGCGACGCTGCTGGCCGTCACGTAACCTGAGCGCGATGCGCGTGCTCGTCACCGGCGGGGCCGGGTTCATCGGCTCCCACTTCGCCAAGCGGCTCCAAGCTGCGGGCGACGACGTTCGCGTGCTCGACAAGCTGACGTACTCGGGCAACCCGGCGAACCTCGACGGCACCGGGATCGAGCTCGTCGTCGGCGACATCTGCGACGCCGAGGCGGTCGCCGAGGCCGCCGCCGGCTGCGACGCGATCGTCAACTTCGCCGCCGAGACCCACGTCGACCGCTCGATCCTCGGCGCCGGCCGAGTTCATCCAGACGAACGTCGCCGGCGCGCAGGTGCTGCTCGACCAGGCGCGCGCAGCCGGCGCGCGGCTCGTCCACGTCTCGACGGACGAGGTCTACGGCGACCTCGCCGCAGGCGTGCTCCTCGGTCGAGGACGATCCGCTCCGCCCGTCGAGCCCGTACTGCGCCGCCAAGGCCGGCGGCGACCTGCAGGTGCTCGGCGTACGGTCGCGGACGTACGGCGTCGACGCGCTCGATCACCCGCGGCTCGAACACGTACGGGCCGTTCCAGTATCCCGGAGAAGCTGCTCCCGCTCTTCGTCGACGAACGCGCTCGACGGCGAGCCGCTGCCGATGTACGGCGACGGCAACCAGGTTCGCGACTGGCTCTTCGTCGAGGACCACTGCGCCGGGATCGAGCTCGCGCTGCGCGAGGGCGGCGCCGGCGAGGTCTACAACATCGGCGGCGGCGAAGAGGCGACGAACCTCGAGATCACGGAGCTCGTCCTCGAGCACACGGGCGCCGACGAGTCGCTCGTCCGCCGCGTCGAGGACCGCGCCGGCCACGACCGCCGCTACTCGCTCGACACGACGAAGGCTCGCGCGGCGCTCGGCTGGGCGCCGCGGACGCCGCTCGCCGAGGGCTTCGCGCTGACGGTCGCCTGGTACAGCGACCAACCGCGACTGGTGGGAGCCGATCAAGAGTCGGGCGGCTACCGCGAGTACTACGAGCGGCAGTACGCCGCGCGGCTCGCCGGCTCCTAGCGCTCCCGCGCAGCTCCGCTTCGGCTTCCTTGCGCAGCTTGCTGATCTCCTTCCGCTTGCCCTGAACCTGCTCGGAGCGGTCGAGCAGCTCGACGACGCCGTCGCACTGGCCGAGCGCGCGCCGCGTGTACGCGAGGTTGTAGCTCGCGTACGCCTCGGCGAGCTCGCCGCTGCCCGCGAGCCCGGCGACCGCCTGCTCGAGCAGCGGCAGCGCCTCCTCGTAGCGCCCGGCCCGCATCAGCTCGAAGCCCTGGTCGTTGAGCTCGGACGGGCTTGCCGCAGGCCGGGGCGGCCGCGGTCGTGGTCGCCGGCGGCGTCGGGGCGGTCGTGACGGTCTGGACGACCGTCGTGCCCGGAAGCGTGACCGTCTTCTGCACCGTCACGGCGGCGCCGGCGGTGCGGTCGTCTCGCCACCGGCGTCGCCGTCGTCGCGGGCGAGGAGCGCCGCGGCGAGGACGCCGGCGACGAGCGCGCCGGCCGAGGAGCAGCAGGAGCAGCGGCACGCGTCTTCGGCCGCGTGCCGGCGGGACCGGGGGGATCGCGGCGACGCGTGTCGTCCCGGCCTCCCGGTCGAGAGCGTCGCGCAGCGCGTCGACGAAGTCGGCGGCGGTGGCGAACCGGTGCTCGGGCTCCTTCGCGAGGCCCGCGAGCGAGCACGTCGTCGAGCTCGCCGCGGCAGCGTCGGGATTCGAGGCCGACGCCGGCGGGATCGGCGCGCTCACGTGCGCCATCGCCTCCGCCGTCGAGGACTCACGCTCGAACGGACGCTTGCCGGTCAGGAGCTCGAAGGCGACGACCGCGAGCGCGTAGAGGTCGCTCGCAGGCGTGGCCCGCTCGCCGCGCGCCTGCTCGGGCGCCAGGTAGCCCGCGGTGCCGACGACCGTCCCGGCCTCGGTGAACGAGCCGAGGTCGGCCGCGCTCGCGACTCCGAAGTCGGCGACCTTGACGCGCTCGTCGTCGTCCAGCAGCAGGTTCGCCGGCTTGACGTCGCGGTGGACGATCCCGTTCGCGTGCGCGGCGTCGAGCGCCGCCGCGGCCTGGCCGAGCCAGTCGAGCGACGCGTCCGACCGGCTGCGCGCCGTCGCGCTCGAGCCGGTCGGCGAGCGAGCCGCCGGGGAGGTACTCCATCACGATGTAGGGGCGGCCGCCGTGCTCGCCGACGTCGAAGATCGTGACCGTGCTCGGCGCGTGCGAGAGCCGGGCCACGGCGAGCGCCTCGCGGGTGAAGCGGCCGCGGATCGCCTCGTTGTCGGCGAAGCGGCCCGCGAGCAGCTTGACCGCGACGATCCGCGCGAGGTCGGCGTCCTCGGCGCGGTAGACCTCGCCCATGCCGCCGCGCGCGATCAGCTCGGGGTTGCGGTACCGATCGGGAAGGTCGCTCTCGTCCACCACGACGACGTGCCCCGGTCGCCGTGGATGAAAACGCGTCGAAGAGCGCTCCGCGAGTTGAAGGTTCGGTAAAGAAGCCCTGGATGCAGGCCAGGTTCAGCTAGCCTCGGCGTCGGGTCGCCCCATGCGGCGGATGCTGCTCGCTCTCACCGGTCTTGGTCTCGCGCTCGCGGTTTCCGCGTCCGCGGGCGTCCGCGCACCCTCGCCCGCGCCGGCGGCCGTGACGGCGACGACCTTCCTCGTCAGCGGCCGCGGCTGGGGGCACGGCGTCGGCATGAGCCAGTACGGCGCCCTCGGCTACGCGCAGGACGGCTGGACGTACGACCAGATCCTGGGGCACTTCTACACCGGCGCCGAGCTCGGGCCGTCGCCGGTCGCCGGCGTGCGGGTCCTCCTCGCCGAGGCCAAGGGAAGCGTGACCGTCCGATCCCCGGTGCCGTTCCGCGTGCGCGACGTCTTCGGGAAGACCTACGCCGCTGCCGGCCGGCGACGTCCCGCTCGGGCCGAAGCTGCGGGTCGCGATCAACGGGACGCCGACCGAGCTCGCCGGCCCGATCCTCTTCCTGCCGGGCACGGCGCCGCTCGAGCTCGACCGGCCCTACCGCGGCCAGATCGCCGTCTCGGTGACGGGCCAGAAGCTGGACGCGGTCAACGTCCTCGGCCTCGAGGCCGTACCTCCAGGGCGTCGTCGCGCAGGAGATGCCGAGCGCGTGGCCGGACGAGGCGCTGAAGGCACAGGCCGTCGCCGCGCGCTCCTACGCGCTCGCGCACCGGCTGAGCGGCAAGGCCTTCGACCTCTACGCCGACGTGCGCAGCCAGGTCTACGGCGGGATCGCGGGCGAGAGCGCTCGTACGACGGCCGCGGTCCAGGCGACAAAGGGGCAAGTGCTGCTCTGGGAGGGCAAGCCGATCGACGCGCTCTTCCACTCGACCTCGGGCGGCACGACGCTCGACGCGGCGGAGGTCTTCGGCACGCCCGTGCCCTACCTCGTCGGGGTCGACGACCCCCACAGCGCGCTCTCGCCGGTCCATCGCTGGGGGCCGGTCGCGGTGGCGGAGGCGGCCCTGCGCAAGGGCCTCAAGTCCCGGGCGCCGGTGACCTCGCTCCGGCTGACGCGAGGGCCGTCAGGACGCGTGTCGACCGTGCAGGTGACGACACCGGCGGGAACGACGAAGGTCACCGGCGCGGCGCTCCGGCTTGCGGGCGGCCTGCGCTCGACCTGGATCACGCAGCTCGTGACGATGTCGCTCGACGCGCCCGGGCGGGCCGGTCCGCTACGGCAAGACGGTGGCTCTGACCGGCCGGGCGAACGGGGTGAAGGGCGCGCTGCTGCAGCAGCGGGTCGACGGCGTCTGGACGAAGGTGGCCGGGCCTGCGCTGAAGGCGAACGTGAAGCTGCTGGCGCCTGCCAGCTTCCGGATCGCCGCCGGCAAGCTGGCGGGATCGGTGCTGAAGGTGCCGGTCGCGCCGCTGCTGACCGCGCGGCCGTCCGGACCGTTGACGGTGGCGGGAACGGTCAAGCCGCTGGCGCCCGGAGCGCCCGTCGAGCTCCAGCTCGAAACCGAGGGCGCGTGGTCGACGGTCGGTACGACGACGACCGGGGTCGAGGGGGAATACACGCTCGTGGCCGATCAGCCCGGGCGCTACCGCGCGAGGATCGCGCCCGTCCAGGGGTTCGCCGAGGGCCTCTCGGGCCAGATCGAGCTGCGGTGAGGCGCATCGTGCTCGTGCTCGTCGGCGCGGCGCTGTTGGCGCCGCAGGCCGAGGCTGCCCGCTACGCGGTCGGCGTCGCGTCGCCGGCCGACCTGCCTGCTCTCCGCGCCGCGCTGCCGGGGACGGTGAGCCTGGCGCCGATCCCCGCGGTCGTGGTCGAGCGGGCGACCAAGCCGCGTCTGCGCGACCTTCCCGGCGCGGTCTACGTCGAACGGCTCGGCACCCGCCGTGCGGCGTACGTCCCGAATGACGCGCTCGCGTCGAGGCAGTGGCACCTGGACTACAACCGGACGTTCGACTTCTGGGAGACGCCGACGATCCTGCCTGCAGTCCGCGTCGCCGTGATCGACTCCGGCATCGACGGCGACCATCCCGACTTCGCCGGCAAGATCGCCGAGGCGAAGTCGTTCGTCGGCGGCTCTGCCCGCGTCGACGAGGAAGGCCACGGCACGTTCGTCGCCGGTCTGATCGCGGCGGGCGTCAACAACACGGTCGGGATCGCCGGTGCCGCCTCCTCGGCCGAGCTCCTCGTCGCGAAGGTGGTCGACGGCAACGATCTGATCGACGTCGAGGCCGAGGTCAAGGCGATCCGCTGGGCGGTCGAGCACGATGCGCGCGTGATCAACATGAGCCTCGGCGGCTTCCGCGACCCGCGCGACCCCGACCGGGATGCGTTCTCGCCGCTCGAGGCACAGGCGGTCGGCTGGGCCCACGGCAGGGGTGTCGTGATCGTGGCCGCGGTCGGGAACAACACCGACACGCCGCCACGGCCGTGGCCGTACGCGAGCTATCCAGCGGCGCTGCCGCACGTGCTCGGCGTCAGCGCGCTCGCGCGGGACGGCTCCGTCCCCGTCTTCTCGCACCGCGACAAGATCTACAACGACATCGCCGCGCCGGGCGTGGGCATCCTCTCGACCTTCCCGCGAGCCCTCACGGCGGAGACGAAGGACTGCCCGGAGCAGGGCTACTCGAGCTGCGCGCCCGACGACTTCCGCAAGGGCCAGGGCACGTCGTTCGCGGCGCCGCAGGTGAGCGCGGCGGCGGCGGTTCTGCTCGCGGTCAGGCCCAACCTGCGGCCCGAGCAGGTGACGGAGCTGCTGACGCGGACGGCGCACGATGTCAACGGCGCCACCGGCTGCCCCGGCTGCGCCACCCAGCGGGATCCGCTGACCGGCTGGGGCCGCCTCGACGTCAACGCCGCGCTGAAGCAGCTCCTGAGCGCAGGACCCCTCCGCGCGACCGGCTCGAGCCGAACGACGACGCCGCCGACGACGCTGCGGCCCTCTGGGGCAGGTCGAACCGGATCGACGCGACGCTCGACTTCTGGGACGACCAGAACGACGTCTATGCGATCAAGCTCAAGCGTGGCCAGAAGGTCTTCGTCAGCGTCCGCGGTCCTGCAGGCACGGACACGAACGTGATTCTCTGGCGGCCCGGGACCCGGCACGTCGACGACCTCGGCTCCCTCCGCCTCGTTGCCCGCCAGGCCGCCCGGCCCGGCCCGAACGAGTACTTCTCGTACCGCGCGCGGAAGGCGGGGACGTACTACGTGCAGGTGAAGCTCGGCTCGCGCGGCAACGGCAAGTACACGCTCAAGCTCGTCAAGACGTAACGCGGGCTACTGGTTCTCGAGCAGTTCGTCGTCCGGGACGTCGCGGAGAACGCGCGCCGGGTTCCCGACGACGAGCTTGCGCGGCGGCACGTCCTTCGTGACGACCGCACCCGCTCCCACGAAGGCCTCCTCGCCGATCTCGACCCCCGGGCAGAGGATGGCGCCGCCGCCGACGCGGGCGCCGCGGCGGATCGTCGGGCCCTTGATGTTGCCGAACCGCTTCTCCGTTCGGCCCATCCAGTTGTCGTTCGTCGTCACGACGCACGGCGCGATGAAGACGTTGTCCTCGAGCGTCGAGTAGGCGGTGATGTAGGCGTCGGCCTGGATCTTCGTCATGGCGCCGACCGTGGTGTCGTTCTCGATGTACGAGCCGCGGCCGAGAACGACGTCGTCGCCGACCTCGACGCGCTCGCGCACGCAGGACTGGTCGCCGAGGATGACGCGCGCGCCGATCGCCGAGCCGGCGAAGACGATCGCGCCGGTGGAGACGATCGTGCCGTCGCCGATCGTCGTCGGCGGCAGCGGCTCCCGCTTCGCGGTCGAGCGCGGCGACAGCGTCGGCTGCTTGCCGACGACCGCTCCCTCCAGCACCTTGACGCCCTCGCCGAGGACGGTCCCCTCGTAGACGATCGCGGTCGGGTGGATCTCAGCCACGCAGGCTCTCGGTCAGCCGGTCGAGCGCCCGGACGACCATGGCGCCGTCCTCGGCGACGGCGCGCCGGTCGCCCTCGCCGCCGATCAGGTCGAGGAACGCCTGGCATTCGAGCCGCAGCGGCTCGGACGTGTCCACCTTCGGGATGTGGATGTCGCCGGTCCGGGTCTGCCACTCGCCGTACGCCGCGGACTGCCGCCACGGGCCCTTCTCGTACACGGTCACCTTGCGCTCGAGCTCCATGTCGTCGAAGACGACCATCTTCTCGTTGCCGACGACCGTCATCTTCCGCATCTTGTGCGGGTCGAGCCAGGACAGATGCATGTGCGCGATCTTCCCGGAGGGGAAGCGGAGGTAGCAGAAGACGACGTCCTCGACGCCCTTGTTGAGGAAGTCGCGGCCGTGCGCCGCCACCTCGACCGGGTCCTCGCCGATCAGCCAGAGGATCACCGAGAGGTCGTGGACGCCGAGCGACCAGAGCGCGTTCTCGTTCGCGCGCACGATCCCGAGGTTCTGCCGGTTCGTGTAGACGCAGAGCACGTCGCCGAGCTCGCCCGAGTCGACGAGCTCCTTCAGCTTCCGCACGCCCGGGTGGTAGAGGAGCAGGTGCCCCGGCATCAGCACGAGATCCCGCTCGGCAGCCAGCGCCACGAGCTCGTCCATCTCCGCGCCCTTCATCGCCGGCGGCTTCTCGACGAGCACGTGCTTGCCGGCCTCGAGCGCCTGTTTCGCGAGCGCGTAGTGGGTCGGCACGGGCGTCGCGATCACGACCGCGTCCAGCTCCGGGTCGGCGAGCATCTCCTCGAACGTCGCCGTCACGCGGGCGCGGGGGTAGCGCGCGGCGAACGACTCCCGCAGCTCCTCGTCGAAGTCGCACAGCCAGGCGAGGTCGGCGAGCTGATCGAAGTTCCGGGCCAGGTTCGGCCCCCAGTAGCCGAGCCCCACCAGCCCGACGGTGACGCGGCTCACAGCTTCCAGACGTTCTCGCTGGTGCGGCCCCGCTCGCCCGTCGCGTTGCGGAAGTCGACGATCACCGGCCCGCTGTCGACGAGCGCCTCGTAGTCGATCCCGCTGTGGTCGGTGACGATCGCGATCGCGTCGAACTTCGCCGGCTCGAGCGGCACCGACGACAGCCCGTGCTCCGTCAGCTCGGGCACGTGCGGGTCGTGGTAGGAGACGTTCGCGCCGCCGGTCTCGAGCAGCTCGATCAGCTTCAGCGCCGGGCTCTCGCGCATGTCGCCGATGTTCGGCTTGTACGCGACGCCGAGCACGAGCACCTCCGAGCCCTTGAGCGACTTCTGCTTGCCGTGGTTCAGCGCCTGCGAGATCAGCGAGCGGCAGTGCCAGGGCATGTTCTCGTTCACCTTTCCCGCCAGCTCGATGAACTCGGTGTAGAAGTCGAACTCCCGCGCCTTCCAGGTCAGATAGAAGGGGTCGATCGGGATGCAGTGGCCGCCGAGGCCGGGGCCGGGCTTGAAGCTCATGAACCCGAACGGCTTCGTCGCGGCCGCGTCGACGACCTCCCAGAAGTCGATCTTCATCCGCTCGCAGAGCTGCGCCAGCTCGTTCACGAGCGCGATGTTGACAGAGCGGAAGATGTTCTCCAGCAGCTTCGTCAGCTCCGCCGACTCGGGCGACGTGACCCGGTGGACGGTGTCGACGGCAGAGCCGTACAGCTCGGCGGCGCGCGCGGTGCAGGCCTCGGTGATGCCGCCGACGACCTTGGGCACGTTCTTCGTCGTCCAGTCCTCGCGGCCCGGGTCGACGCGCTCGGGCGAGAACGCGAGGTTGAAGTCCTCGCCGACCTTGAGCCCGGAGGCCTCGAGCCGCGGCAGGATCTCCTCGCGCGTCGTGCCGGGATACGTGGTCGACTCGAGGACGACCAGATGGCCCTTGCGCAGGCGCTTCGCGATCTCCTCGGTGGCGCTGTTGACGATCGAGAGGTCGGGCTCGCGCTGTTTCGACAGCGGCGTCGGCAGCGCGATCAGGATCGCGTCCGCGTCCGCGAGCTCGCCGTAGTCGGCGGTCGCGCGAAGGCCGTGGTCGTCGACGAGCCGCTTGAGCACCTCGGACGGGACGTCCTCGATGTAGCTCTCGCCGCGGTTCAGCTGCGCCACACGCCCCTCGTCGCGGTCGACGAGGAGCACGCTGCGGCCCGCCTCGGCGAACACCTGGGCAAGCGGGACGCCGACGTAGCCGGCTCCGACAATGGCAACGTCGGTCATCGGCGCGGAATCGTACAGAGCGCGTCCGATCCCGCGCCCCACCCGTCGGTGGGGGATTGCGAAACCCTGGCTACAATCGATCGCCGCGGGCCGTTAGCTCAGCTGGTAGAGCAGGGGACTCTTAATCCCAAGGTCGTAGGTTCGATCCCTACACGGCCCATAGCGCAATCGCTGCGTGACCATCGCCTTGGCACTAACGGGGAACCAGGAGCACGATTCGGGCGGCGAGGACTTCGCCGCGTTCCCCGCGCGTGGTGTCGGGCTCGACGTCGTCCTCGACAACATCGCCGAGGGGATCACGGCGCAGCGCCCTGACGGGTCACTCGCCTATGCGAACGACGCCGCCGCGAGGCTGCTCGGGGTGACGTCGGGCGACGAGCTGCTCGGGCTCTCCGGGTCGGAGCTGATGCAGCGCTTCGTCATCATCGGCGACGATCGCGAGCCGCTCGCCGAGGACGAGCTCCCGAACCGCCGGGCGATCGTCTCCGGCCGGGCCGAAGAGGGTCTTGTCGGCTACCGGCTCCTGCCGGACGGGGAGGAACGCTGGTCGCTCGTCCGGTCGACGCCGATCATCTCCGGCGACGGCGCCGTCGAGCACGTGATCAACGTCATCCACGACGTGACCGCCGAACGCCAGGCCCGTGAGCGGGCGAGGCTCGTCGACGAGACGGGCGCCGTGTTCGCGGCGTCGATCGACATCGACGCGACCTTCGACGCGCTCGCGACCCTGCTCGTGCCGCGCTTCGCCGACTACTGCATCGTCGACATGGTCGACGACGGCCGGCTGCGCCAGGTCGTGATTGCGCACCGCGACCCCGAGCGCGCGCAGTTGCTGCGAGAGCTCCGCGAGCGCTACCCACCGGACGCGAACGAGGCGCATCCGGTCTCGGAGGTGCTGGCCACCGGCGAGCCGTATCTCGTCGAGGACGCGCGGGAGGAGGCTCTGGCGTACACCGCCGTCGACGAGGAGCACCTCGAGCTCTATCGCAGCCTGCAGGCGATGTCGTACATCGTCGTACCCCTCGAGGCGCGGGGCCGGATGCTGGGGACGATCTCGCTGGGCACGGGCGAGTCGGGCAGGCGCTTCGGCGACCTCGACCTCTCGCTCGCACGCGAGCTCGCGCGGCGTGCAGCGCTCGCGATCGACAATGCGCTGCTCTTCGGCGCCGCGCAGCAGTCGTACGCGCAGCTGAACACACTGCTCGTCTCGGCACCGGTCGGGATCGGCTTCTGGGACCGCGACCTCCGCTTCGTGCGGGTCAACGACGCGCTCGCCACGATCAACGGGCTCTCGCCGGAGGAGCACGTCGGCCGCGATCTCGGCGAGGTCGTCGGCGAGCTCGCGCCCGTCCTCGTGCCGCTCTACCGCCGCGTGCTCGCGACGGGCGAGCCGGTCGTGCACACGGAGTCGACCGACGACGCCGCTCTGCAGATGGGCGAGCGGCGCCACTGGCTCTCCAGCTACTACCCGGTGCACACGCCCGACGGCGAGGTGATCGGGATCGGCGCGGTGATCATGGAGATCACCGATCGCAAGCGCGCCGACGACCGCCTGCGCCTCCTGGCGGAGGCCGGTGAGCTCTTCTCGACCTCGCTCGACCAGGACGAGATCGCGTCGCGGATCGCGCATGTCGGCGTGCCGCGGCTGGCGGACACGTGCAACGTCTATCTGCTTCGCGACGGCGTGCTCGCCCGGGTGGCGTGTGTCGCCGCCGATCCGGCGGCGCAGCCGATGCTCGAGTCGCTCCCGACCAGCTTCGCGCTCGCGCGACGAGTCGGGGCAGATCGCCAGGGTCTTCAACAACTCCGAGCCGCTGCTGCTGCGGACGATCCCGGAGGAGTACCTCGACGAGCTCGAGCACTTCGGCGCCGCACGCGTCGCGGTCGAAGGCATCGGGACGCGCTCGCTGATGCTGGTGCCGATCATCGCCCGGGGCGAGACTCTCGGCATCCTCACGCTGGGGTCACGGCGTCCTGACCGCTTCGACGAGCACGATCTCGACCTCGCCCAGGAGCTTGCGGGCCGCGCCGGCGTCGCAATGGACAACGCAGGCCTCGTCGGCGAGCTGCGGCACCGCGCCCAGGCAGCGCAGGCGCTCGAGTTCGTCGGCGACGGCGTCTTCCTCGTCGGCGAGGACGACGTCGTCCTGCTCTGGAATCCGGCCGCCGCCAGGATCACCGGCATCCCAGAGGCAGAGGTGGTCGGGTCGACCGCCGAGACGGTGCTGGCCGACTGGCCGCTGGGCCAGGGGGAGCGCCCGCAGACCTTCCCGGTCGAAGGGCCTCACCGCGAGCTCTGGCTCTCGCTGACCGCCGCCGAGTTCCCGCACGGCACCGTCTACGCGTTCCGCGACCTGACCGAGGAGCGTGCCGTCGAGCAGTTGAAGAGCGACTTCGTCTCGACCGTCTCGCACGAGCTGCGGACACCGCTCGCCGCCATCTACGGGGCCGCGATGACGCTGCAGCGCGACGACGTCGAGCTGAACGACGCCCAGGAAGCCGGGATGCTCGAGGTGATCTCGGGCGAGTCGGAGCGGCTCGCGCGGATCGTCAACGACATCCTGCTCGCGAGCCGGCTCGACTCCGGCGCCGCCACCGTCGAGATCACCCGCACGGACGCCGCCGAGCTCGCGCGCGCCGTGCTCGCCGCCGCCGAGGCGCACCTCCCGCCGGGCATCGAGCTCGCCCTGACGCGTGCCCGAACCAGGCCCGCAGGTCGCCGCCGATCCGGACGGGCTGCGGCAGGTGCTGGTCAACCTCGTCGAGAACGCGGTCAAGTACTCCCCGAACGGCGGCCTCGTCGAGCTGGAGCTGGAGCCGACGGACGGCCGTGTCCGCTTCGTCGTCCGCGACCGCGGGCTCGGCATCCCCGCCTCCGAGCACGAGCGGATCTTCGAGAAGTTCTTCCGCCTCGACCCGAACCTGGCGCGCGGCGTAGGCGGCACAGGTCTCGGGCTCTACATCTCACGCGAGATCGTCCGCCGGATGGGCGGCCGGATCCGGGTCGAGTCGAGGCCGGGCAGCGGCTCGACGTTCTCGTTCGACCTGCCCCGCGCGTAGCCGAACGAGGAGAGGCGGCCCTGGGGCCGCCTCTCGCTCGAACGGATGGGGCTGAGAAACCTCGGGCTAGACGCGCGGCCCGTCTTCGACATACGTGGTCCGGCGAGTCCGCGCCGCCGACGCCGCCCCACGACGACCAGAAGATCATCGAGAGCACGAGGCCGAGGGCACCGACGATCATGAGGATGACGCCGATCGTCTGGATTTCGAGACCGGAGACCGTGGCGTTCACGGCCCAGGTCAGGATCGCTCCGACTGCGATGAGAAAGATGCTGACTCCAAGACCCATTTCGTAGTCCTCCTGTTGGCGGGGGATGCGCGATTTCGTGGCGCCCGGATGTCCGGGTCCTCTGTCGAACGTTCGAGGCACCGGATCGGTTACGGGTTATGTAGGCTCGCCGCGGTGCGCAGGGGCTCGATTGTCCGCATCACGATCTACGGCGTTCTCGCGGGAATCTTCGCGTCGCTGGTCGCTGTCCTCGTTCCCTGGCTGCCCACGTCCGCGTCCGAGCAGATGGACCGGATCGAGTTCACGTTCTGGTTCACCACCGTCATCTGCATCGCGGTCTTTGCCGTCGTCGCGGCGGTGATCGTCTACTCGATCCTCAACTTCCGCGTTCAGCCCGACGACTTCTCGGACGGGCCGCCCATCCACGGGCACACCGGGCTCGAGATCGTCTGGACGGCGATCCCGGCGATCCTCGTCACCGCGATCTCGATCGTCAGCGCCGTCGTGCTGGCGAAGAACGACGACGCCGGCCCGAACCCGGTCCGGATCGCCGTCACCGCCCAGCAGTTCGCGTGGAGGTTCGAGTACCCCGGCGAGACGAAGTTCACCTCGGGCCAGCTCGTCCTGCCGGTGAACGAGACGGTCAAGCTGACGTTGCGCTCGCTCGACGTGATCCACTCGTTCTGGGTGCCCGAGTTCGGGCAGAAGTCCGATGCCGTGCCCGGGATCGAGACGACGCTGGTGATCACGCCGAACCGCAAGGGCGAGTTCCCGATCATCTGCACCGAGCTCTGCGGGATCGGGCACGCGACGATGCGCTCGGGCGTGCGCGTGGTCGACCGGCGCGAGTACGAGTCGTTCCTCGCCGGCCCGGCGAACGGGGGCCAGGAGACGTCCGGCAAAGCCGTCTTCACGAGCGCCGGCTGCGGTGGCTGCCACGAGTTCGAGCCCGCCGGAACGGATGCACAGGTGGGGCCGAGCCTGAACACGATCGATCCCGGCGGCCAGCCGCTCGAGGAGTTCGTCCGCGAGTCGATCGTCGACCCGAATGCAAAGATCGCATCGGGGTATCAACCCAGCGTGATGCCGGAGACGTTCGAGAGCACACTGAGTGACAAGCAACTCGACGCGCTCGTGCAGTATCTGGTGGAGGGCCAACAGTGACCGACGTCGTCGAAACACACCACGCACCGGATCACCACGCGGCTCCGCCGCGCAGGGGCATCGAGCACCTGACCAAGCCCGGCTTCGTGCGTGCTGCCTGGATGACGCCGCTCTTCTGGGCGATCGGCGCGGGCATCGTCGTCTTCTTCCGCTGGCTCGGGCACTACGAGCCGACCTGGGACTGGCTCGTGATCACCGTGGTCGCGTCGCTCACGGCCGCTCCGGTCGGCTTCCTCGCCGGCATCGGCGCCTTCGACTACTGGCTCTACTACATCTCGGGCCGCCCGACGCGCGAGGAGGACCACTCCAGCCACGGCGCCCACAGCTGGCGCGACTACTTCAAGGTCAACACCGACCACAAGGTGATCGGGATCCAGTACCTCGTGACGACGTTCTTCTTCTTCGTCGCGGGCGGGCTGATGGCGATGATCTTCCGGGCCGAGCTCGCGAACCCGGACATGCAGTACATCGACACGCAGACGTTCAACGGGCTCGTGTCCGAGCACGCGGCGCTGATGATCTTCCTCTTCATCATCCCCGCGTTCGCCGGCCTCGCGAACTTCGCCGTGCCGCTGATGCTGGGAGCGCCGGACATGGCCTTCCCGCGCCTGAACGCGCTCTCGTACTGGCTGCTGCCGATCGCCGGGATCATGTTCCTGGCCGCGTTCCTCGCCCCGGGTGGGGCGTTCGGCGCGGGCTGGACGGGCTACGCGCCGCTCTCCGTCGAAGGGACGGACGGCAACATCTTCTTCCAGATGGGCGTCCAGTGGGCCGGCGCGTCCTCGATCATGACCGCGCTCAACTTCCTGGTCACGATCATCACCATGCGCGCGCCGGGGATGACGTTCTGGCGGATGCCGCTGCTCGTCTGGGCGAACTTCACGACCTCGCTGCTCGTCGTGATCGCGACCCCGTTCATCGCCGGCTCGCAGTTCTTCGCCCTCTTCGACCGGGTGATGCACACGAACTTCTTCAACGTCTCCGAGGGCGGCTACGTGCTCGGGTACCAACACATCTTCTGGTTCTACTCACACCCGGCCGTCTACATCATGATGCTGCCCGGCTTCGGGATCATCTCGGAGGTGATCGCGGTGATGAGCCGCAAGCCGGTGTTCGGCTACCGGCTGATGGCGCTCTCGCTGATGGCGATCCTCGTGCTCGGCTTCTCGGTCTGGGCGCACCACATGTTCGTGGCCGGGATGGCGCCGTGGCTGCGCGTGCCGATGATGGTCACGTCGATGATCATCGCGGTGCCGACCGGGATCAAGATCTTCTCCTGGCTGGCGACGATGTGGGAGGGGAAGCTCCATTTCCGGACGCCGATGTTGTTCGCGCTCGGCTTCCTCTCGATGTTCGTGCTCGGCGGCCTCTCGGGCATCTTCCTCGCGTCGGTGCCGATCGACATCGCCGCCTCGGACACGTACTTCATCGTCGCGCACATCCACTACGTCCTCTTCGGCGGCTCCGTCTTCACGATCTTCGCCGGCATCTACTACTGGTTCCCGAAGATGACCGGGCGGATGTACAACGAGCGGCTCGGCAAGCTCCACTTCTGGCTCACGTTCATCGGCTTCAACGGCACGTTCTTCCCGATGCACTGGGTCGGGCTGCAGGGGATGCCGCGCCGGGTCGCCGACTACTCGGAGCAGTTCGGCAACTGGAACCTCGTCATCTCGATGTTCTCGTTCCTGCTCGGCGCCTCGACGATCGTCTTCTTCTACAACATGATCGTCAGCTGGACGCGCGGCCCGATTGCGCCGTCGAACCCGTGGCGCGCGCTCACGCTCGAGTGGCAGGTCAGCTCGCCGCCGCCCGTCTTCAACTTCGACCAGATCCCGCAGGTGGTCGGCGCCCCGTACGAGTACGGCGTTCCCGGCGCCCGTCACGCCGTGCTCAACGGCGGAGCGCACGTCGAGCTGCCCGGTCAAACCCACGAGGAAGAGACCGTGCGATGAGCGCCGGCCCGCACAAGCTCCTCGTCGTCGCCAACGAGACGCTTCCCGGCGACGAGCTGCTCGACGCGGTGCGCGCCAAGGTCACCGATGCGGACACGATCGTCGTCGTGATCGCCCCCGTGAACGCGCCCCGGGAGGGCTACGTCGTCTACGACAACACGCGCCGCGCCGCCGCGGGCCGGCGGCTCGACCGGACGCTGACGAGCTTTCGCGAGGCAGGGATCGCGGCCACCGGCCACGTCGTCGACAACGACCCGCTCGCCGCCGTCAAGGACGCGATCGCGATCGAGGAGCCGGACGAGCTGATCGTCTCGACGCACCCCGAGGCCACCTCGGGCTGGCGCCGCCGCAACCTGCTCGAGGAGATCCGCAAGGCTGCCGGGGCGATCCCCGTCGACCACGTCGTCTCGGACGTCGCTTCCCGCACCGGAGCCGAGAACGTTCTCGTCATCGCGAACGAGACGGTGCTCGGCGAGCCGCTGCTGGAGCGCATCCGCGAGAAGGCGCGGTCCGGGACGGGGCGGACGACCTTCCTGATCATCTCCCCGCAGAGCGATCCGGAGCAGGGCTCGCACCCCGAGGCGGAGCGGCGCCTGCGGCGAGTGCTGACGCAGCTCCGGGCGGAGGGGATCGAGGTGCACGGCCAGGTGGCGCACCCGGACCCGTACACGGCGGCGATGCACGCCGTTCGCGACGAGCGCGTCGACGCGATCCTCGTCTCCACCTTTCCGGAGCAGCGCGGCTCGTCGTGGCTCCGCCGCGACCTGGTCGGGCGGCTCGAGAGCGACGCGAAGGTGCCGGTCGAGCACGTGGTCGTGGAGCCGAGCAGCGTCGGCGACGAGGTGCACGCATGAGCGCGCACGCCGAGAGCCACCACGGCCCTCCGATCGCGAATCAGAGCTCGCGCGTCAGCTCGACCGTGCTCGGGATGTTCCTCTTCATCGCCTCGGAGGCGATGCTCTTCGGCTCGTTCTTCACGGTCTACTTCTTCGTCCGCGTCGTCAACCCGGACGCGGAGCCGTGGCCGCTGCCGCCGTACCACCTGCCCGTCTTCGTCGCCGGCGTCAACACGGCCGTGCTGTTGACCTCGAGCTTCACGATGCACTGGGCGCTGCAGTCGATCAAGCGCGGCAACCGCGCGGGGATGAAGGCCGGCCTGGTGCTGACACTGCTGATGGGGCTCGCCTTCCTGCTCACGCAGATGCTCGAGTACGCGCGGATCGGCTTCAATCCGAGCGACGGAGCGTTCGGGTCGGTGTTCTTCGGGCTCACCGGCCTCCACGGCGCGCACGTCTTCGTCGGGCTGACGCTGCTCTCGGTCGCGACCGTGCGGGCGTTCAAGGGCCACTTCACGCCCGAGCACCATCACGGCGTCGAGATCCCCGGAATCTACTGGCACTTCGTCGACGTAATGTGGATCATCGTGTACGCATCGATCTACCTCCTCTGAGGAGCCATGGCGCGTAACCCGCTTCGCAGCGAGGCCGAGGCATATCGTTTCTTGTTGCTGACGGTCGTCTACGTCGCGCTGATCGTCGTCGCCGCCGCGATAGCCACGTGGCTCGGCCTCGTCGTCTTCGTCGTGTTGACCGCCCTGGCCGTCGTCCTCTGGACGCGTTCGCGAACGGACGAACCGGCACTGCGGCCGGCCGTACCGACCCGCGAGACCGCCGAGGACGAGCGGCGGATCCTCGTGATCGCAAACGAGACCGTCGGCGGCGCAGAGCTCCTGTCGATCCTGCGCGAGAAGGCGTCGGGCGTGAACGAGCAGATCCTCGTCGTCTGCCCCGCGCTCAACTCGCAGGTGCGGACGTGGGCGTCCGACGAGGACGGTGCGCGCTCGGCTGCCCAGGACCGGCTGGACGCGAGCCTGGCGCGGCTACGGCAGCAGGGCGTGCAGGCGACGGGCGAGGTGGGGGACGGCGACCCGCTCCAGGCGATCGAGGACGCGCTGCGCACGTTCGGCGCCGACGAGATCGTGATCTCGACCCACCCCGAGGGCAGATCCAACTGGCTCGAGCGGAACGTCGTCGGCGCTGCCCGCGAGCGCTTCGACGTGCCGATCACCCACGTCGTCGTCGACCTCGAAGCCGGCGCGGCCGCGTCCTAGCCCGCCGGCGGACGGTCTAGCCGCTGGTGCTGGCGACGACGTAGTCGGCGACGGCCTGGATCTCCTCCGGGGAGAGCGAGTCCTTGAAGGGCGGCATCGCGCCCTGGCCGTTCGTGACGCGGTCGATCACAAGCTCCTTCGGCGGCTTCGCGTCGTCGAGGTTGGGGCCGACGTTGCCGGTCGCGCCCGCAGCCTCGAGCGTGTGGCAGCCGACGCAGCCCGCCGAGGCAAAGATCGCCTCCCCGTCGGGCTTCTCGCCCCCACCGGTGGTCGTGGTACCGCCGGTGCTGGTGCCGCCACCCGTGGTCGTGCCTCCGCCGGCCTCCGTGCCGCCGCGCGGCGGCAGCCCGGCGACCGCTGCCACGTAGGCCGCGACCGCATCGGCGTCCTCGCCCGTGACGAGGTCTGCGGGCATCCCCGGCGAGCCCGTGTTCGGCGACACGATCGGGTAGGAGATCTGGTCGCGCACGACGGCCCTGATCGTCGCGTCTCCGAGCCCGTCGATCCGCGACTGCCTGAACGCGTCATCGAGGTTCGGGCCGATCACGCCCTTCGTGCCGGCGTCGGCCAGGGTGTGGCACGAGCCGCACTGCGCGGAGCCCGTGAAGAGCTCCTTGCCACGGACCGCGTCACCGCCGCTGGTGAGACCGCCGGAGCCGCAGCCGCTCGCGGCCAGAGCCGCGATCGGAACCGCGCAGGCGCCGACGAGCCCGCGCAGTCTCACCTAGGTGGTGGACCCCGTCGTGGCCGATCCTGCCCCGACCGCGGCCTCGCGCGTCGGATGGATCGTGAAGACTCGGTCGAGGCCGGTGATCTCGAAGATCTTCGTGATGTTCCGGTCGCTGCAGACGAGGGACAGCTGGCCCTCGTTGGTGCGCAGCCGCTTCACGCCGCCGACGAGCACGCCGAGCGTGGTCGAATCGATGAAGGTCGTGTCGCTGAGGTCGACGACGACGTCTCGGCCGCCCTGGTCGATCACCTCGAGCAACTGCTGCTTGAACTCCGGCGCCGTGTACAGGTCGACCTCTCCCGCCAGGGAGATGACGTACTGGTCGTCGCTCAGCTTCTCGGTCTTGACGTCGAAATTCATGTGTGAGTGGCTCCCCCGGTTTCGCCGACAGAATGGGTGCGGTGTTCCCGGACGGAGGTGAGTCTAACCGGACGTCGCGGGCGTCTGCGCGGCCTTCAGTTGCGCAATCTGCTGCTTGACGATCGGTGCGCTCGGGTCGTCCGGTGCGAGCGTCAGGAACCGCTGGTAGGCGGCGATCGCCTTGGGCGTGTTCCCGCTCTGCTGCGCGGCTTGCGCGAGCTCCAGCTGGACGTTCGGATCGCGTGGGGCGACCGCCACCAGCTTCTCGTACGTGGACTCCGCGCTCTGGTAGGCCGTCTGCGCCTTCCCGTACGCCTCGTTGACCTGCTGCGAGGCCTGCGTCGAGATCGCGTTGTCGATCGGGTCGGTGCCGATCGTGGCGCCGTTGCCGAGGTCGAGCGGGACGGCGAACGTCGAGCCGAAGGTGCGATAGCTCGCGAGCAACTGTGCGACCTGAGCGTCCTGGGCGAGGGCGTTGGCGCGCGCAAGGTAGAGCCCTGCGAGCTCGCGGAGCGCATCCTCGTCCTTCGGGCGCTGCGTGACGTAGCTGTTCAGCACCGTGATCGCCTCGTTCGTGTTGCCGTCCTCCTGCAGCGCTGTCGCGAGCTCGCGCTTGGCTGCGGCGCTCTTCGGGTTCTTCTGCAGCTGCTCGCGCGCGTCGCTGACCGAGACGTTGCCGCTCGTGGAGCCGTTGTTGCCGCGAATGAGGTCACCGAGCGACGCATTCTGGTTGGCGCCGATCCCGAAGCCGACGAAGCCGACCGCGAAGACGAGCGCGAGGAAGACGAACATCCACTTCGCGTGCCGGCGCAGCCGCGTGAAGAACATCGTGTCCTCGAGCGCTACGAGGTCACTGTCGCGCTTTGGAGCATGCGCCCGCGGCTTGCGCGCGCTGCGTCGATCAGCTCGTGACATTCGCTTCCTCCTCTCTCATATCTGGTTTGGCCGTCGACCAGAGTAGCTGCGACTCGCTCCGGTGATCCTCCGTAGACCACCGCTGCAGCCGGGTCCTCCCATGGTAGATACGGAGAGCCGGAAAGCGAGACCAGGGTCAGGTCTGCCCTCTTGCCCGGGACGAGCGAGCCGATCTCCCCGTCGAGCCCGAGGGCGCGGGCGCCGCCGAGGGTGGCGAGCTCCAGTGCCGCTGTCGCCGACAGCGCATCGGCCCGCTCCGACCTGGCGCGCGCGAACGAGATCACGGTGCGCAGCTCCTCGAAGAAGTCGTGCGACGGGACGGAGGAGACGCCGTCCGTCCCGATCCCGATCCGGATCCCCGCCGCGCGCAGCTCGGCGAGCGGCGCGATCCCACAGCCGAGCAGGGCGTTCGACCGGGGGCAGTGGGTGACGGCGACACCGTGGCCGGCGAGCAGCCCGATCTCCTCCTCGTCGACCTTGACGCAGTGCGCTACGGCGACCCTTTCGTCGAGCAGCCCGGCCGCGGCGAGGCTGCGGATGCCGCTCGTGCCCTCGGGCTCGACCAGCATCTCCGCCAGCGGCTGCCAGGGGCCTTCGCCGCGCAGCAGCCAGTCGAGCTCGTCCTGGCTCTCGTTGAGGTGGGTCGCCACGGGCAGGCCGAGCCCCATGGCCGCGGCGTAGACCTCGCGCGAGCAGGTGTAGGGGGCGTGCGGGGAGACGCCGACGCGGACGCGCTCCGAGAGCGCCGGGGCGACGTACGCGCGCTTCTCCTCGAACTGGCGCAGCGCGTCGGCGCCGTCCTTGCCGAAGACTTCGAGGTAGACGATCGCGCGCAGGCCGAGGTCGGCGCACGCATGCGCGCTCGCGCCCGTGAACGCGAGGTCGCCGACGGTCGTGATCCCGGAGCGGAGGCACTCGGCGGCGCCCAGGCGGGCGATCGCCTCCATGTCGGCGCGCTCGAGCCGGCTCTTGCGCTCGACGTGCGTCGAGATCCAGGGGCCGAACGAGAGCCCGTCGCCGAAGCCGGCGTAGACGGCGTACTCGAGGTGCGTGTGCGCGTTGACGAAGCCGGGGACGATCGCCGAGTCCGCGAAGCGCTCCCCCTCGCCGAGCTCGCGTGCGGTCCCGACCGCGGCGATGACGCCGTCCTCGATCACGACCGCGCCGTTCTCGATCGGCTCGCCCTCCACGGGCAGCACCCAGTCGGCGGAGAGGATCCTCACTCGGCCGCCCACCGGGATTTCTGGTCGGCGATGTCCCAGCGTTTCTCCATGAACCCTGCGAGCTGGATCGAGAACTCGAAGAGGAGGATCAGCGGCGCCGCCTCGAGCACGAGCGAGACCGGGTCGACCGTGGGCAGGAGCACGGCGAACACCACCATCAACGCGATCCCGAGCCGCCGGTTTCGCCGCAGCCTGTCGGCCGTGAGGATGCGGAGGCGGACGAGCGCGAGGATGAAGATCGGCATCTGGAACGCGAGCCCGCTCGCGAGCAGCGTCAGCGTCACGAACGAGAAGTAGTAGCTCGCCCGGATCTCGACCTGGAAGAACTCCTCGCCGAACGAGGTCAGGAACGAGAGCGCGCGCGGCAGCACGATGAAGTACGAGAACGCGACCCCGGCCGCGAAGAGGATGGTCGCGAACATGGCGAAGAGAGCGACGGTGCGCTGGATGCTCTCCTCGAGCGCGGGAGCGAGGAACGCCCACAGCTGGTAGAGGAGCAGCGGCAGCGTGACCGCGAACGCGGCCGCGAGCGAGACCTTGACCGCCGTCGTGAACGGCTCCGTCACGCCGAGCGTGATCAGCTTCTTGTCGTCCGGCAGCGGCCGGGTCAGCACGTCGATCAGCGTGTCGCGGAAGACGAACGCGAGGATGAAGGCGGGGACGATCACCGCGAGCGAGATCAGGATCCGCGTGCGCAGCTCCCCGAGATGCTCGACGAGCGTCGCTTCCTCGCCGTGCTGCAGCCGCCGCGGCAGATGCTTCAGGGCCATGTGCCGCTGACGCTAGGTGACTTCGCGCTCGCGCGCCTGCTGCGGCTGCGCGACCGGACGCTCTTCGGCGGGCTCGAGCTCCTGCGAGAGCCGGTGGTGCACGGGCTCGTCGTCGTCCTTGCCCGAGACCGAGTCCTTGAACTCGCGCATGCCCTTGCCGAGCGAGCGGCCCATCTCGGGCAGCCGCTTCGGGCCGAAGATGACGAGCAGGGCGACCAGCAGGATGACAAGCTCGGTGACGCCGATTCCGAAGGGCATTGGGTCCACTGTACCACCGTTGCTCCGAGCCGAACCGCGGCCGGGCTCCGCCCGGGTAAGATCGGGGAGCCAGTCGTGCTCGCGGCGCCTTTGGCGGCGGCGGCGATCGGCTACCATGGAGTCACGAAGCGGCGCTCAAAGCCGCACGAATCCTGGAAAAGAGGGATCACAAGCTTGGCGTTTCTGGAGATCAAGAACCTGCACGTCGCGCTCGAGGACGGCACCGAGATCGTCAAGGGCGTCGACCTCGCGGTCGACCTGAACGAGAAGCACGCGATCATGGGGCCGAACGGCTCCGGCAAGTCGACCCTCGCCTACGCGCTGATGGGTCACCCCTCCTACGAGATCACCGAGGGCGAGATCCTGCTCGACGGTGAGAACGTCGCCGAGCTGGGCGCCGACGTGCGCGCGCAGAAGGGCCTCTTCCTCGCCTTCCAGTACCCGCACGCGATCCCCGGCGTCACCGTCACCAACTTCCTCCGGAGCGCGATCAACGCGATCCGGAAGGCGAAGGCCGGCGGCAAGGACGATCCGATCCCGGTGAAGGAGTTCCGCACGCAGATCCTCGCCGCGATGGAGCGGCTGAAGGTGCCGCGCGAGCTCGCCTCCCGCTACCTGAACGACGGCTTCTCCGGCGGTGAGAAGAAGCGCGTCGAGATCCTCCAGATGGCGCTGCTGCAGCCGAAGATCGCGATCCTCGACGAGACCGACTCCGGCCTCGACATCGACGCGCTCCGGATCGTCGCGAACGGTGTCAACGAGCTCGTCACGGCCGAGATGGGCGCGCTCGTGATCACCCACTACCAGCGCATCCTCAACTACGTCACGCCCGACCACGTGCACGTCTTCGTCGGCGGCAAGATCGTCGAGAGCGGCGGGCCCGAGCTGGCCCAGCGCCTCGAGGCCGAGGGCTACGACGCCTGGCTGCCGAAGGAAGCGGAGGTGGCCGCGTGAGCACGTCCGAGACCGACGTCGTCAAGGGGATCCGCTCCGAGTACCAGTACGGCTTCTCCAACTCGGACGAGGCGGAGAACTACTTCTTCAAGTCCGGCCGCGGCCTCTCGCACGAGCTCGTCGAGGCGATCTCCGAGCACAAGAACGAGCCGGACTGGATGCGGAAGTTCCGGCACAAGAGCCTGGACTACTTCCTCGCCCGGCCGCTGCCCACCTGGGGCGGAAACGTCGCCGAGATCGACTTCGACAACATCTACTACTACATCAAGCCGACCGAGAAGCAGGTCTCGAAGTGGGAGGACCTGCCGGCCGACATCCTCGACACCTGGGACAAGCTCGGCATCCCGGAGGCGGAGAAGAAGTACCTCGCCGGCGTCGGCGCCCAGTACGAGTCCGAGGTCGTCTACCACAAGCTCCAGGCCGACCTCGAGGCGCAGGGCGTGCTCTTCCTCGACATGGACTCGGGCCTGCGCGAGCACGAGGACATCGTCAAGCAGTACTTCGGGACGATCATCCCGCAGAACGACAACAAGTTCGCGGCGCTCAACTCCGCGGTCTGGTCGGGCGGCTCGTTCATCTACGTGCCGCCGGGAGTCCGGATCGAGCTGCCGCTGCAGGCCTACTTCCGGATCAACGCCGAGAACATGGGCCAGTTCGAGCGGACGCTGATCATCGTCGACGAGGACGCCTACGTGCACTACGTCGAGGGCTGCACGGCGCCGATCTACTCCTCCGACTCGCTGCACAGCGCGGTCGTCGAGATCGTCGTCAAGCCGCGCGGCCGCTGCCGCTACACGACGATCCAGAACTGGTCGAACAACGTCTTCAACCTCGTCACCAAGCGCGCCGTCGCCTACGAGGACGCGACGATGGAGTGGGTCGACGGCAACCTCGGCTCGAAGCTGACGATGAAGTACCCGGCGATCTGGCTGATGGGCCCGCGCGCCCACGGCGAGGTGCTCTCGATCGCGTTCGCCGGCAAGGGCCAGCACCAGGACGCGGGCGGCAAGGTCGTCCACGTCGCGCCGAAGACGACGTCCGTGATCACCTCCAAGTCGATCTCGAAGAACGGCGGCCGTGCCGGCTACCGCGGCCTGCTCGAGGTCGCCAAGGGCGCCGTCGGCGCCAAGTCGAAGGTCGTCTGTGACGCGCTGATCCTCGACGAGGAGTCGCGCTCCGACACGTACCCGTACATCCGCGTCGACGAGAACGACGTCGATCTCGGCCACGAGGCGACCGTCTCCAAGATCGGGGAGGAGCAGCTCTTCTACCTGATGAGCCGCGGCCTGACCGAGGCGGAGGCGAGCGCGATGATCGTCTCCGGTTTCGTCGAGCCGATCACGAAGGAGCTCCCGCTCGAGTACGCCGTCGAGATGAACCGCCTGATCCTGCTGCAGATGGAGGGGTCGGTCGGTTGATCGGCGCCGAGCGCACGGACTTCATCGGCGTGCCGGTGACCGATCGCGAGCGCGCCGTCGAGTTCTACGGCGAGACGCTCGGCTTGAAGCGGAATCCGCTGGCGCACGAGGAGTGGCCGGAGTTCGAGACCGGCAACGTGACGATCCTGCTCAATACGCCCGAGCAGACAGGTGTCCCGTTCAGCCCCAGCAACACCGCGATCGCGCTGCGGGTGCCTGACGTGGCCGAGGCGATGAAGAAGCTCGAGGAGGCCGGGGTCACGTTCGCCTTCCCGGATGCCTACGACTCGGGCGTCTGCCACATGGCGTTCTTCAAGGATCCGGACGGCAACTCGCTGATCCTGCATCACCGGCACGCCCCGTACGCCGACGGCACGACGCCGTAGCCATGCGCGTCGAGCATGTCGACTTCGTGTCGGTCCTGACGCAGGACCTGCAGCGGGCGAAGCAGTTCTACGTCGGAGACGCTTGGGCTCGAGGTCGAGACCGAGGGCGACTCCGACATGGAGCTCAGCTGCGGCCAGGTGACGCTGGACGTCTTCGACCCTTCCAGCATCGGCCAGCCGTTCGCGCCCTCTCCGGCGGGGATTGCGCTGCGCGTGCCCGACGTCGATGCCGCCCGCGCCGAGCTGGAGCAGAAGGGCGTCGTCTTCGACGGCGACACGATCACGACCGGGGTCTGCAAGCAGGCCTGGTTCAAGGATCCCGACGGCAACGCGCTGATGCTGCACCGGCGGTTCGACGCATGACGCGCGCCGACCAGCTCGAGCGCTACCGCGCGCTGCCGCTGCCGACGACGACGGACGAGTCGTGGCGCTTCACCGACCTGAAGGGGTTCGATCCGGAGGCCTTCTCGGCGGACGGCGCGACCGAGGTCGTCGCCGCGCCCGCGATGCTGGAGCTCGAGGCTGCCGGCCTCGTGCGGGTCTCCGAGGCCGGGCTCGAGATCGACCGCGCTCCCGACGGGATCCGCTTCGAGCGGCTCGACGAGCACCCGCGCCTGGGCGAGCTCGTCGGCACCGACGAGAAGTTCGCCGCGCACAACGCCGCCGAGTGGGAGCACGGCCTGCTCGTCCACGTCCCGAAGGGCGTCGTGCTCGAGCAGCCGTTGCTCGTCCGGATCACGAACTCGATCGAGGGTGGCTCCCTCTTCTGGCGGCTGCTGATCGTCGCCGAGCAGGGCAGCCGCGTCTCGGTGATCGAGGAGTACGCGTCGACGACGCCGGAGCTCTCCGGCTACCTGAACGCGGCGGTCGAGATCTTCGTCGAGGACGGCGCCAAGGTCGAGTACGTCTCCGTGCAGAACGTCAGCCGCGAGACGTGGCACTTCGGCAGCCACCACGCGCGGATCGAGCGCGACGCCGAGCTCGACTGGGTCGCGGGCGGCTTCGGCTCGAAGAAGGGAAAGATCCGGATCCAGAACGACCTCGCCGGCCCCGGCGCCACCTCGCGCGTCACCGGCGCCTACTTCGCCGACGGCGTCCAGCACCTCGACTACGACACGTTCCAGGAGCACATCGCCCCGAACACGACCTCGGACTTCGCGTTCAAGGGCGTCCTCAACGAGGAGTCGAGCGCGGTCTGGCGCGGGATGATCCGCGTCGAGGAGGACGCGCAGAAGACCAACGCCTATCAGGAGAACCGCAACCTGCTGCTCTCCAAGTCCGCGCACGCGGACTCGATCCCCGGGCTCGAGATCATGGCGAACGACGTCCGCTGCACGCACGGCGCCACGCTCGGCCAGGTCGATCGCGAGCAGCTCTTCTACCTGATGGCCCGCGGCCTCTCGCGCGCCGAGGCCGAGCGTCTGATCGTGCGCGGCTTCTTCCAGGACGTGCTCGACCGGATCGAGCTCGAGCCCGTGCGCGAGGCTCTCGGCGCCGCGCTCGAGGCACGGATCCCGCAGGGCTAGCACGAAGACGCCGCCGCCCGGTATCAATCGGGCTGTGCGTGCGGCGCTCACGATCGCAGCTCTCGGTGCCGCAGTCGCACTCCTAGGCGGCCGCGCCGACGGCGCACCCGCGAAGAGCTCCACCTGCGCGCCGCCACGCGCGACGGCCGGGCACACGAACAAGGTCGAGCGCGCGCTGCGCACACACCACGACGCCTGGGGCAACGGTCTCCTCAAGGCGCCGGACGGGCCGAGCTACGAGGCGGCGCGGCGTCTGCTGCCGCCGCTGCTCTACGCGCGCGCGCCCGGCAAGAGGCCGCTGACCGAGTCGGGCGTCTACTACGTGCCGTTCGGCCAGCCGCTCGGCGCCCGCGGCGCCGGGTCGGTCGCGCTGCACGTGGCCGACGGCAGCCAGGTGATCGCCGAACGCGTGGGCGGCAGGCGGTTGACGGTCTTCGTCGGCGCGAAGGGCCGCGAACGCTACGGCTCGTGTCTCGCCCGCCTCGGGGCCGCGCGCCTCGCCTCCGGCTACCAGCCGATCATGACGACCACCTACACCGACGCCTCGCGCGTGCGCTACCGGCAGGAGTCGTTCGCGGCGCAGGCTTCCGAGACGGGCTCGCTCGTCAGCTTCATCCGCCTCGACATCGACGCGAGGGGCGCCTCGGCGAAGGCCGTCCAGCTGCGTCTGAAGCCGTCCGTGCGACAGCTGCGGCGGGCGCTCGCCTTCAGCCGCGGCGGGACGGTGAAGCGGAACGTGCTCACGTACCGGATCAAGCGCGGCACGAGGCGCACGGTCTACCTCGCCTGGATCAACTATCCGGGCCGGCGGACTCTCGCCGTCGACGCCGGGCGCTACGACCGCGCGCGCCGCGCCGTCGCCGCGTACTGGAACGGGCGGCTGCGCGAGGGCACGGAGATCACCGTCCCGGAGCCGCGCGTCAACGACGCCTATCGCAACCTGCTGATCCAGAACCTCCTCCTGACCTGGCGCTACAGCGTCGGCAACCCGTACGAGCAGTTCTCGTTCCCCGAGGGCGTCGACGTCGCGGAGGTGATGGGCGAGCTCGGGTACGCCGGCGTGGCGCGGTCGATCCTGCGCACCTCGCTGACCCGCAAGGACGTCCCGTATCCGAACTGGAAGATGGGGAAGCGGCTCGTCGGCTCGGCGCTCCACTACCGGCTCACGCGGGATCGCGCCTACATCGAGGGTGCGACCCCGACGCTGCGGCGCTACGTCGACGAGCTCGGACGTCAGATCGGGTCGAGCGGCACGGGGCTGCTCGGCCGCGAGCGCTATTCGTCGGACATCCCCGACGAGGTGCTCGGGCTGCACTCGCAGGCAACCGTCTGGCAGGGCCTCTGGGCGATGAGCCGCGTGTGGGCCGACGTCGGCAATGCAGAGCTTGCGCGGCGCTGCGAGGCGCTCGCGAAACGGCTCGAGGCGGGCATCCGCAGCGCGGTCGCGTCCTCGCAGCGGCGGCTCGGCGACGGCTCCCTCTTCATCCCGGCCCGCCTGCTCGACCGCGAGCCGGCGTACGGCTCCCTGACCCAGGCGAAGCTCGGCAGCTACTGGAACCTCGTCATGCCCTACGCGCTCGCGTCCGGGATCTTCGCCCCGGACAGCCCCGAGGCGGCCGGCGTGCTCAAGTACATGCTCCGCCACGGGTCGCGCCTGGTCGGCCTCGTCCGTGCCGGCGCCTATGCGCTCTACGAGAAGCCGGTCTATCCGGTCTCCGGGACCGACCAGGTCTACGGCACCAACGTCGCCCGCTTCCTGGCCGACGGCGACGCCGCCGACCAGCTCGTGCTCAGCCTCTACGGCTCGCTCGCGGTGGCGATGACGCCGAACACGTTCGTCTCCGGCGAGGCGGCGAGCGTCGCTCCTCTCCGCGGCAGCCACTTCCGCTCGATGTACCTGCCGCCGAACGGGGCGAGCAACGCGGCCTTCCTGCAGACGCTGCGGGCGCTCCTCGTCCACGAGACCCGCGACGCCGAGGGCGCGCCGACCGGGCTCGAGCTCGCCTTCGCGACGCCGCGCCCGTGGCTGCGGGCGGGACGCCGGATCAGCGTTCGCCGCGCACCGACGAGCTTCGGGCCGGTCTCGTACTCGCTGGAGGCGCGCAGCGACACGATCCGCGCGATCGTGGAGACGCCGGCTCGGCCGGCGCCGAAGACGCTGAAGCTCCGCGTCCGGCTGCCGCGCGGGCAGCGCGTCGAGTCGGTGACCGTGAACGGGGCGCCGCTCGTGCTCCCCGAGGGCGAGACGCTCGGCGAGACGCTCGACCTCAGCGGGCTCAGCGGACGGCTGGAGGTGATCGTCCGCTACGGCAGCCGCCGCCCGACCTCGTCGCTGGGCGTGACCGCGGTGCGGCGGGTGGAGCGTCCACTACATCGCCCACGACGGCCACGCGAGCAGCGCGCAGGTCGTGCTCCCGTCCTGGTACGGGCCGGCCGCCAACCCGCCGCTGCCGCTGGTGATCTCGCCGCACGGGCGCGGGCTGAGCGGGCGCGCGAACTCGATCCTGTGGGGCAACCTGCCCGGCCGCGGCTCGTTCGCCGTGATCAACCCGGATGCGCGCGGCAGGCGCGTGCCCGGCCACTCGTGGGGCGCCGCCGGGCAGATCGCCGATCTCGCGCGGATGCCCGAGATCCTGCGCACGACGCTGCCGTGGCTGCGGATCGACCGCAGCAGGATCTACGCCTTCGGCGGCAGCATGGGCGGCCAGGAGACGCTGCTGCTCCTGGCCCGGCATCCGAACCTGCTCGCCGGCGCGGCCGCATTCTCCTCGGTGACCGATCTCGCGCTCCAGTACAAGAACTTCGACCGCGTCCGCTGCAAGAACGCCTGCAGGGTGCTCCTGGGCACGAGCCTGGGCTCCAACCTGCGCAAGATCGCGCGCCGCGAGATCGGCGGCGGGCCGGGGCAGCGTCCGGCCGCCTATGCCGCGCGCAGCCCGATCACGTACGCCCGCGCGATCGCCGCCTCCTGCGTGCCGCTGCAGCTCTGGTGGAGCGTCTCCGACCAGATCGTCGTCGACCAGCAGAGCCAGTCGGGGAAGCTCTTCTGGCAGCTGCGGCGGCTCAACCCGAAGGCGAACGTGGAGGCGTTCGTCGGCTTCTGGATCCACTCGGCCGAGATGCGCGCCCGCACCGGCCTCCCGCTCGCCCTCTCCCGCTTCGGGCTGCTCCCGCAGGCGAAGGCGTGGGAGAACATCCGCCACGTCCGCACGCCCGCGGAAGGCGCGTGCACGCGCGGGTCGAGATGAGGCTCCAGCACGTCGGGATCACCGTCCGTCCGGAGGAGATCGAGCCTGCACGGGCGTTCTACCGCGACGCGCTCGGGCTGCCCGAGCTGTCCGCGACCGAGCGAGCGCTCGTCTACGGGCTCGGGCGGCGAGGGCGAGCTCGAGCTGCACGTGATCGCCGGCGCGCCCCCGGACGGGAGCGCCGAGCACCACTTCGCGCTCGAGGTGGCCGAGCTCGAGGCCGCGCGCACGCGGCTCGCGGGCAACGGCTGCGAGATCGCAGGCCGCCCGCCCGGTCGGCGGCCGGGAGCGGTTCTTCGTTCGCGACCCGTTCGGGAACCTGATCGAGTTCGTGACGCCGCGGTCCTAGCCGGCCTCGGTGGCGCCCCAGTCCTCGGCCGCCACGTCGCGCACGTGCGTCGAGAACATCCAGAGGTGGCCCTCGGCGTCGTAGGCGTCGTAGCGGCGGTCGCCGTACGGCATGTCCGCCAGCTCCTGCCGGATCTCCGCGCCCGCCGCCTTTGCCTGCGCGTAGTGCGCGTCCACGTCGTCGACGTAGACCTGGATCTGGGCCGGCCAGCCGCCGCCGTTCTTCGGGCTGCGGTAGTCGTCGCCGGGGTCGCCCAGCATGATCGAGTTGCCGGCGACCTCCATCTCGGCGTGGTTGACCGTCCCGTCGTCGCCGGCGAAGCGGAGCTTCTCGGTGAAGCCGAACGTGCGCGAGAGCCAGTCGAGCATCGACGCCACGTCCTCGTAGAGCAGGTACGGGATGATCGTCTGCGCCACGGCTCGATCCTACGCCGGTGCGACGAGGCCGTGAACCCGGTCGGCCGCGTTCTCCGTGATCGGGTCGCCGTGGCCGACGCCGACGATGCGGGCGTCGAGCTCGGCCATGCGGCGGATCGACGCGGCCTGCTGCTCCGGGTTGAGCGTGAAGGCGGGCCAGCCGGCCTCGAAGCGCGGCCAGGTCGCGATCGCGTCGCCCGAGAGGAGCAGCCCGCGCTCCGCCCAGGAGAACGCAAGGTGGCCGGGAGAGTGGCCGGGCACGTAGAGGACCTGTAGCGGCCCGAAGGCGTCTCCGTCGCCGGCGCTCTCGTCGATCGGGACCGGCCGGTGCTTCGGCCGGTTGAGGAAGATCCCGACCTGGAACGGATAGGTGCGGAACGGCGCCGTCGGCTTGAGGCCGACGGACTGGGCCGGGCGGTCGCCGGAGATGATGTCCGCCTCCCACTCGTGCGCGAGCACGGCCGCACCGGTCGCGCGCTTGAGCGCGGCGAGGCCGCCGAGGTGGGAGCGGTGCGCGTGCGTGAGCACGATCCGCTTCAGGTCGGAGGGCTTGCGGCCGAGCTTGCGGATCGCGTCGAGCACACCGCGGCCGTCGTTCTCGAAGAGCGTGTCCACGAGCGAGAGCTCGCCGTTCGTCTCGAGCAGGTAGGCGCGGACGTGGCCGCCCTTCGTGGCGCCGAGCATGTGCACGCCGGGTGCGAGCTCCCTCATGCCGACACCCGCTTCCAGGGCGCGAAGGCGTTGTCGACGCCGCGCAGCGCCGGCTCCAGGCCCGGATAGTGGCGGAGCAGCACGTCGCTCATGCTCGTCTCGTCGATCCAGTCGAGCCCTGTCTGCGTGTACGTCTCCGCGTTGTAGTCGCGCGTGAAGAAGCGATCGCTCTTCAGTCGCCGCGACGCCATCAGGATGAAGACGCGGAAGGCCGTGTCGCTGAAGCCGAAGCCCTTCGGCAGCGGCTCGGCGTAGAGCCCGACCATCAGGTCGACCTGCTCGACGTCGCCGTAGACCTCGCGCAGCTCCCGCGCCCACTGGGGGTTGTCGGTCAGCTCCTCGAACGTGGCCGCCGGCTTCAGGTGGAACAGCCGCCTGAACTCGTTGTAGCGGGGCACGCCGCGCTCGCGGATCCTGAGCACGTCGATCGCCGCGAGATCGACGACGGTGCCGTCCGGCTTGTGCAGCTCCTGCAGGAAGCGCGGGTAGTTGTGCAGCGTGATCGCGCCCGGGTGCGCGATCCCGAACGAGTAGAACGCGTCCTCGAAGCCGACCTCGTCGAGCCGGGCGCGCACGTCGTTGACGCCGAGCTCGCGGAACGTCCGCTCCTGCACCACCTCGTCCGTCGCGATCGAGCGGAACGTGAAGTCGTCGGGAAGGAGCGGGTGCATCCGGTAGACGGCGACGAACTCCTCCGTCAGCGAGTAGGGGACGCCGTGGTGGCTCGTCGCGGAGCCGGGGATGCCGCCGAGCACCTCGTTCGAGCTCCGCTTGCCCAGCCGCTTGCCGAGGATCCCGTACCAGTTCGCGCGCATCCCGAACTTCGTCGTCGGGTGCGCGATGATCGCGGGCGTCCACTCGACGGTGTGGATCTTCGCCATCAGCGCAGCCGTGATCAGGCGCGCCTTCTCGAACAGCTCGTCGTCCGTCCAGTCGCGGTGCTCGGCGGCCAGCCGGTCGGCGATCGCGTTGTGCTCGCGCGTGAAGAGCGTGTGCAGGAGCGCGAGCCCGAGCCAGAAGTTGCCGGCGACGCCGGTGAGGTCGAGCTTCGCGTCGAGGTCGCGCGGCAGCTGGCCGTCGGGGTCGAGCCGCATCCGGCCGCCCGCACCCTCGCGGAGCGCGCTCGTGACCGCCGGCTCGCTGCCGTAGATCTGCGATCCGTCCCACCAGTGCGAGTCGGTGGTCACGAAGGTCGCCGGCCCGCCGTTCCCATCCGGGAACGGGTCGTTGCGCGTGCGCTCGATCCGCATCGGCCGCTCCGCCCACGGGTCGTCGTCGGCGAGCTCGAGCTCGAACGGCTCCTCGGGCAGGTTCTTGCCGTGGCTGAACCAGTCGTGGACCTCGAACTGGAGCCACGCGCCGGCGAGGACGTTCACGATCGTGGCGGGCTTGAACTCGTCGCGCGTGAGCAGCGTGCGGCTGACGAGGCGCGGGTTCGGCTCGAGCAGGCCCGGCAGCTCCTCGGGATACGTGCGGTCGATCGGGATGTTGCGGCCGAAGCGGGCGCCGATCATCCCCATCGCCGGCTGCCCGAGGTCGTTGTAGCTGCCGTCGACCGTCCTGGAGTCGTGTGGGCCGCCGTCGGGGCCGGCCTTCGCGCCTCCGGCGCCCGTGTCGTAGAGGTTCTCCTCGCGCAGCCGTGTGCGGAGACCGGCGAGCGTGAAGACACCGAGCGGCAGCGGCAGGCGATCCCAGCCGAAGCGCCGGTCGAGCGCGGTCGCCGTCGCGGTCAGCAGCTTCGTCAGCCCGGAAGCCAAGGGTCCTCCTTCACATCGGCCTCGCCGCAGGCGTCCCGGGATGGGAAAAGGCCCGACCGATGAAAACATCGGCCGCGCGCGGCGTCAACCGAGCCAGCGGCGGCGCTTCGGGCGGGCGTCGGTGTTCTCCCCGAGCAGGCGCGCCGCCTCGAGCAGATCGTCGGCCTCGAGCGTCGCCACCTGATCACGGCTCAGCTCGGCGAGCGCGGCGCCCTCCAGGCGTGCCAGCCGCAGCGCCTGCCGGTTGAGCGCCTGCTCGAAGATCGTGCGCGCGTAGCGGGCGTTGCCGAAGCCCTCGCCGCGGACCGCGCCGGCGAAGATCCGCTCGAGCACCTCGTCCGCGCCCGGCCCGAGCTCGTACTCGTGCTCGGAGGCCAGCCGGCGCGTGATCTCGAGCAGATCCTCGGTCGAATAGTCGGGAAAGACGATCTCCCGCGCGAAGCGCGAGCGCAGGCCCGGGTTCGAGTCGAGGAAGGCGCGCATCAGGCGCGGGTAGCCGGCGACGATGACCACGAGCCGGTGCCGGTGGTCCTCCATCCGCTTCAGGAGCGTCTCGACCGCCTCGGCGCCGAAGTCGAGCCGGCCGTCGCCGGCGGGCGTCAGCGCGTAGGCCTCGTCGATGAAGAGGACGCCGTCGAGCGCGCGCCGGATCGCGCGGTCGGTCTTGATCGCCGTCTGGCCGACGTACTGGCCGACGAGCGAGGCCCGGTCGACCTCGACGAGATGGCCCTTCTCCAGGAGGCCCATCGCGCCGTACATCTCGGCGAGCAGCCGCGCCACCGTCGTCTTGCCGGTGCCGGGGTTGCCGAGGAAGACGAGGTGCTGGCTCGTCGCCACCTCGGGCAGGCCGTGCTCCTTCCGCCGCGCCTGCACCTGGAGGAACGCGAGCAGCGCATGCACCTGCTCCTTGACCGTCTCGAGGCCGACGAGGCCGTCGAGCTCTGCCTGCAGCTCCGGCAGCGGCCGCGGCGGCAGCGCGCGCGGCCCGAGACCGAGCAGCTCCTCGAGCTCAGGCCCGGCTGTCCGCCTCAGCTGGTCGCCCAGCTGGCGTGCGGCGCCGCGGAGGTTCTCGATCGGATTCGGAGGCACGAGTCGTGTCTACCCGCGTTCAGCGTTCTTCGAGCGCCCGCTGGAGCGCGGCCACCTGCTGCTCCAGCAGCGCGACGCGCTCCTCGAGCGGGGTCGGTGTCGAAACGACGGTCTGGACGCTCGCCGGCGGCTCCGCAGCCTCCGTCGCCCTCGCTCGCCGCCGAGGAGCTGGCCCCAGCGGTCCTGGCTCTGGCCCGGCCGGCGGGGGAGCTTCTCGACGAGCTCGGCCGCGGACAGCGCCTCGAGCGCCTGCTCGACGTCCTCGAGCGACGGGTACGGGTAGAGGCGCTCGACCCGCTGCTTCAGCTCGCCGGGGGTCTGCGGGCCTCGGAGCATCAGCACCGCGAGGAGCGCGATCTGCGACGGCACGCGGCCGAGCGCGTCGTCGAGCAGGTGGCGGTACTTCGCGACCCGGCTCCCCGGCCCGCTGGCGAGCCGCACCCAGCCACGGCGCGAGAGGCGGTCGAGCGCGGCACGGATCTCCGCCTCGTCGTAGTCGACGACGGGCTCCCGGTTCGTCGCCTGGTTGCAGGCGAGCCGGAGCGAGTTCAGCGAGAGCGGGTACTGCTCGGGCGTCGTGCGCTGCTTCTCGACGAGGCAGCCGAGGATCCGGATCTCGACGGCGTCTGCATCCACGCCGCGAACGGTAGCCGCCGGAGCAGCGTCAGACGAGCGGGCTGCGCGGCGTTCCGCCCGCCCTCGTGCTGCGGTGGGCCCAGTCCTCGATCGACTGGCCGGCCGCGCGGATCCCGCCGCACCAGCCGAACGCGAAGAGCACGACGACGTAGAGGACGAGGATGACGATCAGGTCCCGCATGGAGCCTCCTTCGTCTCAATTGTTGCAGACGAAGGCCGTCCCGCCCGCGCTAATGCGCGGGCGGGATCGGATGGTTCGAGCGGATCACGTCGGTCGGGTCGACGATCGCCTTGATCCGGCGCAGCCGGTGGTAGCTCGCGCTCGAGAAGAGCGAGGCCGCCTTCCGCCGGGACTCGGCGAAGTTGAGGTACGTGTGGTCGGCCTCCCAGGGTGCGAGCGTGTCGCGGAGCCGTGCGACGGCGCCGTGGACAGCCTCGCGGGCCTCTGGCGTCGGCGCGATCCCGACTGCGAACATCAGCGTACGGCGCCTCCCAGGCGTCGACCGCGCCGTGGCGGGAGTCGCGCCGGGCGACCGCGCCGCCGAGGTGCCGGATCTCCGCCGAGAGGATCGGTGAGCCGACGACCTGCTCGACGAAGAGGTCGATCAGATGGTCGTCGACGTCGTCCAGCATGCCGCCGTCGCCGCTCCCGGGGGCCGGGCCCTCCGGATCCATGTGCAGCCGGCTCAGCTCGTCGATCGGGATCGTCATCACGGTGTCCATCACCGGGCCGAGCGCGCGGAGCGGCTCCAGCCAGGGTGCGCCCTCGCCGGGCTCGCCGGACCAGATCGTCTGGACGACGACGAAGGACTGGCCGCGGATCGGCTCCGGGATGTCCGGGATCGGCGGGAACTGGAGGATCCGGCCGACCGAGGTCATCTCGTCCGGCAGATCGTCCGTCCACGCGCGCCACGCCTTCAGGATCTCGGCCGAGCGGTCGACGGGGAACCAGAGGATGCCCGCGTAGACCTGCGAGATCGGGAAGAGGTTGAACTCGATCGCGGTGACGATCCCGAACGCGCCGCCGCCGCCGCGCAGCGCCCAGAACAGGTCCGGCTCGTTCGCCCAGTCGGTGCGGACGATGTCGCCCGAGGCCGTGACGACCTCGATCGCGGTCACCTGGTTGGCGCCGATGCCGTGCTTGCGGGCGAGCCAGGAGAGGCCGCCGCCGAGCGTGTAGCCGACGACGCCGACGTCCGGTGAGGAGCCCGCGAGCGCGGCCAGGCCGTGCTCGGCCGCCGCCTCGACGACCTCGATCCAGATCGTGCCGGCCTCGGCGCGGGCGATCCGGTTCTCGGGGTCGATCGTGACGCCGCGCATGCGCTCGGTCTTGAGCAGGATCGTGTCGGACATGTCGCCCAGCGCCGCGGCGCCGTGTCCGGTGCCCTGCGGCGCGACGCGCAGGCCGTGCGCCTTCGCGAACGCAACCGTCGCGGCGACATCGGCCGCCGACTCGGGCAGCACGACCGCAACCGGCTGCTGGTCCACGGTCAGGTTCCAGGCGAGCCGGGCCTCGTCCCACTCGACGTCGCCGGGGGCGACCGCATCGCCGTCCAGCAGGTTCCGCAGCGGGCCGACGTCCAGCCCGGTATCACGCCTTGTCAGGATTTCGGTCATTCGTGGTCACCTCCGTAGCAGTGACCTCATGCTGCGTGCCACGGGGGGTCGGGCGCATCGGCCCGCGGGTTGAACCCGCGTCAGCCCTGCGGACGAACCGGGCTCGTCCGGGCGGACGACGCCCGCACGGAGGTCGGGACGACCGCCAGCTGCCTGAGGTGCGGGCGGGAGCTGATCGAGACCGCGATCGCCGCGGCGATCAGAGCCGTCACGGCGCTGAGCGCGAACGTGATCGTGAACGCGGACTCGGCGGGAACCGAGGTGTCGCCGATCGTGCGCGCGGTCAGCAGGGCGGCCCCGACCTGGCCGCCGACGACGGCGCCGATCATGCGCACGACGGTGTTCATGCCGCTGGCGACGCCCATCTCGCGCGGGTCGACGTTGTCCGCGATCAGCCCGGCCATCGAGGCGAAGGCGGCGCCGACGCCGAGCCCGAGGAGCGCGCTGGCGAGCAGCACCGGAACGGGATCGGCGTGCATGGTCGCGAAGAGGAGCGCTGCGACGCTGACGACGAGCATGCCGGTCGCCAGCGTCCACTTCGAGCCGTAGCGGCGCCCGATCCCGCCGGCAAGCGGGCCGGCGACGAGCATCGCGAGGGAGCTCGGGAGCAGGTAGAGCCCCGCGACCGTCGCGCTCGCGCTGAAGCCGTAGCCGTTGCTCGAGTTGCTCTCGACGAACGTGGGCACGAGCACGAAGCAGCTGAAGAGCGCGAACCCCGAGATCAGCGTGGCGATGTTCGTGAGCAGGATCGGCCGGTGCGCGAGCATGCGCAGGTCGACCATCGGCGAGCTCGAGCGCGCCTCGACGACGCCCCAGAGGACGAAGAAGACGACGGCGAGCGCGAGGACGCCGACGAGGCGCGGCGACCCCCAGCCCCAGTCCTCGCCCTCGGTCAGCGCGAGCATCAGCGAGATCAGCGCGCCGGACAGCAGCAGCGCGCCGGGGACGTCGACCTTCGACGGCGAGCGAATCGGAGACTCGGGCACGTAACGGTGAACGAGGACGAGCGAGAGGGCGACCGGGATCGAGCCGAGCAGGAAGAGGTAGCGCCAGGAGAAGTTGTCGACGATCAGCCCGGAGAGCACGATCCCGAAGCCGCCGCCGACGCCCCAGACCGCCGAGAGCAGGCCGATCCCGACCTTCACCTTGTCGGCGGGGAACTCGTCGCGGATGATCGCGAAGCTGAGCGGGAAGAGCGCGCCGCCCGCGCCGGAGACGACCCGGAACGCGATCAGCGACCAGAGGCTCCAGGCGAACGAGGCGGCGACGCAGCCGGCGAGGAAGAGCCCGAGGCTGATCAGCAGCAGCCGCTCCTTGCCGAACTGGTCGCCGAGGCGGCCGAGGATCGGCGTCAGGACGGCCCCCGAGACGAGGAAGCCGGTCAGGATCCAGGTCGTCCAGGCCGTGCTCGAGCCGAAGGCGTCCTGGAAGGTGCGGAGCGCCGGGAAGACCATCGTCTGCTGGAGCGAGAACGCCGCGCCCGCCAGCGTCAGGATCGCCAGCGTGACGTTGTGATGCTGGCGCTCGAGGCCCACGTTCCCACGCTAGCGGCTCCGCCCGGCTGGACGCGCGTCCAGGCTGCTAGAGCCGTTACGCGCGGACGAGCGGCTTGTACTTGATCCGGTGCGGCTCGAGCGCGTCGGCGCCGCGGGTCTCCTTGACCCAGTCGGCGTACTCCTCGTAGCTGCCCTCGAACCAGGTCACCTGGCTGTCGCCCTCGAAGGCGAGGATGTGGGTCGCGATCCGGTCGAGGAACCAGCGATCGTGCGAGATCACCACCGCGCAGCCGGCGAAGTCGAGCAGGGCCTCCTCGAGCGCGCGCAGGGTGTCGACGTCGAGGTCGTTCGTCGGCTCGTCGAGCAGGAGCACGTTGCCGCCGCTGCGCAGCAGCTTCGCCAGGTGGACGCGGTTGCGCTCGCCGCCGGAGAGGTCGCTGACGCGCTTCTGCTGGTCGGAGCCGCGGAAGTTGAACCAGGAGACGTACTGCCGCGAGTTCACTTCCTTCTTGCCGAGCTCGATCACGTCCTGGTTGCCGGAGATCTCCTTCCAGACCGTGTTCTCCGGGGTCAGATCGGCGCGGGCCTGGTCGACGTAGGCGAGCTCGACCGTGTCGCCGATCGTCAGCGCGCCGGCGTCCGGCTTCTCCTCGCCGGCGATCATCCGGAAGAGCGTCGTCTTGCCGGCGCCGTTCGGGCCGATCACGCCGACGATGCCGCCGGGTGGGAGCGAGAACGTCATGTCCTCGACGAGCAGGCGGTCGCCGAAGCCCTTCGAGACGCCCTCCGCGTCGACGACGACGTCGCCGAGCCTCGGGCCGGCCGGGATGTGGATCTCGACCTTGTCGAGCTTGACGTTCTGGTCGTCGGCGAGCAGCTTCTCGTACTGGGTCAGCCGCGCCTTCGCCTTCGCGTGGCGCGCCTTCGGGCTCGCGCGCACCCACTCGAGCTCGCGGGCGAGCGTGCGGCGCCGGGCCGACTCCTGCTTCTCCTCGACGGCGAGCCGCGCCTGTTTCTGCTCGAGCCAGGAGGAGTAGTTGCCCTCGAACGGCAGCCCCTTGCCGCGGTCGAGCTCGAGGATCCAGCCGGCGACGTTGTCGAGGAAGTAGCGATCGTGGGTGACGGCGACGACGGTGCCCTTGTACGCCTCGAGGAAGCGCTCGAGCCACGCGACCGACTCGGCATCGAGATGGTTCGTCGGCTCGTCGAGCAGGAGCAGGTCGGGCGAAGACAGGAGCAGGCGCGCGAGCGCGACCCGGCGGCGCTCGCCGCCCGAGAGCGTCGTCACGTCGCGGTCGCCCTCGGGCAGCCGCAGCGCGTCCATCGCGCGATCGAGCGTCGCCTCGAGGCTCCACGCGTCGGCGCGGTCGATCTGGTCCTGCACCTTCGCCTGCTCCGCGAGCAGCGTGTCGAAGTCGGCGTCGGGCTCGGCGAACTGGGCCGAGATCTGGTTGAAGCGGTCGAGCAGGTCACGCAGCTCGCGGACGCCGTCCTCGACGTTCTCGCGCACGGTCCGGGCCGGGTCGAGCTCGGGCTCCTGCGCCAGCATGCCCACCGTCGCGCCGGGCGCGAGCTCGGCGACGCCGCTCGACGGCTCCTCCAGCCCGGCCATGATCCGCAGCAGCGTCGACTTGCCGGCGCCGTTCGGGCCGAGCACGCCGATCTTGGCGCCGGGCAGGAAGCTGAGCGAGATGTTCGCCAGGACCTGCCGGTCGGGGCCGTAGAACTTGTCGGCCCGGTACATGGTGAAGACGTAGTCGCTCAAGACCCGGCACGATAGCCGCATGCCCGACCTCTACTTCGAGGACATCGAGCCCGGCGAGGTCTACGAGCTCGGCACCCGCACCGTCACCGAGAGTGAGATCGTCGCTTTCGCGCGTGAGTGGGATCCGCAGCCGTTCCACACCGACCCGGAGGCGGCGAAGGGGTCCGTCTTCGGCGGCCTGATCGCCAGCGGCTGGCACACCGGCTCGATGTGGATGCGGATGTACGTCGACACGATGCTCGGCTCGGCGGCGCGCGGCTCGCCCGGGATCGAGGAGCTCCGCTGGCTCGCGCCGGTGCGCCCGGGCGACACGCTCTCCGGCCGCCTGACGGTGCTCGAGGCGACGCCCTCGGCGACGAAACCGGACCGCGGCACGATCCGGATCCGCGGCGAGATGGTGAACCAGGACGGGGTCACGGTGATGTCGATGACCTCGCGCGGCCACTTCGGGCGGCGCCCGGCATGACCGGCTGCTGCGCGCGCCACGGGCAGGAGGAGTTCTTCGGCGAGAAGACCGCGGCCAACGACGCGCGCAAGTACAGGCGGAAGGGCCCGGATCCGATGGCCCGCTCGCTCGCGCGCCGGGCGGCGGCTCGCGGCGTCGAGGGCGCCAGCGTGCTCGAGATCGGCGGCGGTGTCGGCCAGGTCGCGCTCGAGCTGCTCAAGGAGGGTGCGGCGTCGGCCGAGGTGGTCGAGCTGCTGCCCGCCTACGAGCCGTTCGTGCGCTCGCTCGCGTCCGAGGCCGGGGTAGGCGAGCGGATGTCGTTCCGGACCGCCGACCTCGTCGCCGAGCCCACGTCCGCGGCTCCGGTCGACGTCGTCGTCATGAACAAGGTCGTCTGCTGCACGCCCGACGGGGTCGCGCTGGCCGGCATCGCCGCGTCACTGGCCCGTCGCGCGCTCGTGCTCAGCTTCCCGCGTCAGGCCTGGTGGGCCCGGGCCGGCCTCGGGACGTTGAACGCCTATCTGCGGCTGCGCGCGCCGCCGCTTCCGCGTCTTCGTCCACCCGCAGGCCGCGATCGAAGGCGCGATCGAGGCTCACGGCCTCACCCGCGTCTCGGAGCGGGACGGGCCGCTCTTCAGGATCGCGGCATTCGAGCGCGTCTAGGCTTCCGGCGATGAACGAGCTCGGCCTCTTTCCGCTCGGAATCGTGCTGCTTCCCACCGAGCAGATCCCGCTCCACATCTTCGAGGAGCGCTACCAGGAGCTGATCGGCGAGTGCATGGAGGAGGACCGCGAGTTCGGGCTCGTCTACGCCGACGAGGACGGTCTCCGCGACATCGGGACGCGCGCGGCGGTGACCGAGGTGCTCGACCGCTTCGACGACGGCCGCCTGAACATCGTCGCCGAGGGACGCGAGCGGTTCCGGCTCGTCGAGCTGACCGCGGGGCGCACGTTCCAGACCGGGATCGTCGAGGAGATCGCCGACGACCCGGACGTCGCCGACCCCGAGGACACGGAGCACGCGCTCGAGCTCTACCATCGCCTCGTCGAGCTGACCGGCGCCGAGGTCGAGGAGCCGCGGCTCGACGTCGTCCAGCTCTCGTTCGAGCTCGCCGGCCGCTTCGAGTTCGCCCCGGAGCTCAAGCAGCGGCTGCTGCAGCTGACCTCCGAGCGCAGCCGGATGAAGCTGCTCGCAGAGCTGCTCGAGGGCGCGGCCACCGCGGTCGAGCGCGAACGCGAGATCGCCGAGCGCGCCCAGGGCAACGGCAAGGTCGACCCCAGGGGCTGACACGTACGATGACGTCATGGCAGTGACCGCCGACGCGAAGCTCGACGTCCAGCGCATCCGCGCCGACTTCCCGTACCTCGAGGAGCTCTCGAACGGCAAGCCCGTGGCGTTCCTCGACTCGGCCGCGTCGACCCAGAAGCCGCGCCAGGTCCTCGATGCGCTCCACGACTTCTACTCGCACCGGTACGCGAACGTGCACCGCGGCGTCTACCGGCTCGCGGAGCGCGCGACCGAGGGCTACGAGGGTGCACGGGAGAAGGTGCGCGCGTTCGTCAACGCGCCGTCCACGCGCGAGGTCGTCTTCACCCGCAGCGCCACCGAGGGGATCAACCTCGTCGCCTACGCGTGGGGGCTCGAGAACCTCGGCCCCGGCGACGTCGTCGTGATCACCGAGCTCGAGCACCACTCCAACTTCGTCCCCTGGCAGTTCGTCGCGAACCGCACCGGCGCGAGCTTCCGGCACATTCCGATCGACGACGCGGGGGAGCTGCAGCTCGACGCGCTCGACGAGATCGCGGCGTCCGGGAAGGTCAAGGTCGTCGCCAACAACCTTGTCTCGAACTCGCTCGGGACGATCAACCCGGTCGAGAAGCTGGCGGCCTGGGCGCACGAGCAGGGCGCGATCATGGTCGTCGACGCAGCCCAGGCGGCGCCGCACCGGCCGATCGACGTCCAGGCGCTCGGCTGCGACTTCCTCGCCGTCTCCTCGCACAAGCTCTGCGGGCCGACCGGCGTCGGCGCCCTCTGGGGCCGGGCCGAGCTGCTCGAGCGGATGTCGCCCTTCAACCTCGGCGGCGAGATGATCCGCTCGGTCGCCCTCGACCGGACGAGCTGGAACGAGCTGCCGTACAAGTTCGAGGCCGGCACGCCCGCGATCGCGGAGGCGTACGGCTTCGGCGTCGCGATCGACTATCTCTCGGAGGTCGGCATGGGCGCGATCGAGCGGCACGAGCACGAGCTGACCGAGTACGCGCTCGGCAGGCTCTCCGAGCTCGACTTCGTGCGCGTCTTCGGGCCGCCGGTGGAGCGGCGCGCCGGGATCGTCTCCTTCGACGTCGCCGGGATCCACCCGCACGACGTGGCGCAGATCCTCGACTGGGAGGGCGTCGCCGTCCGCGCCGGCCACCACTGCACGCAGCCGCTGATGGCGCGCCTCGGCGTCGCGGCGACGACGCGCGCGAGCTTCTACCTCTACACGATCCCCGAGGAGATCGACCGCCTGGTCGACGGGTTGCACAAGGTCAAGCAGCACCTGGGATGAGCGAGTTCGACCAGCTGTATCGGGAGGTCATCCTCGACCACTACAAGAACCCGCGTGGGCACGGGCTGCTCGACGCCGCCGACGCGCAGGCGGAGGGCCAGAACCCGCTCTGCGGCGACGAGGTGACGGTCTCGCTTCGCTTCGACGGCGAGACGATCTCCGACGTCGGCTTCGAGGGGCGCGGCTGTGCGATCTCGCAGGCGGCGACGTCGATGCTGACGGAGATCGTCGTCGGACGAACCGCCGCGGAGGTGGCGCAGATGCCGAAGGAGGAGCTGCTCGAGGAGATCGGGATCCCGCTGACGCCGGTCCGGCTCAAGTGCGCGCTGCTCGGGCTCGGGGTGCTGAAGGTGGCGCTGCACAAGTCCAAGGGCACGCCGCTGCCGGACGAGTGGATGCAGGGCGACGACCTGACGATGTCCTAGGCGTGGCGAGTGTCGACGTCTGCCCGGTGCACGAGCTGCCGCCGGGGCACGTGAAGATCGTCTGGTCGGGGCCGCTCGCGATCGGGGTCTACAACTGCGGCGGCAGCTACTACGCGCTCGAGGACCGGTGCTCGCACGACGACGGGCCGCTCTGCGAGGGCGTGTGGGAGGAGGACGAGTGCGTCGCCGTCTGCCCGCGCCACGGCTCCCGCTTCGACATCACGACGGGGCGGCCGCTGACGCTGCCGGCGTACGAGCCGGTCGACACGTTCCCGGTCCGGGTCGAGGACGGCTGGGTGCGGCTCGAGGTCGGCTAGCCGCGATCCGGCCGGCGCTCGCGCAGGCTGGCGGCGAACGCTTCGGGATCGTCCACGGTGAGGACGACGCGGCGGTATCCGTGGCCGGTCAGATCGAGCACGACGGCTCGCTCGCGGTCGTCGACGTCGAAGAACGACCACGTTCCGTGCTCGCGAAAGCGACCGCGCTGGGTCGTGCCGAACGGCGGCGTCGAGTAGCCGATCCGGAAGTGGAGCCACCCGGGCGGGTCGGAGAGGCCGATCGAGACGGAGGCGATCGCCGAGTACGGGACTCGCACCTCGCCGGTCAGGATCAACGCGCGGGAGGCGCCTGCGTATCGGATGACGAGCGCATCCTCCTCGAGATCGATCCGCCTGCTCACGCTGACATGGTACGTCGCGGCCGCCTGCTACATTCTCGATATCCGCGGAAAGGAGGTGGTCCGGCAGTGGAGATTTCCAGTACGGGCAGTGGAGGTGCCAGCCGGTAGAGACGTGCCCCTAGGACCTGCAAGGGGAATCGTCTAGCCAGCGTAGGGGGCTTCGCGGAAGGTGTCCGGTCAACGGACGTCAAACGCGCCGCTTCGGCAGGAAGCGTCTCTGCTAATACGAGCTGGTACCGAGGATTGAAGGGCCGCGAAAGCGGCCCTTCGTCCGTTCTCAGGCGTCTTTCGTCGTCGCGCGGCGCAGCTGCTCGTCGAGCGGGACGAGCGGGAGCCCGAAGGTGTCGACCGCGTCCGAGTTCGAGACGACGTTGTCGCCGGCCGCGAGCATCTTCAGCTGGTCGCGGGTCACCGGCGGCTTCGGCAGCTTCTCGAGCACCGCCGCCTGCGCCCGCATCAGGCCGAACGGCAGGTGCATGCTCGGCCGGCGTGATCCCTGCGCCTGCTTCAGGCGCGACCAGAACTCGTTCCACGTCACCACATCGGGGCCGCCGAGCTCGAACGTCCTGTTCGCGGCCTCCGGCTTCTCGACCGCCGCCGCGAAGTAGGCAGCGACGTCGTCGACCCAGATCGGCTGGATCCGCTGCGTCCCCGGCCCGACGATCGGCGTCACCGGCGCCAGCTTCGCGATCTTCTTGAACTGGCCGAGCGCGCCGCCCTCGCGCCCGAAGACGAAGCTCGGCCGGAAGATCACGTACTCGAGCCCCGACGCCTTCACGTCCTGCTCCATCTGCCACTTCGCGCCGTAGTAGGGGACGAGATCCTTCGTCTCCTCGGTCGTCCCGAGCGCGGACATCAGCACGAACCGCTGCACGCCCGCCCCGCGCGCTGCCTCGAGCAGGTCGCGCGTCCCCTGCTCCATCACGCTGCCGGAACTCCTCGGGCTTGCCGGTCAGGATCGCGACGAGGTGGACGACGACGTCCTGACCCTCGGCGGCCTCGCGCAGGCTCGCCGGGTCGGTCATCGAGCCGGAAACGGCTTCCTGGCTGGGCAGGTCGGCGCTCGATCCTGCGCTGTGCTCGAGCACCCGCACCGTGTGGCCGTCGTCGACGAGCCGCTGCACGACGGCCGGGCCGACGAAACCCGTCGCGCCGGTGACGAGGATCCTCACGTCTCGAAGTTCTTCCAGTAGCGGCTCGGCGTCGGCCCCTTCTGGCCCTGGTACTTCGAGCCGAGCCCGCCGGAGCCATACGGCTTCTCGGCCGGCTCGCTCAGCTGCACGAACGAGAGCTGCCCGATCTTCATCGCGTGGTAGATCGTGATCGGGAGGTTCGCGACGTTCGAGAGCTCGAGCGTGACGTGGCCGTCCCAGCCCGGGTCGATGAAGCCGGCCGTCGAGTGGATCAGCAGGCCGAGCCGGCCGAGCGAGCTCTTTCCCTCGAGACGCGCGACGAGGTCGTCGGGCAGCCGAACCCGCTCGAGCGTCGAGCCGAGCACGAATTCGCCCGGATGCAGGATGAACGGGGTCTCGTCGTCGATCTCGACGAGCTCGGTCAGCTCCTCCTGCTCCTGCTTGACGTCGATGTAGGGGTAGCGCGAGTTGCGGAAAACGCGGAAATAGCGGTCGACGCGCACATCGAGGCTCGACGGCTGCATCAGCGAGTCGTCGTACGGCTCGACCTCGATCCGTCCCTCGTCGAGCAGCCGTCGGATCGTCACGTCGCTGAGAACCACGCGCCGATTCTAAGGTCCGTTGCAAAAACAACGTTTTCCACATACTGTTCCCGCCCCGTGTCGATGCTGTTCCAGCAGATGGAGCCGAACGAGCGGTTCCGCGCACGGCGTGAGGCAGCACGCCGTCGCCGCAGGCGCCGTCGCGGCGTCGCCTTCGGGCTTCTGCTCGGGGTGACAGCGACAGCGACGCTCGGGGCGCGCTTCGTGATCTCCGACGAGCCGGCGGCGAACGCAGGTGCGAAAGAGACGCCGGCCGACAAGCCGGCGGCCAAGCCCGTCCCGGTGAAGCAGCCGCGCGCGCTTCCGGACGAGGTGCGCGGGATCCACGTGACGATGGCGCTCGCCTCGCTCGACGGCAAGCTCGCGGAGTACCTGAAGCTGGTCGACGAGGGGATGAACACGATCCAGCTCGACGTCAAGGACGAGAACGGCGAGATCGGCTTCATCCCGTCGGCCGTGCCGCTCGCGTCCGCCGTCGGCGCCGCCAGGCCGTACTACCGGCCCCGCGAGGTCGCGAAGCTGATCCACCGCAAGGGCGTCTACCTGATCGGCCGCGTCGTCACCTTCGAGGATCCGCACCTCTCGGAGGGCAAGCCCGGGCTCGCGATCAAGAACCCGGACGGCTCCGTCTGGCACAACCATGCGGATCTGGGCTGGACGAACCCGTATGACAAGCGGGTCTGGGACTACAACGTCTCGATCGCCGAGGTCGCGGCGCGGGCCGGCTTCGACGAGATCCAGTTCGACTACGTCCGCTTCCCGACCGACGGCGACGTCGAGTCGATCGTCTATCCGAAGAAGACTGCGACTCCGCCGGGCTGGGTGATCGCACAGTTCGCCCACTACGCGGCGCAGCGCCTGAAGCCGCTCGGCGTGCGCGTCTCCGCCGACGTCTTCGGCCTCTCGGCCACACGCGACCTCGGCATCGGCCAGGTCCCGCGGCGGCTCTCGAAGTACGTCGACGCGGTCTACCCGATGGTCTATCCGTCGCACTACGGCTCCGGCGAGTACGGGCTCGAGGATCCGAACGCGTCGCCGGGCGCCACCGTCGAGTGGTCGCTCGCCGACTTCCGGCGCGAGCTGAAGAAGGGGAAGGCCGAGCTGATCCCGTGGCTGCAGGACTTCTCCTACGGGCGCACGTACGGGCCGGCCGACGTCAAGGCGCAGATCGAGGCGGCCCGGCTGATGGGCGCCCGCGGCTACCTGCTCTGGAACCCGCTCGGGATCTATACGCCCGGCGCCTTGGCACCGGCCTCGTAACACGCGTTACACTCTGCGGCCCAATGGCCATCGGCGACGTGATGAGGACGCGTGTCGTGACTGTCGAGCCGGGCGACTCCGCCCGCCTGGCGGTGCTGCGAATGCTCGAAGAAGGGGTCGGCTCGGTCGCGGTCTGCGACGGCGGCAGGCTCGTCGGCATCTTCACCGAGCGCGACGTCCTGGCGCTCGCGGGCGACGGCACCGACCTCAACGCGGTCAACGTCGGCGACGTGATGACGCGGGACCCGGTCACGGTCGACGCCGACGTGCAGATCCTCGACGCCGCGCGGCTGATGGGGGAGCGCCGGATCCGCCACGTCCCGGTCGTCGAGGGCGGCCACCTGCTCGGGATGGTCGGGATCCGCGACGTGCTCGGCAGCCTCGTCGAGCGTGCCTGGCAGGCCCGTGACACCGACGCGCACGACACGGCGCGCTCGCTGTTTCGCCGCGACTGACTTTCCGCGCAGATCGGAATCCGCAGAAGCGGATCCCGATCGCGCAAGATCCCTAAAGAGTCGCTTCGCTCCGGCTAGGGCGCCAGCCTGGTCTTCGTCCAGCCGTCAGCGTCGCGCTCGTAGCGGATGCGGTCGTGCAGGCGGTCGTCGCCGTGCTGCCAGAACTCGTACGCGTCCGCGACGAGGCGGAAGCCGCCCCAGGTCGGCGGCAGCGGCACGTCCTCGCCGAACCGCTCCTGCGCCTCCGCGTAGAGCCGGTCCAGCTCGGCGCGGTCGGCCAGAGGCCGGCTCTGGGGCGACGCCCAGGCCGCCAGCCGGCTGCCGAGCGGACGGGTGCGGAAGTACGCCTCCGACTCCTCGCTCGGCACGCGCTCGACGCGCCCCTCGACGCGCACCTGCCGGCCGAGCGGCTGCCAGTGGAAGAGCAGCGCGGCGTGCGGGTTCGCGGTGAGCTCGTCGCCCTTCCGGCTCTCGTAGTTCGTGTGGAACGTGAAGCCGCGCTCGTCCGCGCTCTTGAGCAGCACCATCCGTACAGACGGTCGTCCCTCAGGCGTGGCCGTTGCGAGCGCCATCGCCTCCGGTGCGGGCAGAGCCGCGCCGCGCGCATCCTCGAACCACCGCGTGAACTGGCGCAGCGGATCGGGGTCGAGGTCGCGCTCCTCCATCGCTCCGAGAGTATTCGCCGCTGAGCTACGCTCCCCCACTTATGGCCACGACGAAGACGATCGACATCCGCACCGCGATTCCCGGCCCCCGCTCCCAGGAGATCCTGGAGCGGAAGCAGCGCGTGATCGCGAACGCGAAGTCGATCGTGCTCCCGATCGTCGCGCACGAGGGCCGCGGCGCCACGCTCACCGACGTCGACGGCAACACGTTCATCGACTTCACCGGCGGCGTCGGCTGCCTCAACACCGGCCACGCGCACCCGCGCGTCGTCGAGGCCGCCACCGAGCAGCTGGCGCGGTTCGCGCACACCGACTTCACCGTCGTCCCCTACGAGCCGTACGTCGAGCTCGCCGAGCGCCTGCTCGCGAAGGCGCCCTTCCGCGGCCCGGCGAAGGCCGCGTTCTTCAACGCCGGCACCGAGGCCGTCGAGAACGCCGTCAAGTTCGCGCGCCTCTACACGAAGCGCCCCGCCGTGATCGCCTTCGAGGGCGCATTCCACGGCCGCACGCTGCTCTCGATGACCCTGACCTCGCGGCCGCACCCGTACAAGGCCGGCATGGGCCCGCTGGCGCCGGAGGTGTACCGGGCGCCGTTCCCGTCCGACTACCGCGGCCCCGACACCGAGACCGCGCTCGCCGAGCTCCGCCAGATGTTCCTGACGCAGGTCGCCGCGGAGCAGGTCGCGGCGATCATCGTCGAGCCGGTGCAGGGTGAGGGCGGCTTCCTGCCCGCGCCGCAGGAGTTCATGCAGGGACTGCGGTCGATCTGCGACGAGTACGGGATCTGCCTGATCGTCGACGAGGTGCAGACCGGCTTCGCGCGCACCGGCAAGCTCTTCGCGATCGAGCACTTCGGCGTCGAGCCGGACATCATCACCGTCGCGAAGTCGATTGCCGCCGGGCTGCCGCTCTCGGGCGTGCTCGGGAAGGCGGAGATCCTCGACGCCGCCCACGACGGCGCTGTCGGCGGCACCTACGTCGGCAACCCGGTCGCCCAGGCGGCCGCGCTCGCCGTCCTCGACGTGATCGAGGAGGAGAACCTGAGCGACCGCGCCGTCCAGATCGGCGAGACGATGCGGGCGCGGATGCTCTCCTGGCAGGAGCGCTTCGCGGCGGTCGGCGACGTTCGCGGCCTCGGCGCGATGCTCGCGATCGAGCTCGTCGAGGACCGAGCCACGAAGCAGCCCGCACCTGCGCTCGCGCAGGCCGTGATCGACGCCTCGATGCAGCGCGGCCTGCTGCTGCTCAAGGCCGGCGTGCTACGGGAACGCGATCCGGGTGCTCTGCCCGCTCGTGCTCACGGACGCCGAGCTGGACGAGGCGCTGGGCGTCTGGGAAGACGCGCTCGCGCACGTGCTGGCATAGGGTTTTCGGACTGCGGGAACGGTACGTTGATGGCTGTGAGCCAGGTGATCGCGGGGCGCTACGAGGTGCGGGAGACAGTCGGCAAGGGCGGCATGTCGACCGTCTACTGCGCGTTCGACACGCTGCTCGAGCGGAACGTCGCCCTGAAGGTCCTGCACGACCAGTACGGCGGCGACGCCGAGTACGTCGAGCGCTTTCGCCGTGAGGCGCGCGCGGTCGCGCAGCTCTCGCATCCGAACATCGTCACGGTGATCGATCGGGGCGAGGAGAACGGCAAGCAGTTCATCGTCTTCGAGCTCATCGACGGCGAGAACCTCAAGGAGCTCGTCGAGCGCGGCGGCCCGCTGCCCGTGCGGCGCGTGCTCGAGCTCGGCCTCGAGGTCGGCCGCGCGCTCGCGTTCGCGCACGCGCAGGGGCTCGTCCATCGCGACGTCAAGCCGCAGAACGTGCTCCTGAACGGCGACGGCCGCGCCAAGGTGACGGATTTCGGGATCGTCCGCTCGATCGACGCGGTCGGGCACACCGAGACCGGCACCGTGCTCGGCACGAGCCACTACATCGCGCCCGAGCAGGCCCGCGGCGAGCGGGTCGACGCCCAGACCGACGTCTACTCGTTCGGCGTCGTCCTGCACGAGCTGCTGACCGGTGAGGTGCCGTACGCGGGCGACAACTTCGTCACCGTGGCGATGAAGCACGTCAACGAGCCGGTGCCGAGCGTGCTGGGCACCCGTCCGGACGCGCCGATCCGGCTCGCCTCCCTGATCGAGCGCTGTCTCGCCAAGCTGCCGGCCGACCGTCCTGCCTCGATGGACGAGGTCGTCGCCGAGCTCGAGGCCGTCAAGGCCGAGCTCGACGCCAAGGAGGGCGGCGAGGGGACGATGATCATGCGCAGGCCGGCAGCTGTTCCCGCGCGGCCGCCGAAGCAGACGCGCCGAGCGTCGCGCGACCGGCGCGCCCCGCTCTGGCTGCTCCTGCTCGGGTTGTTGCTGCTCGTGGTCGCGATCGGGGGAATCCTGCTCGCCATCCGCGACGACGACTCGCCCGGCGGTGTGGCAAGCGGCGCTCCGGTCCGGCTGCGGGGAGTCGCCTCGTACGACCCGGACGGCGACAACGAGGAGCACAGCGAGCGCGTCGCCGACGCGACCGACGGCAATCCGGCGACCTACTGGACGACCGAGAGCTATCGCGCGTTCTCGAAGCCCGGCGTCGGCCTCGTCCTGAAGGTCTCCGGCACACCGGAGACGGCTGACGCTGACGACCGACACGCCCGGCTTCACCGCGGAGATCCGCGCGGGAAGCTCGCCCGACGGCCCGTTCGACACGATCGTGGCCGGCGACGCGAGGACCGCCCCGACGACGACGTGGGAGCTGACCGAGGCGGATGCGCCCTACCTCGCCGTCTGGATCACCGATCTCGATCGGGTCGCGCACGTGAACGAGGTGAAGGCCGCGTCCTAGTACTCGAGGCTTGAGCGGCGGTCGTGCCGCTCGAGCGCGAGCTCGATCAGGCGGTCGAGCAGCTCGCCGTACGGGATCCCCGACGCCTCGAACAGGCGCGCGTAGACGCTCGTCGAGGTGAAGCCGGGGATCGTGTTGATCTCGTTGACGACGACCTCTCCGTCCTCGCGCACGAAGAAGTCGACGCGGGCCATGCCCTCGCACTCGGTCGCGATGAACGAGTCGACGGCGAGCGCCTGGACCCGGGCGGCGGTCTCCTCCGGGATCCGGGCGGGGACGATGATGTCCGAGCCGCCCGCGTCGTACTTGGCCGCGTAGTCGTACCACTCGGCGTGCGGGACGATCTCGCCGACCACCGATGCGAGCGGAGCGGGCCGGACGTTGCCGAGGACGCCGCACTCGACCTCGGTCCCGGCGACGAACTCCTCCACGAGCACCTTCTCGTCGTGGCGGCGTGCGAGCGCGACGGCCGCCTCGAGCTCCGCCTCGTCGTGCGCCTTCGAGATCCCGACCGACGAGCCGAGCCGCGCGGGCTTGACGAAGACCGGATAGCCGAACGGGTTCCGGATCTCGTCCCCGAGCCGCAGCGTCTCGTTGCGCGCGACCGGGATGCCGCGATCGCGCAGGACCGCCTTGAACAGGTCCTTGTCCATGCAGAGGGCCGAGGCGGCCACGCCGGCGCCGACGTAGGGAATGCCGGCCAGCTCGAGCAGGCCCTGGACGGTCCCGTCCTCACCGAAGGGCCCGTGCAGCACCGGCAGGACGACGTCGACGGCGCCGAGCGCCTCGGCCGGCTTCGAGTCCGCGAGCACTGGCAGCGTCTCCGCCACTCCTCGCTCGGGCAGCTCGTTGGCCGGGCCTTCGAGCGACCAGCGGCCGTCGCGGGCGATCGCGATCGTCGTCGTCTCGTAGCGCTCGGGGTCGAGCGCCTCCAGCACCGAGCGGGCCGAGGCCAGCGAGATCTCGTGCTCGCTGGAGCGGCCGCCGGCGACGACGGCGACGCGGACGCGCTTGCTCACGGCGGTGTCGTCGTCTCGGTCGGCAGCTCGAAGCGGCCGATCACGATCACGACGGTCGTGCCCTGCTTGGCGTTGGTGCCGCCTTCGGGGTCCTGCGAGAGCACGCGACCGTCGAGATCCTGGGAGTCGACGATCTCCTCGACCGTCTGCACGTCGAAGCCCGACTGCGCCAGCTGTGCGGTGGCGTCCGCCGCCGAGAGGCTCGTCACGTCCGGGACCTGCGAGCTCTGCGGGCCCTTCGAGACCTGGACGTGATCACCGAGCCCTTGCCCTGCTGCGTGCCCGCGGCCGGGTTCTGCCCGACGACGACGCCCTCGGGCTGCGTGGCATCGTCCACGTCGTTGCGCGAGACGGCGAAGCCGGCTCCCTGCAGGGTCGATTCCGCGCTCTCGAACGGCATTCCGACCACGTTCGGGACCGAGATCGGCTTCGGGCCCTTCGAGTAGTTGACGCGGACAGCCGTGCCCTCGAGCACCTCCGTGCCCGCACTCGGGCCGGTGGCGAGCACGGTGTCGACGGGCTCGAGCGAGTTGACGCCGACCGGATTCGGTTTCAGGCCGGCCTGCGTCAGCTCCGAGACGGCGTCGTCGCGGCCGCGGCCGACGACATTGGGCACGACCACCTTCTTCGGCCCCGTCGAGACGGTGATCGTGACGAAGTTGCCGCGCTCGGTGCGATCGCCGGGCTGCGGGTCCTGGGCGAAGACCTGGCCGACCGGGACGTCGGCGTTGTCGGTGCGCTCGACGAGCTCCTTCAGCCCGGCGTCCTGGATCTGCTGCACGGCGAGCCGCTCGACGCTGCCGACGACGTCGGGGACGGCGACGGGCTTGGCGGCGCTCAGCTGTGACTGCACCTCCTGCCAGGCGAACCAGCCGCCGACGAGGGCGAGCGCGACGATCAGCGCACCGAGGAGCCACGGCCAGATCGCGCGGCGCCGGGGCGGCTCGTCGTACTCGTAGTAGCGGCCCGGGGTGTAGGTCGTGCTCCCCGCGGCGGCCGCGGGACGGATCGTCGTCGCTGCCTCGTCGGTCCCCGCGAGCACCGTCGTCGCTGCCTCGGCCGTTTCCGCGGAGACGCCGATCCCGCGCCCGATCCGCTCGAGGTCGGAGTCCATCTCCTCGGCCGAGTGGTAGCGGTCGGCCGGATCCTTCGCGAGCGCGCGCAGGGCCACGTAGTCGAGGTCGCGCGGGATCTCCGGGCGGTGCGACGAGGGCGGCGCGGGCACCTGCGAGAGGTGCTTCATCGCGATCTCGACCGGGGTCTCGCCGTTGAACGGGACGCCGCCCGTGAGCAGCTCGTAGAGCACGATCCCCGTCGAGTAGAGATCGGAGGTCTGGTCGACCGGCGCCCCGCGCGCCTGCTCGGGCGAGAGGTACTGCGCGGTGCCGATGATCGAGCCGGCCTCGGTCATCTGGCTCGCGGCGCCGGCGCGCGCGATCCCGAAGTCCATCACCTTGACGCGGCCCTCGCCGTCGACGATCACGTTGTGCGGCTTGATGTCGCGGTGGACGATCCCGTTCCTGTGCGCGAAGCGCAGCGCCGAGAGGATCTGGCGCGTGTAGTCGATCGCGATCCCGAGCGGCGACGGGCCACGCGCGACGAGCAGCTCCTTCAGCGTCCGCCCCTCGACGTACTCCATCGCGATGTAGTACGTGCCCTCCGCCTCGCCGCGGTCGTAGATCGAGACGATGTTCGGGTGCGAGAGCCCGGCGGCGTTCTGCGCCTCGCGGCGGAAGCGCTCGACGAACTGCTCGTCGCGGGCATGCCGGTCGTCGAGGATCTTGATCGCGACGCGGCGGCCGAGCTCCTGATCCGAGGCGAGGTACACGTTCGCCATCCCGCCCGAGCCGAGCTTCCTGATGATCAGGTAGCGCCCGTCGAAGAGCGAGTCGATGAGGTGGTCGCCGGAGGCCATAAAAAGACAGGTTAGGAGTTCGCCGTCGACCCGAGCAGTGCCTGCAAGACCTCCCGGGCGACCGGCGCGGCGGTCTCGCCGCCGGTCGAGTTCTGCTGCTCGACGACGGCCGCGATCGCGACCTCGGGGCGGTCCTTGCCCGCGTAGGCGATGAACCACGTCGTGTTCAGGCCCGGCGATGCCGGTCTCGGCGGTGCCCGTCTTGCCGCCGACCGTGATCCCGTCGATGCGGGCGGCGGTGCCGGTGCCCTCCTCGACCGCGTCCTTCATCATCGCCGCGACCGCGCGGGCGGTCTCGGTCTTGATCGCGCGGTCGAGCCGCTCCGGCTTCGAGCGCACGATCACGCGAGCCGTCGGGCGCGACGATCCGGTCGATCACCTGCGGCTTCATCACGACGCCGTCGTTCGCGATCGTGGCGGCGACCATCGCCATCTGCAGCGGCGTCACCAGCAGCCGCTCCTGCCCGAAGGCGAGCCGGCCGGGATCGACGTCGGAGTCCTTGGCGGGGTCGAACAGCTTCGTGCCCTTGTAGATGCCGCTGGGCGCGCGCTCGTCCGCCGGTGTCTCCAGCGGCGGCAGCGCGTAGAACCCGAAGCGCTTCATGTAGCTCGACGAGGAACCTCGCGCCCAGCTCCTTGCCGATGTTGCAGAAGACGGAGTTGACCGAGTGGACGAGCGCCGTGTGCAGGTCGAGCCGGCCGAACGGCCGCGTCGTGTCGTAGTTGTTGACGCGCTTGCCGTAGACCTCGCAGTAGCCGGGGTCGACGAAGCTGGAGTCGGGCGTGTAGCGGCCGGAGTCGATCGCCGCGGACGCGGTGACGACCTTGAAGGTCGAGCCGGGCGCGTAGAGGCCGGCCGTCGCCCGGTTCAGCAGCGCGTCGGGCCGCCTGCAGTCGGCGCGGACGCCCGTCACCTGGTCGAAGTTGTCCTCGACCAGGTTCGGGTCGTACGTCGGCGACGAGTACATCGCCAGCACCTTCCCCGTGCGGACGTCGAGCGCCACGACGGCGCCGCAGCGCCTGCCGAGCGCGTTCTGGGCGGCGCGCTGGGCGCGCGGCACGAGCGTCAGGCGGAGAGCGTTGCCCTGGATCGTCGCGCCCTTCGCCTTGTCGACGAAGGTCTCGAGCACGGTCGAGAGGTTCGCGTTCTGGCCGGTCAGGTAGTCGTTCATCGACCGCTCGAGCCCGGTGCGGAAGCGCGCCTGCGTCGAGTAGCCGACGACGTGGGCGGCGAGCCCGCGCTGCGGGTAGACCCGGAAGTAGAACGTGCGGCCGCCCTTCTTCTCCTCCCGGTTCGTCGCCCAGATGGTTCCGTTGCCGCGGATCTCGCCACGGTCGATCGTGAACTGCGCGACCCGCTGGATCTGGTTGTCCTGACGGTCGGCGAGGTCGCCGGCCGCCCACGCCTGCCAGTACGTCGTCGCGACGACGAGCGCGACGATCATGCCGACGCCGGTGAGCGCGAGCCGCGTGATCTGCTTGTTCACAGGCGGCTCCTCGACGCCTGCATGTTCGCGCGGTTGGAGACCAGCAGCAGCAGCGCCAGCAGGATGAAGTTGGCGACGACGCTGGAGCCGCCGTAGGAGACGAACGGGAGCGTGATCCCCGTCAGCGGGATCACCCGCAGGACGCCGCCGACGATGATGAAGGTCTGCAGCGCGAAGCCGAACGTGAGCCCGGCGGCGAGCAGCTTCGAGAAGCCGTCGTCCGCGAGCAGGGCGACGCGGAAGCCGCGCGCGACGAAGAGCATGAAGACGAGCAGGAGGCCTGCAGCGCCGACGAGGCCGAGCTCCTGGGCGATCGCCGAGTAGATGAAGTCGGTGTTGAGGTAGGGGATGATCGGGTCGCCGCCCGTCGTCGTGAACGTCCCCTTGCCCAGCCCGGTGCCGGCGAAGCCGCCGTTGCCGATCGAGTAGAGGCTCTTCACGAGCTGGAAGGAGCCGCAGTCCTGGCGGAGGGCGAGCTCGCCGGTCTGCGCGCAGAAGACGGGGTCGTCCGTCCAGGGGTTGAGCCAGATCGTCACGCGCTCCTCGACGTGCGAGACGTAGTGGTAGACGAACGCCGCCCCGCCGACGAAGAGCACGAGCCCGGCGAGGACGAACGCCGCCCGCCCTGTGGCGACGTAGAGCATCGCCAGGAAGATCCCGAACTGGAGCAGCGCGCTTCCGAGGTCGTTCGTCTGGACGAGCACGAGCATCGCGGCGCCCCAGATCAGGAGCAGCGGCCCGAAGTCCTTGAGCCGCCCCTGCGCCAGCACCTCGCGCTTGTCGCGCAGATAGCCGGCGAGGAAGATGATCAGGAAGATCTTCGCCAGCTCGCCCGGCTGGAACTGGAACGCGCCCACCTTCACCCACAGCCGCGCGCCGTTGATCGTCTGGCCGATCCCCGGCAGCGCCGGCAGCATCAGCAGCAGGATCGCCGTGATCCCGAACAGGTACTTGTACTGCTCGAGGATCCGGTAGTCGCGGCGAAGCGCGAAGAGCGTCAGCGCGAAGAGGACGACGCCGATCACGATCCAGAGGCTCTGGCGGAACGCGTCGTCCGGGTTCAGCCGGTAGATCAGCGTCACGCCGATCGCCGACAGCAGCGCCGCGAGCGGCAGCAGCACCGGGTCGGCGTAGGGCGCGGCGTAGCGGACGACGAAGTGCGCGGCCAGGTAGAGCGCCATGAAGATGCCGGCATAGGTGAGCGAGCCGGCGTCGACCTCCGACGGCTCCGACCCGGCGATGTAGACGCTCGCAAAGCCGATCGCCGTGAGCAGGCCCACGGCGATCAGGTTCAACAGCTCACGGTTGCGCAGGCTCAGCGGGTCAGCCCCCAGAGTGCGAGCGCGACGCAGGGCGACGAGCAGGACGATCAGCAGCACGAGCGGCAGGATCCGGCGGCGCGGCTCGGGCCGGCCCTGCGGCGCCTCGGCTTCGACCTGCTGCAGATGCTCCTCGACGACGGCGGCGGGAATCACGGCCGTGTCGACGGCCGGCACGGCGTCGAGCGGCGAGAGCGTGTCCTCGTCGTCGTCCTGCGCGGCCGCGGCCGGCAGCTGCGCCGTCTCGCCGAGCTCGGCGCCGGCGTCGTCGCTGTCGATCTGGAAGAGGACGACCGTGATGTTGTCCTCGCCGCCGCCGTCGTTCGCTGCCCTGACGAGGGCGTGCGCGGCGTCGTCGAGGTCGTTGCTCGACTCGACCGCGGCGAGGATGTCGCGGGTCGAGGTCATGTCGGTCAGCCCGTCCGAGCAGAGGAGGTAGATGTCGCCAGGCTCGGCGTCGACCGTGAACGTGTCCACGTCGACGTCCGGCTCGGTGCCGAGCGCGCGTGTGATCACGGAGCGCTGCGGGTGCGACTCGGCCTCCTCGGGCGAGAGCCGGCCGCTGCGGACGAGCTCGCCGACGAGCGAGTGGTCGTCGGTCAGCTGCTCCAGCTCGCCGCCGCGGACGCGGTACGCGCGCGAGTCGCCGACGTGGCCGAACGCGATCGTCCCGTCGGTGTGGTCGACGAGCGCGACCGTCATCGTCGTGCCCATCCCCGACGTCGCGGCATCCTCGTTCGAGCGCTGGAAGACGCGCCGGTTCGCCTCCTGGATCAGCGAGGAGACCCGCTCCTCGCCGCGCTCGTCGCCGGTCGCCTCCTCGAGGACGGCCGCTGCGAGCCCGGAGGCGACCTCGCCGGCCTGGGCGCCGCCCATCCCGTCCGCGATCGCGAACAGCGGCGGCTCGCAGACGTAGGCGTCCTCGTTCCGCCGCCGGCGGCGGCCCGGGTCGGTGACGCCTGCGAACCCGGACAGCATCAGACCTCGACCCTGAAGTCGGTCTGGCCGACGCGGACGACGTCGCCCTTGGCAAGCCGCCGCGGCGTGGTCACGCGGGCGCCGTTGACGAAGGTGCCGTTCGTCGAGCCGATGTCCTCGACCCAGAGACCGTCGCGCTTCGACTCGAAGCGGGCGTGCTGCGCCGAGGCGAACTCGTCGCCCTCGAGCGGCACCTCGTTCTGGCCGCCGCGACCGATCGCCACGGGCATCGCGTCGACCGGCACCTCCTCGCCCGCGTCGAGCGCGGGGCTCTTGAGGACGACGAGCCTGGCGCGCTTGGCCGGCGCGAGCCCGAGGCTCGCGGCCTCGCCGGGGCTGATGATCACGCTCTCCTGCGACGGGCCGGTGCGAAAGTCCTTGCTGGCGCTCCGGACGATGCGCCAGATGAAGAGGTAGAGCAGGACGATGAAGCCGATCTTGAGGACGAGAAGCGCCTCGTCGACGTCAATGTTCAAGCGCCGCCCTTCCGCTTGCCGAAGACGAGGTCGGTGGCGCCCAGGGTGATCGTGTCGCCGTCCGTCGAGCTTCGAGCGCTGCACGCGCTTCCCGTTCAGCTCGGTGCCGTTGGTGGAGCCGAGGTCGACGAGCCACCAGCTGCCGCCTTCGCGGCGCAGCTCGGCGTGCCGGCGCGAGACGTTCGCGTCCTCGACCTGGACGTCGCTGTCCTTGGAGCGGCCGAGCACGACCTTCGCGCCCTCGACGGCATGCGTCCGGCCGTTCATCGTCAGCGAGAACGTCTCCTCCTCCAGCCCGAGCTCTGCCGGGGAGACCGCCTCCGTCGGCTGCGGCGGCTTCGCCTTGTAGATCATCGTCATGCCCGGCTCGACCTGCGCGTCGGGCTCGTCCAGCTGCGGCCCGCGCTTGCCCTCCGGCTGCACCATCCGCGTCGCGATCCCGAACTCGCCGATCGAGAGGTCGGCGTCGGTCAGCATCAGCACCTTCGGCGGCGTCAGCATCGCGTAGCTCTCCCGCCGCGCGTGCTCGATCAGGTGGTCCTGCAGCTCGCCGACGAGTGAGCCCTCGTAGCCGGTGAACTGCTCGCGGTCGGTCTCGGACAGGTAGACGGAGTACTCGTTCGGGACGTAGACGCGCGAGACCGAGATCGTGCGGTGCTCGTCCATCTCCTTCGCCAGCTTGCGCGCCAGCTCGACCGGCTGCACGTGCGTGCGGAAGGCACGACCGAACATCCCCTCGAAGAGGCCTTCGATCTTCTGTTCGATGCTCCGGAGGACGCTCATGCGGTCGGGGAGTCATGCCCCCGGAACACGAGTCTAATGCTCGGACTTCAGCGCCAGCCCGCCCACCGTGAGCCAGACGGCGAGCACGACGGGGAGCGCAGGAGCGGCCGGAGCGGTCAGGAGGGTGGCCGCGAGCATCGCTGCGCCGAGACCGGCGATCCGCCACGGCGTCCGTGCGTAGGGCAGCGCGACGGCGACCGCGGCGAGCGCGAGCGCCTCGAGCGCCAGACCGGCGGGCACGGCGTCGATGAGCACACGTGCAGCCGTGACGGCGCTGTCCACGCCTTCGAGGTCCAGCGGCGGCGCGATCCCCTGGCCGAAGGGAAGGGGTACTCCGCGCAGGCCGGCGACGACCGCTGCGACTGCGACCGCGGCGAGCGTCTGGGCCGCTCTGCGCGTGGCACTGGCGATTCCGGCCGTGACGAGCGGGAAGAGTGCGAGCAGGCCGACGGCGGCGAGAACAGGCCCGGCGAGGAAGGCGAGCCCCCAGCGCGGCTCTCGCCACGAGAGCGCCAGCCAGCCGAGGGCGAGGACGCCGTAGAGGATCGCCAGCCCGAGGGCGTAGTTGCCGAGCGGCAGCACCGGCGCTGCGAGCGCAAGCGCCAGACCGGCACGCGGAGCCCGGAACGCGGTGAACGCGGTCGCCGCCGCGAGCGCAGCCGCCCAACCGGTCGGATAGAACGGCAGCGCCGTCCCGCCGGCGAGCGCCGCGACGCCGGCGACCGCGGCCGGGACCGCCCGCTGGGCGAAATCCTGTTTCGAGACGGCGGCGACCTTCGGCGAGCGCTTGCCGCCTGCAAGCGCCGACCGGAGCTCGTTCGCGAGAGCAGCCGCGGGCGGCCGTCGGGACGGGTCGTGCGCCAGCGCGTGCGAGATCGCACTGAGGAGCCGCTTCGGCAGATCGGGCCGCTCGGGCTGCAGCGGCGGGCAGCCGGCCTCGATCGTGCTGGCCATCTGCGGCAGCGGCACGCCCCAGAACGGGTGCTTGCCGGCGAGCGCTTCCCAGAGCAGGACTCCGACGGCCCAGATGTCGCTCGCCGAGCAGGCTTCCTCACCGCGCAGGCGCTCGGGGGAGATGTAGGCCAGCGTGCCGGGGACGTCGCCGACGGCCGTCAGCGTCTCGGCCTCGTCGAACTGGGCGAGCCCGAAGTCCAGCAGGCGCACCGAGATCCCGTCGTCCTCGGCGAGGAGCACGTTCGACGGCTTGACGTCGCGGTGGACGATCCCGCGGCTGTGCGCGTGCGCGAGCCCGTCGAGGATCTGCGCCGCGGCCTCCACCGCCTGCCCGTCGCGCAGCTCGCCGCCGCGCATCGCCTCGCGCAGCGTGCGGCCGCCCACGTACTCGTACGCGATGTAGACGTGACCGGAGTCGGAGCCGAACCCGTACGCGCGCAGGCAGCGCTCGTGCCGGAGCCGGGAGGCCGCCTCGGCCTCGCGTTCGGCGCGGTGCGCAGCCTTGCCCTCACGGGGGATGATCTTCAGCGCGACGTCGAGCCCGTTGCGCTCGTCCCGCGCGAGCCAGACCGAGCCGGAACCGCCGCTGCCAAGCGGGCGGAGCGGGCGGTAGCGGTCGAGGACGAGCTCCCCGCGTGGGAGCGCATGAGCAGCAGCGGACACGACTTCTCCCGGGTTGGCCGCCGCGAGAGCGAATCCTGCCGCCGCACTGCGCGGTCATGACCGAGGCACTCGTTACAGTGCCCTCGTTCGAACCGCAGCATTGCCATGAGTAGTCGCGACACCGACTTCGAGTTCGACTTCTTCGAGGAGCCTGAGACGCAGGAGGCCCCGGGGCGGAGCGACCGTTCCCTGCGGCGCCCACTGCGCGGCGGCCGCGGGCCACGAATGCCGAAGGGCCCGATTCGCCCGCGCGCCGGCTTCACGCCGCTGCTGCGGCTGCTCGGCCTGATCGCCTTCGCGATCCTGATCGTCGTCCTGCTCCTCCTCTGGGTGCAGAGCTGCCAGGAGGACAAGAAGCGCGACGCCTACAGCAGCTACATGACGAGCATGAAGGCGGTCGGCGACGACTCCCAGCGCGTGGGCCGCGAGCTCAGCGACGCGCTCACGACCCAGGGAATCAAGCCCGCCGAGCTGCAGAAGCAGCTCGGGAACCTCGCCCAGCAGCAGGAGCTCGCGACCGAACGCGCGCGCAAGCTCGATCCGCCCGGGCCGCTGCACGAGGCGCACGATCGCGCGCTCGAAGCGCTCGTCTTCCGCGCCAACGGCCTCGCCGGCCTCTCCGAGGCGTTCCGGCGCACGCAGGGGTCGAAGGACGCGGCCGCGGCCGGTGCGCTGCTCGCCTCGCAGGCCGAGCGGCTCGTCGCGAGCGACGTCGTCTGGGACGACCTCTTCAAGGAACCGGGGATCGTGGTGCTGAAGACGGAGAACATCAGCGGCGTCGTGGTGCCCGACTCCAACTTCGTCCAGACGCCGGACCTCGCGAGCACGCGCTCGATGGTGCCGATCTGGGAGCGGATCAACGGCTCGGCGGCGTCCGGCTCGAACTCGGGCACGCCGGTCGGCCTCCACGGCACGAACATCGAGTCGGTGAAGGTCATTCCGGGCGGGCAGACGCTGTCGGAGTCGACGGAGAACACCGTCGAGGCGTCGACCGATCTCGGCTTCGCGGTCGCGGTCGCGAACGGCGGCAACAGCCAGGAAGTGAAGATCCAGGTGACGCTGACGATCCAGCAGAGCCCGACCCCGATCGTGAAGAAGCAGACGATCGACATCATCAATCCCGACGAGACGAAGACCGTCGTCTTCCGGGACTTCCCGTCGGTCGACTTCGGCGAGCGGCGGATCATGCGGATCGACGTCGATCCCGTGCCCGGCGAGCAGCGGACCAACAACAACTCCGCCGAGTACCCGATCATCTTCTCCCTGGGGGCGTAGTGGCTTGAGCGCCGAGCTGATCCTCGCGATCGCCGCGGCGGCTGCGGCCGCCATCGCGCTGGGCGTCTGTTTCTGGCTCTGGATCCGGGTGCGGCGGCTGCGAAACGCGCAGCGGGTGCTGCTCGGCGGCGGCCGCTCGGATCTCGTCGACTTCGCCGTCTCGCTGCAGGCGCGGATCGACGACCTGCACCGCGCCGTCGACGAGATCGCCGCCGGGCTCTCACGGGTCGACCGCCGGGTCGACGGCTCCCTGACGAACACCGCCGTCGTCCGCTACGACGCCTACGCCGGCACGGGCGGCCACCAGTCCGCGTCGTTCGCGTTCCTCGACGACAACCGCACCGGCACGGTCGTGACCGCGATCCAGGGCCGGGACTACGCGCGCCTGTACGTCAAGGAGCTCGACCAGGGCCGCGCGCCGATCGCACTCTCCCCCGAGGAGTTGGAGGCGGTCGAGCGCGCCATGTCCCGCTAGAGCCAATCCGAGCCGCGAAGCGGCTCCTTCAGGGGTCTTCGCGCGGTCAGGAATCCACTCGGTGGATTCCTGACCTTGCGCTAGGCTGGAACAGCGTTGCAACAGGTACTCGTCCTGAATGCAAGCTACGAGCCGCTGAACGTGTGTTCGGTGCGGCGGGCGCACGTGCTCGTCTGGAAGGGGAAGGCGGAGGTGCTCGAGAGCCTCCCCAAGGGACTGCGCTCCGCGACGGACACCTTTGTCTGGCCGCACGTGATCCGGCTCGTCCAGTACGTCCGGGTCCCGCGCGCGATCCAGCGCAAGATCTCGCGCCGTGCGCTCTTCGCCCGCGACGGCTGGCGCTGCGTCTATTGCGGCACCTCCTCGGGCCGGTTGACGCTCGATCATGTGATCCCACGCTCGAAGGGCGGCGAGTCGATCTGGGAGAACGTCGTCACCGCGTGCGCGCCGTGCAACCTGCGCAAGGGCGACAGGCTGCTCGCGGACTCGGGGCTGCACCTGCAGCGGCCGCCGCGGCCGCCGGCGCCGGTGCTCTTCATCCACCTGGCAACGCCGACGATCCCGCAAATCTGGCAGCAGTACCTGCCGGGGTCGGCGACCGCCGCCTAGCGTGGCCGCCACCTGCGGTGTCTGTGGGGAGACGCACGACGGGGACACCCGCCACGCTCGCATGAGCCTGCCCGACCCGATCCTCCGGATCGACGAGTGGGAGCGGGACGAGCGCGCCTGGGTCGGAGAGGCTGCAGCCGTTCTCCGCGACGACGACCGGGAACGGTTCTTCGTCCGCGCGCTGCTCGAGCTCCCGATCGAGGGGGAGGAGGGGTACTTCCGCTACGGCAGCTGGATCGAGGTCAGCCCCGAGGACTTCGAGGTCCTCGACGAGCTCTGGCCCGACGAGGACGCCTGGCGGAGCCGCCCGTTCTCCGGCACGCTCGCCAACGAGCTCCCTCCGTACGCGTTCACGGAGGGCCTGCCGGCGCAGCTCCGGCTGCGCGAGGTGCGCGTCCTCCCGCACGTCGAGCTCGACGAGACCGACCACGAGCTCGTGCGGGCGCAGCGGAACGGGATCTCAGCCCATCGCGCGCACCAGCTCGCCGAGACGCTCAGTCGCGTTCGACCGGCCCGAGCTCGTACCACTCGCTGAACGAGCCGGGATAGAGGCGTGCGTCGTCGCGCCCGGCGAGATGGAGCTCGTGCAGCACCGCGCAGGCCGTGACGCCGGAGCCGCAGTAGACGACGAGCCCGGGTGCCTCACGCAGGTCGGCCGGCAACGGGGACGGGTCGAGGAAGTAGCGGTTCCGCGCCCCGGGAATCCGGCCGGCGACGGGGTCGATCGGCTCGGTCTCGCCCCGCCAGCGCTCCGGCGCCCGGGCGTCGACGAGCGTCAGCGACGCGTCGCCGAGCCGGTCGAGGAGCTCGGCCGCATCCGCGGTGTCGTCCGAGCGGGGGCGCGGCGTGAAGATCGCTGCGGCGCGATCTCCTCGGCGCCCTGCGCGAGCGGTCCATGCCACGCATCGAACGGGATCACGCCGGCCGCGTCGTGGCCGAAGTGGCGGAGGAGCCACCAGAGCCGCGCCGCCCAGCCGGTGCCGTCGTCGTAGCCGACGACGAGCGTCTCCGGCCCGATTCCGGCCGCCGAGGCCCAGGCCGCGAATGCCTCCGCCCTCGGGAGCGGGTGGCGGCCGCCGCCGTCGTCACCGGTGAGGTCGGCCTCGGGATCGGCGTGCGCCGCGCCGGGGATGTGGCCCTCGAGGTACGCCTCGCGCGGGCGGCAGTCGACGAAGCGCGTCTCCACGGAAGCAAGCCTAACGCTTGCATGAAATCCAGCTATAGTGAATAGTATGCATTCCAGCAAAGGAGCGAGATGAGCAGGATCGCGGTGGTCGCCTTCTCCGGCGGTCTCGACACGAGTTGCATCGTCAGCTGGCTGAAGGAGGACTGGTACGGCTTCGACGAGGTCGTGGCCGTGCTCGTCGACGTCGGTCAGGAGTTCGACCTCGAGGCGTCGATCGAGCGAGGGCGCGCAGCCGGCGCCGACGACGTCATCCTCGTCGACCGCAAGGCCGCGTTCGCCGACGAGCAGTGCGCCCGCGCGATCAAGACGAACGCCCTCTACGAGGGCAAGTACCCGCTCGTCTCGGCGCTCTCCCGCCCCGTGATCGCGCAGGCGGTCGCCGAGCTCGCGGTCGAGCTGGGCGCGGAGGCCGTCGTGCACGGGTGCACCGGCAAGGGCAACGACCAGCTGCGCTTCGAGCTCTCGTTCAAGGCGACGGATCCCGGCCTGAACGTGATCGCCCCGCTCCGCGACCGGATCTGGACGCGCGACGAGGAGATCGAGTACGCGATCGCCAAGGGCATCCCCGTCCAGGCGACGCAGGCGGCGCCGTTCTCGATCGACGAGAACCTCTTCGGCCGCGCGATCGAGGCAGGCGTGCTCGAGGATCCCTGGGCGGCGCCGCCGGAGGAGCCGTACGCGCTCACGAGCGACCCGAGCTCGGCGCCCGAGCCGATCGAGGTGACGATCGGGTTCGAGGCCGGTGTTCCCGTCTCGCTCGACGGTGAGGAGCTGGCGCTCGCGGATCTGATCGCGCGCCTGAACGCGCTCGCCGGCGGCTACGGGATCGGGCGGCTCGACATGATCGAGAACCGTGCAGTCGGGATCAAGAGCCGCGAGGTCTACGAGGCGCCGGCCGCGATCGTCCTGATTCAGGCGCATTCGGCGCTCGAGGACGTCGTCCTGACGAAGGACGAGGCGCGGATCAAGCGCGGCCTCGAGCAGCGCTGGACCGAGCTGGTCTACGAGGGACTCTGGTTCAGCCCGGCGCGCGAGGCGATCGACGCCTTCGTCGACACGACGCAGGCGCTCGTCGAGGGCGATGTGCGCGTGTCGCTGCGGCCGAACGCGGCCGTCGTCACCGGCCGGCGCTCGCCGAACATGCTCTACGCCGAGAAGCTCGCGTCCTACGGGGCCGGCGAGACGTTCCCCCACGCGGCTGCGGAGGGCTTCGTCAAGATCGCGTCGCTCGAGGTCGAGCTCGCGGCTGCCCGCAAGCGGGCGACGACGAACGCATGACCCTCTGGTCCGGCCGGGTCGGGCGCGCGCTCGACCCGGCCGTGGCCGCGTTCCTCCGCGCCGACGACGCCGAGCTGCTGCCGTACGACTGCGAGGCGACGGCGGTGCACGCCCGCCGGCTGCACGCCGCCGGGCTGCTCGACGACGGCGAGCTGGCCGAGGCGGAGTCGCGGCTCGCGGAGATCGCCACGGGCGGCGGGATCGAGCCCGAGGACGAGGACGTCCACACCGCGATCGAGCGCCTGCTCGGAGAGGTCGGCCGGAAGATCCACGCGGGCAGGTCGCGCAACGACCAGGTGGCGGCGGCGTTCAGGCTCTACGTGGCCGATGCGGCCGGCGAGGCGCGGGCCGCGATCGCCGGGCTTGCCGGCGGGCTTCTCGACCGCGCCGAGGCGGAGGCCGAGACGCCGATGCCCGGCTACACCCACCTGCAGCGGGCTCAGCCCGTCACGGTCGGGCACCACCTGCTGGCGTGGGTCGAGATGCTCGAGCGCGATCTGACCCGTTTCGCAGCGGCTGCCGCGGCGGCGGAGCCGAGCCCGCTCGGCGCCGGTGCGCTCGCCGGCTCGACCTTGCCGCTGCCTCCGCCCGCGAACCAGCTCCGCAACTCGCTCGACGCGGTCGCCGACCGCGATTTCGCGCTCGACTACCTCTACGCGGCGGCCGTCTGCTTCGTCCACCTCTCCCGGATCGGTGAGGAGCTCGTGCTCTGGACGACGTCGGAGTTCGGCTTCGCCCGGCTCGGCGAGGACGCCGCCACCGGGTCGTCGATGATGCCGCAGAAGCTGAACCCCGATGTCGCCGAGCTCGCACGCGGCAAGGCCGGCACTGCGATCGGGCGCCTGACCGGTCTGCTCGCCACCGTCAAGGGCCTGCCGCTTGCCTACAACCGCGACCTGCAGGAGGACAAGGCGCCGGTCTTCGCGGCGCGGGCCGATCTCGCCGGAGCGCTCGCGGGCGCTGTCGGCGCTCGTGCGCGGGCTCGAGCTCGATCGCGAGCGGCTGGCTGCCGCGGCGAGCGATCCGCTCCTCCTGGCCACCGACGCCGCCGAGGCTCTCGTCCGGGAGGGAACGCCGTTCCGCGACGCGCACGAGCAGGTCGCCGAGTCGGTGCGGGCAGGGACGTCAGGCCCCCCGCGGCAGCGCCGCGGACTGCACCGGGGCCGGGTGGCGTTGGCTGCGATCGCTGCAGCCCGCGCGCGCATCGCCGCGGCCTGACGGCCGCTGCAGCTTGTGCGCTTGACAACGAGGACGCGAAGGCTTATCTTCGCTCGAACGTCGTTCGGTAATGTCGAATAGCGTTCCGAGCAATGAAAGCTCGGGCAACCCGCGGAACGGCCCGCGACTTCCTGTCTCGGGGCCGGAAGGAGGTTGTACCGCTCATGGAGGAGCACTCTCTCGCGCAGAAGCTGGCAGCCGAGTTCATCGGCACAGCGCTGCTCGTCTTCGTCGGCGCGGGCTCGGTGCCCGCGATGATCCTGCTGACGAGCGAGGCCTCGCCGTTCTCGGGGGCGGAGGTCGGCATGGTCGCGCTCGCGTTCGGGCTGATCGTGGTGGCGATGGTCTACACGGTCGGCAAGGTGTCGGGCTGTCACATCAACCCGGCGGTGACGTTCGCGCTCGCCGCCACGAAGCGGTTCCCCTGGAGCGGCGTGCCCGCCTACTGGAGCGCGCAGGTTGCCGGCGGGATCGCCGGCGCACTGGCGATCTGGGCCTCGTTCGGTAGCCGTGTCTTCGACTTCGGCGCCGGCTTCGGCGTCGTCGACTTCAACCACGACGTCACCAGTTGGGGCTCCGCGATGTTCGTCGAAGCGCTGGCGACGGGAATCCTGTTGTTCACGATCCTCGGCATCGTCGACACCCGCTCGCCCGAAGGGCTGGGCAGGGCTCGTGATCGGCCTTGTGATCGTGGGGATCATCATCACCGTGGGCCCGATCACGAACGCGTCGATCAACCCGGCCCGCGCGCTCGGGCCGCTCCTGATCTCGGATCTGAATGGGTCTTTCCACAACTGGACCGAGCAGCTGTTGGCCTACATCCCGGCCGATCTCGCCGGAGCGGCGCTCGCCGCGTTCGTCTACGACTGGGTCGCGAAGCCCCGGATCGTCCAGCGGCCGATCCAGGAGGCCGTCACGGAGCCGGATCGGGCCGACGCATTCGAGACCCCCGCCCACGCCTAGGAGGATCGAAATGAGCAGCACGGATGTCGCGACCGTCAAGAAGTTCCTCAACAACCCCGACGACCTCGTGCCGGAGTCGCTTGCGGGCCTGGCCTCGGCGCACGCCGACCTGCTGACGGTCGACCAGGAGAACCAAATCGTCGTCCGCGCGGGTGCGCCCGTGAGCGGCAAGGTCGGGCTCGTCTCCGGCGGTGGCTCGGGTCACGAGCCGATGCACGGCGGCTTCGTGGGCCTCGGCATGCTCGACGCCGCCTGTCCGGGCGCCGTCTTCACCTCGCCGGTTCCCGACCAGATGCTCGCTGCGACGAAGGCCGTCGACGGCGGCGCCGGCGTCGTTCACATCGTCAAGAACTACACCGGCGACGTCCTCAACTTCCGCATGGCCGAGGAGTTGGCGGGTGACGAGGGGATCCAGGTGGAGTCCATCCTCACGAACGACGACGTCGCAGTGGAGGACAGCCTCTACACGGCCGGTCGCCGCGGTGTCGGCGTCACGGTGCTCGTCGAGAAGATCGCCGGCGCCAAGGCCGAGGCCGGCGGCACGCTCGCCGAGGTCGCGCGGAATCGCACGGAAGGTGAACGCTCAGGGACGGAGCTTCGGCGTCGCGCTGACATCTTGTGCGACGCCCGTCGTCGAACGGGCCGATCTTCGAGATCGGTCCGGACGAGATGGAGTTCGGCGTCGGCATCCACGGCGAGCCCGGCCGGCGGCGCGACCGCGTCAAGCCGGCGGCCGAGATCGTCGAGCAGATGACGACGGCGATCCTCGCCGATCTCGACCCGCCCTCCGGCGCGAACGTGCTGGCGTTCGTGAACGGGCTCGGCGGGACGCCGTTGATCGAGCTCTACCTCGTCTACAACGAGCTGACGAAGCAGCTCGAGCAGCACGGTCTGACCGCGACGCGGAATCTCGTCGGCAACTACATCACGAGCCTCGAGATGGCAGGCGTCTCGATCACGCTGCTCGTGCTCGACGACGAGCTGACGGCCCTGTGGGATGCTCCGGTGCACACGCCGGCGCTGCGGTGGGGCGTGTAGAGGGATGGAGGAAGGAGCGAGCGTGGATGCTGGCACGGTGCGACGGCTGGCTCGCCGCTTCGGCGGCGTCGATCCGCGAGCAGCGCGACTATCTGACCCAGCTCGACGCTGCGATCGGCGATGCCGATCACGGCGCGAACATGGACCGCGGGTTCGCGGCTGTGGTCGAGCGGCTCGATGGCGAGGATCCCTCGCATCCGCCTGGCAAGCTGCTGTTGACGGCAGGCTCCACGCTCGTCTCCACCGTCGGCGGCGCCAGTGGCCCGCTCTGGGGCACGGCGCTACGCCGCGCCGGGCGGACGCTCGGAGACGCCGAGACGTTCGGTGCGGAAGAGCTCGTCGCCGCGCTCGACGCCGCGCTCGCAGGCGTCGTCGAGCTCGGGGCGGCGAGCGAGGGCGAGAAGACGATGGTCGATGCGCTCGCCCCCGCAGTGCGAACGCTGCGCGAGCGCGTCGACGGCGGCACCGACCTCGCCGCGGCACTCACCGCCGCCCGCGAGGCCGGAGAAGAAGGCATGCGGGCGACGGTGCCGCTGCAGGCGCGCAAGGGCCGAGCGTCGTACCTGGGAGAGCGGTCGATCGGCCATCAGGACCCGGGGGCGACGTCGACTGCCCTCATCCTCGCGGCGCTCGAGCAGTCGGCCGCGGCGGCGTGATGCCAGCCACCGTGCTGACCGGCCTGGGCGCGTCTCCCGGGGTCGCCGTCGGCCGGGCCCTCGTCCTGCGGGACCTCACCACGAGCGGCGACCCACCCGACCCGGACGCTGCGCTCGCCGCGCTCGCCCGGGCGGCGGAGGAGCTCGGCGCTGCTGCGGCCTGCTTGCGCGAGGCCGCGCTCGCGGACGAGGCCGAGATCCTGGAGGCGAACCGGCTGATGGCCGAGGATCCCTCGCTCATCGCGCGTGTGCGTGACCTCGCGACCACGGCGCCGCCGGCCGAGGCGCTCAGGTCGGCAGCGGAGGAAATTGCGAGCCGGCTGGCCGCGCTGTCGGACCCGATGCTCGCCGCGCGCGCCGCGGACGTCCGCGAGGTCGGACGCCGTGCAGCCCGCATTGCGACCGGCGCGCCGGAGGTCCCGGCTCTGGACCGGGACACGATTCTCGTTGCGCGCGAGCTCGGGCCGGCCGAAGTCGCGGAGCTCGAGCTCGGCCAGGGCCGGATTGTCGCCGTCGCGCTGGCCGAGGGGTCCGCGACGGCACATGCCGCGATCGTCGCTCGTTCGCTCGGCGTGCCGATGGCCGTCGCGCTCGGCGCGCCGATGACCGGGGTCGACGACGGCACGGTCCTGCTCCTCGACGGCGAGACGGGCAGCGTCTCGATCGATCCCGCAGGCGCGGAGCTGCACGAGGCGAGGAAGACGATGCGAGCCGGAGTCCGGCGGCGCCACGCGCTCGCTGCGCTGCGTGGTCTCCCCGTCGAGACCACGGACGGCCGCCGGATCGCACTCCTCTGCAACGCGGCGTCCGCGGCCGAGATCGATGCGGGGCTCGCTGCCGGTGCGAGCGGCGTTGGGCTGCTCCGGACCGAGCTCGCGTTCCTGCAGGCCCCGGCTTGGCCCACCGAGGCGGAGCACCTCGAGCAGCTCGAGCCATTGCTCCGGCGGCTGCGCGGCCGCGTGGCGACCGTGCGCACTCTCGATTTCGGCGCCGACAAGACCCCGCCCTTCCTCGCGGGCACGGAGGAGCGCGGCCTGGCGCTGACGCTCTCGAGGCCACAGGAGCTCGGAGCGCAGCTGCGCGCGATCGCGCATGCAGGCGCCGGCACACACCTGCGGCTGCTGCTGCCGCTCGTCGAGACTGCCCACCAGGTCAGAACCGTTCGCGCGCTCCTCCACAGTGCCCTCGGTGAAGACCATGCGATCCAGGTCGGAGCGATGATCGAGACGCCCGCGGCGGCCCGCCGGGCGACGGAGATCGCGCTCGAGGCCGACTTCCTGTCGATCGGGACGAACGATCTCGTCGCGAGCACGCTCGACCTGCATCGCGAGCTGCCGCTCGCCTCGGCGAGCACGGCGGCGGATCCTGCTGTGCTCACTCACGTCGCATCGGTCGTCCATGCCGCCCACGAGGCCGCGATCACCGTCGAGATCTGCGGGGAAGCCGCCGGCATTCCGGAGCTCGTAGCAATCTTCGTCGGTCTGGGCGTCGACGAGCTCAGCGTCGCAGCGGCCGGAATCGACGCCGTTCGCAGCGTCGTCCGGGCGCTCTCAGCCGAGCGGGCCGCGGACCTCGCGCGCGAGGCGCTCCTGGCGCCCTCCGCCGACGCCGTGCTCGAGCTCGTCCGCTCAGGTGAGGTTGGCGACGAGCTCCGTGAGGCGCTCGAGGGCCTCGGCGGCATCCGCGCCTGAGGCCGAGATGACGAGCTCGGTGCCGCCGGTCGCACCGAGAGCGAGCACGTCGAGGATGCTCTTCGCGTTCGCCGTCCGTCCGTTCACGGAGACCGTGACCTCCGCCTCCGCGCGCGCGGCCTCGCGGACGAACGCGCCGGCAGGACGCGCGTGCAGCGCGACGCCATCGGGCAGCCTGACGGGGGCGACGAGCTCAGAGCTTGACGGCATGGCGCGCCTCCTCCGCCGCGCGCAACACGCCGTCTGCGTCCTCGCCGATCGAGGCGGTGACGCCCGCTGCGACCGCTCCCTCGACGAGCGGCGCGTCGGCGATGCGAAGGCGTGCGCGTTCGTCTGGGTCGAGCTCACCGAGAGCCGCCTTCACCGCGAGGACACTGCTCCCGAGATCCATCAGGACGACGGATCCGGAGCCCTGCGCGCCGCGTCGCAGCGCCTCGTACACACGCAGGCCGTCCGACCCGAGCGTCTCGCCGGGCCCACCGCCGATGGCCTCGACCCGGACGTCCGGCCCTGCCACCTGGCCGACCAGATCGGCGACGCCGTCTGCGAGAGAGGCGCTGTGGGAGACGATCACGAGTCCGACGAAGCCGTTGTCCGTCATCGCGAGTATTCTACAATGTCGAACAGCATTCGACAATGAAAGACTCATGATTCAATCCGTCGACCGCGCCGTGCGCATTCTGAAGACCCTGAGCGGAGGCACCGGCCGCCTCGGCGTCAGCGAGATCGCGGTCCGGCTCGACCTCGCCAAGGGGACCGTGCACGGGCTCCTGCGGACGCTGCAGTCGCACGGCCTGGTCGAGCAGCACGCCGACAGCGACAAGTATCAGCTGGGGCCGGAGCTGCTGAACCTGAGCAATCGGTACCTCGACCTGAACGAGCTACGCTCGCGCGCGCTGGCCTGGTCGGAGCTGCTCGCGCTGCGGACCCAGGAGGCGGTTCGGGTCGCTGTCCTCCATGGCCGGGGTGCGCTCGTCGTCCACCACGTCTTCCGCCCCGATTCGACCCTCCAGATCCTCGAGGTCGGTTCCGTGCTGCCGCTGCACGCGACTGCGCTCGGAAAGGCCGCTATCGCCTACCTGGACGAGGACACCGTCGAGGAGCTGCTCACGGACGAGCTGACCCGGTTGACAGGCCACACGCTGACCGGCCCGGCCGCCGTTCGGCGCGAGCTCGAGTTCGTGCGCACGCGCGGCTTCGCCCGTGAGCGCGAGGAGGCGATCCTCGGCGAAGGTGGCATCGCCGCGGGCATCTTCGCCCGGTCAGGCGAGCCGGTGGGAGCGATCGGGATCGCAGGCCCGCGCGAGCGGATCCTGCGTGGCGGGCGCGAGCCCGCGCTCGCGGCGCACGTGATCGAGGCGGCGCGCGGTGTCTCCCGCGATCTCGGCGCCGCCCGCTGGCCCGCCTCGGGGTAGCAGCCGCTGTGACGCAGCCGTCCGGCTCGGCTCGACGCCGTGTGACGCAGCCGTCCCCGGCGGCGTACACACGGCATGAAAACTCGACTCCTCCCCATCGCAGGGCTTCTGACCTTCGTCGCCGTGTTCGCCGCCGTCTCGCTCCCCGGGCCGGCGTCGAGCGCCGCCGCCGAGGCCGGAGGCATCACCGTCCAGGGCACGGCCTACGTGGCCTCCGTGCCCGACCGGGCAGAGCTGTCCTTCGGCGTCGAGAGCCAGGGCCAGACGGCGAAGGCCGCCCTGGCCGCGAACGCGACCGAGATGCGGCGCGTGATCGCCGCCGTCAAGGCCGCCGGCGGCACCGACGTGAAGACGCAGTCGGTCTCGCTCTCGCCCCGCTACAACGAGACGAACGAGGTGCAGGCGTTCGTCGCCACGAACACGGTCTCGGCCACGATCAAGGACGTCGCCAAGGCCGGCGCCCTGATCGATGCCGCCGTCAACGCCGGCGCGAACCAGGTCTACGGGCCGTCGCTCTCGAGCGGCGACCAGGCCGAGCTCTACCGCAACGCCCTCAAGGCCGCGGTCGCCGACGCCCGCGCCAGCGCGCAGGCGCTCGCCGCGGCGTCGAACCTCTCGCTCGGCCGCATCACCGCGATCGTCGAGGGCGGCGGCTCGTCGCCGCAGCCGTTCGCCGCGGCAGAGAAGGCGATGGACGCCGGCTCCACCCCGATCGAGCCCGGGACGCAGCAGGTGACCGCGGTCGTCTCGGTCACGTTCTCGGTCTCCTAGCCGTAGCGGACATGTCCCAGGGACAGACCCTGGGACATGTCCGGCTCGGCCGTCTCTAGCTCGTCGGCTCGACCACGACTGCGCTCGTGGCCGTCGCCGCGGGCGACGGGCGCTGCGCGTGCGCAGGGCCCATGTGGCCGTGCGTCTCGGTGCCGTAGCCGCCGGGAACCGGGATGTAGAACTCGGGATAGCCCCACATGCCGTGCTCGGAGACGTCCAGACCGGCGGTCTCGACGTGCTCCTCGGTCCGGATCCCGATCGTGACCTTGAACAGCCAGAGGATCCCGAACGACGTGGCGAATGTGAACACGCCGACGGTGACCAGACCGAGCGCCTGGACGCCGAGCTGGTGCAGCCCGCCGCCGTAGAAGATGCCGCCACTCCCGGTCGCGAGCTTCTCCGCGAGCGCCGGCACGGTGAAGAAGCCGAGCGAGAGCGTGCCCCACACGCCGGCCATGCCGTGCGCCGAGAGCGCTCCGACCGGATCGTCGATCCCGATCCGCTCGACGAAGAGAACGCCCAGCACGACGATCGCCCCGGCGACGAGGCCGATCACGATCGCCGCCCACGGAGCGACGAACGCGCACGCCGCCGTGATCGCGACGAGCGCCGCGATCGCGCCGTTCAGCATCATCGAGAGGTCGGGCTTCTTGATCACGAGCCAGGAGGTGATGACGGCGCCGAGCACGCCGGCCGCCGCCGCGAGGTTCGTGTTCAGGGCGACGTACGCGAAGAAGCCGACGCCGCCGAAGTCGACGCTGAGCGTCGAGCCCGGGTTGAAGCCGAACCAGCCGAACCAGAGGATGATCACGCCGAGCGTGGTGAACGCCATGTTGTGACCGGGGATCGCGTTCGGCTTTCCGTCGGAGGCGAACTTGCCGATCCGCGGCCCCAGCAGGAGCGCCCCGGCCAGCCCGGCCAGCGCACCCTGGTAGTGGACGACCGTCGAGCCGGCGAAGTCCTGCATCCCCCTCGCGAACAGCCACCCGTCCGGGCTCCAGACCCAGTGCGAGACGAGCGAGTAGATCAGCGTGTAGGCGAAGCCGAACGCGAAGTAGACCCACAGCCGCGTGCGTTCGGCCATGGCGCCCCAGACGATCGCCAGCGACACGGCGCAGAAGACGACCTCGAACAGGTACCCCGCTGCCGCCGGGATCGAGGAGAACCAGCTGAACGGCGCCACTCCGACCGTCAGGAGCTCGTCGACCGACGGGAAGAAGCCGGAGCCGCCCCAGAGGGCGTTGCCGCCGTCGCCGAAGGCGATCCCGAAGCCGACGAAGTAGTACACGATCGACGCGATCGCGAGGACGAGGACGTTCTTCGCGGCGATGTGGCCGACGTTCTTCATCCGCGTCAGCCCGGCCTCCAGGAAGGCGAAGCCCGCCTGCATGAACATCACGAGAATCGCGGCCAGGACGACCCAGATGGTGCTGCTTGCGATTGCCAGTTCCTTTGTCGTCATGCGACCTCGACCTCCTCGAGCCTCTCTCCGGTGCGGTTGTGGGTGACGTCGAACACGGGCGTGGTCCAGACGAGGCCGTCGCCGGACTCGTGCCCGGTGCGGGCGGCGTCCGCGATCGCCTCGACCACTCTCGGGGCGAGCTCGTCCTTCACGAGGAAGAAGAGGTACGCCTTCGGCAGGAACCGCGACTCGAAGATCCGGCCGCGGTACTCGTGCGTGATCCCACGCTGGCGGCCGTGCCCGACCGCCTCGATCACGGTGACGCCGACGTGGCCGGTCTGGTCCTCGACGGCGTCCATGACGGTCTCGATCCGATCCCGGACCACGACCGCTTCCACTTTGATCATCGTCGCCTCCTAGCAGTCGTAGTAGAGGCCGAACTCGGCCGGATGGGGGCGGAGCCGGACGGCGTCCACCTCGTTCTCGCGCTTCCAGTCGATCCAGGTCCGGATCAGGTCCTCGGTGAAGACGCCGCCCCGGAGCAGGAACTCGTGGTCGGCCTCGAGCGCGTCGAGCGCCTCGGCGAGCGAGCCGGGCACCTGCGGGACGTCGTGGCCGGCCTCCTCGAAGAGGTCGTAGTCGGCCGGCGCGCCCGGGTCGAGCCCGCGCTCGATCCCGTCGATGCCGGCCATCAGCATCGCCGAGAAGGCGAGGTACGGGTTGGCGGCCGCGTCGGGGCAGCGGAACTCGATCCGCTTCGCCTTCGGCGAGTCGGAGTACATCGGGATCCGGATGCAGGCCGAGCGGTTGCGCTGCGAGTAGACGAGGTTCACCGGCGCCTCGTAGCCCGGCACGAGCCGGCGGTACGAGTTCGTCGTCGGCGCGCAGAAGGCGAGCAGCGCGGGCGCGTGCTCGAGCAGGCCGCCGACGTAGGCGCGGGCGAGCTGCGAGAGCCCGGCGTAGCCCGACTTGTCCGCCATCAGCGGCGTTCCCTCCTTCCAGAGGGACTGGTGGCAGTGCATCCCGGAGCCGTTGTCGCCGAAGATCGGCTTCGGCATGAAGGTGACCGACTTGCCGTGCGCGCGGGCGACGTTCTTGACCACGTACTTGTAGGTCATGACCTGATCGGCCATCCGGGTCAGGCTCTGGAAGCGGAGGTCGATCTCGCACTGGCCGCCGGAGGCGACCTCGTGGTGGTGGAACTCGCACGGGATCCCGAGCCGCTCCAGCGTCAGCACCATCGCCGTCCGCAGGTCGTGCAGCGAGTCGTGCGGAGCCGTCGGGAAGTAGCCCTCCTTCGGCCGCGACGTGTAGCCGAGGCCGGGCTTGCCGGAGTTCCAGTACCCCTCGCTCGAGTCGACCGAGTAGTGCGACGCGTTCGGGCCGAGGTCGTAGCTGACCTCGTCGAAGACGAAGAACTCGCACTCGGGGCCGACGAAGCAGGTGTCCGCGATCCCGGTCTGCCGCAGGTACTCCTCGGCGCGCTTGGCGACCTGGCGCGGATCGCGCGAATAGCCGTCGCGCGTGATCGGGTCGGCGATCTCGCAGATCAGCGAGAGCGTCGGCGCCTCGGTGCCCGGGTCGAGGATCGCCGAGCTCGGATCGGGCATCAGCAGCATGTCCGACTCGGAGATCCCCTGCCAGCCGCGGATCGAGGAGCCGTCGAAGCCGAGCCCGTCCTCGAAGGCGTCCGCGCCGAACGCCCGCAGCGGCAGCGTCATGTGCTGCCACGTGCCGAGCAGGTCGCAGAACTTGAGGTCGACCATCGAGACGCGCGTCTCGGCGGCCCATTCGAGCGCCTCGCGGGCGTCGGGCAGCGTCTCACCGCCGTTTCTCAAGTAGTGCCTGTCTTCGAGCTCCGACATCGCCGCTCCCTTCCGTTGGACCACAAAAAAAGCGCCCGCAGCTCCAGAGAGCTGCGAGGCGCCATAGCCTCGGATCCGCCTTCGCCGGCGGAACCTGCTCTCACCGTAGCCCAGCGGCCGGACGCAGGTCAAGGCCGGAAATTTCACTGGCGCCCCGGCCGGAGCGGCTGGTATCGTCGGACGCCGCATGAGATTCCTCGCCCACATCTAGGACACCCGTTGCCGCGGCCCGCCGTAGTAGCGGGCGTCGCGTGCTGTGTTCTGGAGTTTTTGTGAGCGAAGGAGTTTGGAATGTCCGAGGTGATCGAATTGCAGCGTCCGCCCCTTGCCGTGGAGGTCCGGGACCTCCGCAAGGAGTTCTCGCGCCGCGACAAGAAGGCGGGCCGGTTCGCGCGCAAGAAGCGGGCGGCGCTGGAGGGCGTCACGTTTGCCATGGAGAGGGGAGAGTGCGTCGCGATCCTGGGCCAGAACGGCTCCGGGAAGTCGACGCTCGTGCGGCTGCTGTCGACGCTGCTCTTCAGCGACGGCGGCAGCGCGCACGTCTTCGGGCACGACGTCTTCAAGGATCCGCGCCCGGTGCGCAAGCTCGTCAACCGCGTCTCGGTCGAGGCGAGCTTCTTCAAGAAGATGTCGGCCGGCGAGAACCTGCACTACGCGGCGCGCTACTACGGCATGGGGCCGCGTGAGACCCGGGTCAAGATCCCCGCGATCCTGACGAAGGTCGGCTTCCCCGTCGACCGGCGCACCGAGCCGATGGAGAACCTCTCGCGCGGGATGCAGCAGAAGGTCGCGCTCGCGCGGGCGCTGCTCACCTCGCCGGTGCTGCTCCTGCTCGACGAGCCGACGACGGGCCTCGACCCGCGCTCCAAGCTCGAGGTGCAGGACTTCGTCCGCGAGGTGCGGCAGACCCACGACGCGACGATCCTGCTCTGCACGCACGACCTCGCCGAGGCGGAGGCGCTGGCGGACCGCGTCGGCATCCTCGACCGGGGCCAGCTGCTCTTCCTCGAGACCGTGCCCGAGATCCTCGAGCGCTTCGGCGTCGAGACGCTCGAGCAGGCGTTCTTCGCCGCCACCGGCCGCGAGTTCGAGGCGGAGACGGACGAGGACGACGAGGACCGGGAGGTGTTCGCATGAGAGCTGCTGCTTCCACTCTCCGCGCCGAGCTGATCGGGCTCGGCGGCGTCGTCGAGCGCAACGTCTACCTGACCCGCCGCTACATCTGGTGGGACGTCGCCTTCATGGTCTGGACGATCGCGAACACGCTCACGATCGTCTTCATCGCGAAGGGGATCGAGGCGACCGGCGGGTCGATCGACGTCAACCGCACGACCACGCAGCTCCTGATCGGAGCCGTCGTCTGGGCCTACCTCGGGATCCTGTTCGAGTTCATGACCGAGACGGTGGCGTGGGAGCGCTGGGAGGGGACGATCGAGTACACGTTCATGGCGCCCCTGTCGCGCGCGATGCACCTCGCGGGAGCGGGGTTCTTCGCGGTGCTCTACGGGCTGATCCGGGCGATCATCCTCTTCATCGTGGTCGCGTTCTTCTTCGACCTCGAGCTGCCGCAGGCCGACTTCCTCGCGGCCTTCGTCGTGCTCGTGGTCGGCTCGATCGCGTTCATCGGGATCGGGATCATGACCGCGGTGCTGCCGCTGATCTCGCCCGAGAAGGGCGCCCAGCTCGGCTTCGTCGCGCAGGGGATGCTGCTCGTCGTCTCGGGTGTCTACTACCCGGTCGAGGTGCTGCCGCAGTGGATGCAGTGGCTGTCGGTGATCTCGCCGGCGACCTACGTGCTCAACGGCATCCGGGACGCGATCCTGAACGGCGCCGGGCTCTCGACGATGTGGGACGAGATCTGGCCGCTGCTCCTGATCGGCGCGATCTCGGCTCCGATCGGGCTCCTGGTCTTCCGCCGCGGTGAGATGTACGCGAAGAAGCACGGGAAGCTGAAGCGATCGGGATAGGCGTGTCCACCTGGCATCACGGGCTCGTCGCCCGCTGGTGGGCCGAGTTCAATCAGGGCGGGCCGGAGGTCGAGTACTTCCGGCCCTTCGTGGCGGCGGGACAGCCCGCCCTCGACGCCGGCTGCGGTACGGGCCGGCTCCTGCTGCCCTATCTCCGCGCCGGCCTCGACGTCGTCGGCTGCGACATCTCGCAGGACATGCTCGCCGAGTGCCGGCGCCTGGCGGCGGCCGGCGGGCTTGAGCCGACCCTGTACGCGCAGGCGCTGCACGAGCTCGACCTGCCGCGCCGCTTTCGGACGATCGTCTGCTGCGGCACCTTCGGGCTCGGAAGCACCCGCGCGCAGGATGCGCAGGCGCTCGCCCGGCTCCACGACCACCTCGAGCCCGGCGGGCTCCTGGCGCTGGACATCGAGGAGACCGGGAGTCTCCCGACCGTGAAAGCCGATCCGGAGCATCACGATCCCCCGGTCGAGCGGGAGCAGGCCTCCGACGGCTCCGAGCTTGCGCTTCGCGTCCGGGTCGTCGACGTCGACCGGCCGGAACGCCGTGTGACGAGGGCGATCGAAGCGTGGCAGTGGCGCGACGGCGAGCTTCTCGCCGAGGAGGAGCATCTGCTGACGGAGTCGGTCTACGGCCGCGAGGAGTTGACCGCGCTGCTGCAGCGCGCTGGGTTCGTCGACGTCGAGGTGCGGAGCGGCGCATCCGCGTGGGGGTACGACATGATCGTCTTTCTTGCGCGGCGCCCGGAGGTGTAGACTCCGCGAGTCTTTCGCGGCGACGCTGCCTCGGATGCGGACTCGTCCGCGCCGGGGCATTTTTCGTTTTCAAAGGAGGAAACAGGCATGGCGATGATCGAGAGCAAGCACCGGGCGACGTCCGACCCGGAGTCGCGCAAGCAGGTCCTGAAGGAGATCGAGAAGCAGAAGGTCGAGTACGTCCTCTTCTGGTTCACCGACCTCGAGGGCCACCTGAAGAGCTTCGCGATCACCCCGCAGGAGATCGAGGCCGCGCTCGACGACGGGATGGGCTTCGACGGCTCGTCGATCACCGGCTTCAACGCGATCGAGGAGTCCGACATGGTCGCGATCCCCGATCCGGGCACCTTCCGGATCATGCCCTCGCGCGAGGGCGAGGCGGTCGTCGGCCGGATGATCTGCGACATCGTCAAGCCCGACGGGACGCCGTACGAGGGCGACCCGCGCTACATGCTCCGCAAGGCGCTCGAGCGGATGCAGAGCATGGGCTTCGACACGTTCAACATCGGGCCCGAGCTCGAGTACTTCCTCTTCAGGGACAACAAGGGCACGGAGACGCTCGACGAGGGCGGCTACTTCGCGATGACCGCGCTCGACGCGGCGACCGAGCTGCGGAACGAGACGATCCAGGCGCTCGAGTCGGTCGGGATCCCGATCGAGTACCACCACCACGAGGTGGCGCCGTCACAGCACGAGATCGACATGCGCTACGCGCCCGCGCTCGACATGGCCGACGCCACGATCACCTACCGGCTGATCGTGAAGGAGGTGGCGGCGAAGAACGGCGTCTACGCGACCTTCATGCCGAAGCCGCTCTTCGGCGAGAACGGCTCGGGGATGCACACGCACATGTCGCTCTTCACCGACGGCCGCAACCAGTTCTTCGACGAGAGCGACCCGCACCACCTCTCGCCGACGGCGAAGGCGTTCATCGCCGGCCTGCTCCGCCACGCGCGCGAGCTCTCGGCGGTGTTCGCGCAGTGGGTCAATTCCTACAAGCGGCTCGTGCCCGGGCTACGAGGCGCCGGTCTACGTCGCCTGGTCGCAGCGGAACCGCTCCGCCCTGATCCGGATCCCGCTCTACAAGCCGGGCTCCGAGCAGGCGACCCGCGCCGAGATCCGCTGTCCCGACCCCGCCTGCAACCCGTACCTGACGTTCGCGGCGCTGCTGCACGCGGGGCTGGAGGGGATCGAGAAGGGCTACGAGCTCGAGGAGCCGATGGACTCGAACCTGTACCACCTCTCACCGGCGGAGCGGGACGAGCGCGGGATCGTCGCTCTCCCGGGCACGCTCGGCGAGGCGGTCGAGGAGCTCGCCGGCTCGGAGCTGATGAAGCGGGCGCTCGGCGACCACATCCACGAGCGCTACGTCGAGATCAAGCGCAAGGAGTGGAACGACTACCGGATCCAGCTGACGCAGTGGGAGCTCGACCGCTATCTGGCAGTCCTGTAGCGCGAGCGCCGAAAAAGGCGCATAATCGACGGAGGGCTGTGGCGCAAGGCGAGCGCTGCACCTCAACTGACGGCCGATCGTGGGCTCCCGAGGGAGCCTGCGATCGTTTTGCGCTCGGGGCGCGGGCGCAGGCGTCCGCCGTGACCGCGATGCCGCTGCGGAATGCGCTCTAGAGGAACTTGCGGATCTGCTCGCGCACGACGCTCAGGCCGATCACGCGCGAGCCCGTGTCGATCTCGTCGATCGCGTCGGCCGGCACGAGCCGGCGGCCGCGCATGAAGCCGCCGCGGACGGCGAGCGCATCGGGGACGTCGGGCTGCGAGCCGTACATCGGCGACTCGACACGTCCGATCACACGGCCGCGGGCGTCGGCGACGAGGAAGCCCTTGACGCTGCGGAGATCGAGCTCGAGCGAGGTCATCTGTCCGAGAACCTATTCCCGTCGTTTGAAGTTTCTCAGGCTGCCGCGGTTAGGAGTTTGTAAAGGGCATCGGACGGCACGGCCTAGAATCGCTGGGTGGACGCCACCGCCCGCCACCTGCGGCTGCTGACCGAGACGATCGCGGCCGTCAACTCGACGCTCGACCTGGAGGAGGTGCTCGCGCTCGTCGCGAGCAAGGTCGCCGAGGCGCTCGAAGCGGACGCGTGCTTCGTCTATCTCTACGACGAGCGGGCGGACGAGCTCGTGCTGCGGGCGACGCACGGCACCAGCGTCGAGGAGATGACGCGTCGGCCGCGGATGCGCCCCGGCGAGGGGATCACCGGCGTGGCGGCGGCGGAGCGCGCGCCGATCGCGATCGCCGCCCGCGCGCACCTCGACCCGCGCTTCAAGCTCTTCCCCAACCTGCCAGAGGACGAGTACGAGTCGATCCTGGCCGTGCCGATCCTGGCGCGGCAGAAGCTGGAAGGGGCGCTCAACGTGCGCACGCGTGCCGCGCGCGAGCACAGCGAGGCGGAGGTCGACCTGCTCGTCGCGATCGCCTCCCAGGTGGCGCAGACGATCCAGCACGCGCGCCTCTACGCCGATGCGCAGCGTCGCGTGCACGAGCTGGAGGCCCTCGCGAAGATCTCGGAGGCCGTCTCCGAGTCGCTCTACCTCGAGGAGTCGCTCGAGGCGATCGTGAAGACGACGATCGCCGCCGTGAACGCGACCGGCGCAGCGCTCGTGCTCGAGGACGGCGAGATCGCCTGGCCGGAGGGGCGGGCCGGCGCCTACAACGTCCGCCTGCCGCTGCGCTGGAAGCGGCGGCAGATCGGCGAGCTCGTCTGCGACCGCGACACGCCCTTCTCGGACGAGGACCGCGGGCTGCTGGAGGCGATCGCCCACCACGCCGCCGTCGCGCTCGAGCACGGCCGTGCGGTCATGCGCGGCGTCCTCGCCCAGGAGATCCATCACCGCGTCAAGAACAACCTGCAGACGGTGGCGTCGCTGCTGCGGCTGCAGGCGCGCGCGCCGGAGGTCGACGCGCGGCGCGCGCTGACCGACTCGGTCAACCGGATCCTCGCGATCGCGGCCGTGCACGAGGTGCTGACCGAGCACCGGGAGGACGACGTCGACCTGGCCGAGCTGATCGAGCGGCTGCGCGCGATGCTCGTGCAGGGCCTCGTCGCGGGGAAGGCGGTCGAGGCGACGCTCGAGCCGGTCTCGCTGGCCGGCGACCGCGCGACGGCGCTCGCGCTCGTCTTCAGCGAGCTCTTCCAGAACGCGCTCGAGCACGGCGGCGGCACGGTGCGGATCGAGCTCGCCCGCCGCGGCGACGACGTCGCGCTCGCCGTTGCCGACGACGGTGCCGGGCTGAACGGGAGCGGCGACAGCACCGGGCTCTCGATCGTGCGCGCGCTCGTGCGCGACGAGCTGCAGGGCACGCTCGTGCTGACGAGCGAGCCGGGGCTGCGCGCCGAGGTGCTGTTCCCGGCATGAGGATCCTGATCGCCGAGGACGAGACGATCATCCGGATGGACCTGCGTGCGCTGCTCGAGGCCGCGGGCTTCGAGATCTGCGCCGAGGCGCGCGACGGCGAGGAGGCGGTCGAGCTCGCGCGCGCAGAGGAGCCCGATCTCGCCGTGCTCGACGTGAAGATGCCGCGGCTCGACGGGATCGAGGCGGCGAAGCGGATCCTCGAGGAGCGGCCGATCCCGATCGTGATGGTCACGGCCTACGGCGAGCGGGAGCTCGTTGCCCGCGCGGTCGAGGCGGGCGTGTTCGGCTACCTGGTGAAGCCGTTCCGCGAGACCGATCTGTTGCCCGCGATCGAGACCGCCCGCGCCCGCCACGAGGAGCTGACGGCGCTGCGGGAGGAGGCGGAGTCGCTCGCGGACGCGCTCGCCGCCCGCAAGGCGATCGAGCGCGCCAAGGGGTTGCTGATGACGAAGGAGGGCCTGTCCGAGCAGGACGCGTTCGCGCGCCTGCGCAAGGCGAGCCAGGTCTCGGGCAAGCCGCTGAAGGTGGTCGCCGAGGCCGTCGTCGCGACGCTCGACGCATGAGCGAGCACCCGAACGCGACTCGGGCACGTGAGGGTTTCGAGCGGTTCGTCCAGGGTGACGTGCCCGCTCTGCTCGACCTCTTCGCCGACGATGCGGTCTGGCACGTCCCCGGTTCGATGGCGCTCAGCGGGACGCACACTGGCCGGGATGCGATCGTCGCGTTTCTGCGTGGAACGGCCGAGCTCACCGGCGGGACGTACCGCGTCGAGCTCCTCTGGACCGTGGCCGACGACGGCCACCTTGTCGCGGTGTACCGCGCCCGCGGATCGCGGCCGGACGGGCGAGAGCTCGATATCGAGCAGGCGCTCCTCGTCGAGCTCGAGGGCGGCCGCTGGAAGGTCGTGCGCGCACAGCCGCTCGACCAGGCCGCGTTCGACGCGTTCTGGAACGACTAGTTCGACCGCGCCGCATGGCGGGCGTGCCCGAACCGTGCGACGCTTTCCGATATGCCCGGAGCTGATCTCCGCATGCTCGTCGAGGAGCAGGCCGCCCTGCGGCGTGTTGCGGTGACCGTCGCCACGGAGTCGACGGCCGAGCGCGTCTTCGACGTCGTCACCGAAGAGGTCGCTCGCCTCCTCGGCGCGGACGCCGCGAATCTCGTGTCCTTCGGGCCCCGTCCAGGGCAGGGTGTCATCGTCGGCAAGTGGAGCGAGCCGGGCGTCCAGATCCCGGGCGACGGCACGGTGGTCGTGATCGCCCGCGGCAGCGCCATCGACCGGGTCGCACGGACGGGCGCGCCCGCGCGGCTGGCGACCGACGATCCCGGCGTCCCTCCGGAGCTCCACGAGCGGCTGGTCGCGCTCGGCGTGACGTCGCTCGTCGCGGCGCCGGTCGTCGTCTCCGGCGAGATCTGGGGCGCTCTCGTCGTCTCCGTCACGCGCGATCTGCAGCTCGCGCCGAATACCGAGGAGCGCCTCGGCCAGTTCGCCGGGCTCGTCGCCGTCGCGATCGCGAACGCGCAGGCCCGCGAGGAGCTCGCGGCGCTCGCCGACGAGCAAGCCGCTCTCAGCCGCGTCGCCGTGGCGGTCGCGACCGAGGAGCAGCCGGAGGGGCTCTTCACGGTCGTTTCGGAGGAGATCGGCCGGCTGTTCGACGCCGACGCCGGCGCAATCGTGCGCTATGTCGAGGATCTGGACGCCGCGGTGATCGTCGGCGCCTGGCAACGGGTCGGGAAGATCGACCAGCCGCTCGGCGTGCGGCTTCCGTTCCAGGGCGGCGCGATCGCGCGCGTCGCGCAGACCGGCCGAACGGCCCGGATCGACCTGGACGCAGAGCCCGCCGCTGTTCGCGAGCGCATGCTCGCCGCCAAGGTGAGCTCGGGAGTGGCCGCGCCGATCGTGGTGTCGGGGCGGCTCTGGGGTGCCACCTCGCTCTCGAAGCGGCGGCGGCTCCTTTCCAGCCGGCATCGAGGAGCGTCTCGAGAAGTTCACGAGCCTCGTCGCCGTCGCGCTCGCGAACGCCGAGGCCCGTGAGGAGCTGACGGCGTCGCGCGCGCGCATCGTTCAGGCCGGCGACGCCGAGCGGCGCCGGCTCGAGCGCAACCTCCACGACGGCGCTCAGCAGCGTCTCGTCACACTCGCGCTCCACCTTCGCATCGCCGAGTCACGGCTGGCCGACGACACCGCGGCGGCTGCGGAGCTGATCGCGGAGGCGTGCGACGAGCTTGCGCTCGCCCTCGAGGAGCTCCGTGAGCTCGCCCGCGGGATCCATCCGGCGATCCTCACCGATCACGGTCTCACGCCGGCCGTGGAGGCGCTCTCCGCGCGCGCGCCGCTGCCGGTGGAGGTGAACGGCCTGCCGTCCGCGCGGCTTGCCGAGCCGATCGAGGCCGCCGCGTTCTACGTCGTGTCGGAGTCGCTCACCAACATCGCCAAGTACGCGTCGGCGAGCCTGGCGCGGGTCGACCTCGCTCGTGACGACGGGGTGCTCGTCGTCGAGGTCTCCGACGACGGCATCGGCGGCGCGGACGCCGACAAGGGATCCGGTCTGCGGGGGTTGTCGGACCGGGTCGAGGCGCTCGGAGGGCGGTTCCGTGTCTCGAGCGAGCAGGGCCGAGGCACGACGGTGCGGGCCGAGCTGCCGCTGCGGCCGGCCTAGTTCTGCTCGAGCAGGCGCGTCTCGACCTGGCGGCGCCGAAGCCGCAGGGCGAGCCAGACGAGTACGCCGAGCACGATGAACGGGCCGGCGACGACGAGCGTGTAGAGGACGGCGATCGCCTCCCAGGCAAGCACGTCCTTGATCCCGTCCAGGCGGCTCCCGCCGACCGGAACCGCCTCGATCTCCTCGGTCGTGAGGGTGACGTTGACGGTCGAGGTCGCGGCTTCGGCGCGCGTGCTCCGCAGCGACTCGCGGAGGCCGGTCAGCTTCAGCCGGGCCGCGTTCAGCCGGGACTGGAGCACGACGCGGTTCTCGTTCGAGAGGGTCGCGCTCTCCAGCTGCGTCAGGATCTGCGCGATCCTGCGCTGGGTCTGCTCGATCTGGGTCTGGAGGCTGTCCGCCTGCTGCTGCAGATCCTGGATCCCGTAGCGCTGGCCGACGATCGTCCCGAGCTGCGACAGCTCGGCGAGCGCGTCCTCGACCTGCGCCGTCGGGATGCGCAGCGTGATCTGGGCGGTGCCCACGCCCGCCGACGGAGCGTCGTACTGGAGCGAGGCGACGGTGCCGCCGTGGTCGTGTGCGATCTGCTGTGCCTGCTTGGTCGCGTCCGAGAGCGCGTCGACGTCGTCGACGCGGAGGCCGAGCTCCGCCTCGAAGCGCTGGAGCTGGCCGGGCGCCGGTGCGATCGTCGAGCCGGTCGCCGCATCCTTCGCGACGGGTGCGACGGAGCGCGTCGCCGGCGGAGCTGCGGCCTCGGACGGAGCGGTCGCAGCGGAGAAGGTCTGCAGCTCGGCTGCCGAGCCGGCGGATGTCGCCCGGTTGCCGTCGCGCGAGAGCCCGATCACGCCCGCCGCGACGAGCGCGACGACGACCGTCGCCGGGACGGCGAGCACGAGCCGCCGCCAGCCCCACGTGAACCGAAGCCGGTCGAGAAAGGGCTCGCGAACGGGCTCCTGGACGCTCAGCGCGCGGACGCGCTCGCGCAGTGCGGACGGCGCCTCCGGCTTCGTGGCGCGGATCTCGTGCAACAGCGTCTCAGACATGGATGCTCACCTTCTCCTCGAGCTTCTTCAGGGCTCTCGACAGCCGCGTCGAGACCGCGGTGGGGCTGATCCCGAGCACGCGCGCCGCGTCCTCGTTGTCCAGTTCGAGCAGGACGCGTAGCGCGATCACCTCGCGCTCGGCGGCGCTGAGCTCGCGCAGCGCGGATTCGAGCTCGGGCGAGAGGCCCTCGAGGAAGCCGGCGTCGAGCCGATCCGGCACCGCCGCCCGCTCCTCGCGCCGGTGGCGGCGCTCCTCCGCCCGGAACCAGTCCAGCGCAGTCGTGCGGGCGATCTGGCAGAGCCAGGTGCGCGCGCTGCCGCGACTCGCGTCGAACCGGCGCCAGTGCTTGAGCGCCTTCTCGAACGTGTCGGCGGTCAAGATCCTCGGCGAGCGAGCGGTCGCGGGTCAGGTAGACGAGATAGGCGTACACGTCGTCGAGATGCTCCTCTGCGGTCGCGGCAAAGGACGCCGACCAGGCCGGTTGCCTGCGGGGAAGCGTCATCGCCTGCACACCGTGTCTACGCCGCCGGACGGCGATCCGTCACCGGGCTCGAATTTCGCGACGGCATGGTTCCGTTGTAGCCTCGGCGGGCGTGGAGCGCTTCCCCGTGGCGGTGATTGGTGCGGGCCAGGCAGGGCTCGCCGTCAGTCACGAGCTGACCGAGCTCGGGATCGAGCACGTCGTGCTCGAGCGCGGCCGGGTGGGACAGACCTGGCGTGACCGTTGGGACAGCTTCTGCCTCGTCACGCCCAACTGGAGCGTCCAGCTGCCTGGCGGGGGATACGACGGGCCGGAGCCGGACGGGTTCATGCCGCGCGACGAGATCGTCGCGCACCTCGAGCGATACGCCGCCGACGCGCCTGTACGCGAAGGCGTCGAGGTCGACGGCGTCGAGGTCGGCGATGGTTTCGTGCTGCGGACCTCGGCCGGCGACCTGGCCGGCGACGCGCTGGTCGTCGCGACAGGCACGTACCGTCGTCCACATCTGCCGCCGGCCGCCGAGACGCTGCCGGCGGGCCTCGTGCGGCTGACGGTGGACGACTACCGGTCTCCTGCGGGTCTCCCGGATGGGGCCGTGCTCGTCGTCGGCAGCGGCCAGACGGGCTGCCAGCTCGCCGAGGAGCTGCACAACGCAGGCCGGGAGGTCGTGCTCTCGTGCGGTCGCGCACCGTGGTTGCCGCGGCGGCCGGGAGGTCGCGACCTGGTCTGGTGGCTGCACGAGTCGGGCTTCCTCGACGCGACGGTCGACACGCTGCCCGGCCCGGAGGCGCGCCTGTTCGCGAATGTCCTGGCGACGGGCCGCGACGGCGGCCACGACCTCCATCTCCGGGTCCTCCGCGACCGCGGCGTCACGCTTGCGGGACGCTTCGTCGGAACGGAGGGCGGGCAGGCCCAGTTCGCCGACGACCTCGGTGACAGCGTCGCCTGGGGCGACGACCGCTACCGCCAGCTCGCCGGCCTGTTCGCGGAGCTCGCGCGTGATCGCGGTCTCGAGCCGCCGCTGCAGGAGCCGGAGCCGTTCGACGCGTCGTCGCCGGCGAGTGTCGAGCTCGACCGTCTCGGCGCCGTCGTCTTCACGTCGGGATTCCGGCCCGACTATGCGTCCTGGCTGCCCGCGCAGGCGTTCGACGCGCTCGGCTTCCCGTTGCATCGCGACGGCGAGAGCACGGTCGTACCCGGTCTCTACTTCCTCGGCACGCACTTCCTGCGCAAGCGCAAGTCGTCGCTCCTGATCGGCGTCGGCGAGGATGCGGCGATCGTCGCGCGGCGGATCGCGGCCGGCTAGGCCTGGGCTGCTTCGAAGAGCTGCTCCCAGCGCTCGAGCAGCTGCTGCAGGTCCTCGCGTGCGGCCGTGTGCGCCGCCAGCGTCTCGGCGTTCCCCCAGTCGTCCGCCAGCTGCCGCTCCAGCTCCGCGAGCTCCGTCTCGCGCGCCTGAATCGACGCCTCGATCTCCTCGAGCTCGCTGGGACGAGCTCTCACCTTCTCCTGTCGTGGCTTCTCCTTGCGCTCCTTCGGCGGTGCCGGTGGGGGCGCGCTCTCGTCGCCGCGGATGCGGACGTAGTCGGCCCAGCCGCCGTCGTAGGAGCGCAGCCGGCCGTTCTCGACCGCAATGATCCGCTCCGCGACGGCATCGAGCACGGCGCGATCGTGCGAGACGAGCAGGACGGTGCCGGGGAACGCCTCGAGCGCCGCCTCGAGCGCCTCGCGGCTCTCGAGGTCGAGGTGGTTGGTCGGCTCGTCGAGGACGAGGAAGTTCGCGCCGGAGGCGACGACGAGCGCGAGCGCAAGCCGCCTGCGCTCCCCGCCCGAGAGCGCGACGACGGGCTTGTCGTGGTCGTCCCAGCCGGAGAAGAGGAACCGGCCGAGCAGCGCCTGCGCCTGCGAGCGCGGCAGCCCGGTGGCGCCCATCGCGCACTCGAGCACGCTGCCGCGCTCGTCCAGCTCGACCTCGTGCTGCGAGAAGTACGCGACCTCGACGCCGTGTCCGATGCGACCGAGGCGGCCGCCGACGATCGCCTCCAGCAACGTCGACTTGCCCGACCCGTTCGGGCCGATCAGTGCGACATGCTCGCCGCGCTCGAGCACCAGCTCGGCGTCCGCGAGCAACGGCTTCGAGCCCGCGGCGAGGTCGAAGCCCTCTGCCTCGACGACCATCCGACCGCTGCGCACGGGCTTCAGGAACTCGAAGCCGAGCGTGCGGCGGCCGGCACGGGGCGCTTCGACGCGCTCGGCCTCGATCCGCGCGATCTGCTTCAGCTTCGCCTGCGCCTGCCGCGACTTCGTCCCGTAGCGGAAGCGTGAGACGAAGCGCTCGAGCCGGGCGATGTCCTCGGCCTGGCGCTCCGCGAACTTGGCCTGCATCGCGAGCCGCGCCGCCTTCTCCTGCCGCCAGACGTGCCACTTGCCGGGGAAGTAGGTCGAGCGGCCGCCCTCGAGCTCGAGCACGGCCGTGCCGACCGATTCGAGGAACCAGCGGTCGTGCGCGACGAGGATGACGGCGGCGTCGATCGTCGACAGCTCCTGCTCGAGCCACTCCATCGACTCCATGTCGAGGTGGTTGGTCGGCTCGTCGAGCAGGAGCAGGTCAGGCCCGCCGGAGAGTGCGCGTGCGAGCGAGGCGCGGGTGAGCTCTCCGCCGGAGAAGGTCTCGAGACCGCGGTCGAGGTCGGCGTCGGCGAAGCCGAGCCCGCGCAGGACCGAGGTGGCGTGGTCGCGCCAGCCGTAGCCGCCGGCGTGCTCCAGGCGGGCCTGCGCCTCGCCGTAGCGCCGGAGCGTCTCCGGTGCATGATCACCGCCTGCCATCGCCTCCTCCAGCCGGCGCAGCTCGCGCTCGGTCTCGATGAGGTCCGAGGCGCCCGAGAGCGTGTACTCGCGGAGCGTGAACCCGGCGAGGCGCGGCGGCCGCTGGTCGTGCAGTGCGACGCGCGCGCCCTTCTCCCAGGCGAGCTCGCCGCCCGCGAGCTCGGTCTCGCCGATCAGCGCGCGCAGCAGCGTCGTCTTGCCGGCGCCGTTCGGGCCGGCGAGCGCGAGCCGGTCTCGGCGCTCGACCTTGAACGAGACGCTGTCGAAGAGCGGCTCCCCGGAGAGCTCCTTGCGGAGCGCGGACGCGATCAGGACGGCCATTCCCCAAGAGTAGGCGTCGAGCGGCCGATGCCCAGGGAACAATGGCGCCGATGGGTGCGCTCCGGACGCTTCGCGGCAGGATCCTCGCCGCCAGCCTCGTACTCGCGCTGCTGATCGGGATCGCGTTCGTCGTCCTGATCGTGGCCGTGCGCGATACGCGGGACGCAGCCCGGGTCGCGGAGCAGTCGGAACGGGTCGCCGCGTCGGCGAACCTGCTCGAGCGGCTGCTCCTCGACCTCGAGAGCGGCCAGCGCGCGTACGTGATCACGGGCCGCCGCTCCTTCCTCGAGCCCTGGGAAGCGGCGCTGCGCCGCTATCCGCGTGCGGCCGAGGAGCTGCGGGCGCTCGCCGTCGACGCGGGCCAGCGGCGGCGGGTCGACCAGATCCGGTCGGAGATGGACGCGTACGTGAAGAACTGGTCGCGGCGCGTCGTCGCCGCCGTCGCCGTCGACCGCGTCGACGCAGCCCGGCTCGTGGCGACGGGAGAGGGACGACGCCGTGTCGACCGGTTGCGGGGCGAGTTCGACGCGTTCGTGGACCGGCAGCGCGCGCTCACGCTCGAGCGCAGCGACAGCGCCGATCGCAGCGAGCGCCGCGCCATCGTGCTCGGCCTCGGCGGCCTCACGGCGTCGGCGTTGCTCGTCTTCATCTTCGCGCGGTACCTCGTCCGCTCGACGATCGAGCCGGTCGAGGACGTCGCCCGCGCGGCGCGGCGGCTGCGGGAGGGCGACCGGACCGCCCGGGCCGAGGAGCGCGCCGGGACCGACGAGGCGTCGGCGCTGACGCGGGACTTCAACGCGATGGCCGAGACGCTCGCGACGAGTCTCGAGGAGGTCGGACGGCAGCGATCGGAGCTTCAGGCGGTGCTCGACTCCGCGGTCGAGGGGATCGCGATGACCGACCACGAGGGCACGCTCGTCTTCACGAACGAGCGCATGGACGCGTTCTGGCGTGAGCTCGGGATGACGAGCGGCGGCACGATCTGGGATCGGCTCGTCCGCCTCGCCCAGCTGACGCCCGACGCCGAGTCCTACGGCCCGGCCTTCACCGCGCTCGCGGCCGACCCGGAGGCGGTGCTGGAGGACGACTTCGACGTTCCGTCGCTGCTGCGGTCGTTCCGCGGCTACACGGCGGCCGTTCGCGGCCCCGACGGCTCCGTGATCGGGCGACTCTTCGCACTCCGCGAGACGACGCGCGAGCGAGCGGCCGAGCAGGCGAAGGAGCAGTTCCTTGCCACGGTCTCGCACGAGCTGCGGACGCCGCTGACGAGCATCCTCGGCTTCACCGAGCTCGTCCGCGACGGCGGCGCGGGAGAGGTGACGCAGGAGCAGCGCCGCTTCCTCGACATCGTCGGCCGGAACGGACGCCACCTGCAGGCGCTCGTCGACGACCTCCTGCTGATCGGCCGGGCGGGGGAGGGGCGGCTCGAGCTGGAGACGGCGGACGTCGACTTCACCGACCTCGCGCGGCGTGTGCTCGAGGAGGCCGAGACCGACGCGGCGGAGAAGCGTGTGGCGCTCGACCTGGAGACCGCGGACAGCGTCGTCCTCGATGGAGATGCGCGCCGGCTGACGCAGCTGCTGCACAACCTGATCGGGAACGCGATCAAGTTCACGCCGAGCGGCGGGCGCGTCGCGGTTCGTGTCAGCTCCACGGACGGCACCGCGAGGCTCGAGGTCGAGGACTCCGGCCCCGGCATCGCCGAGGGCGACCAGGAGCATCTCTTCGAGCGCTTCTACCGGGCGGCGACCGCCACCGGGGCGCGGATTCCGGGCACCGGTCTCGGCCTCGCGATCGTCAAGGCGATCGTCGACGCCCACGGCGGCTCGATCTCCGTCCGCAGCTCGGCCGGCGGGACGACGTTCACGATCGAGCTCCCCGGCGTCGAGGTCTAGCGGGCAGCGCGGTAGCGGTAGCCGAAGCCGCGCACCGTCTCGATCGGCGAGCCGCCGTCAGGGCGGAGCCCGAGCTTCCGGCGCACGTAGCCGACGTAGAGCTTCACCGATTCGCGCGCGTTGGTGGCCGCGTCGCCCCAGACGAGGTCGAGCAGCTGATCGGGTGAGAGCACCTGACCCGCATGCTCGGTCAGGACGGCGAGGAGCCGGAACTCGAGCGGCGTCAGCGTGACCTCGTCGCCGCCCGCGCGCACCGACCGGCGGGCGTGGTCGATCTCGAGCCAGCCGTCCGACCACGCCTCGCGGGCGGCGGCGGCGGGCGCCGCCCGGCGCAGCAGGGCCTCCACCCGCGCGATCAGCTCCTGGCGGCCGAACGGCTTGCCGACGTAGTCGTCGGCGCCGCCGCGCAGGCCGCGCACCTTCTCCAGCTCGCCGCTCTGCGCGGTCAGCATCAACACCGGCACGTCGCTGACCTCGCGGATCCGCTCGAGCGTCGCCCACCCGTCGAGCTCGGGCATCGAGACGTCGAGGACGATCAGATCGGGAGCGCGGCGGAACAGCTCGCGCAGGCCCTCGCGTCCGTTCTCCGCCTGGCGGACGTCGTGCCCCGCCCGGCCGAGGAGCTCGGCCACGAGCGCGCGCATGTCCGGATCGTCGTCGACGACGAGGATCGATCGCTCGCTCATACGCCTTTCTTACCCAAGCTGCACCACTTTCCCTCCGCGGCGCTGCGAGCGTGGGCGTCATGCCGCACATTCTCATCGCCGACTCCAGCGAGGACGTCGCCCAGCTCGTCTCGGTCGCGCTCAGCTTGCGTGGCTTCGGGACCGAGATTCGCGTTCGCGGCGAGGAGCTGTTCCGACCGCCGGACGTGCTCGTCCTCGACGCGGGCCTGCGCGACGCCGCCGAGCTGGTCGACGAGTTGCGCGCACGGACTCCGCGGCTGCCGGTGGTCGCGACGGGGAGCCGATCGCTCGACGGAAAGCGGCCCCCGCTCGGCGCGCTCGCCTACCTCGTGCAGCCGTTCTCGCTCACCGACCTGGCCGCCGCTGTCCGCGCCGCCGCTCCTACCTGATTCCTACCCGACCACCACCTTCGCTCCTACCTACCGCGCCGAAGCTCTTCTCAGCCCAAACGACACCCTCGAAAGGACACCACACCATGCGGAAGACCAACCGGATTCGCCGTTTCGCCTTCACCGCAGCCCTGGCTGCGTTCCTGGCCTCCGGCGCCTACGCCTTCACGGCGAGCAACACGGTTCCCGGCACCCAGGTCGGCGCCGGATCGGGCACGATCTCCGGCTACACGGCGACGAACGTCCAGTACACGCTCGACCCGACCACGCCCACGAACGTGAACGCGGTCGCCTTCACGATCGCGCCGGTGACGACGAGCGCCGTCAAGGTGCAGCTCGCGAGCGGCGGTTCCTGGTACTCGTGCACGAACACGGCCGGCGCCGTCTCGTGCGCGACGACCTCGCCTGTTCAGGCGACGGCCGCGGCAGCGACCCAGCTGACGGTGGTCGCAGCGCAGTAGCTCCCCCACAGGGCGGGCCCACGACCCCGGGCCCGCCCTGACCTTCATTTCCACCACGATGACCCGGACACTCCTCACCCGCGCCCTTCCCGCCGTCCTGACGGTCGGCCTCGCGGCGGCCTCTGGGCGACGCTCGCGCCGCCGCAGCTCGGCGGGCAGACGATGCTCGCGACGAGCTACGGCTCGAGCATGGAGCCGATGGTGCACCGCGGCGACGTGCTCATCCTCCGCAAGGGCGGCCCCGCCCGCGTCGGAGACGTCGTCGGCTATCGGAGCGAGCTGCTGAACAGGATCGTCGTCCACCGCGTCAAGCGGATCGAGAACGGCAAGCTCGTGCTGAAGGGCGACAACAACGACTTCCTCGACCCGGAGCGGGTTCCCCAGTCCGCGGTCGTCGGCCACCTCGCCCTCCACGTGCCGGAGGCCGGCGTCGCCCTCGAGGAGCTGCGCAAGCCGCGCTCGGCGGCGGCGCTCGGCATCCTCGCAGCGTTCTTCATCGCCGGCGGCAGCCGCAAGCGCCGCCGCCGCAACCCCGACGAGACGCCGGTCGAGGGCCGCGTCCCCGCTGCGGCGCTCCTCTGGCACTCGCACGCGCTCTGGGCCCTCGGCACCGTCGCGCTGCTCGCCGCCGGCATCGCGGTCCTCGGTTACAGCCGGGCCGCGGACGTCGACGTGCGCGTGCCGGCGTACACCGAGACCGGCGTCTTCTCCTACACCGCTCCCACGAGCGAGGACGTCTACGCGGGCGGGGCGGCCCGCACCGGCGACCCCGTCTTCGTCGCGGCAACCAGCGGCCTCGACGTCATGTTCGGCTACCAGCGCAGCGCCGGGCAGCTCGCGGGCAGCGTGGCGCTCGTCGCGGACGTGAAGAGCACCACCGGCTGGCAGCGTTCCTTCGTCGTCGCGCCCGCCCAGGCGCTGCGCGGCGACGACATGACCATCGCCGGCCAGCCTCGACCTTCGCCGCATCCGCACAGTCCTCGACCGGCTCGAGGCGCGGACGGGCGTGATCGGAGCGCCGTACGACGTCCGCGTTCGCGCCGTCGTGCGGCTGCTCGGGCAGATGGATGGGACGGACGTGCACGCGACCTGGCGGCCCGACTACCGCTTCCTGCTCGACGCGACGACGATGAAGCCGGTCGAGCAGCAGCGCGCCACGGCCACGCGCACGCAAGAGACGACCCGGACCACCGCGGCCGAGGTCGCGCTCGGTCCGGTCTCGCCGCGGGTGACGACGCTTCGCACGGTCGGGACCGTCGGGCTCGCGATTGCGCTCCTTCTGCTCGCTCTCGTCGCAATCGCCGAGCGCCGGACGCGCCAGCCCGGCGAGAACGCCGCGATCGCGCGCCGTCTCCGCCGCGGCATGCTCGACGTCGACGCGATCGACGTGAGCGAGGTCGTGGCCGTCGTCGAGCTCGGGTCGATCGACGAGCTCGTCGCGGTTGCCGAGGAGTACGAGCGGCTCGTCCTGCACGAGGAGCGCGGCGGCGACCACGCCTACTCGGTGCTCGAGGACGGCACGGTCTACCGCTACCAGGTGGCCGCGTGAGGAGGATCCTGGTCGTGGCTTTCGCGGCGGCGTTGCTCGCGTTCGCCGGCGCGGCCTTCACGAACGGCAGCTCGGTTCCGGCGACGAAGCTCGGCAGGACCGTGCAGGCGACCGGGGCGAACGACGTCAAGCCGTCGCAGTGCGCGGGCCTGACGCTGACGGTCGTCGTCAACGCCGCCGGCACGTACACGGCGCCGAACGGCGTCAACGGCCTTCTGCTCGGCTCGAGCGGGATCGACCGGATCACCGGACGCAACGGGAACGAGTGCATCGTCGGCGGCGGCGGCGCAGACATCATCAACGGCGGCAACGGGACGGACGTGTGCATCGGCGGCCCCGGCACGGACACGTTCTCCAACTGCGAGACGCAGATCCAGTAGCCGGGGCAGGCGGCGGCCCCGAGGCCGTATGTTGTAGGCGTGAGCGAGGCTCAGGCCCAGAAGCGCGCGATCGACACGATCCGGGCACTGGCGATGGATGCGGTGCAGAAGGCGAACGCGGGGCATCCCGGGACCGCGATGGCGCTGGCGCCGCTCGCCTACGTGCTCTACCGGCGGGTGCTCCGGCACAACCCGGCCAACCCGAACTGGGCGAACCGCGACCGCTTCATCCTCTCGGCCGGCCACGCCTGCATCCTCCAGTACGCGACCCTCCACCTGACCGGCTACAACCTCTCGCTCGAGGAGCTGAAGCGCTTCCGCCAGTGGGAGTCGAGGACGCCGGGCCATCCGGAGCACTTCGTCACCGAGGGCGTCGAGACGACCACCGGCCCGCTCGGGCAGGGCTTCGCGAACGGCGTCGGCTTCGCGATCGCCGACCGCTTCCTCGCCGAGCGCTACAACCGGCCCCACCACGAGATCGTCGACCGCTTCGTCTACGCGATCTGCTCCGACGGCGATCTGATGGAGGGCCTCTCCTACGAGGCGGCGTCGATCGCCGGCCACCTCGGCCTCGGCCGGCTCGTCTACTTCTACGACGACAACCACATCACGATCGACGGCACCACCTCGCTCACGTTCACGACCGAGGACAAGGCGAAGCGGTTCGAGGCGCAGGGCTGGCACGTGCAGTCGATCGCCGACTCGGAGGACGTCGACGCGATCGAGCGCGCGACGCGGGCCGCGCAGGCGGTCGATGGACGCGCCGTCGCTGATCATCGTCCGCAGCCACATCGCCTACGGGGCGCCGAAGGCGGTCGACACCGCCAAGTCGCACGGCGCGCCGCTCGGCGAGGAGGAGGTCGCGGCGGCGAAGAAGGCGCTCGGGCTCGATCCCGGACAAGCACTTCGACGTCGCACCGACGAGGTCTACGAGCACATGGACATGCGCCCGCAGGGGATCGAGTGGGAGCAGGAGTGGAAGCAGCGGTTCGAGCGCTGGGCGGAGGCGTTCCCGGGGCTGAAGGAGGAGTGGGACGCGGATCGCACCGGCAAGCCGCGGCCGGGCTGGATCGAGGCGCTGCCGGAGTTCCCGGCCGGTGAGGAGGTCGCCAGCCGCGACGCCGGCAAGAAGGTGATGCAGGCGCTGAAGCCCTTCACGCCGACGATGGTCGGCGGCGCAGCGGATCTCGTCGAGTCGACGAAGACCGAGTTCGAGGGCGCCGGCCTCTTCTCGAAGACGCACGCCGGCCGCAACATCCCCTTCGGCATCCGCGAGCACGCGATGGGCTCGATCGTGAACGGGATCGGGCTGACCGACGGGATGCTGAAGCCCTACGGCTCCACCTTCCTGATCTTCTCCGACTACATGCGGCCTGCCGTCCGGCTCTCGGCGCTCGGGCACATGCAGTCGCTCTGGGTGTGGACGCACGACTCGGTCGGCGTCGGCGAGGACGGCCCGACGCACCAGCCCGTCGAGCACCACATGGCGCTCCGGGCGATCCCGAACCTCTGGTACGTGCGCCCCGGCGACGCGAACGAGACGTCGATGGCGTGGCGGATCGCGATGGAGCGCGAGGGCGGCCCGGTCGCGCTCGCCCTCTCGCGCCAGAAGCTGGAGACGCTCGACCGGACCGAGGTCGCCCCGGCCGAGGGCGCGCTGCGCGGCGCGTACACGCTCTGGCAGTCCGGGCGACGGCACCCCGGACCTGCTCCTGCTCGCGACCGGGCTCGGAGCTCGGGCGTCGCCTACGAGGCGGCGCGGACGATCGACGCGAACGTCCGCGTCGTCTCGATGCCGTGCTGGGAGCTCTTCGCCGAGCAGCCGCAGGACTATCGCGACGACGTGATCCCGCCCGACGTGGCGGCGCGGCTCTCGGTCGAGGCCGGGATCCCGCACGGCTGGGAGCGCTGGATCGGCGAGGCAGGCGCGTCGGTGGCGATCGACCGCTTCGGCGCGTCGGCGCCCGGCGACGAGGTGCTGAGCGAACCTCGGCTTCACGCCCGAGAACGTGGCCATCCGAGCGACCGCGCTGCTCGAGCGGGTCGCGGGATGAGAGTCGCGGTCGCGTTCGACCACCGCGGCGTCAAGCTGCGCGAGCGCATCCTGGAGGAGCTCGACGCACTCGGCCACGAGACGGTCGACCTCGGCACCGACACCGACGCCAAGCGCATCGACTACCCGGACAAGGCGCGCGAGGTGGGGGAGGCGATCCTCGGCGGCGACGCCGAGCGCGGCATCCTCGTCTGCGGCTCGGGCGTGGGCGCCTCGGTCGCCGCCTGCAAGATGGCCGGGATCCGGGCCGCGATCTGCCACGACGTCTACTCGGCCCATCAGGGCGTCGAGCACGACGACATGAACGTGCTCTGCCTCGGCTCCGAGGTGATCGGCGCCGAGCTCGCGGTCGACCTCGTGCGCGCCTTCCTCGGCGCGCGCTTCGACGGCGGCGAGCGCTACGTGGAGCGTCTGAAGAAGGTTGCAGCGATGGAGAAGGAGATGAAGCATGGCCACGTCACGACTGCATGAGCTCTTCGAAGCGGGCGTCAGCCCGTGGATCGACTCGGTCTCGCGCGAGATGCTCGAGACGGGTGAGCTCGCCCGGCTGATGAAGGAGGACTCCGATCGTCGGCGTCACCTCGAACCCGACGATCTTCCAGAAGGCGCTCTCCACGGGCGACTGGTACGACGAGCAGCTCGGCGAGCTGCTGAAGACCGAGGACGATCCGACCGAGATCTTCCTCCAGCTGGCGATGGAGGACATCCGCCGCGCCTGCGACCTGATGAAGCCGGTCTGGGAGCGACGGGCGGCGTCGACGGCTACGTCTCGATCGAGGTCGACCCGACGCTGGCCTACGACCGCGAGGCGACGTTCGAGCAGGCGATCCGGCTGCACGAGGAGGTCGACAAGGAGAACGTGTTCGTGAAGATCCCGGCGACCGTCCCCGGCCTCGCCGCGATCGAGGACTGCATCGCGAAGGGCAGGTCGATCAACGTGACGCTGATCTTCTCGCTCGAGCGCTACGCGGCCGTCGTCGAGGCGTACATCCGCGGGCTCGAGCGGCTCGTCGCCGGCGGCGGCGACCCGACGAACGTCGCGTCGGTCGCGAGCTTCTTCGTCTCGCGCGTCGACACGGAGGCCGACCGGCGGCTCGACGAGATCGGCGGCCAGGCGACACGGCTGAAGGGGAAGCTGGCGATCGCGAACGCGAAGCTCGCCTACCGCCACTGGCAGGAGGCATTCGCCGGCCCGCGCTGGGAGTTCCTCGCCGGCAAGGGCGCGAAGTCCCAGCGCTGCCTCTGGGCCTCGACGTCGACGAAGAACCCCGAGTACCGCGACGTGATGTACGTCGAGGAGCTGATCGGGCCCGAGACCGTGAACACGATGCCGGCGGAGACGGTCGTCGCCTTCCAGGATCACGGCAAGGTCGCGGTCACGCTCACCGAAGGCGTCGCCGAGGCGCACAAGCTGCTCGAGCGCCTGGCAGAGGTCGGCGTCGACTACGACGACGTCGTCGCGACGCTCGAGGCCGAGGGCGTGCAGAAGTTCGCCGACTCGTTCCAGGAGCTGCTCGACGGGATCCGCGCCAAGCGGGCCGAGCTCGCTGCGGCGTGACGTCGATCGTCGAGCGGATCTGGGCCTACGACGCTTCGCTCTGGACCGACTCGGGCGAGGATCAATGGCTCGGCTGGCTCGACGTCGTCCCGCGGGTCCGCGTCCACGTCGACGAGCTGAACGCCTTCTCGGAGGCCGCGACCGAGCAGTTCCACGACTGCGTCCTGCTCGGCATGGGCGGCTCGTCGCTGGCACCGGAGGTGCTGCGGCGGACGTTCAACGTCGAGTCGTTCCACGTTCTCGACACGACGCACCCGGAGGCGCTTCGCCGGCTGGAGCGGAGCGTCGACCTGGAGCAGACGCTCTTCCTCGCCTCCTCGAAGTCCGGCTCCACGATCGAGACGCGCTCCCACCTCGAGTACTTCTGGGAGCGGACGGGCGGACGCGGGGCGCAGTTCGCCGCGATCACCGACCCCGGCTCCGAGCTCGACGACCTCGCGCACGAGCGCGGTTTCCGCGCCGTCTTCCCGGGCGAGCCGCAGATCGGCGGCCGCTACTCGGCCCTGTCGATGTTCGGGATCGTGCCGGCCGCGCTGATGGGCGTCGACCTCGCGCACTTCCTGGAGGTCGCCGCGACGATGACGGTCGCCTGCCAGGGCGAGGACGGCAACCCCGGGCTCGAGCTCGGCCTCCAGCTCGGTGAGAGCTGGAAGGAGGGGCGGGACAAGGTCTGCATCGACGAGTCGCCGACCGGATTCGGTCTCTGGGCAGAGCAGTTGCTCGCCGAGTCGACGGGAAAGCAGGGCAAGGGGCTCGTGCCCGCGCCGGGCGAGCCGCCCGACGGGCCGGATCGCCAGCGCGCCGAGCTCGACCTCGTCTCGCCCTACGACCTCGGCGGCGAGCTCTACCGCTGGGAGTTCGCGACCGCCGTGGCGGGCCACGTGCTCGGGATCAACCCGTTCGACCAGCCCGACGTGCAGGCTGCGAAGGACAAGACGAACGAGGTGCTGGCCGCGGGAGAGCCGGACGTGGATCCGCGCGGCTCGCTCGACGAGCTGCTCGCGCAGGCGCAGGCGGGTCGCAACTACGTCTGCATCCAGGCGTTCATCGACCCTGCCCGAGAGAACGAGCTGGCGCCGCTCGTCGAGCGGGCGCACGAGACGGGCTGCGTCGTCACGAAGGGGCTCGGCCCGCGGTATCTGCACTCGACCGGCCAGCTGCACAAGGGCGGCCCGGACACCGGGCTCTTCATCCAGGTCGTCGACGACACGGGTGCCGAGCTGCCGATCCCGGGCCGCGACTTCGGCTTCGGCCGCCTGATCCGCTCGCAGGCCGCGGGCGACTTCGCCGCGCTCGAGGAGCGTGGACGGCGCGTCGTACGCATCCGACTGGAGGACATCTGACATGCAGCTAGGAATGGTGGGCCTCGGCCGGATGGGCTCGGGGATGACGAAGCGCCTGGAGCAGCACGGGCATCGAGATGAAGACGTTCGACCCGAACGTCGGCTCGACCGCGAAGACGCTGCGGGCGCTGGCGAAGCAGCTGGACACGCCGCGCCACGTCTGGCTGATGGTGCCGTCCGGGAAGATCACCGAGGACACGTTCCAGAAGCTGCTCGACATCCTCGAGCCCGGCGACACGATCGTCGACGGCGGCAACTCGAACTTCCGCGACTCGAAGCGCCGCTACGCCGAGGCGCGCAAGCGGAAGATCGCGTTCGTCGACGTCGGCGTCTCCGGCGGGATCTGGGGCCTCGAGGTCGGGTTCTGCCTGATGGTCGGGCGGCGACAAGGCGCCGGTGAAGCGGCTCGCGCCCGTCTTCGAGGGGCTGGCGCCGGAGAACGGCTGGGCGCACGTCGGCGCGTCCGGCGCCGGCCACTTCACGAAGATGGTCCACAACGGGATCGAGTACGGCCTGATGCAGGCCTACGCCGAGGGCTTCGAGCTGATGCACCACTCCGGAGTTCGAGCTCGATCTGAGCGAGATCGCCGGGATCTGGCGCTACGGCTCGGTCGTCCGCTCCTGGCTGCTCGAGCTCCTGCACGAGGCGCTCGAGCAGCACGGCGACGATCTCGACGACATCGCTCCCTACGTCGAGGACTCCGGCGAGGGCCGCTGGACGATCAACGAGGCGATCAACGCGAACGTGCCGGTGCCGGCGATCAGCGTCGGCGCTCTTCGCCCGCTTCGCCTCGCGCCGCGAGATCGACTTCTCGGCCAAGGTGCAGGCGGCGCTGCGGAACCAGTTCGGCGGCCACGCCGTCAAGGCTGCGAAGGCGGCGAAGAAGGCGCCCGACCCGCGGTGAGCTCGAGCGACGACGGCAATCCGCTCCTCGAGGGCCTCCGGCTCCGGCGCAGCGCGGACCCGTGCGCGATCGTCATCTTCGGCGCGACCGGCGACCTGACGCGCCGGAAGATCTTCCCCGCCCTCTACGCGCTCGCCCTCCGCCGGCTGCTGCCGGAGCGCTTCGGCGTCGTCGGCGTCGCCCGCACCGAGCAGTCGACCAAGCAGTGGATCGCGGAGATGAAGAAGGCGGTGCGCGAGCACGCCCGCGACGAGTTCGACGCGCAGGTCTGGCGCGAGCTGGCCGACGGCATGCGCTACGTCGCCACCGACTTCGCCGAGGACGAAGGGGAGGACCGGGTCGTCGATGCGCTTCGCGACCTCGACGAGAAGCGCGGCTGCGCGGGCAACCGGCTCTACTACCTCGCCGTCCCGCCGGCCGCCTTCGAGACGATCGTCAACGAGCTCGGCGAGCGGCGGAGCACGGAGGGCTGGATCCGGCTGATCGTCGAGAAGCCGTTCGGCCACGACCGGGCCTCGGCGCACCGCCTGAACGAGATCCTGCAGCAGCACTTCACCGAGGAGGAGATCTTCCGGATCGACCACTACCTCGGCAAGGAGACGGTCCAGAACATGCTCGCGCTGCGGTTCGCGAACGGCATCTTCGAGCCGATCTGGAACCGCCAGTTCATCGACCACGTCCAGATCACGGTCGGCGAGTCGATCGGGATCGAGGGCCGCTCGGCGTTCTACGAGCAGGCCGGCGTGATCCGCGACGTCTTCCAGAACCACCTGCTCCAGCTCGTCGCGCTGACCGCGATGGAGCCGCCGATCGACTTCACGGCCGACTCGGTCCGGAACGAGAAGGTGAAGGTGCTGCGCTCGCTGCACACGCCCGGGCCGAAATCGGTCGTGCGCGGCCAGTACGCCCGTGGCTTCATCGAGGGCGAGGAGGTGCCCGGCTACCGCGAGGAGCCCGGCGTCGCCGGCGACTCGACGACCGAGACGTACATCGCCGCCAAGCTCTACGTCGACAACTGGCGCTGGGCCGACACGCCCTTCTACGTCCGCGCCGGCAAGCGGCTGCCGCGGCGCGAGACGACGATCGCGATCCAGTTCCAGCGCGCGCCGCATCCGCCCTTCGCCGAGATCGCGGGCGAGGGGCTGCGGCCGAACGTGCTCCTGATCCACGTCCAGCCGGACGAGGGCGTCTCGCTCGCGATCGGCGCGAAGGTGCCGGGCGCCGGGATGAGCATCCGCACCGTGCACATGGACTTCCTCTACGGCGGCGCCTTCCGCACGAGCCTGCCCGAGGCGTACGAGCGCCTGATCCTCGACGCGATGCTCGGCGACGCGACGCTCTTCACGCGCGCCGACGAGGTCGACGAGCAATGGGGCCTCGTCGACGCGATCGTCGCGGCGTGGAAGCGGGACCGCCCGAACTTCCCCAACTACCCGGCCGGCACCTGGGGTCCCGCGGGCGCGGACGATCTGATCCACCGCGACGGCCGCTCGTGGCGTCGGCACTGACGTGGCCGGCGTCGTCGCCCAGGTCGAGAAGCGGCTGGCCGAGCTGCGCGTGCACCACGCCGAGGGGACGCGGACGAGCGTGATGACGCACGTCGCCTGGGCGCCGCCGCAGTGGGCCGCGGCCGCACGCCGCACGCTGGCCGGCCTCGAGGAGCTGCATCCGTCGCGCACGATCCTGCTCTTTCCCGATGCCAGCAAGGCGGACGGGATCGGCGTCGACGTCGAGCTGAAGTGCTTCACGATCCCGGGATCGGAGCGCGAGGTCTGCTCGGAGGTGATCAAGCTGCGGCTCGGCGGCAAGCGCACGCGCGTCCCCGGCTCGATCGTCCAGCCGCTCCTGATCACCGACCTCCCGACCTTCTGCCGCTGGCGTGGGCTGCCGCCGTGGGGGAAGCCGGAGCTCGAGCAGCTCGTCGACGTCTGCGACCGGCTCGTCGTCGACTCGTCCGAGTGGCGAGGCCTCCCGCGCGCCTACACCAACCTCGCCGCGCTCTTCGACCGGATCGCCGTCTCGGACATCGCGTGGGGGAGGAGTCTCGCGTGGCGCGGGCGGCTCGCGTCGCTCTGGCCCGAGGTGAAGTCGGCGAAGCGGGTTTCGGTAACGGGGCCGAAGGCCGACGCGCTCCTGCTCGCCGGCTGGCTGCGCTCGCGGCTGAAGCGCGACGTGAAGCTCTCGCACCGGGCCGCAGCGCAGCTCGAGCGGGTCGCCGTGGACGGCGAGCCGGTGCCGCCGCCGCGCGGTCCTGCGCTCGACGCGAGCGACCTGCTCTCCGCCGAGCTCGACGTCTTCGGCCGCGACCGGATCTACGAGGCGCGCGGTCAACGCAGCTCGCTGACGTCGAGCACGCCGTTCCACGAGACCGAGTCCTCGTAGCGGCCGCCGGCCTCCTCGACGAGGATCTTCATCGGCGCCCAGTCCCAGATCTTCAGGCCGGACGCGTCGAAAGCGGCGTCGGCCGCGCCCTCGGCGACGAGCATGTGCGCCCAGAAGTCGCCGAAGCCGCGGACGTGCCACGCGTCGTACGCCCGCGCGGGCGGCGGCCGCTCGAGCCCGTAGAGGATGGTCGCGTCCTCGAGCCGCCCGACCCCCGAGACGTGGATCGGCTCACCGTCGGCGAAGGCGCCCGAGCCGCGCTCGGCCCACCAGCGCCTGCCGAGCGCGGGCGCCGAGACGACCGCGATTCGCTCGGCGTAGGCGATCAGCGTCGCCCAGACGGGGATGCCGCGCGTGTAGTTGCGGGTGCCGTCGATCGGGTCGAGGATCCAGCCGCTCGTGTCCTCGCCGCCCTCCTCCTCGCCGAGCACGGCCTCGCCCGGACGTTCCTGCGCGATTCGGCCTCGCAGTGTCGACTCGACGAGCCGGTCGGCCTCGGACACCGGCGTCAGGTCCGGCTTCGTCTCCACGTGGAGATCGGCGGCCCGGAAGCGCGCCATCGCGATCGAGTCGGCGTCGTCGGCGAGAGAGAGCGCGAACGCGAGGTCGTCGTCGGGCTCCACTCGGGGAGCCTAACGACCACCCTTGACGACCGAGAACGTGGGCTTCGAGACCTTCAGCGCCGCCGGCGTCGACCACGCCATCTGGGGGCGCTTGAGGAACGAGTGGTTGTAGCCGCGGACGCGGTAGTACCAGCTGCCGGGGTCGAGCGGGAGCAGCGACGACGTCGCTCCGGTCACCAGGGAGCCGAGCGGGCGCCACGGATCGGCGGTCTTGCTCCACTGGATCTCGTACTCCTGGGCGCCGAGGACGGACTGCCAGGCAACGAGCGGCGTACCGTAGAACGACGGAGCCGTGCGCACGGCCGAGGTCAGCCGGCCCTTGGGGGAGAGCCCACTTGCAAAGGGACGGCTCGACGCGGTGACGACCGGCGGGGTCGCCTTGCCGAAGCGCATGACGCGGCCGGACTGGCAGGCGTCCTGCGGCAGCTCGGTCTCGCGATACCGGATCTGAATCGGTGCGCCCGGAGCCGGAGGCATGGTCGTCGGCTTGGGCTCGACGACGACGGGAACGACGGTCCAGTAGTACCCGCCCGCCGGCCAGGCGGTGTCGGGCAGGTCGACCTTGGCTGCAGTCGTCGCGGCGGGGGCAGCGCCGGTCGAGCCGGTTGTGGTGCTCGCGGGGTCTTGGCTGCCTGCTCGTTCGTGCAGAAACGGTGCCGTCGAGCATCAGGGCTCTCGCCCTCGACGCCGTGGTCGAGCGTGTTGCCTCGCGCAAACGCGAGCAAGTCCGTGTCGCACCGGCAGCTGGAGCGGTCCCGTCGTGCGAGGCGCATACGCCGGGCTGCCGACGACGGCGCCGCGGTAGACGATGTTGACGCAGTCCTCGTCCGTCGCCACGTAGACGCGGAAGAGCTCAGCCGGTGTGCCGCCGTTGAAGTCCAGCGGGCCGCCGCTGTCGCCGCTGAAGGCGAAGCCGGGCGTGAGCGCATGTGCAGAGACCGGGCGACGCGTTCGACGTCGACGTCGGACACCGCCGCGACGTCTCCGAGCACGCCGAGCGAGAGCGGTGGCTGCACGTCGGTGTAGACGGGGCTCCATGGGCCCCACGTCGTCGCCGGCAAGCCCGGAGACGACCTCACCGTAGAGCGCGCGCTGGGCGCGGACGCGGAACTGGATCGAGCCCGTGAAGAACGGGTTCGTGCGGTGGAACGTGTACAGATCACGCGCGTCGGCGACGTTCGTCGTCGTCAGGAACGTGGTCTTGGCGCCGTAAGATCCAGACCTGGTAGGCCGTCGCGCCGTCGACCGGCGACCAGCGGACAAGCCCGGGATGCGGGCTCTTGAGGTCCTTCGGGACGCTCGACCAGCGGGTGTTGAAGCCGTAGGGCGCGCTCCAGGAGGTGGGGCCCTTGTTCGTGATCGCGCGGACGTGTGCGTAGAGGGCGTACGGCGAGCCGGTGATCCAGGGCAAGGCGAGATCGATGGACACCGTCGGCGTGCGCAGGTTCTTGTAGAGCTTTGCCAGCTTCGCGGCCGCCGTCTCCGCGGTGGTCGTCGTCGCGGGAGGCGTGGTCGTGGTCGTCGGCGCGACGAATTCGTCGTTCGCGTTCGACCAGACGATCGAGCTCTCCGTGAACGACTTGCTGGTCGCCAGCTCGAATTCGTACCGGATGGCGCCGCGGACGGGCGTCCACGCAAACGAGGGTGTGCGGTCGAACTCATGCTTCACGGGCTCGTCGGTGCGCAGCAGGAATGCTCTCAGGCCCTGTGGCGTGACTGCCGGACGGTCGATCCGCGCCTCGGCGACGCCGGTGAGCGCGAGCGCGAGCACTCCGAAAACGGCGAGCAGCAGAAGACGACGGACCGCAATCATCCCGGCCTTCATCGGCCGTTGCGCTGCGAAGCTTTAGGTCGGGCTTGGCTCCAACAGGCGAGCCGCAGCGAGGACGAGGGCGTCAGCGCCGGCACGGCCGGCGATCTGGAGCGACACGGGCAAGCCCTCCGTCTCGCCGCACGGCAGGGCGAGCGCCGGCCACCCGAGCGACGAGAAGGGGTAGGTGAAGCGGATCAGCGCCTCGCGCACGTCCAGGTCGCCGGCGGTGACTCCGCGCTGGAGCGGCGGCGGCACGATCGGCAGCGTCGGCGTCAGCACCAGGTCGAGCCCGTCGAGCGCCTCCTCGACCTCCTCTCGGTACAGGCGGCGCAGCCGCTCGGCCTGCTCGACGTCCCGGTCGCGCACGGCGAAGCAGCGCTCCAGCTTGACCCGCACGTCCTCCCCGTAGAGCTCGGCGTTCTCGGCGTAGAGCTCGCGGTGGACGTCGGCGACCTCGCGCGCGAAGACGGCGTAGGTGTCGGCGGGCACGAGCGGCAGCTCGACCGCGCGGCGGCGTGGGAAGCGGCTGACCGCGGCCTCGACCCGGTCACGCACCCCGGGGTCGGCGAGCTCCGTCCAGGCGACGCCGACCTCGAGCTGCTCGAGCGACTCGAGCTCGACGGGCTCGAACCCGGGCGCCAGCACCTCGAGCATCCGCCGGCAGCTCTCGACGTCCCCGGCGATCGGGCCGGCGGTGTCGAAGCTCGCCGCCAGCGGCCAGCAGCCGTCGAGCGGGACGAGACCGTGGGTCGGCTTGTGCCCGACGACGCCGCAGCAGGCGGCGGGAATCCGGATCGAGCCGGCCGAGTCGGTGCCGAGCGCCGCCTCCGCGAGGCCCGCTGCGACCGCGGCCGCCGAGCCACCGCTCGAGCCGCCCGCGACCCGGCCCGGGAAACGTGGATTCGGCACGTCGCCGAAGTGCGGGTTCTCGGACGTCGTGCCGTACGCGAACTCGTGCAGGTTCGTCTTGCCGACGTTCGCGTAGCCCGCGTCCTCGAGCAGCTGCACCGCCGCCGCGGTTGCGGTCGGAACGTGGCCGGCGAAGATCGCGGAGCCGTAGGTCGTCTCGAGCCCGGCGGTGTCGAAGAGGTCCTTGACCGCGAGGCGGATCCCGGCCGCAGGCGAGTCCGGCTGGGCGAGGAAGATGTTCGTCATGTCGGCGAGCCGGCCGCGAAGCGGCCCTTCAGGGATCTGCGCGCTCGGAATCCGCTCTGCGGATTCCGAGCTTGCGCGGCAACATCAGTCGAGCGCGGAGTAGAGGAGCGCGATGCCGATCGTGCCGGCGAAGAGGAGCAGCGCGATCCCGAACAGCGCCCAGCCGAGGGCGAGGTTCTTGCTCTCGAGCTCCGGGGTCAGCTCTTTCACAGCAGCACCGGGTCCAGGGCTGCCGCGACGAAGAGCAGCGCCAGATAGAGGAGCGAGTAGTGGAAGAGCACGCCCGCGTTCCGGCGCGTCGGCGTCCGGCGCAGGTGCCACGCCATCACGAGGAAGATGCCGCCGAGCAGCACCGCGGCCGCGGAGTACAGCGGGCCGAGCCAGAAGCCGACGGCGAGCGTGAATGCGACGAGCACGATCGAGTACCAGACGATCTGCTTCGTCGTCTCCTCGTCGCCCTTCACGACCGGCAGCATCGGCACCTGGGCAGCCGCGTAGTTCTCCTTGATCAGCAGCGCGAGCGCCCAGAAGTGCGGCGGCGTCCAGAGGAAGACGATCAGGAAGAGCCAGAGCGCCGGCAGGCCGAGGTTGCCGCTCGCGGCCGCGTAGCCCACCAGCGGAGGCACGGCGCCGGCGGCGCCGCCGATGACGATGTTCTGCGGCGTCGAGCGCTTCAGCCAGCGGGTGTAGACGACGACGTAGAAGAGGTTGCCGACGAGCGCGAGGGTCGCCGTGAGCACGTTGACCGTGCTCGCGAGGAGGACGAACGAGAGCGCCGAGAGCGTGAGGCCGAACTCGAGCGCGTGCGCCGGCGGGACGCGACCCGCCGCCACCGGCCGCTTCTCGGTGCGCTTCCCCATCAGCCGGTCGATGTCGGCGTCGAGCACGTGGTTGAGGGCGCTGGCGCCGCCACACGCGAGCGCGAGGCCCACCATCGTGGTGACGAAGAGCCCGAGCGGCGGCACGCCCTGGGCGCCGACGAACATCCCGGCGGCCCCGGTGACGAGCAGGAGCGACATGATCCGCGGCTTCGTCAGCGTCACGTAGTCGCGCCAGGGGCCTGCGCTGACGCGTTCCCCGCGGAAGCACAGCGCCGCCGAGACCGCGGCGGCGGCAAGTGCGGCCGAGGCGAGCACGACGTGGATCCCGGTCGCGGTGAGTGCGGCTGCAGCGCCGAAGAGGCCGAGCGCGAGCAGCGACGGCACGACCAGCCGGCGGTGCGCCCACCAGGCGGCGACCACGACCGCGGCGAGCGGCGGCACCGCGAGGGCGGAGACGACGTCGTGCCCGACGCCGGCTGCCCCGGAGGCGACGGCGAGCACCGTTCCCGCGACGCCGCCGAGCGCCGCAGCCTGGAGCCAGAATCCGGGTCTAGATCTCACCGCGATCCCTCAGCTTACGCCGCAGGTCGTAGAGCGGACGGGCGCTCGTCACGTACGGGACCTCGTCGAAGTTGTGGGCCGGCGGCGGCGACGTCGTGTACCACTCGAGCGTGTCCGCGAGCCACGGGTCGTTCCCCGCGCGGCGGCCCTTCCGCGAGGCGAACGCGTTCCAGATGAAGAACAGGATCCCGAGCCCCATCACGTACGAGCCGATCGTCGAGGCCAGGTTGTAGTCCTCCAGCATCCCGACGTCCTCGTAGGTGTAGATCCGCCGCGGCATCCCCAGCAGTCCCAGCATGTGCTGCGGGAAGAAGGTGACGTTGAAGCCGACGAAGATCAGCCAGAAGGCGATCTTGCCGAGGCGCTCGTCGAGCATCCGCCCGAAGAACTTCGGCCACCAGTAGGTGAGCCCGCCGAGGATCGCGAGCAGCGAGCCGCCGAAGAGGACGTAGTGGAAGTGGGCGACGACGTAGTAGGTGTCGTGCAGCTGCCAGTCGACCGGGAAGGCGGCCAGGAAGATCCCGGAGAGGCCGCCGATCGTGAAGACGCTGACGAAGCCGAGCGCGTACAGCATCGGCGTGTCGAAGTGGATGTTCCCCCGCCAGAGCGTCGCGAGCCAGTTGAAGATCTTCACGCCGGTCGGGACGGCGATCACCATCGAGGAGATCATGAAGAAGGCGTTCAGGAACGGCGGCATCCCGACCGTGAACATGTGGTGCGCCCACACGAGCATCGAGAAGAAGGCGATCCCGGCCGTCGAGAACGCGACCGCCTTGTAGCCGAAGATCGGCTTGCGCGCGAAGACGGGGATGATCTCCGAGATCATCCCGAAAGCCGGCAGCACCATGATGTAGACCTCGGGGTGGCCGAAGAACCAGAACACGTGCTGGTAGAGCACGGCGTTTCCGCCCTTGTCGGGCAGGAAGAAGTGCGTGCCGGCCTGGCGGTCGAGCAGCAGCAGGGTCAGCCCCGCGGAGAGCGTCGGCAGCACCGCCACGAGCAGCACGGCGTAGGTGCCGACCGCCCAGATGAAGAGCGGCATGCGCGTCCAGGTCATGCCCTGGGTCCGCATGTTCGCGATCGTGACGATGAAGTTGATCGCGCCCGCGAGCGACGAGAGCGTCAGCACGTGCAGCGCGAGGATCCAGAGGTCCTGGCCGTTGCCGATGGTCCCCGCGGAGAGCGGCGGGTAGGACGTCCAGCCGGACCTGGCGGCGCCGCCCTGGGCGAAGAACGAGAACAGCAGGATGATGCCGCCGAAGAGGAAGAGCCAGTACGAGAGCGCGTTCAGGCGCGGGAACGCCATGTCGCGGGCGCCGATCATCAGCGGCACGAGGTAGTTGGCGAAGCCGGCCAGGATCGGGACGACGACGAGGAAGACCATCGTCGTGCCGTGCATCGTCAGGACCTCGTTGTAGGAATCGCGCGTCAGGAAGTCGTTCCCCGCCTGCGAGAGCTGCGTCCGCATCAGCATCGCCATCACCCCGCCGGCGAGGAAGAACACCCCCGAGGTGACGATGTAGAGGATCCCGATCCGCTTGTGGTCCACCGTGACGAGCCAGCCCGCGATGCGGCCGCGCTGCCAGGTGGGGACCGGTGTCTCGGCGTTAGCCGCCAAGGAGCTCCTTCTGCAGGTAGTCGGTGAGGGCGTTCATCTGGCGCTCGTCCCAGCTCTTGCCGACCGGCGGCATCTCGTTGCGCCCGTTGCGGATCACCTGCTCGACCGCCTCCGGGTCGTCGAGCAGCGGGTTGCCGGCCAACGGGGGCCCGATGTCGCCCTCGCCGGCGAGCCCGTGGCACTTCCCGCAGGCACCGCGGAACGTCTCGGCGCCGAGGTTCGACGTCCCCGCCTCCTGCGCGCGCGGCTTCTCGGGCGAGCCACGCGTCGAACTGGCGGGGCGGCATCGCCTCCACCTCCGCCGTCATCAGCGCGTGCAGGCCGCCGCAGAGCTCGGCGCACTGGCCGCGGTAGATCCCGGGCGCCTCCGCGCTGAACCACGTCTCGTTGACCCTGCCGGGGATCGCGTCGAACTTGCCGCCGAGCGCCGGGATCCACCAGGAGTGGATCACCCCGTAGTCAGGCGCCGTCACCTCCAACCGCGTCGTCTGCCCGACGGGCGCGCGCAGCCGGTCGACGGCGATGACGCCGTTCGGGTAGATGAAGTTCCAGTAGTACTGGTGGCCCTCGACCGTCACCTCGACCCGGTCGGCGGCGGGGACGTCCTCGATCCCGGGGAGCTTGTAGAAGATGAACGAGCCGATCGCGACCAGGATCAGGACCGGCGCGACCGTCCACGCCAGCTCCAGGTTCGTGTTGCCGTGCACCTGCGCGCCGTCCATGTCGCGGGGGCGGCGGTCGGCGCGGTAGCGGACGATGAACCAGACGAGCGTGCCCTGGACGATGACGAAGATCACGCCGGTGAAGATCGCGATCCAGAGGTAGCTCTGGTTGATCCGCTCGGCGTTCGGCGAGGCCGGCTCGACCGGCGTGAAACCCGGTTCCCCCGCGAAGGCCGCGCCGGAGAGCGCGAGCGCGCAGAGCACGACAACTGCGAGGATCCGGCCCACGGGCTGCCATTCTATGAAGGTGGCCAAGGCGGTGCGCAGCGGAACCCGCGTCGAGCTTCCGGCGGGTGTCGGGAGGCCGACCGAGGTCTACGTCAACGGTGTCGTGCAGCGTGCGGGCGCCGACTACCGGCTCGAGAACGGGTCGCTCGTCTTCTCGCGGGAGCTCCATCAGGAGGGCAAGCTCGGCTTCTGGCGCTGGACGTCGATCGTCTTCGGCGTGGCGGGCACCTACCGCCAGAACGACGTCGTCGACGTCATCTACGAGAGCGCCGCCGGCGGCCGGACGGTGGCCAGCAACCTCCCGGTCGAGCCCTAGGTCACGCCTGCGCGGGTACCGAGATCGCCGAGATCGCGGTGCTGATCATCGCGGCCTCTGCTTCGGGCTCCGGAAGTCGGCCGGCTTGGATTTCGTGGCTCGCGGCGTGAACGATCGCGCGGGTCACGGCGAGCTGCCAGGTGACCGGAAGATCGCGCCGGAAGCTGCCCTGTTTCTGGCCGCGTTCGATCAGGGGCTCGAGCTGGTCGAGCATGGGGAGGTGGCGGCGGTGGAGCTCCTCTGCCGAGAGCCGGGCGGTGTTGAGCGTGAGCAGACCGTGGAACTGCGCGAGCTGACGCCAGGTGGCGCGGAGCACGCGCTCCAGGGCCTCGATCGGCTCGCCGCGGTGGGGCTCGGCGGCTCTCATCGCGTCGGCGACCTGTGTGACGGCGTGCTCCATGACCGCGTCGAGGAGCGCCGTCCGGGTCGGGAAGTGGACGTAGACGGTCCCGCGGACGACGCCTGCGCGGCGAGCGATCTCCGACATGCTGCTGTCGGGATCGCTCGCGAGCGCTTCGAGGGCGGCGTCGAGGATGGCGGCGACGCTGCGATCGGCGTCGGCCCGGCGGCGCTTCGGGGCGGGCGCTTCGGCGGTTGTCGGAGTCGACTTCGGCATCAGTGGGTCGGCATCGCGCTGGGGTTGAGCCGCAGCTTCGGCACGAAGTGGCGTGCCCGCGGCAGAACTGCCAGCGCGACCAGGCTGGCGACACTAGCGAGGAGCCCGGCTGCGATGAAGGCGTGCGCGATCCCGGACGCGCTCTGTGGGCCGGCGATGGCGCCGCTGCCGGCTGCGATCGTGGAGAAGATGGCGATCCCCAGGGTGCCGCCGATCTCGTGCCCGGTCGAGTTGACGCCGGAGATCATCCCGGCTTCCTCGTCGCGGGCGCCGGTCAGGATGGAGATCGAGACGGAGACGACCGCGACGCCGAGCCCGAGTCCGGCGACGAGCATTCCGGGCAGGACGTCCGTGAGGTAGCTGCCGTTCTCGCCGACGTGGGCGAGCAGGGTCATGCCGGCGGCGGCGACGAGGAACGCGGCGGCGAGCGGGCCGCGGACGCCGTGCTTGCCGACGATGTGCCCGGCCGCGTGGGCGCCGATGCCTGCCGTGAGGGCGAGCGGGATGAAGGCGAGGCCGGTGGAGAGCGGCCCCCACCCGAGCACGTTCTGCAGGTAGAGCGAGCTGAGCAGGAAGAGGCCGAAGATCGAACCGGCGGCGGCGAGCATCAGGAAGAGGCCGCCGCCGACGGCGCGATCGGCCAGCCGCTCGATCCGCAGGAGTGGGGTGTGCGTGCGGCGTTCGAGAGCGGCGAAGGCCGCCAGGCCGGCGAGACCGCCGAGGCCGAACAGATGAGTTTGAACGGACGTCCAGCCTGCGCCCTCAGCCTGCGTGATCGCGAAGACGATCGCGCCGAGGCTCGTCGTCGCCAGCACGGCGCCGCGGAGGTCGAGACCGACCCACCGGGGCTTGTGGCTGTCGGCGGGGACGATCTTCAGTGCGGCGACTGCGAGTGCTGCGGCGACGGGGAGGTTGACGTAGAAGATCGTCCGCCAGTCGGTGAACTCGGTCAGGACGCCGCCGACGAGCACGCCGATCGCCGCGCCGGCGCCGCCGACGGCGCCCCAGGCAGCGAGAGCCTTCGCCCGCTGCGTGCCCTGGAAGGCGGACATGATGATCGCGAGGGCCGCCGGGGAGAGCAGCGCTGCACCGAGACCCTGGCCCGCTCGAGCGGCGAAGAGCGCGCCGGCGGTGCCGGCCATGGCGGACGCGAACGAGGACGCCGTGAAGATGCCGAGACCGGTCAGGAACATCCGCCGTCGGCCGAGCAGATCGGCGGCGCGCCCGCCGAAGAGGAGCAGGCTGCCGAAGATCAGCGAGTAGCTCGTGATCGTCCAGCTGATGCTCGACCCGGTCAGCTCGAGGTCGTTTGCGAGGCTCGGCAGCGCGATGTTCACAGCCGTGATGTCGAGGATCACCATCAGCTGCGCGATCAGCAGCACGAAGAGCAGCAGACCGCTCTTGTTGCCGGTGGGCGCGTGGGACGTGGTCTTGCTTCGGTGCAGCATGGTCGTCCTCCTTAAATCGGACATCGTTGTCTGAGATACTAAATCAGACAAGAGTGTCCGATGTCAAGGCGAACGTGCACGTGGGTTGGCGTGATCTCGCAGCGACCCCTAGCGCCCGGCGGCGACCGTCGCGGCCCGCAGCCGCGCGGCGTGCTCGTCCGTCAGCTGCCCCGGCTCGAGCCGCCACGTCCAGTTCCCGTGCAGCTGCCCGGGCGTGTTCATCCGGGCCTCGCTGCCGAGCTCGAGCACGTCCTGCAGCGGGATCATCGCGAGCGCCGCCCGCGACGAGAGCGCCTGTTCGATCAGCCGCCACGTCCTGCGCCGCGGGAAATGGCCGCGGAGCGTGTCCGTGTCGTGCGTCGTCGTGTAGATCGCCTGCTGCTCGTGATGGTTCTCGAACCGGTGCGGGTTGGTCGCGGCGCCCCGGAACGCCCAGAGCAGGACGACCATCCCCGGGAAGCCGAGGCGGTGGCGCAGCGCGATCACGTCGGGCGTGATCGTGCCGAGGTCCTCCGCGATCACGGGCAGCGGGCCGAGCTCCGCCTCCGCCGCCTCGAAGACGGCGGCGCCGGGCCCCGGCAGCCACTGCCCCGACCTCGCGTCGCGGTGCGCGTTTCGGGATCGCCCAGAACTCGGCGAAGCCGCGAAAGTGGTCGACGCGGGTCAGGTCGAAGAGCGCCAGCGTCCGGCGCAGGCGCTCGATCCACCAGCGGTAGCCGTCGCGCGCGGCGGCGTCCCAGTCGAAGAGCGGGTTGCCCCAGTGCTGTCCGAGCGGCCCGAGCCTGTCGGGCGGCGCCCCGGCGACGAGCCCGGGGAGGAAGAGATCAGGGTGTGCGCGGTGGTCGACGCTCCCCTGGGCGACGTAGATCGGCACGTCGCCGATCAGGCGGACGCCCTGCTCGGCTGCGTAGGTGCGCAGCGCCGACCACTCGCGGTCGAAGCGGACCTGGTCGTCGACGCTCCCGCCCGCCTCCGCCCAGTCCTCGATCCAGAACGCGTTTGCGCGCCGGAAGGCGGTTCGCTCGCGCGCCGCGACCGGCGCGTCCGGCCGCGCGAGGAAGCCGTCCCACGCCGCGAAGGCGGAGGCGGACGCGTACGGCGAGCCCGACCTTGTCGGGCGGCCCGAGCGGCAATACCTGCCACCAGCTCTGACCGGCTGCGGCGAGCCAGTCGACGAACGCGTACGCGTCGTCGTCGAGCCTGCCGCTCGGGAGCGAGGTCGGGTGCAGCACGACGCCGCTGGATCGTTGAAGCTTCATCGCCTGTTTGAAGATCGTCGTTCGCTGAAAGTCACCGAACCGTGCCCAAGCTCTCCGCCAAGCAACCGCCGCCCCGGATCCAGATCCAGGACGTGCGCCCCCAGGTCGACTGCGGACGGTATCCCGTCAAGGCGACCGACGGCGATTCGGTCGACGTCTCCGCGACGATCTTCAAGGACGGCCACGACATCCTTCGCGCAGTCGTGCGCTATCGCGCGGCCGGATCGCGCAAGTGGCTCGAGGCGCCGCTGGAGCCGCTCGGCAACGACCGCTGGGCCGGCAGCTTCCGGCCGGCGGGGCTCGGGCGCTGGCAGTTCACGATCGAAGCCTGGGTCGACCGCTACGCGACGCTGCTCGACGAGCTCGACCGCAAGCTCGCGGCCGGCCAGGACGAGCTCGCCGGCGAGCTCTCCGAGGCGGAGGCGCTATTCGGCCCCGGCGAGCCGGAGTCGTGGCGCGCCGCTGCGGCGAAGCTGGGCTCGAAGGACCGGCACGGCAAGACGTCGCTCGACAGGCCGCTCGAGGCCGACGTCGAGCGGCTGCGCGCGCAGTTCGGCGCCTGGTACGAGCTCTTCCCCCGCAGCTGGGGCGGTTTCAAGGGCGTCAAGAAGGTGCTGCCCGACCTGGCGGAGCTCGGCTTCGACGTCGTCTATCTGCCCCCGATCCACCCGATCGGCGCCACGAACCGCAAGGGCCGCAACAACGCGCTGAAGGCGGCCAAGGGCGACCCCGGCAGCCCCTGGGCGATCGGGAGCGCCGAGGGCGGCCACGACGCGATCCACCCCGAGCTGGGGACGCTGAAGGAGTTCGACGACCTCGTCGCGGCGGCGCGGAAGGCCGGGCTCGAGGTCGCGCTCGACTTCGCGATCCAGACCTCGCCCGACCACCCCTGGCTGACCGAGCATCCCGACTGGTTCAACCGACGGCCCGACGGGACGCTGAAGTACGCCGAGAACCCGCCCAAGCGCTACCAGGACATCTACAACGTCAACTTCGACTCCGAGGACTGGCCGGCCCTCTGGGAGGCGCTCAAGGACGTCGTCGTCCACTGGTGCCGCCACGGCGTCCGCGCCTTCCGCGTCGACAACCCGCACACGAAGTCGGTGCCGTTCTGGGAGTGGCTGATCGCCGAGGTGCGGGCCGAGTTCCCGGACACGGTCTTCTTCGCGGAGGCGTTCACGCGGCCGGCGATGATGACGACGCTCGCGAAGATCGGCTTCAGCCAGTCGTACACCTACTTCACCTGGAAGAACACGAAGTGGGAGCTGATCGAGTTCCTCAATCAGCAGCTCGAATGGTCGGCCTACTACCGCCCGAACTTCTTCGCGAACACGCCCGACATCCTCCACGAGTACCTGCAGGAGGGCGGCCGTCCCGCCTTCGAGCTCCGGCTCGTGCTCGCGTCGACGCTCTCGCCCTCGTACGGGATCTACTCCGGCTACGAGCACTTCGAGAACGTGCCCGTCGCGCACGGCAGCGAGGAGTACCTCGACTCGGAGAAGTACGAGGTCAAGCAGCGCAGCCTGGACGGGCCGCTGCTGCCGCTCGTCAAGCGGCTGAACGAGATCCGGCGCGCCGAGCCGGCGCTGCAGCGCTTCGACAACCTGCACCTGCTCGACACGCACGGCGAGCACGTCTTCGCCTACTACAAGGCGCCCGACATCGCGGTCGCCGCCAACCTCGATCCGACGACGCCGCGCGAGGACGTCGTCGTCGTCCCGCCGCACCTCGGGCTGCCCGACGAGTTCCCCGTTCGCGACCTGCTCACCGGTGAGCGCTACCGCTGGCGCGTCGGGCGAAACTACGTTGGCCTCGCCCCCGGCGGCGCGCATGTGATGAAGATCGGCGCTAGCGTGAGCGAAGCCGAGCGGCATGAGCAGCCGGTCCACTGGTTCGAGTCCAACCCGAACTGGTTCAAGACGGCCGTCTTCTACGAGATCCACACGCGCGCGTTCTTCGACGGCAACGACGACGGCTCCGGCGACTTTCGCGGCCTGCAGCAGAAGCTCGACTACCTGCAGTGGCTCGGGATCGACTGCATCTGGATGCTGCCGTTCTATCCCTCGCCGCTCCGCGACGGCGGCTACGACATCGCCGACTTCTACGGGATCAACCCCGACTACGGCACGGTCGAGGACTTCCGCGCCTTCGTCGAGGCGGCGCACGAGCGCGGGATGCGCGTGATCGTCGACCTGGTCATGAACCACACGTCCGCCGACCATCCCTGGTTCCAGGCCTCGCGCGAGGACCCGGACGGGCCGTACGGCGACTACTACGTCTGGTCGGACACGGACGAGCCCTACAGCGACGCCCGGATCATCTTCATCGACACCGAGGTCTCGAACTGGACGCACGACCCCGTCCGCGGCCAGTACTACTGGCACCGCTTCTTCGGCCACCAGCCGGACCTGAACTACGAGAACCCGGCAGTGCAGGACGCGATGATCGAGGTGCTGCGCTTCTGGCTCGACCTCGGCCTCGACGGCTTCCGGCTCGACGCGGTGCCCTACCTCTACGAGGAGGAGGGGACGAACTGCGAGAACCTGCCGCGCACGCACGAGTACCTCAAGCGCGTGCGCGCGGAGATCGACGCGAACTACCCCGACCGCGTGCTCCTCGCCGAGGCGAACCAGTGGCCCGAGGATGTCGTTGCATACTTCGGGGACGGGGACGAGTGCCACATGGCCTTTCACTTCCCCGTGATGCCGCGGATGTTCATGTCGCTGCGGCGGGAGGAGGCGCTGCCGATGATCGAGATCCTCGACCTGACGCCGCCGATCCCGGACAACGCGCAGTGGGGGCTCTTCCTCCGCAACCACGACGAGCTGACGCTCGAGATGGTCACGGACGAGGAGCGCGACTACATGTACGAGGAGTACGCGAAGGACCCGCGGATGAAGCTCAACCTCGGGATCCGGCGCCGGCTCGCCCCGCTCCTCGACGGCGGCCGGGACGAGATCGAGCTGATGCACGCGATCCTCTTCTCGCTCCCCGGCTCGCCCGTCCTCTACTACGGCGACGAGATCGCCATGGGCGACAACGTCTATCTCGGCGACCGCGACGGCGTCCGCACGCCGATGCAGTGGACCGGCGACCGCAACGGCGGCTTCTCGCGCGCCGACTTCGCGCAGCTCTACCTGCCGCCGCTGATGGATCCCGTCTACGGGTTCCAGGCGGTCAACGTCGAGGCGCAGCTGCGCCTGCCGACCTCGCTTGCTGCGCTGGCTGCGCCGCTTCATCGAGCTGCGCAAGGAGCATCCGGTCTTCGGCGTCGGCGACTACCGCGTGCTGCGGCCCGAGAACCCGAAGATCTTCGCCCACATCCGCTCGTTCTCCGAGGACATCATCCTCTGCGTCCACAACCTCGCCCGGACGGCGCAGGCGGTCGAGCTCGACCTCTCCGCTGTTCGCCGGCCGCGTGCCGGTGGAGCTGCTCGGCAACACTCCCTTCCCGCGGATCGGCGAGCTGCCGTACCTGCTCACGCTCGGGCCGCGCGGCTTCTTCTGGTTCCAGCTCCAGGACCCTGCCGATGACGAGTGATCTGAAGAGCCGCATCGAGAGCGGCGACCTCCACTTCCTCGACGGGCTCGTCCTGCTCGGCACGATCGCCTCGCAGCGGTGGTTCGGCGGCAAGTCGAAGGACGTGCTCGACGCGCGGGTGCTCGACGCCGGCGTCACGCCCGGCGAGCCGCCGATCCTTGCGATCGCGATCGTCGAGGTGCGCTACGGCCTGCAGACGCACGACCTCTACCACCTGCCGCTCGGGTTCCGGCCCTCGGCGGACGGCTGGAAGCAGTCCGTGATCGCCGAGACCGAGGGCTGGGTCGCCTACGACGCGATCGCCGACCCCGAGCTCGCGCGGCCGGATGCTCGAGCTGATGCGGCACGGACTCCTCGCTCCAGACGCCCGAGGCGACGATCGTCTTCCGGCCGACGGGCGAGCTCGCCGGCGAGATCGAGTCGGCGCGGCCGATGGGCGCCGAGCAGTCGAACAGCTCGCTCGTGCTCGACGAGCGCTACGCGCTCAAGCTCTACCGCCGGATCGCGCCCGGGATGAACCCCGAGCTCGAGGTGCTCCGCTTCCTCACCGAGCGCGGCTTCGAGCACACCGCCGCGCTCGAGGGCTACATCGCCTACGAGGGGCGGCCGCTCGAGGCGACGCTCGCGACCGTGCAGGAGTTCGTGCCCGCGAAGGGCGACGGCTGGGAGCTCGCGCTCGACTCGCTCGAGGCGCGGCGAGCCCGACTGGCTGCCGGAGCACGCACGCCGGCTCGGCGAGGTGACGGCGCTGCCTCCACAACGCGCTCGCGTCCGATCCGACCGATCCGCACTTCGCGCCCGAGGATCCGAGCACCGAGGCGCTCGGGCTCCTGTCGGCCTCGATCGACGAGGAGATCGAGCACGTCTTCACCGCCCTGCCCGAGATCGCCGGCGCTCGAGCAGGTCCGCGGCCGCGGCGAGGAGGTGCGCGACCACCTGCGCCTGCTCACGAACATCGGCCACGTCGGTCGCGTGATCCGGACGCACGGCGACTACCACCTCGGCCAGGCGCTCTGGGCGAGCGAGGGCGACTGGGTGATCCTCGACTTCGAGGGCGAGCCGGCGCGGTCGGTCGCCGGAGCGGCGCCGGAAGACGTCCCCGCTTCGCGACGTCGCCGGGATGCTCCGCTCGTTCGCCTACGCGGCGTCGGCTGCGAAGATCCGGCGCGGCGTCGATCCGCCCGAGGGCTGGGAGGATCGCTGCCGCACGCGAGTTCCTGGACGGCTACCTCGAGACCGCCGATCCGGCGCTCCTGCCGTCCGAGCCGCGACCAGGTCGAGCGGCTGCTGACGGTGTTCGAGCTCGAGAAGGCGGTCTACGAGCTCCGTTACGAGCTCCACAACCGGCCCGACTGGGTCGCGATCCCCGTCGCCGGGATCCTCCGCATGCTGGAGCAGCATGAAGCTCGGCGAGCTCGATCTCCATCTGGCGGGCGAGGGACGACACGAGCGGATCTACGAGCGCCTCGGCGCGCACGTGACCGACGAGGGCGTCTCGTTCGCGGTCTGGGCGCCGAATGCGCGCGGCGTCGCGGTCGTCGGCGACTGGAACCTCTGGGACGGCCGCGTGCAGCGCTCGAGCCGCAGGGTTCCTCGGGGATCTGGGCAGCGCTCGTGCCCGAGGCCTCCGAGGGCGACGCCTACAAGTACGAGGTGCACGGCGCCGACGGGCAGCTGCGCCTCAAGGCCGATCCCTTCGCCTTCTACGCCGAGGTGCCGCCGAAGACGGCGTCGCGCATCTACCGCTCGCGCTACGAGTGGGCGGACGACGACTGGCTCGAGCGCCGCCGCGGCTTCGATCCGCTGAAGGAGCCGATCTCGACGTACGAGGTGCATGCCGAGTCGTGGCGGCTGGGGCTCGGCTGGAAGGAGCTCGCCGAGCAGCTCGTCGCCTACGCCGACGACCTCGGCTTCACCCACGTCGAGTTCATGCCGGTGATGCACCACCCGTTCTCGGGCTCGTGGGGCTATCAGGTGACGGGCTTCTACGCGCCGCAGTCGACGATGGGCGAGCCGGACGAGTTCCGCGCGCTCGTCGACGCGCTCCACCAGGCCGGGATCGGCGTCATCCTCGACTGGGTGCCGGCGCACTTTCCCCGCGACGAGTTCGCGCTCGCGCGCTTCGACGGGACGGCGCTCTACGAGCACGAGGACCCGCGCCGGGGCTCGCACCCCGACTGGGGCACGCTCGTCTTCAACCTCGGCCGCAACGAGGTCCGCAACTTCCTGATCGCGAACGCGCTCTACTGGCTGCGCGAGTACCACGCCGACGGCCTGCGGGTGGACGCGGTCGCGTCGATGCTCTACCTCGACTACTCGCGCAAGGCGGGCGAATGGGTGCCCAACGCCTTCGGCGGCCGGGAGGACCTCGACGCCGTCTCCTTCCTGCGCGAGCTGAACGAGGTCGTCTACGGCCGCGAGCCGGGCGTGATGACGATCGCGGAGGAGTCGACCGCATGGCCGGGCGTCTCCCGGCCGACCTATCTGGGCGGGCTCGGCTTCGGGTTCAAGTGGAACATGGGCTGGATGCACGACACGCTCGAGTACGTCTCGAAGGAGCCCGTGCACCGGCGCTTCCACCACCACGAGCTGACGTTCTCGATGGTCTACGCCTGGAACGAGAACTTCGTCCTGCCGCTCTCCCACGACGAGGTCGTCCACGGCAAGGGCTCGCTGATCGGGAAGATGCCCGGCGACCGCTGGCAGCGCTTCGCGAACCTGCGCGCGCTCTACGGCTACATGTGGTCGCATCCCGGCAAGCAGCTTCTCTTCATGGGGTGCGAGTTCGGGCAGGAGAAGGAGTGGAGCGAGCCGGCGGGGTCGCTCGACTGGCATCTGCTCGACGAGGCCGATCACGCGGGGATGCTGGCGCTGATGCGCGACCTCAACGCCGTCTACGTCGAGGAGCCGGCGCTCTGGGAGCTCGACCACACGCACGAGGGCTTCCTCTGGCTGGAGCCGAACGCGGCGAACGAGAACGTGCTCGCGTACGCGCGGCGGAGCGCGGACGGCAAGCGCTGGCTCGTCGTCGCCTGCAACTTCGCGCCCGTGGTGCGCGAGGGGTGGCGGATCGGGCTGCCGAAGGCCGGCAAGTGGCGCGAGGCGCTGAACACGGACTCGCGCTTCTACGGCGGCAGCGACGTCGGCAACGGGCTCGGTCTCGAGACCGAGAAGACGCCCTGGAACGAGCAGCTGCAGTCGGCCGAGATCACGCTGCCGCCGCTCGGCGTCGTCTGGCTCGTGCCCGCCTGAGAGCCGAACGTCCGCGTCGGTAGGGTGCCGGGGTGGCGGAGCGGGCGAACAGCATCGAGGTCGAGGGTCTCGTCCGGGAGTTCAAGAAGGGGCCGCGTGCCGTGGACGGGATCGACCTGCGCGTCGAGCCCGGCGAGATCTACGGCTTCCTCGGGCCGAACGGCGCCGGCAAGTCGACGACCGTACTGATGCTGACGACGCTGCTGCCGCCGACGGCCGGGACGGCGCGGGTCGGCGGCTACGACGTCGTCTCGGAGGGGCCGAAGGTGCGCAGCGTGATCGGCGCCGCGCTCCAGGAGGCGGCGCTCGACCCGATGCTGACCGGGCGCGACCACCTGCGGCTGCAGGCGACGCTGCAGGGGATCTCCCGCGCCGAGCGGAAGCAGCGGGCGCAGGAGCTGCTCGACCGCGTCGGCCTCAGCGAGGCGGCCGACCGCAAGGTTGGGGGCTACTCGGGCGGGATGAAGCGGCGGCTCGACCTCGCGCTCGCGCTCGTGCACCGGCCCCGGATCATCTTCCTCGACGAGCCGACCACCGGGCTCGACATCCAGAGCCGCACCGCGCTCTGGGACGAAGTCGCACGGCTCGCGCGCGACGACGGCGTCACCATCTTCCTGACGACGCAGTACCTCGAGGAGGCCGACGTGCTCGCGAACCGGGTCGGGATCATCGACCACGGGCACATCGTCGCCGAGGGGACGCCGCACGAGCTGAAGGCCGAGATCGGCCTGCCGAGCGTCCACGCCGTCCCGATCGAGCACGCCGACCGGGAGCGGCTCGTCACCGCGCTCGCGCCCTTCGGCGAGTCGCTCGACGGCGGCACCGGCGAGGTCATCGTTCGGCTGCGCGAGGGGCTGGCCGGGCTGCCGGGGGTCGTCCGCGCCGTCGACGACGCGGGCCTCAAGCTCGCTCACCTCGAGATTCAGGCGCCGTCGCTCGACGACGTCTTCCTCGCCAAGACGGGCCGGTCGCTGGAGGGCGCGGGCGAGGACGAGCAGGACGAGGCCGAGACAGCCGCATGAAGACCGTCGCCGCTCAGGTCGGCGCCGTGGCGCGGCGCTCGATCGTGCGCACGAGCCGTCAGCCGGCCGCGGTCGTCTTCCCGCTGATCTTCCCGATGCTGCTCCTGCTCGTGAACTCGGGCGGGCTCCAGGCGTCGACGAACCTGCCCGGCTTCCCGACCGACTCGTTCGTCGCGTTCGCGCTCGCGGTGCCGTTCATCCAGGGTGCGCTCTTCTCGACGATGAACGCGGGCACCGATCTGGCGCGGGACATCCAGACCGGCTTCCTGAACAGGCTCTCGCTCACCTCGATGCGCGGGACGGCGCTGATCGCCGGCCTGCTCGCGGGCGCGGTCGTGCTCGGCCTGATCCAGGCGTCCTTCTACGTCGCCGTCGGCCTGCTCATCGGCGTCGACTTCGCGTCCGGCGCGCTCGGAATCCTCGTGCTCTTTCTCTTCGCGGCCGTGATCTCGGTCAGCTTCGGCGCGCTCGGCGTCTTCCTCGCGCTTCGCACCGGCTCGGGCGAGGCGATCCAGGGGCTGTTCCCGCTCCTCTTCGTCTTCCTCTTTCTCTCCTCGATGAACACGCCGCGGAACCTGATCGCCGTCGACTGGTTCCACTTCGTCGCGAGCATCAACCCGGTCTCCTACCTGATCGAGTGCGTCCGGAGCCTGATCATCACCGGGTGGGACGGGCAGGCGCTCGGCCTCGGCTTCGGTCTTGCCTTCCTGATCGGGATCGTCGCGATCACGGTCGCGAGCCTCGCGCTCAGGCAGCGGCTGGTGCGGACATGAGGCTCTGGCCGGTGGCAGCGGGCGTCGCCTGGCGGACGCTGAAGAACGTCTTCACGAACCCGGCGCTGCTCTTCCCCTCGATCATGTTCCCGCTCTTCTTCTTCACCGCGTTCGCGGGCGGGCTTTCGCAGGTCTCGGAGCTGCCCGGGCTTCGACTTCCCGCCCGGATACACGGCGTTCCAGTTCTGCTTCGTCCTGATCCAGTCGGCCGCGTTCGGCGGCGTCTTCACGGGCTTCGGGATCGCGCGCGACTTCGAGTCCGGCTTCGCCCGCCGGCTGCTGCTCGCGGCGCCGAACCGGAGCGGAATCGTGCTCGGCTACGCGCTCGCGGCGCTCGCGCGCTGGACGCGTGACCGCGACCGTGCTGACGGTGGTCGCGCTCATCTTCGGCATGAACGTCTTCGGCGGGGCGGTGGACGTCGTCGGCATGTACACGCTCGCCCTCCTGATCAACGTGGCCGGGCTGCTCTGGGCGTGCGGGATCGCGATGCGCTTTCGCACGATCCAGGCCGGGCCGATCATGCAGATGCCGGTGTTCCTGATCCTCTTCTTCGCGCCGGTCTACGTGCCGCTGGCTCTCCTGACAGGCTGGATCGAGACGGCCGCGACGCTGAATCCGCTCACGTACGTGCTGGAGGCGACGCGCAGCATGCTCGCCGGCGACGAGATCCACGTCATCTCGGCCTTCGCGATCGCGCTCGGCCTCGTCTCGGTGTTCACGCTCTGGTCGCTGCGCGGCCTGCGCAAGGCCGAGGCCGCGGGCTAGGGTCTCCGCCCGGTCGGGTACCGTCGAGCCGCATGAGGGTCTGGCCAGGCAAGCCGTTTCCGCTCGGGCCGAAGTGGGACGGCGAGGGCACGAACTTCTCGCTCTTCTCCGAGCACGCGGAGAAGGTCGAGCTCTGCCTCTTCGACGAGTCGGACCGCGAGACCCGCTACGAGCTGACGGAGCGCACGGCGTTCAACTGGCACGGCTATCTGCCGGGGATCGGGCCGGGACAGCGCTACGGCTACCGCGTGCACGGGCGCTGGTCGCCCGAGCAGGGGCACCGCTTCAATCCGGACAAGCTCCTGATCGACCCGTATGCGAAGTCGATCGAGGGCGCGGTCGACTGGAAGGCCGGCAACGTGCTCCCGTACGTGCCCGGCGGGGACGACGCCGATCTCGATCGCGACGACGAGGACGACGCCGCGGCGATCCCGAAGTCGGTCGTGATCGACGAGTCGTTCGACTGGCAGGAAGACCGCCCGCCGGCGCGCCCGTGGCACGAGACCGTGATCTACGAGCTGCACGTCAAGGGCTTCACGAAGCTGATGGAGCGGGTGCCGGAGGAGCTGCGAGGGACGTACGCGGGGCTCGCATCGGACCCGGCGCTCGAGTACCTCTCGTCGCTCGGCGTCACCGCGGTCGAGCTGCTGCCGATCCACCACATCGCGGACGAGATGCACCTCGCCGCCAAGGGCCTGACCAACTACTGGGGCTACAGCTCGATCGGCTACCTCGCGCCGCACACGCTCTACGCGGCCAACGGCCGGCTCGGCGAGCAGGTGAAGGAGTTCAAGGGGATGGTGAAGGCGCTGCACGGCGCCGGGATCGAGGTGATCCTCGACGTCGTCTACAACCACACCGCCGAGGGCAACCACCTGGGGCCGATGCTCGCGTTCAAGGGCGTCGACAACCTCTCCTACTACCGCACCGTCCCCGGCGACCACCGCCACTACATGGACTACACCGGCACCGGCAACTCGCTCAACCCGGTGCATCCCTCGGTGCTGCGGCTGATCATGGACTCGCTGCGCTACTTCGCGATCGAGGGCCACGTCGACGGCTTCCGCTTCGACCTCGCCTCGGCGCTGGCGCGCGAGTTCCACGAGGTCGACAGGCTCTCGGCCTTCTTCGACATCATCCACCAGGACCCGATCCTCTCCCAGGTGAAGCTGATCGCCGAGCCCTGGGACGTCGGCGAGGGCGGCTACCAGGTCGGCAACTTCCCGGTGCTCTGGACGGAGTGGAACGGGATCTACCGCGACACGATGCGCGACTTCTGGCGCGGGCAGGCGCCCGTGAGCGAGTTCGCGTCGCGCTTCACCGGCTCGAGCGACCTCTACCAGCACGACGGCCGGCGGCCGTTCGCGTCGATCAACTTCATCACCGCGCACGACGGCTTCACCCTGCGTGACCTCGTCACCTACAACGAGAAGCACAACCAGGCGAACCTCGAGGACAACCGCGACGGCGACAACCACAACCGCAGCTGGAACCACGGCGTCGAGGGCGAGACCGACGATCAGGCGATCAACGCGCTCCGCGAGCGCCAGATGCGGAACTTCCTGGCGACGCTGCTGCTCTCGCAGGGCGTGCCGATGCTGCTCGCCGGTGACGAGATCGCGCCGCACGCAGCGCGGCAACAACAACGCCTACTGCCAGGACAACGAGATCTCCTGGGTCGACTGGCGGCTCGACGACCGCGCGCAGCGGCAGCTCGCGTGGACGAAGCGGCTGATCGACCTGCGCATGCGGCACCCGGTCTTCCGCCGCGCCGACTTCCTCACGGGTGAGGAGCGGCTCGGCTCGGGGGCGCCCGACGTCTGGTGGTTCCGGGCGGACGGCCGCAAGATGACGCAGCGGAACTGGCGCGACGACAACGCGCTCACGCTCGGCGTCTTCCTCAACGGCTCCGAGATCCCGACGCTGACCGAGCGCGGCGCGCCGGTCATCGACGACACGTTCCTGCTCCTCTTCAACGCCTGGGAGGGAGCGGTCGACTTCACCCTCCCGGCGGTCTCCTTCGGGCGGCGCTGGGAGCTCGAGCTCTCGAGCACCCACCCGGAGGCCGAGGCGGGCTCGGAGACCTACCGGGCGCGCGCAGTCGTGCCCGTCGAGGGGCGCTCGCTGATCCTGCTCCGCCGGGTGGGCTGATCGCAGTAGCGTGAGGCTGCATGGTCGAGCTGGTTGCAGCGGCTGCTCTTGCTCCCTGGGCCCAGCCACTCCGCTTCCGGCCGCTGTCGGGCTGGCAGCGCGGAGCGAGTGGGACGCTCAACTCCTCCTACGGCCCGGTGCCCGGGATCGACTCGCCCAAGGAGTCCACTGCCTGGACGGCGAGAGGCGTTCGCTTTCGCGATCGGCCGACCGCCGATCCGCCCGTAGCGACTCTCGCTCGGCTCCCACGGCAGGGAATCGTCGTCTTCGCGGTCATCTACCAATCGGCGCCGCACCGGGGGAGACGGATCGCCTTGCGCCTCGACCGCGCGAGACGCTACCCGTGTTGCGACGGCACGTACGTCGCCGGAGGCGAGTACGCGCTTGCGGGCGCTGGACCCGCGGCCGCCTACTCGGTGATCGTGCGTGTCTACTTCGGCTCGCCGCCGACACGCGCGCTGCGCGCGCAGGCGCAACGCGCCCTCGAGCGGCTCGAACTGCCCTTGCCGCGGTGAATTCAGGCAGTCAAGGACGTCGTCAGCTCGGCACCGAGTTGCCGATGAATCGCCGACCAGTCGAGGTAGGTGTCCTTCCTCGCGATGCGACCGTCGACGACAGCGATCACATCGACGCCGTCGCACGTAATTTTCGTGCCGTCCGAGGTCGCGCTCATCTGATACTCGCTGACGAAGTGTCCGTCGCCGATGTAGACCCTGCTCTTCTCGAAACGAATGTCGGGCCACTGTGAGGCCGCGGCGGCGAACGCCGCACGTGTCGCACCGAGTCCGACCGCTGGTTCCCCGCCCCCGTGGAGGTGGAACACCGTGTCGTCGGTATGCATGGCCATGATCGCGTCCAGATCGTGCGCGGCCCAGGCGGCACCGTAACGAGCAGCCAGGTCTTGGGTCTCGATGCTCATCAGCTTCCCTCCTGCTCGCGGTGTGCGCCGAACCTAACAGGCTCGACCGATCAGCGGCGAGCTTCCCTCCTGCTCGCGGTGTGCGCCGAACCTGAACAGGCTCGACTGACCAGCGGCGAGGCGCGAACGACGCGGCGTCTAGTCCGGCGCGGGCGCGTGCTCGAGCACGCGCATGCAGACCTCGACGACGCGAGGGTCGAACTGGGATCCGGCCGCTTCCTCGAGCCGCCGCAGCGCCTCCTCCGGATCGAGCGCCTGCCGGTAGGGGCGATCGGTCGTCATCGCGTGGAACGCGTCGCAGGCGAAGATGATCCGCGCCTCGAGCGGGATCTCCTCGCCGGCCTTGCGGTCGGGATACCCGTCGCCGTCCCAGCGCTCGTGGCACGCGCGCACGATCCCGCAGACGTCCTGCAGCTGGTCGATCGGGGCGATGATCTTCGCGCCCAGCTCGGGATGCGTCTCGATCAGCTCGCGCTCCTCCTCGGTCAGCGGCCCGGGCTTGAGCAGCACCGAGTTCGGGATCCCGATCTTGCCGATGTCGTGGAAGAGCGCACCGAGCTCGAGCCGCTTCAGCGTGTCGCCGTCGAGGCCGAGCTCCTGGCCGACGAGGAGCGCCGTGTCGGTGATCCAGCGGGCGTGTGACGACGTGTACTCGTCGCGCGCCTCGAGCGCGTTCGCGAGCGCCTCGACCGTGGAGAGGAACGTGCGCTCGAGCCCTTCGAAGCTGGAGGCGTTCGCGATCGCGAGCTTGGCCTGGTGCGCCAGCCCGCCGAGCAGGTCGAGCTCGCGCGTGCCGTACTCGACCTCGGGGCGGGCCGCGACGGTGATCGCTCCCCAGCGCCCCTCGACGATGAACGGCGCGACGACGGACGACGGGTCGGCGAGGACGAACGGTTCGAGGCGGTGCGTGAGCGACCCGCCGATCCGCTCCCCGAGCACGGGTCCGCTCGATCCGACCGAGGCGCGGACGACGACGTCGCCGCCCGCCGAGTCCTGGAGCCAGAGGGAGGCGTGCGGCGCGGAGATCAGCTGTGCGGCGCCCTCGACGACGCGTTCGAGCACGCGCTCGAGCCCCTCCGCCGCGGCGAGGTCGCGCCCGAACTCGAGCAGCGCCTTCGCGCTCTCCGCCTCGCGGCGCTGGGCCTCGTAGAGACGAGCGTTCTCGAGCGCGACGGCCGCATGGCCGGCGAGCACCTGGAGGAGGCGCAGGTCGTCCTCGTCGAACTGCTTCAGGCCGAGCTTGGAGACGACGATCGCCCCGGTGACGCGCGAGCCGTAGTGCAGCGGGACGGCGATGATCGACTCCTCGATCCTCGTGGTACCGGGGATCTCGACCGCGAACGGGCACGTCGACGCGTCGTCGAGCAGGAGCGGCTCGCCCGTCTCGACCACGCGGCCGGTCAGACCCTTCGCCGACGCGCGTGCGGAAGACCTGCGCCGCCGTCCGGTCGGGCGCGGTGAGCTCGCCCTGGAATGCGATCGGCAGCAGGTCCGCGCCCTCGCGGATGAAGACCCGGCAGTTGTGGTAATCGATCAGCAGCCGCAGCTCGTTCGCGATCGCCATCCCGATCTCGCGGACGTCGTTCGAGCGATTGAGCTTGCCGGCCAGCGACTGGAGCATCTTCAGGTGCGCGATCGAGCGGATGTCCTCGCCGCGGGTGTGGCTGCCCGCCGGGCGCTCCGTGTCCTCCTCGTCGAAGAAGACGACCCGGTTCTTGCCGCGCGCCTTCGCGGTCATCATCGCCGCCTCGGCGCAGGCGACGAGCTCGCGCGGGTTGGCGGCGTGCTCGGGGCCCTGCGCGATCCCGATCGAGACCGCGATCCTGCCGGCGAGGCCGAGCTCGACCCGGTCGAGGCGCTCGGCCAGCCTGGTCGCGAGGGCGATCGTGCGCTCCTGGCGGCTGCCGGGGACGATCACGGCGAACTCCTCGCCGCCGATCCGGCAGACGACGTCTGCCGCGCGGACGCTCGCGCGGAGGTGGTCGGCGAGGTCCGCCAGCACGTCGTCTCCGACGGCATGCCCGAAGACGTCGTTGACCTTCTTGAAGTCGTCGATGTCGACCATCACGACCGCGACGTGCGTGTGCTCTGCCGAGGCCAGCGTCAGCTCGCGGCGGAGGCGCTCGTGGAAGTAGCGGTGGTTGTAGAGCCCGGTGAGCGAGTCGGTCTGCGCCTCGCGCTCGAGCCGCGCGCGGATGTGCGCGTTGTCGAGTGCCAGCGCAGCCGCGTCGCCGAGCCGCTGTGCGAGCTCGAACTCGGCGTCGCTGAAGGACGCGTGCTCGCCGATCCGGTAGACGTTGAGCGTGCCCTTGAGGACGCCGCGGGCGATCAGCGGCACGCAGATCAGCGCCTCGGGATCGACCGGCGTCCCCGGCACGAAGGCGACGCGCGGATCGAGATGCGCCTGGTTCGAGAGCACCGGCTGGCGGTGCTCGACCGCCCAGCCCGTGATCCCGACGCCGAACGGGAAGGTGTCGTTGAGGATCTCGTCGGCGTAGTCGCTGCGGACGAGGGCGGGGACGAGGTGACGCTTCGACTCGTCCGCCTCATAGATGTGCAGCGCCTCGTAGGGGACGATCTCGTCGAGCGTGTCAGCGATCCGGACGAGCAGCGAGTCGAGGCTCTGCTCGGAGAGCAGGTCGTGGAAGACGTCGGCGAGGCGCCGGTAGGAGTCGGTCGACGGCGTGCTTCCAGGCACCGCAGCGTCTGTCACCAGCCGCATGCGCGGTGCGCCGAGATCGGATGTCGTGCGTGCCGGTTCGTCCATTCGCCAAGAGCGAGCCGCCGCGGGAGGACGCCGCAGGGAACCCACCGGACGGATCATCGCGAGAATCCGTCTTGCGTATCTCCCTCTTTCGGGTGAGCCGTATATGTCTTGACAGCCGTGGTCTCGCCTCTGTTGTATGGCTGATACGAGTGGCGACAACGGCTGAGAGCTCGGTCCCTGCGGCAGCGACGGAGCCCGTCGTACGCCTGGAGGCCGTCCACAAGAGCTTCGGCGACAACGAGGTCCTGCGCGGGATCGACCTCGAGGTGCGGAGCGGCGAGGTGCTCACGATCATCGGGCCGAGCGGCAGCGGCAAGAGCACCTTGCTTCGCTGCGTCAACCTGCTCGAGCCGCTGAACTCGGGCCGGATCTTCTTCGAGGGCGAGGAGATCACGCGCAAGGGGACCGATCTGTCCGCGACGCGCCAGCGAATCGGGATGGTGTTCCAGCAGTTCAACCTCTTCCCGCACCTGACCGTGATGAACAACCTCACGCTCGCGGCGCGCCGGATCCGCCGGCAGCCGCGCGCCGAGGCCGAGGCGCGTGCGACGGAGCTGCTCGCGCGTGTCGGGTTGACGGAGAAGGCGGGCCAGCACCCGCACCAGCTCTCCGGCGGCCAGCAGCAGCGAGTCGCGATCGCCCGCGCGCTGATGATGAAGCCGCACGTGATGCTCTTCGACGAGGTCACGTCCGCGCTCGACCCGGAGCTCGTCGGCGAGGTGCTGATCGTGATGCGGGACCTGGCGCGCGACGGCATGACGATGCTCGTCGTCACGCACGAGATGCAGTTCGCACGCGAGGTCGGCGACCGCGTGATCTTCATGGACGAAGGCCTCATCGTCGAGCAGGGCCTGCCGACCGATGTGCTCGACCGCCCGCAGGAGGAGCGCACCCGGCGCTTCCTGCATCGCTCGCTCCAGCTTGCAGGCTCGCTCGAGAAGTTGTCAGTCACCGACGAGGAAGGAGCACGTGCATGAAAAGGATCCTCCTGGCCACGGCGGGGGTGGCCGTCGTAGCGGTCTTCGCCGCCACGATCGGCTTCGCACAGCCCACTGCCACGACCGGGGTGGTGCGGGCGGAGGCTGCTGCGCCCCTGCCGAAGCTTCCGGCCAACATCAAGGAGCGGCAGCGGTTCGTCGTCGGCGTCAAGTGCGATGCCCCGCCGTTCGGCTACATCAACGTCCAGGGCAAGAACGCCGGCTTCGACGTCGAGATCGCCAAGTGGTTCGCCCGCTACGCGTTCGGGCGTGAGACCCGCGTCTCGTACATCTGCGCGCCGACTCCGGCCCGCGAGCCGCTGCTCACGACCGACCGGGCCGACCTCGTCATCTCGACCTTCACCTACACCGCCGACCGCGACACGCGGATCGACTTCTCGCGCGCCTACTACAAGGCCACGGGACGGCTGCTGGTGAAGAACAACGGGCCCGTGCAGAGCATCGCCGACATCAAGAACAGGAAGGTGTCGACGACGAGCGGCTCGATCTACGACCGCTGGCTGAAGCGCTGCCACACCTCGACCGAGGTGACGGTGACGGACAGCTTCACGAACGCGCTGCTCGCCTTCAACCAGGGCCGCTCCGACGCTCTGATGTGGGACGACACGGTCCTCGTCGGGGTGGCGGCTGCCGATCCCTCGTCGAAGCTGACGAACGACACGTTCCTGGACCTGCCCTACGGGATCGGGATCAAGCAGGGCAACGTGGCGCTGAAGCGGTGGGTCGACTCGCGGCTCGAGCTGATGCGCAAGAAGGACACGTTCATGTCCATCCTCAAGAACAACGTGCCGGCACGGTTCGTCGCCGGCTTCTCGAAGAACATCCTCCGGCCGAACAACACCTTCGGGTACGCGCCGGCCGGCGCTCCGAGCGCGGACACCGTTTGCTAGCAGCGGTCGACCGCACCACGACCACGGGAAGCGGCCGCCAGCGCGCGGCCGCTTCCTCGTCGTCGCGATGATCCTCGCCGTCTACGACCTCTGGGGCTTCGTCTCCGAGTACCACGAGGAGCTGATCGAGGGGCTTGTCAACACGCTCAAGGTGGCGGCGCTCGGGATCGCCGGCGCCTTCGTGATCGGCGTCGTCCTCGGCGCCGCGCGCGCGCACCGGGTGCCCGTCGTCAGCCAGTTCACGGTCGGCTACGTCGAGCTGATCCGCAACACGCCGATCCTCGTCCAGATCTTCATGATCTTCTACGGGCTGCCGCAGTTCGGGATCGTGCTCGACGGGTTCACGGTCGCGTGGCTCGCGGTGATGATCTGGGGCGGCGCGTTCAACAGCGAGAACTTCCGCGCGGGCTTCGAGGCGGTCCCTCACCGCTACCACGAGGCGGCCTCCGCGCTCGGCTTCGGTCGGCTGGCCACCTTCTTCAACGTGACGCTCCCGATCGGCGGCCGAATCGCGCTGCCGTCGTCGATCAACACCTACATCTCGGTGCTGAAGAACACGTCGCTGATGATCGTGATCGGCTTCGCGGAGCTGACGACGACCTCGCTCAACATCAGCAACCTGACGCTGCAGACGACCGAGTCGCTGACGGTGCTCGCCTGCGTCTACCTCACGCTCGTCTGGGGCGCTGTCGGCGCTGATCCGGCTGCTCGAGTCGCGGCTCGCTCTCCCGGAGGCCCGCTGATGTCGGATCTCGGCGCGGAGCGGACGCCGGCGGGCGATCGGCGCTCTGCTCGCGCTGGCGGGCGCCGCAGTCGCGGTCTTCGCCTGGCGCGCGATTCAAGACTCCGACTGGTTCGAACCGGTCGTCCACTACATCATTCACGACGGCCTGCCAGGCACGCTCAAGGTCTCCGCGGCCGCCGTCGTCGGCAGCGCCCTCATCGGGGTCACGTTCGGGACGCTGCTGACGATCAAGTTCCGGCCGCTGCAGGCGCTGATCCGCCTCTACATCGAGGTCTTCCGCGGCCTGCCGATCCTCGTCACCGTCTTCGTCGTCTACTTCGGCCTTCCCTCCGTCTCGCGCGGGCTCGAGTTCGGGGCGCTCACGGCCACCTCGATCGCACTGATCCTCTGGGGGAGCGCGCAGGTGGCCGAGGCGACGCGGGGCGCCGTCGGATCGATCCCGCGCGAGCAGCACGAGGCGGCGTCGGCGCTCGGGTTCGGCTGGGTCGGCCGGCACGGGTTCGTGATCCTGCCGCAGGCGCTGCGGCGGCTCCTGCCGCCCTTCGTCAGCCTGCTCGTCAACATCCTCCAGAACTCGACGCTCGCGCAGGTCATCGGCGGGCTCGAGATGCTCGAGGCGGCGGAGCGTCAGAACGAGCGGATCACGGCGATCCCGCCGATCGGCCTCGGCGAGATCAAGGCGTTCCAGATCTTCGGCTTCGTGATGCTGCTGTTCTTCCTGATCTCGTTCCCGCTGACGCGCCTGGCCGCCCGGCTCGAGAAGCGGCTCGTCTAGCTCCGAGACTCCCCTCGATCGGGTGACACAAACGGGGGATGTGTCGTACCCGATCGGGGGAGGGGGTCGCGCGCTGTTCTGGCGATCCCAAACCAAGACGTTTCCTTGCGGCAGGAGCGAGCAGTGGCGGCAGTACGACATCCTTCAGGTGTGGACCGGCCGGCCCGACGAGGCCGGCTTCGCCGTTTCGGTCCGACGGTGGCTCAGATCGTCGGCGTCCTCACTGCCTGCACGCTCTGGACCGGCGTCGCCTCGCCCGGCCTGAAGCTGCTCCCGGGCCTCGACGGGCTCGCCGACGAGAGCATCTCGATCTCACTCCAGAGCGCGGTGCTCGGGATCGACGACGGCAGCAACCGGCCCGCGGAGGAGCGCGCCCGGGATGCCGCGGCCGTGCTCGGTCTCACCTACGCCGAGAGCCTGCTCTCGCCTGCCGCCCTCCGCCTCGGCGCCGCGGCGCGAGCGAGCGGCGCCCACGGGCCGTCCGTGATCTCCCTCGACGAGCTCGTCGCCGGCGAGCTCGAGCCTTCGTCGCCTCCCGAGACTCGAACCGAAGCCTCCGCTCCCGTCGTCAGCTCGTTGCTTCCCGAGGCGGCGACTCCGCCGGCAGCGCCGCCGTCGAACGCTCCTGCCCCTTCCGCGCCGACTCCCGCCGGGCCGCCGATCGCCCCGTTCGCACCTGCACCAGCTCAGAGCACGCAGGTCGTGGAGTTCACCTCGGCTGCGCCGGAGCGCGCGATCGTCGGCGGGACGTACGCCGTCTCGGCCATCGCCGGCTCCGGACTGCCGGTGAAGTATGTGGTCGCGGGCAGGAAGGACGTCTGCAAGGTCTCGGGGTCGATCGTCTCCTTCCTCCACGCCGGAACCTGCGTGATCGAGGCGCAGCAGGCGGGCAGCGCCAGGTTCAAGGAGGCGCGCGCGCAGCAGACGGTTCCCGTCGTCCGCGCCCCGCAGGCGATCGTCTTCAGCACGACGCCGCCCGCCACCGCGGTCGTCGGCGGTCAGGGGTACAGCGTCGCCGCCGTCGCCAGCTCCGGCCTCCAGGTCGGCTTCGGAGCGAGCGCGGCAAGCGCCGGCGTCTGCAAGGTCTCTGGCTCGCTGGTCTTGCCGACGGGCGTCGGCACGTGCACGGTCGAGGCCGACCAGGCCGGCAACAGCGACTTCGAACGCGCACCGCGCGTGCAGCAGACCTTCGCGGTCGTCGCGGCGCCGCCGATCCGCAGCCACCAGTCGATCTCCTTCACCACGACGGCTCCTGCGACGGCGGTCGTCGGTGGGCCGATCTACTCCGTTGCGGCCACGGCGAGCTCGGGTCTCGCCGTCACCTTCGACGTGGCGTCGAGCAGCGCCGGCGTCTGCACCGTCACCGGGACCGTCGTCGCGTTCGTCGGCGAGGGAACGTGCAGGGTGCTGGCGCAACAGGGCGGTGACGACCTCAACCTGGCGGCGCCGACGGTCCAGCAGTCGTTCCCGGTCGATCGCACGCCCCAGGCCGTGAGCTTCGTCTCGACACCCCCCGCCACTGCAATCGCGGGATCGACCTCCTACACCGTGACGGCGACGGCGACGTCAGGTCTGCCGGTCTCGGTCACGGTCGCCCAGTCGAGCGCGTCGGTCTGCGCGATCTCCGGCGACACCGTCACGGCGATCGGTGCGGGAACGTGCACGCTCGAGGCGAGCCAGGCCGGCGACCAGACCTTCCGTCCGGCGGCGCAGGTGCAGCAGTCGTTCACGGTCGGGAGCCCGGCGCCGTCGCTCAGCGACCAGACGATCAACTTCACCTCCACCCCGCCTGCGTCGGCCACGATCGGCGCCGCCGACTACACGGTTGCCGCGAGCGCCAGCTCGGGCCTTGCCGTCGCGTTCTCCGCCTCGGCCGGCAGCGCGGGGATCTGCTCCGTCTCCGGCTCGGCGGTGTCCCTGCTCGGCGCAGGCACCTGCACGATCCTCGCCGACCAGCCGGGCTCGACCGGCTACAACGCAGCGCCGCAGGCACAGCAGTCGTTCTCGATCGGGCGTGCCTCCCAGGCGATCAGCTTCTCGACGATGCCGCCCGTTCCCGCCGCGGTCGGCGGCCCCGACTATCCGATCTCGGCCTCCGCGAGCTCCGGGCTCCCGGTCACGTTCGCCGCCGCGCCGGCGAGCGCGGGCATCTGCACGGTGTCCGGCTCGACCGTGTCCCTCGTCGGAGCCGGCACCTGCTCGGTCGTCGCGAGCCAGGCCGGCAACGCCGTCTACGACCAGGCCGACCCGGTGCAGCAGTCGTTCACCGTCGGCCCAGGCGCGCCGACGCTGAGCCCGCAGACGATCAGCTTCACGTCGACGGCGCCCGGCGGTGCCGTGGTCGGCGGTCCGGTCTACACGGTCGCCGCCTCCGCCAGCTCCGGGCTGGCTGTCGTGTTCACGGTCGCGTCGGCCAGCGCGGGCGTGTGCACCGTCTCGGGCGCGACCGTCTCGCTCGTCGGCACCGGCACCTGCACGATCAACGCGAACCAGGCCGGCAACGCGAGCTATCTGCCCGCGCTCCAGGTGCAGCAGTCGTTCTCGGTCTCGACGCCGCCGCCGGCGTCTCAGACGATCAGCTTCACCTCGAACGCTCCCGGCTCGGCGGTCTACGGCGGCTCGCCGTACACGGTCTCGGCCACTGCCGGCTCCGGTCTTCCGGTCGGCTTCTCCGCGGCGCCGAGCAGCGCCGGGGTCTGCACCGTCTCGGGCGCGACCGTCTCGCTCGTCGGCGTCGGCACCTGCACCGTCAACGCGAACCAGGCGGGCAACGGCTCCTACCTTGCGGCGCCGCAGGTGCAGCAGTCGTTCGCCGTGGCGCGCGCGCCGCAGACGATCACGTTCACCTCGACGCCGCCTGTCGTGAACGGGAACGTCTACCTCTACCACGTCTCCGCCACCGCCGGCTCGGGACTGACGGTGGCGTTCAGCATCGCGTCGCAGAGCTCGGGAGTCTGCGGGATCTGGACGTCCTGGGTCTACTTCCAGAGCAACGGCACCTGCATCGTTCGCGCGAACCAGGCCGGCAACGCCAACTACCTGCCGGCGCCGCAGGTGCAGCAGTCGATCGTCGTGGTGGGTCACTGATGGTCGGCCTGACCCGTCACCCGACCGGGGGTGACCCTCGCCTGATGATCGGCCGATGCGTGGTCATGCGCTCGCGCCCTACCGGATCGACGGCGAAAGGCCCTGACGCCGGCGGGCCGCCCCGTGCCAGGCAGCTTGCCGCGACTCCCGTTGCCCGCTACGCGGTGCTCGTCTTCCTGCTCGCCGCTGCTCTCGTCGTCGCGGTCGCCGTGACTCTCGACCGCAACGCACATCGAAGCAGCTGGCAGGAGCACACGACCGCACTCGCGGGGGGCGCGCGGATCGGCGCCTCCTCCTTCGAGTCGCTCCGCGCCAACCTGCGCGTCGAGGCGACGCAGCTCGCCACCTCGCTCCCACTGCAGCGCGCGATCGTGACCGGGAACGAGGCCGAGCTGCGCAGGATCGCCGACAACCGCCACGCCCGGATCGACCTCCACGGCCGCTCGATCGGCGCGCTCGCCGAATCGCCGCGGATCTCCTCGACCGCCACGATCACGGACGGCCTGCGCGTGCTCGCGACCGTCTCGATGGCATTGCCGCTCGGGGACGAGGTCCTGACGCTCCTTCGCCAGGCGACGCCGTTGCCTGCGCACGCGGCGCTCCTGCTCGTGCGAAACGGCCGCGTGATCGCGGGCGGGCCGGCGGGCGCGACCGTGCAGATCACCGGCGGCCGCGTCGACCTCCGGGGAACGGCCTTCGCCGCACAGGCGGCGCCGCTCGGAGCGGCCGACACGTCACTCGTGGCCGTCGAGCCGGTCAAGGCGATCGACGCTCTTTCAGAGCGGTACCGGCGCTTCGTCTTCCTCGCCGCTGCCGTGACGCTTCTGCTCGCTGCGGCGCTCGCGAGCAAGGTCGCCCGGCCTCTCGCACAGGTGGTCGGCGACGTCGCGCGCCTGACCCGGCAGGCACACACGGACGCCCTCACGGGCCTCGCCAATCGCCGCGCCCTGACCGCCCGGCTCGAGGACGAGCTCCAGCGCGCCGCGCGGAACGGGACGAGCCTTTCGTTCGTGATCGCCGACATCGACGACTTCAAGCCGATCAACGACAGCTACGGCCATCAGGTGGGCGACGACGTGATCAAGGTCGTCGCGTCCGCGCTCGCCGGGTCGGTGCGCGAGACGGACCTGGCGGTGCGGTTCGGCGGTGAGGAGTTCGTGATCGTCCTTCCCGGCGCCAGGCTCGCGAACGCGAGGCGGACGGCGGACGCGATCCGGACTGCGATCGCACAGCTCGAAGTGCCGAACCCCCGCGGGGAGCCGATCAGCGTCACGGCGAGCTTCGGGATCGCGGAGTTCCCCACGTACGCGACGCCGGAGGCGCTGCTCGCGGCGGCGGATGCGGCCCTGTACCAGGCGAAGCGGGCCGGCAAGAACCGGGTCGCGACCTCGACGGTGTACGACGACGGGCTGGGCGACGAGCACCGGCACCGCAGGTCTTCCCGTCCCCGTCCTCTAGAGCTCGAGCGCCGATCCAGCGCAGCGACTTGCGACATTCGGGAATCCCTGTTACGATCGCGGCGCACCCTGGTTTACAACCGGTGCAGCATTGCGGCCCTGCGTAGTGGACGCAGAGCATAATTTCTTTCGAGTGGGGAGACTCGAAGAATGGGGTCGATCAAACGCTGCGCGCAGGAATCTGCGCGCCGACGGTCATCGGTGGCATCGTCGGGCTCGTGCTGGTGGCCGGGGTCGCGAGCGCAGCCACGACGGAGCTGACGAAGACGCCGCCGAAGCAGGGCGTCAAGGGAGCGCAGTCCACGAAGGGCGACAAGGGCTCGACAGGGCCACGAAGGGCGACAAAGGCCCGAAGGGCGAGCCCGGTCCGGCCGGTCCGCAGGGTCCGCGTCGGCCCCGACCGGTCCGGCGAGGCCCCGCTGGTCCGCAGGGTCCAGCAGGGACCGCAGGGGCCGGCAGGCGCTGCCGGCAAGGACGCACCGGAGGAGTACGGCGTCGCGTATGTCCGGGTCCAGCGCGGCGCCACCGCGCCGCAGACGGTGTGGGCGACGTATTCGACCGAGCTCGGCTCGCCCGTCGGCGACACGACGAGCGGGACGTTCCGCTTCACGTGCAGCGCGGCGCAGGCTCCATGCCGGGTCAGCGTCGTCGCCAAGGTGCTCTCGGACACGAGCGTTGGGACCGGGAAGGTCTATCCGCGGGTGCTGCTCTACCGCGGCGGCGATCCGGACAGCGTCGTGACGCCGGAGTTCTACTGCGAGTACGGCGACGGCCCATTGACGGACGTCCCGCGGAGGCCGAAGGCGGACACGACGCAGACGACGGCCGGCTCGGTGCCGCTCGACATCGGCGGCTCGGCGGACTGCAACGGCCCGGTTCCGACCGCCGGTGCGGTCGCCGAGATCGTGGTGCCGAAGGGCTTCTACGACGTCGTTCTCGACCTTCGTCTTCACCACGGCCTAGGCCAGGGTAGACGGATCGCGGAAGGAGGAGAGGGCCGGAGCGATCCGGCCCTCCCCACACTGCGACGTCCTGTCAGTCTCGGATCGCGCCTCCCAGAGCGCGGCGTTGAGGAAGGCGGCCGCGACCATCAGCCGCGCGAGCAGATAGAGCCAGAGCAGGATCACCGTCGCCGCCCCGAGGGCGCCGTAGAGCTCCGACGAGCGGCCGATCTTCGGTGCGAGGTAGAGCACGACGGCCAGGTGGATCGCCTGCGTCCCGAGCGCGACCAATACCGCCCCGGGCAGCAGGTCGCGCCAGTTGGTGCTGCGATGGGGAAGCTTCTCCATGATCCAGAGCAGGGACCCGAGATAGAACCCGGCAGCAGCGATCGTCAGCCAGAGTCCGGTGTAGCCGAGTTGCGCGCGCAGCAGCTGCGTCGACACGGACACGGCGACCAGCAGCACGACGACTGCGGAAAAGACGAGGCCGGCGAGCAGCGGCCGGCGAAGCCTCTGCGGGCGCAGACCCCACGCGACGTAGTGGGCCACGAACAGGGCCCGGACGACGCCGCCCCCGAACCAGACGACGAGTGCGAACCCCGCGAGCAGGAAGTACCAGCGAGCGTGGTGCTGCTCGGCGATCGCGTTCATCGCTGACTGGACGGCGGCCCCGCTCATCCCGAAATCGCGAGCAGCGTCCGCTGCCGAGATCCGATCGGCGTCGACCCAGAAGCTCAACACCGCCGCCACGACGAGCCCGAGCGGGACGAGCCAGAAGAAGAGCCTGTAGGCGAGTCCTCCGGCGATCAGCCCGGCTGCGGCGATCCGCTCGCGCTCGAGCGCGACGCTGAGGAGCGGGGCGCCCGGGATCCGCTCGTTCGCCCAGTCGCCTGCGCGACGGGCGCGATCCCGTGCGTCGTCCAGCCGTGAGCGCTGCGACGGCGCGTCGGCGGGATCGGGCGTACTCACGACTGTTCTACCGTCGTCCGATCCGGGGTGACGAGGCGTCACCCTCGCGGGGTGAGGCGCTGTTCCGAGGCTTCCAGGACCGAAATACTGCGACCGTGGACTCCGTCGTCCGTCGCCCGACTCTCGTGGCGGCGCTGCTCGCCGCCGCACTCGTCGCCTGGATCGTCACGGCGCAGCGCATGCGCGGCATGGACGCCGGACCCGGGACCGACCTTGGCGCGTTCGGCTGGTTCATGGGGATCTGGGTGACGATGATGGCGGCGATGATGCTGCCGTCCGCCGTTCCCGCGGTGGCGATGTTCGCCGGCCTTCGGCCCGGTGCGCCGGCCTGGGCGTTCGTCGTGGGCTATCTGCTGGCGTGGGCGGCTGTCGGCCTCGCGGCGTACGGCGCCTACCGCGCGCTGCGCGAGTTCGCTCCGGGGGTCACTGCCTGGGACGAGCGGGGAGCCTGGGTCGCCGGCGGCGCGCTCATCGTCGCCGGCGTCTATCAGCTGACGCCGCTCAAGACCGCCTGTCTCAGGCACTGCCGCGCTCCGCTCGGCTTTCTGCTCCGCGGCGGCCCCGGCCGCACCGGCGCCATCCGGACCGGGCTCGGCCACGGCGCGTACTGCATCGGCTGCTGCGCGGGCCTGATGCTCGCGCTGTTCGCGCTCGGCGTCATGAGCCTCGTCTGGATGGCCGCAGTCGCCGCCGTGATCCTGGTCGAGAAGGTGCTTCCTCGCGGCGAGGCGTTCGCGAGGGCCGCCGCAGTCGGCCTGGTGGCGGCCGGTGTGTGGGTGGCGGTTGCGCCCGGCAGCGTGCCGGGGCTGACACAGCCGGGAGGCGCGGGCATGACGCCGATGCAGATGGAGGAGAGCCCGTGAGCTGGCGCATCAGCGGCAGCTACTTCGAGTCGTGCAGCTGCGACGCGATCTGCCCGTGCCGCCGAATCGACGGCGTGCCCGGCGGGCGGTCGACACACGGCGTCTGCACAGGCGTCCTCACCTGGCTGATCGAGCGCGGCGACGTCGACGGCGTCGACCTGACCGGCCTGCCGGTCGCGATGGCCGTGCGCTACGACGACGACGAGCCCGGCTCCCCCTGGACGTGGATCCTCTATCTCGACGAAGGGGCGAGCGAGGAGCAGCGGGCCGGGCTCGAGGGGATCTACTCGGGCCGGCTCGGCGGCGATGCAGCAACGCACTTCCCGTGGGCCTGGAAGGCGAGCACGCTCGTCGGTGTCCGCACGGTGCCGATCGAGGTCGACCACTCCCAACACCGGCAATGGCTTCGGATCCGCGACCGGGTGAGCGTTCGCATCCGCGACGCCTGGGCCGGTGACGAGGTCGTCACGTGCGTCATTCCCGGGCACGAGCGCGCCGGCGAGGAGCTGGTCGCGGACGAGCTCGTGCTCGAGGACGGCCCGTTCGCGGTCAGTTACCGCGGTACCTGCGGCTACGGCTCCGCGTTCGACTACGCGGGCTAGGGAGTGAGTGGGCGCCGCACGCGGCGCCCGGCAGCTCGCTGAGGCTCTCGATCGCGCCTCCCGCCATCTTGGCGCGCGGAAGGCCTGCAGTCGCTCTGTCAGGGGCGACTCCTGCGTCCATCGACAGC
>CAWETB010000003.1:0-12880 GCA_963811885.1 uncultured Gaiellaceae bacterium
GTTTCTGCCAGGCAGCGCCAGAGCGACCGCCCTCTAGCATCAGGCTGGTTCTATGAGTCTGCCGCTCTTCGACAGGTTCGGGTCGGTGCATGAGGCAAGGTTGAAACAGCAGGGCCGTCGCTTCCCGCTCTTCATTTTCGAGATGCTCACTTCGACCCTTCGCTTGCGTGTCTCAGGGTTTCGGGTTGCGTTGACCCAGCGAACCCATTCCCAACGCGCCATCGGCGTGATGTCGTTCCAGAGGTCTTGGATCTTCTGAGGGGCAGCTGCCAGAGCCGTCTCGAGATCCTGTGGCACGTTCGGCTCTGGCCAGTCCTTCAGTGACTCGATTTCGAGCGTGGCAGTGTCACCCACGCTGAGAGCAGCCGTCTCTTGTAGCTCTCCATCAATCCTCATCCAGTGGCCGAAAGAGCCGTCTGGTTCCAACACCGTCTGGAACCCATGGCCATTGATCGTTCCTTGAACTGCCACCTGCCCCCGCGACGGCAGTTTCCCGCTCGCTTTCTCAGGCAGGCGCAAGACCGTCGACTTGTCGATCGTGTACAGCGCGGCGTCAAAACGAATTGTTGGCATCCGTTCGCTGACTCATTGTGCCGCTGCGATCCGCGAAGCCGAAGCGCCAGGAGCTCGAGACTGGGAACGACGACGACCCGCCCAGGGAAGAAGCGGCGGGTCGTCGTGGCTTTGGGTATGAGTCAGGCGCCTGACCCGAGTGGACTCCGGTTCCAGAATCGCCGCTTTCGGTGGCCCGCGCCAGGACCCAATTGTGTCCATCGAGGAAGGTCGACCGAGAAACGTCTTGCCGGGGGGATGACTCACCCGGCGAGGCTCTAGGCGCTGCGGACGGCGCCGCCGAGCGCGAAGCCGACGATCGACCACATCGCCACGTACGGGATGGCGTACGCGACTGCTCCGAGGAGGACCCGGCGCTCGCCGACCGGCTCGCCGGCGATGAACCGGGCGAGGGCGGCGACCAGGATCGGGTTCGCAACCGCGGCGGCGAACGCGTACGAGCGATCCGACCCGCGCTGGATCCACGCCACCGGGTGCGCCAGCAAGCGGCTTGCGCGCATCGACTCGAGCCGTCCTTCGATCCGGGTTCCATTGCCCGAGAACCAGGTGTCCCAGCTTCGATCGAGCCAGCGGCAGGAGCCGAGGACGACGAGGACGACGACGCCGACGGCGACGACATAGACGAGGGACGGCCTGAATGCCGCCGCGAGCAGTGCGATCGGCGCCCCGATGAAGACGCTGTCGAAGAACGCCAAGCCCGCGACGACCGTGCCCACCAGGCCGGTGCGGGCGGCGCTCGTCGAGGTGGGTGGGGCGGCCATCCTTCCTGTATCGGCAGCCGCGCGCCGGGGCTGGAGCCGCGCTGGTTCGGAGCCTCGGCGCGTAGCTTTCGCGGCTGGCGGTGACAACAGCCGTATGCGGCTCGCCATTGCCCTCTGCGCGGCGTGTCTGCTGGCCGGCTGCGGGACGCCGCAGGAGCTCTCGAAGCAGGCCGAGGAGGTCCACTCGGTCGCCGCTGAAGGGGCGCTGCTCGCGCACGGCGCGGCCGAGGGCGACACGACCGAACCGTTCACGAGCGAGCACGCAAAGGCGCTCCGGAAGCTCTTGCGGCCGGTACGCGAGGCGATCGAGGACGAGCGGCTCACTGGGATCGCCGACGGCGTCGACCGGACGCTCGGCGAGCTCGAGGCCTCTCCGGGAGACGAAGCGCTCGCGGCCGGTGCCGAGCGCAAGCTCGACGAGCTGGCGGGCTCGGCCGAGGAGCTCGCCGGGTGAAGGCCGTCTTCTCGATCGCGCTCGGCATCCTCGCCGCGATCGGCGGCTTCGTCGACATCGGCGACATCGTCTTCAACGTCGCCGCCGGCGCGACGTTCGGCTACCAGCTGCTGTGGGCGGTCGTCGTCGGAGTGGGCGGGATCATCACGTACGCCGAGATGTGCGGGCGGGTGGCGGCGGTGTCGGAGAAGGCGGTCTTCGACGCTGTGCGCGAGCGGCTCGGGTTCTCGACCGGGCTCGTCGCGCTCGTCGCGGGTGAGCTGGTGAACCTGCTCACGATCGCGGCCGAGATCGGCGGCGTCGCGATCGTCCTGCAGCTGCTCTCCGGCCTTCCCTACCGGGCGCTGCTCGTCCTGGCCGTCGTCGCGCTCGGCCTCGTCCTCTGGCTGATGCCCTTCGACTGGATCGAGCGCGTCTTCGGCTACCTGGGGCTCGCGCTGCTCGTCTTCGTGGTCGCGGCGATCAAGCTCCACCCGGACTGGAGCGAGGTCGCGCACGGCTTCGTCCCCTCGACCGGCACCGGCAGCGGGTGGGTGTACGCCTACTTCGTGGTCGGCCTGGTCGGCGCCGCGATGATCCCGTACGAGGTCTACTTCTACTCGTCGGGCGCGGTCGAGGAGCGCTGGACGCCGAAGGACCTCGGGACGAACCGTGCGAACGTGTTCGTCGGCTACTCGCTCGGCGGCCTGCTCTCCTTCGCGCTGATGATCTCGGCCGGCGCGCTCCTGCTGCCGCAGGGGATCGATGCCCAGCTGCTCGGCACGGGCGCGCTCGTCGCGCAGTCGGCGCTCGGGCAGATCGGCCTCATCCTCGCTCTCGTCGGGATGCTCTTCGCCGTATCGGGGGCCGCAATCGACTCCGGCTTCGCGGGTGCGTACAGCATCGCCCAGTTCTTCGGCTGGGAGTGGGGAAAGTACCGCCACAACGCCGGCGCGCCGCGCTTCACCCTCGCCTGGATCGTGATGCTCCTGCTCGGCTTCCTGATCGTCGTCACGGGCGTCGATCCGGTGTTCGTGACGGAGATCTCGGTGATCTTCTCGGTCGTGGCGCTGCCGCTCACCTACGTCCCGATCCTGCTCGTCGCGAACGACCGCGCCTACATGCGCTCCTACGCGAACGGCGTCGTCGCGAACATCTTCGGCGTCTTCTACCTCGTCGTCGTGCTCGTGATCGCGCTCGCGGCGATCCCGCTGCTCCTCCTCTCGAACATGGGCCAGGGATGACGCAGATCGACCTCGGCCTCGGCGTGCTCGACCACCAACTGCTGGACTGCGACGGCCGCCGCTGCGGCAACGTCGACGACCTCGAGCTGGAGGGCATCGGCGGGAGCGACCCGAGAGTCGTGGCGATCCTCAGCGGCCCACCTGCCTGGAAGGGGCGCGGCCGGCTCGGTCGGCTGGCGTCCTGGCTTGCGCGTGGCCCGCTCGTGCGGGTCCCCTGGGACGAGGTGACCGAGGTCGCCGCCGGCGTCGTGCTCCGCTCGACGGCGACGGAGCTCCGGCTCGGCCGCGGGGACGACCGCCTCCGTACCTGGATCGAAAAGCTGCCGGGGTCGTCGCGATGAGGCTCTCGGAGCTGATCGGGCTCGACGTCCACACCGAGTCGGGCGACCACATCGGCCACGTCCACGATGTCCGAGGCGAGCTGACGCCGAGGACGCTGAAGGTGACCGGCCTCGTCGTCGGCCGAGTCGGGGTGCTCGAACGGCTCGGGCTCGGGGCCTTCCGGCACCACGCGCGGCTGCGGACGGACGACATGATTCCGTGGCGCGATGTTCTCCGCGCCGACCGGCGCGGCGTCGTCGTGCGCGACAGACCCTAGGCTTCGAGCGTGCCCCTCTATCTGTCCGAGGCCGACGTGACCGGCCTGATCACCCCCGGCGAGGCGGTTCCCGTCCTCGAGCAGTGCTTCCTGCGCATGGCGTCGGGCGCGGTCGACAACGTGCCGCGGAGGCGCCTCGCGCTCGACGACGGCGGCTTCGCCGTCATGTACGCGGTCGACCGCGAGCTCGGCTACGCCGGGGTCAAGGCGTACACGGTCGTGGCCGGGAAGGCGGTGTTCGCCGTCTCGCTCTTCGACCTTCGCACCGGCGAGCTCGCCGCCGTGCTCGAGGCGGACACGGCCGGCCAGCGGCGAACCGGCGCGGCGAGCGGTGTCGCAGCGAAGCACCTCGCCCGCCGCGGCGCGAGCACCCTCGGCGTGATCGGCTGCGGCTGGCAGGCGGAGTCGCAGGTCGCGGCGATCCGCGCCGCCGTTCCCACGGTCGAGCGCGTCTTCGCCTACTGCCGCACGCCCGAGCGGCTGCAGTCCTTCTGCGCGACCGTCGGCGCCGAGCCCGCCGAGTCGCACGCCGAAGCGGCCGTCCAGGACATCGTCGTCACGATCACGACCTCACGCGATCCGGTCCTCCGCGGCGAGTGGCTGCGCGAGGGCGCGCTCGTCTGCGCCGCCGGCGCGAATGATCCGCGCAAGCGGGAGCTCGACAACGTCGTCCTCGAGCGGGCGAGCTTCGTCTGCTGCGACTCGAAGGAGAACGCGCTGCTCGAGTCGGGCGACCTGATCGAGCCCGTCGAAGCCGGCGTGCTCGACTGGCTCGAGGTGCACGAGCTCCAGGAGATCGTCGCCGGCGAGCTGCGGGGCCGCGAGTCGGACACCGACGTCGTCGTCTTCAAGTCGAACGGGCTGGCGGCGTGGGACGTCGCGATCGCCGCCGAGCTGTTGGACCGCGCGCGCGAGCGCGGCGTCGGCACAACGGTCTAGGTGGTGCCGAGTCCCTCGCGGGCGTCCTGGATCGTGTCCTTGCCGATCGCCTTGATGATCTCCGGCCGGTCGAGCAGCCGTGCGCGCTGATCGGGGTTGAGGCGGTTCTGGACGTAGCGGTCCTCGAGAATCTCGGCGAGGTCGCGTCCCCGGTCGTGCTCGCGGATCACGTAGGCGGCGACTCGCTCATCGGCCGATGACCGCTGGGAGAGGAACGAGAACAGGTTCCGGAAGGCCATGGCCGCGCGATTGTATCCTCCTGTCAGATGCGCAGGATCAGCTCCGACGGCAGGTGCGCCGAGCGGACTCTGAAGGGGTTCGACGACGCAGGGCGCGAGGAGCGGATCGTGATCTGGCTCGAGCGCAAGGAAGGCGCGCTCTGGGCCGTAGGTCGCGCGGTCAACCCACAGCACCGGCCGAGCGGCGAGCCGCGCGGCGACGACTACCTCTTCGAGGGGCACGAGCTCGGCGACGCGCTCGAGGCGGCGAACGGCGCCCTCGAGGACGACGCCCGCGTGCTCGAGGACGACGGCTCGACCGAGCACATCAGGCCGTTCACGAGGAAGGAGGTGCTCCCGACCCTCGAGCGCTTCTTCTTCGGACGCCGTTAGGCCTCTTTCGGCCACTCCAGGTTCGCGTTCGGGATCGGATCGCCGTGCGGGTCGTGGGTCGGGAAGCCGAGCGCCTTGTCGATCCGCGCCTCGAGCTCCTCCGAGAGGGCGTGCTCGAGCCGGTCGGCCTCGTCGTGGACGTCGTCGATCCCGATCCCGAGCGTCTCCGCGAGATACAGCTCGAGCAGGCGGTGATGCCGGATCACCTCGAGCGCGACCTGCTCGCCGGCGTGCGTCAGCGTGACGCCGCGGTACGGCGCGTGCTCGGCGAGCCCGAGCGCGGCGAGCTTCTTCACCATCGCGCTCGCCGAGGCGGCGGAGACCTGCTGGCGCTCCGCCAGCGCGGACGTCGAGACCCGCTCGGACTCGGTGCCGAGCTTGTAGATCTCCTTCAGGTAGTCCTGGATCGCGTCGCTCAGGTCGGGCATCGCGAGGCTCAGTCTAGGCCGGTGGTAGCCTCGCTCGGTGCTGATTCGGCTCGGCCACAGCCCTGATCCCGACGACGCGTTCATGTTCTGGGCGATCGCCGCCGGGGCGATCGACACGCGCGGGTTCCAGTTCGAGCAGGTGCTGCAGGACATCCAGACGCTGAACGAGTGGGCGCTGGAAGGCCGGCTGGAAGTGACGGCGACCTCGCTGCACGCGTATCCGTTCGTCCAGGACCGCTACGCGCTGCTGCCGCACGGCGCCAGCATCGGCTCGGGGTACGGGCCGATTCTCGTCGCGCGCGAGCCGCTCACCTTCGAGCAGCTGCGCTTCGCCGAGATCGTCGTGCCCGGCCGCATGACGACGGCCTTCCTGACCCTGCGCCTGGCGCTCGGCGAGTTCGCACACCGCGAGCTGCCCTTCGACCGAATCCTCGACGAGGTCTCGTCCGGCCGTGCCGATGCGGGGCTCGTGATCCACGAGGGCCAGCTCACCTACGAGGCGGAGGGCCTCCACAAGGTGCTCGACCTCGGCGAGTGGTGGCTGCTCGAGACCGGGCTGCCGCTGCCGCTCGGCGTCAACCTCGTCCGCCGCGACGTCGGCGACAGGATCGGCGACCTCTCGGCCGTGCTGCTCGACTCGATCCGGGCGGGGCTCGCGAATCGCCGCGACGCGATGCGCTATGCGATGCGGTTCGGCCGCGGGATCGACGCGGCGACGAACGAGCGCTTCGTCGACATGTACGTGAACGAGCTGACCTGCGACTACGGCGACGAGGGCCGCCGCGCGGTCGAGGAGCTGCTGCGCCGCGGCGAGGCGATCGGCGCCTTCCCCGAGCCCGTTCGGCTCGACTACGTTTCCTAGATGGCGCTCGAGCTGCGCGAGAGCTGCGAGCGGTGCGAGGCCGCGCTGCCGCACGACGCCGAGGCGTTCATCTGCAGCTACGAGTGCACCTTCTGCCCGGCCTGCACGGCCGCGATGGCTGCGGTCTGCCCGAACTGCGGCGGCGAGCTGGTGCGCCGGCCGCGGCGGCTCGCCGCGTGAGCCGCGCGGTCGTCCTCGCGGCGGTGCGCACGCCGGTCGGCCGGTACGGCGGCTCGCTCGCCGGGGTGCGGCCTGACGACCTCGCCGGGATCGCGGTCGCGGCGGCGGTCGAGCGCGCAGGCGTCGACCCGGGCGAGATCGAGGACGTCTACCTCGGCTGCGCGAACCAGGCGGGCGAGGACAACCGCAACGTCGCCCGCATGGCGGCGCTGCTGGCCGGGTTGCCGGACTCGGTCGCCGGCGTGACCGTGAACCGCCTCTGCGCGTCGGGTCTCTCCGCGGTCGTCGGCGCGTGTCACGCGATCGCCGCCGGCGACGGCGACCTCTTCGTCGCCGGCGGGGTCGAGTCGATGAGCCGCGCGCCGCTCGTGACGGCAAAACCCGATGCCGCCTATCCCCGCGGTGACCGCACCATGTACGACACGACGCTCGGCTGGCGCTTCCCGAATCCGGCGCTGGCGGCCAGGTTCCCGCTCGAGACGATGGGCGAGACGGGCGAGAACGTGGCCGAGCGGTGGGGCGTCTCGCGCGAGGACCAGGACGCGTTCGCGCTGCGCTCGCAGCAGCGGTGGGCCGACGCCGATTTCTCCGAGGAGCTCGTGCCGGTCGGCGAGCTCGTCGCCGACGAGCATCCGCGGCCGGACACGAGCGGCGAGAAGCTGGCGGCGCTGAAGCCGGCGTTCCGCGACGGCGGCACCGTCACCGCCGGCAACTCGAGCGGCCTCAACGACGGCGCCGCCGCGCTTGTGATCGCGTCGGAGGAGAAGGCGCGCGAGCTGGGCGCCGAGCCGCTCGGCGCGTTCGTCGCCAGCGCGGTTGCGGGCGTCGATCCCCGGGTGATGGGGATCGGGCCGGTGCCGGCCGTCCGCAAGCTGCTCGACCGCGCCGGGATCGGCGTCGCCGACCTCGACCTCGTCGAGCTGAACGAGGCGTTCGCGTCGCAGAGCCTCGCCGTCGTCCGCGAGCTCGGGCTCGACGAGGACAAGGTGAACGTGAACGGCGGCGCGATCGCGATCGGCCACCCGCTCGGGATGAGCGGTGCGCGGCTCGTCGTCACGCTCCTGCACGAGCTCCGGCGACGCGGCGGGCGCTACGGCGTCGCGACGATGTGCGTCGGCGTCGGCCAGGGCCAGGCCGCGCTGTTCGAGCGGTGAGCACCCGCACGAAGATCCTGGCGGCCGTCGCCGTACTTGCCGTCCTCGTGATCGTGCTGACGCGGGGCGGGGAGGAGCCAAGCGCGCAGCTGCAGGCGCTCGAGGACGACCCGATGGCCGCGTACGTGCCTCCCGGAGGCACGCTGGTGGACACGGTTACGCAGAAGGAAGGCACCTCGCTCGGCAAGCCTGTTCCGGCTCAGTACGCGCGGATGTTCGAGCTGAGCGCTGCCGCAGCCGCGGAAGCGCTCGACCATGCCCGCGAGGCGGCCGTGGCAGCGGGGTGGACACGGACGAAGACGTCCGGCGAGCGCGGCTTCGTCGCCGAGAAGCGGGCGGCGTCGGGCCGCCTCGAGCTCGCTGTCGTTCAGTTCCGAGACGCGCTCCTGCTGCCCGCCGACGTGAAGCCGCCGGCGCTCCAGATCACCCTGCGTCACCTCGGCTGACGGGCCGCGCCTCGAGCCAGGTGCGCCGCTCGTCGAGCCAGCGCGAGCGCTCGAGCCCCGCGCGCTCGAGTGCGGCGTCGACCTCGTCGTCCGAGATCAGCTTCGCTCGAAACGCGTGCGTCCAGCGTTCGCCGTTCGCGCGGTACTCCATCACCGCCGAGACGAATGCGCCGTCGCGCACGACGTCGTGGAGCGTCATCTCGACGCCGCCTGTCGTGCTCGTCCTTGTGCTCGGCTCCCACTCGGGCGGCATCCGCTCGAGCAGAACCTGACCGCCGTCGTCGACATGACGGGCGCACGCCCCGAGCACGGCGTCCAGCTCCTCCTGCTCCGGAGCGTTGAGAAAGTTGCTCGCGAGCACGACGACGGGGAAGGTGCGGCCGAGGTCGAGCGTCTCGATGTCGGCGAGCACGGTCTCGGCGCCGCGCACGTGCGACAGCATCTCGGCCGAGTTGTCGACGGCCGTGACGCTGTGGCCGAGCGCGATCAGCTCGTGCGTGATCCGTCCGGCGCCGCAGCCGAGCTCGAGGATCCGGCTGCCCGCGGGCACCGCTCCGTGGATCAGCTCCGGCTCGCCGAGTGGGGCGAGCGTGGCGTAGAGACCGACCGGGCTCCCGTCCGGGGCGGTGGCGCTCATGCGCGAACTCTAAGCCGCTATCGTCCTGCCGTGGCCGTCGCGACGAACGAGTACGGGCTCTTCATCAACGGCGAGACCGTCGAGGGCTCGTCCTCCCGCGATCTGGTCGAGCCGGCCTCGGGCGAGGCGCTCGGCACCGCGCAACTCGCGGGCGAGGCCGAGATCGATCGCGCGGTCGAGGCCGCACGCGCGGCGCTCGACGGCGACTGGGGCAAGACGCCCGCGAACGAGCGCTCACGACTGCTGCACGCGCTCGCCGACGCGATCAAGGCGAACCGGAACGAGCTCTCGGAGCTCGAGTCCCGCAACGTCGGCAAGGCGATCTCGTCGACCAAGGCCGAGCTCTTCGGCGCGGTCGAGAACTTCCGCTACTTCGCGTCCGCGATCGGCTCGATCGGCGGCCGCTCGAACCCGATCGGCGGCTCGCTCCTCTCCTACACGCTGAAGGAGCCCGTCGGCGTCGCCGGCCAGATCGTCCCCTGGAACTACCCGCTGCTGATGACGACCTGGAAGCTCGCGCCCGCGCTCGCGGCCGGCTGCGCGGTCGTGCTGAAGCCGGACCCGCAGACGCCGCTGACAGCGCTGAGGCTGGCCGAGCTCGCCGCCGAGGTCGGCTTCCCGGCCGGCGCGATCAACATCGTCACCGCCGACGGCCCGACCACCGGCGCCTACCTCGTCAGGCATCCGGGGGTCGACAAGGTCGCGTTCACCGGCTCGACGAAGACGGGCAGCGAGATCATGCGGCTCTGCTCGGAGCCGATCAAGCGCCTGACGCTGGAGCTGGGCGGCAAGAGCCCCAATCTCGTCTTCGCCGACGCCGACCTCGACTCGGCGATCCCGAGCGCGGTCTGGTCGATCTACTACGCCGCGGGCCAGAGCTGCGAGGCGCGCTCGCGGGTCCTCGTCGAGCAGTCGATCTACGACGACTTCGTCGCCGCGTTCACCGAGAAGGCGAGCCAGCTGAAGGTGGGCGACCCGCTCGACGCGGAGACGCAGATGGGCTCGCTGATCTCGCAGGCGCACCAGGAGCGCGTGCACTCCTTCGTCGAGGGCGCGCGCGAGGAGGGCTGCGAGGTCGTGCTCGGCGGGGAGCCGGGCGAGCACGCGTTCTATCCGCCGACCGTCGTCGCCGGCGTCGACTGCGCGTCGACGATCGCGCAGGAGGAGGTCTTCGGCCCGGTCGTCACGATCATGCCGTTCGAGGACGAGAAGGACGCGATCCGGATCGCGAACGACGTCAAGTACGGGCTGATGGCGTCGGTCTGGACAGGCGACCCGGCGCGCGGCCACCGGCTCGCCTCCCGGATCAAGGCCGGCACCGTCGGGATCAACATGCCGTACACCGCGTTCCCGGGGCTGCCGTTCGGCGGCTACAAGCAGTCCGGCTTCGGCCGCGAGCTCGGGATCGACGCGCTCGATCTCTACCTCGAGACGAAGAGCGTGACCGTGAACACCGGCTCGCGCCCGATCAACCCCTTCGGCCTGTAGCGGAGCCGCGTTACCGGTGGGCGGTGCTCGCCGCCGGGACGGGCGCCCAGGCCGGCTTCTCGTCGATCACGTTCGCAATCGCCGTGATGGCGCCGGATCTGCGCGACCGCTACGACCTGAGCCTGACCGAGATCGGCGTCGTCCTCGCGGCGGAGTGGATCGGGCTCACCGTCGCGATGCTGCCCTGGGGCTTCGCAGCCGACCGGTACGGCGAACGCGCCACGCTCGCCGTCGGTCTCGTCGGCTGCTCGGGCTTCCTCGCCGCGGCGGCGTTCGCTCCCGACTACCGCACGCTGGTGGCGTTGCTCACGCTCGCGGGTGTGGCCGGCGGCAGCGTCCAGTCCGGAAGCGGGCGCGCGGTGATGCGGTGGTTCGGCGCGCACGAGCGCGGGCTCGCACTCGGGGTTCGCCAGACCGCCGTCCCGATCGGAGGCTTCGTCGCGGCGCTCGTCGTGCCTCTGCTCGACGGCCCGCGGCAAGGGTTTCTCTTCCTCTCCGCATTCGTCCTCGCAGGTGCGATCGCCGGCACCGTCGTGCTCCGCTCGCGTCCGGAGTCGGAGCTGCCCGAGACGACCGAGGTGGAGGCGACGCTCCGCGACACCCGGTTGCTGCTCCTCTGCGGCATCAGCGGCGCCTACGTCGTCGCCCAGGTCGTCCTGATGGGGTTCATCGTCCTCTACCTGCACGAGGAGCGCGGTCTCTCGGCCGGAGCCGCGGCCGCCGCCCTCGCTGTGTCCCAGGTCGTTGCGGCCGCCCTGCGGATCGGTGTCGGCCGCTGGTCCGACGTCACGGGCTCCCGGACGCGGCCGCTGCGGGACATCGGGCTGGCGATGACCGTCTCGCTCGCTCTCGTCGCCGTCACGGCGAGTGCGGCCGGGAGCGTGGCCGCGGTCGTGCTGGTGGCCGCGACGGCGGTGTCGATGGCCTGGAACGGGCTCTCGTTCACGCTGGCGGCCGAGCTGGGCGGCCGCCGGAGTGGTGCCGCGATCGGGCTCCAGCAGACCGTGCTCGCCGCCAGCGGCGTCGGCGCTCCGGTCGCGTTCGCTGCGCTCGTGTCGTGGACGTCGTGGCAGGCAGCGTTCTCGGTCGCAGCGGTTCTCCCGCTTGCCGGAGTCTGGCTCGTACGGCAGCTCGAGGCCCGCTGAGCCGCGTGGCCGGTCTGCGTCCGCGGTAGGTTCCGCGGCGTGCGGATCCTCGACCGACTCGACCAGCTGGCGGCGCTCGGCGACCGCATCGGCTATTCGCCGGAGGAGGACGCGGCACACGAGCTCGCGACTGGCTGGTTCCGCGAGGCCGGGCTCGAGATCGAGGTCGACGCGGCCGGCAATCTGATCGGGAGGATCCCGGGCGGCGACCGCGAGGTCTGGACGGGCTCGCACCTCGACACGGTTCCAGGTGCGGGGCGCTTCGACGGGACGCTCGGCGTCGTCGCCGGGCTCGAGGCGGTGGAGCGGCTCGGCACGCCCGGCCTCGGCGTCGTCGTCTTCCGCGACGAGGAGCGCGGCTGCGCCGGCAGCCGTGGCTGCACCGCGCGACCCGACGCCTACCTCGAGCTGCACATCGAGCAGGGGCCGACGCTCCTTCGCGCCGACGCGCCGCTCGGCGTCGTCACGGGGATCGTCGGCTACGTGCGAGGGCGGCGCACGTTCGAGGGGACGCCCGGGCACGCCGGCACGACGCCGATGGAGGTGCGCGAGGACGCCCTGGTGGACGCCGCCGAGTTCGTGCTGCACGCACGCGAGGTGGCGCGGGGGATCGACGGCGCCGTTGCGACCGTCGGCCAGGTCACGGTCGAGCCGGGTGGGACGAACGTGATCCCGGGCCGCGTCGTCGTCTCCGTCGACGCGCGCGCACCCGACGGCGAGCGGCTCGACCGGCTCGCCGCCGCGCTCGAGATCGAGGAGCCGATCCGCACCGAGCCGTCGCCGATGTCGGAGGAGATCCGGGCGGCGCTGCGCGCCGAGATCGAGGCGCTCGGCCTGCCCGTGCTCGAGCTGCCGTCCGGCGCCGGCCACGACGCCGGCATCCTCGCGAGCGCCGGCGTTCCCTCCGGGATGCTCTTCGTCCGCAGCCTCAACGGCGGCGTCAGTCACAATCCGGCTGAGTTGAGCTCTCCCGAGGACATCCAGCTTGCGCTCGACGCGCTCACCGGCACGCTGAGGCGGCTGGCGGGATGAAGGCCGTCGTCGTCCGGCCGGGCGAGGGCCACCGCGTCGGGAACGTCGAGTTCCTCGCGCGCAGCGCCGACACGCCGCGCTTCAACCTCGCCGTGATCGAGATCCAGGCGCACCGCGGCGGCCCGCCGATCCACGCGCACGCGGCCGAGGACGACTCCTTCTACATCCTCGAGGGCGAGCTGACCTTCACCGTCGAGGACGAGGTCGTCGTCGCCGGCCCGGGCACGTTCGTGCTCGTCCCGCCCGGCCTCCAGCACACGTTCCGGAACGACGGCGACACGGTCGTGCGCATGGTCAACATCCACGCACCGGCCGGCTTCGACCTCCGGCTGGAAGCCTAAGCGGACGA
>CAWETB010000004.1:0-75788 GCA_963811885.1 uncultured Gaiellaceae bacterium
GCGAGGGCGGCTTCGACGAGGAGACCGTGCTCGAACTGGTCGAGACGGCGCACCGGACGGGCGTGCGCGTGCGGATTGCGCCGAAGACGACCGAGCTGCTGCTCCAGCGCGGCGAGTACGTGCCCGGCCAGGGCGTGCCGCTCTTCGAGCTCCAGCCGCCCGTGCTCGCCGGCGCCGACTGGGCGGTCAAGAAGGCCTTCGACCTCGGTGTCAGCTTCCTCGTCGTCCTCATCGGGCTGCCGATCTGGCTCCTGATCGCGGCCGCGATCAAGCTCGACTCGCGCGGCCCGATCCTCTACCGCGACCGCCGCATCGGCGTCGGCGAGGGCGAGTTCGGGATGCTCAAGTTCCGGACGATGGTGCAGGGCGCCGCCGAGCAGCAGGCGGTGCTGGAGGAGCACAACGAGGCCGGCGGAGCGCTCTTCAAGATCCGCGACGACCCGCGCGTGACCCGCGTGGGGCGCGTACTCCGGCGGCTCTCGATCGACGAGCTGCCGCAGGTGCTGAACGTCCTCGCCGGCGAGATGAGCCTCGTCGGGCCGCGGCCGCTGCCCCTGCGTGACTACCGGCAGCTGGAGGCGTGGCACCGCAAGCGCTACAACGTCCTGCCCGGGATCACCGGTCTCTGGCAGATCTCCGGCCGCTCGAACCTGACCTTCGACGACCTCGTGCGGCTCGACTTCTACTACATCGAGAACTGGTCGATCTGGCTCGACATCTCGATCCTCGTCAAGACGATTCCGGCGGTCATCGGCGGCCGCGGCGCGTACTAGGAGCTAGCTCCCGTCCGGCCAGCCGCCGCGGTGCAGCACCATCGGGTAGTGCGGCAGCGTCCCGGTCGGATCCTCGAGCATGGCCTCGGTCTGCGCGAGGTACGGCTTGCTGCCGCGCCAGCCGCCCGCCTCCGGTCGTAGGCCCAGCGCGAGCAGATCCTTCCGTTCGAGCAGGTCGGTGAGCGCCGCGCGAAGCCGGTCGCCGGTTTGTGCGGACCAGCGAGCATCGATCTCGCCGTGCCGGCTCTCGGCGCGCGTCTGCGCCTCGCTGCCGGTCGCCGTCAGGCGGATGACCTTCTCCTCCGTGGCCACGTAGCCGTGCTTCGCGAGGAAGGTCGTCGCCATCGCCACGGCTTCCTTCGAGATGCCGCCGCGCAGCGCCACGTCCCTCACGTTCATGCCCCTCTCGTCGAGAACGCGCACGACGTTGGCGCTCAGCGGCAATGCGAGCCCGGCCTCGCGTTCGAACTCGAGCGCGTAGGCGAGGAGCGCACGAGAGAGGAGCGCGGACAACGGAGCCTGCGACGCGTCTCCGCGCGTCCCGCCACTGACGGCATCGACCACCGTCCAGCTCGCACCGCCGACGATCGGGATGTACTCCGGCAGCGCAAGCTCGGGCCGGCGGGCGATCGGCTCGAGTGAGAGCCGAAGCTCGCCGACCGCGGCGGCACCGAATCGCTCCGCCCAGCGCTCCTCGATCTCGTCGGCCAGCGGACGCCAGATCGCCGCGGCCGCCCGACCGGCGGCGGTCGGGCGAACGACCCAGTCCGGGCGAAGTCCGCGCCCGGAGCCGGAGCCGTCGCGCCGGGTCTCGGAGTTGGGCCCGACCGACACGTATCGCCAACGTTCCATCCCTCCGAGCGTCGAGAGCGTCCGCGCTTTGGGAATGCCGGTGGCGTCGGGCAACTCGGCCACGGTGATCCCGTCGCCGACGAAGCGCATGAAGTTCGCCCACATCACGAACGACGTCACGCGCGGCGTCTGACCGGAGTCGCGCAGGCGTCGCTCGAATGCGTTGTCGAGCTCGACGGTGAACGCCACGAGAATGTGTGAGAGAAGCGTCGACAGGGGGAAGCGCACAGGCATGTCAGTCGTAGCCGCCGACTCTATGGCGACCCGACGCTCCTTACGGCGCCTTCATGCCCGCTCCCTATGCTGTCCAGCGTGAAAGCGCCGAAGATCCTCGCCGTCGCGTCGGCGGTCGACCTCGACTTCCGCTACGGCTGCACGCCCGCGTGGTGGCAGCTCTGGAAGGGGATGTACGAGGTCGGGATCGACCTGATCGTGACCCCGTACCGCGGGAGGCCGGTCGAGTCGCCCTGGTGGCGGACGGCGGCGAACCCGACCTGGGTCGAGGGCGAGAGCTTCGCCGCCGTTCGCGGCGGGCTCGCGCGGCTGAAGGGCGACCGGTACCTCCGCCGAGCCGAGGAGTCGCCGGACGAGACCGTGCTCGACAAGGCGGCGCGCGAGACGATCTGGCGCTGGGTGACTCCGCGCTGGCGGCGGCACCTGACGAAGGTGCTCGAGGAGGAGAAGGACGTGGACGCGGTGATCGTCTTCACCGTCCCGATGGCGCACTTCCGCGGCATCCCGACCTACCTGCGCGAGCGGTTCGGCGTGCCGGTGATCTTCTACGACGGCGACGTGCCGATGAGCCTGCCCGAGTTCGGCGGCATGGACACCGGCTTCAACTACTACCACGGCGCCGATCCGTCCGAATACGACCTGGTCGTCTCGAACTCCGAGGGTGGGCTGTCAAGCCTGCTCGACCTCGGCGCCAAGCGCGCGGAGGCCGTCTTCTGGGGCGCCGATCCCGAGTTCTTCGCGCCGCGGCCGGTCGAGAAGCTGCACGACGTCTTCTTCTACGGCTACGGCGACAAGTTCCGCCGCGACTGGATGGCGGCGATGGTGGGGGAGCCGAGCCGTGCCGCGCCGGAGCTCGAGTTCGCGCTCGGCGGGCGCGACTTCCAGGGCGACACCGGCCGCGCCTGGCTCGTCGGCGACATTCCCTTCAACGCCTTCGCCCAGGCGATCTCCGCCTCGCGGATCAACCTCAACATCACCCGCCGCTCGCACGCGACCGTTACCGCCTCGTCCTCGTGCCGGCCGTTCGAGCTCGCAGCGCCGGCGCCGCGATCGTCTCGAACCCGTACGAGGGGATCGAGCGCTGGTTCGAGCCGGGCCAGGAGCTGCTCGTCGTCAACGACGCCGACGAGGCGCTCACGGCCTACCGCAGCTGCTCGACGACCCGGCGCAGGCGGAGGCGATGGGCGCGCGGGCGCGCGAGCGCGTCCTCGACGAGCACACGTACGCGCATCGCGCGCGGCAGCTGCTCTCGCTGGTCGGACTCGGTGCCCCGGCGGGCGTGCGTGCCTGAGCACCGCCGCCTCGCGATCGTCCCCGCCCGGAACGAGGAGGGGGCGGTCGGCCGCGTCGTCGAGGAGCTGCGCGCCTTCGATCCCGAGCTCGACGTGGTCGTGATCGACGACGGCTCGGAGGACGCGACCGCCGCGAGCGCGGCTGCCGCGGGCGCGGCCGTCGTCAGCCTCCCGTTCAACCTCGGGATCGGCGGCGCCGTTCAGACGGGCTTCAAGTACGCGCTCGAGCAAGGCTACGACACGGTCATCCGGCTCGACGGCGACGGCCAGCACGACCCGCAGGAGATCCCGCAGCTGCTCGCGCCGCTGGCGCGCGGCGAAGCCGACGTCGTCGTCGGCTCTCGCTTTGCGGAGGGCGACGGCGACTACCGGCCGCCGTTCGCCCGCCGTGCGGGGATCCGCTGGTTCGCGCACCTCGTGTCGCTGCTGACGCGGCAGAAGCTGACCGACACGACGTCCGGCTTCCAGGCGGTGAACGCCCGTGCGATCCGGCTCTTCGCCGCCGACTATCCGCACGATTACCCCGAGGTGGAGGCGGCCGTGATGGTCGTCCGCCACAAGCTGCGGATCATGGAGGTCCCGGCCCAGATGCGCGACCGCGAGACCGGCGAATCGTCGATCACGGCGCTCCGCTCCTTCTACTACGCGATCAAGGTGACGCTCGCGCTCCTCGTCGGCATCTTCCGCCGCCGCGTCGTCCCGCTCGAGGAGGGATAGCCATGACACCGCTCTACGTCTCGATCGCCGGCTCGGTCGCTTCGATCCTGCTGATCCTCGTCGTCCTCGAGCTGATCCGCAGCCGCCGGCTGCGCGAGCGCTACGCGCTGCTCTGGCTCGCGACCGGCCTCGTCCTGCTCGTCCTCTCCGCGTGGCGCGGCGGCCTGGACACGATCGCCGGCTGGGTCGGCGTCACCGGCTACCCGCCGGCCGTGCTCTTCGCCGTCGCGACGCTCTTCATCCTCGCCGTGCTGCTGCACTACTCGACCGTGATCTCGAAGCTCGCCGACCAGAACGTGATCCTCGCGCAGCGGCTCGCTCAGCGAGGGCGGCTTCGACGAGGAGACCGTGCTCGAACTGGTCGAGACGGCGCACCGGACGGGCGTGCGCGTGCGGATTGCGCCGAAGACGACCGAGCTGCTGCTCCAGCGCGGCGAGTACGTGCCCGGCCAGGGCGTGCCGCTCTTCGAGCTCCAGCCGCCCGTGCTCGCCGGCGCCGACTGGGCGGTCAAGAAGGCCTTCGACCTCGGTGTCAGCTTCCTCGTCGTCCTCATCGGGCTGCCGATCTGGCTCCTGATCGCGGCCGCGATCAAGCTCGACTCGCGCGGCCCGATCCTCTACCGCGACCGCCGCATCGGGGTCGGCGAGGGCGAGTTCGGGATGCTCAAGTTCCGGACGATGGTGCAAGGCGCCGCCGAGCAGCAGGCGGTGCTGGAGGAGCACAACGAGGCCGGCGGGGCGCTCTTCAAGATCCGCGACGACCCGCGCGTGACCCGCGTGGGCCGCGTGCTTCGGCGGCTGTCGATCGACGAGCTGCCGCAGGTGCTGAACGTCCTCGCCGGTGAGATGAGCCTCGTCGGGCCGCGGCCGCTCCCCCTGCGTGACTACCGGCAGCTGGAGGCGTGGCACCGCAAGCGCTACAACGTCCTGCCCGGGATCACCGGTCTCTGGCAGATCTCCGGCCGCTCGAACCTGACCTTCGACGACCTCGTGCGGCTCGACTTCTACTACATCGAGAACTGGTCGATCTGGCTCGACATCTCGATCCTCGTCAAGACGATTCCGGCGGTCATCGGCGGCCGCGGCGCGTACTAGGAGCTAGCTCCCGTCCGGCCAGCCGCCGCGGTGCAGCACCATCGGGTAGTGCGGCAGCGTCCCGGTCGGATCCTCGAGCATGGCCTCGGTCTGCGCGAGGTACGGCTTGCTGCCGCGCCAGCCGCCCGCCTCCGGTCGTAGACCCAGCGCGAGCAGATCCTTCCGTTCGAGCAGGTCGGTGAGCGCCGCGCGAAGCCGAGTGCCGGTTTGTGCGGCCCAGCGAGCATCGATCTCGGCGTGCCGGCGCTCGGCGCGCGTCTGCGCCTCGCTGCCGGTCGCCGTCAGGCGGATGACCTTCTCCTCCGCGGCCACGTAGCCGTGCTTCGCGAGGAAGGTCGTCGCCATCGCCACGGCTTCCTTCGAGATGCCGCCGCGCAGCGCCACGTCCCTCACGTTCATGCCCCTCTCGTCGAGAACGCGCACGACGTTGGCGCTCAGCGGCAATGCGAGCTCGGCCTCGCGTTCGAACTCGAGCGCGTAGGCGAGGAGCGCACGAGAGAGGAGCGCGGACAACGGAGCCTGCGACGCGTCTCCGCGCGTCCCGCCACTGACGGCATCGACCACCGTCCAGCTCGCACCGCCGACGATCGGGATGTACTCCGGCAGCGCAAGCTCGGGCCGGCGGGCGATCGGCTCGAGTGAGAGCCGAAGCTCGCCGACCGCGGCGGCACCGAATCGCTCCGCCCAGCGCTCCTCGATCTCGTCGGCCAGCGGACGCCAGATCGCCGCGGCCGCCCGACCGGCGGCGGTCGGGCGAACGACCCAGTCCGGGCGAAGTCCGCGCCCGGAGCCGGAGCCGTCGCGCCGGGTCTCGGAGTTGGGCCCGACCGACACGTATCGCCAACGTTCCATCCCTCCGAGCGTCGAGAGCGTCCGCGCTTTGGGAATGCCGGTGGCGTCGGGCAACTCGGCCACGGTGATCCCGTCGCCGACGAAGCGCATGAAGTTCGCCCACATCACGAACGACGTCACGCGCGGCGTCTGACCGGAGTCGCGCAGGCGTCGCTCGAATGCGTTGTCGAGCTCGACGGTGAACGCCACGAGAATGTGTGAGAGAAGCGTCGACAGGGGGAAGCGCACAGGCATGTCAGTCGTAGCCGCCGACTCTATGGCGACCCGACGCTCCTTACGGCGCCTTCATGCCCGCTCCCTATGCTGTCCAGCGTGAAAGCGCCGAAAATCCTCGCCGTCGCGTCGGCGGTCGACCTCGATTTCCGCTACGGCTGCACGCCCGCGTGGTGGCAGCTCTGGAAGGGGATGTACGAGGTCGGGACCGACCTGATCGTGACCCCGTACCGCGGCCGGCCGGTCGAGTCGCCGTGGTGGCGGACGGCAGCGAACCCGACCTGGGTCGAGGGCGAGAGCTTCGCCGCCGTGCGCGGCGGGCTCGCGCGGCTGAAGGGCGACAAATACCTGCGCCGAGCCGAGGAGTCGCCGGACGAGACCGTCTTCGACAAGGCGACCCGCGAGGCGATCTGGCGCTGGGTGACGCCGCGCTGGCGGCGGCACCTGACGAAGGTGCTCGAGGCCGAGAAGGACGTCGACGCGGTGATCGTCTTCACCGTCCCGATGGCGCACTTCCGCGGCATCCCGACCTACCTGCGCGAGCGCTTCGGCGTGCCGGTGATCTTCTACGACGGCGACGTGCCGATGAGCCTGCCCGAGTACGGCGGCATGGACACGGGCTTCAACTACTACCACGGCGCCGATCCGTCCGAATACGACCTCGTCGTCTCGAACTCCGAAGGTGGGCTGTCAAGCCTGCTCGAGCTCGGCGCCAAGCGGGCGGAAGCGGTCTTCTGGGGCGCCGACCCCGAGTTCTTCGCGCCGAAGCCGGTCGAGAAGCTGCACGACGTCTTCTTCTACGGCTACGGCGACAAGTTCCGCCGCGACTGGATGGCGGCGATGGTGGGGGAGCCGAGCCGTGCCGCGCCGGAGCTCGAGTTCGCCCTCGGCGGGCGCGACTTCCAGGGCGACACCGGCCGCGCCTGGCTCGTCGGCGACATCCCCTTCAACGCCTTCAACCAGGCGATCTCCGCCTCGCGGATCAATCTCAACATCACGCGCCGCTCGCACGCCACGGTTCCCGCCTCGTCCTCGTGCCGGCCGTTCGAGCTCGCGAGCGCCGGCGCCGCGATCGTCTCGAACCCGTACGAGGGGATCGAGCGCTGGTTCGAGCCGGGCCACGAGCTGCTCGTCGTCAACGACGCCGACGAGGCGCTCACCGTCTACCGCAGCCTGCTCGACGACCCGGCGCAGGCGGAGGCGATGGGCGCGCGGGCGCGCGAGCGCGTCCTCGACGAGCACACGTACGCCCACCGGGCGCGGCAGCTGCTCTCGCTCGTCGGCCTCGGGGCCACGGCAGGCGCGCGTGCCTGAGCACCGCCGCGTCGCGATCGTGCCCGCCCGCAACGAGGAGGAGGCCGTCGCGGGCGTGGTCGAGGAGCTGCGGGCGTTCGACCCCGAGCTCGACGTGGTCGTGATCGACGACGGCTCCGAGGACCTGACGGCCGAGCGTGCGGCTGCAGCGGGCGCCGCCGTCGTCAGCCTCCCCTTCAACCTCGGCATCGGCGGCGCCGTCCAGACGGGCTTCAAGTACGCGCTCGACCACGGCTACGACACGGTGATCCGGCTCGACGGCGACGGCCAGCACGACCCGCAGCAGATCCCGAACCTGCTCGCGCCGCTCGAGCGCGACGAGGCCGACGTCGTCGTCGGCTCGCGCTTCGCCGAGGGCGCGGGCGACTACAAGCCGCCGTTCGCCCGCCGTGCGGGGATCCGCTGGTTCGCGCACCTCGTCTCGCTGCTGACGCGGCAGAAGCTGACCGATACGACGTCGGGCTTCCAGGCGGTCAACGCGCGGGCGATCCGGCTCTTCGCCGCCGACTACCCGCACGACTACCCCGAGGTCGAGGCGGCGGTGATGGTCGTGCGCCACCGCCTGCGCATCCTCGAGGTGCCGGCGCAGATGCGCGGCCGCGAGACCGGCCGCTCGTCGATCACGATGCTGCGCTCCCTCTACTACGCGATCAAGGTGACGCTGGCCTTGCTCGTCGGCATCTTCCGCCGCCGCATCGTCCCGCTGGAGGAGTCGTGAGATGGACCCCGTGACCCCGCTCTACGTCTCGATCGCCGCGACGATCGCGTCGATCCTGCTCATCCTCGTCGTCTTCGAGCTGATCCGCAGCCGCCGGCTGCGCGAGCGCTACGCGCTGCTCTGGCTCGCGACCGGCGTCGTGCTGCTCGTCCTCTCGGCGTGGCGCGGCGGCCTGAACACGATCGCCGGCTGGGTCGGCGTCACCGGCTACCCGCCGGCGGTGCTCTTCGCGGTCGCGACGCTCTTCATCTTCGCCGTGCTCCTGCACTACTCGACCGTGATCTCGAAGCTCGCCGACCAGAACGTGATCCTGGCGCAGCGGCTCGCGCTGCTCGAGCAGCGCATCCGGCCCGACCGCGAAGCGCACGGACTAGGCGCGACTCGACCGGCGGGCTGAGCGTCGCGACGTCGCCGCCGGTGATGTCGTTGCGCGAGTTGGCCGCGACGCCGATCCGGTAGCGCGACGCCGGGCGGCGGCGAGCCGTCGCGCCAGCGGCGGCTCGCGCGTGGTCCCGAGCAGGACCATCTCGCAGCGCGCACTCCTTGGCGCCGCCGTGGTCGGCGCACTGAAGGTCGGTGTCCGTGCCAGATCGGTGCGGTAGACGCGATAGAAGACGTCGCTCGAGCCCGTCGGGGGATGCGACCAGGTGAGGATCGCGCGACTCGCCGTCGGCCTGGACGTCGACGTCGATCGTCGCTCGTCGACGGGGGTGAGGATCGTTGTCGACGACGATCGCCGTTCGGGCGGCAGGCCGATCGGGTGCACGAGCGCGACGACGACGAGCGGCACGAGCGCGAGGCATGACGGCGAGGCCGATCACGAGCCTGCGGTCGACGGGATGTGGCGGCGCTTGCCGGCCAGCGTGCGTCGCGAGGTAGCGCGCCGAGCGTCGGGACGAGCAGCAGGATCGAGACGGCGAGGAGGAAGTAGGCGGGGAAGCCAGGCATGAGAAGCGGAAGAAGCTGCCGGATGACGACGGTCGAGAGCCCGTCGTGCCCTTGACGACGAGGAACGACGCCGAACCAGGTCGCGAGCAGCGCCTGCGCACGGCGGCGAGCGGCGCGCAACGGCGACGGCGCCGGCGATCGGGGCCCACTCGAGCAGGCGCGCGCTCCAGAAGTACTCGCGCAGGTCGTCGATGTTGTCGTGCAGGTGCGCCCAGTCGAGATCGACGTACTGGTCGACGCCGGGGCACGCCGGCGACGACCGCGCCGGCAGCCAGGCGCGTCTCCTCGAGCGCGAACGCCGGCAGCGAGCCGAGCCCGCGCTGCTTCCACAGGGCCAGCGTCAGCAGCGCCGGGCAGCGAGCGCGAGCGCCGAACGGCAGCAGCGGCCGCAGGTTGCGCGCCAGCGAGCGCCGCAACGATCGGGCGCGGCGACGAAGAGCCCGTTCGACGGCTTCACGCCGATCGCGAAGCCGACCACCAGGCCTGCGGCGAGCTGTCGAGCGTGCGCCCGGGTCTCGAGCGCGCGCATGAAGAGGAGGGCGCCGACGAGCAGCGAGGACCATCGACTGGAAGTCGACGAGGCCGGTGAGGCCGAGCGCGCCGGGCAGGAACTGCTCGATGTAGCGCTCGTGGTAGTCGCCGCGCCAGAGCGGGATCACGGCGAACGGCAGCACGACCCAGACGGCGGCGGCCAGGAGGCCGAAAGCCCGCCCGGCGATCCGCGCCGCCAGGCCGTAGATCGCCCAGAGGGCGAGCGGGCCGAGCACGAGCACGTTGAAGCGCGATCACCGCGCGGCATCGCGTCGACGAAGCTCGGCCCCGTGAGCCGCATGATGCGGTGCGAGCAGCGAGCGGCCAGCCGTAGCCGACGTAGGTCGGCGCGAACTCGCCGTCCGCCGAGCAGCCAGCCGGTCGTCATCAGCCAGATCTGGTCGCCGCCCTGGTAGAAGAGCCAGCCGTTGTGGCGCACGGTGAGGGCGAAGGCGAGGATCGCCAGCCACTGCGCGACCGCGAGCACGGCCGACCGAGCACGAGCGGCCGGCCGACCGCCACGGAGATCCCCCGCTCGACCGCACTCCGCGGCACGCCGCCCGTACTCGGACAGCGTCGGCAGGAGCCCTGGCTTCGCGGCCTCAGGCGCCTGCATGCGCCGTGCGCTGCGAGCGGTACCAGGCGACGGTGCGCTCGAGCCCGTCGCGCAGCGCCGTCGTCGCCTGCCAGCCGAAGAGCTCGCGGGCGCGGCTCGCGTCGAGGCTCGGCGCGGCTGCCCGTTCGGCATCGACGTGTCCCAGACGATCTCGACCCTCGAAGCCGGTGACGTCGGCGATCGTCTCCGCGAGGTCGCGGATCGTCGTCTCGACGCCGGTGCCGAGGTTGACCGGCTCGCGCCCGTCGTAGCGCTCGGCGGCGAGCACCAGCCCTTCGACGCAGTCGTCGACGTAGAGGAACTCGCGGCTCGGTGACCCGTCGCCCCAGAGCACGACCTCGTCCCGTCTCGCGTCGACCATCTTGCGGATCAGCGCGGGGATCACGTGCGAGCGTCTCGAGGTCGAAGTTGTCGCCCGGGCCGTAGAGGTTCGCCGGCAGCAGGTAGGCCGACCGCAGCCCGTACTGCTCGCGATAGGCCTGCGCGCCCATCGAGTACGGCCTTCTTGGCGACGCCGTACGGCGCGTTCGTCTCCTCGGGGAAGCCGTTCCAGAGCTCGTCCTCGTGGAACGGCACCGGCGTGAACTTCGGATAGCTGCAGACGGTGCCGGCGATCACGAGCTTCTCGACCTCGTGCAGCCGGGACTGCTCGAGCACGTGCGCGCCCATCATCAGGTTCGCGTACCAGTAGCGGCCGGGATTGGCGCGGTTCGCGCCGATCCCACCGACCTCGGCCGCGAGGTGGAAGACGAGCTCCGGGCCGCGCCTCGTCGAAGAGGCGCGCAGCCGCGTCCATCGTCGTCAGGTCGTAGTCGCGCCGTCGCGCGGCGAACGACCTCGTGCCCGTCCGCCTCGAGCCGCTCGACGAGCCGCGAGCCGACGAAGCCGCCGCCTCCCGTGACCAGCGCTCTCACGAGGCGAGCCCGGGCTGGTGACGAGGAACGACTCCGCGAGCACGTCTTCGAAGCGCTGCGGCGGGCGACTGGACGGCGCGGTTGGCCTGCCGCGCCAGCGGCACCGAGACCGGCCCGACGCGCTTCGGCAGGACCGCGTAGGCACCGGGCTCGATCGTCAGGCCGCCGCCTTCGCCGCGAGGCCGGTGTCGGCGAGCAGCGACTCGACCTCCCCGCGCGTCCAGAACTTCATGAAGTGCGGCGGGCGGAAGCGCTCCGGCTTCAGCCGCAGCAGCAGGTTCGTCGGGTTGTGCGCGTTCGGGAAGGAGACGTCGAAGACGAAGTGGCCGCCCGGCTTCAGCGTGCGCGCGATCTCGGCGACGGCGTCGCGGACGAACCGCTTGCCCATGTGCAGGAAGACGGCGCTCGTGATCGCGAGGTCGACGCTGTCGTCCTCGAGCGGCAGCGCGTCGGCGGAGGCGCAGATCGGGTAGAGCCGGCTCTCCGGCGCCGGCGCGAAGCGGTCGCGGTACTCGACGAAGCGCTCGAGCATCGTCGCGGAGATGTCGACCGCGCAGTAGGTCGACCACGTGACGTCGCGCTCGCGGGCGAGGTAGAGCGGGATCCGCCCGTAGCCGGCGCCGATCTCGAGCACGGTGCCGAAGTGGCGCCCCCGCGGGAACCGCTGCCAGACGGGCGCGATCTTGCCGGTGAGCGTCCCGTAGTCGACGCTCTCGGTCTGGCCGGCCGCGATCGCGGAGCGGACGTGGTCCTCGGCCGCCTCGTCCTCCCAGCGGCGGCGGTAGTCGGACGACTCGGCTGCGTCAGCGCGGTGGTAGATCCCGTCGTGCTCGGACGAGCTCCTGTGTGCGAAGCCGCTCCAGGCTTCCGAGCGTGCTCAACGCCAAGGGAGTCCTGCGAATTAGGCGGCGTGACTTCGTCCATGCGCGGTTGCTTACGTTTCGTGATTGGTCTGATTCATGCACAGAAAAGCGCCAGCGGCGCTCGTGCAAGCCTACTCGGCAGGCGCAAGACGTCGGCTCAGGCTAGGATCGCGTGCCGTGTCGCAAGAGCCACTGGCCAGCGGGACTGCGAGACGGGAGGGGCGGCCGTCGCCCGGATGGCTTGCTCGGCCGGGACTCGTGCGTTGCGGCAGGTGTTGTACTCGCGATCGCCTCACTCCATTTGTGGATCGATCCGTCGAATCCACCGGGCTTCCATCGGGACGAGGCTTCCATTGCCTACAACGCCTCGACGATCTCAACGTCGCTGCGGGATGAGCACGGTGGTCTTCTGCCGCTGTACATCGAGTCGTTCGGGGACTACAAGAGCCCCGTCTTCGTATACGCGCTCGCCGGCCTGTTCCGGCTGACAGGCCCGAGCTCGGAAGTCGCTCGAGGTCTTGGACGCGGTCGGCGTCTCTTGTGGCAGTCCTGCTGCTCGGCCTCTCGCGATACCGGCGAACGCGGGACATCCGCGTGGCGGCCGCGGTGGTTGCGCTTGGAGGGTTGTCGCCCATGGCTCTTTGAACTGGGCCGGGTTGCGGTCGAGGTGACATTGGAGCCGCTCGTCATGGTTGTCCTGCTGCTCGTGCTGGAAGACGCGTCGCGCAGGAACCGCTGGGGCGTGGTGCATGGTGTCGCCGCAGGTGCCGTGCTCGCGTCTCTTGGCGTACACATACGCAGGAGCACGACTGCTCGCCCGCTCCTCGCAGCGTCGCTCGTCGTGTTCGCGCGACGCGGAGCGGCTGCGATGGCTCGCCGCGGCTTGGGCGACGTTCGTCATCGTGCTGATCCCCTTGATCGCCTATGCGTTCCGTCATCCGGGCGCGCTCAGCGCACGGTTCAATCACACGACATTCGTCAAGGACGGCATGTCGAGCTGGGAGGTGGTGCGGACGTTTGTCGGCAACTACGCGACCGACATCAGCCTGTGGTCGTACGTCACCGGGGGAGATCCGAAGCCGCACATCCACATTGCGGGGACGGGAATGCTGCTGGCCGCGGGTGTAGTCCTCGCTGCGGCAGGTGCGGTGCTCTGGGTGCGAGCCGTCACGGGAAGACCGGTGGGCCGCGTTCGTCCTTCTCGCGACAGTCCTCGCTCCGATCCCGGCGGCGCTGACGGCCGACCGGATGAACGGCTACCGGCTCGCGCTCCTCCCGATCATGCTCGTGGTTCTGGCGATCCCGGCTCTCGCAGCGCTCGTGCAGTGGGCGGCTCGTGATCGTCGAGGGCTCGTCGTGGTCGGCATGCTCACGGCCGTCGCACTGGTGCAGTTCGCGGGCTTCCTCTCGACGTATCGCGAGAAGGGAGGGTTGGCTCGCGCGGAGCTCTACGAAGCCGGGGTTACCGGATCTGCTCGCAGCAGGCGTTCGCGAACGGTGCTGTCTGTGTACATGGACATCGACGATCCGCGAGCGCACGCTCACGCGCGCTGGTACGCCGCGACCCACGAGATCTCCCAGGACCGGGTTGTCGTCCTGTCGGACGGCGGTGTGCCGCCGGACGGCTCGATCGTCTTCGGCCGGGCACAGGCGTGCGACTTCGAGTGCACTGAGTTCGCACGCTCGGATACGTACTGGCTGGCTAGGGCGCGGGTGCCGAGCTAACCCGCGCCGCGACCGGGTCGAGCCAGTCGACGCGTCCGATCCAGCGGTCGCGGTGCTCGGCGTACCACTGGATCGTCCGCAGGACGCCTTCCTCCCACGACACCTTCGGCTCCCAGCCGGTCTCGCGGTTCAGCTTCTCGTAGCCGACGCGGAGCGCCATCACGTCCGTGACGCCGGGCCGCAGGCGGCCCTCGTCGATGACGATGTGGCGGTCGTCGGGCCAGAAGCCGTGCTCGACGCCGGTGCGCAGGATCAGATCGGCCCAGTCGGCCATCGAGATGTTCGAGCCCTGGCCGTAGACGTAGACGTCGCCCGGGACGCCCTTCGCGGCGACGGTGAGGTGGCCGCGGACGCCGTCGGTGCAGAAGCAGAAGTCGCGCAGCGGCTCGAGCGCGCCGAGCTCGATCCCGGGCCGTGTGAGCGCCTGGGTGATGATCGTGCCGGTCACGTAGCGCGGGTTCTGGCGCGGCCCGTAGTTGTTGAACATCCGCGTGACGACGCCGGGGACGCCGAACGCGTCGTGGTAGTTCATCGTCAGGAAGTCGGCGGCGACCTTCGCGGTCGCGTAGATCGACTTCGGGTTGATCGGCGAGCGCTCGTGCAGGATCAGCCCGCCCGCGTCGTCGAAGTCGTGGTGGTGCGCGACGTTCTCGCGCACATTGCCGTACTCCTCCGAGGTGCCGGCCGTGTCGAACTTCTCCAGCTCGAGCCCCCAGTCGACGACGGACTGGAGCAGGTTCAGCGTCCCGATCGTGTTCGCCATCATCGTCTCGTACGGCCGGTGCCACGACTCGCCGACGTGGGCCTGGGCGCCGAGGTGGAAGACGTACGGCTTGTCCGAGACCGTGTCGCGCAGCTCCTTGATCAGGTAGTCGATCGACGTCTTGTCGGTCAGGTCGGCGAACTTCACCTTCAGCCGGTTGCGCAGGTGCGAGATGTTGTTGAGCGCGCCGCTCGAGGTCGCGCGCACGAAGGCGTGGACGTCGGCGCCGATCTCGACGAGCGCGTCCGTCAGGTGCGAGCCCATGAAGCCGTCGGCGCCCGTGACCAGCACGGTGCGCCCGGCGTAGGCGTCGCCGAACTCGCGACGGAGGTCGGCGAGGGCGTTCTCGGTCCAGATCGGGTCGGTGCTCATACGGAATACGCTTGCGCGCGTGGCCAAGCCTAGCGCCCGGGCACCCCGGAGCATCCTCTCCAGCGGTCTTCTGACTGCGCTCTCGCTGGCCGTCGTCACCGGCCTCTCGGCCGCGGTCGGTGTCGTGATCGCGCGGGAGTTCGGCCGCGGTGTCGAGACCGACGGGTTCTTCGCCGCCTACAGCGTCTTCCTCGTCTTCGTCCTCGCCGCCAGCGCGGTGCAGGGTCGCGGTGCTGCCGAGTCTCGCGCGCGCCCGCGCCGCCGGCACGTTCGGGAGCGTCCTCTCCTCGTACGCGCTGGCGCTCGCGCTCGTCGCGGTGCCTGCGATCGCGCTCGGCGTCCTGGCGAACGACTGGACCGCGGAGCAGCTCGCCGGCGGACTGCCGCCGATTGCGCAGGAGACGGCCGCGGACGCACTCGTGTTCCTCGTCCCCGCGGCGATCGCGCACCTCTACGCGGCGCTCGCGGCGAGCGGGCTCGCTGCGTTCGACAGCTACGGCACCGCGGCCGCCGGCTACGCGCTCGGGAGCATCCTCGGGCTGGCCGTGATCCTCTGGCGGGTCGACGAGGACGGGATCGTCGCGTGCGCCTGGGGGCCGCTCGTGAACGGGGTCGTGACGCTCTCGGTGCCGCTGATCGGGCTGGCGCTGCGCGCCGATTGGGGACGCCGCGTCGCGGTCGACATCGGTGCCCGCTTTGCCGAGTTGGCGCGCGCTACGGCGCTGCCGATCGTGCTCCAGGCGTTCTTCGTCGTCTGCCTCCGCTTCGTCAGCGGCCTCGGGACGGGCTCGGTGACGAGCTTCACCTACGCGTACTTCGTCGCGGCGGCGCTCGTCGCGGTGACGGCGTCCTCGCTCGGCCTGGTCTCGAGCGTGCCGCTCACGCGCGCCTCGCTCTCGGACGAGCGCGCGTCGCGCCACGTCGTCAGCACGTCGCTGGTCTCGTTCGCGGCCGTCGCGGCTGCGGCAGGCGTCTTCGCCCTCGTCGGCGAGCGCATCGTCCACGCGGCGCTCGGATCGCATTACGAAGGCGCCGCCGGTGACGAGATCGGCCGCCTGATCGTGCTGCTCGGCCCGTGGATGGCGGTGTCGATCGGCGTCACGATCACGTTCCCGATGCTCTTCGTCGCGAACAAGGCCCGGCGCCTGCCGCTGCTCGCGATCGGCGCGCTGCTTCTCGACGTCGTGCTGACGTGGACCGCAGTCGACGCGTTCGAGCTGGACGGCGCGGCCCTGGCGCTGACGGTCTCGACGCTCGTCGTGCTCGCCGTCCTGCTCGTGCTGCTCTCGCCGCGCGTGCTGGCCGAGAGCGGCCGGCGGCTCGCACTGGGCGCGGCGGCGATCGGCGCGCTCGCGCTCGTCTCCTTCGCCGTGCCCGCCCGGGTGCTGCCGGACACGGCGGCGGCCGTCGTCGGCGTCGCGGCCTTCGCGGCGCTGCTCGTCGCCGTCCGCGACCGCGGCCTGCAGCAGGCGTGGAGCTACCTGAGAACGCTGGACTAGACTCCCCGCGTGCTGCGCGACCTCGTGAAGCGGGCGCTCGGCGCCGCAGGGCGGACGGGGGTCGGCAAGAACCTCGTCAACGCCGCCGTCCAGGCGGATCCCGGCCTGAAGCGATACCCGAGCGTGGAACGGTGGCCGGAGTCGCTCGACGGCTTCGAGGATCTCGCCTTCCTCTTCTCCTCGAACCAGCTCAGCCACGGGATCGCGTCGCTCCAGCTCGACGAGGCGGCGCTGCTCTACCGGCTCGCGAAGCACGCGGCTCCGGGCGCAGCGATCGCCGAGATCGGCCGCTTCAAGGGCGGCACGACGCTGATGCTCGCGAGCGCGCTCCCCGACGGTGCGGAGCTCTGGTCGTACGACCTCCACGTCGCGCTCCGCGCCGACATGAGCGGGCCGCGGCTGGACGCGGAGCTGCGCACGGCGCTCGATCGCTACGGCCTCTCGGACCGCGTCCACCTCGTCGTCGGCGACTCCCGGACCGCCGAGCCGCCGCCGCGTCCGTGCGCGCTCGTCTTCGTCGACGGCGACCACACCTACGAGGGCGCGCGCGCCGACTACGAGCGCTGGCGCGAGCTGGTCGCGCCGGGCGGCGACATCCTCTTCCACGATGCCGTCGACGTCGGCGGCTACGGGAACCACTACCCGGGGATCGCGCGGCTGGTGGGGGAGATCGAACGCGACGACGCCGGCCTCGAGCGGCAGCCGAACGCCGGCTCGATCGCACACTTCACGCGCCGCCCGTGATGCGGCTCGTCGCGGTCGTCCTCTCGTACAACGGGCGCGACGACACACTGGCGGCGCTCGAGTCGCTGCGGGGGATCGAGACGGTCGTGGTCGACAACGGCTCGGCCGACGGCTCGGCGGCTGCGGTCGCGGAGCGCTTCCCCGAGGTCGAGCTCGTCCGTGCGGGCGTCAACCTCGGCTTCGCGGGCGGCAACAACGTCGGGATCAGGCGTGCGCTCGACCGGGGCGCCGAGTGGGTCCTGCTGCGTGAACAACGACGCGCTGGTCGAGCCGGGCCTCGTCGAGGCGCTGAGCGCGGCGGCGGCGGCGCGGCCCGATGCGGGCGTGCTCGCGTGCAAGGTGCTCTTCGCCGACTCCGACCGGCTCTGGTACGCGGGCGCCGGCTTCGACCCGATCCTCGGGCGCAGCCGGCACGAGGGCTTCGGCGAGCCCGATGCGCCCGGCGCCCTGGCGGACACGCGCCGCGCGACCGGCGCCGCGATGGCCGTCTCGCGCGCGGCGATCGAGGCCGCCGGCCTCCTCGACGAGGAGCTCTTCCTCTACGCCGAGGATCTCGAGTGGAGCCTGCGCATCGCCGAGGCCGGCTTCGCCGTCGTCTACGTGCCCGGAGGCGACAGTGCGGCACCGCGTCTCCGCGGCCGACGGGCGGCGCCGGCTCGCCGACGACGAGCTACTACGAGACGCGCAACATGCTCGCGGTCGTCGAGCGCTACCGGCCGCTGCCGCGCGGCCTGACGGGGCTCCGCCGCGGGCTCGTCGTCGCGCCACGGGTGCTGCTCGCGGCGCGACGGCCGGCCTCGGCCCAGGCGGCGCTGCGGGGCTGGCGGGACTATCGCCGCGGCCGGATGGGCCGTCGCTAGCCTCTCCGCCGTGGCGAACGAGCGCAGCAGCTTCTACCGCCGAGTCCTCGAGCAGCTGCTCGACGAGGGGGTGATCGGGCGCGACATGAGCGTGCTGGTCGTCGCCGGCGGACCCGCCGACCGCGACGCCTTCCGCGAGCTCGGCTTCGCGCAGGTGACGATCTCGAACGTCGACGAGAAGGTGGCCGCCGAGGAGCTCGAGCCGTACGACTGGAGCTTTCAGGACGCCGAGGCCCTCACCTATCCGGACGGGAGCTTCGATCTGACCGTCGTCTCGGCGGGGCTCCACCATTGCCGGTCGCCGCACCGTGCGCTGCTCGAGCTGTACCGCGTCGCGCGCGTCGCCGCGATCGCGCTCGAGAGCCGGGACAGCGCCCTGATGCGCGTCGCGGTCAAGCTCGGCGCCGTCGACGAGTACGAGCTCGCGGCCGTCGCGGCCCACGGCCTCCGCTCCGGCGGCGTCGCGAACACGAGCACGCCGAACTACGTCTACCGCTGGTCGGAGCGCGAGGTCGAGAAGACGGTTGCGTCGTTCGCGCCGCACGCCCGCCACCGGATCCACTTCTTCCGCGAGTTCGAGCTCCCGGAGGCGCTCGTCGAGATCGACCGCGGCGCCCGCGCCGGCGTCCTGCGCCTCGCCCGGCCGGTCGTGACGGGCATCACGCACGTCCTGCCGCGGCAGGCGAACCTGTTCGCGTTCGCGATCGAGAAGCCGCGGCTCCCGGACGACCTCCAGCCCTGGATGCGCGCCGACGGTGGCGAGCTCCAGCCCGATCCCGAGGTGGTCGGCCGCCGGTACGGAGACGGCGCGACGAGCCTCGACCGCCACCAGCAGGACTGGGACCGCCTCGCCGAGGTCGATGCGCTCTGGGCCGTGCTGACCCGGCCGGGGCGGAAGGGCGGGCGCTGGAACGTGGATGAGTTCTTCGCAACCGGCGAGGCGGAGATCGCGCATGTCTTCGACCGTCGCCGACTCGCTCGACCGGCCGGCTCGCCGCGGGCGAGCGCTCGACTTCGGCTCCGGGGTCGGCCGGCTGACACGCGCGCTCTGCACCCGCTTCGAGCACGCGATCGGCGTCGACATCTCCGCGGCGATGGTCGAGCAGGCGCAGCGCCTGAACGCGGGCTTCGACGGCTGCGAGTTCCGCGTCAACGCCGCCTCCGACCTCGGGCAGCTGGAGACGGGGTCGTTCGACTTCGTCTACTCGAGCATCGCGCTGCAGCACATTCCGACGGAGGCCGAGATCGAGCGGTACGTGACCGAGTTCCTCCGCGTCGTCCGCGGCGACGGCCTCGTCGTCTTCGGGATCCCGTACCACATCCCGTCGCTCTGGTCGTTCCAGCCGCGCCGCCGCGTCTATGCGCTCCTGCGGCGGCTCGGCGTCTCGGAGCAGTGGATGCTGAGAAAGACGCCGCTGACGCCGATGCGGATGACGACCGTGCCCGAGGCGGAGGTGCGCCGTCTGCTCGAGCGCGAAGGCGCCACCGTGCTGCACACCGAGCCGATCGACGAGGGCCCGATCAGAGCCCTGCGCTACTACGTCAGCCCGGCGTAGATCGCCTCGTGCCGGCGGGCCGTCTCCGCCCAGGTGAAGCGCCGCGCCTGCTCGGGGCCGGCGGCGGCAAAGCGCTGCGGCGCGTCGAGCACGCCCGACACCACCGCCGCGATGTCCTCGACGTCCTCGGGATCGAACAGCGCCGCAGCCTCACCGGCGACCTCGGCGATCGCCGGGATGTTCGAGGCGGCGACTGGCGCGCCGGACGCCATCGCCTCGAGCGGCGGCTGGCCGAAGCCCTCGTAGAGGCTCGGGAAGACGAGGCAGGCGGTGCGCCGGTAGAGCGAGGCGAGCTCCTCGCCCGGAACGAGACCGCGTACGTCGACGCCCGGCGGGACGGCTCGGCCCTCGTGCCCGCCGCCCGTGAGCACGAGCGTGAGCTCCGGCCGCTCCTCCCGCAGCAGCGCGAACGCCTCGAAGAGGCGAGCGTGGTTCTTGTGCGGCCACGGCCGGGCCGGATAGAGCAGGAACGGCTCGCGCTCTTCGCTCCCGGGCCGGAAGCGCTCGTGGTCGACCCCCCAGGGGATCGCGTGCACGTGCTCCGGCGCCAGCCCCAGCAGCTCGATCGCGCGGCGGCGGACGAACTGGCTCGGGACGATCACGGCATCCGCGGTGCGGGCCGACCGCTCGTGCGTGCGCGCCCGCCACAGCCGCTCGGCGCGGGAGAAGAGCTCGGGATGGTCGAGGTGCTGGAGGTCGTGCACGGTCACGACGGTCGGCACGTCGAGCGGCCGGCAGCGCGATCGTGAGCGGGTAGTGGACGAGATCGAGGCCTGCGAGCCGTTCGCGCAGCTTGCCCGGGCGAATCGTCGCGAGCGTCATCGCGACCAGGCGCTCCCGGATGCTGCGCGCGTCCCGATACTCCGGCACGGGCGTCTCCGGGAGCCCCTCGCCTGCGCCGGGCGCCGCCGGCGGTGTGAAGGCGACGTAGTCGAGCGTCCCCACCTCGGCCAGGCCGCGGGCAAGCCCGCGCGCGGATGTCTCGGCGCCGCCGACCTCGCCGGGGACGAGCGTGAGGAGGCTGAGCCCGACCCGCATCCGGGGGAGCGTATCCCGCCCTCCCGGTACAATCGTCCGATGCCCGACGGCTCCCCGGAAAATGGCGATCTTGCAGGGATTTCTTCAACCCCGGAGACCGACCTGACGGCACTCTTCGAGCAGCTGAAGCAGGAGGTGCGGCGCTCCGGCGCGGCACCCGGCGACGCGGCCGGCGGCGCCGACGACCGCAGCGCGGCGCGCGCCGAGGCCGAGCGGCTCTGGCCGGTGTCGGCCGACCGGAACCTGCGCCTGCGCCCCGGCGTCCGCGGCGGGCTCGGGACGCCCGCAAAGGCTGTGCTCCGCAAGCTGATGCGCTGGTACGTCGAGCCGCTCGCGTACGACCAGCGCTCCTTCAACGCGGCCGCGCTGCGGCTGATCGACGACCTCGAGGCGCGCGTCGCCGCGCTCGAGGCCGAGTTGAAGCAGCGCTCATGAGGATCGCGGTCTGTGCGCCGCAGGTTCCGTTCGTTCGAGGCGGGGCCGAGATCATGGCGGACACGCTCGTCGCCGAGCTCCGCGCCCGCGACCACGAGGCCGAGCTCGTCACCATTCCGTTCAAGTGGTATCCGGGGACGCGCGTGCTCGACCAGGCGTTCCTCTGGCGCCTGCTCGACCTGACCGAGTCCGACGGGCAGCCGATCGACCTCGTGCTCGCGACGAAGTTCCCCTCGTACGTCGTCCGGCATCCGAACAAGCGCGTGTGGGTGCTGCACCAGTTCCGCCAGGCGTACGAGCTCGACCGAACCGATCTGGGCCAGTTCTCCGAAGAACCCCACGACCGGGCGTTGCGGCGCTCGGTCCAAACCCTGGACCGGGTTGCGCTCGGCGAGGCGAAGCGGCTCTTCGCCACCTCGCGCAACGTCGCCGAGCGGATCGAGCGCTCCACCGGTCTCGCGGCCGAGGTGCTGCCGCACCCGCCGCAGGAGCTGCCCTACCGCAACGACGGCTACGGCGACTTCGTCCTCTCGGTCGGCCGGCTCGACCGGGCGAAGCGGAACGACCTCCTGCTCGAGGCGGCGGCGCTCGACCCCGGCCTGCGCGTCGTGATCGCAGGCGAAGGCCCCGACCGCGACCGGCTCGAGGCGCTCGCCGCCGAGCGCGGCCTGAACGGGCGCGCCGAGTTCCCCGGCCGCGTCGACGAGGCCGAGCTCGCCTCCCTCTACGCCAACTGCCTGGCCGTCTACTACGCGCCGGTCGACGAGGACTTCGGGATGGTCCCCTACGAGGCGTTCCTGTCCGAGAAGCCGGTGCTGACGACGACGGATGCCGGCGGCCCGCTCGAGGTGGTCACGGATGGCCGCACCGGCTACGTGACCTCGCCCGATCCGGCCGAGCTCGCCCGCGCCGCGGGACGCCTGCGCGAGCGCCCGGACGAGGCGGAGGCGTACGGGCGTGCGGGCAAGGAGCTCGCCTCCCGGGTCACGTGGGACGCCTGCATCGAGACACTGCTCTCGTGAAGGTCGCCTACTACAGCCCGATGCCGCCGGAGCGGTCGGGGATCGCGGACTACAGCGCCCACCTGCTGCCGGCGCTGCGCGAGCGGATCGGCGTCGAGGTCGTCAAGCGCGGCCGGACACGGCCGGCACGAGGCACCGACGTCTCGCTCTACCACGTCGGCAACAACCCGGACGCGCACGGCTGGATCGTCGAGGCGCTCCGCAAGCGGCCCGGCGTCGTCGTCCTGCACGACTTCGTCCTCCATCACCTCGTCGCCGGGCTGACGATCGGCCGGCGCGACGGGCACGGCTACCTCGACGCGATGGAGCGGGAGGGAGGCGTCGTCGGCCGCCTGCTCGGGCACGGCGTGCTCGACAAGCGGATCCCGCCGCTGTGGGAGAGCCGCCCGGAGGACTACCACCTCGCCGGTGAGGTGCTCGACCTCGCCACGGGGCTGATCGTCCACTCGCACTACGTCGAGGACCGGGCGCGCGCGGCCGGCTACGAGGGCCCGGTCTGGCGGATCCCGCACCCTGCCTGGGAGCACGCTCCGGTCGCGCCCGCGCAGCTCGAAGGCGCGCCCCTGATCGGCTCGTTCGGGAACGTCAACGCGAGCAAGCGGATCCCGCAGCTGCTCGAGGCCTTCGCGCGCCTTCGCCGCGACCGCCCGGACGCGCGGCTGCTGCTCGTCGGCGCCGTCTCGCCCGGCTTCGACCTCGACCGCCGGCTGCAGCGGCTGGGCCTGTCCGGTGAGGGCATCGTCCGGGAGGCGTACGTCGAGGAGGAGCGGCTCTGGGCGCTGATGGCCGCGTGCGACGTCTGCGTCAACCTACGCTCGCCGACGATGGGCGAGACGTCCGGCAGCGTCATTCGCCAGCTCTCGCTCGGCAAGCCGGTGGTCGTCAGCGACGTCGGCTGGTTCGCGGAGCTTCCGGACGACGTCGCGCTGAAGGTGCCGGTCGGAGACGGCGAGACCGAGACGCTCTACGCAGCGCTCGAGCTGCTCGCCCGCGACGAGGGCGCCCGCGCGGCGATGTCCGCCGCCGGGCTCGAGCTCGTCCGTAGAGAGCACGACCTCGCCCGCGCCGCCGACCTCTATGCCGCCGCGCTCGAGCAGGCCGCGGGCGGGGACGCGGTCGCCACCGCGGTCCTCGGCGACGTCGCAACCGCCGCCGCCGAGGTCGGGATCGAGGCGGGGTCGCCCGAGGCCGTCCGAGCTGGCGCGGCGCCTCGCCGAGGTCGAGCTTGGTCGATAGGTTGCGCCGCGCCCCTGCGTGGGCGTGGCTCGCCGTCATCGTCGCCGGCTCGATGGTCTTCCGAGCCTGGCTCGGCAGCCGCATGCCGGCGCCGTTCATCTTCACCGACGAGCTCAACTACCAGGAGAACGCACGCAGCCTCGCGGCCGGCGCCGGGATCCAGGTGCGGGACGAGCCGTTCGGGATCGTCAGCGTGCTCTATCCGCTCCTGCTCGCACCCGCGTACATGCTCTTCGACTCGCTGCCGGACGCCTACGCCGCTGCGCGGACGATCAACGCGGTGGTGATGTCGCTGGCGGCGATCCCCGCCTACCTGATCGCGCGGCGCCTGCTGCCGCAGGGCCTGTCCCTGCTCGCGGCGCTGCTCGCGGTCGCGCTCCCGTCGCTCGCCTACACCGGCACCCTGATGTCGGAGAACGCGTTCTACCCCGCGTTCCTGCTCGCGGCCTGGGCGCTGCTGCGCGCGCTCGACCAGCCGACGCTGCGGCGCCAGCTCGTCCTGCTTGCGGCGTGCGGTGTCGTCACGCTCGTGCGCGTGCAGGGCATCGCCGTCGTCCTGGCGGCGCTGACCGCCCCGCTGCTGCTCCGGCTCGTCGCCCGGCGGCCGCTGCGGCCGTGGCTGCCCTTCTTTACGGGATCGTCGCGGGCGGCGCCGTGCTCGTGGTCGGCGCGCAGCTCGCGCGCGGTGCGCTCGATCTCGAGCCTCTTCGGCGCCTACCAGGTCGTCGGCGAGGAGAGCTACGACGTCGTCGACGTGCTCAAGTACGTCTTCTGGCATCTCGCCGAGCTCGACCTCTACGTCGGCGTGATCCCGTTCGCGGCGTTCCTGCTGCTCGCGGCGCGGATCCGCGTCGCTGGAGCCGCGGGTGCAGGCGTTCGTCGCCGCCACGGTCGCGCTCGACGATCTGGACGCTGATCATCGTCGCCGCGTTCGCCTCCCGCTTCGCCGGCGCGATCGTCGAGCGGAACATGTTCATGCTCGCGCCGCTGCTGCTGATCGGGCTCCTCGTCTGGATCGACCGCGGCGCGCCGAGGCCGCGCATCTACGCGGTCGTCGCCGCTTGCGTGGCGGCGGTGCTGCCGGCACTGATTCCGTACGAGCGCTTCCTGCAGCTGAAGGTGCGCTCCGACACGCTGATGATCGTGCCGCTCTGGAACGTCCAGGATCATGTCGGGCTGCCACGGCTCGACGAGGTCGTGCTGGTCGGCTGCATCGCCGCCGCCGCCCTCTTCGTCCTCGTCCCGCGCCGCTATGTGCTCGTCCTGCCCGCGGTGGTGCTGGCCTACTTCGCGATCGTGATCCAGCCGATCCAGGCCGGCCCGCACGGGATGGAGCAGGCAGCAGCGGGCGCTCTCTTCGAGGGGATTCGGACGGGTCAACGCGACTGGATCGACCGGGCCGTCGCGGACGACAGCGTCGCCGTGCTCTGGACGGGGAAGACGAATCGCTTCACGGTGCTCATGAACGAGTTCTTCAACCGCTCCGTCGGCCCGGTCTACACGCTCGGCGGGCCGATGCCGGGCGGCCTGCCCGAGACCGCCGTCCGGGTCGACCCCGAGACCGGCGAGATCCGGCGCGTCGACGATGGGAGCGTGGTCGAGGAGGGCTACGTGCTCACCGACGGCACGGTCGCACTCGACGGCGACGCGGTCGCCGCCGACGAGCTGCTCGGGGTCACCGTGTACGGGGTCGGCGGCCCGCTCGTCTCGACGACGACCGTGTCGGGCATTGACAACGACTTCTGGTCCGGCCCCGACGCCTCCTACCGGCGTGTCCGCTGCCGCGGCGGCGCGCTCGAGGTCACGCTCGGCAGCGACCCCGGCACGTTCAAGGAGGAGCAGACCGTCCTCGCCACCGACGCGGACGGCAACGCGCTCTCGTCGATCACCTTCATGCCGCAGGAGACGGTCAAGCTGCGGGTGCCGCTCAGGCCGGAGAACGACGTCTGCACGGTCCACTTCCGGATCACGCCGACGGTGGTCCCGGGCGGCGGCGACCTGCGGGAGCTCGGCGCGCGCTTCCTCGCGTTCGACTACAAGCGGCCGTGAGGATCGTCTACGACGTCAGCCCGCTCTCGCATCCGCTGACCGGCGTCGGCAACTACGTCCGCGGCTCGCTCGCCGGGCTCGTCGAGGCCGCGGCCGGTGAGCACGAGATCGTCGCGTTCGCGCCGACGAGCCCGGCCGGGCGCAAGGCGATCCCGCGTGCGCTCGACGGGCTCGACGTCGAGCTCCGCCTCGTGCCGCTGCCGTTCTCGCAGCGCTGGCGCGACGCCTGGAGCCGGCTCGGCAGGCCGTCGCTCGAGCGCTTCCTCGGCGAGGTCGACGTCTTCCACTACTCCGACTGGATGTACCCGCCGCAGGCCGGCGGCGTCCGCGCGACGACCGTGCACGACCTCGTGCCGCTGCGGTTCCCGCAGTGGGTGACGCCGAAGACGGCCGCGATGCACGCGGCCAAGTACGCCGACACCGCGCGCTCGGCAGATCTCGTCTTCGTCAACTCCGAGTACACCGGGCGTGACGTCGTCGAGCGGCTGGGCGTCGGCCCGGAGCGGGTCAAGGTCGCGTACCCGGGCGTGAAGGAGGTCTTTCGGCACGAGGGAGAGCGCGCCGACCTCGGGCGCCCCTACGTGCTCACGGTGGCCACGCTCGAGCCGCGCAAGAACCTGCAGACCCTCGTGGCCGCGCATCGTCTGCTCGGCGACGACACCCTGCTCGCGGTCGCTGGGGGCAGCGGCTGGGGCGACCAGCCGGAGCTGCGGGGAGCCAACGTCGTCCGGCTCGGCTTCGTCTCCGACGACGAGCTGGCGCGGCTCTACCGCGGCGCCGCCGTCGCCGTCTATCCGTCCCGCTTCGAGGGCTTCGGGATGCCGATCATCGAGGCGATGGCGTGCGGCGCGCCCACGGTCGCGTCGGCGCACGCGTCGATGGACGAGGCGTCCGGCGCTGCTGCCGTACGCGCCGATCCGGACGATCCCGAGGCGATCGCCGCCGCCGTCCGCGAGGCGTTCGCGCGCAGGGACGAGCTCGTCCCAGCCGGTGTCGAGCACGCGCGGCAGTTCACCTGGCGTGCGGCGGGCGAGTCGTTCCTCGCCGGGTACGAGGGAGCGTCAGCGTGATCCGGGCCGCGGTCGACGTCTCCCCGCTCGTGCAGACGCGGGCCGGGACGGCGCGCCACGTGCGCGGGCTGCTCGCCGCGCTCGCCGGACGAGAGGGAGTCGAGGTGGTGCCGCGCTCGTTCGGCGGTCCGGGCAAGGCGGCGTCGGTGGCGCGCGATACGTGGTGGTACTACGCCGGGCTGCCGCGCTCCGCACGTGGGCTCGAACTGCTCCACTGCACGACCTTCCGCGGCCCACTGCGGGCGTCCGTGCCGTTCACGGTCACGCTCCACGACCTCGCGCTCGTCCGGCATCCGGAGCTGTTCCCGCGCTGGCACCGCCTCTCCGGCCGCGCCGGGATCGGCCCAGTCGCGCGGGCGGCGGACCGGGTCTTCGCCGTCTCCGAGTTCACGAAGCGCGAGGCGATCGAGCTGCTCGGCGTCCCCGACGAGCGTGTGGCCGTGATCGGGAACGCCATCGAGCCGGTCTTCACGCCCGACGGGCCGGCCGCCGAGGGCGAGTACGTGCTCGCGGTCGCGACGCTGGAGCCGCGCAAGAATCTCCGCCGGATCGCCGACGCCGCGGCGCGGGCCGGCGTCGAGCTGCGCGTCGTCGGCGCGCCCGGCTGGGGTGGGGTCGAAACGCCGGGCTGGGTCGGCGAGGTCGACGACGACGAGCTCGCCGCGCTCTACCGCGGCGCCCGTGCGCTCGTCTTCCCCTCGCTGTACGAGGGGTTCGGCATCCCGGTCCTCGAGGCGATGGCGACCGGCGCGCCGGTGGTGACGAGCCGGGGCGGCGCGACCGAGGAGGTGGCGGGCGGTGCGGCGGTGCTCGTCGATCCGCTCGATGTCGAGGCGATCGCGGCCGGAATCGAGGAGGCCACTGCGCGGCGCGACGAGCTGCGCCCGCTGGGGCTCGAGCGGGCACGCGGCTACACATGGGCGTCGGTCGCAGATCGCGTCGAAGCCGTCTGGCGGGAGCTCGCGTGACTCCGCTCGTCGTCGTCGACGCCGACGTCCTCGGCCGCGAGCGCACAGGCGACGAGACGTACGTGCTCAACCTCCTGCGCGAGCTGGCGCCGCTGGCGCCCGCCGCCGGAATTCGGATCGCCGCCGTCGCGCGCGACCCCGGCCTCGTCCCCGAGGGGATCGAGGCCGTGCGGCTCGGGACGTCGTTCCAGGAGCTGCGGTTGGCGGTGACGCTGCCGCGCCTGCTCCGGAAGCTCGACGCGGCTCTCGGTCACTTCCAGTACGCGCTGCCGCTCGCGCTGCCGTGCCCTGCGGTCGTGACGATCCACGACCTCTCCTTCGAGCGCGAGCCGTCGCTGATGAGCCGCAAGGACCGCTTCGTCTTCCAGAGGGTCGTCCCGCGCGCGGCGCGGCAGGCAGTCCGTGTGCTCACCGTCTCCGAGCGGACGCGCCGCGACCTCCGCGAGCTCTACGACGTCCCGGACGAGAAGATCGTCGTCACCCCGAACGGCGTCGATCCCGCCTTCACGCCAGGCAACACGTTGTTGCAAGGCGACTACGTCCTGGTCGTCGGCGCGGTCCAGGAGCGGAAGAACCCGCTCGCAGCGCTCGCTGCGGCCGAGGCGGCCGGGCTCCCGCTCGTCGTCGCCGGGCCGGCCAAGGACGAGGCGCTCGCCCGCGAGCTCGAGCGGCGCGGCGCGCGTGTCACCGGCTACGTCGAGCAGGACGAGCTCGTGCGCCTCTACCGCGGCGCCGCCTGCCTCGTGCAGGCGTCGCGCTACGAGGGCTTCGGCCTGCCCGTGCTCGAGGCGATGGCCTGCGGGACACCCGTCGTCGCGGTGCCGGAGCCCGCGCTGCGAGAGGTCGCCGGGGACGCTGCCGTCTGGGCCGAGGAGCGTGAGCTTGCCGACGGGATCCGGCGCGCAGTCGCCGAGCGCGAGCGCCTCGCAGCGGCAGGGCTCGAGCGGGCGCGCCTCTTCTCCTGGCGTGAGACCGCGCGGCGCACGCTCGATGTCTATCGGGAGGCGTTGGGGCGGTGACGGTCTCCGCCGTCGTCGTCTCGCACGGCCACGCCCGCGAGCTCGAGCGCTCGCTGCCGGCGCTGGCGCCGCAGGTCGACGAGCTGGTCGTGATCTCGAACGTCCCCGGCAGCGTCGGGGAGAGGACGACGGGCGCTCGCGTGCTCGAGAACGCACACCCGGTCTCGTTCGCCGCGAACGTCAACCGCGGCGTCGCGGAGACGTCCGGCGAGCTCGTCGTGATCTCGAATCCGGACGCCTACCCTGAGCCCGGCGCCGTCGCCGAGCTGGCCCGCTTCGCGGAGGAGCATCCGCGCGCCGGCCTCGTCGGCCCGCTCGTGCTCTGGCCCGACGGGACCTGGCAGCCGAGCCTCCGCCGCTTCCCGACCGTGGTCGGGACGGTCTGGCGCCGCACGCCGCTGCGACTGCTCCGCGACCCGTACCGCCACCAGGTCTCGCACTACGGCACCCGCCCCGACGAGCCGGTGCAGGGCGACTGGCTGCTCGGCGGCGCCTGCCTGCTGATGCGGCGCTCGATGCTGGAGGAGCTCGGCGGCTGGGACGCCGGCTTCCGCCACTACGTCGAGGACATCGACCTGGCCTACCGCGCCGCGCAGGCCGGCTGGGAGCGCTGGCTCGTGCCGTCCGCCGTCGTCCACCACGATTACGCCGCGGTCGTGGACAAGCGCTTCCTCGACCGGCACACGCTCTGGCACGCGCGCGGGATGGCGCGCTTCCTGCGCAAGCACCCCGAGCGGCTGCTGGCGCTCCGCTAGCCCTCGCCGCCGAGCGGGATGAAGTCGAAGCCGACCTGGGCGCCGAGCTCGCGCATGTCGCCGCTGGACGCGTCGATCTCGTTCGGGACGAACGTGGGCGACGACCGTCACCTCGACGTGGTACGGCACGGTCGCGCGCGTGACGACCTGGGTCGAGCCCGCACGGCCGGAAGCTTGCGCCGGACGACCTCGTCGACGCGCGCGAAGCCGGGCTGCTTGTCGACGCACCGCGACAGGGCCGATGCGGACGGTGACGTCGGCCGTCGGGACGCTCGCCGCAGGCGCCCTGCCGTGAGACGACGACCTTGGAGAAGCCGCGCGAGTCGCCGTTCTCCGGCGCGTACTGGCGAAGGACGGCGCGCTCGAGCCCATCCACCCGTCCGGATAGATGCCGGTCTGCGTGTTCCGGAAGCGGGCCGGCGGCTCGATCCGCCAGAGCTGCATCCCGCCGCGCGGCTCGCCCACCTTCTCGCCGACGACCTCGACGCCGTTGCCGGTCACGACCCAGTTCACGCCGGGGTCCGGGCTCGATCGTGCCGTCCGGCTTCGCCGAGGTTCGGCGAGAGCGACGGCAGCGGCGCCGTGCCGTCGAGGCTCCAGATCTTGTCGATCGCGTAGTTCCAGAACTCGAGCAGCCAGATCGGGTTCGTGTCCTTGCCGAGCTGCTGGCCGAGGAAGAGCGTCGGCTCGCCGCCCGTGGCCTGGTCGACCCAGTCGACGGGCTTGGGCGAGATCTGGTGCATCCGCTCGGAGAAGATGTTGAGGCCGCGCGAGGCGTAGATCTCGGTCGTCAGCGCCCAGGTCGTCACCGCGCACGCGGCGACGACGGCGACCACGAGCCCGATCGTCCGCGAGCGCACGAACGAGCGCACCGCGAGCATGGCGACGGAGACCAGCGCCACGATCACGAGAGCGCGCTCGACGTCGGCCGCGTCCCAGATGAAGTTCCGATTCGCGAGCTGCGCCGATCGCGAGGCTCGGGGCCTCGAAGTAGGGGTACTGGTCGAGCCTGAACTCGGCCTTGACGATCGAGGAGCAGCGCGACGAGGAAGCCGACCGCGAGCGCCGGGGCGGTCGCGATCGGGCGCGCCAGCACGGCTGCGGTCGCGGCGAACACGATCGGTACGAGGTAGATCACGTTCCGCTCGACGATCAGCAGCGAGAAGACCGTCGAGAGGTACGCGCCCTTGACCGCGGCGTACGCGACGAACGCGACGACACGCCGAGATGCCGACGATGACGAACGCGCGGCCCTCGGTGGTGGCGCGAACCCGGCGGGACGCGAAGGCCGCGACCGTCGCGACCACCGGCAGCACGGCGAGGCCGATCGTCATCGCGCGCCAGCGACCAGAGGCCGTGATCGAGAACACGGTGCTTCTCGAAGCCGGTCGCGACGTACCACGCATCGGACCTGTGGCCGGCGGCGGCGCTGACAGCGAGCGCGGCGCCCGACGCGAGCGTCACCGCGCCGACCCAGTCACCGGCGCTCCAGTCCGTGCGCCACCGCGTGAAGCGATCGGTTCGCCAGAGGAGCACGAAGAGGCCGGCGCAGTAGACGACCAGCAGTACCGCCAGCTCGCCGCGGACGAACGGGGCGACGAGGCAGAGCGCTCCCGCCAGGGCGAGCCGTCGCCACGTCGGCCGGGCGATCGCGGCCGTGATCGCCCAGAGCGCGGTGGTGCTGAACGGGTAGGCGAGCGGCTCCTCGAGCAGGTACGGCGCGTAGGCGAGCGGCGGCGCCGCGACCGCGCCGATCGCGGCCGCGATCGCCCAGGGCCGCGAGACGACGAAGCGGGCCAGCCCGTAGGCGGGGAAGATCGCCGCCGTCATCACGAGCACGCCGATCAGCTTCGCCGCCTCCCACGCATCGGTCGGGTCGAGCCACCACGCCGGGGCGACGAGATAGGTGTAGAGCGAGCCGAAGCCGCTCGGCTCGCCGAGGCGCGACGGCATGCCCGGTCGCGGCGATCCCGCGTGAGATCTGCGTGAACTCGATCTCGTCCGAGAAGATCGACGGGGATACGCGCTGCGACGCCTGCCAGGCGTACAGCGACGCGAGCACGAGGTACGCGATGCCCAGGAGCCAGCGGGCGGCTCCGGGCGAGAGCCGCTCCGGATCGTGCTCGGCTGCGGAGCTCACTCGGCGGGCACGCGGGTCAGAAACGGCGGCGGCGCGATCTCGCGGACGACGAAGCGGCAACCGACACCGGCGTCCGTGCAGGACGCGACCAGCAGCTCGAGCCGCTCCGACGCGGCCTCCGGGATCGTCACGAGCACCTCATCGACCTGGAGGTCGCCGAGCAGGCGGTCGACGTCGTCGAGGGCGCCGTGGACGGTGACGCCGTGGATCCGGCGCCGCCTCAGTGCCGGGTTGTCGTCGACGAACCCGACGACGCGCGTCTCCGGCGTCTCGGCCAGCTCACGGGCAAGCGCGCGGCCCGAGCGGCCGGCGCCGACGATGAGGACGCGCTGCTGCGGGATGCGCGCACGGCCGAGACCCGGGCAGCAGACGCAGCGCCAGCCGTGACGCCGCGACCAGCGTCATGCACAGCAACGCGTCGACGAAGAAGATCTCGAGCGGGAAGTCGGTGAGCGGACGGATTGCGCGGACGATCCCGATCGTGAGCGGCACGGACAGCGCGACCGCGCCGGCGATCGCGAGCAGGTCGCGGGCCGACGCGAAGCGCCAGATCCGCCGGTAGATCCCGAAGACGACGAAGAGCACGTAGCGGACGCCGAGCAGGATCGGCAGCGCCGCGAGGAAGATGCGCGCGCTGGATGTAGCGTGCCGCTGCCGTCGACGAACAGGAGATACGACGCCAGGAACGAGAAGCAGATGATCGCGAAGTCCGTCGAGCACCTCGACGAGGCGGCGAGGGTTGGAGAAGAACGCCCGCCAGAGCGGCGGGGCCGGACCGGGATCCTCGCGGCGGGAGCGCTCCTGCAGGTCGCTGAGGAAGCTGGCGAACTGGACGAGGACGACGAACGAGATCAGCACCCCGACGGCGGTGACGCGGGCGTTCGCGAGCACGTTGTACGCGAGCGCGGTGGCGCCGAGCAGCAACGCGAGCAGCGTCAGCGCGGCGACCGCCTGCTGCTCGGAGAGGCCGTAGTAGACGAGCCGGTGCGAGGAGTGGTCGGTGCCGCCCTGGGTCACGGGCCGCCGCTCGATCGTCCGGCGCACGGTCACGAGCGTCGTGTCCAGGATCGGGACCGCCAGCACGAGCAGCGGCAGCACGAGGCTCGTCAGCGTCGCACCGGCGGTGGTCCAGCTCGATGCGAGCGCGAGCGAGGCGAGGCCGAAGCCGATCACCTGGCTGCCGGAGTCGCCCATGAAGACCCGGGCGCTGCGGCCGGGCCGCAGGTTGAAGGGGAGGAAGCCGAGGCAGGCGCCGCCGAGCGCGAGCGCGACCACGAGCGCGAGCTCGCCCGAGTCCTGGTCGAGCGCGGCGACCGCGAAGACGGCGCAGGACACCGTCGCGAGCGACGCGGCGAGGCCGTCCATGTTGTCGAGCAGGTTGAACGCGTTCGTGATCCCGACGAGCCAGACGAGCCCGACCGCCGTCGCGAGCAGGTTGTTGCCGACGATCTCGACCGTCAGCCCGGATGCCAGGACGAGGGCCGCCGCCGCGAACTGGGCCGCCAGCTTCGCGACCGGCTTCAGCGTGTAGACGTCGTCGACGAAGCCGGCGACGAAGAGGATCGCGCAGCCGCCGAGGATCCCGAGCAGCTCGCTGCTCGCGTCGGTTGCTCCGACCGCGACCGCCGCGCCGACTCCCGCCACGAGGCCGAGGAAGATGCCGACCCCGCCGAAGACGGGCGTCGAGCGAGCATGCCAGCGCTCACCGGAGGGATCGGCGACGAGCCGGCCGCCCACGCCGACGCGCAGCAGCGCGTAGAGGGTCAGCGCCGCGACGGACAGCGCGGCGACCGCAGCGATCGCGTTCACGGAACGACAGGGTAGAGCAGTCGTGTTAGGCGGAGATGTGCCTGCACCGGACTACAGTAGTCCCCGGCCGTGACGGTTTACGCAGACCTCTTCCGCTATCGCGAGCTCTTCGGGAGCCTCTTTCGCCGCGACCTGCGGGCGAAGTACAAGGGCTCCGTGCTCGGGCTCGCCTGGTCGCTCGCGCATCCGGTCGTGCTGATGCTCGTCTACCTGCTCGTCTTCAGCGTGCTGCTGAAGATCCAGACCTCGGACTACGAGCACTACTGGCTCTTCCTGCTCTCCGGGTTGCCGGTGTGGGTCTTCTTCGCCACCTCGCTGCAATCGTCGTCGCGAAGCCTGCTCGAGAACGCGAACCTGATCCGGAAGGTGCGCTTCCCGCGCCAGCTCGTGCCGCTCTCGATGGTCGCGACCCAGCTCGTCGGCTTCGCGGTGATGGTCGCGATCGTGATCGTGCTCAGCCTCGTCTATCTGCCCGACTCGCGCGCGACGGTCTGGCTCTCGCTGCCGGTCGGCGTGCTGATCGTCGGCTTCGTCGCCGGGCTCTCGCTCGCCGTGGCGTCGCTGAACGCGATCTACCGCGACGTCGAGCACATCGTCGCGGCGCTGCTCCTGCCGTGGTTCTTCCTGACGCCGGTGCTCTATTCGCTCGACGAGATCCCGGGCGCGGACGACCACCCCTGGCTCGTGGACTTCGTCCACTGGGGCAACCCTGCTCACCCCCGCGATCGAGTCGTTCCGCGACCCGATCTTCTTCGGCGAGCTGCCGGCGGCGGGCGACTTGATCTACCTCGTCGTCGCGACCGTCGCTCTCGCTCGCGCTCGGCGCGTTCGTCTTCAACCGCGTCGACGACCGCGTGGCAGTCGAAGTCTGATCCGTCCGTCGAAGATCGCCGGCTCGCCGTCCGGGACGTAGGCCGGGAGACCCTCGTGCTCGGCCGGCTCGAGGCCGGTCAGCAGCGACGGCAGCAGCAGCGGATGCGAGAACGCCGGGTTGCGGCCGCCACCGGGCGCCCACGGCCGCAGCGCGCGCTCCCGGGATTCGATCGAGCCGCCGACGGCGGCGAAGCCCTCCGCATGGGCGTCGAGGATCCGTTGTGACCAGTCCGGCTCCGGGATCGCGCCCGCGACGAGGTGGGCGGTTGCGACGGCGTCGTCCTCGACCAGCGGCTCCTCCTGGGCCGCCAGCGCCGCCGTCGTCTCCGGGTCGTCGCCGCCGCGGACGACGACGGCGAGCCGCCGCTCGTCGATGCGGGGCAGCACCTCGGCATCCAGCTCGAGCGGCTGAGAGCCGACCTCGGCGAACCAGAAGCGGAGCTCCTCGACGAGGTCGAAGGCGAGCCGGTAGCGGCCCGGCGGCTGCGGCGCGCGCACGCGCAGCGCCACCTCGATCTCGTCGCCGGGCGCGACCGGGCCGCCGAAGTCGACGCGCGGGCCGTCCCAGACGATCGCGTTGCCGCGGTCGTCGAGCCAGTGGTAGGAGAGCCTGACGCCGAGCTCGCCGCGGAGGCGCCAGGTCGCGGTGCCGGCGTTCTGCAGCACCACCTCGACGGCGCTCTCGGCGCCGGCGCGGAAGTCCGGCAGGTCGTAGCCGAGCCACCGGACCGCAAGCGGGCCGGCGGGGATGGGATGCTCGCCGACTCGCTCCATGCCGCAGCTAGCCTACTGCGGCGATGAGCGAGCCCCTTCTCGTCCGCGCGGCGCGCCTGGAGCCGACCGAGCGCACGCCGGTCTGGTTCATGCGCCAGGCGGGCCGCTCGCTGCCGGAGTACCGCGAGATCCGGAAGTCGCACACGCTCTTCGAGGTCTGCTACGAGCCGGAGCTCTGCGCCGAGGTGACGTTGCAGCCGGTGCGCCGCCACGACGTCGACGCGGCCGTCATGTTCGCGGACATCATGCTGCCGCTGCTCGGGATGGGCGTGAACGTCGAGCTGGTCGAGAACGTCGGCCCCGTGATCGAGCAGCCGATCCGCTCGCTCGCCGACGTCGAGAAGCTCACCGTCCCCGAGCCGGAGGAGTCGGTGCCGTTCATCCTCGAGGCCGTCTCGATCGTGCGCCGCGAGCTGCGCCCCGATCAGGCCGTGATCGGCTTCTGCGGCGGGCCGTTCACCGTCGCCGGCTACCTGATCGAGGGCAAGCCGAGCCGGGAGTTCCTGAACGTGAAGCGGATGATGTACGCCGAGCCGGAGACCTGGCACGCGCTGATGGAGAAGCTCACCGATGCCTTCTCCCTCTACGTCGCCGCGAAGGTGCGGGCCGGCGCCGACGTGATCCAGCTCTTCGACTCGTGGGTGGGAGCGCTCTCGCCGCAGGACTACGAGGAGTTCGTGCAGCCGTACTCGGCGCGCATCCTCGCCGCGGTCGACTGCCCGACGATCCACTTCGGCACCGGCACGGCGACGCTGCTCGAGGCGATGCGCGACGCGGGCGGCGACGTGATCGGGCTCGACTGGCGGATCCCGCTCGACTGGGGCTGGCAGCAGGTCGGCGACGACCGCGGCGTGCAGGGCAACCTCGACGGAGCCGTTCTCTTCGGGCCGTGGGAGCGGATCGAGGCGGCGACCCTCGACGTGCTCGCCCGCGCGGCCGGCCGGCCGGGCCACATCTTCAACCTCGGCCACGGCGTCATGCCCGACACCGATCCCGACGTGCTCGGACGGTTGCGCGCCTTCGTGCACGAGCAGACCGCTCGCGTGCCGGCGTGAACACTGCGGTCGTCCTGATGGCCTACGGGTCGCCGGACCGGCTCGAGGACGTGCCGGCCTACTACGCCGACATCCGCGGCGGCCGGCCGATCAAGCCCGAGCAGCTCGAGGATCTCGTCGCGCGCTACCGCCGGCTCGGGATCGAGGATTCGAACCCGCTCAACGAGATCACCGAGGCGACCCGGGCCGCGCTCGAGGCCGAGCTCGGCATCCCCGTCTTCACCGGCATGCGCCACTGGCAGCCGCGGATCGCCGACGCGGTCGAGCAGGCGCTCGCCGGCGGCGCCGACGTGATCGTCGGCCTCGTGCTGGCGCCGCACTACTCGTCGATGTCGATCGAGCGCTACCGCGCGCAGCTCGTCGACGCCGTCGGCGGCCGCGCCGAGATCCGCTTCGTCGAGCGCTGGGGCGACGAGCCCGGGTTCGTCGAGCTGATCGCCGACCGCGTTCGGGGCACCGACGCTCACGTCGTCTTCACGGCCCATTCGCTGCCGGCCCGGATCCTCGCCGACGGCGACCCCTACAAGGACGAGCTGCTCGAGACGTCACGTCTCGTCGCGGAGAAGGCCGGCGTGGAGGAGTGGTCGTTCTCGTTCCAGAGCGAGTCGCCGACGGGCGAGCCGTGGCTCGGCCCGGACATCCTCGAGCACCTGAATGCGCTCGCCGCCGACGGCGTCCGCCACGTGCTCGTCGCGCCGGTCGGCTTCGTCGCCGACCACCTCGAGATCAAGTGGGACCTCGACGTCGAGGCGCAGGAGCGCGCGGCGGAGCTCGGGCTCGCGCTCGACCGGATCGAGCTGCCGAACGCCGAGCCCGCCTTCATTCGGGTGCTCGCGGGGCTCGTCCGGCGTGCGGCGGCTGTACCGTTGAACGCGTGAAGACGGGCCAGATCCGGGTCGACGGGGTCTCGCGCCGCTTCCGCGTCCACGCGAACGAGGCGCGCAGCCTGAAGGAGCTGTTCGTCCTGCGCGGCCGCACCGACGCGCAGGACGTGCAGGCGCTCGAAGACGTGTCGCTCGCCGTCGAGCCGGGGGAGGCGGTCGGGCTCGTCGGCCGCAACGGCTCAGGCAAGTCGACGCTGCTGCGGCTGATCGCCGGGATCATCAAGCCGACGACGGGACGAGTCGACGTCGGCGGCCGGATCGGCTCGCTGCTCGAGCTCGGCGCCGGCTTCCACCCCGACTTCAGCGGCCGCGAGAACGTCTTCCTGAACGGCGCCATCTACGGGCTCAAGCGCACTCAGATCCGCGAGCGCTTCGACGAGATCGTCTCCTTCGCGGAGCTCGAGCATGCGATCGACCGGCCCGTGCGCACCTACTCCTCCGGGATGTACATGCGCCTCGGCTTCTCGATCGCGGCGCATCTCGACGCCGACATCCTCCTGCTCGACGAGGTCTTCGCCGTCGGCGACGAGGCCTTCCAGCGCAAGTGCTTCGGCAAGGTCTTCGAGTTCAAGCAGCGCGGCGGCACGATCGTCTTCGTCTCGCACGACGCCACCCAGGTGGAGCGGCTCTGCGAGCGCGCGGTGCTGCTGCGCGATGGCCGGCTCGAGTTCGACGGGCCGACGCACGAGGCGATCGTCCGCTACCGCAAGGTCCTCGCCGCCGAGGCGGACCCGGCCGAGCGTGCCGCGGGACTGCGCGAGTGGGGTACGGGCGAGGCGACGATCGCGGCCGCGCGGCTCGTGGGCCGCGAGGGCCAGGAGCGGCAGCAGTTCCTCGCCGGCGAGCCGTTCTCGCTGCGGCTCCGGATCGAGGCCGAGAACGGGATCGCGCCGCCGCAGCTCCAGCTCGAGCTGCGTGACGAGGCCGGCCTGCTCGTCGCGTCGGACGTGCTCGACACCGGCCGGGTCGGCTGGGCAGACGGCGCGCGGGATCTCCGCTACGACGTCGACCGGCTCCCGCTCTCCGACGGGCGCTTCCACCTCCGGCTCGGCCTCGCCGACGCGAGCGGCGAGCGGGTGCTGCACTGGCTCGACGACGCGCTCACCTTCCTCGTCTATCCGGCCGGCGAGGAACGCGGCGTCGTCCGGCTGGAAGGGAGCTGGGCCGCGGAGAAGAATTCCGTCGAGCGATGAGCTCACGCAGCTGTCCCAACTGGCCGGACCTGATGGAGATCGCTCCGGATCTTCAGTTCATGCACTACACCGTCGCCGAGGCGCAGCTGCCCGTCGACGTCCTGACGGCGATCTCGCACGTCTCGCTCGGCGACGTCGCGATCTGCTGCGACCTCGAGCACCACGTCTATCTACGACGGGCACACCGATCCCGAGGTGGCCGAGGCGCTCCGCGGGACGCACTGGTACGAGGTGCACGAGTACGCCGAGCGCGGCCCCGGCTCGGGCCAGTCAGCGGCCTAGGAGCTCCGCCAGCGAGCGGGTGTTGAGGACGGAGCCGCGTGGGGCGGCGCCGCGCCGCGCCGTCGTCACCGAGAGCGCCATGTTGGCAAGACCGCGGACGGAGTGCGCGTCGGTCGAGCAGACGATCGGGACACCGGCGGCGAGCGCTTCGCGCACGTGCGCGCCGGAGAGGTCGAGCCGGTCGGGGAGGCCGTTCACCTCGACCGCGACGCCCGTCTCGAGCGCGACCTCGAAGACGCGGTCGAGATCGAGTGCGTTCTCGGGGCGGTGGTTGAGGATCCGTCCCTTGGGGTGCGAGAGGCACGAGGCGGCGGGATGGCGCATCGCCTCGACGACGCGGTCGGTGATCGCCTGGCGCGGCGCGCGCTGGCCGGCGTGGAGGCTGATCTGCACCCATTCGAGCTCGGCGAGCACGTCGTCCGGGAGGTCGAGCGACCCGTCCGGGAGGATGTCGCACTCGCTCCCGCGCAGGATCCGGAACGGCGCCAGCAGCTCGTTCGCGGCGGCGATCTCCACGGCCTGGCGGCGGAGGTCGTCGGCATCGAGCCCCGGGACGACGCGGACGTTGCGCGTGTGGTCGCAGATCGCCAGGTACTCGTAGCCGAGCGCCTGCGCGGCGCGGCCCATCTCCTCGACGGTCGCCTTGCCGTCGGAGGCGGTCGAATGGACGTGGAGGTCGCCGCGGATGTCGCCGAGCTCGAGCAGGTCGGGGGGCGGAGGCGGCGCATCGAGCTCGCGCAGCTCGGGCGGCGGCAGCGGCTCGGGCGGGTGGTTGCCGTGCGCAGCGACCCACTCCGGCGAGCCGATCGCACGGACGAGGTCGCGATCCCAGCTCTCCGGTGTCGCCCCGATCACCTCGATCGGGTTGCCGTCCGCGGTGACGCCGACGACCCGGTACTCGTCGCGCTCCAGCACGGCGACGAGCTGCGGCAGGTCTTCGGCGTCCGCGAGCCGCTCCTGCGGGACGACGACGGCGAAGCGGGTCGAGAGCTCGCTGCCGCGCCGCGGGTCGCCGGCCGGCTCGCCGCCGAGCGCCGCCGCCACCTCGCCCACGAGGGCGAGCGCGCGGTTCAGGGTCATCCCGCGCCTCGGCCTCGCGGTCGCAAGCCCTGCGAGACCCTCGTTGATCCGCGCAGCTGTCTTCGGCCCGATCCCGGGCACGCTGTCGAGCCTGCCTTCCGCCGCCGCTTGCTGCAGCTCCGGCAGCGTCCTGATCCCGAGCGCGTGGCCGAGCTCGCGCATCCGCTTCGTCGAGACGCCGAGCAGCGCCGCGACGCCGACGAGCTCCGGCAGCGCCTGCGCCTCCAGCTCGTCCAGCTCGGCGATCCGGCCGGTCTCGACGAGCTCGCGCAGCCGCGTCTCGATTCCCGGCCCGATCCCGGCCAGCTCGCGCACGCGGCCCTGGCGCACCAGCGCAGCGACGTCTGCGGGTGTCGAGCGGATCATGTCCGCCGCCCGGCGGTACGCGCGCACGGTGTAGTGGCCGGAGCCGTTCAGGTCGAGCAGGGCCGCGAACGCGTCGAGGCGGTCGGCGAGGGTCGCGTTGTCCACGACTAGAGTCTTGCCCGATGACGCAGATCGTGGTCCCCTACCGCGGCGAGAACGGGAAGCAGCGCCTCGACACGTCCGACGATGCCCGCTCGCAGCTCGCCCTGGCGATGCTCGGCGACGTGCTCGCGGCGGCGACCGTGACCGGCCGCACGCTCGTCGTCACCGACGACAAGTCGGGCCGCGCGCTGGCAGCCGAGCTCGGAGCCGAGCCGGTCGCGGACGCGCCCGGCGGTCAGGGAGCGGCGGTGGCGGCCGCGCTCGAGCGGTTGGGCGAAGGCACCGTGCTGGTCGTCAACGCCGACGTGCCCTGCGTCGTCCCCCACGATCTGCGCACGCTCGCCGGCGCGGCCGAGCTCGGTGCGATCGGCTACGTCGAGGCCGAGGACGGGACCACGAACGCGCTGGCGCTGCCCGCGAAGGAGCACTTCGCCCCGCTCTACGGCGGCGGCAGCGCCGCCCGCTTCCGCGACCACGCCGACAGCCTCGGCGTGCCGGCGATCTCCTGCGCGATCCCGAATCTGAGCGACGACGTCGACACGCTCGACGATCTGGACCGGATCGGCCTGCGGGCCGGCCCGAGGACGCAGGCCGCGATCGGCCGCGCCCTGCAGCCGTGAAGGTCGTGCTCCTCTCCGGGGGCGTCGGTGGCGCGCGGTTCGCACGCGGCCTGGTCGATGCGGCCGGGGGCGCAAATCTGACGATCGTCGGCAACGTCGGCGACGACCTCGAGGTGCTCGGGATGTCGGTCTCGCCCGACCTCGACAGCATCCTCTACGCCCTCGCAGGCCTCCACGACGAGGAGCGCGGCTGGGGCCGGGCCGGCGAGACGTGGGAAGCGCTCGCAACCGTGTCGGCCCTCGGCGGCGAGGACTGGTTCCGGCTCGGCGACCGCGACCTCGGCCTCCACCTCGTTCGCACACAGGCGCTGCGCGAAGGCGAGTCCTTGTCGGCCGTCACCGCCCGGCTCGCGCGGGCCCTCGGAATCGAGCCCGCGATCCTGCCGGCGACCGACGACCGCCTCCGCACCTGGATCGACACGCCGGCCGGGAGCTTCGCGTTCCAGGAGTGGTTCGTCGCCCGCGGCCACCGCGACGAGGTCGACGGCGTCCGCTTCGAGGGCGAGCCGCACGCGGCCCCTGGCGTGCTCGCGGCGCTCGGGGCGGCCGACGCGATCCTGATCGCGCCCTCGAACCCGTACGTGAGCATCTGGCCGATCCTCGCCGTGCCGGAGATCCGGGGCGCGCTGGAGGCGCGCCGTGTCCCCTGCGTCGCCGTCAGCCCCCTCGTCGGCGGCCGCGCGGTCAAGGGACCGGCAGACCGTATGCTCGCGCGGATGGCGGGCGGCACGACACCGGAGCACGTCGCGGGCTGCTACTCGGGCCTGATCGACGCGCTCGTCGTCGACGAGTCCGATCCCACCGGGCCGGACGCGGTGCGCCGCGTCGCGACCAAGACGCTGATGACCGACCTGGCGGCGTCGCGCCGTCTCGCCGAGACGGCGCTCGGGGCAGCCGCATGAAGGTCGCGGTCGTCGGCGGCACCGGCAAGTTCGGGCAGGCGGTGGCAAAGCGGCTCGTCGATGCCGGTCTCGAGGTCGTGATCGGCTCCCGCGACGCCGAGCGGGCACGAGCAGCGGCTGCCGACCTCGGCGCCGACGGGGGCGAACAACGACGACGCCGTGCGCGGGGTCGACCTCGTCGTCTTCGCCGTGAACGCGGATGCCGCGGTCGACACTGCGCGCGACCTGCGCCAGTCGATCGGCTCGACGCCCGTGCTCTCGGTGTGCGCCGAGCTCGAGTTCGGTCCCGGCGGCGTCAAGCCGTGTGTGGCGCCGACGTCGATCGCGAAGCGGATCGAGGACGAGCTCGATGCCCCCGTCGTCGCCGGCCTGCACTCGCTCGCCGCCGCCAACCTCGCCGCGGCGCCGCCGGACGAGGACGCGCTCGTCTGCGGCGACGACGCGCGGGCGAAGGAGCTCGCGCTCGAGCTCGCCGCCCGGCTCGTCTCCGGGAAGGCGGTCGACTGCGGGCCGCTCGCCAGCGCCCGTGCGCTCGAGGGGATGACCGCCGTGATCGTGAACGTCAACAAGCGCTACAAGGCCCACGCGGGCCTGCGCATCTCCGGCATCCCGTGACCAGCGGCGGAGGCTCGACGGAGCCGCCAGGAGCGGAGATGTCGGCTTTGCCGACATCGGAGCGGGGAAGCGAGATCCGGGTGATCCCGCTTCAGGGCATCCCGGAGATCGAGGACGGCGACGACCTCGCGGGGCTGCTCCTGGACGCGGCCGAGCAGGCGGGCGGCTTCGAGGACGCGGACGTGCTCGTCGTCGCGCAGAAGGCGGTCTCGAAGGCGGAGGGCCGCGTCGTGCGGCTGGACGACGTCGAGCCGTCGCAGCGGGCGCTCGAGCTCGCCGACGACCGCGATCCCCGTCACGTCGAGTGGATCCTCCGCGAGAGCGCCCACGTCGTCCGCGTGCGGCCGCCGCTGATCATCGCCGAGACGAGGCACGGCTACGTCTGCGCGTCGGCCGGCGTCGACGCCTCGAACGCGAAGGGGGAGGGGACGCTCGTCCTGCTCCCGCTCGATCCCGATGCCTCGGCTGCGCGGATCCGGGAGGCGATCCGCGAGCGGGCGGGCCGCGACGTCGGCGTGATCGTCAGCGACTCGTTCGGGCGGCCGTTCCGCCAGGGCACGACCGAGGTCGCGCTCGGTGTCGCGGGCCTGACGCCGATGCGCGACCTCCGCGGCGTCCGCGACAGCGTCGGCTACGAGCTGCATGCGACCCAGATCGCGGTCGCGGACGAGCTGGCAGGGGCGGCCGAGCTCGTGATGGGGAAGGTCAACGGGATCCCCGCCGCCGTGATCCGCGGCGTCGACCTGCGCGGACCCGGGACCGGAGCGGACCTCCCGATCCCCGAGGAGCGGGACCTCTTCCGCTAGAGCGCCTCGAGCGCGAGCGCCGCCAGCCTCTGCCCGACGACCGGCGCGAACTTGAAGCCGTGGCCGCTGCACGGCGAGCCGACGACGATCCGGCCGCGCCGCTCGAGCAGGAATTCGTCGTTCTCGCGGATCGTGTAGAGGCAGGTCTCCGTCGTCCTCGGCGGCCCAGCGCCGGGAAACCGGCGCTCGACCCAGGCGGCGGTGCGGGCGGAGAGCTCTCGGTCGGGGACGCCGGGCTCGTCGGGGTCCGTCGGGCGTCCCGATTGATGGAGACCTGCCTTCAGTGAGTCGCCGGGCGACGCGAGGGCGTAGCCGTGGCGGGCGCCCGTCGTCGTGTCGATGACAGACGGCGTCGGCCGGCCGAGGTCGAAGTAGGTGACGGTCTCCACCGTCGGAGTCGCATCCACGCCCACGAGCTCCGGCGCCCACGCGCCCGCGGTGACGACGGCCACCCGCGCGCGCACGCCGCCCGCGGTGACGCCGTCGCCGTCCTCGTCGACCGTCTCGACGCGGACGTGCTCGCGCACCTCGAGGCCGTCGGCGAACGCCGCGACGGCTTCGTCCGCATGGACGATCCCGCCGTCCGCCTGGAACAAGCCGCTCTCGCCCGGGTCGGCGCGGATGCCGAACCGCTGCTCGATCTGGCCTGCGTCGAGCACCTCGAACGGCGCCCCGCACGCTGCGAGTGCATCGCGGTTCGGCTCCCAGTCACCGAGGTCGAGCGTGCCGTGCAGCTCGAGCAAGCGCCGGCCGCTCTCCGCCTCGAGCTCGCGCCAGAGCGGGAAGGTCTCCTGCGCGAACCGGACCCAGCGCTCGTCCGGGTAGGACAGGCGCACGATCCGCGAGCTGCCGTGGCTCGACCCGCGCGCGTGGCCGAGCTCGAACTGCTCGCAGACGACGACGTCGCGCCCCGCCTGGGCGAGTGCCCGTGCCGTGGCGAGCCCCATCACCCCGGCTCCGACGACGACGACCTCGGTGTCGAAGGCGCTCACGGGCCGCAGCGTAACGAGCGGCTAGCCGAGCAGGTCGAAGAGCTGACGCGGGGTCAGCCGGTGCGTGACGCCGTCCTCGATCAGCTCGATCCGGAGCTGCCGCGCCTGCTCGTCCATCGCGAGCGTCAGCTCGGCTGCGCGGCTCCTGAGCTCGTCGAGCGCCCGCGCCGCGGCGTCGAGCTCGGCCAGAAGGTCGGCCGGCGGCGTCTCGGGGATCGTGGTCGGAGCGGAGAACGTCATGCCGTCGGCCCGGTGATCGGCCGGGCGGAGCCGCGCTTGAGCGCCCTAGTTGGCGCGGTGACCGGACGCGTGCGCGAGCGCGATCGCGAGCGTCTGCTCCGTCGTGCCGGTGCCCGCCGCTCGCCGGATCGCGAGCACGTCGTCGAACGAGACCACGAAGAGGTCGAGCAGGTCGGCGTCGAACTGCGTGCCGCGGCCCTGGAGCATCAGCTCGCGGGCCTCGTCGGGCTGGAACGCCTGCCGGTAGACGCGATCCGACGTGAGCGCGTCGAAGACGTCGGCGATCGCGCAGATCCGTCCCTCGACCGGGATCGCGTTGCCGGCGAGCCCCCGCGGGTAGCCGCTGCCGTCGATCCGCTCGTGATGCGTCAGCGCCATCTCGGCGGCGAGGTCGAGCAGCTCGACTCCGGAGCCGGCGAGGATCCGATGGCCCATCTCGGCGTGCGCCTCCATCACCTCGCGCTCCTCGGCGGTGAGGTGGCCAGGCTTGAGCAGGATCCGGTCGGGGATCCCGATCTTGCCGACGTCGTGCATCGGGCTCGCGATCCGGATCAGCTCGGCCTGCTCGGTGTCGAGGCCCGCGAGGCGCGCCAGCAGCGCGCAGTAGAGGCTCATCCGGACGATGTGCTCGCCCGTCTCCTGGTTCCGGAACTCGGCAGCCCACGAGAGCCGGCGAATCGTCTCCTCGCGCAGGCGGCGGAGCTCGGTGTCGGAGCTCTCGAGCTGCGCGATCGTCTCGCGCAGCGCCGTCGTCCGCGCGAGCACGGTCTGCTCGAGCAGCTCCCGGTGGATGCGGTTCTCGATCTCGAGCGTGCGGCGGCGGAGCGCGTTGCCGACGTTGATGATCAGCTCGTTCGGCTTGAACGGCTTCAGCACGTAGCCGTAGGCGCCGAGCTCGATCGCGACGTCCGCGTAGGCGGGGTCGTCCATGCCCGTGACCATCACGACGGCGGTCTCCGGATGGTGGGCCAGCACCTCGCGCGTGAACTCGATGCCGGACTCGCCCGGCATGTTGACGTCGCTGAGCACGAGGGCGACGTTCGTCTCCTTGAGCACCCGGCGCGCCGCCGCAGCCGAGTCGGCCGTGAGGCACTCGTAGCCGTGGGCGCCGAGCAGGCGGGCGAGGAGGGTGCGGATCTGCTCCTCGTCGTCGACGATCAGGATCCGCTCGTCGGGGCGCGGTGCGCTCATTGGGGGGTTATCGGCAGCTAGACGCCGTTCTCAACCGCGACGAGCTCGATTCTGTTCCCCCACGGATCGGCGATGTAACTCCTGCGTACACCCGGAATCGAGTCGTCCGCGACGGTCTCGACACCGGCGGAGCGGAGCCGGACGACGAGCTCGTCGTAGCCGGAGACGGCGAAGGCCGGATGTGCCTTGCGCGCCGGCGCGAACTCCTGCTCGACGCCGACGTGCAGCTGCTGCGCTCCGACCCGGAACCAGACGCCGCCGCGGGCGCGCAGCGACTCGGGCTTCTCGACCTCCTCGAGGCCGAGCAGCCCGCCGAAGAAGCGGCGCGCCTCGGCCTCGCAGCCGGGCGGCGCGGCCAGCTGGACGTGATCGATGCCGTCGAGCATGGCCGCGAAGGATAAAGTCGCCCGAATGCTCTCCGAGGGTCTCGCCGAGCTGCACACCCACCTCGGCGGCTCGGTCGCCTCCGACATCCTCTGGTCGCTCGCGCACGAGCAGGGGATCGCGCTGCCGGTGAAGGACTACTGGGAGTTCGACGCGCTCGTCACCGTCTCCGACCCGCGCGGGGTCGAGAACCTCGACGCCCTCGACCGGATCTACCACTGGACCGAGCTGATCCAGTCGTCGCCGCTGGCGGTGGAGCAGTCCGTGCACGGCGCGATCGGCGGCGCCTACCGCAGCCAGGGGATCACGACGCTCGAGCTCCGCTTCAACCCGATGAAGCGCAACCGCGGCGGCGAGCGCGACCTCGACCACATCATCCTCGCCGCGATCCGCGGCCTCGACCGCGCCTCGCTCGAGTACCCGCAGGTCCGCGCCGGGCTGATCCTGATGATGGATCGCACCTTCGACGCGCGCCAGAACGAGGTCGTCGTCGAGAAGGCGATCCGCTGGGCCTCACGCGGGGTCGTCGGGATCGACATCGCCGGCCCACGCCCGGGCGGCGGCCGCTACGACTACACGCAGATCACGCCGATGGTCGAGACCGCGCGCGCGGCCGGGCTCGGGATCACGATCCACGTCGGCGAGGAGGGCGAGACCGGCGGCGAGGAGCTGGGCGAGGTCGTCGAGCACCTGCGCCCCGACCGGATCGGCCACGGCATCCTCGCCGCCCAGGATCCGGAGCTGATGCGGCTCCTCCGCGAGGCGGGCACCGTGCTCGAGATCTGCCCGACCTCGAACCTGCTCACGAAGGCGCTCCCCGACGAGGCCGCGATCCGCGAGACGTTCGGAGCGTTCAAGGAGCACGGCGTCGCGTTCACGATCGCCACCGACGGGCCGGAGATGATGCGCACGCACCTGCGCGACGAGCTCGAGCTGCTGGAGCGGATCGGCGCGCTGACGCAGGACGAGCTCGCCGCCGCGAACAGGCGCGGGCACGAGGCCTCGTTCATCCGCTGAGGAATCTCACGACCCGGGCGGTCGTTGCGTTGTAGAGAGATGCCCGCCGCCCGCTGGAAGCTCCTCACCGCCCTCTGGACCGTCTACCTCGTCTGGGGCTCCACGTACGTCGCGATCAAGCTCTCCGTGCGGACGCTTCCGGCCTTCCTCTCCGCCGGCTCGCGCTTCCTGCTCGCCGGCTTCCTGCTGGCGGTGATCCTGACCGTCACCGGCCGCAGCATCCGCGTCACGCGGCGCGAGCTCGCCGCGTCGGCGCTGCTCGGCCTGTCACTGCTCGCACTCGGCGTGGGGATGGTGACGCTCGCCGAGACGCGGATCGACTCGAGCATCGCGGCGATGATCGCCGGCTCCGTGCCGCTGCAGGTGATCCTGCTGCGCACGCTCGCGCGCGAGGGCGTTGCCCTCGCGACCCGCCTGAGCGTGCTCGTCGGTCTCGCCGGGCTCGCGCTCGTCGTGATTCCGGGCGGCGGCGGCGCGGCCGGCGCCGTCGGGCTCTCGGTCGCGCTCGCCGCGAGCATCTCCTGGTCGCTCGGCTCCTTCTTCGGTCACAGGCTGCCGCTGCCGCGGGACGGGTTCGTCGCGACGACGTGGGAGATGCTGAGCGCGGGCGTGATGCTGCTCGTGCTCGGGGTCGTGACCGGGGAGCCGTGGTCGATGGACGCGTCCGGGTTCACGCTGCAGTCGATCGCCGCCTGGCTCTACCTCGCCGTCTTCGGCTCGCTGATCGGCTTCACCGCCTACGCCTGGCTGCTGCGGAACGCGCCGATCTCGAAGGTCGTCACCCACCAGTACGTGAACCCGCTCGTCGCGATCCTGCTCGGCGCGCTCCTGCTCGGAGAGCAGCTGACGCTCACCGTCGGCCTCGGCGCCGCGCTGATCGTCGGGTCGGTCTTCGTCGCCGTGCGCTCGGAGAACGCCGCCGCTAGGCGCCGTTCACCTGGGATCGTTGATGTGCGAGGTACTCCAGCAGATCGGACCGTGTGAGGATCGCGGCCGGGCGACCGGCCGCGGCGACGACGACCGCCGCATTCGGGCCCGAGAGGTCGGCGAAGACCTGGTCGAGCGAGTCGCCGACGTCGACGGCGGCCAGCGGCGGCTGCATCATCACGGCGACGTCCTCGTTCATCGCGTCCGGATTCTTGAAGACGCGGTCGAGCACGCCGCGCTCCTGCAGCGAGCCGACGACGTCCGCGAGCGACTCGACGGGCTGGCTGCGCACGACCGGCAGCTGCGAGATCGAGTAGCGCTGCATCAGGTCGATCGCGGCGCCCACCTTGGCGTGCGACTCGATCGTGACGAGGTCGGGCACCTCGTGCTCCTCGCCCCGCTTGAAGCGCAGCACCTCGTCGATCGTCGGCGCGGGTGACTTCCGCTCGAGGAAGCCGTACTGGAGCATCCAGTTGTCGTCGTAGAACTTCGACAGGTACGAGCGGCCCGAGTCGGGGAGGATCGTGAGGATCCTGGCGTCGGGACCGAAGTCCTTCGCCACCTCGAGCGCGGCCCAGATCGTCGTCCCGGCCGAGCCGCCGGCGAGGATCCCCTCCTCGCGCGCGAGGCGCCGCGCGGTCACGAAGGAGTCGCGGTCGGAGACGCGCACCCAGCGGTCGACGACGTCGCGCGACATCGTCACCGGCCAGGTGTCCTTGCCGATCCCCTCGACGAGGTAGGGATGCGTCTCCTCGGAGGTGTAGACGGAGCCCTCGGGGTCGGCGCCGACGATCTGGATCTTCGGGTTGCGCTCCTTCAGGTAGCGCCCGGCGCCCGAGATCGTGCCGCCGGTGCCCACGGAGATGACGAGCGCGTCGATCTCGCCGTCGGTCTGCTCCCAGATCTCCGGCCCCGTCGTCTCGTAGTGGGCCTGCGGGTTGTTCATGTTCGAGTACTGATCGGGCTTGAAGCCGCCCGGGATCTCCTCCGCGAGCCGGTCGGAGACGCTGTAGTAGCTCTCCGGCGAGTCGTGCTCGACCGCGGTCGGCGTGATCACGACCTCGGCGCCGTAGGCCCGCAGCATCGAGATCTTCTCCTGGCTCATCTTGTCGGGCATGACGAAGATGCAGCGGTAGCCGCGTGCGGCCGCCGCGATCGCGAGCCCGACGCCGGTGTTGCCGGAGGTCGGCTCGACGATCGTCCCGCCGGGCCGCAGCTTCCCCTCGCGCTCGGCGGCCTCGATCATCGCCATCCCGATCCGGTCCTTGTTCGAGCCGCCGGGGTTCAGGTACTCCAGCTTCGCGAGCAGGGTCGGCTCGACGTCGCGCGCGATCCGGTCGAGCCGGACGATCGGCGTGTCGCCGACCAGGTCGAGCAGCGTCGGGTACTCGCGCGCCATCGGCGGGAGCCTACGCAATCCGTACTCTGCCGCAGCCGCAATCAGCGGGGCCACCGATGGCTCCGAGCACGGACGGACGCATCCTCTGGGCATGACATCGCGAGTGACACCGAAGCAGTGCAGCCTTCGCGAGGCAGTCGGCGAGCACGAGCTCTGCCCGGGCTCGGCCTGTCTCTTCTGGGAGGAGGGCGGGGCAGTGGTCGAGCCGGGTTGCGCGATCGAGCGGCTGGGAGTGCCGCTGAAGCATCAGCAGGATCTTGCCCGGCACCTGCTCGAGCTCCGGCTCGGCGCCGACGAGGCCCGGACGGCTGCCGAGCGCCGGGATGCTCACCGCCGTTTCTCGGAGCTGCTGAACCTGAATCGCGAGTAGCTCAGCTCACGCAGCTGCCAGAACTCACCGGTCAGCCCGAGCTCGTCCAGGATCGCCTGTGACTCCGCGGGCGTCCGCGGCCGCCAGTCGGGCTCGACCCGCGTCCACCACCAGCGGCGCGCGAGCTCGTTCAGCGTCGCGGCGGGCATGCTCGCGCCGTGCTCCTGCCCGGTCGCGTCGAGCCAGCGCTCGAGGTGCTCCTCCGACCGGAGGAAGACCATCGTGCTTCAGGTGAAGGCGATGTCGTCCCACCAGCGGCGCGCCGGGACGACGAAGTGGACGAGCAGATCGGCGCCGCGGACGAGCTCGCCGTCGCGAACCTCGAGCTCCAGTGGCTCGCCGCAGTCCGGGCACTCGGAGCTCACCGAGCCGTCCGCATGCAGGGCGGCCGGGATCCCGAGCGCGTCCCAGGCGCAGTTGGCGAACCAGGAGCGGCCGCCGGCTTCGACCCGGTGCGGCGTCTCGACGGCGGAGAACGGGTTCAGCATCCGGATCTCGTCCGTGCCGGGGTGGAGGACGAGCGCGTGGGCGTCGTGGAGGCGCCGGTAGGCGGCCGCGACCTCGCCCTCGGCGAGCCCGAGTCGCCGCGGCGGTCTCGGCCGTCGTCTGCGCTCGACCTTCGCCGACGAAGGTCGAGTAGACGTGGTTCCGGATCCGCAGGTCGAGCGCGTCCACGGATCAGTGGCGGAAGTGCCGGCGCCCGGTGAACACCATCGCCGCGCCGGCGCTCTCGACCGCCTCGATCACGTCGAGGTCGCGCTTCGAGCCGCCGGGCTGGATGAAGGCGTTGACGCCCGCGTCGAGCGCCAGCCGCGGACCGTCGGGGAAGGGGAAGAACGCATCCGAGGCGAGCGAGGCGCCCGTGAGCGAGTGGCCGTGCTCGTGCGCCTTCTCGATCGCGATCCGGACCGCGTCGACGCGGCTCATCTGACCGGCGCCGATCCCGATCGTCTGCAGGTCCTTGGCGATCACGATCGCGTTCGAGGCGACGTGCTTGCAGACCCGGGCGGCGAAGAGCAGATCGCCCCACTGCGCCTCCGTCGGCTCGCCCGTCGCGGTCTCCATCCCCTCGCGGTCCTCCACGTCCCAGTCGCGGTCCTGCACGAGCAGGCCGCCGAGGACGCGCTTGTAGTCGCGCTCCCACGCCTCCACCTGGCGCCGCTCGGTGTCGTTGAGGATCCGGATCGACTGCTTCTGGATCAGCGCCTCGAGCGCCACCTCGTCGTAGCCCGGCGCGAAGAGCACCTCGACGAACTGCTCGGCGAGGCGCTCGCCCAGCGCCGCGCTGACCGCACGGTTGAGGACGACGACGCCGCCGTAGGCGGAGAGCGGGTCGGCCGCGAGCGCGATCTCGTACGCCTCCTCGATCGACGCACCGACGGCGACGCCGCACGGATTCGCGTGCTTCACGATCACGCACGCGGGCAGCGCGAACTCGCGCACGAGCAGCCGCGCCGCGTTGAGGTCGTTGAGGTTGTTGAACGAGAGCTCGCGGCCGTGCAGCTGCTCGACGCGGGCCAGCAGGTGCGTGCGGACGCCACGCTCGGCGTAGTAGGCCGCGCTCTGATGCGGGTTCTCGCCGTAGGCGAGGTCGAGGTGCTTCTCGAACACCGGCGTGAAGATCGGCGCGAACGACTCGCGGCCGGCGAACCAGGACGCGATCGCCCCCTCGTAGGCCGCCGACGTCGCGAACGCCGTCGCCGCCAGCCGCCTGCGCGTCTCGTGCGAGAGCTCGCCGGAGGCGCGCAGCTCCGTCAGCACGGGCTCGTAGTCCTCGTGGCGGCAGACCGGCGCGACGTGCGCGAAGTTCTTCGCCGCGCCGCGCAGCATCGACGGGCCGCCGATGTCGATCATCTCGACGGCCTCCTCCTCGCGGACGCCGTGCTCGCGCGCGACCTGCTCGAACGGATACAGGTTCACGCAGACGAGATCGAACAGCTCGATCCCCTGCTCGGCGAGCGCGGCCAGGTCTGACTCGACCTCGCGACGGGCGAGGATCCCGGCGTGGATGTGCGGGTGGAGCGTCTTCACGCGGCCGCCGAGCATCTCGGGGAACTCGGTCAGATCCTCGACCTTCGTCACGTCGAGGCCGAGCTCGCGGATCGAGTCAGCGGTACCGCCGCTCGCGACCAGCTCCCAGCCCAGGGAGGAGAGGCCCTTCGCGAGCGTGTCGAGGCCGGTCTTGTCGAAGACGGAGATCAGCGCACGCATAGCTCTCTCACCACCTCGGGCAGCAGTCTGTGCTCGACCGCCCGGATGCGCTGGATCAGCGTCTCGCGCGGCTGCACGGGCACGGGCTCCTGGCGGATCACCGGGCCGGTGTCGAGCCCCTCGTCGACGAGGTGCACGGTGACGCCGGTCGTCTCGACCCCGGCGGCGAGCGCGTCATCGATCGCGCGGGCGCCGGGGAACTCCGGCAGCAGCGAGGGATGGACGTTGAGGATCCGGTCGGGGAAGCGCTCGAGGAAGCCGGGCGTGAGCAGGTGCATGTACCCGGCGCAGACGACGAAGCGCACGCCCTGCTCCTGGAGCCAGTTCGCCATCGTCGTGTCGCGCTGCGGGCGGTCGGCGTACTCCGCGAGCTCGAATGCAGCGGCCGCGACGCCGGCGGCAGCCGCTCGCTCGAGCGCGCGCGCTCCCGCGCGGCTCGAGGCGACGGCGCACACGGGCAGCCCCGCGTCGAGCAACGCCTGCAGGTTCGAGCCCTCGCCGCTGACGAGGACGCCGATCATGCGGCCACGATCCGGCCGATCACGAGGTCGTCGCCCGGCTCCGGCAGGACGGCGCAGTAGCCGATCCCGAGGTTGAAGACGCGGCGCGCCTCCTCCTCCTCGACGTGGCGGCCGAGCCACTCGAACACCGGCGGCCGCTCCCAGGCGTCCCAGTCGAGCTCGGCGCGGAGGCCCTCGGGAAGGACGCGGCTGAGGTTGCCGTCGATGCCGCCGCCGGTCACGTGCGCGAAGGCGTGCGCGTCGTCCCGCAGCCGGCGGACGTCGTCGAGGTAGAGCCGTGTCGGCGCGAGCAGGTCGGGACCGTCGTAGTCCTCGACCTCGAGCACCGAGCGGACGAGCGTGAAGCCGTTCGCGTGCACGCCCGCGGAGGGGAGGCCGATCACGTAGTCGCCCGCCTCGACCGCGGAGCCGTCGATGACGCGGTCGCGGTCGACGATCCCGACGCAGGTGGCGGCGAAGTCGAGCTCGTCCTCCCGGTAGACGCCCGGCAGCTCCGCCGTCTCGCCGCCGATCAGCGCGACACCGGCCGCGCGGCAGACCTCGGCGGCGCCCTCGACGAGGTCGGCGACCTGCTCCAGGTCGATGTGGTTCGCGGCGACGTAGTCGAGCAGGATCAGCGGGTCGGCGCCGCACGTGATCACGTCGTTGATGCAGTGCGCGGCCATGTCGGCGCCGCAGGCGCGCAACGCGCCCGCGTCGGCGGGCGACCATCGGCTTCGTCCCGATCGAGTCGGTCGAGGCCGCGAGCAGCCGCCGCTCGTCGAGCGGGTGCAGGCCGGCGAAGGCGCCGAAACCGCGGGCGCCCGTCGACTCGGCGGCTTTGCGGAGCCGCTCGACGATTCCCTCTGCCGTCGCAAGCGAGACCCCGGCGGCGGCGTACGTCCGGTCGTCGCTCACGGGTCCACTCTACGAGGTGGGTCGGGTGTCAGGTGAGCAGTTCGCCGTGCAGCTGCGGGCGCCCCTGCGGGCCGCCGGGGATGAAGCTGACGACCGAGTCGCCGACCATCACGCTCGTGCCGTCCAGCTCGGTGTCGAGCAGCTCGGCCAGGACGCTCGCCTTCGCCTCGGGATCGTCGGCGAGCAGCTGCAGCTCCGTCAGCTGGAGCACGTCCCTTGCCTCGAGCAGCTCGTCGAGCCACTCGCGGGGCGGATGCACCTCGAGCCGGTAGCCGGCGTTCGTGGCGATGAACGTCCGGCGGCCGCCGTGCGCCTGGACGCGCAGCTCCTGCTCGACTGCGCGGTCGACGACCTCGGCGAACTCGTCCTCGTCGAGCGCCAGCCCGAGGTGGTCGACGCGCGGCAGATCCCACTGCCCCGGCTGGACGACGACGTTGACGGCGCCGCGCTCGAGCTCGGTCAGGCGCAGCTTGAAGCCGATGTTGTCGAGCTCCTCCCACGACATCCCGGGCTCGAACGACTGGTACTCCTCGCCGATGCGGCCGTGGCGCGCGACGAGGTTGAAGGCGAGCTTGCCGAGATAGCGCGCCTCCACCTCGCGGACCCGCGACGTGACGAGGTGGTAGTGGAAGAGCTTCACGGCGGGCGGAGTCTAGTCTGGCGGCGTGCTGACGGACTGGACGCTCGATCCGCTGCAGCTCGCCCCGGTCGTGCTCGCTGCGTTCGCGTACGCGACCCGCGCTCGCACGCTGCGACGCCGCGGGACGCCGATGCCGCTGTGGCGCGTGCTGCTCTTCTCGACCGGGATCGGCTTGCTGCTGCTCGCCTTCGCGTCGCCGATCGCGGCGATCGGCGAGCAGGAGCTCTTCAGCATCCACATGCTCCAGCACGTCATCATCGGCGACCTCGCGCCGCTCTGCCTGCTCGCGGGGCTGAACGGGCCGATGCTGCGGCCGCTGCTCGCGTTTCGGCCGGTCGAGCGGCTGCGCGTGCTCGCGAATCCCTTCGTGGCGCTGCCGCTCTGGGCGGCCAACCTCTACGTCTGGCACCTGCCCTTCCTCTACGAGGCGGCGGTCGAGCACTCGGCGGTCCACGCCCTCGAGCACATCTGCTTCTTCAGCGCGGGCGTCATCGCGTGGCTGCCCGTGCTCGAGACGCTCCCTGCGCCGGAGTGGTTCGGCACCGGCCCCAAGCTCGCCTACATCGCGATCGTCCGGCTCGTCGAGACACTGCTCGGGAACATCTTCGTCTGGTCGGGCACCGTCTTCTACGGCGTCTACGACCGCGGCGACGAGCTCTGGGGGATCTCGCCGCTGCAGGATCAGGGGCTGGCGGGCGCGGTGATGATGATCGAGGGCTCGCTCGTCACGATCACCGCGCTCGCGTGGCTCTTCCTGCGGCTCGCGCAGGAAGGGGAGCTGCGCCAGGAGCTGCTCGAGCGCGGGCTCGACCCTCGGGCGGTGCGCCGCGCCGTCCGCTACGGGAGGGCGCAGGAGCTGGCCGAGCGCCGCTGAACTCGAAAGCTCGATGCGCTCGAGCGGCGTCCATCACGTCGATCTGGTCGTCTCCTCGATCGAGCGGAGCCTGCCGTTCTACCGCGAGCTGCTCGGGCCGCTCGGCTACACGCGGATCGGCGAGGTCGAGGGCGAGCGAGGCGAGACGATCTGGTACCTCGGCGGCGCCGGCTGCGCGGTCGGCCTCCGCCAGGCGCAGAGCGAAGGAGCAACCGACCGGTACAGGGTCGGCCTGCATCACGTCGCCTTCAATGCATCCTCGCGCGACGCGGTCGACGAGCGCCACGGGTGGCTCGTCGGGTCGGGGGCGACGATCGAGTCGGAGCCGCAGGAGTACGCCTACATCCCGGGGTACTACGCCGTCTTCTTCTACGACCCGGATGGGATCAAGCTCGAGATCGTCAACGTGCCGCCGCCCGGCCCGACCGCCGCCTAGGGAGCCCGGGGATCGCTCTCGGCTGCGATCACGGCGGCCTCACCGCGCTTCCTGACCACCGACCAGCCCGCGTGCTCCGCCACCACGTCCTCGACCTCGATCAGCTCGTGCCCCGGCGCGACGACGAACTGGGTCTCGTCGCTTCGCACCGCCTCGTAGTCGCGTGCGGTCAGCCGCAGCGCCTGCGTGCAGTCCTCGTCGCCGCACTCGCAGACGAGCTCGAGCACGCCGTCGCCGGGCCCCCAGGTGTCGCTCCCGTCCCGCAGCCGTTCGTTCAGCGCGCGAAAGCGCACCTCGTTCTCCGCCAGCCGGCGGTCACGGGCCTGCACTCTCCCGACTCTACGCCGATACAGATCGGCCCGCGTGGGGTATGACCCGCGACATGTCAGCGGGGCTGGATCGGGGAAGGCTGGAGCTCTATCTACCGTCGGCCGAGACGGCGATCGGACAGGCCCGGGCCGCCGTCGACCGCCTGGAGGCCCTGGACGAGCATCCCGAGGCGCGGTTCGCCGTCAGGCTGCTCGTCAGCGAGCTGTTCACCAACGCCGTCAAGTACGGCGAACGGCGTGAGGCTGCGCGCGTGCGCTTCGTCGTCGAGGTTGGCGATTCCCGCGTACGGGTCGAGGTCGGCGACCGCGGCAACGGGTTCGTCGCCGACCACGTCGAGATGCCGGGGCCAGAGAGCGAATCGGGCCGCGGGCTCGCGTTCCTCGACGCGCTCGCGACCCGCTGGGGCGTGATCCGGAACGGCGAGAGCTGCGTCTGGTTCGAGCTGGATCTCTAGCCCGAGGACGAGTCCGGGCCTCAGCCGCGACTGCCGGCTCGAAGCGGAGCTTGACCAGGTTGCGGCCCTCGGGCACGCGGGTCGGGTAGTCGCGGGTGAAGCAGGCGCGGCAGACCGACTGCTCCGGCAGCCGCGTCGCCGCCTGCATCCCCTCGAGCGAGAGGTAGTGGAGGGAGGTCGCGCCGATCAGCTCGCGCATCTGCTCGACGGAGCGGTGCGCAGCTGCGAGCTGCTCCTCGTCGGCCATGTCGATCCCGTAGAAGCACGGAGCGACGATCGGCGGCGACGAGACGCGCACGTGCACCTCGGCCGCACCGGCGTCGAAGAGCATCCGGACGAGCTGCTGCATCGTCGAGCCGCGCACGATCGAGTCGTCGACGATCACGAGCCGCTTGCCGTCGACCTCCGCCAGCGGGTTGAACTTCATCCGGATCCCCTGGCGGCGCAGGTGATCGTCCGGCTGGATGAACGTGCGCCCGACGTAGCGGTTCTTGATCAGCCCTTCGCTGTACGGGATCCCGGAGGCGCGCGTGAAGCCGACGGCCGCGGGCGTGCCCGAGTCGGGGATCGGCATCACGAGGTCGGCCTCCACCGGCGCCTCCTGGGCGAGCCGCTCGCCCATGCGGACGCGCACGCCGTGCACCTCTGCGCCGGCGAGCGTCGAGTCCGGCCGCGCGAAATAGACGTGCTCGAAGATGCAGAGCGCCTGCCTCCCCTCCGGGACCACCTGGGTCGCGTGGAGGCCCTCCTCGTCGATCACGACGAGCTCGCCGGGACGGACCTCTCGCTCGTAGACGGCGCCGATCAGGTCGAAGGCGCAGGTCTCGGACGCGACGACCCAGTCGTCGCCCAGCCGTCCGAGCGCGAGCGGCCGGATCCCCTGCGGGTCGCGGAAGGCGAGCAGCTTCCCCTCCGAGAGCGCGACGACCGAGTAGGCGCCCTCGAGCCGTGGCATCGCCCGCGCGACCGCTTCCGCGATCGGCCCCGGGTCGTTCGCGATCAGCGCCGCGATCACCTCGGTGTCGGAGGTGGCGCCGAGCGCGATCCCGTCGCCGGCGAGCCCGTCCCGCAGCTCCGTCGTGTTGGTCAGGTTGCCGTTGTGGCCGATCGCGACCGTGCGGGAGCGGCCGTGATGCACGAGCGGCTGCGCGTTGGCCCAGGCGTTCGAACCGGTCGTCGAGTAGCGGGTGTGCCCGATCGCGACGTCTCCCGGGAGCGCCTGCAGCTTCTCCTCGTCGAACACCTGGGCGACGAGGCCCATGTCGCGGAGCACAGTCAGCCGGCCGCGGTCGGAGACCGCGATCCCCGCCGCCTCCTGGCCCCGGTGCTGGAGCGCGAAGAGGCCGAAGTAGCGAGAGCCGCGCCACGTCGCGCTCGGCCGAGCGGATGCCGAAGACGCCGCACATCAGCCGTGGGCCTCCTGAAGTTCGGCGAGCGGGATGCCGAGCAGCGAATCCCCGCCGACGACGCCGAGCCTGCGGATCGGGACGCCGCCGAGCCGGTCGACGTCGCCGGGCGCGCAGGCGAGCACCGCCTGGCCGCCGCCCTCGCCGAACCAGGCGCGCGGGTCGGCCGGCAGCGCCACCTCGGCGCCGATCCCGGAGTGGAGGGCCGCCTTCGCGAGCGCGACCGCGAGGCCGCCGAGCGAGACGTCGTGGACGAGCGAGCAGCCCGGCGCCGCACGCCGGAGGAATTCGATCAGCGCCGCCTCGGCCTCCAGGTCGAGGCGTGCCGGCCTGCCGCCGACCTCGCCGAAGCGGGCCTGGTACTCGGAGCCGGCGAGCGCGACCGGCGAGGCGCCGGCGAGCAGGACGACGTCTCCCTCGCGCCAGGCGCCAGGCACGCGCCGGACGTCCTCGAGCAGCCCGACGCAGCCGACGACCGGTGTCGGGTCGATCGCGCGCCCGTCGGTCTCGTTGTAGAGCGAGACGTTGCCCGAGACGATCGGGATCCCCAGCGCCTCGCACGCTTCCGCCATCCCCTCGATCGACTCGACCAGCTCCCACGCGATCGCGCCCTTCTCCGGGTTGCCGAAGTTGAGGCAGTCGGTCAGGCCGATCGGCTCGGCGCCGGTGCAGGCGACGTTCCGCGCTGCCTCGAGCACCGCCAGCCGGCCGCCGGTGCGCGGGTCGAGACGCCCCATCCGGCCGGTGCCGTCGAGCGAGACGGCGAGACCGCGGTAGCCCGGCCGCAGCCGCAGCACGGCGGCGTCGAGCCCGGGTCGCCGGACGGTGCGCGAGCCGACGAGATGGTCGTAGCGCCGGTAGACGTGTGCGCGGCTGCGGACGTTGTCGCCGCCGAGCAGCTCGAGCAGCGCCTCCGGATGCGCGGGTGCGTCCGGCTCGGACACCGCGGCGGGCTCGTCGCGCGGCTTCGGCTCGACGGTGTAGCGCGGGCACTCGTCGGTGAGCAGCCGCGCCGGGATCTCGCCGACGACCTCGTCGTCCCAGAGCGCCCGCAGCAGACCGGTGTCGGTGACCTCGCCGATGACCGCGTTGTGCAGCTCCCAGCGCTCGCAGAGGGCGAGCACGTGCTCGAGCATCTGCGGGCGGACGACCGCGACCATCCGCTCCTGGCTCTCGCTGATCATCACCTCCCACGGCTCCATCCCCTCCTCGCGCAGGGGCACGTGGTCGAGCCGGAGGTCGATCCCGCACTCGCGCGCCATCTCGGAGAGCGAGGAGGCGAGGCCGGCAGCGCCGCAGTCCTGCAGCGACTCGACGAGGCCCGACTCGACGAGCTCGACCGAGACCTCGATCAGCTTCTTGCCCATGAACGGGTCGCCGACCTGGACGGTCGGGCGCTTGTCGGCGTCGTCCTCGCCCAGCTCCTGGCTCGCGAGCACCGAGGCGCCGCCGATCCCGTCGCGTCCGGTCGTGGCGCCGTAGAGGACGACGAGGTTGCCCGGGCCGGTGGCGCCTGCGCGCGCGATCCGGTCGGCGGGCAGGAGCCCGACGCACATCGCGTTCACGAGCACGTTGTCGCTGTAGGCCTCGTCGAAGACGGCCTCGCCGCCGACCGTGGGAACGCCGACCGAGTTGCCGTAGGCGCCGATCCCGGCGACGGCGCGGTCGAAGCGTGGGTCGCCGGGCCCGAAGCGCAGCCCGTCGAGCAGGGCGATCGGCCGCGCCCCCATCGCGATGATGTCGCGCAGGATCCCGCCGACGCCGGTCGCGGCGCCCTGGAAGGGCTCGACCGCTGACGGGTGGTTGTGGCTCTCGACCTTGAAGCAGACCGCCTCGCCCTCGCCGAGATCGAGCACGCCGGCGTTCTCACCTGGGCCCTGCAGCACGCGTTTCCCTTCAGACGGAAGTCGTTTCAGCAGGAGGGCCGAATGCTTGTACCCGCAGTGCTCCGACCAGAGCAGCGAGAAGACCGCCAGCTCGAAGTGGTTCGGCTCGCGCCCGAGCAGCTCGACGATGCGCTGCAGTTCCCCGTCGGTCAGTCCGAGCGCGCGGTGAATGGGCTGATCGGCGACCTGGGACAGGTGGTTCAGTGTAGACGGGAAGCCCGACGGCGGCGGGCGCGTTTGGAGGAGGTGTGAGCCGTCGCCACCTCCTGATGCTCGGCGCGCTCGCAGCGATCTGGGGCTCGTCGTTCATGTTCATCACGATCGCGCTCCGCGATCTCGCGCCCTCGACGCTGATCCTCTTCCGCATGGGCTTCGGCGCGCTCGCGCTGGCGGTCTTCGTGCGGGTCGCCGGCTACGGCCTCGCGCAGCTGCGGCCCTACGCCTGGCCGCTCGCGCTCCTCGCCCTGATCAACACGGCGGTGCCGTTCTTCCTGATCGCCTGGGGCCAGCAGTACATCGACTCCGGTCTCGCCGCGATCTTCAACGCCTCCGCGCCGCTCTTCACCGCGCTCTTCGCCCTCTCGATCGACCGGAGCCAGCGCGTCACCGGCACGCGGCTCGCAGGGGTCGTGCTCGCCTTCGGCGGCGTCGTCCTCCTGGTCGGCTTCGAGCTCGGCGGCGGCGAGCGGGCCGTCGCCGGAGCGCTGGCCGTCGTCGCCGCGGCCGCCTTCTACGGCGTCGGCGGGCTCTACGCGGGCAAGCGCTTCGTCGACCTGCCGCCCGCGCTCGTCGCGTTCGGATCGCTCGCCTGGGCGACGCTCTTCGTCCTGCCGCTCGGCGCCGCGCAGGCGACGACGTTCGGCTGGGAGACGTTCCTCTCCGTGCTCTATCTCGGCGTCGCCGCCACCGGCGTCGCCTACCTCCTCTACTTCGGCCTGATCGCGGGCGCGGGCGCGTCGAAGGCGGTTCTCGTCACCTACCTCGTGCCGTCGCTCGCCCTCGTCTACGGCGCGGTGTTCCTCGACGAGTCGATCACGCTGGTCTCGCTCGTCGGTCTCACGCTCGTGCTCGCCGGCGTCGCGCTCGGCACCGGAACGGTCGGAAGGAGCCGTCGGGCGCGCCGCGCACGCGCCGCTAGCCTGACCCGATGAACCGGTACTGGCCGATGCTGCTGACGCTGGCCGCCGTCTGGGGCGCGTCGTACCTCTTCATCAAGGTCGCCGTCGACGAGATCGACCCCGCGCCGATGATGGCGTTTCGGACGCTGCTCGCGGCGGCCGTCCTGCTCGGCTACATCGTCTGGCGGCTCGGCCGTGAGACGGCCTTCGGCGAGCTGCGCGGCGCGTGGCGGCACTGCCTCGTGCTCGGCGTCCTGAACGCCGCCCTGCCGTTCTGGCTGATCGCCTGGGGCGAGCAGTACATCGACTCCGGCCTCGCCGCCGTCGTGCAGGCGTCGGTGCCGATCTTCAACGCCCTGCTCGTGCTCCGCTTCCTGCCGCACGAGCGCCTGACGCGAATCCGCGCCGTCGGGCTCGGGATCGGGATCGCCGGCGTCGCCGTCGTCACCGGGATCCACCCCGAGGGCGGCAGCCTGGCGATCGTCGGCGCGCTCGCGGTCGTCCTCTCCTCGCTCTCCTACGCCTCGGCCGGCATCTACGGCCAGCGCGCCGTCTCCGGCACCGCCGGGCCGGTGCTGGCTGCCGGGTCGATGCTCACAGCCGGTCTGATCCTGCTGCCCTTCGCGCTCTTCCAGCTGCCGACCTCGGCGCCGTCGGCGGAGGCGGTCGCGTCGGTCCTCGCGCTCTCGCTGCTCGGCACCGCGCTCGCGCAGCTGATCCTCTTCCGCATGCTCGCCCTGCACGGCTCGGCGCGGCTCTCGCTCGTCACCTATCTGATGCCGGGCTTCGCGCTCGTCTACGGCGCGCTGCTCCTCGACGAGGCGATCACGGCTGCCACGCTGATCGGTCTGGCGCTGATCCTCGGCGGCGTCGCGCTCGCCTCGGGCGCCGTGCGCCTCCCACGGCGCGAGGCCGCCACAGTTCGGTCGTGAGCGTCTCGATCCGGCCGGCGGGCGACGCCGACGTCGACTTCCTCGTCGAGCTCTACGCCGACGAGGACGTGCGGCCGTTCCTCGCCGCGTCGGGGTCGTACGACCGCGACGGCGTCGTCGCCAAGGTCGAGCAGGATCCGGAGCGCGGGGGCGTGATGATCGTCGAGCTCGAGGGCGAGCGCGCCGGCGCGATGGCCTGGGAGCTGACCAACCGGCGCAGCGGGATCGTCCACGTCAGCGGCCTCGCCGTCCATCCCGGCTTCCGCGGCCGCCGCCTGGCCGACGAGGCCGCCCGGCTCTTCCAGCGCTACCTGATCCACGAGCGCGGCTTCCACCGGATCGAGCTGGAGGTCTACGGCTTCAACGAGCGGGCGCAGCGGCATGCGGAGCGCTCGGGCTTCGTCCGCGAGGGCGTCAAGCGGCAGGCGTACCGCCGCGACGACGGCTGGGACGACGGCGTCCTCTACGGGCTCGTCGCCGAGGACCTCGAGCCGCCGAGGTAGGCGGTCAGCAGGTCGCCGGTCTGCGGCAGGTCGGTGCGCAGGCTGTAGACGTTCTCGTCCTCGTCGCGGATCGTCACGAACCCGGCCTGGCGCAGGATCGCGAGATGGTGGTGGGCCGTCGACTTGGCGACGCCGAGCTCGGCGGCCGCCTCGCTCAGCTTCATCGGCCCGTCGCTGAGGCGCCGCAGCAGCTTCAGCCGGCCCTCGTCGCCGAGCGCCTTGTAGACCCGCGCGACCTCGGCCGGCGAGGCGCCGTCCTCGGCGGCGGGCGCGATCGGGTAGCAGAAGATCTTCGTGTTCTTGTGCTCCCAGAGGATCACCCAGGGGCGCATGAACCAGCTCGGGAAGAAGACGATCCTGCGAATCGCCGCCGGCGGGCTGTACTGGTAGCCGCGCGTCGCCAGCTCGACGAACTGCTCCGGCGAGTGGCTCTGCGCGAGCTTGAACTTGGCCTCCGCATCCCGCTCGGCCGCCGCGCGCCACTCCGGCTCGTGTGGTGCGAAGACGTGCTCGTACCAGCGGGGGAGCAGGTCGACGATCCGCGCCTTCACCTCGAGGCCGTCCATCTGCAGGAGGCCGCGGTACAGCTCGTGCTTGTCCGACCACTCGGCGAGCGCCTCGAGCACCTGCTCGATCGCGGCCTCGTCGCCGCGGGCGGCGCTCCTCGACGATGTCGTGCGGGATGTGGCCCGACGTCGTGTCGTAGTGGCCGAAGAGATGCAGCTTCAGCTCGACCGGGTCGATCGCCTCGAGCCGCTCCATGAAGGCGGCGAACGTCCGCGGCGCCGGCGTCTCGTAGACGATCCCGAGCAGGTGCGCGGCCACCTTCATGTCGCCCAGCCGCAGCTCGAGGACCTGGTCGCGGAGGTCGTCCGGCAGCGACTCGAGTTTGGCGTCGAGCCACTCCGCGCCGAGGTCGAACGTGTCGTGGTCGCCGCGGTCGGCGACCGCGCAGATGCTCATCAGCACCTCGGCCGCCTCGGCGACGTCGATCTCGATCATGACCGCTCCGGGACGGGAGAGATCGAGCACCGGCGCGCGCCTGTTCTGTTCGACAGCCATGGAACGGACGCAGCGTACTCGCAATCAAAGGGCTTGACAAGGGAAGGAGCGTTCGATAACTTTCGAACAGATCAAGCATGTCGAATGCTTCAGGAGGCCCGATGTACGCCGCGACCGACTTTGACTCCCAGATCACCCACGATCGGCAGCAGGACCGGCTGGCCGCCGCTGCCGTGCATCGGCTCGTCACTCGAGCTCGATTGCGCAAGAGCAGCATCCGCGAAAGCGGATGCTGCTCGCGCGCAGATCCCTGAAGAGGGCCGCGAGCGGCCCCAGAGCGCTCGGCGCCTAGCGCGTCCTGAGGAAGCTCTCGATCGACGCTCTCGCGCGCGCGGAGCTGCCGACGAGCGCGATCCCGTGCTGCGAGCCCGGCAGCAACTCGAGCCGCTTGTCCTTCGATGCGGCCGCGCGATGGAGCGTCTCCGCGTCCTCCGAGAAGTCGAACCCGGCGTTGTCGTCCGCGGTGGCGGCGAGGTAGAGCATCGGCACACGGAGCCGTGGGCCCGCCTTGACCCCGTCCATGCCGCGGAAGCGCGCGGGTGACGAGACGCTGACGACGCCGGCGAGCGGCGGGGTGACGTTGGCGCCCGCGACGACGGCGGCGAGGCCGCCCATCGACGCGCCGACGACGAAGATCTTCTTCTTGCCGAGCTTGCGCAGCGCCTTCGCCGCGGCCGCGATGTCCTGCGAGTAGCGGTACGGCGCGGGGGTCGGGCCGTCGGAGAAGCCGTAGCCGCGGAAGTCGATCGGGAAGGCGAAGTAGCCCTTGCTCGCCAGCCGCTTGGCGTAGGGGAGCCAGTCGCAGAGGTCGCCCTCGGACTGGTGGGTGAGGATCACGGCCGTCGTCCCCTTGCCGAGGCGGTGGCCGACGAGCTTCGTCCCGTCGGCGGCACTGAACCGGACCTCGCCGCCGGCGACGCAGTCGTGCTGAGCGCGCTGCGGCGCGGCACCCGCGGTCGACGCGGCAACCGCGAGCAGCACAGCGAGCAACAGCAGGCGTCTCACTGCCCAACGTCTACCAGGGGTGCTATGACATGTCAACATTGACAGGTACCCTCGGCCATGCGCTGCTCGGTGTCCTCGCGGAAGGCCCGCGCACGGGCTACGGGCTCGTCCGGCACCTGGCCCAGTCGATCGCCTACACCTGGCCCGCGAGCCACAGCCAGGTCTACCCCGAGCTCGCGAAGCTGCGCGAGGCCGGGCTGATCCGCGAGGGCGCTGCAGCGCCGCGCGGCGGCCGCGTCTACGAGCTGACCGACGCCGGTCTCGACGAGGTGCGCCGCTGGCTGCGCGAGACGGAGCCGTCGCGGACGGTTCGCGACGAAGCATCGCTGCGCCTCTTCTTCCTCTGGCTGCTCGACCCCGAGGAGGCCGAGGCGTACCTGCGCGGCGAGGCGGAGCGCGCCCGCGCGATCCTGGCGCAGCTGGAGGCGATCGCCGCGTACGAGGATCCCGACACGCCGAAGACGCGCGCCTACCGCGTTGCGCTCGAGCTCGGTCTGCGAACGACGAAAGCGCGGCTTGCGTGGGCGCGATCGGCGCTCACAGCATCCGCCCGCCCCCGGGGGTGACCTCGATCACGTCCTCGACCCGGACGCCGAAGCGGCCGTCGAAGAGGATCGACGGCTCGTCGGTGAACGTCATCCCCGCCTCGAGCGGCGTCTCGTCCTCGACCGAGAGGAAGGGGTGCTCGTGCACGTCGAGACCGATCCCGTGCCCCATCCGGTGGCGGAAGCCGTCGCCGTATCCGGCTTCCTCGATCGGGGCGCGGCAGGCGGCGTTGACATCGCGCGCGAGGGCGCCCGGCCGCGCAGCCGCCCGGCCCGCCTCCTGCGCGTCGAGCAGAACACGGCGCACGTCCTCGTAGTCGCCGGGCGGTTCGCCGCAGGCCACGGTGCGCCCGAAGTCGGAGCAGTAGCCATCCCAGACGGCGCCGAAGTCGAAGAGGACGACCTCGCCGTCGCGGAGCGCGTCGAGCTTGCCCGCGCCGCCGGAGTCGAGCCGCCGCTCGCCCCAGGTGAAGATGTGCGTCGGGAAGGAGGGGCAGCGCGAGCCGCGCACGAGCAGCTCATGCTCCACTCGCTCGACGAGCGTCGTCATCGAGACGCCGGGGACGACGTGCGGCGTCACCGCGTCCATCGCCTCGCGCGCGATCAGGCACGCCTGCGCCATCAGCTCGAGCTCCGTCCTCGACTTCACGCGCCGCAGCTCGTTGACGAGCGACGAGCCCTCCTCGAACTGTGCCCCGGGCACCGCCGCGAGCAGTTCGATCACCGTCTCCGCCCAGACCCGCTGCCCGAGCGCGATCCGCCGTGGCGAGCCGATCTCGCCCACGGCCTCCGCGAACGACTCCCGACCGTTCCCGTCCTCGCGGACGACGAGCGAGCGCGGCGGCGCCACGCCGTCGAGGTGGAAGGCGACGACCATGCGCGGCAGCACGTAGACCGGCTCCTGCCCCGGCGCCAGAAATGCGCCCGTGACCCAGCCGTGCGCGTAGGAGATCTGGCCGAAGGTCGGCAGGTCGCGCTCGATCCCCGTCAGGTACTCGAGATCCGATCCGGGCGGGACGAAGAGCGCGTCGAGGCCGCGACGGGCGAGCAGCTCACCGAGCCGCTCGCGCCGTCGCGTGTACTCGTTCGCGTCGATGCCTATCCGGCGGCCACCCAGTACGCGGCCGAGCCGAGGGCGGGCCACTCGCGCTCCGGGTCGGCGCGGTAGAGCGGGTTGAACGCGAACGCGACCAGCCGAGGCGATCCGGCCGTCGTGCTCGTGCCGTGCGCGATCATCGGCGCCCCGGGCGCGGACGCCGACGCGGCGTCGATCAGCCAGAGCCCGGCGGCGAAGAAGCCCGCGATCGGCAGGTTGGCGTCGATCGACCAGCCGGACGGAACGCCCGTGAACCAGGTCGGCGGATCGACGATGGCCGTGTCCCTGGACGGGTACACACCCGTGATCGGGCTCGCGGCTCCGCCCGTGTTGTCCCAGAAGACGATGCCGCTGCGGCCGTTGCCGCCCGCGTGCCGGCGGTCAGCCCCGTCGCGAGGCCGCCGTTGACGATGAACTGGCGCGCCCGCCGCGCCGCCGCCGAGGTAGCCGCCGCCGGCGGCGAAGAACGCCGCCAGCCGCGCCCGCGCGGTGGCGTTTCCCGGCGTGTTCGCCGGGTAGTTGGCGGTGCTGAAGACGACGTCGTAGTTCGCGAGCGGGTCGGACACGCCGCTCAGCGCCGTCGTGCCGACCGGGTCGGCGGTGAAGCCGAGGTTCCGGAGCGACCAGACGCTCTGGTCGACCGCGTTCGTGAACACCGCGATCCGCGGCGAGCGGTCGACGTCCTCCAGCCGCGCCGGCGCCGTCGGCACGGCACGGAACGTCAGGCCGGCGGCCGCGGCGGCCGGTCCGATCGTCGGCGGCCGTGGTGTCGTCGAAGAGCACGGTCCCGGCCGGGAAGCTGGCGCCGCCCGAGCTGAACGGGGCCGTCGCCAGCTTCGCCGTCAGCCCGCCCTTCAGCAGTGTGTTCAGCGTCCGCACCGCGGTCGCCGAGTCGACCTCGAGCGCGTAGTAGTCGGCCGGGCCGCTCTCGACGCCGCCGCCGAGGGATCCGCCGGGGACGGTCGGCTTCGCGATCGGCTGCGTCGTCTTCGCGGTGAGCGGCACGCCGTTCGGCACCTGCAGCACGTCGGCTCCCCAGAGGTAGCCGTGGCTCCACGCCGCGGGCGGCGCGTAGAGGATGCCGATCCGGCTGGAGACGTCGACGCCGATCCCGAGCGCCGTCTCGGCGAGACCCCGGTGGGCCTGCGCCATGTCGACGACGTACGAGCCCTTCTGCGACGCCCTGGCCGAGGATGGTCTCGTCGAAGCGGAGCTGGCGCACCTCGATGCCGTTGAAGAGCAGCCACTCGACGAGGCGGTTCGCCTCGGCGTCGCTGCGCTGGCCGGCACCGACCGGGATCACGTACGCGGTCGGGAACTCGTGCATCCAGTTGTTCTCGACGTCGAACGGCGCCGGGCAGCACGGAGGCCGCGCCTCGCCGGCGACGCCGCGCCGGTAGATCTCGAGCTGGTCGTTCAGGAGCTCGTTCCGGTTCGCCGTGTCGAACCGCAGCGTCGACCAGCTCACCGTCAGCTGCGCCAGCAACGACGCGTTCCGCCCGATCGGGTTCTTGGCCGGGTCGGGGTCGGCGTTGAGGTAGCAGCGGTTGAGCGGGTCGGTCCCCGTATTCGTGCTGCTGCACATCTCGACCGTGGAGCCGTTCAGGCCCACGAGCTGCGAGTACATCGGCGTGTAGAACGGGCCCCAGTCGTCCCAGCTCTCGGCGACCGCCGGGCCGGCCGGCCGGCCGTCGGGGCAAGGACCGCCCTGAACGGAGACGCTGCCGTCGGAGCACCAGTCGTTGACCGGGCGAGTGACGTTGAGGTTGACGGCGTTCATCGCCGCCTCGTTCGCGTCGATGCGCGACTGGTTCCACTTCAGCCAGAGGTCGTAGTCGATCCCCGGGTTGTGCGGCTTCGTCGTCGCCTCGATCAGCGTCGGCGTGACGTAGCCGTGCAGGTCGAGCGTCTCCGGCGGGAGCCACTCCTGCATGATCCGGACCGACGCCTTCGTCTCCGACTGCGACTGCGTCAGGAAGTCGCGGTTGAGGTCGAAGCCGTTGCCGTTCGCGCGCGTGCCCGCGACGCGGCCGTCCGGGTTCTGGATCACGTTGAAGATGACGACGGCGCCGTCGAGGATCGCGTCCACCTCGGGATCGGTGCCGTACGGCGTCGTGGCGAGGCGCTCGATCGTGCGCATGTTCGCGTCCACGCCCTCGTACTCGTTCCCGTGGATGGCTCCCTGGATGAAGATCGGCACCTTGACGTCGTCGCGCCAGGCGCGCAGCTGCTGCTGCGCCGTGGCCGGGTTCGTGAGCGCCTGCGCGGCGCAGGGTCGTCCAGTGCGTGTAGGCCGACTTCTGCTTCGCCGTCTTCAGCTGGTTGATCACGACCTTGTACAGCGGGCGGCCGGTCGCGGACGTGCCGTGCGTCCTCAAGGTCATGCGTCCGTCGAGGCTGCGCGACTGGATGTCCGTGAGCGTGCAGCCGATCGCGTACGTGGGGATGTGCGGGAAGCTCGTGCCGGTCGACGGCAGCGCCTCCGCGGCGTCCGGTTCGGGTGTTCCGCACCAGGGCGGGCCGATCGCGGCGGCGGCCGGACGCGCGAAGCCGACGAGCGCGGCGACCAGCGCCAGCAGGAGCAGGGACAGGAGGCGGGCACGAGCGGGCATGGGATCCTCCAGGCGGTAGGCGGTTGGGTTTTATAAAACGTCGGGACACCGTTGTCAAAAAGCAAAGGACCGAACGCCATGGAACTCATCCACACCTGTTACCGGATCACCGACATCGACCGCTCTGTCGCCTTCTACGAGGCGCTCGGCTTCGAGGAGCGCGCGCGGATGCCGATTCGCGAGGAGGCGATCAACGTCTTCATGGGCCTGCCCGGCGACGGCGACCGGCTCGAGCTGACCTACAACTTCGGCGTCGACTCGTACGAGGTCGGCACCGGCTACGGCCACATCGCGATCACGGTCGACGACATGGACGGGACGCTCGCCGCGCCTGGCCGAGCAGGGGATCGACCCGGAGCGGCCCAAGTACCAGGTCCGCGAGGGCGGCTCGTTCATCGCCTTCGTCCGCGATCCCGACGGCTACCGGGTCGAGCTGATCGAGAGGTCGCGGCAGCAGAGCTGAACGCTGTCAGACGCGGGCGTTGCTCTTCCGCACGCCGAGGCGGTGCACGAACGTGATGACGGCACGGCGGTTCGCCGCCCGTCCCGTCTCGGTGTCGTTCGAGGCGATCGGGTTCGCGGTTCCGTGCGGGACGATCCGCGGTGTCGCCTTGAAGCCGCCGGCCCGTTTCAGCTGCGCGCAGACAAGCTGCGCCCGTTGCCGGGCAAGCACCATCGGCTCGACTGCGCTGGGCGGCCAGGTGGCCGTGTAGCCGTCGCAGCGGATTCCTTCGATCGCGACCAGCTTTCGGGCGAGCCCGGCGACGAAGCTCTGCCCGAGCGGCGTCAGCACCGCCAGATCGGGCAGCCAGGAACCGGGTGTCGTCACCACCCGTTCGATTGCCAGCACGGCCCTTGCTCCCTTGACGACCGTTCACCGTCTCGCCCGATGCGGTCCGGCAGACCGCGCGCACGTCGACGAGGACGCCGCCGAAGCTGCGCTCGAGCACGCTGCTCCCCCTTCGGCTGCACGTTCAGCTTGATCACCATCTGCCCGCGGCCGCCGGCCGGAGCACGGGCGAAGCCGCGCGCGATCACGACATTCTGCCGTCCCGCGGGCGCGCAGCTCGATCGAGCAGGAGCTGAGCTGCTTGTCCCGCATCTTCGCGATCACCTCGTCCGCCTTCGCCTCCGCGACCGGTCCGGCCGGCTGCTGCGGCGGCAGCGGCTGCACCGGCTGGATCGGCTGCGGTGCCTGGTCGGGCGGCGTCGGTGGCAGCACGATCACCTGCGGCGGCTAGTACTTCGATCGGCGGCTCCCGGCGCAGCAGACGCTGCGGCGAGCAGATCCCGGCGGGGAGCGCGACCGGGCCGACGTTGTCCTCCCAGATATTGGCGGTGCCGCTGGAGCGGTTTCCGGCGGAGCGGTCATGGCAGTCGAACTCGCCGGCCGTGGTTCGGGTCGGCACCGCTCGCCTTGTTGCCGAGAAGGACGTTCCCGGCCGCCTTCGACGCCGACGTCGATGCCAGTGTCGGAGTAGCCGCTGATCGTGTTCTGCTCGAACAGCATCAACGTCGTCGGGCCGGTGACCGAGATCCCGAACTCGCCGCCGGAGATCGTGTTCGTCCGCACGCGCGGTCGTCTCCCCGGACGGGGGCAGCACCTGCGAGGCCGTAGATGCCGACGTCGTTGTCGCGTGAACGTGTTGCCGGAAACGGTCACCTTGCCGAGCGCGCCGAAGAGGAGCATCCCGGTCGAGGCGGTCCGTCGCGCCGTGTACGCGTTCCCGCTGACCCTGTTCCCGGAGACGGTGGCGACGGCGCTGCGGCTGATCTGCATCCCGTTCTGGGCGATCACGCTCGTCGGCCCGACGCCGGTGATCGTGTTGCCTGTGATCGTCGCCACCGAACCGGCGTCGTCGACGATGATCCCGGTCTTCTGGTAGTCGGTGATCGTGTTGTTCGTGATCGTCGCCGTGCCGGCCGTCTGGTCGACGGCACGGCCGACCCGGATCCCGCTCCCCTTCTGGCAGCCGTCGAGCGGGTCGCCGCGCATGCCGGTGATCACGTTGTCGTGGATGTTGGCGTTAGCGCCGTCGCGGACGTAGATGCCGGAGAGCAAGTACTGCCCAGCGGCTGTCGCACTCGCCGGTCGGGGCGAGGCCCTTGATCGTGAAGCCGCTGATCTCGACGTCGACGCCGCCGCCCCCGTCGACCGTGACGACGTCCTGCGTGCCCGTCACCGGCCGCGGCAGGACGATCGTCGTCAGCGCCGAGCCGGCGCCGACGAGCTTGACGCGACTTCGTGACCATGACCTGCTCGGCGAAGGTGCCGGCGCAGACCTGGATCGTGTCGCCGGGCTGCGGCACGCGTTCACTCCGGCCTGGATAGTCGGCTAGCGGCGAGCCGTGGGGCAGACGGTCACCAGTCGCCGCCGAAGCGGCATCCGCGAAAGCGAGAGCACGAGGAGCACGGCGAGCCCACAGCTGACTGCCGGGCCAAGCGATCGACTTCGCCGCAACTGCGCAACCTGGCCCATGGCCACCACCCCCCGATGGACCAACAACACTCCTCCTATGGCGAACATTTGTCAAGTAGCGTTCGCAACTTGGCCCCTCTGGACCGTGATTCGTCCCCTTGGGTGACGTGTCGCGTCCGCACGCCCCGCCATGATCCGCGTGGTGGGCGGAAACAACCGAGTGAGGCCACTCGTTGCAATGCGGTTCGCGGCAGCTGCGCTGCTCGGGCTGCTCGCCGCCCTCGCGCTCGGGTCGTGCGGCGGCGACGGTGAGGCGGTCCGGACCGGGACCGTCGCCGTCTCGCTGCCCGGACTCGGTACCGACACGAACCGCTCCTGCGGTCGTCGAGACCGTGACGCTGACCGAGACGGCGCCCGCGGTGACCGAGACGGTGACGCAAACGGATGCGGCGCCGGCGCTCCCGGGGGCGGCGACCGAGACGGAGACCGTGACGGAGACGGAGACCGTGACGGAACACGGAGACCGTGACGGTGACGGAGACCGCGCCGGCGGAGACCGAGACGGTGACGCTGACCGAGACCGCACCGGCGGACACGACGAGCGCACCGCCGGCCGAGACCGTGACCGAGACGCTCACGGTCACGACGACGACGGGCGTGAGCGCGGCCGGCGCGGCCGCGGCCGCCGCCGCGGCCTCCGAGGAGACGAGGGGCTGACGAGCACCGAGTGGGGCTGGGTCTTGTTCGGCCTGCTCGCGGCCGCGGTCGTGATCGGCGGGATCGTCGTGTGGCTGCGCAGGCGCTCCGCGGCGAAGCGGGACGGCGGCGAGACGCCGCCTCCGGCCGACCTCCCTGCGTCGCCGGCGAGGCAGCGCTGCGGCGCTTGACCTCCCGGCGTCGGTGAGCGACGGTCGATGCAGGAGCTCGCGCTCGACGAGCCGTGAGCGTGACGCCGACCGCCGCCGAGGCGCTTGCCCCACCACACCTCCTGCGCAGGCGGCCGGCTCGGCGCTCGACCGCGGTCGATGGAAGCCGTCGCCTCGTCCAGCATCACGTTCATCCGCTGCTCGCCGGAGCGTCGCGAAGATCTCGCCGCCGACCCGGAGCGACGGGCGGCCGTGATGGTCCTGCTCGACGCGCCTCGGGCAGCGACAGCGCCAACGACCGGGCCTCGTCGAGCGGGGACGGCCATGGCCGCAACGTACGCGATCGGACGCGGGCGACGTGTGCCGCGCGTGATAGAACGCGGTCGATGGCCACGCCGGTCGCAAAGCACCTGAGCACCGACGAGCTCGAGCCCGGGCTCGACGAGATCCGGCGCGCGCCGGCTGACGAGGGCGACGTCGAGCTGATCGTGCGGCGCCCTGCCGAGGGCGAGCGCGAGGTGCTCGCGGAGGGCGTGCTCGATCTCGACGAGGGCCTCGTCGGGGACAGGTGGAGCGCGCACCGCAGCTCGAAGACACCGGACGGATCTCCCAACCGCGAGACGCAGCTGACGCTGATGAGCGCGCGCGTCGTCGACCTCGTCGCCGCGGGCGACCGCGAGCGCTGGGCTCTCGCCGGCGATCAGCTCTACGTCGATCTCGACATCTCGGAGGAGAACCTGCCGGCCGGCACGAGACTCGCACTCGGCTCGGCCGTGATCGAGGTGACGCCGGAGCCGCACACCGGCTGCGTCAAGTTCATGTCGCGCTTCGGCGAGCGACGCGCACCGCTTCGTCAACACGAAGCCGTATCGCCACCTCCGCCTGCGCGGGCTGAACGCGAAGGTGATCGAGCCGGGCACGGTCTCGAGCGGCGACACGATCCGCAAGCTCTGACGCGGTACGTCGCCCTCCTCCGCGGCATCAACCTGGCCAAGCGGCGGCGGGTCTCGATGGGCGAGCTGCGCGAGCTGCTCGAGGGCCACGGCTACGACGACGTGCGCACGCATCTGCAGAGCGGCAACGTCGTCCTCTCGAGCCCGCTGACGCCGCGGAAGCTGGAGGCGCAGCTGGAGCGGCAGCTCACGACGCGGCCTCGGCATGGAGGTCAGAGTGCTCGTCCGGACGCGGGCGGAGCTGGCTGCGGTGGTCAGGCGCGACCCGCTCGGGAAGGTGGCGACGAACGGCTCGCGCTACCTCGTCAGCTTCCTCTCGAAGCGGCTGCCGGCGAAGGTCGCGCGCGAGCTGGAGGCGGCCGGAGATCGCGTCGGCGCAGCTCGTGATCGACGGCCGCGAGCTCTACGCCTGGTATCCGGACGGCGTGCAGCGCGCGCCGCTCGCGAAGCTTCTCGACGACAAGCGGCTCGGCGTCGTCTCGACGGCGCGCAACTGGAACACGGTCACGAAGCTGCTCCAGCTGCTCGACGACTAGGGTCGCGGCATGCGCTCGCGGCGGATGATCACCGTCGTCGGCTGCCACGCCGGCGGCGAGATCGGCAACGTCGTCGTCGGCGGCGTGCTGCCGCCGCCGGGCGCGACCGTGTTCGAGCAGATGCAGGCGCTCGAGCGCGAAGGCGACGCGCTCCGGAAGCTGCTGCTGCGCGAGCCGCGCGGCAGCGTCGCCTGCCACGCGAACCTCGTCGTGCCGGCGACGCGGCCGGACTGCGACGCCGGCTTCATCATCATGGAGCCGACCGAGTATCCGGCCATGTCCGGCTCGAACACGATCTGCACGACGACGGTGCTGCTCGAGACGGGCATGGTCGAGATGCGCGAGCCGGAGACGGTCGTGCGGCTCGAGGCGCCGGGCGGCGTCGTCGAGGTGCGCGCCGCGTGCCGCGACGGCCGCGTGCGAGAGCGTCGAGTTCACGAACGTGCCGTGCTTCGCCGACCGGCTCGACGCGCCGCTCGAGGTCGAGGGGCTCGGCACGATCGCCGTCGACGTCGCCTACGGCGGCATGTGGTACGCGATCGCCGACGCCGCGCGCGCTCGGCTTCGCGATCGAGCCGCACGAGGCGCGCGACCTCTCGCTGCGCCGGCGAGCGGATCCGCGCCGCCGCGCGCGAGCAGCTGCCGTGCGTCCATCCGGAGAACCCCGAGATCGCCGGCGTCAGCATCGTCCAGATCGCCGAGCCGTGGCAGGGCGTCGGGGCAGGTGAGCCGGAACGCGGTCGTCGTCGCGCCGGGGCGGCTCGACCGCTCGGCGACCGGCACCGGCCTCTCGGCGCGGCTCGCCGTGCTGCACGCCCGCGGCCTGATGCGCGTCGGCGACGCGATGACGCACGCCTCGCGCGATCGGCTCGACGTTCGACGGCCGCATCGTCGCCGAGGCGACGCGTCGGCGGCCGGCCGGCGATCGTGCCGGCGATCCGCGGCAGCGCCTGGATCACCGGCGTGACGCAGCTGTACGTCGATCCCGACGATCCGTTCCCGGAGGGCTACCTGCTCTCGGACACCTGGGGCGTCAGCGGGCTCGACAGCCAGTCCTGACGGCGGGGCGCGGCTCGTCCGCGCCCCGCCATCGCCCCCCTCAGGACAACGGGACGGTCGTCAGCGCGAACGCTGCCTGCAGTGGCACCTGGAAGCGCGCCACGCCGGCGGCATTCGTCGTCACGGTGCCGGCGATCGAGTTCTTGCCGTCTCCCGCTCGCGTTCCAGAGAGCGAGCCCGAACTCCGCGTTCGCCGGCAGCCCGCCGATGCTGTACTCCGGCGACTCGGGCGAGACGGTGTTCAGGTCGCGGCCGCGCGAGTCGAGTCCCATCAGCGTCAGCTGTCCGCCGTCGCCCGCGTATGCCGTGAGCTCCTTCTCAGCCTGATCGATGACGCCGACCTTCCAGTCGTCCTCGTCCCACGGCCCCACCTGCAGCACCTGCCAGCCGCGCGCAGTGGTCTGGAGCAGCAGGTTCGTGGCGTGGTACCCGGGGAAGAGCGGCCAGCCCTCTGAGGCTGGCCCGATCAGGGAGTAGAGCGAGTTGTAGGTGCCGTGGTAGCGGCCCCAGTAGGCGTCCCACTTGACCGAGCCCGTGAATCCGAGCTGAGCCGCCGCCAGATCGAACCAAAGCTGCTGGAAGGCCGCCACGTTCGTGCGGTGCGATGTCCGTGCCGTCTCCCAGTAGCCAGACTCGACGTTCGGCTTCCCCGGGAAGCTCTTGCCGCGGACGCCGAACTCCATCACGTAGGTCGGTTTGCGGGCGGACGCCGGCAGCTCCTCGGTCACGATCTTGCGGATGTCCTTCAATCGCTTCTCCTTGAAGAACGGCGTGTCCCAGTAGTCCCAGTAGACGTGCACGGAGTACGCTCGAAAAGGTCGTTCATGTTCCCCGCGATGTAGGCGAACCAGGCCCGCTGGCTCGTGCTGACGAGGTCGCCGCCCATCATCCGGATCTGCTCGCGCAGGCCCCGGGCGACGAGTTGCGCATCGAGCGCGCGATTGAGCGCCTCGTACTCAGCCATAGTGAGCACGGTCGAGTTCGGCTCGTTCGCCACCGTCACCCAGCGGACATTCGTGTCGCCGTCGACCTCGACCAGCTTCTCGAGGACGTCCGCGAAGGTCGCCATCGCCTCGACGGGCTTCGTCTTGGCGACGTTCACCGCCTGGTAGGTGATGTTGATCGTTGCCCCAGCCTCGTGCGCGAGCTGGACGGTGTCGACGAACGACGCCAGGTTGCGCACCCGGTTCGGCTGTCGCTCCTCGAAGTCGTCGTTGTAGAAGATGCGGACGAGCTGCGGTTCGAGCGCCTTGACCTTCGCCTCCATGCCCGGCAGCGATGCGGCCGGGGGATTGGTGACGGGCGCGTAGACGTGCTGGTTGAACTGAGCGCCGTAGCCGCCGAGCGCATCGACCAGCACGTTGGAGCGGACGAGCTCGTTCTCGGTCACCTCGATCGTGCGCGAGCGGGCGTTGTTCGTCGCGTCGGTCTCGAACGGCGCGGCGTTTCGACGCGAACCATCAGTTCGCGGTCATCGCCGTCTTGAGCTTCACGCCCTCGAACGTCACCGCCTCGTGCTGCCGGCGTCAACCGTCACCGTCTTCGCCGCGGCCAGGGGCGTCGGGCCGAGCATCAGCGTCAGCGTCGCCGTTGCGCCGGTGTCGGTATTCAGCTCCGCGACGTCCGCCACGACGTCGACGGGCGGGTCGAAAGCGTTTGTGAGGCGCGTGCAGAGCCGCGACGACGAGGTCGGGCGGAGCATCGCCGTCGGGTCACCCCGGAGGACCGCGTTCTGGCGGCTCTGCTCCCGCACGTGCAGCTGGACGATGACCGCCGTGCCCCGTTCGAGCGAGGCGAACTCGACCATCGCGCTGCCGCGGCGCGGCGACAGGCTTCAGGTTGAGCACCCGAGTGTCACCTTCCGGCGAGCTCGCGGGTGCGAACAGCCAATGGAGACGTGCTCGATTCGAGCCGGGAGTCCGTGCCGCCGGCAGCGTGATCGTAATGTCGCCGCCCGCGGTCCCGTGAGCGCCGTCACCTGCAAGACGTCGTCACCGTCGGCTGCAATCGCGCCGGAGCCGCGCCGAGCGCGAGGAGGACTCAAGTCCCGACGCAGCAGAGTGCTGCCACCTTCCTCCAGCTCGGGTGCATCATCTGCTCCTTTCGTAGGGGTGAGCACACGGTGCGCCCGTCCGCTCACGCGCCGCTCACGCACGGCTAATGCCGTGGCGCCTCGCTGTCGATCGAAGGAGCGTGCCTCGGTCAGACGCAACGTCGTGCACGAAGACCTCGTACGAGAGCGTGCGCGCCGCCGAGCAGGCAATCGCCGCGATGGCGCGGAAGTTCGGCGCCTTCACGTTCAAGCGGCCCTACCGGTGCGGCCGCTGCCGCGCCTTCCACATCACCAGCACGCCGCCGTTGA
>CAWETB010000005.1:0-26867 GCA_963811885.1 uncultured Gaiellaceae bacterium
CAGAAGGACGCGGCGCGGATGCGTCGCGCACGCTCTGTACCAGCGCGCAAGGCCTCCCGTCGAGAGTCGTTCATGTGCAGCGCGGTGTTCCGTCGGTCTCTCCGCCATTGCGGTGGCTCCTTTTCTCGTCGCTTCGGTCTACACCGTAGACATCCGGCGACCCTCGAATTCATCGGTACTGATGCTTTCTGGTTCTCAACTAGGGAGATCGCAGGCGGCGCGGGACGCCGTCGCGGTACTCGACGACGACGCTGACGCCGAGCTCGCGGGCGGCCTCCGGGAGCCGGCGGGCGGCCGCGAAGGCCGCCGGCGGGGCCGAAGTCGCATAGCCGAGCGGCCGCTCGCGCGGCGCCTGCATCGAGTAGTAGAGGTAGACGCTGCCCGCGTACGCGTCGGGCGGGAGCACCGGCACCTCGAGCAGCCTGCCGGCCGGCGCGTCGGCCACCCGGGCGTAGACGGGATTGTCCTCGTCGGCGACGAGCGGGTCGTAGAGCGGCACCCACAGGTCGGCCGCGACAGCGAGGCAGGCGATCGCGGCGACGAGCCGCGAGCGAGCTTGTGTTTCTGAAACACAAGCGACGGCCACGGCGGCGAGTGCGGCGAGGCAGAGGCAGGCGATCGGCAGCATCCGCTCGGGCACCCGGGTCGAGTGCAGAGGCGTATTCCGCCAGAGCAAGCCGTATCCGGGCAGGTTCGAGCCGAGCGCGAGCAGGCCGGGGACGAGCGCGCCGAGCCCCAGCACGAGGGCGAGCCGGCGCCCGGAGGAGATTGTGTTTCTGAAACACAAGCAGCCGATCCCGGCGACGGCGGCGACCGGGAGGAGCCAGCCGAGGTAGGCGAAGCGCTCGAACTCGCCCGGGTCGCGCGAGACGAAGTCGCCGAGCGTGGCCGAATAGCGCCCGACCTCCGAGAAGGGGCGCTCGGCGGCGTCGCGGAGGGTGAGCGCCCAGACGAGGACGCCGGCGCCGACCGCCGCGCCGGCCGAGATCGCGCCGAGCCACGGCCTGCGCCGGGCGAGCGCGTAGACGAGCACGAACGGGATCGCGCCGAGGGCGAGGTGGACCTGGCCGGAAAGCGGGATCGAGGCGAGCGCGGCGGCCGCGAGCCACGTCTTCCGGCGCTCGACGCCGTAGAGCGCGAGCGGGAGCAGCATCGAGATCGGGCCGAGCAGGTGACCCGTCGACTGCGCGACGCGGTACGGCGCCAGCGCGAATGCGAGACCGCCGACGAGCGCCGGGCCGAGCCCGAGGCCGAGCGCGCGCAGCCAGAGCGCGGCGAGCCCGCCGGCGCCGACGTACGTCAGGAGCACGAAGAGGTTCCAGCCAGCGACCGTCCCGAAGAGCGCCTGCAGCGGTCCGTAGACAACCGCGAACGGCCACCCGGCGAAGTTCACCCGGGGCTCGACCTCCGGCTGGAAGCTGTACGGATCGAGCCATGGCTCGGCTCCGCGCGCGAGCTGGTGTCCGGGCAGCCAGAGGGCGTACGCCGTCTGCAGGTGGTCGCCGGGCGTCACCCGTCCCTCGTGGGGCGTGCCGTAGCCGAGGAAACGGTCGGTCTGGAAGACGGCGGGCGAGGTGGCGAGCAGCCCGGCGCCGAGGTAGAGGGCGGCGGCTAGTCCCGCAACGCCTGCGCGGCTGCGAGCAGCTCGTCGAAGTCGGGCACGTCCGAGTCCTCGTAGCGCCACGATCCGAGCACCGTACCGTCCTCGCCGACGAGGAACGCGCTCCGTCGCGGCACGTCTTCCATCCAGCGCCACACTCGCGCGGCGCCGTACCGCTTGGCCAGCGCGCCGTTCCAGTCGGAGATCAGCGGCACGTCGGCGTCGAGCACGTCCTTCCAGGCCCGGTGCGACCAGTGCGAGTCGCGCGAGACGCCGAACACGCGCACGCCCGCCCGCTCGAACTCCGGCCTCCTGTCACGCAGGAGGCGCAGCTCCTGCGTTCAGGTCGGCGACCAGTCGAAGAGGTAGAAGAGGAAGAGCACCGGCCCGCCCTCGAGCAGCTCCTCGAGCTCCATCTCCGCGCCGGTGTCGAGCCAGAACACGCGGCGAATCTACTCCCCGAGCCTCAGGACGGCGTCCGCGTAGCGCCGCGCGGCCGCGTCCTCGAGCTCGCCGGCCGGCAACTCGACGACGAACGAGATCTCCCCGATTCCGTTCTGCCAGCGCGAGGCGCTTCCGCGCGGCCACTTCATCGTGCGGTAGGGAACGCCGGCCAGCTTCGCGTAGCGGCGCGCCACGACGCGGCTCGGCCCCCAGGCACGGACGACCGCCTGCGGCTGGTGGAACCAGATCGTGATGTCGGGGCGCAGCCGCAGGATCAGCTGCCGTGCGATCCGCGTCTCGGGCTGCGTCGCCGCGACGAAGTCGCGGTTGAGGTCGACTCCGCGCGCGTTCCCGCGGCGGTGGCGCGCGAAGCCGTCCGGGTTCAGCTGGTGCACGATCCAGAGGTCGACGCCCGGCCGCGAGCCCGCGAGGATCCGGGTCACCTCGGTTCCCTCGCACTCGTTCCCGTGGATGCAGCCGACGACGAGGATCCGCGGCCCCTCGCCTTGCACGTGCTCCACCTCGATCGGCCGGCCCTGCCACGAGTGTCCGAGCTGCTGCGCCGGCGCGACGAGCAGGGCGGCGGCGATCAGGGCGCGCAGCACCACCCCTCGATCCTAGGAAACGAGCGCGAGCGGAACTGGGCTGACACGTCCGAGACCGCCCGGATCTGCCTCGGCCGGCCGAGCCGCGTGAAGACGAGCTGATCCGCGTCCGCCCAGCCGACGACCGTCCAGCGGCCGTCCGGCGAGGCGGTTGCAGCCGGCGGCTCGAGCAGGCGCGCCGGTGCGTCGCGGTCGACCACGGCGCCGGTGTCGACGTCGACGACGCGGACGCTGCCGTCGCGCGTCGCATACGCGAGCCGGTGGCCGCCGCCCGGCAGCCACACGGGAGCGCGCTCCGCGGCGTCTGCGCATCGAGCAGGCGATCGCCCTTGCCGTCGCCGCCGACGACCCGCAGCTGCCCACGCGAGAAGTACGCGATCCGCGTGTCGGTCCTGCTGCCGCCCCAGCGTGGGAGGCGCACGTCCGGCCGCGCGAGCGACCAGCGCACCGTCCCGTCCGCCGCCAGCGCGGCGAGCTCGTTCGCGCGCGTCGCGACGACGAAGCGGCCGAACGGCGACCACGACGCCTCGCGGTAGTCGCCGAGCAGCCGCTTCGAGCCGTCCTCGTCGACGATCCAGACGCCCGAGCCGGCGGTGACGAGCAGCCGTCCCGGTGCGGGCAGCGAGAACAGCGCCGGCGCGCTTTCCTCGACGCCGACGACCTGGCGGATCTCGTCCAGGACGGCCCGGCCGGGCGGGCTGAGCAGCCCGGCCAGGACCACGACGGCGAGCGCGACGGCAGCGACCGGCTTCCACGATCGGCGGCGCGGCTGCGGCTCCCGCTCGGCGAACGCGGCGGACACGACCGCCCACGACCGCTCGCGAGCGTCCGTGCTCGTCCGGGATCTGGATCCGCTCCAGTGCCTGCTTCACACCGTCTCCCTGAGCGAGTCGAGACCGCGGCGCAGGCGCGAGTTGACGGTTCCCCGCGGCAGGCCGAGCAACTCCGCGATCTCACCCGGCGTGTACTCGAGCAGGTGCCTGAGGACGATCACGGCGCGGTGGTCGGGCGGCAGCGCGGCGAGCGCAGCGAGCAGCGAGTCGTCGATCGGGGCGGCGAGCTCGGGCGCCGCGACCGCGTGGACGAGCTCCGTCTCGCCCCGCAGCTGCCGCGCCCGCGCCCAGTCGATCGCGCGGTTGACCACGATCCGGTGCAGCCACGGCCCGAACGGGCGGCTCCGGTCGAAGCGGTCGAGGTTGCGGACGGCGGCGAGGAACGCCTCCTGCGCGATGTCCTCGGCGGCCGCCGCGTCGTGGACGACGAGGTAGGCCGCCCGATGTGCCCGCGGCCAGTGCAGGCGGAAGAGCGCCTCGATCCCCGAGGCGGACCCCCGCTGGGCGGCGCGCACGAAGGCGCGCTCGTCGCGGCCGGCGCCCATGCACCGACTCTACGGCCGCGCGCTACGCGGGAGGTCCCTCACGCGACCAGGACGAAGCAGGCGTCATGCGACGAGCGGGCGATGCGAGCCCGCTCGATCGGGACGCCGCCGGCGCTGAAGGTGCAGAGCGTCCCCTGCGAGAGCGACGGGGTCAGGATCAGCCCGAAGCCCTGCTGGACGTTGTACGAGCCGAGCGGGACGGCGGCCGATCCGACCCGGCGCCCGTCGAGCGCATGGATGCGCAGCACGCCGTCGTCGCCGCTCGTCACGAACGCGCGGTCGTCGACGAACGTGACGTGCTGGGGCGGCGCGTCAGCCGCGATCGTGCGGACAAGCCCGCCCGTGCGCGCGTCGTAGATCGCGATCCGGCCCCGGTCGCCGGAGGTGACCCAGACGCGCCGGCCGCCCGGTGTGAAGCCGACGTCGTGCGCGAGGAAGGGCGGCCGCACCGTTCCGACGACCCGCGGCCGCCGAGGCTCCGCGAGGCTCAGCACCGCGATTGCGTGCGCCTTGCTGCCGAGTGCAACCCAGAGCCGGCTGCCCGCTCGATCGATCCCGAGGTGGCGGGCCGGACCGCCGACTGGCGTCCGGCCGATGACGCGACGGCCTTCCAACTCCACGACCGCGACCTCCTGGCGCTCCGAGTCCGTCACGTACGCGAGCCGGCGGCCCGGCGAGACGGCGGTGTAGCGCGGCGCCCCGAAGTCACCGACGATCGGGCGGACGCGCAGCCGGGAGTCGACCAGGGTGAGCCTCCCGCCTTCGGTGTGCGCGACGAGGGCGGCCCGCTCGCCGATGCTCTCGATGCTCCGGGGGCCGGCGGGCGTCGTTCAGCCGAGCGTGGATCTCGCCGTTGGAGAGGTCGACCGCGACGATCGACGCCTCGAGGTCGGCGGTGACGAGCGCGAGCGCGGTGCCACCGCGGCGCCGGGCGAAGGCGGGCGGGAGCGATGGCGAGCGCGAGCGGAGCGGCGGCGGCTGCGAGGAGCTCGCGACGGTCCATGTCGTCTCTACGTCCGTCGGGCCCGAGGAGGTCCGAGGGACCCTGAGCGGCGCGAGCGGCGTAGAGGTGGTGACACCGCCGACAAGGAGGCCGACCATGCTCAGGCTGTTCGCATCCGCACTCGTAGCGCTCGCGCTCGTCACGGGCGCCGCCCTGGCCGCGGGAGGCGGCCCTGCGCCGGGAGTGATGCCGGCTGGGACGGCGCCGTCGAACGCCGTCCCGCAGCGTCCGCTACGTCGCGATGCCCGTCGGGACGTCACACGATCGTCGCGGCCGTTCGGACGAGCGACGGCCGGATGCTGCGCTACTCGACGATTCACGGCGTCTTCGGCGTGCCGATCGTCGCCTACGACGGGACGACGGAAGGCGTCTCGCGCGACGGCACGCACGCTCGTCCTCGCCGAGTTCGGCGCGAGCAGCAGCAGACTCGCTTCGCCGTCCTGGGCACGTCGACGGCTGCGGCTGCAGCGGCTCGTGACCCTGCCTGGCCTCTGGTCCTTCGACGCGCTGTCGCGCGACGGCCGGATCCTCTACGCGATCCAGTACCTCGGCACGGGCCGAACCCGCGCTACAGCGTCCGCGCGGTCAGCCTCGTCACGCGGGAAGCCGGTCGGCGCGCCGCTCGTCGACAAGCGCGAGCCGGACGAGGAGATGAACGGATCACCGTGGGCACGCGTGCGCAGCGCGAACGGCGCCTGGGCGTACACGCTCTACGCGAAGCCGAACGGCACCGGCTTCGTCCACGCGCTCGACACCGCCGGGCGGCGGGCGTTCTGCGTCGATCTGCCGTGGCGGACGAGCGCGCAGCGCCTCGCCGCCGTGCGTCTGTCGCTCGCCGAACGGCGGCCGCACGCTCGAGCTCGCGAAGCCGCGTCGGGACCCGGCTCGCCGTCGTCGACACGACGACCTTCAAGGTGACGGCCTTCGCGAAGCCGTAGCTAGGCGGCCGCGGGAGCGGCCTCGGTCGCCTTCGCGATCTCCTCGACGACCTCGGCGATGTCGCGGTTGGCGTTGAAGACGCGGAGCTGCCGGTCGGCGCCGTTCCCGCGCGCGAGGATCTCGCCGATGCCCTCGAGCTCGCGGTCGGAGCCGAGCTCACGCGCGTGCGGCTGCAGCTCCTTCAGCGTCCGCCGGATCAGCTGCGCGACCGGAATCCGGTTCCGCGCGCCGGTCTCGAGGTCCATCACCGGCGCCTCGAGGCCGTAGCGGGCGGCGAGCCACTTGTTCTCGGTCGTCAGGATCCGGTGGTACGAGGGGATCTGCTCGCCGCGGTCGTGCTGCTCGGAGAGCTGCTTCACGAGCGCCTGGCAGTAGGCGGCGAGCGCGACGGCGTCCTCGACCCTCGTGACCGCGTCGCAGATCCGGATCTCGACCGTGCCGAGCCGCGGGTGCAGACGGATGTCCCACCAGATGTGCGTGTAGTCGGCGATGCAGCCGGTGCGCTCGAGCTGTCCCACGACCTCGGCGTAGTCGGAGTAGTCGCGGAAGCGCGGCGGCGGCCCCGAGCGGGGGAACGCGGCGAACACCATCTGGCGGCTGGAGGAGAGCCCGGTCGGCTCGCCGCGCCAGAACGGCGAGGAGGCCGAGAGCGCCAGCAGCGGGCCGAGTTGGGGGAGCAGGCCGTTGACGACCTGGATCGCCTTCTCGGGGTCGTCGACGGCGACGTGCACGTGCATGCCGAAGATCAGCTCGCGCCGCGCGATGTACTGGAGCTGGTCGACGAGGTTGCGGTAGCGGTCGCGCGCCGTGATCCGCTGGCGCTCGAAGAGGCTGAACGGGTGCGTGCCGGCCGACCCGACGCGCATCCCCTTTTCGCGCCCGACCTCGCTGACGTACGCGCGCAGCTTCAGCAGCTCGCGCTGGACGTCTCCGGCCGTCCGGCAGACCGGCGTCGCGATCTCGAGCACCGACTGCATCAGCTCGGCGTTGATCCGCGGCTCGAGCTCGTGGCCGGAGATCGCCTGCAGCACGGTGTCGATGTGCTGGACGAGGTCGAACGTCTCGCCGTCGAGGAGCATGTACTCCTCCTCGACCCCGAGCGTGTACGGATCGGACTGTCCGAAGGTGTGGTCGAGGACGCTTCCGCCCTGGACGGCGCCCTTGCCGGTGATCGAGTTCGGATAGATCTGCTTCACGGCAGCACCGCGTCCGCCTCGATCTCGACCCGCCAGCGCGGATCGAGCAGGCCCTTGACGACGACCGCCGCCGAGGCCGGCCGGATCTCGGCGAAGACCTCGCCGTGCGCGCGCGCCACCTCTTCCCAGTCGTCGGCGTCGGTCAGGTAGATCCGCGTCCGCACCACGTCGGCGAAGCCCGCGCCCGCCTCGCCGAGCGCGCCGCCGACGATCTCGAGGCAGAGGCGCGCCTGCTCGTAGGCGCCGTCGGGCGGATCGCCGTCACGCGGGATCGGCGCGGTCCCGGAGACGTGCACGTTGGCGCCGCTGACGACCGCGCGCGAGTACCCGACCACCGGCTCGTACGGCGAGTGGCCCGGGATGAGGCGGCGCTCCACGCGGCTAGTATCGCCGCCCGTGGAAGCGCTCCGCCAGATCGAGTCGTGGCCGGCCGAGCATGCTGCCGCCGGTGTCTCGACTGCCGATGCGATCCTCGCCGCGCACGGCGACGTCGATCACCGTCTCGGCTGGGGCTCCGTCACCAAGCCGGTCGTCGCCTACGCGACGCTGATCGCCGCGGAGGAGGGGGCGCTCGACCTGGACGAGCCGGCCGGGCCCGAGGGCTCGACCGTCCGGCACCTGCTCGCGCACGCGTCCGGCCTCGCGTGGGACTCGCCGGCGCCGCTGGGGAAGCCGGGCGAGCGGCGGATCTACTCGAACACGGGGTACCTCACCCTCGCCGAGCACCTCGCCGCCCGCACCGAGATGCCGTTTCCCGACTACCTGCGCGAGGCCGTGGTCGAGCCGCTCGGTCTCGGCGCCACCCTCGAGGGCGACGCGGCGGGCGGGATCGTCGGCACGCTCGGCGACATGCTCGCCTTCGGCCGGGAGGCGCTCGCGCCGACGCTGATCGCGCCGGAGACGCTCGCCGAGGCGACGAGCGTCCAGTTCCCCGGCCTCGACGGCGTCCTGCCCGGCTTCGGCCGCCAGACGCCGAACGACTGGGGCCTCGGCTTCGAGCTCCGCGACGGCAAGTCGCCCCACTGGACCGGCTCGCGCAACTCGCCGCGGAGCTACGGCCACTTCGGCTCGAAGCCCGGGACGGCCACGTTCCTCTGGATCGATCCGGAGCGGCGGCTCGTCGCCGCTGCGGTCGCCGACGTCTCGTTCGGCCCGTGGGCCGCGTCCGCGTGGCCGACGCTCTCGGATGCGCTACTGGAGGAACTCGAGCAGTAGCCGGTTGAGCTCGTCCGGCCGTTCGAGGCTCGGCAGATGGCCGGCGCCCTCGATCGTCGCGAGGCTCGCGTCGGGCAGCTCGTCGGCCAGCCGTTCGGCGAGCGACCGGAGCTCGGGGAGGTCGGCGTCACCGACGACGAGCAGTGTCGGCACGTCGAGCTCGGCCAGGCGCGTCTCCGCCGACGGCTCCGGCCAGGCCGCGCGCACCTCGTCCTCGAAAGGCAGCTGCTGGTCGTACGAGCGCACGGTCATCGCGACCGTCAGCTCGCGCACGTCGGTCCGCCGCGTCCGGGGCCAGCCACATCCGCGCCTGCTGCTCGGCGGCTCCGGTGAGATCGCCGCTCTCGATCAGCGCCTCCTCCTCGGCGAAGCCGGCCTGCGCCTCCTTCGACCACTCCGTCGAGGCGAGTCCGGGAGCGACGAGCACGAGCTTCGTCACGAGCTCGGGCTTCGCGGCGGCCAGCTCGAGCGCGACTCGGCCGCCGAACGAGCAGCCGACGACGGCCGCAGCGCCGTCGAGCAACCCCGCCGCGAACTCGACGTAGTCGACGGTCGGCGGCGTCAGCGCGTTGTCGCCGAAGCCCGGCAGGTCGGGCGCGAGCACGCGGTGTCCTGCCGCCTCGAGCGCCTCGATCTGCTGCGCCCACATCCGCCGGTCCGCGATGCCCGCGTGCAGGAGCAGGACGTTCATTCGTCGGCGAACAGCGGCCGCAGGAGCTCGTCGAACGCCTCCTGGTCGCAGCTGGCGACGACCGCCGGCGTCACCGCGCGCACCGAGGCGGTGCGGGGGATCCCCATCGCGAGCGCCACCTCGCCGAACGCGTCGCCCGGCCTCAGGATCCGGCGCTCGCCCAGCCCCTCCTGGCTGACGTTCAGCATCCCCGAGAGGACGATGTAGAAGCGATCGCCGGGCTCGCCCTCGCGCACGACCGTCTCGCCGGGGGCGATCTCCTCCCGCTCGAGCCTGGTTGCGAGCTGCAACAACTGTTCACCGGGCAGCCCGGAGAGCAGCCCGACCCGGGTCAGCTCGTGGACGGTTGCGGGCACGTGGCGCGGCACGGGAAGTACCGTAGCGCCGTGGGCGTCCTCGACGGTTGGCGGTTCTGCCCGCGCTGCGGCGTCGAGGGCGAGCATCGCGGCGACCACTTTGCGTGCCCCGCCTGCGGGCACGTCGTCTGGGCGAACCCGGCGCCCGCCGTCCAGGCGCTCGTCGAGCGCGACGGGCGCCTGCTGCTCGGGCGGCGGGCCTTCGACCCGAGCGTCGGCCTCTGGGACCTCCCCGGGGGCTTCCTCGAGGAGAACGAGCATCCGCTCGACGCCCTCGTGCGCGAGTTGCGCGAGGAGACCGGGCTCGAGATCGAGCCGCAGGGCTTCGTCGGCGTCTGGATGGAGCCGTACCAGGACCGGATCGTGCTCTGCCTGACGTGGGACGCGCGCGTGACCGGCGGGACGGAGCGTGCGGCCGACGACGTCTCGGAGCTGGCCTGGTTCGCGCCGCACGAGCTGCCGGCGGACGACGAGCTCGCGTTCCGGCACTTCCCGGAGCTACTCCGGCTCTGGCGCGCGCGGCACGAGCACGCGTAGCCGCGAGCGGCTCGATCCTGAAGCGCACCGGCGTGTCGAGCTCGACGGGCTCGCCGTCGACCGCCGTCCGCAGCCGCGGCTGCGGCGCGCCGATCTCCAGCTCGGTGCACGCGCGCTCCTCCCAGGTGATGCGGCGGAAGCCGTGCGGGATGTAGAGGTGGAGCTTCCCCTCGTCGAGGCGCTCGCGCTCGCCGAGCGAGAGCAGGTCGAGGGTGTAGTCGTTGCTCGAGACGAGCACGAGCCGCGCGCGGACGTCCCTCCCGTCGATCGTGAAGCGCTGCCGGCGCCGCCGGTCCTGCACTGTCAGCGCCAGTGCCCGCAGGCGGGCCAGGGCGTCCCGCCGGCGGCGGTGGTGCTCACGGCGGTGCACGAGCCGCGCGTAGATCCCGAGCGAGACGTTGTTGAGAAAGAGGCGGTCGTTCGCGCGCCCCACGTCGATTCGCCGCTCGACACCGTCGTCGAATGCGGCCAGCGCGGCGATCGGATCGTCGCGGTCGAGCCCGAGGTCGCGCGCGAAGTGATTCCGCGTCCCGAACGGGACGCAGACGAACGGGATCTCCTGCTCGATCGCGACCTCGGCGACGGCGGCGAGCGACCCGTCGCCGCCGGCCATGCCGAGCACGTCGGCGCCGGCGTCCCGCGCCAGCTCGTGCAAGTCGTCTCCGTCCTCGAGGAAACGCACGTCGACACCGCGGCTCTGCGCCGCGTCGCGAAGCTCCTCGGCCGTGGGCGAGTCCGCGCCGGAGCTGGGGTTGACGATCAGGAATCGGTGCATCAAGTCGGGCCTGTCAGGCCCGCAAGATAGGCCGTTCGGCCCATGCCGCCAGGGGGGTCGGTGTCGATCATCAGGCTCAGATGAGCGAGCGCGGCCTCCATATCATCGAAGACGACCTTTCCGAGACGTGGATCGAGGACTGGGCGGCAGTTGGCCTGAGCGAGATCGAAGCGCTCCTGGGCAAGCATGCGGCCTTCCTCGGCTATCTCGAAGAGGCTGTCGACGAGTCGTAAGTCCCGGCGACTGCCACGGCGTCGCGGCGGAAACGCCCGGCGCAGATGGCGCTTGACCTCCTTGGCCGCAGCACGCCCGGCCGTCCGGCTCTTCTCCCGCTGAGCCGCGCCGAACCAGGCCGAGGAACCGGCGAGTCGTGCAACCTCGCCGATCCCCCGCCCGGAAGAAGCCGGAGCGAACGAGCTACTCGGCGGCGAGGCCGAGGCTGCGCTCGAGCGCGCCCTTCGGCTGTGCGCCGACCGCGACCTGCGCCGGCTCGCCGTCCTTGAAGAGAATCATCGTCGGGATCGAGGCGATCCCGTAGCGCTCGGCCAGGCCGCGCTCCTCGTCGATGTTCACCTTGACGAGCTTCACCTCGCCGTCGCGCTCCTCGACGATCTTGTCGAGCACCGGCGCGACTGCGTGGCACGGGCCACACCACTCGGCCCAGAAGTCCACGATCACGGGCTTGTCGCTCTGGAGCACCTCCGAGGTGAAGGTGTCCTCTTTCACTGCTGTTGCCATTCGGGCGTTCCTTTCGCTGAGTTAGGAGGCCGGTTCCCCGGCCTCGCCTAATGAAAACGACGGAGGCGGACGGAGTGTTCCCTAGAATCGAAGCGCATGTTCAAGCCGCTTCCGGACAAGCCCGATCACCCCGCGCTCGAGCTCGAGATCCTCGATCTCTGGGAGCGCGAGCGGACGTTCGACCGGCTCCGGGAGCAGAACCGGAGAGGCCCGCGCTTCAGCTTCGTCGACGGCCCGGTGACCGCGAACAAGAAGCTCGCCGTGCACACGGCCTGGGGCCGGACGCTCAAGGACGTCTTCCAGCGCTACAAGGCCATGCGCGGCCACCACCAGCGCTACCAGAACGGGTTCGACTGCCAGGGCCTCTGGATCGAGGTCGGCGTCGAGCGCTCGCTCGGCCTCAACTCGAAGCGCGAGATCGAGGAGTTCGGGCTCGCGGAGTTCGCGCGCCGCTGTCGCGAAGTGGTCGTCCAGTCGTCCGCGGACATCACGCGCGGCTCGATCCGGCTCGGGCAATGGATGGACTGGGGTCGCGACTACTTCACCTTCAGCGACACGAACATCGAGTACGTCTGGCGGATGCTGAAGCGCGTGCACGAGAACGACTGGCTCTACATGGGCCATCGCTCGACGGAGTGGTGCCCGCGCTGCGGCACCTCGCTCTCCCAGCACGAGCTCTCGCAGTCCGGCGTCTACCAGGATCGCGCCGATCCCTCGCTCTACGTCCGCTTCCCACTGCTCGACCGTCCGCACGAGTCACTCGTGATCTGGACGACGACGCCGTGGACGCTGCCGGCGAACGTCGCAGCGGCGGTCAAGCCCGACGCGGAGTACGGGCGCCGGGAGAACGGCGAGTGGGTCGCCGTCGCGCGCTACCCGAACGAGGCGTTCGGCGAGCGAAAGCGCGGCGAGGAGCTCGTCGGCTGGCGCTACTCAGGCCCGTTCGACGAGCTCGCCCCGGGAGAGGTGGAGCACCGCGTGATCCCGTGGGACGAGGTCACGCTCGACCAGGGCACGGGCGTCGTCCACATCGCGCCCGGCTGCGGCGGCGAGGACTTCGAGCTCTCGAAGGTGCACAACCTCGACGTGCTGACGCCCGTGGACGAGGCCGGACGCTTCTACGACGACTACGGCTGGCTGCACGGGCTCTCCACGGTCGAGGCGGCCGACCAGCTGATCGGCAATCTCGGCGAGCGCGGCCTGCTGGTCGAGTCAGGCCTCTACGAGCACGCCTATCCGCACTGCTGGCGCTGCGACACGCCCCTGATCTTCCGCCTCTCGGACGACTGGTTCATCTCGGTCGAGGAGCTGCGGCCGCAGCTGCTCGCCGCGAACCAGGACGTCGAGTGGACGCCGGCGTACATGGGCAAGCGCATGGACGACTGGCTGAACAACATGGGCGACTGGAACATCTCGCGGCGCCGCTACTACGGGCTGCCGCTGCCCTTCTACCCCTGCTCGTGCGGCCACCTGAACGTGATCGGCTCGAGAGCCGAGCTCGAGGAGCGCGCGACCGAAGGGCTCGAGCAGCTCGAGGAGCTGCGCCGGCCCTGGATCGACGAGGTTCCGATCGCGTGCGAGTCGTGCGGCGAGCCGGTGCGCCGCGTCGTCGAGGTGGGCGACGTCTGGCTCGACGCCGGCATCGTCCCGTTCTCGACGCTCGGCTGGCAGAACCCGACGTTCGTCCCCCAGGGATACGCGACCGGCGCCGCCAAGGGGCTGACCACCGCCGACCTCCACGATCACGCCTACTGGGAGGAGTGGTTCCCCGCGGACTGGGTCTCGGAGATGCGCGAGCAGATCAGGCTCTGGTTCTACTCGCAGCACTTCATGTCGGTCGTGCTGACGGGCCGGGCGCCGTACCGGAAGGTGCTGGGCTACGAGAAGATGCTCGACGAGACCGGCCGCGAGATGCACGGCTCGTGGGGGAACATGATCGAGGCCGAGGACGCCTTCGAACGGATGGGCGCCGACGTGATGCGCTGGCAGTTCTGCGCGCAGCCGCCCGACCGGAACCTCCTCTTCGGCTTCGGCCCTGGACGCGAGATCCAGCGCAAGCTGCTCACGCTCTGGAACTCGGCGCGGTTCCTCGCCGACTACGGTCGGATCGAGCATTTCCGGCCCGAGTGGGGTGCGGAGCCGAGCCGGCGCGACCTCCGTCCGCTCGACCACTGGCTGCTCGAGCGGACGAACGCGCTCGTGCGCGAGGCGACCGACGGCTACGAGGCGTACCTGACGGTCGACGTGATGCGAGCCTTCGAGGCGTTCGTCGACGATCTCTCGAACTGGTACATCCGCCGCTCGCGGCGCCGCTTCTGGGACGGCGACCAGACGGCTCTGCACGTGCTCTGGTTCGCACTCGTGCAATCGCTCCGCGTTGTCGCGCCGATCCTGCCGTTCCTCACCGAGCATCTCTGGGATGCGCTCGTGCGCGATGCGGCCGGAAACCCGCCGCTCTCCGTCCACCTCGCGGGCTGGCCGGAGGCGCCGACGCCCGACGAAGACCTGCTCGCGGAGGTCGCCGAGGTGCGCCGCGTCGTCGCGCGCGGCCACCAGGCCCGCGCTGCGTCGGGCCTCAAGCTGCGCCAGCCGCTGCGGCGCCTCGTCGTCGAGGGCGCCCCGCTCGCGCGCGGGCACGTGGACGAGCTCCGCGAGGAGCTGCGCGTGAAGGAGGTCGAGTTCGGCCACGTCGAGGCGACAGAGCTGCACGTGAAGCCGCACCTGCCGGCACTCGGCCCCAAGCTCGGCAAGGAGCTCGGCGCCGTCCGGGCTGCGCTGGCGGCGGGGGAGTTCGAGGAGCTCGCCGGAGGCGGCTTCCGGGTGCTCGGTCACGACCTCGCGGCCGACGAGGTGCTCGTCGAGCGCTCGGGCAAGCAGGGTTGGGCCGTCGTCTCGGAGGAAGGCGTGACCGTCGCACTCGACACCACCCTCGACGAGGAGCTCGAGCTCGAGGGCCGCGTCTACGACCTCGTCCACACGCTCAACTCGATGCGCAAGCAGCAGGGGCTCGAGCTGACCGACCGGATCGCCGTCACCCTCCCGACGGCCGACTCCGATCTCGTCGAGCGGCACGCCGAGTGGATCAAGGCCGAGGTGCTCGCCGTCTCGCTCGAGACGGACGGCGTCGATGAGCCGCACATCGAGAAGGTCGCGCACTCCGGCCGCCGCCGGACCGACTAGACCTAGCGTCGAGCCGCGGATGGGGAAGGCCTAGCCGCCGCCCCTCGGTCGGGCCGCGAACGCGGCCCCTTCAGGGATCTTCGCGCGGATCGGGATCCGCTTCCGCGGATTCCGATCCTTGCGCAGCTAGTTCTGAGACTCGGCGAGCGCCAGCTCGCGGCGAAGCTCCACCGGCAGCCTGAAGGTCACGTCCTCGTTGACCATCCGGAACGGCTCGATCCGCTCGACGCCGCGCGCGCGGAACCAGTCGCAGACGCGGTTGACGAGCTTCTCCGGAGCCGACGCGCCGGACGTGACGCCGACGGTGCGGACGCCGTCGAGCCAGGCGGCGTCGATCTCGGTCTCGTCGTCGATCAGGTATGAGGCGACGCCCCCGGCGCGGGCGACGTCGACGAGGCGGTTCGAGTTCGACGAGTTGCGCGAGCCGATCACGAGCAGGAGGTCGACCTCGGTCAGCATCTCCTTCACCGCCCACTGCCGGTTGGAGGTCGCGTAACAGATGTCCTCCTTCTTCGGCGCGTGGATCGCGGGGAAGCGGCGGCGGAGCACGCCGATGATCTCGGAGGTCTCGTCGACGGAGAGCGTCGTCTGCGTGATGTAGGCGAGCCGGGCGTCCGCCGGCAGGTCGAGCGCCTCCGCCTCCGCGACGTCCTGGACGAGCACCGTCGCCTCGGGCGCCTCGCCCATCGTCCCGACGACCTCCTCGTGGCCGGCATGTCCGATCAGGACGACCGTGTAGCCGTCCGCCGCGTACCGGCGCGCCTGCACGTGCACCTTCGTCACGAGCGGACAGGTCGCGTCGATCACGTTGTGAGCGAGCTCCGCCGAGGCCGCGTTCACCGCCGGCGCGACGCCGTGCGCCGAGTAGACGATCGTCGCACCCTCCGGCGCCTCCGCCTCGGAGTCGACGAAGATCGCGCCGCGCGCCTCGAGATCGCGGACGACGTGGATGTTGTGGACGATCTGCTTGCGCACGTAGACCGGCGGGCCGTAGTGGTCGAGAGCGAGCTCGACCGTTTCGACGGCGCGCTCCACCCCGGCGCAGTAGCCGCGAGGAGAGGCGAGGAGGACGCGTTCGACCATCGCCGCGATCGTAGCTCTCGCGCCGTGCGACCAGAGGAAAACAGCCCTGCCGCGTCGGGGGGGTCGTCGCGACAGGGCCGCTTCCAATGCGCCCACACGAAGGCGGGTCGCATCGCCCAGTGCAGCCACGCTATTCCGCGGTCGGGTGGGTGCCAATAGGCCGGACGGCCCATCTTTCAAAGCAAGATCCGCGTCTCTATCATCGAGAGCGCCCAGTGGACGCGGAGACTCACACGGTGCTGTTCAACGCGGCGCCGTTGCTCACGGTCACGGCGCTGCCTCTGGCCGTCGTCGGCCTCGCGCTTGCTTCGTTCCTGCGGCGGGATCGCGGCCGGGCGGCCAAGGACAGACCAACCGAGCGCGAGCCGATGGGCACGGGGCTGTCGCAGCAGCTGCTCGACGCGTCCGAGCCGTCCGACGTCGCGAAGGTGCTGCTGGACGAGCTGGCCGGCGCGTTCGAGCTCGACCTCGCCAACCTGGCGTTGATCGAGGACGACGGGCTGGCCGCGGTGATCGTCGCAGCCCGTGAGCGCGGCAGGGATCACACCGGCCTCGTCGGCAAGCGGCTCGCGCTCGACCGCGAGGCGTCCGGGATCAACACCGCCATGCGCGAGGGGACGGCGTTCACGGTCTACGACGCCGAGCACTCGGCCGTGGTCAACCAGCGCCTGAACGCGGTCGCCAAGGCCAAGAGCTGCGTCTACGTGCCTGTTCGCGTCGGGGAGGAGGTGATCGCCGTCGTCTTCGGGGCGGTGCGCCGCCCGCGCGTGTTCGACGAGGAGGAGCTCGGGCGGATGCAGGCGTTCGTCAGCGAGGCGGGGCTCGCGCTCGAGCGGTCGCGCGCGACGATCGCCCTCGCCGATGCCCTCGAGCGGGAGCGCCTGATCTCGCACGTGTCGCTCGAGCTCCGGTCACGCCGGGACGTCGCCGAGGTGCTGCCGGCGGTGCTCGAGGAGATCGGTCTCGCGGTCGACGCGGCCCGCTGCTTCGTCAGACTCGGCGAGGAGCACGACCCGACCGGGGTCGCGGCCGAGTGGGATGCCGTCGGTGTGCCACCGCTCGCCGATGCCAGCCGGCTGCCGGTCGCAAATCTCGCCGCCAGGCTCCGCCGCACGGTGGCCGTCGCCGACGTTCTCGAGACGCCGGCGCTCGACGACGGCAGCCTCGGTGACGTCCGAGGGCTCTCCGAGCACGGCGTTCGTGCCGTCCTGGCGACGCCGATCGTCGCGCAGGAGCGGCTCCTCGGCGTGCTCGCGTTCCATCGGAGCGCCGTCGGTGACTGGAGCCCGAACGAGATCGCGCTTGCGGAGGCCGTCGCCCGCGAGGCGGCGGTCGCATTCGACACCTCACGCCTGCTGCGCGAGAACGACCGCCGGCTGGCCGAGCAGCAGGCGTTGCTGAAGGCCGGGGAGGCGCTCACGAGCGACCTCCGCTTCGACACCGTGATCGAGCGCCTCGTCGACGAGCTTCGCTCGCTCGTCAACGCCGACGCCGCCGACTGCTGGACGCTGCTCCCCGGCGGCGACAAGCTCGTCTGCCGCGCAGTGCTCGGGCTGCCCGAGGACGAGATCGGCCGAACGGTCCTGGTCGCCGGCACGATCGGCGACGCGATCGCGGCCGGCAAGCCCGTGCTGCGGCGCGACTTCGGCGAGACCGAGCAGCCACCGCCTGCCGACAGCTATGCGGGCTTCGCCGAGGTGATGGAAGCGCCGATCTTCTCGTTCGGCGAGATCCGCGGCGTGCTCGGCGTCTGCTCGCGCGACCCCGGCCGCTTCGAGGAGTCCGACCTGCCCCTGATCGAGGCCTTCGCGAGCCTCGCGTCGATCGCGCTCCGGAATGCCGAGGCGTACGAGGAGAGCACACGCCAGGCGCACGTCGAGCGCGGCTTCTACCGGATCGCGGCTGTCCTGAGTGAGCCCCTCTCCGAGCAGGAGACGTTGGATGCGGTCGCACAGGCCGCGGCGGAGTCCCTCGGCGGTGACTCGTCCGCCGTGCTCCGCTCCGCCGGCTCGGGGCTCGAGCTCGCCGGCGCGTACGAGCTCTCGGACGGTCTCGCATCGCACCTCGGCGAAGCCGCGTCGGCCCTGGCCCTCTGTGCGCGCGGCGGCAAGGTCCTCGCATCGCGGCGGCTCCGCGAGGACGATCGCTTCGGTGAGGGGCTTGGCGCAGCCGCGGCGGCGGCCGACCGAGGCTCGCTCCTGGCCGTCCCGCTCCAGCAGCCCGGCGGCGAGGGTGCCGGCCTCGTCCTCGTCTTCTTCCAGGGCGAGCGCGCGTTCGACGACGCGCAGCTCGAGCTGGCGGCACACGTGGCGGCGGCCGCGCGCGGCGCGCTCGAGCGCAGCGATCTCTACGAGCGCGAGCGGCGCTCACGGCAGCTGGCGCAGCGCCTCGCACGGGCCGGCCGCGATCTGGCGGGCGAGCTCGACCCGGACGACGTCCTCGACCAGTCGGTGCGGTACGCCGTCCAGCTGCTCGGCGCCGACGGTGCGTCGGCCCGGATGCTCGAGGGCGACGAGGTCGTCGTCCGTGCGGCGGCGGGCCTGGGCGAGGTCGACGCACTCGACACCCGCGCGCCTTCGACGGCCTGGCTCGTCGGCGACATCGTCCAGACACGCGCGACACGGTCGGTCGCCGACGTCGGGGTCGACCCGCGGGTGGGAGAGGCCGACGCGATGCTCGCCGCGGGCTACGCGGGCTATCTCGGGGTGCCGATGATCGGCCCCGAGGAGTCGGCCCACGGGATCCTCGCCGTCTACTCGACGCGGCCGCGCGAGTGGCGCGAGGAGGAGGTGGAGGCACTGCTCGCGCTCGCGGCGACGGCAGCCACCGCGCGCGTCAACGCCGAGCTGTACCAGGGCGTCAGCCACGAGCAGCAGCGCGGCGAGGCGATCCTCGCCAACGTCGCCGACGGGATCGTCGCCGTCGACCGGGAGGGCAAGGTCGTGCTCTGGAACCCGGCCGCCGAGCGCGTCACCGGCGTCTCCCAGGCGGAGGCTCTGGGCAAGACGCCGACCGAGGCGCTCGGCCGCCCGCTGGATGCCGCGGGTGGCTCGCCCGGCGGCAGCAGGCTGCTGCCGATCCGGCGCGGCGCCGAGGAGGTCTGGCTCTCGCTCAGCGAAGCGGTCATGACCGATCCGGCGGGAGCCGTGGCCGGGCGCATCTACGCGTTCCGCGACATCTCGGCCGAGCGGAGCGTCGAGCAGATGAAGTCGGACTTCGTCTCGACCGTCTCGCACGAGCTGAGGACGCCGCTCACCTCGATCTACGGCTTCGCCGAGACCCTGCTCCGCCAGGACGTGCTCTTCGGCGACGAGGAGCGGTCGACCTTCCTCCGCTACATCGCCTCGGAGTCGGAGCGGCTGACCTCGATCGTCGACCGGCTCCTCTCCGTCGCGCAGCTCGACACGGGGGCGATGGCGGTCCAGCTGGCGGAGACGGACGTCGGCGCCGTCGTCAGCGAGGCGGTGCGCACCGCCGAGGGAGCCGACGGTCAGAACGGGCACCGCTTCGTGGTCGACCTCGCCGACGAGCCGTTGTCGGCCGAGGCCGACCGCGAGAAGCTCGGCCAGGTCCTCGCGCACCTGCTCGACAACGCAGTCCGCTATTCGCCGGCCGGCGGCACCGTCACGGTCGCCGCACGCCGCCGCGAGGACACGGTCGAGGTCAGCGTCGAGGACGAGGGCGTCGGGATCCCGCACGCCGAGCAGGAGCGGATCTTCCGCAAGTTCTACCGGGGCGATGCGGCCTCGTCGGGCGCCGTCGGGGCGGGTGCGGCCGGTCTCGGCCTCTTCCTCGCCGAGGGCCTCGTCACCGCGATGGGCGGCAGGATCCGCGTCGATTCGGGCGAAGGCAAGGGGTCGACGTTCGTGCTCGAGCTACGCCCCGCGGAGAGTGAGACATGACACGGCTGGGTAGAAGGCGAAGCGGATGACAACCGTGCTCGTGATCGATGACGAGGCGCCGATCAGGCTGCTCTGCCGCGTCAACCTCGAGGCCGAGGGGATGCCCGTGCTCGAGGCGGGCGACGGGCCGTCCGGGCTCGAGGCGGCGCGCGACGGCAGCCCCGACGTGATCCTGCTCGACGTGATGATGCCCGGGCTGGACGGCTGGGGCGTCGCCGAGGCCTTGCTCGAGGACGACCGCACGGCCGACATCCCGATCATCTTCCTGACCGCGCGGGCGGAGTTCCGCGACCGCGCGAGAGGGCCTCGACATCGGCGGCGTCGACTACATCACGAAGCCGTTCAATCCCGTCGAGCTGGCTCCGCTCGTGCGCGGGCTGCTCGATCGGCTCGAGCGCGGCGAGCGCGATGACCTGCGCCGCGAGAAGCTGACCGAGCTCCGCGGCCTGATGGCCGAGACCTAGCGCCCGGCGAAGTCCGCGGTGAACACGGTCGCACCGGCGTAGCCGCCGAACGTGCCCTTGAGCGCGCCGAGGCCGATCCGGGTCCAGCCCGGGCGGAGCAGGTTGGCGCGGTGGCCGGGGCTCCCCATCCAGCCGCGGACGACCTGGCGGGCGGTCGCGAAGGGGCCGGTCCCCCAGGCGAGGTTCTCGCCGTAGGCCGGGCCGGCCGCGCCGGAGCGGCTGAGCCGTCCGAACATGTCGCCGTGGCTGAAGACACCGGTGCGGAGCATCGTCGCGGTGTAGGAGCGCGCGGCACGGGCGAGGGCAGGGTCGACCTTCAGCGGCCGGAGACCATGGTTGCCGCGAACCTCGTTGACGACGCTGAGGAGCGAGCGCTCGGTCTGGTTCAGCGAGTTCGCCTGGTTCCCGGCACCCGCCACGGGGGCGATGACGGCAACGGCGAACAGAACGCACGCCGCTGTGCGGATGGGGGTCCAAACCCGCGGCAAGGCGGGAGGTTGACGAACGAGCCGGACGGCGGCCTCACCCTTTTGGGGGATAGAACGTAAAGAAAGTGTGTGCTGCTACCGGGCCGTCTGGGCGAGCAGGATCGCGGCCAGCACGACCGCACCGCCCAGGAGCTGCGCCGCTCCGAACGACTCGCCGAGCCAGACGAAGGCGACGGCGCTCGCCGCCACGGGCTCGAGCATCGCCACGATCCCGACGCGCGTCGCCGAGATGTGGCGCAGCGCTGCGGCGACGAGCAGGAACGTCACCATCGTTCCCGCGACCACCACGTAGAGCATCAGCAGCCAGACCGGGAGCGAGAAGCGCTCGAGGTGGCCGAGCAGCGAGACGCTGTCGTCCAGCCGTCCCGTCGGGAAGCGCCAGAGTGGCTGAACGAGCGCCCAGAAGAGGGCGGCGAAGAGGAAGCCGTACGCGGTCAGCGAGGCGGGGTCGCGCCACTTGACCGCGTGCTCGGCCATCAGCACGTACACGACGTACGCGACGGCGGCCGACAGCGCGGCAGCCACGCCGAGGCCGTCGAGCGTCAGCCCGCTCCACACCTCCACCACGACCGCGAGCCCGACGACCGCGAGCACGAGCGCGAGCCAGATCCGGCGGCGGATCGGCTCCTTGAAGACCGACCACGCCCAGATCGCGATCAGGATCGGCGCGATGTACTCGATCAGGAGCGCGATCCCGATCGGCAGCCGCCCGATCGAGACGAAGTAGAGCCACTGCACGAGCGCGACGCCCGCGATCCCGAAGACGATCAGGTACGGCAGCTCGCGGCGGGTCAGCCGCAGGCTGTCGCGCCGCGTCAGCGCGAGCACGAGCGCGAAGCCGAGGAACGCGCCGGTCGCGCGGACCTGCGTCAGCTCCAGCGACGAGATCCCGGACTGGAGCACGACCTTCGACACCGTCCCGTTGAGCGCGAAGAGCAGCGCGGCCGAGATCACCATCGCGTAGCCGACGGCCGGCCGCCGTTCGCGGCCGGCCTCGCCAGGGATATAGGCGACGTCGGCCACGGGGGCCCGACGCTACCAGCGGGTCAGGCGGTCCAGCTCGCGCGAATCGTGCAGGTCTCGCCGCGTCGCGTCGCGACTGCGCGGATCACATCCAGTCCCGGCCGGGTTCGCCACGAGCTTCCGCACGGAGAACGATCCGCTCGGGGCCTTCGTCACGCGGATCGCGCGCGCGACCCGCGTGCCGTCGCGGGTCAGCACCACCGTCCAAGGGACACCGTTCCGGTTCTGGTCGACCTCGACCTCGATCTCGATCCGGCTGTTCTCGCTGCTCAGCTTCAGCTTCGCGGCGCTCCTCCCCGTGCACGTCCCGCGCACGAGCACGTCGCCGTCCTTCGCGAGCGCCGGCGATCCGACCGCCAGCAGCGCGAGCACTCCCGACAGTACGAGCGTGAGTCCTGTCTTCGTCTTGGCCATGATCTGCTCCCTTCGCAGTTGACACCGGAAGCATCGCGGGCGCCGATCCAAGCGCAGGTAAGGCCAGGGTTAGGGTTTGCACAAGCTTCGCCGCACGGGTCCAGGCACGTACGCTTCGGTCCGTGAGGGACCGGCGTCAGGCGGTCGAGATCGTCTTCGACCACGCGACCAAGCGGTACCCCGGCCGCGAAACTCCGGCGGTCGACGACCTGTCGATGACGATCCCGGCAGGAGAGGTGTGCTGCCTCGTCGGCCCCTCCGGCGGCGGCAAGACGACGGCGATGAAGCTCGTGAACCGGCTCGTGGAGCTGACGTCCGGGGACATCCGCGTCGACGGCCGTAGCGTCAAGTCGCTCGACGAGACGGCGCTCCGTCGTGGGATCGGCTACGTGATCCAGCAGGTCGGGCTCTTCCCGCACATGACCGTCGCCGAGAACGTCGCCACCGTGCCGAAGCTGCTCGGCTGGTCGAAGCGCGAGATCGCGGAGCGATCCGACGAGCTGCTCGACCTCGTCGACCTGCCCGCCCGCGACTACCGCTCCCGCTACGCGTCGCAGCTCTCCGGCGGCGAGCGGCAGCGCGTCGGCCTCGCCCGCGCGCTCGCGGCGGACCCGCCGCTGATGCTGATGGACGAGCCGTTCGGCGCGCTCGACCCGATCACCCGCACCCGCCTCCAGAACGAGCTGCTCCGGATCCAGCGGGAGCTGCGCAAGACGATCATCTTCGTCACGCACGACATCGACGAGGCGATCCTCATCGGCGACCGGATCGCGATCCTCCGCGAGGGTGGCGTCCTCGCCCAGTACGACACGCCGGAGGAGCTGCTCGCGCACCCCGCCGACGACTACGTCGCCCGCTTCGTCGGCGCCGACCGTGGCCTCAAGCGCCTCTCGCTGACCCGGCTCGAGGATCTGGAGGTCGAGCTCGACCAGGCGAACGGCGCGGTCGGGCCGCTGCTCGACGCCACACGACGCTCCGCGACGCCCTCTCGGCGATGCTGAACGACGGTGTCGCGGGCGGTCGTCGTTCGAGCGCGGCGACGGAACGAAGCGCGTGCTCACGCTCGACCGGCTGACGGAGCTGCTCAAGTAATGGCCGAGCCGGTCATCCCCGACTTCGGCGAGGCGAGCGACTGCGTCACCGACAATCGGCTCTTCTGCCCGGACTGGGTCCAGCGAGAACTGGGACCCGGTGCTTCAGCCGGCGCTCGTCCAGCACATCTATCTGACGGCGATCGCGGTCGGGATCGGGTTTGTGATCTCGCTCGGGGCGGCGTTGCTCGCGCATCGCCTCAGCCACGTGGAGCGTCCTTTCGCGTTCCTCGCGGTGGTGATCTACACGATTCCGAGCCTGGCGCTCTTCCAGCTGCTCGTGCCCGTGACGGGGCTCACCGTGACGACGGTCGAGATCGCGCTGGTCAGCTACACGATTCTGATCATCTTCCGGAACACGCTCGCCGGCCTGCGCTCGGTTCCCCCGGAGGTGCTGGAGGCGGCGCACGGGATGGGCCTCACCCGGAACCAGACGCTCCTGCGGGTCGAGCTGCCGCTCGCGGTGCCGGCCATCATCGCTGGGGTGCGGATCGCCGTCGTCTCGACGATCGCGCTCGCAACCGTCGCCGCGTTCGTCGTCTCGAAGGGTCTCGGCGGGCCGATTCTCGGCGCGTTGCGCCTCGACTTCAGCACCGAGATCATCGCCGCGGGTGCGCTCGCGGTCGGCCTGGCAATCATCGCCGACGTGTTCCTCGTGCTGGTGGAGCGCCTGGTGACGCCGTGGGCCACGACCCGGAGGACGGCATGATCCTCGCCGCCCTCGACGTCTTTGCGAACAGCCTCGACTTCATCGTCGACCAGCGGCACCTGTTACTGGAGAAGACCTGGGACCACATCGTCCTGTCGGCGGCAGCGCTCGCGGTCTCGATCGCCGTCGCCGTCCCGATCGGCGTCGTGCTCGGCCACCTCCACCGCGGCTCGTTCGTCGCCGTCAACGTCGCGAACATCGGCCGGGCCCTCCCGACACTGGTCGTGATCGCGGTCGGCTTCATCTTCCTCGGCATCGGCTTCACGAACGTGATGGTCGCGCTCGTCATCCTCGCGGTGCCGCCGATCCTCACAAATGCCTACGTGGCCGTCGACCAGGTCGATCCCGACGCGGTCGAGGCCGCGCGCGGAATGGGGATGACGCCGTGGCAGGTGATCAGGCGCGTCGAGCTGCCGCTGGCGCTGCCGCTTCTCTTCGCCGGCATCCGGACGGCCGCGGTCTTCGTCGTCGCGACGGCGACGATCGCCGCCATCGCGGGCGGAGGCGGCCTCGGCGACATCATCGTCAACCAGGCCTCGTACCGCTCCGAAGGCGTCGTCGCCGCCGCGATCTGCGTCTCCCTGCTGGCGCTCGCCGCCGACGCCGCGCTCGGCCTGGTGCAGCGCGCGCTCACACCGCAGGGACTGAAACACCAGCTTCCGGCGTTCGAACCGGATGTGCGCCCGGTCGTCTCAACCGGGTGAACCACGACAGAAGGAGGAGGCACGTGATCAGAAAGCACAATCGCCGGGCCGCCAAGGCGGCCTTCGCGATCGCCCTCGGTGTCGCCATCGTGCTCGGGGGAGCCGCCGCGGCGCCGGCCGCGCTCGAGAAGCAGCAGGCCACTCCGATCATCATCGGGACGAAGGACTTTCCCGAGCAGTACGTCCTCGGCCAGCTGTACAAGCAGGCGCTCGAGGCCAAGGGCTTCAAGGTGCAGTACAAGGAGAACATCGGCTCGACGGAGCTGATCGACAAGTCGCTCCGCAGCGGCAAGGTCACCTTCTATCCCGAGTACACGGGGATCATGCTCAGCGTCACCTTCGGCAAGAAGACGCTGCCGAAGTCGGCGGCCGGCACCTACGCCCTCGCCAAGCAGCTCTACGGAAAACGCGGGCAGACGTTGCTCAAGCAGACGGCGTTCCAGGACCGTGACGGGATCGCCGTGCTGAAGACGACGGCGAGCAAGTACGGGCTGAAGACGGTCGGCGACCTGAAGAAGGTGCCGAGCCTCACCCTCGCCGGCTTCCCGACGTTCGAGACCCGATGGGCGTCCAGCCTGTCGCGCCTCTACGGGGTCAAATTCGACTTCACGCCGCTGGCGGGGATCAGCGCCTACACGCTGCTGGACCAGAAGAAGGTGCTGGCTGCGGCCATCTTCACGACCGACCCGCAGCTGATCTCGACCAAGTACGTCGTGCTGCAGCGAGCCGCGGAACATGTTCGGCTTCCAGTACGTCGCACCCGTCCTGAGCAAGAAGCTCGTCGCAGAGAACGGCTCGAGCTTCACCTCGACGGTCAACAAGGTCAGCTCGCTGCTGACCGTGAAGGCGATGATCGCGATGAACAAGGCGGTCGGCCTCGACAAGAAGCCGGCGGCCTCGGTCGCCAAGGCCTTCCTGAAGGCGAACAAGCTCAACTAGCGAGAGCTCGCGGGGGCCGCCGCCTGGCGCGGCCCCCGCACTCTCACTGCGACCGAATCGGCGTCCGTTCCCCCGCGCGGATGGCAACCGACAGTCGGCTGTCACGTGGCGCGAGCGGGCACGCCCACGAGCTGTCGTAGGCGCACGAGGGGTTGTAGGCGAAGTTGAAGTCGAGGACGAGCCGGCCGTCGCTCGTCCCGAGGTCCGAGCCCTTCACGGTGTCGAGGAGGTAGCGGGCGGCCGGATAGGTCTCTCGTCCGCTCGTCGTGTCCTGAAAGGAGATGAAGACACCGCCTCCGTAGCCCTCGTTCCAGAGCAGCGCGAGAGACTGCTCTTCGTCGCCGACCGTGAACCGCACGGTCCCGACCCTCGAGAAGGGGAAGGCGGCTCCGAGGCTCGAGACGATGTCCTCGTGGGCGCGCTCGTAGGGCTCGACTCGGCCGAGGACTCGCGCCTCCGGGTCGTACTCGAAGTAGCTGCAGCCGGGAAAGCCCGCCCGCTCAGCGGCCGGGACAGGCGATTGCGGGTGCTCGCGGTAGAGCCGATCGCGCGTCGCGCACCAGAGCTCCCAGGCCGCGCGTGGGTCGGCGCTCGCGCGAACCTGTTCGTACAGCCGGAACACCTGCCGCCTCCAGTCGACCAGGTCGATGGCCTCGCCGGCTCCGAACGTCATACCGCGGCGGCGGGTCTCATCCGGCGCGCAGGCTACGCCGCGACTGTTGCGAGTCCTTCGCCGGCCTCGTGGCAGTCGCGGCAGCGCGCCTCGTACTGCTCGTTGGCGCCGACGACGATCGTCGCGCCGGAGTACGGAGCCGGCCTGCCGTCGACCAGCCGCTGCGTGGTCGTCGCGCCGCCGCCGCAGCGGTGGCAGACGGCCTGGAGCTTGTCCACGAACTCGGCATGCGCGAGCAGCTCCGGCATCGGTCCGAACGGCAGCCGCCGGAAGTCCTGGTCGAGGCCGGCAGCGATCACGCGCGCGCCGCCGTCGGCGAGCGCGAGCGCGGCGCTCACGATCTCGTGCTCGAAGAACTGGGCCTCGTCGATCCCCACCACCTCGAAGCCGCGCGCGTGCTCGACGAGCTCGGCGACGGAGCCCACCGGCACCGCCCGCATCCGGATGCCGGCGTGGCTGACGACGTCGGCCGCGTCGTAGCGGTCGTCGATGCGCGGCTTGAAGATGACGGTGCGCTGCCCGGCGATCTCCGCGCGGCGGAGCCGGCGGATCATCTCCTCGCTCTTGCCGCTGAACATCGGCCCGCAGACGACCTCGAGCCAGCCACCACTTTTCGGGTTGATCCGGATCATCGGTGCGCCCGGCCGCGGAGCGGCCGCTTCAGGGGTTTGTGCGCGATCGGCATCCGCTCCTGCGGATGGCGATCCTGCGCGGCGAGAA
>CAWETB010000006.1:0-25288 GCA_963811885.1 uncultured Gaiellaceae bacterium
GCACATCCGTCATCGAGCAGGATCCTAATCGGTAGGTTCCAGTCGGTGACCGACGCTCTCACCGACCTGAAGCAGCGGCTCGCCGAGGTCTACGACCTCGAGAAGGGCGCTGCGATCGCCGGCTGGGACCGGCGGACGATGATGCCGGCGCAGGGCGCCGCCGCCCGCTCCGAGGTGTCCGCCACCCTCTCCGGGATCGCGCACGAGCGGTTCACGACGGCCGAGATCGGCCGGCTGCTCGACGAGCTCGCGCCGCTCGAGGCCGAGCTCGACTACGACTCCGACGACGCGAGCCTGATCCGCGTCACCCGCCGCGACTGGGAGAAGGCGCGCCGCGTCCCCGCCGAGCTGGCGGCGGAGTGGGCGCGCGAGGGCGGCAACGCACACGCCGCCTGGCTGCAGGCGCGGGAGGCGAACGACTTCGCGGTCTTCCAGCCGGCGCTCCAGCGGGTGCACGACGTCGCGCTCCGCTGGGCCGAGTACATGGAGCCGGGCGACTCGCCCTACGACGCCTTCCTCGACGAGTACGAGCCGGGGATGAAGACGGCAGAGGTGAAGGCGGTCTTCGACGTGCTCCGCCCGGAGCTGACGGCGATCGTGCGCGAGGCCGGCGAACCGGCGGACGACGCCTTCCTCGAAGGCGACTACCCGGTCGCGACGCAGCAGGAGTTCCTCGAAGGCGTCCTGCGCGACTTCGGCTTCGAGGACGACACCTACCGGCTCGACCCGACCGTGCACCCCTTCGCGACCACCTTCTCGCGGACGGACATCAGGATGACGACCCGGTACAAGCCGACCAACCTGCGCGCGCTCTGGGCGGCGATGCACGAGGCGGGGCACGGCCTCACGTACCTCGGCACGGAGCCGTCCCTCGCGCGCTCGCCGCTGTACGGGAACGCCTCGCTCGGGTTGGGCGAGTCGCAGAGCCGCACCTGGGAGAACCTCGTCGGCCGCTCGCTGCCGTTCTGGCGCGGCCGCCTTCCGGAGCTGCAGCGGTTCTTCCCGCAGCTCGAGTCGGTCGACCTCGACACCTGGTATCGCGGCATCAACCGCGTCGCCCCCGGGCTGATCCGCGTCGACTCGGACGAGGTCACGTACTCCCTGCACATCATCCTCCGCTTCGAGCTGGAGCAGGAGCTCGTCTCCGGCTCGCTCGCGCTCGCCGACCTGCCCGAGGCCTGGAACGCGAAGATGAAGGATCTGCTCGGCGTCGACGTGCCCGACGACGTACGCGGCGTCCTCCAGGACGTGCACTGGACGCGGGCCTCGTACGGCTACTTCCCGACCTACGCCCTCGGCAACGTCCTCTCGGTGCAGATCTGGCGCGCGGTCGAGGAGGAGCTGGCTGACCTGGACGCGCAACTGGAGGCGGGCGAGTTCGGGCCGCTGTACGAGTCGCTGCGCCGCCGGATCTACCGGCACGGGCGCAAGTTCATGCCGCTCGAGACGCTCGAGCGGGCGATCGGCGCGACGGAGATCGACCCGCAGCCGTATCTCGCCTACCTGCGCTCGAAGGTCGCCGGCCTCCAGCCGGCGTAGCGTTACTCGACCAGCACGATCACCGCCTCGTGCACAGCGCGGCTGGCATCGGCGAGGCGCTCGATCAGGCGCAGCAGGTGCGGGCCGGCGACGGTCGGCACGAAGACGATCCCCTGCCGGTCGACGTTCATCGGCTCGACCGCGTTCTCGGCAGCCTCGCGCCAGCCCGGCGGCTTGCCCGACTTCTCGATCGCCCGGCCGCGGTCGGAGAGCGTGTAGCGGTAGAGGCGCTTGCGGACGAGGACGCTGACCGGCTCCCCGTCCGCGTAGGAGAGCCCGGAGTCGACCACGACCTCACCGCGCTCGACAGCCGCCAGCTCGTCGAGGAGCGAACGAGGTGTCGTCGACGTCTGCAATGCGCGTGTTCTCCGGGGTGAGAACGCCTCTTCCCGCGGACCGGGGGCGCCCCCGTGCGCCTGGTCTCGAACCTAGCATCCACCCGAATCGCGCGCCAGCCGCCGTCCGTAGACTCAGGCTCGTGGAGGACGTCCTTCGGCGCGCGCAGGGCCTCGTCGAGCAATTCGAGGACGACGTGCGGGCAGAGCTGCCGCAGGACGCCGAGATCTTCGACGCGCACGTCCATCTCGGCACGGACATCGACGGCATGCGCGGCGACCTCGACGAGCTGCTTCGGATCCAGCGTGCACACGGGATCACCCGCTCGTTCATGTTCTGCCTCGACGAGCCCGACCGGCATCCGGGCTTCCGCGCGCCGAACGACCGCACGCTCGCCTTCGCCGAGCGAAGCGGCGGCGAGCTCGTTCCGTTCGTCCGGCTCGACCTGGGCGAGAGCCCGATCGAGGAGGCGACACGCTGCCTCGACCTCGGCGCCGGCGGGATCAAGTTGCACCCGCGCGCGCAGAAGTTCCTGCTCGACGACGAGCGGTTGGCGCCGGTGTTCGAGCTGGCAGCCGACCGCGGCGTCCCGATCCTCATTCACGGCGGCCGCGGCCTGCCGCCGATCGCCGACGCGCTCGCGCGGCTGATGGACGCGTACGAGCCGCAGCTGATCATCGCCCACGCAGGCATCGCCGACCTGGCCGCGCTGGCGCGCCACTTCTCCGGGCGGCCGGGCGTCTTCTTCGACACGTCGGTCTGGAGCCCGCTCGACCTGCTCGACCTCTACCGGCTCGTCTCGCCGGAGCAGGTGCTCTACGCCTCCGACTACCCCTACGGGACGCAGCCGGCGTCGCAGCTCGCCTCGATCCGCACCGCCAGGATGGCCGGTCTCGACGACGACCAGCTGCGGGCGATGCTCGGCGGCAGCGCGCGCCGGATCGCCGCGGGCGAGGAGGCGCTGGCGCTGACGCCGCCGCGCGGCCCGCAGGACGTCGCGCACCCGCTCACGTTCGCGCGCATCCACCAGTACCTCTCGATGGCGACGCCGCTCCTGTGGATGCGCCAGGCGGACACGATCGGCGTGCTCGGGCTGGCACTCAATGCCTGCGACGAGCGCTCGAACGGCCACCGCGACGAGACGGAGCGGATCCGCGAGCTGCTCACCACGGCCCGCGACCTCTGGCGTCTCTTCCCCGAGGCCGACGACGAGGCCGAGCGCGTGCGCACGGCCCGGGTCGCGTTCCGGCTCGTCCATCTCGCGAACATCACGGCGGTGACCTCGCCTGCCTAGTGCCTCCTTCACTGCCGGTCTGGTGCTTCTGGCGAGTGGCCGGGGCCGTCAGGCAAGGACGCAGGGAGCGCCGATATGCGGGCATATCGGCGCGACCGAGGACGCCGCATGACGGCCCCGGATGCCGCCAGAAGTGCCTTGACTGGTAGTGGAGGAGGCACTCGGCTGAAGGTCAACGGCCACGAGCACGCCTTCGACGCCCCGGTCGGGCAGACGCTCGCCGAGACGCTGCGCGACGACCTCGGTCTGACGGGGACGAAGATCGCGTGCGGCGAGGGCCACTGCGGCGCCTGCACCGTGCAGCTCGACGGCGTGCCGGTGCTCAGCTGCATCACGCTCGTCCACACGGTCGGCGAGCGCGAGGTGACGACGATCGAGGGGCTGAAGAGCCATCCGCTCGTGGACGCCTTCGTCCGCACCGACGCGCTCCAGTGCGGCTTCTGCACCCCGGGGCAGATCGTCTCGGCCTCGGCGCTCGTGGCCGAGAACCCGAAGCCGTCGAGCGAGGAGATCAGGCATCGCATGGCCGGCAACCTCTGCCGCTGCGGCACCTACCCGCGGATCGAGGAGGCGATCAAGACGTGGCAAGGCTGATCAAGTCCGAGAAGGAGGTCGAGGGCCGCTACGAGGAGGTCTGGACGCTCGTCGAGGAGGACGCGCTCGTCCAGTGGCCCGCCGGGCCGGGTGCGGTCGTCGGCAGGGACGCGCCGCGCCTCGACGGCTACGAGAAGGCGCGCGGGGAGGCCCGCTACACCGGCGACATCAAGCTCTCGGGGATGCTCGAGAGCGCGCTCCTGCGCAGCCCGCACGCGCGCGCGAAGGTGCGACGCATCGATCTCGCCGCGGCGGCGGCGGCGCCCGGCGTGCTCGGCGTCATCGGGCCGGGAGAGGTGGCCGGGATCGAGGAGGAAGCGCATTTCGAAGGCGCCGCGGTGGCGGGAGTCGCGGCCGAGACGCTGGAGCAGGCACGGGCGGCGCTCGAGCTGATCGAGATCGAGTGGGACGAGCTCGAGCCGCTGCTCGACGCCGACGAGGCGGTCGCGCGCGGCTCCGTGATCCAGGAGTCGCGCCGCTACGAGCGAGGCGACTACGAGCAGGGTCTCGCCCAGGCCGACGCCGTCGTCGAGGCCGAGTACACGACGCAGACGCTCAACCACAATTCGCTCGAGACGCACCAGTGCGTCTGCGAGTGGCGAGGCGACGGCCTCGACGTCTACGTCTCGACCCAGTACATCTGGGGGATCCGCCGCGACCTGGCCGAGACCCTCGGCCTGCCGCAGGACAAGGTGCGCGTGATCTGCGAGTTCATGGGCGGCGGCTTCGGCGCCAAGACCAGCGTCGGCAACTACATCCTCCTCGCGGCCGAGCTGGCGAAGCGGACTGGCCGACCGGTCCGCTGCGGCTTCTCCCGGCGCGAGGAGAACGTCGTCGCCGGCAATCGCAACGCCACGCGCCAGCGCGTGACCGCGGCGGGACGGGCCGACGGGACGCTGACCGCCCTCGGCGGCGAGTACACCTGCGCGCTCGGCTGGTCGGGCTGGCTGCCGCCGACAGCCGGACCAACGCAGCTGCTCTACGCCTGCGAGAACGTGCGCACGGTCGAGCACGGCGCGAAGCTGAACCTCCCGCCGATGGCCGCGTTCCGCGCGCCCGGCTTCGTCGAGGGGACGTGGTCGCTCGAGTGCGTCGCTCGACAAGCTCGCGGCGCAGCTCGGCGTCGACCCGCTCGAGCTGCGCAAGCTCAACTACGCGCATGCGGACGCCATGGACGGCCGCCCGTTCTCCTCGAAGAGCCTGATGGAGTGCTACCGGCGCGCGGAGCCGCACTGGGCCCGCCGGGCCGAGATCCGCGCCCGCTCGGACGAGGTCTGGAAGCGCGGGATGGGGATGGCGAGCCAGATCTGGTACGGCGGCGGCGGTCCGCCCAGCTACGCCTGGGTCCGGCTCGGCTCCGACGGCCGCGCCAACGTGGTCACGGCGATGCAGGACATCGGCACCGGCACGCGCACGGCGGTGGCGATGATCGCGGCGGAGGAGCTGGGGCTCCCGCTCGACCGCGTCGAAGTGCAGATCGGCGACTCGGCCCGCGGCGCGTTCGCGTCGATCTCGGGCGGCTCGTCGACATTGCCGTCCATGGGCCCGGCCGTCCGCTCGGCGGCCGCGGACGCCGCGCGCCAGGTGATCGAGCTGGCCGCGCAGCGGTTCGACCGCCCCGAGGCGACGCTGACCCTGCGCGGCGGGAACATCGTCTGCTCCGACGGCGGCAGCTGGCCGCTCGACGACATCACCGGCCTGCTCGCCGACGGCCAGATCCTCGGCAAGGGCGCCCGCGGGCCCAACCCGACCGGGATGCGGGTCCTCACGTTCGGGATCCAGCTCGCCGAGGTGGCCGTCGACGTCGGCACGGGCGAGGTGCGGGTCGAGAAGGTGATCGCGATCCACGACGTCGGCCGCGTGATCAACCCGCTCGGCGCCCGCAGCCAGATCGAGGGCGGGATCATCCAGGCGCTCGGGCACACGTTCTCGGAGCACCGGCTCGACGATCCACGCACCGGAACCGTGCTGACGAAGACGCTCGACGCCTACAAGCTGCCGACGATCGCCGACGTGCCGGAGATCGTCTGCGACCTCGTCGACGTCCCCGACGAGCACCTGACCAACCTCGGCTCGAAAGGCCTCGGCGAGCCGCCGATCGTGCCCACCGCGGCCGCGATCGCGAACGCGATCCGCGACGCCACCGGGGCGGACGTCACCTCGCTCCCGATCACGCGCGAGGAGATCCTGCGCGCGCTCCGCGAGGCCGAAGCCAGAGGACGAAAGGAGCCCGTTGCGGCTGGAGCGGCCTAGCTCGACCGCGGAAGCGGTCGCGGCGCTCGCGGACGGCCGCGCGCTCGCGGGCGGCACGGAGCTGGTGCCGCTGCTGCGCGACGGGATCGTCGCGGCCGAGACGCTGGTCGACGTCCGCGACGCGGTCCCGCGCGGGATCTCGGGCCGCACGATCGGCGCCGGCACGACACTGGCCGAGCTCGAGTCTTCTGCGGAGATCCCGGCGGCGCTGCGCGAGGCCTGCCGGCTCGCCGCGTCGCCGCAGCTCCGGAACATGGGCTCGATCGGCGGCAACCTGCTCCAGGCCACGCGCTGCTGGTACTGGCGCCTGAAGTTCCCCTGCCGGCTCCACGGCGGCGACATCTGCCATGCGCAGCAGGGACAGCACCGCGAGCACGCCTTCTTCGGCAACGACTTCTGCGCCTCGGCGCACCCGTCCGATCCCGCCGCCGCCCTGCTCGCGATCGGCGCCCGGCTCCGCACCGACCGGCGCGAGCTCGACCTCGCCGAGCTCTACCGGCTGCCGACCGAGGACGACCGCTCGACGACGACGCTCGCGCCGGACGAGCTGATCCTCGAGCTCGAGCTGCCCGAGGTCGAGGCGAGCGCGTACCTGAAGGCGATGGACCGGCAGCGCTGGGCGTTCGCGCTCGTCGGCGTCGCAGCGGCGCGCGTCGCCGGCGAGACGCGGATCGCCCTCTCCGGGGCCGCGCCGATCCCCTGGCTCCTCTCCGCACCCGACGAGCTCGACCGGGCGACGCCGCTCGTGGGAACGGCGTTCAAGGTCGAGATCGCCCGGACGCTCGTGGCGCGAGCGACCGCGGCGCTCTAGGTACGATCCGCGCTCGTCATGCGGCGCCGCTTCGTCCCCACGCTGCTTCTCCTCGTGCTCGCGCTCTCGCTCGCGGCCTGCGGCGGCGGCGACGACAACGAGGGATCCTCGTCCTCCGCGAACGGCGACTGCGAGACCGTCGACGCGCCCGCGCCGAAGGCCGACGGCGGCGAGACCAAGCCGACCGACTCGCTCGAGGCCGGCACGACGTACGAGCTCGTCGTCCAGACCAACTGCGGCGACTTCACGATCAGACTCGACCCGAAGCTGGCGCCGAAGACCACGGCGTCGCTCGTCGCGCTGGCCGAGGACGGCTTCTACGACGGCACGACGTTCCATCGGGTCGTCCCCGGATTCGTGATCCAGGGCGGCGACCCGACCGGAACCGGAACGGGTGGCCCGGGCTACACGACCACGGACGCCCCGCCGACGGACACCCGGTACACGGAAGGCACCGTCGCGATGGCGAAGGGCCCGGCCGACCCCGCCGGAACCTCAGGGAGCCAGTTCTTCGTCGTCACCGCACCCGATGCCGGCCTCCCGCCCGACTACGCCGTCGTCGGCACCGTCACCGAGGGGATGGAGACCGTGAGCGCGATCGAGGCGCTCGGGACCGGCGACGGGCCGCCGGCGCAGCCGGTCGTGATCGAGAAAGTGACCGTCAGGAAGAGCTGATGGTCGGCGCCGTCGTCCTCGCTGCCGGCGCAGCGACGCGGTTCGGCGCGCCGAAGCAACGGCTGCTCCTTCCCGCCGTGCTCGAGCACGTGCAGGGACTCGATCAGGTCGTCGTCGTCGCGGGGGCGTACCCGCTCGAGGGAGCGATCGACTGCCCCGACTGGGAGCTGGGACCCGGCGCGTCGCTGCGCTGCGGTCTCGCGGCGCTCGCGCCGGAGGTCGACGCGGCGGTCGTCGTGCTCGCGGACGGGCCCTCGCTCGCGCCCGCCGCGATCGACCGGGTCGTCGACGAGTGGCGCCGGAGCTCGGCGCCGATCGTCGCGGCGAGCTACGGCGGCGACCGGGGACATCCGCTCGTCGTCGCGCGCACAGCCTGGGACGAGATCCCGGACGAGGGCCTCCGCGCCTTCGAGCCCGTGCTCGTGCCGTGCGACGACCTCGGCGAGCCGGGCGACGTCGACTACCCGGAGGATCTGCCGGAAAGGTTCAGGAGCGCAGCCGACGAACCGATGTAACACGCAATGGAGCTCGTCCGCCCCGTCCCCCAGAGCCTCGAGCTCGTCTCGACGCGCAACGCGCTTGCCGCCGCGCGCCTGCATCGCCGCCTCACGGTCGAGCAGGCCGCGAAGCGGTCCGGGCTGACGCCGGATCAGGTCGAGTGGCTCGAGGAGGGCCGCGTGTACCGCTTCCCGTCGACCGACCACGCGATCGAAGCGACACTCATGCTCGCCTCCGGGCTCGAGATCGGCCAGCGCGAGGCGCGCGAGCTGGCGGGGCTGCCGGTGCCGCCCCGTCCACTCGACGTCAACCCCGTTGCGCGGCTGATCGGCGTCGCGGCGCTGTCGGCCGCGCTGATGGCCTTCGTCGCGTTCGTGCTCGTGCCGGCCGTCGTCGGCAAGCCCGCGCCGAAGGCGGCTGTCGACCCGGTCGTCGCCCAGGCGGCGGCTCTGCCGAAGCCGTGGAAGGTCCAGGTCGAGGTTCTGAACGGCGCCGGTGACATCAACTGGACGCGCCAGATCGGCAGCAAGATCCAGTCGCTCGCCTACACGGTCAAGAAGGTCGGCCGCGCCGACCGGTTCGACTATCCGCAGAGCACCGTCTACTACTCACCCGGCGGACGCCTCGTCGCGATCCGACTCGCGCGCCAGCTCGGCTTCATCACGCGCCCGCTCCCCGGTGGCACGAACCCGAACCGGCTCGTCGTCATCGTCGGCCCGCACCGCGGGCCGGGCTAGAGCTAGAGGCCTCGGCGGTCGGGCCGCGGAGCTCGGCCAGCTTCGCGAGCAGCCCGGCGGGCATGCGCTCGCTGGCGCTCGTGCGGATGAAGCGGCGGAGGTGCGCCTCGAAGTGGTAGCGCCTGCGGCAGTAGTCACAGCCGCCGAGATGCCCTCGGCGACCTTCACCTCGGCCGGTGTGAGGTCGCGGTCGAGGTAGCCCTGGAGCAGCTCCTCGCACTTCTCGCAGTCGGCGTCGCTCATGTCAGCGTCTCCTCCGCCAGCGTCTTCTTCAGGATACGGCGGCCGCGATGGAGGCGCGACATCACCGTCCCGATCGGGATGTCGAGGATCTGCGCAGCGTCGGCATAGCTGAACTCGCCCAGGTCGACGAGGACGACGACATCGCGAAAGTCGTGCGGGAGGTCGGCGAGCGCGTTGACGACGCCGCCCTGCGACAGCCGCTCGACCACCTGCTGCTGGTCGAGCGCCTGCTCTCCCTCGACGGCGGCGAGCCGGTTCGCGAGGTAGTAGTCGCTCTCTTCGAGCGGCTGCTGATCGGGCGTGCGCTGGATCTTGCGGCCGCGGTCGGTGTTCAGGTTCGTCAAGATCCGCAGCAACCACGCGCGCATGTTCGTACCGGGCGTGAACGACTTCCAGCTTCGGAACGCACGCGCATAGGTGTCCTGAACCAACTCCTCGGCCTCCTCTCGCGTACCGACCATTCGGCGCGCGACGCGGTAGACCTGGTCGGCGAGCCCGAGCGCCTCCTCCTCGAAGTGGACGCGCTCCCGGGCTTCGTTGGCGAGTCTCCGCCCGGCGTCCTCTTCTGGCTCGGCTGCGCCGGACTCACTCACCCGGCCACCCTAACAATCGGTCTAACGGGGTGAAGAACGCCCCGACGCCCGCGCCTATTCCCTTTTCAGACCTGCTCGACCTCGGGAAAGCCGCCGCGCTTGAGCGTCTCGACGATGGTTTCGCGGCTCGTCAGACCGTCGTCCCAGCTGAGCGAGACCTGGCCCATCAGGTTCGCATTCGCCGCCTCGAGCCCGTCGACCTGGCGGAGCGTGCCGGCGAGCCGGCCGACGCACCGCTCGCAGCGGACGCCGCTGACCTGGATCACGTCGGTGACGGTTGCCATCGGCTCGATCCTAGCGAGAGCTCAGCGTCTGCCTGCTCGATCAGGAGCGGGTCGTGCGTGGCGCAGATCACGGTTGCGCCGGTGGTGCGGGCGACCTCCGCGAGGAGCGCGCCGAGCGCGAGCGCGTTGGCACCGTCGAGCCGGGCCGTTGGCTCGTCGGCGACGATCACGCGGGGCTGCACGGCGACCGCGCGGGCGAGGGCGGCCCGCTCGCGCTGACCCGCGGAGAGCTCGGCCACAGGGCGATCGGCGTGCTCGGCCAGCCCGACCGCGGCGAGCGCCGGTTCCGCGCCGCCGCTCGGTAGGCCGCGCAGCTCGAGCGCGAGCTCGACGTTCTCGCGTGCGCCGAGGAACGGCGTCAGCCCGGCGGTCTGGCCGACGAACGCGAGCAGCGTCCGGCGCAGCTCGGCTCGTCCGGCCCGGTCGACCCCGTCGAGCGAGACGCCGTCGAGCAGCACCTCGCCCTCATCGGGCAGCTCGAGCCCGGCGAGCAGGAGCAAGAGCGTCGTCTTCCCGGAGCCGGACGGCCCGGTCACGACCGTCAGCTTCCCGGCCGCGAAGTCGGCGTCGAGCCCCTCGAACGGCGTCGCCGCCCCGAACCGCTTCGTCAGCCCCCTGACCGCAACGACGGGCGCGAGACTTTGTGTTTCAGAAACACTTGCGCCCTCCGGCGGCTCTGGAACGGCTTGGTTGCGTGGGGCGGGAGGAGCTTGTGTTTCAGAAACACTAGCTCCGGTCGGTTCGAGGACGACCGCGCGGCCGCGGAGCTCGGCCGTCGCATGGCGGTCGATTCCGGCCGAGCGGAGCACGTCCTCGGGAAGGCGGAGCCAGCCGCCGCGGCCGACGACGATCGCGCCGTCGCCGGATGCGCCGGCGACACGCTCGTCGGAGATGCGGCCGTCGCGCACATGGATGACGCGGTCGGCCCGCTCGGCCGAAGCGGGGTCGTGGCTGACGACGAGGGCGGTGCCGCCCGACTCCCGCACGAGGTCGGCGATCAGCGCGAGCACGTCCCTGGCGGTCGCCGCATCGAGCTCTCCGGTCGGCTCGTCGGCGATCAGCAGCGCGGGGCTGATCGCGAGCGCGGCGCACAGCGCGACCCGCTGCTGCTCGCCGCCGGAGAGCTCGCGCGGATGCGCGTCGCGGCGGGAGCCGAGGCCGACGCGTTCGAGCAGCTCGTCGGCGCGTGCGTGGCGCTCCGCGGGCGGCGCGCCGGCCAGCCCGAGCTGGATCCCGACGAGCTCGCGAGCGGTCAGCTCGCCCGCCAGCGCGCGCCAGTAGTGCTGGTCGGCGTAGCCGATCGAGCGCGAGCGGAACCGCGCAGCCGCCCAGCCGCCAAGCGCGCCGACGTCGACCCCGGCGACGCGGACCGAGCCTGCCGACGCACGGTCGAAGCCGGCGACGATCCGCAGCAGCGTCGACTTCCCGGACCCGCTCGGCCCGAGCACGACGCAGAGCTCACCCTGCTCGACGGCAAGGCTGAGCCCCTGCAGCGCGGCGACGCCACCTTCCGGGGAGGGGTAGACCCGGAAGACGTCATCGAGCTGCACGAGTGCGCTCACTCGAGCACCTCCGCACGCGGGGGCGCCGGCGCCGAGAACGCCCGCCGCGTCGCCAGCAGGATCAACCCCGCGGCAGCGAGCGCGTAGACGACGACAGCGGCCACGACGACCAACGCGTCGACGTCGAGCACGAGCGGCGGCTCGGGAGCGGTGGCGCGCGCGGTCAGGCCGACGAGGTCGGTGACGACGGCTGCGAGCGCGAGGCCGGCGAGCGCGCCCGCGAGGAGACCGGCCGCCGCCACGGTCAGCGCCCGCAGGCGCACGATCCGCCGCAGCAACGACGGCGACGCGCCCTGTGCCTCGAGGTCGAGCAGCTCGCCGCTCTCGTCGCGCAGGTCGCCGAGCACCGTCAGCAGGATCCCGGCGAGCGCCAGGCCGAGCGCGACGATGGCAGCAACGGTCAGCGCGAGCAGCGTCCCGTGCGCGATCGGATCGCGCCGTGCGTCGGCCTCGAGCGCGCGGCGCGACTGGATCGAGAGCACGTCGAACGGCTTTGCGGCCAGCGCGCGATCGACCTCGGCCGCCGCACCGGGGTCGCGCAGCCGCAGCCAGACCTCGTTCACCCGGGCCGCGCCCGGCCGGGCGAGATTCACGGCGGCCGCGAGCGCTGCCCCGTCCCCGACGACCGCCTGGCCGTCGACGCCCGGGAAGCGGCCGATCGTCCCGACCACCCGCACGGTCATCCGCTCGCCGGCGATCTGGAGCGGGAGCAGGCCGGCATCGTCCGCGGCGGCGGCCAGACGCGGCGTCGCGAGCACCGGCAGCGGCGCTGTCGGCTGCCGCGGCCGGATCCGGGTCGCGACGGCGTTGGTGAGCGTGTAGCGAACGGTCGAGCCGTCGATCCTCGCGCCGCCGACACCGACCCAGTCGGAGATGCCGCCGGGGATGTCCGGGAGCTCGATCGTCACCTTCCCGGGCACCGCCTGGCCCGCGTCGGCGCCCCGCTCCTGAATCCGGGTGTCCGGCTCGATCGCGATCCCGGCGAGCCGGCCGCCGCGTGCCTCCGGCGGCAGCGGGTCGCCGAGGACGACTCGGGAGAACCGACCGCTCGGACCTTCGATCTCGGCGAAGAGCCGCACCGGGCCGCCGGCGATCCGAGCCCGCAACGTGCGGCCGAGCCGCGGGCCGTTCCGGGCCGGGGTCGCCTCGATCTCGGCCGCCAGCCGTTGCCGCGACGCCGGCGTCTCGCTGTCGCGCCAGCCGTTCAGGTGCGCGAGCTCGCCGGGATCGATGCCGAGAAGCGTGATCCCGCTCTCGCCTTCCAGCCGGCCGACCCCGCCGGTCAGGCGAAGCACCGGCGCCGCCTCGACGCCGGGCAGCGCTCCGAAGCGAGAGATCGGCGCCGCGTCCTGCACCGGGATCAGCCGCCGCAGATCTTCGCGGACGACGTAGTCGAGCGGCACCTGGTGCGCCGCCTGGTCGCGTTCGCCGCGGGCCAGCGTCGCCCGGTAGCTCTCGGCGAAGAGCGCGAGCCCGAAGCTGACGACGAGGAAAGCGGTGGCCGCAACCGCGTAGCCCGGGTTGCGGGCGAGCGACAGCGATGCGATCCGGAGCCCGAGCGAGCGGCCGCGGGCGAGCCGCTCGATGAGACGGAGCGTCGGCCGGAGCAGCCGGGCGACGAGGACGGCCGCGGCGAACGTGACGAGCGCCGGCAGCAAGAGCGGGAGATCGCCGTCGCCGTCGCCGCGCGTGACTTCGAGCACGACGAGCACGACCGCAGCGACCGCGGCGGCGTCGAGGAGGCCGAACCGGGCCTGCGAGGACCGCGCCGCCACCACGCCGACGAGGACGGCGGTGGCCGCGGCCGCCACGATGGTTGCGAGCGCGATCCCTTCTCCGGAGAGGACGCTGCGTGTGAGCACGTCGGTCACCGGGACGCCGGCTCGCTCCGCCACCACGGCGCCGCCGAGCAGGCCGACGACGAGCCCGATCGCCGTCCCGAGAACCGCCAGAGCAGCCGACTCGGCGACGGTCACGAGCGCGAGCTGCCAGCCGCGCGCTCCGTACCAGGCGAGCCGACGCCGGGTAGCGAGCAGGTCGGGGCGAAGCGTCATCGCCGCCAGCAGCGCGAAGGCGAAGAGCAGCGCGGCCGCCTCGCCGCCGACGACGCCGAGCCGGCGCCCGGCCGCTCGGGTCGTCGCCTGCGCCTCCCGCAGCTCCTCGACCGGGGCGAGCAGGTCGAACGAGAACGAGCCGGACTGCAGCTCCGAGCGCGCCGTCGCGACGTGGGCGGCGAGATCGTCGATCTCCCAGAGCCGCGGCGCCCCGGCGCGGAGCGGCGACACCCAGGCGTAGCTGCGGAAGATGCGGTCGAGCGCGGGCGCGGTGGCGAGCGCGTCGACGCCTTCGGCCAGGAAGAGCGGCGGCGGGGGAGGGCGGTGGTAGCCGGCCGCGCGGGCGAGCGACGGGCTGACCTCTGCCTCGGCGAGCGCGTTGTCGGTCGGGGGGAGGAAGTCGCCGAAGAGGACGCGGTTGTCGAGTACCGCCTCCCCCACCTCGACGAGGTTCAGGCCGTCCGGATGCGGCAACCGACCCTGGCCGCGAAGCCGCAGGACCTCACAGCGCTCCGGCGTGCACGCGCGCGGCAGCCGGCCCGAGCGCAGCGTCACCCAGCGGCCGAGGTTCTCGACGCCGCCGAGTCCCGCGAAGGTGCCGGCGACGGTGGTCTCGCGGAAGAGGACAAGCGGGGTCGGCCGTGCGACGCCAACCGTCGCAAGCGCGTCGCGAGCCCGCGCGTCGAGCTTCGGGTACGCCTCCTCACCCAGCCCCGGGAGGCCGAACCAGACCGCGCGGACCGAGCGCTGGCCGTCCGGGATCCGCTCCACCGCCTGCGTGACGGCGCGGTCCTGCGCGACGAGCGCTCCCGCGCGGCCGCCGATGACGACAGCGGCGCCGGCTGCGATCCCGAGCACGACGAGGACGACGGGCGCGCTGCGGCGGCCCAGCCGAGCGCCGACGAGGCGGAGCGGATAGAGAGCGGCGCGGAGGCTCCTCATGCCGCCGAGCGTCGCACAAGGTCGGCGGCGACCGCCTCGAGGCCGTCCCGACGGCCGACCTCGAGCTGGCGCAGGGCCTCGACGGGCTCCCGCAGGCTCTCGACGAGCTCCCAGGTGCCGAGCTCGCGCGCGGCGGGCTCGACGGCGTCGAGGAGCTCCGGCCCGGGCTCCGGCGGCTCCGCGCAGAGCGCCTGCACCAGCGCGACGAGCGCGGCCGCCCGCTCGACCGAGGTCGCCTGGTCGAGGATCCGGATCTCGAGCGTCCCGAGCCGCGGATGCGGCCGCGCATCCCACCAGATCCGGGTGTAGTCGACGCCGGCAGCGGCGACCGCAGCCTTCCAGTCCGCCACCGTGGCCAGCCGTGGCGGCGGGCCGCCGCGGGGCAGCTGTCGCAGCCTCCCAAGCCGCGACGAGAGGGCGCCGGTCTCTTCGCCGGCAAGGTACGGCGAGTTCACCGAGAGCTCGAGCAACGCCGGCAGCCACGGCCGGATCCCGGCGAGCGTGCGGAGGCAGGCATCGAAGCTCTCCATGCCGACGTGGACATGGAGGCCGCAGACGAGCTGGCCCTTCGCGATCGCACCCAGCTCCCCGACCATCTTCACGTACCGGGGCTCGTCGACGATCCGCTGCTCCTCGGGGATCGAGAACGGATGCGACCCCGACGCTGCGACAACGAGTCCCTCGCGCTCGGCGCCCTCGGCGACGAGGCGACGGAGCCGGCGCAGCTCGTCCAGCACTGCCGACGCGCTCTCGCAGACCGGCGTGTTGGTCTCGACCAGGCAGGAGAAGAGCTCGGTCTTCAGCCCTTCCTGTGGCAGCAGCCGCTCGACCCCCGGCGCGAGCGCGAACGATGCCGGGTCGAGCAGCATCAGCTCCTCCTCGACGCCGAGCGTCAGGCTGCGGCCGAAGTTATCGGCCACGAACGGCGTGGACGGGCCTGCCTGCGGCTTCCCACGCGTAGTACGACGCGCTCGGCCCGAAGCCGTTCTCGTACGGGACGACCCGCGGGTTGCGGCCGACCTCCATCGCGCGCTGCGCGTGCCAGAGCAGGTTCGGATCGTCGCGCTCCTCCCAGACGAGGACGAGGTGCGCCGCGGTCATGAAGTCGGCCACGAACTCGCAGCCGTTGGCCGGGCACGGGAACGGATCGGTCCGGACGCAGAACCAGCCCGCGTGGTCGTCGACGGTGTCGTCGACCCACTCGAAGGCGTGCTCCTCGAGCAGCTCTTCCTCGATCGTCAGCGACCCCCGCCGCGTTTCCTGCGATTCCACGCGGAAAGGTTAGACGCATGGGGAGTGTCACCGGCGGAGTGCGTGGTCACAATGTGCACATGAGCGAGAAGGACGTCGCGATCGTGCTGTCGGGCGGCGGTGTGAACGGCGTCCTGCTCCAGCTCGGCTTTCTGAAGCGGCTGCGGAGCAGCTCGCTGTGGCCGCGGGTCGGGTGCATCTACGGCACATCCGCCGGTGCGCTGACCGGGACGATGGCCGCGCTCGACCGGCTCGACGACCTGGAGACGTTCACGCTCGGCCTCCAGCCGCGCGACGTCTTCGCGCCCCAGCGGCTCTGGCAGCTGCCGCTGAACGGGCTCCACCACTACGCCCTGCCGGCGACGCTCGCGCAGCGGCTGATCGAGCCGAACGAGCTCGCGGAAGCACTCGCGGCAGCGCCGATCGAGCTGATCGTGTTCGCCACCGACGTCTCCGAGCACGACGAGACCTCGTACGAGCTCACCTATTCGTCCTACGAGACGCCCCCGGAGACGATGGCGGAGGCCGTGCTGGCCTCGGCCGCGATCAGCGCGCTCGTGCTCCCGCTGCCGGTCGGTGACAGGATCGCCACCGACGGCGGCTGGGTCCGGAACTTTCCCCTCGGCCCGGCTCTCGAGCGCCCCGGCGTCGGCCTCGTGGTCGCCTTCCGCCACGTCCCGAGCTCCGTCCGCGTCGGCATCGAGCCGCTCGACCGGCTGCGCCGCCGCCTGCAGCGGTTCCGGGCCGCCCCGCCGGTCCGCGCCCTGATCGCGCAGCTGGACGAGGCGGAGAGCCGGGCCGCGCGCGGCGAGCCGGTCCATCTCGGCGACATGATCATCCGGCTGATGCGGGTGACGATCCAGCGGAACACCGCGCTGGAGGAGCAGCTCGCCGCGGAAAGAGATGCCGCCTGCCAGGAGCTGGAGGTACTACGCGCCGACCTGGTCCAGCTCGCGCGCGAACACGCGCGGCCGGGCCGGCGCAACCGAGCGGCGCGTGCCGTCGAGGAGCGCTTCGCGAGCACGACGCTGCCGCGGACCGTGCCGCGGATCGTCGTTCGCGGCGTCGCGGGCGCCGACCGGCTCGAGCAGGGCTTCCGCGAGAGCCCGGAGTGGACCGACCACGCGAAGCGGGCCTTGATCGAGCGCGGCTGGGCCGCGGCCGATGCCGAGCTGCGCGCGTACGACGCGAGCCTGCTCGAACAGGCTTCCTGAGGCTCTAGCCCGCCGGCGTCGAGGGCTGGCGGCCGAGCGTGACCGGGACCGTGACGATCTTCGTGCCGCGGTGGATCTGGATGTTCACGGTCTGGCCCGGCTTGTGCTGCGCCAGTGCGTCGCGCAGCTCGTCGGCGGTGCCGACGCGCTTGCCGCCGACGGCGACGATCACGTCCCCGCCGAGCACGTGGCTCTCGCCGGCGACGACGACGTCCGTGCCGCCGCCCTTGAGCCCCGCCTTTTCGGCCGAGCTTCCGGCAGTGACGTCCTCGATCAGGACGCCCGCGTCGACGGGGAGGCGGAAGACGCGCGCGAGCTCGGCCGTGACGGTGCTGCCCGCGATGCCGAGGTAGGCGCGATCGACCTTGCCGGTCGCGGTCAGCTGGGCGACGACCTGCTTGACGGTGTTGGACGGGACGGCGAAGCCGATCCCGACGTTGCCGGTGGAGCCGTCCGCACTGGCGATCTGCGAGTTGACGCCGATCACCTCGCCGCGGGCGCTCAGCAGCGGCCCGCCCGAGTTGCCGCTGTTGATCTGCGCGTCGGTCTGGATCACGTGGTCGATCGGGTAGCCGTTCGGCGCCGTGATCGTCCGGTCCTGGACGGCGCTGACGATGCCCGCGGTCGCCGTGCGGCGGAGGCCGAACGGGTTGCCGATCGCGACGACGGTGTCGCCGACGCGGATGCTGTCGGAGTTTCCGAAGGCAAGCGGTGCGAGCCCGCGTGAAGTCGACTGCACGCGGAGGACGGCGATGTCGGTCGAGGGATCGCTGCCGACGAGCGTCGCCCTCAGCGTGTCCTGGTTCGAGAAGCTGACCTCGATGTCGTCGGCGCCCTCGATCACGTGGTAGTTCGTGACGATGTGGCCGGTCTTGTCGATCACGAAGCCGGAGCCGAGCGCCTGCCGCGGCACGGCCTGCTGGTCGGGCGGAGCGAGCGACGGGTTGTCTGACGCCGTCGTCGTCGACGTGATCTGCACGACGCCGGGCGCCGCGCGCGCGTAGATCTCACTGACCGTCATTCCGCCGTCATCGGCGACCGGGGCGGCGGGTGTGGGAGCAGGGGAGGTTCTCACCACGGTCGTCGTGCCGCCGCCGAGGTCGCCGGTCATGGAAACACCGCCGAGCGCGATCAGGCCGCCGAGAAGAGAGGCGGCGCCGAGCCCAGCGCCGCGAATGACGGAGTCGCGTCTCACCGCATCGTTGTAGCGCCAGGGTCTTAACCGCCGGTGTGAAGCTCGTTAAGCCTCAGTTGCGGCGGTGCTGGGTGCTCTAGGAGTCGGGATCCGGAGGGCGCGGCGGCAGGGGATCCGGCCGAGGGTCCGGCCGCGGAACCGGTGGAACCGGGTCGGGCAGCGTCATGCGAGCGCTGCCGTCCGCTCCGCCGCCTCGCGTTCGGTGCCGAGCGCCTCGTCGAGCTTCGCCTGCAGCTCACCGCTCTCGTACAGCTCCTCGACGATGTCGGCGCCGCCGACGAGCTCGCCCTTGATGAACACCTGCGGGATCGTCGGCCAGCCCGAGAGCGCCGACAGCTCCTGGCGGATCTGCGGGTCGGGAAGCACGTCGACCGCGGTCACGGGCGCACCGACTGCACGGAGCGCGCGCAGCGCCCGGTCGGAGTTGCCGCACATGACGAGCTGCGGCGTGCCCTTCATGAAGAGGCTCACCGGCTCGTTCTCGATGATCGCCTTGATCTGCTCGCTCAACTGTGTCGCCGACTGGCTCATACGTGTCCTCTCGTCTTGATCCGAAGCTCGTGGATCGACCCGTCTCCGAGCGGCGCGGCGAGCGCCTCGTAGACGAGCCGATGCTGATCGACCAGCGACAGCCCCTGAAAGCGGCCGCTCGCGATCGTCACCTGAAAGTGGTCGCCGCCGCCGGTCCGGTCCTCGACCGCGACCTCGGTCGCATCGGGAAACGAGTCGCGCAGGAGTGATTCGAGCGTCTCGGTGGCAGCCATAGGATCATCGTAGCCATGGGGCGTACCCGCTCCTTCCACACCGAGCTGGACCGATCGAGTGGTCGCCCGCCTGCGCCGGTGACGCTTTTACCCGCTTCTTACCGCCGCCGAGTACCGTATTCCGCGTGAAGCTCGGGCTCGCGACGCTGGCGGCCTCCGTCGCGCTCGTTGCGGCCATCCCCGCGCACGCCTCGACGCCAATCCCCTGGTGCGGAACGACCTCGTCGCGCGTCGACCGCCTGCCCGACGCGACGTCCGCCTACGCCGTCCACGTGATCTACGTCCGGCCGGCCAGCGCACCCGACCGCTTCCTCGAGTTCGCGCCCAGGATCGTCGGCGACGCCGCCGCGTTCGACGCCTGGTGGCGCAGCCAGGACGCGACGCGCACACCGCGGTTCGACCTGTTCCCGGCCCCGGGGTGCGCCAACTCGTTCGGCGCCCTCGACATCTCGAACGTGCAGCTGACGAACGGTGTCAGCAGCATCGGCAGCGCCTTCCAGGAGATCCGGCGGGTCGATGGCCGAAATCGGCTTCAAGGAGACCGAGAAGGCCTACCTCGTCTACTACGACGGCCCGACCGGCCAGGTCGGCCTGGACCACGTGTGCGGGCAGGGAGCCCGCTCGGGCGGCTTCGACCTTCCCGGCCTCGCGGTCGTCTACCTCGACTCCTGCGACGCAGACCAGGGCGACTCGCTCCGCCCGGTCGTGGCGATGCACGAGCTCGTGCACGTCTTCGGGGCGGTGGAACGGGCGGCGCCGAACGTCTGCCAGAGCGGGCACGTCTGCGACTTCCCGCTCGACCTGATGACCGCTGTGCTGACCGGCGAGGAGCTCGAGGCGCACGTCCTCGACTCGGGCCGCAACGACTACTACGGCCACAGCGGCAGCTGGACCGACGTGCAGGACTCGAGCTTCCTCGAGCGGCTCGACTCGCCCGACCGCACGCCGCCGGCCGCTCCGGACGGCCTCCGTGTCGGCGACGATCTCACCGGCTTCGTGCGCGTCTCCTGGCAGCCCTCGACGGACGACGTCGGCCCGGTCGCGTACCGGATCTATGAGGACGGGCAGTTCGTGCGCGAGGTGACGACCACGACGGTGAGACTGGCCGACACGCACGACCTCGCTCTCTTCGCGATCCGCGCCGCGGACGGAGTCGGCCGGCTCAGCGCTCCCGTCGGCGCGCGCTTCCGGTCGGGGGCCGGGATGGTCGACGAGCAGGGCCGGCTGATCCGCGACACGGTCCGCCCGCCGGCGATCACCCGCGTCACGATCAAGCGGACGGCGAAGGTGGCCGTGCTCAGCTGGCCGGCCGCACACGACGCCGGCGGCCTCCGCGCCTACCGGGTCAAGATCGGGCCGCGGACGCTCACCGTGCAGAAGCCGACGATCACGCTCGCGCGCGCTCGGGTCAGCGGCCCGGTCTCGATCGCGGCGATCGACCGCGCCGGCAACATCGGCCCGTCGCTCGTCGTCGCGCGCGGCCGCGTGCACTGACGAAGCGGACATGTCCTGGGGACAGTCCCTGGGACGTGTCCGGAACGGCCCCGGAAGACAGGGGTTCGATACATTCGAGGCATGGCCGACGAGCTCGCAGCGCGCTCCACCCTCACCGTCGGCGACCGCACCGTCGAGATCCACCGGCTCGACGCGCTCCAGCCGCAGTGGGACGTCGCGCGCCTCCCCTACACGCTCCGGATCCTGCTCGAGAACGTGCTCCGGAACGGCTCGCGCGAGGATGTCGAGGCCGTTGCCGGCTGGGTCGCGACGGACGAGCCGAGCCGCGAGATCGCCTTCGCGCCGGCCCGCGTGCTCCTCCAGGACTTCACGGGCGTGCCGGCCGTCGTCGACCTCGCCGCCATGCGGAACGCGATGGCGGACTTCGGCGGCGATCCGGAGCAGATCAACCCGCTGATCCCGGTCGAGCTCGTGATCGACCACTCCGTGCAGGTGGACGTCTTCGGCAGGCGCGAGGCCTTTGCGCGCAACGTCGAGCTCGAGTTCGAGCGCAACCGCGAGCGCTACGCCTTCCTCCGCTGGGGCCAGGGAGCGTTCCGCGACTTCAAGGTGGTGCCGCCCGGGACGGGGATCGTGCACCAGGTCAACCTCGAGTACCTCGCGCGCGTGATCGAGGAGCGGGACGGAGTCGCGTTCCCGGACACGCTCGTCGGCACGGACTCGCACACGACGATGGTGAACGGGCTCGGCGTGCTCGGCTGGGGCGTCGGCGGGATCGAGGCCGAGGCGGCGATGCTCGGCGAGCCGCTCTCGATGCTCGTCCCCAAGGTCGTCGGCTTCAAGCTGACGGGGAGGGTGCCGGAGGGCGCGACTGCGACCGACCTCGTCCTGACCGTCACCGAGATCCTGCGCCAGGCCGGCGTGGTCGGGAAGTTCGTCGAGTACTTCGGGCACGGGCTGGCCTCGCTGCCGCTCGCCGACCGCGCCACGATCGGGAACATGTCGCCCGAGTACGGCGCCACGTGCGGCTTCTTCCCCGTCGACGAGCTGACCCTCGACTATCTCCGGCTGACGGGCCGAAGCCCCGAGCGGATCGCGCTGGTGGAGGCCTACTGCAAGGAGAACATGCTCTGGCACGACCCGAGCGACGAGCCGACGTACTCGCAGGTGCTCGAGCTCGACCTCTCGACCGTCGAGCCGTCGCTCGCCGGCCCGCGTCGCCCGCAGGACCGCGTCCCGCTCCACCACGCGAAGACGGCGTTCCTCGACTCGCTGGGCACGTTCGGGATCGGCGAGACCGCGCTCACGAACGGCAGCCGGACAAGGCCGTCGCGGACACGTTCCCGGCGAGCGACCCGACCGAAGGAGCAGGTCGCCCGGAGCGGAGCCGCCGAGCCGGAGCCGAACTCCGTCCCGGTCGCCGTGGACGACCCCGGCACGCACCATCGCGTCGCCGTCGAGCGGCACCGACTACGAGATCGAGCACGGCAGCGTCGTGATCGCGGCGATCACCTCCTGCACGAACACGTCGAACCCGCAGGTGATGGTCGGCGCCGGGCTGCTGGCGAAGAAGGCGGTCGAGCGCGGCCTGCAGAGCAAGCCGTGGGTGAAGACGAGCCTCGCGCCGGGCTCGAAGGTCGTGACCGAGTACTACGACCGCGCCGGCCTGACGCAGTACCTCGAGCAGCTCGGCTTCCACACCGTCGGCTACGGCTGCACGACCTGCATCGGCAACTCGGGCCCGCTGCCGGAGGCGATCTCGGTGGCCGTCGAGAAGGGCGACCTCGTCGTCTGCTCCGTCCTCTCCGGCAACCGCAACTTCGAGGCGCGGATCCACCCCGAGGTGAAGGCGAACTACCTCGCCTCGCCGCCGCTCGTGGTCGCGTACGCGCTCGCCGGCCGGATGGACCTCGACCTGCTCGAGGAGCCGCTCGGCGCAGACGCGGACGGCAACGACGTCTTCCTCCGCGACATCTGGCCGACCGCGGCCGAGATCCAGGAGACGATCACGGCGTCCGTTCGCGGCGAGATGTTCCGCGACACCTACGCCGACGTCTTCACGGGCGACGAGCAGTGGCGCGAGCTGCCGGTGCCCGAGGGCGAGCTCTTCGCGTGGGAGCAGGACTCGACCTACGTCAGGCAGCCGCCGTACTTCGACGAGATGCCTGCGAGCCCGCAGCCGTTCGCGGACGTCGCCGGCGCCCGCTGCCTCGTCATGCTCGGCGACTCGGTCACGACCGACCACATCTCGCCGGCGGGCTCGATCAAGCCCGACTCGCCGGCCGGCACGTACCTGGTCGACCACGGCGTCGAGCGGAAGGACTTCAACTCGTACGGCTCGCGGCGCGGCAACCACGAGGTGATGGTCCGCGGCACCTTCGCCAACGTGCGCCTGAAGAACCTGCTCGTGCCCGGCTCCGAGGGCACGTGGACGGCCCACCTCCCGGACGGCGAGGAGATGACGATCTTCGAGGCGTCGCAGCGCTACCTCGCCGAGGGGACGCCGACGATCGTGATCGCCGGCAAGGAATACGGCTCCGGCTCGTCGCGCGACTGGGCGGCGAAGGGCCCGAACCTGCTCGGCGTCAGGGCCGTGATCGCGGAGAGCTACGAGCGGATCCACCGCTCCAACCTGCTGATGATGGGCATCCTCCCGCTGCAGTTCCGCGACGGCGAAACGCCGGGCACGCTCGGCCTCACGGGCCGCGAGGAGTTCGCGATCGAGGGGATCGAGAACGGCGAGGCGAGCGAGGTGACCGTGCGCGCCGACGACACGACCTTCACCGCTCGCGTGCGTCTGGACACGCCGCGCGAGCGCGAGTACCTGCGCCACGGCGGCATCCTCCAGTACGTGCTCCGCCGCCTGCTCGCCGCCTGAAAATCTTTACTTTTTTCAATCGATACGGCCGCTACTCTGGCCGCCTCCTGGCGCCGGCAGGGGTCGCGGGGTCTCGGCGCCCGGTCTGGGGAGGGGCAACGATCCGGGGGCGCCCACGTGGCGCCCCGGATCGTTCGTTTAGAGTGGCCGCGAACCGGGGTGCCCGACCGACAGGGCTGAGAACACACCCGCTGACCTGATCCGGGTAATGCCGGCGAAGGGAGGAGCGACAGACGATGGACGACACGCCCGCCTGGGGGATCGAGCCGGTCCCGCCGCGGCTGCGCGTGCTCGGCCTCGTCGACCAGGGCCTCCTCTGGGGCAACCTCGGCGTCTCGCTGCTCGTGCTCGTCGCGGGGACGTACCTCGTGCCGGCGCTCTCGCTGCCGGAGGCGTTCCTCGCGATCGTCCTCGGGGGGCTCGTCGGCAACGCCATGCTCGGCGTCGCCGCGCTGATCGGCGCCGACGCGCGCGTGCCGGCGATGGTGCTGATGCGGGCGCCGCTCGGACAGCGCGGCTCCTGGGGCCCGACGGTCCTGAACGCCGCGCAGTGCATCGGCTGGGCGATCTTCGAGCTGTTGATCATCGCGACCGCCGTCGCCGCGCTCTCGGACGAGCTCCTCGGCTTCCGCGCCCAGTGGCTCTGGACGATCCTGTTCGGGGCTGTCGCACTCGTGCTCGCGCTGCTCGGCCCGATCGGGTTCGTCCGCAAGGTCGTCCGCAAGTTCGCCGTCTGGGCCGTGCTCGCGTCGCTCCTCTATCTGACGTGGTGGGCGCTCGACGGCGCGGGCTTCGGCTCGCTCTGGGACCGCGAGGGCGAGGGCGGTTTCTCGGTGCTCGACGGCGTCGACCTGGTCGTCGCGATCACCGTCTCGTGGATCCCGCTCGCCGCCGACTACACGCGCTTCGCCCGCGACCGCGGCAGCGCCTTCTGGGGCACCGCCGGCGGCTACTTCCTCGCGGGGACCTGGATGTGGGTGCTCGGGGCGATCCTGTTCTTCTCGCGCGACATCACCGACCCGGCCGCCTTGCCGGTCGCGGTGGCCGCCGGAGGCCTCGGGGCGGTGCTGGCGCTGATCGCCGTGACGGCCGACGAGACCGACGAGGCGTTCGCGAACTCGTACTCCGCCGCCGTCTCGATCCAGAACCTCGCGCCGGAGCTGCCGCAGCGGGCGCTCGTGACCGTCGTCTGCGTCGTCGCGACAGTGGGCGCGCTGACGATCGACCTGCTCTCGTACCAGAGCTTCCTGCTGATGCTGGGATCCTTCTTCGTGCCGCTCTTCGGCGTCCTGCTCGCAGACTGGCTCGCCGCGGGGGCGCGCTACGGCGAGCGGGACGTCTTCGAAGGTCCCAGCGTCCGCTGGGGCATGCTCGCCGCCTGGATCGCCGGGTTCGCGCTCTACCAGTGGCTGCTCCCCGTCGGGCCGTCCTGGTGGACCGACGCGCTCGGCGACGGCGCCGGCCTGGGCATCGGCGCAACGCTCCCGAGCTTCGCCGTCTCGGTCGCGCTCGGGCTGGCGGTGGCGACGCTCGGGAGGCGCCGGTTCTAGAGTGCGCGCAGTGCGCGGCGTCGCGGTCATCGGGAACATCGCGCTGGACACGATCGCGGGCGGGCGGCCGCGCGTCGGCGGCGCCCCGTATCACGCCGCCCGGGCGCTGCGGCTCCTCGGCGGCGGCTCTCGCATCGTCGCGCGGTCGGCCGAGTCCGATCGTCGCGCTCTCGTCGCGCCGCTGGCCGCGCTCGGCGTGCAGTGGACGTGGCTGGCCGCGCCCAGCACGACGACCTTCGAGATCCGCTACCACGGCGAGGAGCGGGAGATGTCGATCGGCGACCCGGGCTCGCCCTGGACGCTCGAGGACGCTCGCGCGGTCGGACGGGCCGAATGGATTCAGGTCGGCGGCCTGACGCGCGCCGACTTCCCGCCGGACGTGCTCGCCGCGCTCGCGCGCGACCGCCGGCTCGCGCTCGACGGGCAGGCGCTCGTTCGACGGGCCGAAATCGGTCCGCTCGTGCTCGATGCCGACTTCGATCCTGCCGTGCTCCGGCATCTGACTGCGCTGAAGCTGAACGAGGAGGAGGTTGCGGCACTCGGCGGCGAGGAGGAGGTCATCAAAT
>CAWETB010000007.1:0-244906 GCA_963811885.1 uncultured Gaiellaceae bacterium
AAGACTCTCGCCCGCTTCTGATCCAGAGTCACTCCGTGCACCCCTTTCCCCGGCGGTGGTCAGCAGGCGGATTCCCACACCACCGTGACCGGCATAGAACGCGAAACCTACGTCGTCGGAACACAAGTTTCAAATCGGAATCGGGCCGGACGCGACCAGGCCAGACTGAGTCCGGCAGCCTCTCGCTTGACGGAATCGGCGCGCGCAGGTCAGGCCGGATCCGATGCGGCACCTCGGCCCGTTCTGTGCAACGCCGATGCCTGATAGCCGCCAACGCTCCCGACTAACCGATGCCGCGTCAGCGAGAGTGGTTGCCGTGGCTGGTCCGGCAGGATTAGACTCGGTTCGAGGAGGGCATGGCGGCAACGCTTGCGACTGGGGCTGACCGGCACCGGCACGGCGTGCGCAATCGGCTCGCGGCGTTGCGCGGGACTCGGCACGGCGGTTTCGTGCTGTACGGCATTTCCGTTGCGCTGGTTGCCGTGGGCTATTACCTGACGGGACGGATCGGCCTCGAGCTTGCCTATCTCGATGGTGCGGTGGCGGCCCTGTGGCCGCCTGCTGGGTTCGGACTGGCTGTGCTGTTTCTGTATGGCGCTCGGCTCTGGCCGGGCATTGTCGATCGGTGACCTCTGGCTCGGGGATTACTCGACGCCGTTGGGGACCGTCGTCGGCCAGACGGTCGGAAACACGCTGGCGCTCGTCGTCGCGGCTTTGGTTTTGCGCCGCTTGACCGGCGGGCGGGGCGAGCTCGAACGCGTCTTCGACGTGCTGGCCCTCGTCGTCTGCGCGTTCCTCGCTGCCATCATCAGCGCCGCCTTCGGGCCGATGTCGCTGTATCTCGGCGACGTGATCCCTGCCGACGAACTCGTGCGCGTCTTTCGCACCTGGACACTGGGCGACGCAGCCGGCGTCCTCGTCCTCGCGCCCGCCATCCTGACCTGGTCCGCGTCAGGCTTGAAGGGCATTCGACGGCAGGACGTCGTCGAGGGAGCGGTCATGCTCGCCGTGCTCGTGGTGCTGGCCGAGGTGTCGCCGCAGCAAGACGTGCCCTACATCGTGTTTCCGGTGCTCTTGTGGGCTGCGTTGCGCCTCGGGCCTCGCGGCGCCGCCACGGCGATCCTCGTCGTCTGCTCGATCACCGTCTGGAACACGGCGCAAAGCGAAGGACCGTTCGTGCGGGAATCGATCACCGACAGCCTCCTCGCCACGCAGCTCTTCATCGCGATCGCCGCCATCACGTCGCTGATCCTCGCCGCAGTGACCGCTGAGCGCAGAGCCGCAGCACGCGCGCTGGCGGGCGCCGAGGCGACTCAGCGCGCGCTCGCCGACGAGCAGGCGGCGCTGCGCAGGGTCGCCACGCTCGTTGCCGGCGAGGCAGCGCCAGCCGCGTCTTCGAGCACGTGACCGAGGAGGTCGGCCGGCTGCTGGGATTCCCCGCCGCGAGCGTCATGCAGTACGACGGCGCTCGAACGGCCACGATCGTCGGGACCTGGAGCGAGGACGGCAAGCCGCGCTTCCCAGTCGGTGCTTCGCTCGATCTCGACGGCGACACCGTCGTCGCGGAGGTGCTGCGGAGCGGCAGCGCTCAGCGCGTGGACTACGAGGAGGCGAGCGGCACCCTGGCCGAGACCGTGCGGAGCTTCGGCTACCGCGCCGCGGTGGCGGCGCCGGTCACCGTCGGCGGCAGGCTGTGGGGCGTACTGGTGGGGGTGACGACATCGGACGAACGCCTGCCCGACGGTCTCGAGCAGCGGCTCTGCGATTTCGCCGAACTCGTCGCGCAGGCTCTGGCCAACGCCGACGCGTACGAGAAGCTGGCCGCATCGCGGGCGCGGCTCGTCGAGGTCGGCGACGCGGAACGGATGCGGCTGGAGCGCAACCTGCACGACGGCGCTCAGCAGCGGCTCGTCTCGGTCTCCCTTGAGCTGAGCATCGTCGCCGCGAAGTTCGAGAGTGACCCGCGCGGCCGCGCGGAAGGTGCTGACCGAGGCCCAGGACGAGCTCGCCCGCGGGCTCTCGGAGCTGCGCGAGCTGGCCCGCGGCATCCACCCGGTCGTCCTCACCGAGCGGGGCCTAGGCCCCGCGCTCGACGCCCTGCTCGTCGCGGGCACCGATCCCTGTCGAGATCACAGAACTGCCCGACGAGCGTCTACCGGCCAACGTCGAAGCGGCGGCGTACTACGTCGTCGCCGAAGCGATCGCGAACGTCGGCAAGTACGCGCACGCGTCCGGCGCGACCGTCAGCATCAGCCGCTCGAACGGAGCCGCAACCGTGAGCGTCAGCGACGACGGCGTCGGGGGCGCCGACCCGGCCGGCGGCTCAGGCCTCCACGGGCTGGCAGCCCGCGTCGAGGCGCTCAACGGCCACCTGGACATCGACAGCGAGCCGGGCCGCGGCACCCGCATCACAGCGGAGATTCCCTATCGGGAAAAGTGAGCCCGGCTCGGCGACGTACCCAAAAGCGTGCAAGCTGTACCCCGAGCGCCCTGGGAGTCATGTGTTGTCTCCGCGAGCAACCGTCGGGTTCGCCCTACGGGTCGACGTTGAAGCTGAGCATCATTCCGCTCTCGTGGTGCTCGGCGATGTGGCAGTGAGCCATCCAGCGGCCGGGGTTCGTGACGTCGAGCAGGATGTCGACGGTCTCGCCGGTGCGGACGAGGACCGTGTCCTTCCAGACGAGGTTCGGCTCGACGACCTCGTCGCGCGCGAGGATCAGGAAGCGGCCTGCCCCGTGGACGTGGAACGGGTGCGGCATCGGGTGATCCGAGTCCATCTCGTTCACGAGCCGCAGCTTCACCTGGTCGCCGACGCGGAACGTCCAGTCGATCTGCGCGTTCTCGGCGCCGGTGTCGCGGTCGACGAGCTTCCAGCGCATGTTCGCGGGCGTCGTCTTCCGGTTGATCTCGACCATGTCGTCTTCCCACTCGATCCCCTGCGCCGTGCCGTGGGCGTGCTCGGACTCGCCGTGCTGATGGTGGTGGCCGCCGTGCCGGTCCTGGTGCTCGTCCTCGCCGTGTGCCGTCGTGGCTCGTCGCCGTGGTGGTCGTGGCCGTGTCCGCCGCCGGCCTCGACGAGGCTGGCCGGCAGGAGCTTCATGCCGCACTTCGGACAGCGGTCGGGCTTGTCGCTCGTCACCTCCGGATGCATCGGGCAGACGTAGGTCGTCTCTTCCGCGGCCTGGGCGAGCAGCTTCATCCCGCACTTCGGGCAGCTGCCCGGCTCCTCGCTCACGACCTCCGGGTGCATCGGGCAGACGTAGACGACCGGCACGCCTTCGGGCACGCCCATGTCCATCTCGGCGACGAACGAGAGCGTCTTGTCAGGTGGCGCCTTGAAGAACGGCTCGATCCGCTCGCGTAGCTCGGCCATGTCGCGGTTGGTGCGCAGGCGCGCGAACTCGTCCGCGAACGACTGCTCCGGCTGGCTCGTCGGCGACGGTGATCGATGCGAGCCGGTAGATGCGCTCCGGCGTTCGGTGCTGGAGCTCGAGCTCGCCCGCGTCCGGGAAAAGCACGTCGACGACGACACGCTCGGAGGGGGCGAGCAGGACCTCGTCGACGAGCTCCTCGTGCTCGTAGTGGCCGGCGTCGGCACCGACCAGCTTCATCTGCGCGCCCGGCAGCGTCACGTTGAAGACCCGCGTGTTCGCGGTGTTGGTGAAGTAGAAGCGCACGACCTCGCCGCGCTTGGCCTCGAGCGCAAGGTCCGGCTCGCCGGCGACGAGCATCACGTTGCCGAAGCGGCCCATCGCCACGTGCGTCGTCTCCGACTCGCTGAAGGCGGCGATCTGCCCGTCCTCGATCAGGATGTCGTCGAGCGTGAGCAGCAGCTCGCGGTTCGCCGGCGGCCAGTAGTCGGGCTCGCTCGGGGTGACGAGGATGTTCCCGTACAGGCCCAGCTCCTGGCCGTAGTCCTCGCGGATGTGCGGGTGGTACCAGAAGGCGCCCGGGTCGGGCACGTGCAGCCTGGTAGGTGAAGCGTCTCGCCGACCGGGATCGGCGCCTGCGTGTCGTGCGTGCCGTCGTAGCGGTTCTCGAGCCGCAGGCCGTGCCAGTGGACGGTGGCCTCGAGGTCGCCGTGGTTGCGTGACGTGCACAGTGATCGTCGCGCCCTGCGGCGACCTTGAGCGTCGGGCCTGGAACCGAGCCGTTGTAGGCGAGCATCCGCACCGTCGCATCGCCGATCCGCTTCTTGACCGGGATGATCTCGAGCTCGAACTCGTCGCCGTCGGCGAGCTCGACCAACTCGGTCTTGCGGGCCTCCGGCAGGCCCTCGGTCTCGCGCGGGAACTCGAGCTTCCGGCTGTCCTGTTCGGAGCCCGGCTCGTGCATCGGCTACATCCTCTCAGTCGAGCGAGTCTCGGCAGGCGCGGCGCTGGCGCGCTCGTGCCGAGCCGCGCCTTCGATTCCTGGTAGTCGGCGATCCGCTCCGCGATGTACTCGGCGTCGTCCTTCACCCAGCCGATCAGCGCCGAGCCGCGCGTGTGCTGCCAGGTGAGGCCGAGGAAGTAGAGGCCGGGGACATCGGTGACGCCGCGGCGGTGACGCAGGCGCCCGTCCTCGTCGAAGATCGGCAGCTTGATCCACGAGTAGTCGGCGCGGTAGCCCGTCGCCCAGATGACGGCGTCGACCTCGAGCTCGCTGCCGTCCTCGAAGCGAACCGTTCGGCCCTCGGCGTCGACGACGCGCGTGCCTGAGCTCGACCCCGTAGCGCTTCTTGAGCTGGCGTGGGCTCGAGCCGATCAGCGTGTCGCGCGTGCTCAGCTTCCGGCCGAGACGTGACTCGACCGTCTTGTCGAGGATTCGCGTCTTCGTCAGCCACCAGAAGAGGTCGCGCCCGAGCACGCGCTGGGGCAGCGGCTTCTGGCGCGAGCCGACCGAGAGCACGACCTTGTGCGTCGCCGAGAGCTCCTTCGCGATCTGGAAGCCGGTGTTGCCGCCGCCGACGACGAGGACCGTCCCCTCCGGCACGTCGTCGGGCCGGCGATAGCCGACGGCGTGCGTCTGGAAGACATCGTCCGCGAGCTTCTCGGCGAGCTTCGGCACGTACGGCGTCTGGAAAGGCCCGGTCGCGACCACGACCTGGTCGGCGGCGATCGTCCGCCCGTCCACCTCGAGGCGGAAGCGCCCGTCGTCGCCCTGCTCGAGCTTCTTGACCTCGCTGTTCAGCTCGATCGGCAGCTCGAAGGTCTCGGCGTAGCGCTCGAGGTAGGCGATCACCTCGTCTCGGGTCGGGTAGCCGTCGGGGTCGCCCGGGAACGGAAGCCCCGGCAGCGCGCTGTAGCGCCGGGGCGTGAAGAGCGTGAGCGACTCCCAGCGCTCGCGCCAGGCAGACCCGATCGAATCGGCGCGCTCGAGGATCACGAAGCGGCGGCCTTGGCGGCGGAGGAAGTAGCCCATCGCCAGCCCTGCCTGGCCGGCGCCGATGACGGCGACTTCCACGTCGTCGCTCGTTCGGGACGCTGCGGTGGGCTCGTCGGCGGTACTGCTCATCATCCTTGGGCTTCCCCACTCAGCACGAGCAAAACACCATTCCGCGCCTGCACTGGACGAGGTCGGTTTGCGTCCGCGCGTGACTGGCTAGGGTCAGTCCATCAGGTGACGAACATGCCCGATGCGACCAGCGCCGATGCGGCGCCCCACGCCTGATCTCGAGCGCAGGAGCCGGAGTGCACGCAGCCGGCTCACGTGATCTCCCGTCGCGTGACGAGGTTTGTGCCGGCCGCGGCCAGCGCCAGCGTGTAGCCGGTGAGGACCAATCCCGCGCTCCAGAAGGGAAGCAGGCCCTCTTCGGCCGACCAGGTTCCGCTGAGGGCGCTCGCGGCACCCATCGGGAGCCAGCGGCCGACCTCAGGGACAACGTTGATGAGCAGGGCCTCGACGGTCGTCGACCAGACGACCACGACCGTGATCGCGAGTGTCTGGTTCGGCATCACGGCGCCCAGGCCGATGCCGAAGGCCGTCATCAGCCCAGTGCCGATCAACCCGCCCAGGATCGGGGCTCCGACGTCGGTGCTGAGGAGACTGACGTCGATGTCCCGCGCCGCCAGCCAGGGAAGGGCGATCGCGAGGGTTAGCAACGAGGAGACCGCAGTCGCCAGGACGCCTACGACGCTGCCCGCGGCGAGCTTCGCCGCGATCACGCGCCTCCGATCGGGAGTGATCAGGAACGTGGGCGTGGCGGTGTTGTGGCGGAACTCGCCGGCCATCATCGTGATGCCGAGGAGCAGGAGGAGCAGCCCGCCGGCCGACGCAGCGGAGAACACAGCGGTAATTCCCTCGCTGCTGTCGAGCAACAGGCCGTCGTTCGAGACGGTCATCGTCAGCGCGATGCTGACCGGGACGAAGGCCAGCGCGAAGGCGATGTACGCCCAGAACGCGCGGGTCGTCTGGAGCTTCAGCAGCTCCGCGTGGATCAGGTTTTTCATCGGGATGCTCCTTCGGAAGTCGTGAGCTCGAGGAACATCTCCTCGAGGTTGAAGTGCTCCGGCGTCATCTCGAAGATGACCGCGCCGATGCCTGCCGCGACCAGACCCACCGCCTCGGCGGCGCTCTCAAGGGCGACGAGCGCATCGGAGGCGACGAGCTGGGCAGAGATGCCCTGAGCGAGCAGCGCGCCGCGCAGCGCCTCGGCCTGCGGCGTTCGCACTCGCACACCGGATCGCGACCGGTTGGCCAGCTCGGCGAGCGAGGACTGGGTGACGAGTCCCCCGTTCGCGATGATCACCACGTCGTCGACGGTCTGGGCGACCTCGGCGAGCACGTGGCTCGAGACCAGCACGGTGCCGCCTCTGTCGGCGAACGCACGCACGAACTGCCGCAACCAGTGGACGCCCTCCGGATCGAGGCCGTTCGCAGGCTCGTCCAGGATCAACACCTCCGGCTCGCCGAGCAAGGCGCTCGCCAGACCGAGGCGTTGACGCATTCCGAGCGAGAAGCCCTTGACCCGGCGGTGCCCGACGTCGGCGAGGTCGACCTCGCGGAGCACCGCGTCGACGCGCGCGAGCGGGAGACCTGCGGCGGTCGCCAGGACGCGAAGGTGATCGCGCGCCCGCCGACCGGGATGAAAGGCGTCCGCCTCGAGCACTGCCCCGACGCGGCGGAACGGCTCCGCCATCGCCGCGTACGGCTTGCCGCCGATCGTGGCGCTGCCTTGGCTCGGCCGCACCAGGCCGAGGAGCATCCGCAGCGTCGTCGACTTGCCGGCCCCGTTGGGCCCGAGGAAGCCGGTCACGGCTCCTTCGCGAGCGGTGAAGCTCAGGTCGTCGACTGCGGCTACCTCGCCGAAGCGTTTTGAGAGTCCTTGAATCTCGATCGCTGCCATTTGCATCCTCCAGTTGAGTTCGTTGTCCTGACGACACGATGGGCCGCGAAGCGGGGCTCGGCAATCGGCCATAGGGCGACTCTTGGACCGACGAAAGTCGGTGATCTGATCGACTTCGGAACGGTGTCCAAGGGCGGCCGAGACACCTACTCTTGGCGGAGTGACCGCTCGCCGTCTCCTGTCCACCCTGGTCGTCGTCCCGGAGGAGGACGAGGAGCCGCCCTCGCGCCGCTCGCGGTTCGACTGGGTCGTCGACTGCTCGCTGTTCCTGCTGGCGACCGCCCTAGGCGGCCTGGCGCTGGCTGACCAGGTCGGCCGCGGGCTGGACGGGCCCCTGCTTGTCTTCGATGTGATTGGTGGCGCTGCGCTCTGCCTCGCCCTGTGGTGGCGGCGGCGTTGGCCATTCGGCCTCGGTCTGGCCTCGGTGCCGATCGTGGCCTTCTCGTCCTCCGCGGGCTTTGCCGGCCTGATCGTCCTGTTCACCGTCGCCGCCTACCGCCGGTGGCAGCTGGCGTTCCTCGTCGCCGGACTGCAGCTCGCGATGTTTCCCGTCTTCCGCGCCGTGCAGCCCGACGACGACTCGCTCCCGCCGCTGGCGTTCTTCGTCATCCAGACGCTGGCCTACGCCGCCATCGTCGCGTGGGGCATGTTCATGCGCGGGCGCCGCCAGTCGGCGCAAGAGCGCTTACGTCATGCCGAGGCCGAGCAGGAGCTGCGCGTCGAGCAAATCCGCCACGCCGAGCGCACGCGCATCGCGCGCGAGATGCACGACGTGCTGGCCCACCGGATCTCGCTGCTGAGCCTGCACGCCGGCGCGCTGGAGTTCCGCCCGGACGCGCCGCCCGAGGAGGTCGCGCGCGCGGCCGCAGTGATCCGCGCCAGCGCACACCAGGCGCTCGAGGACCTGCGCGCTGTGATCGGCGTGCTGCGCGACGGGCCTGACGGCGAGGCGCCGCAGCCGCCCCAGCCGACGCTCGCGGCGCTGCCCGGCCTGCTCGAGGAGTCACGCGCCGCCGGGATGCTCCTCCACGCCGAAATCCGTCTCGCGGACCTGGCCGCCGTCCCTGACGCGATCGGTCGCCACGCGCTGCGGATCGTCCAGGAGGCGCTGACCAACGCGCGCAAGCACGCCACCTCGGCCGCGGTGGACCTCCTTGTGGAGGGCGCCCCGGGGGAGGGTCTGACGATCGAGGTGCGCAACTCGGCACCGGTCCTGGCCGCCGGCGAGTCGGAGATCCCCGGGGCGAGGACCGGCCTCGTCGGCCTGGCCGAGCGGGCGACGCTCTCCGGCGGCAGCCTCGTGCACGGGCTCGACGAGGCGGGCGACTTCCAGCTTCGCGCCTGGTTGCCGTGGCCGAATTGAGCGAGCAGATCCGCGTCCTGGTGGTCGACGACGACGCGCTCGTCCGCGCCGGGCTGTCGATGCTGCTCGCGGGCGTCGAGGAGATCGTGATCGTCGGCGAGGCGGCGGACGGCAGCGAGGTCGCACACGCGGTGGCCGAGCACGAGCCCGACATCGTGCTGATGGACATCCGGATGCCCGGGATGGACGGCCTGGCCGCCACCGAGTTGCTGCGCGCTCACGACAACGCGCCCGAGGTCATCGTCCTCACGACGTTCGAGGTCGACGACGACGTCCTGCGCGCCCTGCGCGCCGGCGCCAGCGGGTTCCTCCTCAAGGATACGCCGCCGGCCGACATCGTCCGTGCCGTGCGGGCCGTCGCCGCCGGCGAGCCGATGCTCTCCCCGACGATCACCCGCCGGTTGATCGGTCACGTGACCGACGGCGAGACCCACGACCGCCAGCGGCACGCCCGCGAGCAACTCGACCGCCTCACCGAGCGCGAGCGCGAGGTCGCCGTCGCGGTCGGGCTGGGCAAGTCCAACGCCGAGATCGGCCGCGAGCTCTACATGAGCGTGCCGACCGTCAAGTCGCACGTCTCGCGCGTGCTCGAGAAGCTCGAGTTCAACAACCGCGTGCAGATCGCCCTGCTAGCCCACGACGCCGGGGAGGCGTGACCTGCGATCGCGAAATCGACCAGGCGTAGAAGAGTCGACGAGGACTCGACTGGTTGACCGGTTCTCCGCCGCTGCTTTCGATCGGCCGTGATCGGTGAGGAGCAATGACGGCCCATTTGCAGGTAGTTCTCGGGCGACCTTCCGTGCGCGAAGCGGGGCCGGGCAGCAAACGATGCATTTCAGACCCGCAGTTCGTGCCTGGCCTAGGCAAGCGGCCGAGGCCGGAGCGAGCGCAGGGCCGTGACCGAAGCGAGGAGGTAACCCCACGTGAGCGATAACGAACCTACCGAGCGGCTGCTCGACGTCTTCAACCTCTACAACGACGAGCTGGATAACTCGAACGAACGGGAGGGCTGGAACTTTAGGGCAGCGAAGGTCGGTGAGCACATCGGCGGTGAATTGATCGGCGCAGGACTGTACGAGGCAGAACCTGGAAACAAGGTCTGGCCGTATCACACACATCACGCCAATGAGGAGTGGCTCCTCGTCGTTCGCGGCCAGCCCACGCTCCGCACGCCCGAAGGGGAGCGCCAGCTCAACGAGGGGGATGTCGTCTGCTTTCCCCGGGGCAAGGCGGGAGCGCATCAGGTCTGGAACGGAAGCGACTCTCCGATTCGTGTGCTCATGCTCTCGACACTCGTGGTGCCAGACATCGTCGAGTTCCTCGATACGGGGAAGGTGAGCGCACGCAGCGTGGCAGGTGAATTGATCATGTTCGGTCGCCGGGGCCCAAGCTCGACTACTGGGAAGGCGAGGAGTAGCTGGAAGCGCGCCTTTTCACGCCTCGCTCCGAGTCCGGCGAGGACGTTTAGGGCCCCTTTGGGGCACGACGTTCGCGCCGCCACGGACGCGCCGAAGCCACAAGATAGGCGTGAGCGCGGTACAGAGAACGGGAGCGACGGGACTCGAACCCGCGACCTCCGGCGTGACAGGCCGGCGTTCTAACCAACTGAACTACGCCCCCCGGGGCGACGGACAGTGTAGCCGGGACGCTCAGTACCCTGGCGGCGTGCCCACCGCGCGCGCCGAAGAGCCTTCTCCGTGACGACCGTCGACTGGATCGCGGTTGCCGTGATCGCCACCGCCGCCCTCATCGGCCTCCGGCGCGGGCTGATCGGCGGCCTCCTTGGACTCGCCGGCATCGCCGTCGGCGCGTACATCGGCGCCAAGCTCGCACCCGAGCTCCTGTCCGGCAGCGAGTCGCCCGTACACACCGCTGGTCGCGCTCGGCGGGGCGGCGGTGCTCGTGATCCTGTTCCAGAGCATCGCCTCGATGGCCGGGAGTGCGATTCGGACGAGCCTGTTCGTGCTGCCGCCGCTGCGCTGGCTCGACTCGCTCGGCGGCCTCGTGCTCGGCGCCGTCGCGGGCGCGGCCATCGTCTGGGTCCTCGGCGCGGTCGCGCTCCACCTTCCCGGTCAGCGCGACCTGCGCGAGCAGGTGCAGCAGTCGCGGATCCTCGGCGAGATCAACGCGCGCGTGCCGCCCTCGCGCTTGCTCGACGCGATCGAGCGCGTCGACCCGTTTCTCGCGATCCAGGGGCCCGAGGCGAACGTCGCTCCGCCCGATCCGGCCCTGCTGGCGAGCCCGGCCGTGCGCGACGCCCGCAGCCGTGTCTTCCGCATCACAGGCAGCGCCTGCGGCCTCGGCATCTCAGGCTCGGGTTGGGCGGCGGCGCCGAACCTCGTCGTCACCAACGCCCACGTCGTCGCCGGGATGAAGGATCCACGCGTCGACCTGCGCGACGGCGACTACCACGATGCCGACGTCGTCGCCTTCAACGTCCACGACGACATCGCCGTGCTTCGTGTCGCCGGGCTCGGCGCGGTCCCGCTCGAGACGGCCACCCCGGTCGAAGGCCAGTCCGTCGCGATCCTCGGCTACCCCGAGAACGGACCCTTCACCGCCACGCCCGGGCGGATCGGCGAGACCAGAGTCGTGCTCGCAGAGGACGCCCACGGGCGCGGCCCCGTCAATCGCAAGATCACGACGCTGCGCGGGCGGGTCCGGCACGGCAACTCGGGCGGGCCGGCGGTCGACAACCGCGGCCGCGTGCGGACGACGGTCTTCGCCGCCCGCGTCGGGGCCGACAACCAGGGGTACGGCGTGCCGACGGACATCGTCCAGTCGACCCTGGCCGAGGCGCGTGAAGCGGCCTCCGTGTCGACCGGACCCTGCGTCGGCTAGCGCTAGAGGACGTCGAGGATCCCCAGCGGCCGCCTGAACGGCGCCACCAGGTACACGCCGGCCGCCTTCTCGCGGGCCTCCTCGATCAGCTCGCGGGCGAGCGCCTTGCCGGTCTCGGCCGCATCCGGCCCCGCCGTGCGCAGGCGCTCCTGCACCGGCTCCGGCACCACGATTCCCGGCACCTCGTTGTGGATCCGCACCGCCAGCTGCAGGCTCGGCATCGGCCAGACACCGACGAGCAGCGGGATGGGGGAGCGGCCGCCGAAGTGGGCGAGGAACGCGTCGAGGTAGCTGAGGTCGAACAGGATCTGGGTCATCGCGAACTGGGCGCCGGCCTCGAGCTTGCGCTCGAAGCGCTCCAGCTCGAGGTCGAGATCGTCGGCCGACGGGTTGACGGCGACGCCGACGAAGAAGGACGTGGGGGCGTCGATGCCACGGCCGTGGTAGTCCTCGCCCCGGTTGAGGTTCGTGATCAGCCGCGTCAGCCCGATCGCGTCGACCTCGTAGACGCCGCGCGCGCCGGGGTAGTCGCCTTCCTCGGGCGGGTCGCCGGTGACGGCGAGGATGTTGTGCACGCCCTCGGCGTGCGCGCCGAGGAGGAGCGACTCCAGGCCCGCCACCGACATGTCGCGGGTCGTCAGGTGCGGGATCGTCTCGATGCCGCACGCGCGCTCGATCGCGACCGACGCCATCACGCCGCTCATGCGGGCGCGGGCGCGCGGGTTGTCGTTCACGTCGACGAAGTGCGCCTTGCCCGACTCGCGTAGGGCGCGGCCCGCCTCGACGAGCGCGGCGTTGTTCGCGCCGAGCGGCGGGTCGAGCTGGACCGAGACGACGAACTCCTGCTCGCGCAGCATCTGCGCGAGCTGCGTCTCCTCGGGCGCCGCTTCCGACGCATCGACGAGCTCGCGCTCGCGGACGACGAGCGGCGCTGCCGGAGCGCGATCCTCCTCGATCGCGGCGCGGATCGCCTCGATCTGCGCCGGCGTCGTGCCGCAGCAGCCGCCGATGATCCCGGCGCCGAGCCGGCGCGCCTGCGCCGCGAACTCGGCGAAGTAGTCGGGCGTCGCGTGCGGGAAGACGACGCGGTTGCCCGCCAGGCTGGCGAGACCGACGTTCGGGAGCGCGGCGAGGACGAGCCCGTCGCGCTGCATCGAGGCGAGCGCGTTCAGGGCCGCCGCCGGGCCGGCGCTGTGGTTCGCGCCGGCGGCCGCCACGTCCAGCCCGTCGAGCCGCTCGGCCGCGGTCTCGGCCGAGACGCCGCCGAGCGTCTGGCCGTCGGCGTCGAACGTCATCAGCGCGACGACCGGGAGCGACGAGACGCTGCGGACGGCTTCGATCGCAGCGACGAGCTCGTCGAGGTCGAAGAACGTCTCGAGCATGAGCAGGTCGACGCCGCGGCCCTCGAGGATCTGCGCCTGCTCGCTGAAGAGCTGGCTCTGCTCGGCCGGGTGGAACCGCTCGACGTCGCCGATCGGGCCGATCGAGCCGCCGATGTAGACGTCCGCGCCCGACACCTCACGGGCCTCGCGCGCGAGGCGCACCGCCGACGAGTTGATCCGCTCGAACTCGTCCTCGAGGTAGTGCCCCGCCAGCTTGCGCCGGTTGGCGCCGAACGTGTTCGTCTCGATCAGCTCGGCCCCGGCGCGGATGAAGCTGGCGTGGAGGGCGACGACGCTCTCGGGCGCGCGCAGGTTCGCCTCCTCGGGGCAGCGCAGCCGCGGCACGGCGCCGGAGATCAGCGCGCCCATGCCGCCGTCGGCCACGATCGGCGGCCCCGAGCGCAGGCGTTCCTCGAAGCGGCTCGACATCCGGGCCACTGTAGTGAAGCGCTGGCGGTCAACCCCGATCGAGGGACGAGTCAACTCCGGAAGGGTGATTCCCGGGCAGGGGCGCCCGGCGCATACTCCGGACATCTTCTGAGCGCACTGATGTGGCGAGTGCAGATCAGAGGGCAGTCCGGCTTCCGAGCAACTGGAAGCCACTGGGAGGGGCCTGGCGGCGGTTCCCTCCTTCACTCGAGAAGAGGCCCCTGGCGGCGGGGGCCTTTTCTTGTTCCTGGGCTCAAGTCGACGGCGGCTGTTGCCGATAAAGACGACGGCTCTCCGAGTCCGAGGGACTGACGGCAATCATCCTGCGGCGCGGTGAGTTTCGAAACGGCGGGCTCCGGCCCGCCGTTTCCGTGTTCTAGAGGTCGTCGTGGACGACGCGGCCCTCCATCCCGCCCGCGATCGTGACGACCTGGCCGGTGATGTGGCCCGAGAGCTCGTCCGAGGCGAGCACGACGACCTGGCGCGCGACGTCGTCCGGCTGGGCGACCTTGCGCAGCGCCATCGTCCGCGAGACGCGCCGGATGGCGGCGGGATCGACGTGGCCGCGCGTCATCGGGCTCTCGGTCCAGCCCGGCGCGACCGCATTGACGCGGGCGGACGGCGCGATCCGGACGATCTCGTTCTTGAGGCTGAGCAGGAGGCCGCCCAGCACGGCCGCCTTCGCGGCGGCGTAGTCGGCATGGCCGGCCTCGCCGACGATCCCGGCCGTCGAGCCGACGAGGACGAGCGAGCCGTGGCCGTTCCGCTCGACCTCCCGCAGGAACGCGCGGGCGGTGAGGAAGGAGGAGGTCAGGTTCTGACGCAGCGTGTGCTCCCAGCGCTCGAGCGGCAGCTGCCAGACCGGGACGTCCTCTGAGGGCCAGACGCCGGCGACGGCGGCGCAGACGTCGATGCGACCGAGTGTGGCGCGGGACTCCTCGAAGAGGCGGTCGACTTCGTGCTCGTCGGTCAGGTCGGCCTGCAGGGTCGGCGTCCCGCCGAGCGATGCCGCGACCTCGCGCGCGCGCTCCTCGCCGCGGTGGTAGTGGACGACGACGCGCGCCCCCTCGGCGGCGAACGCGCGTGCGCAGGCCGCGCCGATGCCGCCGGACGCGCCGGTGACGAGCACGCCCTTTCCCGAGAGCCCGGTCTCCACGAGGGCAAGCGTATGCTCTTTGCAGCGCGTTAGCCTCCCGCCGTGCGCGTTCACATCATCAGCGACATGGAGGGCGTCTCCGGGATCGTCAAGCCGGAGCAGACGAGCGGCGGCGACCCGATGTACGAGGAGGGCCGCAAGCTCTACACCGAGGAGATCAACGCGGCCGTGCGCGGCGCCAAGGCGGGCGGCGCGACCGAGATCGTCGTCATGGACTGCCACGGCGCCGGCGGCGGCTGGACGTTCAACTCGCTCGTGCCGGAGCTGCTGCACGAGGACTGCGAGTGGGTCGTGCAGGAGGAGTGGACCGGCTACACGGAGTTCCTCGAGCAGGGCTGCGACGCTGCGCTCTTCGTCGGCATGCACGCGATGGCCGGGACGCAGGACGGGAACATGAACCACACCGTCTCCGGCCGCGACTACCAGCGGCTCTGGTTCAACGGCACCGAGGTGGGCGAGACGGGGATCAACGCGGCGCTCTGCGGCACGTGGGGCTGCCCGGTGCTGCTCGTCACCGGCGACGAGGCCTCCTGCCGCGAGGGGAAGGCGCTGCTCGGCGACGGGCTCACGACCGTCGCGGTCAAGCGCGCGTTCGGCTCGGGCGCGGCGCGCCAGATCCCGCCGGTGCGGGCGCGGAAGCTGATCGAGGACGGAGCGAAGAAGGCGCTCGGCGACCTGAAGGCGGTGCCGCCGTACGACCCGGGCAGCCCCTGCGAGATCAAGGTCGAGTTCAAGCGCACGCAGCCGGCCGACCGGCTCCGCTTCCATCCCGGCGTCGAGCGGCTCGACGGCCGCACGATCCGCGTCGAAGCCCCAGTCGTGGTGGGATGCCTGGAAGCTCTTCTTCTTCGAGACCTAGACGGCCGCTGCGGGCGGCTCGACGACGCCGAGCTCCTCGACGAGCGTGAAGAAGGCGCGCGCGAACGGCGAGTCGGCCGTGTGCGCGCGGACGAAGTCCCAGTCGATCTGCTCGCGCAGGGAGCGGGCGAGCTCGAGCACCGAGGAGAGGTCGGGGTCCTGCTCGTTCAGCGCCATCAGCTTCGTCGTCAGCACGTCCCCGAGCGACGCGACCGGCAGCCGTTGCGCCGCCACCTCCATCTCCTCGGAACGCTCGAAGTAGCCGTCGTCGACGATGCCGCCGGCCGGGCTGTGGATCAGGTCGATCAGCGTGTCGCCGTCCCAGGCCTTCAGCAGCCAGGCCTCCGGCGGCCGCTCCGCCGTCATCCCCGCGGCGACGAGCGCGTCGAGCGCCTGCTCCGCGTGCTCGGGGCGCACGAAGAAGTCGACGTCGTGCTCGGTCGGTGGGCCGCCGCGCGCCCAGGCGGCGAGGCCGCCGCCGAGCATGTACGGCGCGCCGGCGTCGCGCAGCGCGGCGGCGGCCCGCTTCATCGACTCGAGCAGCTCGGGGAAGTTCTCGGCGGGCGTGTACGCCATCGTCCGGCCGCTATACCCGCGTTCCCGTTTGTGAAAGCGCCCGAGGGTGAACATGCCGCTCGATGGCCGAGACGATCCGCGTTGCCGCGGCAGGTGACATCCACTGCGCCGAGCCCCTGCGCGAGCGCATCGCCCGCGCGTTCGCCGGCCTCCAGGGCCGGGCCGACATCGTCCTGCTCGCCGGCGACCTGACCACGCACGGCGAGCCGGAGGAGGCGCGCGTGCTCGCGGATGCCTGCCGCGGGCTCGACCTGCCGGTCTACACCGTCCTCGGGAACCACGACTTCCACGCGAACCGCTGCGACGAGGTGATCGCGGTGCTCGAAGAGGCCGGCATCCGCGTGCTGCAGCGCAGCTGCGCCGTGCACGAGGTCGGCGGTCTCGAGCTCGGCATCGTCGGCGCCAAGGGGTTCGTCGGCGGCTTCCCCGGCGCCGAGCTGCCCGACTTCGGCGAGCCGCTGCTGCGCGAGGTCTACGCCGAGACCACGCGCGAGGTCGAGGCGATCGAGGCCGGGCTGGAGCAGGTGTCCGGCTGCCACCGCCGCGTCGTGCTCCTCCACTACGCCCCGATTCCGGAGACGCTGGTCGGCGAGCCCGAGCCGATCTGGGCCTTCCTCGGCTCCTCACGGCTGGCGCAGCCGATCGGCGCCCACAGGCCGGACCTCGTCCTCCACGGGCACGCGCATCGCGGCACCTTCGCGGGCGAGCTCGGCCCGGTGCCGGTGCGCAATGTCGCCGTGCACGTGCTCGGGAAGGACTTCGAGCTCTTCGACCTCTAGCCTCAGGTGAGCTCGAGCGTCGCCCGGCGCCGGGCGACGTGCTCGTAGTAGCGCAGCAGCGCGAGCCCGAGCACGAGGAACGCCGCCCCGATCGCCAGCTCCGCCGCCAGCAGGTCGGCCACGTCCGCGAAACTCGCTCCGGCGGCGGCCTCGCGACCTGCCTCGACCGCGTGCGTCACCGGCAGCACCTGCGCCACCGTGCTCATCCATCCCGGCAGGTCGTCGAGCGGCACGTTGACGCCGCAGAAGACGAGCAGCACCGCGAAGACGAGATTGGAGAAGACGGCCAGCTCGCGCACGCGCAGCGCGACCGCGGCGTGTGCGATTCCGAGCGCGGCGCACGAGAACGCCGCCGTCGCCATCGCAAGCACCAGCAGCGGCAGGGCGCCGGCCGCGATCTCGACGTTCAGCAGGAGCGCTCCGAACGCGAAGCTCGTGAGCGAGACGGCGACGCCGAGCGCCATCGCAGGCAGGCTGCGGCCCAGGAAGAGCGCCACCCGGCTCGCCGGCGACACGAGCAGATGCGGGAGCGTCTGGGCGCGCCGCTCGCCGGCGATCGCCTGGCTCATCGCGAAGATCCCCGGCAGCGCCGCGAGCTGGATCGAGTTGCCGACGACGTAGAACGTGTCCGACTCGAGCTCCGCCGCCCGCCCGAGGTAGGCGAAGAAGAGGACCTGGAAGAGCGGCGGCACGATCAGGGTCGGGATGAAGAGCGCGGGGTGGAGCCAGTTGAAGAGCCCGCGGAAGCTGAGCAGCCCGCCGATCAGTGCGACCCGAAGCGCACTCACGTCAGCGACAGGGTCGCGCGCCGGCGCGCCGACTCGAGGAACCGACCGAGCAGCAGGGCGCCGAGCACGGTGTAGACGACGCTGAGCAACAGGCACATGCCGATGTCGACGAACGGCGAGCCGCTCGCGAAGGCGGTGTCGCTGAGCGCCCGCATGCCCCAGGTCGGCGCCAGCACCCACGAGATCGGCTCGACCCAGCCCGGCAGCAGCGCGACCGGGATCAGCAGGCCGGTGACGAGCCAGACCGGGTACTCGAACATGTTCCCGACCGCCCAGCCGGCGCGGAAGCGGACGATCACGGACGCCATCACGAATCCGAGCAGGCCGATCGAGACGATCGTCGGCGGGATCGCGAGTGCGAAGAGCAGCGGCTGCTCCAGGTGGAGCGGGATCCCGAAGACGAGCCTGCCCCAGAGCAGCGTCGAGACGAGGGAGTAGATCCCGATCGCGGACGACGCGATCGTGATCGGGAGCAGCACGGCCCAGAACGGTGTCGGCGCCGCGACGAGCAGCTCGAGCACGCCGAGCCAGCGCTGCCGCTGGATCGAGTCGGCCGCGTCGACCGTCGTGACCGACCAGATCCCCATCACCGTCGCTCCGAGCGACGCGAGCAGCAGCGTCTCGGGCTCGGCGCCCGCCCGGAACATGAAGTACGCGAGCGACGCGTAGACGATCGGCCAGATCGTCGTCGTCATCACCGCGAACCCGTTCCGCGAGAGATGCTTGAAGTGGAAGACGACGCCCAGCCACACGACCCGGCCGAGTCAGCTGTGTCACGCAGTCACGAGCTGCACGTAGGCGTCCTCGAGCGTCGGCTCGCGCGAGGCGACACGCCCGACAGACACCGTCCGGAGCTCGCCGAGGATGACGTTCGTCAGCTCGGCGCCCGGTGTCGTCTGGACGATCAGCAGCTGCTTCTGCTCCTGCTCCTCGACGACGACGGTGAGCACGCCCGGTAGCGCCTCGACGCGGCGCAGCGACGCCTCGTCGATCCCGAAGACCTCGATCTCGACGACGCCGCTCTGGGCGACACCCGCCTTCAACTGCTGCGGCGTCCCCTGCGCCACGATCTCGCCCTTCGCGATCACGGCGATCCGGTCGCAGAGCGAGTCGGCCTCGAACATGTAGTGCGTCGTCAGCAGCACCGTCTTGCCGGCCTGGGTCAGCGAGGCGATCAGGGCGCGGAGCTCCCGCGCGCCCACCGGGTCGACGCCGATCGTCGGCTCGTCGAGGAAGAGGACGGGCGGGTCGTGCAGGAGGCCGCGCGCGATGTGGAGCCGCTGGCGCATGCCGCGGCTGTAGCCCTCGACACGCTCGCCCTCGCGGCCCTCGAGCCCGACGAGCCCGAGCAGCTCCTCGATGCGCGCTCGCTGCCGGCGCGGCTCGACGCCGTACAGCTCGGCGAAGTAGCGGAGGTTGTCGAGGGCGGAGAGGCGCTCGTAGAGGCCGCGGTCGCCGCCGAAGACGTAGCCGATCTGCTCGCGGACGCGCCGGGCGTCGCGGACGACGTCGTAGCCGAGGACGTGCGCGCTCCCGGCCGTCGGGATCAGGAGCGTGTTCAGCATCTTGATCGTCGTCGTCTTGCCGGCGCCGTTCGGGCCGAGCAGGCCGAAGAGCTCGCCCTGGCGGATCGAGAAGCTGACGCCGCGGACGGCTTCGACGTCGCGCGACCGGCGCCGAAGCGTCCCCGTCGTGATCCTGTAGGTGCGACGGAGGTCCACCGCCTCGACGACGTTCACATTTCCGAGTCTAGGCGACTCTCCGCCTTTTGGCACTAGCGGTTCTCGTGGTTGACATGACACCGGCAAGCAGGTGAGATTGCGGCAATGCGGCACACGTTCGTGGTCGCCGAGGAGGACGTCGCTGGGCGCCGGACCGAGGGAGACACCGCCCTCGAGAAGGTCGTCATGGGCGCCCACACCGGCTCGCAGCTGCTCGAGCAGCATGTCACCCGCTATGCGCCGGGGCGCTCGCTGCCGCGGCGGGAGGAGGGACGCGACGAGCTCCTCTTCGTTGTCTCCGGCCGGGGGACGCTCGAGCTGGAGGGCGAGCCGCACGAGCTCGAGCCGGACGCGGCCGCGTACGTGCGCTCGGGCGAGGCGTACACCGTCGACAACGAGGGCCCGGACGAGCTGCTGATCGTCTCGACGACGGTGCCGGTCGAGCAGGTGTACCGCTCACCGCGCGAGGTGATCGTCCGCTTCGAGGACCAGCCGGAGCTCCGTGCGGACGCGAAGCGCACGTTCCGCTACATGGTCAACCAGGATGCGGGCTGCATGGACGCGACCCAGTTCGTCGGGATCGTCGAGCCGTGCCGGGCGCCCGACCACAGTCACTCGTACGACGAGCTCGGCTACATCGTCGAGGGCGAGGGTTTCGCCCACATCGGCGACGAGTCGGTGCCGCTGAAGGCGGGATCCTGCTTCCATCTCCCGCCCGAGCAGGTCCACTGCATCGAGAACACGGGCCCGGGCGTGATGCGGATCCTCGGGGTCTTTCATCCATCGGGCGACCCGGCGTCAAGAGCATACGAAGACGACTCGGAAACAACTCGGATCTGATTCCGGCGTCTTAGAACTGTGCAATCAACAGGAGGGCATGGAATGCACGGAAGTACACGCAGGGGAGTGGCCGCGTTCGCGGTGCTCATCGTGGCGTCGCTGGCGATCGTCGCCTCGGCGTTCGCTCGGGCCGATGCGGGGCCGGCGGCGAGCACCGTCGCCAGCGCCGGCTGCGACAGCCCGAAGATCGGGTTCCAGGGGCCGATCACCGGTGACGCGGCGTTCATCGGCAAGGAGACAGCTCGGCTTCGCGCAGTACGCGATCAAGAAGCTGGGCGGCGGCAAGATCAAGCTGTCGCAGCAGGACACGCAGCTCGATCCGGCCCAGGCCTCGACGACCGGGACGAAGCTCCACGCGGACGCCAACGTCCTCGCGGTCGTCGGCCCGGCCGGCAGCCAGGAGGTGCTCGCGGTCGCGCCGATCTACAAGAAGGCCCAGCGCGCTGCCGTTCATCTCCGGCTCGGCGACCCGCACGTCGCTGACGAACGGCTCGATCCCGAACTTCTTCCGGGTCGTCCCGAACGACAGCGTCCAGGCGCCGACGACGGCGAAGTTCCTCCGCCAGACGCTGAAGGCGAAGCAGCGTCTTCATCGTCGACGACCAGACGGCCTACTCGAAGCCGCTCGCGAACGGCGTGCAGGCGAACCTGCGGGCCGGCGGCGTCAAGGTGACGCGGAACTCGGTCAACCAGAAGGTGACCGACTTCTCCTCGCTCGTCTCCAAGATCGGCGACGACGTCGACGCTCGTCTACCTGCCCTGGCAGATCGCGGCCAACGGCCAGATCTTCGGGCAGCAGATGAAGGAGCAGGGCAAGAAGGCCGTCATCTTCGGGTCGGACGGCCTCGACTCCGGTGACTTCAAGATCCAGGGTGCGTACATCTCGGCGTTCGCGCCGGACATCCGCGGGATCAAGGGGAACGCCGCCTTCATCAAGGGCTACGGGAAGAAGTTCGTCTCGAACTTCGGCCCGCCCGATGTACGTCGCCACGCAGGCCGCGATCATGGCGATCAAGAAGGCCTGCGCGGACGGCAACGCCACTCGCGCCGAGGTGCAGAAGAACCTCAGGACGACGTTCATCCCGAAGAGCACTTCTCGGCGGCAACCTGCAGTTCACCGCCAAGGGCGACGTCAAGGGCTCGAAGTTCTACATCTTCAAGCTCGGCTCCGGCGGCAAGAAGACGCTCGTCGGCTAGTCATCGTTTCACCCGCCGTGCGGCCCGCTCCTTTGGGGGTGGGCCGCACGGCGTTTTCGTGAGAGGGTCACCGCCGTGGATTGGGACTTCTTCGTCCAGCAACTCGTGAACGGCCTCACGCTCGGCAGCGTCTACGCGCTGATCGCGCTGGGCTACACGATGGTCTACGGGATCCTGAAGCTGCTCAACTTCGCCCACGGCGAGGTCTACATGATGGGTGCGTTCGCGGGCTTCGGCGTGCTCAGCCTCTTCGGCGGCGCGGCCGGGGTCACGATCAACGTGGTCGTGCTGATCGGGCTGATGCTCGCGGTCGCGATGCTCGGCGCCGGGTTGCTCGGGGTCGCGATCGAGCGCTTCGCCTACCGGCCGCTGCGGAACGCGCCGCGAATCGCGCCGCTGATCAGCGCCCTCGGCGTCTCCTTCTTCCTCCAGTCGAGCGCGCTGATCCTCTTCGGCGCCGACTTCCGCAGCTACGAGACGTACGAGTACATCGACCTCGCGACCGGGATCCACTGGGGGCCGCTGAACATCTCGGTCGTCCGGATCGCGGTGATCCTGACCGCGGTCGCGATGATGCTCGGACTGACGCTGCTCGTCGCGCGCACCCGTCTCGGCAAGGCGATGCGGGCGACCTCGTTCGATCGCGAGGCTGCCGCGATGCAGGGGATCGACGTCGACCGCGTCATCGTCGCGACCTTCTTCATCGGCTCCGCGCTCGCGGGCGCGGCCGGCGTGATGGTCGGGCTCGTCTTCTACAAGGTCTACCACCTGATGGGCTTTCTGGCCGGGCTCAAGGGCTTCACCGCCGCGGTCGTCGGCGGGATCGGCTCGATCCCGGGCGCGATGCTCGGCGGCCTGCTGATCGGGCTCTCGGAGGCGTTCATCACCGGCTACGTCTCCTCGACGTTCCAGGACGTCTTCGTCTTCTCGATCCTGATCGCCCTGCTGCTCGTCCGGCCGAGCGGCCTGCTGGGAAAGGCGGACATCCAAAAGGTATGAGCACATGAGCGAAGTCGAAGGAACACCCGAGGGCCCGAAGATCGGGGCCGACGAGTGGGTCGCCCGCTCCGAGGAGCGCACCGGCAGGCGCGGAGGCCCGTTCGCGCCGCTCGTTGCGCGGGCGGAGCAGCTGCCGTGGTGGGTCCTGCTCGTGGCCGCAGTCGGCGTCTCGGCGCTCCTCCCCTTCGTCTCGAGCTCGGAGTACGTGATCCGCGTCGCGGTCAACACGGTCCTCTTCGCGCTGCTGGCGCTCGGACTGAACGTCGTCGTCGGCTGGGCGGGCCTGCTCGACCTCGGCTTCGTGGCGTTCTACGGCTTCGGCGCCTACCTCTACGCGCTGCTCTCGTCGTCGCAGTTCGACCTGCACTTCCCGGCCCTGCTCTCGGTCTCGATCGTGATCGTCTCCTCGGCGCTGCTCGGGCTGCTGCTCGGTCTGCCGTCGCGGCGGCTCGTCGGCGACTACCTCGCGATCGTGACGCTCTTCTTCGCGCAGATCTACGTCGTGCTGGCGACGAACGCCGACCGGATCACATTCCCCTGGAACGACGGCCCGACGGACATCTCCGGCGGCCCGAACGGGATCACCGACATCGACCCGATCAGCATCCTCGGCTACGAGTTCGGCTCGATCCGCAGCTACCTCTGGCTCTCGCTCGGCGTCTTCGCCGTGGTGGTGGTGGCGCTGCAGTTCATCAACCACTCCCGCACCGGGCGGGCGTGGCGGGCACTCCGCGAGGACTCGCTCGCCGCCGAGATGATGAGCATGCCGGTGAACCGCCTGAAGCTGCTGGCGTTCATGTTCGGCGCCGCGACGGCCGGACTGACCGGGACGATCTTCGCCTCCGTCCAGCTCGGCGTCTTCCCGCAGAACTTCGATCTGCCGCTCCTGATCACGGTCTACGCCATGGTCATCCTCGGTGGCGCCGGCAGCATCCCGGGCGTCGTCATCGGCGCGATCACGATCAACGTCTCGCTCGAGCTGCTCCGCGAGCCGTCGAACGCGCGATTTCTCTTCTACGTGGCGATCGCGCTCGGCCTCGTCACGCTCGTGCGTCCATGGCGGAGGCTCGCTGCGATCCTCGTCGGCCTGGTCGTGTTCGGGATCGTCGCCTACCAGTTGGCCGAGTGGCTGCGGCCCGCCTGGGTGTCCGGCACGATCGAGGGCGGCCGCTTCGCCAGCGTGCTCGACGGCTGGGTGATCCACCCTGTCAACTCGGTCCACCTCGGGAACGCCGGCTTCGTGCTCCTGATCGTCGCGCTGCTCGCGCTGACCGAGGTGCGCGGGATCTGGCGGTCGATCCTGCTCGTGCCGACGCTCTACCTCGCCGCCTTCGTCTGGGAGAACCGGCTCGTCGTCGAGCCGAACGTGACCCGGATCCTGCTCCTCGGCGCGCTCCTGGTCGTGCTGATGAGCTGGCGGCCGCAGGGGCTGCTCGGGACGTCGAGAGTCGAGATCGTATGAGCCGGATCCTGGAGCTGAAGGGGATCTCGAAGGCGTTCGGCGGCCTGCAGGTGATCGACGGGCTCGACCTGCACGTGGACGAGGGCGAGATCGTCAGCGTGATCGGCCCCAACGGCGCCGGCAAGACGACGCTCTTCAACCTGATCACCGGGGTCTACCAGCCCGATCGCGGCGACATCCTGCTCGAGGGCGAGTCGCTCCTCGGCCTGCTCCCGCACAAGATCACGCAGCGCGGTGTCGCCCGCACGTTCCAGACGCTGCGCCTGTTCCTGAACATGACCGTGAAGGAGAACGTGATGGCGGCCGCCTACGGGCAGACACGGGCCGGGGTCGTGCGCTCGATCCTGCGGACGCCGGGGATGCGGCGCGAGGAGAGGGAGATCTCGGCGCTCGCCGAGGAGAAGCTCGCGTTCTTCGGCCAGCGGCTGATGGGCTACCGCTGGAACCAGCCCGCCTACTCGCTCTCCTACGCGAACCGCCGCCGGCTCGAGATCGCGCGCGCGACGGCGACCGGAGCGCGCATGCTTCTGCTCGACGAGCCCGCCGCCGGGATGAACCCGAAGGAGACGCACGAGATCACGGAGCTGATCGCGCAGCTGCGCACGGAGGGCGGCTACACGATCCTCGTGATCGAGCACGACATGCACGTCGTCGAGGGCATCTCGGACCGCGTCGTCGCGCTCGACCACGGGATCAAGATCGCGGAGGGGACGTTCGAGGCGGTCGCGACCGACCCGCGCGTCGTCGAGGCGTACCTCGGCACGAAGGCGGCGGCGACGAAGTGAGTGCCGTCGCGCCGCTGCTCCAGCTCGAGGCCGTCGACACCTACTACGGCCAGATCCACATCCTGCAGGGTGTGAACCTCGCCGTCGGCGAGGGCGAGCTCGTCTGCCTGCTCGGCGGCAACGCGTCCGGCAAGTCGACGACGCTGAAGACGATCCTCGGGATCGTCTCGCCGCGGAACGGGGTCGTGCGCTTCGGCGGCGAGGAGATCACGCGCCGCCCGACGGCGCACCGGATCGCCCGCGGGCTCGCGATCGTGCCCGAGAACCGTCGCGTCTTCGCGCCGATGTCGGTGCTCGAGAACCTCGAGATGGGCGCCTACCTGCGGCCGAAGGCCGACCTGAAGGAGGAGTTCGAGCGGGTCTACGGCCTCTTCCCGCTCCTCTACGAGCGGCGGAAGCAGCTGGCCGGGACGCTCTCGGGCGGCGAGCAGCAGATGCTCGCGATGGGACGGGCGCTGATGTCGAAGCCGAAGCTGCTGCTGATGGACGAGCCGTCGATGGGGCTCGCGCCGATCCTCGTCGAGCGGAGCTTCGAGATCATCCAGCAGGTGCACCAGGCCGGCGTCGCGATGCTGATCGTCGAGCAGAATGCGAACGTGTCGCTCTCGATCGCCGACCGCGGCTACGTCCTCTCGACCGGCCGCGTCGTGCTCGAGGGGAAGGCGAAGGACCTGCTCGAGGACGAGGATCTCCGCAAGGCGTACCTTGGTCGGTAGCGCGATCCGCGACCGGTTCCCGGTCTTCCGCGACAAGATCTACGTCAACTCGTGCTCGCAGGGGGCGCTCTCGGACGCCGTGCGCGGCGCGTACGAGGAGTACCTCGACGGCTGGGACGAGAACGGGGCCGAGTGGGAGCACTGGGTCGAGCGCTCGGAGGCGGCGCGGGCCGCGTTCGCCGGCCTGCTCGGCGCCGCGCCAGACGACGTCGCGATCCAGACGTCCGTCTCCGCCGCCGTCAGCGGCCTGATCTCGGCGCTCCAGTTCCGCGGCGAGCGCAACCGGATCGTCATCTCCGAGAACGAGTTCCCGACGATCGGGCAGATCGCGCACGCGCAGGAGCTCCGCGGAGCCGAGGTCGTCCAGGTCGGGCCCGACCCCGAGTCCTACGCAGCGGCGATCGACGAGCGGACCGCGCTCGTCGCGTCGACCCTCGTCTCGTACCGGACCGGCGCGGTGCACGACGTCGAGGCGATCTACGGGCTCGCCCGCGAGCACGGGGCGCTGATGCTCGTCGACGGCTACCAGGGTCTCGGCGCGATCCCGGTCGAGGCGTCGCGGGTCGGCGACGCGGTCGTCGGCGGCACGGTCAAGTACCTGCTCGCCTCGGCGGGGCTCGCCTTCATGGCCCTCCGGCCCGGGCTCGTCGAGGAGCTCGTGCCCGTCCAGACCGGCTGGTTCGCGGACGAGAACGTCTTCGACATGCAGATCGAGCGCTACCGGCCGCACCGGAGCGCCCGCCGCTTCGACGCGGGCACGCCGCCGGTGCCGAACATCTACGCCGGCGTCGCCGGGGTCGGCGTGATCGCCGAGGCGGGCGTGCCGGCGATCCAGGAGCACGTTCGCGGCCTCGTCGAGCGGCTGCTCGGCGGGCTGGACGAGCTCGGTGCGACCGTGGCGGCGCAGCCTCGCGGCCCGCTCGTCGCCATCCGCTCGACGGATGCGCCCGCGCTCGTCGACGTGCTCGCCGCCGACGGGATCGTCGCCTCGGAGCGGGACTCGAACCTGCGCGTCTCGCTCCATCTCTACAACACCGACGACGACGTCGACGCCGTTCTCGCCGCGCTGAAGCGGTCTCCCCAGCTGCTGCGCTAGCCGTTTCGCGGAGGAGCGCCGCTCGGCGGCGCGAACAGGTACGGCTGAAGGCCGTCGAAAGGGAGACCCACCATGTCGCGAGATCTGTCGCAGAACGAACGACGTCTGGCCGCGCTCGCCGCGATCGGCGTGCTGTGGGGAGCGCTCCTCCTCGCGATCGGCTTCGCCTTCTTCTTCGTGGTCGCCGTGATCGGCGGCCTGCTCCTGGCCGCGACGGCCGTCTTGCAGGGCCGCGTGATCGTCTCGACGCTCGAGCCACGCGTTCGCGGCGCAGGCGCGCAGCTCCGCGGTGCGACCGGCGCCGCGTCGGCCCGCGTCGGCCGGATCGACTGGAGCGGCAAGCGCGAGGCTCTCGGCAGCCGGGCCTCGACCGCGCGGCAGCTGGCCGCGACCGGCTCGCGCCGGGCGGTTGCGGCCGGGGGAGCGGCGGCCGCCGCCGTCGAGTCACGCGGGCGGGAGCTCGCCGCCAAGCGCGCCGCAGCGCCGGCCCAGCCGGGCCGCAACGATGCGATGCGGCTGAACGAACGGGCGGCGGTCCTGCGCTCGGAGGAGCGCTACGGCGAAGCGCTCGAGCTGAGCGAGCAGGCGCTCGCGATCTTCCGCCGGCTCGACGACACACACGGGACGGCCCTGACCCTGAACGGGCTCGGCCTCACCCAGGCGCGGGCCGGAGACGAGGCCGGCGCGCTCGACTCCTACGAGACGGCGGTTTCCCTCCTCACCCGGATCGGCGACAGCCATGGCGCCGGCCGCGTGCTGGCGAACCTCGGCGTGCTCCACCGCGGCCAGGGGCACGACGCCCAGGCGCGCGCTGCCTGGAGCGAGGCGCTCGAGCGCTTCGAGCCGGGCACGCCCGAGCACAACCGCATGGCCGAGCAGCTCAAGCTCGCGAGCTAGGACTCTCGTTCGCGGGGTCGCCGGCGGCGAGCACGTCGCGGGCCCAGTCGCGCCGCTTCCAGTCGGGCACGGGCGGCTCGCAGTCCGCACGCGGCGTGAAGCGCGAGCGCTCGACCAGCTGCAGCTTGTGGATGTAGCGAGGGCAGTTCGGATAGACGCGAAGCGCCTCGACGCGCACGATCGCCTGCGCGCGCTCGTAGCCGCCGAGGAGCGGGTCGTCCTCGTCGACGCTCGCGAGGCCGTCGAGCCGCAGCCGCTTCTGGCCTTCGAAGTCGATGAAGAGCAGGCCGACGCGCGGGTTCAGCGTCAGGTTCCCGAGCGAGAGGAACATGCCGTTGCCGTCGTAGACGGGGAACGCGATCGTCCGCTCGTCGAGCACGCGGACGAAGCCGGGGTCGCCGCCCTTGTAGGAGCAGGTCGGGAAGCCGTCCTCGTCGGCAGTGGCCAGGAAGAACATGTCGCGCGCCTCGATGAACGCGCGGTCGTCGTCGTCGATCGAGTCGTGGACGATCCGGTCCTCGATCCGGTCGGCGAGCCGGCGCGTGTCGAAGCGGTCCTGCCACCGGCGGCTGGCGTCGTGATAGATGCTCATCCCGTGATCATGCGCGCCGGCGAGGAGCAAATCCATGTCGCCGCCGTCGGCGACTCGATCACGGCCGGCTCGCCGTGGGACGCAGACCCCACCGTCGGCTGGCCCGCGGCGGCCGCTGCCGTGGATCCGCGGCTGCGTTTCACCGTCCGTGCCGTCTACGGCAAGCGGACGGACGAGATCGCCGCCTGGGTCGACGAAGCAGCAGCCGGCGCCGAGGTTCTCGTCGTCCAGGGAGGCATCAACGACATCGCGCAGGGCCGGCCCGTCGCGGCCGCGGCCGCGAACCTCCGCGCGATGATCGACCGCGGGCTCGAGCTCGGGCTTCGCGTCGCCGTCGCCGACGTCCTCCCCTGGAACAACGGCTGGCCGGCCGCGGAGCCGCGGATCCGGGAGCTGAACGCGCTGATCGACGGGCTCGGCGCTCCGGTGCTGCGGTTCCACGAGACGCTCGAGGACCCCGAGCGTCCGGGCCGGATGCGCGAGGAGTGGACGGTCGAGGGCGATCACCCGTCCGTCGAGGGCTACCGGCGTCTCGGTGAGCTAGCGTTCCGGCTCCCATGAGCTCCTACGACGCCCGCTCGATGACTGCACCGCTCAGGCGCGTCCTCGTGCGCCCGCCGCAGCCCGCCGACGCCGACCGCTGGCGCGAGTACGGCTGGCGCGCGGAGCCCGACGCCGGCGAGGCGGCGGCAGAGCACGAGGCGTTGCGCGAGATCCTCGCCGGCGCCGGCGCCGAGGTGATCGTCGCCGAGGGAGAGCCCGGCAATCCGGATGCGATCTACGCGTACGACCCGGTCCTCGTGGGCGAGCGAGGCGCCGTTCTGCTCCGGCCGGGCAAGGACGGCCGGCTCGGCGAGCCGGACGCGCTGGAGGCGGCGCTCGCGGAGGCCGGTGTCCCGGTCGCCGCGCGGATCGAGGCGCCGGGGACGATCGACGGCGGCGACACGCTCTGGCTCGACCGCGACACGCTCCTCGTCGGGCGCGGCTACCGGACGAACGCCTCCGGGGTCGAGCAGCTCCAGGCCGCGTTCCCGGACGCCGAGGTGCTCTCGTACGACCTCCCGCACTGGCATGGCCGCGCGGAGGTGATGCACCTGATGAGCCTGATCTCGCCGCTCGCCGACGACCTCGCGCTCGTCTATCCGCGGTTGGCGCCCGTCCGGCTGCTGGAGCTGCTCGCGGAGCGCGGGATCGAGACCGTCGAGGTGCCGGACGCCGAGTTCGAGTCGATGGGCCCGAACGTGCTCGCGCTGGGGCCGCGGCTCGCGCTCGCGCTCGAGGGAAACGACGAGACGCGGCGCCGGATGGAGGCCGCCGGCGTCGAGGTGCTCGTCTACAAGGGCGACGAGATCTCCCGCAAGGGCGACGGCGGGCCGACGTGCCTGACGCGGCCGGTGCTGCGCGGCTGACCCCGGCTAGGCCGGCTCGTCCAGCGTCAGCTGGCGGTAGTCCGAGAGCCCGGAGACGCCGACGCCGACGAGCCTGAGCGCGCCCGGCCGGTCGCGGAGGCCGCGATCGAGCAGCGAGCAGGCGAGATCGCCGATCCGGCCGGCGTCGTCGATCCCGACGTCGAGGCTGGTCGAGCGGCTCCGGATCGAAAAGTCGCCGTAGCGGAGCTTCGCCGTCACCGTCCGTGCCGAGAGCCCGTCGCGGCGGAGGTAGGCGCCGACCTGCTCGGCCATCCGCCGCAGCTCGGCGTGGAGCGCGCCGCGGTCGTGCAGGTCGCGCTCGAACGTCTCCTCGACCGAGATCGAGATCCGCTCGGCGCTGCCTTCGAGGCCGCGCGGGTCGATCCCGTTCGCGCGGTCGCGGAGCATCCGTCCCACCTGGCCGGGAAGCAGCGCCCGCAGCTCGAGGTCGGCGAGGCCGGCGAGCCCGCCGACGGTCGTCACACCCGCGGCCGCGAGCCGCTCCTCCGCGCGCGGCCCGACGCCCGGGAGTGCGCGAACGGGAAACGGGGCGAGGAACCGCGCCTCGGTGCCCGCCGGAACGACCGTGATCCCGCCCGGCTTGCGGCGGTCGGACGCGACCTTTGCGACCACCTTGGTCGGTGCGACGCCGAGTGCGCAGGAGAGGCTCGTGGCTGCGCGCACCGACGTCTGCACCGCCCCGGCCACGGCGCGTGCGCGCGAATAGTCGGCCGCGAGCCCGGTGAAGTCGAGGTAGCCCTCGTCGAGACCGGTGCGCTCGACCCGCGGGACGACCTCGCGCACGGCCGCCCACACGGCCTGCGAGTACTCCCGGTAGAGCGAGTGGCGCGGCCGGACGAAGACCGCAGTCGGGCAGCGTCGAAGCGCCTCCGCGCAGCTCATCGCGGAGTGGATGCCGAAGCGGCGCGCGACGTAGTTCGCGGTCGAGACGACGCCCCGGCCGTGCGGGTCGCCGCCGACGACGAGCGGCTTTCGCCGCAGCTCGGGCTGCTCCAGCTCCTCCACGGCGGCGAAGAACGCGTCCAGGTCGAGGTGGGCGAGAATCGCCATGATTCCAATCATGCTGGACGCCCCGGCCCTTCCCCCTCCGGCGATCGTCGCGCCCGCGCCGCGCGAGGTCTCCTTCGGCCTCGTCTCCGGCCGGGCACCGCTCGGGACGAAGAAGATCATCGTCCACGTCGGCCGGTACGTCGCCGCCGAGGAGCCGCTTCGCGGCCGCTCGTTCTCGCTGCACGTGCGGCTGACGGGAGGCCCGACCACGATCAAGGTCACGGCCGTCGACGGCCGCAACCGCCGCTCCGTCCGCGTCGTCGAGCCGGTCTACGGCCTGCCGAAGGACTCCGATCCGCGCGAGCGGGCGCCGCGGCTCGACCCGACCCTCGCCCGCACGATCCGCACGCTCGCGGCGCGACACGGCGGCACGAGCGGCATCTACGTCCAGGATCTCCGGACGGGGCGAGGCGCCGCCTGGAACGCCGGCGCGCGCTTCCCCGCCGCCTCGACGCTGAAGCTGGCGATCGCGGTCACCGTCCTCCGGACGCTCGAGCACAAGCCCGAGTCGTTCACGCAGGTCTCGCGGCTGCTCGGCAAGATGCTCGTCAGCTCCGACAACGACGCCGCCAATGCGCTCGAGGTGTGGCTCGCGGGGTCGACGTCTGCGGGCTCCGACCGCGTCAACGCGACGATGCGGGCGCTCGGGCTGAACGACTCGCTGATGTACGGCGGCTACGAGACGTCTCGCCGCCCGGCCGCCGCGACGGCGCCGATCCCGATCCGGGTCGAGAGCCAGCCGGCGTTCGGCGTCGGCAAGTACACGACCGCCGCCGATCTCGTCGCGCCTCGCCCGTGCGGTGTATCTCGCAGCCTCCGGGAAGGGGCCGCTGCTGCGGCTGGGGGTCACGGCCTCCGAGGCCAGATATCTGCTCTGGCTGCTCGCGCAGGTGACCGACCGCGGCAAGCTCGACCGCTTCCTCCGCGGCCCGGTCGTGATGCACAAGGCGGGCTGGCTGACCGGCGCCCGGCACGACAACGGCATCGTCGCCTATCGAGGGCGGCGTCTTCGTCGCCACCGTGATGACGTGGCACGCCGCCGCGGCCGACGAGCTCGCGGGCCAGGTCGCGCTGAGCGCCTTCGCCCGCTTCGCCGGCTAGTACGGGTTCGGGACGGAGACCCAGAGCACGCGGAGCGTCTCCGTGTCGGAGGCGTTCCGCCAGGTGTGCGGCTTCGAGAGGGGGTACGTGAGCGCGTCGCCCTGCTCGAGCACGTGCGTCTCGTCGGCCACCTTGATCTCGAGCGTCCCCTCCAGCACGTAGACGAACTCCATCTCGCCGGGCAGGGAGTAGAGCTCGTCGCCCGCGCCCGCACCCGGAGCGACCTCGGACTCGATCGCCTGGAACCGCTCCTCGTCGCGCGAGGAGAGGAGGTGGTTCTCGGTCGAGAAGGAGGAGTCGACCTTCGGGCGCTCGTCGCGCCGGACGAGGGCCGGGGCGGGCTCGACCTCGAAGATGTGGGAGAGCCGGACGCCGAGCGCATCGCAGATCCGCGCGATCGAGGAGAGCGAAGGCGCCGTCCGGTCGCGCTCGAGCTGGCTGATGAAGCCCTTCGTCAGCCCGGTGGCCGCTGCGAGCTGCTCGATCGTGAGCCCGCGCTCGCGGCGGAGCGAGCGGACGCGCGCGCCGACCTTCGGCGTGTCGTTGCGGGCAGCGAGCGGCGTAGCTCTCGGCATGAGCCGATCATACGCAGGTTTAGTCCAGCGGCAACTGCTCCGAGGCGGGGAATATCACTACACTTTTTGTAGTTGGTATGGGTATGGAAGAGATCAATGCAAGGAGTGATGGCTTGAGCACGATGCTGCTCGTCCCCCTGGAAGACCTCGTCGTCTTCCCGAACATGAACGTGACCCTGACCGTGGACGTGGGCGCCGAGGAGCGCGTCCTGCTCGTCCCACGCCATGAAAACGACTATGCGAGCGTCGGCGTCGTCGCCGAGGTGACCGATCGCGTGCGGCTGCCGGGCGGCGCCCGCGCCGTCGCGCTCAACGGGCTCCATCGCGGTGTCGCCGGCAAGGCGACCACCGATTCGCAGGGAACCCTGCGCGTCGAGGTCGACGAGCGCCCCGACCCGGAGGAGTCCGACGCGCGCGTGCGCGAGCTGGAGACCGAGTACCGCGCGGTCGTCGAGGAGATCCTCGAGCTGCGCGGCGACGACGGACGCATCTCCGCGTTCGTCCGCTCGATCACCGAGCCCGGCGCGCTCGCCGACACCGCGGGCTACTCGCCCGACCTCACCTTCGCCCAGAAGGTCGAGCTGCTCGAGACGCTGGACGTCCGCGAGCGGCTCGAGCTGTCGACCCGCTTCCAGCGCGAGCGCCTCGCCGAGATGCAGGTGCGCCGCCGGATTCGCGACGACGTCGAGGAGGGCGCTGCGAAGCAGCAGCGCGAGTACATCCTGCGTCGCCAGATGGAGTCGATCCGCAAGGAGCTCGGCGAGGACGACGCGTCTGTCGTCGACGAGTACCGGCGCAAGCTGGAGGAGGCGGAGCTGCCCGAGGCCGTGCGCGAGCAGGCCGACCGCGAGCTCTCCCGGCTCGAGCGCCAGGGCGACAGCTCGCCCGAGGCCTCGATGATCCGCAACTACCTCGACTGGATCCTCGCCGTGCCGTGGGGCAAGCGCTCCGAGGAGCGCCTCGACCCGGCGCACACGCGCGAGGTGCTCGACACGGACCACGCCGGTCTGGACGACGTCAAGGACCGGATCGTCGAGTACATCGCGGTCCGCAAGCTGCGCGAGGAGCGCGGGATCGAGCCGGACAAGCGGTCGGGCGCGATCCTGACCCTCGTCGGCCCGCCCGGCACCGGCAAGACCTCGATCGGCGAGTCGATCGCACGTGCGCTCGGACGCGAGTTCGTGCGCATGTCGCTCGGCGGCGTCCGTGACGAGGCCGAGATCCGCGGTCACCGCCGCACCTACATCGGCGCTCTGCCGGGCCGGCTCGTCCGCGCCCTGCGCGACGCCGGGACGATGAACCCGGTGATCCTGCTCGACGAGGTCGACAAGGTCGGCGCCGACTGGCGCGGCGATCCGTCGTCGGCGCTGCTCGAGGTGCTCGACCCGGCGCAGAACCACTCGTTCCGCGATCACTACCTCGATCTCGAGCTCGATCTCTCCGAGGTCGTCTTCATCGCGACGGCGAACGTGGCGGACTCGATCCCGGGCCCGCTGCTCGACCGGATGGAGGTGATCCGGTTCGACGGCTACACGACCGACGAGAAGGTCGCGATCGCCCGCGGCTACCTCTGGCCGCGCCAGCGGGAGCGGAACGGTCTCCGCGAGGACGAGGTGTCCGTCTCGGACGTCGTGCTCGAGACCGTGATCTCGGACTACACCCGCGAGGCCGGCGTGCGGCAGCTCGAGCGCGAGCTCGGGAAGCTGCTGCGCAAGACCGCGACCGGGATCGCATCCGAAAAGGTCGAGCCGCCGGTCGAGCTCTCGATCGAGCACGTCCGCGAGGCGCTCGGAAGGCAGAAGTTCTTCCGTGAGGCGGCCGAGCGGACGGCAGTTCCCGGTGTTGCGACCGGGCTCGCCGTCACCGGCACCGGCGGTGACGTCCTCTTCGTCGAGGCGACGTCGGCCAAGGGCGACAAGCTCGTCCTCACCGGCCAGCTCGGCGACGTGATGAAGGAGTCGGCGCAGATCGCGCTCTCCGCGCTGCGTCCCCGTGCCGGCGAGCTCGGCGTCGACGAGGATGCGTTCGAGCGGGCGTTCCACCTGCACGTGCCCGCGGGCGCGATCCCGAAGGACGGCCCGAGCGCCGGGATCACGATGGCGACCGCACTCGCGTCGCTTCTCTCCGGCCGGCCGGTCAAGCACACGGTCGGGATGACCGGCGAGGTGACGCTGCAGGGCCGCGTGCTCCCGATCGGCGGGCTGAAGCAGAAGGTGCTGGCGGCGCACGCCGCCGGGCTCACCGACGTGATCCTGCCCGAGCGGAACCGCCAGGACCTCGAGGAGGTGCCGGAGCACGTCCGCGAGGAGATGACGTTCCATCCGGTCATGTCGCTCGACGAGGTGCTGGAGCTGGCGCTCGAGCCGGCCACCCAGCTCCATGCGGTGTAGATCCTGCCGCCCCGTCCCCGAGGAGGTCCGCCGCGCGGCGGACCTCCTCGAGCGGCGCTGGGTCGTCTCGGTGCTGTGGGCGTCCTACGAGGGCGCGACGCGCTTCAACGAGTTCAAGCAGGCGGTCGGGGCGATCCCGCCGGGCACGCTCGCCCAGCGGCTGGTCGAGCTCGAGGACGCCGGTGTGCTGGAGCGGCGCGTGATCGACGCGCGGCCGCCGCGGGTCGAGTACCGGCTGACGGCGGAAGGCCGGCGGCTCAAGCTCGTGGTCGACGCGGTCGCCGCGTTCGCCGACCGCTGAGATCTCAGAGCTTGTGTTTCAGAAACACAAGCTCTTCTTACGCAGCGCCTGAGGCCTGATCCGGCTCGTTCTGGCGCTTCCAGGCGTCGGCCGCCGCGCGGAACGAGCTTGTGTTTCTGAAACACAAAGTCCCGTCCGCGGCCGCAAGGGACGTGTCCCAGGGACTGTCCCCGGGACACGTCCTTCACGGACGTTCTAGATGGCGAGCGCTGCCGGTGCGCTCTCCTCGGTGCCGTCGTACTCGGGCTTGAAGCCGAGTGCGCGGCCGAGCGGGGCGCCCATGGCCAGGCCGAGCTTCTGCATCCAGGCCGGCGGGAACGGGAGCCGCACGTCGTCGAAGTGCGCGTTCGCGATCACCGCGAGGCGGAGCGGGTTCGGCATGCCCTTCTTGTTCGTCTTGCCGTCGTTGGCGAGCGCGAACATCGTCTCGAGCAGCCGCTCGAACTGGAGCGCGGGCCGAACCTCGGTCACGAAGACCGCCTCGGTCTCGCCGGCGTTCCAGAACTTGTGCGAGCTGCCGGCCGGCACGATCACGGTCTCGCCGGGGCCGGCGACGATCTCCTCGCCGTCGAGCTTGAAGGCCACCGTGCCCGACTCGATCTCGAAGCGCTCGGTCTGGTACGGGTGCATGTGCGCCGCCGCGACGAAGCCGTTCGGCTGGACGGTGCACTCGACGAGAACGTACTCGCCCCCGGTCTCGCGCGACGTCTCCAGGAAGAGCAGGCGCTCACCGGTGACGGGGTTCTCGATCACATCTCCCTTGCGAATCATCTGACTCCCTTTCAGTCGTTTTGCAGCGATTTCTCTTGAAAGGGAGTCTCTGCGAGCGCCGCCTTCGCGTCGTCGGCCGCCGAAACGATTCGGCCTGCCCGCGGAGACGATCTCGCCGGCGGCGGCGTCGCCCTCGAGGATGACGGCGTGTCATCCCGGAACGAAAAGGGGCGGCCCGCACGCCGCCCCTTCCCACTCGCCGCAGTGCCCCCGACCTATTCGTACTGGAGTGCGTTGAGCACGTTCAGCCGTGCCGCTCGTCGCGCCGGCGCGATCGCGGCGAGGATGCCGGCCAGGATCGCGACGACCGTGAAGACGACCAGCGTCCCGACCGGCAGCGAGAACGAGACGCCGAACTTCGACAGCGACTGCGTCACGAGCGCCGCCAGGGCGATGCCGAGCGGAAGCCCGAGCGCGGCGCCGATCAGGGCGGTGATCACGCTCTCCTGCCGGATCATCCGGCGTGCCTGCCGCCTCGTCATCCCGACCGCCCGCAGCATGCCGAGCTCGCGGGTGCGCTCGAAGACGGCGAGCACGAGCGTGTTCACCATCCCGAACAGCGAGACGATCACCGAGAGCGCGAGCAGGACGTAGAAGAGGTTCATCACGTCGGTCAGCCACGCCGTCCAGTTGGCGATGAACTCGTCGTCCGGTCTGGAGCTTCGCGTCCGGGTACGCGGCGAGCGCGTGCTCGAGCCCGGCCGTCGAATCGGCCTGCACGAGCGTGAGCATGTCGCCCGGCCGCGGGAAGTTGGCGTCGAAGGTCTTCTGCGAGAGGACGATGTTCCCGAGCAGCTGGTCGAGGTCGCCGTGCTTCTTGTAGACGCCGCGGACGGTCGTCGAGACGTCCTTGCCGGCGGGCGTGACGAAGACCAGCGTGTCGCCGACGTGGCCGTCGCCCTCGCGGACGATCGCGCCGCCGCCGTCGAGCGTCGCGAGCGACGCATCGCCGCCCTCGAGCCACTCGAACTTGTACGCCCGGGCGATCGTGGCCGGGTCGACGCCGCTGACGGCCTTCTCGCCGTCGCCCACGACCTGGACCTGGTCGCCGCGGATCGACGAGCTGACGACGACGCCTGGCGCCTTCGCAGCGGCCTCGCCGGCGCCGATCGGGACCGCGTCCCAACCGCTCTGCGAGGTGATCACGTGGCTCGTGCCGAGCTGATTGCGCAGCGCGGTCTCGTCGCTCGCGAGCAGGCCCTTGCCGAAGACGGCCACGAACGAGACGAGCGTGAGCCCGATCATCAGCGCCGCCGCGGTCGAGGCGGTACGGCCCGGATTGCGGATCGCGTTCTCCTGTGCGAGCCGGCCCGCCACTCCGCCGAGCCGGGCGGCCGGGAGGCCGACGACGTGGGCGAGCGGGCGCACGAGTCGCGGCGCGATCACGGCGAGGCCGATGAAGATGCCGAAGGCGCCGCCGGCGATGCCGAGGATGCGCACCGCGGTCGAGACGTCCGAGCCGAGCGTCCCGTAGACGAGCCCGAAGACCGACAGCGCCGTCACGACGAGGCCGAAGCCGAGCATCTTCCGCGACTGCTTCTTCACGACCATGCCGCCTTCGCGGACAGCTGCGATCGGAGCGATCCGCGTCGCCCGCACGGCCGGCCACACCGAGGCGACCAGCGTGACGAGCGTGCCCGTCAGGATCGCGACGACGGCCGTCCGCGGACGGAAGACGGTGGCGGACTGCGGCAGCTCGAGCTCGACAGCCTTGAAGAGGGCGGTCAGCCCCTTCGCGAGCAGGACGCCGAGGCCGAGGCCGACCGCGGAGGCGACGAGGCCGAGCACCGTGCCTTCGAGCACGACCGAGCGGAGCACCTGGCGGCGCGAGGCGCCGAGCGTCCGCAGGGTCGCGAGCTCCTTCGTCCGCTGTGCGACCGTGATCGAGAGCGTGTTGAAGATGACGAACGCGCCGACGAAGAGCGCGATCCCGCCGAACGCGAGCAGGAAGTAGCGGATGAAGGAGACGAACTCGCCGACGCCTTCACCGTCCGCCTTCGCCTGCTCGGCGCCGGTCTTCACCTCGGCCGAGTCGGGCAGCGTCACCGAGATCGCATCCAGCAGGCGCTGCTCGCCGACGCCGTCCTTGGCTGCGACGGCGACCGCGTCGTACCCGGTCTTGCCGAGCACGCTGCGTGCCGTCTCGACGTCGAAGAGCGCGATCGTGGCGCCGCCGAGGCTGTTGACGTCGCCGAACTTGACGATCCCGGTCAGCTCGTAGCTGCGCACGGGGCCCTCACCGGCGACCTTGACCGTGTCACCGACGTGGAAGTTCTCCTTGTCGGCGGTGCTCGCGTCGATCACGACCTCGCTCGGGACCGGAGGCCCAGTCGCCCGTCGACGAGCTTGAAGGGGTTGAAGCGCTCGTCCTTCGGGCTCGACGCCGAGCCCGAAGGTCGGGTTGTTGCCCTGGATCGCCTTGCCCTTGCGGTCGAGGATCTTCGCCTGGTTCGCGTCGCCGGAGAGGTCGAGGATGGTGCCGGCGGCGGCCTCGACCTCGGGAAGCGCCCGCACCTTGGTGAGCACGTCCTCGGAGATCTGCGCCTTGCCGGTCTGCGACCACTCGACGAGCTTCTTGCCCGAGACGACGGCGTCGGTCTGCTCGTAGGAGCTCGAGAAGATCGAGTCGAACGCCTTGTCGATCGTGTCGGTCAGGACCAGCGTGCCGCTGACCATCGCGACGCCGAGGACGATCGCGATCGCCGTCAGCGTCGAGCGGAGCTTGCGTGCGAGCAGGCCGCGGAGGGCGACGCGCCTCATCGATCCGCCACCGCGCTGAGGACGTCGAGGATCTCGGTCTGCGACGAGCGGCCGAGCTCCTTGACGATCACGCCGTCGGCGAGGAAGAGAACCCGATCGGCGATCGTGGCCGCACGCGGATCGTGCGTGACCATCACCGTCGTCTGCCCGTACGTGTCGACGGCCCCGCGGAGGAGGCCGAGGATCTCGGCGGAGGTCTGCGAGTCGAGGTTGCCCGTCGGCTCGTCGGCGAACAGCACCGTCGGCTTGGAGACGAGCGCGCGTGCCACCGCGACGCGCTGCTGCTGGCCGCCCGAGAGCTCGGAGGGCCGGTGCGAGCGCCGGTCGGCGAGGCCGGTCGCGTCGAGCAGCTCGGCGATCCACGCCCGCTCGGGCTTCTCACCGGCGATCGAGAGCGGCAGGAGGATGTTCTCCTCGGCGGAGAGCATCGGCAGGAGGTTGAAGAACTGGAAGACGAAGCCGATGTGACGACGCCGCAGCTTCGTCAGGTCGTTGTCCTTGAGCGTCGTCAGCTCGACGCCGTCGATCTGGACGCTGCCGGTGCTCGGCTTGTCGAGCCCGGCGAGGATGTGCATGAGCGTCGACTTGCCCGAGCCGGACGGGCCCATGACCGCGGTCAGATGGCCGCGCGGGATCGCCAGCGACACGTCTCTGAGCGCGTCGACGGCGGTGTCGCCGGCGCCGTAGCGGCGGCTCAGGTCGCGGGCGACGACGACGCCCGCCGGCTGGGTCTCCTGCTCGTGAGCGAGCGCGAGTGCTGCTTCCATGACGTGTGACGTCTCCTTCGAGTCGGGTCGAATCGGAACCTGACGTCGAGTGTGCGGGCCACACGCCGGGCTCGGCATCGGCCAGGCTGGCCATTCGGCATCCTCCGTGAGGATGATTCCGAGGTCGTCACACCGGACGATGGTGCAGACCCGTGACCTCAAGTACCGTTTCTTCGTGACTCACCGCGCCCTCGTCCTGGCCCGGGACTACGCCTTCGAGGTGCTCGCGCTCGCGGTCGTGGTCCTGACGCAGAGCGACATCTGGATGAACGTCGACGAGAACCGCATCCGGGTCTCGGCGATCGCGCTGTTCACGGCCGGCGCGCTGCTCTTCCGCCGGGGGGCGCCGTTCGTCGTCCCGCTCGCGGTCGCCTCGGGCGCCCTCGCCTTCACGCTGCTCGACCCGATGGCCGCGTACGAGACCGACACGATGTTCCTCGTCCTGATCCTGGCCGCCTGGGCGGCCGGCTCGCTGCTCGATCCGCGCCAGGCGCTGACCGCACTCGGGGCGCTGCTCGTCGCCGGCTGGACCGTCTTCATCCGCGCTCCCGACGTCCCCGCGACCGAGCTGATCTGGCTGAGCATCCCCGTCGTCGGCACGTTCGTCCTCTCGGCCGCGACCGCACGCCATTCGGAGCGAGCGCGTCTGGCCGAGCAGCGGATGCTGGAGGCGGAGGAGGTGGCGCGGCGGGCGGTCGAGGACGAGCGGAGCCGGATCACCCGCGAGCTCCACGACGTGCTCGCACACTCGGTCAGCGTCATGACGGTGCAGGCGAGCGCCGTGCGGCGCCTGCTCAAGCCCGAGCAGGAGCGTGAGCGCGAGGCGCTGATGACCGTCGAGGAGACAGGACGCCAGGCGCTCGCCGAGATGCGCCGGCTGCTCGGGATCATGCGCACGGAGGAGGAGCCGCCGGCGCTCGCGCCGCAGCCGGGGATCGGCACGCTCCCCGAGCTCGTCGAGCAGGTGCGCCAGTCGGGCCTGCCCGTCGAGTTGACTGTCGAGGGCACACCCGTGAAGCTGCCCGCGGGTGTCGACCTCTCCGCATACCGGATCGTCCAGGAGGCGCTGACGAACACGCTCAAGCACGCCGGCCCGGCGCACGCCTGGGTCGCCGTCCGTTACGCCGGAGAGGATGTCGAGATCGAAGTGGCCAACGACGGCAACAGCGAGAATCCCGGCGACGGCAGCGGCCACGGGCTCGTCGGCATGCGCGAGCGCGTCGCGCTCTGCGGCGGCGAGCTGCGATCCGGCCCGCGGCCGGGCGGCGGCTACAAGATCTCGGCGCGGCTGCCGGTGGCCGGCGGGGCGATGTGAGCATCCGGGTTCTGATCGTCGACGACCAGGCGCTCGTGCGCGCCGGGTTCAAGATGATCCTCGAGTCGGAGCCCGAGATCGAGATCATCGGCGAGGCGGAGGACGGGCTCCAGGCCGTCGAGGCCGCCCGCGAGCTGCGGCCGGACGTGCTCCTGATGGACATCCGGATGCCGAACCTCGACGGGCTCGAGGCGACGCGGCGGATCCTCGACACACCGGGTGAGGCGCCGCGGATCCTGATGCTGACCACGTTCGACCTGGACGAGTACGTCTACGAGGCGCTCCGCGCCGGCGCGAGCGGCTTCATGCTCAAGGACACGCCGCCCGAGCAGCTCGTCGCCGCGATCCACGTCGTCGCCTCGGGCGACGCGCTCCTCTCACCGGCGATCACGAAGCGGGTGATCGAGGAGTTCATCCGGCGGCCGCCCAGCTCGATCGCGACGGCGCCGTCGCCGAAGGTCGCCGAGCTGACGGCGCGCGAGCTGGAGGTGCTCGGCTTCATGGCCCGCGGCCTCTCGAACGCGGAGATCGCCCGCGACCTCTTCGTCAGCGAGACGACCGTGAAGACGCACGTCGCTCGCATCCTGATGAAGCTCGACCTGCGCGACCGCGTCCAGGCCGTCGTCTTCGCGTACGAGACGGGGATCGTCCAGCCGGGAGCCGGCGACTCCTAGGCCGGCGGGACGGCGATGCGGAGCGTCGCCTCGTCCCAGCTCCGCACGACCGGCAGCAGGGCTGCGAGGCCCGTGATCTCGAAGAGCCGGTGCACCTCCGGCGCGGCGTCGTCGGGCAGGAGCAGCAGCAGCGGCCGCTCGCGCTTCTCGCAGTCGGCGAGCCCCTCGAGGAGGACGCCGACGATCGTCGAGTCGATGAAGGTCGCCTGGGTCAGGTCGACGACGAGCGGCGCCTCCGACCCGAGCGCGGTGGCGAGATCAGACCGGACGCGGGGGGCGGCGAACGCATCGGACTCGCCGTGGAGGGTGATCACGCTGAAGCCGTCGACCGCGTCCACGGGTTCAGCATTGCTCGTTCTTCCGATTTGAAACCCTGAAACCCCTGGAAACGCGCTGTCAGCGAGTTTTCGAAAAACCTGGCCGTACCGGGCGTTCAATCGCCGCCCGTCATGCCCTACTCTGCCCGTGTGTCGATTCTGGTCGAGATCGCCGAGAAGGCGGATGTCTCCGTCGAGGGCGTCGTGCGCGTGCTCACGCGTGAGCCCGTCAGCGACGCGATCAAGGAGCGCGTGCTCGCGGTGCTGGACGACCTCACGCCCGAGCAGACCCGCGCCGTGCAGCGCTTCGCGCTCGCCGCGCTCCACGACGTCCTCGAGCAGCAGGGTGACGTGTCCGAATGGCCCGAGCCGGCTGCCGTCCCCGACGAGAATCAGCTGGCGCTGCCGGTCGCGAGCATGGATGAGGAGCCGGAGCACGTACCGGCCGCAACCCCGGATGCCGCGCTCGTCCAGCTCAGCTCCGTGCTCGGCGAGCTGGCCGAGGCGGTTCGCGACCTGCGCCGGGAGACCGATGCCGAGCGGCGCGAGCGGGTCGACGACCTCGCCGTCCTGATCGACCTGATCACGACCGGCTGGCAGGGGCTGGATACCCGGCTCGGCCGGATCGAGCGCCAGGTGAGCCGGCTCGAGTCCGGCCGCCGCGAGCCGGTGGTCGGCCCACCCACGCGCGTCGTCCCGACGACGATCGAGGCACCGCCGGTTGCGGCACCGCCCGTCGCGCCGAAGCCCTCGTCCCCGCCTGCCGAACCGAGCGCGCGCGACCGGCTCCCGATCGTTGCCGTGCTGACGCTCGTCGGCGCGGGGATCGTGACGCTGGCGGTGCTCCAGCTCGCCTCCGGCGGGCCGGATGTCTCCCGGCTCGTCGCAGCGCGCGAGACAACGCCGGCGGCGACGACAGGCCTGAGCGCGACGACGGGGGGACCGACGTCGACGCCGACCGAGACACGGCCGGCTGCGACGACCGCCCGAAGGCCGCCGGCGACCACGTCGAAGGTGCTGGGGACGACGTCGGCAGCGACGACGCCGACGAAGCCTCCGCCTGCCGCACCCACCACCTCGCCGAAGACGGTCTCCGCGCCGCCGGCGACGACCGCCCGCACCGGCACGACGGCTGCGCCGCCGCCGGGCTTCAAGCCGACGCGCAACTGGGCCTGGGCGCCGGTCAAGGACGCGACCTACTACGACGTCGTCTTCACCCGGCAGGGCGCCGCGTTCTACCGCGGTACGCCGACGGTGCCTCGGCTGACGCTTCCGGCCTCGGTCGTGTTCCGGCCCGGCGCCTACCGCTGGGTCGTGCGGCCCGGCTTCGGCGACCGCGCCGCGAAGAACCTCGGCGCGCCGGTCGTCGACTCGCCGTTCACCGTCTCCTGAGCTAGCTCGCGGTCGCCGACGGCGCCTCGCTCGCGGCGCGCAGGCTCGATCCCGACTCGGGGTCGAAGAAGTGCAGCCGCGCAGGATCCAGCGCGAGGCCGAGCCGGTCGCCGGGCCGGACGTTTGCCTCCTCCTCGACCTCGGCCGTGAAGAGCGCGCGGCGGTCGGTGGCGATCAGCGTCGCCCGCTCGCCGTCGTCGGTCGCCGCCCGGACCGAGTCGACGTCGACCGGCGGCGCCTCGACCGTGAAGAGGACGTGCGTCGCCGACCCGAGCTCCTCGACCACCATCGCGTCGACCTCGATCCGCGGCAGTGCCGGATCCGCCGTGCGGGCGTCGGCGAAGTCCTGCGGCCGGATCCCGAGGATGACCGGCCCGGACTGGACGTCGCCGGGCCGCCGGTCGGCCGTTGAGCGGGATCCGGAAGCCGGCGAACTCGACCGCGTCGCCCACGACCTGGGCCTCGACGAGGTTCATCGACGGCGAGCCGATGAAGGCCGCGACGAAGAGGTTGATCGGCTCGCGGTAGAGGGTCTGCGGCGTGTCGACCTGCTGGACGGTGCCGTCGCGCATCACCGCCACGCGGGAGCCGAGCGTCATCGCCTCGACCTGGTCGTGGGTCACGTACACGGTCGTGATCCCGAGCCGGTCGTGCAGGCGCGCCAGCTCGGCGCGCATGTCGACCCGGAGCTTCGCGTCGAGGTTCGAGAGCGGCTCGTCCATCAGGAACGCCTGCGGCTCGCGCACGATCGCGCGCCCCATCGCGACGCGCTGGCGCTGGCCGCCGGAGAGCGCGCCGGGCCGGCGCTGGAGCAGGTCCTCGAGCCCGAGCAGGCGCGCGACCTCGACGACGCGGCGCTCGATCTCGGCCTTCGGCGTCTTCCGCACCTTCAGCCCGTAGCCGAGGTTCTTCGCGACGGTCATGTGCGGGTAGAGCGCGTAGTTCTGGAACACCATCGCGATGTCGCGGTCGCGCGGCGCGAGCCTGGCGACCTCGCGCTCGCCGATCCAGATGTCGCCCTCGGTCACCTCCTCGAGGCCGGCGATCATCCGCAGCAGCGTCGACTTCCCGCAGCCGGAGGGGCCGACGAGGACCATGAACTCGCCGCTCCCGATCGTCAGGCTGACGTCGTCGACGGCGCGGACGTCCCCGTCGTAGACCTTTCCCACCTGCTCGAGCCTGATCTCGGCCACGTGCGAGCTCCTAACGTCGACGCTTGACTCCGGCGACGATCCTATGACATCGTGACCGTGCTGTAAACGTTCTCAGAAAACCTTTTCAGCGAGAGGCAGCACCGGGGCGAATTGCACGAGCCAGTCGCGTCATCCGAGGACGAGGTCGTCCCGACGATCACCACCGTCGCACGCCTCGCCAACGTCTCCGTCGCCTCCGCGTCCCGTGTCCTGAACGGGATCCGGACGAGCCCCGCCACGCTCGAGCGCGTCACCGCAGCGGCCGAGTCGGTCGGCTACGTCCCGAATGCGGCCGCTCGGTCGCTCCGCTCGCGCCGGACGGGCCAGATCGCGTTCGCGATGCCCGACGTCGGCAACCCCGTCTACACCGCCATGGTTGCCTCGATCCAGGAGGTCACGCGCGTCGCCGGCGTCCGGCTGCTGCTCCACTCGACCGGGGCCGACTCCGACGACGAGCTCGCGATGATCCGCGACCTCCGGCATCGCCACGTCGACGGGCTGATCCTGGCCTGCCTCCACGTGACCCAGGAGCACGCCGCCGAGCTGAGCACGTCGGCCGCGCCGGTGGTCGTGATCGGTCGGCCGCCGACGGAGACTTCGGTGGACACGGTACGGGCCTATTCGCGCCGCGGGGCCGCCGAGGCCATTCGCCACCTCCACGCGGTCGGCCGCACCCGGATCGCGTTCGTCAACGGGCCGACGCACACTGTCTCCGGCTCGTCGCGCCGGCGCGGCTATCTCGACGGGCTCCGCTCCTGCGGGTTGCCCCGCGACGAGGAACTGATCGAGGTCGCGGGCGACTTCATGGTCGAGCCGGGTCGTCGCGCGGCCGAGCTCCTGCTCGAGCGGGCGCAGCCCGACGCGATCCTCTGCGCGAACGACCTGCTCGCAGTCGGTGTCCTCGCCGCCCTCCGCGCTGCCGGGCTCGACGTCCCGGACGACGTCGCGCTCGTCGGGATGGACAACAGCGACCTCTCGGCTCTGACCTGGCCGGCGCTGACCACCGTCGACCTCGGCTCCTCCGAGCGTGCGCGGCTCGCGGCCATGCTCCTGCTTGCACGGATCGAGCAGCCGGACCGCGAGGTGCAGGTGGTCGGGGTCGAGCCGCGCCTCGTCGTCCGGGCCTCTTCGGGAGCGCCGGCATGAGCACCGTCAACGAGGTCGGCCGCTACCAGGGCCGCCGCCCGCGCAGCCGTGCCGGCGCAGGGCTCTCCGGCCGCGAGGCGATGCTGCTGCTGATCCCGGCGTTCCTCCCGATCGTGATTCTCAGCGTGATCCCGCTCGGGCGCGGGATCTACCTCGGCTTCACCGACTCGCAGGCCGGCCTGAACTTCGACACGAACTTCATCGGGCTCGACAACTTCCGGGCGCTGATCCACGACGACCTCTTCATCAACTCGTTCAAGATCGGCCTGATCTGGTCGGTCTCCGTGACGGCGATCGGCTTCTGCTTCGCGCTCGGCCTCGCGCTCCTGCTCAGCCAGGACCTGAGGGGCCGCTGGCTCGCCCGCTCGCTCGCGCTCGTCCCCTGGGCGATGCCGTCGGTGATCGTCGGGATCATGTGGAAGCTCTTCTTCCAGCCGCAGGCGGGGATCCTGAACGAGATCCTCCGCCGCTTCCACATCCCGGGCGAGACGACGGACTGGCTCTCGAGCTTCACCTGGGCGCTGCCGGCGGTGATCCTGGTCGGCGTCTGGGCCGGGATGCCGCAGACCACGATCGCGCTCCTCGCCGGGCTCCAGTCGATCCAGGACGAGCTGCACGAGGCGGCCGCGGTCGACGGCGCGACGGCCTGGCAGCGCTTCCGCACGATCACGCTGCCCCAGCTGAAGCCCGTGATCATCGCGATCACGACGCTCGACTTCATCTGGAACTTCAACTCGTTCGGCCTCGTCTACGTCCTCACCGACGGCGGCCCGGCAGGGAAGACCCAGCTGCCGATGCTGTTCGGCTACAGCCAGGCGTTCGAGTACGGCCAGTTCGGCTACGCCGCGGCGCTCGGCTGCGCGATGGTGGTCGTGATCTCCGGCGTGCTGATCTTCTACCTCTGGGGCCGGATGAAGGAGACGCGGTGATCGTCACCTCGAATCCACGCCGGACGCGCACGTTCCAGTACCTCGCCATGTTCGGCTACGTCGTCTTCCTGGGCTTCCCGCTCCTCTGGATGCTCTCGATGTCGTTCAAGGGGCCGCGCGAGCTCGTCCAGCTCTACCCGTCCTTCATCCCCGAGGACTTCACGCTCGAGAACTACCGGCTCGCGCTGACCGAGGAGAACCACCAGTTCATCCGGAGCGCCGTCAACAGCCTCAAGGTGGCGGTCGTGACGGCGCTGCTGACGACGGCGATCGGACTGCCGGCGGCCTACGTCTTCGCACGGCGCAAGGGCGTGATCACGCGGGTCGGGCTCGGCTGGATCCTGATCAGCCAGATGTTCCCGCTGATCCTGATCATCATCCCGCTCTTCCTGCTCCTGCGCGATCTGAAGCTGACGAACTCGCACATCGGCCTCGTCGTCGTCTACATGGTCTGGGCGCTGCCGTTCGTCCTCTGGATGCTCTACAGCTACGTGCGCGGGATCCCGCCCGACCTCGAGGAGGCGGCGACGGTCGACGGAGCGACGAGGATCCAGATCCTGACCGGGATCATCGCGCCGCTGCTGCTCCCGGGGATCGTCGTCACGACCATGTTCGCGTTCATCACCGCCTGGAACGAGTTCTTCCTCGCGCTCGTCATCCTCGAGAGCCCCGACCTGACGACGCTGCCGCTGCGGCTGGCGCAGTACGTCGGGATCGAGGGAGTCGTCAGATTCGGCCCTCTGGCCGCGGCCGCGCTCCTCGCGACCATCCCCAGCATCGTCCTGTTCATGTTCTTCCAGCGCTGGCTCACGCGCGGCCTCCTCTCGGGGGCGGTCAAGGGCTAGCCATGGCGATCTCCAGAAACCCCGGCGTCGAATCGGACGGCGCCAAAGACCGCAGAAAGGCGGGTCAGCAATGAAGAAGGTCATCGTGCTCGGCGCCCTGGCGCTGCTGTGCACCGTGCTCGTAGCCGGGGCTCAGGCAGGCAAGCAGGCCACCGTCGTCAAGCTCAAGTTCGCCACCTACGTGTGGCAGCCGACGACTGTCGCTGCGAACAAGTCGATCGTCGAGAGCTGGAACAAGGCCCATCCGGGCATCCAGGTCGAGATCGTCCCGGTCGACGTCAACTCGGTCCACGACAAGCTGCTGACGAGCTTCGTCGGCGGCACGGCGGCGGACATCATCCACGACGAGGCCGCCGACATCGCCGGCTTCACGCAGCAGGGCTATCTCGCGAACCTGACGCCGCTGCTCCCGAAGTCCGCTGAAGGCAGTCGATCCCGAAGGACCTCTGGGCGACGACGAACTTCGGCGGCAAGATCACCGGCGTCCCCTCGCTGCTGCAGACGTACAACATCTTCGCGAACATGGACATCCTCAAGTCGGCCGGGATCAAGGCGCCGACGCTCGCGAATCCGTGGACATGGGCCACGTTCCGCTCCAATGCGAAGAAGCTGACGACCTCCAGCCGCTACGGCGTCTGCTGGGGTCTCCGCTCGCCGACCGCCGTGACGCAGACGATGTCGCTCAACTACGGCGGCCAGTTCTTCTACCTGAAGAACGGCAAGTGGGAGTTCCAGTTCGGCCCCAAGGACCAGAACGTCGTCAAGCAGATGCACGACATGATCCAGGTCGACAAGTCGGTCGATCCGGCGGCGACGGGGCTCTCCGGCAGCGCCGTGCTGCCCGCCTTCTTCGGCGGCAAGTGCGCGATGACGGTGGCCGGCAACTTCACCGCGCAGTCGATGATCCTGCAAGGGCCGAAGGGCTTCAACTGGGCCATGTTCCCGCTGCTGAAGGGCGACACGCCAGCAGCAGGTGGCCAACCCGCAGACGTACTCGATCTCGGAGCAGAGCAAGAACAAGCAGTCGGCGATGTTCTTCCTCGCCTACCTCGTCAACAAGCAGAACCTGGCCAAGCTCGCGCTCGGCGACTGGCTGATCCCGTCGAACCCGGACGCCGGCAAGCTGGCGCGCAAGTCGACGAAGCGCACCGGCAGCTGGACGGTGGCGACCGCGTCGGTCGTCCACTTCCGCAAGGGCAACTGGGTCTCGCTCGCCGCGTACCCCCGCTGGAAGGCGGAGGTCGCACAGCCCGCGTTCGTCCAGTACCTGCGCGGCTCGATCACGCTCCAGGAGCTCGGCAAGCAGCTGAGCGACGGATGGACGAGAGTGCGGGGATAGGAACCTCAGCCCAGCCGGCCGGCCAGCGCGGCCGGCCGGCTGGGGCCATGACGACCGCGAAGCGAGGATGAGGACGTGAGTGGAGATCTGCTGACCGATCGGGCCGTCGGCTGCCTGGCGGGAGCAGCCGTCGGGGACGCGCTCGGCGGCGCCACCGAGGGCTGGGAGTCGCACGAGATCGAGGCTCACTTCGGCGGCTGGGTGACCGGGATCGTCGAGTCGATCCGGCGGACGAAGAAGGTGGAGAAGGCGTTCTCCCCGTTCCACAAGGGCGACGGCCACGTCACCGACGACACGCTGATGACGCGCGTGCTCGTCCACGCCTACGACCTCAAGCGGGACCACCTCGACGCCTACGACGTCGAGGCCCTGATCGTGCCCGCGATCGTCGACGAGAAGACGTGGGTCCCGGAGCTCGACCGCGAGGACCTGCTCTACCACCGCCTCTTCCTCGCCGAGAAGTGGCTCGTGCTCAAGCTCCGCTACGGGCACGCCGACCCGCGCGACGCGGGTGTCGGCAACATCGTCAACTGCGGCGCGGCGATGTACATCGCGCCGGTCGGGATCGCGAACGCCGGCGATCCGCGGCGCGCGTACGACGAGGCGCTCGATCTCACCGCGGCGCACCAGTCCAGCTACGGCCGCGAGGCCGCGGGCGTTCTCGCCGCCGCCGTCGCCGCGGCGATGCAGGTCGATGCGACCCCGGAGACGGTGGTCGAGACGTGCCTCGCGCTCGCCAAGGACGCCACGCGGACGGCGATCGAGGCGGTGGCGGACGCCGCTGCGAAGCTCGACGGCTGGCGCGACGGCGGTCTCGCCGAGCTGCGGCGGGCGTTCGCGCCGTTCGACTCGGTCGGCGAGCACTACGCCATCCCTGCGCTGAATGCTCGGATCCCGAGCCGGCTGCACGCGATCGAGGAGCTGCCGATCGCGCTCGGGCTGCTCGTCGCGACCGGCGGCGACTACGAGGAGACGGTCCTCGGCGGCGTCAACTACGGCCGCGACTCCGATTCGATCGCCTCGATGGGCGGCGCACTCGCCGGAGCGCTCGGGAATCCGCTTCGCCGCGACTGGGTCGACGACGTCTCCGCCGCGAGCAAGATCGACGTCGAGGACGGGGGTCGGCGCATGGCCGTCGTCGCCGCGGAGATCTTCGCCAAGGACCTCCAGCGCCACCAGGAGCGGGCGCAGGCACTGGCCGCCCTCACCGCCGGAGAGGTACCTGCTTGAGAGTGACCTGGGTGCAGCCGGAGGATCTCGTCGGGCACGAGCTCCGGCAGGCTCGGGAGGAGGGCAAGGACGTCGACGGCGTCGAGGAGCGCTGGTTCGGTGCCGGCGGTGCGCCCGCTCCCGGACGCGGCGCCTCCCAGGATCCGGTTGCGCCGGAGCTGCGATCGCTCGCGCTCGAGCTGCTCGACGAGCTCGACGCGCTGCCTCGCCCGCTGGCGGCGGCCGAACCGGAGGGGTTCGAGGAGATCCTCGCCGCGGCCGACCCCGCGAGCAGGCAGGAAGCGAGCGACCTGCCCGGCCGGATCGCCGGCGCGTGGCTCGGCCGCGCGGCCGGCTGTGTGCTCGGCAAGCCGGTCGAGAACATCCCGCGGGCCGGGATCCGCGCGATCGCGGAGGCGACGGGCAACTGGCCGGTCCGCGGCTGGTTCACGGCCGAGGGCCTGCCGGAGGAGGTCTCCGAGCGCTGGCCGTGGAACCGTGCCAGCCGCCCGACGAGCCTGGCCGAGAACATCGCCGGGATCCCGGAGGACGACGACCTCAACTTCACGATGCTCGGCGTCGCGCTGCTCGAGCGCTGCGGCACCGGCTTCGACGCGCTCGACGTCGCCAAGATCTGGCTCGACTACATGCCGCCGGGGCGGATCTTCACGGCCGAGCGGGTCGCCGTGCGCAACCTGCTCGAGGCCTACCTGCCGCCCGAGACGGCGACGCGGCGCAATCCCTTCCGCGAGTGGATCGGCGCCCGGCTGCGCGTCGACGCGTACGGCTGGGCCGCGCCCGGCGACCCGGTCGCCGCGGCGCGGATGGCGTGGGAGGACGCGCGCGTCAGCCACACGGCGAACGGCGTCTACGCGGCGATGTTCATGGCCGCGGCGCACGCGGCGTCGGTTGCGGGGTCGTCGCCGGCGGCCTGTGCGGACGCCGGTCTCTCGGTCGTTCCGGCCGAGAGCAGGCTTGCCGAGGCCCTGCGGACTGCCCGTGGGCTGGCCGGTCTGGCCTGGGAGGAGGCGGTCGACGAGCTCTACGCCCGCTACGACGGCTACCACTGGGTGCACGCGATCAACAACACTGCCCTTGTGGCTGCCGCGCTCTACGCCTTCGACGACGACTTCTCCGGCGCGATCTCGGCGGTCGTCCAGGGCGGCTGGGACACGGACACGAACGGCGCCGCGGTCGGCTCGATCGTCGGCGCCGCGGTCGGGGTCGACGGGATCGAGGAGCGCTGGTCGGCGCCGCTCGGCGGCCGCTTCACGAGCTCGCTGCCGGGCTTCGACGGGATCACGCTCGACGAGCTCGTCGGGCGGACGCTCGCCGTGGCCGGCGCGCCCGCAACGGCGTGAGCATCCCGCTCGAGAAGCCGCGCGATCCGCTCGTGCCGCGGCCGCTCGACCTCTACACGCCCGTGCCGCTCGACCCGGACGCCGATCTCGCGCCGCTCGACACCGCGAAGATCTTCGCCGCTCCCGATGATCCGGCCGACTGGCCGGCCTGGCGCGCCGCTCTCACCCGCTGGCGCGAGGAGGCGGCAGCCCGGATCGGCTACGACGACGCCGCCTACGCCGCGCCGGAGTACGGCTGGACGCAGAGCTGCCACGTCGTCGCGCTCGCCTGGCTCTGGGACGAGCTGCTCTTCGACCACGCCGCCGGCCGCTTCACGCCGGAGCGCTTCTGCGCCGAGTCCGAGCGCGAGTTCGGCGGCTTCGACGGGATCGTGCTCTGGCACGCGTATCCCGTGATCGGGATCGACGACCGCAACCAGTTCGACTACTACCGCGACGTCCCCGGGATCCGCGAGCTCGTTGCCGACCTCCAGGCGCGCGGCCTGCGCGTCTTCGTCAACTACAACCCGTGGGACGTCGGCACGCGGCGCGAGCCGGTCGCGGACGACCTCGCGATCGCGGAGCTCGTGCGCGAGCTCGGCGTCGACGGCGTCTTCCTCGACACGATGAAGGAGGCGCAGCCCGGCCTGCGGGCGGCGCTCGACGGCGTCAAGGCCGGCATCGCGCTCGAGGGCGAGTCGACGCTGCCGCTCGCGCGCACGGTCGACCACCACCTCTCCTGGGCGCAGTGGTTCGCGGACAGCGACGTGCCGGGAGTGCTCCGCGCGCGCTGGTTCGAGCAGCGGCACATGCTCCATCACACCCGCCGCTGGAACCGCGACCACACCGAGGAGCTGCACAGCGCCTGGCTGAACGGCGTCGGCATCCTCGTCTGGGAGAACGTCTTCGGCGCCTGGGTCGGCTGGAACGAGCGGGACAAGGGGCTGCTGCGGGCGATGCGGCCGGTGCAGCGGCAGTACGCCGAGCTGCTGGCGACGGGCGAGTGGACGCCGCTCGCCGCGGCGAGCCCGGACACGCGTGTCGTCGCCTCGCGCTGGAGCGACGGCGAGACGACGCTCTGGACGGTGGCGAACCGCGGCGGCGACTACACCGGGCCGGTCGGCGAGCTCGACGTCGAGATCCCGGCGCAGGGGATCGCTGCGTTCCTCGGGGCCGACGAGCTGATGGTCGCCGGCGGCGGCGACCCGGCCTTCCCGGCGCGTGAAGCGGTACGCGTGCCCGCGCCGGTCGTTCGCGTCGAGTCCGCGCCCGACGGCTTCGTCGCCATCGAGCCGGGGCCCGCTGACGGCCGTCTTCCGGCGGCGCGAGACCGGGACGTACGGCGAGGCGCCGTACGTCGAGGAGTGGAAGCCGCTGCCGCCGCGCCTGCACGACTTCGTCGAGGTCGAGCGGCCGGCTCCGCGCGGGCGGTTCGCGATCGGGGTCCGTGAGGTCGCGGACGAGTCCGGCGCGCCGCTGACCGGGCTCGACCTCGCCGAGGCGCGCGCCCACGCCGCCGCCGCCGGTGCGCGGCTGCCCACCGAGGACGAGTGGCAGCTGGCCGCCGAGGCCGGGCTGCTGGAGCGGCTCGAGCCGCTCGTCTGGAACTGGACGGAGAGCGAGCACTCGGACGGGCGGACGCGCTTCGCGATCCTCAAGGGCGGCTCCGACTGGCTGCCCGAGGGCTCGGACTGGTACGTCGACGGCGGCCCGCAGGACGCCAACTACTCGCTGAAGCTGCTGCTGCTCGGCGCCGGCATGGCGCGGTCGCCTCGGATCGGCTTCCGGCTGGCGGTCGACCTGCCGTGAGCGAGCTGCCGCAGATGCCGCTCGAGGGGATCAAGGTCGTCGAGGCGGCGACGCTCTTCGCCGCCCCGCTCGCGGCGATGATGCTCGGCGACTACGGCGCCGACGTGGTCAAGATCGAGCACCCGCACCGTGTCGATCCCGCGCGCGGGCACGGGCCGAGCAAGGACGGGATCGGGCTCTGGTTCAAGGCACTTGCGCGGAACAAGCGGCTGGTCACGCTCGACCTCTCGAAGCCGGCCGGGGCGGACATCTTCCTGCGCCTCGCCGAGCGCTCCGACGTCGTGCTCGAGAACTTCCGTCCCGGGCACGCTGGAGCGCTGGGGCGTCGGCTGGGACGAGCTCTCGGCGGTGAACCCCCGGCTCGTGCTCGCGCGGGTCAGCGGCTTCGGCCAGACCGGCCCGTACGCCCAGCGCGCCGGCTTCGGCACGCTCGCCGAGGCGATGAGCGGCTTCGCCGTGCTCAACGGCGACCCGAGGGGCGCCGCTGCTCCCGCCGCTCGCGCTCGCGGACGGCGTCACGGCACTCGCGACCGCGTTCGCGATCATGACCGCGCTGCGGGCGCGCGAGCAGACCGGTCGCGGCCAGATCGTCGACACCTCGCTGGTCGAGCCGCTGCTGACGCTGCTCGGGCCGCAGCTGACCGCCTTCGACCTGCTCGGCGAGCTGCAGCCGCGCACGGGCAACCGCTCCAGCCACAACGCGCCACGCAACCTCTACCGGACGGCCGACGGCTCCTGGGTCGCCGTCTCGTCGAGCGCGACCTCGATCGCAGCGCGTGTGATGGAGCTCGTCGGCCGTTCCGATCTCGCTGCCGAGCCCTGGTTCGCGACGGGCTCCGGACGCGCCGAGCACGTGGACGAGATCGACGACGCCGTCGCGGTCTGGATCGGCGAGCGCACCCGCGACGACGTGCTGGTCGCGTTCGAAGTGGCCGGATGCGCGATCGCGCCGGTGTACGACGCCCGCGACGTGCTCGCCGATCCGCAGCTCGAAGCGCTCGGCTCGATCAGCACCGTCGACGACCCGCAGCTCGGGCCACTGCGGATGCCGAATGTGATCAGCCGGCTCTCCGAGACGCCCGGGCGGATCCGCCACTCGGGCGGGCGGCACGGCGCCGACACAGCGGCCGTCTTTGCGGAGCTCGGCATCAAGGCGGACGAGCTCGCCATGCTCCGCGCCGACCGCGTCGTATGACCGTCCCGCCTCTGACCTGGCTCTACGTGCCGGCCGACCGGCCCGACCGCGTCGAGAAGGCGATCGCCTCCCGCGCCCACGCTGTCATCGTCGATCTCGAGGACGCGGTCGCTTCAGGCGCGAAGGCGGCGGCGCGGGCCGGTCTCGCGGCGCTCCTCGGCGAGCCGCGGGACAAGCCGGTCTACGTCCGTGTCAACGCCGGCTCGGCCGAAGACCTGGAGGCGGTCGCCGCGCTCGCGCTGAGCGGGATCCTCGTGCCGAAGGTCGCCCGTCCCGAGGACGTGCCCGTCACAGACGCATCCGGTGCACTGCCTGATCGAGTCGGCGGCCGGGCTCGAGGCCGCGTATGCGATCGCGATCGACGCGCGGCGTCGCGGGGGTCTCGCTCGGCGAGTCCGACCTGCGCTCCGAGACCGGCGCGCTCGAGGCCGGGCTCGACTGGGCCCGCGGCAGGATCGTCAACGCCGCCGTCGCCGCCGGCCTCCCGCGCCCGCCGCAGTCCGTCTACCCGCACATCCGCGACGCGGAAGGCCTCGCCCGTTCGTGCGCCCGCGGTCGCGAGCTCGGCCATCTCGGGCGCACGGCGATCCATCCCGACCAGCTGCCGGTGATCGAGCAGGCGTACCTGCCGACCGACGCCGAGGTCGAGCGCGCCCACGCGACGGTCGAGCGGCTGGAGGCGGCAGGGGTAGGGACGCTCGGCGACGGCGAGTTCGTCGACGCGGCGATGCTGGGCGCGGCGCGCCAGATCGTGGCGCTGGCCGAGTCGTACGGAACGGCCCACGACCACCACAGAGGGGGGAATGATGAGAAGAACCGACTCACACTTGCGCTGGCCGCAGGCGCAACACTGCTGCTCGTCCTGCTGGCACCGTCGGCAGTCGGAGCAGGCGCGGCAGCAGTCGAAGGAACGCTGACGGAGGCGAGCTTCCAATCGGCGACGCTGAACGAGGCGATCTCGTACAACGTCTACCTGCCGGCGGGATACGAGGGCTCGACCGACAGCTATCCGGTTCTCTACCTGTTGCACGGACGCGGCGACTCGAAGAGCGCCTGGACGCAGATGAAAGGGGCGCTCGACGCGCTGATCGCCTCCGGCGAGATCCAGCCGACGATCGCGATCATGCCGGACGCCCCGTGGAGCAGCCGCGCGAGCTACTACGTCGACTCGGGCTACACCGGGGCCGATCCGGGCCGCAAGGTCGAGACGGCCTTCACGAAGGACCTGATCGCGCACGTCGACGCCACCTACCGGACCGTGGCGAGCCGGACGGGCCGCGGCATCGCGGGCTACTCGATGGGGGGCTACGGCGCGCTCCGCTACTCGCTCGCGCACCCCGATCTCTTCGGCGCGTCGATCGTGCTCAGCCCGGCTGTCTATGTCCCAAGCCCGCCGAGCGACTCCAGCACCCGCGAGTTCGGCGCCTTCGGGCTCGGCAAGAGCCTCTTCGTCGACTCGATCTACAAGAAGCTCAACTACCCGGCCCTGTTCCCGTCGTTCGCGGCCACGGGCCTGTCGCTGCCGATGTTCATCGCGGTCGGCGACGACGAGTTCAAGAATCCGGACCCGAAGGACGCGATCCACGATCTCGACTTCGAGGCCCACGTGCTCTTCAACCAGGCGGTCCGCGTGCCCAACCTGACCGCCGAGCTGCGCGTCGTCGACGGCGGTCACGACTGGGACGTCTGGGGGCCGACGTTCGTCGAGGGCGCCAAGTACATCTTCCAGTTCCTCAACCAGACGCCCGTGACACCGATGAAGGCCACGCTGATCGGCACCGCGCAGGAGGAGCGTGCGGGCGGCGTCGCGACCGACGCTGCGGGCAACGTCTACCAGGCGCTCGCGGCCGGGGGCTCCGTCGGCGGCCAGCCGTACGCAGGCGACAAGGATCTCGTCCTTGTCAAGGACTCGCCCGCGGGCACCCGGCTCTGGACCCGTGAGCTGGGGACGACCCGGCTCGAGCGCGCCTACGGCGTCGCAATCGACCCAGCCGGCAACGCCGTCGTCACCGGCTACACGAACGGCGACCTCGACGGCGCTCACGCCGGGAACACCACCGACGACGTCTTCGTCGCCAAGTTCGACCCGAACGGCAATCTCACGTGGCTGCGCCAGTTCGGCGTCGCCGCCGTGGCCGACCGCGGCTACGCGCTCGCGACCGATGCGGCCGGAAATGTCTACGTGACCGGCTACACGCGCGGCAACCTCGGTGCGACGAACGTCGGGGACAAGGACGTCTACATCGCCAAGCTCGACCCGAGCGGCGCTCAGCTGTGGCTGCAGCAGTTCGGGAGCGCCGGCGAGGACAAGGCGTGGGGGGTGGCCGCCACGAGCGACGGGATCCGTGTCGGTGGCATGACCTCCGGTGCGCTCGGCACTTCCGCCGGTGCGCTGGACGGCTGGGTCGCCCGCTACGACGCCGCCGGCAACCGCGCCTGGCTGCAGCAGTTCGGCACGGCCGCGAACGAGGAGGTGTGGGGCCTCACCGCCGACGCTGCAGGCAACACGTACGTCGCCGCCTATTCGGCGGGCGACTTCGACGGCCCGCTCGCAGGCGACAAGGACCTGGTCGCGGCGCGGTTCGATGCGGCCGGAACGCTGACCTGGAAGGACCAGCTCGGCACGGCCCTGAACGACAAGAGCGCCGCGGTCGCGCTGGACGGGGCCGGCAACCTCTACGTGGCCGGCTTCAGCGACGGCGACCTCGAGGGGAGCGTCGGCAAGTTCGACGGCGTCCTCGTCAAGTACGCACCCGATACGTCGCGCGAATGGGTGCGGCAGTTCGGGACGACCGAGGACGACGGCGCCGATGCGTTCGCCGAGGCGAACCTCTACCTGGCGACCCGCGGCAGCTCGATCTACGTCTCCGGGCTGACCCTGGGCGACGTCGACGGGCAGGCCCAGCTGGGGCTCGGCGACGTGTTCCTCGCTCGGTTCGACGCCTCGGGCGCGAACGGCTAGCTGAGGTCGGAACGGGCGGCGGCCACCCAGGCCGCCGCCCCTTTCGGCTAGCGGGTCGCGGCTGCCATCGCCTCGAGGTTCGCCCGCCCGGCGCCGAGGGTGGCGATGAACGCGCCTGCCTCGGGCCTGCTGCCCGGGATCCCGGTCTCGACGACGACGAGGTCGGGACGAAGCGCGGTGGCCGCGGCCACCGTCTCCGCCTGCCACGCGTGCCTCGCCGCGTCGCGCGTGACCACGACGAGACGGCGACCGTCGTGCTCGGCCAGCACCGCGGCCAGATCGCCGGTCGCCCCTCGAAGCTGGACCGAGACGGCGTCCGGGAGGACGTCGGCCGGGCCGTGCTCGGCTTCCCCGGCAGCGATGTTCGCTTCGGGGATGAGCTCGAGGACCAGGATCGGGCCGGCGATCGTGACGTCGCCCGACGACCTGGAGCGCGCGGCGCGCTGCCTCGGCGCCGACCTCGCGGCCGGCTGCGCCGGCGCTCGTCGGCGACGCCCACCGGCCGAGTGCGGCGACGCGGTCGGCTGCCTCCGCCAGGCGCTCCTCGGTGAGCCGACCAGTGCGGACGGCGCCGACGATCGCGGCATGCACCCGCTCGACTGCGTCCTCGTGCAGGTCGTGGCCGAGCCCGAGCGAATCCGCGCCGGCGATCAGCGCGCGGACGGCCGCTTCCTCGACGCCGTAGGTCGAGCTGACGGCGGCCATCTCGAGCGCGTCGGTGACGATCAGACCGTCGAAGCCGAGCTCGCCGCGCAGCAGCCCCGACAGGATCGGCTCGCTGAGGCTCGCCGGCGCGTCGTCGAGGGCGGGCACGAGCAGATGGCCTGGCATCACGGCCTGAGTCCCCGCGGCGATCGCAGCGCGGAACGGCAGCAGCGCGGTGTCGAGGTCGCCCTCGATCACCGGGAGCTCGCGGTGCGAGTCGGAAGCCGTGTCCCCGTGGCCGGGGAAGTGCTTCGCGCAGGCCGCCACGCCCTGGCGCTGCGTGCCGGTGACGAACGCAGCGACGTGACGCGCGACGAGCTCTGGGTCGGCGCCGAAGCTGCGCACGCCGATGACGGGGTTCAAGGGATTGGTGTTGGCGTCCGCGACCGGGGCGAGATTCAGATTGACGCCCGCCGCGGCCAGCTCGCCTGCGATCGCGCCTGCGACCGCCTCGGTCAGCGCCACGTCGTCCACGGCGCCGAGCGCAAGGTTGCCGGGGTACGAGCTGCCGTGCTCGGCCTCGAGCCGCGTCACGTCGCCGCCCTCCTCGTCGATCGAGATCAGGAGCTCGGGCCGCTCGGCGCGAAGGGCGCCCGTCAGCTCGGCGAGCTGTCCCGGATCGCCGACGTTGTAGGCGAAGAGGGTGATCCCGCCCAGCCCCCGCTCGAGCCAGCGCGCGACCCAGTCCGGGACGGCGTGACCGGGGAAGCTCGGCTGCAGACAGGCCGCAGCGAGGCGGTCGAGCTCGCTCACTGCTTGACGGCGCCCGCGGTGAGGCCGAAGGCGATCCGTCTGTGCACGATCACGAAGAAGATCACGACCGGCAGGGCGGTGAGCGTCGCAGCGGCCATCAGCGTCCCCCAGTCGACCCCGCGGGTCGTGCCCGTTATGAAGTTCGCGAGCCAGATCGTGATCGTCTGCTTGTCCGCGCTCGAGAGCATGACGTAGGCGATGATGTACTCGTTCCAGGCCTGGATGAACGCGAAGATCGACGTCGCGACGAGACCGGGGCCGACGAGCGGCAGCAGGATGCGCACGAACGCGCCGAGCCGCGTCGAGCCGTCGACCATCGCCGCCTCCTCGAGCTCCTTCGGGATCCCGCCGATGAAGCCGCGCAGCGTCCAGACGCAGAAGGGCAGGACGAGCGCGACGTACGCGATCACGACGCCGGAGAGCTTGTCGACCTGGTGGATGGCGCTGAAGGTGATGTAGAGCGGGATCACCAGCGCCGCGAGCGGCACCATCTGGACGCCGAAGACGACCACGACGAAGGCGCTGCGGCCGTGGAAGCGGAACTTGGCCAGCGCCAGTGCGGCCAGGAACGCCAGCACGACCGAGACGATGACGACGGCGACGACGACGATCAGGCTGTTCCGCACGCTCGACCAGAAGAGGTCGCGGTTGATCGCGTCGCGGAAGTTGTCCAGCGTGGGGTTGGTCGGGATGAACTGAGGCGTGAAGGAGAGGATCTCGCCGCCCTGCTTGAACGAGGTCGAGACCATCCAGTAGACGGGAAAGGTCATGACGACGAAGACGAGCAGCCCGAGTGCGTTGAGGCCGACCCGCTGGAGGGTCCGCTTGCGCCTGCGGCGCCGGCGTGGGGGAGCAGGGTGTGCCTGGACGCTCAATCGATCTCCCCGATCCGGACCATCTGGCGGATGTAGACGAAGGTGACCATGAGCATCGCCAGCACCATCACGAGCGCGATCGCCGAGCCGAGCCCGTACTGGCTCGTGTTGAACGACTCGACGAACGAGTAGATGCTGAGCAGGAAGTAGTCGTCCTCGGGCCGGGCGTTGCGGATGATCCAGATCTGGCTGAAGACCTGGAAGTTCCAGATCACCGACAGGCTCGCGAGGATGACGAAGATCGGCTTCAGGATCGGCAGCGTGATGTCGCGGAAGACCCGGAACGAGCCGGCGCCGTCGATCGACGCTGCCTCGACCATCTCCCCCGAGACCTGGGTCAGGCCGGCGAAGATGGTGATCGCGACGAAGGGGATCGCGCCCCAGACGATGATCGCGGTGATGATCGCCCAGCCCTGGATCGGGTTGACGAACCAGTCGTGGTGGGCGTAGGACTCGAAGCCCAGCTGCGCCAGCGTCCAGTTGAGGACGCCGAACTCGTAGTCGACCATCCAGCTCCAGATGGTCACCGCGACGACGGGCGGCATCGACCACACGAGCACGAGCCCCGTCGTGATCAGCAGGCGCATGAACGTCCCCAGGCGCTGGAGCAGGAGCGCGATCAGCGTCCCGAAGAGCATCGTCAGCCCGACCGTGACGGCGGTGAACGCAATCGTCCTGCCGAGCACGGTCCAGAACCAGCGGTCGCCGAGGATCTCCCGGTAGTTGTCGAGCCCGATCCACTTGCCCTTGTGAGCGATCAGCTCGGGCAGCCCGTACTCCTGGAACGAGAGCGTGACGAGCCGGTAGAGCGGATATCCGAGCACCCCGCCGATCACGACGAGTGCGGGGATCAGCAGCAGGTAGGGGGTGACGTGGCGACCCGCCTGGATCCGCCGACGCCGTCGAGCCGGCACGAGGGCCGGCTCGACGGTGAGGGGAACGGCGGAGTGGTCTTTCACGAGCGGGGGTTTAGCGGGCGTTCAGGATCTCCGTGATCCGCGCGCTGGCTGCGGTTGCGAGCTCCTTCGTCTTCGAGGGATTGCGGAGGATTCCGCTGAGCATGCTCTGCAGCACGTTCGCGCTCTCGACGTTGGCCCAGTTCGGGGTCGAGGGGACGAACCAGCTGTACTTCGCGGCCTCGGCGAACGGCGCCAGCGTCGGCTTCGCGGCGTTGATCTTCGCGAGGCTGGTCGTGTTCGGGATCACGCCGCCGCCCGCGGCCATCCGGGTCATGTTCGCCGTGTTCGTGAACGCGGCGATCCAGTCCGAGGCGAGCGCCTTCTGCTTGCTCGTCACCGGCACGCCGAGGTTCGAGCCGCCGAGGAACGTCGGCATGTACTGGCCCGGCGTGTGGCTCGGCATCGGGTAGGCGCCGATCTTGTTCGAGAGCGACGGGTTGCCGAGCTTCGGATCGAGGGCGTACGGCCACTCCCAGCCGTTGCCGATGAACGAGCCAACCTTGTTCTTCGCGAACACGAGCGCCTGCTGCGGATGCGCCTCGTCACCGGTCTTGTTCGCCCGCGAGAAGCTCCTGGCGACGTTGCGCCACGCGGTCAGGCCGGAGAGTGCCTTCGGCGAGTTCAGCGCGCCGACCCATTTGCCGTTCTTGGTGGTCGCGATCTGTCCGCCGTAGTCGTAGACGAAGGACATCGCTGCGTACCAGTACCTGCCCGGGAAGTAGACGGCCGAGTAGGTCGGATCCTTGGAGCCGCCGAACTGCTTCATCAGCTTCGCCATGGCGGCGTTGAACTCGGCGAGGGTCTTGGGGGTCTTCGTGACCCCTGCCGCCTTGTACTGATCCGTGCGGTAGATGACGCCACGCGCGCCGGCGTAGTACGGGACGGCGTAGAGCTTGCCGTTGTAGCTGCCCGCCTTCGTCAACCCGGACAGCCAGGTGCCGGAGTTCGGGAAGTCGGAGCGGGTGAGTGGGGCAAGTGCGCCGGCCGCGCTGTACTTCGGCACGTCGGTGTTGCCGAACTCGATCACATCGGGGCCGCTGCCCGCGGACAGCGTCGCCTCGAACTTCGTCTTGTAGTCGCCCCAGCTCTGGTACTGGACGTTCACGTCCGTGCCGGGGTGCTGACTCTTGAACGACTGGTTCGCGGCGGCGACCGCCTCGGGCCAGTTGGCCTGGGCGTCGCCCATCAGCCAGACCGTGAGTGCATCGGCCTGCGCTCGTGCCGGCGACGCCTGCGACGCGCCGGTCGCTGAGGCCGCCGCGATCGCGAGTGCGATCAGAAGCACGGCCGTTGCGAACATACGTAGTCTCATCCGAGACCTCCTCTTCGCGTCGGCAGGAGCGCTGTGTGTGCCGCACCGCCGCCGAATGGTATTGACCAATTCACAATCAGCCGGAGGCTCGCATATCGAATCGGTCCTGTCAAGGGGTGCCTTTCTCGTCGGTTCGTGGACCGGCAACGGCTTGAAAAGCGCGTTTGGCGTTGTCGGCCGCTCGAGGAGCCGCAGCGTACCGACAACTGGTACTGACCATAGGCCTAGAGCGCGTGCGTGATCTTGCTGAGCCCGGTCGGCCGGTCGGGATCGAGCCCCTTTGCCTGGGCGAGCGCCCACGCGAGCAGCTGTCCCGGAACGACCGAGAGCAGCGGCGAGAGCAGCGTCACGGCCGGTGTCGGAACGGCCGCGTAGAAGCCGGCATCTGCGATCTCATGGGCTGCCGGTCCACTCGCGACGAGCGTTGCTCCCGCGGCGCGGGCGCGCGCGGCGGCCTCGCGGACCGCGGGCAGGCTCTCGTCGTCCGACCCGATCGTCCAGACGGGGAACATCCCGTCGAGTGCGGCGAGCGGGCCGTGGATGAGATCTGTCGCCGTCAGCGGCTCGGCTGCGACCCGGCACGTCTCGAGGAGCTTCAGCGAGATCTCGCGGGCCGTTGCGAACTCCGGCCCCCGGCCGATCACGAACATGCGCCCGACGAAGGCGAGCGCGAGCGCGATCTCGGCCAGCCGCCGCTCCAGCGCCGGCAGGGCGTCGTCGAGCTGGGCGGCGACGGCACGGATCCCCTCGCCGATCAGCTGTCCCTGTCCGGCCGCATGGGCTGCCAGGAGCGCCAGCGCCGCAACCTGCGTCGTGTAGGTCTTCGTGGCCGCGATCGAGCGCTCCTCGCCGGCCGCGAGCGGCAGGACGAGCTCGGCGGCCTCGCCGAGAGCCGAGTTGGTGTCGTTCGTGATCGCGATCGTGAGCGCGCCCCGCGCGCGCGCCCGCTCCACGTAGGCGAGGACGTCGGGCGTCTCGCCGGACTGGGAGAGCGCGACGATGCACGAGCCGCTGAGGTCGGTCTCGGCGCCGTAGTAGACGGACAGGGAGATCGAGTCCCGCAGCGCCGTCCAGCGCGGCAGCAGGCCGAACGCGTAGACGCCGTAGGAGGCGGCGTTGTCGGACGATCCGTGCCCGACCATGCGGACGAGGTTCAGCCCGCGATCGCGGGCGACGGCGGCCACAGCCGCGTACTCGTCCGAGTGCTCGAGCAGCCGTTCGAGTGCGGCGGGCTGCTCCCGGATCTCGCCGAGCAGCAGCGATCCAGGGGCGTGCTCCTCCGCCGGCAGGGCGCTCATCCGGCCGCGTCGCGGAGCACGAAGACGGGCGTCGCGCCGGTGCGCTCGCGGCGGTTCAGCTCGGTGACGAGCCGATAGCGGTCGCCGCGGTAGATCGAGCGGACGAACTCGACGATCTCATCGCTCTCCGCGCGCGTCGTCCGCTCGAAGAGGAACGCCGGCGAGTGCAGCGGCACGCCGAGAGCAGACGACTCCTCCTCGTTCGTCACCGTCGGCTCGATCGTCTGGATCCCGCCCACGGTCACGACGCCGTAGCGGTCGGCGAGCAGCTCGTAGAACGAGTGCTCCTCGAGATCGGTGGGCGTCAGCCCCGGCACGAGCGACTCGCGCACGTGGAGCGTCTCGATCGCCATCGTCTCGCCGTCCGCCAGCCGGAGGCGCTTGACGATCACGATCCGCTCCGAGGGCGACACGTGGAGGCAGCGGCCGAGATACGCGCCGGCGGTCGTCACGGCGAGCGAGAGCGTCTTGCTGCCCGGCCGCATCCCGCGCTGCACCATGTCCTCGCTGAACGACGTCATCGTCAGCTCCTGCGCGATCTTCGGCTCGCGGATGAAGGTGCCGCTTCCGCGCCGCCGCACGAGGTAGCCCTCGCGCACGAGCTCGTCGAGCGCGGCGCGCACGGTCAGCCTCGAGACGCCGAGGTCGGAGCTGAGCTGGCGCTCGGAGGGGATCGCGTTGCCGACGCCGGACTGTTCCATCAGATCGATCACGCGCTCCCGGGTCTGGCTCTGCTTCGTGATCCGCTGCGGCGTCGGCGTGGTCATCGCGAAACCGATCCTAGACCAGCGGACCGCAAGTGGTCAATACCACTCTGTTGAAATGTGGATAGGACCGGTACTACACTCCGGCACCATGCGAAACGGCCAGCCCGTCACCGAGGACCATGTCTCCGGCCGCTCCGACCTCGATCTGCGCTCGACGCTCGACCTCGTCGAGCTGATCAACGAGGAGGACGCGGGCGTGCCGGCAGCCGTGCGCAGCGCCGCCCGCCCGCTCGCGGCCGCGATCGATGCGATCGCCCAGCGGCTCGAGAGCGGCGGCCGGCTGATCTACGTCGGCGCCGGCTCCTCCGGACGGCTCGCGGCGGTCGACGCCGCCGAGTGCGGGCCGACGTTCGGCGTCCCGCCCGAGCAGATGGTCGTCCTCGTCGCCGGCGGTGTCGCCGCGCTCGCGGTCGCCCAGGAGGCGGCCGAGGACGACGAGATCGCGGGAGCGCGTGACGTCGAGACGGCGAACGTGCAGGAGCGCGACGCCGTCGTCCTGCTCTCGGCCAGCGGTGGCACGCCCTACGTGGTCGGCGCCGCCCAGGCCGCCCGGCGTACCGGCGCGCTGACGGTCGCGCTCGTCTGCGCCGACGACTCCGAGCTCGGGCACCTGGCGGAGCACGAGGTGGCCGTCGTCGTCGGCCCCGAGGTGATCGCGGGCTCGACGAGGATGAAGGCCGGCACGGCGCAGAAGCTGCTCCTGAACACGATCTCGACCGTGACGATGGTCCGGCTCGGCAAGACGTACGGCAACCTGATGGTCGACGTCGTCGCGAGCAACGCGAAGCTGCGGAATCGTGCCCGGAGCGCCGTCGTGATCGCGACGGGCGCGCCCGAGGCGGAGGTCGATGCCGCGCTCGAGGCCTCTGCCGGCGACGTCAAGGTCGCGATCGTCTCGCTCCTCGCCGGCCTCGACGCCGCAGAAGCGCGAGCGAGGCTCGACTCCGCAGGCGGGGTCGTGCGCCGTGCGCTCGTGGAGGATCCGGCGCGGTGAGGCTGGGCGTCGAGGCTGCGATCGTCGAAGGGGAGCTGCTTCGCGGCGACATCGAGGTCGCGGACGGAAAGATCGTCTCGGTCGGCCTCGCCCCGAAGCGGGGCGGGGGTATCGCCGCCCCCGGATTCGTCGACCTGCAGGTGAACGGCTACGCCGGCGTCGACTTCGCGGCCGCCGACGCGGCCGGCTACGCCACCGCCGGCGAGGCGCTGCTCGAAGGCGGCGTCACCGCGTACCAGCCGACCTTGATCACGGCGCCCGAGGACTCACTGCTCGCGGCGTTGCGGGAGGTGCCGCTGGGCGAGCAGGCGGGTCCGCGCATCCTCGGCGTCCACCTCGAAGGCCCCTTCCTGTCGCCGGCCAGGCTCGGAGCGCATCCCGCGGCCGCGCGGCGCGATCCCGACCGAGAGCTGCTCGAACGGCTGCTCGCGGCAGGCCCGGTGTCGCACATGACGCTGGCGCCCGAGCTGCCCGGAGCGCTGGAGCTCGTCGACCTGCTCCACGCGCGCGGCATCGTCGTCTCCTGCGGGCACACCGACGCGACCGCAGCCGAGGCGCACGCGGCCTTCGACCGCGGTGTCGGCACGGTCACGCACCTCTTCAACGCGATGCGGCCGCTCGGCCATCGCGACCCCGGCATCGCCGGCGCGGCGCTCGTCCGCGACGACGTGATCGTCCAGGTGATCCTCGACGGGCACCACCTGGCCCGCGAGACCGCTCAACTCGTCTGGCGGACGGCCGCGGGCCGCGTCGCGCTCGTCACGGATGCGATCGCGGCTGCCGGCACCGACGCCACGACCACGCGCCTGAGCGGCATCGACGTCGAGATCCGCGACGGCATCGCGCGGCGCGCCGACGGCGTCCTCGCCGGCAGCGTCGTGACGATGATCGAGTCCGTGCGGAATCTGCACGCGCTCGGCGCTTCTCTGGTCGATGCGATCGCCGCCGCCACCTCCGCGCCGGCCCGCGCCGCGCGCAGACCGGGGCTCGGCGTGCTCGAGCCCGGCGGCGAGGCGGACATCGTCGTGCTCGACGACCGGCTGGAGATCCGGACCGTGCTCCGGGCCGGTCTGGAACGGGTGGCGGCGTAGATGGCTGAGATCGTGCTCGACCGCGTCTCGAAGGTCTTCAGCGGCGGCGTGAAGGCGGTCGACGACGTCTCGCTCCGGATCGCCGACGGCGAGTTCATCGTCCTCGTCGGCCCGTCCGGCTGCGGCAAGTCGACGCTGCTGCGGATGATCGCCGGTCTCGAAGACGTCGACACGGGCGCGATCTCGATCGGCGGACGCGACGTCACGGACCTGCAGCCGCGCGACCGCGACATCGCGATGGTCTTCCAGAGCTACGCGCTCTATCCGCACATGACCGTCCGCCAGAACCTGGGCTACGGGCTCAAGGTGCGCCGGGTCGGCAAGGACGAGACCGAGACGCGGGTCGAGCTGGTCGCACGGCTGCTGCGGCTCGACGAGCTGCTCGACCGACGGCCGGCGGCGCTCTCGGGCGGCCAGCGGCAGCGCGTCGCCATGGGTCGCGCGATCGTCCGCGAGCCGCAGGCGTTCCTGATGGACGAGCCGCTGTCGAACCTCGACGCGAAGCTCCGGGTCGGGATGCGCGCCGAGCTCGCGAGCCTCCATGCGCGCGTCGGCGCGACGACCGTCTACGTCACGCACGACCAGGTCGAGGCGATGACGCTGGGAGACCGCGTGGCGGTGATGCGAGCCGGGCGGATCCAGCAGGTCGACTCGCCCAAGGAGCTCTACCGGCACCCGGCGAACCTCTTCGTCGCGTCGTTCATGGGGTCGCCCGCGATGAACCTCGTCGAGGCCCGGCTCGACGGCACCACGCTCGAGTTCGGGGGACACAGGATCCCGCTCGCGCCCGAGCACGTCCCCGACACGCGGAGTGACGAGATCGTGCTCGGGATCCGGCCCGAGTCCTTCGAGGACGCGAGCTTCGCGGAGCCCTCGCTGCCGCAGCTCGACGTCGAGGTGACGGTGCTGGAAGACCTCGGCTCGGACGCGCTCGTCATCTTCCACCTGGATGCGACCCCGGTCCACACCGAGGAGCTCCGGCACGACCAGGACGAGGAGACGCTGCTCGCCCGCGAGGGCGCCAAGTTCACGGCGCGCGTCGGCGTTGCGACGGCAGCACGTCCGGGTGCGCCGTTGCGGCTGGCGGTCGATCCGGCCGGCTTCCACTATTTCGACCGCGAGACCGGCCAGAGCTGCCTTCGCGGAGCCGTCTCGGGCCAAACCGCACCGCTCGTCGGCTCGTAGACCCAGGCGCCGCACGTTTCCCGGGTGGATCCGCTCCTGCTGGGTGCAACCACCAACTGGGAGAGGTGCCGCCATGAAGCGAATTCTCGTTCTGCTCACACTCGCAGCCGCACTGCTGGCCATGGCGGCGATAGCGGGTGGCGAGGGGAGCGGCTAGTCCGCTGGGAATCCGGTCCCGACGTAAGGACCGCGCGCGGTCCGACACCAACGGGGCAACAACCGATCCCAAGGAGGAGAGGACATTGCCCTACGGCTCATGGATCAACGATCTGCCGACCGCGTTCTTCATGGTCGTCCACATCGCCGCGTTCGCGATCGGAGCGGGGTTCGCCTGGCTCGCGTTCAAGCGTGAACTGACGCTGCTCGGCACCGCGTTCACGCTCTTTGCGGCCGCCGAGCTGACCTACATGACCTATCACCTCGACTGGACCGTCTTCCTGTTCGCGCACACGATCGCCGAGGTGCTCGACCTGGTCGCGTTCGTGCTCGTCTTCGCGGCCGCCGTCTGGCAGACCGCGGGCGTGCGCCGGCCGGCCACGGAGCTCACCCGCTGATGCGGCCTCGCCTGATCGCATTCGCCGCCGCCCCGCTCGCGACGCTCGTCGTCGCGGCGGGCTGCGGCGGCAGCGAGAGCAGCGAGCCCGTCGCCACGACGGAGGTCGACGATGGCCAAGAGCTACCGGTTCGACCCGAAGGCGGTCGAGATCCAGGCGGGCCAGCGCGTCACCTGGACGAACGACGACAACTTCACCCACACGGTCAAGGTCGACGGGCAGGCAGACCACAAGGTCGAGCGGGGCGAGAGCGTCTCGATCGCGTTCGACACGCCCGGCACCTACCACTACGTCTGCACCCTCCACAGCCAGGACATGGAGGGCGAGGTGATCGTCCGATGAACCTCCGCCGCGACGTCGTCATCCTCGCCTGCGCGGTCAGCGCGGGCATCCACGGCGCCCTCGCGCCGGAGCACTTCGCCGAAGGCACGCCGGCGGGTATCGGCTTCGTCGCGTCGACGGTGCTGCTCGGCGTGCTTGCGATCGTGCTGACGCTGCGTCCGGCCGGCGCACTGGCCCTGGCCGGCGCAGCACTCGTCTTCGCGGGTCTGCTCGTGAGCTACGCGCTGGCCGTGACGACCGGGCTCCCCGTGTTCCACCCCGAGCCGGAGCCGGTCGAGGGCCTCGCCCTGGCGACGAAGGCGTTCGAGGTCGTCGGGCTCGTGGCAGCGGTGAGCCTGCTCCGGCTGCCGGCGCTCCCGCTCCCATTCCAGCCGAAAGGAACCCTGACATGAACGGCACCAAGTCCTCACGTCCGATCCCACTCGCATTGACGATGCTGGTGGCGTTCTTCGCCGCTCTGACGGCGCTCGCGGTCTCGAACGGCCACGACGCCCACGCGCACGGCAACCCCGCCGTCCACGCGGAGCACGCGTCAGCCTCGCAGGCGGCCCTGCGCAGTGACATGCGCGTCCTCTGGGAGGACCACATCACCTGGACGCGGCTCGCGATCATCAGCCTCACGACCGGATCGCCGGACACGACGGCGACCGTCGGCCGATTGCTCAAGAACCAGACCGACATCGGCAACGCGGTCAAGCCGTTCTACGGCAAGGCGGCCGGGAACGCCCTCACGGCGGAGCTCCGCAAGCACATCCTGATCGCCGCCGACGTGATCGCTGCGGCGAAGGCCGGCGACCAGGCGAAGCTGACCGACGCCCAGGCGCGCTGGCGGAGCAACGCGAACGACATCGCCGCCCTCCTGGCGAAGGTCAATCCCCGCTACTGGACGCAGGCGCGGATGAAGGCGGAGATGGCCATGCATCTGGCCCTGACGACGCAGGAAGTGGTCGCCAGGCTCCAGGGCCGCTGGGCCGCCGACGTCGCGGCCTACGACAAGGTCCACCACCACATCCTCCACATGTCCGACCTGCTCGCGGACGGGCTCGTCAAGCAGTTCCCGGATCGGTTCGGCGACGCCGGCTCGTGATGTCGACCGACTCGCGAGCCACGCGGGAGACGCAGTTCGTCGCCTGGCGGCGGGACCGGCTGGCCGCAGCCGGTTTCCCGCTGCCGTTGGCGTCGCGCGTCGCACGCGACGGACGCCACGACGTGCACTCGCTGATCGAGCTCGTCGAGCGCGGCTGCCCGCCGGAGCTCGCGGTCCGCATCACTGCTCCCCTCGACGAGGGGCATGCGGCGTGACCGGCGCTACGCTCCAGAGCGTGTCCACGGTGCCCTCGGCTTCCGGTGAGCTCGTCGAGCCCGGCCTAGCAGGCCCCGACGAGGAGTCGCGCGAATGGCTGCGCTGCCTCCACGCGGACGGCTCGGTGCGGGAGGACGCGATCGCGCGGCTGCACGCCCTGCTCCTGCGCGCGGCGTCGTTCGAGGTCGCTCGCCGGCGACCGTCGCTGCCGCACCTGCGCGGCAACGACCTCGACGACATCGCGAATCAGGCCGCCGACGACGCGCTCGTCAGCGTCCTGCGGCGCCTGGACGACTACCGCGGCGACAGCCGCTTCACGACCTGGGTCTACAAGTTCGCGCTGCTCGAGGCGGCGGTCAAGCTGAGGACGCGATCCTGGCAGGGGCGCGAGGTGCCGCTCGAGCCCGAGAGCTGGACCGTCTTCTCGAGCACCGGCCTGGAGCCGGACGAGGAGCTGGAGCAGGCCGAGTTGCTGGCGACGCTCCAGCGGGCAGTCGCCGACGTCCTGACGCCGCACCAGCGAACGGTGCTCGTCGCGCTGGCGTTGAACGGCGTCCCGATCGATGTGCTGGCGGAGCGGCTCGGGACGACCCGCGGCGCGCTCTACAAGACCCTGCACGATGCGCGGCGCAAGCTGCGCAGCCACCTGGAGGAGGAGTGATGGAGCGGCCCGACCTGACCGATGCACTCGGGCGCCTGCTCGGACCGGCGGAGCCCGAGATCGGCTGCGACGAGTGCTTCGAGCTGCTCGACCGCTACGTCGAGCTCGAGCTGGCGGGTGCCGACGCGGACGCCGCCGTGCCGGGCCTCCGCGCGCACCTCTCCGGCTGCCCGGCCTGCCGCGAGGAGCACGAGAGCCTCCGCGCGCTGGTCGGCGGCGAGCCGCCGGCCTGAGCGGCTAGCTCGCGGCTGCCCGGCGTTGCAGCTCGGCCTCGACTGCCTCGAGCCCGAGCCCGCGTGCGGCGAGGAGGGCGTAGGCGTGGAAGACCACGTCTGCGACCTCCTCGACCACGCGCTCGTCCGATTCGCCGGCTCCTGCCAACGCGGCTTCGAGCCCTTCCTCGCCCACCTTCCGCGCGGCGAGCGCCGGATCGTCGAGCAGCGAGACGACGTACGACCCCGGCGGCCGCTCGCTCGCCCGCTCGTTGATGCGGCGCCACAGCCAGGGCGCGAAGCACGACTCCGTTCCCGTGTGGCAGGCCGGGCCGGCCGGCCGCACGCGGAGCAGGATCGCGTCGCCGTCACAGTCGTCGCGCAGCTCCTCGACCGCCAGCGTGTTGCCGGATGTGGCTCCCTTGTGCCAGAGCTCTTCGCGCGAGCGGCTCCAGAACCAGGCCTCACCGCTCTCGCGCGTGCGCCGCAGCGCCTCGTCGTCCATCCACGCGAGCATGAGCACGCGCCCGCTTTCCGCGTCCTGCACGATCGCGGGAGTCAGCTCCGGACGTTCCATCCCGCCTCCCTCAGCTCGAGCTTCAGCTCCGGCAGCCGCTCGGGGCGCTCGTGCACGATCGACGCGATCAGCGCCGCCTCGGCGCCGGCCGCGAACGCATCGGCGAGATGTCGAGCCTCGCCCGCACCGCCGGATGCGACCACGGGCACCTCGACCGCCTCCGCGACCGACCGCGTCAGCTCGAGGTCGTAGCCGGCGCGGGTGCCGTCCGCGTCGATCGAGGTCAGCAGGATCTCGCCGGCGCCGCTCCTCGCGGCGGTGCTCGCCCACTCGACCGCATCGAGTCCACGCGGCTTGCGGCCGCCGTCGGTGACGACCTCGCCGGCGCGCGCGTCGATCGCGCAGACGACCGCCTGGGCGCCGAACTCGCTCGCGAGCGCCCCGAGGATGCCCGGGTCGTCGACCGCGGCCCGGTTGACGGCGACCTTGTCCGCGCCGGCCCGCAGGAGCGCGCGGGCGTCCTCGATCCTCGAGACGCCGCCGCCGACGGTGAACGGGATCGTCAGCTGCTCGGCGGCGCGCTCGACGAGCTCGAGCGTCGGCCGGCGGCCTTCGACCGTCGCCGTGATGTCGAGGAACACGAGCTCGTCGGCGCCGAGCTCCGAGTAGCGGGTCGCGAGCTCGACCGGGTCGCCGACGTCGCGCAACGACTCGAAACGGACGCCTTTGACCACGCGGCCGCCGGCGACGTCGAGGCAGGGGATCACGCGCTTCTTGACCATCGCAGAGCGTTCTCGAGCACGCGTGCGCCGGCGGCGCCGCTGCGCTCTGGATGGAACTGGACGCCGGCAAGCGGGCCGGACTCGACCGCGGCGACGACGGTTCCGTCGTGCTCGACCTCGGCCACCGCGATGCCGTTCGCCGGCTCGGCCGCGTAGCTGTGGGCGAAGTAGACGTCGCTGCCGTCCAGCCCGTCGAGGAGCGCCGACGGCCGCGTGAGCGCGAGCGCGTTCCAGCCCATGTGCGGGACGCGGCGCGCGCGGACGCGGTTGACGGGACCGGCGAGCAGCCCCAGGCCGCGGCCGCCCTCCTCGCTCTCCTCGAACAGGAGCTGCATGCCGACGCAGATCCCGAGCAGCGGCCGGCCGGCGGCTGCGCGCTCCCGCAACGCTCCGGCGAGCGGCTCGAGCCCGCGGGCGGCGCTCTCGACATGGCCGACGCCGGCGATCACCACGAGCGGCGCGTCGCGCACGCAACCGGGATCGGTCGAGATCTCGGTGGCGGCGCCGGCCCGCTCCAGCGCTGCGCAGACGCTGCGCAGGTTGCCCGCGCCGTAGTCGGCGAGCACGACCTTCACGCGAGCCCCTTCGTCGAGCGCACGCCGTCGCCGTCCGGCGCGCACGCCTGCCGGAGTGCCTGGGCGAGCGCCTTGAACGCCGCCTCGGCGACGTGGTGGTCGTCGATGCCGCTGGCGGAGAGATGGAGCGTGATCCCGCTCTGCATCGCGAAGCGCTCGAGTGCGTGCGGGAGCAGGGAGGGGGCGAGACCGCCGATCCGGTCGCCGGTGAAGGCGAGGTCGATCTCGGCGTGCGGCCTGCGGACAAGGTCGACGGCTGCGGTCGCGAGCGCCTCGTCCATCGGCACGGACGCGGAGCCGTAGCGGGCGACACCGGCACGGTCGCCCAACGCGTCGCCGAGCGCGTCGCCGAGCGCGGCGAGAACGTCCTCGACGGTGTGGTGCTCGTCGACGTCGAGGTCACCCGCCGCGATCAGCTCGAGGTCGAGCCCGCCGTGAAAGGCCCAGAGCGTCAGCAGGTGGTCGAGGAAGCCGATCCCGGTCGCGACGCGCGCACGGCCCGTCCCGTCGAGGTCGAGCACGATCCGCAGCGCCGTCTCGGAGCTCGTGCGGGAGACGAGCCGCCGTCCGTCCGGGCGGCGGGCCGGCGGTCGCACCCAGCGCTTCGAGCAGGACGTCGTTCTCCGGCGGCCGTCGCAACGAGATCCGGATCCCCTCGGGGAAGGCGCGGACGACGAGCCCGGCCGCTTCGAGCCGCTCCGCGAGCGGCTCGTCCGTGCGCACCCAGACGAAGTTGCCGTAGCCCGCCGGGGAGTCGAGACCTGCGGCGGCGAGGGCGGCGCGGACTCGCTCCCGCTCGGCGATCGTCGCCTCGACGTCGAGGCGCGGCTCGCGCAGCGCCGCGGCGGCGATCCGTGCCGCGGGCGCTGACACGCTCGCCGGCGGGCGTCGGCGCTCGAGCTCGGCCGCAGTCTCGCGCGCAGCCACGGCGTAGCCGACCCGGAGCCCCGCGAGACCGAACGCCTTCGAGAGCGTCCGCAGCACGATCAGGTTCGGCAGCTCGGCCAGCAGCGGCACACAGGTGACGCCGGCGAACTCCCAGTACGCCTCGTCGACGACGACGGCCGCGTCCGGATGATCCCGCGCGATCGCCGCAACCTCGTCCACGCTCCGTAGCTCGCCGGTCGGGTTGTTCGGGTTGCAGACCCAGATCAGGTCGGCCCCGTCCGGATCCTCGACGACGTCCGCGCCCTGCAGTTGCGTGACGATCCGGTACATGCCGTATGTCGGCGGGGAGATCGCCGCCTTGCGGCCCGGCGCGAGGAAGGTCTGGGCGCAGAGCGCGATCAGCTCGTCGGCGCCCGCGCCGGGGACGATCTGCTCCGCCTCGACGCCGCTGTACGCCGCAGCCGCCTCACGGAGCTCGCCGAACGTGCCGTCCGGGTAGTCGCTCAGCTGCGCGAAGCTGGCGGCGAGCGGGAGCTGCGGCACTCCGGGAAACGACGGCGTGTTCTGGTCGAAGCGCAGGACCTGCTCGCGCCGGAGCCCGTGACGCTCTGCGACCTCGGCGGACGAGAGCGCCCAGACGTACGGCCGGTAGTCCGCCGGGAGCGGGTTCGGCCTCATCTCGCCGCCAGCGCCTCGGCGTGGCGCGGCAGCCCCTCGATGCGCGCCAGCGGCAGCGCGATCTCGCGTGCCCGCTCGAGCGAATCGGCGCGCACGAACTGCACCGGCTTGAGGAAGCTCTCGAGCCCGAGCCCGCCTGCGCCCTTGGCGAGCCCGCTCGTCGGGAGCACGTGCGTCGCCCCGGCGGCGTAGTCACCGACGACCGCCGACGTGCGCACGAAGACCGTGCCGGCGTTCCGCACCCGCGCTGCGGCTGCTTCGGCGTCCTCGACCCAGAGCTCGAGGTGCTCGGGCGCGTAGTCCTCCGAGCGGGCGAGAGCCTCGTCGAGGCCGGCGATGCGCTCGACGCGGACGTTCGGCTCGGCGGCGACCAGCGACGTGACCTCGGCGGCGAGCGTGTCGTCGAGCGCGAACAGGATGGCCTCGCTGTCGGGGCCGTGCTCCGCTTGCGCGAGCAGGTCGGCCGCGCACTGACCGGCGTCCGCCGAGGCATCGGCGATCACGACCACCTCGCTCGGGCCTGCGGGCAGGTCGATCGCGCAGGCGCTCGACACGAGCAGCTTGGCGGCGGTGACCCAGCGATTGCCGGGCCCGACGATCTTGTCGACCCGCTCGATCGTCTCCGTCCCGTATGCGAGCGCCGCGACAGCCTGGGCGCCGCCGACCGCGTACACCTCGTCGATCCCGAGCTCGCGTGCGGTCGCGAGCGTCGCCTCGGCCGGCCGAGGCGTGACGACGGCGATCCGTTCGACGCCCGCGATCCGCGCGGGCACGGCGGCCATCACGAGCGACGACGGGTACGCCGCTCGGCCTCCCGGGACGTAGATCCCGACCGAGGAGAGCGGCAGCCAGCGGCGCTCGGAGCGCACGCCCGGCACCGCCTCGACGGAGGCGTCAGCGGGCCGCTGCGCCTCGGCGAAGACGGCGACCGCTGCCGCGAGCGCACGCACCGAGGCGAGGACGTCGTCGTCGAGCCGGGCCGCCTCGAGCGCCTCCGTTGGCACACGCAATGCGGGCCGCACGCCGTCGAGCCGCTCGGTCCAGTCGAGCAGGCCCTCGTCCCCGCGCGAGCGGACGTCGGCGACGATCTCGGCGACGCGGGGCAGGACGTCCTCGAGGCCGGCGCCCCTCACGCGACGAGCCGCTCGACGGGCAGGACGAGGATCGACGAGGCGCCCGCGGCCTTCAGCGGCGAGAGCAGCTCCCAGACGTCGTCCGCGTCGACGACCGCGTGGACGGCGATCTGACCGGGGCTCGCGAGGTCGATCACCGACGGCGCACCCATCCCCGGGAGCAGCGACCGGATCTCGTCGAGCGCAGTCTTCGGCGCGTTCATCATCAGGTAGCGGCGGCGGCGGGCGGCGACGACGCCCGAGATCATCAGCTCGAGCCTCCCGACGAGCTCCGTGCGTTTCTGGAGCGCCGCCTCGTTGGCGACGAGGACGGCCTGCGACTCGAGCAGGGCGCCGAGCAGCCGCAGGCCGTTCGCGCTGGCCGTCGACCCGGTCGAGACGAGGTCGACGATCGCGTCGGAGAGGCCGAGGCGAGGCGCAGCCTCGACCGAACCGGAGACGGGCACGAGCTCGGCGTCGATCCCGAGCCGCTTCAGCGACGTTCGTGTCGAGACGGGGTAGGCCGTCGCCACGCGCAGCCGGTCGAGATCGCGCAGCTCGGTCTGGGGCGCGTCCGCCGGCACCGCCGCCTGCAGCGTGCAGCGGGCGAAGCCGAGCTCGGCGAGCTTGACGACGTCGGCGGCCGCCTCGACGACGAGGTTGGCGCCGGTGATCCCGAGGTCGACGACGCCGTCCTGGACGTACTCCGGGACGTCGCCCGCGCGCACGAGCAGCAGGTCGACCGGGGCGTTCGCGCACGGCACGAGCAGCGAGCGGTCCGTGGTCTCGAAGCTGAGGCCGGCGTCGGCGCAGAGCCGGAGCGACGGCTCCGCCATGCGGCCCTTCGAGGGGACGGCGAGGGTGAGCCGGCCGTTCGAGCCGGCGCGGGTGAAGCCGTTCGGCTCCACTAGCGCTTCCGCTTCGCGTGGGTGCGGTCGAGCGCCGTCCGGTAGCCGCCGGTCCCGTTCCGCAGCCACTGCGCGACCCGGGTCACGGTCGCAGTGCTCGTCGGCACGCGCTCGGCGATCTCGACGTACGGCACGTGCTCTTCGAGCAGCCGCGCCGTCTGCCACCGGTGCGTCAGCGCCTCCAGCTCCGGGAGCGTGCAGAGGTCGCGCAGGAAGCGGCGGGCCTCGTCGCGCGTCTGCAGCGTCAGGACGGCGTCGGCGAGGTCGTCGAGCCCGGAGATCTGCTCGACCTCGCGCGTGACGAGTGTGTCGGCCATGTTGCCATGCTAGCATGCTAGCGTGCTAGCACGCAAGCAGAGCTTCGTCGTCTATCCGGCGATCGACGTGCTCGACGGACGCGTCGTCCGCCTCTCGGAGGGCCGTCGCGAGCGGATCACGGTCGACGGCGGCGACCCGGTCGCGGCCGCGGAGCGTTTCGCCGCCGCGGGCGCGACCTGGCTCCACCTCGTCGATCTCGACGGCGCCTTCTCCGGAACGCCGGACCTGAGCCTGGTCGAGCGTGTCGCCGCGGCCGGGGTTCCCGTCCAGGTCGGCGGCGGCTACCGCAGCCTCGAGCTGATCGACGCCGCACTCGCGGCCGGCGCGACGCGCGTGCTCCTCGGCACCGCTGCGCTCGACGACGCGTTCCTCACCGCGGCACTGGCTCGCTTCGGTCCGGCGGCGCTCGTCGTCGCCGTCGACGCGCGCGACGGGCTCGTGACCGTGAAGGGCTGGACGGAGGGATCGACGGTGGGCGCGGCCGAGCTCGCCCGGCGCTGTGCCGCGGCCGGCATCGAGCGTCTGCTCGTGACGAGCACCGGCCGCGATGGAACGCTCGCCGGGCCGGACCTCGACCTGCTCGAGAGTGTCCTCGCGGTGGGGCTGCCGGTGATCGCGGCGGGAGGGATCGCCAGGCTCGACGACCTGAGCGCGCTACGCCGGCTCGGCTGCGAGGGCGCGGTGACGGGCAGCGCGCTCTGGCTCGGCCACTTCGGCGCCGCCGAGGCGTTCCGCCTGCAGGTGTGACGCCAGGGTCCAGCGCGGCCACATCGCCGACGACGATCAGCGCCGGCCCGGCGAGCCCGGAGGCCGCGTCGGCAAGCTGCTGCAGCGTCGTCCGCACGACCTCCTGGTCTGGCAGCGTTCCTCGGGAGATCGCGGCGGCAGGCGTCTCCGGCGGCATCCCCGCCGCGAGCAGGCCGTCGACGACCCGCTCGACACGTCCCAGCCCCATGAAGAGGACGAGCGTGCCGCCGATCGCGGCCAGCCTCGCGTAGTCGGCCTCGCCGCCGTCGGCTCCCTGGCAGCTCGCGATCGTGACGTGATCGGAGATGCCTCGGTGGGTGACCGGGATTCCCGCGGCCGCAGGCACAGCGGCGATCGACGAGACGCCTGGCACGATCTCGCACGCGACGCCGGCAGCCCGTAGGGCGAGCGCCTCCTCGCCGCCGCGACCGAAGACGAACGGATCACCGCCCTTCAGCCGGACCACGTCGAGGCCGAGCTGGCCGGAGTCGACCAGCAGCTCGGTGACCGCCGCCTGGTCGAGCCCGTCGCGGCAGAGGACGAGCGCGCCGGACGGGGCCTCCGCGACGAGCTCGGGAGCGACAAGCCGGTCGTGGACGAGCACGTCGCAGGAACGGACGAGCTCGAGGCCGCGGGCCGTGATCAGGCCCGGATCGCCGGGCCCGGCGCCGACGAGGTGGACGGTCATCCGAGCTCGTCCCGGACGATGCCGGCGAAGTAGTCGCGCCGGGCTTCGTAGGTCGGCAGGTGCTGCTTCGCCCAGGGGCGCAGCTCGCGCAGCCGGACCGCCAGCGCCGCATGCTCCGGCCCCACGATCCGGGCGATCTCGTCGCGGAGCCGCTGCGCGAGCACGGGCGAGGCGCCACCGGTCGACACCGAGACCGTGATCGGATCCTGGCGGTGCAGCGCCGGGAGGATGAACGAGCAGAGCTCGGGCACGTCGACCACGTTGCAGAGGAGCGAGCGTGCCTCGGCGTCGGCGAAGACGGCCGTGTTGACGGCCGGGTCGTCCGTCGCCGCGACGACGAGATAGCGGCCGTCGAGGTCGGAGCGCCGATACGGGCGTCGCAGCACTTCGACCGGGAGAGCGGCGACCTCCGGCGAGACCTCGGGCGCGACGACGGTCACGGCCGCTCCGCAGTCGAGCAGGCCGCGCACCTTCTCGTGCGCAACGCGGCCGGCGCCGACCACGAGCACGCTGCGGTCGTCGAGGTCGATGCAGGCGACGTAGTGGCGCTTCTCGGTCATCAGACGCCGATCGACGCGAGCTGGACACCGCTCCGGTCGAGCCTGACGGCAACCTCTGCGCCGCCGGCGACGAGGGAGAGCCGGTACATGCCGGGGCCGATCGCTTCGATCCGGAACGAGTCGAGCGGCCGGCCGTTGAGCGTCGCCAGCGCCTCGGAGACGGAGCGCGCACTCTCGGTCAGCTCGGCGCCGCCGGGCAGCCGGCGGAAGAGCCGGAGCGCGGCCTGCTCGCCGCCGGCGCCGTAGATCGCCCGGATCCTGCCCGCCTGGAGCCCCAGCTCGAGCACACGCTCGAGATCTGCCGCCTCCTCGGCGGCGAGCTCACCCTGGTCGACGGCGTCGGCGACCGCGACGAGACGGGCGCGGTACGCCTCGTCGCGCGCCGCCGCCAGCACTGCCTCCACCTCGCCGAGGGCGACCTCGCGCTCCGCCGGCTTCACAGGCGACGCTGCTCAATGCGCCTCCTCGCCGAGGATCGCGTGCAGCTCGTGCTCGAAGCCGCCGGTCTCGATCGCGCAGTGCATCCCGCACTCCTTGGGCGCGCCCGATTCCCACCACCAGCGTCCGGCGCGCTTCGGCTCGCCCTCGGCGACCGGGCGGGTGCACGGCGCGCAGCCGATCGACGTGTAGCCCTGCGCGTAGAGCGGGTGGACGGGGACGTCGTTCTCGCGCACGTAGTCCCAGACCTCGTCCTCCGTCCACTCGGCGAGCGGGTTCAGCTTCACGATCGCGCCGTGGTCGTGGTCGATCTCGACCTTGCGGATGTCGGTTCTGCCCGCCCACTGGTCGCGCCGCAGACCGGTGACCCAGGCGTCGACGCCGGCGAGGTACCGCGTCAGCGGCTGCACCTTGCGGACGTTGCAGCAGAGCAACCGTTGCTCGATCGAGCGGTAGAAGAGGTTCGGGCCGTGACGGTCGACGAGCCGCTGCAGCTGGGGCGCGTCGGGGGAGAGCAGCGTCAGCGCCAGGCCCGGGATAGCGCTCGCGCAGGGTCTCGATCAGCTCGAACGTCTCGGTCGGGAGCCTGCCCGTGTCGATCGAGAAGAGCCTCACGCTCGGGTCGATCCGGTAGGCCATGTCGATCAGCGCGACGTCGCCCTCCTGGAACGCCGTCGAGATCGCCAGCCTGTCGCCGAACTCGGCGATCGCCCACTCCAGGACGGCCTCCGGCTCCTCACCCTCGAACTGGACGGACAGCTCGCCGGCCTCGAGATCGTCGAGCAGCTCGACGTCGCTCATGCCGCCACCTCCTCTCGTCGGCTCTTCGCCGGCTCGCGCCCGGCCAGGAGGCCGAGCTGGTCGTCGCTCGTGCGATCGCAGAACGCGCGGAAGCTCTCTTCGCCCTCGCGCTGCCGCAGCCATCCGTCCAGGAGGCCGGTGACCGTGTCGGCGAGGTCCTCGGCCGGGATCCGGCGGAACACCGGCCGCGCGATCGCCGCGTCGGGGCCGAGGCCGCCGCGCAGCAGCAGGTCGTAGGCCTGGCGGCGCACGCCCTCCTCGTTCCGCACCGTGGAGCCCTGGAAGCCGAGATCGCCGACCCAGTGGTGCGCGCAGGCGTGCGGGCAGCCGTCGAGGTTCAGCTTCAGCCCGGCGAGGGCGTCGCCGAAGCGTGCCTCGAGGTGCTCGACGAGGGCGGCGAGCCGCGACTTGGTCTCCGCGACGGCGAAGTTGCAGTGCGGCTCGCCCGTGCACGCGATCGCTTCGGAGCGAAGCGGGTTCCCTGCGAGCGGCAGCCCGAGCTCCGCCAGCTGCTCGCCGATCCGGTCGACGTCGCCGGCCGGGATCGACGTCAACACGAGGTTCTGTTGCCGCGTCACGCGCACGTCCTCGCGCGAGCCCGGCGATCGCGACCATCTGCTCGCCGGAGAGCAGGCCCGACTTCGACCGGGACACCGAGCGAGATCAGGCCTTCCTGCTTCTGCGGCTCGCGCTCCCATGTGATCGGTCAACGGCGGCGGCTCGTCCAGGTGGAAGTCGGGCAGTGCGTAGCCAAGCCGTCGCTCGACCTCGGCGCGCATGCCCTCGGGGCCGATGTCGTCGACCATGAACTTGAGCCGGGCCTTGACGCGCGAAACGCGGTAGCGGAGGTCTTCCTTCCACGCATCAAGGAGCGCGCAGAGGACCGGTACCGCCTCGTCGACGCGGACGAAGACCCCGAGGTCGCGTGCGAGCCGGGGGACCGACGAGAGGCCGCCGCCGACGAGGACGGCGAAGCCCGGCTCGCCGTCCCGGAGCGCGCCCACGAGCGCGATGCAGTTGATCTCCGGCGCGTTGCAGCGGTGCGCGCACGCGGAGATCGTGATCTTGTGCTTCCGCGGCAGGTCCGAGTAGTCAGGGTTCCCGTAGAAGAAGCGCGTCACCTCCTCGACGACGGGCGTCACGTCGAAGAGCTCGTCGTGGGCGAGGCCGGCGACGGGGCAGCCGGTCACGTTCCGGACGGCGTCGCCGCACGCGCCGACGGTCGTCAGCCCGACCTCGTCGAGCCGGCGGAAGACCTCCGGCAGCGAGGCGAGCTCGAGGTAGTGGAGCTGGATCGTCTGCCGCGTCGAGAGCTCGCCGGAGCCCTTGCCGTACTCCAGAGACAGCTCGCCGACGGCGCCAGCTGCTCCGGCGTCACCCGGCCCGCGGGCAGCTTGATCCGCAGCATGAACGTCCCGATCTTCGGCTTGTCGTGGTAGAGCCCCCACCACTTCAGGCGGACGAGGTCCTCCTCGGGCACCTGTTCGTAGCCGGCGGCGATCAGGGCGGGAAGCTCGCCGAGCATCCCGAGCGGGTCCTTCTCGCGTTTGATCCGCTCGACCGAGTTGCGCTTGAGCACGAGCTCGAGCGTCGGCGGCGCCTTCTCGACCGGTCTGCGGGTCACCGTCCTGTCGATACCTGCCACCACCCTTTCCAGCTCCCTTGAAACGGCGAAGGCCCCCGTTTCCGGAGGCCTCGTGCTCCTCGCCGGCGGCGAGGTCTGCGTCGTCACATCTTCCGCTCGACGCTCCGGAGGGGCGGCTCGCGCTGGATGGAGCACCTGACGGGCTGTTGCCCCGGTTGCTGCGGCTTCGTCGGGCCAGGTCCCTCTGCCGCTCGCGATGGTGGACGCCCTTCCTGTATAGCAGCAGCCACTTTACTTACGCAAGTAATGGATGAACTTGCGCCGTCCGGCCAATGCTTTACACTGGAAAGCGAGTGGCGCGAGCAATCGTATTTGCCGATCCGATCCCGGCCTTCAAGGCCATTCTCTCGCGCCCCCGACTGCGCTAGCCGGCCACCAGTCCTCTCGCCTCCCCGGTCAAGCGCACACCACACAGGCGAGAGGGAGAGCGAAGGAGCGCACGCTGTGAGACCCGTCGGCCTCTACGACCCGGCGTACGAGCACGACGCGTGCGGCGTCGCCTTCGTTGCACGGCTCGACGGCGTCGCGAGCCACGAGACACTCGTGCGCGCTGCGACGGCGCTCGCCAACCTGGAGCACCGCGGCGCCGAGGGCGCCGACGCCGGCACGGGCGACGGCGCGGGCATGACGCTGCAGCTGCCGGACGCGCTCTTCCGCGCCGAGGTCGGCTCGGAGCTGCCGCCGCTCGGGTCGTACGGCGTCGCTGTGTGCTTCCTCCCGCGCGACGCCGGCCGTGCGGCAGAGCTCGAGCAGCTTCTGAACGAGACGGTCGAGGCCGAGGGGCAGCGCGTGGTGGCGTGGCGCGACGTCCCCGTCGACGAGAGCCAGGCCGGGCCGTCCGCGGCTGCGACCGCTCCGCTCGTCCGCCAGCTCTTCGTCGCCGCCGCGCCGGCACTCGATCTCGACGCGTTCGAGCGCAAGCTGTATGTGATCCGCCGCGTCGCGGAGCTCGCAGCCGGCCCCGACCTCGTGATCCCGAGCTTCTCTGCCCGGACGGTGGTCTACAAGGGGATGCTGACGGCGCCGCAGCTGACCGCCTACTACCCCGACCTCCGCGACGAGCGCACAGCCTCCGCGCTCGTGCTCGTGCACTCGCGCTACTCGACGAACACGTTCCCGAGCTGGGAGCTCGCCCACCCGTACCGGATGATCGCCCACAACGGCGAGATCAACACGCTGCGGGGCAACGTCAACTGGATGCGCGCGCGCGAGTCGCAGCTGGCGTCGGAGCTGTTCGGCGACGACCTGGCGAAGGTCTTGCCGGTCGTACGCCCCGGCGGCTCGGACTCGGCGACCTTCGACAACGTGCTCGAGCTGCTCGTGCTCGCCGGCCGGTCGCTGCCGCACGCGATCATGATGATGATCCCCGAGGCGTATCGGGGCCGCGACGACGTCTCGCCCGAGCTCGCCGGGTTCTACGCCTACCACCAGTGCCTGCTCGAGGCCTGGGACGGCCCGGCGGCGATCGCCTTCACGGACGGGCGGCTGATCGGGGCGACGCTCGACCGCAACGGCCTGCGTCCGGGCCGCTGGCTCGAGACCGCCGACGGCTGGGTCGTGCTCGCCTCGGAGACCGGTGTCCTCGAGGAGGCGCCGGAGAACGTCGTCCGGAAGGGGCGGCTGCAGCCCGGGAAGCTCTTCCTCGTCGACCTCGAGCAGGGCCGGATCGTCCCGGACGCGGAGGTCAAGGGCGAGATCGCGTCGCGGCGGCCCTACGCCGACTGGTACGGAGAGAACGTCGTGCGTCTGGACGACCTGCCGGCGCGCCCGTGCCTGCCGGCTCCCGCCGAGCCGTTGCGCAAGCGCCAGCTCGCATTCGGCTACACGCAGGACGACATGAAGGTGATCCTCGCGCCGCTCGCGCGGAACGCGGAGGAGGCGATCGGGTCGATGGGCAACGACCTGCCGCTCGCCGTGCTCTCCGACCGGCGGCCGGTCCTCTACTCGTACTTCAAGCAGCTCTTCGCCCAGGTGACGAACCCGCCGATCGACTCGATCCGCGAGGCGGTCGTGATGAGCGTCGAGGCCAGCGTCGGCTCGGAGCGGAACCTGCTCGACGAGACGCCGGAGCACGCACGCCAGCTCGTGATCGCCAACCCGATCCTGCGCGACGAGGAGCTCGAGCGGCTCCGCCAGATCGATTCCGACGTCTTCCGGGCGCACACGATCGACACCACCTGGCCGGTCGAGGACGGGCCGGGCGGCCTCGAGCTCGCCGTCGAGCGGATCTGCGCCGAGGCGGACGACGCCCTGGCGAACGGCGCGAACATCGTCGTCCTCTCGGATCGCGGCGTCGGGCCCGACCGCGCGCCGATGCCGTCGCTGCTGGCGGTCTCCGCGTTGCACCACCATCTCGTTCGCGCGGGGACGCGGCTGCAGGCAGGGCTGGTCGTCGAGTCCGGCGAGCCGCGCAGCGTGCAGAGCGTCGCTGTGCTCGTCGGTTACGGCGCCGCTGCGGTCAACCCCTATCTGATGCTCGAGACGCTGGCCGAGCTCGTCGACCTCGAGCTGCTGCCCCAGGCGATGACGAAGGAGGAGGCGCAGCGCCGCGCCACCAAGGGCATCGCCAAGGGCCTGCTGAAGACGATCTCGAAGATGGGCATCTCGACGATCCCGTCGTACTGCGGCGCGCAGGTCTTCGAGGCGATCGGGCTCTCGCGCGAGCTCGTCGACCGGCACTTCACCGGCACCGCCTCCCGCATCGGCGGGATCGGGATGGAAGAGCTGGCCAGCGACACGCTCGACCGCCACGCGCGCGCCTGGCCGGGCACGCAGGACGGGCTGCTGCCGGTGACCGGCCTCTACGCCTGGCGGCGGGAGGGCGAGCACCACCAGTGGAACCCGGACACGATCGCGGCGCTTCAGCACGCGGTGCGGAACGGCGGTTACGCCTCCTACGAGGAGTACGCGGAGCTCGTCAACACCGACTCGACGCGGCGCTCGACCCTTCGCGGCCTGATGCGCTTCCGCGAGGATCCGGACGGCGGCGTGCCGCTCGACGAGGTGGAGCCCGCGCAGGAGATCGTCAAGCGCTTCGCGACGGGCGCGATGTCCCTGGGCTCACTCTCGCGGGAGGCGCACGAGAACCTCGCCATCGCGATGAACCGGATCGGCGGCCGCTCGAACACCGGCGAGGGCGGTGAGGACCCGGAGCGGTTCACACCGGAGGCGAACGGAGACTGGCGCCGCTCCGCGATCAAGCAGGTCGCCTCGGGCCGCTTCGGCGTCAACGCGCACTACCTCGCGAATGCCGACGAGCTCCAGATCAAGATGGCGCAGGGCGCGAAGCCGGGTGAGGGCGGCCAGCTGCCCGGGCACAAGGTCGACCGCTACATCGCCAGCGTGCGGCTGACGACGCCCGGCGTCGGGCTGATCTCGCCGCCGCCGCACCACGACATCTACTCGATCGAGGATCTGAAGCAGCTGATCTACGACCTCCGCTGCGCGAATCCGGAGGCGCGCATCTCGGTGAAGCTCGTCTCGGAGGTCGGCGTCGGCACGGTCGCCGCCGGCGTCGCGAAGGCGAACGCCGACCATGTGCTCATCTCCGGCCACGACGGCGGCACCGGCGCCTCGCCGCTCTCGTCGATCCTCTTCGCCGGCGCGCCCTGGGAGATCGGGCTCGCGGAGACGCAGCAGACGCTCGTGCTCAACGACCTGCGCTCGCGGATCTGGGTGCAGACGGACGGCCAGCTCAAGACCGGCCGCGACGTCGTCGTCGCCGCGCTGCTCGGCGCCGACGAGATGGGCTTCGCGACCGCGCCGCTGATTGCCTCGGGCTGCGTGATGATGCGCGCCTGCCATCTCAACACGTGCCCGGTAGGGATCGCGACGCAGGATCCCGAGCTGCGGAAGCGCTTCGCCGGGCAGCCCGAGCACGTCGTCAACTTCATGTTCTTCGTCGCGGAGGAGGCGCGCCGGATCATGGCGCGGCTCGGCGTCCGCCGGTTCGAGGATCTCGTCGGCCGCGTCGACCTGCTCGAGGCGGACGACGCGATCGAGCGCTGGAAGGAGCGCGGGATCGACCTCTCGGCCCTGCTCCATGCACCGGACGTGCCGCCCGGCGTGGCGGTTCGACGGGTGCGCCCGCAGGTCTCGCCGCTCGACGATGCGCTCGACTGGCAGCTGCTCGAACAGGCGCGCCCGGCGCTCGAGGACGGGACGCCCGTCGAGCTCGAGGTGCCGGTGCGGAACGTCAACCGCACCGTCGGCGGCCTGCTCTCCCACGCCGTGACCAAGAAGCACGGCGCAGCCGGGCTCCCGGAGCGGACGATCCGCGTCACGCTGAACGGCTCCGCCGGCCAGTCCTTCGGCGCCTGGCTCGCCCCCGGCGTCGAGCTGACGCTCCTCGGCGACGCGAACGACTACGTCGGCAAGGGGCTCTCGGGCGGCGTTCTCGCCGTGCGGCCGCCGGAGGGCGCCGGATTCGCCGCGGAGGAGAACGTGATCATCGGCAACACCGTTCTCTACGGGGCAACCTCCGGCCGCGCCTTCTTCCGCGGTCTCGCCGGCGAGCGGTTCGCCGTCCGCAACTCCGGCGTCAGCGCTGTCGTCGAGGGCGTCGGCGACCACGGCTGCGAGTACATGACAGGCGGCCGCGTCGTCGTGCTCGGCCGGACCGGCCGGAATTTCGCCGCCGGTATGAGCGGTGGCGTCGCGTACGTGCTGGACGAGGACGGCGGCTTCCGCGGACGCTGCAACGACGAGCTCGTCGGTCTCGAGCAGCTTGCCGAGTCGGACGCGGAGGAGCTGCGCGCTCTCGTCGACGAGCACCTCGAGCGCACGGGCTCAGACGTCGCCGCGCGGCTCCTCGCCGGCTGGGACGACGCCGTGCAGCGGTTCGTCAAGGTGATGCCGCACGACTACAAGCGCGCGCTCGCCGACGGCGTCGTCGAGCCCAAGGGCGACAACCCCACCTCGACCGGCAGCGGCTTCCTCACGACGGAGTCGGAGGAGGCAGCCTGATGGGCAAGCTCGGCGGCTTCCTCAAGTACCGGCGGATCGAGCAGCCCGAGCGCGATCCGAGCGAGCGCGTCGGCGACTTCCGCGAGTTCATGGGCACGCTCGACCTCCCGGTGCTCCAGGAGCAGGGCGCGCGCTGCATGGAGTGCGGCGTCCCCTTCTGCCATCACGGCTGCCCGCTCGGCAACCTGATCCCGGAGTGGAACGACCTCGTCTACCGCGACCGCTGGAGCGAGGCGATCGAGCAGCTGCACCGGACGAACAACTTCCCCGAGTTCACCGGGCGTCTCTGTCCGGCCCCGTGCGAGGCGGCCTGCGTCCTCGAGATCGACGAGGGCAACGCGGTCACGATCAAGCAGATCGAGGTCGCGATCGTGAACCGCGCCTGGGAGGAGGGCTGGGTCGTCCCGCGTCCTGCGGCGTCCGCTTCTGGTCGCAGCGTCGCCGTGGTCGGTTCCGGCCCCTCCGGCCTCGCGTGCGCGCAGCAGCTGGCTCGCGCGGGCCATGCGGTCACCGTCTACGAGCGCGACGAGGCGGCAGGCGGGCTCGTGCGCTTCGGCGTCCCCGACTTCAAGATCGAGAAATGGCTCATCGAGCGGCGCGTCCAGCAGCTCGAGGCCGAGGGCGTCGCCTTCCGGTACGGCGTCGACGTGGGCATCGACGTCGAGGCGGAGGAGCTGCGGAGCACGCACGACGCGGTCGTCCTGGCCGTCGGCTCGCGCGTCCCGCGCGACCTCGCGGTGCCCGGCCGCGAGCTCGACGGCGTTCACTTTGCGATGGAGTACCTCTACCAGCGGAACCGCTGGGTGGCCCGGGAGCTCGGCCCGCAGGTGGCGGGTGCGCCGCCTGCGCCGGTGAACGTGCTCACGGCGGCGGGCAAGCACGTGATCGTGATCGGCGGCGGCGACACCGGCGCCGACTGCGTCGCGAACGCACATCGCGAGCGCGCCGCCTCGGTGACGCAGATCGAGCTCGTCGGCGAGCCCCCGGCCCGCCGGCCCGACGATCTGACGCCGTGGCCGACCTGGCCGATGCGGCTCCGTACCTCGTATGCGCTGAAGGAGGGCGGCGAGCGCGACTTCGCCATCTCGACGACGGCGCTCACCGGGAGCGGCGGCCGCGTCGAGCGGATCCACTGGACGCAGAACTCGGGCGCGCCGCCGTTCGACATCCGTTCCCGGCACCGACGAGGATCGCCCGGCCGACCTCGTGCTCCTCGCGATGGGCTTCGTCGGTCCTGAGCCGCGCATCCTCGAGGAGTTCGGCGTCGACACCGACGCGCGCGGGAACGCCTTCGCGCCGACGTACGCGACCAGTGCGGAAGGAGTCTTCGCGGCCGGCGACGCGCGCCGCGGGCAGTCGTTGATCGTCTGGGCGATCTCGGAGGGCCGGCGCTGCGCGACCGCCGTCGATCGCTGGCTCGGCGTCCACGACGACGCCGCACGACGGACGGCATCCGCCGCATGAGCCACCTGTCCGCATCGTTCAGCGCCACGCTTCGGGTCCGTCTGGACGACCGGCCGGGAGCGTTCGCGGAGCTCGCGCGCGTGATCGCGGACACGGGAGCGTCGCTCGAGGCCATCGATCTCGTGCGCTCGGAGCCGGGCGTGAAGGTCCGCGACGTGACGGTGCTCGCGCGCGACGCTGACCACATCGCCGCGGTGGCGGCCGCAGCCGACGAGCTCGCGAGCGTCGAGGTGGAGCACGTCTCCGACCGCACCTTCCTCATGCATCTCGGCGGCAAGATCGAGATGGCGTTGAAGGCGCCGCTCGTCACGCGGGACGACCTCTCGATGGCGTACACGCCGGGCGTCGCCCGCGTCTCCGAGGCGATCGCGGACGACCCGGAGAAGGCGTGGAGCCTGACGATCAAGCGCAACACCGTCGCGGTCGTCTCGGACGGGACGGCCGTGCTCGGGCTGGGCGACATCGGGCCCGAGGCGGCGATGCCGGTGATGGAGGGCAAGGCGATGCTGCTGAAGGAGTTCGCCGGCGTCGACGGCTGGCCGGTCTGCCTGGCGACGACCGACGTCGACGAGATCGTCGCGGCCGTCACGGCGATCGCCCCGGGTTTCGGCGCGATCAACCTGGAGGACATCTCCGCGCCGCGGTGCTTCGAGATCGAGGAGCGCCTGCGCGCGTCGCTCGACATCCCCGTCTTCCACGACGACCAGCACGGCACTGCGATCGTCGTCTACGCCGCGCTCGTCAACGCGCTGCGGGTCGTCGGCAAGCGGCCCGAGGACGTGAAGGTCGTCATCACCGGGGTCGGCGCGGCGGGAATCGCGACGACGCGGATCCTGCAGCACGCCGGTGTCGGGAACGTCGTCGGCTGCGATCGGGCCGGCGCGGTCTACGTGGGCCGGCCGGGTCTCGCCGGGATCAAGGCGGACTACGCGCAGGCGACCAACCCGGACTGTGAGCGCGGGTCGGCCGACGAGGTGCTGAGAGGCGCGGACGTGTACATCGGGCTGTCGCAGCCGGGAGCGGTCTCGTTCGACGGGATCCGTTCGATGGCCGACGACGCGATCGTCTTCGCGATGGCGAATCCGACGCCGGAGGTCGCGCCCGACGAGCTCGAGGGCCTGGCGGCGGTCGTCGCGACCGGCCGCTCCGACTATCCGAACCAGATCAACAACGTGCTCGCGTTCCCGGGCGTCTTCCGCGGCGCGCTCGACGTGCGCGCGCGCGACATCACCGAGGGGATGAAGTTCGCCGCCGGTGAGGCGATCGCCGCAGTCGTCGCGCCCGACGAGCTCGGGCCGGAGTACATCGTCCCGAGCGTCTTCAACCGTGAAGTCGCCCGCGTGGTCGCCGCGGCCGTGGCCGAGGCAGCGGAGCGCGACGGAGTCGCACGCCGGCTCCGCGAGCCTGCAGTCGCGCAGCGCTAGCTCAGGCTGCGAGCTCGAGCGCGACGTGCTCGAGCCACGCCGGCGAGTACGTCGACACTCCGCGGACGCAGCGCAGGTACTCGTCGCGGATCGCCTCCGTCACCGGGCCGACCCCGAGCTCGACGCCGTCGACGGACCGCAGCGGCGTCACCTCGGCCGCCGTCCCGCACATGAACACCTCGTCGGCGAGGTAGAGGTCGGAGCGGATCAGGTTCCTCTCGACCACCTCGTAGCCCAGGCTCCGCGCGATCTCGCCGACCGTGTCCCGCGTGATCCCGGGCAGGATCGACGTCGACAGGTCGGGAGTGGCGATGACGCCGTCGCGGACGACGAAGATGTTCTCGCCCGAGCCGTCGGCGACGAAGCCGTCGCTCGTGAGCAGGATCGCCTCGTCGTAGCCGGCGTCGAGGGCCTCGTTCACCGCGAGCATCGAGTTGAGGTAGATCCCGGTCGCCTTCGCCGTGTGCGGGATCACGTTCGGGCCGACTCGCTGCCAGGAGGAGATCTTCGCCCGGATCCCGTTCCGCTGCCCGTCCTCGCCGAGATAGGCGCCCCAGGGCCAGCTGATGATGGAGACGTCGACGGGATTGCCACGCGGCGAGACGCCGAGCTCGCCGAAGCCGTAGAACGCGATCGGCCGCAGGTAGCACTCGGCGAGGCCGTTGGCGGCGACGAGCTCCATCGTCGCCTGTCGCAGCTGGTCGACCGAGTACGGGAGCTCCATCCCGAGCAGCCGTGCCGAGTCGTGGAGCCGCTGCAGGTGGTCGGTGAGCCGGAAGATCGAGGAACCGCCGGGAGTCTCGTAGGCGCGGATCCCCTCGAAGACGCCGGAGCCGTAGTGGAGCCCGTGCGAAGCGACGTGCACGGTGGCGTCAGCCCACTTCACCAGCCTGCCGTTCATCCAGATCGTCTCCGTCGCCTGCATAACTGTAGAAAGTACAGCAATGAAGTGGTAGCCGCTTTATTTTCTACACCTTCGTGACTAGCATTCGTCCATGGCGAAAACGCTGCTCGACCGGATCTGGGAGCGACACGTCGTCGCCGCCCCCGAGGGCGAGCCGACGCTGCTGTTCGTCGACCTGCACCTGATCCACGAGGTCACCTCGGCGCAGGCCTTCGACGGCCTCCGGCTGGCCGGGAGAGCCGTGCGGCGGCCGGACCTGTCGCTCGCGACGATGGACCACAACGTGCCGACGGAGGACGGTCCCGTCACTGATCCGCTCGCGAAGGCGCAGCTGGATGCCCTACGTCGCAACTGCGCGGAATTCGGCGTCCCGCTCTTCGCAACCGGGCACGGTCGCGAGGGGATCGTGCACGTGATCGGGCCCGAGCTCGGTGTGACGCAGCCGGGAATGACGATCGTCTGCGGGGACAGCCATACATCGACGCACGGCGCGTTCGGCGCGCTCGCGTTCGGCGTCGGCACGTCGGAGGTGGAACACGTGCTGGCGACGCAGTGCCTGCCACAGGTGCGGCCGCGGTCGATGCGCGTCCGCTTCGAGGGCGACGCGCCACCCGGCGTGACGGCAAAGGACATGATCCTCGGCGCGATCGGCCGGCTCGGCGTGGCGGGCGGGGTGGGGCACGTGCTCGAGTACACCGGCGACGCGATCCGGAGCCTGTCGATGGAGAACCGGATGACGATCTGCAACATGTCGATCGAGGCCGGTGCGCGGGCGGGGATGGTCGCACCCGACGACACGACGTTCGCGTATCTCGAGGGCCGGCCGGCGGCGCCCACCGGCCGAGCCTGGGAGCAGGCGCTCGACGACTGGCGCGGCCTCGCGTCCGATGCCGACGCCGCGTACGACCGGGAGTTCGTCGTCGACGTCGCAGAGCTCGCCCCGCAGGTCACCTGGGGGACGAATCCGGAGATGGTCGTCTCGGTCACCGACAGCGTCCCGGATCCCGCCGGCTTCGCCGACCCCGACAAGCGGCTCGCGGCCGAGCGGGCGCTCACGTACATGGGCCTCGAGCCCGGCACGGCGATGCAGGACATCCATGTCGACCGCGTCTTCATCGGCTCGTGCACGAACGCGCGGATCGAGGACCTGCGCGCCGCGGCCACCGTCGTCGCGGGCAAGCAGGTGCATCCGAGCGTGCGCGCTCTTGTCGTCCCCGGGTCCGCGACCGTGAAGCGGCTCGCCGAGGAGGAGGGCCTCGACCGGATCTTCCGCGACGCCGGGTTCGAGTGGCGCCGAGCGGGCTGCTCGATGTGCCTGGGCATGAACCCGGACGTCCTCGCCGCCGGCGAGCGCTGTGCGTCGACCTCGAATCGCAACTTCGAGGGCCGGCAGGGGCGCGGCGGTCGCACGCACCTGGTCAGTCCGCAGCTCGCGGCAGCAACGGCGATCGCCGGCCACTTCGTCGATCCGCGCGAACTGGCGGCGACCGCGTGAAGCCGTTTCAGCGAGTCTCCGGGCCTGTCGCCGTCCTCGACCGCGCGGACGTCGACACCGACCAGATCATCCCGAAGCAGTTCCTCAAGCGGATCGAGCGCACGGGCTTCGGCGAGTTCCTCTTCTACGACTGGCGCTTCGACGGGAACGGCATGCTCCGCCACGACTTCGAGCTGAACGACCCGGACTGCGCCGGCGCCAAGATCCTGGTCGCGGGCGCGAACTTCGGCTGTGGCTCCTCCCGCGAGCATGCGGCGTGGGCACTTCAGGACTACGGCTTCGAGGTCGTGATCGCCCCCTCGTTCGGCGACATCTTCGCGATGAACTGCTTCAAGGTCGGCCTCGTCACGATCGTGCTGCCGCCAGAGCAGCTCCGTCCGTTGATCGACGCGCTCGGCGGCGGCGCCTTCGCGGAGGTCGACCTCGAGCGGCAGCTGATCGTCGACCCGAGCGGCCGCGAGATCGCATTCGACTTCGATCCGTTCCAGCGCCACTGCCTGCTGAACGGGCTCGACGACATCGCCCGCTCGCTCTCGCACGAGGACGAGATCGCGGCCTACGAGGCAGCGCACCCGGCGCGGGTGCGCACGACCGCGCTCAACGCCGGCTAGTCGCCGCCTGCAGCTGCTCCAGCACCGACCCGGCGAACTCGGCCGTCGTCGCGTCGCCGCCGAGATCGACAGTCGGTGTCTCGGCCAGAGACCGGTCGACGGCGCGCTCGAGCGCAGTCGCCAGCTCCGGCTCGTCCGCGGCGTGCCGGAGCAGCAGCGCGATCGAGCGCAGCATCGCCGCGGGGTTCGCGATCCCCTGGCCGGCGATGTCGGGTGCGGAGCCGTGGACCGGCTCGAAGATCCCGGGCCGGCCGTCGCCGAGACTCGCTGATGCCGCAAGCCCGAGGCCGCCGCACGTGCCTGCGGCGACGTCGGAGAGGATGTCGCCGAACGTGTTCTCCGTCAGGATCACGTCGAACCGCCCCGGGTCCTGCACGAGCTGCATCCCGGCCGTGTCGACGAGCAGGTGGTCGAGCTCGATGTCGGGGTAGTCGGCCGCGACGCGTACGACCGTCTCGCGCCAGAGTCGGGAGGTCTCGAGCACGTTCACCTTGTCCACGGAGGTCACGTGTCCTCGCCTCGCGCCCGCAAGCTCGAACGCGCGCCGCGAGACGCGCTCGATCGCCTCGGGCGTGTACTCGCACGTGTCGAACGCCGTGCCGTCCGGGCGCCTGCCACTGGCGCCGTAGTAGAGGCCGCCGACGAGCTCGCGGACGATCAGGAGGTCGATCCCCGGCCCGGTCGCGGGACGCAGGTTCGCGTAGACGTCGAGCTCCTTGCGGAGCCCGATCAGACCCTGCTCCGGCCGTACCGGCGCGCCTTCGAGCTCCGGCAGGCCGACGGCGCCGAGGACGACCGCGTCCGCCGCCTTGCATGCAGCCAGCGTCTCGTCGGGGAGCGGCGTCCCCTCCGCGAGGATCGCGCCGCCGCCGAAGGCGTGCTCCTCGATCTCGACCTCGAGCGGGAGCGAGCGCAGGACGTCGATCGCGACCGCCGTCACCTCGGGCCCGATGCCGTCTCCCGGCAGGCAGGCGACGCGCAGCATCAGCGACCGAGCTCCTGCTTCGTCAGCGAGAGCAGGACGCCGTGGAAGAGCTCGAGCCCGGCCTGTGACAGCGGCCCGCCGTTGGCGTCCTCCAGCTGCTGCAAGAGCAGGCGCTCACGCTCGGGATCGGTGTGGGGCACACCCCGCGCGTCTTTCTCGCGCCAGATCTCGGCGACCAGCTCGAGCCGCCGGTTCAGCAGCTGCACGGAAGCGCGGTCGTTCTCCGCGATCAACTCGCGCAGCTGCTCGATTCGCTCAGGGGCGCCCGGGGCGGCCGCAGCCTCGGGTGATGCTGCAGCCGCTCCGAGCTCGGTGCTCTCGCTCAGGGGATACGGGGTGGGCACCTGGGGCGAGGGTAGCGCCGACTGGTGTAGAAAGTAAAGTCAGACCGCCACCCCGAGCTGGTCCAGCAGCGAGTCGGCGTCCGCTTCGATCTCGACCGAGGCGAACCGGTCGGCCAGGTGGCCGGGTGTCTTCAGCCCGTCGCCGGTGACCAGGAGGACGACGCGGTCGTCTGCCCCGACCGTGCCCTCGTCGATCGCTTCGCGGAGCGCGCCGAGGCAGATGCCCGCCGCCGCCTCGCCGAAGACGCCGGTGCTCTCGGCGAGCAGCGCCATGTTCGGAGCGATCTGATCCTCGGGAACGGCGTGGATCGAGCCGCCCGCGGCGCGCGCCGTCGCGACCGCGTGGTCCCCGTCCGCGGGGTTCCCGATCGCCAGTGAGCTGGCGGAGGTCTGCGGTCGGATCGGCTTGACCGGCAGCTCGTCGCGGAAGGCGGCGGCGACCGGATCGCACCCTGCCGCCTGGGCGCCGATGAGCTTCGGCGGTGCTCCTTCGACCAGGCCCAGCTCGAGGAACTCGCCGAAGCCCCGTCCCAGCTTCGAGAACAGCGCCCCCGAGGCGACCGGGCTGACGACAGCGTCTGGAAGCTCCCAGCCGAGCTGCTCGGCGATCTCGAACGCGAGCGTCTTCGACCCCTCGGCGTAGTAGGCACGGAGGCCGACGTTCACGAATGCCCAGGGCAGCTCGAACGAGAGCTCGACGGTCAGCCGGCTGCAGTCGTCGTAGCTGCCCGCGACCTCGTAGATCGTTGCGCCGTACGCAGCCGTGGGAAGGAGCTTCTCGCGCTCGAGGCCGGCGGGGCAGAAGACGGCCGCGTCGAGGCCCTCGACGGCTGCGCGCGCCGCGACCGCTCCCGCGAGGTTCCCGGTCGAGGAGCAGGCAAGCGTCCGCAGCCCGAGCTCCTGCGCCTTCGCGCACGCGACCGCGACGACGCGGTCCTTGAAGGAGTGGGTCGGGTTCGCGGTGTCCAGCTTGAGATAGAGCTCGCGGAGGCCGAGCGTCTCCGCGAGCCGCGGTGCCTCCACGAGCGGCGTGAAGCCGGGCGCGAGCCGCGGCTCGCTCGGGGTCTCGACCGGCAGCAGCGCGCCGTAGCGCCAGAGCGACGGCGGGCCGGCGGCGATCGTCTCGCGGGTCAGGGTCGGGCGGAGCTCGTCGAGGTCGTACACGGGCTCGAGCGGGCCCCAGCAGGCGGCGCAGGCGCCGACGGCGTCGAGGTCGCGTTCGGTGCCGCAGTGGCGGCAGCGGAGGCTGATGGCGGGCATTGGACTCTCCTTCGTCTCGTCGCTCTACATCGATCCGAGCGTGCAGCTCGGCCGGTTTGGCACCTTGCGCTGGCGCAGGTTGCCGAGGCGTCGTCGGGCCGGATCCCTCGACCTCTCTTGATGCGGAGCGGGAAACCCGCTCTCTTGGCCAAGAGTGTACAAACGAAAGCTCAGGCTCGCGTCACGGCGCCGTCAGAGGCGGAGGAGACGAGCCGCGCGTACTTGGCGAGGACACCGGATTCGTACCGTGGAGCCGGCGGCGACCATGCCTCCAGCCGGGCTGTGAGCTCGTCGTCGGACAGCTCGACGCGCAGCTCGCGCGTCTCGACGTCGAGCACGACGGTGTCCCCCTCTTCGAGGGCGGCGAGCGGGCCGCCGTGGAACGCCTCGGGCGTGACGTGGCCGACCATGAAGCCGTGGGTCGCGCCCGAGAAGCGGCCGTCGGTGACGAGGGCGACCGAGTCCGACAGCCCCTCTCCCACGATCGCCGCGGTCACGTGCAGCATCTCGCGCATCCCGGGACCGCCGGCGGGTCCCTCGTAGCGGATCACGACCACGTCTCCGGGTTGGATCGACCGCGCCTTGACCGCCGCGAAGCACGCTTCCTCCGAGTCGAAGACGCGCGCCGGGCCGCGGTGGACGAGCCGGTCGTGCCCCGCGAGCTTCACGATCGCGCCGTCCGGCGCGAGGTTGCCGTAGAGCACGCGCAGGCCGCCGGTCGCCTTCAGCGGGGTCTCCAGCGGGACGACGACCTCCTGCTCGGGGGTCTCCTCGACCTCCTCCGCGATCTGCGCCAGCGAGCGGCCGTCCACGTTCAACGCCGAGCCGGTGAGGAGGTCGTCCCGCTTCAGCAGCTCACGCGCCACGAGCGCCACGCCTCCGGCCGCGTGCATGTCCGTCGCGACGAAGCGCCCGCCGGGCTTCAGGCTCGCGACCACGGGCGTGCGCGCCGCGACCGCGTCGAAGTCCTCGAGCGTGTACGGGATCCCCAGCTCGCGCGCGATCGCGAGCAGGTGCAGCACCCCGTTGGTCGAGCCGCCGCTGGCGGCGACCGACGCGGCGGCATTGTCGAGCGCCTCGCGCGTGATGATGTGCGAGGGCCGGACGTCGTCGCGGACGAGCCGCATCGCGAGCCTGCCGGCCAGGTAGGCCGCCTCCTCCTTGCTCGGGTCCAGCGCCGGGATCCCGTTCAGCCCGGCCGGTGAGATGCCGAGGAAGTCGAGCGCCGCCGACATCGTGTTCGCGGTGAACTGTCCGCCGCAGGCGCCGGCGCCGGGGCAGGCGACGCTCTCGAGTGCATGCACTTCTGCGCCGCTCATCGTGCCCGCGGCGTGCGCGCCGACGGCCTCGAAGACGTCCTGGATCGTGACGTCGGCGCCGTTGTACCTTCCGGGCGCGATCGAGCCGTTGTAGAGCGCGAGGCCGGGGAGGTCGAGCCGCGCGAGCGCCATCACCGCCGCCGGGATCGTCTTGTCGCAGCCGACGAGGCAGACGAGCCCGTCGAAGAGGTGCCCTCGCGCGACGAGCTCGATCGAGTCCGCGATCACCTCGCGCGAGACGAGCGATGCCCGCATTCCCTCCGTTCCCATCGAGACGCCGTCCGAGACGGCGATCGTGTTGAACTCCATCGGCGTGCCGCCCGCGTCGCGGATGCCGCGCTTGACGTGCTGAGCCAGCGCCCGCTGGTTCAGGTTGCACGGCATCGTCTCGATCCAGTTCGTCGCCACGCCGACCAGCGGCCGGGCGAGATCCTCGTCGGTGAAGCCCGTGCCCTTCAGCATCGCCCGGGCCGGAGCGCGGTCGGCGCCGTTCGTCAGCGCGGCGCTGTGCCGCTTGGCGGGGTCGGAGGGGCGGTCGTACGGATCAGCCGACGTGTTGTCAGCCGACACTGGGCTCCCCGGCAGGCTGCTCGCGCGTCATCAGCGAACGGAGCTCGAGGCCAACCTGCTCGATCTGCCGCTCGCGCGCGGCCGCCCGCATCTCGTCCAGGTTGCGCTCGCCCGCGTCCATCTCCGCGATCCATTCTCGCGCGAACGTGCCGTCCTGGATCTCGCCGAGCACCTCGCGCATCTTCCCGCGCACGTGCTCGTCGATCACGCGGTTACCGCGCGTGAAGTCGCCGTACTCGGCCGTGTCGGAGATCGACCACCGCATGTGCGAGAGCCCGCCTTCCCAGATCAGGTCGACGATCAGCTTCAGCTCGTGCAGGCACTCGTAGTAGGCGACCTCGGGCTGGTAGCCGGCCTCGACGAGCGTCTCGAAGCCGGCGCGCACGAGCTCGGCGGTGCCGCCGCAGAGGACGGCCTGCTCGCCGAAGAGGTCGGTCTCGGTCTCCTCCTGAAAGGTCGTCTCGATCATCCCCGCGCGCCCGGCGCCGAGGGCGGTGCCGTAGGCGAGCGCGAGCTCGAGCGCCTGGCCGCTCGCGTCCTGCGCAACGGCGACGACGGCCGGCGTGCCGAGGCCCTCGGCGAAGAGCCGCCGGACGACGTGCCCGGGCCCCTTCGGCGCGACCATGAAGACGTCGTGGCCGGCCGGCGCCGCGATCCGGCCGTAATGGACGTTGAACCCGTGCGCGAACACGAGCGCCGTTCCGTCCGGGAGGTTCGGCGCCACATCCTGTTCGTAGACGCTCGGCTGTACCTGGTCGGGGAGGAGGAACGAGACGAGTTGTGCGTCCTCGACCGCCTCGGCGACCGTGCCGACCGCGAGTCCCGCAGCCTCTGCCGAGTCCCGCGAAGCACTGCCCGGCCGCAGGCCGACCATGACGTCGACGCCGGAGTCGTGCAGGTTGAGCGCGTGAGCGTGGCCCTGGCTGCCGAAGCCGAGGATGGCGACCTTGCCGGAGAGCAGGTCGACGTTGCCGCTCGAATGGATCGTTGCCATGTCGTTTCCTCCCGCTAGCTGTGGACGAGTTGCCTGTTGGTGTCGGTGCGCGTGGCCGAGGCTCGTGACAGCCCGATCCGGCCGGTGCGAGCGAGCTCCTTGATCCCGTGCGGACGCAGGAGCTCCTCGAACGTGTCGATCTCTTCGGACGCGCCGACGACCTCGAAGACGATCGCGTTCGGGCCGACGTCGGCCACCCTGACGCCGAGCACCTCCGCGAGCGAGAGGAGCTCCGCGCGCTTCGCCGGCGGAGCGGTGACCGTGATCAGGGCGAGCTCCCGCTCGACGGACTGGCCGTGCTGCAGCTCGCTGACGCGCAGGACGTTGACGAGCTTGTGCATCTGCTTCTCGATCTGCTCCAGCGAGTGCTGCGAGCAGTCGACTCGCATGACGATCCGCGAGACGTCGGGGCGCTCGGTGGGGCCGACCGCGAGGCTCTCGATGTTGTAGCCGCGGCGCGCGAACATGCTCGAGATCCGCATCAGCGCGCCCGGCTTGTCTTCGACGAGGACGGACAGCGTATGGATCACGGGACCGGCACCGCCTGCTGGTCGCCGTACTCGACGAGGTCGAGCGCGGCCGCCCCGGCCGGGATCATCGGGAAGCAGTGCTCGGCCGGCTCGACGCGGCAGTCGACCACGGCCGTGCGGCCGCAGGCGAGCGCCTCCGCCAGCGCGGAGTCGAGGTCGTCCTCGTCGTCGACGCGAAGGCCGACGGCGCCGTAGGCCTCGGCGAGCTTGACGTAGTCGGGCGAGCCGGAATCGAGGCGCACCTGCGAGAACCGCTCCTCGAAGAACATGTCCTGCCACTGCCGGACCATCCCGAGGTAGCCGTTGTTGATGATCACGACGACGATCGGGAGGTTCTCGGTGACGGACGTCGCGAGCTCCTGCGACGTCATCTGGAAGCAGCCGTCGCCGTCGACGCAGACGACCGTCGCGTCGGGGCGGGCCGCCTTCGCACCGACTGCGGCCGGGAGCCCGTAGCCCATCGTGCCGAGACCGCCCGAGGTGATGAAGCTGCGCGGCCGGTCGCAGAGCAGGTACTGCATCGCCCACATCTGGTGCTGGCCGACACCGGTCGTCCAGATCACGTCGTCGCGACCGCTCGTCTGCGCCTGCAGCGCCTCGAGGACGCTCTGCGGCTTGAGCAGGTCGCCGTCGGTGCCGTACCGGAGCGGGAACTCCTCGCGCCAGTCGGCGAGCTGCGCCAGCCACGGCCCCGTCTGGGAGGCGAGCCCGTCGGCGCGCAGCTCCTCGAACGCGTCTCCGAGCTCGGCGAGGATCTGCTTCAGCGGCCCGACGACGGGGACGTCCGCGTGGCGGAGCTTCCCGATCTCGGCGGCATCGACGTCGAGGTGGACCACCGAGGCGCCGGCGGCGAACGCGGTCAGCTTGCCGGTGACGCGGTCGTCGAAGCGCGCGCCGACCGCGACGAGCACGTCGCATTTGTTCATCGCCCAGTTCGACCACTTGGCGCCGTGCATGCCGGGCCAGCCGAAGTGGAGGTCGTGCGTCTCGGGAAAGGCGCTCTTCGCCATCAGCGTCGTCACGACCGGGAGCTGCCAGAGCTCGGCGAGCCGCCGGAGCTCGGCGCAGGCATCCGCGTTGATCGTCCCGCCGCCGACGTAGAGCACGGGCCGCTGCGCCTCCGCGATCGCGTGCGCGGCCGCGCGCACCTGCTTCACATTCACGCTCGCGGCGGGGCGCCAGCCGGGGAGGTCGACCTCGTCCGGGTACTGGAAATCGATCGCGGCCTCCTGGACGTCGCGCGGGATGTCGACGAGGACAGGGCCGCACCGGCCGGTCTGGGCGACGTGGAAGGCCGCCTTGATCGCGTGCGGCAGCTCCTCGACGTCCTGGACGAGCCACGAATGCTTGACGATCGGGATCGTGATCCCGGTGATGTCGCACTCCTGAAACGCGTCGGTGCCGATCAGGTGCGACCGCACCTGCCCGGTGACGCAGACGAGCGGAGTCGAGTCCATCCAGGCGTCCGCGATCGGGGTGACGAGGTTCGTCGCGCCCGGCCCGGAGGTGGCGAAGGCGACACCGACCCGGCCGGACGCGCGGGCGTAGCCCTCGGCCATGTGGCCCGCTCCCTGCTCGTGGCGGGCGAGCACGTGGCGGATCGTCGTGCCGCGGGCGAGCGCGTCGTACGTCGGCAGGATCGCGCCTCCCGGGATGCCGAACACCGTGTCGACGCCTTCGGCCTCGAGCGAGCGCAGCAGCGCGTCGGCGCCGTTCATCTGCATCACACGGCCTCCAGGAACTCGGCGTTCGAATGCGACTGCGGCAGCTGCGCGAGCACGGCGTCCGTCAGCTCACTCGTCATCGAGACAGTGCCGACGGCGCGCGTGGCACCGTTGCCGAGCACGTGCGAGACGGCCGCTGAGAGCGTGGCACCTGCGCCCCGCTCGCCGAGGCCCTCGAGCATCAGCGCCGCCGCGAGCAGCATCGAGCTCGGGTCGGCGACGCCCTGGCCGGCGATGTCCGTTGCGGTGCCGTGGCTCGGGCCGTAGATGCCCGGGCCGGCTGCGGCCGCCCGGCCCCAGGCCAGCACGCGGTGCGAGTCGAGGCACCAGGGAAGCTCGGCCAGGGCGACGAGCAGCGGACGGTCACAGACGACGACGTCGAAGGTTCCCGGCTCCGAGACCAACGCCTGGATCGCACGTCGTGTCGAGAGACGTGCGACGTCGAGGCCGTCGTCCCGGTCGGCGGCGGCGTCCGCCTCGTGCTCCCAGCCGTCCTCGCTGCCGACGAGCGTGAGGTGGCCGCGGCTGAACTGGGCCGCGGTGGCGGCACGGTCGAGCGTCCACTCCCACGCGTCCGCGCGGAGCGGCGCGACGAACGTGATCGCGGCGGACCGGCGCCGAACGCGTGTCACCGCGGCGCGCAGGTCGAGCTCGCTCTCGAGCGTCAGGAGCAGCGACTGGTCGACGGTGGCGGCGAGGATCGCGTCGGAGTCCAGCGCTGCGTCTCGCGACGCGGGCGGGAAGGGGGTCCCGAAGCGCATCGTCGCGTCCGCGCCGAAGGCAACGTGCCGCTCGTCCAGCGCGAAGCCGTGGAGCCGTGACGCCTCTCGCATGCCGCGGCTGGCTTGGGCCATCACCTCCGGCCCGATTCCGTCACCTGCGAGACATGCGATCGAATAGGTCGTCACGACACGGTCACCTCCTGCACGAGTTCGTGGATGGACACGGTGCGGCCCTCGTCGGCGCGCGCCTTGAAACGTGCGAACGCCAGGACGAGCGCTTCGTCGTCGAGGGTCAGGCCGGCCGCCTCGCAGGCGCGCGAGAAGGCATGGCGGCCCGAGTGCTTGCCGAGCGGCAGCGTCATCTCGAGGCCGAGCTCGGCCGGGTCGATGATCTGGTACGTCCCGACGTCCTTGAGCAGGCCGTCCTGGTGGATGCCCGCCTCGTGGGCGAACGCGTTCGCCCCGACGATCGCCTTGTTCGGCGGCACGGGGTAGCTCGTCAGCCGCTCGATGAGTCGCGAAGCGGGGCCGATCTGCGAGAGGTCGATGTCCGTGTGCGCCTCGAGCGCGTCCCCGCGCACGCGCATCGCCATCACGATCTCCTCGAGCGAGGCATTCCCGGCCCGCTCGCCGATGCCGTTGATGGTGCACTCGAGCTGCTGCACGCCTGCATCCAGCGCCGCGAGCGAGTTGGCGACGGCGAGACCCAGGTCGTTGTGGCAGTGAGCCGACAGCACGACGTCCTCGAGCTCCGGGCACTGCGCGCGTACCTCGCGGAAGAAGGCGGCGTACTCGGCCGGGAGCATGTAGCCGACCGTGTCGGGCAGGTTGATCGTCGTCGCTCCGGCCTCGACGGCGGCTCGGCAGACGGTGGCGACGAACGCCGGATCCGACCGGGTGGCGTCCTCGCACGAGAACTCCACCTCGTCGACGTTCGCGCACGCCTGCGTGACGGAGGATGTCGCTGCTGCGACGACCTCGTCGGGTCGCATGCGGAGCTTCTTCTCCATGTGCAGCGCGCTGGTCGCGAGGAAGATGTGGATCCGCGAGCGCGGCGCGTCCTCGAGCGCGGCCGCGGCGGCGTCGATGTCGGTCGGGCTCGAGCGGCAGAGCGAGGCGATCGTGGCGCGCTCCGCGGCACGCGCGACCTCCTGGACTCCCTCGAAGTCGCCGGGCGAGGAGGCGGCGAAGCCCGCCTCGATCACGTCGACACCGAGCCGCTCGAGCTGCTCGCCGACCTCGACCTTCTCGTCCGGCCGCAAGGCGATGCCCGGCGCCTGCTCGCCGTCTCGTAGCGTCGTGTCGAAGATGGTGATCCTGCGAGAGCTCAACTGTTCCTCCTTGACCGGTCCGCCCGCGGGCGGACCTGTGGCGTCCGATGGTGGGCGTCTGCGCCTGCGCGGCGCGTGGTCGCTACTCCCCCTAGAGGGGGAGAATCAGGAGGACGAGACCGATCGACCCGGACGGGGTTGCTACGAGGGCCCGAGCAGGGCCTGCGGTCCGGGGTACGGTCGTCATCACGGGCTCAGTCTGGTGGCGGCGCTTTACTTTGTCAAGTGGCTGTAGCTCCTACACCGGTAGGTCTAGGTTTCCAGAACCAGCCTTGCGGTAACCTTTGCAGGGAGTAAAGTCGCTGTTGTAGGTGCATTGCGGTTCTCGGCGAGCGATTCCCGCCCGCCCCGCTCACATGGAGGCAACAAACGGGATGAAGACACAGCTCGAGGACGTGGATCTTGCGCGCAACGCGGTAGCGTCCACCGGTGAGATCGTCGCATCGAAGTGGACTCCTCTGCTCATCCACGAGCTCGGCGGCGGCACTCGCCGGTTCCGGGAGCTCGAACGCGTCTGCAAGGGCATGAGCACGCGAACCCTGGCCGACCGCCTGCGCTCGCTCGAACAGGTCGGCGTCGTCGCCAGGCACAGCTATCCCGAGTCTCCGCCGCGGGTCGAGTACCAGCTGACCGAGAAGGGTCGGGCGCTGCTGCCGATCATCCGGGAGATGCGGAAGTTCGGGACGAACTGGCTCGTGCCGGGCGGCGCGCACAGCGCCACGCGCAGCTCCGCGCGCTAGTCTCGCCCGACGCCGAGCGCGGCCAGGAAGTGGTCGCTGTCGGCCTCGATCTCCTGCGCTCGATAGGGGATCCCCGCGCGCGGCGGCTCTGTGCCCGTACCCGTGACGACCAGCACGACCCGCTCGCCCGCCTCGATCGCCCCTGACCTGACGAGCTCGACGAGAGCGCCGAACGCGACGCCGCCTGCGGGATCCGCGACGACGCCGGAGTCCTCGGCGAGCAGTTCCGTGCTCGGCTCGATCAGCTCCTCGGCGACCGTGGTGATGGCGCCGCCGGACATGCGGGCGGCGCCGATCGCGAGCTCGCCGTAGCTCGGGTCACCGACCGCGAGCGAGCGGGCAACCGTGTTCGGCGTCACGCGCGACGGCGGACGCTCGTCGGCCCAGGCGGCGGCGACGGGCGGGCAGCCACCGGGCTGCGCCCCGTACATCCGCGGCCGCCGGTCGGCGACGAGCCCCAGCTCGACGAGCTCGACGAATCCCTGGGCCAGCTTTGCGAAGAGCGCGCCCGAGGCGACGGGGCTGACGATCGCGTCCGGCAGCTCCCAGTCGAGCTGCTCGACGATCTCGTAGGCGATCGTCTTGATCCCCTCGACCGCGAACGGTTGCAGGTTCCCGTCCAGGAACCCCCACGGGAAGAGCGTCTCGAGGTCGCGCTCCAGCCGGAGGCAGTCCTCGAGCGTCCCGCGCACTCGGAAGACGCTCGTGCCCTCGGCGCCCGGTGGGAGTACGAGCGGCTCCGCGCCGGCGGGCGTGAGGATGACTCCTTCGAGGCCGACACCGGCGCAGTGGGCCGCGACGGCTGCTCCGAGGTTGCCCGTCGACGCGCACAGCACCGTGCCGAATCCGAACTCCTGGGCCGCCTTCACGGCACTCGCCGCCATCCGGTCCTTGAAGGAACTGGTCGGGTTCGCGGTCTCCAGCTTCAGGTGGACGTCGATGCCGAGCGCGGCGGAGACGCGTGGCGCCGGAACGAGCGGCGTGCGGTTCGGGATCGCCGTCTCGCGGTGCGGCAGCAGCGCTCGGTCGCTCGAGAGCTCCTGGGGATCGGCGAGCAGGCTGCCGTTGCCGTTCGAGATGTAGCGGACGTCGAGCGGGCCCGAGCAGGCAGCGCAGTGCGAGACCGGCGCCAGTGGGTGCGTCTCCTCGCAGATCCGGCAACTGAGGACCGCGTTGTTCACGTCCCCGCCTCTGTGAATCGTGCTAGCCGGCGGAGCGGGGAAGGAAGGCCGTCTAGCGCGGACGCGCGCGCACGATGATAAGCCCCTCACAAATCGCTACAGGCATGCGCGCGGTCACGATCTACCGAGAGTAGACGCCAGCCAGGGGTTCCGCAAGGCTCCCGCCCGCCATGGCGGGCAGCAGGATCACGGCGCTGCCGCCGACGAGCGTGTCCAAACCCTCGCGCGTGCGGACGTCGTCGCGGCCGACGTAGACGTTGACGAACGGCGTCAGCTCGCCCTGCTCGAACAGCTGCGCCTCGAGGGACGGATAGCGCGCGGTCATGTCCTCGAGCACTTCGCGCACCGTCTCGCCGCTGGCGAGCACCTGCCGCTGACCCTCGACCTGGTCGCGCAGCATCGGCGGGATGCGAACCGGTGTCAGCGTCGAAGTCACTTTACTTGGGACAGTACACTCGTTCAGGCGATGCACGTGACCGATCCCGCCTGGGCTCCGTCGGACTGGCGCGGGTACCCCGTCCGGCAACAGCCCGCCTGGCCGAGCCCCGCCGCCGCCGATGCCGTCCTCCAGGAGCTGCGGGCGATGCCGCCGCTGGTCTTCGCGGGCGAGGCGCGCGATCTGGAAGCCGCGCTCGGCGACGTCGCCCAGCGGCGGGCCTTCCTGCTCCAGGCGGGCGACTGCGCCGAGTCGTTTCGCGACTTCAGCGCCGTCTCGATCCGGGAGAAGCTGAAGATCTTCCTCCAGATGTCGGTGGTGATGATCTACGGCTCCGGGCTGCCGCTCGTGAAGGTGGGCCGGATCGCCGGGCAGTTCGCGAAGCCGAGATCGGAGCCGACCGAGCGGGTGGGGGAGCTCGAGCTGCCGTCGTTCTTCGGCCACATCGTCAACGACGACGCGCCGACGGCTGCCGCGCGGACGCCCGATCCGTCCCGGCTCCTGCGGGCCTACCACCAGTCGGCGGCCACGCTCAACCTCGTGCGGGCGTTCACCAACGGAGGCTTCGCCGACCTCACCCAGGTGCACACCTGGAATCAGGAATTCGTCGCCAATGCGCCCGAGGGCCAGCGCTACGAGGCGCTCGCCGCCGAGATCGAGCGGGCGCTCGACTTCGTCCGCGCGTGTGGGATCGATCTCGCGCAGGCGCAGCGTCTGCACCGCGTCGACCTCTGGACGAGCCACGAGGGGCTCGTGCTCGACTACGAGGAGGCCCTGACGCGGCGGGACTCCCTCACCGGCGACTGGTACGACTGCTCCGCGCACATGCTCTGGATCGGCGAGCGGACGCGGCAGCTTGGCGGCGCGCACGTGGAGTTCTTCGCCCGCGTGCACAACCCGCTCGGGGTCAAGCTCGGGCCCTCGGCGACGGCGGACGAGGTGCTCGAGCTCTGCGAAGCGCTCAATCCGACGCGGCGGCCGGGGCGGCTGACGCTGATCGTGCGGATGGGTGCGGAGCGCCTCGTCGACGCATTGCCGCCGATCGTGCGCGCCGTCCGGGACTCGGGTCACCCGGTTGTCTGGGTGACGGATCCGATGCACGCGAACGTGTTCCGGACGCCGTCGGGCGTCAAGACCCGGAGCTTCGAGGCGATCATGGACGAGGTCGCAGCGTTCTTCTCCGTCTGCCGGAACGAGGACGTCTGGCCGGGGGGAGTCCACATCGAGTTCACCGGCGAGGACGTCACCGAGTGCCTCGGCGGCTCGGCGGCGGTGCTCGAGGAGGAGCTGACGATGCGCTACGAGAGCCTGTGCGACCCGCGGCTGAACGCACGCCAGTCGCTCGACCTCGCCTTCCGCGTCGGGGAGCTGATGCGCGGCGACTGATCAGCCGGTGTTGCGGAGCGCCGCGGCGATGCCGGCGATCGAACGCAGCAACGGCCGGGTGGCGCGCTCGTCACCGGCGCGGTGAGCTCGCAGCAGCTCGACCTGGATCGCGTTCATCGGGTCGACGTACGGGTTCCGCAGCCGCACGGAGCGCTGGAGCACGGGGTGGCGGTCCAGCAGCGCGTCGGCGTCGACGATCGCGAGCACCGCCTCGACGGTGCGCCGGTGCTCGGCGGAGAGCTCCTCCCAGATGCGCTCCCGATCGGGGCTCGGAGGCACGAGCTCGAGGTAGCCGGCGGCGATCTCGAAGCTCGACTTCGCGAGCGTCATCTCGAGGTTCTCGACCAGTGCCCGGAAGAACGGCCACTCCCGGTAGAGGCGGCGCAGCCACTCGAGCCGCTCGCCCTCGACGCCGTACTCCGCGAAGGCGGTGCCGCAGCCGTACCAGGACGGGAGCAGACAGCGGTTCTGCGTCCACGCGAACACCCACGGGATCGCGCGCAGCGCCTCGAGCTCGCCGTGGCCGGCAGCTTCGGGCCGCGACGCCGGGCGGGAGCCGATCTCGAGCAGCGCGAGCTCGTCCAGCGGCGTGAAGCTGCGGAAGAAGGGCGGAAAGGCGGGGTCGTCCCAGACCAGCCTGCGATAGGCGGCGAGCGAGGACGCGGCGAGCGTCGTCATCGTGTCGCGTGCGCCCTCGTTCGGCGGGGCGAGCCCCGCAGCCTCGGGGAACACGGTCAGGAGCGTCGCAGCCACGGCCGCCTCGAGGTTCCGCTCGGCGAGCCCGGGCAGGCCGTACTTGAAGGCGATCGTCTCTCCCTGCTCGGTCAGCTGGAGCCTGCCCGCGACGGCGCCCGGCGGCTGCGCGAGCACGGCGGCGTACGTCGGCCCGCCGCCGCGGCCGGCCGAGCCGCCGCGGCCGTGGAAGATCGTCAGCTCGACGCCTCGCTCGTCCGCAAGCTCGACGAGCTCCTCCTGCGCGCGGTAGATCTCCCAGTTGGCGGCGAGGTAGCCGCCGTCCTTGGCGGAGTCGGAGTAGCCGACCATCACCTCGAGCCGAGGCCTCGGGCCGGCGTCGAGCAGCTCACCTGCGAGCCCACGCGCGCCGCGCAGGTCGGCGATCGTCTCGAGCAGGGGCACGGCGGGGACGTGCAGGCCTGCCTCGCGCGCGAGCAGCTCGGCCTCGAGAACGTCGCCGGCGCTCGCCGTCATCGAGACGATGACGCGGTCGATCGACCTCGGCCCGTGGCGTTCGCGCGCCCCGGCAGCCGCCGTGAGCGCATCGAGGACCGGCTTCGCGCGCTCCCGCACCTGCTTCGAGTGCACGCGCAGGTCGAGCGTCGCCACGTGCAGGCCGAAGACCTCGACGCGGCCCCTCAGGTCGGCCAGGGCGCCGTCGGCGACGCGCGCCGCGCCGTGGTTGCGAAGCGCGGTGTCGATCCGCTCGAGATCGCTCGCGAGCTCCTCGGCGTCGCCGTACTCGTCCGCGGCCAGCCGGTCCCAGATCTGCACGAGCGCGGCTCGGTACGGCTCGTCGCTCGCCGGGTCCAGCTCCGGGACCGGCCCCACGAGCTCGGTGGACATGCCCCAGGCGGAGCCGAGCGCGCGCACGTCGCGGCGCAGGAGCTCACGCGCGAGCGTGCGGGCTCGCTCGAGCGCCTCGACGATCGTCTCGGCGCCGGCGTTCGGGTTGCCGTCCATGTCGCCGCCGATCCAGGTGCCGAGCCGCAGCGGGGGCGGCGCGCCGGGAACCGCTTCGTCCAGCTCGCGGAGGAGCCGCGGCAGCGCCTGCCACAGGCTGGCCTCGACGAACCAGAGGCCGTTGCGCACCTCGTCGACGACGCGCGGCCGCCGCGACCGCACCTCGTCCGTCTGCCAGAGGACGGTCACCTCCTCTGCGATCTGCTCCTGGACTCGCCGCCGGGTCGAGTGCGGCAGCTCGGGGTCGTCGAGGCGGCGCAGCCCCGTCGCCAGCCGCTGGTGCGCCTGGAGGATCGTCCGGCGCGTCGCCTCCGTCGGGTGGGCGGTCAGCACCGGGCGCACCTCGAGCCGCGCAGCCGCCGCGCGCAGCTCGTCGTCGCCGATCCCGGCCTCTCGGAGCTGCGTCACCGCGGCGGCGAGCGACTCCCGCGGCACCCGGCCTTCGTGCTCGTACTGCCGCCGGCGTCGCAGCCGATGGTGCTGCTCCGCGATGTTCGCGAGCTGGAAGAAGAGCGAGAACGCCCGCAACACCGCGGACTGCCGCGCGAGGTCGAGCCCGCCGATCGTCTGCTCGAGGGCGGCGCGATCACCCGTCTCACGCGCGTCGCGGGCAAGGCGGCGGATCCGCTCCTCGAGCTCGAGCAGCTCCTCGCCTTCCTGCTCGACGATCACCTGCCCGAGCACGTCGCCGAGCAGGCGGACGTTCGCCCGAAGCTGCGCCTCGGCCGCCACCGTCAGCGCGCGGTCCAGCCGCCGTCGATCACGAGCGTCTCGCCGGTGATCATGGAGGCGGCGGGGGAGCAGAGGAAGACGACGGCTCCGGCGACGTCGTCAGGCTCGCCGATGCGGTGCAGCGCGGCGATCCGTTCCTCCACGTCGGCGCGGAACCCGGGATCGGAGAGCGCCGGCTCCGTGCCCGGCGTGCGGATGAACGTCGGCGCGACCGCATTGACGTTGATCCCGTGCCCGCCCCATTCGACGGCGAGGCAGCGCGTCAGGTGCGAGACGGCCGCCTTCGTCATGCAGTAGACCGACTCGCCGGGCAAGGCGACGAGCGCCGCCTGCGAGGAGACGTTGACGATCCGACCGAAGCCACGGTCCTGCATCGGCGCGAAGGCGGCGCGGCAGGCGAAGAACGTGCCTTTCAGGTTCACGTCGACGGTCTGCGCGAAGTCGGCTACGGAGACGAGCTCGGCGGGGACGAGACCCGCGCCCCCGCCGGCGTTGTTCACGAGGACGTCGAGTGAGCCGAGCTCGTCGACCGTGGCCGTGACGGCGGCGTCGATCTCCTCGAGCCGCGTGACGTCCATCTGCAGCGGCAGCGCCCGCCGCCCGAGCGCGCGGATCTCGTCGGCCAGCCCGTCGTCGCGCGACGCGTCCCGGAGACCGAGTGCGACGTCGGCGCCTGCTTCCGCGAGCGCGAGCGCAATCGCGCGGCCGAGGCCGCGCGCCGCCCCCGTCACGAGAGCGGTGCGCCCGCCGAGGTCGAACCGTCCGGAGAGCTCGTCCGCCACCGGCGTCATCTAACCATCGAAGGCCTGGACGAGCGCCTCGGCGATGAACTTCATCGTCCTGCCCGACGTCTGGCTCGCCGTACGCAGGCGAACGAACGCCTCGGCCTCGGTGAGACCCTCCTTCTCCATCAGGATCCCCTTCGCGCGCTCGATCGCCTTCCGCGCCTCCAGCGCCTCGGCGAGCGAGTCGGCCTCGTCGCGAAGCGCCTGGAGCTCCGAGAAGCGTGCCCGCGCGGCATGGATCGCAGGGACGAGGTCCTGCTCGCGGAACGGCTTGACGAGGTAGGCGAAGACGCCCACCTCGATCGCACGCGCCACGAGGTCCTCCTCGTCGTACGCGGTCAGCATCACGATCGGGATCGGCCGGTCGTGGAGGATCTTGCGTGCCGCGTCGATGCCGTCGAGCCGCGGCATCTTGACATCGAGGATGGCGAGGTCGGGGCACTCGCTTCGCGCCAGCTCGACCGCTTCCTGGCCGTCGCGGGCGGCAGCGACGACGTCGAAGCCGGCGCCCTGGAGCAGGCCCTCGCAGGTCGAGCCTGATCACCGTCTCGTCTTCCGCAACCAGCACGCGCATCTCGGCACCTCCGCTCGTCGGTCCAACAAAAAAGCCCCCGCGGGCCCGAGGGCTGCGGAGGCGACGTTGCCTCGCCGGTCGCGGTCGTTCGCGCCCGGCCTGACGCGATGCTACCTTCAGTGCGGGTGGTCTTCGCTGACGAGCCACCCGAGAGGCGACGTGGCCTTCCGTGTCATTCGACGAAAGGTGCGTCATGCAAGCTCTGCAGGTGCCCGAGTATCTCGGCGTGCGTCACATCCTGACTGCGCCACAGCTCGTGCCGAGAACGGCGCCGTACATCCGCGAGCGCGACTTCGACTTCGACGGGCTGTACGAGCAGGCCGCGACGATGTCGGGCGGTGAGAAGCTCCTCGTCCGGATCGCGGCCGATCTCTGGAACGCCGGCGGCGACGTCAAGCTCTCCGACGTCGTGCGCCGCCTCGACTGGGCGAACTTCGAGCGTGTCGTCCAGGGCTTCCAGCTCGCCCGCGGTTCGTTCCCGTGGGGCCTCGTCGACGGGCTGGCCGGCGACAAGGAAGAGTTCGCGGCCTAATGCTGCCTCGCGGGTGGCGGTGCTCCAGGGGCGCCGCCACCCGCGAGGAATGGGGTCATGCTGCTCGGCCGGCCGCGGTCGCGCCGGCGACCTCGTTGAGGCGGCCGGTCGTGACGTCGTAGAGGTAGCCGTAGATCGGGATCCGGGCCGGGACGAGCGGGTGCGTGCGGATCCGGGTGACGTCGTCGACGACGCTCTGCTCGGCGTCGGGGATCGTGAGCCAGTCGATGTTGCGGCCTTCCTCGGAGCCGGGTCCGGCGCCGACATCCCGGAAGCCGTCCGGGCCGAGCTCCGCGGTGTCGAGGCTTTGCGCGCAGAGCTCGCCCATCAGCGTGCTGTCGAAGAACTCCATCCCGCAGTTGGTGTGGTGGACGACGAACCACTCCTGCGTGCCGAGGAGCTTGTAGGAGATCACCAGCGACCTGATCGCGTCGTCGCTGGCGCGGCCGCCGGCGTTGCGGATCACGTGCGCATCGCCCTCGCTCAGGCCCGCGTACTTGGCGGGGTCGAGCCGGGCATCCATGCAGGTGAGGATCGCGAAGCGGCGCGCCGGCGGCAGGGCAAGCTCGCCCTTGGCGCCGAACGACGACGCGTACTGCTCGTTCGCGGACAGGACCTCATCGAGAACGGCCATGAGACTCTCCTTGCGTCGGGGTACTTGCCTTAACGTGCCCCCGGCCCGGATCCATTCCCGCGCCGGGATCGGACCGCTACGTGACGGCGTTCGGCGGCTGTCGTTTGGAGATCAGCACGCTCCGGAGTGCCTCAACCGCAAGCATTCCCATCGCCTCTCTCGTTGCGCGCGTTCCACTACCGATGTGCGGCGTGAGGACGACCTGGTCGAGTGAGAGCAGCCCCTCGCTGACGCTCGGCTCGAACTCGAAGACGTCCAGCGCGGCACCTGCGATGACTCCGCCGGTCAGCGCGTTCACGAGAGCCAGCTCGTCGACGATCGGGCCGCGAGCGGTGTTGACCAACACCGCCGAGTTCTTCATCGCCGCCAGGGCACTCTCGTCGATCAGGTGGTGAGTCTCCGGGATCAATGGACAGTGAAGGCTGACTACGTCGGCGATCGCCAGCAGCTCCTCCAGCGAGTCGTCTCGGCCCGCGAAGACTGCGCGCGCTCCGAACGCCTCCGCGAGGCGCGCCGTCTCCTGGCCGATCCGGCCGGGGCCGATGATGCCGATCGTCTTGCCGTCGAGTCCCTCGCCGAGCATGAACTCGAGGGAGAAGGACCACGGCGACCGGGAGCGGACGAATCGGTCGCCCTCGACGACCCGGCGGAGGAGAGCAAGCGTGGCGGTGATGGCGAGCTCCGCGGTCGTCTTCGTGAGGACGTCCGGTGTGTTGGCGACCAAAATGCCCCTGCGCCGAGCCGCGTCCAGATCGATGTTGTTGACTCCGACGCCGTAGTTCGCCACGACCTTCAGCCGTGAGCCGGCTCGCTCGAGGTATGCATCGTCAGACGGCGGTGTTGATGAGCGCCAGCACTCCATCGGCGCCGTGGGGATCCGAGACAAGTTCGAAGCGCTGTTCGAGCGCGTCGGTCACACGCTTCGGCACCGGGCCTGTGACGTGGACGAGCGGCCTATTCAAGGTGAGAGGGCGCCGTGGCGGCCGAGGGGCAATGAAATTTGCGACGTCATTTTGCGCCGACGACGAGCGTAACCGCGGTCGGACGCATCGTCGGGTTCAACCGCCGACGGTGCCAGAGGTCTCTTCGGACGAATGGCTCGTAAGCGCGGAGCACGCATGGGCCGTGTTGGGATCGAACCAACGACCTTGGGATTAAAAGTCCCCTGCTCTACCAACTGAGCTAACGGCCCTCGTCGTCGAGTGTAGGCACACTTGCGGAGTGGACGTTCTCCCCAAGCCGCGTCTGCGGGGTGTGTTCCACCAGTACGCCTTCTACGTCGCGCTCGTCGCCGGCGTCGTCCTGGTCGCGGTCTCGGATTCGGGCCGGGAACTGATCGCCACGTGGATCTACGCCGTTGCGCTGGCGGCGATGTTCGGCGTCAGCGCGCTCTATCACCGGGTCGACTGGAAGTCGACGCGCGTGCGGACCTGGATGCGCCGGCTCGACCACTCGACGATCCTGCTTCTGATCGCGGGCACCTACACGCCGTTCGCGCTGCTCGCCTTCGACGGTGCGCGTCGCCGACGCGATCCTGATCGTCGTCTGGGTCGGCGCGGCCGCTCGGCCTCGTGCTCAACCTCGCCTGGGTGGACGCGCCCAAGTGGCTGACCGCACTCGTCTTCATCGCGCTCGGCTGGGTCGGCATCGTCGCGGTGCCGGAGATGTTCGACCTCGGCATCGCGCCGGCCGTGCTCGTGTTCGTCGGCGGCGGCCTCTACACACTCGGCGCGCTGTCCTACGCGCTGCGCCGCCCGAATCCCGCGCCCGCGACCTTCGGCTACCACGAGATCTTCCACGTGCTCGTGATCTGCGCCGCCGCGGCCCACTTCGTCGCGATCGCGGGCTTCGTCGTGCCGCTGGCTTAATCGTGGGGCAACGGGCGGATCGCTACGGTATCCGCATGAACACGAAGACACAGAAGTCCGACGCCGAGTGGCGCGCCGAGCTCTCTCCGGAGCAGTACGAAGTGCTCCGGCGCAAGGGCACCGAGCGCGCTTTCACCGGCAAGTACAACGACACCAAGGATCCCGGCATCTACCGCTGTGCCGGCTGCGGTGCCGAGCTCTTCCGCTCCCAGGCGAAGTTCGATTCCGGCTCCGGCTGGCCGAGCTTCGTCGAGCCGGCGAACCTGGAGAGCGTCGTCACCGAGACGGACACGAGCTACGGGATGGTCCGCACCGAGGTCAACTGCGCCTCGTGCGGCGGCCACCTCGGCCACGTCTTCCCGGACGGCCCCGGCCCGACCGGGCAGCGCTACTGCATCAACTCCTGCGCGCTCGACCTGGAGAAGTCATGAACGCGCAGAGCGAGACCGCCACGTTCGCCGCCGGCTGCTTCTGGGGCGTCGAGGTCGACTTCCGCAACACGCCGGGCGTCACCGACGTCCAGGTCGGCTACGCGGGCGGTCATGCCGACAGCCCGAGCTACGAGCAGGTCTGCAGCGGCAATACCGGCCACGCCGAGGCGGTGGAGGTCACCTTCGATCCGTCCGAGGTCTCGTACGGCGAGCTCGTCGACCGCTTCTGGAGCCTGCACGACCCGACCCAGGTCAACCGCCAGGGCTGGGACGTCGGCACCCAGTACCGCTCCGCGATCTTCACCCACTCGCCCGGAGCAGGCCGAGATCGCGGCCGAGTCGAAGGCGCGGGCGCAGGCGCAGTTCGGAAAGCCGATCGCAACCGAGATCGAGCCTGCGTCGACCTTCTGGCCGGCGGAGGAGTACCACCAGCAGTACCTGGTCAAGAACGGCCGCGCGACCTGCCGGATCTAGCGGACGCCGATCGGCATCCGTAGGAGCCGCGGGATCGCTGCGGCGGCGCGGGCGGCGGCTGAGGGCCGCCGCCCCGCGCCGATCGCATCCTCCGAGGCGAGCGTCCCCCAGCGGACGACCCTGCCGCCTGCGTAGCGGAGCGGCTCGGGCGGCAGCCGGCGCGCGCGCCGGTCGACGAGCGGAAGCGCCGTCCACTCGTCCCGCGCGCCGAGCGCGAGCGAAGCGAGGATCTGGCCGCCGAGCCAGCTCGGCCCGACGCCGTTGCCCGAGTAGCCGGCGCCGAAGTGGATCCGCGTGCCGGGGATCGTCCCGAAGCGCGGCAGCTTGTCGGCCGAGACGTCGATCGGGCCGCTCCAGCGCGCCTCGATGCGTGCGTCTGCGAGCGCGGGGAGGAGCGACCTGAGCCCGTCGTGCGCGCGCGACTGCGCAGCCACGTCGTCGAGCACGCCGGGGCCGACGCGGCCACCCGGCTCGAGGCGCCCGGAGCCGCTGCCCATCAGCACGCGGCCGTCGGGCGTCGGGCGGAAGTAGTGGAGGAACATGCGGCCGTCGGTGACTGCCTCGTTGCCGCTCCAGCCGATCTCGGCGAGCAGGTCGGGCACCGGCTCCGTCAGCACGACCGCGCTCGCGAACGTCGTCTGCCGTCCTGCGAGCGGCCAGCCGGTCGCCCACGCGTTCAGCGCGAGCACGATCTCGCGCGCATGAACGCTCCCGTGCGGCGTCCCGATCCGGCCGGGCTGGACCTCCGTCACCGGCGTCTGCTCGAACAGCTGGACGCCCGCCGCGAGGGCCGCGCGCTTGAGCGCCAGCGCCAGCCGCGCCGGCTGCACGATCCCGCCGTCGCGGAAGAAGACGCCGCCCCGGAAGCGGGGCGAGTCGAGCCGTTGCCGGACCGCCTCGCGGTCGAGCGGGACGGCCTCCTCCTCGACGCCCAGCTCACGTGCCGCCCGCACCGACCCCGCCACCACCGCGTCCTCCGCCTCGGTCGCCGCGACCTTCAGCAGCCCGCCCTCGCGCAGCCAGACGTCCTCGCCTCGCTGCTCGAGGAACTCGCGCACGGCCGGGACGATTCGGCTCGACGCGTGCGCGAGCTGGAGCGCTGCGCCGTCGCCGAGCACCGCGCGGAGCGTCGCGATCGACGACCAGTAGCCGTGCAGGAACCCGCCGTTGCGGCCGCTCGGCCCGTCTCCGATCTCGCGTGCCTCGAGCAGGGCGACGCTCAGCGAGGGGTCGCGCTCGCGCAGCGCGAGAGCCGTCCAGAGTCCCGTGTAGCCGCCGCCGACGATCGCCACGTCGACGTCGAGCGTCCCCGCGAGCGGCGGCGAGACCGCCTCCGGCCGGAACGCGCGCGCCTCCTCGAGCCACCACGACGGCCGCGACGGCAGCGGCGGCTTCAGGCTCCGCGGTCGCATCGACGCGACTCTATCCCGGTTCCTTTTCGGTTCCGCGGGAACCCCGACTGCGTGCGCACGATGTTCGCGATCTACTGGCTCATGATCGTCGGCGGCCTCGCCCTCTGGATCGTCGTCGGGCTGGTGGTCGATTGAGGCGATTCGGCTACGAGAACGGCCTCTCGATCTTCTTCGGCGTCCTGTTCCTGGCGACGCTGGTCGCGCAGTCGTTCGCCGGCCAGCACGCCTTCAACGCCGACCAGCTCGCGCACGACGCCGCGCCGGTCTCGTGGCGCGACTACGTGCTCTCGCCCGAGTTCGGCGGCGCCGTGCTCGAGAACTGGCAGTCGGAGTTCCTCCAGTTCACGCTCTTCATCCTCGCCACCGTCTGGCTCGTGCAGAAGGGGTCGAACGAGTCGAAGCGGCTCGACGAGGCCGGGCTCGAGTCGGACCGCGAGCAGAAGGTCGGCCGCCATGCTCCGGAGAACGCGCCCGGCCCGGCCAAGCAGGAGCGCGGGCTCCGGCGATTCGCGTACGAGAACTCGCTCCTGCTCGCGATGGCGACGATCTTCCTGCTCTCGTGGGGCGGCCAGTCGCTGAACAGCTGGCGGGCGTACAACGACGACCGGCGCGAGCACGGCGAGTCGGCGCTCCGCTGGTCCGAGTACGTGGTGAACGCCGACTTCTGGGAGCGCTCGCTCGAGAACTGGCAGTCCGAGTTCCTCGCGGTCGGGACGTTGGCGGTCTTCACGATCTACCTGCGCCAGCGCGGCTCACCGGAGTCGAAGCCGGTCGGCGCGCCGCACGACGAGACCGCCGCGTCCGGCTGAGTCTGTCATCGTTCGAGCATGCCGACCGACCAGTACCACGAGCCGCCCGACGAGCTCAGCGCCGAGACCCGCACCTTCGCCCGCGTGATCGCGTCGCTGCAGGAGGAGGCGGAGGCGATCGGCTGGTACGAGCAGCGGATGTCGATCGAGACGAACGAGCGAAGCGCGCAAGATCATGGAGCACGCCCAGCGCGAGGAGTTCCTCCACTTCTCGATGGATCTCGAGTTTCTGGCGCGGCGCAAGGAGAAATGGCGCGTCGCGCTGCAGCAGATCCTCTTCAAGGAGGGCGACATCGTCGAGCTCGCCGAGCAGGCCGAGGACGCGGTCGAGGACTAGCGTCGGAGCCGTCAGGCGGACGGATCCCAACAGCAGTCGTGTGCTCGAGCCGGTTGCTTGACTGACTGTCACGTCTAACTCAGACTCGACGACAGATGGCACGCCGCCTTGAGGACGGCCGCCCTGCACCGATCGCGGAAGGAGCGGAACGATGACGTCGGTTGGCTTCGGATTGACCAGCGATCAGCTCTCCGGGAGGGTCCCCCCACCTTCGCGCGAGCGGTGACGCGGCGAGGAGGCGCTACGGATCGCTGCCTTGTACTCTCCCGCTTAAGTCGAGGGGGCGCGTGTGAGCCAGACGACGGTTGAAGCGGCGGTTGTGGTCAAGCCGTCGCGCGCTCGGCGAACGGCGCATATCCTCGGTGCGCTCCTGGTGGCTGTTGTCCTTCCCGCCGTCGTGATCGGTGTGCTCGTCGGGGAGTTCGGGTTCACGGCCATGTGGACCGGGGTTCTCCTTGGCGGTGTTGGTGCGAAGCTCGGCGGCACTCGCCGGATGGGCTATCTCGCCCCGTTGATGGGGCTCGCGGCGGGGCTGGGCGCGTTCACGGCGTACGACTGGTGGTGGGCGGCTCTGCTCGCGACCGTCGGGGTGATCGCGGGTGCCGGGATCGGGTTTGGCTGGTTCGCGCCGCTGCTCATGGTTCCGTACGCGGCGACCTTCGTTGTGCCGGAAGCCTCTGCGAGGAACGCGACTGTCTACGGCGTCATCGTCGGGATTGCAACCCTCTATGGCGTCGTGCTCGCGCGTCGGTTCGGCGTTCCCGAGGTTGTGGACGGCGAGCGGCTCTCCGCACCCGTCGCAGCCGTCGTCGCGCTCGGGTTCGGCGCAGTGATGGCTGCCAGCGCCTCGCTCGGCGTCGCGCTCGGATGGACGGAGCCGTACTGGGTTCCCGAGCCTGTGCTCATCCTCGTGCTGTACATCCTCATGGGGAAGCGCGACCGGATACGTGGGAAGGCTGTCGGCACGGCGCTTGGGGTCGTCGCCGTGATACCCGTTGCGTTGGTGTCGCCTCCCGCATGGGTGCTGACGGCGCTCGGCGTCGTCGTGTTCGTCGTCGCGTTGACGCAGGCCAAGACCTACTGGCTCATGTACGGCCTGTACACGTTCGCGCTCGTGCTGCTGCTTGCCGCACCGGGTGGGGTTGGCTTCGAGGCTGAGGAACGCGGCTTCCAGATCCTGGCAGGCATCGCCCTGCTCGTCCTCGGTCTGGCCGTCGTTCACGCGCTCGCAACCGGCTCGCCACGCGTGACCCGCAGCCGGAACTCACCATGGCTCGGTAAGTCTGACCGGAAACTCACGCCGGCGGTGGGCTACTCGCGGCCGGGCTGGTCGGCGATCAAGGCATCGCGAAGAAAAGCTGCCCATCCTGCTGCCCACCCCTCTCGCCGTCGCCTTGTCGGAAAACGAAAACCCCGTCTGAGCGGGGCTTTCGTGAGATGGGCGGTGACGGGATCGAACCGCCGACCCCCTGCGTGTAAAGCAGGTGCTCTACCAGCTGAGCTAACCGCCCGCGATGGCTCAAACTAGCGGAATCCGGCCCCACCCGAAATCGCCGAAAAGGGTCTTGTGGCAGCCGCGTGGCAGCCGCTCCCTCCTCAATCTGGCCGAGCGTCTCCCGCTCCGCCTCGATGACGGCGAGGTCGGGGTGCCAGCACAGGCGGGAGAGGAGGGCGGCGGCGAAGGTTGCCGCCGGGGTGGCGTGAGCGGAGCTACCCCGACGGCATGGGCGACTACGGCTTGTGAACGGTATGGAGCGCGATGACCTCCTGCGAGACTTCGAAGGGGAGGTTCGGCTTCACGTTCGCGTTGAACCAGGCGTCCTGCTGCTCCGCCGTCTCCCATAGCTCGGACACCACGAACCCAGTGGCATCCTCATATGTGACGTGGAGCAGGAAGCCCGGCTGCGTCTTCAATTGCTCGACGAGGGGGGGCGAGATCTGGTCGTACAGCGCGGCGGTCATTCCGTCAGAACGGTGCCGTATCAAAACAGCCATGTTGTTCCTCCTTCGTGGGAGCGAGCAACATGTCACACATCGTCGGGTTGGCCTCCCCGCAGTCGGCGTGAGCGGAGCTACCCGGCCTGCTTGACCTTCTCGACGTACTCGGTCCTTGTAGCCACGCCAGCGGCGACCTCGGATGCCCCAATTAGGTCACGAACCTTGTTCCACTCAGTCGTAGTGTGGTCGCCTGCTCTCAGGCAACGGGGATGCAGCACCAGACAGACGAGCGGGAGGGGTCAAGATGCAGCAGCGTAGGCTGGACAAGGCGCTTCGTGGGCTTGGCATGTTCACGGGAGTCGCGTACCTCATCGTCGGCGTCGCTGGCGCGATCTGGCCTGGGCACTGGGACGACGCTGCGGCAAGCGACCAGATCGTGTGGGCCGTACTCCTCATTGCAGGCGGGCTACTGGTGCTGGCGGGACTCCGAATGCTGCGCCGCGCGCCTGCTCGCGGTGCGACGCTCGTCTCAGTAGGAGCCGTGATCGGGGCGCTCCCGATCTTCGACCTCGACTCGGCTCAATCGGGGAGAGAGAGCGCAGATTGCGGGGTAGCACTGGCTCGACCACGTAGAAACTTTCCGTGGTTGCAGGGCGCAGGAATACTCCCAGCGCCATGGGCACGCAGATCGTGAACGAACAGCGCAAATGCCCGATGTGCGGCAGCAAGACATGGATCCTTCTGGACGGCCGCTCGGTGCTCCAGGCGCTCGAGGGTGGGCTCGAGGCACTGGCCTACTCCTGCAAGCAGTGCGGCTTCATCCGCTGGCATCGCTCGGACAAGGCCGAGCAGTCGTAAGCTCACGCCGCGGCCCGTCATCGCACAGTCATGCTCGTGGTGTAGGTGCGGACGAGGCAGCGGCGGTCGAAGGCTTCCTCCTTCTGTGCTCGTGTGATCGGTCGACGTCGGCTCGTTCCTCGGTGTCGTCGCGCGTCGCGCGCCCTGTCTCGGTCGGGAGTGACAGCGGGCGGAGGCCGGTCGTGTCGAAGCCGAGGCGCCCGAGGTCGTGCGCGAGCTCGCGTGCCCGGATCTGCGCGAGGCCGGCGAGCTCGGCCGCCGGATCCTGCTCTGGGCGTCCACTACCAAGACCCGCCAGGCGTTGTGGGTCGACCTCCCGGACGTGGCCGTCGACGCGCTCCGGGCGCCACTCATGGCAAAAGTCGCTCCTAAGTCGGGCGTCATTCCCGAGCGCTCGCCCACGCAAGCTTGTTGACCGAGAGCCGCTCAGTTTGCTTCGAGTATTAGGAGTGTCCGGAGGGCCTCGGCGGTCGCTGGCCAACGCAGTGTCGTAAATGCCTCGCCGGGCTTGCACCAGCGGTGATCGTCGTGCTCCCAGTCGAGGTTCGGCTCCCACTCATCCGGCGCAGTGACGTGAAAGCAGGTCACGTTCACCTGCGCGACGGACGGGTCGTAGCGGTTGCGCCTGTCCGCAGGCTCCTCGGTCAGCGGGTAGACGTACTCGACCACTTCGACTCCGGCTTCAGCGTTGGCGACCAGTCCCGTTTCCTCACGCAACTCCCGCTCGGCGGCCACTGTCGCTGTCTCGCCGGGTTCGACTCCACCCGCCACGACATGCCAGTACCTGCCTTGCACCGCCGATCGATGGAGAATCAGAACCTCGGCACCGCACTTGCGGGTTACGAACACCGCGATTTCCATGCCGGTGCGCACGACTAAGAGAGTATGAGTCGCGCACCTTCCTTCGAGTGACATCAGTCGAGCGGCCCGAGCGCCGCCGAGGGCCGCGATGTCGTTCAAGCGCTTGCTCGGCCGAGATGAAAGACTCCGGTTGAGGAGGGCCCGAGAATGCCTGGGTGGGGTGTGATTCCTTCGATCCGTGTCCGCGACATGCGAGAAGCGCTCGCGTTCTACACGGGTCGGCTTGAGTTCGCGCTGGATGGCGGCGGCGAAGCGGCTACCAACTCGTCCCTAAGCCGCGGCGACGCACGCGTGATGATCGAAACGGCCGCTGATCACTATGGGGAGGACTACAACGCGGCGATTAGGGATCGGCTCGGAACCCAATCGTCGATGGCGCTATACATCGAGGCGGACGATCTCGCTGCTTTTCATGCCAGGCTGAAAGCCAGCGGCGCCAGGATCATCGACCCCTCGCTGAGCGGCCGTGGGGACAGGAAGAATTCACCGTCGAGGATCATGAGGGCAAATGGCTGACGTTCTGGAAGAAAGGCGCTCAGGGCTAGAGCGACCGCCGTCGGCTTCTGACCGAGGCCGCGGAGACGGGCGAGCGGATTCACGCGCAGCTGATCATTGTCGAGAATCCGGCGACCGGTGAACTGCAGGTCTTCCGCAAGACACTGACATGTATTTCAGCAAGGGGTAAAACGCCTAGAACCAAGATGTCGAGCCTCACCTCAGGGACAACCCCTTCGAACAGCCCAGCGTTCAGTCGGGCCATTGAAGGTGAGCTCACACGGGAGTACGGTGACATTCGCGTGCGAGCTTCAAGAGGCGCACGCAAGCAGGCCTCAGCAATTCATGACCCCGTTGCTGAGGTCTGCACCTGTCCGCCTAAGCGCGCTCTGTCGGGGGTGAGGATCGAGCGCGCCGCAGAGACCCCCATCCCAGCGCCCGATCCTCGAAGTGTCCCCCAGAGCGCCGCGCTAAGCGTCGCGTCAGCGCCTTCTATGCCCACCGGAGGAATTGGTCGAAACATCCAGTCGAGTCCTTCGCGTTGCCGCCACTCTGCTCGTTCAGGAGGACGGCACGGAGTTCGGCGAGCCCTTCGGGCTGATCTTCGAGAGAGCCGAGGAACGGCCTACCTGATGGAGGTCACTGATCTTTCTTCAGCGGGTCTTGGGAAATAGGGATCATCTGCGGGTTCAGGTGCGGGTTGGCTCCAACACCGCAGCGGTAGACATAGTCCTCGTCGGTTGCCTGTCCTGGAGCGAACCTGCTGGCTGGTCCGGGTGGTGGAGGGGCGGGCATGAAAGGGACGCGAAGCGGTTCTCCATTCGCGCAGACGACCATTTCCCCATTTGGCCCCGCGACGTGGACGTATTCGGGCGCCTTGCTCGGGTGAACCGTGCCATCGGGATTTACCCACGCCGGGTTGGGCGGAGGCGGATCCGGTCAAGGAGCCCGGTCTTGCGACAGCCGCGGCGGAGTCCGGTCTTGTAACAGCCACGTGCGCTCGCTGTAACGGCCACCACCACGATCATTGCGAGGATCACAGATAGGAGCGGCGCATCGTCTCTCCTTCAGAACGCGGGTTTCCCGGAGTGGCCAGCCGAGCCAATGGTTCCCTTGTACAACCAACTGGGCGTCTACGCAATTCATCGGAGAGCGGTTCCTCCCCATTTGGATTCGGCCATGAACGCCAGAGATCAGGTTCGTCAGCCGCGACCGCACCTGGCATGAAGTGGGACGCCGGCGAGCATCATCGCTCGAGGATACGGCTATGTCACCTGACGCTGTCTACGTGCGAAGACCGGTCAGCCGACTTCCCAGACTGCGACCTCGTATTCGTCTACCGACTCGACGGGCGATTCCTGAGCCTGTTGCCGATGCTCATCCGTCCGATGGCGGCTTGCGTAAATCGCGTCGGCGCTCTCCGAAGAGCGTGACGCCGATCCCTGTGCCTGCTGATCGGTCGACGAGGAGAAACGCGGCGGTTGCCGGATAACTCGCGGATCGCCGGGATCCTCTCTTCGCCAGTGGACGATCGCTCCTGAACATCATCGGGTGAGCCTCGATATGTGGTGGTGCGTGCGTAGACGCAAACCTCCTTGTGGTCGTCGCGCACTGAGGTCAAGACCCTAGCCCAGCGACCGTGCGCCAGATCCACGGAGACGCCGGCCAGCATCATGTAGCGAGGCTATAGGCCCGCCTCGCATGCCTCTGAGGACGGGTCGCGGTGGGGCGCCGACGGGGTTGACGCGTGCGCTGGCGTCGGGGGATGCTGGTGCGACCTGCGGGAGAGGCGGAGCGTTCTCTGGGGGGAAACGGCGCCCCCGACCTCTTACAGACATTCGTGTTTGAGAGGAGATTCGCGATGCGTACGGCAGTGTTCGTCGCGTTCCTGCTGATGCTGGGTAGCGCTCGTGCTCGGTGCCACGGCGGGTGCTGGGGGTATCTCGCCGAGCACGCTGATGAATGCGGGCTGGACGTGCTTCAACGAGCCGGGTGCTCCGCGCATCGTGTGCAGCGACCCGGGCGACGGTCGGCCGGTGATACCGGCGCCTCCCGATCGCCCTGCGTCCTACAACTTCAAGATCTTCTCGCTCGACGGGAAGTTCGTCGCGACAGTGCATCTGATTCGCGACGACCTCGACGAGAACCGAGCCCTGCCCACAGACAGGCGGGCTGTACTTCCACATCACGGCCACCGGCTACTACAGGTGCGAGCACTTCTAGGTGTCGGTGGACGCTGCGCTCGAGTTCACGCCATAGCTTCAGGGGGTCGGAGGGGCGGGCGGCCTTCGCCCGCCTCTTCATGTGGCTTCGGAGTCTGGAGTGCGCCTCTGCGACCGCGTCGGGCTGCACACCGGGGACGCCGGCGAGCATCATGCGGCGAGGGCTACAAGCGGCGGGTGACCACCGGGGTCTGCACCGCATAAGCTTTTCGCAGCACCCTGGCACGCCTGACCCGCGCAACCAAACGTTTCCGCATGGCTGCGCGGCTTCTGATGATGCCCCCAACGGGATTCGAACCCGTGCAGCCACCTTGAAAGGGTGGTGACCTAGGCCGCTAGTCGATGGGGGCCAGGCGCCAGGGAGGATAGCGGCGGCGCTGGCCGCTACTCGCGCCCGCAGGCCTGGAGGATCGTTGCGACGAGCTCGTCGAACGCCTCCGACTTCGTCACGAACGCGGTCGCGCCGGCCTCGAGCGCCGCTGCCCGGGAGAGACCGTCGGTGTGGCCGCTGAGCGCGATCACACAGGGAGCGGGATCGAGCTCGAGCAGGCGTCGGGTCGCCGCCGGGCCGTCGAGCACCGGCATCGACATGTCCATCAGCACGACGTCGGCCTCGGAGGTCTTGGCCGCCTTGACGGCTTCCCGCCCCGTCGCCGCCGTCCCGACGACCTCGAAGCGGCCGTCCTGTCCGAGGACCGTCGTCAGCGCGTGCGTGAAGATCTGGTGGTCGTCCACCACGAGCACGCGGATCGGCGTTCCCCCCTCCATTGGAGCGCCGACTATGACAGAGCCCGGCCGCGGAGCGGCCGCTTTAGGGGTCTTGCGCGGCTTGGGATCTGCTTTCGCAGATCCCAAGCCCTGCGCGGTTACTCAGTGAGCGGACGCGCCGTTGCCGTTGTGGAACTGCTCTTCCTCGGTCGAGCCCTTGAGCGCGAGTGTCGAGCTGGCGCCGCCGGAGACGGCCTGCGCGATCTCGTCGAACCAGCCGGCGCCGACCTCGCGCTGATGCTTCGTCGCCGTGTAGCCGACGTCCTCGAGTGCGAACTCCCGCTCCTGCAGGCGCACGTAGGCAGGCATCCCCTCGGCGGCGTAGCCGCGGGCGAGCTCGAACATCGACTCGTTGAGCGCGTGGAAGCCCGCGAGCGTGATGAACTGGAACTTGTAGCCCATCGCGCCGAGCTCGCGCTGGAAGCGCTCGATCGTCTCGTCGTCGAGGTGCCGGCGCCAGTTGAACGACGGCGAGCAGTTGTAGGCGAGCAGCTTGCCCGGGAACTCGGCGTGGATCGCCTCCGCGAACTCGCGCGCCACGCCGAGGTCCGGCGTGGACGTCTCCATCCAGACCAGGTCGGCGTACGGCGCATACGCAAGGCCGCGGGCGATGGCTGCCTCGACCCCTGCGCGGACGCGGTAGAACCCTTCGGGCGTGCGCTCGCCGGTGATGAACTCGGCATCGCGCTCATCCGCGTCGCTCGTGATCAGCGTCGCCGCGTCGGCGTCGGTTCGGGCGACGAGCAGCGTCGGCACGCCGAGCATGTCGGCCGCGAGGCGCGCCGCCAGGAGGGTGCGGATGAACTGGCCGGTCGGCACGAGCACCTTGCCGCCGAGATGGCCGCACTTCTTCTCCGACGAGAGCTGATCCTCGAAGTGGACGCCCGCCGCGCCCGACTCGATCATCCCCTTCATCAGCTCGAATGCGTTCAACGGGCCGCCGAAGCCGGCCTCGGCGTCGGCGACGATCGGGAGCAGGTAGTCGACGGGATCGGCCTTGCCCTCGGCCCACTCGATCCGGTCGGCGCGCATGAGCGCGTTGTTCAGCCGCTTCACCATCGCCGGGACGCTGTTCGCCGGGTAGAGGCTCTGGTCGGGATAGACGTCCGCTGCGAGGTTGCCGTCCGCCGCAACCTGCCAGCCGGAGAGGTAGATCGCCTGCAGCCCGGCCTTCGCCATCTGCACCGCCTGGCCGCCGGTGAGGGCGCCGAGCGCAGCGACGTAGTCCTCCTCGGCGAGCAGCCGCCAGAGCTTCTCGGCGCCGTGCCGCGCGAGTGTGTGCTCGATCCGGAGCGAACCGCGCAGCCGGAGCACGTCCTCGGGCGCGTAGTCGCGGTCGATCCCGTTCCAGCGGTCGGCCTCGGCCCAGTCGCGGCCGAGCTCGATGGCGTCCTTTGCAGCAGTGGCGTTCATGGCGCGTCCCCTCGCGTCGTGGAGCAGGTTCGTCTCACCGTGCCCGCTTCGGGGCTATACGACAAATCGAACCTCTGGATCCGTCCGATAAACGGCGTTAATATCAGCGGATGCTGCTCTCCCAGATCGAGGCGTTCCTCACGGTCGCGGAGCGCAGGTCGGTCTCGTCCGCGGCGGCCGTCCTCTACGTGACGCAGCCGGCGCTGACGACCCGGATCAAGAAGCTCGAGCGCGAGCTCGGGATCGAGCTCTTCGTCCGCACCGCCCGCGGGATGCGCCTGACCGCGGAGGGCCGAGCGTTCCGTCCGCATGCGCAGCGCGCGGTGCAGTCGCTCGCCAGCGGCCGGGAGCTCCTGCGCGAGCTGCGCGAGGGCAGGGTGGGGGAGCTGCTCGTCGGAGCCGCGCCCGCGATCTCGACCTACGTGCTTCCGCTCGTGCTCCGCCGCTTCCAGACGAACTTCCCCAACGTGCACCTGATCGTGCGCACCGGCCACTCGGAGGAGGTGCTCGAGCTCGTCCTGCGGGAGCAGGTGCAGATCGGGCTCGTGCGCGAGCTGCCCCATCCGGCCGTCGTCAGCTCGCCGCTCTACGAGGACGAGATCGTGCTCGTCGTCCACCCCGGCCACCGCTTCGCCGACGAGACGACGATCGTGGTGCACGAGCTCGGAGCCGAGCGGCTGATCCTCTTCGACCGCACCTCGAGCTACTTCGTCCTCACGAGCGCCTTCTTCCGCGAGGCCGGCGTCGTGCCGCGCGGCGTGATGGAGCTCGACAACGTCGACGCGACGAAGAAGATGGTCGAGCACGGGCTCGGGATCGCGTTCCTCCCCTACACCGCCGTGCGCGAGGAGCTCGCGTCCGGTGCGCTGCGTGAGGTCGCGATCAAGGGCTACGAGCCGGTGCGGCGGCCGATCGTGGCGCTGCGCCGGCGCGACGCGGTCGTGCCCGAGGATCTCGTCGAAGGTCTGCTCTCGTCGGTGTCGCGGGACGAGCTCGAGCGCTAGGTCAGCGCGCCGTCCAGCCGAGATCCATCACGACCGGGGCGCCGGTGAAGGCACGGCCGCCCGGGCCGAGCAGGAACGCCGCTGTCTCGGCGACCTCCTCGGGCTCGAGCATCCGCTTCACCGCCTGCGGAGCGAGCAGGACATCCTCGACGACGCGCTCGGGCGCGACGCCGGTCGCCTGCGACTGTGCCTCGATCTGCGACTCGACGATCGGCGTCCGGACGTAGCCGGGGCAGATCGCGGACGCGGAGATGCCGTGCTCCGCACCTTCGAGCGCGAGCACCTTCACGAGCCCGAGCAGGCCGTGCTTGGCGGCGACGTAGCCCGCCTTGTACGGCGACGCGACCAGGCCGTGCACGGATGCGACCGCGAGGAAGCGGCCGTCGCCGGACTCGCGGAGCGCATCCCAGGCGTAGCGGGCGAGCAGGAACGGGCTCGTCAGCAGGACCGCGAGCAGCGCGTCCCAGCGCTCCTCGGGGAACTCCGCGACCGGCGCGACGTGCTGGAAGCCCGCGCTCGCGACGACCGCGTCGATGCCGCCGAGGTGGTCGAGGGCGGCGTCGACGGCGGCGCGGTTGCCCGCGCGGGTCGAGAGGTCGGCCTCGAACGGCTCGCCCGGCCCGTCCGGATCCGGACGCAGGTCGACCGCCAGCACTGCGGCGCCGTCGGCTTCCAACCGCGCCGCGATCGCGCGGCCGATGCCGCTGCCCGCACCCGTGACGAGAGCCCTGCGCTGCACCGGCGGGACGTTAGCGCTTGCGCGTCAGGCGTCTTGGCCCGGCGGCGTCAGGATCAGCACGGGGCTGCCGTCCGGCGACGCCTGCATCTCCGCCGAGTACGTCCGCGTCTGGGTCAGGCGCAGGATCTGGCCCTCCTCGAGCGAGCTCAGGCCGCCGACCTTCGGCTTCGCCGTCGGCAGCAGCGAGCTGAGCGGCCGGTCGAGCTCGTCGGTCACGTCGCTCCGGCGCAGGAAGACCGTGCTCTGGCTCTTCGCCTCCGGCGGCATGAAGACGACCACCGAGTCGATGCTGTCGACGTACTTGAGCGTGTAGAGGGAGAGCTCGAGCGCCTGCCGCCGCAGCAGCGTCTGCTGCTCGGACGAGACCTTCTTGCCCACCTCGCATTGCTCCTTCGAACGCGTGCCGCAGAGCCCGAACGAGATGACGGCGTTGGCGGGATAGACGGCGATGTCGTCCTCCTCCGCGAGTCCCTTCGAGGTGTCGGGGCGGACGAACACCGCGCGCACCGGCACCTCTCCCTGCGGCGTCGGCACCGAGAGCGGGCCGGCGAGGCTGACCGTCAGCTGCGCGCCGTTCGCGGTTCGGTACGCCTTCGGGATCCGATCGGCGATCTGGCGCACCTTTGCCGTCGTGCTGCCCTTCGGCTGCCAGGCCGACCAGGCGGGATCGGCGGGCTGCTCTCCCTCGCTCGCCAGCACGATGAACGAGCCGACCCCGGCGCCGACGACGACGGCGAGGAAGACGTAGATGAGGCCGAAGCGGAGGCGGTAGGAGCTCTGGCGGGCGCGCTCCTGCCGGTTCGGGGCGAGCACGAGCTCCGGCTCCGGCGGTGGCGTGGCGGGGGTCACATCGTCGGCCATGCGTCCTCGTTCGCGTAGTCGATCTCGGGCATCGTCAGCTTGGCTCCGTCGAGGATCTCGACGAGCTCGTCGCCGAACATCTCTCGCCGCACGACCAGCTCGTCCGCGATCGTCTCGACCGCGTCCTTGTTGTGGACGACGAGGTTGTACGCCGACACGTACGCCTGGCCGAGGATCTGCGCTGCGAGCCTGCGCTTGTCGCCGTCCGAGAGCACGCCGGCGATCGGGTTCTCGGTGAACGGGCCGCCGCCGCTCGTCCGGTTCATGATCTGGAGCCCGATCGACTCGAAGCGCTTCAGGACACGGGTGTGCGCCTCCTCCTCACTCTCGTCGTCGAGCGGCGTCACGGTGAAGGGCTCCGGGCCCATCGCCGACGCGCCGACCATCCAGGCGGCCTGCGCCGTGGCCGACTGGACGTCGCCGCCGACGCCGTTCGAGTTCTCGCCGTAGAAGACGCGCTCCGCCGCCATCGCGCCGAGCGCCCAGACGAGCCGCGCCATCTCGTCGCTGCGGAAGCGGCTGAAGCGCTCCTCCTTCTCGAGCGCCTGATGGTGGCCGAGCGAGCCGCCCCGCATCTTGATCGAGAGCCGCGTCGACTCGGCGCCCTGCATGAAGACGTGGCCGGCGGCGGCGTGGCCCGCCTCGTGGATCGCGACCGCCTTCGTCTCCGAGGCGATGTACTCGATCCCGACTGCGGTACCCGACTCGATCGTCGTCATCGCCTCGACGAGGTCGCTCCAGGCGAACTGGGGGCGGCCGTCGTGATGCGCGAGCGTCAGCGCCATCGAGCAGACCTGGTCGATCATCGCCGGCGAGTAGCCGTTCGTGATCCGGGCGATCTCGTCGCGCCGCTTCGGCGTGTCGAGGTCGGGCTCGTGCGCCACGCGCGTGATGTAGAGGTCGAACACGTCGAGCCGGTCCTGCTTCGTCGGCGTCCGGAACCACACGTGGCGGCCCATCCGCCCGGGCCGGATCAGCGCGGGATCGAGGCGGTCGATCGGCACGTTCGTGGCGCCGATGAAGTAGATCTGGTCGCCGCGCGGGCCGGGCGGCGGCAGCCGCAGCGGGATCTTGCCGAGCCGCCGCGGGAAGATGTACGTCGCGTCGAGGAACGTGTTGATGCGGTTCGTCGTCACCCGCTTCGTGAACGGGGGGTTGTCGATCCCGTCCATGACGACGAGCAGCTGGTTCAACGCGAGCTGGCCCATGCCGCCCATGCCCGGGAAGGTGAAGTTGAGCAGGCTCGAGAGCCGGGTGTGCAGACCGGACGGCGCCGGCCGGTCGGGCGCCCGGTGCTCGAACAGCCGCTCGCGCCAGCGGCGCGTCTCGAGAATCAGGTCGCCGCTCTGGTTGAGCGCGCCGTGCGGGCCGAAGAAGAGGTGATCGCTGATGTCGGCCGGCGCGAAGCCTCCGGCCGGCGCGCCGCCGCCGAGCGCCTGCCGGCGCATGCCGACGGCGTCGATCTCGTCGATGAAGACGATGCACTGGCCGCCCCACTTGCGCGCGAGCCGCTTCGCCTTCCAGGCGAGGAAGCGAACGATGATCGCGTCGATCCCGATGAAGGTCTGCGCGAAGCCGGAGCCCGGGATCGAGACGAACGGCGAGTTGAAGCCGGTCGCGATCGCCTTGGCGAGCATCGTCTTGCCCGTGCCGGGTGCGCCGACGAAGAGCAGGCCGCGCTCGCGCTTGCCGCCGGCGCGCTCGAACGCCTCGCCCGACTGCCAGAGGGTGACGACGCGGCGCACCTCCTCCTTCGCCTCTTCCTGGCCGCGGACGTCGGCGAGCTTGACGCCCCACTGCGCGTCGCCCGGCTCGAAGCCGCGGATCTGCGAGATGCCCATGATCAGCATCGGGCCCATGAAGATCGCGAAGTTGGCGATGAAGAGGAAGAAGACGAAGACGACCTGCACCCAGAGCGCCGGCGTCGTGATGATGTCGCCGATCCTCTCGAAGATGAAGCCGACCGTCCCCCACCACGTGCCGCCGTGGAAGAGCCAGACGGTCGTGACGATGACGAAGAGGACGACCGCGAGCCGCCACTTCTTGTGCCAGTACCAGGCGCGGCGGCGGCCCATGATGTCCTCTTCGCGCAGCTGCTGACTGTCGGCTCCGAAGAGGCTCGGCCAGGGGATCATGCGGCGGAAGAGGAGGTCGGCGAAACCGCGGAACACGATCACGACGCCGAGCGTCGCGAGCAGCGACCAGTACCACGCCCAGCCGTTGTGCTGGTTGAACCAGATGTAGAGCGCGGGGCTCGTCAGGAGGGCGACGATCGTGGCGGCCCGGGTCAGCGTGCGCCACTGGTCCGCGAGCTCGGTCGATGGGGCCTGGTTGCGCGCGAGCGGCGAAGAGCCGATCGTCGGTTCCGCGGTCGCCATGCCTGATTAGACCCGATCGAATTGGGATCGGTTGTTAGCGGCTCATTAAGCGATCGTTGCTACAAACCCCTGCCGTGATCGACCCGGACGCCGCACGCCGGTACCACGACCCGCGCTACCGCGCGATCCTCGCCGACCTCGCGATCGGGCTCGCATTCCTCGCGCTCGTCGCGTTCACGGCGCCGGGACATGCGCTCGCCGGGATCGTCGACCCCCTGCCCGAAGCGCTCGGCGCGCTCGCCCTCGGTGCGCTCCTCGTCGTCCTCTCGGCGCTCGTCCGGCTGCCGCTCTCGATCTGGCTCGGGCTCACGCACGAGCGCGCGTTCGGCTTCTCGCGCCAGTCGGGCAGGGAGTATGCGCTCGACCGCGTCAAGGGGATCGGGATCGGCGCGGTGCTGACCGGGCTGGGCATGGCCGGGCTCGTCGGCGCCGCGGTGATCTTCCCGGCGTCCTGGCCGGTGGTGGCGGCGATCGGAGCCGCACTGCTCGTGCTGCTGCTCAGCTTCGTCGCGCCGGTCGTGCTCGAGCCGGTCTTCAACAAGTTCCGCCCGCTCGAGGACGCGGAGCTCCGGGCCGCGGTGATCCAGCTCGCCGCCGACGCCGGCGTGCCGGTGCGCGAGGTGCTCGTCGCCGACGCGAGCAAGCGCACGACGAAGCTGAACGCGTACGTCTCGGGGCTCGGAGCGACGCGGCGCGTCGTGCTCTACGACACGCTCGTCGAGTCCGCGACGACGCCCGAGGTGCTGACCGTCGTCGCGCACGAGCTCGGCCACCGCCGCTACCGCCACGTCGCGCTCGGGACCGGGCTCGCGATGCTCGGCTCCGCCGTGTTCGTCGTCGTCGTCTGGGCGCTGCTCCAGGACGACGGGGTTCTGAACGCGATCGATGCGACCGGCGCGGGCGACGCGCGCGTCGTGCCCTTCGTCCTCCTCGTCGGCTCGGTGCTCGGGCTCCTGCTCGCACCGCTGCAGGCGGCGCTTTCGCGCAGCTGGGAGTACGCGTGCGACCGCTTCGCCGTCGAGCAGACCGGCGACCTGACCGCGTTCGAGTCGGCGTTCGGCCGCCTCTCGGAGGCGAATCTGCCCGACCCGACACCGCCGCGGCTCGCCTATCTCTGGCTCTTCTCGCACCCGACCGTGCCGGAGCGGCTGGAGGCGGCGCGACGCGCAGCGGGGTCGGCCCTTTAGGGGTCTTGCGCGATGAGCATCCGCTTCCGCGGATGCTCATCCTGCGCCACCGAGTACGGTGCCCGCATGACCAAAGCCACACTGCACACCAGCGAAGGACCGATCGAGATCGAGCTGTATCCGAACGAGGCGCCGAAGACCGTCGAGAACTTCACGAAGCTCGCCGGCGATGGCTACTACGACGGACTGATCTTCCACCGGGTCATCCCCGATTTCATGATTCAGGGCGGCTGCCCGGAGGGCACCGGCACGGGCGGGCCGGGCTACCAGTTCGAGGACGAGTTCAACGAGCACAAGATCGAGCGCGGCGCGCTCGCGATGGCGAACGCAGGCCCGAACACGAACGGCAGCCAGTTCTTCATCGTCACGACCGACGCGGCGCCGTGGCTCGACGGCAAGCACACCGTCTTCGGGAAGGTGACGAGCGGCCAGGACATCGCCGAGTCGATCTCGATGGTCGAGCGGGACGGCCGCGACAAGCCGGTCACCCCGGTCACGATCGACCGGGTCGAGCTTCCAGCTCGCAAGATGAGCATCCGCGGGAGCGGATGCTCATCGCGCGAAGACCCTGAAGGGGCCGCTTCGCGGCCCGGCGTTGACTCAGTTGGTGTCGTCCTCCTCGGGCTCGTCGTCCTCCGCTGTGCCCGGCTCGAGCACGGCCCGCTCGTCGGGGGCATGGCGGAGGACGTCGGCGACGTAGGCCTCGACCGCGGGCATCAGGCCGACGTCCTCGTCCGCCTCCTGGGAGAGGAACCAGCGGTGCTCGAGCGCCTCGTGGAAGACCTCGGCCGCGTCGCGCTTGCCCCAGAGCTCTGACGGGATCGCCGCAACCGCGGGCTCGAACACCTCCGAGAGCCAGCGATGCACGGCCACCGTCTCGGGCACGGGACGGCCCTCCTTGCGGTCGAGCTCGGCCCGGTAACGGGCGAGGTCGTTCAGGAGTCGGCGCGCCTGGTTCTCCTGCGCGTTCAGGCCGGTCAGGGCGTGCAGCCGCCGCCGGTGATGGCCCGGCTCGACGACGCGGGGGTTCAGCCGCAGCCGGTAGCCGTCGTCACCGGCGACGAGCTCGAGCTCCTCGACGTCGAACCCGAGCTCGTTCAGGCGGTGCAGCCGCTCGTCGATCTTGTACCGAGTGTCGTCTCCGAAGAGCTCGTCGCGCAGCAGCTCGTCCCAGAGCGACTCGTAGCGCGCGACGAGGTCGGCGGCCGTCTCCTCCGGTCGCAGCTCGCCCTCGCGGCCGAGCTCGGCCTCCACATCCGCGAGCTCGCCCGCGACGTTCTCCTCCGCGATCAGGAGGTCGTGGCCGCGCTGCCCGTCCGAGAGGTGCGGATGCAGCTCGCCCGTCTCGGCGTCGACGAGGTAGGCGGCGAGCGCGCCCGCATCGCGGCGGAAGAGCGTGTTCGAGAGCGAGCAGTCGCCCCAGAAGAAGCCGCCGAGGTGCAGCCGGACGAGGAGCTCGGCGCCCGCGTCGAGCAGCCGCCGGCGCAGGTCCGGCACGCTGCCCCGCGCGAAGAGGGTCCGGAACGGGAGCGAGTAGTCGAGGTGGCGGGTGATCAGAATCGCGTCGAGGTCGCCGCCGCGGTCCGAGACGACGCCGACGGCCTCCACGACCGGCATCTCGTCGGCGGCGAGGGCGCGCAGCAGCCGGTACTCCCGCCGGGCCAGCTCGAGCGGCAGCTCCTTGAGGGCGTACAGCTTCGGCCCCAGCGCGCCCTCGTACTCGACGAAGCGAACGACGTGACGGTGGATCCCGCGCACGACCTCGACGAGCCTGGGATGCGTCCACTCCTCGAGCGGCTCGTCCCAGGGCAGGTCGAGGAAATCCGGGTGGCCGGTGCGCGCGATCAGCTGCAGGCGGGCGGGCATTTCAGCTGTGGAGCTCGTGGTCGAGCGTCAGGAACATCGCGTGCGACCAGAGCAGGGGAGCAGGCGGCGGCCCCCACTTCGCGACCCAGTCGTCGTACATCTCGGGGTGGAGCAGGTGGTCGTGCGACTGCTCGGGCAGGCCGCCGTCGGGTGCGGCGTGCGCCGCGATCCACTCCAGCCGCTCCTCGCCCTGCTCCGGCTCGGCGAGCCCGAGCAGCGCGGTCAGCAGCAGCCACTCACCGCCGCCGTAGTACGTGTCGTCGAGGTTGCGGCGGACGCCGCCGCCGGGACCGACGAGCGGCGTCACGTCGACCGGGCCGAAGCCGAGGAACGGAAGCACGAGCAGGCTTCCGTCAAGCCGCTCCTCCGCGCGCGAGAGATCGAGGTCGTCGCCGAGCCCCGCCGCGATGCAGGCGAGCGTCGCGGCGTGCAGGCCCTCGCGCTCCTCCCACCAGTCGATGCACGGCTCCTCGCGCACGCTCTCCAGGTGGGTCGCCGTCGACCGCGGCTGCGTCCCGCCACCGGTCGCCGCCGCCGTGCCGGGCGGCGTGTTGCCGCAGCACCCAGAGCCAGAGGCCCCAGCCGTCGTGCTGGCGGTGCGGCCATTCGCTCGGATCGCGCTCGCCCTCGAGCGTGTAGCGCGCCTCGAAGCCGAGACCGCGTTCGACGATCCTCGCCACCCAGTCGAAGAACGCCTCGGCGCTCGCGACCTCGCCGACCCGGCTCATCGCGTCCGCGATGAAGGAGCCGTCGCGGAGCCAGGAGTAGCGGTAGGGCGGGAAGCTCGGGCAGGCCACGTAGCCGCCGCTCGGCGACTGGCCGGCTCGAATCGTCTCGACACTGGCGCGCCGGAGGTCAGCGAGACTCGATACGGGCACCGATGAAGGATGCCGGTGGGCGCTCGAGCGTGTTGCCGCCCACGGTTGCGATCGCCCAGTAGTGGGCGACGAGCCCGAGTCCCGCCCGCGTCGGGTTGCCCGAGGGATCCGTCCGCATGCCGGTGACGCGGTTGTCCTCGATCGAGCAGTGCGAGTAGTCGCCGCAGAAGATGCCGATACCCATCGCGTCCTCGACCAGGTTGTCGTCGACGTCGCCCATCGACATCTCGGTCACCGCGATCCCGCGCAGCTCCGTCGACTGGACGCGGTTGTCGCGGACCATCACGTTCGCCATGTGCGAGACGATCCCCTCGCTGCCGCCGACGACGACGCAGTCCTCGACGACGCTCGGGGGCAGCTGCGAGGCGAACGAGATGTCGATCCCCTGCGATGCCCGACCGGGCAGGGAGCGGATCTCGCAGTCGCTGATCGCGACCTCGCTCTGGCGCGCGTTGATCCCGTCGAGCTCCGCCGACTCGACGACGACGTCGTCGATCTCGACGCTCTCGGCGTCGCGCACCTCGATCCCGTAGTCGCCGCCGCGGACGGTCAGGTTGCGCAGCGTGACGTCGTCCGCCGTGACGACGATGCCGCCCTGGACGATCGCTCCGGGCTCGCCGACGACGGTCTGGGCGTGGTCGAGGACGAGCGGCCCCTGGTGGACGCCTGCCGCGAGGCGGACCGTGGGCGGCTCGACGGCCCACGCGATCCCGAGCACCGCGAGCAGCGCCACCGGCGCGGCCGCCGAGAGGCCGAGACCGGCGCGGCCGAGCTCGCCGCCGTCCTCCGGCCAGCTCAGGCGGAGCAGGGGGAGTCCCGCGTGCGCGAGCAGTTGCGTGAACAGCCACGTGGCCGCGAACAGGAGCAGCGCCGGTCGCAGCGGCGCGCCGAGCTCGAGCGTCCGGGCTGCGGCGACGGTGAGCCCGAGCTCGAGCAGTCCGAGCGGCACGGCCGCCCAGCCGGGCTGGTAGGGGAGCAGTGGGTGGTAGACGGCCACGTCGAGCACGAGCCCGATCAGCAGCATCAGGCCGACGAGCTCGAGCGGCCACCACTTGTGCAGGATCGGCGAGAGCACGGCCGCGAGCAGCACTGTCGGAAGCGCGCCCGCCAGCCTCGTCTCGATCCGGCCCCTCAGCGTGTAGGACACGACAGCACCCGGTTGCGGAAACGGCGTGCGGCGACCTTCATCCCGACCAGCGTGTCGGCGGCAGGGAAGGCCCATTGCCCCGGCACGCCCGCGAGCGCGAGCGTGCGCGTGGCGTCGGTCAGGCCCGGCACGGTCGAGTCGTCCGCGAGCACGATCCAGCGGTCCTCGCTCTCGAGCCCGTGCTCGTCGACCAGCCGCGCCAGCAGCGGATCGTTGCGGAAGCCCGCCTCGAAGCCCGTGGCGCAGATCACCTGCTCGGCGCCGTCGACCGTCGGGGAGATGCGGAAGCGGCCCTCGCGCTCGGCCGCCTCGATCGGCGCGTCCCAGGCCCGGCCCGGCGGGTACGACGGCTCCCCGAAGCCGTGCAGGAGCGCCGCGCGACGCGTGCGCGGAGCGGCGTAGAAGCCCGCGAGGCCGCGCTTCGTGAAGAACGGCCGGGCGACGTTGAGCGGCCGCCTGGCCGGCTCGCGCCGCCGCACCGAGACGACCTCGGAGCCGGCGGCGAGCGCGTTCAGCCATTCGGTCGCCGCCGCCATGCCGGCGCCGACGACGGTCACGCGTGAGGCGTACTCGTGCGGCTCGTAGGCGTGGACGAGCCGTGGATCGCCCGCGAGCTCGGCGGGAACGGCGAGGCCCGGATGGCCCGTGGCGACGAGCACGTGCTGGAAGTCGCCGTGCCTGCCGACGGCGAAGCCGCCGTCCACGGCCGTGATGCGGTCGATCCGATCGAGCGTGACGCTGTCGTCCCAGCGCGTGCTCTCGCGCAGCTCCGCGACGTGGCGGAGGAACTCGTCCACGGTCGGCCGGTAGCGGTCGAAGAAGCTCCGCACCAGCGGGACGGGGTCGCGCCGCCGCGTTGCCTCCCGGACGGCGAGCCCCGGGAACGAGGTGGGAGCGCAGTGGCCGTCGCTCTCGGAGCGCATCAGCCGCTGCCGGATCGCCGCGGCACGAGGGAACCAGGCGCCGGCCGGGTCGGCCTGGCCGCCGAAGACCGCGATCTCCTCCGGACGGAGGCCCGCGTGGCGCAGGGTCGCGTAGGCGACGAAGCCCCCGAGCCCGGAGCCGACGATCGCGACCCGCGCCGACATCGCCGCCTACTTGACGGAGCCGGCGAGCAGGCCCTGGACGAAGTAGCGCTGGAAGAGCGCGAAGATGGTCAGCGGGATGATCGCCGAGAAGAAGGAGGCGGGCGCGAGCACGTCGAGGTTGGAGCCGAACTGGCGCAGCTGCGCCGGCGATCGCCGGCGCGATCGGCTGGTTCGACTGCGCGAGCACGAGCCCGACGAGCAGGTCGTTCCAGACGAAGAGCACCTGGAAGATCGCGAGCGAGGCGATCGCCGGGATCCCGAGCGGGAGCACGACCTTGAAGAAGAGGCCCCACTCGGACGCGCCGTCGATCCGCGCAGCCTCCATCAGGTCCCGGGGGATGCCGACGAAGAAGTTGCGCAGCAGGAAGATCGCGAACGGCAGCGCGAACGCGGAGTGGAAGAGGATCAGCCCGGGGATCGTGTCGAAGAGGTTGAGGGTGTTGTAGAGCCGGAAGATCGGGATCAGCGCCATCTGGATCGGCACGAGCAGGAGCCCGACGATCAGCAGGAAGAGCCAGTCGCGGCCGGGGAACTCGATCCAGGCGAGCGCGTAGCCGGCCAGCGCGGCAACGAGGATCGGCACGATCGTCGCGCCGATCGTGACGAGCACCGTGACCCAGAGCGCGTGCGTGATCCCCTCGTTGTCGAACATGTTGGCGTAGTTCTCGAGCGTCCAGGTGCTCGGCTTCGTGACGAAGGTCCACCAGCCGCCCTGCGCCGCGTCGGACGGCGTCAGCAGCGAGGTGATGAAGAGCCCGGTGGTCGGGACCAGCCAGAAGATCGCGATCAGCGCGAGGCACGATGTGGACCGGCGTCCGCTTGAGGAAGCGGATGATCCGGGCCGAGAGCCGCGTGTCGGGATCGACGGGGGTCTCGACCGTGGTCTCGACGGCGGTGTCGACGGTGGCCATCAGTTCGTGTCCGCCCGGAAGCGCCGGACGTTGACGATCAGGAAGGGGATGAAGAGGATCAGGATGAAGGTGGCGATCGCGGAGCCGAGCCCGAAGCGGTTCTGACCGCTGAAGGAGACCTGCCACTGGACGAAGGCGAGCGTCGCCGCGTCGTCCTGGGTCGAGCCGGGGGCGATCGAGAGGATCAGGTCGAAGAGCTTGAGGACGCCGATGATCTGCGTCACGAAGACGACGGTCAGCACCGGCGCGAGCAGCGGGACGTGATCCGCCGGAAGACCTGCCACTCGCTCGCGCCGTCGGTGCGGGCGGCCTCGAGCGTGTCGCGCGGGATCGAGGCGAGGCCGGCGGCGGTGATCACCATCGCGAAGCCCGCCTGCACCCAGATGAACGCGAACATGATCGCCGGCGTGATCAGCTTGTCGCCGAGCCAGTTGACCCCGCCGAACGGCTCCGCGAACGTCGTGCTGCCGACGGCGATGTGGTACTCGCCGTCCGCCACCTTGTCGAAGGCGAAGGTCGCCGTTCGTCTCCGTCGTGGTGTCGTCGATCGTGTCGCCCTCGGCTGTCGCGGAGCTCGACGGTGACGCCGGGCAGCCCGAGCTCCCCTGGCTCGACTTCGCCGGCGGTGCCGCCGCCGGGCTTGAAGTCTCTCCAGACGACGCCGGTGATCCCGCCCTGCAGCGGCTCCGGCTTCACCGCCTGGACGGCGTCCTCGGGGATCTCCGGCACCCGGATCGCCGTCAGGCCGAGCTCCGCGACGCCGCCGGGCTGAACGGTCCGCTCCAGCTCGAAGCCCTGCTCGATCGACCCGGTGAGGTCGTCGGTGGAAGGAGACGCCTGCGTGAGCACGCCCTCGGCAGCTGAACTGCCCCTTGATCGCCGCGATGCCGGCGTTGATCGCGCCGCGGTCGGGATCCTGCTGGTACATGATCCGCCAGATCACGCCGACCGCGAAGAGCGAGATCGCGAGCGGCATGAAGACGGAGATCTTGAACGCCGTCGCCCAGACGATGCGCTCGGTCAGGACTGCGAAGACCAGGCCGACGGCGGTCACCGCGGCCGGGACGATCAGGACCCAGAGCGCGTTGTTCTTGAGCGCCGTCTGGAGCCGCTCGTCGGTGAAGATCTGCTCGTAGTTGTCGAGCCAGACGAACTCGGTGCCGCGGTCGTTGAACAGGCTCCGGTACATCGTCGCGACCATCGGGTAGACGACCCAGACGAAGAGCAGCAGCAGCGCCGGGCCGAGGAAGCTGAGCGGCAGGAGCGCCCGCCGCCACGCGCTCTCGCGGGGCGGCGAGGGTGGAGCCTCCCCTGTGGGAAGCCCCACCACTCCGCCGGTGCTGCTCACGTCCTCGCTTCCGTCCGGCCTACGACGACTTGAATGCCTTCGCGGCCGCCGCCTCGAGCTTCTTCTGGATGCCTGCCACGTCGTCCGGGTTCTTGAGGAAGTCCTGCAGCAGCGTGAAGAGCGCGTCGCTGCCGAAGGCGCCCGGCATCAGGTCGGACATGTCGAAGCGGAAGACCTCGGCGTTCGCGAGGTCGGTGGCCGTCTTCTTCAGGAACTCGTCCGGGTAGAGACTGGTGTCGACGTTCTTGTTCGGCGACGAGAAGCCGCCCTTCTTGACCCAGATCTCCGCCGCCTCGGGCGTCGCCAGATACTCGATCAGGGCGCGTGCGGCCGGATTGTCCTTGAACATGACCATCACGTCGCCGCCGCCCATCACCATCGGCCCCGAGTCGTTGATCTCCGGGAAGGCGTAGACGTTGTAGTCGGTCTGCGGCTGCGCCTTGGTCTCGGTGGCGATGTTGGTGCCGACGAAGTCGCCCTCGAGGACCTGCGCCGCCTTCGGCGGCGTGGCGAAGACCTGCGTCACCGAGGTCGGGAAGTCGGTCTGGAGCGCGTTCGAGGTGCCGCCGGCGATCATGTCGGACTGGAGCAGCTTGCCCATCTGCGTGAGGGCGTCGGTCACCGACGGATCGGTCCAGGGAATCTCGTGCTTCGTCAGCTGGTCGTACTTCTCCGGGCCGGCCTGGCGGAGGTAGATGTTCTCGAACAGGTCGGTGAGGGTCCAGCCGTCGGCGCCGCCGATCGAGTAGGGCGGGACGCCGGACGCCGCGATCGTGTCGCCGTTCTTGAGGAAGTCGTCCCAGTTCGCCGCGGGCTCGACGCCTGCGTCCGTGAAAACGGGGACGTTGTACCAGATGGTCGACTTGTTGGCGCCCTTGAAAAAGAGGCCGTAGAGCTTCCCGTCGACCGTGCCGAGGTCGAGCCACGACTGCGAGAAACCCTCCTTGATCGCGTCCTCCGCGAAGTCGATCGGCTTCAGCGCGCCGCGCTGGGCGAAGTCCGTCATGAACCCCGGCTGCGGCAGGGCGGCGATGTCGGGCGGGTTGCCGCCCTCGACCGCGGTCGAGAGCACGGTCGCCGGCTCCGCTGCCGACTTGTAGGCGACCTTGACGTCCGGGTTCTCCGCGGTGAAGCCGTCGAGGACGGCCTGGAAGGCGTCGCCCTCGGCGCCGGTCCACACCGCCAGGACGCTGATGTTGCCGGAGACGTTGCTGGCCTCTTCCCCGGTCGTGGCGGCTCCGCTGGACTCGTTGTCGTCGCCGCCACAGCCGGCGGCGAGAAACGCGAATACGCCGATGAGCAGTGCGAGCAGAATGAACCGTCGCTTCGTCATCCTCGTGCTCCCTCTCTTTCGGTTCCGTCATAGATGCCGAGACCCGTTTCCGGATCGAAGAAATGCAAAGCGCGCGTGTCGACGGCGACCCGCACCGGCTCGCCCTTGCTCGCCTTCGAGCGGGCGCCGAAGCGGCCGACCATGATCGAACGGCCACCCTGCTCCTGGGCCGGCGTGCCGAGCCCCTCGGTGGTGCCTGCGTCCTCCTGCAGCTCGCGCACCTCGTCGGTGATCGCGGGCGGCGCGTCGATCGAGAAGTGGGCCATGATCTCGGAGCCGAGCGCCTCCGTCAGCTCGACGGTGCCGTCGATCGTCTGGCCGCGGTCCGGCTCCAGCTCCGCGTCCTCGAGATCCTCCGGGCGGATGCCGAGGATGACGTCGCGTCCCTCGTAGTCCTTCAGGGCCGGGCGGGCTGACAAGCGTCTCCTCGCCGAGGGCGATCTGCTGGCTGCCCGCCGTCACCGCGAGGCCGCCGTCCGCGCGCTCGAGCTTCGCCTCGACGAGGTTCATCGCCGGGCTGCCGATGAAGCCGCCGACGAAGAGGTTCACGGGCCGGTCGTAGAGATTCTGCGGCTCGTCGACCTGCTGCAGCTCGCCCTTGCGCATCACGGCGACGCGGTCGCCCATCGTCATCGCCTCGACCTGGTCGTGCGTGACGTAGATCGTCGTCGTGCCGAGATCGTCCTGGAGCTTCTTGATCTCGGCGCGCGTCTGGACGCGCAGCTTCGCGTCGAGGTTGGAGAGGGGCTCGTCCATCAGGAACGCCGCCGGCTCGCGCACGATCGCGCGGCCCATGGCGACGCGCTGCCGCTGGCCGCCCGAGAGCGCCCGCGGCTTGCGCTCGAGATACGGCTCGAGGCCGAGCAGGCGCGCCGCCTCCTTGACGCGCCGCTCGATCTCCTTCTTGTCCATCTTCTTCAGCTTCAGGCTGAAGCCGATGTTGTCGTAGACGCTGAGGTGGGGGTAGAGCGCGTAGCTCTGGAAGACCATCGCGATGTCGCGGTCGCGCGACGGCACGTGGTTGACGATCCGGTCGCCGATCTTCAGCTGACCCTCCGAGATCTCCTCGAGCCCGGCCACCATCCGCAGCGCGGTCGTCTTGCCGCACCCGGACGGGCCGACCAGAACGAGGAACTCGCCGTCCTCGATACCCAGGTTCAGATCGTTGACCGCCCTCGTTCCGTCGGGGTAGATCTTCGACACTCCCTGGAATGTGACCCCCGCCACGGCGCGGACTATAAACAGGTTGTAAATGCCGCGCGTTACCGTGCCGGGGTGCACGCGCATCGTGGAGAGAGGCGGGCGCTGGCGATCGCGCTGGCGCTCGTGGCGGGGTTCGCCGGCGTCGAGGCGCTCGCGGGAGTGGCCGCGGACTCGCTGGCGCTCATGGCCGATGCGGCGCACATGCTCTCCGATGCGCTCGCGCTCGGGCTGGCGCTCTTCGCCGCCTGGCTGGCGCTGCGCCCCGCAACTCCCGAGCGGAGCTTCGGCTGGCGCCGCGCCGAGGTGCTCGCCGCGCTCGCGAACGCGGTCGTGCTGGTCGTGCTCGGCGGCTGGATCGTCTGGGCCGCGATCGGGAGGTTCTCCGACCCGCCCGGCGTCACCGGCGGCTGGGTGCTCGCGGCCGGTGTCGCCGGCCTGTTCGTCAACCTCGCCGCGGCTCGCGTCCTGCACGGCGCCGGCTCGGGCCTGAACGTCCGCGCCGCGATGCTGCACGTGCTCGCCGACCTCGCCTCGTCGGCCGGGGTCGTCCTCGCGGGCATCGTCGTGATCACCACCGGCTGGCCCTACGCCGACCCGATCGCAGGCCTCGTCATCGGCGTCCTCGTCATGGTCAGCACGTTCGGCGTCCTCCGCGAGACGGTGGGCGTGCTGCTCGAGGGAGCGCCTGCTGGGATGGACGCGCGCGAGGTCGGCGCCGCGATCGCGTCGACCCCGGGTGTCGTCGGCGTCCACGACCTTCACCTCTGGACGATCACGTCCGGCTTCCCGGCCCTCTCCGCGCACGTGCTCGTCTCCGCCGGCGCCGACTGTCACGCGATCCGGCGCGAGGTCGACGAGCTGCTGCGGGAGCGCTTTCAGCTGACGCACACCACCTTGCAGGTCGAGCACGCTCCCGGACTCATTAAGCTCGCGAGGTGAAGCTCGAGGGCAAGACGGCGATCGTCACGGGGGCGTCGAGCGGGATCGGCGCTGCGGTCGTGCGCGACCTCCGGGCGCAGGGAGCCCGGGTCGCAGGCGGCGCGCGCCGGGTCGACCGCATCGACGCCGACGTCGCGCTCGAGCTCGACGTGACCGCCGTCGAGAGCTGCGAGCGGTTCGTCGAGGCGGCGGTCGAGGCGCTGGGCGGCGTCGACATCCTCTTCAACAATGCGGGCCTGGCGCTCGGCCGCTATCCGGTCGACGAGTCCACCGAGGAGGACGAGGCGATCGTGCTCGCCACCAACGTCGCCGGGCTGATGCGCATGACCCGCCTGTGCCTGCCTCATATCCGGGACGGCGGCCACATCGTCAACATGGGCTCGATCGCGGGACGGCAGGCCTACCCGAACGGCTCCTCCTACATCGCCTCGAAGTTCGCGGTGCGCGGCTTCACGTACGCGCTCCGCGAGGACCTGCTCGGCCGGCCGATCAGGATCACGACCGTCGATGCCGGCCTCGTCGAGACCGAGTTCTCGGTCGTGCGCTTTCGCGGTGACGCGGACGCCGCGCGGTCCGTCTACTCCGGCCTGGACCCCGTCACGCCCGACGAGGTCGCCGACTGCGTCCTGTTCGCGCTGACGCGGCCGCCGCATGTGAACATCGACGAGATCGTCGTCAAGGCGCTCGCGCAGTCGAGCGGCGCCCGCATCGTCCGCGAGGACTGAGCTCCCGTGGGGATGACGATCCTCGAGGGGTCGACGTTCTGCATCTGCGACGAGATCGGCGACCTCGACGGCCGGACGAGCGGCTTCTTCGCCGAGGACACCCGCTTCCTCTCCCGGCTCGAGCTCCGCGTCAACGGCGCGCGGCCGCTGCTGCTCTCCTCGGGCACGATCGAGTACTTCTCGGCGGCCTTCTACCTCCGCAACCCCGTCGCGAACGGACTCGTGCAGGACTCGCTCTCGATCGCGCGCGAGCGCTTCGTGGGCAACGGCATGCAGGACCACCTGGTCGTCCGGAACGAGACCGCGGCATCGCTTCGCTTCGAGCTCACACTCGACGTCGGCACGGACTTCGCAGACATCATCTCGGTCAAGGAGCACGACTTCGCCCTCGGCGATCCGCTGCACGCACGGCCGCTTCCCCAGCCGGCCGCAATCCGCGACGACGGCGCCAACCAGCTCGTCCTCGAGGAGCAGGGCGGTCACGCCAAGACGCAGGTGCTGCTCTCGCGGGCGGGCGAGATCGAGGGTTCGCGGGTCAGCTTCGCGCTCGAGCTCGGGCCGCGAGAGCGGTGGGACCTGCGCGTCGACGTTGTGGCCTCGCTCGACGGTGAGGAGTCACTGCCGCTCGTGGTCGAGCGTCGGTTCGGCGAGGGGCGCACGCACGTGCAGGCCTCGCTGGAGGCCTGGCGCCTGCAGGTACCGCGGCTCCGTACCTCTCACGACGGACTCGCGCGCTCGTTCTCGCAGTCGGTCGCAGACCTGGCTGCGCTGAGGATGCGGACGGACGACGGCATCGGGATGCTCCCCGCCGCCGGGATGCCGTGGTTCATGACCGTCTTCGGGCGCGACACCCTGATCACGAGCCTGCAGACGATGCTGCTCGGCCCCGAGCTCGCCACGGCCTCCCTCGACGCGCTCGCCGCGCTCCAGGCCCGCAAGGACGACCCCTCGATCGACGCCGAGCCGGGCAAGATCCTCCACGAGCTCCGCCGCGGCCGGGCCGCGGAGACGTGGTTCGGCACCTACTACGGAACCGTCGACGCGACGCCGCTCTATTTGATCCTGCTCTCCGAGGTCTGGCGTTGGACCGCCGACCCGAGTGTCGTCCAGCGGCTGAGGGAGCCGGCGCTCGCCGCTCTGCGCTGGATCGACGGGTACGGCGACAGTGACGGCGACGGCTTCGTCGAGTACGAGCGCCGGACGCCGCGCGGCCTCGAGAACCAGTCGTGGAAGGACTCCGGCGACTCGCAGCGCTTCCGCGACGGCCGCTTCGCCATGACCCCGATCGCGCCGGCCGAGGTGCAGGGGTACGTCTACGACGCGAAGCTGCGGATCGCCGAGCTCGCGCGCGCCGTCTGGCGGGACGATGCGCTCGCCGCCCGGCTCGAGACGGAGGCGGCCGAGCTGCAGCGCCGCTTCGACGAGCAATTCTGGGTCGAGGACCGCGGCGGCTACTACGCGCTTGCGCTCGACGGCGAGAAGCAGCGCGTCGACTCGCTCTGCTCGAACATCGGCCATCTGCTCTGGAGCGGGATCGTCCCTCCGGAGCGCGTCGACGCGATCGCGCGCCGGCTGATGGGGAAGGAGCTCTGGTCGGGTCGGGGGATCCGCACGATGTCGACCGGGGACGCCGCCTACAACCCGCTCGCGTACCACAACGGCACGGTCTGGCCCCACGACACGTCCCTCTGCGCCTGGGGCCTGTCGCGCAGCGGCCATGCCGGAGACGTCGACCTGATCGCGCGGAGGCTGTTCCAGTCGGCTCGGTATTTCGACTGGTCGCTGCCCGAGGTCTTCGCGGGCTTCCACCGCGACGAGACACCGTTCCCGATCGCGTATCCGACGGCCGCCCGGCCGCAGGCGTGGGCGGCCGGCACGCCCGTGCTCATGCTGCGCCTGCTCCTCGGCCTCGAGCCCGACCCGCACTCGGGCGTGCTCCGCACCGCCGAGGTCGTGCCCGAGTGGCTGGACGGGCTCGAGCTCAACGGCGTCCGCGCGCTCGGGCGCTCATGGCGCATCGCCGTTGCGGATGGTCAGGTCAGCGCGGAGACTGCATGAGATGAAAGTCGCCGTCCTCAGCCCGGTCTGGTTCCCTGTGCCTCCTTCCGGCTACGGCGGGATCGAGTGGATCGTGTCGTTGCTCGCCGACGGTCTCGTGTCGGCCGGGCATGACGTCACGCTCTTCGCCTCGGGCGACTCGATGACGCGCGCAAAGCTGGCGGCTGTGTTCGAGGAAGCGCCGAGCGACCTGATCGGGCAGACCTTCTGGGAGCTCCAGCACGCCCTCAACTGCTTTGCCCGTCACGACGACTTCGACGTGATCCACGACCACACGGGCCTGATGGGCCTGGCGCTCGGCTCGCTGCTCTCGACACCCCTGGTGCACACGGTGCACGGGCCTGTCGACGGGCATCCGGGCGACCTCTACGAGCAGGTTGTGCGGATGGCGCCGCACGCGAAGCTGATCTCACTCTCGCTCAGCCAGCGCGAGCCGCGGCCACAGCTGCCGTGGGTCGCGAACGTGCCCAACGCGCTCGATCTCTCCTTCTATCCGTACCACCCCGAACAGGGGGACTACCTGCTCTTCCTCGGACGGATGAGCCCGGACAAGGGCGCGCACCGGGCCGTCACGATCGCCCTCGAGGCGGGGCTGCCGCTGAAGATCGCCGGCAAGTGCAACGAGCCGGCCGAGCAGCAGTACTTCGACGCCCATGTCCGCCCGCACCTCGGCGGCGACCGTGAGTACGTCGGCGAGGTGAGCCACGGCGAGAAGGTCGAGCTGCTCCAGCACGCGCGCGCGACGGTCTTCCCGATCTCCTGGCAGGAGCCGTTCGGGCTCGTGATGATCGAGTCGATGGCGTGCGGGACGCCCGTGATCGCGACCCGCTGGGGCGCCGTGCCGGAAGTGATCGATCACGGCCGTACCGGAATCATCGTCGACAACTGGCGCGAGACGGAAAACGTGCTCGATGCCGCGGACGCGCTCGACCCCGCGGAGATGCGGCGCGACGTGGAGGAGCACTTCACGCCGGAGCGGATGGTTGCTGACTACGTCGCTGCGTACGAGGCCGCCGTCTCCGGCTGAATGCGGCTTCGCTCGCAGTACGACGGCGAGATCCTCAAGCTCGCCATCCCGGCGTTGGGCGCGCTCGCGGCAGAGCCGCTCTACCTCCTCGTCGACACGGCGATCGTCGGCCATCTCGGCCGGCCGCAGCTGGCGGCGCTCGCGGTCGCCGCGACCGCGCTCAGCGGGCTCTTCGGCATCTTCAACTTCCTCCAGTACGGCACGACGGCGCAGGTGGGGCGCGCCTCCGGCGCCGGCGAGCAGCGCATCGCGAACCGGCTCGGCGCGCAGGCGCTCTGGCTCTCGCTGGGCTTCGGACTCGCCGTTGCCGTCCTCGTGGTCGCGCTCGCCCCGCAGATCGCCCGGCTGCTCGGGGTCGAGGGTGACACCGCCGACTACGCGGTCACCTACATGCGGATTGCGGCGCTCGGGCTCCCGTTCGCGTTCCTCGCGCTCGGCGGCCAGGGCTACCTGCGCGGCGTCGCCGACCTGCGGACGCCGCTCGTGATCGTGATCGCCGCGAACGCCGTCAACGTCGTGCTCGAGGTGCTCTTCGTCTACGGCTTCGACTGGGGGATCGAGGGCTCGGCGTGGGGCACCGTGATCGCGCAGGTCGGCATGGGGGTCGCCTTCATCGTCGTCATCCTCCGCGCCGCGCACGGCGACGCGCGGCCGGTGCTGGCGCTGATGCGGCGGTTGCTCCTGATCGGGCGCTACCTCTTCGTGCGGACCGCGTCGCTGCTCGCCGCCTTCACGCTCGCCGGCGCCGTCATCGCCCGCTTCGGCGACGCCTCCCTCGCGGCGCACCAGATCGCGTTCCAGCTCTGGATCTTCCTCGCCTTCGTCCTCGACGCGATCGCGATCGCCGGCCAGGTGATCGTCGGGCGCGGCCTCGGGGCGGGGGACACCGAGCGGGCCTGGGAGGCGAGCGTCCGGATGATCTGGCTCTCGGTCTACGCCGGCGTCCTCTTCGGCGCGGTCATGCTCGCCCTGCAGGGCGTCCTGCCGTACGCGTTCACGAGCGACGAGCTCGTGATCGAGAAGACGCAGGACATCTGGATCCTCTTCGCGCTGATGCAGCCCCTGAACGGCGCCGTCTTCGCACTCGACGGAATCCTGATCGGAGCCAGCGACGGCCGCTTCCTGATGTGGTCGATGGTGGCGGCGTTCGCGGTCTGTGCGGTCGGGTGCCTGGCCGCGCTCGCGTTCGACTGGGGGATCGTCGGCGTCTGGGCCTCGCTCTTCCTCCTGATCTGCGTCCGGCTCGGGCTGATGCTCTGGCGCTTCTCGGGCCGCCGCTGGCTCGTGACCGGTTGGGCCTGAGGCTCAGTCCCAGCGGTACCAGCGCTCGCAGCGCATCCAGGCGCTGACACGCGCCGCTTCCCGGTTCCGGAAGCGGTTGCCCTGGTAGCGGAGCGCGAGCCGGTCGATGTCGGCGAGCTCCGGATCGTCCTCGAGCCGCTCGATCACGCCGGTGAGCGTGACGTGCGTGTACCAGTCGTCCACGTCGAGGACGGTCAGCGACACACGTGGGTCGTGCCTCATGTGCTCGAGCCGCGCCCGCGTCGCGGCCAGGTTGAGCAGGATCAGCCCGTCGACGAGGTCGTACCAGGTCGCGACGGAGTGCGGTGAGCCGTCGGGACGGACCGTCGCCACGACGGCCGGGTTCGGCTTCCGGAGGAACTCCTCGATCTCGGGCGGGATCGGCGCCGGGGGCATCTCCTCGACCCTACGTCGCCGGCCGTCGTTCCAGGGTGCGGACGTCGTGCACGAGCAGCACGGCGAGCGTGGCCGCGGTCGCGATCGCGGCGGCGCCCCAGAGGGTGGCCCGCAGGCCGAACGCGTCCGCCGCCGGACCGGCGAGCGCGTAGCCGAGGGGGACGAGGCCGAGCGACCCGAGCGCGTCATAGGAGTAGACGCGCGAGAGCTTGTCCGTCGGGATCTCCTGCTGCATCGTCGTGTGCCAGAGCAGCCCGAAGATCTCGTTCCCGAGGCCCGCGACGAACGCGGTGGCGGCGATCGCCGGCACGCCGAGCGGGAAGCCGAGAGCGACGAGAGGGCAGCGGCAGCGCGAGGATCGCGAGGGTGGCGGCGAGCAGCATCCGCCGCGGCCGGAAGCGCAGCCCGATCAGGCCTCCGGTGACGAGGCCGGCCGACCAGCCGGTGAGGATCAGGCCCCAGGCCTTGGCGCCGCCCAGCTCCTCGTCCGCGACGACAGGCCCGAGGACGCTGAACGCGCCGAGGACGACCATCAGCATGAACGAGAACTGGAGCACGATCGCCCAGAGCCAGGTCCGCGATCGGAACTCGCGCCAGCCGACGGCGAGCTCGTGGAAGAAGTTCGTCGCGTGCTCGCGCACCACCGCGGGCAGCCGCATCAGCGCGACGCAGGCGGCCGCCAGGAAGTAGGTCCCGGCGTCGATCGCGATCGCCCAGCCCGGCCCGAAGCCCGCGACGAGGAACCCCGCAATCGCGGCGCCGCCGATCATCGCCGTGTTCATCGCCAGCTGGAGCAGCGCGTTCGCCTGCTGCAGCAGAGATGCAGGGACGGTCTGCGGGACGACGCCCGCCGACGCCGGGAAGAAGAACGCGGACGAGCCGCCGTTCACGGCTGCGAGCGCGGCCAGGTGCCAGACGTCGGCGTTGCCGGTGATCAGGAGCGCCGCCGTCGTCGCCTGCGCGAAGCCGCTGACGACGTTCGCGCCCATCATCACCCTGTTCCGTGGGAGCCGGTCCGCCCAGATCCCGCCCACGAGCAGGAAGACGACGAGCGGGACCTCGCGGCAGAAGAGGATCAGACCGAGGTCGGTCTTCGACCCGGTGAGGTCGAGGACGGCGAACGCGAGCGCGACAGGGGCGATCGCGCTGCCGACGAGCGAGATCGTGCGGCCGGCGAAGAGAAGGCGGAACTCGCGCTCGCGCAGCGGCGCGCTACTTGCCCTCACGCAGATCCCAGTAGCGGCGCAGCCCCGCGTACGACTGCCAGAACGGCATCGCCCGGTCGTAGCGGTCCGCCTCTTCCGGCGGCAGGTCGGCCCTCGCGGCGGCGACGAACTCCGTCTCGGACGCGCCCTCCTCGACGCGCGCCGCCCACGTGTCGAGCCGCGTGCGGAGCTCCGCGAGGTGGCGGCCGACGTCGTCGGCGAAGCCGAAGTGGATCAGCGCCAGCCGTTCGGGCGCACGGCGCTCGATCTGCTCGAGCGTCCGGTACCAGGCCTCGACGTCGAGATCCGGCGGCGGCGTCGGCGGCAGCACGGAGCGGCTCGGCAGGATCCGGACGCCGGCGGCGTCGCCCGCGTAGAGCGTCGTGCCGTCGAAGTAGCAGACGTGGTGCGAGGCGTGACCGGGCGAGGCGAAGACTTCGAGGCCGGCGGCGCGCTCGTCGGCGACATGCAGGTTCCCCTCCGGGACGGGCGCCAGCTCGCCCCAGAGCTCGTCGAAGGCGTCGCCGTAGAGGCGCCGCGCGCTCCGCTCCAGCCGCGAGGGATCGAGCAGGTGCGGCGCGCCGACCTCGGAGACCCAGACCTGCAGACCGGGGTGCTCGCGGACGAGCGTGCCGGCGGCGCCGGCGTGATCGAGGTGGATGTGCGAGAGGAGCAGGTTCTCGATCTCGCCGAGCTCGACACCGCGCTCCGCGAGCCCGTCCTTCAGCGCCGGGATGCAGCTCGAGGGGCCGCAATCGAAGAGGGACAGTCCCGTCGGGTGTCTCCAGCAGGTACGCCCCGATCGTCCGGGCCGCGCCGCCGTGGAGCAGGTCGATCGGCTCGCCTTGCAACAGACTGTTACTTGGCGTGCACGGCGGCGGGGACGAGCGCGGTGCTGAGATCCGCGATCAGGTCGTCGACCGACTCGATCCCGACCGAGAGGCGGATCAGGTTCCGCGGTGCGGCGAACGGCGCATCGGCGGTCGAGGCGTGCGTCATCCGTGCGGGGTGCTCGATCATGCTCTCGACGCCGCCGAGCGACTCGGCCAGCCGGAACAGCTTCGTCTTCGCGACGAGCTCGACCGCGGTCTCCTCGGTGTCGACGAGGAAGGAGATCATCCCGCCGAAGTCCCGCATCTGGCGCTTCGCGATCTCGTGGCCGGGGTGCGAGGGGAGACCTGGGTAGAGCACCTGCTCGACGCCCGGCTGCTGCTCGAGCCAGCCCGCGATCGCGCGGGCGTTCTCGCAGTGCTGGCGCATCCGGACGGCGAGCGTCTTGAGCCCGCGCAGGACGAGCCAGGAGTCGAACGGGCCGGGCACGGCGCCGAGCGACTTCTGCAGGAAGTAGAGGCGCTCCGCGATCGTCGGATCGTTGGTGGCGACAAAGCCGCCGACGACGTCCGAGTGGCCGCCGAGGTACTTCGTCGTCGAGTGGACGACGGCGTCGGCGCCGAGGTCGAGCGGGTTCTGCAGGTACGGGGTCGCGAACGTGTTGTCGACGACGAGGATCGCGCCGACCGCGTGGGCCGCCTCGGCGGCGGCGCGGATGTCGACGACGTTCAGCAGCGGGTTCGACGGGGTCTCGATCCAGACCATGCGCGTGTTGCCGTCGAGGTGGCCGGCGAGGTTCGCGAACTCGGGCGCCGGCACGTAGTCGAAGACGTAGCCCTTCGGCTCGTAGACCTGCGAGGTCATCCGGTAGACGCCGCCGTAGACGTCGGCGATCAGGACGACGCGCTCACCCGGGTTGACGAGGTGCATCAGCGTCGTCGTCGCGCCGAGCCCCGAGGAGAACGCGATCCCGTGCTCCGCGTTCTCGAGCGACGCGAGCGCGGTCTGCAGCGCCGAGCGGGTCGGGTTCGCGACGCGTGCGTAGTCGTAGCCCTTGTGGACGCCGACCGCCTCCTGCACGTACGTCGACGTCTGGTAGATCGGCGTCACGATCGCGCCGGTCGCCGGGTCGGGCTCCTGGCCGTCGTGAATGGCTCGCGTCTCGAAGTCCATCAGCGGTTGATGCTAGCGGCGCCGAGCCAGGCGGCGAGGTCGTCGAGGGCCTCGTCGAGCCGGGAGGTGTCGCCCCAGGCGCCGAGCAGCTCCAGTGTTCCGGTCTTGCGGTCGAAGCGCGGCTCGGCGCGGCCGACGATCTGGTCGCCGACGAGGAGGGGGAGCACGTAGTAGCCGTACTCGCGCTTCGCCTTCGGCACGAACATCTCGAGGCGGTAGTGGAAGTTCCAGAGCGCCTCGGCCCGGTCGCGGTCGTAGACCAGCCGGTCGAAGGGGGAGAGGAGCACGGCACGGTCGGGAACGGGGCCGTCGCTCGCGTCCGGGTGTGCCACCCACTCTCCGCGCACGAGCTGCACGCCCTGCGTTCGGAAGCGGCGCTCCTCGCGGAGCCGCTGCCCTTGCGCCACCGTGACCGTCTTCGACTCCGGCCACCAGCGCGAGGTCAGATCCCAGAGTCGTTGCCCGCCCTGGCGGCCGACAACGGTCACCTCGCCGTAGTGGTGGAGGGAGAGAAGCATCAGCCCGACCATTCGTGGACCCCACCAGCGGTGATCGCTCCGCTCGCCCTTCGAGCGGTCCTCGAGGTCGCGGGAGAGGACCGGCCCGTTCTGCTCCATCTCGCGCATGACGTAGCGCTTGAAGGAGCGGTTCTCGGTCAGGAACTCGTGCACCCAGCGCTCGCTCTTCGTGCGCCTCGAGCGGCGGAAGTTCCGGATCCGCGCTCGCACCAGCGGCAGGTCCTCGATCGGATAGATGAACGCGTCCCACTCGAAGAGCGTCTTCTCCTCCCAGAGCAGGCGGTCGAGCTCGGCGCGGTCGTAGCGCGGGACCGAGGCGGCTGTAGAGGACGAGGTGCTGCGGGCGCTCCACCGGCTGGACGACGTCGATCTGGAGAAAGCCGAGCCGCCGGACGGTCTCGAGCACCCCCGACGCCGAGCCGTCGAGCGCCTGCGCCCGGACCGCGATCCGCCGCGCCTCCTCCGTGCTGACCGTACGCTGCCGCATCGTGGCGCAATCTACGTTTCTCGAGTTCCTCCGTGAGCAGCTGCCGCCGGCCCCTGCGCGCGTGCTCGAGGTCGGCTGCGGCCAGGGTGAGCTGACGACCGCGCTGGCGGTCGAAGGCTACGACGTGCTCGGGATCGACCCGATCGCGCCGGAGGGCGAGCGCTTCCGCCGGGTCCGGCTCGAGGACCTCGAGCCCTCCGAGGGCCCCTACGACGCCGTCGTCGCGTCGCACTCGCTGCATCACGTCCGCGACCTCGACCAGGCACTCGACCGCATCGTCTCGCTGCTGGTGCCAGGTGGTCTGCTCGTGCTCGACGAGCACGGCTGGGACCTCGCAGACGAGGCGACGCTCGACTGGCTCTGGAACCAACGGCGGGCGCTCGCAGCCGCGGGGCACGGCGAGCCGCCGGCCTCGCTGGAGGCGTTCCGGGAGGGGTGGCAGGCCGAGCATCTCGGCCTGCACGGCTTCGAAACGATGCGGGACGAGACCTCGAAGCGCTTCGAGGAGCGGGCGTTCGTGCGCGCGCCGTTCCTCTACCGGCTGCTCGGGGGCGTCGCGACTGAGGTGCTCGAGCAGGCGCTGATCGACGCGGGGGCGATCCAGGCGCTCGCGTTCCGCTACGCCGGCGTCGCGCGCCCACCGGAGGAGTGAGGCGAGGCTCACCCGAATCGGGGATGGGAGATGCCCTGAATACGTCTCCAGCAGGGGCGAAAGGCGAGCCGATGGTGAGGAGGCGGCACCTTTGCTCACTCTCTGCGGAAGGACTCACCCCCGATGGCGGCGACTCGCACCAGCACGGCTCCGATCGGCACGTCCCAGCGACTCACCACCTCGGAGGCAGAAGCGCTCTGGCGAACCTGGAAGACACGCCGCGACACGCGCTCGCGCGACCGGCTCGTGCTCGCGTACGCGCCGATGGTGCGCTACATCGCCTCGCGCAAGCTGCGGGAGCTGCCGGCCCACTGCGACGTGGACGATCTCGAGTCGGCCGGCCTCGTCGCGCTGCTGGAGACGATCGACCGCTTCGATCCCGCCAAGGGCGCCAGCTTCGAGCAGTACGCCTGGACACGGGTCGCCGGCGCGCTCATCGACGAGCTGCGCAAGCAGGACTGGGCGTCGCGCTCGGTTCGCCGTGAGGGCCGCCGGATCGAACGGGCGCGCGACTCCTTCGTCGTCCGCCAGGGGATTCTCCCCACCGAGGTCGAGCTCGCAGCCGAGCTCGGCACCACCGTCGCAGGGCTGCGGGCGTCGCTCGCGGACATCGGCCGGGCCGACGTCGGCTCGCTGAATGCGCCCGCCCGGGGCGCCGATGACGGCGCGCTGGTCGAGGTCGGCGAGACGATCCAGGCGCCGGAGGGCGACCACGAGCCCGAGGCGGGGCTGCTCGGGGCCGACCGCAGCGCCGCCGTTCGCGCGGCGATCAAGCGACTCTCCGAGCGCGAGCGGGAGGTCCTGGCCCTCGTCCACGTCGAGGAGCTTCCGGGCGCGGAGGTCGGCCGCATGCTCGGGGTCAGCGAGTCGCGCGTCTCGCAGATCCTCTCCGGTATCCGCGGCAAGCTGCAGCACCGGCTCGACACGTACGACGCGGCCGCCGCGGTCTAGCTGATCTACCCTCCGCCGCGTGGCGGAGGAGACGCACGAGGAGCGGGTCAACCGCGAGCTGATCGAGCTGCTGAACGAGCTGCGCGTCGCGCTCCCGGGCGTACAGGTGCTCTTCGCCTTCCTGCTGGCCGTCCCGTTCTCGCAGCGCTTCGCCGAGACGACGGAGCTGCAGCGCGACACCTACATGGCCGCGCTGCTGAGCACCCTCGCGGGCTCGGTGTTCCTGATCGCGCCGTCCGCGTACCACCGGATCCGCTTCCGCGACCGCGACAAGGAGGCGCTGCTCCTGATCTCCAACGTCTTCGCGATCGTCGGCATGGTCTTCCTCGCGGTCGGGATGACCGCCGTGGTCTTCCTCGTCACCGACCTGATCTTCAAGGGGATCACCACGACCGTCGTCACGACCCTGGCGGCGGCGCTGTTCGCGACGGTCTGGTTCGTGCTGCCGCTGGCGCGGAAGGCGAGCTAGTCCGGCGTCTCGCCGCGGAGGATCGCCGCCAGCCGGCCGGAGTCGATGTTCCCGCCCGAGACGATGCAGACGAGCTTGCGTCCGGGCACGCGGCCGGACAGGGCGGCGGCGACGGCGAGCGCGCCGGCTCCCTCTGCGATCACGCGCGCCCGCTCGGCGAGCAGGCGCACCGCTGCAGCAGTGTCGTCGAGCGAGACCGACTCGGCGCCCGCGAGCAGCGGCCGTGCGCGCTCCCACATCGCCGGCAGGACGACCTTGGCGCCGGCGCCGTCGACGAACGAGGGAGCGAAGCCGGGCGCCTCGCTCGGCTCGCCGGCGGCGAGTGCGGCACTGACCGCGGCGCCGGTCTCGGGCTGGACGGCATAGACGCGGGTCTCCGGGCGCAGCGCCGCCAGCGCGCTCGCGATCCCGGTGAACAGGCCTCCGCCGCCCCACGGCACGAGCACCGCGTCGGCGTCGGGGAGATCCTCGGCGAGCTCGAGCCCGATCGTGCCGTTGCCCGCCATCACACGCTCGTCCTGGACGGGATGGACGAACAGCCCGTCGGCGTCGTCGTAACGGGAGGTGGTCATGATCTCCCACCAGCGCTCGTAGGGCACCTTCACGACCCGGCCGCCGAGCCGCTCGATCGCGTCGAGCTTCGTCTGCGGCGCCTGCTCGGGGGCGACGATCGTCGCCGGGACGCCGAGCTCGCGGGCGGCCCACGCGACTCCCTGCGCCATGTTGCCGGCGCTGACCGTGACGACGCCCTGCGCCGTCTCGGCCGCGGGCGCGCTGCGGATCGCATTCGCGGCGCCCCGGATCTTGAAGGCGCCGATCGGCTGCAGGTTCTCGAGCTTGAGCCAGATCTCGGCCGGCGCGTCCACCTGCAGCCGGACGAGCGGCGTGCGGATCGCAGCGCCGGCGATCGTCTCGCGCGCGCGCTCGATCTCGGCGAGGCCGATCAGAACTCGACCTCGGTGCCGACGCCTTGCTCCTTCGCCTTGCGGACGACGAGCTCGGCCGCGGCGAGGTCCTCGACGCCGAGACCGAGCGACTTGAACACGGTCAGCTCCTCGGCGTCGGTCCGGCCAGGGTGCGTCCCCGCGAGGACCTCTCCGAGCTCGGCCGCGATCCGCTCCTCGCCGAACCCGGCCAGCAGCAGGTCGCCCGCCTCGTTCAGCGCCGACTCGCGCCGGTCGACGAAGAACGTCGCGTCGGCCACCGTCGCCGCGTCCAGCTCACGGGCGCTCGGGACGCTGGAGCCGACCGCGTTCACGTGCGCTCCGGGCTTGAGCCAGCCCCGTTCGAGGATCGGCTCGCGCGCGCTCGTGCAGGTGCAGACGACGTCGGCCGCGCGGAGCAGTTCCTCGGGCGTGCCGCCGTCGCGACGTGCCCACGTGCGGATCTCGGCGTTCGGCAGCACGGTGCGCATCGCCTCGTCGTGCGAGCCTGCCTGGACGCCGCCGCCGAGGATCGCGACGACGCTCGCTTCGGGCCGTGCCAGCGCGCGGGTCGCGACGGCCGACACCGCCGCCGTTCGGATCTCGGTGATCGCGGACGCGTTCAGGAGCGCCCGCAGCTGGCCGGTCTCGCCGTCGTGGAGCAGGACGGCGCCCTGGTGTGCGTCCAGGCCGCGTGCCGGGTTCCCGGGGGCGATCACGATCTCCTTCAGCGACCACGCCGGCCGCTGGCCGCCGCGGTAGGCGGGCATCAGGCCCATCAAGGTGTCCGAGCCCTCGGGTCGCGTCACCGGCCGGAGCGGCTGGTGCAGCTCGCCGCGCGCCAGCGAGCGCAGCACCTCCTCCATCGCCTCGACGCACTCGGCCATCGTCAGCAGCGAGCGGACCTGATGCTCGTCGAGGACGAGCACGCTCATGCGAAGAGCTCCGTGAGCTGCTCGTGCTCGGGTGGGGAGAGGTCGAGCTGGAGCGCGTCGAGCGCCGGGCGGAGCTGGTCGGGGCGGCGCGGGCCGATGACGACCGCGGTGACGTGGGGATGGCCGAGCAGCCAGGCGATCGCGAGCGCCGCAGGGGTCGTCTCCCGTTCCTGGGCGATCGCCTCGAACGCCTCGAGCGCGTCGTAGACGCGACCGTCCTCCAGATGGCGGTAGGGCTCGGGCCGCAGCGTCATCCGCGACCCCGCCGGCGGCTCCTCGTCGCGGCGGTACTTCCCCGTCAGCCAGCCTCCGGCCAGCGGGCTGAAGGGCGTATAGCCGAGGCCTTCCCGCGCGACGACGGGGAGGACGCCGGCCTCGTCGTCCCGCTCCAGCAGCGAGTGCGAGTTCTGCACCCAGGCGGGGCGGCCGTGGCGGAGCGCCTCCTCGAGCCAGTCCGCGTCGACGTTGCTGCCGCCGTAGGCGCGGATCGATCCCTCTGCGACGAGCTCTTCGAAGGCGCCGACGGTCTCCGCGACCGGGGTCGCGTCGTCCATGGCGTGGGGGAGGTAGAGGTCGACCGCGTCGACGCCGAGCCGCTCGAGGCTCGTCGCGAGCTGCCGCCGGACGCGCGCCGGGGCAAGGCCGGAATCCGCGCCCTCGGTCATCGGGTTGAAGGTCTTCGTCGTCAGGACGATCCGGTCGCGCACGTCTGGCCCCTGCGAGCGCAGCCAGTTGCCGAGGTAGGTCTCGCTGCGCCCGCCGCCGTACGCGTCGGCCGTGTCGTACGTCGTGATCCCGGCCTCCCAGGCGGCATCGAGCAGCGCGTGCGCCTCGGCCTCCGTCTCGCCGGCGCCGAAGAACGCGGGCGACGAGCCGATGCCGCCGAAGTTGCCGCAACCGAGGATGATGCGGGACACGTCGACGCCGCTGCGGCCGAGCGCTCGGTGCTCCATTGGCGCGATGCTACGCGCTGGCGCTGAGATCGTCGGCGTAGTCGAGCAGCGCGAGCGCGTCACGGGCCAGTTCGGCCGCGCGGCTGCGCTCACCGCGCTCGGCCAGCAGGCGCGAGTGGAGCCCAGAGGGCGCGAGCCCGCGATGCCGGGTCCTCGAGCCCGTTGCTCGGCCGCTGTTCGGCCGGGCTCGGCTCCGGGCGCCAGCCGGCAAGCCTGCGCTCGACCTCGGCCTCGATCAGCTCGGGCGGCGGCTGCTTGATCTGCTCGATGCCCGTGGCGAGGTACTGCTCGTCGGCGTTCAGCTTTGCCGCCAGCTTGCGCAGCAGCTGCAGCGACGGGACGCGGTCCCCGGCCTCGAGCCGGGAGATGTACGCCGCCGAGCACCCCGGGAACGAGAGTTGCCGCTGGGAGAGGCCCGCCGCGAGCCGAGCTTCCTTGATTCGCCGGCCGACCGCCGCAGGGTCGTCGACGTGTGAGTGGTAGTGCGGTGCAGTCATCGCGAGCCGCAATCGCGAGGCAGGACAGCCGCAGACGCCTCCCCGCAGGCGAAGCGGGACCGGCGCTGGTTCGTCTCAGTGCTCTACGCGCTTAAGGCATTCACCTCCTCGGAGACCCACTGCGGCCGGACCGGCGCCGCTCGCGTCGGAGTGTAAACCGGTGTCTTCCGTCAAACAACGGCCCATCCGGCTAGGTGCCGACGATGGTCAACACCCTCCGCTTGGCAGGCGTGGTGGCCGTGCCCGCGTCGATCTCGACCCTGTAGGTCTGCCCCTTCGCCACGACCAGGCCCGTCAGGCGGAAGGTGATCGTGCAGTCGAATAGCGAGCAGCGTCGACGTCTGACCCGAAGCGGCGCTCAGCGATCCCAAGAAGGCGCGCCAGACGACGCCGACCTGCGCGCCGGGGATGTTGTTCGTGCACATGTCGCGGTAGTTGACGTTGACGAGCGGGTTGCCGGTGCCGCCCTTGACGCTCACCTTGTCGTTGAGCTTGTCGACGGGCTTTGCGGCCGCAGCCCACTTCGATGCCGCGGGCTTGGCTGCGCCCGACGTGCGATAGACGCCGCTCTGCCACGGGCTGCCGGCGGAGTCGCGGAAGACGAACCAGATGAACATCGGGATCCGCGGGTCCTTCTTCGCGAACGAGATCGCCTGCGGCACGTAGGCGGCCTGCTGGGCCTCGGTGACGCCCTTCGGCTCGCCGGGCTTCGTCTCGTTGCCGTACTCGGTGACCCAGACCGGGATGTTCTTGCGGCCGAACCACTTGTCGAGATCCTTCTCGAACTGCTTCATCGTGCTGAAGGCGACGTTCGGGTAGCGCACCTTCTGCGCCGGCCCCTGGTTCACCGGCACCGGATACGGGTGCTGCGCCCAGGCGTCGAACTTGAGCTTCTTGTTCGCCTGCGCGACCAGCTTCGCGAACGTGCCGGGCGTGGTCGAGTCGGTCGAGCCCTGCTTCGGCTTGTCCTTGCCGTTGGACGAGGTCTCGCCGATCGCGACCAGTGCCTTCGGGCTGCCCGCTTTGATCCCGGCGTAGCCGGCCGCCGCCAGCTTCGCGTAGGCGGCCGGGCTGACGATCTTGCCCTTCTTGTCGAACTGCGGGGCGAGGAAGTTGCCGAGGTTCGACTCGTTCCAGATCCCGTAGAAGCGCACGAACGGGTATCCGGCCCGCCTGCCGTTGTAGCGGGTCGCGACCGCGCGCGCGAAGTTCTGGAAGTCCGCCATCTTCGTCGGCAGGTACGCCGGTCCCTTGTTGCCGTTCGCCCACTTCGGCGTGCCCCAGATCGTCATCAGCACTTCCATCCCGCGCTGCTGGGTGTTGCGGACGAACTCGTCCAGGTCGGCGAAGCGGTACGCAGGATCGAACGAGTTCGTGGCGCTTCCCGGCCGCTTCGGCGCGACGCTCCGCCACTCGACCAGCGTCCGCACGATCGTCGCGTTCGCAGCGCGCACCTTGTCGAGCTCGGCCTGGCGGTTGTTGCCGTAGCGCAGCGAGGGGTCGTCGTGGAAGCCGATCCACATCCGTTCCGCCCCGGAGGCGGAGCCGGCGGCGAGGGCGAGCACGAGGACAGCGACAGCGGCGACGAGCAGACGGGCGAGACGGAACACGAAGACAGACCTCCTGGACGCGGTGCAGACGGGGGCACGCTAGCGGCAGTGCCAGACGGTCGGTAGCGGCAGGGTGACATTCGTGAGCGTCCGCAGTACCGTTTCAACCGTGAGCGAGCAGATCTCGACGCTCGAGGAGACTCGCGGCGAAGCGCGGCTTCTTCGCCTCGATCCGCCGGTACTTCGCCGACCGTTTCAGCGACGTCAGCCCGAGCGAGAAGTGGGGCTACGCCGTCTGGGCGGCGATGGGCGTCGTCATCGCCGTGCCGGAGATCTGGGCGGCGGTCGCCGGCAGCGACTTCCTCTGGCCGACGATCTCGACGACCGTCGGGCATCTGGAGGATCGCTGGCCCGTGGTCGCGCTCCTGCCGGTCGCGCTGATCGTGATGGCCGGCTACTCGGTGTTCCGCGTCCCGCCCGCGAGCACCGCGCTGCAGGCGGACTTCCAGGCGCTCGGCCGCACGCCGCAGGGCCGGCTCGCCAAGCAGGACGTCACGCTCGACCAGCTCGCGGGCGGCGGCGTGCCCGCCACCGAGGGGCGCTCCGAGTTCGGGGTCGTCCGCTACTTCATCGTCGCCACAGTCGCCGTCGTCGTCGGTGCGGTCGCCGTGTCGCCGAGCGACAACCGTTTCGTCGTCGGCTACGTCCTCTACTCGCTGATCGGGATCTTCTGGGTCGTCGTCCCGAACTCGATCGCGTACTTCCTGAAGAAGGACATCCCGTTCACGACGATGTTCTTCACCGTGCGGAGCCTCGGCAGGCGCCTGCAGTTCGTCGCCGCGCTCGTCGCGGCGCTGCTCGTGATCCTCCTGCTCCACCTCGCGTTCTACCCCTGGCCGAGCCAGCGGTAGTCACTCGCGCCTAGTCGCAGCCGTAGCCATCGCCGTCGCCGTCGAGCCGGTACGGGTCGGAACCGAGCACGCGCACGGGGTCGGCTCCAAGAGCGCGGACGTCTGCACAATCGAGGTCGCCGACGACCGGCAAGCACGGCGAATAGCTGGGGTGACACTTCCCCGCCGGCGGCGGGGCCGGCACGACTGGCCGGATCGTGCCGCACGCCTTCCACCGTCCCGCGGCAGTCGACTTTGCGCGGCTCTCGGCTGTTTGGTACGCAGGCAGGCGTTGGAACGGGCTGCTGTAGACGTAGACCTTGGCGAAGCCACCGGCGACGAGCTGGTAGCCGAGGTCGCGGCCGCCGGGAAGCCAGACGTACGCGAGCAGCCGGCCATAGCGGTCGCGCGTGTCCTGCGTCCGGTCGCCGCGGAGGACGACCGGCTTCGAGAGCGCGAGCTGCCTCGCGCGCTCGGTCGCCTGCGAGGAGAAGCATGTACCGCGCTCCGCGGCGTCGATTCCGATCAGCCGCACACGCTCGCTCTTGCCGCCGTCGAGCCGCACGTCGACCGTGTCGCCGTCGACGACCCTGGTCACGATGCCCTTCTGCGTGAAGCCTCCACTCGTCGCGGCCGACGCAAGGCCGGCCAGGACCGTGGCGGCGCAGGCGAGCAGAACGATGATTGTGATGCGTCTCAAGCAGACCCCCGGAACGTCGCCCTCACGATCGCGGACATGTCCGCATCGGTCAATGGGCCGCACGCCCCTTCTTCCGGCCGGGAGGTCCTAGCGGCCGAGCCGCGTGCGGCGGCGGATGCCAAGGCGCCGCTGCGTCTCGCGGTCCTTCTCGCCGTCTTTCCGCGCCGCCCAGACGAACGCCGCCAGGACGACCACGACGCTGACGACGGAGATGACGAGGAGCAGGATGCCGACGGCTGTAGTCATGACTCTCGGCTACCCCAGCATGGCAGACGCAAAGCGCGTCGACCGGCGCGAGAGCCGCTATAGGATCGTCCGGTGATCCGCTTCATCGTCAGGACTGGGATTGCCCTGGCCGCCAACGCGGTCGGCCTGCTGGTGGCCGCGGCGCTCCTCGACGGAGTGCAGCTCGACGCCGGCGGCTTCATCGTCGCCGTCATCGTCTTCACGGTCGCGTACGCGCTGATGCTGCCGTTCCTGGCGAAGCCAGCTGCGCAGGCGAAACTCGTCGGCGATCGGAGGCGTCGCGCTGATCGCGGCGCTGGTCGGGCTGGTCGTGACGGATCTCGTCACCGACGGCCTTTCGATCGACGGGCTGGGAGCGTGGGTCGGTGCGACGGTGCTGGTCTGGGCGGGCGCGCTCCTCGCCGCCTTCATCCTGCCCTACCTTGGCCTGAAGAAATATCTGGAAGAGCGCCGGGACTGACGGTCAGCAGCGCACGAGCTCAACGCTGCCCGAGGGCGGACAATCGGTACGTGAAGAGCGCGTTGAAAGGTTAAGGTCGAGCGGCCGATGAGGACGACCGCCGGCCGGATGACGCTGTTCGTGCTGCTTGTCGCAGCTTGCGGCCTGTGTCACCACGAGCTCCGCTCATGCGTCGTCGCGCGTCCAGTTCGGGATCCAGGACGACGCGTGGCTGGAGTGGGGCCCGGGAACGCTCAATCAGCGGCTGACGACGCTCGAGCGGCTCGGCGTGCCGATCGTCCGCTTCACGCTGCGCTGGAACCAGATCGCCCCGCGACGACCGAAGGATCCGACCTCGCCGCGCGATCGCGCGTACGACTGGCGCCGGTCGGATCGAGATTCTGCGCGGGCTTCGCCGCCACGGTCTGACGCCCGTGCTCACTCTTGTCGGCACGCCGGCGTGGGCGAACGGGGGTCGCGCGCCGCAGTACGCACCGCCGCACCCCCGAGACTTCGGCCGCTTCGCGACCGCCGTCGCGCGGCGCTATCCGTGGGTTCAACACTGGCTGATCTGGAACGAGCCGAACAAGCGTCTCTGGCTCAGGCCGACGAAGGCGGCCATCTACGTCCGGCATCTGCTCAACCCCGGGTACGAGGCGATCCACGCCGTGTTGCCTCATGCTCGCGTCGGCGGAGGCGCGACCGGTCCCAAGGCCGCGGCGGGCGGCGTCTCACCCGTCACCTGGGTCCGCGGCATGGCCGCCGCCCACGCGAAGCTCGACGCCTACGCCCACCACCCCTATCCCTCGACGCCGTCCGAGACGCCGTCCAGCGGCGGCTGCAAGAACTGCCCGTGGATCACGATGGCGACGATCAGGAAGCTCCTCATCCTCGTCAAGCGCCACTTCGGGTCGAAGCCGATCTGGCTGACGGAGTACGGCTACCAGACGAACCCGCCGGACACGTTCCTGGGCGTGACGCTCAAGCGGCAGGCGACGAATCTCAGCCTCGCCGCGATGCGGGCGTGGAGGCTGCCACGGGTCACGATGCTGATCCAGTACCTCTACCGCGACGAGCCCCAGCTCAGCCGCTTCCAGACCGGCCTCGTCTTCGTGGACGACCGCTGGAAGCCCTCACTGCAGGCATTCAGGCTGCCCTTCGCGCAGATGGGCCGGCAAGGTCTGCAGGCAGTCGTCTGGGGCCAGATCCGCGACGGGTCCGGGCGGAAGCGCTACCGGCTCGAGGTGCTCAAGCGCAACGTGTGGAAGCCTGTCGGCCGCGCCAGGCTGACGAACGACCACGGCGTCTTCATGCGGACGATCCGCGTCAAGCCCGGCGCGCTCTTCCGGATCTGGTCGCCGAAGCAGCGCCGCTTCAGCCAGCAGCTGCGGATCAGGTAAGCCGGCGAAACAACCGCAGGCTCTGACAGCGGGATGGGTATAGGATCCGCGCCGCGGATCGCCGCCGCAAGCCGTGCGATCCCAGCGTCCACCCCACCCAAACCCGTGGAGGTTACGCGATGAGCAGCCGACTTTCCTTTGCAATGGCGACCACCCTGCTGGCCCTGGTGCTCGGGGTGGCCGGCGCCGTGGCAGCGCCGACCGGCCTCGCGGCCAAACCGCCGGACACCCGCGTCGCGGGCATCGACGTCGACGCGACGACGATCCCGGAGCTCCAGAAGTTGATGAATGCGCACCGGCTGACTTCCGTCCAGCTGACGCAGTTCTACCTGCACCGGATCAGCAAGCTCAACCCGATTCTCAACGCCGTCATCACCGTCAGCCCGACGGCCCTCGCGGACGCGCGGGCAGCGGACAAGGATCCGCGGCGGCTTGATCAACCGGCCGCTGCTCGGCATCCCGATCATCGTCAAGGACAACATCAACACGACCGGCATGGCGACGACTGCCGGCTCCTGGGCGCTGGCGGGCAGCACGCCCGCCGATGCGTTCATCGTCCAGCGACTCAAGTCGGCCGGCGCGGTCGTGATCGGGAAGGCCAATCTGTCGGAGTGGGCCAACTTCCGATCCGGGCCGTCGTCGAGCGGTTGGAGCGGGATCGGGGGCCAGACGAACATGGCCTACGTCCTCGATCGCAACCCATGCGGCTCGAGCTCGGGCTCGGGCGTCAGCACCTCGGCCGACCTCGCGGCCGCGGCTGTGGGCACCGAGACCGACGGTTCGGTCGTCTGCCCCTCGGGCGCCAACGCCAACGCCGGCATCAAGCCGACTCTCGGCCTCCTGAGCCGGGCCGGCATCGTCCCGATCTCGGCCGACCAGGACACCGCCGGGCCGATGGCCCGCAACATGACCGACGCCGCGGTGCTTCTGGGAGCGATGACCGGCGTCGATCCCGACGATCCGGCGACGGCCGAAGCAAAGTGGGAACGCATTCACCGACTACACCCGGTTCCTCAAGGCGAACGCGCTCCGGGGTGCCCGGATCGGAGTCTGGCGCGAGAACAGCTTCGAGATCGACGGCGTCGCGGTCGACGCGGACGTCTCCGCGATCATGGACAAGACGATTGCAGCGCTCAAAGCGGCCGGCGCGACCATCGTCGATCCGGCCGACATCCCGTTCGGCGACTGGGCCGACGCCGAGTTCCCGGCGCTGCTGTGCGAGTTCAAGACCGACATCGCCACGCTACCTGAAGACGTACACAGGCCCCGGCTACCCGAAGACGCTCCAGGATCTGATCGACTTCAACAACGACCATCCCGAGCTCGAGTCCGGCGCGCCGGAATCCAACTGGAACTCGCTGGTCTTCGACCTGGCCCAGGAGACGAACGGCCGCGACGCCGACTGCGCCGCGCAGCGGGCGATCGCGACCCCAGGCGCGCGGGCGGCGATCGACGGTCTGATGGCAGCCGAGAACCTCGACGCGATCATCGCGCCGACGAACAGCCCAGCGTGGGTCACCGATCCTGTCAACGGCGACCTCGGTGGCGACTTCTCGACGTTCATCGGGTCGTCGGGTCCGCCGGCCGTCGCCGGCTACCCGAACGTCACGGTGCCCGCGGGCTTCGTCGGGCCGCTGCCCGTCGGTGTGTCGTTCATCGGCGGCCGCTGGGACGAGCCGACGCTCATCGGCCTCGCCTACGCATTCGAGCAGGCGACGCACGTCCGCGTGCCGCCGGAGTTCATCCCGTCGATCGGCGACGACGCGTCGGCCTGCGCCAGCCTGCGTCGAACGAGAAGCAGAAGGCGGCCGTCCCCGGCCGACGCGGCAGCTGGAGGATGCCGCCGCGGTAACTCGTCTCTAACCGGCCCAACGAAATGACGCGGGCTTGTCACGGCGTGACGTACACCGTGACAAGCCCGCGACGTCTGACAGCTAGTCAGTGGTTGCGCCGCCTCTCGTGTCCGTGTTCGTGTGTGGCAGATGTCCGCGTCTTTCGGACGACGATGTCCGTAAGCGGCCTCGGCAGAGCAGAGGCTGCTCGACTGGCGTGAAGCGCCGCGGGATCAGGCAAGAGAGGCGGAGGACAGGTCAGCGAGCTCGGGGCTTGGTCCGTGGTGGCGGAGAACGAGCAGACCGCCGGTCGCGAGTGCCAGACCTCCGACTGTCAGACCTCCGATCAGCGCCGCGAGCCAGTCGAACGAGGTCGTGCCGCTCCCGCTCTCCGGATGGCGACCGGAGTGACGGAGTTGCGGGCGTCGACTGCGTCCGGGACGTGGTGGCCGTCGGGTCGGCCGGTGGCGACCACCGGTTCCGGCGACGCGCCCGGCGTGAAGCGATCAGCACGATCGTCGGGTCGCGATGGGGCTGTCGTGCGCTGAATGTCGGCGCCGTCCGGCAAGTAACGGCTGTCGGGTCGCCCAGCCGGGCCGTCCGCTGCCGTGCTGATGCCTGCGCAGATGAGAGCGACGACCACGCCGGCAATGAGAGGAATGCGGAACACGTCGAGCTCCTTCTGTTCGGGCCGCTGGGTGCGGCCGGCCAGGACACCGTCGTGTGCTCTCGCCGCAGCGCGGGAAATGCCGGCTGCAAGACGGCTGCAAGAACGGCTCTAAGCCCTGCAAATAGGCGGAAGACCCGCGCAGACCGTGATAGCGTCGGCTGGATGGCCGTGGTGCGCTTTCGAGTGCTCGGCTCCCTTGAGGTCGAGGTCGATGGCGCCTTGGTCGAGCTCGGCGGTGTCCGCCAACGAGCTGTGCTGGCCGTGCTGCTGATGCACGCAAACGAGCCCGTCGCGACAGATCGGCTCACCAGCGAGAGCTGGGGTGAGACTGCGCCGGCGACGGCCACCAAGACGGCGCAGGTCTATGTCTCGCGGCTTCGCCGAGCTCTCGGAAACGACACTCTCACCACAACGCCCGCCGGCTACCTGCTGCGCGTGCCGCAGGGGGCTGTCGATACCGACGAGCTCGAGGAGCTTCGCGTCCGCGCGCGCGGAGCTGATCCCCGCGAGGCGGCCAGTCTGCTGCGCCGGGGCCTCGCTCTCTGGCGCGGCCCCCCGTATGCCGACCTGCGCTACGAGGCGGCGCTGCAAACCGAGATCACACGCCTCGAAGAGCTACACCTGACGACGCTCGAGGAGCGCATCGAGGCCGATCTGGCCGGCGGAGAGGCGTCACAGCTGGTGCCCGAGCTCGACGCGCTCGTCCGCGAGCATCCCCTTCGCGAGCGGTTGCGCGGGTTCCTCATGCTGGCGCTCTACCGATCCGGCCGGCAGGCGGAGGCCCTCGAGACCTACCGGGAAGGTCGACAGCTCCTCGATGGTGAGCTGGGTCTCGAGCCTGGAGTCGAGCTGAAGGACCTGGAGCGCGCGATCCTCGCGCACGACCCAGCACTCGACGGCCCGCAGCGAGCGATCCGACGAACAGCGCGGCGCCGCTCGGGCACGCTCCTGGGCGTCGGAGGCGTGCTCCTGCTTGTGGCCGCGCTAACCGCCTTCGTGCTGGTTCGAGACCGTGGCGGTGAGACCGCCTCTGGGGGCGCCGGCGCCGAGGCGCTCGACCCGCAGACGGGCAAGCTCCTGGCGACCGTCCCGCTCGGCGCTGCCCCCTCGAGCGTCGCGGTCGGGGCGGGAGCGGTCTGGGTGCTGGACGCGAACGACAAGACGATCTCGGCCATCGATCCGGAGACGCGGTCGCGCGAGGTCTTCAGCAGTTCGTCCACCCCGACCGATCTCGCCGTAGGTGCCGGGGCGCTCTGGATCGGGAACGCGTTTCGCAGAGGGCCCGTTCTCGGCTACGAGCTACCCGGAGAGCGTCTCGCGCCTCGACCCGGAGACGCGCGTCCTTGTTGCCACGATTCGGCTTCCTCGTCCCAGCGTCGTTCAGTACAACGAGGGTCACCGTTTGCCCTGGCTGCTGGAGCACATCGCGGTGACGAGCGATGCGGTCTGGGTGGTAGGCGCCGACCTGGGCGTTTACCGGATCGACCCGCGAACCAACTTGCGTGTCGGCGGCCGGGTGAAGGGCGTCAAGGCGGTGGGCATCGCCGCCGGAGGCGGCGGCGTCTGGGTGATCGAGTTTGGGAAGACCCGCGTCGCGAAGATCGATCCGCGCACGAACACGATCACGCAGAGGATCCCGAGTCAAGTCTGAAGGCCTCAGCTCGATCGCCGTTGGCGCCCGCGACGTCTGGGCGGCGGACCCGTTCGGTGGCCTTGTGTGGCGTATCGACCCCGGCCTGAAGCTCCCGCGCCGGATCCCGCTCGACGTCGGCGTGAACTGGGTCGCCGTCGGAGCGGGGGCGGTCTGGGCCACGAACGAGCTCGCCGGCCTCGTGTACAGGATCGACCCGCGCACGAACAAGGCGCATGTCGTCAGGCGGACGGATGGGCCGGCGACGGTCGCCGTCGGCGGGGGCGCCGCCTGGGTCAGCGTCGCCGCGCCGCCGCCCGCCGGCACGGATCTGCCGAGCTCGGTCTGCAGCAAGGTGGCCTATGGTGGAGAGGCGAACCCGCGCTTCCTGATTGTTTCCGATCTTCCGTTGAAGGGCTCGGAAGGTCGCTCTACACCCACCAGATGGTGGAGGCGATCCGGCTCGTTCTCGAGCGGCGTCGGCTACCGGGCCGGCGCCTACACGATCGGCTACCAGTCCTGCGACGACTCGACCGCCCAGGGCGGTGGGTACGAGACTCTTCCGCTGCTACTGGAACGCAAAGGCCTACGCGCGGAACCCCGACGTGGTCGGCATCGTCGGCTCCTACAACACCGGCTGCTCGGGGGAAGAGATCCCGGTTGCGAACCAGGCCCCGAACGGGCCGCTGGCGATGATCAGCCCTGCGAGCACGGACACAACTCTGACCCGGCTCGTACGGGGCGAAAACACGCCGAAAGACCTCGAGGATCTGTATCCGACAGGTGAGCGGAACTTCGTTCGGACGGCGGGCGCCGGCCACCTGACCGCCGCGGCGATGGCTCAGTTTGCAAAGCAGAAAGGCGTCAAGCGGCTCTTTCTCTCCTGGGACGGCAGTGGCGTACTGGGCCGCATACGCCGCCGACGTGGGAAGCGCCGCCAAGTCCCTGGGAATCCAGATCGCCGGCGCTGCTCCGTTCGATCCGGAGGCGCGACACTACGATCAGTTCGCTCGCCGGATCGCGTCGACCCGCGCCGACGGGGTCGTGCTGTCGGCACTCCTGGCGGACCGGCACCCCTGCATTACTACGCGATCTCCGTGCCGGCCTCGGTCGCCGTGTGACACTCATCGGGGGCGAGGACTTCCTGGCCCGACTTTCGCCGCAGCAGGGCGTGCCGCCCTCGGCGATGTACTACCGCCTACCCCGGAGCGGACATGTCGCTCCTCCCCCCGGCCGGAAAGCGGTTCTTGAAAGATCTCAAAGCCCGCACCGGCAAGCCGAGCCAGATCTACACCGCCTCCGCCGCCCAGTCAGCCGAGATCCTGCTCGACGCGATTGCCCACTCCGACGGCACCCGCGCCTCGGTCACCAAGGAGTTGTTCAAGACGAGAGTCGAGAACGGCATCCTCGGCGACATCCGCTTCGACAAGAACGGCGACCCCGTCGAAGCACCCGTCACCATCTGGCGCGTCGTTCGCCACCCGCCCGGACCGTACGGCCTAGCCGACCGAGTCATCATCGGCCGAGCGGCACTGCTTCCGTGAGAGGCGCCTCCCCGACTCCGATTCCGCGCGTCCCGTCACGCCCTCACCGAGCCATCGAGCGAGAGGACGCTGGCCCGTCCTGATGCGGACGGGCCAGCGCGAGTCTTGCGGACATCGGACTACTCAGGAACGGACGCCTGAGCACTTGCAACGAGGCTAGCTAGCTGCAGCCGGTGTTCGTGCCGCAGTCGCGGCACGTGTAGCACGAGCCCGTGCGCACCATGCTGCCGCCGCACTTCGCGCACTCGACCGCGTCCTCCCAGGTGTTGAAGAGGGCGGTCTGGCCCTTCGGCGGCGCCTCGGCGGCAGGCGCTGCGGCCTCGCCGGTGGCGTACGCCTGTGCGAGACGCGCCTTCACCTCGGCGGTCAGGATCCCCGCCTCCTCCTGCTGCTCGGAGGTGAGGAACTTCTTCCCCATCCAGCGGAAGATGTAGTCGACGATCGACTTCGCGACCCGGATGTCGGCGTCGTTCGTGAGCCCGCTCGGCTCGAAGCGCATGTGGCTGAACTTCGAGACGTAGACCTCGAGCGGCACGCCGTACTGGAGCCCGAGGCTGACCGAGATCATGAACGAGTTCATCAGGCCGGCGAGCGTCGTGCCCTCCTTGGCGATGTCGACGAAGATGTCGCCGGGAGTGCCGTCCTCGAACAGGCCGACGTGGATGTAGCCCTCGTAGTCGCCGACCTTGAACTTGCGGCCGACCTCGACGCGATCCTCCGGCACCCGCCGCCGCTTCGGCTGCGCCACCGGTGCGACCGGGGCCAGCGTCGGCAGCGTCGCGATGCTCTTGTCGGCCGAGCCGGACAGCGGCTGCGCCACCTTGCAGTTGTCGCGGTAGATCGCGATCGCCTTGACGCCGAGCTGCCACGACTCGATCAGGAGCTGCGACACGTCCTCGACCGTCGCCTCCTCGGGCAGGTTGACCGTCTTCGAGATCGCGCCCGAGATGAACGGCTGCACCGCGCCCATCATCTTCACGTGACCCATGTAGTGGATCGCGCGATCGCCGATCGCGCAGTCGAACACGGGGTAGTGCTCGCTCTTCACGTACGGCGCACCGACGATCGTGTTCCGCTCGTCGATGAACGCCACGACCTCCTCGCCCTCGCTCGGCGCGTAGCCGAGCTTGTCGAGCGCCATCGGCACGGTCTTGTTCACGATCGTGATCTCGCCGCCGCCGACGAGCTTCTTCGACTTCACCAGCGAGAAGTCCGGCTCGACCCCGGTCGTGTCGCAATCCATCATGAAGCTGATCGTCCCGGTCGGCGCGAGCACGGTCGCCTGCGCGTTCCGGTAGCCGCTGACCTCGCCCTTGTCGAGCGCGTCGTCCCACGCCTGGCGCGCTGCCGTGAGCAGGTCGTCCGGCACCGAGTCGGAGTGCTGGATGTTCCCGACGGCGGCGCGGTGCTTCGCGATCACGCCGATCATCGCGGCCGCGTTCGGCTGGTAGCCGGCGAACGGGCCCATCCGCTGCGCGATCTCGGCCGACTTGCGGTAGGCGCGGCCGGTCATCAGCGCCGTGATCGCCGCCGCGTAGGCGCGGCCGTCGTCGGAGTCGTACGGGAAGCCCCGCGCCATCAGGAGCGCGCCGAGGTTCGCGTAGCCGAGCCCGAGCTGGCGGTACGCCTTCGCGTTCCGGTCGATCTCCGGCGTCGGGTAGGACGAGTAGCCGACGCAGATCTCCTGCGCCAGGAACATCACGTCGACGGCGTGCTCGAAGGCGGTGACGTCGAACTCGCCGTCCTCGCGCCGGAACTTCATCAGGTTGAGCGAGGAGAGGTTGCACGCCGAGTCGTCGATCGACATGTACTCCGAGCACGGGTTGGAGGCGTTGATCCGGCCGGTGTTCGGGAGCGTGTGCCACGAGTTGATCGTCGTGTCGTACTGGACGCCCGGGTCGGCGCACTGCCAGGCCGCCTCGGCGATCTGCCGCAGCAGCTCGCGCGCGTCGGTCGACTCGACCACGGTGCCGTCGGTGCGCGCCGTCAGGTTCCACTCCTTGCTCTCCAGCACCGACTCCATGAAGGCGTCGCTGACGCGGACCGAGTTGTTCGCGTTCTGGTACTGGATCGAGCCCCAGTCCGGCGAGTCGAGCGACATGTCGTAGCCGGCCTGCTCGAGGACGCGCGCCTTCCGCTCCTCCTTGGCCTTGCACCAGATGAACTCCTCGATGTCGGGGTGGTCGACGTCGAGCACGACCATCTTGGCCGCGCGCCGCGTCTTCCCGCCCGACTTGATCGTCCCCGCCGACGCGTCGGCGCCGCGCATGAAGCTGACCGGGCCGGACGCGTAACCGCCCTTCGAGAGCTGCTCCTTGGAGCTGCGCAGCTTCGAGAGGTTGAGGCCCGAGCCGGAGCCGCCGCGGAAGATGACGCCCTCGCGCCGGATCCAGTCGAGGATCGACTCCATCGAGTCGTCGATCGAGAGGATGAAGCAGGCGGAGCACTGCGGCTTCTCCTCGAAGCCGACGTTGAACCAGACCGGTGAGTTGAAGGAGGCGTACTGATTGACGAGGATCGCCTTCAGCTCCGCCTCGAACGTGTCGGCCTCGTCCGTGGTCGCGAAGTAGCCTCCAGTCCGGCCCCAGCCGCCGATCGTGTCGACGACGCGGCCGATCATCTGCTTGACGCTGCGCTCGCGCTCGGGGGAGCTGAGCCGCCCGCGGAAGTACTTCTGCGCGACGATGTTCGTCGCGGTCTGCGACCAGAAGCGCGGGAACTCGACGTTCCGCTGCTCGAAGGCCGGGCCGTCCTTGCCCGGGATGATCGCGTCTCGGAGCTCCCAGTCGATCTCGTCGAACGGGTCGCGTCCCGGGATCGTGAAGAAGCGTCCTGGCGTGACCGATGCCGTCTCCTCGACGACGACGTTCACGACTTCGTCCTGTGCGGCTGCTGCGTCCTGCACTCGTTCCTTGGTCTGCTTTGCGGTCGCCATTCTCGTCCTCTCACCTTCGGCTTGTACGGCGCGCGCAGGTCGGCTTTCTGCGGGCCACTGAGCGGATCGGGGACGTTAGACCCAGCACCGGACGGAGGCTGAAAACCGCATGTTGAAGCGGCAAACCGTGTCTGTCAGTGTAGCCGCCCGGCGTGGCCCGGCGTCGGGCCTCAGGAGGTCTGCGGCGGGCTCCGGCGCGCCTGGGCGCGACGGATCACGTAGCCCGCGCAGCCGCCGGCGATCAGCAGGAGCGCGAGACCGGCGAGGATCAGGAGCGGGATCGGAACGGAGCTTGCGCTCTCGGGATCCACGGGTGAGACCGCGGTCGTCTCGGTCGGCGGATCGTCGGAGCCGTCCGAGGGGAGTGCGCCCGTGGTGTCGGTCTCCGTGCTGTCCGTCCCCGTCGTGTCCGTCGGCGGCACGGCGCCCGGCGTCGGGTCGGCAGTCGCGGGCGGTGCGGGCTCGCCGCGCTTGCGGTTCTGGAGCGCGCGCTGGATGTCGTCCTTCGCGCTCGAGTAGTCGCGCACATCGCGCGGCAGGATCTCGATCGCGTCGTCGTAGCAGTGGAGGGCGTAGGTCCCGTCGACGCGGCCGTTGTCGTACCAGTCGTCGATCACCTGGCGGCCGCACGACTCGGCGGCGCCGGCGGGCGACGCGACCGCGAGCACCGTGAGGAACGCAGCGACGACGACGAGTACGCGAAGTGCGCCTCGGACTGGCTCGTGGGTGGCGGCGGGGATCAAGGTCGTGGTTCCCGGGTGTTCTCCCCGCGAACTGCGGGGAATGGTGCAGAGTCTCTCGGACGGCATTGAGGTCGCGGTGAGCGGCTGGTAAACGGTTTGTTAGGCCGCACAGTTACGGCGCACGTGCCTTTCCGGCCACCATGCTAGCTTGGCCGCGATGCGGAGGCCCGGTGTGGCGGTGTCGGTCGCGGCCGCGTTGCTGCTCGGCGCCGTATTCGTGGGCGACTCCGTCTGGACAGCGCTCGCCGCGCTGCTCGTGGCAGGCGGCTGGGGAGCGCTCGCGCTGGCCGGTCGCGCGCCGTTGCCCGGGGGCGGAGGCGTGCTCGTCGGGCTGCTGCTCGCGACTGCAGCCTGGAGCGGGCTCTCGATCGCCTGGTCGGTCGCGCCCGATCTCTCGTGGGTCGAGCTGAACCGGACACTCGTGTACGTCGCGTTCCTCGCCGTCGGCCTCCTGCTCGGCGCAGGCCCGCGGGAGCCTGCGAAGCTCGCCGCCGCCGCGCTGACCGTGGCGTTCGGCGCCGGCGTGGTCTGGGCGCTCGCGGGCAAGGCGATCCCGGCGATCTTCCCCGACGGCGGCCGCGCCGCCAGGCTGCGCGACCCGATCGGCTACTGGAACGCGCTGGCGCTCGCCGCCGACGCGCTGCTCGTGCTCGCACTCTCGTTCGCCGCCTCGGCGCGAGCGGTCTCGGTGCGGATGGGCTGCGCGGTGCTTGCGTACGGGGCCGTCGTCGCCGTCTTTCTGGCGGCCTCGCGCGCCGGAGTCGCGGCCGCCGTACTCGGCACCGTGCTCTGGCTCTGGCTCCGCCGCGATCGCGTCGAGGCGGCCCTCCTTGCGCTCGTCGCGATCGTGCCGGCGGCCGCAGTCGCGGGCTGGGCGTTCACCCGGCCGGCGCTCGTCGACGATGGCGCCTCGCACGCCGACCGCGTCGCCGACGGGGCCTGGTTCGGGCTGCTCCTCGTCGTCGGCGGCGCGCTCGTCGCGATCGGAGCCCGCGAGGTCGCGCGACGTCCGCTGTCTCCCGCACGGCGCCGCCGCGTGGCGCGGCTCCTGCGCGGCTTCGCGTTCGCCGTCGCGTTCGTGACGGTCGTCGGCCTCGTCGCCAACGCCGGCCGGATCGCAGACGAGTTCCGCGGCGAGGAGGTCCGGAACGATCCCGGCCGGTTCGCGAGCCTGAGCTCGAACAACCGCTTGGCGTGGTGGGGCGAGGCGCGCGACATCTTCGAGGCCGACCCGCTCGTCGGCGCCGGTGCGAACACGTTCGAGGTGGCGAGGAAGCGCTACCGCGAGATCGCCTCCTCGGTGACCCAGCCGCACAGCGTCCCGCTCCAGTTCCTGGCCGGGACCGGGGTGATCGGGCTCGGCCTTCTGCTCGGGCTCGTCGCTGCAGCGGCGGCGGCGGCCGTCGCCGCGGTGCGTCGACTCGGGGGCTCGGAACGCGACGCGGCCGCGGCGCTCGCAGTTGCGCTCGCGCTCTGGCTCGCGCACGCGCTCGTCGACTACGACTGGGACTTCGTCGCGGTCACCGGCCCCGCGTTCTTCGCGGCCGGCGTTCTCGCAGCGGCCGGGCGGCCGCCGCGCCGCGGCACGTACCCGCTCGCGGCGGCCGCGGTGGGTGCGCTCGCGATCGCGGGTGCCGTCTCCGTCGTCACACCCTGGCTCGCGGACCGGAGTGTCCGCGACGTCAACCCCGCGCTCGAGCGCGGCGACGTCGACGCGGCGCGCGACGCCGCCAAGCGGGCCCGTTCACTGAATCCGCTCTCGCTCGAGCCGCTGCTCGCGCGCGCTCGTGTCGAGGAGGCCGCGAACGACGAGGCTGCCGCGCTCGCCGCCTACCGGCGGGCCGCGGCGCTCCAGCCCGACAACCCGGTCGCCTGGTACGAGCTCGGCCTCTACGAGTTCCACCTCGGCGACCGCTGCTCCGCCTACGTTCACCTGAACCGCGCCTACACGCTCGACCCGGCGGGGCTGCAGTGGCAGCAGGGCAGCGAGCTCGACCAGGCCCGCGACTGGGTGAACGGCGGGAACTGCTAGCTAGGCGCCGACGACGAGCGCGACGTGGGCCCCGAGCATGTCCGAGGGGCGGAGGCCGTCGAGCGGCCCGACGATCTTCACGTGGAGATCCTTCGCCAGCCTGGCGCCTTCCGCCTGGTAGCCCTTGCGGTACATCACGAGCGTCCGGGTGAAATCGCTGCGCGGCGCGTTGCCGACGGTGCCGATGGTGTAGCCGAACCGGCGCACGGCGTCGGCGCTCGAGGCGGCGGCACCGGCGCGGCCGTTTCCGTTCAGGACGATCACGGACGTCTCGGCGCGCGTGAGCTTGGGCGCGCCGACCGGCGCGGCTCGATGCGGCTTCACCTTCACCGGCGCCATCACCTTCGCCTGGGCGGCCTGGCGGACGTGGTCGGACACCGGCTTGGCGAGCAGGACGACGCCGAGCACGACGAGCGCCACGAGCTCGAGCGCGGCGACACCGGAGGCGACGAGGGTCGCCGTGCGCCACGGGCTCCGGACATCGATGAGGGAGTGCTCCACGGCCGCCTTGATTCTTCCCGGCGCGTCACCTTCCTTCTCACGAAGCACACCGGGGCCGGCGGATTCCGATCTTGCGCAAGGTCAGGCGATCCAGATTCCGCGCGCGAACGCGGCGGCGGCGACCGCGCCGAGGGCCGCGAACGAGATCAGGACCAGGTCGCGGGCGCGCGGCCGCTCGAGCGTCAGCGAGGCGAGTGCGAGGTAGAGCGGGAAGTCCACGAGGAGGAAACGGGGAAGGCTGACGAGCGGAAACCCATCGGCCGGCGCGGAGAGCGCGATCGCGAGCGTGGCCGCCGAGTAGGCGCCGAACGCGGCTCCGAGCCGCTTCCACGCGACCCAGGTCAGCCAGAGCGCGGCGACGAGCAGCGCCAGATGGGAGAGGTTCCAGAGCCCGACCCGCTGCTCGTTCCCCGGTCCGCCGGCGGGCATGTCGAGCAGGTGCCGCATGCCGCGGCCGGCGGCGAGGAAGGAGTCCCTGAGCCCGTCGAGCGGTCCCAGCCACGACCCGTTCCGGTTCCAGTCGGCCTGCGCGCTCGTGAACGCCCACGGATCGCCGATCGCCCAGTCCAGGTAGAGGGCGTAGAGCCCCACGGCGGCCGGCAGGAGCAGCAGCGGCCAGAGCCGGACGAGCGAACGCGCATCACGGCCACGCCAGAGCAGGATCAGGAGCGCGGGCAAGAGCGCCAGCCCCATCAGCCGTGTCCCCGTCGCGAACCCGCCCAGGACGCCGGCGAGCACCGGCCGGCCCCGCGTCGCCGCCAGGAACGAGCCGGCGGCGAGGGCGAGGAAGAGGCCTTCCGAGTAGAGCGACGTGAAGACGAAGCCGACGGGATAGAGCGCGAGGTAGAGGACGACGTCGTGGGCGCCGCGCTCGCCGAGCAGCGGCCGTGCGAGCTGCGCCAGCACCCACGCCGCGACCGCGCCCGCGGCGAGCGAGATCAGCACGCCCGCGACGAGCGGCGAGCCCGTCACCCACGCGAGCGCGTGCACCAGCGCGGGGTAGACGGGGAAGAACGCCGCCGCCTGCGGCACCTCCTCGTAGCCGTGCAGCGAGATCTGGAGGAACCAGCGCGCGTCCCACTGCGAGAGCGTCTGGAAGAGGAAGTCGCTGGCCGGGCCGTACGCGTCGCCGATCAGCCGGCGCTCGGGCGCGGGCGCCCAGATCAGTGTTGCCGCGGCGCCCAGCCAGAAGGCGACGCGGATGGCGATGAAGGTGACGGCGGGCCTCAGCCCCACGTCAGGCGCAGCCCCTCCTCGAGCGGCGTCTGCGGCCGCCAGCCGAGCTCCCGCTCCGATCGGGAGATGTCGACGACGCTCCGCAGGGCGTCTCCCGGTCGTGCGGCCGCGTACGTCGGCTGCGTTTCGACCCCGGCCACCCGCCGGCAGCCGTCGAAGAGCTGGTTCACGGACGTCTCCGTCGCGGTGCCGACGTTGAAGACGCCGCCGTCGCGGCCGACCGCGGCCAGCACCGCCGCACGACGTCGCCGACGTAGACGTAGTCGCGGGTCTGCTCGCCGTCGCCGAAGATCGTCACGCCTTCGCCGGCGCGGAGCCGGTCCATGAAGATCGCGACGACGCCGCCCTCGAGCTTCGCCAGCTGGCGCGGCCCGTAGACGTTCGCAAATCGGAGCGCGACGTGACGCGTCCCGTGCAGGCGGTTCCAGGTCGCGAGGTACTCCTCGGCCGCGAGCTTCGCCGTCCCGTAGGGCGAGACAGGACGACGCTCGTCCTCCTCCCGCGCCGGGCGCTCGCACTCGCCGTAGATGGCGCCGCCGGTCGAGCTGAAGACGAGCTGCGCGCCGTGCGGGCGCACGGCCTCGAGCACGTTCAGCGTGCCGACGACGTTCACCTCGGCGTCGAACAGCGGCCGCTCGACCGAGGTGCCGACGTCGGCCTGCGCGGCGAGGTGGACGACGAGCTCTGGCTGGATCTCCTCGAAGACGCCCGCGAGCGGCTCGCGGATGTCGAGCTCGTACAGCGTCGCCGCCTCGTTCAGGTTCTCGCGGCGCCCGGTCGCGAAGTTGTCGACGACGTACACCTCGTCGCCGCGCGCGACGAGCGCGTCGACGACATGCGAGCCGATGAAGCCCGCTCCCCCGGTGACCGCCGCGCGCACCGCCGTATCCTAGTGCGGAATGTTCGTCACCTTCGAGGGAATGGACGGCTCCGGCAAGACGACGCAGGTGGAGCGGCTGCGGGCGGCCCTCGAGGCGGAGGGGCGCGAGGTCGTGACCGCGCGCGAGCCCGGCCAGACGGAGCTCGGCGAGGCGATCCGGAACCTCGTCCTCCACGGCGGGCCGATGACTCCGTGGGCGGAGGCGCTGCTCTACGCCGCCTCCCGCGCCGAGGTCGTCGCCGAGGTCGTGCGGCCGGCGCTCGAGCGCGGCGCCGACGTCCTGCTCGACCGCTACCTCGACAGCTCGATCGTCTACCAGGGGATCGGCCGTGGGCTCGGCGTCGACGAGGTGCTCGAGATCAACCTGCTCGCCACCGGCGGCCTCCTGCCCGACCGGACGTTCGTGCTCGCGATCGAGCCGGGAACGTCGTCGTCACGCGTCGGCTCGAAGCCGGACCGGATCGAACGGGAGGACGCGGCGTTCCACCGGCGAGTCGCCGAGGGCTACGAGGAGCTGGCGGCGCTCTTCCCCGAACGCGTGGTCGTCCTCGACGGGTCGCTCGACCCGGACGCACTGGCGGAGAGGATTCACGGTGAGCTTCAACGCGTTGGCTGAACAGCCGGAGGCGCGGCTCCTGCTCGCGGCGGCGGTGAAGGAAGGCCCGGCGCACGCGTATCTCTTCCACGGGCCGGCCGGGGTCGGCAAGCGCGGCGCGGCGAGCGCGTTTGCTGCGGAGCTGCTGGGCGACGAGCGGCGCGTCGAGGCCGGGATGCACCCCGACCTCTTCTCGCTCGAAGCACTCGGCGACATGATCCGGATCGACGAGATCCGGGCGCTCCACCGCGACCTGCACATGCGGCCGTTCGAGGCGGAGCGGCGCGTCTACGTGATCGCGGACGCGCACCTGCTGAACGACGACGCCGCCGACGCGCTGCTGAAGGACCTGGAAGAGCCGCCGCCGTACGCCGTGATCGTTCTCGTCGCCGACGAGCTCGGGCCGATCGCGCCGACGATCCGCTCCCGCTGCCAGCTCGTCCCCTTCCGGCGGCTGCCGGGCCGCGTCATCCGCGAGCTGCTCGCGGAGCGGGCGCCCGGCCTCTCCGAGAACGAGGCGCGCGCACTCGCGCGAGTCTCCGGCGGGCGGCTCGACCGGGTCGAGCGGCTGCTCGATCCCGAGGCGAAGGCACGTCGCGAGGAGCTGCTGCGCGTGGCGCGCTCGCCCTACGCGGAGCCTGACCTCGATGCCGCCGACGCCGCGGCGATCCTGCTCGACGGCGCGCGGGCGGCGGGCGAGGCGGCGAAGGAGCGCGCCGAGCGGGAGCTCGAGGGCGTCGAGCTCACCTCCCGCGAGCTCGAACAGCGGCTGCGCAGGGTCCAGCGCGGGGCCGAGCGGGAGGAGCTGCTCGCGGCGCTCGAGGAGCTGGCGTCCTGGTACCGCGACCTCGTCGTCGTTGCTGCGGGCGCCGAGGTGGCCGTCGTCCACGCCGACCGGCTCGAGCTGCTGCGCGCCGAGGGGACGCGGGAGCGCTCGCCCGAGGCGGAACGGGGCGCCGAGCTGGCCCGGGAGGCCTGGCGGACGTTCGAGGAGTTCAACCTGAACCCGAATCTGGCGCTGGAAGCGCTGTTCGTGCAGCTGAGACGCGCATTCAGCAGCGCTTTACTCGTTTGAACCAAGAATACTCGCGTTCCGTAAAGATCCCTCAAAAGGGGTTGCGAGACGGGATGGGGCGGCAAAGGATGAGCCAGGCGTTCGGGCGGGACGCCGGTAGTGCCGTCTCTCCACTCCCGGAAGGTCTTTCGCTTGGCAGCTGTCCCGTCCCCCGTTGGTCGCCCGTCGTATGCCGGAGGTCCGACCCGTGCCCCGCAGGCCGCCGCGACCGAGGGCCTGTACGAGCGCCACGCCGGCAAGATCCTCAGCTACTGCCTGCACCAGCTCGGCTCGCGCGAGGAGGCGGAGGACGCCGTCCAGACGACGTTCATGAATGCGTTCCGCGCGCTCGGCCGCGGCGTCGTGCCGGAGGCCGAGTCGGCCTGGCTGTTCAAGATCGCGGAGAACGTGTGCCTCTCCCGCCGCCGCTCCTCGTGGCGCCGCGGCCGGATCGAGAGCCCGAGCGACTTCGACGTGATCGAGGAGGTCGTCCCCGGCCCGAGCCGGCAGCGCGACGAGCTGATCGGGATCGAGGATGCGCTCGCCTCGATGCCGGAGCAGCAGCGGCGCGCGATTCTTCTGCGCGAGTGGCAGGGCCTCTCCTACCGGGAGATCTCGGAGGAGCTGGAGCTCTCGCAGTCGGCCGTCGAGACGTTGATCTTCCGCGCCCGGCGCTCGCTCGCCCAGGGGCTCGAGCAGCCCGACCTGATCAAGAAGCCGAAGCGCAAGGGCCTCCGCCGCGCGTTGCGCATGATCGACGTCGGCACCCTCGCCGCCGCCGCGAAGACGCTGCTCGTGGGGAGCGTTGCGGTCAAGGCGACCGCCACGGCAGTTGCCGTCACCGCCGCCGTCACCGCGGCGAGCGTGACGCCGAAGCTCGAGGGCCACTCGCCGAAGCCGGCTCAGGCAACCGCTCAGATCGCGCCGAACGCGAGTGCGCCCGCAGTTGCCGGCACCGCGTTCGTACCGTTCGCAGCGGCTCACGAGGACGCAGCGGTGAACCAGGTGACGCCGGCCCGTACGTCTGCACCTGCGAAGGCGGCGGTGACGCAGCGTCCGGAGACCAGCTTCCGCGCAGTGACTCCGCAGCCGGTTCCGACGGCTCTGCCGCCCGCCGCGCCGACGCACGTGCCCGCGGCCGCGCCCACCAGCCGAGCCTGCCATGCCGACGGCCGCGCCCGCCGAGCCGGCTCAGCAGCCGGTGGCCAACCAGCCGATCGTGGCTGCCGCACCTGCTGCGCAGCCCGGCCTTGAGCTGCCGAAGCCCGTCGTGCCGGTCCTGGACGAGGGCACGCCGAAGCCGCGCACCAGTCCCGAGACGCCCGTCGTCTCGTCACCGTCGGCTCCCAGCGCCCCGATCTTCGCCCCGCCCCCGAGCGACTTGAGGCCGGCCCCTGCTCCGGCTCCGGCGCCCGAGCCCGTCGTCGGCACGGTCGGCATCGTCACGACGCCGGTGCCGGTTCCGACCCCGCAGCCGTCCAACGGCTCCTTGTTCGGCGGCAGGTAGCCGCTCTCCCCGCGCTCGGCGGCGCGGTGTGGGAAACCCGCAGCTGCATCCGTCCTCGCCCGGATGCTCCCGCGGCGTGTGCAGGCGATCGTTGGTGCGACAGGACGGCAACGGCTCCCGAGGGAGCCTGAAAGGAGATGCCATGTCCACGTCCACCTATGAGGACACCGCCGTCGTCGGCGCCGAGACACCGGCGCTGATGAAAGCGGCGGTCGTGCACTCGTTCACCGAGCCGCTGCGGTTCGAGGAGGTCGAGACGCCGGTTCCCGGCGAGGGCGAGGTCCTCGTCCGGATCGAGGCGTCCGGCCTCTGCCACACCGACATCCACGCGGCGCACGGCGACTGGCCGGTGAAGCCGACGCCGCCCTTCGTACCCGGCCACGAGGGCGTCGGAATCGTTGAGCAGCTCGGCGCCGGCGTCACGCAGGTCATGCTGGGCGACCGCGTTGCAGTGCCATGGCTCGGCTACGCCTGTGGCAGCTGCGATCACTGCGTCTCCGGCTGGGAGACGCTCTGCACCGAGCAGCGGAACACCGGCTACTCGGTCGACGGCGGGTTCGCCGAGTTCGTCAAGGCGTCCGCGGACTTCGTCGTCCGGGTGCCGGACGGCGTCGACCCGCTCGACGCGGCGCCCCTGACCTGCGCGGGCGTCACGACCTACAAGGCGGTCAAGGTCTCGGGCGCACGCTCGTCCGACCTGGTCGCCGTCTTCGGGATCGGCGGCCTCGGCCACCTGGCGGTCCAGTACGCGAGGATCGCCGGGGCGCGCGTCGTCGCCGTCGACCTGCAGGACGACAAGCTGGCGCTCGCGCGCGAGCTCGGAGCCGACTTCACCGTCAACGCGGCGAAGGAGGATCCGGCCGCCGCGATCCAGGCGCTCGGCGGCGCCGACGCCGCGATCGCCCTCGCGGTCGCGCCGAAGGCGTTCCGCACCGCCTACGACTCGCTCCGCCGCGGCGGCACGCTCGTGTTCGTCGCCCTGCCGGCGGAGAACGGCGTCGAGATCCCGATCTTCGAGACCGTGCTGAACGGGATCACGATCGTCGGCTCGATCGTCGGGACGCGAGCCGACCTGCGAGAGGTCTTCGAGCTCCACGCGGCGGGGCGCACGCGCGTCATCCGCGAGGAGCGGCCGCTCGCCGAGGTGAACGAGGCGATCGCGGACGTCGAGGCGGGCAGGGTGCCCGCCCGGGTCGTGTTCGAGCTCTGACGTCGGGCTCATCGGGCAACGAGAGGGCCGCAGCTGCGGCCCTCTCGCTCGTCCAGGCCGCGCGAACCGTCCGCAGGCGCATCCGCAATCTCCCGCAGCGAGGTTCGGTGCGTGCACCGATGGCGCCGCACAGCTGCGGCGCGATGGTGAGCCTCAGGTAAGGCCGACGGAACGAAAGGAGACGGTGATGAGGAAAGTGGTTTGCATATGGAGGGATCGCCGCAAGTGTGATCCTGGTGGCGTTTGGGATCGGCGCGATCGTGATCGGCGTCAACGGTTACAACACGGTTCGCGACGAGATTTCGGCGCAGAACATCACGGCGACCGATGACGCGGCGGAGTTGACCGGCGGCGCGTTGCAGCCGGGCCAGGCGATCACGACGGGCGCCGAGGCGCGCTCGTTCGCCGACGTGATGGAGCATCACACGCTGAAGGCGACCAACGGCAAGCGGTATGCCGAGATGGGCCGCTTCCTGACCGCGTCGGGCACGGACACGAATGACGAGGCGCTGGCGGCGAAGGGGCCGACGGGTCAGCCGGTCGAGAACGGTCTCCGCAACATGTGGGTGACCGAGACGGCGCTGACGACGGCTCTGAACACCTCCTACTTCGCCGAGCGGGTCGCGTACTTCTCGATCGTGATGGGGATCGCGCTCCTGCTCACCGGGATCGGCTTCCTCGTCCTGACGCTCGGCGGCGCGCTCGGATGGATTGCGCTCCCGGCACGGAAGACGAAGATTCACACGGCGTCGGCCGCGACCTAGCATCACCGCGGCTCGGGACGAAGGGCGGACCATCGGTCCGCCCTTCGTCATGTCGACGGGCAGAGGGAGGCGCTGCTCTAATGAAGCTCATGGCGACAGCCGCCGGCGACTCGGTCGACGTGATCCTGCGCGACGGCGGGACGCTCCGGCTGCGGCCCGCCGGAGCGGGACGACGCGCCTGCGCTCCTCGACTTCTACCGCGCTCTCTCGACCCAGAGCCTGCATCGCCGCTTCCACGGGCTGCCGAACCTGCGGCCTCAGCTGGTCGAGTCGCTGCTCGAGCCGGACTGGGCCGAGCGCGGCGCGCTGCTCGGGGCGCTCTCCGACGAGGACGGCGAGCGCATCGTCGCGATCGGAAACTACGTGCGCCTCCGCGATCCGGCGCTGGCCGAGTCGGCGTTCGCCGTCGCCGACTCGGAGCATGGGCGAGGGATCGGCACTCGGCTGCTGGAGCGCCTGGCCGCCCGGGCGGCAACGGTCGGGATCGAGCGCTTCGTCGCCGAGGTCCTGGCCGACAACCGGTCGATGCTCGGCGTCTTCGAGCGCGCAGGCTTCGAGCTCAAGCGCGAGCTGGCCGACGGCGTCGTCGAGGTCGAGTTCCCGATCGCGCCGACGGAGCGCTTCGCGCAGAGCGTCGAGGAGCGCGACCACACGGCCGTCGTCGCGTCGCTGCGTTCGTTCTTCGAACCGAAGACGGTGGCGGTCGTCGGCGCCTCGCCGCGACGGGGAACGATCGGCGGCGAGCTCTTCCGCAACGTGCTCGAGGCGGACTTCGCGGGAGCCGCGTATCCGGTGAACCCGAAGGGTGCCGCGGTCGCAGGGGTGCGCGGCTATGCGTCGGTGGCGGAGATCCCGGATCCCGTCGACCTGGCCGTGATCTCGGTTCCGGGCGAGCACGTGCTCGCGGCCGCCGAGGATGCGCTTCGCAGCGGCGTCCGCGCGCTCGTCGTGATCTCGGCCGGCTTCGCCGAGGTCGGCAGCGAAGGCGTCGAGCGGCAGGAGCGGCTGCTCGCGCTCGTGCGCTCGCACGGTGCGCGGCTGATCGGGCCGAACTGCCTCGGCATCTCCGTCGCCGGCCCGAGACTGAACGCGACGTTCGCCGCCCGCTCGGCGCCGAGCGGCAACATCGGCTTCTCCTCCCAGTCCGGCGCGCTCGGCCTCGCCCTGCTCGAGGCGGCCGACGCGCGCGGGCTCGGCCTCTCCGCGTTCGTCTCGATCGGAAACAAGGCCGACGTCTCGTCGAACGACCTGCTCGAGTGGTGGGAGGACGACGAGGCGACCGACGTCGTGCTGCTCTACGTCGAGTCGTTCGGCAACCCGCGCCGCTTCGGGCGGCTCGCCCGCCGCGTCGCACGCCGCAAGCCGATCCTGGCGCTGAAGAGCGGCACGTCGACCAGCGGGCAGCGCGCCGCCAGCTCCCACACGGCCGCGCTCGCGGGCTCCGAGGCCGGCGTCGAGGCGCTGTTCGACCAGGCCGGCGTGACGCGGGCGGGCTCGCTCGAGGAGCTGATCGACGTGGCGACGCTGCTCTCCTCGCAGCCCGAGCCGAAGGGACGGCGGGTCGCCGTGCTCACGAACGCCGGCGGGCTCGGCATCCTCGCCGCCGACGCGTGCGACTCGGTCGGTCTCGAGCTGCCGCCGCTCGGCGACCAGACTGCAGACCGGCTGCGCGAGCTGCTGCCGGTCGAGGCCAGTGTCGCCAACCCTGTCGACATGCTCGGCTCGGCCACGGCCGCGAGCTATGCGCAGGCGCTGCCGGTCGTACTCGACGACCCGCAGGTCGACGCGGTGCTCGTGCTCTTCGTGCCGGCGGTCAGCGCGACCGCGGAGGAGGTCGCGACCGCGGTCGACGGCGCGGCCCGTGCGGCTGCATCCGGGAAGCCCGTGCTGGCCGTCGTGATGACCTCGGCCGGAGTCCCGCAGGCGCTGCGCGCCGGCTCGGCCGTGGCGGCGTTCGCATATCCCGAGTCGGCGGCCCGTGCCCTCGGTCGCGTCGCCGAGCGCGCCGAGTGGCTGCGGCGGCCGCTCGGCTCTGTGCCCTCGCTCGAGCGGATCGACCGTGCCGCCGCCGCGCGCGTTGTCGAGGGCGCGCTCGAGCGCTCGGAGGACTCGTGGCTCGATCCGGCCGAGACGCGCGAGCTGCTCGCCGCCTACGGCCTGCCGCTGGTGCCGGAGCGGGTCGCGCACGACGCAGACGAGGCGGCAAGGGCGGTTGCCGAGCTCGGCCTCCCGGCCGTCGTCAAGTCGGCCGCCGCCGGCGCGCACAAGACGGAGTCCGGCGGTGTCGCGCTCGATCTCGAGGACGAGGCAGCGGTGCGGGCGGCCGCCGAGCGGATCGGCTTCCCCGTGATCGTGCAGCCGATGCTGCGCGGCGGCACCGAGCTCCTGGCGGGACTCGTCCAGGATCCGGTCTTCGGCCCGCTCGTCGCCTTCGGGCCGGGCGGTGTCTTCGCCGAGCTGATCGGAGACGCCAGCCTGCGGATCGCACCGCTGACCGACTTCGACGCCGAGGAGCTCGTCACCTCGGGCAAGGCGGGACGGCTCGTGCGCGGCTTCCGCGGCGCCGACCCCGCCGACACCGCCGCGCTCGTCGACCTCGTCCACCGGCTGGCAGCGCTGGGGGACGACCTGCCTGCGGTCGCCGAGCTCGACCTCAACCCCGTGCTCGGCTTCCCCGACCGCGCCGTCGCGGTCGACGCCCGCGTCCGCATCAGCCGGCCGGTGCTCCAGCGGCGCGAGAAGAGCTGGTAGCGGGAGTCGTAGTTTCCCGCAGCGCGCTCGGCGCCCGCCCGGATGCGGCCACGTGGCTCGACGGAGACGATTCGAGCGACAGCAACCGAAGGAGGAGCCATGAGAGTCCGCGAGGTGATGACGGAGGACGTCCTCATGATCGGGCCCGAGGCGCCGCTCAAGGACGTCGCCAAGATCCTGGTCGAGTACAGGGTCTCCGGCCTGCCCGTCTGCGACATCGAGGGCCACGTCGTCGGTGTGATCTCCGAGGGCGACATCCTCTACAAGGAGCACGATCCGACGGAGGGCCAGGTCGGCGGGCCGCTCGGCTGGATCGTCGACGGCAGCCCGAACGTCCAGGGCGCCGCGAAGGCGCGGGCGGTCACGGCCGGCCAGGCGATGACGTCGCCGGCGGTGACGATCCCGCCGTACGAGTCCGTTTCGCAGGCGGCGCGGATCATGTGCGAGCACCGGGTCAACCGGCTGCCGGTGGTCAAGGACGGCAAGCTCGTCGGCATCATCACGCGCGCCGACCTCGTCCGCGCATTCACCCGGACGGACGCGGAGATCGAGCGCGAGCTGCGCGAGGACGTGCTCGCGCGGACGATGTGGGTCGAGCCGGGTAGAGTCGAGCTCGAAGTGCGAAACGGTGTCGTCACGCTCACCGGCCGGCTCCACACGCGGACGGACGCCGAGCTGCTCGACCGGCTCGCAGCGCGCGTCCCCGGCGTGCTCTCGGTCGAGTCGGACGTGCGTTGGCAGATCGACGACACGACGCGGAAGGGCAGGCGCGCGCTGGAGCAGCCGGTCCGATGACGACGTCGTCCCATGCCTTCGAGATCGAGCAGGTCCGGAGGCGGCTCGAGGCCGGGAACGGCGGGTACGAGATCGTGCACACCTCGCCCGGCCTCGAGATCGGCGTCTACGTCCTCGTCGCCCCCGAGCCGGACCACCAGCAGCCGCATGCCGACGACGAGGTCTATGTCGTGCTCGAGGGCAGCGGCGTCCTGAACGTCGAAGGCGAGGCGATTCCGGTCGCCGAGGGGCAGTCCGTCTTCGTCCCCGCCGGCGCCGTGCACCAGTTCACGGCCTACGAGGGCCTGAGCGTCCTCGTCATCTTCGCGCGCACCGGCACGGCCGGGGCCGAGGCGCGCGACACGCCCTGAGACCGGTCTGCGGGTAACCCGCAGCGACGTTTGTGGCCGCCACGGATTCCCGACATCGGGAAGCGGCCTACCGTCGAGTCACTGTGACGACGTACGCGGTCAAGTGGCGCGAGCCGGACGGGCAGACCTTCGTCGGCCGTCTGGCGCTCGGCGCTCGCGCGCTGCTCCTGGACGGCCGTCGTCGGGGCGCGAGCGAGCCGCCGGTCGAGCGCCGGTTCGGCTACGAGGAGCTGAGAGGGCTGCGGATCGGCAACGCCGCCGCGGATCGCCTCGACGGCCGCCCCGCGCTCGTCATCGAGCGTGCCGACGGGCCGTATCTCGTCGCCGACGCCGGGTTGGGCGCGCCGATCGTGCAGGAGCTCGTCGAGCGCCTCACCGACCTTCGTCTCTGCGCCGCCCGCAAGGCGGTCGTCGTCGTGCCACTGCAGGAAGGCGCGCTCGAGCGCGTTCGCGAGCTCGTCTCGCACGGGCCGCCGTTCGATCCCGCTGAGACGGGGCTGACCCGGCACGAGCTGCTGCTGACGCCGAGCGAGGCGATCTTCGTCTTCGAGGCCGAGAGCGAGGAAGGGCTCGGGCTGTTCCTGAGCCGCCTCGACCTCTCGGCTGCGGCAGCCTGGGGCGAGCTCGTCGCCGGCCCGCCGCGGCTGGCCGACTGCGCCTTCTCGTGGGAGCGGTCCGACCTGCCGGGCGTCGGGCTCGGCTTCTAGCCGGGCTGCGGAAAAACCCGTAGGCGGTCTGCGGCTCGATCAGGGCGCGGCGGCCCCAGTCCGCGCCTACCTTCGACTGGACACCATATTTCGAGTCGAAGGAGAGCCTGACGCCATGTCCGCATACCCCGCACGCACGCATCGCCGGCAGGCGCCCGCCCCGGAGTCGGGCTCGGGCGCGTTCTGGGCGGTGGCCGCGCTGCTGCTCGGCCTGACCCTCGCGGTCGTCGGCTTCTTCGCACTGATGATGTGGGCCGACGCGCGCGACGCGCGCGACGACGCCGCCGAGCCCGCTGCCGCCGCGCCGGCTGCGGCCACGCACGCGCACACGGCCGCCGATCACAACGTGGCGCTGCCGCTGGCGAGCTTCGCCGGCGTCGTGCCCGACAACGCCGCCGAGCTGGCCGAGGCGCACAAGCCCTACGACGCGGTGATGCCGCCGATCCCGGCCGGCGACCTGGTCAAGGTGCACATGACGCTGAAGGACATGACCGTCGAGATCGCCCCGGGCGTCAAGTACAACACCTGGGCGTTCGACGGCCACGGCGCTCCCGGCCCGGTCGTGCACGTCCGCGAGGGCCAGACGGTCGAGATGACGCTGACGAACGGCGGCTCGATTCCGCACTCGATCGACTTCCACGCGGCCCGGATCGCACCGAACGTCGCCTTCAAGGATGTCGCGCCCGGCGAGTCGCTCAAGTTCCGCTTCACCGCCGGCGATCCCGGTGTCTTCATGTACCACTGCGGCACCAAGCCGGTGCTCGCGCACATCGCGAACGGGATGTACGGAGCGATCGTCGTGCAGCCGAAGCAGGCGCTGCCGCCGGTGGACAACGAGTACGTGCTCGTCGGCAGCGAGTGGTACCTGAACGGGGACGGGATCGCCGAGCCCGCCTCGCTCGACATGGCGAAGGCCCGGGCGCGGACGGCCGACTGGGTCACCTTCAACGGCTACGCGAACCAGTACGTCACTCACCCGCTCACCGCCGACCCGGGTGAGACCACGCGCTTCTGGGTGGTCGCCGCCGGGCCGACGAACAACGTCAACTTCCACGTCGTCGGCACGATGCTCGATCGCGCCTGGGTGAACAGCGACCTGACCAGCCCACCGCAGATCGGCGTGCAGACCGCGATCGTGCCCGCCGGTGGGGGCGGCGTCTTCGACGTCAAGGTCGACGAGGAGGGCCTCTATCCATTCGTCTCGCATGCGTTCGCGGACGTCGACCTCGGCCAGGTCGGCCTGCTCAAGGTCGGGAACCCGAAGGGGACGATGTCCCATTGAGCGCGCTCCGGGATCGACGCCTGCAGCTGGCGGTCGTGCTCGGCGCGGCCGCCGCGCTGGCGGCGGTACTCGTCGGCGCCAGCCTGATCGGCGCCCGTGAGGACGGCTCGACGCCGGCGCCGGCCGCGGCGCCGGCGCACGCGCCGGAGCCGTCGCTCTTCGCCGGGATCGAGCAGCGCGGGACCGCTCTCGGCTCGCCCGCAGCGCCGGTGACGCTCGTCGAGTACGCCGACCTGCAGTGCCCCTACTGCGCGCAGTGGGCGCGCGACGCGCTGCCGACACTGGTCGACGACTACGTCCGGGCCGGAAAGCTGCGGATCGTCTTCCACGGGCTCGCGTTCATCGGGCCTGACTCGAACAAGGCGCTGCGCACTGCGGTCGCGGCCGGGCGGAAGAACCACCTCTGGGACGTCGTCCACGGCCTCTACCTGAGCCAGGGCGCCGAGAACGCGGGCTGGGTCAACGACACCCTCGTGCGGGACATCGCCGGCGGCGTGCCCGGCCTCGAGCCGGACGAGCTGCTCGCAGCCCGCTGGGAGAAGACGATCGACCCGGAGCTCGAGCGCTTCGCCGCCGCGGCGAAGGCGGCCGGCGTCAACGGCACGCCCGCATTCCAGGTCGGCCCGACGGGCGGGCGGCTCGAGCGGGTCGAGGTCGGTTCGCTCGGGCCCGAGGGGATCGTCCCCGCGATCGAAGCGGCGCTCGCCCGGTGACCGAGCGTTCGGTCCGGATCGCGAGCGCCGTTCTCGCCTCGCTCGGCGCTGCCATCAGCGCCTACATCCTCTACGTCCGGGAGACCGACGGGTCGCTCGTCTGCTCGACCGGCGGCTGCGAGACCGTGCAGAGCTCGTCGTACGCCGAGCTGCTCGGGCTCCCGGTCGCCGCGCTCGGCCTGGCCGGCTTCGTCGTCCTCCTCGTCGCCGCGCTCACCCGCGGCGAGTTGGCGCGGCTCGTCAATGCGACGGTCGCGCTCGCCGCGTTTCTCTTCGCCGCCTACCTGCTGGCGGTGCAGCTGGTCGTGATCGACGCGATCTGCCAGTGGTGCGTCGCGACCGATGTCCTGACGACGGCGCTCGCTGCGCTGGCGCTCGTGCGCCTCGGACCGGCAAGCTCCGGCTGATGAGCGCCCTGAGCGACCAGGAGCTCGGCCTGGTCGACGCCTACTGGCGGGCCGCCAACTACCTCTCCGTCGCCCAGATCTACCTGCTCGACAACCCGCTGCTGCGGGAGCCGCTGCAGGCGGAGCACGTGAAACCGCGCCTGCTCGGCCACTTCGGCACCGTGCCCGGCCTCAACCTCCTCTACGCGCATCTGAACCGGCAGATCCGCGCGCGCGACCTGAGCGCGATCTACATCACCGGCCCGGGCCACGGCGGCCCGGCGCTCGTCGCGAACGCCTATCTCGACGGCACGTACAGCGAGCTCTACCCGAACGTGTCGCGGGACCTCGACGGGCTGCGGCGGCTCTTCCGCCAGTTCTCGTTCCCGGGCGGGATCCCGAGCCACGTCGCGCCCGAGGTGCCCGGCTCGATCCACGAGGGCGGCGAGCTCGGCTACGCCCTCGTGCACGCGTTCGGCGCGGCGTTCGACAACCCCGACCTGCTCGTCGCGTGCGTCGTCGGCGACGGTGAGGCGGAGACGGGGCCGCTCGCCGCAAGCTGGCACTCGAACAAGCTGCTCAACCCGAAGACCGACGGCGCGGTGCTGCCGGTGCTCCATCTCAACGGCTTCAAGATCGCCAACCCGACCGTGCTCGCACGGATCCCGGAGCGTGAGCTCATCGCCCTCTTCGAGGGGTACGGCTGGCGACCGATCCTCGTCAGCGGCGGCTTCGACGGTGAGGACCCGGCGCACGTGCACCGGCGGCTGGCGGCCGCGCTGGACGAGGCGCTCGATGAGATCCGCGAGATCCAGCGCGCAGCACGCGAGGACGGCGTGGCGTCACGCCCGACCTGGCCGATGCTGATCCTGCGCACGCCGAAGGGCTGGACGGGGCCGAAGGAGGTCGACGGGAAGAAGACCGAGGGGAGCTGGCGCTCGCACCAGGTGCCGATGGCGGCGGTGCGCGAGAACCCTGCGCACGTACGCGTGCTGGAGGACTGGCTGCGGAGCTACCGGCCCGAGGAGCTCTTCGACGACGAGCGGCCGGCTCGTGCCCGAGCTGGCTGCGCTCGCCCCTGTCGGCGAGCGCCGGATGAGCGCGAACCCGCACGCGAACGGCGGCGCGCTCCTCCGCGAGCTCGTCCTGCCGGACTTCCGCGACTACGCGGTCGCAGTGGACGCTCCGGCGACGGGCACGAGCGAGGCGACCCGCGTCCTCGGCGGCTTCCTGCGCGACATCGTCGCCCGGAACCCGCAGACGTTCCGGCTCTTCGGCCCCGACGAGACGGCCTCGAACCGGCTCGGCGACGTCTTCTCCGTCACGGGCCGGACGTGGCTCGCCGAGGTCGAGGACGGCGACGAGGGCCTCGCTCCCGACGGGCGTGTGATGGAGGTCCTGTCCGAGCACCTCTGCCAGGGCTGGCTGGAGGGCTATCTGCTCACCGGCAGGCACGGCCTCTTCAACTGCTACGAGGCGTTCATCCACATCGTCGACTCGATGTTCAACCAGCACGCGAAGTGGCTGAAGACGACGAGGGACATCCCCTGGCGGCGGCCGATCGCGTCGCTCAACTACCTGCTCTCCTCGCACGTGTGGCGCCAGGATCACAACGGCTTCTCGCATCAGGACCCGGGCTTCATCGACCACGTCGTCAACAAGAAGGCGGAGGTGATCCGCGTCTACCTGCCCCCGGACGCGAACACGCTGCTCTCGGTCGCCGACCACTGCCTGCGCAGCCGCAACTACGTGAACGTGATCGTGGCGGGCAAGCAGCCCGCGCTCGACTATCTCTCGATCGACGACGCGATCGTCCACTGCACGCGCGGGCTCGGGATCTGGGAGTGGGCGTCGAGTGACGACGGCGGCGAGCCCGACGTCGTCCTCGGCTGCGCCGGCGACGTCCCGACGCTCGAGACGCTGGCCGCCGCGGCCATCCTCCGCGAGCACCTGCCCGAGCTGAAGGTGCGGGTCGTCAACGTCGTCGACCTGATGCGGCTCCAGTCGGAGAGCGAGCACCCGCACGGCCTGTCCGACACCGAGTTCGACGCCCTCTTCACGACCTCGCGGCCCGTCGTCTTCGCCTACCACGGCTACCCCTGGCTGATCCACCGGCTCACCTACCGGCGCCGCAACCACGCCAACCTGCACGTGCGCGGCTACAAGGAGGAGGGGACGACGACGACGCCGTTCGACATGGTCATGCTCAACGACCTCGACCGCTTCCACCTCGTCATCGACGTGATCGACCGCGTCCCCGGCCTCGGCCGAGCGAGCCGCGCACCTGCGCCAGCAGATGGAGGAGCGCCGGCTCGCCGCCCGCGCGTACACGCGCGAGCACGGCGACGACGACCCGGAGATCCGGGACTGGGCCTGGCCGTACTGAACGTCCTCGTCGTCAACGCCGGCTCGACCAGCCTCAAACTCGCGCTCGTCCAGGGAGAGACCGTCGTACCGGTCGACGATTTCGTCGCCGCCGATGCGGTCGGCCACAGGATCGTCCACTTCGGCAGCGCGGCGATCGCCGCGGCAGTCGTCGACGACCGCGTCCTCGCCCACATCGAGGAGGGAGCCGAGGTCGCGCCGCTCCACAACCGGCCTGCGCTCGAGGCGCTGGCGCGGGCGCGCGAGGCGCTGCCCGATGTGCCGCACGTCGCGGTCTCCGACTCGGACTTCCACCGGACGATCTCCGACGAGGCGCGCCGCTACGCGCTCCCGGCAGAGCTGGGCGCGGTGATGCGGCTCGGCTTCCACGGGCTCGCCGTGCAGTCGGTGAGTGAGCGCGTGGACGCGGCGCGCGTCGTCGTCTGCCATCTCGGCGGCGGCTGCTCGGTCACCGCGGTCCGGGAAGGGCGCTCCGTCGATACGACGATGGGATACACGCCGCTCGAGGGCCCGCCCATGGGCACCCGCTCAGGGTCGGTCGACCCGGGTGCGCTTCTTCATCTGCTCCGCTCCGGGTTCACGGTGGACGAGCTCGACCGCATCCTCAACGAGGAGTCCGGCTTGCTGGCGCTCGGCGGTCTCGACGACCCGTTCGCGTTCTCCCACTTCACGTACCACCTCGCGAAGGCCGTCGCCGGCATGGCCGCCGTGCTCGGCGGTCTCGACGTCCTCGCCTTCAGCGGCGGCATCGGCGAGAACCGCGCCGACGTCCGGGAAGCGGTCGCCGGCCGGCTGCGCCACCTCGGCGACTTCCGTGTCGAGGCGGTGCCGGCGCGCGAGGAGATCGTGATCGCGCGCGCCGTGCGCGCGCTGCTGGCGCACGACTGAGCTGCGGCGAACTACGCAGCGGCAATCGGCGCCGCCACCGATGCCGGTCTCGGCGGCCGCCGAGACGATGGGTGCACGAGGCAACGAACCCGAGAGGAGCTGACATGAAGAGGATCCTGGTTGCCACCGACGGCTCGCCTGCGGCGATGGAGGCGGTCTCCGTCGGCGTCGAGCTCGCAACCGAGCACGGGTCGGAGGTGATGTTCGTGCACGTCGTGCCGCTCGTCGACGTCGTGCCGGCCACCGGGTTGGCGCCGATCAGCGGCGCCTTCCTGCACGAGCTCAGCGATCACGACCGGGCGCTGCTCGTCGAGGCCGCCGAGGTGGCGGCCGCGCAGGGGATCGTCGCGACGACGGTGCTGCTTCGCGGCGACACGGTCGACGAGATCGTCGCCTTCGCCGACTCCCACGACGCCGACGTGATCGTGGTCGGCTCCCGCGGCCGCGGCGCGATCTCCGGCGCCCTGCTGGGCAGCGTGTCGCGTGGAGTCCTGGCCGAATCGAAGCGGCCGGTGCTGATCGTGCGCGCCGCGGCCGTGCCGGTCGCCGCATAGCGCTGACGCACGTGGAGCCCGGTTCCGGCGTCGAGCTCTACTGGCTGCCGCTCGGCGCCGGCGGGCACTCGGTGCGGCTGAACGGCCGCGTCTACGAGCGGGTGGTCGCTTGGCTCGAGAGGCGGGAGGCGCTCGCCCTCTACCACGCTGCTCTCCGCGTGGAGCTGCCGGAAGGCAGCTACGTGATCGAGCAGGCCCCGTCCGGGACGGTGGCGGCGCCGAGCGCGGCGTCGTCGCGGAGGGCGCCGTCGGCAGCCGCCGCGCGGCGCGCTTCCGGATCTTCCGGTACGAGCTCCGCTGCTGGCGCGGCGGCGTCATCCCGGACGCCGACGAGGCGGTCGAGAGCCCGCGCCGGCTGACGTCGGATCCGGACGTTGCCCGCCGGCTCCTCGAGCTCGTCCATGACGTCCCGACGGCGGTGTGGGGCCGGGACGAGCTCGGCGCGGGCGAGATGTGGAACTCCAATTCGCTGATCGCCTGGCTGCTTGCGCGTGCCGGGCTCCCGGCCGCGACGATCCACCCGCCGGCGGGCGGCCGCGCTCCCGGCTGGAACGCCGGGCTTGTCGTCGCTGCCCGACTTCGGTACCGGCTAGGACTCCTCGGTGTCCAACAAGCCCTGCGTGAGGGCGTAGCGGACGAGCTCCGCGCGGGTGCTGATCCGGAGCTTCTGCATGATGTGCGCCCGGTGCGTCTCGGCCGTGCGCACCGAGATGTAGAGCTGGCCCGCGATCTCCTGGTTCGTGTGCCCGAGGGCGAGCAGGCGGAGCACGTCGCGCTCGCGGTCGGAGAGCGGATCCTGCTCGGCGCGCTTGCGCTCCTCCGCGTCGGCCGCGAGCATCCGGGCGCCCAGCGCGGGATGCACGTAGCGACCGCCGGCTGCGACGTCGCGGATCGCTGCGACGACGTCGGTGTCGACGGCCTCCTTGAGCACGTAGCCGGAAGCGCCGGCGTCGAACGCCTCGCGGACGTAGTGCGGGTCGTCCTGCATCGAGAGGATCAGCACCTTCGCCTCGGGCGCATCGTGCAGCACGTCCGGGATCGCCTCGATGCCCGTCTTCCCGGGCATGACGACGTCCATCAGGATCACGTCGGGCTTCGTCTCGCGTGTCTGGAAGACGGCGTTCCGCGCGTCGCCGGCCTCGCCGACGACCTCGATCCCCTCCTCGCCCTCGAGCACCTTGCGCAGGCCGGTGCGGACGACGGCGTGGTCGTCGACGATCAGGACGCGGATCGGCTCGCTCATCGCAGCGGCACTATCGCAGGGGAACTTCGGCGACGATCGTCGTGCCGGCGTCCGGGCTGGACTCGAGCTTCAGCTTGCCGCCCAGCAGCGCGAGCCGCTCGCCCATCCCGAGCAGGCCGAGACCCTCGGTGCCGGCCTCGGTCGCGAAGCCGCGGCCGTCGTCCTCGATCACGGCAGTGATCGCCCGCGGGCTGCGCGCGAGCACGATGCTGACCGAGCTCGCCTGCGCGTGCTTGACGATGTTCGTCAGCGCCTCCTGCACGATCCGGTAGAGCGCTGTCTCGACGTCGGTCGGGAGCCGGTCGCCGATCTGCGCCTCGAGCTCCACGCGCATCCCGGTCTGCTCCGCGAACGTCTCGCGCAGGCGCTCGAGCGCCGCGACGAGGCCGAAGTCGTCGAGCGCCTTCGGCCGCAGCTCGACCGCAAGCCGGCGGACGTCGTGGAGCGTCTCGACGACCTGTTCGCGCACGCCGGCGAGGGCCGCTGTCCGCTCCTCGTCGGTCTTCGCCTCCTCGACCGCCTTCAGCCCGAGCAGCACCGAGGTCAGCTCCTGGCCGGTCTGGTCGTGCAGCTCGCGCGCGAGCCTGCGCCGCTCGAGCTCCTGCGCCTCGACGACCCGGCGCAGTGCGTCCCCGGCAACGCGCGCCGAGAGGTCGACCGCGACGGCGGCGCGGGGCGCGAACGTCTCCGTGAGCCGCAGGTCGGCCTCGGTGAAACGCGGGTCGCTGCCTTCGCGGTCGTGTGCGGCCAGCACGCCGATCGCACGGCCGCCGGCCACGAGCGGTACGTAGAGCCCGCTGCGGGCTCCGAGGCGCCGGACGGACTCCTGGTCGACTTCGGGGTCGTCGAGCATGGAGTCCACGCGCTCGGCGCGGCGCCGTTCGAGCACGCGGCCGCTCTTCGAGCCCGCTCTCTCCAGCTGCAGACCGACGATCTCGCCCGCATCCTCGCCGTCGGCGGCCTCGATCCGGAGCGTCCCGTCGTCTGCCGGCAGGGCGATCGTGACGAGGCGCGCGCCGATCAGCCCGCGCAGACGGCGGGCGATCAGCTCCAGAAGCCGCGGCAGCTCGATCTCGCTGGCGAGCGCGGTCCCGACCTCGTTCATCGCCTCGAGCTGGTCCGACCATGCAGTCGCCGCCTCGTAGAGGCGAGCATTCTCGATCGCGACCGCGGCCTGGCTCGCGAGCGTCTCGACGAGCTCCTGATCGGCGGCCGTGAACGAGCCCTGGTGCTTCTCGGTCAGGTAGAGGTTCCCGAAGGCACGGCCGCGCAGCAGGATCGGCACGCCGAGAAAGCCGCGCATCGGCGGATGGTGGGGCGGGAAGCCGGCGGATCGCGGATCGTCAGTGATCGCGTCGAGCCGCAGCGGCTGAGCGTCGGTGATCAGCGCGCCGAGGATCCCGCGGCCACGCGGCAGGTCGCCGATCTTCGCCGCCGCCTCGGCGTCGATGCCCGTGTGGAGGAACCGCTCGAGCCCCGTTCCGGACTGGTCGATCACGCCAAGGGCGGCGTAGCGGGCTCCGGTCAGGGCGGCCGCGGTCTCGGCGAGCTTCTGGAGGAGGTCGTCGAGCGAGAGCTCCGAGCTGAGCGCGATTCCCGCCTCGACGAGTCCGCGCAGGCGATCCGTCTCGGCCGTCGTGGTCATCCTGGTCCGAACCTATCCGATCCTCGGGCGTCGGTTACGGCGCCCTGAGCGTGGCTACACTAGGCACTCCCCGCCGACGTAGCTCAGCTGGTAGAGCACTTCACTCGTAATGAAGGGGTCCGCGGTTCGAATCCGCGCGTCGGCTTTGGAAAGCCGCTGGAAACAGGGGCTTTCTCATTCCCATTGGATGGGTGCAGCCGATCCGGCTCTCACCAGGGTGCGACGGTCGTGCCGCCCCATTCCTCGGGCTCGACGTCGCGCACCGTCTGCGTCAGCTCCCAGCGGTGGCCGCCGATGTCCTCGACGACACCGGAGCGCTCGCCGTACTCCCACGTCGTCAGGGCCTCCACGACCCGTGCGCCGTGTTCCTGCGCGCGAGCGAAGGCCGCATCGACGTCCGGCACGCGCACCTTGATTATGTGTGTCACTGCGCCGGCGCTCGGTGCGATTCGATCGGAGCCCGCCTCGGCAACGACGACGGCTCCATCTGACCCGACACGCAGCTGGACGCGGTGCGCATCACCGATCCGCACCCGTTCTTCGAACCCGAGTGCGGACACCAGCCACTCGACCGCCGCTCGCACATCCGGATAGACGAGCACCGGCGTCACGGTCGCTGGCGGTGCGGAGCGATTCGCCAACATCGTGGAGACACTAAACGAGGCCGCGGCTCGGGCGCCGGTGAGCGCAGACGAGAAGTCTCCGCGGGTTGTAAGGTGATCCTTACATCTCGGCTTCGGAGTGACGTACATGTCTCAGGCGCAGATCCTCGTACTCGGCGCGATCGCTGGTCTCACCATCTTCCTCGGCCTGCCGGCGGGACGCGCGCGCGGCATGTCGACCCGCACCAGCGCGCTGCTCAGCGCGATCGCAACGGGGATCCTGCTCTTTCTCCTCTGGGACGTGCTCGCAGCCGGGATCGAGCCCGTCGAGACAGCGCTGACTGCCGCCGCTCTGGAAGACAGTGGCAGCTGGGCGCGGTTCGCCGCTCTCGCCGCGATCTTCGTCGTCTCGTTCACGGTCGGCCTGATGAGTCTCGTGTACTTCAACGAGGTGATCGCCAAGCGTCGGCGCCGCGACGGGATTCACAGCGTCGGCGCCGCGGCGATCGCAGAGTACGAGGCGCAGCCGTGGGGGCTCTCGCCGGCGCAGTCGCTCTCGCTGATGATCGCGGCCGGGATCGGGCTGCACAACTTCTCCGAAGGACTCGCGATCGGGCAGTCCGCCGCCTCGGGCGCGATCGACCTCGCGCTCGTCCTCGTCATCGGCTTCGGTCTTCACAACGCGACTGAGGGCTTCGGCATCGTCGGCCCGTTCTCGGGCACGAGCGAGCGACCGAGCTGGGGCTTCCTCGCGCTTGTCGGCCTGATCGGCGGCGGCCCGACCTTCTTCGGGACTCTGCTCGGCCAGACGTGGGTCAGCGAGGCCGTCTCGATTGCCTTCCTCGCCCTGGCCGCCGGCTCGATCCTCTACGTCGTCGTCGAGCTTCTGGGCGTCTGCCGCAAGCTCGGACACAAGCCGGTCGTCGCCTGGGGGCTCACCCTCGGCCTGATGCTCGGCTTCGCCACCGACTTCGTACTCGTCGCCGCCGGCGCCTAGGCCCGCGGCGCCGCGCTCAGGCGGCCAGCCGCAGCTGCAACGCGAGCATGAGGACGAAGGCGATCGCCGTGTGAGCGACGACGGCTCGGCGCGGTCCCTGATTCCACGCGTCCGGCAGGAGCTCGCGGCCGACCATCCACACCATCGCACCGGCGGCGAAACCCAGTGCAGCGGGGAGGAGCGCGCTGAACTGCTCGACGAACAAGAATGCGGGCACGGCGAGAAGCGGCTGCGGCAGGCTCGAGAAGACGCTCCAGCCGGCGGCGTTCCGGACCGGCGTTCCGCGCGGGACGAGCACAAGGCTGATGGCGAGACCCTCGGGGATGTTCTGGATCGCAATGGCGATCGCGATCAGGAGCCCGAAGGTGGCCGTGTCGCCGAAGGCGGCGCCGATGCCGATTCCCTCCGCCGCGGAGTGCGCAGTCATCACGCCGACCACCATCAACGCCTTCCGGGCGTCGGCTCCGCGCAGCGTCCCAAGGTGGAGCTCCTGGCGGTCGGCCACCACGCGGTAGGCGAGCGCGACGAAGACGGCGCCTGCAACTGCGCCGACGGCTGTCCGGCCGCCGCTTCGGTCGAGCCCTTCCAGAAGCAGGCTCGCGCTGGCGCCCAGCATCACGCCGGAGGCGATGGCGTTGGCGGATCCGAGCCAGCGGCGCGCGTCGCCGCGCCTGAACACGAACGGCAGAGCGCCGAGACCGGTCGCGACCGCGGTCGCGAGTGCCGTGAAGAAGACCGCGGTAGCGGTCACGGCGAGGGGGGGAACAAGGAGCGGAACGCCGCGCACAGCGCGACGCGAAGAGGGGGAGGTGGAGGGGGGGGAGGAGGGGGAGGGGGGGGAGGGGAGCGCGCTGCCGTCGCGTTGCAAGTCGCTCCATGTCAGAGGCGCGAAGGTGCGTCCGCCTACCCAGGCGGGGCATCTCCGGAGCAAGAACCGCGTGCGCGCTCATCGAGGGAAATGCTGCTGCGCTGAGCTCGCGGCGGCATCGGTGGCGTTCCCGATGCCAGGCTCGGCCTTCTACTGATACGCTCGCGCAGCCTTGCGGCTACACCGGCTTTGGTTCTGGGCTCGTTCCCCGGAAGACTGCGAATGCGAGGAGCATGAAGCCGACGCCGGCGAGGATCAGTGCGACTCCGACGACGATGCTGAAGATCGCGACTCCGGTCGCCATGTAGGACATGTTGAGCGCGGTCGAGAGAGCGGTCTCGGTCACCCAGGTATTGCGGGCGGCGTTCGAGACCGGCTTTCCGCTCTCGTCCTTCAACGCGGCGGCCTCGTCGCTGGTGCCGGCCGGGTCGTTCGGGTCCTCGGCGGAGACGAAGCGTCCCATCTCGGCGTACGTCTGCCCGCCGGAGGACTCGAGCGCGTGGATCCGCATGTACTGCGCGAAGCAGCGAGCTTCGGAACCCGTCGTCGATCGGCTCCTCTGCGACGTCGCAGTCCGGAGCGTCCACCGTCAGGTTCGCCTCCTCGATCCCGGGCGCGATCCCTTCCGGGCTCATGTCCGGCGAGCCGACGATCTTCTCCTGCGAGAGCTCGTCCTCGACGGTGTTCTTCCCGGCGATCCCGATCGCGATCGTCCCGATCCCGAAGATGATCAGGATCACACCTGCGGCATAGCCGCCGAGTCGGAGCCACTTCGCGCGTTCCATCGTCACACCCCCGGTCGGTTGCGGAACTCAGGATCATGCACGACAGCCCGCCGTGCCGTCCACGTCGCCCGCAGGCTCGAGGCGTGCACCGGTTCGTGCGTGTACTCCTCGCCGACCGCGGCGACCTCGAAGCCCGCGTCTTCGAGCGCGGCACGGACGTCCGCATCCGTGTGGAAGTACTGCCGGTGCTGCTCGCTGAAGGGGTCGCCGTCACGGGGCCGCGTGAGTTCGATCGTGGTGTCGCACGCGCGCGTGGCGGAGTCCACGACACTAGTGATCACGAAGTCGTTCCCCGCCGACTGGCCCGCCACGTCGGGTTGGCGATGGTGAAGCTCATCATCGCGTCGGTGTGGAGGTCGAAGACGAGCCAACCCGCGGGCCGGAGGCAACCGGCCACCGCGTTCATCGTCAGCCGCAGGTCGCCCGGAGTGAGGTAGTTGAAGCCGTCGAGCGTGCAGACCACCGCGTCGAAGCCGGCGTCGACCGTCAGCTCGGGGAGAGTCATCCGACTCAGCACCACCTCGGGGCCAAGGCGCTCGCGAGCAAGAGCCAGCATCGCTTCGGACGCGTCGACGCCGACGACTCGGTAGCCGCGAGCGATCAGCTCGCCCGCGAGCAGGCCGGTGCCGCAGCAGAGATCGAGGACGGTGCGGACGCCCTGTGCGTCGGCACTCCAGAGCTCATCGAGGAACGAGGCCCACTGGCCGTGGCAGGGGTCGGCGACGATCTCGTCGTAGACCCCTGCCAGCCGCGAATACGCCTCGACGTGCCTCACGGTGTCCGTGAGCGTTGCGTCAGATTCCGAGGATCTTGGCCTTGCTGGCCGCGAACTCCTCGTCGGTGAGCACGCCCTGGGCGTGCAGGTTCGCGAGGTTCTGAAGCTGCGTGGTCGCGTCGTCCTCCGCCGGGGGCGGCGGCGGGGCGGCGGCCTGCTGCGCCGCGTACTGCTGGGCGTCCTGCTCTTCGTACTTGGCGTTCTGACGACGCGCCACGCGTCCGGACACAGCGGTGGCCGTTCCCGCGACGACGGCGGTGCGGGCTGCCATGCGTACAAGTCCCATGTCGTTCCTTTCGATCTCGAAGGGTGGGGCTAGCTTGCCTCGAACGCTTCCACGACGTCGACCGGGATCCGGATCGAGTCGATCAGCACGGCGTCCGCAGCCCGGAGAGCGTCGACCACCTTCCCGACCCAGAGGTTCTCGAACGCGATCAGCAGGGCCGAGCTGTTGTCCGGAAGATCGTCGCTGACCTCCTCGGCATCCTCATGCCCCAGCGCACCCGGCTGCGCGACGTCGATCGAGAGGAAGGCCGCGCCCTCCTCGTCGATGTCCGCTGCCTGGAGTGACGTCACGGTGCCATCTGCGTCCTTCATCACGAAGAGCAGATCGAGCACTCGAATCGTTCCGTTCTCCACGAGCTCCAAGATCGCCGGGGCGATCTGCCCCGTGAACTTGTTGCCGGGAAAACCAATGATGTATACGTCGACGGGGCCGACTGCCATGAGCTCTCCTTGTTTAAGACTTCGCTGCGGCTGAAGACATGTTCGAACGGATCACCGAGGCCCTGAGCACGCCTCCTCGTTCCGCAGAGTGAGTATACGCCGGGCTCTTGCCTCCGCTCGATCGGCTGGGCGGGTTCCTCGTTGACGTCCACTCGCGCGGCTGAGTGAGTTGTCGCTGCGAGACCGCCGCCGGTCCCGGATCCCACCGACCACAGGAGATACCGATGCTCATCGCCGACTACACCTTCTTCGACCTCTTCTGGTCGCTGCTCGTGTTCTTCATCTGGGTGATGTGGTTCTGGCTCCTCTTCACGATCTGGTTCGACATCTTCCGCCGCGACGACATCTCGGGCGGGAAGAAGACCCTCTGGCTCCTGTTCACGATTCTCGTCCCCTTCCTCGGCGTGTTCGTCTACCTGATCAAGGAGAACGACGGGATGATGAAACGAGCCCAGGCACGGGCACAACGCGATCGCCAGCACATGGACGAGTACGTGCGCCAGACGGCCGCGAGCGGGGCCGGCAGCGCGGCGGAGGAGATCGCGCGCGGGAAGGAACTGCTCGACCACGGTGTGATCACGCAGGCCGAGTTCGACGTCCTCAAGACCAACGCGCTCACGCCCTAGGGCACAGACGTGGCCGCTGAGACATCCGTGCTGAGCGGGCTCGAGCCTCGTGCCTTCTGGGAGCCACTTCGAGGCGCTGACGAAGATCGCGCGGCCGTCGCGGCACGAGGAGCCGGTGATCGAGCACGTGCGCGCGTGGGCCGAGCAGCACGGGTTCGAGCTCCAGCAGGATGCGGGCCGGAACCTGGTCATCCGCGTGCCGGCCACATCGGGCCGTGAGGGCGCCCCCCTCGTGACGCTGCAAGGGCATCTCGACATGGTCTGCGAGCGCGACCCGTCGAGCCCCAACGACCCGGCCGAGGGGCGGATCGCACTCGTCCGGGACGGCGAGTGGCTGACCGCGGACGGGACGACGCTCGGGGCCGACGACGGCGTCGCGATCGCCGCGATGATGGCGCTCGTCGAGGACGAGTCGCTGCCCCACGGGCCGCTCGAGCTGCTGATGACGGTGGCGGAGGAAGTCGGGCTCGAGGGTGCGAACGCGCTCGATCCGGCGCTCGTGACCGGCTCGATCCTCGTCAACCTCGACAGCGAGGAGGACGGGCGGCTGACGGTCGGGTGCGCCGGCAGCACCGACACGTGGATCCGCATCAAGGCGCCGCGCGAGGCGGCGGAAGGCGACCAGGTCACGCTCGGCGTCACCGCGAGCGGCGGCAGCGGCGGCCACTCCGGCACCGGGATCGCGCTGGGCCGGTCGAACGCCGTCAAGGTGCTCGGGCGGGCGCTGCGCGAGGCGCACCAGACCGTGCCGTTCCGGCTCGTCTCGCTCGCGGGCGGCAAGAGCCGCAACGCGATCCCGCGCGACGCGATCGCGATCTGCTCCGTCGCGGCCGACCAGGAACCCGCCTTCCGGGACGCGGTGGCCGCTGCGGCCGCGACGATCCGCGATGCGTACGTCAAGACCGACGCGGGCGTCACGGTCGCCGTCGAGCCTGCCGACGCACAGGAGCTCCCATGGACGGACGAGGGCACGAAGACGCTGCTCGACGCCATCGCGCTCGTGCCCACAGGCCCGCTCGCCCTCAGCCCCGACTTCGACGACCTCGTCGAGACGAGCACCTCCCTCGGGGAGGCGATCACGGAAGGCGACGAGCTGACGCTGCACAGCCTCTCGCGCTCGTCGAACGACTCCGCGCTCCCCGAGGTGATCGCGACGCTCGACGCCGCGGCGCGGCTCGGCGGCGGCGAGCTCGAGGTGAAGAAGAACTACGGCGGCTGGCGACCCGATCTCGACTCGAAGGCACTCGCCGCCGCGCGCGGCGCGTACGAGCGCGAGTTCGGCGAGCCGCCGATCATCACGGCGGTGCACGCCGGCCTCGAGACGGCGGTGATCGGGACGAAGGTTCCCGGCCTGGACATGCTCTCGTTCGGGCCGCAGATCGAGTTCCCGCACTCGCCGGACGAGCGCGTGAGCATCCCCACCGTCGAGCGCTTCTGGAGGCTGCTCGTCGTCTTCCTCGACGAGATGTCCGATCCGGCGAAGTAGGGTCTAGACGTGCGCGGGCCGCTCCCCTGGATTCTCGCCGCCGTCGGCGTCATCGCCGTCATCATCGTCGGTGCCGCGATCGGAGGCCGTGACGACAGCGGCGAGGTGGTTCCCGCCGGCGAGTGGACGCAGAGCGTCTGCGGCGCGATCGGCGTCTGGCGCGGCGAGCTCGAGGACATCGTCAACGACGTGCGGGACCCCAACGCACAGACCGCGTCGGGCAGCGAGGAGCCACAGTCCGAGACCCCACAGGGACGAACGGGATTCATTCGCAAGGGCCTCGAGCGGGCGGTCGAGGCGGCGGACACCCTGGTCGTGGGCATCGACGACGCGGGCATCCCCGACACACCGGAGGGTGAGCAGGCAGCAGAGACGGTCTCCGACTGGGCCGACTCGGCGCAGAAGGAGCTCGAGGACGCTCAGGACTCGCTCGACGAGGAAGCGGACTCCCTCGAGCAGGCGATCGAGCAGCTCACCGGCGCGGCGCGGGCGATCGGCACGGTGCTCGCCGGCGGCGTGCAGACGGTCGCCGAGGTCACCCGGCTCGATCCCGAGCTCGCCCGCACGGCGCTCGACTCGAGCACCTGCCAGCAGCTCCATGACGGAGAGGAACCAGTGAGCACGTCCGACTGGATCCTGATCGCGATCGAGGGGCTGCTCGTGATCGGCTTCATCGCCCTCGGCGTGCGCTCAGGCGGCATCGGCCTCGGGCTCTGGGGCGGCGTCGGCACGCTCATCCTCGTCTTCGGCTTCGGCCTCGCCCCCGGCGAGCCGCCGGTGAGCGCGATGCTGATCATCATCGCGGTGATCTCCGCCTCCGCGGCGATGCAGGCTGCCGGCGGGATCGACTACATGGTCCTGATCGCCAGCAAGGCGCTGCGTGCGCGCCCGCGAATGCTCAACTTCGCCGCACCGTACGTCTCCTGGCTGCTCACGATCCTGACCGGCACCGGGCAACACCTTCTTCTCGCTGATCCCGGTGATCAACGAGCTCGCGTACGCGAACAAGATCAGGCCGGAGCGGGCGCTGGCGGGCTCCGCCGTCGCCTCGACCTTCGGCATCACCGCGAGCCCGGTCGCGGCCGCGATGGCGACCATGCTCCCGCTCGTCGAGGTCTACGGCTACGACATCGTCGACGTGATGCTGATCACGATCCCGGCCAGCATCGTCGGCATCTTCGCGATGGCGCTCGTGATGAACACGCGCGGCAAGGATCTGGACGACGACGCCGAGTTCCAGCGCCGGCTCGCTGCGGGCGAGATCGCGCCGCCGGCGCCGGCCGGTGAGATCGAGCTATTGCCGTTCGCGAAGCGCAGCGTTGCGATCTTCCTCGCCGCGGTCGCCGCGATCTGCATCTTCGGCGTCTTCGAGGGCCTCCGGCCGACGGTCCCCGCCGAGGGCGGCGGCGTCGAGCCGCTGGCGGTGACGCCGATCATCATGATGTTCATGCTCTCGGCGGCGGCGTTGATCGTGATCTTCGCGAAGGTGGATGCGGGCGACGTCGCGAGCGCGCCGATCTTCAAGTCCGGGATGATCGCCATGATCGCGCTGTTCGGGATCGCCTGGATGGCGGACACGTTCATCGCGAACAACGAGGACGCGATCGTGACCGCTCTCGGCAGCCTCGCCGAGAACTGGCCGTTCACGATCGCCCTCGCGATCTTCCTCGTCGCCGCGTTGACGACGAGCCAATCGGCGGCGACCCGGACGATGGTCCCGCTGGGGCTCGCGCTCGGGATCGGCGCCGGCTACATGATCGCGTTCTGGACCGCCGTCGCCGGCGTGCTCTTCTTCCCCGCCAACGGGACGCAGATCGCCGCCGCCGAGGCCGACCAGACCGGCTCGACGACGCTCGGCAAGCGCGTGCTCGACCACTCGTTCCAGCTGCCGCTGCAGATCGCCTGGGTCACCACGGCGCTCGTCGGCTGCCTGATCGTCTACCTCTTCTTCGGCGATCACACACCGGCACCGCCGGTGCCGACCGTCCCGTAGCGTGAGCGTCCGCGGCGCCGCCTTCCTCGGCATCGGCGCCATGGTCGGCGCCGGCATCTTCGCGCTGCTCGGCGAGGCCGGAACGGTCGCGGGGTCGGCCGTCTGGCTCTCGTTCCTCCTCGCCGGGATCGTCTCCTCGCTGCTCGGCTACACCGTCGTCAAGATGGGCGTCCGCTTCCCGTCGTCGGGCGGGATCATCGCGTACCTGATCGAAGGGTTCGGCAACGGACGGCTCGTCGGGATCGCCTCCTGGCTGGGCTACTTCGCCGCGATCGTGATCGTCTGCTCGATGGTCGCCGTCTCGTTCGGGAGCTACGCCACGTCACTGTTCATCGGCGAGGGCGCTGGCGGCGGGCTGGGACAACCTGTTCACGACGCTGATCGTGCTCGCGATGGCGGGGATCAACATCGTCGGCTCCAGGATCGTCGACCGCGCCCAGTCGCTGATCGTCGTCGTCCTCCTGGCGGTCTTCGCCGTCTTCATCGTCGTCACGCTGGCGGACATCGACCTCGATCTGCTCGCCTTCAGCGGCTATCCGCCGTTCAACGACATCATCGCGAGCGTCGCCCTCACCTTCTTCGCCTACCTCGGCTTCAGCGTGATCACCTTCGCCGCGGGCGATCTGCGCGACCCCGACGCGCGAGCTGCCGAAGGCGATGTACGCAGCGCTCGGCGTGACGACGGTGCTGTACGTCCTGATCGCGCTCGGCGTCTTCGGCACGCTCACCGTCCCGGAGGTGATCGGCTACGGCGAGACGGCGATCGCCGAGGCCGCGCGGCCGACGCTCGGGGACGCCGGCTTCACGATGATGGCGATCGCGGCCCTGCTCGCGACCTCGTCGTCCGTCGAATGCGACCCTCTACGCCTCAGGCGGCCTGACGAAGATGCTCGCGGGCGTCGGCCAGTTCCCGCCGTTCTTCGGGCCGGCCTCGCGGCTCGGCGCGCACGCCGGCATGCTGATCACGCGCCGGGATCGTGCTCGTGGTCAGCAATCTGGTCGACCTCTCCGCGATCGCGTCGGTGGGGAGCGCCTGCTCGCTCGTGATCTTCGTCCTCGTCGGCGTCGCCGCCTACAGGCGGCGTGCGGACACGGGGGCGAACGCCCTGATCGTGCTCGCAGGGATCGCTGCGACGGCCGTCGTCCTCGCCTTCTTCGCGGTCGACACGCTGCGGAACGCTCCCGAGACGTTCATCGCGATCGTGGCGATCACCGCGCTGGCCGTGGTGCTCGACTTCATCTGGAAGCGGAGCCGCGGCACGCCCGCGGCCGATCCCGGTGCCACGGCGGCCTAGGTGGCCGAAGACCCGCGTGCGCGCTCGAGGGCACCCGGAAACGAGCTCCTGCTCTTCCTCGCCGACCTCGGCGCGGCGCTCAGCGCGATCGGCGAGACCGTCGACGCGATCGAGCTTCGCCTCGCCCTGATCGCACGTGCGTACGGGCTCGAAGACGCACGCTTCAGCGTCTTCCCGACCTCGCTCTTCCTGACGCTCGGCCGCGGCGAGGCCGCGACGATCGAGCCGACCAAGCGGCTGTCGGCGACGCCGCGTCTCGACCAGATCGCGGCGGTCCATCGCCTCGCCGAGGAGGCGGAGCGGGGGGCGATCGCTCCCGGGGCCGGGATCGCCCGGCTCGAGGAGATCCGGGCGACGGGCAGCCGCTACGGGCCGCTGGCGAGCGTGCTCGGCTACACGACGCTGACGATCGGGATCGCGCTGATCCTGCGGCCGGCGCCGCGCGACGTCGCGGCCGCCGCACTGCTCGGCACCGTCGTCGGCGTGCTGCGGCTGCTCGCGCGCGGGCGGCGCTCGCTCGAGGTGCTGATGCCCTTCCTCGCCGCCTTCGCCGTCGCCTTGCTGACCGCCCTGGCCGTCAAGTACGAGGTCACCGATCCCGGCCTGCGGGCGATGATCGCTGCGCTCGTCGTCTTCATCCCCGGCGTTGCGCTGACCACGGCGGTGCTCGAGCTGACCGAGGGCCAGATGATCTCCGGTGCGAGCCGGCTCGTCTGGGCCACCATGCAGCTCGGTCTGATCGCATTCGGGATCGTCGCCGGCGTCAGCGCCGCCGGGGTGCCTCCGGAGCGCGCGTTCTCCAGCTCCGATGCGCTGCTCGGCGACTGGGCGCCCTGGCTCGGCGTGCTCATCTATCGCCGTCGGCGTCATGGTCGCCCACTCGACGCCGCCCGGCTCACTGCTGTCGCTGCTCGTCGTCCTCTACGCCGCGTGGACCGGCCAGGTTCTCGGCGACGCGTTGTTCGGCGCCTACTCGAGCGGCTTCGTCGGGGCCGTCGTGATGACGGTCGTCGCGTACCAGCTCGCACGGCTCCAGTCGACGATGCCGGTGTATGCGATGTTCCTCCCGGGGTTCTGGCTGCTCGTGCCCGGCTCACTCGGGCTGATCGGGCTGACGACCTTCCTCGCCTTCCCGGACTCCGCCTCCGGGGCCGACGTCTTCGCCGTGATCGGCGCGATCGCCGCGGTCGCACTCGGAGTCCTCTGCGGCGTCGAGTTCCACCGCTGGGTGGTCGGCGCGGAGCGGCGTGCACAGGCCGTCAAGCGGCGCGTTCGGCCCCCCGGTGCCTGAGCTCCCGCGCCAGTTCGACGGCCTGGACGATCGCGACGGCCGTCAGGGCGACGCTCCCCGCGAGCACGAGGAGCCAGTCCGAGACGGGGAGACGCGCCGATCACCGCGCGCGCGTCCAGCCAGTCGTCGAGCGCCGTCCAGCCGATCACGAGCCCGCTGCCGAGCACGCCGATCACGCCCGGCCACGAGCCGAGCATCCGGATCCACAGCAGCGCGAGCCCGGCCACGATCGCGGCCAGCCAGCCGTCGTTCGGCCCCTGCGTCCCGTCGAGCCGGATCGGCCCGTCGGCGAGCCACGTCACGAAGACGCCGACGAGGACGGCGGCGACAGCGATCCGGCACACGAGCCGCCGCTGCACCTCGCGGCCGCCGGGCGGGTTAGGGTCGGGCATGGCTGACGACGCTACCACTCCCGTTCGGCGCCCCCGGCGGCGCCGCTGGCCGGCGATCACCGGGCTCGCGTTCGCGGCGCTCTTCGTCGTCGTCTACCGGCAGGTGCTCGGGATCACGCAGCGGCCGAGCTGGCCGCCGCCGGCCGACGCGGTCACGTCTGCCGGTGCTCAGGCGGCGACCGAGGCGTTCGTCGCCCGCGACGGCACCCGTCCGCACGATGCGGCGCTGCCGTTCGCGTGGTCGACCGCGGCGACGATCGAGCCGCTGGTCGAGGGCGCGAACTTCTTCCCGCGGATCTTCGCGGACGTGGAAGCGGCGAAATCGTCCGTGCACATCCTCATGTTCGGCTGGCGCGAGGGCGAGGTCGGGATGGAGATGGCCGCGCTCCTCCGGCGGAAGCTCGCCGAGGGCGTCGAGGTGCGGGTGATCGTGGACAGCTTCGGCTCGCGGCCGTACAAGGAGGCGAACGAGATGTTCACCGGGCTCGCCGAGGCCGGCGCCCAGATCGTCGTCAACGACGTCTTCCCGCCGGACCGCGACGGCCTCTTCCCCGACGGCCAGCACATCGACTGGCGCCAGGACGAGGTGGGCCGCGCCGACCATCGCAAGCTGTACGTGATCGACGGCGCCGTCGCCTGGACGGGCGGAGCCGGGATCGAAGACCACTTCCAGAACGGCGGCTTCCACGACATCATGGTCCGCGTCACCGGCGCCGTCGTGCGGCAGGCGCAGGCCGCTTTCCTGACGAGCTTTCGCGGGCACGGCGGCCCGCTCGGAGCAGACCTCTCCGCGTACTTCCCCGCGCCGGCGGACGAGGGCTCGACGCCGATCGCGCTCGCGCAGGTCATCCCCGGCGGCCACGTCGCAGCGTCGCAGGCGATCCGCGAGCAGATCGACGGCGCGCGCCGTCGGCTCGACGTGATGAACCCGTACGTCACGGACGCCGACATGATCGGCCGGATCATCGCCGCGGCGCGGCGCGGGGTGGCGGTGCGCCTCGTCGTCTCGCAGACGTCGAACAACGCGCAGGCGACGGCCGCACTGAAGCACTACTACGGCGACCTGGCGGACGCCGGCGTCGAGCTCTGGGAGCTTCCGGGCACGGTCGTGCATGCCAAGGTCGTGGTCGCGGACGACGTCGTCAGCTTCGGCACCGTCAACCTCGACGCCTGGGCGCTCTATCGCAACAACGAGATCACGATGCTCGCGCAGAGCGCCGAGACGGCCGAGCTGATCGAGGAGCGGCTCTTCGAGCCGGACATCGCGCCGCTCGGAGCGCGGCGTGCCGCCCGAGGGGCGGGAGCGGCTCGAGAGCCGGCTCTGGAGCACGTTGTCGTCGTTCCTGTGACGTCGCCGGCCCTGAGAGTCGCGTGATGCGCAAGTGGCTCCCGCTGGTGATCCTCGCGTCGGCCCAGTTCATCATGGTGCTGGACTCGAGCGTGATGAACGTCTCGATCTCGCAGATTGTGGCCGACTTGAACACGACGGTCACTGGCGTGCAGAGCGCGATCACGATGTACACGCTCGTGATGGCGGCGTTCATGCTCGTCGGCGCGAAGCTCGGCGACATCCTCGGTCGCGACCGGGCATTCGGACTTGGCCTGGCCGTGTACGGGCTGGGCTCGCTGATCACATCGCTCAGCCCGAACCTCACGGTGCTGCTGATCGGCTGGTCGGGGATCGAGGGGCTCGGCGCGGTGCTGGTGATCCCGGCGATCGCCGCGCTGACCGCCGCGAACTACCAGGGTAAGGATCGCGCGTTCGCCTACGGGATGATCGGCGGCGCCGCAGGTGCGGCGATTGCGGCGGGCCCGCTGATCGGCGGCTACGTGACGACGACCTGGAGTTGGCGGTACGTCTTCGTCGGCGAGGTCGTCGTGGTGATCGCGGTGCTCATCGTCCACCGGCGCATGAAGCGCGCGCCCAAGCCGGAGCAGGCGCCGAAGCTGGACTACGGCGGCGCGGCGCTCTCGGCGGTCGCGCTCGGAATGATCGTGTTCGGGATCCTGAAGAGCAGCACCTGGGGTTGGATCAAGCCGATCGACGCGCCAACGATCGGCGGCCACGAGATCACGCCGCTGGGATTCTCCCTGGTGCCGTTTCTGATCCTGGGCGGCTTCGTCGTTCTCGGCTGCTTCCTTGCCTGGGAGGAGCGCCGCGAGCGGCTCGGCCGGAGCACGCTTCTCAATCGTGCGTTGCTGAAGATCGAGACGCTTCGCGGCGGGCTGACGTCGCTTTCCGCGCAGCAGCTGATCGTGATGGGCACGTTCTTCGTCCTGCCGGTGTATCTCCAGGTGGTGCTCGGCTTCGACGCGTTTGAGACGGGCAAGCGGCTCTTCCCGATGTCGATCTCGATGCTGGCCGCTGCGCTCCTCGGGCCGAGGGTCGCAGTGCGGTTCGGGCCGCGGGCCGTCGTCCAGGTCGGCCTCGGCGCAATGGCGATTGCTTCGCTTGTGCTCGTCGCGACGATCGACGTGACCCTGAACGGGACGGCCTTCGCCGTGTCGCTCGTCTTCTTCGGGATCGGCGCCGGGCTCCTCATGTCGCAGCTCGGCAACGTGATCATGTCGTCCGTCCCTCCGGAGGAGACGAATGAGGCGGGTGGACTGCAGGGGACTGCGCAGAACCTGGGCGCGTCCCTTGGCACGGCGCTGATCGGCTCGGTGCTGCTGCTCGGGCTGCTGAACGGGTTCAACTCGCGGATCCAGGAGAACCCGGCCGTGCCTGCCGACGTGAAGGCGCAGGTGGCGGCCGCCACCGAGGAAGGCATCGCCATCGTCACGACCGAGCAGGCGCACCAGGCGCTACTCGACGCCGGACTGGCCCCAGCCGAGGCAGACGCCGTCACAGCCGACTACGGCGACGCCCAGCTCGACGCGCTGCAGACGTCGATGCTCGCAGTCGCGTTCCTCGCGGTGCTCTCGTTCTGGTTCACGCGGCGGTTACCCGGAAGGGCGCCGAGACCGGCCGGCGGTGAGCAGACGGCGTAGGGGCTCTAGCCCAGCTCGTCGATCAGGTCTGCGATCGAGTCGACGATGCGCGAGGGCCGGAACGGGAACCGCTCGGCTTCAGGCCTGGAGGTGATCCCGGTCAGGACGAGGACGGTGTGCATGCCCGCCTCGAGTCCGGAGATGACGTCGGTGTCCATCCGGTCGCCGACCATGGCGGCCGTCTCCGAGTGGGCGTCGATCGCGTTCAGCGCGGAGCGCATCATCAGCGGGTTCGGCTTGCCGACGAAGTAGGGATCGACGCCGGTCGCGCGGCTGATCAGCGCGGCGACCGAGCCGGTCGCCGGCAGCGGCCCGTCGGGCGTCGGCCCCGTCGGGTCCGGGTTGGTGGCGATGAATCGTGCGCCCAGGGCGATGAGGCGGATCGCCTGCGCGATCCGCTCGAAGCTGTACGTCCGGGTCTCGCCGAGGACCACGTAGTCGGGATCGCGCTCCGTCAGCGTGTAGCCGGCGTCGTGGAGCGCGGTCGTCAGGCCCGCCTCGCCGATCGTGAACGCGGTGCCGCCGGGCCGCTGGCCGGCCAGGAAGTTCGCCGTGGCCAGCGCCGACGTCCAGATCGCCTCCTCGGGCACGTCGAGCCCGATCGCGTGTAGCCGCGCGGCCAGGTCGCGCCGCGTGTACATCGAGTTGTTCGTCAGGACGAGGAAGGGCAGGCCCTTCTCCCGCAACCGCTCGAGGAAGCGGGCGGCGCCGGGAATCGCGTTCTGCTCGTGCACGAGCACGCCGTCCATGTCCATGAGCCATGAACGAATCTCGCGCCGCTTCACCGTTTCCTCATCAGGCACCGCTCAGTGAGGCTACGCGATCCGGCTGCGCAGCTCCCCGACGAGTGCGCGATGCCGCGCGGTCCGTGGCAGGACGATCTTCGTCGCGCCGAGGAACGCCGCGTGCGCGCGCAGGGCTGCCGCGAGCTCGTCGACGAAGCCGGGCTCGGCGAGCGGGTCGAAGCCGTCCTCCCACCAGAGGCCGAGGATACGGAGCGTGCCCGTCTTGCGCTCGATCCGCGGCTCGATCCGCCCGACGAAACGCTCGCCCCAGAGCAGCGGCAGCACGTAGTAGCCCCAGCGCCGCTTCGCCGCCGGGACGTAGACCTCCCAGACGTAGTCGAAGTCCCACAGGCTGCGCAGGAGCTCGCGGTCCCAGACGAGCGGGTCGAGCGGCGCGAGGAATGCGACGCCGGGCTCGGCGAGCTCGTCCGCCTCCGCCAGCATCGGCGCCTCCTCGGCCAGGATCAGCCGATCGCCCTTGACGTCCTCGACGGACACCGGCAGCAGGAGGCCCTCGGCGATCAGCTCGTCGCGGAAGCGGTACCGCTCGGCCGCTGTCGGCGCGGTGCCGATCCAGACCTCCTGGTTCCCGCCGCGCATCCCGAGCAGGCCGTGGGCGCGGTAGCGCGACAGGAGCTTGTGCCGGCGCTGCTCGTCCTCCGTCCGCCGCTCCGCGAGCAGCTCGGCCGGGAAGAGCCGCTCCGAGAGGTCGTACAGCCGGCGGTTGCCGTCGCGGCGGGAGATCGCGAGGACACCGGAGAGGGAAAGCGCCTCGAGGATCGCGCGCACCTGGTTCGTCGGGCGCCAGTACCAGTCGATCGAGGCGCGCGGCTCGACGTCGGTGGAGGACAGCGTCCCCTCCTGCCGGATCCGGTCGAGCAGCTCCTCCACCAGCTCGGCGTGGTCGTCCATCTTCCCGTAGCCGTTCGACGCCTGATACCGGTCCCAGCCGATCCGGTAGTAGGGGAGCTCCGCGGTGGGCAGCAGCGAGAGGCCCTTGTTGTAGGCCTCGTACAGCCAGCGGTCGCGATAGAGGAGGTCGTCGGTCCAGGCGCGGGCGTAGCCCTCGATGCGCGCGGCGAGCACGAGATCGTGGTTGCGCCCGGTGACGTCGAGCGGATCGAACTGGAGCGAGCCGAGCCGCTCGACGACGACCTTGACCGACGCCGGGTCGGCGGGCAGCGACCGGGGCGGCGCCAGCAGGTGGCGGCGAACGAGGAAGCGGCGGGCGGCGGCGCGGTCGACGGTCGTTTCGGCCATCGCCGGATCGTACGCGGCTTCATCCGCATCGCATGATGTTCAGCGGCGGCCAACAGGCGTAGCTTCTTGCTGTGATCGCGGGCACCCTCCAGTGCGGCTATTGAGGACGGTCCTGCGATGAGCTCCAATCCCACACCACCGCCTGGAGCTTCTCCCGATCCGGCGGAGCTCCTCAGGAGTCGCAGCTACCTCGCGCTCCTGGTCTTCGGCGCTGCGATCGGCGTGCCGGTAGCGACAGCTGCGTACTTCTTCCTCAAGGGGGTCGACGAGGCTCAGCACTACCTCTACACGACACTTCCGGGGGAGCTGGGATTCGATGGTGCGCCGACGTGGTGGCCGCTGCCGCTGCTCGCGCTGAGCGGGTTGATCGTGGCTGCTCGCAATCCGCTACCTGCCGGGAACGGGCGGTCACTCGCCCGCGGACGGATTCAAATCATCCGGGCCGGTTCCACCGATCGAGCTGCCGGGCATCGTCATCGCGGCCTTCGCCACGCTCAGCCTCGGGGCGGTGCTCGGGCCCGAGGCCCCGCTGATCGCCATCGGCAGCGGCCTCGGCGTGCTGGCGGTGCACCTGATCAAGCGAGACGCCCCCGCTCAGGCGAGCATGGTGATCGGGGCCGCGGGGAGTTTCGCGGCCATCAGCACGCTGTTGGGGTCGCCGATCGTCGGAGCGTTTCTGATGATGGAAGTGTCCGGGCTCGGCGGCGCCATGCTGGGAGTCGTGCTGGTCCCGGGTCTGCTCGCCGCCGGCGTCGGCTCGCTCATCTTCGTCGGGCTGGACTCGTGGACCGGCTTCGGGACGTTTTCGCTCGCCGTCCCGAACATTCCGCCCGTCGGCTCGCCCGACGGCGCCCAGTTCCTCTGGGCGCTCGCGATCGGCGTCGCCGCAGCCGTGCTGGCGCATTGCGATCCGCACCCTCGCCCTCCTGCTCAGGCCCATCGTCGAACGCCGGATGCTGCTCCTCACACCAGTTGTCGGGCTCGCGGTCGGGGGGCTGGCGATCGCCTTCGCCGAGGGATCGGACAGGAGCTCCTCGGAGGTGCTCTTCTCCGGCCAGGACGCGCTTCCGGCGCTGATCGAAAACGCCGAGAGCTGGACAGTCGGGGCACTCGTGCTGCTGATCGTGTGCAAGGGCCTCGCCTATAGCGCCTGCTTGAGCAGCTTCCGTGGTGGCCCCATCTTCCCGGCCCTGTTCATCGGCGCAGCGGTCGGAATCGCCCTGTCGCACCTTCCTGGGTTGCCGATGATCACAGGCGTAGCGATGGGAGTCGGGGCGATGACCGTGGCCATGCTCGGTCTGCCGCTGACCTCGGTCTTGCTCGTCACGGTGCTTCTCCCGGCCGACGGCCTCGCGCTGACGCCGCTCGTGATCGTCGCCGTCGCGGTTTCCTACGTCGCCTCGGCACGGTTCGCGCCGGCCCTCGCATGGGCCGGGACGAGGACGCAGCTCGGCGCCTCGGCCGTAGTGGCCCGCGTCAGGTGAGCAGAACGCTGACCGCGTCGAGGACGAGGAGCGCGGCGAGGATCAGGAGTGCGTAGAAGGTGACCTGCGGCTGGCGGCGAGCGACTTCACCCTGCGCGCCCTCCATGAGTGCGATGACGCGCTTGCCGATGAACAGGAACACGAGCAAGGGCCCCAGACGAGCGCGGTCGCGAGCGTGACGTACACAGCGACAAGCGCCGTCTGGTCAGCGTCTCCGAGGCCTGCACGTGACGATCGTCGCCGCGGCCAGGCAGGTCAGTACAAGCCGCTTCGGGCCACCGATCCCGAGCAGGAATCCGGCGACGGCAGTCGTGAGGACGCGCAACCGGCTGAGTCGTTCGACCAGCGCCTGCGTCCGCTCCTTCGAGCGTTCGTGCGCGGTTGCGCTGTCACTCGTCGCCGCTGGTCTCCGGTGAACAACGACGGCTAGGGAGATCAGCACGAGCGCGAGCGCGACCTCCAGCGCGGCCCGGAGATCGGGGTGGCTCGCGCTCGAACCCGTAACGGCGATGCCGAAGATCACGAGCACGGAGCACGTCAGGATCTGCGCTCCGACGAAACCGGCACCGAAGCCAAGCGCCTTCAGCCGTCCGGATGGCATCACCGCCAGCGTCGCGGCGAACGCAACCGCGCTGAGACCCGCCACGAGGCCGTAGAGGACCACTTGAATCGAGGCGTGAAGCATCCGGAGGGCCGCACGTTACGCCAGCGGGTACGGTGGCTCCATGGCCGAAGTGGTCGAGACACACGACCTCACGACGCCTGCACAGGACGGCTGGGCGGTGGACTACCGAATCCGCCGCGACGACGGCGAGGAGCTTCACGCCGAGGTCCGTTGCTGGGAGAAGGCGCACGCCGCCGCCGAACGAGCAGCGAACGCCGACGCTCTCGCGGCGATCGCTGACCGGGGCAGCACCGCTGCGCTCGAGTACGCGGAGCTGGTGGACTCCCCGGCGACACGTGGCGCGGTGCTGATCTCGATCTGGTTCGACCCCGCCGACGAGGGCAAGCTGCGCCGCCGGGTCAGCTACGAGCGCACGCCCGCGTAGAGTGCTCAGGCACGCCGCGATCCCGCGTTACTGCCGGGCCATCGCGACGCGGAGCAGCTCCTCCGGCCCGATCAGGTGGTCGGTGTCCTCGGCGGCGGCGTCGACGTCGATCTGCACCCACCGGACGTCGCCCGTGAACTCGCTGTCCTTCGGCGCCGTAGTCGTCGCTGACGGGCGTCGCCGTGTCGCTGCCGACGTCGGTCGTCTCGTCGGCCGAGAAGAGCATCGGAACCGTTCCGTCGACGCGCCCCTCGCCGACCTGCTCGCCGTCGACGTAGAGCTTCACGTCGCCGCCCTTCCCGAGCCCGCCGCCGTCGTAGGTGAACTCCATCCGCACCTGGTGCTCGCCGGCGGGGATCGGGCTCTCGCCGTAGACCTTGAACCGCTGCAGGCCGAAGAGGTTGTAGCAATACGCCGGCTTCCCGTCGTTCGCGTAGAGCGCGAAGCCGCCGAAGGCGCCGCCCTGGGAGATGATCACGCCGTCGGCGCCCCCCTCGGGGACGTCGATCAGCGCCGTGATCGCGTGCGACTTGTTCTTGATCACGACGACGGAATTCTCGGACAGGCGCCCCATCCGGCCGAAGAGGAGCTGCGAGGTGCCGCGGACGAGCTGCGGCCGCCCGGCGAGCTCCGGGTTGAAGCGCTCGAAGCGCCGGTCGTCGAGCGGCAGGACGTTGTACTTCCCGGCCTCGATCAGGAAGAGCCGCTGGAGGTCGCGCAGCCTGTCGGGCTGCTCGTCGGCGAGGTCGCGGGCCTGCGTCCAGTCGTCGGGGCTGTACAGCTCCCACACGTCGTCGTCGAAGGTGGGCATCTCGGCAGCGACCCACGGGATGCTGTGCCGCGTCACCGCGGTCCAGCCCTCGTGGTAGATGCCGCGGTTGCAGAACATCTCGAAGTACTGCGTCGTGTGCCGGTCGGCGGCATCCGCGTCGTCGAAGGTGTACGCCATCGAGACGCCGTGCAGCGGCTGCTGCTGGACGCCGTTGACGCTCAGCGGCTCGGGGAGCTGCGCGACGTCGAGCACCGTGGCAGCGACGTCGATCACGTGGTGGAACTGCGAGCCGGACCTCGCCCCTCGCCTTGATCCCGGCCGGCCAGTGCACGATCGTCCCGTTGCGCGTGCCGCCCCAGTGCGACGCGATCTGCTTCGTCCACTGGTACGGCGTGTCCATCGCATGCGCCCAGCCGACGGCGTAGTGGTTGTAGGCGGTCGGCGTGCCGAACTCGTCGATCTTGGAGACCATGAACTCGGTCGTCTCGAGCCCGACCGCCCCGTTCAGGACGACGAGCTCGTTGAAGCAGCCGGTCGGCGTGCCCTCGGCGGAGGCGCCGTTGTCGCCGATGATGTAGTAGACGAGCGTGTTCTCGAGGATCCCGAGCTCGTCCAGCGAGTCGATCAGCCGGCCGACGTGGTGGTCGGTGTGCTCGAGGAAGCCCGCGTAGACCTCCATCTGGCGCGCGAGCACCGGCTTCAGGTCGTCCGGCATGTCGTCCCAGGCGGGGATCTCCTCCGGGCGCTCGCGTCAGCTCCGCGTCGGCCGGGATCACGCCGAGCTCCTTCTGCCGGGCCAGCGTCCGCTCTCGAAGCGCGTCCCAGCCGTCGTCGAACTGGCCCTTGTACTTGTCCGACCACTCCGTCGGCACGTGATGCGGCGCATGCGTCGCGCCGGGCGCGTAGTAGACGAAGAACGGCTTGTCCGCCATCAGCGCCTTCTGCTGCTTGATCCAGTCGATCGCCTGGTCGGTCATGTCCTCGGTGAAGTGGTAGCCCTCCTCCGCCGTCTTGGGCTGCTCGATCGGCGACCGTGTCGCGGTAGATCGCGGGCGCGTACTGGTTCGTCTCACCGCCGATGAAGCCGTAGAAGTGCTCGAAGCCCGAGCCCGTCGGCCACGCGCTGAACGGCCCCATCGGGCTCGTCTCCCAGACGGGCACCTCGTGGCACTTGCCGAACTGTGCGGTCGAGTAGCCGTTCAGCTTCAGCGTCTCGGCGAGCGGCGCGCACGTGTTCGGGCGGATCGAGTTGTAGCCGGGCGCCGACGTCGCGATCTCGGTGATCCCGCCCATGCCGACCGCGTGGTGGTTCCGTCCGGTCAGCAGCGCCTGGCGCGTCGGCGAGCAGAGCGCCGTCGTGTGGAAGCGGTTGTACTTGAGGCCGTCGGCGGCGAGCCGCTCGGCGGTCGGCGTGTCGACCGGGCCGCCGAATGCGCTCGACGCGGCGAAGCCGGTGTCGTCGATCAGCACGATCAGGACGTTCGGCGCGCCCTCGGGCGGCCGCAGCGGCTCGATCGGCGGGAAGGACGTCGCGGGATCCTTCGCGTCGTACGTGGTCAGCCCGACCGGCGTCCTGTCCGGAATCGGCAGGACGTCGCGTCGCAGCTGCGGGCCTTCGGTCATCGGAGCCTCCTGCGTCGTGGCGCGTACTGGAGATCGTCCCGGCTTCGCGGCCGCGCCTCATCGCCCAGAGGGGATGATGTGCCGGCGACAGCGGCGGCGGATGATCGAGGCGTCGATGTTCCTCGCCCTCGCCCTGGTGCTCTTCCTCATCCTGCCCGACCCGTGGAACGTCGTCGGCGGGGTCCTGAGCCTCGCGTGCGGCGTCGTCGAGATCACGTACTGGCAGCGGCGGATGAAGCGCGTCAAGGTGGCGACGGGGGTCGAGAACCTGATCGGAGCGACGGCGAGGTGACGCGCGCCGCTGGCGCCCGGTGGGCCAGATCCGCGTGCTCGGCGAGCTCTGGGAGGCGCGCTCGAGCTCCGAGCTCCCTGCCGGGACGACGGTGCGCGTCGTCGCGCTCGACGGGCTCACGCTCGACGTCGAGCCCGTCGACCCGTCACCGAACGGGGACTGAGCGCTAGAGCGCCGGCGCTCCGCCGAGGCCCTGGCGGTCGGCTGCTTCGGCACGGTCGAGATCGGGAGACGAGGCAAGCGCGAGAGCCACCGCGGCGTCGAGGCGGCCAAGCTCGTCCTGCGACCGCAGCCCGGTACTCGGGCAGCACGGCGCCGTGCAGCTCCTCCAGCATCGCGCGCAGCCGCCGCGCCACCTGCACCGACGAGGCGCCGTACGCGCGGATCTCGGTCACGCCGAGGGCGAGGTACTCCTCCCAGCCGCGCACGGCGACGAGGACGCGTCCCGTCCCGGCTCTCGGCGGCGGCTGCGGAGCGGAAGTCGGTCGACCCGATCCGGTGCAGCAGGTCGCCGAGGTGGTTGATCACCTGGACCGCGGTCGTCGGGTCGTTGACCGCCGGCGAGAGCGCCTTGATCGCGATGTCGACCATGATCCGGACGGCGAAGGCCGGGATCCTGCTCGATCGTCCGCTCGACGCCGAGGACGACCAGTCTTGCGAAGCCGGCGCTCGTCCCCGTCGCCGCCGGGCTCGCCGCCGTAGACGCGGATCACCGCCGCTCCGGCAGGGACGAAGTCTCCGGCCGCGTGGCTGAGCACGACGCGTGCAGCGACGCTCCTGCGCGTAGCGGACCAGAGCCGAGGCCTCGATCGCCTGGATCGAGCCGGCCGTCCGCGGTGCGCACGACCAGCGTCGGCTCGCCGGGGAGCTCCAGCGGCCCGTGGACGATCTCGGGCGCGTCGGGCCGGCTCGTCGCGCGGACGGCGGAGTCGAACGCGCTCCTGCCCGCGGCGGCGGCGATGGCCGCGACGGCGACCGGCCGCAGCCGGTGGACGAACCGGTCGAGAAAGAACAGGAAGAGGAAGAGGTCTGCAGCCATCAGGACGCCGGTCACGGTGACGCCGAGGTGCGGGACGGAGTTCTCCTCGACACCGGCCAGCAGCGTGAACGAGAACGTGAAGGTCCCGACCAGCATCGCGAGCAGGACGTGCAGCACCCGGTCCCGGTACCAGAGGCGCATGTAGCGGGCCGAGAAGGTGATCGTCGCCATCTGGACGACGAGGACGCTGACCGTGACGACGAAGCCGGTCAGCGCCGCCGTCGACCCGACGATCGCCGCCAGCAGCGAGGTGGCGGTCGAGGCCGAGTACTCCAGGGAGGTCGGGACCGTGACCCACCGGGCGAGCGACAGGCTCGAGCAGCGCAAGCAGGACGCCCGCGATGCCGCCCAGCAGCGGGAGGAACCAGAGGCTCCCCTTCAGATACTGGCGCGTCTTGAAGTCGAGCGCCCACACGGCACTGCGTGTCATACAGCGCGCGAGCGGTTCGCGCGCATCATCCCGCCTGGATGACGTTTCGGTGGAACCTCGGTTCTAGTGTCGAGCCACCGATCTCGGAGGTGGGACATGACTCAGACAACCGACACGGCCCCGGGAGCCGTCGCGCGCGATGCGAAGCCCCAGGCGGCCGACGTTCTCGTCGTCTTCGGCATCACCGGCGACCTGGCGAAGGTGATGACGTTTCGCTCGCTCTACCGGCTCGAGAAGCGCGGCATCCTCAACTGCCCGATCGTCGGCGTCGCCGTCGACGACTGGACCGACGACCAGCTGCAAGAGCGTGCGCGCGAGTCGATCATCGGCACCGGCGAACAGCTCGACGAGAAGGTGTTCGACCGGTTCGCGGAGCGGCTGTCGTACCTGAGCGGGGACTTCTCCGACAGCGCGACCTACGAGCGTGTCGCGACGGCGCTCGACGGCGCCCAGAACCCGGTCTTCTACCTCGAGATCCCGCCGTTCCTCTTCGGGCGCGTCGTCGCCGGGCTCTCCGACGCGGGCCTGACCAAGAGCGGGCGCGTCGTCGTCGAGAAGCCGTTCGGCCACGACGGCGCCTCGGCGACCGCGCTGGCCGACGAGCTGCACCAGTACATCGACGAGTCCCAGCTCTTCCGGATCGACCACTACCTCGGGAAGATGGGCCTCGACGAGATCCTCTACATCCGCTTCGCGAACACGATGCTGGAGCCCGTCTGGAACCGGAACTACATCCAGTCGGTCCAGATCACGATGGCGGAGGACTTCGGCGTCGAGGACCGCGGCCACTTCTACGACCCGGTCGGCGCCCTGCGCGACGTTGTCGTCAACCACCTGATGCAGGTGGTCTCCGCCGCCGCGATGGAGCCACCCGGCGGCGGCGACCCCGGGACGCTCAAGGACGCGCAGGTCGCGATCTTCCGGGCGATCGCCGATGCCGACCCGGCGCACTACGTCCGCGGCCAGTACGACGGCTACCTCGACATCGACGGCGTCGCACCCGACTCGACCACGGAGACGTACACCGCGCTGCGCCTGGAGATCAACAACTGGCGCTGGTCCGGCGTCCCGTTCTTCATCAGGGCGGGGAAGTGCCTGCCGACGACGCAGACGGAGCTCCGGGTCGTGTTCAAGCAGCCGCCGCGCCTTGGGTTCGTCAACTTCGACTCGAAGAAGGCGCCGAACCAGTTCGTGATCAAGCTCGATCCGACCACCGGTGTGCGAGTGATCATGGACGCGAAGCGAGGGAACGCACCCCACGCCGAAGGAGTCACGCTCGACCTGGAGTTCGCCGAGCAGGGCGGTGAGGGCGCAACGCCGTACGAGGTGCTGCTGCAGGCCGCGATGGCCGGTCAGAGCTCCCGCTTCACGCGGCAGGACGGGGTCGAGGAGACCTGGCGGATCATGCAGCCGATCGTCGACGCTCCGCCGCCGGTGCACGCCTACGCGCCGGGGTCGTGGGGCCCGGAAGAGGCGAACAAGCTGCTGGCCGGGCACGGCCGCTGGTACGGCCCGTGGGTGACGGAGTAATGGCGGCCAAGGCGAAGCCCGAGCCCCGCGCGCAGAGCGCGGCGGCGCCGTCGCCGTTCCCGCCGATCGCGGACTACGCGTTCCTCTCGAACTGCCACACGGGGGCGCTCGTCGCCGCGGACGGGGCGATCGACTGGCTGTGCGTGCCGAGCTTCGACTCGCCGAGCGTGTTCGGGAGCCTGCTCGACCGCGAGGCCGGCTTCTTCCGCTTCGCTCCGTTCGGGATCAACCACCCGACCGCACGCGCCTACATCCCGGGGACGAACGTCCTCGAGACGACCTGGAAGACGCCGAACGGCTGGATCGTCGTCCGCGACGCGCTGACGATGGGGCCCCGCGAGACACGAGGACAAGATCACGCCGCACACGCGGCCGCCGGCGGACGACGACGCCGAGCACGTGCTCGTGCGCACGGTCGAATGTCTCGAGGGCAGCGTCGAGGTCGAGCTCGTCTGCGAGCCCGTCTTCGACTACGGCCGCGACTCCCGCGGAGTGGACGCTCGTGGACGGCGGCCGCCACGCGGCCGACGCCCGGGCGCCGGGCTAGACGATCCGGCTCCAGTCCGACCTCGCGCTCGGGCATCGAGGGCGACCGGATCCGTGCGCGGCACGTGCTCGAGCCCGGCGACCGCGCCTACTGCAGCCTCTCGTGGGCCGAGGAGCTGGCCGCGCCGAAGGACGTCGACGAGGCCGAGGCAGCGGCTCGGCGGCGACGACGCGCTTCTGGCGCGCCTGGCTGCAGCGGGCGCGGATCCCGGACCACCGCTGGCGCGACCCGATCCAGCGCTCCGCGCTCGCGATCAAGGGCCTGACCTACATGCCGACCGGCGCGACCGTGGCCGCGCTGACGACCTCGCTCCCCGAGACCCCGGGCGGCGAACGCAACTGGGACTACCGCTACACCTGGATCCGCGACAGCACCTTCACGCTCCAGGCGCTGCACTGGCTCAACCTGAACTGGGAGGCCGACGAGTACATGCAGTTCGTCGCCGACGTCGAGCCGACCGAGGACGGCTCGCTCCAGATCATGTACGGGATCGACGGCAGGCGCGACCTGACCGAGTCGACGCGCGACGAGCTCTCCGGCTACGCAGGCGCGCGTCCGGTCCGGATCGGCAACGGCGCCTTCGACCAGCGCCAGAACGACGTCTTCGGCGCGGCGCTCGACTCGATCCTGCTCCACAGCCGCCACAGCCAGCGCCTGCCGCGGCGGCTCTGGCCGATCGTCGAGACCCAGGCCGAGTGCGCGACCAAGGTCTGGCGCGAGCCCGACCAGGGCATCTGGGAGGCCCGCGGCAAGCCGCAGCACTACGTCTCCTCGAAGCTGATGTGCTGGGTTGCGCTCGACCGCGCGGCGCAACTGGCGGAGATCCGAGGCGATCCCGAGTTGCAGGAGAAGTGGCGCGCGACCGCCGATGAGATCAAGGAGGACATCCTCGCGAACGGCCTCACCGACAAGGGCGTCCTGCGCCAGCACTACGAGACGGACTCGCTCGACGCCTCCACGCTGCTCGCCGCGATCCTCGGCTTCCTGCCGGGCGACGACGAGCGGCTGCAGGCGAGCGTGAACGCGATCGCCGACGACCTGACCGAGGACGGCTTCGTCCTCCGCTACAGGACCGAGGAGACCGACGACGGCCTGTCGGGCAAGGAGGGCACGTTCCTGATCTGCTCGTTCTGGCTCGTCTCGGCGCTCGCGATCATCGGCGAGCTCCAGCGCGCACGCGACCTGATGGAGCGGCTGCTGCGGATCGCGTCGCCGCTCGGCCTGTTCGCCGAGGAGTTCGACGCGGACACCGGCCGTCACCTCGGCAACTTCCCGCAGGCGTTCTCGCACCTGGCGCTGATCGAGGCGGCGGCGCGGATCATCGTCCCCGAGCAGCTGAAGGAGCACTGAGATGGACTCCTACGACGTCATCATCATCGGCACCGGCGCCGGCGGCGGCACGCTCGCGCGGCACCTGGCTCCCTCCGGCAAGAAGATCCTGCTCCTCGAGCGCGGCGACTGGCTCCCGCGCGAGCCGTCGAACTGGTCCGCCCACGACGTCTTCGTCGACAACCGCTACGTGTCCGAGGACACCTGGTACGACGAGAAGGACACGGCGTTCCAGCCGCAGATCCACTACTTCGTCGGCGGGGCGACCAAGCTCTACGGGGCGGCGCTCTACCGCCTCCGCAAGGAGGACTTCGGCGAGCTCAAGCATGCCGGCGGCATCTCGCCGGCCTGGCCGATCGAGTACGACGAGCTGGAGCCGTACTACACGCTGGCGGAGCAGCTGTACGAGGTCCGCGGCGCGCGCGGCGAGGACCCGACGGAGCCGCCCTCGAGCGCGCCGTACCCCTTCCCCGCGATCGCGCACGAGCCGCGGATCCAGCAGCTCTCGGACGACCTCGAGGCGGCCGGCTACCACCCGTTCCACGCGCCGTGCGGCGTCCGGCTGACCGAGTCGAACCTGCCCTACAGCCACTGCATCCGCTGCACCACGTGCGACGGCTTCCCCTGCCTCGATCCACGCCAAGTCCGACGCCGAGGTGCTCGGCGTGCGGCCGGCGCTCGAGCACCCCAACGTGACGCTGCTGACGAACGCGCGAGTGGTCAAGCTCGAGACGAACGGGTCGGGGAACGAGGTCTCGGCGGTCGTCGTCGAGGTGGACGGCAAGACCGAGCGCTTCGCGGCGGACATCGTCGTCGCGGCCTGCGGCGCGGCCAACACGGCCAAGCTGCTGCTCGCGTCGGCCAACGACCAGCATCCGAACGGGCTCGCCAACGGCTCCGACCAGGTCGGCCGGAACTACATGTTCCACGACAGCCTCGCCGTCCTCGCGCTGTCGGAAGAGGAGAACCCGACCGTGTTCCAGAAGACGCTCGGGCTGAACGACTTCTACTTCGGCTCCGACGACTTCGAGTTCCCGCTCGGGAACATCCAGATGGTCGGGAAGTCGTCGTCGCAGATGTACCGCGGCGAGAAGCCCGGTCAGACGAAGCTCGCGCCGGAGTGGACGCTCGAGAAGGTGGCGAAGCACGCGATCGACTTCTGGCTCTCGACCGAGGATCTGCCGAGCCCGGACAACCGCGTCACGCTCGCTCCCGACGGCAACGTCCGCCTCACCTACTCGGAGACGAACGCGGAGGCGCGGAAGCGGCTGTACGAGAAGCTGAGGTCGCTGCTGCCGAAGCTGAACATGAACGAGGGCCACCTCTTCCACCGCTTCGCCTACATGAAGAACGAGATCCCGGTCGCCGGCGTCGCCCACCAGGCGGGCACGTGCCGCTTCGGCGCGGATCCCGCGTCGTCGGTGCTGAACACCGACTGCCGCGCCCACGAGGTCGACAACCTCTACGTCGTCGACACGAGCATCTTCCCGAGCATCGGCGCCGTCAACCCGGCGCTGACGGCGATGGCGAACTCGCTCCGGGTCGGCGACCACCTGCTCGAGCGGCTCGGCGCTGACGCGCCGGTCACGGCTGCCGTCCAGGGAGGAGATGCGGCGTGAGCACAATCGCGGCGGAACCGAAGAAGACGATCCGTTCGACGATTCCGGCCCGGCTCGACCGTCTGAGCTGGTCGCCGTTCCACACGCGGATGGTCGCCGGCCTCGGCGCCGCGTGGATCCTCGACGGCCTGCAGATCACGATCGCGAGCTCCGTGACGGGCGTGCTGATTCAGCCGGACACGCTCGACATGACGTCGACCGAGGTGGGAATGATCGCGTCGATCTACCTCGTCGGCCAGGTCGTCGGCGCGCTCTACTTCGGAAGGAAGTCCGACCAGCTCGGACGGAAGCGGCTGCTCGTCATCACGCTGCTCCTGTACCTCCTGGGCACAGGGCTGGCGGCGTTCACGGTCAACGACGGTGGCTGGATCTGGCTCGCCTGGTTCTACGGGACGCGGTTCATCGCGGGCATGGGAATCGGCGGCCAGTACGCGGCCATCAACTCCGCGATCGACGAGATGATGCCCTCGAAGTATCGGGGCCGTGTCGACATCTGGATCAACGGCAGCTACTGGGCCGGCGCGATCATCGGCTCGTTCGTCTCTTTGATCTTCCTGAACGCGTTCGCCCCGAACGTCGGGTGGCGGCTCGCGTTCCTGATGGGTCCGGTGCTCGCTCTCGTCGTCCTCGTCGTCGCGCGCACCCTCCCTGAGAGCCCGAGATGGCTCATGACCCACGGCCGCCAGGAGGAGGCGGAGCGAGAGCTCGCGAAGATCGAGGAGGCCGTGCGAAAGTCGGGCCAGGAGCTCGAGCCCGTCGACGACTCGCAGGCGCTCGAGCTGACTCCCGAGGAGCGGTACGGCTACGTCATGTTCCTGGGCCTGGTCTTCCGCACGTACCCGAAACGGGCGATCCTCGGCGCCACGCTCATGATCACCCAGTCGTTTCTGTACAACGCCATCTACTTCACCTACGGGCTGGTGCTGGTCCAGTTCTACGGCGTGTCGGCCAACAAGGTGCCTCTGTACGGGCTGGCATTCGCAGTCGGCAATCTGTGCGGGCCGCTGATACTCGCGCCGCTCTTCGACAGCGTGGGCCGGAAACCGATGATCGGCGGCACCTACATCATCTCGGGCGTCCTGCTTGCAATCAGCGGCTGGATGTTCGACAAGGGCCACCTCGACGCGACGACGCAGACGTTCTGCTGGATCGTCATCTTCTTCTTCGCGTCGGCGGGGGCGAGCGCCGCGTACCTCACCGTCAGCGAGACGTGGCCGATCGAGATCCGTGCCGAGGCGATCGCGGTCTTCTTCGCGATCGCGCAGGTCTTCGGAGCATTCGGCCCTGTCTTCTACGGGTGGCTGATCGGCGACGGCTCCGATCCGACCGGGCTCTTCATCGGCTACGTGATCGGCGGAGCGATCATGGTCTTCGGCGGGCTCGTCGAGCTCGCGATCGGGATCAAGGCCGAAGGCAAGTCGCTCGAAGACATCACGAAACCGATCACCTCCACGCAGGTGGACCCTCCGGAAGGCGGGCCGCTGCCCGCGCCGGCGGGGTAGTTCCGAAAGCACGACGTGGCTAGCAGGGCCGAGACGAGCGCGGTCTACGGGGCGGGAATCGTCCAGGGGATCGCGCTCGTCACGTTCCCGGCGGCGAGCACGGTCCTCACCGACCCGTCGGAGTACGACCTCTCGAGCACGCAGTACGCGGCGCTGTTCCTGCCGCAGGTGATCACCGCGATCGCCGCGTCGCTGCTCGGTGCGGGGCTGGCCGACCGCTTCGGGACGAAGCGGGTCTACCTGGTCGGGCTCACGGCCGGCTTGCTCTCGATGAGCCTCCTGATCGTCAGCCAGCTCTTCATCTCGAACCAGCCGGTTGCGTACACACTCCTGCTCCTGGCCACGGCGTGCCTGGGGGTCGGGTTCGGCCTCACCGTGCCGGCGTTGAACGTGCTCGCTGCCGCCTTTCATCCGGGTGCGGTCGACAAAGCCGTCCTCGTCCTGAACGCACTGCTCGGGCTCGGCACCGTCCTCGCGCCGGTCTTCGTCGCCATCTTCATCGGGCTCGGCTTCTGGTGGGGGCTGCCGCTGACATCGGCGGCTTTGCTGGTCGGGCTGCTGGCCGTGAGCGTGCGCCTACCGCTGGAAGTTCCGGCGAGGGAGACCGCGCCGGGTGGCGCCAAGCCGCCGCTGCCGGCACGGTTCTGGGTCTACGCGGGTTTTGCCGTCCTCTACGGCATCTGCGAGACCCTGAACGGCAACTGGTCGCAGCTGGACATGACGAGCGAGCTCGGCGCGTCGACGACGGAGGCGGCGCTGGCGCTGACGGCGTTCTGGGCGATGGTGACGGTCGGGCGCGTCGTCTTCGCTGCGCTGCAGCGCCAAGTCCCGCCCCGCGTCACCTACCACGTCCTTCCGTTCCTGCTCGCAGGCGCCTTTGTGCTGATCTCGCTCCTGCCCGACGACACGCCGGCGGCGGGCGTGCTCGCCTTCGGGCTCGCCGGGCTCGCCTGCTCGGCGCTCCTGCCGTTGACGATCAGCTTCGGCCAGAAGGAGTTGCCCTCGGTCTCGGCCGCGGTCGCGGGCGGCGTGATCGCCTTCTACCAGCTCGGGTACGGGATCGCGGCCTTCGGTGTCGGCCCGCTGCTCGACAACGGCGTCGAGCTGCCCACGATCTACGGCTTCGCTGCGCTCGTCGCCTTGGCGATGGGGCTCTGGTCCTTCGTCGTCGCGCGGCGGCGGCCGGCACCGTCCGTGCGCGCGGTGCCGGGATAGACATGTTCTTCCCCTCGGGCGAGCAGATCGAGATCAGCCACGGCGACCAGCGCGCCGTCGTCGTCGAGGTCGGCGGCGGCCTACGGGCGTACTCCGCGGGCGGCCGGGAGCTGCTCGACGCCTATCCCGCCGACGGGCGAGATCACCTCCGGCCGCGGGCAGGTGCTGATCCCGTGGCCGAACCGGATCGAGGACGGCGCGTACGAGTTCGACGGCCGGCAACAGCAGCTCGCGCTCGACGAGCTCGCGGCGCGGAACGCGATCCACGGCCTCGTCCGCTGGGCGGGCTGGGGGGTCGGCGAGCGCGAGCAGAGCCGGGTCGTGCTCGAGCACGTGCTCCAGCCGCAGCCCGGCTACCCGTTCCGCCTCGCTCTCACGATCGAGTACGCCCTCACCGACGAGGGCCTTTCGGTCTCGACGACCGCCACCAACGCCGGCCCGGACCCGTGCCCGTACGGCTGCGGCTTCCATCCGTACCTGACGCTCGGTACGCCGACGGTCGATCCGCTGGTCCTGACGGCTCCGGCCCGAACGGTCCTGAGCGCGAACGAGCGCGGCCTCCCCACGGGCCGGTCGGCGGTGGCGGGGACGGAGTACGACTTCACCGAGCCGCAGGGCGATCGGCGCGACGCGGCTCGACAACTGCTTCACCGACCTCGAGCGCGACGACGGCGTCGCCCGTGTCGAGCTCCGCTCCCCCGACGGCGCCGGGCTGACGCTCTGGCTGGACGAGGGCTACGGGTACGTGATGCTGTTCACCGGCGACCCGCTCCCCGACGTCGACAGGCGCAGCCTCGCGGTCGAGCCGATGACCTGCCCGCCGAACGCGTTCCGCAGCGGCGAGGCGCTGATCCGGCTCGAGCCGGGCCGCTCGTTCACCAGCACGTGGGGGATCACGCCTACGCTCTCGGCGTGACCGCGCTGATCCCGCTGGCCGCGGCGGCGACGGGACACAACCTGGACGCCGGCTCGCTCGTGCTCGTCCTCGCCGCCGCCAGCGGCGGCGCGATTCTCTCGCGGCTGCACAGCAGGATCATTCTGCCGACCGTCGTGCTCGAGATCCTGCTCGGGATCCTGATCGGCCCGGAGGGGCTCGGGTGGGCCGAAGATCGACACCTACGTCGACTTTCTCGCCAACTTCGGCCTCGTCTTCCTGTTCTTCTTCGCCGGGATCGAGCTGGTCGAGCACCGCGTGGCCCGCCGGTCGCTCGTGCGCGGGACGGCCGGCTGGGCGATCTCGATCGCGATCGGCATCGCCATCGGCTACGCGCTGAACGGGGCGGGTCTCGACGCGGAGGGCTGGCTGCTCGGCGTCGCGCTCAGCACGACGGCGCTCGGCACGCTCGTCCCGATCCTCGCCGACGCCAGTCTGCTGCCGACGACGCTCGGCTCGGCGGTCCTGGGCGCCGGCGTCGCGGGCGAGTTCTGGCCGATCCTCGTCGTCTCGATCTTCCTCACCGGCGCCTACGGCGCGCTCACCGAGACGGTGCTTCTCCTCCTCTTCGGCGTGATCGTGCTGCTCGCCGCCGCGGGAGCGCTCCGCGCGCGCCCGCCGCGCGTCGTGCGCGTGCTCCAGCAGACGGTCCACACGACGGGCCAGGCCGCCGTGCGGCTCTCCGTGTTCACGCTCGCCCTCCTCGTCTTCATCTCGGTCGAGGCGGGCTTCGACTTCGTGCTCGGCGCGTTCGCCGGCGGCCTCGTCGTCGGCCTGGCGCTGAGCACGGCGGACGCGGTGCCGGTGCGGATGCGCCTCGAAGGGGTCGGCTACGGCTTCCTCGTCCCGATCTACTTCGTCGTCACGGGGATGAACTTCGACCTCGACAGCCTGCTGACGCCCGAGGGCCTCGGCCTGGCGGCGCTCTTCCTCGGGCTCTTCCTCGTCGTCCGCGGGACGCCGGCGCTGCTCTGGCTGCGGGATCTGGGGCCGCGGCGGACGCTCAGCCTCGCCGTCTTCAGCGCCACCGGCCTGCCGCTGATCACCGCGATCGTCGGGATCGGCATCGAGCGCGGCGCGATCGGTCGCGACGTCGGCACGTCGCTGATCGGCGCCGGGATGATCTCGGTGCTCGTCCTGCCGCTGATCGCCACCGCACTCGCGCGCCGGGAATCATCCCGCCTGGATGATGCTCCGTCGGGGTCGCCCGCCTAGGTTGGTGGCCGGAGGTGGCGAAAATGGCAGATGACGAGCAGGCGGCGCGACCGCGCGTCCTGGTTCTCGGCGGTGGCTTCGCGGGCGTGGGTGCGGCGCGCGCGCTGAAGAAGGCGGACGTGGACGTCGTGGTCGTGGACAAGCACGACTACCACACGTTCCAGCCGCTCCTGTACCAGGTCGCCACGGCCCTGCTGGAGCCGGCGGAGGTCGGGCATCCGCTGCGCGACCTCTTCGACGATCAGAAGAACGCCCGCGTCCACGTCGACTCGGTGACCGGGATCGACCTCGCGGGCCGCGAGGTCCAGTTCGCGGAGATGAAGCCCATGTCGTACGACTACCTCGTGCTCGGGCTCGGCGCCGAGGTCAACTTCTTCGGCGCGTCAGGCGCACCCGAGCACGCGTTCCCGATGTACACGCTCGCCGACGCCATCCGGCTGAAGGAGCACGTGCTGAAGAAATGGGAGGCGGCGGACAAGGACGACTCGCTCGCCGAGGACGGCGGACTGCACATCGTCGTCGTCGGCGGCGGCCCCACCGGGGTCGAGAGCGCCGGCGCGCTGGCGGAGCTGTACAACAACACCTTCGCCGAGGACTACCCGGATGTCTCGAAGGAGCACGCCAGGATCACGCTCGTCGAAGCCTCGCCGCAGCTCTTCGGGATGTTCACGGAGAAGCTCCGCGAGTACACCAAGAAGACGCTCGAGGAGTACGGCGTCGAGGTCCTCCTCGGCGAGATCGTCGAGTCCGTCGAGCCGACGCGGGTGAGGCTCAAGTCCGGGAAGGTGCTGGAGTCGCACACGCTCGTCTGGGGCGCCGGTCTCACGGCGAGCCCGATCGGGCGCGACCTCGGGGTCGAGCTCGAGCGGGGCAACCGTGTCGCCGCCGAGCCGGATCTCAGCCTGGCGGGCCATCCGGAGGTGTTCCCGGTCGGCGACATCGCCTGGATCACCGACACGAAGACCGACGAGGTGCTCCCGCAGCTCGGCTCGGTCGCGCTCCAGGCGGGAGAGCAGGCGGGAGAGAACATCGCCCGGCTCGTCGCGGGCAAGGAGACGAAGCCCTTCGCGTACCACGACAAGGGCACGATGGCGACGATCGGTCGCGGCGCGGCCGTGGTGCAACTCGCGGGCGGTCGGACGATGAAGGGCGAGCCAGCTTTTCTCGCCTGGGGCGCGGTCCACCTGGCGCTGCTCTCGACCGGGGAGGACCGAGCGAAGGCGCTCGTCAACTGGACCTGGTCGGGGTTCACGCACGAGCGGGCCGCCCGGATCAGCGTCGAGGCCTAGACGAACGGAGCCATCGACACAGCCGGGCGGGCCCCCAAATTGCAGACGGCAAACCCGAGATGACAAATCAGTCCAGCACGATCATCCTGATCAACGGGTTTGGGGTGCTCTTCGTGATCTTGAACTCGTTCGGGTTGGGCCTCAGGCTTCGAGTCGGCAAGCTGCTGGCCGTGGCCTTTGCCCACTGGAAGATTGCCGTGTCGGCGTTGGTGATCAATTTCGTCATCATCCCGCTCCTGTTCATCGGCTATCTGCTGACGATCGCCTCGTCCATTCCTGGAGAGATCAAGGTCGGGTTCTGCGTCGCAGCCCTGTCTGCAGGCATGCCTTTCGCTCCCCTCCTCGCCCGGTTAGCCAAGGCGGATGTCAGCATCGCCACCACGCTGATAGTGCTCTTGACTGTCGCGACGATCATCGCCCTCCCGCTCGGGTTGCCCCTCGCCATCGATGCGGTTGACGCGCAACTCGAGGCCTCCGTCTGGGACATTGCTTGGCCGCTGCTGCTCTTCTTGCTCCTGCCGCTGGTTCTCGGGTGCGGCTTCAGGGTCTGGTGGCCCGACCTGACGCCGCCCTTGGCGCGGTGGGCTGTCCGGGTTGCGATCCTGCTGTCTGCTCTTCAATCTCAACTTCACGCTGGTTGCGTACTGGGATCTCTTCGTGGAGGAATGGGGCACCGAGAGCTACCTCGCGGCCCTTGCCGGCCCATTCATCGGCCTCGGGTGTGGCTACCTTCTTGTTTCCAGTCTTCGAGTCAAAGACGTGGGAATCAGGCATGCGACCGAGGCAACCACGGCGGTACGCAACATCGCTCCGATGCTCCTGATGATGATCTATCCCTTTGCAGCCGACCCGCTGGTCACGGTGTCGATCACCATCCTCAACACCATCGGCATCACGACCGTTCTCCTCTTCGTCCTGATGTGGAGGCGCGCTGCTTCATCATCGGACACCCACGCAACAGCCAACCAGCCGGCAAGCGAAGGCCTGCCCCCGCCAGCCTCGACGTGACGGTGTCGAGATCGGCCGCGGCTACGGTCACGAGAAGATGTTGACGGCCCGTGCGATCACGAGGCCGAGGATCCCGAGCGAGACCACGGCCTGCACGGCCATCGCGATCTTCGCCCACGGCACGAGCGGCATCACGTCGGTCGGGCTGAACGCGGTCGAGTTGGTGAAGCTGAGGTAGAGGTAGTCGATGAACCGCGGTCGCCAGCTCCGGCGGGCCGATGCCCGGGTTCAGGTGCTGCGGGAACGCGAGGTCCGGGTGCACCGGTGCGCGGTGCGAGCGCTCCGCTGCTCCGCCGCCGTCGAGCTCCCAGTAGAGCAGCGCGAACGCGATGCTGTTCGACACCCAAACGACCGAGCCGGCTTCGAGCAGGTCGCCGGCCGAGTTCGTCTCCGGGCCGCCGTGGATGAGGTCGTCGATCAGCACCACCGTCGACCACAGCGCCCCGATCACGAGCACGGACACGAGCCCGATCGAGAGCACGCGCAGCTCTCGCGAGCGGCGCGTGACCGAGCGCGGGTCGGCTGCGATCACTGCGACGAGCAACAGGGCCTCGATCGCCGGGAGCACCCATTGCGGGCCCAGCCGAATGTCGTCGGGCAGGAGCACGGTCAGGACGATCGCGGCGACGATCGCGCCCACCATCGGCCAGCGCGCCTCCGCAGCCGCGGGCTCGCGGCGCAGGGGTTCCATCCGCCGATCCTCGGGCCGCGCTACCGAGGCGAATCATCCCCTCTGGACGATGTCGTCACCCGCAAGAGCGCAAAGGATCGCGGTGACGACAGGCATCTGACGTGCACACTGCACTCGCGATCACGACGGTCGACCTCGCGCGGATCCAGTTCGCGACGACGTCGATCTACCACTTCTTCTTCGTGCCGCTGACGCTCGGGCTGGGGCCGATCGTCGCGGTCATGCAGACCGATGTGGTACCGGACGCGGGACGAGCGCTGGCTGCGGCTGACGCACTTCTTCGGCACGCTCTTCCTGATCAACTTCGCGATCGGCGTCGCCACCGGCCTCGTCCAGGAGTTCCAGTTCGGGATGAACTGGTCGGTCTACTCGAAGTTCGTCGGCAACGTCTTCGGCGCGCCGCTCGCGATCGAGGGGCTCGCCGCGTTCATGCTCGAGGCGACGTTCCTCGGCGTCTGGATCTTCGGCTGGAACCGCCTGTCGCCGCGCGTGCACCTGGCGACGCTGTGGATCGCCGTGGCCGGAACGTGGATGTCGGCGTTCTTCATCCTGGTCGCGAACTCGTGGATGCAGCACCCCGTCGGGTACAAGATCGTCGACGGCGAGGCGCACCTCACCAGCGTCTGGGCGCTTCTGTCCAACGGGTTCGCCCTTCGCGCGTACGTGCACACGATCCTGGCCGGCCTGATCTTCGGGTCGATCGTCGTGCTGGGGGTCTGCTGCTGGCAGTTCCTGCGCGGCCGCGACGTCGACCTCTTCCGCAAGGCGGCGATGCTGGCGCTGATCGTGGCGGTGCCGGTCACGCTCCTCCAGCTCGTCGTCGGCAACCGCTTCGGCGCGGCCGTGACGAGCGCGCAGAGCATGAAGATCGCCGCCTCCGAGGCGCAGTGGGACAACCTGCCAGCCATGCGGGTTCTCGCTCATCCAGTTCGGCGGCTTCACCGAGGACGATCAAACCCCCAGCTTCTCGATCACGGTCCCGCGACTCCTCTCGTACATGGCCACCGGCTCGTTCAAGGGTGAGGTGCAGGGCCTCACTCCGCTCCAGGCGCAGGAGGAGAGCGAGTTCGGCCCCGGCAACTACATGCCGAACGTGCGCGTGATCTACTGGTCGATGCGGGTGATGGCCTACATGGGGATGTTGATGTTCCTCGTGGCGGTGGTCGGCGCCTGGCTCTACTGGAAGCAGAAGCTCGAGCGGGCGCGCTGGTTCCTCCGGACGGCGATCGTCGCGATGACGTTTCCGTACATCGCGGCCACGGCGGGCTGGGTCCTGACCGAGATGGGCCGGCAGCCGTGGATCGTCCAGGGCCTGCTCAAGACCGCCGACGCGCACTCGCCGTCGGTCTCCTCGACCATGCTCGGGTTCAGCATCGCCGTGTTCGTCTCCCTCTACGCGCTGCTGCTCGTGCTCGACATCTGGCTGATGCGCCGCTACGCGAAGCTCGACCCGCCCGAGCTCGACCGCGACGAGACCGGAGAGACCCCCATGCCTGCGATCGGATACTGAGATGGGCCTCCCGGAGCTCTGGTTCTGCCTGGTCGGCTTCTTCTTCGCCGCCTACTTCGTGCTGGAGGGCTTCGACTTCGGCGTCGGGCTGCTGTTGCCGTTCCTGCCGCGCAACGAGGAGGAGCGCAGCACGATGTTCCGCACGATCGGCCCCGTGTGGGACGGCAACGAGGTCTGGCTCGTGGTCGCCGGCGGCGCGATGTTCGCGGCCTTCCCGACCTGGTACGCGACCATGTTCTCGGGCTTCTACATCGCGCTGCTGCTGCTGCTGGTGTTCCTGATCGTCCGCGTGCTCTCGTTCGAGTGGCGCGAGCGGCACGAGCACTCGCGCTGGCTCGGCTTCTGGGCCTGGGCGAACACGATCGGCAGCCTCGGCGCCGCCCTGATCTGGGGTGTCGCGTTCTCGAATCTGCTCTACGGCGTGCCGATCAACTCCAGCGGCGACTTCGACGGCACCTTCTGGGACCTCTTCAACCTGTACACGCTGCTCGGCGGGGTCGCGATCGTGCTGCTGTTCGCGTTCCACGGCGCGACCTACCTGACGCTGCGCACGACCGGCGAGCTGTGCCGGCGCGCCGCGGTGGCCGCAGGCCGGCTCTCGATCGCGGCGGCCGTCGTCGGCGCGGCGTTCCTGATCTGGACCGTCGCGGTCGCTGTCGACCGCAACGACAAGGACGTCTTCCCGCCGCTGCTGCCCGCGCTGCTCGCGATCGTCGCACTGCTCGGCGCCGTCGTCTGCGTCCGGCTCGCCCGCAGCGGCTGGGCGTTCGTGCTCACGGCGGCCGGCGCCTTCTTCGTCGTGGCCACGATCTTCACGAGCCTCTTCCCCCGCGTCATGGTCGCCAGCAACGACTTCGCCAACAGCCTCACCGTCGACAACGCCTCCTCGGCGCACTACACGCTCAAGGTGATGAGCGTCGTGGCGCTGACCGTCGTGCCGATCATCCTGCTCTACCAGGGCTGGACGTACCACGTCTTCCGGGCGAGGCTGGGCGGCGAGGAGGAGCCGTCGCCGGCCGATCTCATTCCACGCCAGACCGGCGCCTAGGAGCGCCGATGAGAGGGCTCGACCCGCGCCTCGTCCGCCGCGCGGGCGCCGTGCGGGCGCTGCTCGCGCTCGACGCCGCGCTCGGCGTCGTCGCCGCGCTCCTCGTCCTCGCCCAGGCAGTCCTGATCGCCGCCGTCGCCGCCCGCGTCTTCGGCGGAGCGGATCTGGACGAGGTGGCGGGGCTGCTGGCGCTGCTCGTGATCGTCTCGGTCGGGCGAGCCGCCGCAGCGTCGGGCTTCGACGTCCTCGGCAGACGGGTGGCAACCGGGGTACTGGCGACGCTCCGGCTCGAGCTGGTCGAGCGGCGGCTCCGCGATCGTCCGGCGGCGCTCGACGGCGTCGAGAGCGCGGAGGTGGCGACGGCCGCGGTCTCCGGCCTCGACGCACTCGAGACGACGTTCGCGCGCTACCTGCCGCAGGTCGTCCTCGCCGTCACGATCCCGGTCGCCGTGCTCGTGTTCGTCGCGGTGATCGATCCCCTCTCCGCAGGCGTGATGCTGCTGACGCTGCCGCTCGTGCCGGTGTTCATGTGGCTGATCGGCCGCTACACGCAGCAGCGTGCCCGCGAGCGCTGGCAGACGATGGCGATCCTGGCGACGCACTTCCTGGACGTCGTTCGCGGGCTGCCGACGCTGCGTGCGTTCAACCGCGGCGAGGCGCAGGTGGAGCGGATCCGTGCGGTCAGCGAGGAGTACCGCCGGACGACGATGGCGACGCTGCGGGTCGCCTTCCTCTCGGGCACGGTGCTCGAGCTCGCGGCCACGCTCGGGATCGCGCTCGTCGCCGTCACGGTCGGAGTACGCCTTGTCAACGGCGGGATCGGCTTCGAGGCGGGCCTCGCCGTGCTCGTGCTCACACCCGAGCTCTACCTCCCGCTGCGGAACCTCGCCGCGCAGTTCCACGCGAGTGCCGACGGGCTCGCGGTCGCGCAACGGCTGCTCGACCTCGTCGACGGTGATGTCGCGGCCCGGACGGGAGCCCGCATCGCGCCGAGCCCGCGCCAAGCCGGTGTTCGGCTCGAAGGTGTGTCGTTCGCGTACCCGACGCGGTCGGCCCCGGTCCTCGACAGCGTCGACCTCGAGCTCCGCCCAGGGGAGACCCTCGCGCTCGTCGGCCCGAGCGGGGGCGGCAAGAGCACGGTCGCCTCGCTGCTGCTGCTGCTCGCGGAGCCGGACGGCGGGCGGGTGACGGCGGGCGACGTCGATCTGGCCGACTGCTCGGCGGCGTCGTGGCGCTCGAGCATCGCCTGGGTGCCGCAGGAGCCGACGCTCTTCCGCGGCACCGTCGCGGACAACATTCGTCTCAGCGTGCCCGCCGCAAGCGACCGCGAGGTGCGGGCCGCCGCCGCTGACGCGGGAGCAGATGCATTCGTGGTCGAGCTGCCCGAGGGCTACGACACCGTCGTCGGCGAGGGCGGGCGGCCGCTCTCCGCCGGCGAGCGCCAGCGGATCGCGATCGCCCGTGCCTTCCTCCGCGACGCCGAGCTCGTGATCCTGGACGAGCCGACCGCCAACCTCGACCCGGTCAGCGCGGAGCTCGTCGGCGAGGCGATCGAGCGGCTTCGGCCTGGACGAACGATCCTGCTGATCGTCCATCGGCCCGAGCTCGCGACGTCCGCCGACAGGGTCATGCGCCTCGAGAACGGTCGGATTGTCGATCCCGAGGAGGCGGCGGCATGACGGCGACGCTCGGACGCCTGATCGCTTTCGCCGGCGTGCCCGCGCGCCGCGTCGCCGCGTCCGCGGTGCTCGGGATGATCGCGGTCGGGTTCGGCATCGCGCTGATCACGACGGCCGGGTACCTGATCTCCCGTGCGGCGGAGCAGCCGCCGATCCTCTCGCTGACGGTGACGATCGTCTTCGTCCGCTTCTTCGGCCTCGCACGGCCGCTCGCGCGGTACGTCGACCGCCTCGTCTCGCATGACGTCGCGCTGTCGGCGCTGGGGCGGATCCGGACGCGCTTCTACGAGCGGATCGAGCCGCTCGCGCCCGGACAGCTCGCGGGCTACCGGCGCGGCGAGCTCCTCGGCCGCATGGTCGGCGACGTCGACGCGCTCCAGGGCCTCTACGTCCGCGGCCTGTCGCCGCTACTCATCGCGCTCGTGATCGGAGCTGCGTGCGTCGTGGTGACCGCGACGGTCCTGCCCGCCGCCGCCGCGATTCTCGCCCTTGGGCTCCTGCTCGCCGGCGTGCTCGTGCCGGTGCTGGCGGCGCGGCTGACGCGAGCCGCCGGCCGTCGCCAGGGAGCCGCTCGCGCGGAGCTGACCGCCGAGCTCGTCGAGCTGCTGCGCGGAGCGCCGGAGCTCGTCGTCTACGGGCGCGAGGAGGACACGCTGGCCGGGATCCGGGCGCGAAGCGACGAGCTCGTGCGTCTCGGCCGCCGGGACGGGCTCGCCTCGGGGCTCGCCGAGGGACTCTCGATCCTGATCGCGGGCCTGACCGTCGCAGGGGTGCTGGCGGTGCTGGCAAGCGCCTCCGTCGACCGGGTGCTCGTGGCGACCGTGGCGCTGCTCGCGCTCGCCTCGTTCGACTGCGTCCTGCCGCTGCGCGCGGCCGCGGTCGAGCTCGCCGCGACGGTCACGGCCGGCCGGCGCGTGCTCGAGCTGGCCGACCGGGAGCCGGCGATCCGGGATCCGGACGGGCCGCGTCCCGTGCCCGAGCTCCCGGCGGCCGTCGCGCTCGAAGGCGTGACCGCCCGCTATGCGCCCGGTGAGCCGCCTGTGTTGGCGCGCTTCGATCTCAGGCTGGAGCCGGGGCGGCGGATCGCGCTCGTCGGGCCGAGTGGGGCGGGCAAGACGACGGTCACGAACCTGCTGCTGCGCTTCCTCGACCCCGAGCGTGGCCGGGTGACCGTCGGCGGCCGAGACGTGCGTGAGCTGCGCCAGCACGACGTGCGGCGCACGTTCGCGATCGCGGGCCAGAGCGCGCACATCTTCAACTCGACGATCCGTGCCAACCTCGCCCTCGCGCGCCCGGAGGCGACCGACGCCGAGCTCGAGGACGCTCTCGACCGCGGCCGCCTCGGCGAGTGGGTCGCGTCACTTCCCGACGGGCTCGACACGCTCGTCGGCGAGGACGGCGCGCAGCTCTCCGGAGGGCAGCGTCAGCGCCTGACGGTCGCCCGGGCGCTCCTCTCCGACGCACCGGTGCTCGTGCTCGACGAGCCGACCGCGCATCTCGATGCCGAGACGGCCGAGGTGCTCGTGCGCGACATCCTGGCGGCGGCCGACGACCGCAGCGTGCTGCTGATCACGCACCGGCCGGAAGGCCTCGACCTCGTCGACGAGGTGGTGGAGCTCAGCCCGGTCAGGTGAGCGGCCGCGACCAGTCGGCGGCCACGTCGCCGCCGCCCTCCTGGGCGAGCCGCTTGCCGAAGCGCAGAAAGGCCGGGTGCGGCGAGATGAGGCCCGCCGCGAGCGACTCGCCCTGCCGGAACGTGGTCGCCCGCTCGAGCAGGCTGTCCGGGACGAAGGAGAAGACCTCGCCGACGTAGCCGAGATCGGCGAGCGAGTTCATCCGCATCAGCAGCAGGTTGTCGCACTGCGAGAGCACGTTCTCGTGCACCTTCTGCGGGCGCTGCGTGGAGACGAACAGGTAGAGCCCGAACTTGCGGCCCTCACCGGCGATCCGGACGGCGTGTTCGGTCGCGATCGCGGTGAGCGGATCCTCCGGCTGTGCCGGGCAGACGTTGTGCGCCTCGTCGACGACGATCAGGACCGGCCTGCGCTCCTCGCGCCGCCGCCAGAGCTCGCCGAGCACCGCCGCCGAGGCGAGCGCCTGCTCCTCGCGGGTTGCGAGCGAGCCGAGATCGATGACGAGGCAGCGCACGTCGTCCTGCGCCAGCTCCGACAGCACCGACGTCCGGTCGGCGCCGGCCCAGATGCCCCAGCGGTGGAGGCCGAGGTTGCGGGCGCGGCCGATCAGCCGCCCGCCCGCGCCGCCGTCGCGCTCCAGTTGCTCGAGCTGCTCGAGGGTCAGCGCCTCGCCGCTGTCCGTGAGCGCTGCCAGCTCCGCGTACTCCTCGCGGTCGCCGATGGGGTCGAGGCGGAACGCCGCTGCCTGAGTCGCCGGGTCGAGCTCCGCGAGCCGCAGCGCGAGGCCGTCGTCCGCCCGCCGCACGGCCAGCGAGCGTGTGGCCCTCGTGTAGCGGTCAGCGTCGTCGCCGTCCGCATCCGGCCGCAGCTGCCCGAGCCGGGCGAAGTCGGAGTTCGGATCGAGGACGACGATCTGCAGGTCGGTCTTGAGCAGCAGCTGCTCGAGCACGACGCCGAGCGAGTAGGTCTTGCCCGAGCCCGACTGGCCGCAGAGGAAGGTGTGCCGCCCGAAGCCGCCGGCGTCGAGCGAGAACGGCACGCCGGGCGCGAGCAGCAGCTCCCCGATCTCGAGCCGCGCTCGCCGCGGTGCGGTCTCCTCGAGGTGCTCGCGGACCTCGTCCGCCGTCGCGGGCCGCATGGACGCGTCGTGGAACGACGCGCCGTCACCGTCCAGGACCCGCCCCTCGCCCTGGGCGCCGCGAACCACGACCTGCGCCCGGTGTGCGAGCTCGCTCTCGTCGTCTGCAGTGAGCTCGAGGGCGTTCTTCTCGCCAACGCCGAGCGTGACGATCTGGCCGAGCCGCCGCTCGGAGCCCTGCTCGAGCGCGACGTACGAGCCGGCCTGCAGGCCAAGCCCATACAGCGACGTCTGGTAGGTGAACCGGCGCCCGTCGACCGAGGTCGCGAGCGGCAGGACCTGCTCCTCGAGCTGCCGGCGGACCGCGCGGTAGCGGTCGAGGCCCGCCTGCACGTCGATCGGCGCCTCGCTCACGTCGTGGTCGTCCCGGCGACCACGTCGAAGATGCTGACGTCGAAGTCTTCGATCGCCTCCCGCCGCGCGCCGGTCGCGTTCGCGGCCAGCGAGCTGAGTCTGTCCGCGGCGGCGGCGCTCGCGGTGCGCGCCTCCTCGTCGGACCAGAGCGTCAGCAGCAGCGCCTTGCCGGTGTCGCGGTCGACGAGCCCGATCGCGCCGCAGAAGCCGCTGCTCTCGCGCGCCCAGGGGAGCAGGTCGTCCCTGACGATCCGGAGGCCGGCTTCGTACTGCTCGGGCGTGGCATCGAGTGTGTGCAGGCGGGCGAGCATCCCTCTTCACCTCCGTCGTCGGCTCAGCTTCTCTCGGAAACGTACGGCACTGGACATCGATCAGCTCCGATCTCGGACGACGAGCCCTTTTGCAGCTCGCGCGAGGCGGGCGGTCAGGGGTCCCTCGGCGTCGATCAGGACCGGCTGCGCGGCCAGAGGCCAGGCGGCGGCAACGCACGCGCCGACGAGCAGGATGGCGGCCGTGACCCAGACGAGCAGCAGGAACGCGAGCACCGCTCCGAGCGGCCCGTAGATGTCGTCGAAGTTGGCGAAGCGGTCGAGGTAGATCGAGAAGCCGGCGACCGCGAGATGAACACCGACTGTCGCGAACGCGGCGCCGGGCAGGACGTCCAGGAGCCGGATCGGAACGGGAGGGACGACCCGGTAGAGCAGCGCGAACGCGGCGAAGACGAGCGCGAGCGAGGCGCCGAGCTGCGCCAGCGCTCCGATCCCGCCGGTTGCACGCTCGCCGAGGCCGAGCTCGGCAGCGATCTTCGTGCTCGTCGCAGTCGCCACCTGGACGACGATCGTCAGCCCGAAGGCCGTGCAGGATCAACAGGCCGGCACCGAGCACGAGCGCGCCGTCGAGCAACTTGCCCCGCAGGTACGGCCGGCCGACTTCGCCGCCCCAGACCGCCGTGAATGCCAGGCGGATCGCGCCCATCATCCCGCTGGCAGCCCAGATGAAGCCCGCGAGCGCGATCGCACCGGCCACGGAGGCAGGAGTGCCGGCTTGCTGGATCGCGCCCTCGACGCTCGTGGAGACGTCGATCGGCAGTTGAGCAGTGCCCACGAGCCAGTTGACGACGCGATCGTGCGTCGACTCGGGTAGGACGAGATCGAGGACGGTCAGCAACACGGCGAGAAAAGGGACGAGCGAGAAGAGCACGTGGTAGGAGATCGCCGCGGCGCGCTGGCCGCATCCGCTCTCCACGTACGTGGTCCCGGCCATGTGCGCCGTCCGCAGCAGGCGGCCGGCGATCACGGCCCGCCGGTCACGACCCCGTGGGGCTCGGTGCGGTCGGTGTAGAGGACGACGGTGCGGGCGAGGTAGTCCGGGAGCGCGCGCCGCTTCGAGTCGAACAGGACCGGCAGGAAGCCGGCGAAGAGGGGGATGATCGCGAGCAGGAGGCCGATCAGCCGGACGAAGGCGCGCCAGAAGGACGGCGGGGTCCCGTCGGCGGTCACGACCCGGAGCCCCATCGCCCGCATACCCGGCGTCTGGCCGGTGACCGACCAGAAGAGGACGAAGTAGGTCGTGACGGTGAGCCCCCACGCGGCCCCGACGAGCGTCGCGACGAGCCACTCCGGCCTGATCTCGCCGACGAGCGAGGCGATGAGGCCGAGGAGGCCGCCGGCGACCAGGACGATCGCGTGAGCCACCAGAAGGTCGGCTGCGAGCGCGACCGCTCGCGTGGCGATGCCCGCGTACGGCACCCGCGACTCGCTCAGGCCGGGTTGGATCGCAGCGGTCGCCGCAACCACCGGCGCACAGTCCTCTCTGCCGCGTCGTCCAACCGTTCGGCTCGCCCGCGCAGGCCGTCCGCGAGCTCGCCTGCGAGCGAGCTCGACTGGTTCACAAGCGCCGCGCGCACGGCCGCGCTCGACGCAATCTGCTCGACCGCGCGCTCGACCTCCGGGCTCTGGAGCAGATGGTCGGTCACGTGCGCGGCGAGCCGGCTGTCGATCGCCTGCTCCACGATCCGGCGCGTTCGTTCCTCGTCGAGCATCGCGGCGAGAGCGTCCTCGATCTCGGGAGCTGCCAGCACCGGCCGCGCGACGCGCTCGATCACCTGGTGCTCGGCGAGCGCGCGGCCGAGCGCGTCGATCTCGGGCGCCGCGAGCATCTCTCCGCCGGTCGTCGTCAGCTGGGCCCGCACGCGCAGCCGGCTGGCTCTTCCTTCGCTCGCCAGTCGTCGTGTCGTCCGGCCGGGAAGCAGCGTTCGCGTCGCGATCCTCGCGGGCAGGATCAGCAGGCGCGCGCCGACGACCGCTCCGCGCACGCCGACCACGGCGATGCCGAGCGCCACGTCCCGCCCTGGACGGGGGGAACGGGTGGTGCGGATCTGCGTGGGACCTCACGGTCTCGAGACATTGCGAACCTTTCCCCACGGCGGCAGGATCGCCTGCTCCCCGGCGATACCAGCCTCCCGCCCGTGCGGGTGACGCGGCGCCACCCCGGGTGGGTGAATCGGTTGCTCACCCAGGCGGGGTGAGGGAAGGTCACCCGCGAGCGATGGATGATCGCGCGATGAGTGGTGCGTCGGCCGCCAAGCAGGGCCGGGCGACCATGGTCCCGGTTCCCGGCGGCACGTTCGCGATGGGCTCGGAGGACTTCTATCCCGAGGAGCGGCCCGTGCGCCGGGTCACGGTGCCCGGGTTCCTGATGGACGCGCGGCAGGTCACGGCCGCCGAGTACCGGCGCTTCGTCCGCGAGACCGGCTACGTCACCGTCGCGGAGCGGCCGCTCGACCCCGCCGACTACCCGGACGCCGACCCCGAGCTGCTCGTGCCCGGCTCGCTCGTGTTCCGCAGGACGGACGGGCCGGTGCCGCTCGACGACGTCCGGAGCTGGTGGGAGTACGTCCCCGGCGCGTCCTGGAAGCGACCCGCCGGGCCGGGCAGCTCGATCAACGGCCGCGACCGGCACCCGGTCGTGCAGGTCGCCTACGAGGACGCCGAGGCATACGCGGCGTGGGCGGGGAAGGAACTCCCGACCGAGGCCGAGTGGGAGTTCGCCGCGCGCGGCGGCCTCGACGGAGCGACGTTCGCCTGGGGCGACGAGCACACGCCCGGCGGCACGCCGATGGCGAACACCTGGCAGGGCGAGTTCCCCTGGCAGAACCTGAAGGAGGACGGCTTCGAGGGCACGTCGCCCGTCGGCAGCTTCCCCCCGAACGGCTACGGGCTCTACGACATGTGCGGCAACGTCTGGGAGTGGACGAGCGACTGGTTCACGACCGGCTCCGAGGGCGCTGGAACGCGCGCCGTGCTGCGCGCCGCCGACCCTGCCGGGCGAGCGCTTCCCCCGCAAGGTGATCAAGGGCGGCTCCCACCTGTGCGCTCCGAACTACTGCCTGCGCTACCGGCCGGCGGCCAGGCAGGGCGAGACAGTGGACACGTCGACGGCGCACATCGGCTTCCGCTGCATCGTCCGCGAAGAGTGAGCTCAGAAGTCGGTGCGCTCGCCCGGTTGGAGGATGCGCACCTCGACGTCGGGCGCGAGTCGGGCAGCCGCGGCGGCGAACGCTCCGGCGGGGTCCTCGAGCGGCGGCTGGTGGCCGGACACGCGCCAGTGCAACGGCGCGTAGGTTCCCCAGTGGATCGGGATCGCGACGCGCGGCCTGAGCAGGCTGAGAGCAGCAGCCGCACCCTCGGGATCGAGGTGTCCTGGGCCGACCTTGGCGCCCCAGCCGGAGACGGGCAGCAGGGCGACGTCGGCGCCGGCGAACTCGTTCATTCCCTCGAAGTAGTCGGTGTCGCCCGCGAAGTACACGGACCGCGAGCCGGTGACGGTGTAGCCGTTGGCGGCGATCTGCTTGCCGAACGGATAGCGCCTGCCGTCGTGGAGGGCGGCCACGGCTCCGATCGTCAGCTCGCCGACGGTCGTCATTTCACCCGGCGCCAGCTCGACGACGTGTCGGAACCCCTGTCGCCGCAGGAGCCCTCCGGCACCACGGGGCACGAGCAACGTCACGGACTGCCCGAGACGGCGGAGCGACGGCACGTGGAGGTGATCCGTGTGCAGATGCGACAGCAGGACGGCGTCCGGTGTGGGCAGGGTCTCGCCGAGCGGGACCAGCCGTCTCAGATGCGCGACCTGCCGGCGCAGCAGCGGATCCGTCACGAGCTGGACGCCGTCCAGTTCGATCAGCGTGGTTGCGTGCCCGACGTAGAGGATCGACGCCACGTGACTCCCATCCTCGCGGCAACGGCCGGCGGCTGCGTCATCCGCATGGGGCGAGTGTCCGGGCCGGTTCATCCCAACCGGACGATGAGGCGGAGCCGTTCGGAGGCGACGCTGCACTGCGACGACAAGCCATCAGCCGAGAGGGAGGCAAGGCGAGATGACGATGAGGCGCGGGCGTCCACTGCTGCGTGCGGGGATGGTCGGCGACACCGCCTATCAGGTAGGGACGAAGGCGGAGCAGGGGCACCAGGGGGAGTACGAGCGGGCGGCCGCCGTGGCGGCGGCGGCTGCGCGGGTCGCGACTCCGGCGGCTCCCGCCGGTGGCGTCTCGGAGACGCAACTCCTCGGGTCGTAGGCGCTAGATCGCGATGCTGACGGGGGACGTCGCGATCCAGATCAGCGTGCCGAGAAAGACGATGCAGCCGAGCGTGAGGCTGACCGTCCGGAGCCGGACGTGGCCGAGCCGGGTGGCAGTGCCGGCGAAGAAGAGCGCGACCGAGAAGAGGACGACACCGAGGACGTAGTTGGACGAACGCTGAATGTACTGGCGAACGGTCGCGGAGGAGATCTCGGCTTCGGCGTCCAGGCGCCTCGCGTCGGCCGTCGCGGCGAGTTTGTACTGCGGCATCGCGAACGGCGTCAGCGGCGCCTTTGGATTCTCGAGCGGCTTCGTGGCGAGCCACGCGACGACGGCGGGCCTGAACTCCTTGCGGAAGCGCTTGAAGTAGAAGTCGGACAACTCGGTCCGCTTCAGGGCGTAGGCGTCGACCCACTGGATGAACGTCGCCACGTCGACCTGCGTCTGCGCTTCGCCGAGCCCCTGGGCGCGCGCCGCCTCGACCCTGATGGCATTCGTCCGGCTCGACGCCTTCGCCTGCTCGCCGTTCCAGCGCGTCGCCTGGTAGCCACTCCATGCCGTCGCAACCGCCGCGAGCGACAGCAGCACGGTCGCGACGATCTCGGCGTACTGCCGGTGTGGACCGCTGCTCAACGCGCGTCCCCCGCCGCGTTGCACGGGAGTGGGCTGCGGATGTTGAGGAGGACCCGCTCCTGGGCGAGGAGCCCCAGCGTGCGCTGCATCGCGATGGGCTTCAGCGTTCCGACTCCCCCGTAGTAGGGGTTGTCGAGGAACGAGAGCAGGAGCAGCGTCGCCGCGACCACCGAGACGACGGAGCCGATCAGCAGCGCCTGCGTCTTCGCCCGCTCGCCGCTGTCTGCGAAGAAGAGCATGAAGGCGCCGATGATCGCGGCGGTCAGGAAGAGCACGATCCAGAGCGGGGTCGGGACCACGCCCTGCGCCGCGTGGTTTCGATCCTGACGAGCCGCGGTGCGCTCGGAGCTCTGGTCGAGCCATTTCGAGAACGCGGCCTCTTCGGTGGGACCGTTCGGCTTCACCTGCTGGAGCGTGCGGAACATGGCGATGCCCCAGGGGTTGAACCGGTCGCCCTCGGTGCCGGCCTCCAGACGCGGCCAGGCCCGGTAGACGACGTAACGGGCGTAGCAGACGAGGCCATCCGACAGTTCCTGCCGCTGCGCGGCCGGCATGAACTGCGCAGTCTCGAACATCTGCGCGACGACGAGCGCTTCCGCTTCGGCGCCCTGCTTCGTGTTGTCGTAGCTCGTGAAGGCGAGGAAGATGATGAAGCCGAGCAGGACCGAGAAGCCGGTCGCGATCACGCCGAACACGCCGGACGCCCGGTCGCCGTCGCTGAAGTAGCTGCCCTCGGGCGCCTGCCGCCGGACGAGCAACATCACGGTCACCGCGATGCCGGCGGCGGCGACGACGATGAGGATCGGCCAGGCGAGGCTCATTCGCCGCGCGCCCCGTCACCCACGCCGAGGTTCACCCGCCGCTGTTCAGGCTCGAGCACTCGTCGGCGTTCTTGAACGCGTCCGTCAGCTCGCCTGAGGGATCCAGCTGCTCGAGCTGGTCGACGATGCCGCCGACCTCGCTGCTCATCGTGGCGAACGTCGTCGTGATCTGGGAGATCGCGGCCGCGATGCCGGTGCTTGACGCGTCGTCCACGGCGCTCTCGATCTCGTCGACGCTGTCCTCGACGTCCTGGCCGAGCTGGTTGAGCAGGTCCTGCGCCTGCTGGCCGTCCTCCGTGTCGGGCTTGCCTGCATCCTGCAGGTCGTCCGCAAGCGTCTTCGTCGCCTCCGAGACGTCGTCGACCGCGCTCTTGATGCTGTCCTCGGACAGGTCCCCGCCCTGGAGCGACTGCACGGCCGTCGACACCGAATCGCTCCAGGTCGACGCCGCCGAGCACACCGAGCTCGCCCACTCGCTCGTGCCGGACGTCTCGTCGTCGCTGCCGCCGCAGCCTGCGGCAAGCAGCAGCAGCGCCGTGGTCGCAGCGACCACACCGACCCGGCGTGCATTCGTCGAGGCCATCATCCGAGGACGCTAACCGCTCCCGCGTCGGGGGTGTTCACCCGAACAGGGTGATCTGGCGTCACGTCCGCCCGGGCCGGGTAACGTGACGGACATGGCGCAGAGACGCCGGTCGCAGTGAGCCGACCGGGCAGAAGCACGCTTCAGCGGCTCGGGCTCAGCGCCCTCAGCCTCGGCATCATCATCGCGACGTTCGCCTTCGTCCTCCCGACGATCGCGGACTACCGCGAGGTCTGGGCGCTCGTGCAGGACCTGTCGTGGGAGTGGATCGCGCTTCTCCTCGCGGCGACGCTCGTCAACCTGCTCACCTTCGCGCCGCCGTGGATGGTGGCGCTTCCCGGTCTCTCGTTCGGACAGGCGATCACGGTCACGCAGGTCTCGACCGCGCTCTCGATCGTCGTGCCGGGCGGGCTCGCCGCCGGTGTCGCGACGTCGTACGCAATGCTGCGCCGCTGGGGATTCGTCGCCCGTGAGGTCGCCCGGGCGGTGACGCTGACGGGCCTCTGGAACCAGTTCCTCAACCTGGCGTTTCCGATCATCGCCGTCTTCCTGCTCAACAGCGAAGGGGGAGACACGCGCCTGCTCGGCGTCGTCGCCTTCGTCGGCGTCGCCGTGCTCGGCGTCGTCGTCGCCGCACTTGCGGTCGTGCTCGTCAGCAAGCGGCTCGCCAACGACATCGGCGAGCTCGCCGCGGCCGTCGCCGACTGGCTGCTCGCGAGGATCCGCCGCGGCCCGGTCTCGTGGGGCGGCCCGAGCTTCGAGCGCTTTCGGCTGAGCGCCGGCGATCTGCTCAAGCGCCGCTGGCACGTGCTCACCCTGGCGTCGCTCGTGGGCAGCCTCAGCGTCTTCGCTGTGCTCGTCGTCGCGCTCAGGGCGTTCGACGTCACTGCGGCGCAGGTATCGCTGGCGGAGGCGTTCGCCGCCTGGTCGTTCGTCCG
>CAWETB010000008.1:0-150943 GCA_963811885.1 uncultured Gaiellaceae bacterium
CCGTCGCTCCCGTCTCTGAAAGTGCCTGCAAATAGGAAACGGCCTCAGAGCACGAGCATTGCGAGCAACAATCCGCCGACGAGCGGGCCGATTCGGAGGTCGACGAGCAGGTCCTGCTTCGGCAGTCCGCTCCCCGGCTGGCCCGTGTTTGGACGCACTTGGGAGAGCGGCATCGGGTCCCGCGCCACATCCCGGTTGGGTGTGACGCGAGACCCGATGCCGCTTTGGACGGGGAGTGTGTCCCCGGCCGGCGGGCTAGGCCGACAGGCTGGGCGGAACGATCACGGTGTCGATGACGTGGATCACACCGTTCGTCGCCAGGATGTCGGCGGTGACGACGGTGGCGCTGCCGTTGAGGGTCAGCTTTCCGTCCTTCAGCGAGAGCGAGATCGGCTCGCCCTCGAGGGCCTTGACCGTGCCGTTCTGCCGTGCGACTGCGATCGCCTGAGCGCTCTGATGTTGCCGGCCACGACGTGGTAGGTGAGCACCTTCGCGAGGAGCGCGGGGTCGGCGAGGACGGCCTGGTAGGTTGCAGGAGCCGCTTTGGCGAGCTTCTGGAACGCCTCGTTGGTTGGCGCGAAGACCGTGAACGGGCCGGGGGCCGAGATCGCCTGGACGAGGCCGGCCTTCTGGACGAGCGACACGAGCGTCGAGAAGGTCGAGTTGCCGGACGCGATCTGAACGATCGACTCCGGCGGCTGCGACAGCGACGGCGGCACGAGGACGGCGTCGATGGCGTGGATGACCCCGTTCGACGCCATCACGTCGGGGATCACCACACGTGCGGTGCCGTTGAGGACGATCTTGCCGCCCTTGAAGGAGAGTGCGATCGACTCACCCTGCAGGGTCTTGACCTTCAGCCGCTTCTTGGCCGCAGCGACCGCGGCGGCCGCGGGGATGCGCTTCCCGACGACGTGATAGGTGAGCACGGACCGGAGGAGCTTCTTGTCGGTGGCGACCTTGTTGTAGAGGGCCGGGTCGCTCTTCTTCAGGTTCGCGAAGGCCCGGTCGGTCGGTGCGAAGACGGTCAGGTTGCCCGGAGCGGAGAGCGTGCCTGCGAGGCCCGCCTTCTTGACGAGCGCGACGAGCGTCTTGAACTTGCCAGCGGCGACCGCGGTCTGGACGATGTTCTTCTGGCCCTTGGCCGCCGTCTTCGCGGGTGTGGCCGCCGAGATCGAGGCAGTGGCTGTGAGCGCCGCTGCACCGATCATGAATGCTGTTCCTACTCTCTTCATGTCAGGTTCCTTTTCGGTCTGGGGCCGCCTACGCGGCGGGGATCAGGACTCGGTCGATGACGTGGATGACGCCGTTCTCGGCTTCGACGTCCGCCTGGATCACGGTGGCGTCGTTGACGGTCACGCTGCCGTTGACGGCGATGTCGAGCACGCCGCCCTCCACGGTCTTCTGCTCGCTGCCGTCCGTGATCTGGGCCGACGTGATCCGGCCCGGGACGACGTGGTAGGTCAGCACCCGGGCGAGCGCGGGCGGGTCTGCGAGGAGACCCTGCACCGTCTCCTGCGGGAGCATTGCGAAGGCGTCGTCGGTCGGGGCGAAGACGGTGAACGGGCCTCCGTCGGCGAGGGTGTCGCCGAGGCCGGCGGCGTCGACGGCGGCGAGCAGGGTCTGGAACGTTCCTGCCTCTCGTGCGGTTTCAACGATGTTGTGCGGCATGTCTGCTTCGTTCCTTTCTGGTTGATGGTCAGGCTGCCGGCCGATGGCCGGCGACTACGCGCGGTGCTGGCTGAAGCGCCTCCTCGGCCTTGCGCTCGTCCGCGTAGCGGCCGTCGAGGATGGCGCCGTAGAGGAGGAGTCCGAGGGCGGCGCAGACGATGAGCGTCACGAACCCCCCGATCGCGAAGAGGCCAATGGCGCTCATGGCCGCTCACGCCCCAGTACGACAGCGCCGAGCGAGAGGATCGACGGCACCCACAGCCCCACGAAGATGCCCTGGAGCTCGTCGCCGCCGAACCAGAGCGAGACCGAGAGCGCGAACGAGATACCCGCCGCGAGCAGGATCAGGTTCCGCGCCCACGCCTCGTGCGACACGGCGTGTGCCTCGGTGGTGCGCCTCTGAGCTGTCTGCATTCACGACTCCTTGTATAGAGTTTGTATAATGTCTGTGCAACATACCGGACCGAATCCGTTGGTGTCAAGTGTTTGTCGAATGTCTGTATATTCAGCCGGTGCCGACGGATCCTGGACAGCTTCGAATCGGGGAGTTCGCGCGCCGTGTGGGCGTCACGCCCGAGCTGCTCCGCGCGTGGGAATCGCGGTACGGGCTCACGCGGCCGGTTCGCTCGCCGGGCGGGTTCCGGCTGTACACGGCAGCGGACGCCGCGCGCGTCGAGCGCATGCGACGCGGTCTCGACGAGGGTCTTTCAGCCGCGGAGGCCGCGCAAGCCGCACTCGCAGACGAGCGGCCGTCGGTGGGTCTGCTCGAGGACGCGGCCGCTCGGTTGCTCGCGGCGATCGGACGCTACGACGAGACCGCGGCCCACGAGGTTCTCGACGAGAGCCTGGCGGCTTTCGGCCTCGAGCAGGTGCTGAGCCAGGTCGTGCTCCCCACTCTGAAGCAGGTCGGTGACGGCTGGGAGCGCGGCGAGATCGACATCAGCCAGGAGCACTTCGCCAGCAACCTGATCCGCGGCAGGCTGCTCGCGCTGGCGAGATTCTGGGGCCGCGGGACCGGCCCACTTGCCCTCCTCGCGTGTGCACCCGGCGAAAGGCACGACATCACGCTGCTCGCGTTCGCGCTCGTCCTGCGCTCTCACTCCTGGCGCATCCTCTTTCTCGGTGCGGATACGCCGATCGCGACGCTCGCCCAGGCGGCCGAGACGACGCAGGCGGCGCTGACCGTCGTTTCGAGCTTCGACCCTGCCCTGCTCGAGGCAAACGCCGCCGACCTCCGCCGGCTGGCCCGGCAGGTGCCGCTCGCGCTCGCAGGCCCCGGCGCAACGGACGAGCTCTCCGCCCGGCTCGGCGCCCGCCGCCTCGACGGAGACCTCGTTGCAGCAGCCGACGAAGTCGCGCGGGCGTAAGCGACGTCGAGTTACGTCAGCGTCGGGAAGAAGATCTGCCAGGCAAGCAGGCTCTTCGCGACGAGGCTGAGGACGAGGTAGCCTCGCTCGCCGAACAGGTAGTCGCGCCAGCGGCCCTGCCGCCGGTACTGGAGGCCCATGTTGACGGCGAAGCTCATGAAGAGCACGAAGAGCGAGGCGAAGATCCCGAACACGAAGCCCGGTACGTCCCCGGTCTGCGACTGGGAGTACCCGATCTGGATCGCGATCGCGATCCAGGGCACCGCGCCGGCGATGCAACCGTAGAGATACGGCCGCCAAAGGACAGGTGCTCCCGGCCGGTTCGCATACTCCATCGCGAGCCCGAAGAGCACCATCGCGACGTTGACCCCGAAGATGGCAATCAGGGCCGCGAGGTCGCTGATCCCGGTGTACATGGCGATCAGCACGATCATCAGCGAGGCGCTCAGCGAATACTCCCACCACCGCGCCGGGTTCCGCTCCCGGGCGAGGTTGCGCTCGTACCAGCGGTGGATCCGCGGAGTGGCCATGAGGCCGTGATCGAGCGCGGCGAGGAGTAGGAAGGCGGCGACCGCGGGGCCGATCGGAAGGTGGAAGACGGTGTCCGTACTGGAAGCCGTTCCCGGCGGCCCCTCGAGGAAGCTGATCGTGACCGGCAGCTCGAAGTTGTTCGCGAGCACGAGGATCAGGCCCGCCTGGGCCGCGTGCACGCCGGCGAGCGACGCGTTCCAGATGCGCAGCCGGCGGTAATCGGCCTCCGCCGGCGTGACAGCCTTGGAGGGTTCTGCAGCAGCGAGGCCGGTCATGGGTTCAGCGCGGCTCCCCTGCCCGCTCTGGCGGCCGGCCGCCGTACGGGGCAGTTCGCTCCGTGCAGAGCCGCCAGAGTCGTGCCGCCTCACGAATGCCGTCGGGGCGGCGCGTGCGCCGCAGCCGGTGCTTCGCCCGCGGCCGCCGGTCGAGGAAGAACAGGCCGCTGAGGTCGGCGGCGTCCGGGGCGGCGGCCAGCCAGACGATCGTGTCGGCTCCTTCCTCCGGCGTCCGGAGGAGCGGGCCGACGGCGCGGCTGAAGCCGGGAAGCGCGACTCGGAGGCCGGGGGTGTCCGCCCAGCCCGGATGCATCGCGTTGACGGTGACGCCGGTATCGAGCAGGTCTCGCGTCCACTCCTCGGCCAGCGCGACCTGTGCTCGCTTGCAGCGTGCGTAGGCCTTCGTCCCGTCGTAGCCGGCTGGGTCCGGGTCGAGGGCATCCACGTCGAGGGGCTCGGTGTACATGCCGCCGGACGCCACGACGATGACACGCGATGGTGCCGACGCCTCGAGCAGAGGACGCAGTGCACGGGTCAGCAGGAACGGCGACAACACGTGTGTCGCCAGCGTCGTCTCGTTACCCTCGCCCGTGACCGTGTATTGGTGAGTCAGCGCGCCGGCGTTGAGAACGAGCACGTCGAGGCGATCGTGGTCCTCGGCGAAGCGCGCGGCGAAGGCGGCGGTCTCCGCGAGCGAGGAGAGATCTGCGAGGTCGGCCTCGACCGTGGAACCCGCCGCCGTGGAGATCTCGCTGCGCGCGCGCTCGGTGCGCTCCGGGTCGCGCCCGACGATGCACAGGTGCCCGCCCAGCGACGCGATCGACTCGGCGGCCGCTCGTCCGAGCCCCGAGGTCGCCCCGGTCACGATTGCCACCTTGCCGTCGAGACGGAGCGACTGCAGCGGCGTCCAGTCGAAGAGACGCCGCCGCGCGTGGTAGCCGATCCGCGTGAAGCTGCCGACGACGCTCGCCTCGAGCGTCCAGTCGACGAGGTTCGCCCCGGCCGAGGGGGTCACGGGTTCAGCGCCGTCCGCATCCCGAGCGTCGCGCGAGCCCCGACCCGATTGAAGATGCGTTGCATCACCGGGTCGAACAGCCGCCCGACCCCACCGAAGGCAAGCGACGCGTCGTAGTGGACGACCGACCCGTTCTCGGCGGGCTCGACCGTGATCGTGTCCCTCGAGACGAATCCCGGCCGCCGCGCCTCGAGCACGACGCGCCGTGGTGGGTCGTATTCGACGATCTCGTAGCGGAGCGGCACGTCGCGCCCGCCGAAGCGCGCGACGAGGTCGAACGCGGAGCCGATCCCGATCGGCGCCTCGCCGACGCGGCGGGCCTCGCTGACGCTCGGGTCCCAGAGGCGGGCATTGGCGAAGTCGGCCATGTAGGCGAACGCCTCGCCTTGCGGGAGCGCCGACTCGATCGTCGTGACGTAGCGGGCCATGTGTCCGAAGCATAGCAAGGTCTGTTCAGGTATTGTCTAAGGTATGGAGATGAAGATCGCCGTGATCGGCACGGGAATCTCGGGCCTGGGAGCGGCGTACGCGCTCTCGAAGGGCCACGACGTCGAGCTGTTCGAGCGCGACGGTCGCGCCGGCGGCCACTCGAACACGGTCGAGCACATGGTCGCGGGCCGGACGCTCCGGCTCGACACCGGCTTCATCGTCCACAACGAGGACACCTACCCGAACCTCGTCCGCCTCTTCCGCGAGCTCGGCGTGCGCACGCAGCCCTCGGAGATGAGCTTCTCGGTCGCCTGCGACCGGCACGGCCTCGAGTACTCGGGCAGCCGCCCGCCGCTGACGCGGCTGACGCTCGAGATCGCCCGCTTCCTGCGCCTCGGGAGCCGGGCTCTCGACGATCCGCGCTGCGCGGAGTGGAGCCTCTCCCGCTACGTCGCCGAGGAGGGCTACTCGCCGCGGTTCCGGGACCACTTCCTCGTCCCGCTCTGTGCCGCGCTCTGGTCGACCGCTCCCAGCCAGACGCTCGACTTCCCGCTCGTCTACGCCGTCCGCTTCTTCGCAAACCACGGGATCCTCGGCTTCCGGCGCCTCCGCTGGAAGACGGTCACCGGCGGCAGCCGGAGCTACGTGCGCGCCCTGGAGGAGCGGCTGCGCATCAACCTCTCGACCGAGGTCCGCTCGATCCGCCGCGTCGACGGCGGCGTCGAGCTGCGGGTCGCGGGCGACGATCTGCGGCGCTTCGACGGCGTCGTCGTCGCGACCCACGCCGACCAGGCGCTGCGCCTGCTCGAGGATCCGAGCGAGGACGAGCGCCGCCTGCTCGGCGTCTTCGGGACGACCGAGAACGACACCGTCCTCCACACCGACGAGCGCTTCCTGCCCCGCCGCGTCTCGACCCGCGGCTCCTGGAACTACCAGCTCCGCGACTGCGGCTGCGACGACGGCCGCCCGACGATGACCTACTACCTGAACAAGCTCCAGCGCCTCGACGAGGACGAGCACTACTGCGTCACGCTCAATCGCACGGCCGAGATCGACCCGGCGCGGATCATCCGCCGCTTCTCCTACCGCCACCCGCTCGTGACCCTGGAGTCGATGCGGGCCCAGCCCGAGCTGCCGCGCCTGAACGGCCCGCGGCGCACCGCCTTCGCAGGTGCCTGGCAGGGCTACTGCTTCCACGAGGACGGGCTGCGCTCGGGCCTCGCCGCCGCGGCTGCCTTCGGAGCGAGCCTGGTGAGGTCCGCGCTCTACACCGGCACCGTGATGCACGCGCGCAAGACGCCGAAGGAGAACGTCTTCCGCTACCGCGTCTGCTTCTACCTGCTCGACCTCGACGAGCTGCCGGAGCTCGACCGGCGCGTCCGCCTGTTCGGCTGGAACCGGCGCGGCCTGGTCAGCCTGCACGACCGCGACCACCTCGACATCCGCGCCTACCTGGCCGAGCACGGGATCGAGGCCGACCGGATCCTGCTCCTGACGAACCTGCGCGTGCTCGGCTACGTGTTCAACCCGGTCAGCTTCTTCTACTGCTACCAGGGCGGCGAGCTCGCCTGCATCGTCGCCGAGGTCAGCAACACCTTCGGCGAGCGGCTCCCCTACCTCCTCTCGCCCGAGAACCAGGACACGCGGCGAGCGCCGGCTCTCCTACCGTCACGACAAGAAGCTGCACGTCTCGCCGTTCTTCGGCCTCGACCAGAGCTACCAGTGGTGGTTCTCGGAGCCCGGCGAGCAGCTCGACGTGCGGATCGACGTCGGCGAGGGCGGCTCGCGGCCGTTCTTCGCCACGCTCACCGGGACGGCGGCGGCCGCTGACGAGCGGGACGCTCGCCCGCGCGCTCATCCGCTATCCGCTGATGCCGTTGCAGGTGACCGTCCTGATCCACTTCCAGGCAGCGAGGCTCTGGCTGAAGCGCGTGCCGTTCTTCCACAAGCCGCCGTTCGTGCCCGGCGAGGGATCGGTGAAGACGGTGACCGAGGTGCTGCGCGAGCTTCCCGCCGGCCGCCGGATCGGCGCCCGCCTCGCCGAGAGCGCCGCGATCCGCGCGCTCGGCCGGGTCGAGCACGGCGCGCTGGAGCTGCGGCTTCCCGGCGGGCGCGTGTACCGGGCCGGCACGGGCGACCCGATCGTCGTCACCGTCACCTCGAACGACGTCTTCCGCCGGCTCGCGCGCTCTCCCGGCCTCGGCTTCGGCGAGTCGTACGCCGCCGGCGACTGGCACACCGACGACCTGCCCGGCCTGATCGCGCTCGTCGTGCGCAACCTCGAGACGTGGCGCGCCGGCTCTCGCCTCGCGCGGCTCGACCGCCACCGCCCTCACGTCTCCCCGCGGCAGGGCCTGCGCAAGGCCCGGGCGAACATCCAGTACCACTACGACCTCGGCAACGACCTCTACCGGCTCTTCCTCGACGAGTCGATGACCTACTCCTGCGCGCTCTGGGAGGAGGGCGACACGCTCGAGCAGGCGCAGGCTCGGAAGCTGAGGGCGATCTGCGAGAAGCTGCGCCTGCGCCCCGCCGACCACGTGCTCGAGATCGGCTGCGGCTGGGGCAGCTTCGCGCTGATGGCGGCCGGCGAGTACGGGGCGCGGGTCACCGGCGTCACGCTCTCCCAGCAGCAGCTCGAGCTCGCCCGCGAGCGCGTCGCGGCGGCCGGCCTCGCCGACCGCATCGAGATCCGCCTCCAGGACTACCGCACGCTCGAGGGACAGTTCTCGAAGATCGCCTCGATCGAGATGCTCGAGGCAATCGGCTACGCGCAGTACCCGACCTTCTTCGCCGCCTGCGACCGGCTGCTCGCCGCTGGCGGACTCGCGGCGATCCAGGTGATCGGGATGCCCGACCAGCGCTTCGAGCGCTACCGGCGCAAGGAGGACTGGATCCAGCGCTACATCTTCCCCGGCTCGCTGCTGCCGTCGCTCGAGGCGCTGCAGACGGCAATGAGCCGCGCCTCGGGCCTGATGGTCGTCGGGCTCGAGGAGATCGGACCGCACTACGCGGACACGCTCAAGGTCTGGCGCGAGCGGTTCTTCGCGAGCCTCCCCGCCGTGCGCGCGCTCGGCTTCGACGACCGCTTCATCCGGACCTGGGACTTCTACCTCGCCTCCTGCGCGGCGCTGTTCAACACCCGGGCGATCCGCGACATACAAATCGTCCTCGGCCGGCCATTCGAGGAGCCCGCGTGAGGCACTAGAGGGCAGCGTGCAGGCGTTGTCTCTGAAGACAAGATTCCGTGGCGACTCGTGGCCTCAAACGTTCGTCGACGATACCCTCAACGATGCGCAGCGGACCCAGCCGAGGAACGAAAAGCACCTGCAAATCAGCACGTTTAGAGGCGCTCGTCGGCGGTCGCGGGTTCGAGTCCCGTCGCTCCCGTCTCGAGCCCGCCCGCGCGCCTTTGGCCTCGGTGCCGGGCCGCCGGCACCGAGGCCTGGTCTGAGCTGAAAACGTGCCGCTCAGCTCAAAATGAGGGCGAGCGCGTCCGCGCCGGCGAGCTTGTAGGCGATGCCGCCGCCGGCGAACGTCACGACGATCGTCACGTTGGTGGCACCGGCGGGGACCTTGCCGTTCCGGGTGCGGAAGGCCATGTCCGTGCCCGCGATCGTGGTGTCCGGGCCGATCCTGATCCTCAGGAGCACCTTTCCGGCGGCGTCCGCGAACTCGGCGCGAACCTGGGCCCGATTGTTCACGTAGTTGCCGAGCCAGCCGCTGAGCGTCGCCTTCTTGCCGACCGCAGCCGCCGGCAACGCGATCGTCTGCTTGCCGATCGTCGCCGCCGCGTTGGTCGCATTGGGGACGGTGCCGCCGAAGAAGTAGTTCTTGCCCCTGTTCTTCGGCCCCTTGGTTTTCTGGGAGAACCAACCGTTGGGGAATGTGTAGGACGCCGCTCCGAGCTCGCCCGCGACCGTCGTCCAGCCGGGGACAGCGCCGCTCGCGCCAACCGACGTGATCCCGAGGCCCCCTTCCGCGCCCGGATTCTTGATCAGGTTCTTGCCGCAGACCGCGCATGCGTCCGTGCCCGCGGAGGCGGTCGCCAGGATCGTGGCGGCGCCGAGCAGCGCCATGACGAAGACGACGGCGACTGTGCGCCGCCTGATCGCTTTGGTGGTGTGCATTTGTGACCTCCGATCGTCGTGTCCCGTGGCTACGGGAGAGACGATCGCGGGCGGCGCTTTAGCCTGGCTTTAGCGCGCCCGCAAGCGCCGCGTGGACCGCATCCACAAGCGGCAGGCGGACACCCTGGTGACCGCCTCGGCGATCCCCCACCAGCCGGGTCGGAGGGGGCGGGCGAATGCCCACCCCCTCCACATGACCTACGGGCAGAAGCTGGCGACGATCGTGCCGCGACCCGGGTGCCCCGGACCGGGTGCGTAACCGGGATTCGTCTTCACGACGACGATCCGCCCCCAGACACCGTTGACGTTGGAGCCGGCCTTGGCCACCGCGCTCGCCACCACGACGCCCATGTACGAGGGGACCTCGGCCGTGGGGGGCGGGCTGTTGCCCGCACGGGTCAGGAACGTGGCCCCGCAGACGTCCGCCGGCGTCGTCGTCGGCAACGACGTCACGTCGGCGGCGAAGCCCTTGAACGAGTCGGGTGCGATGCCGCCCGAGAGCCGGTTCGCCGCCCACCACGAGTCGCCCCACCACGTCACGGTCGAGTTCGCGGTCGCCGACGAGACAGTGGCGTCTCCGAGCACGAATGCGCCGCGGCTCGGGAAGGCGAACACGATCACCGGCGCGCTCTTGGAGGAGGGCAGGTAGTACGTGTCGCCGCCGAACGCCACGTTGAGCGTCATCGGCCCGAGCGTCGAGCCGGAGACTCCCGGGATCGAGCAGCTCGCCGCGCCGGTGGCGTCGGTGACGCCGCTGCACGACTGCAGGCCGAGGGTGAACGTGATCGTCTGGCCGAACGGGCTCGGCGGGAACGAGCCCTCGTTGTCGTGGCTGTTCTCGCCGCCCTCGACCAGCCTCGCGGAGAGACTCGCGACGCTCGAGCCGGCGAGGATCACGGTCGGGCCGGTGAAGGTGAGGGACGTCTCCTCCCGCGTGATCGTGAACGTCTGGCTCGAATCGGACGCCGCCTTGTAGATCGTGTCTCCGGCGAAGGACGGCCGTGATCGTGTAGACGGCCGGCGCCTGCGACATCCTGATGCTGCAGGAGGCCTTGCCGGTCGAGTCCGTGACCGCGGAGCAGACGTCGACCGCGCTCAGGCCGATCCGGAACGAGATCGTCTTCCCCGTGACCGGCGAGTTGCCGGCTCCGGGATCGAGGAGCGTCGCGGACATCGTGGCGAGGTCGTGATAGTGACCAGTGCTCGCCCCGTCGTACGTCAGCGTGGTGGCGAGCGGGAGCGCCCGGATCCGACGCGCCTGCTCGACCGTCAGCTCCGCCTGCGGGGCGCTCAGCCCCGAGCTCGGGATGGTGACCGTGTCCTTGGCGTTCTTGCCCTTGCCAACGCCTCCGGTCTTGAAGAGCAGCCTGCTCCAGTCGGACGTGCTGCCGTTGAGCGTCCCCTGGCCGCCCGCTGCCGTTTGCGTCGAAGCCGGTGCCGCCGTTCGGCGTCGTCCCGTCGCAGCTCCAGTCGACGGGCGACAGGGCTGCCTGCGTGAAGACATCTGCGCGTCGTGTTACCGGCGGCGTCCGTGGTCAGGCACGAGTACGTCGTTCCGTAGCCCGACGGGTTCGAGCCGAGATTGATGCCGCCGCTCTCGGTGAGCATCGACTCGCTGCAGGTTCAGCGTCGTGTCGCGCGAGTAGTCGAACACCGGGGTGCCGCCACGGAACACGCCGCGGGTCTGGTAGGCGTAGTTCATGATCGACGGGTAGTTCGGCTTCCAGTTGACGGGGTCGCCGCCACCGTCGCCGCCGCTGTGGTCGAGGCCGAGCACGTGCCCGAGCTCGTGCATGAACGTGCCGGTCTGCTCGGCCTGGCTGCCGACACCGCCGGTCCAGCCGCCCAGCGTCACCATGAAGCCAAGCCTGTTCCCCGGGGCCAGTCCGGACGTGTTGTCGTCGACGGGAGGCATGGGCCGTGTGTCCTGGGACATCCACGCGCCCGCGACCGCGTAGTGGAAGATCGGCAGCCGCCCCGTGGGGACGAAGTTGCTGTTCAGCAGCGTGTAGAAGTTCGCCTCCTGGAAGCCGTCGACGCGGTTCCCGGTGAGGAGGTATCGCGTCCACGGGATCGAGCTGGCCTGCGAGAGCAGCCCCCAGGTCGGACCGCCCGGGCGAAGCGTGCTGTTCGAGCCCGCGTCGACGATCAGCGTGATCCCCGGCCGGGTCGCGCCGCGGTGGGTGACCGGATCCTTGTCGAAGGCGTCGATCACCGCGTCGATCGCGGCCTGGCGCAGCTGCTGGTTCCGCGGGGTCGCGTCGGCCATCCAGTCCAGGTGGACGAGGACGTTCGGCCGGTCGAGCGCCACGCCCATCGCGGGCAGGTCGACGAACTGCGGTGGGTTCCCGCCGCCGGGATCGATCGTGACGCCGTTCTGCTTCCAGGCGAGCGGGATCCCGTCGCAGGGCGAGTCGCACTTGAATTTCGTCGTCCGATCCTCGATCACGCCGGACGTCTCGAACGCATATCCCTCGGGCGCGTTCTCGTCGAAGTCGTCGGTGCCGCCGAAGGGGTTGTTGTAGTGCATGGTCATCTGCGCGCCGCTGCTGCCGACCCAGTACGTGACCGTGAATTCGGTTCCCGTCGCCACCCCGCACGACTCGGAGGCGATGTCGACCGTCTGGTCGATCTCGACCTTCAGGGGCGGCTCGACGCCCCAGCAGCCGGCGTCCAGCGTCCCGCTTGCACGGGTCAGAACCTCGTCTGAGCTGTTGGTGAAGTGAACGCGAATGTCTCGCGTCGCTGCGTTCGCCGGCGCCGCGGCCACCAGGCTCGCGATTGCGAGCGCGAGCACCAGCATGAGCGGCGGCGATGCGCGCCCGATCCGTGTGGACTCTGAACCTCTCAGTGTGCGGGCCATCGAACTCCCTCTCCTTCTCCGTAGACCACGTGCTCGGGTCGGAGGGCGCGCACGATGTGAGGCGGCGCCGGCGATGCGTTCGCCGAGCCCCCGCGCTCGGCAAAGCGACGCCATGCCTCCTCGCTCTCCCAGAGAGCCACGACGCGGAAGCCTTCGTCCGTCGGCCCGGCCGCGTGCACGATCAGGCCGGCGGGAGCCGGTCCCGCGAGGGCAGCCGCGACGTGCGCGTACTGCTCCCAGCTCGCTGCCACGTCCTCCACGATCACGTATGACATGACGCCGAGCCTCGCCCCGAGCGCTTTAGTCCCGCTTTAGCCGCGGCTTTACGGGCCGCAGGCAGCGGACGAGAATAGGCCGCCATGGTTGAGGCGGAGGTGCGCGTGCTCGGACCGGTCGAGGTAGTCGGAGAGGGGGGCGCCCTCGTCTCGCTCGCGGCCAAGCAGCTGCGGCTGCTCACGGCGCTGGTCGTCGCGGCCGGCCGCGCGTGCGAGGTGGACGAGCTCGTGGAGGCGGTCTGGGGTGAGTCGCCGCCCGCGTCCGCGCGGAACCTCGTGCAGGTGTACGTCTCGCAACTCCGGAAGGCGCTCCCCGACGGGATCGAGGTGATCACCCGCGGCGGCGCGTACACGGTCGAGCTCGCACCCGAGCAGCTCGACGCGGCACGCTTCGAGCGCCTTCTCGGCGAGTGCGGAACAGCTCGGCGCGCCGGAAACGCCGCCCTCGCGGCCTCGCTCGCCGACCGGGCCCTCGGTCTCTGGCGCGGGCGCGCGTACGGGGACCTGGCCTACGAGGAGGTCGCGTCGCGCGAGTCCGAGCGGCTGGAGGAGCTTCGTCTTGTGGCCGTGGAAGAGCGGATCGACGCGGAGCTCGACCTCGGGCGACATGAGGAGGTGCTCGCCGAGGTTCTCCGGGTTGCGGGCGAGCACGCGTACCGCGAGCGGTTGCAGGGACAGGCGATGATCGCGCTCTACCGCTGCGGTCGGCAGTCGGAGGCGCTGGAGCACTACGCGGACGTCCGCGCTCGGCTGAGCCAGGAGGTCGGGCTCGAACCGGGGCCGGGCCTGCGCGAGCTGCAGCGACGGATCCTCCAGCACGACCCCGGACTCACCCCTGCCTCGCAAAGAGCCCCGGCGGCGGCGAGCCTTCCCGTGCCGCCGACACCGCTCGTGGGCCGCGAGCGTGACCTCGACGAGCTCTGCGCGCTCCTCGATCGGCGCGACGCCCGGCTGATCACGCTCACCGGCGCGGGGGGCAGCGGGAAGACGAGACTCGCGATCGAAGCCGCCCGGAGAGTCGGGGGCTCGTTTGCAAACGGCGTCACGCTCGTGGAGCTCGCGCCGTTGCGCGATCACGCGCTGGTCCTGCCCACGATCGCCCGCGCTCTCGGCGTCACGGACGATCCGGGCGAGGCGCCGCTCGACGCGCTCGCCGCCGCGGTCGCACCACAGGAGCTCCTGCTCGTTCTGGACAACGTCGAGCACCTGCGCGAGGCGGCTCCTGGCTTCGCGCAGCTCGTCGCCACGGCTCCCCGTCTGACGCTCCTGGTGACGAGCCGCGTCGTCCTGCACGTGTCGGGAGAGCAAGTTGTCTCGGTTGCACCCCTGGCCGAGGACGACGCGGTTGAGCTGTTCGTGCAGCGGGCGCGGCTCCTCGACCCGGCGTTCGCGCTCACGCCCGCCGTCGAGAGCGACGTCCGCGAGATCTGCCGCCGCGTCGACTGCCTGCCACTCGCAATCGAGCTGGCCGCGGCACGCGTCCGGACGCTGACGCCTCAGGCGCTGCTCCAACGGCTCGAAACGCGGCTCGGCCTGCTCACCGGCGGCCCGCGAGACCTGCCGGCGCGGCAGCAGACCCTCCGGGAGACGATCGCCTGGAGCGTCGACCTGCTGGACGAGGAGGAGCGGCGAACGCTCGCCCGGCTGTCCGTCTTCCCAGGCGGGAGCTCGCTCGACACCGCCGAGAGAGTGTGCGACGCGACCCTCGACACGATCTCCGCGCTCGTCGATCACCATCTCGTCCAGCGAGCCGAACGCGGGGGCCGGCAGCGGCTCTTGCTTCTCGAGACGATCCACGAGTTCGCGGCCGGCGAGCTCGAGGCGGACCCGGCCGAGCTCGAGCTCGCGCGACGCCGCCATGCGGAGTGGTGCCAAGCGCTCGTGGAGGAGGCGGCGCCGCATCTGAGCGGCGATCGCCAGAGCGAGTGGCTCGACGTTCTCGAGGCCGAGCACGACAGCCTTCGCGCGGCGCTCGACCATCTCCATGAGGCCGGGGAACGTGAGCTGGAGCTCGCAATCGCCGTGCCGCTGAGTCGCTTCTGGTACGTGCGCGGTTACGTCATCGAGGGGCGCCGCCGCCTGGAGCGAGCGCTCGAGGAAGCCCAGGACCGACCACCGGACGAGCGCCGCCGCGCCTTCACGGCCGCGGCCTCGCTCGCGCTTCTGCAGGGCGACTACGACGCGGCATCTCACTTTGCCGAGGAAGCGCTCGAGGCGGCTCGCGCTGCCGGCGAGCCGCGCCTCCTCGCGAACTCGTTCAGCAACCTCGGCGCGATCGTGCTGGCCGCGGGCGACTACGAGCGCGCCGCGTCGGCCCTCGAGCAGGCCGTCCGTCTTGCGCGCGAGGCAGGAGACGAGCGGATCGCCGCACTCGCGATCAACAACCTCGGAGACCTCGCCCTGACGCAGGGCGACTACGAACGCGCCGGGCCGCTGTTCGAAGAGAGCCTCGGCCTGCTCCGCGCGCTGTCCGACACGGCGAACATCGCGCGCTCGCTGTTCAACAACGGCGCCGTCGATCTCATGCAAGGGCGCGTAACGGCGGCGACAGAACGATTCCGCGAGAGCCTGACGCTCTCCCGCCTGGCCGGCGACCAGGAGGACACCGCGTGGTCGCTCCTCGGACTCGCGGCGACGGATGTCGAGGCCGGGCAGGGCGCGCGCGGAGCCGTGCTCCTCGGGGCGGCCCGAGGAGTGCTCGCGCACATGAGCGCCGCGTTCAAGCCGTTCGAACGAGAGCTCGATCGGAGAACGGAGGAACGATCCCGCGCCCTCTCCGGGAATGCACAGCACGAAGCCGGCGTCGCGCAAGGCGTTTCGATGACCCTCGACCAAGCGCTCCAGGTCGCACTGGGGAACGATTCGTAGCAGTCCCCGCGCTCACGGCTAACGCAATGCCGCGCCAACTACCCCTCCTCCTCCGCTTCAGGAAGAGGCTGCCCCGCCCCGTCAGCGCGCGGGCACGGCTTCGGCCCAGTCGCGCAGGCGGCCGGAGAACTGCGCTACCGCCGGGCTTACCTCGATGACCGAGTCTGCAGGAACGTTCGCTCGACGAGCCGCGGCGAAGATCGCGTCGGGTGATGGTGCCTCGTAAAGGCAGTAGGTGCGTCGCCGGTCCGCAGTCAGGAACGAGAAGACCCAGTGCACGCCTTCCTCCACATTGATCTCTTCGATCAGCTTGACGGCGTCGTCGGTGAGGTCGAGCTGCTCGGAGAAGTTGCGCTCGATCATGTACAGCGGCATGACCGGATCCTACCGGCCGCTCACTCCGTGGCGAGACCGCGCCGATGCGCGTAGGACGCAGCCTCGGTTCGATTCGCACAACGCGTCTTGCGCAGGATGCTGCGCACGTGATTGGCAGCCGTATGCTCGCTGATCACGAGCGCCGCACCGATCTCGCGGTTGCTCAGCCCGCGCGAGATGAGGAGCAGGACTTGCGCCTCGCGGGCCGAGAGCCCGTCCGGGAGGACATCCGCAAGCATGGACGAGCGAAGAGCGCCGATTCTCCGCTGGAGGGTCGGCATTCCGATCCGATCGGCCAGCGCCGAGGCCTCGCCCAGCAGCGCGTCGGCACGGTCGCGGCCGGCCGAGCCGACTGACAGCAGAAAACGGCCGTACTCGTACGCGGTGTGGGCTATCCATGTTTGCGCTCCCATCCGGCGGTTCAGCTCCAGCGCCACTTCGAAATGCGCCCGCGCCCGCTCCGCTTCACCGAGCACCGACGCGAGCATGCCGAGGTACCGGTCCGCGGCCCCGTAGCAGGAGACGAGGTGGCCGATCATTACGTTCGTGCCCGCAAACGGCTCGAGCTCCGGATACAGGAGCTCGGCCGCGCCTTCGTCGGCGAGCGAGGCGGTCGCGTCGGCGAGGTACGTGAGCGATCGCGAGCCAGAGCGACTCGCGGTAGCGATCGATCCCCTCGTGGACGATCCTGTCGAGCTCCTGCTTCGCCTCGACTTCCATTCCCAACTCGGCAAGCAGGGCAACGAGACCGGGGCGCCACGGACCACTACGGTCCGGGTCTCCGGCGAGGAGTCCGACGACCGGCGCGAGCTCCTCGAGGCGCCCTTGCTCACGGCGGACGCTGAACATCTGAACCCCGTAGATGCCCGACGCGTCCCGTCCGGTCAGGACACGGCTCCACTCGTGAGAGCGGTGCGCCATGGCTTCGGCGGCTTCGAGGCGGCCGTCGCAGAGCGCGATCGCCGAGCCGAAGTGCTCCGCGACATGGAAGATGAACGGCTGCGCGGTCTGCTCGGCCATCCGAAGCAGCTCGTCGACCTGTTGCCGGGCGACGTCGACGTCGCCGAGCGCGACGAGAGCAGGAACGCGCCAGCCCATCGCCTCTGCCTGGATCTCCGGGTTGTCGAGCACCGCAGCCAGGTCCCTCGCCTCGGTCACCATCTCGAGGATCTCGTCCAGCGCGCTCGTCCCGCGCGACCAGTAGGAGCGCATGAGGACGGTGGCGAGGCCGGTGCGATCACCAAGCCGCCGCGCCATTGCGATCGCGCTCGTCCGCGCCTGCGCGGCGCGATCGTGATCGCCCCGGAAGTCGAGCGCGCGGGCGAGCCCGCTGAGCAACGCGACGCGCAACTCGGAGCTCTCGTCGCTGAGCGCGTCCGCGGCCTCCTCGAGAAGCTCGACCGCACCTTCGTCGACGATGCCGGGGCGCCAGCACGTCTCCTCGTAGCCGATCGCGGCGCGTGTGAGCAAGTCGGCGCTCGCGAGCTCGCGCGCGAGCTCCGCAGCCGAGCGGAAGGCGGCGAGTGACTCGGGCACCTTGCCCGCCCGGTGGCTCGCAGTGCCGAGCTCGAGGTAGGCCTCGGCCCGCGCGGATGCGGGCTCGATCCGGAGCTCGAGCGCCGTGCGAAACCGCGCCGCCGCCTCGTCGAACGCGAGTGCCGAGCGCGCAGCGCGCGCCGCGGCGAGGTTGTACTCGACTGCGCGCCCGGTCGCCCCGAGGGGGGCCGCGGCCGCAAAATGGTGCGCGAGGTCCGCGAGAACCCGGCCGGAGCGCTCGCCCGCGCTTTCGAGCGCCTCACCGACGCGCAGGTGGAGCTCGGCGCGCCGCGCGCTTCCGAGACGGTCGTACAGCGCCTTGCGCACCAGCTCGTGGTTGAAGCGATAGACGAGCCTGCGCGACGGCACTTCCTCGATCATCCCGCTGCCGATGCCCTCGTCGAGGGCCGCCAGGAGCTCGGGCGTCCGCGAGACCGGCCGCTCTGAGGACGGTGTCGAGCTCGAACTCCGCCCCGACGGTCGCCGCCAGCTCGAGCAGGTCGGTCGTCTCGGGCGCGAGGCGAGAGAGACGCTGGCTGACCACCTCGCGAACGCTCTCGGGTGTTCCGAGCTCAGCGATCGGCTGCGTGAGCGTAATGGCGCCGCCGACCACTTCGACCGCGCCGGTCTCGATGAGCGCCCGCCAGAGCTCGTTGACGAGGAACGCGTTTCCTTCGGTGAGGTCGCTGATCGCCCGCGACAGATCGCTGAGTCCCTCGCTCGAGTCGGCTCCGGCGGCGCGCCTCACGAACTCCATGACGTCGTCGCCGGACAGCCCACCGAGCCGCAGGCGGACGACGTCCTCGGATCGACGGAGGTCGGCCAGCGTCTCCGAGAGCGTCTCCGGCATGTCGGCCTCGGTATCGCGGAACGTGGCGAGCAGGAGCACGCGAGCATCACCGCCCGGTTGCGCGAGGTGCCGCAGGAGCAGCAAGGTCGGAGCGTCGGCCCAGTGTCCGTCCTCGATGATCAGGAGCACTGGACGCTTTTCGGCCACCGCCGTGAGGAGCTCCGTGACGGCCGTGTGGAGCCGGTGGCGCTCGGTGTCGGGATCCGCCTCGACGGGTGGCGACAGCTCGCCGGTGCGCTCGCTGAGATGCGGCAGCAGCCGGGTGAGCTCACCGCCTCCCGCGCCGAGCGCAGAACGCAGCTCGTCCGGCTCGATCGTCCGCGTGAGACGGTCGAGCGCCTGCACGAACGGACCGTAGGGAGTGTGCACGACCTCGTCGCAGGCGCCGTACAGGACGAGCACGCCGGCGCTCGCCGCGTCGACGGCGAACTCGCGTACGAGCCTGCTCTTGCCCGAGCCGGACTCGCCGCCGATGAGAACCACGCGGCGTTCCTCGCCGGCGGCCGTGGACACGAGCGTGCGGAGAAACTCGAGCTCGGCAGAGCGTCCGACGAATGGAGAAGTCGACGTGAGGCTGAGCGGGCCGGGAAGAACGGGCCATCCGCAGCACGATAGTCAGATCTGACTATCGCCCAGCGATCAGCAGGCGAAGAAAGTGGGTCAACACTCGTCATGACGGGACGCCGACCTCGCCGTAGCCTCGCATTCCGATGCAGATGCCAGACAAGGGAGAGTGAATGAGCACCGTCAGCACACCCGCTCAGGCTGCACGCCGTGAGCTAACCGGATTCGGGGGTCGCTTGATCGGCCCCGACGACGCCGAGTACGACGAGGCGCGCAGCGTCCACAACGCGATGATCGACAAGCGGCCGGCATTGATCGCCCGGCCCGCAACGCCGGATGAGGTGGCACGGGTGGTCGCGTTCGCGCGCGACAACGACTTGCTGCTCGCCATCCGCGGCGGCGGCCACAACGGCGCCGGTCTCGGAACGGCCGACGACGGCGTCGTGATCGACCTGTCGCTGCTGAAGGACATCGAGGTCGACCCGCACGCGCGCACCGTGCGCGCCGGTGGAGGCTGCACCTGGGGCGAGGTCGACAGCGCGACGAACGAGCACGGCCTGGCGACGCCGAGCGGGATCGTCTCGACGACGGGAGTCGGCGGCCTCACGCTCGGCGGCGGCATCGGCCACCTCAGCCGCAAGCACGGACTCGCGATCGACAACCTGCTCGAGGCGGACGTCGTGCTCGCGAGCGGCGAACGCGTCCGCGCGAGCGCCGACGAGAACCCCGACCTGTTCTGGGCGCTTCGGGGCGGCGGCGGGAACTTCGGCGTCGTCACCTCGTTCCTCTTCCGGCTGCACGAGGTCGGCACGGTCATCGGCGGGCCGACGTTCTGGCCCGCCGAGCTCGGCGCAGAGGTGCTCTCGGCCTACCGCGAGTTCCTGCCTACCGCTCCCCGGGAGCTGAACGGCTTCTTCGCGTTCACCGTCGTGCCGCCCGCGCCACCGTTCCCGGAGGCGATCCACCTGCGAAACGTCTGCGGCGTCGTCTGGTGCTACATCGGCGACGAGGCCGGGCGCGGCGAAGGCGATGGCGCCCCTGCTGGAGAAGCTCCCAGAGCCGCTTCTACACGGGGTCGGGGCCAATGCCGCACTCGGCGCTACAGGGGGCGTTCGACGGGCTCTACCCGCCCGGCGACCAGTGGTACTGGCGCGCCGACTTCGTCGAGAAGATCCCCGACGAGGCCGATCGCGATCCACGCGCGCTTCGGCGCTGCGCTGCCGACGATGAAGTCGACGATGCACCTCTATCCGATCGACGGCGCGGTGCACGACGTCCAGTCTGGCGACACCGCTTGGGGCTACCGCAACGCGACGTGGGGATCCGTCTTCGCCGGCGTCGACCCCGACCCCGCGAACGCGGAGCTCGTCAGCCGGTGGAGCATCGACTACTTCGAGGCGCTGCACCCGTACTCGGCCGGCGGCGCGCTACGTGAACATGATGATGGACGAAGGTCAGGACCGGGTTCGGGCTGCCTACGGCGGCAACTACGACCGGCTCGCCCGCGATCAAGGCGACATACGACCCGGAGAACCTCTTCCGCGTCAACCAGAACGTGCGGCCTGCCGCCTAGACAAACCGCAGGACAACCGAGAGGAGACACACCATGAAGCGCATGCTTGGCCTCGCCGTGCTCGCAGGAGCTGCGGCCCTCACAGTCCTGGCTGTGACGGCCTTCGGCGGCACCGCCCACCGCGCACAGCCGACAGGCGTGACGATCACGCCGCTCGCACACGCGACGATCGCCGCGCGTGTCGACACATCCAGCAGCGGGATCAAGATCAAGACGCACGGCCCGAAGGACATGCTCGTGACGTCGATCGTCGTCGACCCGAGCGGCTCGTTCGGCTGGCACACGCACCCCGGCCCGGTGCTCGTGAGCGTGGCCAGCGGCACCCTGTCGCTCTACCACGCAGAGCATCGCCGCTGCGACCGCGAGACGGTCACGGCCGGACAGGGTTTCATCGAGGACGGCGGTGACGTCCATCTCGCGCGCAACGAGGGGACGACCCCGGTGCAGCTCTACGTGACGTTCCTCGCCCAGCCCGGAACGACCGAGTTCCTGACCGAGGTGGCCGCACCGGCGGCTTGCAGGGGGATCTAGCTCATCAGCCATGCGGGTGCGGGACGACGATCCATCTCGCACCCGCATGGATATCGCGTTGAATGGGAGCCGGCGCACCAGACGGCGTTGGCGTCTAAAAAAGCAGTGCGGTAGGCAAGCTGAGCGACGGATTCGCGGGCAAGATCGTGTACCTCGACGACCCGGGCTACGCCGCGGCGCGCGCGGTCTCGAACAGCATGATCGACCGCCGGCGGCGCTGATCGTGCGGCCGACGGGCACCGACGACGACGTCGCGGCCCTCCGTTTCGCCCGTGAGCAGGATCTGATCGTCGCGGTTCGGCGGCGGCCACTGCGACTCGGCCGGCAGCCAGGCGCGTTAGGCTGGCGCCGATGCTCTCCGACCGCTTCCGCGCCGCTGTCGAACAACGGAACGTCGATCACGTTCCCGAGCTGTTCCACGAGCACGCGGTCTTCCGCAGTCCGATTCTGTTCAAGCCGTATGAGGGCCGGGATCAGGTCTTGAAGGTGCTGCGAGCAGCCGAGCAGGTGCTCGGGATCGGCGGCAGCTTCCGCTATCTGCACCAACTCGAAGACCCGGACGACCGTGTCGCGATCCTGGAGTTCGCAACCGAGGTCGACGGGAAGCAGGTCGAGGGGATCGACAAGCTGACCTTCGACGAGGATGGCCTGATCACCGAGCTCAAGGTGATGATTCGCCCGGCTTCGGCACTCCAGCTGGTCGGCGCACGGATGGCCGAGGAGTTCCCAAGGGTCGGCCTCAGCCTCCCGAGCTAACCTGGACGAGTCAAGCCGCGTGGCCAGTGGACGGCCAGGAAGGCGGCCGATAGAACGAGAGCGGATGCCCGACGCAGACAGCTACTCACAGCTCGTGGCCCGCTACGGCGAGGAGACGGTCGCCGCCGCCGTGCTGGCGCGCTGGTCGCTCGACCCCGAGGCCGACGACCGCTGGGCCGCGCTCATGGGGGACGTAGAGCGGGACGGGTTCGAGCGTGTCTGCCCGTCCTGCAACCGCATCCGCTCCGTCCGCGACTTCCACTGGGACGGGATCGATCAGATCGTCTGCGGCGATTGCTCGACGTGGGGAGTCTTCTAGCCCTCACCGCAGGATCGACTCGGGTCACGCGAGCGCGTGCCAGATGCCGGTTCGGAGCTTCTCAGTGGGCAAACGCCGCGCCGGTGGTCTGGTCGTGGACGGGCGCAGGCTGCGCCTGGAGACGCGGGAGCTGCCGCTCGAGGTCAGAGACGAGCAGGTCGGCGAGGTCGTGCGTGAAGCCCCGCCGCACGACGACGCGGAGTGCCGCAAGGTCGGTGCGGTTCTCGGGGAATGTGTAGGCGGGGACCTGCCAGCCACGCTCGCGCAGCGCGTTCGAGACGTCGAACGCCGTGTAGTTCTCGACGTCGTCCTTCAGCGTGAACGCGAACACGGGGAGCTCGTCCCCGCGCGTGAGCAACTCGAACGGCCCCAGCTCGGCGATCCGCGACGAGAGCCGCGTCGCGACGTCACGGGCGTACCCCTGCACCTTCCGGTACCCGTCGAAGCCGAGCCGGAGGAAGTTGTAGTACTGCCCGACGACCTGAGCGCCGGGTCGGGAGAAATTGAGCGCGAACGTCGGCATGTTGTCCCCGAGGTAGTTGACCCAGAACACGAGGTCGCCGGGGAGCGCGTCGGCATCGCGCCAGACGACCCAGCCCACACCCGGATAGACGAGCCCGTACTTGTGCCCCGACGTGTTGATGGACGCGACCCTGGGCAGGCGGAAGTCCCACTCGAGGTCCGGATCGAGGAAGGGCGCGATCATTGCGCCCGACGCGCCGTCGACGTGCACCGGAACGTCGAGCCCGGTCTCCGCCTGCAGGGCGTCCAGCGCCGAGCAGATCTCCGCGACCGGTTCGTACGCGCCGTCGAACGTCGAGCCGAGGATGGCGACGACGCCGATGGTGTTCTCGTCGCAACGCTTGACAGCCTCGTCGGCCGAGAGCGTGAAACGATCGCCTTCCATCGGCACGAGCCGCATCTCCACATCCCAGTAATTGGCGAACTTCTCCCAGCACACCTGGACGTTGATCCCCATCACGAGATTCGGCTTGTCGGCCGGCTTGCCCTCGGCCAGGCGGCGCTTCTGCCAGCGTCGCTTGAGCGCAAGCCCGCCGAGCATGGCGGCCTCGCTCGAACCGGTCGTCGAGCAGCCGGTCGCCTCAGCCGACTCCGGCGCATGCCAGAGGTTGCTCAGAATGCTGACGCAGCGGGCTTCGAGCTCGGCCGTCTGCGGATACTCGTCCTTGTCGATCATGTTCTTGTCGAAGCACTCGGCCATCAGCTTCTCGGCCTGCGGCTCCATCCACGTGGTGACGAACGTCGCGACGTTCAGCCGCGCGTTGCCGTCGAGCATGAGCTCGTCGTGGACGATCTGGTAGGCGACATCGGGCGGCAGCTCGCCGTCCGGCAGCTCGTGCCGGGGGATCGTGCCCGTCTCGAGGCTGAACAGCGGCGCAACCGCGAGGTCCTGCCGCCCGCCCGTCGCCTGAGCCCGGATGCTTGAGTGGCATGACCTCGACCTCCTTCGATGTCCGCTGGGCTCGACGAATCGCGTCGCCGAGCTGATCCGGCTCAACCTTATGGGTCAGTCGCGGCAGAGGTGGCAGGGTGCGCGTGTGAACGCCAACGCCACGTCTCCGAGCGCATGAGGAGTCGCGTGCGTTGGATGGCCCTCTGTTTCGCCCTCGGGTCGACCTGCTTCCTCATCGGCCCCTTCCCCGGCTACGCGCAGCTGGTCGGCGACTCGGCTGATGCCGTCACCTTCTTCATCGGCTCGATCCTGTTCACCGCCGGCGGAGGGCTCCAGAGCTGGCTGGCCTGGCCCGATCGGCGCTCCCCCGGTGGCGGAGCCGCGGGCTGGTGGGCCGCGATCATCCAGTCCGCCGGCACGCTGTTCTTCAATCTCACGACCTACCAGGCGATGCACACCGTGTTGACGAGCTCCGAGTACGACAAGCTCGTCTGGCGGCCCGATTGGCGCGGGTCGATCTGCTTCCTCGTCTCGGGCGCGATCGCCTATCGCGCCTCGGCGCGTCGCGGGTGGTTGCCGGTGCGCGGCGGAGCGGGCTGGTGGCAGCCGGCGGTCAACCTGCTCGGCTGCATCTTCTTCGGAATCTCGGCTGTCGCCGGCTACGTCGTTCCGTCGACCGGATCGATGCTCGATCTGGCCGCGGCCAACTGGAACACCTCGCTGGGGGCAGCGTGTTTCCTGGCCTGTGCGCTCGACACGTTGCGAACCGACTGGACCTCGACGAGGACGTCCGGTCGAGACCGTGCACTACCTGCTCGTTTGCGCCCCGGGCGCTGAACCGCCAGTGTTCCGGCAACGGAAGGCAAAATAGAGGGGGGTACACCATGGAACGGCTTCCTTGGACTGCGCGGTTCCGGCACGTCGCGACCGCGAGACGTCTCCTGCTCGCCACCGTCACCGCGCTTGCGCTGACGGTGCTTGCCGTGGCAGGCGTGGCCGCGACGCTGGCACCCGGCCCGAACGGCTGCCCGACCAACAAGAGCCTGAAGACTGCCCCGATCGCCGACCTCGCACCGCCCGCGCGGACCCAGATCGAGGCGTTCGACGTGCTGTCCGGGCCGGTCAACTCCCAGACGCAGACCTTCACCCTGAAGGTGCGGGTCGGAAGCACCTGCAGCGGCATCGACATCAAGGGCGCGAGCGTCTACGTGACCGCGGTGCCCTACAACCAGTTCACGCATCCCAGAGGAGGAGCTCACCGGGGACGACGGCACGGCGACCCTGGTCTTCCGCCGCGACGCGAACTTCCCCGCGAGCAGCAAGCAGCAGCAGCTGACGCTCTTCATCCGCGCGACGAAGCCGGGTGAGGCGAACGGGGATCTCGCCGGCGTCTCGACCAGGCGGCTCGTCGCGGTCAACTTCGGGAACTAACGCTCACTCGTGCACGGCCGCGCCCGAGCCAGCTCGCGGCGCGGCCGTCGCTCGCCGGGAGAGCAAGACCCCGACCACGATCAGCCACACGGGCACGAGGATGAATCCGAAGAACCCGAGCGGCGTCAGGAGCGACGCTCCGATCACGATCGTCGCCCACGCAAGCGGCGTCGGCAGCATCCCGTTGCGGCGAGCGCCGAGGCCTGTCGCGAGGAGCATCGCCGCGAACGCAACGTTCCACGCCAGCCAGTCGTAGGAGTGCAGCTGGTTCAGCGTGTAGACGGTGTTCCGCTCACCTTCGTGCGCTGCGTTCGTCATCGCACCTTCGAGCATGGAGACGAGGAAAACGTCGCAGCGGCAAGAAGCGCCCCGCCGAACGCGACCGAGCCGTGGCCGCCGTCGCCGTTGCCCTGCGCGAGTCGTCGCCACAGGGCGACCCCGAAGAAGAGGAGCAAGAACGCGATCAGTGGGCCGACCAGGAGGGCGACGATCTGGTGCTGTCCGTGGTTGTCCTGCCAGTACGCGAACGTCTCGGCCGGCCCTGTCTCGCTGGCCGGATCGTTCCACAGCAGGGCGAGACCGACGAAGAACAAGAGCCCCGCGAGCACTCCGGCCAGCGGCAGGAAGCGGTCGAATCGGTCGGAAACCACTCGGTTCCTCTCACTAGGGGCCGCGACCCTACTCCTATCCCCCTGGATTTCCTAGCGCTAGTGCTGGGCGGCCTTCGCGACCTCGCGGATCGCGTCGATCACGAGCTGCGGATCCTGCTCCTCGACCGCGTGACCGGTATGGACGACCAGCTGCTTCGCGCGCGGGCTGAGGACGAGCCAGCCCTTCTGGTCCGAGACGTTGCGCCGCATCCCGGCCGCCTCCGAGGGGAACGGCGAGCCGGCGATCTCCGCGGCCGAGTACTCGTTGCTGATGATCGTGACCGGGATGTCGCCGATCCGCTTGCGAGCCGCCCAGGCGTCCTTCTCGACCTGAAGGTAGTCACGGCGTTCGACGTTCGCAGGGTTCTTCGGGTCGGTCTCCTCGACGATCTCCCGAGGCGGATTGCGGAACGGCGCGGGAACCTCGACGAAGACAATGCCGGCGACCTCGTCGGGGTGCTCGTACGCGTAGCCGGCAGAGATGTAGCCGCCGCCCGAGGTGCCGACGAGGACGTAGGGGCCGGGGATCTTGGCAGCCCGGAGAAGCGCCTCGAAGTCGCCGACGAGATCCGACAGCTCGCGGGGGCCGGCGGCAGGGTCGCTCCCGCCCAGGTTCGCGCGGTCGTAGACGCAGGTCCGCGCGACCTCGGCGATGCTGCGCTCCGCGAACCCGTACGAGTCGCTCGTGTCCTCGTCGCCTCCCTCCATGACGACGGTCGGCGAGCCGCTGCCGGTGCACCTCACGTAGAGGCCGCGCTTCCCGTCGATGCGGACGACGCGGTCGAGATCGTCGTCGGGGGCAGCACGAGTCGATGAGCGGGTCGACGAGCTGTCGGCGGTGGTCGCCTCGCCGCCGCAGCCGGTGAGCAGAAGGCCGCACGCACCGACGGTGATCAGCGACGTGAAGGTCACGACGCCCGATCATCCCACTCGGCCGCTCCCATTACGAGACCCCGACGAACTGTGTTAGATGCGGTCATGGCGCAACCGCAGCCGCCGACGGACTCAGAGCGCACCGAGTCCGCAGACGAGTCGCCTGCAGCTCCGACGTCGCCGTCGGATCTCGACCAGATGCGGCGTACGTCGATGGCTGCGGAGCGCACCTGGCTGGCGTGGTGGCGCACCTCGCTGGGCGCCACCGCCGGGGCGCTCGCCGTGGGCCGGTTCGCCCCGGAACTGCTCGAGGTCGCCGCGTGGCCGTACATCCTGCTCGGCTGCGGCTTCGCGGCTCTCGCGGTCGGGCTCTTGCTCGTCGGCGCACAACGCCAGCGCGAGCTGGAGCATGCGCTGCGAACCGGCGGCCACGTCCCACTGCGGTTCCGCACCGTCGGGCTGTTCACGGTCGGCGGCGTCGCGCTCGCCGTCATGACGGTCGTGCTCGTGCTCGCGCAGAGCTGACGGCGCCGACCGGCGGATCTAGCGCAGAGCGTCGATCGATGCGGTCGCGACGATCCCCTCGACGCTCCGCGCCAGCTCTGCGTCCACGGTCACGAACGCGTCCGCCTGCAGCAGCGTGAGCGCGACGTACTCGGCGTCGTAGGTCGAGGCCCACCCCAGCTGATCGGCCACGTCCCACGCGCGCCGGCGGAGCACCGCGTCGCCGAGGAGCCTGATCGGCATCCGCCCGATCACGGCGAGGCGCTCGCGCGCCACGTCGGCCGAGAGCTCGCCGCGCTGGACGGCCTCGTGCAGCAGCGACAACGTCTGGGAGCGCAGGAGCGTCGGCGCCAGGAGCTCGTGCTCGCTCGCGACCTCCGCCCCCGGTGCCGGCCAGCTCGAGCACGGTGCCTGCGTCGACGACGAACCTGGTCATCGTCCGAATCCTAGAGCGGGCGCGGAGTTCCGGTCGACAAGACCATTACGCGCTGGTAGGGTAAGAGTCGTGACGACTAAAACATCTGGCTCGGGAGTTCCGCCCGACTACGACCCGTCTCAATTTCCGTCGTTCGCCGTCACCGTCGACGTGGTCATCCTGACGATGTCCGGCGGCCGGCTGCAGGTCCTGCTCGTCCGCCGCGGCGTGCCGCCGTTCGAGGGGATGTGGGCGATCCCCGGCGGCTTCAAGCGCCCCGACGAGACGCTGGACGAGGCGGCGCAGCGCGAGCTGGCCGAGGAGACCGGCGTCGACGCCGCCAGCCTGCTGGCCCAGTTCCGCGCCTACGGCGATCCCGGCCGCGACCCCCGGATGAACGTCGTCACAGCCGCGTATCTGGCCGTCCTCCCCACCGTCGGCGGCGTCGTCGCGGGCACGGATGCTGCGGCTGCCGCCCTGCTGCCCGTGTCCGACGTCCTCGACGGGAAGCTCGAGCTCGCGTTCGACCACGAGCGCATCGTGCGCGACGCGGTCGAGCGCGTCCGCATCGACCTCGAGGTCAGGGGCATCGCCACGGCGTTCGTCGGCCCGACGTTCACCCTCGCCGAGCTGCGGGCCGTGTACGAAGCGGTCTGGGGCGTGGAGCTGGACAGCGCGAACTTCCGGCGCAGCCTGCTCTCGGACGCCGGCTGGGTGATCCCGACCGGGCGCCGCGCACAGCCCGGCTCGTCGGGGGGCAAGCCGGCGGAGCTCTTCCGCGCCGGGCGGATGTGGAGGCACGGCGGTCCGATCAGACAGCCGGAGCCGAGCGAGGCGCGAAAGGGACGGACGTGAGAGCAGTCGTCTACGACCGCTACGGCCCGCCGGACGTCCTCCGGGTCGCGGACGTCGAGCGGCCCGTTCCCGCGGCGGACGACGTGCTCGTCAGGATTCACGCCTCCACCGTCACGAGGACGGATTGTGGATTCCGCAGCGCCGAGTTCTTCGTCTCGCGTTTCTTCACCGGGCTCCATCGGCCGAAGCGGAAGATCCTCGGGCTCGAATTCGCCGGCGAGGTCGAGGCGGTCGGCGCGGCCGTCACCGAGTTCGACGTCGGCGACCGCGTCTTCGGCGTTGGCGCGGGCGCGCATGCGGAGTTCGTCTGCGTGCGCGAGAGCGGTGCGCTGGCGCACATGCCGGCGGGCACGACGTTCGAGGAGGCGGCGGCGGTCTGCGACGGTGCCAGCCTCGCCCTCGCCTGCCTGCGGAAGGCCGGCGACCTGGACGGGCGGAGCGTCCTCGTCTACGGCGCCTCCGGATCGGTCGGGACGGCAGGCGTGCAGCTCGCGAAGCACTTCGGCGCGCACGTCACGGCCGTGTGCGACACGAAGCACGTCGAGCTCGTGCGCTCGCTCGGGGCCGACGAGGTCATCGACTACATGCACGAGGACTTCACCCGGAACGGCGAGACGTACGACGTCATCTTCGACGCGGTCGGCAAGGAGTCGTTCAGGCGCTGCAGACACTCGCTGAAGCCGGGCGGAACCTTCGTCGACACCGACCCCGGCTTCCTGTGGCAGATCCCGGTGCTCGCCCTACTCACCAGGTGGATCGGAGACAAGCGGGTGGCGCTCGGGATCACGCGCTACGCGAAGCGGGACGTCGTCCTGATCAAGGAGCTGATCGAGGCAGGCACGTACCGGGCTGTGATCGACCGGCGCTATCCGCTCGACGAGATCGTCGAGGCGCACAGCTACGTCGAGACGGGCCAGAAGACCGGCAACGTCGTCCTGACGGTGAGCTGAGTGCTCAGGCCGCGTCCCGCTCGATGCCGTCGAGGATCAGGTCGAGGACGAGCTCGTAGGCGCCCTTCCCCTTGCTTCCGAACCCCGCGAAGTGCTGATCCGCGTGCTCGCGCAGGTACGGGAACTCCTCCGGGCCGAACCTGCGAAAGAACTCCGCAGCCATCTCCTTCAGGTGCTCGGCGTCGACGATCCCGTGGCCGAGCTGCCAGAGCGTGAAGCCGAGGATGTGGGCGTCGAGGGCGTGGTAGGCGTGGTAGGTCACCTCGGGCGAGAAGCCGCCCTCCCGGAGCTGTTGCAGCATCCACTCCGCCCGCTCGACGGACGCGGTCGAAGTTCGATCCGGCGAGAGCGCGAGGCTGCACGCCCAGGGATGGGAGGCGAGGACGTCGTGCGCCGAGATCGCGTGCCGGCGCAGGGCGTCCTTCCAGTTCCCGGCCTCAGGCAGCTCGATCTCGCGCAGGACGAGGTCGGTGATCCCGTTCAGCAGGTCGTCCTTGTTCGCGACGTGGTTGTAGAGCGACATCGCCTCGACCCCGAGCTCCTGCCCGAGCCGGCGCATGCTGAGCGACTCGATCCCGTTGTCGTCGGCGAGCGCGACGGCGGCACGGAGCACGCGCTCTCTCGTCAGGGGGGTTCGTCTCGGCTTCGGCATCTTGACAACCTTACGGTGTATGTGTAGCTTACAGCGTACACTTACAATGTACGTACCGAAGGCGAAGGAGATCCACCGATGAAAGCGATCGTGTGCAGCAGCTACGGCCGGCCCGACGTGCTCGAGCTGGCGGAGGTCGAAAAGCCCGCCCTCGCCGACGATCTCGTCCTCGTCAAGGTGCGCGCGGCCTCGGTCAACCCGGCGGACTGGTACGGCGTCGCCGGGCCGCTGATCGTCCGCCCCTCGACGGGCTTGTTCAAGCCGAGGAGCGACCGGACGGGCATCGACTTCGCGGGCACGGTCGAGGCGGTCGGCAAGAACGTCACGCACGTGAGCCCCGGCGACGACGTCTTCGGAGCGCGGAGCGGCGCGCTCGCCGAGTACGTGACCGTGCGCGACGCCGTCGTGGCCAAGCCGGCGAACCTCACCTTCGAGGAGGCGGCGGCCGTGCCGGTGGCGGCGATCACCGCCCTGCAAGGGCTTCGGGACAAGGGTCAGCTGCAGGCCGGCCAGCAGGTGCTGATCAACGGCGCGTCGGGAGGCGTCGGCACGTTCGCGATCCAGATCGCGAAGGCGCTCGGAGCGGAGGTGACGGCGGTGTGCAGCACCGGCAACGTCGAGCAGGCCCGCTCGCTCGGCGCCGACCACGTCGTCGACTACACGCGCGAGGACTTCACCCACGGCGACCGGCGCTACGACCTGCTCCTCGACGTCGCCGGCGGCAAATCGTGGTCGCAGCTCAGGCGTGTGCTGACCCAGGACGCCACCGTCGTCATCGTCGGAGCGCAGAAGCGGCGGCTCGTCGGGCCGATCGGCCACATCGTTCGGCTGCGGGTGGCGTCGCTGCTGCGCGGCAGCCAGAAAGCCGTGTTCTTCATCGCCAAGACGAACAGGGCCGACATGGAGATCCTGCGAGAGCTGCTCGAGACCGGCAAGGTGAAGCCCGTGGTCGACCGGAAGTACGAGCTGGCCGAGACCGCCGACGCGTTCCGCTACCTCGGCGAAGGCCACGCCCGCGGCAAGGTCATCGTCACGGTGTAGGCGGCTCTGCCGAGACGTAGCGAGCGCCGAGCGTCGCCGCCAGCGTCTTGTGCGCCGTCCCCGAGCCGATCACGACCGAGCGCGCCGGGTCGACGCCGTGCTCGCGGGCGAACGCGAGCGGAAGACCGGGCAGCGGCGGCCGGCACCAGCAGGTCGGCGGGCCGGCGGGATGTGGGCAGAGCGCCGTCTGCACGGCCCCGGAGACCTTCGCGGCGACCCGGGCCGCAGCGGCGTCGAGAGTGGCCCGGTCGTCGTCCGGGTTCCAGTCGTAGACGAGGTGAGGCGCATCCGGAGCGCCCTGGGCGAGCGCGTCCTCCCACCCGGGTTCCGTCATCGCCCGGGCTGCGACGAAGACGCCGGCCTTGCCGGACGACGACGCCCGGACGAACGGCACGAGCTCGACGGCGGCAAAGCCCTCGTCGTCGGACGGCGGCTCCAGCTCGCGGAACGCACGCATCTGGGACGTGGGCGCGAGCATCCCCGGCTCCTTCCTCAGCTCCCAGAGCTGTGCGGGCGTCGGCAGCGACCCGAAGCGCTCGAGCAGGCGCTCGACCAGATTGACCTGCGCCTGGGCCAGCGGCGCGTCGAGCCAGACGCAGCGGGCCGGGATTCCATGCCGGGCTGCGACCTCGATCACCTCGTTCCGCGACGCGCGCGTGAGATAGGTGTTGTCGAGCACGACTCGCCGCCCGCCTGCTGCCAGCTCCTCGTCGAGGACGGCGGCGAGCTTGCGCAGCGACCCGCCTTGCTCGTCGCGGTTCAACCGCGTGTAGCCGCGAGTCGTGTACTCGGCGGCGACACGGCTCTTCCCTGCTCCGGGGACGCCCATCACGAGCACGATCTCCGCGTCGGTCCTGGACGGCGCTGCCGAGCGGCGCCGGCGGGCGGGCGCTGGTGCCGGTGCCGCGGCGGCGACCCGTGCCGCCGAGCGCGCGGTCTCCGGTCGTCGCGCGCCGGGGATCGGGACGACCACCGGCGAGAGGCCCAGGAGCCACGCGAGCGTCTCCTCGGCGTCGACGCGTCCGGCGCGCTTCGGGCCGCCCAGCGGCGAGTGCGCGAGCAACGCGATCCCGAGCTCCTCGCAGCGCTCGACGAGCCCGCCGCGGAGAGCTCGGTCGTCGAACGGCGAGAGCGCGACCTGCACGGCCGCGACGGGCGCGTCCGCGAGCGCCTCGTCGAGCTGGGTCCGGTTGACGTTCGCGAGCCCGATTCGGTTCACGAGGCCGTCGTCCACGAGTCGTGCAAGTGCCCGCACGGACGTGCGCCACGGCGTCCGCGGGTCGGGCGCGTGCAGGAGGTAGAGGTCGATCGGGAGGCCGTCGAGCGCCGCGAGGCTCGCCTCGCAGTCGGCGCGGATCGCCTTCGCGCGGCCGTCCGGCCACCCAGGCGCCGCCGGGACGCGACATGCCGCCCTTGGTCACGATCCGCGCGGAGGCGGCCGCGCCGCAGCCGCGGAGTGCGCGAGCCACCATCTGCCTCGTTGTCCTCGTACGCGCGCGCCGTGTCGAAGACGGTGATCCCCGCCTCGGCGGCGGCTGCGATCGTCTCGGGCGCCGACTCGGCCGGCAGCCGCATGCAGCCGAGGCCGATCCGCAGCTCCGCCGGCTCGAGCCAGGCGGCGGTCACGCCGACGGATGCAGGAGCGGCACGGATCCCTGCCAGCCGGAGCGCAGAACCTCGACGAGAGACGGCGGTGTGATCAGCACGGCGTCTCCCCCGGCTCGCGGGCGGCGCTCGGCGTAGCCGGACGGCGTCCAGCGGCGCAGCTCGTCGCCGAGCACGAGCCACGGCTCGTCCTGGTCGAGCACGAACGCGCCGTCCGGAAGCTCCCGCAGCCGAGCCCGATGCAGCCGGCGGCGCCGCGATCCGTCGAGCCGCTCCGCGTGGAGGCGCTCGTCGATCTCGTCGGCCCGCGCGCCGACGAGTGCGACGAAGCGGTCGTAGTCCTCGCGCCGGCAGAGCGCGCAGGGCCGGTGGCCGGCGGCGAACGCCGTCGCCTCGTCGAGGAAGAAGAGCTCGGTGAACCGGCCCGGTTGCAGCAGCTTCGTCCGCTTCCAGCCCTTGAACTCGAGCCTGCACGCGATCCAGCGCTTCACGGCGAAGCGCCGGCGAATCCGGCCCTCGTCGTCGTGCAGGCAACCCCGGTTGCCGTAGACGAGCCCGCGGGCCGGATCCGCGATCAGCTCCCCGAGCGGCGTGACGCGGTTCTGCAGCGGCATCACGCCAACCTTAGAGTCACGGCATGGCCCCGGAGACCAGCCTGCGCGAGATCACGAAGGAGACGGTCAGGCTCGTGACCGCGCTCGACGTCGGTCCCGACCAGCACGGGCTCGTGGCCCCGAACAGCATCTCGATCGCGGAGGCCCACTTCGAGCCCAAGGCGTGGTTCCGGGCGATCTACTTCGGCGAGGAGCCCGCCGGCTTCGCGATGGTCTGGCGCGATCCCGACGAGCGCCTCTTCTACATCTGGCGCTTCATGGTCGACGCCGGCTTCCAGGGGAAGGGCGTCGGCCGGCGCGCGCTCGAGCTGCTGCTCGACGAGGCGCGGGCCGACGGGGTCGACGAGGTGACGCTGAGCGTCGTCCCCGGCCCCCACTCGGCGATCGCGTTCTACGAGCGCTGCGGCTTCGAGGCGACCGGCGAGATGCACGGCGGCGAGGCCGAGATGAAGCTCACGCTCACCTCGAGCTGAGAGGCCATACGCGTCCGGGGGACGCGGGTCGTCGTGTTTTGCGCCTACTCTGATAGGTCGGTGTCGACCCAGCCCACAACCGAACTGCGGCCGAGCACGGCCTCCCCGACCCTCGAGGTCGTCTGGCAGGACGACGCGACGGCGATCGTCCTCGCGCGCGGCGCGGACGGATCGCTCTCCGCAGGCGACCTGCGCGCGGGGATGCCGGCGATCGCCGATCTCCCCCTCGCCGGCCGCGGGATCGCGGCGCGCCGTCTCGATCCGGCCCAGCTCGTTGCGCTCGCCGCATCGCCGCCGGAAGGGCTCGAGCTCGGCGCGAGCGCCCGTGCGATCTTCGCCGTCGTCGAGCTGGCGCGGCGGTCCGTCGCCGAAGGTCTCGTCCATCCCTTCCTCGACCACGGTGAGGGCTGGTGGCACGCGTTCTGGGGCGCCACGCTCGACGAGGGCGTCCAGAGCGCGCTGGCCGCGATCGCGGCCGCACTGCCCGCTGTCGGCGCGGGCGCCTTCGACGGCGACCGCGACGCGACCGTCCACGACCTCTATCCGGTGCTGGTCGACCAGATCGCGCGCGACCGCCTCCGCGCCGACAAGGTGCGGCTGGCGCCGTCGAAGGCCGGCCGCGCGAACGCCATCGACCACCTGCTCGAGGGCCTGACCGCGCCCGACTCGGCGCTCCCCCGCCACTCGGGCCTCGGTGCGCTCGAGCGCAGGCTCTCCGAGTGGGTCGACGCGGGGCTCGAGACCAGGACGCGGACCGAGTGGCGGCTCGGCCTCCACCTCGACGAGCGCCCTGCCGTCGGGCCTGGGGACGAGCCGCGGCTCGTGCTCGAGCTGTGGCTGCAGGCGAGCGACGATCCCACGCTCGGCCTGCCCGCGTCGCTGCTCTGGGACCGCGACGACGACGTCTTCGCGTTCCTGCGTGCCGGCGATCCGCGCCGTGACCTGATCCGGCACCTGAGCGAGCTCGAGCCGGTGCTCGCCGACGTCGGGATCGAGTTCGACGCGGCCGAGCCGTCCGAGGCCGAGCTCGGCGAGGAGCAGGTGCGGCTCTTCCTCCGCGAGGCGATGCCGAGGCTCGAGGAGCGCAACATCCCGGTGCTGCTGCCCTCATCGTGGCTGCGCTCGCCGACGCGCGTCCGGGTCAACCTGACGGCGACGAGCGCGCCGCGGGTGGCGTCGAGCGGGCTGCTCTCTCCGAACGAGCTGGCGCGGTTCGACTGGCGCCTCGCGGTCGGCGACACCGAGCTCACGGACGAGGAGCTCGCCGACCTCGCCGCCGCGAAGGAGCCCTTCGTCCGCATCGGCGACCGCTGGCACGCGGTTCGCCGCTCGGACGTCGAGAAGGCGCTGCGCTTCCTCGAGCGCCGGCGCGCAGGCGTCGGCATCGTCGAGCTCGTCCGCGCGGTCTCCGGGCTCGAGACCGACGAAGCGGGCGTCGAGCTCGGTGAGGTCTCGCTCGACGAATCGCTCTCGTCCCTGCTCCACGCGGGCGAGCGGCGCTTCCGCGCACTGCCGACCCCGGCGGCGATGACCCATCCGCTCTTCCCGTTCCAGGAGCGGGGCCACGGCTGGCTGCGCCTGCTCGGCGACCTCGGTGTCGGCGCGATCCTCGCCGACGACATGGGCCTCGGCAAGACGGTCCAGGCGATCGCGATGCTCGCCTCCGAGCGGGAGGACGCCGGCGACGAGAAGCTGGGACCGACGCTCGTCGTCTGCCCGATGAGCGTGGTCAAGCAGTGGGGCGCCGAGATCCACCGTTTCGCGCCGTCCCTCCACGTGCACCTCCACCACGGCCCCACCCGCCTCGCGGCTCCCGAGCTCGCGCTCGCTGCGCGGGGACACGACGTCGTCGTCACGTCCTACGACATCGCGACCCGGGATGCAGATGCGCTCGCCGCGATCGCCTGGGACCGACTGCTCCTCGACGAGGCGCAGGACGTGAAGAACCCGGCGACGAAGCGCGCGCGTGCCCTCCGCCGGCTGCAGGCGCGCCGCAAGGTGGCGATGACCGGCACGCCGATCGAGAACCGGCTCAGCGAGCTCTGGGCGATCATGGACATCGTCAACCCGGGCCTGCTCGGCTCACGCGAGGGATTCGACCGGGCCTTCGCGCGGCCGATCGAGCAGTTCGGCGACGAGGGGGCGCTGGCGCGGCTGCGCGCGATCGTCGATCCGTTCGTGCTCCGCCGGGCGAAGGACTCGCCGGAGATCGAGCTCGAGCTGCCGCCGATCACGATCGAGAAGGACTACTGCCGCCTGACGGTGGAGCAGGCGAGCCTCTACCGCGCAACGGTCGACCGGTGGATGGCCCGCGTCGAGGCGCACGAGGACCGCTTCGGCCGCCGCGGCGCCGTGCTCGCGATGCTCGGCCACCTGAAGCAGGTCTGCAACCACCCGGAGATGCTGCTGACCACCGGCCGCCCGCTCGACGGCCGCTCCGGCAAGCTCGAGCGTCTCGTGCAGCTGCTCGCCGACGTCCCGCCCGGCGACAAGTCGCTCGTCTTCACGCAGTACCCCGGCTTCGACCGCCTCGTTACTCACCTCGAGGAACGGCTCGGCCGCAGCGTCGGGTTCTTCCACGGCCGCTTGAACGCGAAGCAGCGCGACGAGCTGCTGACCGCCTTCGCGCGCGAGGACGGCCCGTCCGTGCTCGTGATCTCGATCCGGGCGGGCGGCCGCGGCCTCAACCTGCCCGCTGCGAACCACGTCTTCCACTTCGACCGCTGGTGGAACCCGGCGGTCGAGCAGCAGGCGACCGACCGCGCGTACCGGTTCGGCCAGCGCAAGCACGTCTACGTCCACAGCCTGATCTGCAGCGGCACGCTCGAGGAGCGGATCGACCTGCTGCTCGACTCGAAGCGGGAGCTGGCCGAGAAGGTGATCGCCGGGCGCTCCGAGGACTGGCTCGGCGACCTCGACCTCGGCACGATCCGCGCGGCCGTCGAGCTGTCGGCCGACGCGGTCGAGGAGGCCGCGTGACGAAGTCACGCGGCCAGGAGGGGGTCCGGGGGAACCGACGGGTTCCCCCGAGAGAGCGCGCCGATGCGCAGCGTCGGCGACAGCGCGCAGGGGGTTCGTGGGGGAAACCGGGTTCCCCCACGCGACCGAGCCGAAGGCGAGGGAGGCTGCATGAGCGTGCTCGACGACGGCCGCCCGCTCGCGGTCACGACGGAGCGGGAGCGGATCGGCCAGGGGCCATGGTCACGCCTGTTCGCGACGGCTGCAGTCGGCGACGAGGGCTCGTCGAGCGCGGAGGCCGGGCGCGCCCTCGCGCGCGGCGGCAGCGTGCACACGGTCGCCGTGGCCGAGGGCGTCATCAGCGGCCGGATCGAGGACGACGGCGAGGAGCACGCCGCGGAGATCGCGGCCGACCCCGTCCCGCCGCGGATCTGGGCCGCCGCGATCCGCTCGGCTCGCGGCAACCCGCAGGTCGAGGCGGCCGTCGCAGGCCGCTCGCAGTCCGTCCAGCTCGAGCATGTGATGGCGGTCGACTGGGAAGAGCCGCTCGTCCCGCCGACACGATCTCTCCATCGCAGCTGCAGCTGCGGCCGGCCGGGCATCTGTGCGCACCTCGCAGCCCTCGCCTACGTGCTCGCCGACAGGTTCGACCGCGAGCCGTCGCTGCTGCTGCAAATGGCGTGGCTGCACCGACCCCGCCGAGCGAGTCGAGCCGCCGGCCGAGCCGGAGCCGATCGTCGCCAGCGACGACATCTGGGAGGCCGGGCCGCCGCCCGAGCTAGGCCCGCCGCGGCCGCTCCCGACCGCTGCCGTGCTGAAGCGGCTCGGCAAGAGCGGGATCCAGGTCGGCGGGCAAGACCTGGCCGAGGTGCTCGAGCGCGCCTACGCCTCGTTCGCCGCCTCCGGCCGCCGCTAGGCGATCGCGTCGGGCGCGGCGGCCTTCGCCGTCAGCGCTTCGATCGGCACGACCTCGAGCGCGCGGGCGTGCGTGGCGCCGAGCACGACGGGCGGTGCGACCCCGGCCTCCTCCGCCTCGAGCCAGCGGGAGGCGCAGACGCACCAGCGGTCGCCGGGCTGCAGCCCCTCGAAGCCCCACTCCGGCCGCGGCGTCGAGAGGTCGTTGCCGGCGGCACGGCTGAAGCTGAGGAACTCCTCGGTCATCACGGCGCAGACCGTGTGGCTGCCGAGATCCTCGGGACCGGTCGAGCAGCAGCCGTCGCGGAAGAAGCCCGTCAGCGGCGCGGTCGAGCAGGCGAGCAGCTCGCCGCCGACGACGTTGACATCCGGGTCGCGGCCGGGAGTGCTCACCAGTCGGTCGGCTTGTAGTCCTTCAGGAACTGGCCCCAGACGTGCTCGCCGGTGTTGAAGCCGTCGATGATCGGATCGACGATCCGCGCCGCCCCGTCGACGATGTCGAGCGGCGGCCGGAAGCCGTGCTCGGCCGTCTTCCGATCGGCGACGTGGAGCGGATCCTCGTCGGTGACCCAGCCGGTGTCGACGGCGTTCATGTGGATCCCGTCGGCGTGGTAGTCGGCCGCGGACGTCCGCGTCATCATGTTCAGCGCCGCCTTCGCCATGTTCGTGTGCGGGTGCCGCGTCGTCTTGAAGCGGCGGTAGAACTGCCCCTCGACCGCCGAGACGTTGACGACGTGCTTGTCCCGCTCCGGCGTCCGCAGCATCAGCGGCTTCAGGCGCGCGTTGAGGACGAACGGCGCCACGGCGTTGACGAGCTGCGTCTCGAGCAGCTCGACCGTCGGCACCTCGTCGAGCAGGAGCCGCCACGAGTTGCGCTCGCGCAGGTCGACCTGCTGCAGGTCGGCGTCGAGCCGGCCCTCCGGGAAGAGGTCGCCTTGCGGCTCCAGATCCTCCGGCAGCAGCGGCACCTGCGAGAGCTCGGCCGAGCGCGTGACCCCGACGAGCGCCGGCGGCGTGCCGTTTGGAGCCGCCGGCAGCATGTCGGTGCGGCGCAGCCCCTCGTAGGCGCCGAGCAGGCCGCGGACGTGGGCCGGCATCGACTCCTCCGAGGCCGTTTCCGCCTCGAGCATGTGGCGGTAGAACTCGGACGGCCGCCGGACGGTCTGGCAGGCGTTGTTGACGATGAAGTCGAGCCGCTCACGCGTCGAGCTCAGGTGAGAGCAGAACGCCTCGACGCTCGGCGTGTGCCGGAGATCGAGCCCGAAGACCTCGAGCCGGTCGCCCCACTCCTCGAAGTCGGGCTCGGCCGCGTAGCGCGCCGCCGCATCGCGCGGGAAGCGCGTCGTCACGATCAGCTGCGCGCCCGCGCGGAGGAGCTTGATCCCGGCCTGGTAGCCGATCTTCACCCGGCCGCCGGTCAGCAGCGCCACCCGGCCGCTCAGGTCGGCGGTCTCCGAGCGCTTGCGGAAGTTGAAGGCCGCGCACGCCGGACAGAGCTGGTCGTAGAAGGGGTGGATGTCCTGGTAGCGCTCCTTGCAGACGTAGCAGTGCTGCGGCTCGACGACCTCACGGAACTCCGCCTCGTCGACGTCGAGCTGCTCGAATTCCTTCGGGACGTAGACGTTCGGCGTCGTGAACACCGGCTTGGCGCGGTGGATGCGGATGCCCGTCTCGGCGAGCACGCTCTCGTCGCGGCCGACCCTCGCCGCCTTCTTCTCGCGGCGCACGACCTTGTTGAAGCGGCGCCGCTGGACGACGTCGGGGTTGTGGACGTCCCCGGCGAGCGCGAGCAGCCGCGTGCGCTCCTCCAGCGACAGCTCCTTCAGCAGGCTGCGGTCGGCGACGATCTCCTCGAGCGCATCGGCGACCGCCTTCAGGCGCTCGGCGACGCCGTTCTCCTCATCCGCGGCCATGCGAGGAGGGTAGCGCCGCAGGGGTTTGCAACCACGCGCCATCCGGAAGGCTCTTCCACGAACCCGAGGAAGGGAGTCACCGAATGAGCACCACCGCGATCGTCGTGATCGTCATCGCCGTCATCGTCGTCCTCGCCATCGGCTGGTACATCCTCAAGCAGCGCGGGGAGCGGCAGCTCGAGGAGCGGCGGCTCGAAGCGGACGAGCAGCGCAGCCTGGCCGACACCAAGGCCCGGGAGGCAGAGCAGGCCCGCCTCGCCGCCGAGGAGCAGGCCGAGCGCGCCCGCGCGCGGCAGGCGGAGGCCGAGGATCATCGGCGCCAGGCCGACGAAGTCGACCCGGACGTCGACGTGGACGCCGAAGCCGACGCCGATACGACCACCGAGGAGAAGGAGAAGGTCTAGCCTCATCCGGGTGATCCGCTGCGGCTGGGTGCCCGTCGACGATCCGCTCTACGTCGCCTACCACGACGAGGAGTGGGGCATCCCCGTGCGCGACGAGCGGGCGCTCTTCGAGCTGCTGAACCTCGAGGGCGCCCAGGCGGGCCTCTCGTGGTCGACGATCCTGCGCAAGCGCGAGGGGTACCGGCATGCGTTCGCCGGCTGGGACATCGAGGCGATCGCGGGCTTCGGCGAGAGCGACGTCGAGCGCCTGCTCGGGGACGCGGGGATCGTCCGGCACCGCGGCAAGATCGAGTCGGTGATCGACAACGCGCGGACGACGCTCGCACTGGACGTGCCGCTGACGGAGCTGCTCTGGTCGTTCGTCGGCGGCGAGCCGAAGGTGAACGCCTGGCGCACCGTCGGCGAGATTCCGGCTCAGACCGCGGAGTCGCAGGCGATGAGCAAGGAGCTGAAGCGGCGAGGCTTCCGCTTCACGGGCCCGACGACCTGCTACGCGTTCATGCAGTCGGCCGGCCTCGTGGACGACCACACCCTCGACTGCTTCAGGCGAGCGCCGACCTGATCTTCTCGACCGCGGCCGCTTCGGCCTCGTCGCCGCCGCCGGCAGCCTTGCCGACCGCCTCGGCCACCTCGAGCACGAACGACTTGTACGCCTCGACCTCGTCCGGCGCCTTCGCCTCGAGCGTCGACACGGCCGACCGGAGCGCCTCGAGCGTCCCGGTCTCGATCTCCGCAGTCGAGCTCGTCACGCCGAAGCCCATGCCGCGCTCGCCCGCGAGCTCTCGGATCAGCTCGCTCGAGCCCGAGCGTCCGCCGGCGAGGTGCTTGGCGAGCGAACCGGCCTCCTTGAAGCTGTCGAAGAAGCTGCGGTCGCTGGCCGAGACGAGCAAGCCCGCCCCCGTCGCGCCCTTGCGCAGCTGATCCCACTCCTGCTCGGTGAAGTCGGACTTCGTTGCCATCAGGACCCCCCTTGGTCGAGGCGACGGATGTCGCCGGGCCATTCTTCCAGCCCGCTCCTAGTTGAACGTCCGGGGCGGTGAACGGGAAGCAGGTCGTCGAGCGTCAGCGGCGCGGGCGTTGGCAAGCGGTCGTCGAGGCAGACCGCCTCGGCGAGCGCGCGCTCCTCCGCCTTCGCCAGCCAGTTCTCGTAGGCGGCGACCCGGGCGAAGCGGTTCAGCGACGATTCGATCGCGGCCCGCGCCTCGACGAGCGGGATCGTGCCGAGGAAGACCGTGTCGCCGAGCGGCGTGACGAGCAGCTGCCCCTGAGGCGTCCGGACGCGGCCCTTGGCCGAGAGGCCGAAGATGCGCGCCGGCGCGAAGGTCTCGACGGCGATCCCGCGCGTCTTGCCGCCGAGCCAGGTGACGGGACGCGCCGTCTCGACGAGCCGCGCCCGGAGATCCGCGTACGTTCCGTGGAAGTCGGCGATCTCCGCGCCGGTCGACCGCCGGGAGTAGAACCGAGCCCGAACGCCGTCGCGCCGGAGCTCGTCCAGCAGCAGCCCGCGTGCCGCGACCCGCGTCAGCTGGATCCGCTTCAGTGCGGCGAGGTACGCGGCGGTGCTGCCGCGGAAGTGATCGTCCACGAACGCGAGCTCCGCCATGAGCACCGCGTGCGCGTCGACCTCGACCTCCTGCTGGAGCACGAGCCGCTCGAGCACGACGCTTGCCGCGATGTCGCGATCGCCGATCGCGCGTGCGAGCGGGTCGACTGCGCTCGTCCGGATCTCCCCCGCCGGGAGGGCGCAGATCACGCCTGCGCGCAGCTGCTCGAGCTGGCCGACCGTCAAGCGAGGCGTCCAGCGCCGGCCCGGCGGCTCCCGGCCCGCTGCACAGGTTCTGGTCGCGCACCCAGAGGTAGACGCACACGGCCTCGCCCTTGTCCTGGTCGATCCCGGCTGCACTGAAGGTCGCCCAGCCCCAGGACCAGATCGAGTGCGTCCGGAGCTCCTTCGTCACGCGTCTCGCCGCGAGCGCCTGCAGCTTCACGATCTCGAGCCACTTCGCCCGCGGCTGCAGCCCCTCGCGTCCCCCCGTGCCCGGCGCGGACTGGAACTGGAGCTCGAGCGCGACCCTGCTCGGCGCGATCCCGATGTCCGTGAACTTGCGCACGAGCGCGCGCATGCCGCTGCGCATCGTCCGGCTCGCCCGGATCGGCCCGAGCGCGTGCAGCTGCGGCACGTTCGGCGAGGTGAAGAAGACCTGCCGGATCAGCAGCGCCGACGCGGCCAGGTCGCGCCACCACTGCGCCGCATCGCCGCCCGTGTAGGGCGGGTTCGCGATCGTCACGGCGGGAAACGCCCCACGCTCCTTCAGCCGCCGGACGAGCGCGAGCGTGTTCGCGCGGTACTGGGCGGTCGTCGTCGTCCACGGGGTCGGCGTCTGGGCGCCGAAGAGCTCGTTCAGGGCGATCCACGGCGTCTGGCAGCCCGTCACCGAGACGGCGAAGTCGTAGAGCCGGTCGGCGCGCTCCTGGATCAGCGCCGGATCGGCCGGCACCGTCGGCGTCCCGACGCGGTTGTTGAAGTTGAGGTCGAAGAAGACCGTCGCGGCTCCGTTCTTGCGCGCCTCCGCCGGCTTGACGGTGCCGGACGTGAACGCGAGCGTCAGCCCGGGCTTCTGCGGCAGCGGCGCGTCGTGGCCGGCGAAGTCGACCCAGAGCGGATTTGCGTCCGGAATCCCGCACTCGCGGGCGAATGCACTGCCGGGAGCGATCAGGGCCAGAGCGACGGCGATCAGAACGGCGCGGCGCACGCTCTAGTTGTAGCGGCGACGGCGGCGGATCGCGGCGAGGCTTCAAGCTCGGCTGTAGCGGACACAACGATCGGATGAGCTCCAGCACGATCGCAACGAAGGGCCGCCGCGCGGGCCGGAGCCCGTGGGTCGAGCGCCTCGGCCGGCTCGGCCTCGTCGCCAAGGGCGTCCTCTACGCCGTCGTCGGCATCCTCGCGATCAAGGTCGCGCTCGGCGGACGCGAGGAGAGCCCCGACCGCGAGGGTGCGCTGCAGACGATCGCCCAGCAGCCGTTCGGCAAGGGACTGCTCGTGCTGCTGGCCGTCGGGCTCGCCGGCTACGCGCTCTGGCAGCTCGCGCGCGGCCTGCTCGACCGCGAAGGCGAAGGCGAGGACCCGAAGGGACTGGCGAAGCGTGGGAGCGCGCTCGCGCGCGGCAGTCTGGTACGGCGCCCTGGCCGTGCTCACGGCCGAGCGGATCATCAGCGCGGGCAGCGGCGGCGGCTCGAAGGAGCAGCAGACGACCGCCGGCGTCTTCGACCTGCCTCTCGGCCGGTATCTCGTCTACGCGCCGGCCTCGCGTTCCTCGGCGTCGCCGCCTTCAACGGCTACCGCGCCGTCACGGGCAAGTTCAAGAAGAAGCTGAAGACCGCGGAGATGAGCGATGCCGAGGAGGCGTCCGCGACCGCCGTCGGCGTCCTCGGCCATCTCGCACGGGCGGTCGTCTTCGCGCTGATGGGGCTCTTCCTCCTGCGGGCGGCCTGGGAGTTCGACCCGAAGGAGGCGCGTGGGCTCGACGGCGCGCTGATGGAGCTCGCACAGCAGAGCTACGGCGGCCTGCTGCTCGGCGCGGTCGCCGTCGGCCTGATGGCGTACGCGCTCTACTGCTTCGTCGAGGCGCGCTACCGCCGGATCTAGCCGCGCCGGGGCGCTCGACCACGTGAGCACCTGGGCGGCTGGAAGAGCGTCGTCCCCTGCGCGCGGACGAGAGGCGCTGATCGCCCACCTCCGCTCCCGGCGACCGGTCTTCATCACCGAGGTCGGCGCCGAGACGGTGGCCATCGCCGCCTAGAATCGCCGCATGGCGACGATCGCCGACGGCCGCACGATCCCGTTCGACTGGTACTCCGACCCGGCCGTGCTGCGGCTGGAGCGGGAGCGGATCTTCCGGCGAACGTGGCAGTACGCCGGCCGGGCCGACCAGGTCGCGGAGCCCGGTGCGTTCTTCACCTGTGACCTCGCCGGCGTCCCGATCGTGGTCGTGCGGGACGAGGACGGCGGCCTACGCGCGTTCCTGAACGTGTGCCGCCACCGCGGCTCGCTCGTCTGCGAAGGCGAGGGGAAGCGGGCGTCGCTCCAGTGCCCCTACCACGCCTGGACCTACGGCCTCGACGGGTCGCTGCGCGCGGCGCCGCGCTCCGACCGCGTGCCGGGTTTCGAGAAGGAGGCGCTCGGCCTCGTCGCCGTCCCGGTCGACGCCTGGGGCCCGTTCGTCTTCGTCAACCCGGATCCGGAGGCGGAGCCGCTCGCGGAGACGCTCGGCGAGCTGCCGGCGCTCGTCGCGGCGTCGGGCGTCGACCTCGACTCGCTGCGGTTCCTCAAGCGCGCGAGCGGCGACGAGTACGCCGCGAACTGGAAGGTCTGCAGCGAGAACTACCTCGAGTGCTACCACTGCCAGGTCGCGCACCCGGACTTCTCGAAGGTCGTCGACGTCTCGGTGGACGCCTACATCCTGGAGGAGAGCCGCACGTTCTCGACCCAGTACGGGCCCGGTGCGCGAGGCCTGGAAGGGCGACTTCGACCCGCGTGGCCCGATCGCTCGCGGCCAGTTCCACTTCCTCTGGCCGAACCTGACGCTGAACATCATGCCGGGGCACCCGAATCTCTCGATCGGCCCGATCGTGCCGACGGGACCGGAGACGACGGCGCGCTTCCTCGACTACTTCGTCGGGCCCGACGTCGACGACGCGTGGATCGCCGAGATGCTCGAGTTCGACGACCAGGTCGGCGCCGAGGACCGGGTTCTCGTCGAGCGGGTCCAGAAAGGGCTGCGCGGCGGCGGCATCGAGCACGGGCGGCTGATGGGCGACTCCGAGCGGCTGATCGCGCACTTCCAGGGCCTGCTCCTGGACGCGCTCGCGTAGCGCGGTTTTACCAGTCCGTAACCCACGGGCACCCCGGATCACGACATGCTTAGCGGATGGTCGCGGTCACTTCCCGGGAGACGTCCGGGCGCCTGCTGAACCGCGAGCTCTCGACGCTCGAGTACAACGGGCGCCTGCTCGACCTCGCCGCCGACGAGAGTCTGCCGCTGCTTCGAGCGACTGAAGATGTGCCGCTTCTTCTCGTCGAACCTGGACGAGTTCTTCATGGTCCGCGTCGCCGGCCTGACCGAGCAGGAGGCCGCCGGCATCGTCGTCCGCTCGGCCGACGGGCTGACGCCGCGCGGTGCGCTGGCGGCGATCCGCGAGCGCGTGCTCGAGCTGACCGCGCGCCAGTCGAAGCTCTGGAAGAAGCATCTCTGCCCCGCGCTCGCCGCCGAGGGGATCCTGATCACGAACGCCGACGAGCTCGACGAGGACGAGCGGCGTGCGCTCGGCGAGGGTTTCCAGCGTGAGATCTTCCCCGTCCTGACGCCGCTCGCCGTCAGCCCCGGCCAGCGCTTCCCCTACATCTCCGGTCTCACGCTCAGCCTCGGCGTGCTCGCGCGCGACCCCGAGACGGGCGAGGAGCGGTTCGCGCGGGTCAAGGTGCCGGAGGGGCTGCCGCGCTTCTTCTCCGCCGGCACCGGCAAGCTGCTGCATGCTCGAGGACGTGATCGCGCACTTCCTCGACCGGCTCTTCCCGGGGATGGAGATCGTCGAGCGCTCCGTCTTCCGCGTCACCCGTGACGCCGACTTCGAGGTCTCGGACGACGCGGACGACCTGCTCGAGGCGGTCGAGCAGGAGCTGCAGCGGCGCCGCTTCGGCGATGCCGTCCGCCTCGAGGTCTCGACCTCGACCTCGCGCGGAATGCTCGAGCGGCTGCAGCAGGGGCTCGGCGTCGGCGACGACCAGGTCTACGAGATCCACGGGCCGCTCGACCTGGCCGACCTCGACCAGCTGCTCGACCTCGACCGACCGGAGCTCGCGGCTCCCCTCTCGCCCGGTGCGACTCCGGCCAGGCTCGTCCACGCGAAGGAGCCGCGCGACCTCTTCGACGAGATCCGCCGCGGTGACTTCCTCGTCCACCAGCCCTACGAGTCGTTCGCGGGCAGCTTCGAGGCCTTCGTCCGTGCCGCCGCGCGCGACCCCGACGTGATCGCGATGAAGACCGCCGTCTACCGGACGAGCGGCGACAGCCCGCTCGTGCCGGCGCTGATCGCGCTCGCCGAGGACGGCAAGCAGAGCGTGTGCCTCGTCGAGCTGAAGGCGCGCTTCGACGAGCACCGCAACATCGAGTGGTCGCGAGCGCTCGAGCAGGCCGGCGTCCACGTCGTCTACGGCTTCGCCGATCTCAAGGTGCACGCGAAGATGACGCTCGTCGTCCGGCGCGAGAGCGACGGGCTGCGCCGTTACGTGCACGTCGGCACCGGGAACTACCACGCGGTGACCGCGCGTTCCTACGAAGACCTCAGCCTCTTCACGGCCGACCCCGAGATCGCCGAGGACATCGCCGCGCTCTTCAACTACCTGACGGGATTCGGGCGTCCGGAGCGCTTCCGCAAGATCCTGGTGGCGCCGTTCAACCTGCGCGCCCGCCTGATCGACCGCATCCGCGCCGCCGGCACGGCGGCCGCGGCCGGGACGAACGCGCGGATCCGGATCAAGCTGAACGCGCTCACCGACGAGACCGTGATCGAGGAGCTGTACGCCGCCTCCGAGCAGGGCGCGCGGATCGAGATCGTGTCGCGCTCGATCTGCATGCTCCGCCCCGGCGTCCCCGGGATGAGCGAGAACGTCCAGGTGCGCTCGATCGTCGGCCGCTACCTCGAGCACAGCCGCGTGTACGCGTTCGAGATCGGGGACGAGACGGAGATGTTCCTCGGCAGCGCCGACCTGATGACGCGCAACCTCGACCGCCGCGTCGAGGTGCTCGTGCCGGTCGAGCAGGCGCGGCTGAAGCAGGAGCTGACGGCGGTCTTCGACAGCGCGTTCGCCGACACGGAGTCGTCGTGGGAGCTCGGCGCCGACGGCACCTGGACACGCCGGAAGCGCTCCAAGGAGGAGCGCGCGCACGGTCACCAGGTCAACCTGCAACGCCGCGCGAAGGCCCGCAGCCGCCGCGCCGGCGGCGCCCGGACACGGTCTCGGTGAGGTTGGGTGGTCTGACCGGCGTGCTCGCCAGAATGTCCGGGATGAGGGTAGGGGTCATCGACGTCGGCTCCAACACGGTTCGCCTGTTGGTCGCCACGGTCGGTAACGGCCACGTCCGCACGGTGCGCGAGGAACGCACGCATCTCGGGCTCGGCGAGGAGCTGCTGCGGCACGGCCGGATCCGGCGGCGCAAGCTCGACGAGGTCGCCGACGTGACAGGCGACTATGCCCGGATCGCGCGCAAGCTCGGCGTGCGCGAGCTCGAGACCGTCGTCACGGCGCCCGGACGCCAGGGCGACGAGCCCGCGCGCCTGCTCGACGTGCTCGGACGGGCGACCGCGGGAGAGGTCCGCGTCGTGTCCGCAGAGGAGGAAGGCCGGCTCGCTTTCGAAGGCGCCGTCTCGCGCGCGGACACCGGCGAGAGCGTCGTCGCCGTCTGCGACGTCGGCGGCGGCTCGACGGAGCTGGTCGTCGGCACGCAGCTGCTCGGGCCTGCCTGGGTCCGGTCGGTCGACCTCGGATCGCTTCGCCTCACCGCCGCGCTGCTCCCGGGCGACCCGCCCACCGCGGCCGAGATCGAGTCGGCGCGCGCGGTCGTCCAGAGCGGGCTCGCGGAGCTCGACCCACCGCGCCCGGAGCTCGCGCTCGCCACCGGCGGCAGCGCCCGTGCGGTCGCCCGGGTCGTCGGTCACGAATACGGCGCCGACGACCTCGAGCGAGTCGTCGCGCTCCTCGCAGCGCGGCCCGCGGCCGAGAGCGCCAAGGCGCTCGGGCTCCGTGCCGACCGCGCCCACACCCTGCTTGCGGGAGCGATGATCCTCGCCCAGGTCTCGCGCCTGATCGGGGTTCCGTTTGCGCCGTCGCGAGGCGGGATCCGGGAGGGAGCCGCGCTGCGGCTGGCCGCCCGCCGCGTCGCCGCCTAGCCCGGGATCGAGTCGAGCAGCTCGACGTCGCGCGAGTAGGTGAGCAGGCGGCGCGCCTCGACCGGCGTCAGCCAGCGCAGCTCGTCGATCTCCTCCGTCGGGGTGAACTCGCCCTCGAGCGGCGTCATCCGCCACCACCGAACGCGCTTCGGCCTTCCCTTCGCATCGACGTATGTCGTCGTCGCGAGCTCCTCGCCGAGCTGCACCCGCAGCCCGGTCTCCTCGTCGATCTCGCGCAGCGCGCACTCCTCGTCGCTCTCGCCCGGGTGTGCCTTGCCCTTCGGAAACGACCAGTCGTCGTACTTCGGCCGGTGCACGACGACCACCAGCCCGTCGCGGAGGATCAGCCCGCCGCAGGCACGGACTACACCGTCTTCGCCAGCTGCTTCCACGACGCTCTCCACGCGCCGCGGGTACGGCGCGCGCGCTCCTGCTCGCGTTCGATCAGCCGCCCGGCCGCAACGGCCGCATCGGGCATCCGCCCGGCAAGGTTCCGGAGCTTCTCGATCGCGACGACGGCGTCCTGGTGCTCGCCGAGCACATCCTGCAATCGCTTCGCCGCCGACACGTAGGGCTTGTCGCCCTCGAGCTCCGCCGCATAGCGCGCACGCTTGACTCTGATCCGGGCGGCGTGGAGCTCCTCGTCCGGGGAGTCGGATGTGAGCGAGTTCACGGCCTGCTTCAGCTTCCGGTGCTCCGCGGCATGGATCTCGGCCAGCGAGGGCTCGTCCGCGATGGTCGCGAACGGGTGCTCGAGCGCGTCGAGGAGCGCGAAGTAGCGTGCGCTGTTGAGCGCGGTGAGGAGGCGCCGCCGCGCCGACCGGCGCGAGCGGTCGAGCGTCCGTACGAGCTTGCGCCCTTCCGCCTCGTCAACGCCGAGCGTGCTCACCTCGGCCGCGAGGTGCTCGATCAGCACATCGAGGTCGCGCACAGGCCCGAGCGTGCTCCCCAGCCAGCGCAGCTCCGCGCGGAGCGGCTCGGTCGTTTCCTGGTCGAGGAGGTCGCCGCCTGCGCGCAGAAATGCCCGTAGCCGCCGCGTCGCGACGCGGAACTGATGCAGCTCCTCGGCGTCGGTGCCGAGCCGCGTTCCGGCATCGTGCGCGAGCAGCTCCTCCGCCTGCTCGCGGAGGCGGGCGCGCAGCACGGCCGAAGCCGAGGTGCCGTCGCCGCTCTCCGGCGGCTCGGCCTCGAACTCGAGATCGAGGGCCTGGAAGACCTTGGGCCTGGTCTCTCCGTCGGCGGCCCCGGCGCGGCGCAGAGCCTTCTCGAGCCGCCGCAGCGTCTTCTCGTCGCCGTCGAGCAGCTCCACCTCGAGCTCCTCGAAGCTGCGCGTGACGCGTTGATGGTCGAGCACCGCAACGGTGTCGTGCACGACCTCGGCGCCGTCGGCCCGCACGCCTTCGCGATGCGTGCGGAGACGGGCGATCGGCAGCAGCGGCACGCCGCGGAGATGTCCGGCGAGAAGCCCGCTCAGCGCTTCCGGCGGCTCCGTCGGCGCCCCCGGCTCCTCGAGCTCGAGCCGCGCGTTCCCGTGCGGCAGCTTGAGCTGCCACAGGCCCTTGCCGTTCTCGACCCGGTGGCGCAGCGTGATCCCGCGGCGGGCGAGTCGGTGGTCGGCGGTGTCGTGGTAGGTGGAGACGAACTCGCGCGGCTCGATCGCTTCGCCGCCGAGCTCCGGCAGGCGAAACGCGTCGCCCGCGCGGAGCTTCACCTCACGCTCGACGCGTCTCCTTGATCGCCATCCGCCGAGTCTAGGCCGAGGAGTGGTGAACAGGGGGTGAAGCGGTGCCGGCTCCGGGCCTCGTCGAACTTCTGGTAAACAGCCGCCGTGCGCCTGAGCCTCGTCCCCCGGCCGACCGAGTTCTACGACCTCTTCGCCCGGGCGGGCGAAAACGCGCTCGAGGCCGCACGCAGCGCCGAGATCCGCTTCCGCGAGTATCCGAACTCCTCGGTCACGCAGGCGGACGTCAAGGCGATCGAGACCGCGGGCGATCAGCTCACGCTCGAGCTGATGACGCTGCTCAACACCCAGTACGTGACGCCGTTCGACCGCGAGGACATCTACGAGCTCGCGACCAAGCTCGACGACGTCGTCGACTACATCGAGGAGGTCAGCGACCTGCTCGGGCTCTACGGGATCGAGTCGACCACGAAGCACGCCGTCGAGCAGTGCCGGATCCTCGTCCAGGCGACCGAGCAGCTCTCGATCCTGCTGACGCGGTTGAAGGGGCTCAAGGGGGTCCAGGAGCCGCTGATCGAGCTGAAGCGGCTCGAGGACGACGGTGACCGGGTCGTCCACGACGCGATCGCCGCGCTCTTCCGCGACGACCGGATCGACCCGCTGATCGTGATCCGCTGGAAGGACGTGTACGAGGGACTGGAGCGGGCGATCGACTCCTGCGAGACCGCGGCGAACGTGGTCGCGAACATCGCCGTCAAGAACGCGTAGTGGAGGACCTCACGCTCGTCGCGGTGGTCGTCGTCGCGCTCTTCTTCGATTTCACGAACGGCTTCCACGACACGGCGAACTCGATCGCGACCAGCGTCTCCACCCGCGCGATGTCACCGCGCGCCGCGGTGCTGAGCTCCGCGGTGCTGAACGTGCTCGGGGCATTCGTCTCGCTCGCCGTGGCGGCGACGATCGCGACCGGGATCGTCGATCCCGAGGCGATCACGCTCAACGTCGTCCTCGCCGGCCTCGTCGGCGCGATCACCTGGAACCTGGTCACGTGGTACCTCGGGCTGCCGTCGAGCTCCAGCCACGCGCTGATCGGCGGCGTCCTCGGCTCGAGCGTCGCCGCGGCCGGCTGGGGCGTCGTCAACTGGGAGGGGCTGAAGGACAAGGTGCTGATCCCCTCGCTGATCGCGCCGTTCGCCGGGCTCTTCATCGCCGCCGCGCTGATGATCGCGGATCACCTGGGTGATCCAGCGCCGCTCCCCCGGCACGGTCAACCGCGTCTTCCGGCGGCTCCAGCTCGTCTCGGGCGGCTTCGTCGCGTTCACGCACGGCACGAACGACGCGCAGAAGACGATGGGGATCATCGCGCTCGCGCTCATCGCCGGCGGCCATCTCGCACCGGGCTCGGATCCACCGACCTGGGTGATCATCAGCGCCGCGATCGCGATGGGAGCGGGCACCTACGCGGGCGGATGGCGGATCATCAAGACGCTCGGCACGAGGATCGCGAAGCTCGACCCGCCGCAGGGCTTCGCCGCGCAGACGGCGTGTGCGTCGATCCTCTGGACGACCGCGCACTTCGGCTTCCCCGTCTCGACGACGCAGACGATCACGGGCAGCGTCATGGGCGCCGGCGCCTCGAGGCGGCTCTCGGCGGTGCGCTGGGGCGTCGCCGGGAACATCATCGTCGCCTGGGTGATGACGATCCCTTGCGCCGGGGCGGTCGGAGCGCTGATGGAGCTCGTGACGAGGCTGCCGGCAGGCGATGCGATCGTCTTCGTGCTCGCGGCTGCGATCGCCTGGACGGCGTTCGCGGCCCGCCGCTGGCAGGCGAGCAAGATCGTCGCCGCGACCGCCTAGGGCCTCAGCAGCAGCCCGCGCGCGCAGCCGGTTGGATCACGGGCAGTCCCAGGGACTCCGGCTCCGTCGTCTTCACCGCCTTGACGATCGCGCCGTGCATGCCGTCGGCGACCTCATGGGTGAACTCGACGCTGACGTGGTCGAACCCGGCTGCCTCGAGGCCCGCCTCGTACTCGCCCCGCGAGAGCGCTCCCGCGATGCAGCCGACGAAGCTGCCGCGCTCCGCCCGCTCCTCGGCGCGAGAGCCGGTCCTCGGCGACGACGTCGCTGATCCCGATTCGGCCGCCGGGCTTGAGCACGCGCGCGATCTCGGTCAGCACGGCGGGCTTGTCGGTCGAGAGGTTGATGACGCAGTTCGAGATCACGACGTCGACCGAGTCGGCCGGCAGCGGGATCTCCTCGATCACGCCCTTGAGGAAGACGGCGTTGCGGATCCCCGCCTCCCGGGCGTTGGCTCGGGCGAGCGCGAGCATCTCGTCGGTCATGTCGAGCCCGAACGCGAGTCCGGTCTCGCCGACCCGCTTCGCGGACAGGATCACGTCGATACCGCCGCCCGAGCCGAGATCGAGGACGGTCTCGCCCTCGTGCAGGTCGGCGACCATGATCGGGTTGCCGCAGCCAAGCGAGGCGAGGGTCGCGGCCTCCGGCAGCTCGCCGCGCTGCTCCGCGTCGTAGAGCGCCTCACCGAACTTGCGCGTCGGTCTCGCCCTCGCAGCATGAGCCGCTGCCACAGCTACCCGCGCGATCCTTCCCTGACCGCTCGCGCCGACTCGGCGTAGCGGCGGCGCACTTCCTCGCGCAGTTCGTCCGCACCGGTGGTGGTCATCAGCAACACGCTCCCTTCAGGTCGGCGACGGCCGCCAGCTTCTCGACCGCCTCTCGCTGCAGCGAGAAGTAGGCCCACTTGCCGCGCTGCTCACGCTCGAGCAGGCCGGCGTCGACGAGCTTCTTCAGATGATGGGACACGGTCGGCTGCGCGAGACCGACCGGCTCGTTCAGGTCGCACGCGCAGACCTCACCCCCGCTCAGGGCGATCAGGTTGAGGATCCGGACGCGCGCCGGGTCGCCGAGCGCCTTGAAGAGCTCGGCCGTCGCGGCCGCCTCCTCGTCGGAGAGCGTCGAGGCAGCGAGCGGCGCGCAACACGCGATCGGATCGGCAGTCAGCTGTCATATCCATGTCCGTCAATATATCGACGAACGATCGATATGTCAAGCCGCTGCGCTACTGGCCCGTGAGCTTCTTCCGCGAGCGGGCGGAGAGCGCGCGGGCGAGCACGCTCGCCACGAGCACGAAGCTGATCAGGACGAGCGCCGACGTCCACGCGAGCGCCTGCTCGGCCGGATCGGGCGACTCCGAGTAGGTGAAGATCGCGACCGGGATCGTCGGCAGCGCCTCGGTCACGTTCGTGTTGATCGCGTTCGCCGTGATCGACGACGTGAAGAGGAGCGGCGCCGTCTCGCCGGCGACGCGCGCGACGGCGAGCACGGTTCCCGTGACGATCCCGCCGAGCGCGGTCGGGAGGACGACGCCGAGGACGGTGCGCCAGCGGCTGACACCGAGCGCGAGGCTCGCCTCGCGGAGTGCGCCCGGAACGAGCGCGAGCACTTCCTGGGTGGCGCGCGCGACCATCGGCACCATCAGGATCGAGAGCGCGAACGCGCCCGCGAGGGCGCTCTGTCCCCGGCCGACGACGATCACGCCGAAGACGAAGATGCCGACGACGATCGCCGGGATCCCGTTCATCACGTCGAGCACGATGCGCACGAAGATCGCGACCGACTTGGAGGCGAACTCGGAGAGGAAGATGGCGACGAGCACGCCGATCGGCACGGCGATCAGCGTCGCGATCGAGACGATGATCAGGCTGCCGACGATCGCGTCCGCGAGCCCGCCCGCCTCGCCGAAGAGCCCGCGCGGCTGGGTGAAGAAGTCGATGCTCAGCGACGAGGCGCCCTTGACGATCACCGAGCCGATCACGAGGCCGAGCATGGCGACGGCGGCGAGCGCCGACAGCGTCGCCAGGACGGCGAAGATCAGCTGGACGATCCGGCGCCGCCGGAGGCCGGCCGAGCGGACGGTGACGTCGTACGTGCTCACCGACTCGCTCACGAGATCGCCCCACGCGAGCGCTCGAAGCGGCGGACGACCGCCTGCGCGGCGACGTTCGTGATCAGCGAGATCACGAGCAGGATCGCGGCGAGATAGAGGATCGAGTCGATCTGCAGCCCGCTCACGGCGCCCTGGTACTGCGACGCGATCCGGCTGGCCAGCGTGTCGGCCGGCTCGAACCACGATTGCGGGATGCCCGAGCCGGCGCCGATCACCTGGGTGACGGCGATCGCCTCGCCGAACGCGCGCCCGAGCCCGAGGAGCACGGCGGCGACGATGCCCGGGCCGGCGTACGGGATCGTGACGCCGCGGATCGTCTCCCAGCGGGTCGCGCCGAGCGCGAGCGCGCCGTCGGAGAGATCGCGGGGGACGCGCGAGAAGAGCTCCCGGCAGATGCTCGACGTGATCGGGATGATCATGATCGTCAGGACGAGGGCGGCAGGGAGCAGCCCGGCCTGCGAGGGCTGGCCGTCGAACATGGGGAGGAAGCCGAACCACTTGTTCAACCACGGCTCCAGGTGCTGCGCCACCCACGGCCCGAAGACGAGGATGCCCCAGAGCCCGAGGATCACACTCGGGATCGCCGCCAGCAGCTCGATCAGCGTGCCGACCGGCCCCCGGATCCAACGGGGCGCGAGCTCGGTGAGGAAGAGCGCGATCGCGATCGACATCGGCGTCGCAATCGCAAGCGCGATGAAGGACGTGACGACGGTGCCGTAGATGAAGTCGAGCGCCCCGAAACTCTGCGAGACCGGATCCCAGGCGACCGTCCAGATGAAGCTGAGGCCGAACGCCTCGATCGCGCCCCAGGCCTGCGCGACGACCTTGACCGACAACCACACGACCAGGCCCAGCGTGGAGGCGGCCGCGGCCGCCGTGAGCCCGTAGAAGACCATGTCTCCCACGCGCCACGGCAGCCGGCCGCCCTCGAGCTTGCCCTCGGGGGCCTGGTCGGGCGTTGTCGTCGTCACGCTACGTCGAGGCCTGGATCTTCTTGATCTGCTTGTAGTCGAACGCGAGCACGCTCTTCGGCAGCGGCGCGAAGAGGAGCGGCGGCCCGAACTTCTGGCCGGAGGTGATCGCCCAGTAGATGAACTTCCGTAGCTCTGCGGCCTTGGAGGACGCCGTCGGAGCGAGCACGTACGTGAAGGTCGAGATCGGGTAGGCGAGCGGCTGGCTCTTCGCCGGGTTGACGATCGAGATCTCGCCGTTGCCCGTCACCTTGCCGACCGACGCCGCGGCGGCGTTGATGCTCCGCAGGCCCGGCAGCGTCCACTTGCCCGCCTTGTTCTTGACCTTGGCGAACTTGAGCTTGTTCGCAAGGGCGTACGCGACGTCGGCGTACATGACGCCGCCCTCGGTGCGCGAGACGACACCGGCGACGCCGGCGCTGCCGCGGGCGCCGATGCCCGTCGGCCAGTTGACCGAGGTGCTGTTGCCGACGCGCGACTTCCAGGCGGTGCTCGTCTTCGAGAGGAAGTCGGTGAAGTTGTACGTCGTGCCGGAGCTGTCCGACCGGTACACCGGAGTGATGTTGAGGTCGGGCAGGTTGACGCCCGGGTTGTCCTTCTTGATCGAGGGCGAGTTCCACTTCTTGATGAAGCCGAGGTACATCTGCGCGATCACGGCCGGGCTCAGCTTCAGGCCCTGGGGCGCACCCGGGACGTTGTAGATGACCGCCGTCGCGGAGAGCGCCCACGGAATCTGGACGCAGCCCTTGCACGCAGTGAACTGGTCGGGCGAGAGCGGTGCATCGGAGGCGCCGAAGTCGACGGTGCGGGCGGTGATCGCCGCGATGCCGCCGCCGGAGCCGATCGGCGAGTAGTTGATCTGGGTCCCGTTGGCCTGGTCGTAGGCCGGGATCCACTTCGAGATCAGCGGGAACGGGAAGGTCGCACCCGCGCCCGTGAGCGTGCCGGCGTTCGCCTTCGCGCCGCCGTCGACCGCCGCTCCCGAAACCCCGGCCGCAACGAGTGAGATCGCAGCGCAGGCGAGCGCAGCGACCAGAAGCGCTGATTTCTTCATGTCCCTCTTTCTCCTCTGAGTGAACTGCACAGTCGGGCGTGAGTCTCTCGCCGGCCCGACGCGGTTGGGGCTGAATGGTGGTGAACACGGTGCGTCGAAGTGGTGAACGCCGAGCGGCGCAGGGATACGCGCTCGTCACCAGATGTTCACCAGACGGTGACCCAACCCGACCGTGGCCCGGGGAGAATGCCGTGATGGAAATCGAGACCAGGCTCGACATCCCCGAGCAGGCGATCAGCGAGGCGCTCGCGGAGATCACCGGCCGCCCGACCGTCTTCGCGATCGAGGACCTGGCCGTCTGGTACGGCAAGTCGCTCGCCCTCGCCGGCGTGACGATGGACATCCGCAAGAACACCGTCACCGCCGTGATCGGCCCGTCGGGCTGCGGCAAGAGCACCTTCATCCGCTGCCTCAACCGGATGAGCGACGCCGTCCCGGGGATCAAGGTCGAGGGCCGGATCGACTACCACGGCAACAACCTGCGCGGCTCGAGGATCGACCCGGTCGAGGTGCGGCGCCGGATCGGGATGGTCTTCCAGCGCCCCAACCCGTTCCCGAAGTCGATCTACGACAACATCGCCTTCGCGCTCCGCGTGCTCGGGATGAAGGACGACCTCGACGGCCGCGTCGAGCGCGCGCTGCGGAAGGCTGCGCTCTGGGACGAGGTCAAGGACCGGCTGAAGGAATCGGCGCTCGGCCTCTCCGGCGGGCAGCAGCAGCGGCTCTGCATCGCGCGGGCGATCGCCGTCGAGCCCGAGGCCATCCTCTTCGACGAGCCGTGCTCCGCGCTCGACCCGATCTCGACGTCGGCGATCGAGGACCTGATGCACGACCTGAAGCGCGAGTACACGCTCGTGATCGTCACGCACAACATGCAGCAGGCCGCCCGCGTCGCCGAGATGACCGCCTTCTTCAGCCTGGACGAGGTCGACGGCCGCAAGACCGGAACCCTGATCGAGTTCGACGCGACCTCGAAGATCTTCACGTACCCGGCCGACAGCCGGACGAACGACTACGTCACCGGCCGGTTCGGCTAGGCGACGTCTTCGCCCGCGGCGGCGGCCGGTTCGGCCCGCACGGGCTCGCGTTCGGCAGCCACGCGCGTCAGCTCCGCGGCGGCCGCGACGAACGGGTCGCGGTCGAGCCGGTACTCGCGCGTGAAGTCGGCGGCGCCGTTCAGCTCGAGCACGGTGTGACCGCCGGCGCCGTCCGGGAGCAGATCGACGCCGATCAGGTCCGCTCCGGCCGCCTCCGCGGCGCGGACGGCGAGCTCGATCGCCTCCGGCGGCGGCTCGACGGCGACCCGCGTGCCGCCGAGAGCGATGTTCGTCCGCCACTCTCCCGGCGCCGCGACGCGCGAGATCGCGCCCACGGCGACGCCCGCGGCGACGATGATCCGGAGGTCGAACCCGGCAGGCGGCACGAGCTCCTGCATGACCGCGCCGTGGCGCTGGAACCAGAGCCGGTGCTCGACCGAGCGGAGATGGCGCCGGAAGGAGATCTCGTCGCTGCAGAGCTCGACGTCGCGGCCCCAGCTGCCGAAGCGGGGCTTGACGACGACCGGGCCGTCCCAGTCCGGTACCTGACCGCCGGGATGCAGGATCCGCGTGCGCGGATGTGGCAGGCCCGCGCGCTGCAGGACCTTCGCCGTCAGCAGCTTGTCGTGCGCGGCGAGCAGCGCCCCCGCGCGGTTGAGAACGACGACGCCGCGTGCGGCCAGCGAGCCGAGTGCCCAGAGCCCGTCTTCGACGCCGTCGAGCGCGTCGGCGACGTCCAGCCGGCCCAGCGCGACCGCTCCCGGCTGCAGCAGCGACGACGCCTGCTCCGGGACGAGGATGCGCGCGTCGACCCCGTGCGGCGCAGCCGCAGCCAGGGCTGTGTTCGTAGCAGTGCGGCGCTGGGCGACGATCGCGAGCAGCACGACCTTTGGTATCGCAGAGAAATCGCGATCCGTGGGTTATGGGAAGGTGAAGATCCGGCGGCTGTTTGGTGTGCCGCTACGGATGCGAAGCGTCGGTGAACTCGCGGAACTCGCCGGTGACGAGGTACGCGGTCTGCTCGCCGATGTCGACGGCGTGGTCGCCGATCCGCTCGAGGCAGCGCGAGACGAGGATCATCCGCAGCCCCCACTCGCGCATCTCGAGGTCGCCGCCGAGCGTCGAGCAGGCGGTTGACGACACGGCGGTTGGCGCGGTCGATCAGCTCGTCGAGCTCGAGCAGCGACTCGGCCGCAATGCGGTCGCGCTGCTCGAGCGAGCGGAGCGCAACGCGGATCATCTGCTCGGCGCGCTCGCCCATCTCCTTGAAGCCCTCGAGCAGCGCCTCGTCGGGCGGCAGGTCCCTTCGACAGCTTCGTCAGCTTCGCGATCGTGACGCAGAGATCGCCCATCCGCTCGAGGTGGAGGTTGTCCTTCAGCAGCGCGAGCACGAGGCGGAGGTCGCTGGCCACCGGGGTCTGGCGTGCGAGCAGCAGCTCGATCCCCTGCTCGACCTCGAAGTACTGGGCGTCGATGTCGTCGTCGAAGGCGATCACCTCGTCCGCGAGCTCGAGGTCCTGGGAGCAGACCGCCTCGACGGCGCCGCGAAGCGACCTCAGCACCAGCTCGCCCTCACCGCGCAGCGACAGCTCGAGCTGATCGAGCTCCTCCTGGAAGGAGACGCGCATCTAGCCGAACCGCCCCGTCACGTAGTCCTCGGTCCGCTGGTCGGACGGGGTGGTGAAGATCTTCGACGTCTTGTCGTACTCGACGAGGATGCCCGCTCCGCTTGCCGGACTCCTCGTCGACCTCGACCGAGAAGAACGCGGTCATGTCGGCGACGCGGGCTGCCTGCTGCATGTTGTGCGTGACGATCACGATCGTGTACTCGCGCTTGAGCTCGTGCATCAGGTCCTCGATCCGCGTCGTCGAGATCGGGTCGAGCGCCGACGCCGGCTCGTCCATCAGGATCACGTCCGGCTCGACCGCGAGGCAGCGCGCGATGCAGAGGCGCTGCTGCTGGCCGCCGGAGAGGCCGAGCGCCGACTCCTTCAGCCGGTCCTTGACCTCGTCCCAGAGTGCGGCCCGGCGCAGCGCCCCCTCGACCCGCTCGTCGAGGCGGGCCTTGAGGCCGAGCACGCGCGGCCCGAACGCGACGTTGTCGTAGATCGACTTCGGGAACGGGTTCGGCTTCTGGAAGACCATGCCGATCCGCCGCCGCACCTCGACCGGGTCGACGTCGGCCCCGTAGAGATCCTTGCCGTGGTACAGCACCGAGCCGCCCACCTCCGCGTTCGGGATCAGGTCGTTCATCCGGTCGAAGCAGCGGATCAGCGTGCTCTTGCCGCAGCCCGAGGGCCCGATGAACGCCGTCACCGCGTTCTTGTGCACGTCGAGGTCGACTCCCCGGATTGCCGGACTGCCGCTGTAGGAGACGTACAGGTCACGCACCTCGAAGACCGCCTCCCGATTCGTGACGCCGGCGTCGCCATGCTTCGCCGCGATCTCGGCGAGGCTCATGAGTTCGTTGTCGTTGCTGGCTCCGTCATGGTTCGCACCAAGTCGTCCGGCGAGTCTTGCTATCTCCTTGCGGCGCCGGGGCTTCCGGCTGGTGAAGTTCCGGTGACAGAGTGGTGAACGGCTACGGCGCGCGTCGGGAAGACGCAGCGGATCTCGAGGCCGCGACCGCGGCCTCCGTGCGCCTCGACCGTCCCGCCGGCGGACGTGACGACGTGCTTGACGATCGCGAGGCCGAGCCCGGTGCCCCGCGATCCCCGCGAGCGGTCGGCCCGGTAGAAGCGCTCGAACAGGCGCGGCAGGTCGGCCTGGTCCACGCCGGCTCCGTCGTCGACCACGGTCAGCACGACCTCCCCGTTCACGCGTCGAACCGAGAGCGTCGCGTTCGCGCCGGGGCCGGCGTAGCGGATCGCGTTCTCGGCGAGGTTCCTGGCAACGACGCCGAGCATCCGCGGGCGCACCTCGGCGGTCGCGTCCGCCTCGCCTTCGACGTGCAGCGTCACGCCGGCGCGCGCCGCCTGCTCGGCCAGCTCCGCGGCGACGCCGTCGAGGACCGGGAGCACCGGCTCGGCGCCGAGGGAGACGACGCGCGTGCCCGACTCGAGCTCGGCGAGGAAGAGGACCTCGTCGATCAGCTCGCGGATCGCGTCGACCTCGCGCCGTGCCTGCTCGACGAGGTGGTCGACGTCCTCTCCCGGAAGCGCGGCGAGCTCGAGCAGGGAAAGCAGCCGCGCGAGCGGCGTCCGCAGCTCGTGCGAGACCGCCGCCGTGAACCCCGAGCGCAGCTCCTCGTAGGCGGCGAGATCGCCGGCCTCGGAGAGATAGACGAGCCGCTCCTGCCGGCCGTCCACGTCGTACGGCACGACGAGAGTTCGCTCGTTCCCGAGCAGCTCGGCGTTCAACTCCTCGCCCTCACGCACGCCGAGCGACTGCCGTGCCCGGCGGCTGGCGGCGACGACGACCCCGCTCGCGTCCAGCACGACGACGGCCTCGCGGCTCTCCTCCAGCAGCATCTGACCGCGAACCGCGTCCGGGTTCACCACTCCGTTACCACTCCTTCACCCCTCGAAAGCCCCTCGCGCTTGCATGATGCACGTGTGGCGAAGGTGCTGATCATCGAGGACGACGACGTCATCGCCCAGGGGATGGCGCGCCACCTGACCGCTGCCGGGTTCGACGCCGTCGGCGTCGCGAACGGCGAGACCGGCCTCGCGCGGCTCCGCTACGAGCAGCCCGACGTCTGCGTGCTCGACCTGATGCTGCCGGGGATCGACGGCTGGCGCGTGATCGAGCAGGCGCGCGGCGAGGGGATCGGCACGCCGATCGTCGTCGTCAGCGCCCGCGGCACCGAGCACGACCGGATCAACGCGCTCGAGCTCGGAGCCGACGACTACCTGGTGAAGCCGTTTTCGATGAAAGAGCTTGCGGCGCGCGTCGCGGCGGCGGCCCGCCGCGGCACGCGCGCGCAAGAACCGCGGCGCGGCGACGAGATCCTGGTCGAGGAGCTCCGCCTCGACCCGCGCAACGTCCAGGCCTACGTCGACGGGGCGAGCGCCGACCTGACGCCGACGGAGTTCCGGCTCCTCTACGCGCTCGCGCTCGACCAGGGCCGCGTGCTCACCCGCGACGAGCTGCTGCAGCGCGTCTGGGGCCGCCGCGCCTCGCACCGGGACCGCACCGTCGACGTCTTCGTCCGCAAGCTGCGCGAGAAGGTCGACAGCCGCGCGCCGCGGCACACGTTCATCCAGACGCGCTACGGCGTCGGCTACAAGCTCGATCCCGCGCCGAAGTAGCTACGCGCCGCCGGCGTACAGAAGCACGAGCGAGCCGCGCGGGATCCGGTCGGCCGCAGCCGGGCTCTGGGAGACGACGATGTCCTCCGTGACGGCGGGGACGTTGATCGTCTGCACTTCGAAGCCGACCTGCTCGAGCGCGGCCCGCCCGTCGGCCTCGGTCTGCTCGGTCGCGTCGGGCACCGTCACGATCACGGCCGGGCTTCGGGCCGGTGGAGACGTTCAGCGAGACGGCTTCACCGCGCTGGAGCTCGCTTCCCGCCGGCCGCGACTGGCCGATCACCTGACCGGCCGGCTTGCTCGAGGGAACGTACTTGACCGCCGCGCGCAGGCCGGCCTCGGCGAGCTGCTCGGCGGCGCCGGCAAGCTCGGCCCCTTCGACGTCGGGCACGGTCGCAGGCGCGCCCGGCCCGGTCGTCGCCGCTGCCGCCGTCGTGTCCGATGCCTCGTCGTCGTCCGATCCGCAGCCGCCGGCGAGGAGCGCGAGGCCCAGCACGAGGACGAGCACGAGCAGCCACGGGGCCAGCGTCGGCCGGCGGCGAGAGGTTCCCGGCTGCTCGGGCAACGCCATCGGCGCCACTCTACGCGGCCGTCACGACGGTGCCAAGCCGCAGGCGCTAGACGTAGACGAGCACGAGCGCGCCGCCCGGGATCGAGGCGCCGCCCGCGGGCGATTGCGACACGATCTTGCTCTCGTTCCGGATCTCGCCGTCGCCGACGGTCAGCGCCAGCACCTCGAAGCCCGCCTGCTCGAGCGCGTCGCGTCCCTCACCGAGGGTCTGCCCGGCTGTGGACGGCACGGTGACCTTCTCGGCGGGGTCCGGGCCGGTCGAGACGTTCAGCTGAACGGTGGCGCCGCGCTCGAGCTCCGTGCCCGCCGGCTGCGCCTGCGCGACCACCCGGCCGAACGGCTCCTGCGAGGGCACGTACGCGGCACTCACCTTCAGCCCCTCGTCGGCGAACGCGCGCGCCGCGCCGGCGAGCTCCTGTCCGACCACATCGGGGACGACGGCGGGGCTGGGTTGAGGCGGAGGGGCCGTCGTCGTTTGAGCAGTCGTCGTCCCCGTCGTGGTCGTGGCGCCGGTGGTAGTGGTTCCCTGCGCCTCCTGTGCCACGTTCAGCCGCACGCTCGCGCCCTCCGGCTGGGTGGTGCCGGGCGCCGGGTTCTGCGCCACCACCGTTCCGGCCGGCTCGGTCGGAAGGCACGGAGACGAGATTGGCCTCGAAGCCCGCTTCGCGCAGCGTCGCCGTCGCCTCCGAGGAGGTCGTCCCGACGACGTCCGGAACCGTCCGCTCCGCCGCCTGCGTCGTCGCTGCGGTCGTCGTCGCAGACTGGTCGTCGTCGTCGCGCGTGAGCAGGTAGAAGGCGCCGAGCCCCAGCAGGACGAGGATCAGTAGCGCCAGCAGCCAGGGCCAGAGCGTCGGCGGCTTCCGGGGCGGCTCGGTCTCCTCGACGACGACGGCGTCATCCACGACCGGTCGCCGTCACCACCGTCTCCGGCGCCCCACTCGTCGCGCACGACCGTCTCGTCGACCGGCTCGTCGGGAGGGACGATCACGGTCTCGTCGTCGGCGGGATCCGGCGGATCTCGAGGCGGAGGCTCGGCCATCGACACCATCTTCCCGTTGCGCCGCGTTCCATGCCTCGTAGACTCGTCCGCGATGAGCGCCGACGCGTACCGGACGCCGGATGAGTGCTTCGAGGGCCTGCCCGGCTACGCGTTCGACCCGCACTACGTCGACCAGGACGGGCTCCGGATGCACTACCTCGACGAGGGCGACGGCCCCGCCGTCCTGCTCCTGCACGGCGAGCCGACGTGGTCGTACCTCTACCGCACGATCATCCCGGAGCTGACGCCGTCGGCGCGCGCGATCGCGCCCGACTACTTCGGCTTCGGCCGCTCGGACAAGCCGCTCCGGCTCGAGGACTACGGCTACGACTTCCACGTCCGCTCGATCGAGCGGCTCGCCGACGAGCTCGACCTCCGCGACGCGACCGTCGTCGTCCAGGACTGGGGCGGGCCGGTCGGCCTCCGGCTCGCGGTCGAGCGGCCCGACCGGATCGGCAAGCTCGTGATCATGAACACCGGCATCGGCGGCGGCCGGCCGCCGTCGGAGGAGTGGCTCCGCTTCCGCGACTGGATGGAGCGCCTCGGCACCGACATCGTCCCCGGCCGGCTCGTCGAGATCTCCGCGGTGCAGCCGATCGCGGCGGAGGTGGTCGAGGCCTACAGCGCGCCGTGGCCGGTCCCGGAGTCGAAGCAGGGGATCCTCGCCTTCCCCGGCCTCGTCCCGATCTCACCCGATCATCCCGACCTGCCCGCGCACATGGCCGTGCGGGAGGCGCTCTCGAACTGGGACCGCCCCGCCCTCGTGCTCTTCTCCGACTCGGATCCGATCTTCTCGCCGCGAGCGGCCGAGCGGATCGCGGCGCACATCCCGGGAGCGGGCGAGCCGGAGATCGTCGCCGGCGCCGGCCACTTCCTCCAGGAGGATCAGGGCGAGCTGATCGGCCGCCGGATCTCCGAGTTCGTCGCTTCGACCTCGTAATGCGGTAGCCACTCGAGCCAGCGCGGCAGGTACCAGTTGCGGTCGCCGAGCAGCTCCATCGCCGCCGGCACGAGCACGGAGCGGATCACGGTCGCGTCGAGCAGGAGCGCGACGGCGACGCCGAACCCCATCTGCTGGAACATCACGAGCTCGCCGGTCGCGAAGCCGATGAAGACGACGACGATGATCAGCGCGGCGCCGGTGATCAGCCGCGAGGTGGTGCGGACGCCGAACGCGACCGCCTCGCTCGAGTCGCCCGTCTGCGTGTAGCGCTCGCGGATCCGGCTGAGCAGGAAGACGTGGTAGTCCATCGACAACCCGAAGAGCACCGAGAACAGGAAGAGCGGCAGCCAGGCCTCGATCGCGTCCACCTGCGGGAAGCCGAACAGCTCGTTGCCGACGCCCTCCTGGAACACGAGCACGATCAGCCCGTAGGCCGCCCCGACCGAGAGCAGGTTGAGCGCGATCGCCTTCGCCGGGACGACGATCGAGCGGAACGCGAGCGTGAGCAGGATGAAGCTGAAGCCGAGCACGAACGCGAACACGATCGGGAGCCAGTGCTGCATCAGCTCGCGGTAGTCGACGATCTCGGCCGTCTCACCGGTGACGTACACGGTCACGCCGGCGTCGCCGAGCGCTCCCGGCACCAGCTCCGTGCGGAGCCGCTCGATCGCCTGCACCGACCGCTCGTCGCGGCTGTCGCCGGCCACGAGCGCCTCGACCACCGCGAGCCGGCCGTCCGGCGCCGTCTCGAGCTCGGGGTTCCTGAACGCGCCGTCTGCGGCGAGCTCGGTGCGGAGCTGGTCGATCCCCTGACGCACCGGTTGCGCCGCGACGTCGCCCACGACGACGATCTGGGCCGTGTCGACGGTGCCGACTCCGAGCTCGCGCTCGAGCGCGTTGAAGCCGTCCTTCGACGCGTAGCCGTCCGGGATCGTCCGCACGCCGGCCGAGCCCGTGCGCAGTTCGAGCGCCGGCAGCGCGAGCAGGATCAGGAATGCCGTCGTGGCGAGGAGGTACGCGAGCGGCCGCCGCTGGACGCGGACAACGACGGCGCCCCAGAACCTCGCCTCGCCGGAGCCGCGGCCGACGAGCGGCAGCCGGAGCCCGTCGACGCGGTCGCCGAGCAGCGAGAGGACCGCCGGCAGCAGGGTCGTCGCGGCAGCGACCGCGGTCAGCCCGACGAGGATCGCGCCGGCGGCGAGGCTGCGCAGGATCGTGTCGGGCACGAGCAGCATCCCGGTCATGGCGATCACGAACGCCGTCCCGCTGAAGAGGACCGCGCGGCTCGCGGTCCGCCCCGTCGCCACGACCGCCTCGACCTTCTCGGTGGCGCGCCGCCCGCTCTTCGCGGAAGCGGCTGACGATGAAGAGGGCGTAGTCGACGCCGAGCGCGAGCCCCATCCCCGTCAGCATGTTGACGACGAAGAAGGAGACCTCCCAGACCTGGCCGACGATCGCGACGAGCGCGAGCGCGACGATGATCGCGACGATCGCGAGCAGGACCGGGATCAGCCCCGCGACGACGGCGCCGAAGACGAGCAGGAGCACGATCAGCGCCGCCGGCAGCCCGAAGAAGAGCTCGCCCTCCTTCAGATCCTTGTTCGAGAGCGTGAGGAAGTCGTCGTCGGCGGTGAACTCGCCCGTGATCGTCACTTCCATCGGGCCGTCGTCGGCCTGCTCGACGACGTCGATCACGTCCTTGATCCCGTCCTCGGCGTCCCGCCCCATCCCGATCGTGATCGCCGCCGCATCGCGGTCGGGCGAGAGCAGGCCGGGATCCTCGGTCGTCGAAGTAGGAGCGGACCCGCGCCGTGCGCCCGGTCGCCTCCAGCGCCGCCACCAGCCGCAGGATCTCGCGCTTCGCCTGCGGGTCCTTCGTCACGTCTCGCCCGGGCGCACGCACGAGCACGACCTCGTTGACGTCGTCGCCCGACGGCGGCAGGTGCTGGAAGATCGCGTCGTAGCCCTGCTGCGACTCGGGGTCGTTCGTGACGGTCGCGTCGGTCGTGATCGCCGACGGCAGGAGCAGCGCGATCGACGCGATCGAGAGCACGAAGATGCCGATCCAGATCGCGACCATCCGTTTCGGGTGCAGCGCCGCATGACGGGAGAGCCGCTCGGTCATGCACTCACGCTATTCCCCCGCCTGGGGGACGCGCAAAAGGCGCCATCTGGTAAACTCGTAACCAGGTTAATGGTTAACGAAGTTATCGCCGATCCACTCGCCGTCGCGAATGAGCTGCGGCCCGTGCTGCTGCGCCTTTCGCGCCAGCTGCGGCGCGAGACCGAGCAGCTCGGTGTCACCAGCCGGCAGGTGACGCTCCTCTGGCTGATCCGCCACAACCCCGGGATGAGCCTGCGCGAGCTGGCGGCCGAGGAGCGGATCTCCGCCCCGGCGCTCTCCGGGTACGTCGACCGGCTCGAGAAAGCAGGACTGGTCGAGCGTGTCCGCGACGAGACCGACCGGCGCCGCGTCGGGCTGACGCTGACCGAGGAGGGCGACCGGCTGCTGAAGCGCGTCCGCGCGCGCCGCACGACCTGGCTCGCGGAGCGGATGCGCGGCCTCGACGACGACGAGCTGGAAGCGCTCGAGCGCGCGATCGAACCGCTCGGGAAGCTCCTGTGACAGCAGCGCTCCTGGCGCTCAACGAGCGCACCTTCGCCAGTCTCAAGCGGCATCGCAACTACCGCCTCTTCTTCACCGGCCAGGTGATCTCGGTCAGCGGCACCTGGATGCAGAACGTCGCGCTCGCCTGGCTCGTCGTCGAGCTGACGAGCTCGCCGCTCGCCGTCGGGCTGCTCGCCTTCTGCCGCTTCATCCCCTTCACGGTCTTCGGCCTCGTTCGCAGGCGTCGTCGCCGACCGGATCGACAACCGCAGGCTCGTGATCGGGACTCAGACCGTCTCGATGATCTTCTCGGCGACGTTCGCCGTGCTCGTGATCGGCGGCCTGGAGACGGTCTGGGTCATTTACGTGCTCGCGATTCTCTCCAGTACCGCGCTCGTCTTCGATGCCCCGGGACGCCACGCGCTCACGTTCCAGATGGTCGGCCGCGACGAGCTGCCGAATGCCGTTGCGCTGAACGCCAGCCTCTTCAACGCGTCCCGCGTCGTCGGGCCTGCCTTCGCCGGCGTGCTGATCGCGGCCTTCGGGGTGGGTGTCTGCTTCGCGATCAACACGGTCACGTTCCTCGCCGTGCTCGTAGGGCTGCTGATGATGCGGCGAGAGGAGCTCGTCCCGCTGGATCCCAGCGAGAGGCCGCCGACGGTGATGAGGGCGATCGGCGAGGGGTTCGCCTGGGCGTGGCGTTCGCCCGACGCACGCCTGGTGCTGCTGATCGTCACGGTCGTCAGCACGGTCGGATTCAACTTCCACGTGATCCTGCCGCTGCTCGCGTCGGACACGTTGAACACCGGTCCAGAGGTCTTCGGCATCCTCTCCGCCTGCTTCGGCGGCGGTGCGCTCGTCGGGGCGCTGCTCTCGGCGTCGCTCGGCCGGGCCAGCTGGAAAGCGCTCGTCTTCGGCACGGGCGGCTTCAGTGTCTGTCTGTTGCTCCTCGCCCCCCTGACGACTGTCTGGATGTGCGCGATCCTGCTCTTCTTCACCGGTGTCTGCTTCACGCTCTGGACCTCGAACGCGAGCTCGATTCTCCAGCTGCGGGCGCCGAACCATCTGCGCGGCCGCGTCGTCAGCCTCTACCTCTGGGCGTTCGCCGGACTCGCGCCGCTCGGCGGCCTGCTCGCCGGCTGGCTCTGCGCCGTCGGCGGCACGCAGCTCAGCTTCGCCGTGGCCGGCGCGACCGGCCTGCTGATGGCCTTCGTCGCAGCTCGCCGTCTCAGCGTACGACGGGCTGCCGCTCTGGCGTGACCTCGGCTCCCGGCAGCGGCCGGGCGCCCAGCTCCTCCGGCGACTCCTGCTCGTAGTCGGCGCTCAGCTCGAGCTCGGACGGCACGGGCGCGGGGCCGAAGACGGTGGGCTGCTTCGCGGTCGGCGGCGCGGCGGGGGCGGACGCCACGGGCCAGGCGGCCCAGACGCACGCAGCCAGGACGAACCCGGCCAGGATCATCCCGGGCCAGACGAGCCGCCTCAGCATCCGTGCGCGCATGGCCCATTTCTGCTCGCAACCGGGACGGCACAAACGGCGGTTTTACAAGCCCCTAACGTGCGGGGCACGACACGCTGACGAAGAGCGGCCACAATGCGCGCATGAGGACGAGGCGAAAGGGGCTCTGGATCGTCGCTGCGCTGCTCGCGGTGAACGCGACGCTGCTCGTGGCCCAGCCCGGGCTCGCGCTGCCGGGCTCGCTCGGCAACTACTTCTTCGGCCCCAAGCTCGTGCGCGCCGAGGTGCTCGTCAAGGACGGCGGCGCGCTGCACGACTACCGGGTCGACCGCGGCACGATTCGCAACAAGGCCGGCGGCACCCTGACCCTGCTCGAGCGCGACGGCAGCCTCGTCCCGATCGCCGTCGCCCCGACCGCTTCGATCACGCTCAACGGCCGGCCGATCGCGTACTCCGACCTCCGGCGCGGTATGGTCGCGACCGTGATTCGGGACGGCGACGCGCCGGCGAACGAGGTCCGCGCCAACCGCAAATGACCGCGGCAGGCGCGGCCGAGCTCCACCCGGCGGGCACGCCGGGGCCGCAGCTCCTACTCGTCGAGGACGAGGAGTCGATCGGCTCGCTCGTCCGCGCCTATCTCGAGCAGACCGGCTACCGCGTCGCCTGGGTGCGCTCGGGCGAGGAGGCGCTCCAGTCGCTGGAGACCGTGCGCCCGAGGCTCGTGATCCTCGACATCGGGCTGCCCGGCGCCGACGGGTTCGACATCTGCCGCGGCATCCGCGCCCGCTCGGACGTCCCGGTGCTGATGCTGACGGCGCGGGACGAGGAGGCCGACCGCGTCGCCGGGCTCGAGGTCGGAGCAGACGACTACGTCTCGAAGCCCTTCTCGCCGCGCGAGCTCGCCGCGCGGGTCAAGGCCGTCCTGCGGCGCACCGGCCCGACCACGCGCGCGGAGCTGCTCGAGCTCGGCGACGTCGCGGTCGACCCGCAGGCGCGCGAGGTCCGGGTCGCCGACGAGGTCGTCGAGCTGACCGGCAAGGAGTTCGATCTCCTCGTCTACCTGGTCGAGAACGCCGGCATCGTCGTCTCGCGCGACCAGCTGCTCGACCGCGTCTGGGGGATGAGCTACGCGGGCGGCACGCGCACCGTCGACGTCCACGTCGCGCAGCTGCGCCGCAAGCTCGGCCGTCCCGACTCGATCCGCACCGTGCGCGGCTCGGGCTACAAGGCCGTCCGGCCGTGAGGCTCGCATCGCTGCGAGCGCAGCTGTTCGCCGCGATCGCGCTCGTCGCCCTGCTCTCGCTCGCGCTGGCGCTCGCGCTCGGCGCGATCCTCACCCGCCGCGCCGTCGAGCGGAACACGCTCCGCGACGTCTCGGCCCAGTTCGACCTGCTCGCCGAGCGCGAGCGCGAGGCGCTCGTCCCGTTCTCCCGGCTCAAGTCGCTGCAGGAGTTCCTCGACCGCCAGGACGAGCGGGTCGTGCAGGTGCCGCTCGACGGCTCGTCGAGCCTGCTCCCGCCCGATCGCGCGGCGCAGCTGCGGCGCGGCGCCCGGCTCGACGGCACGCTGCACGACAACGGGACGCGCTACCTCTACGCGGCGCGGCTCGTCAACGGCAAGGGCTTCATCCTGCTCCGGCCGGCGAGCTCGACCACCAACGCCTGGCGGCCGCACATCGAGGGGCTCGTCGCCGCCGCGCTCCTGACGGCGGCGCTGGCGGCGCTGATCGCGTTCATGCTCGCGCGCGCCATCGCCCGGCCGGTGCGGCGCGTCGCGGAGGCGACCCGGACGCTCGCGAGCTCCACCACGACGCCTCCGCTCGTCCCGGTCGAGGGCGCACGCGAGCTGGCGCTCCTCGCCGAGAGCTTCAACGAGGTCGCCGTCGCGCTCGCCAAGGCGCGCGAGGCGGAGCAGGCATTCCTGCTCTCGGTCAGCCACGAGCTGAAGACGCCGCTGACGGCGATCCGCGGCTACGCGGAGGGGCTCGGCGAGGGCGCGTTGCCCGTCGAGGAGGCGGCCGCGACGATCGTGATCGAGTCGCGCCGGCTCGAGCGCCTCGTCGGCGACCTGCTCGACCTGGCGCGGATGCGCAAGGCCGAGTTCAGCGTTCGCCGGGAGCCGATCGACCTGAGCGCGATCGCCCAGGAGACGCTGCGGCGCTACGAAGCGCAGGCGCGCGACTTCGGGGTCACGCTCGAAGCGGACGGCGCCGCTGCGGCGCCTGCCACAGGCGACGCCGACCGGACGCTGCAGATCGTCTCCAATCTCGTCGAGAACGCGCTCCGCCTGACGCCTGCCGGCGGCTCGGTGCGGATCGTGGCGGCGCCGGGATCGATCCGGGTCGAGGACACCGGCCCCGGCCTTCGTCCCGAGGAGCTGGGGCAGGCCTTCGAGCGCTTCTACCTCTACTCCCGCTACGGCCGCGAGCGGCCCGTCGGCTCGGGGCTCGGCCTCGCGATCGTGAAGGAGCTGGCCGAGGGCATGGGCGGTTCGGTGGCGGCGGAGAGCACGCCCGGCGAGCTGACCGTCTTCACGGTGCGGCTGCCGCACGCGGTCGGCGACGCGGCAACGCGCCCGCTCACCCACGCCTGACTCGTTTTACGCCGGTTTTACGTTCGGCGAACTGTCGGCTGACAGCACCCGGGGAGGATGCGACCGTCAGCTTCGCTACGAGGAGGATCTCTCAGATGAAGAACGCCAGGTACATGCTCGGAGCACTCGCCGCCCTGGCGACGCTCGCCTTCGCGACCACCGCTCTCGCGGCCGTCGTGATCAAGGGCACGAAGCACGACGACGTGCTCACGGGCACCGACCGGAACGACATGATCGTCGGCCGGCAGGGCAACGACACGATCAACGGCCTCGCCGGCAACGACCGGCTCCACGGCAACCAGGACAACGACGCGATCGACGCCGGCCCCGGCGACGACCGCGCGTGGGGCGGTTACGGCAACGACTCCCTCGTCGGCGGCGACGGGAACGACATCCTTCGCGGTCGCCCCGGCGACGACTCGCTCGACGGTGGCCCCGGCAACGACCGCCTCTGGCCCGGCCGTGGCACCGACAAGCAGCAGGGCGGCGACGGGGACGACGTCCTCCACTCGCTCGCCCGGGACAAGCAGGTCGACACGATCGACTGCGGCCCCGGCAACGACGTCCTCTGGATCAACGCCAAGGAGACGACGATCGACACCTGGGTCAACTGCGAGACCGTCAAGAGCGTGACCGTCCTCGGCGACGGCGACGACTCCTAGTCCCACTCTCCCCTCAGGGCCGGCTGCGGCCGGAGGCTGTGATGCCTCCGGCCGTTTCGGCCTTTCTCAACGGGCGCGCCGGGAACGAGCGATTCGCCGATTCACCCACCTGAGGGACGCCGGGCCGCGCGCGGCCGCCCATAGTCACCCCATTGCGGCGTACAAACCCGGTCTCTTTGCGGCGGCCGGAGAGGGAGAAAATGCGGATGTACGAGTTTGCGAGTGGTGCGGCTGCGCCCGTGGCCGTCGGCCTGATGGGTGCGCAGGATCCCCCGCTGAGCCCCGAGCCGATCGCCCCGGCTCCGTCCAACTTCGAGCCGCCGGCGGTGCCGTTGCGGTCCTTCGAGGCGATCCTGGCCGAGCACGCTGCGACGGTCGTCGCCGCGGCGCCCGAGCCCGCGACGGTCGTCGAGGCGGTGCCCGAGCCCACCGCGACGCGGCGGATCGTGCTGACCATGCTCGGCGGCGAGCAGCTCGAGCTGGCGGCCTACGACGACCGCGACGAGGCTGTCGAGGCGGCCCGCGAGCTGATGACGCGCTTCTCGAGCGCCGAGTCGGCGGGCGAGTGGCCCGAGCTCGACGGCCGTTTTGTCCGGCCGGCCTCGGTCGCGTCCATCGACGTGCTCTCGGCGGACTAGGACTGCCGATGCCGCGCGTCATCTTCTTCATGACAGTCCCGTCAGGTGCGACGTCCAGCGCCCAGTCGTCGCCGGCGCGACGCGTCAGCCGCTTCTGGCCGCTGCCGTTCGCGTCCATGACGTAGATCTCTCGTCGCTGCGGGAGACGATTCTCTAGACGGGCTCGCTCGCGACGACCCAGATGGGATCGTCGCCGCATTCGACGCGGACGGGCGCCCCCGCCGGGGTCGCTCAGCCGCGTCTGCAGCACGCACGACCTCCTCTCCGTCGAGCTCCGCCACCGGAGCGCGCAGCTTCGAGTGCCCGAACGTCAGATGCCATGCGCGCACCTGGTCGTGGATCCGGCGCGCCGGCTGCGACCAGTCGATGCGCACGTAGTCGTCGTCCTCGAAGTGGCCGGCCCAGGTCGCGCCCTCCGTCCGGCTGGGGGTCGCCGGGATCGCCGGCCGCGACCCGGTCGAGCGCCTGCGGCAGCAGCGCGACCGCCTGCTCGAGCAGCCGCGGCCCGAACTCGGCGATGTTGCAGTCGTCGTCACGGACCGGGGTGCTGCCCTGCGCGAGGATGTTGCCGGTGTCGAGCTCGGCGTCCATGCGATGCCACGTGAAGCCCCAGTCGGTGTCGCCGGAGCGCAGTGTCCACGCGAACGGGATCGGGCCGCGGTGGCGGGGTAACAGGGCCGGATGCTGGTTGATCGATCCGAGCCGCGCGACGTCGAGCGCGCCCTGCGGGAGCTTCCACGGGAATCCCCAGCACACCGTCAGGTCGGGCTCGTAGGCGCGGAGCAGCCGCTCGATCGACCACTTGTCCCTGGCGAAGAGCAGATCGACGCCGGCCGGCGCACTCGAGGGTGTGAGGCGCAGCGGCTCCGGCGGCTCGTCCGCCCCGGCCGGAGGGCGCGGCGCGACCAGCGCGACCGGCTCGTGTCCCTGCTCCCGCAACGCGCCCGCGAGCACGTGCGCGATCGGCCTGATCGTGCAGATCATGCAGACGCGCCAGGACTCGGCCATGCGGCCAGGTTACGACGAATCCCACATCCGGGGGAAGCCGCATCCCTCGGCGTGAGCGATGCTGAGAAGGCCGGAGTGGCGTCCTCCGGCGGCCGCCAATCCGCACGAAGGGAAGAACGCCATGCATGCTCTCGCCGAGCCCCCTGTCAGCCCGACCGTCGTCGGCGCCGAGGGTCGCGACCGGGATGTCGTCGCTCTCGACCAGCGCCGCGTCGTCGTCCGCCTGCGCGACGGAGAGACGATCCTCGTCGGCGGGTCACCCTCCTACGAGGATGCGCTCGTGCTCGCCCAGAAGACGATCCTCAAGCTCGCAGAGGTCGGCGAGGGCGAGTGGCCGATGCTGGGCGACCGCTTCATCAATCCGGACGCGATCGTCTCTGTCGACGTCCTCCGCTGGTTGTAGCGCCGGGAAACGGGCCCGGCCGGGCTGATGCCCGGCCGGCGCCTCGTACCGTCGCCGGTGCCGCCCACAGGCGGACGGTGGGGGTGACCCCCCGAGCACGTAGATCCGCGGGCGCCGAGAACCCTGTTCCGCAAGTTGTAAGGACTTTGTGCATTCACACCAGATGAGCCGCGTTCCGGGTATCTAGAGAGAGTGGCGACAACCGCTTCCGGGGTCACGGCCGCACACGAGCTCGACGAGCTCTACCGCCTCCACGCGGCCGAGGTGTTCCGCTACGCGTACGCGGTGCTCGGCAACCGGGCCGACGCCGAGGACATCACCCAGACGACGTTCGTCAACGCCCTCCGCGCGCTCGAGCGGGGCGACCGGCCGCGCAAGCCGACGAACTGGCTGATCACGATCGCGCACAACCTGATCCGGCAGCGGTTCCGCCAGCAGCAGGCGCGGCCGCTCGAGGTCGAGCTCGACCACGACGTCGCGGCCGCCGAGGACGCCGATGACGGTCCGTCGATCGACGATCTCGTCCGCGCGCTGCAGCGGATCCCGCCGACGCAGCGCCAGGCGCTCGTCCTCCGCGAGCTCGAGGGGCGCTCGTACGCCGAGATCGGCGAGCTGCTCGGCGTCTCGCAGTCGGCGCTCGAGGCGCTGATCTTCCGGGCCCGGCGCTCGCTCGCCGACGAGCTCGAGAACCTCGTCACCTGCGACCGCGCCGAGCTCGCGCTCACGCGCTCGGCCGACGGCCGCATCGGCCGGAAGGAGCGCCGGCGCCTCCTCGCCCACATCGACGAGTGCGCGAGTTGCGCCCGCGTCGCCGCCCGCAGCATCAAGTACCGCCGCGCGTTCAAGGCGCTCGCGATCGTGCCGCTGCCGCTCTCGCTCACCCTGTTCAAGGGTGCGCCGAGCGCCGCCGCGGCCGGGCTGCCCACGATCGGCGCCGGCACCGCCGCAGGCACGTCCGCCGCCGTCGGCGGCGGCGCCGTCGCGACCAAGATCGCGGTCGGCCTTGCCGCCGTCGCGGTTGCGGGAGGCGCCGGCTACGAGGGCGTCAAGGCAGTGCAGGCCCCGCCGCAGCGGGCTACCCCCGTCGTCAAGGTGATCCCGCCCTCGTCCAGGCCGGCGGCAATTCCCCCGGCCGGCGTCGTGGCGGTGACGCCGCGCGAGATCGTCGCGACGCCGAAGCCGGCAGCGACGCTGAAGCCGGCCGTGGTGAAGAAGGTGGCCGCGGCGAAGCCGGAGCGGCTGTCCGCGAAGCCGATCAAGACGGAACGAGGCCGCAGCGCCGCCGCACCGGGCCAGACGAAGACGACGGTCGCGGCGACACCGGTGAAGGCGAACGCGAAGCCTGCGAAGAAACCAAGGCCGACGCCCGCCGCCGCGGCACCGAAGGTGAAGACGAACGAGAAGACGAAGGCGAAGCCCGAGCAGGCAAACGCCGCCCACGTTCCGAAGCCGAAGGCGGCGCCGGCGGAGACGCCCGCTGTCGCGCCCACGCACGGCAAGAGCGAGCTCGCGCCCGGCCAGGTGAAGGAGCCTGACCCCGAGAAGGGGAAGCCGGAGCCGAAGGGCTAGACGCCGGCCGTCGCTCGGCGCCGCCGGCAGCGACCAGAGCTGCCGAGCCCGTGTCGTGTCGATGTCGGGCAGGTGCTCCTCGACGAGGTCGAACGTGCACCCGACGAGATCGTCGAGCTCCGCCCGCACCTGCTCGCGCGGCAGGTCGAGCAGCGCGTCGAGGCGAGCTGCGGCGTCTGGCGGCGTCAGCTCCATCCGCCCCACCACCACGCCGACCCGCTTCAGCTTCTCGGGCGCGACGTAGACGCCGTTCAGGCCGGCGAGCATCCCGACGACCTGGCGCATCGTCGCGAGCACGTACTCGTAGAAGACGACGAGGTCGCCGCGGTCGCGGCCCATGCCGTCGTAGATCCAGCTCGGCGTCACCCGCAGGTTCGCCTCGACGAGCGCGCGCCGCAGTGCGTCCGGGTACTCGAGCACCCGCGCGCGGATCGGCTCGTAGCGCTCCTCGCCGAAGAGGACGATCGACTCCTGGACGCCGCGGAGGACGTCGAGGCTCGTCGTGTCGAAGCTCTCGCCCGAGAGCGTTCCGTCGATCAGCTCGTCGAGCCAGCCCAGCCGCACGTGCGCGACGTCGGCCTTGACCGTGCCGAAGCGGTACTGCTCGAGACACGCGTTGCCGGGATAGTGCTCGACCCAGGTGAAGCGGTCGCCGTTCTCCGCGGCCCGCGGCGTCTCGAGCCAGTCCCGGTCGATCTCGTCCCAGTAGACGATCGTGTCGATGTCCGACCAGCGGTCGGCGACGCCCTGGGCGACCGAGCCGCCGAGCACCGCGATCCTGCGCGCTCCGTAGGCTCGATGTAGCGGCGCGCGAGCTCGAGCCGCCAGACGGAGTGTCGTTCAGTGCCCGAACCTCCACCAGCGCGGCCGCGGCGCCTTGACGACGACGAGGTGCTTCCGCAGCTCGGCCGGGATCGACGCGATCGAGCGGACGCCGAGCACGACCGGCCCGTCGTGCCGTTCGATCTCGTCCCGCTTGCCGAAGAGGTCGTCGCCCTCGTCGAAGAAGAGGATCGAGCCGCCGCGCTCCGCGGCCTCGAAGCTCGACGCGAGGTTCTTCTCCGTCTCGCCGATGTACTTCGAGACGACGCCTGCCGGGCCGACGACGGCGACGCGCACGTCGCGGCGGGTCGCGAGCAGCTTCTCCAGCTCGGTCATCTCTGGGATCGTATGGCGCGTGGTCACCTACTACGCCGCCCTCAGCCTCGACGGCCGGATCGCGGGCGACGAGCACGACCTCTCGTTCCTGCAGACGCTCACGGGCGCGGAGAACGACTACGAGGTCTTCTACGCCGACGTCGACTCGCTGATCATGGGCGCGCGGACGTGGGACTTCATGGTCGCGCACGGCTCCTGGCCGTACGCGGGCAAGCCGACGTGGATCGTGACGCACGCCGAGGAGCTGGCGGAGCTGCCGGGCGCCGAGCCGGTCGAGATCTTCGCCGGCGACCTGGCCGAGCTGGTGCGGCTGATCGAGGCACGGGGGCTCGAAGCGGACGTGGCTCGTCGGCGGCGGCGACCTCGCCGGCCAGCTGCTCGCGGACGACCTGCTCGACGAGCTGATCCTGACGATCGCGCCGGCGCTCGTCGGCACCGGCCCGGCGCTTGCCGACGGCGCGTTCCCGCTGCGCCGCTTTACGCTCACCCGGATGGAGCCCTTCGGCGACGACGGTGTTCGCCTGCACTACGACCGAACCCGGGAGGAGACGTGATGATCGAGGATCTGAGGAACTTCCTGTTCCGCGGCAACATCGTCGAGCTCGCAGTCGCGTTCGTGATGGGCGTCGCGTTCGCGGCGGTGATCACCTCGCTCGTCGACAACCTGATCATGCCGATCATCGCGATGATCATCGGCAAGCCCGACTTCAGCGACCTCACCTTCACGATCAACGACGCGGTCTTCCGCTACGGCGCGTTCATCACCTCCGTGATCCAGTTCGTCGCGATCGGCGCGGCGGTGTTCTTCTTCGTCGTCAAGCCGATGCAGATGATGGCCGCGCGCGGCAAGGAGCCGATCGAGGAGGGCATGCCCGACGAGGAGCGCCGGCACCAGGAGCTGCTCGCCGCGCTGCGCCGCGCGCCTAGCGCCGCCGAAAAAGCCTAACCGGGCACTGACGGATCGTTCACCGGCGGGTCACGGATCGCTCACAGGCCCCTGCGCAGAATGAGCTCGACACCGATCGAAGGAGGAGGCATGCACTTCGGACAGGTCGAGCGGGCCGTCGCCGCCTCGCTCCTGGTCGCACTCTTCGGGGCCGCCGCCGCGACCGCATCGCAGTCGAGCCGGGCCGCGTTTCCCGGCCTGAACGGCCGCATCGTCTTCAACGACCAGAGCGGCTCCCTCATGCTCGTGAACCCGAACGGCAGCGGCGTCGTCCGCGTCGCGCGGACATACGCGTCCGACTACACGATCGGCGCGTCGTTCTCGCGCGACGGTACGCAGATCGCGTACAGCACCAACCGCGGGGGCGACGGCGACGTCTTCGTGATCCGGCCGGACGGCAGCGGCCAGCGCCAGGTCACGTTCTCGCGCGGGAACGATCTCGACCCGGCCTTCTCGCGCGACGGCTCGCGGCTCGCCTTCGAGAGCGACCGGAACGGGACCGTCGACATCTACTCGGTCGCCGCGAACGGAACCGGTAGCCGCAGGCTCACGTCCGAGCCGACCCACGAGCGCGATCCGGCGTGGTCGCCGACGGCGGACCGGATCGCCTACACGGTCGAGTCGGGGAGCTCGCGGCAGATCTGGGTGATGAACGGCGACGGCAGCGGCAAGCAGCAGCTGACCGACGCGCCGAACCTGAACGAGAATCCGAACTGGTCGCCCGACGGCCGGCGGATCGTCTTCGACTCCGACCGGGCCGAGGCGGGCGATCTCGAGATCTACTCGATGGCGGCCGACGGCACCGACGTCCGCCGCCTCACCGAGAGCCCGTCGCTCGACGCGCTGCCGGCGTATTCACCCGACGGGAAGCAGCTCGTCTTCATCAGCGACCGTGCCCTGAAGGACAGCCGCAAGCTCTACGTGATGCCGGCCGGCGGCGGCACGGCGAGAAGGGTGATCGGCACCCCCGGCTACACGTACCAGATGGTCCCGGACTGGCAGCCGCTGCGGCAGCGGGACACGTGCACGATCCGCGGCACGATCCACGCCGACGTGCTCACCGGCACCGAGCGGGCCGACGTGATCTGCGGCCTCGGCGGCAACGACAGGATCGCCGGCGGCGGCGGCAACGACAGGCTGCTCGGCGGTCCCGGCAACGACCTGCTGATCGGCGGACCTGGAGCCGACCGCCTCGACGGCGGTGCCGGCAGGGACGGCGCGGTCGTCGACAGGAGCGACCGCCGGTCGAGCATCGAGAGGCTGCTCAAGCACTGATTCGAGGGCAGGGTGGCGGCGGCCACGCCGCCACCCATACGTGTTTCAGGCCTCCTCCTTAGGGACTGCACGTGATCGTCCCGGAGACGGATTCACTTTTGCAAATCGCACGCGCATACTGACGGAGTCATGACCGAGGCCGGTCAGAGCGGAATCCACACGTTCGTCATCGCCGATGTCCGCGGCTACTCGCGCTACACGGAGGAGTACGGGGACGAGGCGGCGGCGCGGCTCGCCGCGAGGTTCGTCGAGCTGGTCGAGGACGGCGTCGAAGCGCACGGCGGTGAGTTGATCGAAGTTCGCGGCGACGAGTGCCTCGCGGGCTTCACGTCCGCGCGGCAGGCGATCCGCGCGGCCGTCGATCTCCAGGCGCAATTCGCGGAGGAGACTGACGCGGACTCGACACTTCCCCTCCGCGTCGGGATCGGGATCGACTCGGGGGAAGCCGTCCAGCTGGACGACGGCAGCTTCCGCGGCGCCGCGCTGAACGTGGCTGCCCGGCTCTGCGGGCGCGCGCACGGCGGAGACGTGATCGTCAGCGAGAGCACCACCCGGCTCGCCGGCCGCCTGGAAGGCGTGCACTTCAGCGACCGCGGTCGGGTCAGCTTGAAGAACATCCCGGAGCCGGTCCGCATCTTCCAGGCCTATGCGGAACGGGATGCGCCGCAGAGCAGCCGCTGGGTTCTGATGTTCTTCGGCAGGCCGGCCCGAACGCTCGGCTGGAAGCTCGGCCTGCTGGTCGTCCTGCTCGCCGCAGCGACGGCTGCGACCGTCGTCTACCTGACGACGGGCGACCACACCGAGGGCGGGAACGCCGCCGGAAACGGCGTTCTCCCAGGACGGGCGCCGCCCGGCGAGACGTCGCTGCCGGCCAACGCCGGGCTCGACGCGATCGTCCCCGCGGCGATCTGGAAGGATTGTCGGCTGCAGACCGTGCCCCAGCCGAGCGCGATCCAGACTGCCGTGTGCCTCCCGTCGGACGGAAGGCCCGACCGATGGGAGATTTCCTCCTACCGCAGCGGCGCCGACCTGAACGCGGCCTACGCGCGGAGCTCAACCGGCACGCAGAGATCGAGCGAAACACCGGCCGCTGCAACGCGTTCGTCTGGGGCGGCGAGTACCAGTGGAACCACGGCCCGGACAAGCCCGGCGGACGCGCGTTCTGCTACTTCGACGGCAACGACGCAGTCATCGTCTGGAATCACCAGCGGCTGGGTCAGCTGACGCACCGCGACGTGCTGATCACGGCCCGCGAAGGCGGCAGCGACCACGCCGCCCTGACGAGATGGTGGCGTCCGTGGCACCACCTGGTCGGCAAAGCGCAGTAGCTACCTGACGAACGGCTCGAGCCGCCCCTCGCGGCCGCACTCGCAGTGGAAGCGGAACGACTCGACGCCCGTCGACGGCGCCGCTACCGGCGGCTTCGCGGTCGAGCGTGTTGATCCGCTCGTTCACCTCGCGGACGAGGGCTTCGTTCCGGCGCCTGCCGCTCGAGGCGCTCCTCCAGCCCGGATCCTGCACGGGTGAGGGGCGTGCGGCGCGCCCCTCACCCGAATGGCGCTGTTCAGGCCTTCTTGGCCTTCACCGTCGACGATGCCCTGGCACTTGCCGACGAACCCGATCTTGCCGCTGAACGACTTCGTCGCCGCCGCGTACGTGAGCTTGGCGGTGAAGTACTCGCCGGTGCCGCCGAGCGGCGGGATGAAGTTCCCGCTCACGACGTTGCCCTTGAGCGTGCCCTTGAACTCGTACTTGATCGGCGCAGCCGGCATGTCGTACTTGCCGCTCGCGCCCTCGCACTTGACCGGGAACTTCGCCACCTTGATCGTGACCTTGGTGCCGGCGACCGTGACGGTGGCCGGCGCTTGCTTCGTGGCGCCGGTGTACAGGTTGCCCTTGTACGTCCCAGGCGCAACGGCAGCGACGGCCGCTGCCGTGACCGCGAGCGCAGCGACGAGGGCGATCGCGGCCGCAGAGACGTGACGCTTCATGAATTGACCCCTTCTCGAAATTATCGATACCTAGTCGAAGCTAGGGCTCGGTCCGACCGTAACACGCTCCCGGCCGGATTACGACCGCCATTTGTCCAGGCCGTCAGCCCTTCGAGCCGGGCTTCGTCAGGCCGCTCTCGTAGGCGAAGATCACCGCCTGCACGCGGTCGCGGAGGCGGAGCTTCGTCAGCACGCGCCTGACGTGGGTCTTCACCGTCGACGGCTCGATCACGAACTCGGCCGCGATTTCGGTGTTCGAGAGGCCGCGCGCGATCAGCTCCAGCACCTCGCGCTCGCGCGGCGTCAGCACGTCGAGCCGCTGCGAGGCGGACGGATCGGGTTCGAACTGGCCGGCCACGCGCTCGATCACCTTCCGGGTGACCGACGGTGAGAGCAGCGAGTCGCCGGCGGCGATCGTGTGGATCGCCGCGATCAGCTCCTCGGGCTTCGTGCGCTTGAGCAGGAAGCCCGACGCGCCGGCGTCAGCGCGCCGAAGATGTAGTCGTCCTGCTCGAACGTCGTCAGGACGGCGACCTTGACCGCGGGTGAGCGTCGCCAGGACCTCGCGCGTCGCCGAGATCCCGTCCAGATCCGGCATCCGGACGTCCATCAGGACGACGTCGGGGCTGAGCCTGATCGCCTCCTCGACCGCCGCGCGCCCGTCACCGGCCTCGCCGACGACCTCGATCGATCGTCGCTCGAGAGCACCGCCTGAGGCCGGCCCGCATCAGGTCGTCGTCGTCGACGAGGAGGACGCGGATCACGTGCTGCCCCCGTATGGCAGTCGGGCGTGGATGCGGAACGTCCCGTTCGCGGCGGACACGTCGAGCGTCCCGCCGAGCGAGTGCCGCCCGCTCGCGCATGCCGACGATGCCCGTGACCGTTCTCGACGTGCGCGACTGCGTGTCGGGTTGGTCACCGTGAGCGCGAGCGAATCGTCCCCGTACGTCACTGCTCGACCTCGGCGCGCCCGTCACCGTGACGGGCGGCGTTCGTCAGCGCCTCCTGGAGGATGCGGTACGCCGCCTGGTCGACTCCCGGGGCGAGCGGCCGTCGCGGACCGGGCGCGGCGAGCTCGACGGCGAGGCCCGCCGTGCGGTGGCGCTCGACCAGCGTCGCGAGGCCGGCGAGGCCGAGCGGCGGCTCGACGTTGCCGTTCGCCGCCGGCAGGTCGTCCTCGCGAAGGGCGCGGACGAGCTGGTCGATCTCGTCGAGCGTCTCCCGCGCGACCTCCTCGATCGTCTCGAGCGCCGCCCGCGAGCGCTCCGGGTCGCGCTCGCCGAGCAGTCTGGCCGCCCCTGCCTGGACGAGGATGACGTTGATCGCGTGACCGGCCGAGTCGTGCAGGTCGCGCGCGATCCGCGTCCGCTCCTCGGCGGCCGCGAGCCGGCGCTCGCGCTCGGCGTCCCGCTCCGCCCGCTCGGCGCGGGCGACGAGCTCGGCGATCCGCTCGCGCCGCAGCCGGACGCGGTCGCCGAGCACCCAGGCGCCGCCCCAGACGACGACGCCGAAGAGGAGCGGCACGGTCGGGAAGGCATCTTCCGCGTAGCCGACCGCGGTGATGTGCACCACGAAGAGAGCCGCGACCGTCGCGGCTGTCACCGAGGTGCGCGGGCGGGCTCGCTCCGGCGCCAGCGCGAGGAGGAAGAGCGCGGCTGTCGGGCCGAACGGCGGCCCGCCGACATAGCCGACACCGTTGAGCACCGCGCTCGCGGCGGCGGTGGCGACGAAGACCGCGAGGGGCGCGCGGCGCCAACCGAGGAGCGGGAACGTCGAGGCAGCGGCCAGCACGACCCCGAGCAGGTCGATGTCGCGGACATCCGTGTCGTTGTTCGCGCCGCCCGCCGCCATCAGCGCCAGGGTCAGCGCAAAGGCGGCGGCGGCGATCGCCGCGTCGACGAGCCGTTCGGTGCGCGTCACGAGTCGAGGGTAACGAGGCAGATCGTGCCGCCGCGTCTCCCCGAGGAGGATGCGGACTCCGCCCTCGGGTGGACGCAACTTCCGCCTGTAGGGCGTTTCGGAGCGGTATTGGCGCCGCCTAGCCTGCCGCGACAACCGAAGGAGACACATGCACTTCTTGACTACACTCCCGCTCTTCACCCAGGACGGTGACTGGGACCACCATCACTGGTGGTTCGTCTTCCCACTCTTCTGGATCAGCGCGATCGCGCTGTTCTGGTTCTTCGTGGGGCGGCGCCGCTGGCGGCGGGATCCGCTCGACAGCGCCCGTCAGATCCTCGCCGAGCGCTACGCGCGCGACGAGCTCAGCGCGGACGAGTACCGCAGGCGGCTGGACGAGCTCGCCCGCGTCCGGTAGCTGAGGCCGCGGGACGGTAGTGGTGGACGACGACGCCGGTGGCGAACGGCGTCGTCTCCACCAGCTGCAGCGTCCGCTTGTCGGGCGAATCGGGGAAGAGGCGCTTGCCGCTGCCGAGCACGACAGGGAAGACCATCAGCCGGAACTCGTCGACGAGGTCGTGCTCGATCAGCGTGTGGACGAGCGTGCTACTGCCGGCGACGAGAATCAGGCCGCCGTCGCCTTGCTTCAGCTTCGCGACCGCGGCCGGCACGTCGCCCGCGAGCAGCGTCGAGTTGTTCCAGCCGAGCTCCGTCAGCGTCGTCGACGCGACGTGCTTCGGCATCGCGTTCATCTTGTCCGCGAACTCACCCTCGCGCGGCGGCCATGCCTCGGCGAAGCCGTCGTACGTGACGCGCCCGAGCAGGAGCGCCTCCGCCTCCAGCACCTCGTCGAGCTTGTACTGCATCTGCTCCGGCCCGATGAAGTCGCCCACCCAGCCCGTGTGCGGGTGCGTCGGCTCGCCGCCGGGCGCCTCGATGACGCCGTCCAGCGTGATGAACTCGGTCACGATCAGCTCGCGCATGAAGCCTCCTGTTTGCGGTCGTCGATGAAGACCGGTCGGCGACCCCGAACTCATCGACGCCGGTGTCTACCGGACGTCGGCCTCGAGCTTGTGCTCGAGCTCACGGAGCCGGCGACCTAGTGGCATCTTCGAGGCCCTGTCGGTGCGCAGGGTGTCGAGCGCACAGGCCAGGAAGCACGCCGCGCCCAGCGATGTGTTCCAGTTGGCCGCCGCCTGGTCGAGCATCGACCCGGTCGACGGAACGACGTAGCCGGCGACAGCCGAGATTCCGAAGAAGATGCAGCCGAGCAGGTTGACTGCCGGCTGCCACCATCCCGCGCCGCCGCGCACCGGCAACCACCCGTGACGCGCCGAGGCGCGGTAGGCGATCGCGCCCGAGACGAGGAAGCAGATCGACCCGCGCCAATCGGGCCGCCAGACGAGCTTGTCGTACTCGGGCTCGTCAAGGCGGTGTGCATCGCTTGGTACGTCGTGACGTTGAAGAACAGCGTGCCGGCGGATTGGATGATGGCGGCCCACCACGCCGCGCCTCCGCCACCGGGGGAGTGCCGTTCGGGCCAGGCCAGCCAGCTCTGTAGCCCTCCGCCGGCCGTGAACAGGATCGAGCCGACGAAGAAGGTGATTGCGTCAGCCGAGTCGCCGACCAGCTGCGCATAGCCCGGGAACGGGCCGATCGAGGAAGCACGTCGACCCGAGAGCAAAACAGAGGGCCATCCAGCGCGGGCGAGTCATGGCCCGACGCACCCTGCCGCGGCCGTCCTCGGCCGTCAATTCAATCGATCTGCGGGCGCGATGGGATACTCCTTTTCCTGCCGACGAAAGTGAGACCGTGAGCCTCAAGCACCCGAAAGGCCCTGCCGGCCGAACCGGCGATAGTGCAGCGCCGCCGCTGTTCTCCCTCGAGACGGGCACCATCCCGCGCCACGAGCTGCCCGTCGGAGAGATGGCACCGGATCTTGCCTACCAGATCGTCCACGACGAGTTGATGCTCGACGGGAACGCGCGCCTCAACGTGGCGACGTTCGTGACGACGTGGATGGAGCCCCAGGCGGAGAAGCTCATGGCCGAGTGCTTCGACAAGAACATGATCGACAAGGACGAGTACCCGCAGACGGCGGAGATCGAGATGCGCTGCGTGAGCATGCTGAGCAGCCTGTGGCACGCGCCCGACGCGCGGACGACGCAACGGGATGCTCGACGACCGGCTCGAGTGAGGCGGCGATGCTGGGCGGGCTTGCGCTCAAGCGGCGCTGGCAGAAGAAGCGCGCGCCGACGGGCAAGCCGGCCGACAAGCCGAACCTCGTCATGGGAATCAACGTCCAGGTGTGCTGGGAGAAGTTCGCGAACTACTGGGACGTCGAGATGCGCCTCGTGCCGATGGAGGGCAACCGCTTCAACATGTCGGCGGAGGAAGCAGTGAAGCTCTGCGATGAGAACACGATCGGCGTCGTCGCGATCCTGGGCTCGACCTTCGACGGCTCCTACGAGCCGGTGCAGGAGATCTGCGCTGCGCTCGATGCCTTCGAGAAGCGACACGGGTATCGACGTCCCCGTCCACGTCGACGGCGCTTCCGGGGCGATGATCGCGCCGTTCGTCGATCCCGATCTCGTGTGGGACTTCCAGCTCCCGCGGGTGGCATCGATCAACACATCCGGGCACAAGTACGGGCTCGTCTACCCGGGGGTCGGCTGGATCGTGTGGCGCGACGCCGAGGCGCTCCCGAGGACCTGATCTTCTGGGTCAACTACCTCGGCGACAACATGCCGACGTTCGCGCTGAACTTCTCGCGACCCGGCTGCTCAGGTCGTCGCGCAGTACTACAACTTCCTCCGGCTCGGGCTTCGAGGGCTACCGCCGCGTCCAGACCTATGCCCGCGACGTCGCCACGCGCCTCTCGGCGCTGATCGCCGAGATGGGCCCCTTCGAGCTCCTGACGAGAGGTGACGAGCTGCCGGTCTTCGCTTTCACGCTGAAGGACGAGGTCGAGAACTACACGGTGTTCGATGTCTCGAACGCAATGCGTGAGCGCGGCTGGCAGCTACCGGCGTACACGTTCCCGGAGAACCGCACCGACCTCGCCGCCCTGCGCGTGGTCGTCAGGCGTGGGTTCACACACGACATGGCCGACATGCTCATCCACGACCTCGAGCGACAGCTGCCGCGCCTGCAGAAGCAGCCTGCTCCCATTCACGACGACGCCAGCGGTTCGGCTTTTGCTCACTAGGGAGACGGGAGCGGTGGCGGAACTCCAGCGGCCCTGGAGCCGGCAACTCGCGTAGGGTTGGCCGATGAGTCCGACCGAAGGCGTGATCGGCGAGGCGTGGGGGCACTACAAGGCGCACTGGCGGCACCTGCTCCCGATCGCGCTCGTCGTCTATGTGGCGATCGCGATCATCGGCGCGCTGCTCACCCTCGTCCTGGGCTGGTTCGGCGCGCTGGTCGCGGCGGTCATCTCGCTCGTCGGCCTCTTCTGGGTGCAGGGTGCGCTCGTCAAGGCGGTCGAGGACATCCGCGACGGCCGCGCCGACCTGTCGCTCGGCGAGACGTTCGACCGTGTCCGGCCTCAGCTCGGATCGATCGTCGTGGCGGGTCTCCTCGCCGGTCTGGGCATCGTCCTCGGGCTGGTGCTCCTGATCGTTCCCGGCCTCATCCTGATGACCTGGTGGGCCTTGGTCATCCCCGTGGTCGTACTCGAGGGGTCCGCGGCCGGGGCGGCGTTCAGCCGGAGCCGTGAGCTCGTGCGCGGGTACGGCTGGAACGTCTTCGGCGTGATCGTGCTGGCGATCCTGCTGCTGCTCGGATTCGAGATCGTGTTGTCGATCGTGCTCTCGCCGCTCGACGGATGGCTGCAGAGCCTCGTCTCCAACATCGTCAGCGGCACGCTCACGACGCCGTTCATCGCCCTGGTCTTGACGTTGCTCTACTTCCGGCTGCGGGAGGCGAAGTCGCAGCCGGCGGATCCGGCGCCTGTGACCACCTAGCGCGTCCCCCGGGATGCGGCTCCACTACCTCCCCGGCACGGCGGCGATGGCGCCGCACGCGACGCTCGCCGAGATCGGTGTGCCGTACGAGCTCGTGCGCGTCGAGCGCGACGAGGACGGGCGTCCCTCCGACGCCTACCTGGCGCTCAACCCGTGGGGGAAGATCCCGACGCTCGAGGACGGCGACCTGGTGCTGACGGAGTCGGCCGCGATCTGCCTCTACCTCGCCGAGAAGTACCCGGACGCACGGCTCGCGCCGCCTCCGGGGAGCGGCGAGCGAGCCGAGCTGTACCGGTGGCTGCTCTGGCTGACGAACACCGTGCAGGCGGCGCAGATGCGGCACTTCTACCCGGAGCGCTACGGGGGCGAGGGCGTCAAGGAAGCGGCCGACGCGGAGCTCGCCGGGCACTACGACCGGATCGACGCGCACCTCGCAGGCCGCGAGTGGCTCGTAGGCGGCGAGCGCACCGTCGCCGACTTCTTCCTTGTTCATGCTCACCCGCTGGGGCCGGTTCCTCGAGCCGGCGGCGTGGGAGCGGCCGAACCTCCAGGCTCACTGGCTGCGGACGCTCGAGCTCCGCGGCCCGCGGACGGTGTTCGAGGAGCAGGAGCTGCCGCTACCGGAGTTCGCGACGGCTTGAGCGGCTCGCGCTAGCGAGCCGACGAGGCGACGACCGCCGAAGAGGTCGCCGTCCAGCGTGATGAACTCGGTGATGATCAGTTCTCGCATCGCTGCCTCCTTCGTCGGCGCCGATGACTGCTAGCTCAGCGCCTCTCGCACTGCCCGCGTCCACTCGACATTCGGAACCTGGACGAGATACCTGTCCCCGACGATGAAGTAGCCGCCGGATCGAGACCGGCCAGTTCGACGTCCATCGTGTCGGTTTCGGCGTGAACCGGCAGGACGAGCAGACATAGCTGTTGCGCTTGCCGTTGTCGCCAAAGACGACTAGGGAGAGCTCGTCACCGCGAAAGGTGCATCTGCCTTGCTCCTTCACGCCCGTGCGTCTCTGAGGTCACCGCCTCGTACGACGGGGAGCAGCCGATGCGCTCGGCGAGTTCGATGACCGAGTCCGACTTCCCTTCGCCGCCGGGGCTGCAGCCGCTTGCAATGAGAGCAGCAATCAGTGCCCCTGCGGCCCTAGCGAGGCGCAGCGCCGGATCGAAGCAGCCTCGCCCTAGATCGTCCAGGTATCGCCGCTACCGAGCAGCGCCGCGAGCTCGCCTTCGCCCTTCGCCTTCGCGACGCCGATCTGCTCCGCCATCAGCTCGTCGTAGACCGGGCGCTCGACCGCGCGGAAGACGCCCATCGGGGTCGCGCCGATCGCCTGCTGCGTCATCCGGCTGAGCGCGAACGCGTGCGCCGGCTCGTGCGCGTGCGCGTCGTGCACCAGCAGCCCCGGCTCCGTCGCCGCGACGACCTCCGGTGACCCGTCCGGCAGCAGCCGCACGCCCTTGTCGCCCCACACGATCGGCTCGCCGTGCCTGCAGGTAGAGCCGGTTCTCCTTCTCCTCGCGGACGAAGTCGAAGGCGCCGTCGTTGTAGATGTTGCAGTTCTGGTAGATCTCGACGAAGGCGCTCCCCTTGTGCTCGGCGGCGGCGCGGAGCACCTCGGTCAGCTCCTTCTTGTCGGTGTCGATCGCGCGCGCGACGAACGTCGCCTCGGCGCCGATCGCCAGCGAGAGCGGGTTGAACGGGTGGTCGAGCGAGCCCATCGGCGTCGACTTCGTCACCTTCCCCAGCTCGCTCGTCGGCGAGTACTGGCCCTTCGTCAGCCCGTAGATCCGGTTGTTGAACATCAGGATCTTCAGGTTCACGTTCCGGCGCAGCGCGTGGATCAGGTGGTTGCCGCCGATCGACATCGAGTCGCCGTCGCCGGTCACGACCCAGACGGACAGGTCCGGGCGGGACACGCTCAAGCCCGGTCGCGATCGCCGGCGCGCGGCCGTGGATCGAGTGCATCCCGTACGTCTCCATGTAGTACGGGAAGCGCGCGGCGCAGCCGATCCCGGAGACGAAGACGATGTTCTCGCGCTTCAGGCCGAGCTCGGGCATGAACGACTGGACGGCGGCCAGGATCGCGTAGTCGCCGCAGCCCGGGCACCAGCGCACCTCCTGGTCGGAGGTGAAGTCCTTCTTCGTCAGCTGCACGAGCCGTTCCGTTCCCGCTGTCGCTCATCGCCTCTTCTCGTTCCCTCGCTTGAAGTTGCCGGTCGCCTTCGCCATCAGCAGCTGCAGCTCCTGGCCCGTGCACTCCGGCGCGGCGGCGAGGAAGTTCTCGGAGAGCTTCCCGGTGATCACCGTCACGCGCCGGCCCTTCCAGAAGATCGCCACCGAGCCGTCACCCCGCTGCCGGAACGTGAACGGCTGCTCCTTCAGCAGCACGCCGCGCCGGTCCGGGGTCTTCTTCTTCGGCCTCACGACTCCACCAGCGCCGTGATCGCCTCGGCGAGCTCGGACGCCTTGAACGGGGTGCCGCGGACGCGGTTGTAGCCGACCGCGTCGACGAGGAACTCGGCGCGCACGAGCTTGAGCAGCTGGCCGAGGTTCATCTCCGGGATCAGCACCTTGTCGTATGCGCGCAGCACCTCGCCCGTGTTGCGCGGGAACGGGTTGAGGTAGTGGAGGTGGGCCTGCGCGACGCTGTGCCCGGCGCGGCGCACGCGCTTGACGGCGGCGCCGATCGGGCCGTAGGTCGAGCCCCAGCCGAGCACGAGCGTGTCGGCGCCGTCAGGGTCGTCGACCGCGAGCTCGGGGATGTCGTTCGCGATCCCGGCCACCTTCGCCGCGCGCAGGCGCGTCATCAGGTCGTGGTTCTCGGGGTCGTAGGAGATCGAGCCGGTCACGTCGGCCTTCTCGAGCCCGCCGATCCGGTGCTCGAGCCCGGCCGTGCCGGGGATCGCCCACGGCCGCGCCAGCGTCTCGGGGTCGCGGTGGTAGGGCTGGAACTCGGTCTCGCCGACGGCCGCGAACTCGCGTCGAGATGTCCGGCAGCTCCGAGACGTCGGGGATCAGCCACGGCTCGGAGCCGTTCGCGAGGTAGGCGTCGCTGAGCAGGTAGACGGGCGTGCGGTACTTGAGCGCGATCCGCGCCGCCTCGATCGCGGCGTGGAAGCACTGCGACGGCGTCGAGGCCGCGAGCACCGGCACCGGGCTCTCCGAGTTGCGCCCGAACAGCACCATCAGCAGGTCGGCCTGCTCCGGCTTCGTCGGCATCCCGGTCGAGGGGCCGGCGCGCTGGATGTCGAGGATCAGCAGCGGCAGCTCGAGCATGATCCCGAGCCCGATCGTCTCCTGCTTGAGCACGATCCCCGGCCCGGCCGAGGTGGTGACGCCGAGCGAGCCGCCGAAGGCCGCGCCGAGCGCCGCGCCGACGGCGGCGATCTCGTCCTCGGCCTGGAAGGTGCGGACGCCGAAGCTCTTGTGCCGCGCCAGCTCCTCGAGGATCGAGCTCGCAGGCGTGATCGGGTAGGCGCCGAGGAAGAGGTCGAGCCCGGAGAGCTTCGAGGCGGCGATCAGCCCGTAGGCGATCGCCGTGTTGCCGCTGATCTGCCGGTAGACGCCCGGCGTCATCTTCGCCGGGGCGATCTCGTAGCTGACCGCGAAGTCCTCCGAGGTCTCGCCGTAGGCGTAGCCGGCCTTGAACGCGGTCGCGTTCGCCTGCGCGATCTCGGGCCGCTTCGCGAACTTCTTCTCGACGTACTCGAGCGTGCCCTCGGTGGGCCGGTTGTAGAGCCAGCTCATCAGCCCGAGCGCGAAGAAGTTCTTCGAGCGCTCGGCCTCGCGCGAGGTGATCCCCTCGATCCCCTTCAACGCGCCGACCGTCATCGAGGTCAGCGCGACCTCGTGCACGTGGTAGTCGGCGAGCGAGCCGTCCTCGATCGGGTTGGCCTCGTAGCCGGCCTTCTGCAGGTTGCGCTCCTTGAACGTGTCGGTGTCGACGATCAGCATGCCGCCCTTGGGCAGGTCCTTCACGTTCGTCCGCAGCGCCGCCGGGTTCATCGCGACGAGCACGTTCGGCACGTCGCCGGGCGTGAGGATGTCGTGATCGGCGAAGTGGAGCTGGAAGCCGGAGACGCCCGGGAGCGAGCCTGCCGGGGCACGGATCTCGGCCGGGAAGTCGGGGAGCGTCGAGAGGTCGTTCCCCATCACCGCGGTCTCGCTCGTGAAGCGGTCGCCGGTGAGCTGCATCCCGTCCCCCGAGTCGCCCGCGAAGCGGATCGTCACCTGTTCGAGCTGCTCGACGGCTTTCGCCACGTCCCTAGTTGTACCGCACGCGCGTGACGCCCGAAACGAGCGTTGACAGCCGTGAAATCCCTACCGTGGACACGAGTGGAAGCAACGCAAGGAGGACCCCTGATGCAACCCGATTCGCTCTCACGTTTCGCCAGCGAGCGCCTCAAGGACGACCACGACGGGATCACGCCCGAGGACGACGGCACCGCCACGCTCGAGCCGGAGTCGATCACGATCCGGCCGCTGCGGGAGGAGGACGTCCCGGCCGTGGAGCTGCTCGCGGAGCTGGAGGAGCGCCCGGTACCGGCGGGAGCCGCTGCTGCTCGCCGAGGTCGAGGGGACGATCGAGGCCGCGATCTCGCTCGAGTGCGGCGAGACGGTCGCGAACCCGTTCTCGGAGAGCGAGGCCGCGGTCTCGCTGCTGCACCTCCGCGCCGCGCAGCTGCGCGCCGCCTAGGCCGCGGGGCGGCGCACGACCGAGAGGCCCCAGGCCTTCCCGGAGGTGAAGAGCTCGTCCGGGTCGACGTCGTCGCGCCAGCCGATGAAGTGCTTCTCCGGGTCGTCGGCGGTCGAGCCGAAGACGGCGAGCCGCTCGGCGGTCTCCTCGGGCGCACCGCGCTCGAGCTCGTCGAGCCGGCGCTCCGCCTCCTCGGCGGCGGGGCCTTCCATGTAGCCCCTAGGCACGTTTCGGCGCCTCCCGGAGCAGCGCTTCGACGTCGAGCGGGATGCTCATCATCGCGACGCCGCCGTCCGGGTCGAGCGGCCACTCCTCGCGCGGCCGGTCGCGGTAGAGCTCGACGCCGTTGCCGTCCGGGTCGTTCAGGTAGAGCGCCTCGCTGACGCCGTGGTCGGACGCGCCGGTGAGCGGGATCCCGGCCTCGACGAGCCGCCACAGCGCGTCGGCGAGCTGCTCGCGGTCGGGATAGCGAATCGCGGTGTGGTAGAGCCCGGTCGATCCGGGCGGGGGCGGGCTGCCGCCGCGGCTCTCCCACGTGTTCAGGCCGATGTGGTGGTGGTAGTCGCCGGCGGAGATGAATGCGGCCTGGTCGCCCATCCGCTGCTGCAGCTCGAAGCCGAGCACGTCGACGTAGAAGCCGAGCGCGCGCTCGATGTCGGACACCTTCAGGTGAACGTGGCCGATGTCGACGCGAGGATCGATCGTGGTCATGTGGCGACGATAGCGCGCGCTTACCGAGGCAGGACGAGCGTCACGGTCGAGCCGGACGGCCGAGACGCTGCCGCCGTGCGCGCGGGCGACGGCGTCGACGATCGCGAGCCCGAGACCGGCGCCGCCGCTCGTGCGCGCCTCGTCCGCGCGGCTGAAGCGCTCGAACGCCCGGGGCACGAAGTCGTCCGGGAAGCCGGGGCCTTCATCGCTGACGCGGATGACGATCGTGTCGCCGGCCGGCTCGGCTTCGAGCCGGACCGTCCCCTCGCCGTGCGCGAGCGCGTTGTCGACGAGGCTGCCGAGCGCCTGCTCGAGCCGGTCGCGATCGCCGCGGAACGTGCCGCCGCCGTCGAACTCGATCGTTCGCCCCGCTGCGGCTGCGCGCGACGCGAACCTGCGCGCGACGCCGTCGAGCAGCTCGCGTGCTTCGAGCTCCTCGAGCCGGAGCTCCGCCCCGCCGGAGCGCTCGAGCGCGAGCAGGCCCTCGGAGAGCCGGATCAGGCGCTCGACCTCCTCGGTTGCGGAGCGCAGCGCAGCCTTCAGCTCCTCGTGCGAGCGCTCTCCCCGCAGCGCCAGCTCGAGCTCGGTGCGCAGGAGCGCGAGCGGCGTCCGCAGCTCGTGGCCGGCGTCGGCGACGAAGCGGCGCTCTCGGAGCAGGCCCTCGTCGAGCCGCTCGAGCATCTCGTTCAGGGTCTCGCCGAGGCGGCGCACCTCGTCGCGCGCCTCCGGGACGGAGAGCCGCCGCCCGGACGTCTCCGAGGAGATCGCCGCCGCCTCGCGCCGCATCGACTCGACCGGGCGCAGCGCCGCCCCCGCGAGCCGGTAGCCGGCGAACGCGGCCAGCAGCAGCGCGATCGGCCCGACGATGAGCATCAGCACCAGCAGTGACGCGAGCACCTCGTCGCGGTCGCCGATCGCATCGAGGCGGGTCGCAGGATGCTCGGCGATCTGCTCGTTGAGCGTCGACTCGATGCTGAGGTAGAGGATCGCGCCGACGGCCGCGAGCACGGCGGCGCTCGCCGCGGCGAAGACCACAGTCAGCCGCACGCGGAGCGGCCAGCGGCTCACGACGCCTCCGCCCGCAACCGGTAGCCGGCGCCGCGCACCGTCTCGAGCGACTCGACGCCGAAGGGTCGGTCGACCTTCTCGCGCAGGTAGCGGACGTAGACGTCGACCACGTTCGACTTGTTCTCGTAGGCGATGTCCCAGGCGTGCTCGAGCAGCTGGTAGCGCGAGAGCACCTGCCCCGGGCGGCGCATGAAGGTCTCGAGCAGCGCGAACTCCTTCGTCGAGAGCTCGATCTCGGTCTCGCCGCGCCAGACCTGACGCGTCGAGGGATCGAGCCGCAGCCCGCCCGCCTCGAGCACCGGCGGCCGCTCCGGCGCGCCCGCCGGGCGAGCGCGCGCAGGCGGGCGAGCAGCTCCCCGAACGCGAACGGCTTCGGCAGGTAGTCGTCGGCGCCGGCATCGAGCCCGGAGATCGCGGTCCTCGACCGCGGTGCGGGCGGTGAGCATCAGCACCGGCGCCCAGACGCCTCGCTCGCGCAACTCGCGGCAGACCTCGAAGCCGTCCCGGCCCGGGCAGCATCACGTCGAGGACGATGGCGTCGTAATCGACCGCCGCAGCCATCCAGAGAGCGTCATCACCGGTACGGGCGACGTCCGCCGCGTGACCTTCCTCCTGGAGCCCCCGCCGGAGCAGGCTGCCCATCTTCACCTCGTCCTCGACGACGAGCACGCGCATCCCCGCATTGTCGCCGCGTAGATGAGAGCCAGATGAGAGCCCGCTCTCATCGACGGTTCATCCGGGCCTCCTACGGTGAAGCTCACTACGACGCGACAAGGAGGAAGTCGATGTCCAGGAGCTTCAGGAACCGCAAGACTGCACTCGTCGCCGCAGGCGCTCTCGCAGTGGCTGCGATCGGCGGCGGCGCGGCGATCGCCGCCGGCGGAGACGACGGCGCCGGCTCGCCGATCACGGGCGACGCGCTCGCGAAGGCGAAGGCCGCAGCGCTCGCCGAGACCGGTGGCGGCAAGGTCACCGGCACCGAGGTCGGCGACGAGGAGAGCTACTACGAGGTCGAGGTGACGAAGGCCGACGGCAGCCAGGTCGACGTCCAGCTGAACAAGTCGTTCTCGGTCGTCGGCTCGAAGGACGACGGCGAGGACGGGAACGAAGGTGGGAACGAGTAGACCCACCCGCTCGAACGCGGGTTAGACATCGGGGCGAGGTGGACACAACCGCGAGGTGGACACCTGCTCCCACTGTGGCGGGACGCTGCCCGCAGACGCGACGTTCTGCCCATCGTGCGGTCGTCGTACGGATGCGCCCCTGATCGAGCGCGACGTGCCGATCGAGGTGCAGCACGCCGAGCCGCGCTACTTCGGCATCGGGACGCCCGGCTTCGTGCTCGCCGCTGCGGCCGCGCTGCTCCTGCTCGGGATCGTCCTGGCGGCGACCGGCTTCGTCATCGTCGGCATCGTCGCGATCGCCGTCGCCGTGTGCCTCGTCCCCGTGTTCGTGGCCGGCGCGCGCCGCTGGCCGGACACGTCGATCGCTCAGATCGGCGTCAGCACCGCCGACCGCGTGCGCGGCGAGGCCGGCGTCGCGGTCGAGTCGGTCTCGGCCTGGACGCGCGCGGGCCGCGACGTTGCGCGGCTCCGCAAGGAGCAGTTCCAGCTCCGGCGCCGGCGCGACGGGCTCGTTCGGGAACTCGGCGTCTCGTTCTACTCCGACGACGGCCGCGCCGACGAGCTGAAGGCAGCTGCGAAGGCGCTCGACGAGCAGATGGCCTCGAACGAGCTCGAGCTGCAGCGAGCCGTCGCGAGCGCGCGCCGTCAGACGCGGAAGGGACGCGCGACCGTCGTCGCGACCGAGGTGATCAAGCCGGAGCCGGTCCCGGAGCCGGCGCCCGAGCCGGAGATCGCGGCCGTCGAGTCACCGCCCGAGGACGAGCCGATCACCCGCGAGGACGCGCAGGCCGAGGCAGAGGCCGAGCCGACGCCGAAGCGCAAGCCCGCTCCGCGGAAGCGTCAGGCCCGCTCGAGGTAGGCGCAGCGGCGCCTGGGGCCGGGCAGCGGCGAGGGGCCGTGCCGGCGCACGACGTAGCGGTCGCCGTCGACCTCGACGATGTCGCCCGCCTCGGGAGCGACGCCGTCGCGCTCGAGCAGCGTGTAGCCGGTTGCCGCGGGCACGAAGAGCACGTGGGCCGTCTCGCTCTTCGGCTCGGGCAGGGAAGTCGTCGTCTCCTCGAGCTGGAACTGCCGCTCGACGAGCTGGAGCAGGGCGCGGTGCTCGCGGTTCATCTTCGCGATCTCGCCGACGCTCTCGGCGAGGCGCCGCTCGCGCGCGGCGAGCTGGCGGCGCAGATCGGCGATGTCCGCCTGGGGGCCGTCGACCGGGATGCGGGAAACGGCATCGCGCAGCTGGTCGCGGAGCGACTCGACTTCGGGCTCCAGCGAGCCGGCGCGCTCGAGCGCAGCGTCGCGCTCGACCGTCAGCGCCTGCAGCGCGTCGTTCAGACCTGAGACCTGAGCGGCGAGACCCTCGTCCTGGCCGGCCGCCTGCTCGCGCAGGGCGACGAGCTCGGCGTCGAGCGCCTGGGCGCGCGCCTCGGCCGCCTCCCGCTGCTCGGCCAGCTCCTGAAGCTCCGCCGTCGCGTCCTCGGCCTGGCGGCTGCGCAGCTGCTCGAGCTCGGCTGCGAGCTCTGCGGCCCTCGCCGCCTCTGAATCCTTCTCGGTCGCGGCCGACTGGAGCGCAGCGTCGGCCTGCTCGCGAAGCTGGGCCAAGTCGCTCTCGAGGGCATGGGCGCGCGCCTCGGCTGCCTCGCGCTGCTCGGCGAGCTGCCGGACTCGGCGCTCGCATCCTCGTTGGCGCGGGCGCGGAGCTGTTCGAGCTCGGCTTCGAGCGCCGCGGCCTTCTCCAGCGCCGCGTCGCTGCCCGCGGCGGCGGTGCGGAGCGTCTCCAGCTCGCTCTCGAGCTCGTGACGGCTCCCGTCGGTCTGGGCCAGGCGGGCCTCGAGGTCGGCGATGTGGGTGACGGCCAGCTGCTGCGCCTGCTCGAGCTCCTCGCGGTTCGCGGCGGCGGCCTGCAGCTGGCTCTCGAGCGCGCCGAGGCGCTCCTGGACTTCGGCGTTGACGCCGGCCTCGTGGGCCTGCGCCGCTTCGGTGAGGCGTGCCTGCAGCTCGTTGAAGCTCTGCGCCAGCGAGTTCCGCTCGGTGAGGACGCCGTGCAGCTGCGACTCGAGCTCCTGGATCCGGGCCTCCGCCGCGGCGGTGACCGCAGGCTCGGGCTCGGGGGCGTACTGCGGTTCGGGTTCGGGCTCGGGTTCGAGCTCGTACTGCCGCAGCTCGGGCGCGGGCTCCGGCTCGGGCGGCGCGACCTCGGCGAGAGGCTCGGGCGCCAGCTCGACGGCGAGCTCGGGCTGCGGGACGGGCGGGGCGGGCTCGGAGAGGGTTCGGGATCCGGTGCGGGAGCTTCGGCCGCGGCCGAGCCGGCCAGGCGAAGGCCCGAGCCGAGCGGCGCCGCCGGAGGCGTCTGCGGCGGTGCAGCCACGGGCGCCGGGGCCGGGGTCGGCAGCGTCGACTGCGACGCGGCGGCCTCGGTGCGGACCGGCGCGCGCGCGGCCATCTCACGCAGGCCGGCGCTCGTGCCGTACTCGGTGCGGAGCAGGCCGCCGTGCTGCTCGGCGAGGGCGTTGGCGACCGCGCCGGGGGAGACGAAGCCGAGATCGACGAGCACCTTCCCGAGCGGCGTGCCGCTGCGATTCTGCTCGGCGAGGGCGTCCAGAAGCTGGTCTTCCGTCAGGAAGCCCTCGTCGACCATGATCTGGCCCAGCTGTCTCCGGGTGTCCGGTGCCGCATCCACCACGACCTCTATCGGCCGAAAGCGGGAAACCCTGAAGGGCTTACGCACGCTCGCCCGCCAGCGTCCAGAGAACGAACGCGAGCCAGTGGACGCCGATCACGTCCGTCTGGATCCCGAGCGCGAGCACGGCCACGAGCGCCGCTCCGAGCCACGGCTCCCGTCGAAGCACGGTCCCGACCAGCGCGACGTTCCAGGCGATGAACGCGAGCATTCCGAGCAGGCCGAGCTCGACCCCCAGTTCGGTGTACGTGGACTCGCCCGCCTTGATCTCCCGGCCGGTGCGCTTCGCGGTCACGCCGGCGTTGCCGACGCCGTATCCCCACGGATGATCCAGGACGGTCCGGATGCCGTCGCGGAGGCTGTCCAGATGGCTGTCGATCGACGACTCGCCCGGGTCGAGCGGGCTCCCGCTCGTCGGCTCCTCCTGCCCGCCCGCCCGCTGGATCGCGAGCTCCGCGGCTGTGAAGCGGGTCTCGGGCGCGATGTCCGGATAGGCGCGGACGAAGAAGAACGCCGCCGCGATGAAGACCACGGCGGCGGCGACGGGCCACCAGCTCCGGACCGCGTAGCCGAGCACGACCAGGCCGAGCGGCAAGCGCGGCGATCGTCGTCCGCGAGTACGTGAAGAGCAGGCCGATCGCGAGCAGCGCGGTCAGCCAGGGCAGCCAGCGCGAGTCCCGCCGCCACGTCGCCGCGACGAGGATCGCTGCGAGCAGCAGGTACGCCGATCGCGAGCGGGCTGAGCAGCGTCGACACGAGCCGGCGCAACGGCCGCTCGTCGCCGGGGTTGTAGACCCAGTTCTCGGGCAGGCCGGACAGGCCGCGGTACTGGAGCCCGAGCTGCTCCCGGAACCAGCCGGGCACACCCGAGTCGCGCCAGGTCTGCAGGGAGACGGCGTAGATGTCGATCAGCCCCCACGCGGCGACCACGGCGGCGACGCAGAGGATCAGCCCGCCGGCGATCCTGCGGTCGCGCGCCGAGAGGGCGATGCTGCGGCCGAGGAAGTAGCAGGCGACGGGGGTCAGGTTGTGCCGGACGCCGTAGAGGATCCCGCGCGCCGAGGCGTCGCCGCCGAGCCAGTCCTGCGGGATCAGCGCGTAGAGGACGACGATCGCGGTGTACGCGACCGCGAGCCAGTCGACGGTGGTCATCGTGAACGGCACGCCGCGCCGCCGCCAGACGAGCAGGGCGATGGCGGCGGCGAGCAGCACCTCCTTCCAGGCCGAGACGACGTCGAGCGCGAAGCCGCGGACGCCGGCGTCCCAGAGCTCCGCCATGACGAGGTTGTGGAACGGGAGCACGAGGATGAAGGCGACGAGCGCCCAGCGCGGGATGCGATCACTCGACAACGGCGACCAGGCTCAGTCCGAGGTTGACGATCCGCACCTCGCCGGGGAAGAGGCGGGCGAACGAGCCAGGGCCGAGCAGCCGGTTCTGCTTCGCCCAGGGCTTGCGGGCCAGGTCGTACGCGCGGTGGGAGACGTTGTCCGGCAGCCAGTGGACGAGCGGCAGGCGCGTGTGCACCTCGACCGGGAACCAGCGGTTCGGCGTCGTGATGAACGCCCGCCGGCCGACACGGAGCGCCTCGGCGACGAAGCGCCGCTGCTCGTCCTCCCCGCCGACGTGCTCGATCACCGCGTTCGAGAAGACGATGTCGAAGGCGCCGTCCTCGAACGGAAGCGCGAGCGCGTCACCCTGGACGTAGCGCGCATCCGGGTAGCTGGCGCGGAAGCGGTCGCCCTCGTGCTGGCCGACGGCGGTCAGCTGCCCCGGCCACGGGTACATCTCCTCGAAGAAGTTCAGCGTCCCGCAGCTGCTCTCGTTGACGCTCACCTCGCCGAAGGCGAAGTCGTCGACGCCGACGTCGAGCACGGTCGTCTCCCCCGTCGGCGCCATCGTCTCCATGAAGAGGCCGAACTTGCGCCGCCGCGAGCGCAGCGAGATCTGGTCGGCGAGCCTCATCAGGAGGCAAGAGTAAGGTGCGAACCGGTGATCGAGGCCACTGTCAGACCGCGCGGCCCGTACCGCCTCCACCTGATGACGTACGGCCGCGAGCTCGACCAGGCCCTGCCCGGCGGCGGCCGCGGCCAGGCCTGGCAGCGCTCGGACGGGCTCGTGCAGCTGCGCGCGCCGGACGAGGAGGGGCTCGAGCTGCTTCGCTTCTGCCTCGCGCTCGACGCCGACACGACCGAGTTCACGCGGCGCTTCCGCAACGACCCGCTGCTCGGCCTCTCGATCCGGCGGCTGCACGGCCTCCGGCCGCTGCGGCGGCCGACCGTCGCGGCGGCGCTGCTGCGGGCGATCTGCGGCCAGCTGATCGAGGCGCGGCGCGCGTTCGCGATCGAGCGGGCGATCCTGCGCGCGATCGGCGACCCGGCGCCGAGGCGGGAGGCGATCGCGGCGCTCTCGCCCGCGCAGCTGCGCAAGCTCGGGCTGGCGACGCACCGCGCGTCGACGCTCGTCCGCGTCTGCCGCTCGCTCGACCTCGAAGGGCTGCGCGCGCAGCCGATCGAGGCGGTCGAGGCGCGGCTGCTGCGCGAGCGCGGGCTCGGTCCCTGGTCGCTCGGCGTGATCGCGCTCGAGGGGCTCGGGAGCTTCCGCCACGGCCTCGTCGGCGACCTCGGCCTCGTCAAGCTCTGCGCCGCTCTGTGGGGCCGCTGGGTCGACATCTACGAGACGGCCGAGCTGCTGGCGCCCTACGAGGAGTGGGCGGGGCTCGCCGGCTTCTACCTGATGCGGGGCTGGAGTGCGGGGCTCGTCCCCGGCGCGAACGCCGACCTCGCCAGGCTCGCGCGTTGCCGAGCTGCGTAACACTGGCATAGGATCGCTGCATGAAGCTCGGCCACAACTCGAAGACCGATCTGATCAAGGGCGTACCGCTCTTCTCGGCGGCCTCGAAGCAGGAGCTGGCCGAGATCGCCTCGCTCGCGGACGAGATCGACCTCCCCGAGGGAAAGGTCCTGATCCGGGAGGGCGACTCGGGCCGTGAGTTCTTCGTCCTGATCGAAGGCACGGCCGACGTCGAGCGCGCCGGCAAGAAGGTCGCCTCGATCGGGGCGGGCGACTTCTTCGGCGAGATCTCGCTGATCTCGAAGACGCCGCGGAACGCGACGATCACGACGACGTCGCCTGTGCGTGCGCTCGTGATCACCGACCGGGCGTTCCGCCAGCTGCTCGACCACTCGCCGGAGATCGCGGTCGGCGTCCTGACCGCGCTCGCCGAGCGCGTCGCGCCGACGACGCTCTAGCCGCGTGAAAGAGCGGATGCTGCGCGGCGAGCTCTACCACGCCGACGACCCGCAGATCGAGGCCGAGCAGGCCCGCGCGCACGAGCTGATGGAGCAGTACAACGCGACCCGCCACGCCGAGCAGGACGAGCGGGACCGGCTGCTGCGCGAGCTGCTCGGCGAGGTCGGCGACGGTGTCGTCGTCCGGCCGCCGTTCCGCTGCGACTACGGCGCCCACATCGCGATCGGAGCCGGGACGTTCGTCAACTTCGACTGCGTCATGCTCGACGTCGCGCCGATCCGGATCGGCGCCGCCTGCCAGGTCGCGACGGGCGTCCAGCTCCTGACCGCGACCCACCCGATCGATCCCGAGCCGCGCCGGCTCGGCTGGGAGTACGCGAAGCCGATCACGATCGGCGACAACGTCTGGCTCGGCGGCGGCGTCATCGTCTGCCCCGGCGTCACGATCGGCGACAACACCGTGGTCGGTGCGGGAGCAATCGTCACGCGCGACCTGCCGGCCGACGTCGTCGCGTTCGGCAACCCGGCGCGGGTGCACCGGAGCATCGACGAGCGTGACCGCGTCGACGTGCCCGAGCTGTAGGCGCAGCGGCCGACGCCCTACACTTCGGCGATGCCCGTGGACGAGCGGAAAATCGCGATTCTCGGAGCCGGCCAGATCGGCGAGGCGCTGATCGGCGGCCTGCTCTCGTCGGGCTGGCGCACGCCGGCCGAGCTCGCCGCCTCGACGCGGCGGGAAGAGCGCGCGGCCGAGCTGCGCGAGCGGCACGGCATCGAGGTCACGCTCTCGAACGCGGATGCCGCAGCGGGCGCGGCGCTGGTCGTGATCTCCGTCAAGCCGCAGGACATCGAGACGCTGCTCGGCGAGATCGGCCCGCTGATCCAGCCCGAGCAGACCGTGCTCTCGATCGCAGCCGCGATCCCGACCGCGGCGATCGAGCGCCACCTCGGCAGCGGCGTCCCCGTCGTCCGCGCGATGCCGAACACGCCCGCCGTCGTGCACGAGGGGATGGCGGCCATCTGCGCCGGCTCGCACGCCGACGAGCAGCACCTGACGCTCGCGGAGGAGGCCCTCCGCCACGTCGGCGCGGTCGTCCGCGTCTCGGAGCCGTACATGGACGCGGTCACCGCGGTGTCGGGCTCGGGGCCTGCCTACTTCGCGCTGCTCGCGGAGGCGATGATCGAGGCCGGGATCCTGCTCGGGCTCTCGCGCGAGGTCTCGACGCAGCTCGTCGTCCAGACGATGCTCGGCACGGCGAAGCAGCTGCGCGACCTGAAAATGCACCCCGTCGAGCTGCGCGAGATGGTCACCTCGCCCGGCGGGACGACGATCGCCGCGATCCGCGAGCTCGAGCAGGCCGGCGTGCGCGCCGCGTTCCTGAACGCGATCCAGGCGGCGATGGACCGCTCGCGCGAGCTCGCCAGTGGCGATTCGTAACCTCAACGGCGTCGGCATCCACGTCGTCGAGAACCCGGCCCGGCTGGCCGCCGGCTGGCTGATCCACACGGCGTCCGAGCCCGGCCATATCGCGCTCTCCGGCGGGTCCGCCAGCCGGGCGTACGAGCTCGCGGCCGAGCTCCTGCCCGAGTGGCGGCGGGACGTCCACCTCTGGTTCGGCGACGACCGCGCGGTGGCGCCGGGGGACGAGCGCTCGAACTACCGCCTCGTGCAGCAGACCCTGCTCGACCGCCTCGTCGCGCTGCCGACCGTGCACCGCATCCACGGCGAGCTCGGTGCGCCGGACGCCGCGGAGCTCTACGACCGCGAGCTCGACGGCGTCACACTCGACCTCGCCGTTGAACGGGATCGGCGCCGGACGGGCACACCGCGTCGCTCTTTCCGGGCGCGGAGGCGCTCGACGAGCGGGAGCGGCGCGCGGTCGCCGCCGAGCCCGGGCTGGAGCCGTTCGTCGAGCGCGTGACGCTGACGCCGCCGGTGTTCGGCGCGACGCGCCTGCTCGTCTACCTCGTCACCGGGGACTCGAAGGCGTCGGCCGTCAGGAAGGCGTTTGCCGAGGAGCCGAGCGCCGAGACGCCGGCGAGCCTGATCCGCGGCGTCGAGACGATCGCGATCCTCGACGAGGCGGCCGCGTCGCAGCTTCCTCAGGGATAGCGGCGCGGGCCTGGGCCGTCGGGGACGAGCGACCCGAGGCGCCGGCGGTTCCGCGCGACGAGCCGGTACGGCGCGCTCGACGGGCTGCGGATCGAGCCGTCGGTCCGGACGACGTGGACGCTCTCGAAGCGCATCGCCTCTGGCAGAGCGCGCGAGCAGCGGCCGCGCCGCCTCGTCGTCGAACGGGAGCCAGGCGTAGCGGCCACGGTCGACCCGCGCGGCGACACGCGCCACGAAGCGGCAGAAGCGTCAATTGCCGTCGTACAGCACGACCGGACGGGTCACGGCAGGAGCTCCGACTCGAGCTCCGGCGCCGCCATGCCGCGCCGGGCGGCCAGCGCCTGCAGGACGAGCACCGTGTCCGCGACGGGCATGTCCTCGAGGTACACGTCGCGGCTCTCGAACGACTCGAGCACGGCCTCGACCGCCTCGACGTAGCCGACCACGTCCTCCGCGGCGACGAACGCGAGCGCGTCCGCGACCTCGCTCGGGAACGTGTCGTGCGTCCGCGCGTAGCCGGCGTGGACGCGCACGTCGTCCCAGTCGCCGAGGACGCCGTACGCGAGCGCCGCGGCGTAGCGGCTGACCGGCGACTCGGACTCGGCGGCACCCGACGTCGAGCGCCCAGCGCGCGTCGGCCGCCGCCCCGTCCCAGTCGCCGGCGAGCAGCCGCGCCTTGATCGCGCCGATCGGACGCCCCCAGCTCTCGGGCGGCGCGTGCTCCCAGCTCTGCCGGTAGCGCTCGGCGGCGCGGGCAAACCACGCGCTCCCGTCGGCGCCGCTCATCAGCTCGGCGAGCCCCGCCGCACAGGCCGCGTTCCCCATCCGCGTCAGTTGCCGCTGCCGCGCGTCGGGATCGTCCGGGAGCCGTGCCGCTCCGTCCTCGTACCGCTCCACGGCCCGCGCATGCAGCTGAGTCCAGTCGGGCACGAGCTGAGAATAGGCGTACCGCCCGCCGCAAGATCGGATATGCTGCGTCCAGCGCCGCTCGTCACGCTTCCGGGCAACCAAACGGGCGCGCCACTCTGAGGAAAGCAGCACCACCGTCTTCGTGCTGCGCAGATGTCAGAAGCGATACTGAATCCGACACTCACGTCGGACGCGCCGGACGGCCTGACCGCCGACGCGCTCCGAGCACAGGAATGGGCCGGCGAGCCCTTCCTCCATCCCGGCGAAGAGCCGGCCGAGGCCCTTGCGCCTGGAACGGCCCGTCGGGCCGCGCTCGACGAGGCGCTCGTCGAGATCGAGAGTGGGCGCCGCTCGCCGTCGTCGAGCTGGAAGGTCCGCTTCGGACTCCTGCTCGGCCTCGAGCGCGTGCTCTCGTCGAAGCCGCCCGCGACCGCCGCCGGCACCGAGCTGCGCAAGCACCAGATCGACGCGCTCGCCGGGATGCTGACCGAGCTGATCGCGGCGAACCAGCGCCAGGCCGAGGATCTGAACGGCAACGGCAACGGCCACGCCGAGGCGGAGCTCGAGGCCGAGGACGCCGACGAGGAGGACGAGCTCGAGCCGGCCGACGGGGAGGCCGACGCCGACGACGAGCCGGAGTTCACGGGCGAGGATCCCGGCGCGGTGCGGCGCTACCGCTTCCGCCACCCGACGGCGTCCGGCAAGACGATCGCCGCAGCGGGATTCGTCGAGGCGGCACGAACGCTCGGCATCCTCATCCTCACCCACCGCCGCCTGCTCGTCTCCCAGTTCCAGCGCGACCTGACGACCGAGGGCTACGGCGAGCGCTTCACGGACGCGATCGAGCGCGGCCAGACCCCGTCGCGCGAGAACCCGATCACGATCCAGACCTACGCCTGGTTCGCCCGCCACGCCGACTCGATCTCGCGCGACGCCTACCAGCTCGTGATCTGCGACGAGGCCCACACGGCGCTCGGCGAGAAGACGAGCGCGGCGATCCGCAGCTACTCGGAGCCGCTCTACATCGGCATGACCGCGACCGAGCAGCTGATCGCGAAGCAGGTCTCCGACGTCTTCCCCGCCTCGGTCGACGACCTGCCGCTGACCGACGCGGCCCGCCGCGGCCTGATCGCGCCGCTCCGCTGCCTGCGCGTCCCGCCCGCCGCCGCGATCAACGCGGTGCCGATCGTCGGCGGCGACTTCGAGGAGCGCGCGCTCGCCGCCGCACTCGACCACCAGGCTCTGAACCAGGCCGCCGCGAGCCTCTACCGCGAGCGCTTCGACTCGACGCCGGGCATCGTCTACGCCGCCGGCGTCGACCACGCCTACAACCTCGCGCAGGAGTTCCGCGCAGCCGGGCTGAAGGCGGAGGCGGTCTCGGGCCGCACGCCGCCGGTCAAGCTCGCCGAGACGCTCGCCGCCTACGAGCGCGGCGACATCAACGTCCTGATCAACGCGATGCTGCTCGCCGAGGGCTGGAACTCGCCGCGCGCGACCGTCTGCATGCACCTCGCGCCGACGGCGTCGAAGCGCGTCTACCAGCAGCGGATCGGCCGGATCATGCGGACACATCCGCGCAAGGAGGCCGGGATCGTCGTCGACTTCACGCCGAAGTCGGCCACGCACAACGACCGCGTCGTCTCGCTCCACTCGCTGCTCGAGTCCGACTTCTACCGCGAGGGAGCGCGCGTGACGCCGGCGCCTCGCCGCCGCGTGCAGCGCCGCGCCCGCCGCCGCCTCTCGCCGGCGCCGTGGCTCGTCCCGGTCACCGCGGACGTCGCGCGGCGGCTCGCCGTGATCCAGCGCGAGTGGCAGCGGATCGACCCCAAGTTCCTGGACGAGGACGAGCAGCGCTACTGGGCGACCATCGCCGGCCGCCAGATCCGCTTCGACCAGCGGGCCGAGTTCGCGAAGAAGTTCGCCGAGGCCCGCGCCTCGAAGCCCGCGCTCGAGACGTTCCTCTCCGTCTGCGCCGCCGAGAACCCGAATCGGCGCCTGCGCATGACGGCGCTCCAGGACCGCGTCTCGATGACCGTCGAGCGCGCGGACTTCGACGACCTCGTCACGCTCGTCGGCCAGGCGCCGCCCTGGGAGAAGGACCGCGCCGCGGGCGTCAGGATCCTGCTGCGCGCGATCGGCGAGGGCAAGGCGAACGCTCCCGACCAGATCCTCCAGCGCTGGACGTGGAAGCTCGCGAAGACGACGCGCAAGGTGCAGGACCGCCGTGCCAGCGCCGAGTTCCCCGAGGCGAAGCGCCTGCTCGGCGCCGTCGCCAACTCGCGCGGGCACCGGCACGAGGAGAACGTGCAGAAGCTGATCCAGGTCGCGAAGGCGCTGCCGCTCGACGTCGGCGCCGCGCTGCTCGCCTCCTCCGAGGGGTACACGCCCGCGCGCGAACAACACGCTCGACCGCGCCCGCGAGGAGATCGGCGAGATCAGGGAGATCGCGAACGCACTCGCCGACAACCTGCCCGCGCCGAAGGCACCGTCGCGCAAGTCGCGGCGGCGGAAGCGGAAGAAGAAGCCCGGCGAGGGCCAGGCGCAGCCGGCCGCAGAGGGCGCGGCAGCGTCGAACGGCGGCGCACCCGCCGAGGGCGGCGACGGGGCGGCGAAGCCGAGGCGGCGACGCCGTCGGCGCAAGCCGTCAGGCGGCTCGGCCGAGGGCCGCGCGCCCGCCACCGAACCGCCGGCCGCCGAGTAACGAAGAACGGACGATGCTCCTGCTGCTCGCGATCGGCTTCGTCGCGGGCGTCGTCACGGCGCTGTCCCCGTGCGTCCTCCCCGTCCTGCCGATCGTGCTCGCCGGCGGCGCCACGGGACGCCGGCCGCTCGCGATCGTCGCCGGGATCGTCCTCAGCTTCACCGTCTTCACGCTCTTCGCCGCATGGCTGCTCGACCTGCTCGGCCTGCCCGAGGACGTCCTGCGCAACCTCGCGATCGTCCTGCTCTTCGTCGTCGCGCTCTCGCTGCTCGTGCCGCAGGTCGCCGAGTGGCTCTCGCGGCCGCTCCAGTTCCTGACCCGGCGGAGCGGCGGCGACCTCGGCGGCGGCTTCCTGCTCGGAGCCAGCCTCGGGCTCGTCTTCGTCCCGTGCGCCGGCCCGGTGCTCGCCGCGGTGACGGTGATCGCCGCCCGGCGCGACGTCGGCCTCGACAGCGTCCTGCTGACGCTGGCCTACGCGCTCGGCGCGGCTGCGCCGATGCTCGCGATCGCGTTCGCCGGCCAGCGGGCCGCACACGCCTTCCGCGCTCACGCCGTGCTCGTCCGCCGCGTCTCGGGCGTGCTCGTCGCCGGCGCAGCGATCGCGATCGCGCTCGGCGTCGACCGGAACCTGCAGACCGCCCTGCCCGGCTACACGGAGGCATTGCAGAAGCGCTTCGAGCGCTCCGACTCGGCCCAGCGCGAGCTGCGCAAGCTGACCGGCGGCCGCGATCCCCAGGCAACCGGCGGCGGCACCGCGGCGCTCGAGGACTACGGCCCGGCGCCGGACTTCCACGGGATCACGCGCTGGCTCAACTCCAAGCCGCTGACGCTGCAGGAGCTGCGCGGCCGCGTCGTCCTGGTCGACTTCTGGACGTACTCGTGCATCAACTGCCTGCGCACGCTGCCGCACGTCCGCGCCTGGGACGCGCGCTACCGGGACGCCGGGCTGACGATCGTCGGCGTCCACTCGCCCGAGTTCGCGTTCGAGCGCGTCCCGTCGAACGTGCGCGAGAACGTCCGCAAGCTCGGCGTTCGCTACCCCGTCGCGCTCGACAACGACTTCGTCACCTGGCAGTCCTGGCACAACCAGTACTGGCCGGCCAAGTACCTGATCGACAAGCAGGGCCACGTCCGCTACTTCCACTTCGGCGAAGGCGACTACTCGAAGACGGAGGACGCGATCAGGACGCTCCTCGGGAGCCGACGCGCCGGCAGCCTACGAAGCTCGCCGACGAGAGCCCGCACGGCCAGATCACGCCGGAGACCTACCTCGGCTACGAACGCCTCGACCGGAACGGCGGCGAGCCGGTCGTGAAGGACGAGCCGCACGCCTACACCTTCCCGCGCGGCCTCGAGGCCAACGAGCTCGCCTACAGCGGCATCTGGACCGTGGAGGCCGAGCGCGCGGTCGGCGGCCTCAGCGCGGGGCTGCGCCTGCAGTACCGGGCGCGCGACGTCTACCTCGTCCTCACCGGGAAAGGCAAGGTCGACGTGCTCGTCGACGGGAAGCCCGAGCGGACGGTGCGGGTCAACGCGACGACCGCCTCTACACGCTGGTGCAGCGGCCGCGGATCGCCGACCACCTGCTCGAGCTCCGCTTCAGCCCTGGCCTCGCGGCCTACGCGTTCACGTTCGGGTAGGCCACAATCGGCCGATGGTCACGCGCGAGCATGCGGTCGTCGGCAGAGATGTGGAGCTGGCGGTCAATCGACGACTTCCTCGCGCGGCCGGGTGAGGGAGCGCTCGTGCTCGAGGGCGAGCCGGGCATGGGGAAGACGACGCTCTGGCTGGAGGCGGTCGCACGCGCCGAGGAACGCGACTTCCTCGTTCTCCGCGCCCAGCCGGCCGAGAGCGAGACGCGCCTCTCGTACGCCGCCCTCGCGGATCTCGTCGGGCCCGAGTACGACCGCGTCCGGGACGAGCTGCCCGAGCCGCAGCAGCGGGCGCTCGACGCCGCGCTGCTTCGCACCGCGGGCAGCGCGAACTCACGGACGGTCGGCAGCGCGCTCGTCTCGGTGCTCGCTGCGCTGACGCGGGACACGCTCGTCCTCCTCGCGATCGACGACGGGCAATGGCTCGACCGCGCCTCGGCTCGCGCGCTCGAGTTCGCCGCCAGGCGGCTGCCGCCCGGCGTGAAGCTGCTGATGGCGCAGCGGCCCGGCGCAGACGTCGTCGATCCTGGTGAGCCGGTCGAACGAGTGACGCTCGGCCCGCTCTCGCTCGGCGCCCTCCACCACGTGCTGCGCGCGAACCTCGGCTCCGCGCCCTCGCGGCCGACCCTGATCCGGATCGTCGAGACCTCCGGCGGCAACCCCTTCTTCGCGCTCGCGATCGCACGCGCGCTCCCGGAGTCAGAGGACGCGCGCGCCCCGCTGCCGATCCCGCCCTCGCTCCAGCAGCTCGTCGCCGGGCGTCTGGCCCGCCTCTCCCCCGCGGCTCGCGAGGCAGCCCTCGTGGCGTCCGCCTTGTCCCGCCCGACCGTGCGCACGATCGACAACGCCGTCGGGCTCGCGGAGGCCGAGGAAGCAGGGGTGCTGACGGTCGCCCGTGACCGCGTCCGCTTCACCCACCCGCTGCTCGCGTCGGCCGTCTACGGCTCGGCGCACGGGACGCAGCTGCTCGAGCTGCACCGGCGCCTCGCCGACGTCGTCGACGATCCGGAAGAGCGTGCGCAGCACCTGGCGCTGTGCACGACCGAGGCCGACGAAGCCGTGGCGACGGAGCTGGAGGCGGCAGCGGCGAGCGCGGCGAGGCGAGGCGCACAGGACGCCGCGGCCGATCTCTACGACGCTGCCTCCTCGCTCACGCCGGCGGCGGAGGACGCCGCTCGTGCGCGCACGGCTCGTGGGCAGGGCGGTCGCGCTCCACGCGAGCCGGCGATCCGGGGGCCGCACGGGAACTGGCGGAGCGCGCCGTCGAGACGGCGCCCCCGGGGCCGACGCGGGCCGACGCCCTGCTCGAGCTGAGTCGGATTGCGTGGGTCAGGCCGGGCGGCGCACTCGGGCCGCTCGACTACCTCCGGCTCGCGCTCGACGACGCCGGCGAGGACCGCCAGCTCAGCGGGATGATCCAGGCGAAGCTCGGCATGTACTCGGATGAAGACCACGTCCAGGCGCTCGAGCACTCGGAAGCAGCGGTCGCGCTCCTCGACGAAGACGCCGACCCCGGGTTGCTCGCGTACACGCTGCTCGACGCTGCTGTTCTACGGCGCCCAGACCGGGCGCGGCATCGACGAGGGACTGCTGCAGCGCGCGCTCGAGCTCGAGGGGCGCGCGGGCCGGGACGCCGAGCGAAGCTCGCTCGTGCTGATCTGGTACCAGTGCACGGACGCCCACGAGGAGGCACGGGCGCGGCACCGGCTGGAGGACGAGTGGTACCGCGACCGGGGCGAGGAGATCTGGGTCGCCGAGAAGCGCGCGCATCTCGCGCTCGTGGAGTCCCGGGCCGGCAACTGGGCGCTCGCGCGGGAGCTGATCGAACAGAGTTACGCGGAGCTCGAGCCCATCGGCCTTCAGGGGCCGCTCGCGATGCCGCTCTGGACGCACGCCCGTTTTGACGCACTGGAAGGTCGCACCGAGGCTGCCCGCGCGGCGCTCCAGCCGCTGCTCGAAACCCGGAGCTCGCGGCCCGGCAGCGCCTGGTTCGCGACGTTCCCCCTCGAGGCGCTCGGCTTCATCGACCTGGTCGAGGGCGACTTCGCCGGCGCCGACCGGGCGTTCGCCGAGCTCGACAACCTGCTGGAGTCGATCGGCGTCTCCGTCCCCTTCGCGGTCCGCTCGGACGCCGATCATGTCGAGGCCGCGGTCGGCCTCGGCGACCTCGAGCGGGCCTCGCGCATTCTCGACCGCTTCGAACGACGGGCGTCGAGCGCACCGAGGATCTGGACGAGCCTGACGCTACCGCGGGCCCGAGCGCTGATCGCCGCCGCCGAAGGCGATCCGGATCGCGCGCTGACCCTGCTCGACGATGTTCACGGAGGCGCCACGCTGCCCTTCGAGCACGCGCGCAACATCCTGCTGCGGGGCTCGCTGCAGCGGCGACTGAAGCAGAAGCGGGCGGCTGCGCTCTCCCTGTCGGAGGCGGTCGAGATCTTCGACCGGCTCGGCGCTCCGGACTGGTCGCGGCGCGCACGGGACGAACTCGGGCGTGTCGGGCTCAGGCGTGGCGATCCCGACGAGCTGACGGAGACGGAGCGACGGATCGCGGAGCTCGCGGCGACGGGGCTGACGAATCGCGAGGTCGCGCAGGCCGCATTCGTGAGCCCGAAGACCGTCGAGGCGAACCTCGCCCGCGTCTACCGGAAGCTCGGCATCCGTTCGCGAGCCGAGCTCGGCGCCGCCATGGCCAGGGACGGCGGCACCAAGACGTAGGGAAACGCCCGATTCGTCCGAGCCGTCTGCGCCCTAGCGTCGAGGCGTGGAGATGTTCCTCGTCGAGCACTACCGTCCGGGCCTGTCGAGCGATGTGCTCGCCGCGGCCGTGTCCGACGTTCGAGCCGCGGCGGCGGCCCTCGCGGCCGAGGGCCGCCCGCTCGCGTACCTCCGGTCGGCGATCGTGCCGGACGACGAGGCGTATCTCTCGTTCTTCCAAGCCGCCTCGAAGGCGGACGTGCGTGCGGCGTACGACCGCGCCTGCGTCGGCTTCGACCGGATCAGCGAGGCAGTGCCCGCAGAACCCGAACCCAAGGAGGAAGCATGCGTAGAACCGCATTGATCGCGGCCGTCGTCGTGGTAGTGCTCACGGCGGCGGCGCTCGCCGGCGCCGGAGTGACGCCAGGCACGACCGCAGCCGGCCCGCCGGCACAGGAGATCGCCAAGCTGAAGCAGAAGATCGCCGCGCTCCAGGCTCAGCTCGCCGCCCTGCAAGCACGTTCGCCGGAGGCGATCAGGAAACAGCTCGAGGTCGTCAAGCGAGTGACCGACCGGTTCGAGAACGCGAACGCCGCCGAGGCGCGCGGTTACGTGCAGGGCTCGCCCGTGCGAGAGCTCGCCCCAGGGCGGGATGGGCTTCCACTACATGAACCCGGCGGCGATCCAGGATCCGAAGCTCGATCCGCTGAAGCCCGAGGTGCTGCTCTACGCCCAGGCGACGGGCGGGCTCCAGCTGATCGGCGTCGAGTACATGAAGGTCGACGGCGACCAGAGCCTGGCGACGGACGGCGACCGGCCGACGCTGTTCGGCCGCGCGTTCGACGGGCCGATGCTCGGCCACGCGCCGGGGATGCCGATCCACTACGACCTGCACGTCTGGCTGCAGAAGCGGAACCCGAGCGGGATGTTCGCCCAGTGGAACCCCGAGGTGTCCTGCAAGTAGGAGCGGTCGGTTAGGGTCGCGGGCATGACGTACGTCGCCGCGACCGACCGCTACGACCGGATGCAGTACCGCCGCAGCGGCCGCAGCGGCCTGCAGCTGCCTGCGGTCTCGCTCGGCCTCTGGCACAACTTCGGCCGCGACCGGCCCGTACGAGCTCGGCCGCGCGATCGCGCGCCGCGCCTTCGACCTCGGCATCCTCCACTTCGACCTCGCGAACAACTACGGGCCGCCGTTCGGCTCCGCGGAGGAGAACTTCGGCCGGATCCTGAGCGACGACCTCCGCCCCTACCGCGACGAGCTGATCATCTCGACCAAGGCCGGCTACGACATGTGGCCGGGCCCGTACGGCGAGTGGGGCTCGCGCAAGTACCTGCTCGCGAGCCTCGACCAGTCGCTGGCGCGGATGGGCCTCGAGTACGTCGACCTCTTCTACTCGCACCGCTTCGATCCGGAGACCCCGCTCGAGGAGACGATCGGCGCGCTCGACACCGCTGTGCGGCAGGGGAAGGCGCTCTACGCCGGCATCTCGTCCTACTCGGCCGCGAAGACGCGGGAGGCGGCCGCGATCGCACGCGACCTGGGTACGCCGATCGTGATCCACCAGCCGTCGTACTCCATGCTCAACCGCTGGATCGAGCCGGAGCTGCTCGACACGCTCGAGGCCGAGGGCATCGGCTGCATCGCCTTCTCGCCGCTCGCGCAGGGGATGCTCACCGACCGCTATCTCGACGGCATCCCGCCCGACTCGCGGGCCGCCCGCGAGGGCACGGCGCTCGATTCCGAACGGCTGAACGAGGAGACGCTCGCGAAGGTGCGCGCCCTCAACGAGGTCGCAGCGAGCCGCGGCCAGTCACTCGCGCAGATGGCGATCGCCTGGATCCTCCGCCACCAGGGCGTGACGTCGGCCCTGATCGGCGCGAGCAGCGTCGAGCAGCTGGAGGCGAACGTGGCGGCGCTCGACCGGCTCGACTTCTCCGACGACGAGCTCGCCGAGATCGACCGCTACGCGACGGAGGCCGACATCAACCTCTGGGCGCGCTCGAGCAGCGCGGAGTAGCTCCCGCATGACTGCGATCGACGAGCTCGCGCGGCAGCGCGTCTTGCCCGTGCTGCGCTGCAGCGACGCCGCCGACGCACTCGCGACCGCCCGGGCGGCTGCCGCGGCCGGCTGCCGCGTCGTCGAGCTGACGATGTCGACGCCCGGCGTCGAGGACGCGATCGCACCGCTCGTCGCCGACGGGCTGGTGGTCGCCGTGGGGACGGTTCGGGACGCGCGTGACGTCGCCCGTCTGGCGGACGCGGGAGCGTCGCTCGTGGTCTCGTTCTGGAATCCGCCCGGCTTCGTCGCGGCGGCCGAGGCGGCGGGTATCGAGGCGATCCCGGGCGGGTTCACCGCCCACGAGCTGGCGGCCGCTCAGGCGGACGGCGCGACGGTCGTGAAGCTCTTCCCCGCCTCGCTCGCCGGGCCGTGCCTACCTGCCGGCGCTGCGGCCGCTGCTTCCCGACCTGCAGCTGCTCGTCACCGGAGGGATCGATCCGGACGGTGTCGCACCGTGGCTCGCTGCCGGCGCGCTCGCGGTGGGGCTGGGGAGCAAGCTCGGCACAGCCGGAACGGTTGGCGCGGCCGAGGTCGAGCGTCGCTGCCGGGCCGCGCTCGCCGCCGTCTGACTAGCGGTCGCGCGGCGTGTCGTCGCCGTTCTCGGCGTCGCGCTCGCGCAGGAACTGCGTCAGCTCGGCCGCGAGCGCGTCGCCCGACACGTTCGGCATCTCCTCGTGCTCCTCGAGATCGAGCTCATCGGTCCGCTTCTCGAGCTCGGCGACGTAGGCCGCCGTCTCCTCGTCCGTCGAGACGGCCTCGCTCACCTGCTCGGCGTACGACTCCTCCGCCTCGGCCAGCTCCGTGGTGTCGATCGGGACGTCGAGCAGCTGGGCGAGCCGGTCGCAGAGCGCCCGGGCGGCGCGCGGGCTCGGCGCCAGCGAGACGTAGTGCGGCACGGCCGCCCACAGGCTCGCGGCCGGGATTCCCTCGCGCCGGCACGTGTCCTGGAGGACGCCGACGATCCCGGTCGGGCCCTCGTAGCGCGAATGCTGCAGGCCGAGGTCGGCGACGAGCTCGGGGTCGCTCGCCGCTCCCGTCACCGGCGCCGCCCGCGTGTGCGGCACATCGGCCAGCAGCGAGCCGAGCGTGACGAGCAGCTCGACGTCGAGATCGCGCGCCAGGTCGACGACGAGCTTGCTGAAGGTCTGCCAGCGCAGGCTCGGCTCGACGCCGAGCAGCAGCACGACGTCACGCTCGGTCCCGGGGATCCGCGCGTGGTAGAAGGCGTTCTCGGGCCACTCGATCCGGCGCGTCAAGCCCTCGTCGAGCGAGACGTGCGGCCGGTTCGCCTGGAAGTCGATGAAGTTCTCGGGATCGATGTCCGCGAACCGCTCGGCGTTCCAGATCCGCGCGAGGTAACCGGCTGCCAGGGTCGCCCCCTGGCCACCGTCGTTCCAGCCCCTGAACGCCGCAACCAGCACCGGCCGCTGCAGCGCGGGTCTGCCGACCATGCGCAGCTCGCTCATCGACTCAGTGTACGCGGGGTGCGCCAGAGAGCGGTCACGAGTCCGACCGTGCAGGCCCAGACGAGCGCAGCCAGGCCGACGTGGATCAGCACCAGCCACCAGGGCAGCTGGTTGCGCCATTGCAGCTCGCCGACCGTCATCTGCACGAGGAGAAGGACGAGCAGGACTCCCGCCCACGGCGCGAGCACGCCCGCCCGGTCGCGGTTGCGATGGAGCCAGACGAGCAGGACCAGGAAGGTGAGCCCGAACGCCGCCGTCGCGCGGACGTGGATGTAGACGGCGTCGAGCAGGTTCCAGAAGCGCTCGATCTCGGCGCTGTCACCGGGATGCGGCCCGGCCGCGGTCGAGACCGTGCCGGTGAAGACGAGGACACCGCAGGCTCCCGCGAGCGCGAGACCGAGCAGCCGAAGCCACCGCGGCGCCGGTGACTCGACCCGGCCGTGCGCGTTCCCCCAGGCTTCGACCGCCAGCACGGTCGCCGTCGCGAGCACCACGAGCGCGAGCAGGAAGTGCGTGCCGACCATCAGCGGATGCAGGTCGAGCCGGATCGTCACCAGCCCGAGCGGCGCCTGCGCGATCGTGCCGAGGAAGGTGAAGGCGGCGAGCCAGCGGGCCCAGCGGACAAGGCCCGGCGTGCGGTAGGCGAAGATCCAGGTCGCCAGCGAGAGGGCGATCGGGAAGAGCGCCATCACGCGGTTCCCGAACTCGATCGACGAGTGCTCGCCGACGGCCGGGAAGAACGCTCCCTGCTGGCAGCCCGGCCACGACTCGCACGCGAGTCCCGAGCCGGTCAGCCGCACGGCGGCGCCCGGTGAGGACGATCAGGTAGAGCGAGATGGCCGAGGCGAGCGCGAGGCGTGCGTAGCGCGCGGCGGTCAGCTCGCGCCGGCCGGTGCCTGTCGCGGTCGTCTCCACGGCATCGAGTGTAGGCGTCAGCCGCCGACCTGGATCGCACCGCCGCCGCCGACGAGCACGGGCTCAACGAGGGCGTCGAGGTCCTAGTGCAGCGAAACCCCGGATCCCTCGACGACGCGTCCGACGCGGCACACGAAGAGCTTCCGCGACGCGAACTCCGCCTGCAACACCGCTCCCTTGTCGGCCGGCAGCGAGACGAGCAGCCCGCCCGCGGTCTGCGGGTCGTATGCGAGCGCGAGCTGCGCCTCCGAGAGGTCGCCCGCCTCGACGTGCGGGCCGGCGAAGTCGCGGTTGCGGCGGTCGCCGCCCGTCCGGATGCCCGCTTCGGCCTGCTCCAGCGCGCCGGGGAAGAACGGAAGCGCGGCGGCGTCGAGCTCGATCCGGACGCCGCTCCGCTCCGCCATCTCGTGCGCGTGCCCGAGCAGGCCGAAACCGGTGACGTCCGTGACCGCATTCGGCTCGAACGGGCGGAGCGCGTCGGCTGCGTCGCGGTTGAGCGCCGTCATCGCCTCGGTCGCCGCCTCCAGCCCCTCTTCGTGGCGCCGCCCCTCGCGCGCGGCGTGCAGGAGCATCCCGGTGCCGAGCGGCTTCGTCAGGAAGAGCGCATCGCCCGGCCGGGCGCCGCTCTTCGGCCAGAAGCCGTCCGGGTGGACCGTGCCGACGACCGCGAGCCCGTACTTCGGCTCCTCGTCGCGGAGCGTGTGGCCGCCGGCGAGGATCGCGCCGGCCGCGCGCACCTGCTCGTCGGCGGCGCCGAAGATCGCGGCGAGCGTCTCGTTCGGAAGGCTCTCCGGGAACGCCGCGATCGAGAGCGCGAGCAGCGGCGAGCCGCCCATCGCGAAGACGTCGTTGAGCGCATTCGTCGCCGCGATCCGGCCGTAGAGCGCCGGGTCGTCGACGAGCGGCGGGAAGAAGTCGAGCGTGAAGACGAGCGCGCGCTCGTCGTCGAGCTTGTAGACGGCCGCGTCGTCGGAGGGAGCGAGCCCGACGAGGAGGTTCTCGGCCTCGGCCGGCACGAAGCCGCGCAGCAGCTCCTCGAGCCGCGCCGCCGGGTACTTCGCCGCGCAGCCGCCGCTCGGCGCGAGGGAGGTCAGGCTCGTCGACACCGCCCCAAGATACGCCTCGCGTCTTTCCCGGCGCGTCGCTCGCGGAGCGTAGGCCGGTGGAACAGTGCGTGAGCACGGGCCGCCGGCTGGAGCTTCGCGAGCGCGCGAGCGTTCGCCGGAGGCCGGCTCCGCCGGCCGGGAGGCGAATGCGGCCGGGAAGACGCGACGGCGGCCGGGGAGCCGCCGTCGCTACTCAGGGGAGAGGAGGAGCCTGGGTATCTGGGCCCAGGTTCGCGGTCCTGATAGCGACTCCTTGCGCGTTTCTGAGATAGTCGAAACGCGTGCCGTCAGCGTTGATCACCGGGGGCTCTTCGGGCATCGGACTCGCGATCGCGAGGATGCTCCGCGACGAGGGATTCGAGCTCACGCTCGCGTCGCGCACCGCCGAGAAGATCGAAGCGGCGGGGGCCGAGCTCGGGGCGACCGCGATCGCCGCCGACGTCTCGAAGCCCGAGGACTGCGAGCGCATCGTCGCGCGAGCACGTCGAGCGAACCGGCGGTCTCGACCTGCTCGTCAACTCGGCCGGGATCGGCATCGCGGGCCGGGTCGAGGACGCCCAGCTGAAGCACATCGACCGGCAACTCGCGATCAACCTGCGCGGCCTGGTGCTGGTCTCGCAGGCCGCGATCCCGCACCTCCGCGAGACGAAGGGGTGGATCGTCAACCTTGCCTCGATCGCAGGCACGCAGCCGGTGCCGATCCTGCCGATCTACGCGGCGACCAAGGCCGCGGTGATCTCGCTCACGCACTCGCTCAACGCCGATCTCGACGACGACGGCGTCCGCGCGATCGCGATCTGCCCCGGATTCGTCGACACGCCGATGGCCGAGTTCGCGGGGCTCGCCGCCGACGAGATGATCCAGCCCGAGGACTGCGCCGAGGTCGTGCGGATGTGCCTCCGGCTCAGCCCGCGCGCGCGCGTGCCGCAGGTCGTGATCGAGCGCGTCGGCTCGAGCGGCAAGATCGCCTAGGTCGCCGGCTAGCTGAGCCGCTTCACGGCGGCGTCGAGCTCGTTGACCGAGACGGTGCCCTCGAAGCGCGACTTGATCGTCCCGTCGGAGCCGACCAGGAACGTCCACGGCTCGGACGGGCAGCTTCCACTCCCGCACCCACGTGTTCTCGCCCTTCGTGGGGTCGTTGTCCTTGTAGATCTCGGCATGGATGAACTCGATGCCCGACTTCGCGTGCTTCTTGCGAACGGCGCTGACCACGTCGACGACCGGGCCGCAGGTGCGGCTCGTGCAGTACTTCGGCGTCGCGAAGACGACGACGAACGGCTTCTTCGCCGCGACCGCGTCCTGCGACCGACATGCGATAGAGCTGCGGGTCGGGGTTCGTCGAGGTCGTCAGCTCCTTCAGCGTCGCGTTCGCGAGCGTCGGCGTGTTCGAGGGGAACGCCGCTGCACCCACGTCCGGGGCAGCCGTCTCGCTGTTGACGACGACGTTGCCGACCGCCTGGATCTTGCGGCCCCCGACCGGCTCGGCGAGGACCCAGTACTTGCCGGGCTTGTCGAGCTTCAGGTGCGAGACGAACACGTCCTGCACCTCGCCGGGCTCCGGCGGGCTACCCGGGACGCCGACCGGCTCGGACTTGGCGATCGTCTCTGCGAACGGCTTCGCCTTCAGGTCGTCGGCGAGCCAGACCTTTGCCGTCGGCCGCGTGACGACGCGACCCTGGCCGTCGACGACGAGGAACGTGAACCGAACCGTGCCCGGGCCGAAGTCGGACGTGCCGGGGACGATCGCGACGTCCTCGCCGGGGGCGCGCCAAAGCGCCTCGAGCGTCGGGGACGTCTCGACGGTCGACGTAGCGTCCGGCTCCTCCTGCGCTGAGGAGGAGCCGCCGCAGCCTGCCGCAATCAAGCAGGCGGCTAGAGCGAAAGCCGCGGCATAGCGCACACGACGAGTCTAGCCAGGGTTGTCGGGCTAGCAGCCGTCCGACCAGCTGAGGAGCCGCTGAAGGGCCGCACCCCACGAGGCGAGAAAGATCGACGCCGCCAATGCGAAGAACAGCAGGCGATTCTTCATTTGCCTCCTCCTTTCTTCCTTAGAACCGCAAGTCCTGAAGAGCTTCGGCTGCATTCCGGTACAGCCGGGCTGCTTCAACGTCCTCACCGCGCCGCGCGGCAAGGTCTCCCAACGCCACCCACGCCCCAGCGCGGTGGCTGATCGACGAGAGCTGCTCGAAGGTCGCATCGGCTGCGCGGAACGACTGTTCCGCGTCGTCGAGACGATCCCGCTCGAGCAGCGAACGGCCGAGCACGATCTGCGCCTGGCCGATCTCGTCGAGGAAGTCTTCGCGGCCGTCGAGCAGCCGCAGCGCCTCGCGCGCGTGCTCCTCCGCCGCATCCCACTCGCCCAGGCGCAGGTGCACCGTGGCGAGGCCGTTCACTGCCTGGCCGGCATCGGCCTGCGAGTCGGCCTCGACCGCGACGGCGAACGACGCCTTCAGCTGCTCGATCGCCTCGCGCGGCTTCCCGAGCAGGAGGCTGAGGCCGCCGAGGTTGTTCAGCAGCCGGCCGACCGTGCGCTCGTCGTCGAGCTCCTGGAAGAGGCTCTTCGCCTTCTCGGCGTAGTTGCGCGAGAGCACCCAGTGACCCGTGCGCTCGGCGACCAGCGACGCCTGGAAGAACGCGGCCGCCATCTTGCGGCGGTCGTCGACGCCCTCGGCGAGCTCGAGCGCGTGCTCGGCATCCTCACGCGCCGCCTCGAAGTCGCGCTGGCGACGGTGGCAGCGGGAGCGCCAGTGGTAGATGTCCGACCGGAGCCCGTCGCACGGGAGGTCGGAGCTCTGGGCGAGCGACAGCGCCTCGTCGAGCAACGCGACCGCGGTCGACGTGCTCGCAAGCTTGTACCGGGCGACGCCGAGCCCGAAGACGATCTCGGCGCGGTCGACGTCGGAGAAGACGGAGCCCTCGGCAAGCGCCCGCGCGGTGTTGAGCAGGTCGATCGCCGTGCGGACGTCCCCCTCCTGCAACCGCGCCCAGGCCTCGCCCGAGCGGGTACGGACGTCGAGCTCGATCGAGTTCGTCGCCTCCACCGCGGCGCGCACGTCCTCGTAGGCCTCGACGGCCTCCTTGTACTGGTACGAGTTCGACAGCGCCTCGGCGCGCGCGAGCAGGGCCTCGACCCGGCTGCGCTCGTCCGTCGAGATGCCGCTGGAAAGGAAGGCGGGATCGACGTTCAGGCGCTGCGCCAGCCACTCCACCGTCTCGGCGGTCGGGCGGGTCTTCCCCCGCTCGATCTGGCTGACGTACTCCTTCGAGAAGCGGTCTCCGGCCAGCTCGGTCTGCGTCAGGCCTGCTGCGACGCGAAGAAGGCGGAGGCGGTCGCCCAGCCGCGCACCCGAAGGGGCAGCAGAAGCGATGCGATGGGCGGCGGTGATCTCGGTCATGGGGGCGTTCGATCCTCGGTTGACGGAGTGAAGCGGGAAGTGGAGTGAACCGCGTACCCCTTTGCGGGGATTTTTCGGCTCCGATGGCGCAGTCAAGTGAATCTACCGCAAATCACTTGACCGAGCTACTTGACTTTTTCGGACGGTGCTCGTACAGTGCGGCTTGCTCAACTTGCACCGACCGACGCCAGGCTCGTGTGCAAGGGCGCGCCACCGAAAAGGCGACCGCCGCAACCGCAGGAGCGTGATCGAGCCGCAGGGTCACGATTCTCGGAGTGTCGCCGAGTGGCAGCTTGCCTCAAGAAACGTCCCCGGAGCCGCAGCCGGGGACGTTTCGTCTTTTAAGACCTGGGCGCAATCAGAACCGGGATCTGCGGGAGCAGATCCCGGTTCGCGCCAAGACCCCTGAAGGGTCGCTTCGCTCCCGCGCACGGCATGACCAGGCGCTGCGCTGTCGCTCGGCGTTCTAGCCTGAGCCGGTGAGCCAGCGGCGGCGCTCGGCCGCCATCCGGCCGAAGTCGTCCGGGCCGAGCAGGCCGCCGAGGCGGTCGGCGAAGGAGAGCAGGAGCGCGGCGCCGACGAAGATCCACGCCTCGGCGTCCGCGTCCCGGTCGGCGGGAACGCCGCCTGCCGCCTGCCCGCGCCGGACCGCCGCGGCGATGTAGTCGTGCACCTCTCGGAGCTGGCGCCGGAGGAACGCCTGGATCTCCTCGTCCCCGCCGGCCTCGTTCAGCGCCTGGATCCACAGCGTCACGGGCTTGATCCCGCCGGAGGCATGGAACTCGCGTGACGCCTGGCCGATCGCGGTGACCGCCTCGCGGTCGCCGAGCTCGTCGAGCTTCGCGTCGAGCGCGGCCCGGAAGGAGACCCAGGCCGCCTCGAGGCAGGCCAGGTAGAGCTCCCGCTTCGAGGCGAAATGGCGATAGAGGATCGGCTCGGAGATACCGGCCGCCCGGGCGATGCCCGCCGTCGTCGCGCCGCTGTAGCTGCCGGTCGCGAAGACCGGGAGCGCGGCGTCGACGATCGCCTGCCGGCGTTCCGCGGCCGGCAGGCGTGCCTGGCCGGTCGTGCTCACGCTGCGAGCTCGACGGGCGCCGCGGCCTGCTCGGTCTCCTGGCGCACGAGTGCGAACGCGACGATCGAGCCGACGAAGGCGAACACCGCCGCGACGATCAGCGCGCGCTCGAAGCCGGCCATGAACCCCTCGACGCCGGGACGCTTGGTCACCTGGTCGGCGACGATCGCCCCCATCAGCGCGATCCCGATCGAGCCGCCGACCTGACGCATCGCGTTCAGGACGGCCGAGCCGACGCCGGCCTTCTGCACCGGCACGGCGCGCGTCGCCGCCGCTGCGGTCGGCGTCATCGCCATCGCCATCCCGAACCCGCCGAGGATGAAGCCCGGCAGCAGGTTCCAGAAGCTGGAGGTGGCGCTCAGCTGCGAGAAGTAGAGCAGCTGGACGCCGAGCAGCACCATCCCGATCGTCATCAGCCAGCGCGAGCCGAACCGGTCCGACGTCTTCCCGGCGATCGGCGCGACCAGGATGATCAGCAGCGTCATCGGCAGGAACGCGGCGCCAGCCTGCACGGCGGAGTAGCCGAGGATGTTCTGCATGTAGAGCGAGACGAAGAAGAAGACACCGAACATCGGCGAGCGCGACGAGCAGCATCGTCACGTTCGCGCCCGTGTAGGTGCCGCTGCGGAAGAGGCTCAGGTCGAGCATCGGGAAGCGGCTACGCCGCTCGATCATCACGAACGAGGCCAGCGCGACGACGGCGACGACGAACGAGCCGACGATCCGCGCGGACGTCCAGCCGTACGTGTTCGCCTCGATCAGGCCGTACGTGAGCGCGAAGAGCCCGAGCGCCGATGTGCCGAGGCCGGGCAGGTCGAGGCTCACGTGCGTCTCGTCCTTCGACTCCGTGATCAGCATGAGGCTGGCCGCGATTGCGACCACGCCGACCGGCACGTTGATGAAGAAGATCCAGTGCCAGCTCAGATGCTCGGTGAGCAGGCCGCCGACGAGAGGCCCGATGGCGAGCGCGAGCGCCGAGACTCCCGCCCAGATGCCGATCGCGGCTCCGCGCTGCTTCGGCGGGAAGGTGGCGGAGATGATCGACAGCGTCGCGGGGTTCATCAGCGCCGCGCCGGCGCCCTGCACGACACGCGCCACGATCAGCATCTCGCCGGTGTCCAGAGAGGCCGCACCAGAGCGACGCGAGCGTGAAGATCACGATCCCGATCACGAAGATGAGGCGGCGGCCGAACGCGTCGGCGAGCTTGCCGCCGATCAGCATCAGCGCCGCGAACGTGAGGGCATAGCCGGCGACGATCCACTGGAGCTGGGAGAGATCGGCTCCGAGATCCTCCTGGATCGCCGGCAGCGCGACGTTCACCACCGTGTTGTCGAGCATGATCATGAAGAGCCCGAAGGAGACGGCGGCGAGCGTCCACCACTTCCTCCGCTCCTCTGAAAAGATTGCGAGTGCCATGAGAATCCCTTCGACCGACGTTAGCGGGCACTAGGTTAGTGGTCGCTAACGCCGACGTCAAATTCGCCTGGAAGCCGTCCGCGGCGCAGCTCGAGGCGGCGAACGTGACGCGGCTGGCGCGAGCGCTCGGCTGCGAGGACTACGCGGCGCTGCACCGGCGTCTCGGTCGAGGAGCCCGAGCGCTTCTGGCGCGCAGTCGCCGACGACCTCGAGCTCGACCTGGCGCGGCCCTGGGACGCCGTGCGCGACGACTCGCGCGGGATCGAGTGGACGACCTGGTTCGAGGGCGCGCGGCTGAACATCGCCCAGGCCTGCGTGCACGCGTGGGCGGAGCGAACGCCCGACGCGGTCGCGGCCGTCTTCCGTACCGAGGACGGCGCCCGCGACGAGTGGACGTTCGCCGCGCTCTCCGAGCAGGTCGTGAAGCTCGCGGAGGCGCTCGTCGCGCTCGGCGTCGGCGCCGGCGACCGCGTCGCGATCTACATGCCGATGGCGCCGGAAGCCGCCGTCGCCTCGCACGCCTGCGCCCACATCGGGGCGATCCAGGTGCCGATCTTCTCCGGCTTCGCAGCGCCCGCCGTCGTGCAGCGGCTACAGGACTCGGGCGCGAAGGCCGTGATCACGGCCGACTACTCGCTGCGCCGCGGCGCCCGCGTGCCGATGCGGGAGACGATCGAGGAGGCGCTGCGCGAGTCGCCGACCGTCGAGCACGTCGTCGAGTGGTCGCGGGACGATCGAAGCTGGGACGTCGAGCTCGGTCCGGGCGAGCTGCCGCCGCTCGAGGTCGAGGCGGAGCATCCGTATCTGCTCGCGTACACGTCCGGGACGACGGGGCGCCCGAAGGGCGCACTGCACGTGCACGGCGGCTTCCTGCTCTCGATCGCCCGTGAGGCCGCCTACCAGGCCGACATTCGCGCCGGCGACCGCGTCCTCTTCGCAACCGACATGGGCTGGATCATGGGGCCGTGGACGGTGGTCGGGGCCGGCGCCGTCGGCGCTGCCGTCGTCTACATGGAGGGCGCGCCCGACCGCCCCGACGACCGGCTCTGGCAGCTGATCGAGGACGAGCAGGTGACGATGCTCGGCGTCTCGCCCACGCTGATCCGAGCGCTGATCCCGAAGGGCGATGCCCCGGCAGGACCTGTCGTCGCTGCGCTCGATCACGACGACCGGCGAGCCGTGGAACGCGGGGCCGTACGACTGGCTCAACGAGCACGTCGCGGGCGGCGGCCGGATCCCGATCGTGAACATCTCGGGCGGCACCGAGGTGGGCGCCTGCTTCCTCTCCGTCGCACTGACCGAGCCGACGAAGCCCGTCTCGCTCGGCTTCCCCGCGCTCGGACAGGCGATGGACGTCTACTCGCCCGAGGGCAAGCCGCTGCGCGGCGAGGTCGGCGAGCTCGTCTGCACGCGCGCGTGGCCGGGGATGACGCGTGGGATCTGGGGCGACGACGAGCGCTACCTCGAGACCTACTGGCGCCGGTTCCCCGGCGTCTGGACGCACGGGGACTGGGCGTCGGTCGACGAGGACGGCTACTGGTTCCTGCACGGCCGCTCCGACGACACGCTCAACATCGCCGGCAAGCGGATCGGCCCGGCCGAGCTCGAGTCGGCCGCGCTCGACCACCCTTCCGTCGCCGAGGCGGCGGCGATCGGCGTGCCGCACGAGGTCAAGGGCGAGACCGCCTGGATCTTCGTGGCGCTGAAGCCGGGCGCCGAGGAGGACGCCGACGGGATCAAGGCCGCCGTCGCGGCCGCGCTCGGCAAGGCGTTCGCACCGGAGCGGATCCTCTTCGTCTCGGCGCTGCCGAAGACGCGCTCGGCCAAGATCGTCCGCCGCGCCGTCCGCGCGAAGGCGCTCGGCGAGGATCCCGGCGACCTTTCGACCCTGGAGAACCCCGAGACCCTGGAGGAGATCGCCAATGCCGTCTAGAGCACTGGTCACCGGAGGCGGCCGCGGAATCGGCGCCGACATCGCGCGCGAGCTCGCCGGCGACGGCTGGCACGTCACCGTCACCGGCCGCACGCCGGAGCAGGTCGAGGCGGTCGCGGCCGAGATCGGCGGCACCGCCGTGGTCGGCGACGTCTCGCAGCGCGCGGACGTCGAGCGGATGGTCGCCGAGGCGGATCCCCTCGACCTGCTCGTGGCGAACGCCGGGATCGGGCTCCGCGAGGAGAACGCCTGGGAGGCCGACCTGGACGACTGGTGGCGCGTCTTCGAGACGAACGTGCTCGGCGTCCACCTCTCGTGCAGCGCGGTGATTCCGGGAATGCTCGAGCGCGGCCGCGGGCGGATCGTGATCACGGGGAGCGGCGCCTCGTACCTGCCCGGTTCGAGCGCGACCGCGTACACCGCGAGCAAGGCGGCCGCCTGCCGGTACGGCGAGACGCTGGCGAACGCGCTCAACGGCCGCATCCCCGTGTTCGTGATCAGCCCCGGGCTCGTGCGCACGGAGATGACGGCGGACTGGTTCTCCGACGACGCGCCGTGGACGCCGCCGGAGCTGGCGCCGGCGCTCGTGCATGCGCTCGCGTCCGGCCGCTTCGACGCACTCTCGGGCCGCTACATCCACGCCGAGCACGACCCGCTCGACGAGCTCGAACGGCGAGTCGACCGGATCCTGGCCGAGGATCTGAACGCGATCCGGCTGCGACGCGAAGCCTGATGCTCTTCCGGCCCGAGGACTTCGAGCCGGTCACAGACGAGCGCTGGGAAGAGAGCCGCGTACGCGCCGCGATCGCGCGGATCGTCGCCGACGTGGACGACGCATACGGGCGGCAGCGCCTCTGGCCGGCTCCACCCGACACTCCGGTCGCGCCCGGCCGCCCCGAGCCGACCCTCTATGCCGGCGCGCCCGGTGTCGTCTGGGCGCTCGACGCGCTGCAGCGGCGCGGGCACGCCGAGTCCGGACTCGACCTTCCGGAGGTCGCGCTCGCGGCGCTCGAGTCGTGGCGCGAGAGCCCGGTCGTCTTCCCCGGCATGGACCTACCCGAGCGGGACTCGTCACTGCTCTCGGGAGAGGCGGGCGTGCTCCTCGTTGCCTGGTCGCTGACGGAGCGGCCGGAGCTCGCCGACGACCTCTACGCGCGCGTCCGCGCCAATGCCCACGCGGACGAGCTCGACGAGCTGATGTGGGGGACGCCGGGGACGCTCCTGATCGCAGGCGAGCTCCGCACACGCACCGGCGAGGAGCGCTGGCGCGAGGCATGTCGCGAGAGCGCGGAGGCGCTGCTCGCGCGGCGCGACACGGACGGGCTCTGGACGCAGCGGCTGTTCAAGGACACGAGGTCCCTCGGACCCGTGCACGGCCTCGTCGGCAACGTCCATGCGCTCCGGACCACGCTCGACCGTGAGCGAGCCGAGCGGCTCGAGGCGGAGACGAACGAGGTGCTGTCGCGGCTGGCCGTCCGCGAGGACGGCCTCGCGAACTGGCCGCCGTCGGCGGGTGGACGGCATGGAGCACGCACCGCACGGGCGAGATCAGGCTCCAGTGGTGCCACGGCGCGCCGGGGATCGTCGCGACGACGGCTCCATACCTGGACGAGGAGCTGGTCGTCGCCGGCGCGGAGCTGACGTGGCTGGCCGGAGCCCACCGCGAGCGAGAAGGGCGCCGGGATCTGCCACGGCACGGCAGGGAACGGCTATGCGCTCCTCGCCGCATTCGACCGCACCGGAGACGAGTTGTGGCTCGACCGCGCCCGTCGCTTCGCGGTGCACGCGCTCGCCCAGGCGGAGCGCGAGCCGCCGCTCTATGCGCTCTGGATGGGCGCGATCGGCGCCGCCGTCTTCGCGTCGGACTGCCTCGACGGGCGGTGCCGCTACCCGTTCCTCGGCTGAATCCAGGTCTGCCGCGCTGACCGCGAGCGGCTCGCCGTCCGCCGCCGAGCAGCGCCGTGCCGGCGTACAGCTTGCGTCCGTCCTCGCCGAGCGGCCAGGCGACGACGACGCACTGCTCGCCCTCCTCGGGCAGGCGGTGGATCTCAGCGGCCATGCGGCCGAGCACGACCTCGCCGCGGCCCGGCCCGCCGACCGCGTACGCGCCGGAGCAGTCGATCGCGGCCCAGACCACCTCGGGCGAGACCTCGTGCGCCACCCACGGCGCCGCGTGCAGGTCGCGTCCCGCCACGGCGCCGGGGTTGATGCAGAGGCCGTCGTCCGGCCGGACGCCGCAGGAGAAGCACTCGGAGAAGTTCTCGCCGGCGAAGCGGACGTGGTGGCGTGCCGCCTCCTCCGCCTCCGCGAACGTGACGGCGGCCGGCACGTCCACGTCGGGCGCGCCCGGACGAGCCTCGGCGACCAGCGCCTCCCCGTCGAGGAGCAGGACGCGACCGTCCTCCTCGGCGACGGCCAGCGGCCGGTCGAGCGGCGGCGGCAGCCGCAGCGTCACCTCCGCCGGCCCGTCGACGAAGGCCGCGAGCAGCCCCGCCGTGTAGCCGCCGTTGCCGGAGTGAAGCGGGCCGCGGTAGCGACGCTCGATCGTGAGGGTGTTTTCGCCTGAGAGTCGCAAACCGGTAGAATCGTCTCGATGCGGCTTGCCCTCGCCCAGATCAACGCGGTCGTCGGCGACCTGGACGGCAACCGCGAGCGCATTCTCGCCGCTCTTGCCGAGGCGCGCGACGAAAGCGCCGACATCGTGCTGCTGCCCGAGCTCGCCGTCACCGGCTATCCGCCCGAGGACCTGCTCCTGCGGCCGGCGTTCGTCCGCGCGGCGGAGGAGTCGGCTGCGCGAGATCGCGGCGGCGACGAACGGGTCTGACCGCGCTCGTCGGGACGCCGTGGTTCGACCGCGACCTCTTCAACGCCTGCGCCGTCTGCGTCGGACGGCGAGCTGAAGGCGCTCTACCGCAAGCGCTTTCTCCCCAACTACGGCGTCTTCGACGAGGAGCGCTACTTCGCCTCGGGCACGGGAGCTGATCCTGCTCCGGCATCGGCGAGATCCTCGATCGGCCCGACGATCTGCGAGGACATCTGGCAGCCCGGGCCGCCCGCCACCGATCTCGCGCTCGCCGGCGCGGAGCTGCTCGTCAACCTCTCCGCGTCCCCGTACCTCGTCGGCAAGGCCGAGGAGCCGCGAGGAGATGCTGGTCGACCCGGGCCCGCGACAACTCGGCCTACCTCGCCTTCTGCAACCTCGTCGGCGGCCAGGACGAGCTGCTCTTCGACGGGCACTCGGTCGTGCTCGACGACGAGGGCGAGGTGCTCGCACGCGCCCCCGGCTTCGAGGAGGCGCTGCTCGTCGTCGACCTCGATCCGAGCGAGGCGATCGGGAGGCGGCTGCGCGACGTCCGCCGCCGCGCGCTCGCGCGCGAGCGCGAGGACGAGCGCGAGCCGGAGGTCGTCGAGCTCGGAGCGGCGCCGCGTCGACCGGAGCCCGCTCGGCGGCACGGTCGTGCCGTTCGAGCCAGAGCTCGAGCAGATGCGGAAGGCGCTCGTGCTGGCGCTGCGGGACTACGTCGGCAAGAACGGCTTCGGCGACGTCGTCCTCGGGCTCTCCGGCGGGATCGACTCGGCGCTCGTCGCCACGCTCGCGGTCGACGCGCTCGGGCCGGAGCGCGTCCACTGCGTCTCGATGCCGTCGCGCTACTCCTCCGAGGGCACGCAGACGGACGCGCAGCGCCTGGCCGCCAACCTCGGCTGCGACTTCCGCGAGATCCCGATCGAGGAGATGGTCGCCGCGTTCCACGGCGCGGGCGTGGGCACGACGGGGCTCGCCGCGGAGAACCTCCAGGCCCGGGTGCGCGGGATGACGTTGATGTCGCTCTCGAACGAGCACGGCTGGCTCGTGCTCGCGACCGGGAACAAGTCGGAGCTCTCGGTCGGCTACTCGACGCTCTACGGCGACCTCGCAGGCGGCTTCGCGCTGATCAAGGACGTCTACAAGACCGACGTCTTCCGGCTCGCGCGGTACCTGAACGAGCGCGCCGGCCGCGAGCTGATCCCGGTCTCGATCATCGAGCGACCGCCGTCGGCGGAGCTGCGCGCCGACCAGCAGGACGAGGACTCGCTGCCGCCATACGCCGAGCTCGACCGCGTGCTCGAGGCGTACGTCGAGCTCGACCGCTCGCGCGAGGAGCTGCTGGCCGAGGGACACGACCCGCAGACGGTCGAGCGGGCGCTCGCCCTGATCGACCGGGCCGAATACAAGCGCCGGCAGGCGCCGCCCGGCGTGAAGCTGCGGCCGAAGGCGTTCGGCCGCGACCGGCGGACGCCGATCACGAACCGCTGGGACGGTTGACAGAAGCAATCCGTAAGTGCATACTTACGGTAAGTGAGTACGAACGGAATAGTTCTCGATGCGCTGGGTGACTGGACGCGGCGGCAGATCTTCGACGCGCTGAAGGACGGTCCCCACTCCGTCGGCGAGCTGGCGGCCCGAATGCCCGTCAGCCGGCCCGCCGTCTCGCAGCATCTACGCGTGCTGAAGGACGCCGGACTCGTGATCGACACGAAGGACGGCACGCGGCGCATCTACCGCGTCGACCCGAACGGGCTCGCGCGGGATCCGGGCGTACTTCGACAGCTTCTGGGACGAGGCGCTCGGGCGTTTCGCCGCCGAGGCGCGAAAGGAGCGAGAATGAGCACCACTCGATGACGCGAGGCGATCCGCAAGACCGTCCTCGTCGACTTCACCCCGGAAGAGGCCTTCGAGCTCTTCACCGCCCGGATCGCCTCGTGGTGGCCGGTGCGGACGCACTCCTACGGAGGCGACGACGTCAAGAACGTCGTCCTCGAGGCCGGCGTCGGCGGCCGGCTCTACGAGGTGACCGCCGACGGCGAGCAGGACTGGGGCTCCGTGCTGGCGTGGGAGCCGCCGAGCCGGCTGCTGCTCGACTGGCAGATCGGCGAAGCGCGCGGAACCGAGGTCGAGGTGACGTTCGCGCCCGAAGGCCCGGGCAGCCGCGTCGTGCTCGAGCACCGCGGCTTCGCGGCCGACCTACCGCGCGGGCGCTACGACGACGGTTGGGACACCGTGCTCGGGACCTTTGTCGAGAGCGCGTCGAAGAAGGCCTGAAACCACCGCAGCCGCTCGTCCCACGGCACCGCAGCGTTGGCGGGCGAGGTCGAGGGGAGCACGAAGAGCGCCGTCTCGCCGAGGCGGCGCTCTTGCAGCCCGAGCTCCGGCCGCTCGCCGAAGGCGCCGCGATACGCCTCCTTGCCGACGAAGCCGATCGCGCGCGGCGCGAGCTCGAGCGCGATCCGCTCGAGCCGCTCGGCCGAGCCGGCGAAATCGGCCTTGCGCAGGTCGCCGGAGCCCGGCGTCGTGCGATAGGCGGCGTTGGTGACGCCGATGCCGAGCGGAAGCAGCTCGAACTGCTCGTTCGGGCTCGTAGAGCCGGGGTGTGAAGCCCGCCGCGTGCAGCAGCCGCCAGAAGTCGTTGCGCGGGTTGGCGAAGTGGGCGTTCGCGGCGGCGGAGACACGACCCGGGTTGATCCCGCAGAAGATCGCCGTCAGGCCGGGCGCGAGGACGTCGGGGACGTCCGAGCTCAGGCGGCTTCAGGTTCTCTGGCGAGTCGAGCTTGTCTTCGAACAGGGCGCGGAGCAGCTCGCCCGACACGGGGGTCTCGTAGCGCGGTCGGCGAGGCTCGGCGCTGATCACCCGCACGCCGTCGTCGCTCCGCCACCCGTAGCACCGGGCATAGCACTCGGCCTCGCTCAAGGTTCGGAGCCGTTGCATTGCCCGCACCGTATGCCCCGGACCGGACGACATCAGTCAGCGATCGTGAGGAACGGCTCGAGCCTGCCCGCGAGCGTCCGGGCGTCGAACGCCTCGGCCGGTGCGAGCACGCCGGAGCCCCGCGCCTCGCCGGCGATCAGCATCTGCGCGCCGCGGACGAGCAGCGCCGCCGTCAGGCCGTAGACGTCGCTCCCCTCGACCACGGCGCGCCCTTCGCCGCCGGGTCCCCGCGCCTCGGCGACGACGGCGAACCTGCTCTTGCCGCGCGACTCCTCGGACGGCCCCGCCGGGCCGAAGCGCGACACGGCGCGGACGAAGGGCGCCGCCAGCCTGCCGAGGCTTCCCACCCTGCCGGCGACGGCCGGCGCGCGGATGTACGAGCGCACGTTGCGGACGTCGGTGTGGCGCGGCACCGTGATCGGCTCGGTCCCGCCCCACTCGACGACCGTTCGCTCGCCGAACGGGAAAGCGCACGCGGCGGGTCGTCTCGCCGAACCCGGACGGAACGAGCCGGCCGTCCTCCCAGGCGACCAGCTTCTGCCCGATCACGTGGCCGATCGTCCGGCGCGTGCCCCGGCTCGTGCCGACACCCTTGACCGAGTAGGCGACGACGATCTCGTCGAGCGGCCCCTCGACCTGCTCGGCGGCCAGCCGCGCCGCGATGTCGCCCGGCACGTAGTCGAAGCCGAAGGCCGGCACGAGCACCCGATCGGCGCTCTCGACCCGCTCGTGCAGGTGCCTCACCCACGCCTGCTCGCCGCTCGTGTCGAGATAGTGCGCGCCGACTGCGATCGCGCCGAGCACCGGCCCCATCCCGATCTCCAGAAACGGCCCGGCACACGAGAGGATGACGTCGCAGCCCTCGCACGCTGCCCGGACCTCGTCCGACTTGCCGGCGTCTGCAACGCGCACCTCCTCGCCCGGCGCGGCAAGCTCGTCCAGCGCGTCACGCCGCCGGCCGACGAGGCGCACGTCGAGCCCGGCTCGCCGTGCCTCGTCGAGCACGAGCCGGCCCGTGAAGCCGGTGACGCCGAGGATCGCGAGCGCCATGGCGCGAGTGTAGGTTGCGAACCGTGGCCGCGCAGGCGAAAACCTTCACCTACGAGGTGTCGCTCGACCGCGGCGGAGCGGCGACGAGCAGCGAGGGCGGCTCGCCGCTCCCGGACGAGGAGGCCTGGTCGCCGGAGCACCTCGTGCTCGCCGGACTGGCGCGCTGCACGCTGACGAGTCTCGACTACCACGCACGCCGTGTCGGGATCGAGAGCGGCGGCGCTGTCGGAGCGTGGGGCGAGGTGACGCAGCGGACGACCGACGGCCGCTACGCCTTCGTCCGGGTCAAGGTCGACGTCGACGTCACGCTCGACCCCGCTCCCGCGAACGTGCGCGAGCTGCTCTCGAAGGCCGAGCGTGACTGCTTCGTCGGCGCGTCGCTGACCGCGAAGCCCCGCTATCGCTGGACCGTCAACGGAGAGGAAGTGGCATGAGCACGACCCTGCTGGATGTCCGAGCCGTCCGCGCGCGCTTCAGCGCACTCGACCGCCGGCTCGCGTTCTTCGACGGCCCCGGCGGGACGCAGTGCCCGGACGAGGTGATCGACGCGATCACCCGCTACCTGCGCGAGGACAACGCGAACATCGGCGCGCCGTACGAGACGAGCGTCCGCACCGTCGAGCTGATCGAGCGCGCCCGCGCCGCCGCCGGCCGCTTCCTCTCCTGCGATCCGGACGAGGTCGCGTTCGGGCAGAGCATGACCTCGCTCAACTTCCTGCTGACGCGCGCGCTCGGCCGGCAGCTCGAGCGCGGTGACGAGATCGTCTGCACGCGGCTCGACCACGACGCGAACGTGGCGCCGTGGCTGGCGCTCGAGCGAGGATCTCGGCGTCGTCGTCCGCTTCGCGGGCGTCCACGACGATCTCTCGCTCGACCTCGACGACCTCGAGTCGCAGCTCTCCGAGCGGACGCGGGTCGTCGCGTTCCCGATCGCGTCGAACGCGGTCGGGACGACGCCGGACGTGGCACGCGTCGTCGAGCTCGCGCACGGCGCCGGCGCGCTCGCCTGGGCGGACGCCGTCCACTACGGCCCGCACGGCCGGATCGACGTCTCGGGCTGGGACGTCGACGTGCTCCTCTGCTCGCCGTACAAGTACTTCGGCCCGCACATGGGGCTCGCGTTCGGCAAGCGGGAGTTCCTCGAGAGCCTGCAGCCGTACAAGGTGCGCCCCTCGGACAACTATCCGGTCGGGAACCGCTTCCAGCACGGCACGTCGCAGCACGAGCTGCTCGCCGGCTTCCTCGCCGCGGTCGAGTACGTCGAGTCGCTGGGCTGGGAGGCGATCGTCGGGCACGAGACGATGCTGGGGCAGCGCTTCCTCGACGGTGTCCCCGACGCGGTCGACCTGTACGGGCTCCCGACGATGGAGGGACGCGTGCCGACGTTCGCGTTCAACCTGCCGGGCCGCTCCTCCGAGGAGGTCGCGATCGAGCTGGCGGCGCGCGAGATCGCGGTCTGGCACGGCGACTACTACGCGATCGAGATCATGAAGCTGCTCGGGCTCGAGGGGACCGGCGCGGTGCGGGCGGGGTTCGTGCACTACAACACGCCCGACGAAGTCGACCGGCTGCTGACAGCGCTCGACGAGCTGTGCTGACCGTCACCGAGCTTCTCCAGGAACTGATCCGGTTCGACACGACGAACCCGCCGGGGAACGAGAGCGCGTGCATCGAGTTCGTGCGCGCACAGCTGGAGGAGGCGGGCTGCGAGACGACGGATCTACGCGAAGGACCCGGCGCGGCCCAACCTCGTCAGCCGGCTCTCCGGGGGCAGTGCGCCGCCGCTGCTGCTCCAGGGCCACGTCGACGTCGTCACGACCGCGGGACAGGACTGGACGCACCCGCCGTTCGAGGCTCGGCTCGAGGACGGCTACATCTGGGGCCGCGGCGCGCTCGACATGAAGGGCGGCGTCGCGATGCTCGTGCACGCCTTCCTGCGCGCCGGCCGCGAGAAGGTCACGCTGCCGGGCGACCTCGTCCTCGTCGTCCTGTCCGACGAGGAGGCGGGCGGCGACCTCGGCGCGCGCTTCCTGGCCGAAGAGCACCCGGAGCTGTTCGAGGGCATGCGGTACGCGCTCGGCGAGTTCGGCGGCGCCTCGCTCGAGCTCGGCGGCAAGCGCTTCTATCCGATCCAGGTGGCCGAGAAGCAGATCTGCTGGCTGAAGGCGACCGTGCGCGGGCCGGGGGGCCACGGCGCGATGGTCAACCGCGGCGGCACGGTCGCGCGGCTCGGCAGGCTCCTCTCCGACCTCGACCGGAAGCGGCTGCCCGTGCACGTGACGCCCGTCGTGCGGGAGTTCGTCGAGCGGATCGCCGCGGAGCTGCCGCGCAAGGAGGCGCTGGTACTGCGGTCGCTGCTGAAGCCGCGCTTCACGGACACCGCCCTGCGCCTGCTCGGGGAGCGCGGCGCGGTGCTCGAGCCGATGTTCCGCAACACCGTCAACGCCACCATCGTCCGCGGCGGCGCGAAGATCAACGTCGTCCCGAGCACGATCGAGGTCGAGCTGGACGGGCGCGCGCTGCCCGGTTTCGGCGCCCGACGAGCTGATCGCGGAGGTGAAGGCGCTCGTCGGCGACGACGTCGAGCTCGAGCTCGTCCGCCACGATCCCGGCCCGGCGGCGCCCGACCTCGGCCTCTTCGACACGCTGGCGGGAGTGATCCGCGAGCTCGACCCGGAAGGGATCCCCGTGCCGCTGCTGCAGATCGGCGTCACCGACGGCCGCTTCTTCTCGCGGGTCGGCGTGCAGACATACGGCTTCCTGCCGATGCGGCTGCCGGACGAGTTCAAGTTCGAGAAGCTGATCCACGCAGCGGACGAGCGGATCCCGGTCGACGCGCTCGAGTTCGGAGCCGAAGCCGTCTGGCGCGCGATCCAGAGGTTCCATTGAGGCTCCTGATCATCGGCGGCACGAAGTTCCTCGGCCGGGCGACCGCCGAGGCTGCGCTCGCCCGCGGGCACGAGCTGACGCTCTTCAACCGCGGCCGGACGAACGCCGAGCTCTTCCCGGACGTCGAGCAGCTGCACGGCGACCGGAAGCGCGATCTCTCCCTGCTCGCAGGTCGCAGCTGGGACGCGGTGATCGACCCGTCCGGCTACATCCCGGCGGACGTGCGCGCGTCGGCGGAGCAGCTGCGCGACACCGGCCGCTACGTCTTCATCTCGAGCGTCTCCGTCTACGCCGACTTCTCGACCGGCCCGACCGAGTCGAGCCCGACGGCCGAGCTCGGCTCGCTCCCGGTGGACGAGCTGGCTCCCGACTCCTCGAACTACGGGCCGCTGAAGGCGCTCGCCGAGGCGGAGGTCGAGCGCGTGTTCGGCGAGCGAGCGCTGATCGTCCGGCCCGGCCTGATCGTCGGCCCGCACGACCCGACCGGCCGCTTCACCTACTGGGCGCGCCGGCTCGGCCGCGGCGGCGAGATCCTCGCGCCCGGGACCGCCCGAGCGGCTCGCCCAGTTCATCGACGTCCGCGACCTGGCCGAGTGGATCGTCGACGGCGTCGAGCAGGGCCTCTCCGGGACGTTCAACGCGACCAACGAGGGTGTCGCGTGGAGCGAGCTGCTGGCGGGCGCCGACCCGACCTGGGTCTCGGACGAGTTCCTGCAGGAGCACGAGGTCGGTCCCTGGATGGAGCTGCCGCTCTGGCTCCCCGACCCCGAGTGGGCCGGCATGCACGCGACGGACATCCGCCGCGCGGTCGAGGCGGGCCTGCGCTTCCGGCCGCTCGAAGAGACGATCGCCGGCGCCGCCGACGCGCCGGCGGAGGACGGCGTCGGACTGACGGCCGAGCGCGAAGCGGAGCTGCTGGCGGCATGGCACAGCCGCTGACCGTCGCCTACCCGGGCCGCGAGGGCGCGCACAGCGCCGCTGCCTGCGGGCTGCTCTTCCCGGAGACCGAGGCACACGCGATGCCGTCGTTCTCCGACGTCGTCGCGGCCGTCGGCTCGGGCCGCGTCGAGGCCGGCGTGCTCCCGATCGAGAGCTCGATCGCCGGGCCGGTCGCCGAGACGCACGACCTGCTCGTCGGCTCGGCGACCTCGATCAACGCCCAGCTGATCCTGCCGATCCGGCACTTCCTCGTCGGCGTCGCCGAGGTGCCGCTGGACGAGATCAGGATCATCCGCTCGCACCCGGTCGCGCTCGACCAGTGCCGGCGCCTGCTGGCCTCGCTGCCGAAGGCGGAGGCGATCGCCGCGGGGACGACCGCCGATGCGGCGGCGCAGGTGGCGCGCGACGCCGAGCCGACCGAGGCCGCGATCGCGAGCGAGCTCGCGGCCGCGCTGCACGGTCTCGTCGTCCTCGCGGCGGACGTCGGCGACCACCCCGAGGCCTACACCCGGTTCGTGGCGATCTCGAACCGGACGCAGCTCAGCGAGGACGGCGACTGGCGGATCGCCTTCTCCTTCCAGACCGACCACCGTCCCGGTGCGCTCCACCGCGCGATCGAGCCGTTCGCGCGCCATGCGCTCGACCTCGTCCAGCTGACCTCGCGCCCGATCCCGCAGACGCCGTGGCGCTACCGCTTCGACGCGGTGCTGGCCGGCCACCCGCTCGACCCGGTCGTCTCCGAGACGCTCGCCGAGGTCCGCAGCCAGGCCCAGCGCTTCACCGTCTTCGGCTCCTACCCGGCGTGAGGGAGCTGTCCGAGAAGCTCGGCGCCAAGCCGGGCGCTGACGTCGTCGTCTACTTCACGACGAGCCGCGCCGAGCTCGAGCGCCGCTTCGAGGCGCTTGAAGGCGACGCTGGCCCCGGCCGACGGGCTCTGGATCGCCTGGCCGAAGAAGGCGTCGAAGCTGGAGACCGACCTCGACTTCGACGCCGTGCAGCAGACCGGGCTCGCGCACGGCCTCGTCGACAACAAGAGCTGCGCGATCGACGAGCGCTGGCAGGCGCTGCGATTCGTCTACCGGCTGGCGGACCGGCCTCAGGAATAGGCGTCCCGCGCAGCCTTCCAGCGCGGGTCGTCCCAGCGGATCATGTCCGGATCGACGCCCCGAGCCTCGGCGAGGTCGAGCGTCAGCAGCTGGAAGGGGACGGCGTCGACGACCGGGTGCCGGGTCGGCATCAACGTCACGTCGCAGCCGATCGCCTCGAGGGCGGCAACGGTCTGAGCGGCGCGAGCCACCGCACGGCCCTCGCCCTCGAGCACGAAGCAGCGCACGCTCTCGTCGATGGCGGCGAGGTGCCCGTGCAGGAGCTCTTCGAGCCGGTGCGCCTCGGCGGCCACGTGAACGCCCTCGCGCAGCTTCAGCGCCGCCTCCTGCGCGGTCGGCCAGTCGCGGCCGGCGCCGGTGACGACGAAGCGCTGGTGCTCCGAGACCGGCAGCCGCTCGCCGGCCAGCCGCTCCGCGACCGCCTCGGGGAGCCAGCGAGACGTCCTCGCCGCGCAGCGCTGCGAGCGCCGCGACCGCGCAGGTGTAGGAGGCCGTGTGGCAGTAGCTCTCCTCGACCTCGGGCGTCACGACGATCACCTCGTCGGCCAGGGACGCCAGCTCGCTCTCCGCCTTGCCGGTCACGAGCAGCTTTCGCCCGTCGAACGCCTTCGCCGCCTCGATCGTCAGCGGCGTGCCGCCCTCGTGGCTGACGAGCACGAGCGTGTCCGCGCGGCGCGGGGCCAGCACGAACTCGAGCGCGTCGACGCCGTGGCCCGACGTCTGGGCGGCGTGGAACGACGTGCCGCACCCGACCGCGACGACATCACCCTCCGGCAGCCGCATGCCCGTCGGCACCTGGGCCAGCCACTCGGGCTGCGCCGCGACCGCCGACCGCATCTTCTCGCCCGCCACGGGTGCCTCTATACCATGGCCGGGGATGGGGGTCTTCGAGCGTCACTCGCTTTCGAACGGCCTGCGGGTGCTGACCGCGCCGATGTCACACGCGCAGTCGGTCTCCTGCGTCGTCATGCTCGCCGCCGGCTCGCGCTACGAGACGGCGGAGACGAACGGGATCGCGCACTTCGCCGAGCACATGTTCTTCAAGGGAACCGAGCGGCGGCCGACGGCGCGCGACATCGCCGGCGAGATCGACTCGATCGGCGGCGAGTTCAACGCCTTCACGGGCAAGGAGTACACGGGCTACTACGTCCGCTGCGCCGCCGAGACCCGCGACACGGCGCTCGACGTGCTCGTCGACATGCTCCGCAACTCCAGCTTCGACCCCGAGGAGATCGAGCGCGAGAAGGGCGTGATCATCGAGGAGATGAACATGTACTTCGACACGCCGCGCGACTTCATCGGCGGCGTCTACGAGTCGCTCCTCTACGGCGACCAGCCGCTCGGCTGGGACATCATCGGCCGCAAGGAGACCGTCCGCGGCGCGACGCGGGAGACCTTCCTCGACTACACGAGCACCTGGTACCGGCCGAACCGGATGGTCGTCGGCATCGGCGGCCAGCTCGGGGACGGGCTGCACGACCGGCTCGAGGAGCTGCTCGGCGACCTGCCGGCCGGCGAGACGCCGACGCCCGCAGCGTGGCAGCCGGTCCAGAACGGGCGCGTCAAGCTGCACACGAAGCAGTCGGACCAGGCGCATCTCGTCCTCGGCGTCCGCAGCCGGCCGCTGATCGACCCCGACCGCTACGTGCTCCAGCTGCTGGCGACCGTGCTCGGCGGCGGGATGTCGTCTCGCCTCTTCACCGAGGTGCGCGAGCGGCGCGGGCTCGCCTACTACGTCTTCGGCACGAACCACGCCTACACCGACGCCGGCTCGCTCTACGCGCAGTCGGGCGTCGACATCAACCGCATCGACGACGCCGTGACGACGATCGTCGAGCAGTTCCGGCTGCTCGCGTCCGAGCCGGTGCCGGCGGACGAGCTCGAGAAGGCGCGCAACTTCGCCAAGGGCCGCTTCGTGCTCCAGCTCGAGAGCCCGCACGGGACGATCATGTTCGGCCTGCGCCGCGAGGTGCTCGAGGGCCGGGCCGAGGAGCCGCAGGCCGTTCTCGACGCGCTCGACGCGGTCACCGCCGAGGACATCCAGCGCGTGGCGCAGGAGATCATGAACGACGGGCCGTACCTCGCCGTGATCGGGCCGTTCGACGACGCCGAGCGCCGGCTTCGGAAGACAGCTCGCTAGCGACGCTAATCGCGCGCCCTGAGGGGCCCGAGCCGCCGTCTGCCCATTGCCTTCGGGCCTCGGCGACGGCCTCGCGCGCGTGCTCGATCGCGGCCGGGTTGTCCGGATCCTGCTCCCGGATCGCGAGCGCACGCTCGAAGGCAGTCGAGCGCCTGCTCGTACTCCTCGGCGTCGAAGTGCTCCCAGCCGAGGTTGTTGAGGAGCGGCCCCGCCCAGTACGCGGCCGCCGGCGAGCGCTCCGCCAGCTCGAGCCCGCGGTTCGTCCAGGCGACGAAGCCGTCGCGGTCGGGCGCCGCGAGCGCGGCCATGTGCGCGGCGTCGCCGGCGAGCCAGTCCTCCCCGGCGTCCACTGCAGCCGCGAACGCGCGCTCGAAGAGCGGCAGCGCAGCCTCCTTGTCGCCCGACGAGCGGCGCAGCCGGCCGCGCTCGAGATCGACGCGGATGCGGACACGCGGATCGTCGTCGGTCGACCTCGTCGAGCAGGCGGTCGCCACCGTCGTAGTCCTCGCGCAGACCCTGCACGCGCGCGAGCTGGGTCAGCGCCTCCGCCCGCAGCGCGCGGAAGCGCCCCTCGGTCGCGTCGAGGTCGTCGAAGTCCCAGAGTGGTCGCAGCGGGTCGCTCATCGGCCTGAGGTGGAGAAGTGCTGATAGTCGCCGAAGGAGGCCCCCCATTTCCACCCGGCAGCGGCGAAGGCGCGCACGAGCACGCCGTCGACGACCGCCATCCCCGGGCGCTCGCGGCTGCGGTCGAGATAGGCGCGGCCGGCCGGCGGAGACACCGTCGAGCCGCGGACGTACGGATTCTCGACCGGGTTGACGTCGATCGCCTCGCCGAAGGCGTGCATCGACCAGCGCGAGGTGCCGCCGACGAAGCGGCAGTTGAAGGCGGACGTGTTGTCGGCGGCCATCGAGGCGTCGTCGCTGCCGCGATACGCCGAGACCGGCTGCAGCCGCCGGATCGGGAACTTCGCCCGCCAGAGCGTCCGGAACACGGAGACGAGACCCGGCGCCACGCGCTTCGCGACGACGACCCGGCCGACGCGCGGCTTGCCGTCGAACCCCCAGTGGGAGACCGCGACGGTACGGAGTGCCGCCGGCCCGACGGGACAGCCGGCGCGGTAGGAGAAGCGGAGATCGGCCCAGCGAACGGGCTCGACCGTGCCGGTGAAGGCAGGGACGGCGCCCGCGGCCGAGGAGGCGCCGATCAGGCTGAGGGCCGCGACGGCGAGCAGCGCGATCCGCATCGCCGCAATCTACTCTGACGCCGTGCTCGCCCTCGCCGTTCTGGCCTCGACGCTCGCCGCCGCGTGTCCGCAGAACCTTGCGAACGGGCTCACGACACCAGCCACAGCGCGGCAGCTGATCACCGTCGAGGCGAAGGTGGCGCGCACGACCTACGCCGAGCTGCGCACCTGGCGGCGCGAGAACGGCTGCTGGGTGGCGGCCGCCGGGCCGTTCGGCGCGCGCGTCGGCAAGAACGGCCTCTCGGCGAACCGGCGCGAGGGCGACGGCACAACGCCGACCGGCACCTACCGGATCGGCCGCACGATGTACGGCAACGAGGCGAACCCGGGCGTCCGCTTCGGCTACCGGCGCCTTCGCTGCGGCGACTGGTGGGACGAGGATCCGTCCTCGCCGACCTACAACTCCTTCCAGCACGTCGCCTGCGGCGCGACGCCGCCGTTCGCCGGCGACAGCGAGGGGATGTGGCAGCAGCCGCGGCCCTATCCGTATCTCGCCGTGGTCGAGTACAACATGCGCCCGGTCGTCCCGGGCAAGGGCTCCGGGATCTTCCTCCACGCGCAGACCGGCGGGCCGACGATCGGCTGCGTCTCGCTGCGGAAGTCAGAGCTGCGAGCCGTCCTGCGCTGGCTGCGCCCTGCCGACGCGCCGGTGATCGCGATCGGGACCCGCGCGCAGCTGCGCGGCTGATCAATGGCCAGTTCCCGGGTTCGGAATGCGCTTGGCAGCGGGTTGTTCCTCGTCGTTGCGCCCGGGGTCGTCGCCGGGCTGATCCCGTGGTGGCTCACGGGCTGGGAGGCGGGGACGACCTGGCCGCCGCTGCAGCTGCTCGGGGCGCTCCTGCTCGTGGCCGGCGTGATCGTGCTCGTGGACGCGTTCGTCCGCTTCGTCGTCGAGGGCATCGGGACGCCCGCCCCGATCGCGCCGACGCAGCGGCTCGTCGTCGGCGGCCTCTACCGCCACGTCCGCAACCCGATGTACCTCGCGGTCGGGGCGACGATCGTCGGCCAGGCCCTCCTGCTCGGCCGGCCGATCCTGCTGCTCTACGCGGCCGCATTCGCCGTGGTCGTGCTCGCCTTCGTGCGGGGCTACGAGGAGCCGACCCTCGCGCGCCAGTTCGGCGCCGAGTACGAGGACTACCGGCGTGCGGTGCCGGGCTGGTGGCCGCGGCTTCGGCCCTGGCGCGGCTAGACGAGCCGCGCCATGGCAAGCTACGGTCAAGCATGGCTGACCGGGAGTTCGCCGAGCTTCAGCAGCGGCTTCGCGCCCTGTGGCCGTCCGTGACGCTGCGCTCGATCGGCGACGTCGAGCGGACCGTGGTGGTCGTCCACTCGCTCAGCATGGACGTGCCCGACCAGCTGATCCCGGTCTTCCCTGCCTACGAGGAACGGTTCCTCTGCCTCGTGCTCAGCCTGCTGCGCTCGCGGAACTCGCGCGTGATCTACGTCACGTCGCAGCCGATCCTGCCGCGCCTGATCGACTACTACTTCGGCCTCGTCCCGGAGCTGGACACGCCCGAGGCGCGCAGCCGCTTCGCCGTCGTCTCGCTCGTCGACGGCCGCAACCAGCCGCTGACGAAGAAGCTGCTCGGGCGCCCCGGAGCGATCGAGCGAATCCGCGCCCTCGTCGCGCAGCCCGAGCTCGCGTTCCTGCTCCCGTTCGCGACCTCACCCGACGAGGTCGAGCTCGCCGTCCGGCTCGGGATCCCGCTCTACGGCGCCGACCCCGCGCTCGAGTGGCTGGGGACGAAGACCGGCAGCCGACGTGTCTTCGCCGAGGAGGGCGTCCCGCACGCGCGCGGCTTCGACGTCTCCGGCGAACGCGACGTCCTGCAGGCCCTGCGCGAGCTGCGCAGCCGCACCGCGATCGTGAAGCTCGACCGCGGCGTCAGCGGCCTCGGCAACGCCGTCATCGACGTGGCACTCGCGCTGGACGAGGACGCTCTCGGCCCGGCGCTCTCGCTCGAGGACACCGAGGCCGGCGTGCTGGACTACCTCGCCGCGCTCGCCGGCCAGGGCGGCATCGTCGAGGAGTTGATCGAGGGCGAGGACTTCCGCAGCCCGAGCGCACAGCTGCGGATCAGCCCCTCGGGTCAGGTCGACATCCTCTCGACCCACGACCAGGTGCTCGGCGGCCCCCACGGCCAGACCTACTTCGGCTGCCGCTTCCCCGCCGACCCGGAGTACGCGCCGCAGGTCGCCGTCGAGGCGCTGAAGGTCGGGCGCCGACTCGCGCGCGAGGGCGTCATCGGTCGCTGCGCCGTCGACTTCGTCGCCGTGCGCCAGGACGCGATCTGGGCGCTGTACGCGATCGAGATCAACCTCCGCGCCGGCGGCACCACGCACCCGTTCATGGCGATCTCGACGCTGACCGACGGGATCTACGACCCGCTGGCCGGTGAGTTCCGCACCCGGCTCGGCGACCTGAAGCACTACGTCGCGACCGACCACCTGGATGCGCCGGCGTACCAGGCGCTGACGCCGGACGACCTGCTGGACGTCGTCTCGGAGCGCTCGCTCGGCTGGGATGCCGAGCGCGAGACGGGCGTGGCGCTGCACATGGTCAGCGCCCTGGCGGTGGCGGGCAGGATCGGTCTGACTGCCATCGGCGACACACCGCCCGAGGCGAGCGCGCTCTACCGGGAGCTGAAGCAGACGCTCGACGGGCTCGCGGCGAAGGCGGCCGGCGTCACAGCAGTCCCGCAGCGGACAGCACCCGCCGTCCCAGCCGCTTCGCCTCGGCGTACGTGACGCCCGGGCGGTAGAGCTCGACGACGACGATCGTCGCGCGCCCCTTCTGGTGGACGATCGCGGCCGTCGTGCGCGTGTCGGAGAGCCAGCCGTTCTTCTCTGCGACGGTCGCGCCGGCGAGCCAGGGACGGAGCAACCCGGCGTTGTCGCCGACGGGCTGGGCCGAGGCGAGCACCCGCAGGGCGGCGACGGCCTGCTGCCGGGTCAGGCCGAGCAGTCCGAGCATCCGCGTATCGCCATGAGCGCCCGCGTGGAGGCGGTGGAGCGCGCGGCCGAGGTCGCGCGCGGTGGTCACGCGCGTGTGCGGCCCCGGCGGCCGGTATGCCGTCGTCGCACGGTACGGCCCGGGATACGTGCTCGACGTCATGCCGAGCCGACGCAGCCCGTCGGCGACCGCGCCGTACCCGAGCCTCGACGAGAGCCGGTTCGCCGCCAGGTTGGACGACCAGAAGCCGAGCTGACGCACGTCGTACCACCAGCGGCTGCGCTCGACCTGCGGTGAGGCACGCAGGCCGGCGACGAGCGCGCCGAGCTTGACCGTCGACGCGGCCGCGAAGCGCGTCTCCGCCTGGTAGCCCGCGTAGCGGCCGGTGCTCAGGTCGTGCACCCAGATCCCGACGGCGCCGTTCGCGGGTGCAGCAGCCGCGGCGAGCCGCCGCGCCAACGTCGGATCGGGCCGGCGGGGGCCGTAGGCCGCGCCGGCCGGCGGCAGCGGCGCAAGCGGAGCGAGGCTGTGGAAGCCGTCGTCGCGGTCGAGTGCTTCCGCCCGCGCCACCTGTGCGCGTCCGCGCGCGAGCAGGTCGGCGCGTAGCGCGCGCTCGCTCGTTCCGACCGGCCCGGCGGCGACGACTGCCTCGACGAGGTCGCGCCCGGCGTCGTAGCGCGCCTGCGCCCCGTCGGGCGTGTTCGCGTAGGCGGCCTGCGCGGCGGGCAGGTAGCGCTGCTTCACGGCCTGCAGGCCGCCGTCGCCGCCCTGGGCGACGGCGGGCACGAGCAGGGCGAGCAGGAGCACGAGCCACCGCATGCGCAGGTTGTAGCCGCTGCATCAACGCCAGCGCTAGCGCCGTGGGCAGCGGCGGACGATCCCGAACCAAACGAGCGTCGTCCGCTCGCCGACGGTGAACCGGAGCGGGACGCAGCCGCTCGGCTTGCGCAGGAAGAAGCCGCCCGCATAGGCGTTCCCGCTGCCCGGGTCGTCGCCGCAGCGCGGGAAGCGGAGCGTGTGGAAGACGCGGCCGCCGTTTCCCCACACGATCGCGACGCGGTTTCTCCACGTCCGCGGGACGCTCACGACGACGGCTTCTCCCTCGCCGCCGCGGACGACCATCCCCCACTTGCTGAACCACTTCCACGGCGGCGATCCGGTCTCGGACGACTGCGGGAGGTGCTTGCCCGGGGCCGAGACGGTCTCGAGCACGAGCTGCGAGGGGTAGCGCGCGCTGCCGGCGTACGGGAACGCGACGGTCTGGATCACCTCGGCGCACGGCACCGTGCGCTCTCCGGCCGAGCCGGCGAGAAGGAGGCCGATGGCCAGCTCTGCGAGCATTGTCACGAGTACACCACCGACGAGTTTTCAGTTCCAGATCGGTCGTAAGCTCGACCCCGACGATCGGAGGAGGAGATGGAAGGCGCAACCACGGTCGCGCTGGATCAGCGGTTCACCGCCGTCCTGGAGAAGAGCCCCGCCAAGGGCGGCTGGACGTACGTCGTCTGGCCGGAGTCGGTCGAGTTCTTCGGCACCCGCGGGCTCGTGAAGGTGCGAGGCTCGATCGACGGTCATCCGTTCCGCAGCTCGTTCATGGCGATGGGCGACGGCACGCACAAGCTGCCGATCAAGGCCGACATCCGCCGTGCGATCGGCAAGGAGGCCGGAGACACGGCGACGATCCAGTTGGAGGAGCGGCTGAGCTAGGCGACACGCGTCAGGACGACGTTCCCTGTCTTCTGCCCGGTCTCGACGTAGCGCGTCGCCTCGACGACGTCCTCCAGCGGGTAGCGGCGGTCGATGACGGGCCGGTACCGCCCGGCCTCGATCAGCTCCTTGAGGAAGACGACCTCCTCCTGCGTGTACCTCGGGATCGGAATCGTCACGCGCTTGTCCCCGAGCCACCGGGTCAGCAGCACGAGCAGCGGGGCATGCCAGAGATAGCCGAGGTCGGTTTCGATGTAGACGCCGCCCTGCTTCACCGAACGCCGGCAGCGCCTGAACGAGTGCTTGCCGACCGAGTCGAAGACGACGTCGTACACCTTGCCGTTCCTCGTGAAATCCACCGCGGTGTAGTCGACGACCTCGTCGGCTCCCAGCGAGCGGACGAGCTCGACGTTCTTCGTGTTGCACACGGCAGTCACCTCGGCGCCGAAGGCCTTGGCCAGCTGCACCGCGGCGGTGCCGATCGATCCGGAGGCGCCGTAGACGACGATGCGCTGCCCCTCCCGGAGATCCGCCTTCCGCAAGCAGGTCAGCGCGATGATCCCGCCGTCGCAGACGGCCGCCGCCTCCTCGAAGCTCATCGCCGCCGGCTTGTGCGCCACCGCCGCGCTCTCCCGCGCGCAGACGTACTCGGCGTGGGCGCCGGACTTGATGCCGAAGACCTCGTCGCCCGCCTCGAACCCCGTGACGGCTGAGCCCACGGCCTCGACCACGCCTGCGAGCTCGCTGCCGAGGATCGGCCGCTTCGGCCGCAGGAGGCCGGTGAAGACGCGCGAGAAGAACGGGTGCGGGGCGCGCCAGCCGCAGTCCGACCGGTTCACGGTCGTGGCGTGGATCCGGATCAGAATCTCGTCCTCCTTCGGCACTGGCTTCTCGACCTCGGCGAGCCGGAGCACGTCCGGCGGCCCGTACCGGTCGTGGACGACGGCTCTCACCGAGAGCCCTCGGGAAGGACCGTCAGGACGACGTTGCCCACCTTCTGCCCGCGTCTCGACGTACCGGGTCGCCTCGACGACGTCCTCGAGCGGGTAGCGGCGATCGATGACCGGCCGGTACTCCCCTGCCTCGATCGAGCTCCTTGAGAAGACGGATGTCCTCCTGCTGTCCAATCGGGCAGCGCGAAGCGACGATGCGCTTGTCGCCGACGACCTTGGTCAGCAGCGTGAGCAGCGGTTCTTGCCAGCAGCCCGTCCAGGTCGGCGGGACGAAGACGCCGCCGGGCTTCAGCGAGCGCCTTGCAGCGCAGGAAGAAGAGCTTGCCGACGGCGTCGAGGACGATGTCGTACGCTCTCGCGGTTCTTCGTGAAGTCCTCGCTGCGGTGTAGTCGAGGACCTGGTCGGCTCCGAGCGAGCGGACGAGCGCGACATTCGCCGTGCCGCAAACAGCGGTGACGTGGGCGTCGAAGTGCCGCGCCAGCTGAACGGCCGCTGTGCCGACCGACCCGGAGGCGCCGTAGACGAGGATGCGTCTGGCCCTGCCTGCAGGTCGGCCGTCCGCAAGCAGAGCAGCGCCGCGAGCGCGCCGTCGGAGATCGCGGCCGCCTCCTCGAAGCTCAGCCCGCGTGGCTTGTGCGTGAAGACGCCGCGCTCGCCCGCGCGCAGACGAACTCGGCGTGCGCGCCCGGACCTGCACGTGCCGAAGACCGCGTGGCCGACGGCGAACTGCGTGACGGCCGAGCCCGACCGCCTCGATCTCGCCCGCGATCTCGATCCCGAGGATCCGCCGCTTCGGCCGCAGGAGCCCGGCGAAGGAGCGCCAGAGGCACGGCTGCGCCGCGCGGAGGTGGCAGTCGGTTCGGTTGACGGTGGTGGCGTGGACTCTGACGAGCACCTCGTCGTCGCCGGCACGGGCCGCTCCACGTCCTCGAGCCGAAGCACCTCCGGGCTGCCGTACCTGTCGTGGACGACCGCTCTCAAGCCTTGATCTCCCACGTCGGCGGGGGACGACGGCCGCTGGTTTTGGTCTTCATGACTGTTACCGTATCGCGTGGTTATGGTCATGTCAACCAAAACTATGCGCACGCTAGGGTCAGCAGATGCTGAGGGGAAGCTGCGAGTGCGGCGCCGTTCGCTACCGAGGTGGAGGACGCATTCGGCTACGCCATGAACTGCCACTGCTCGCGCTGCCGCGCCGCCACCGGCTCGGCGTTCAAGGCGTTCGCGGGGATCGAGCGGGAGAAGCTCGAGGTCACCGAAGGCGCAGACCGGCTGCTGGTCCACGGCGAGCCCGACCTCAACGACACGCGCTGCGCCGTCTGCGGCTCGCTGCTCTTCTCGGTGGTGCGGGACGGCGAGTACGTGCACGTGGCGCTCGGGTCGCTGGTCGATCCGCCGACGATCCGCCCGACGCGGCACATCTACGTCGGCTCGAAGGCGCCGTGGTTCGAGATCACCGACGACCTGCCGCAGTTCGACGAGCTCTAGCGCTCGCGGCGGACGCAGCGGATGCCGACGTGGCTCATGCCGGTGTCGATCATCTGCGGGCGGCGCGCCGCCGGCCGGTAGCGCAGGCAGTAGCTGTCCGCGCAGAGGTAGGAGCCGCCCTTGATCACCTTGCGCGGGATCCGGAACTGCGGCTGCGACGGGTCGTAGCTCTCCTCGACTGCCGGGCCGCGCGGGTTCTCCGGCACGCAGCACGGCTTGTCGGCGTCCTCCGGATGGCGCGCGACGTACCAGTCGGCCGTCCACTCCCAGACGTTGCCGGCCATGTCGAAGAGGCCGAAGCCGTTCGACGGGAAGGAGCCGACCGGCGCCGGGCGCCGTAGCCGGGCTCCGACCGCCAGGGGAAGTCGCCGTGCCAGTAGTTCGCACGTCGCTCGCCGCGAGGCTCCGGCTCGTCGCCCCAGACGAAGTCGCAGCCGTCGAGCCCGCCGCGCGCGGCCAGCTCCCACTCCGCCTCGCTCGGCAGCTCCTTCCCGGCCCAGGCCGCGTACGCCTCGGCGTCCTCGAAGGCGACGTGCACCACGGGCTCGTCCTCGCGGCCCTTGGTCGAGCTCGCCGGGCCGTCGGGATGGCGCCAGCAGGCGCCGGGCGTCCACGTCCACCACTGGCTCAGATGCCGGAGATCGACCGGCCCCTTCGTCCTCGTGAAGACGAGCGAGCCGGGCACGAGGTTCTCGGCCGGAGCGCCCGGGAACGCGCTCGGATCGAGCGGGCGCTCGGCGACGGTGACGTAGCCCGTCTCGTCGACGAAGGCCGCGAACAGGCGGTTCGTGACCTGGAACGCGTCGATCCAGAAGCCCTCGACGCTGACGCGGTGCGCCGGCGCCTCCTCCGGGTAGTGCGAGTCGGAGCCCATCCGGTACGTCGCCCCCTCGATCCAGACCATGTCCTCCGCCGAAGCGGTCACGCGAAGACGGTCGACCAGTCGTTCTTGATGCTGACCACCGTCCAGCTCTCCGCCTGCGCGCGCTCGAGCGAGGCCTCCGCGCCCGCCGTGTAGTCGAACTCGCGTTCGGCGTCGTCGTGGAGGACGAGCAGCCGCAGCGTTGGCTTGTCCGCGTGCTGCGTGAAGTCGAGCATCGGGATGTCCCCGTTCGAGTTGCCGGCGGCCAGCAGCGGCCGGCGGCCGGTGCGGCTCCAGATCCGGACCGGCTTCTCCGGCCCGTCGTCGAGGACATCGGCCTCGGGCTTGCGCATGATCGAGCCGCCGCTGTCGTCGGCCGCGTAATCGAGCGCGGTCGAGCTCCCGATCACCCGGTCGCGGGGGATGCCGTACATCTCGTCGCTGATCGGCCGCATGAAGTCGCGGCCGCCGCCCGAGGCGATGTAGTTCGAGAACCCGTTCGCGTCCAGGTACCGCAGCAGCTCGACCATCGGCGCATAGGCGCAGGCGAGGTAGCCACGGCCGAGCGTCGGATGCTGCGCCGAGCGTAGGAACGTGTCCGCCTGCCGCTCGAAGTCGTCGACGCTGATTCCCGCGTGTGCGGCGATCACGCCCCCGAGCAGCGTCCGAACGTTGGTGTCGTCGCCCGCGTAGTGCTCCACCATCACCTGTCCCAGCCAGGCGTAGTCGCGCTCGAACGCCGCCTTCCACGGCTGCTTCTCGCGCAGGGCCGGGTCGGCCTCGGCCATCTCGTGCGAGCCGGCGCAGGATGAAGTCGGCCTGGATCGGCAGCGGCTTCTCGCACCAGAGCGTGCCGTCGTTGTCGAAGACCGCGACGCGCTCGGACGGCGGCACACCGTCCGCGGTCACGCGCTCGACGAAGTCGAGCACTGCGTCCTTCGTCGGCCCGTCGTTCCAGGATGCGAGCGGCTCGGGTGCGCTCACTGCCCGGCCGTCAATGCCGCCTCGAGCTTCTCGACCACCTTGTCGATCGTGAAGCTCGCCGCCTCCTGCCGCGGCCGGAACTCCTTGAACGTCTCGAGGAACTGTGCGGCCACAGTTGTCCCGGCCAATGCGATGTACGCGTTGTCGAGGATCCAGTCGTAGTAGGTGTTCGAGGTCACGTCGGCGCGCTCGAACGGGTCGGTGCGCAGGTTGAACAGCTTCGGAACGCGGAGCTGGACGAACGGCTCCGCCCAGATTCGCAGCGTCCCCTGCGCCCGCTGCTCCATGAAGACGACCTTCCAGTTGTCGAACCTGAGCGCGAGCACGTCGCCGTCGTCCGAGTAGTAGACCATGCCCGGCCGCGGGCTCTTGTCGACCTCCCCGGTCAGGTACGGAACCAGGTTGTAGCCGTCGATGTGCACCTTGTACGTCGTGTCGCCGATCCGGTGGCCCGCCTTCAGCTTCTCGACGATGTCCGGCTCGCCGGCCGCGGCGAGGAACGTCGGCAGCCAGTCGTGGTGCTGGACGATCTCGTTCGAGACCGTCCCGGCCTTGATCTTCCCGGGCCAGCGGATCAGCTCCGGGACGCGGAAGGCGCCTTCCCAGTTCGAGTTCTTCTCGCTGCGGAACGGCGTCATGCCGGCATCCGGCCACGAGTTCATGTGCGGCCCGTTGTCGGTCGAGTAGATCACGATCGTGTTGTCGGCGATCCCGAGCTCGTCCAGCTTGTCGAGGACGGCGCCGACCAGCTTGTCGTGGTCGATCATCGTGTCGTGGTAGGGCGACTGCCAGCGCCCCGCCTGGCCGACGCTCTCGGGCTTCGGATGGGTGCGGAAGTGCATGTGCGTCGTGTTGAGCCAGACGAAGAACGGCGTCTCGTCGGCTGCCTGTCGCTCGATGAAGTCGAGCCCGTGCTCGAGCACCTCGTCGTCGATCGTCTCCATCCGCTTCTTGTTCAGCGGGCCCGTGTCCTCGATCCGCTGCCTGCCGACGCGGCCGAAGCGCGGCTCCTCTGTGTCGTCGTCCTCGTCCGTCGCCCAGGAGTGGATGACGCCGCGCGGCCCGAAGCGCTCGTTGAAGTGGGGGAAGTCCTCCGCAGGCGGCCAGTTGGGCTGCTCCGGCTCCTCCTCCGCGTTCAGGTGGTAGAGGTTGCCGAAGAACTCGTCGAAGCCGTGCACGGTCGGCAGGTACTTGTTCAGGTCGCCGAGGTGGTTCTTGCCGAACTGCCCCGTCGCGTAGCCGAGCGGCTTCAGCAGCTCCGCGATCGTCACGTCCTCGGCCTGGAGGCCGATGTCCATGCCCGGCACGCCGACCTTGCTCAGGCCGGTGCGATAGACGCTCTGGCCGGTGATGAACGACGAGCGGCCGGCGGTGCAGCTCTGCTCGCCGTAGGAGTCGGTGAACCGCATCCCCTCGTCCGCGATCCGGTCGATGTTCGGCGTCCGGTAGCCCATCAGCCCGTCGCTGTAGCAGCTCAGGTTCGTGATCCCGATGTCGTCGCCCCAGATGACGAGGATGTTCGGTTTGTCCGACTGCGCCATGCGTCCTCCCCCACTCGATCGCGGTTCTTCAGAGCTCGCAGAGGTGGCTGGCGCTCGCCTCACCCCAGCGGGATGAACGATTACTCGTCCGCTGCGTCGGCCGCTGCGCGGTCGGCGATCTCGCTGACGACGGCCGGGTCGGCCAGGGTCGTCGTGTCGCCGAGCGGGCGGTTCTCGGCCACGTCGCGGAGGAGCCGGCGCATGATCTTGCCGGAGCGCGTCTTCGGCAGCTCGGGCGTGAAGACGATGTTCGCCGGCTTCGCGATCGGGCCGATCTTCGCGGCGACGTGGTTGCGCAGCTCCTCGAGCATCTCGAGCGAGCCTTCGTCGCTGCCCTTCAGCGTCACGTAGGCGACGATCGCCTGGCCCGTGAGCTGGTCGGCGCGCCCGCAGACCGCCGCCTCGGCGACCTTCGGGTGGTCGACGAGCGCCGACTCGACCTCGATCGTCGAGATCCGGTGGCCGGAGACGTTCATCACGTCGTCGACCCGGCCGAGCAGCCAGTAGTCGCCGTCCTCGTCGATCCTGGCGCCGTCGCCGGCGAAGTAGACGCCGGGGTACTTCTCCCAGTACGTCTCGCGGAAGCGGGCGTCGTCGCCGTAGATCCCGCGCGTCATCGCCGGCCACGGCCGCTTCAGGACGAGGTAGCCGCCGCCGCCCGGGCCGACCTCCTCGCCGGCCTCGTTGAAGACGCCCGCCTCGACGCCGGGGAAGGGCTTCGTCGCCGAGCCCGGCTTCGTCGTCGTCACGCCCGGCAGCGGCGTGATCATGACCATCCCCGTCTCGGTCTGCCACCAGGTGTCGACGACGGGGCAGCGGTCGCCGCCGACGTGCTCGCGGTACCACATCCACGCCTCCGGGTTGATCGGCTCGCCGACCGAGCCGAGCAGCCGCAGCGACCCGAGCTCGTGCTTGGCGGCGTGCTCCGGCCCCCACTTCATGTGCGCGCGGATCGCCGTCGGCGCCGTGTAGAGGATCGTGACGCCGTAGCGCTCGACGATGTCCCACCAGCGGTCCTTGTCCGGGAAGTCCGGCGTCCCCTCGTAGAGGACGGAGGTGGTGCCGTTCGTGAGCGCGCCGTAGACGATGTAGCTGTGGCCGGTGATCCAGCCGATGTCGGCCGCGCACCAGTAGACGTCCTCCTCCGGCTTCAGATCGAAGATCAGCGCGTGCGTCGAGGCGACGCCGACGAGGTAGCCGCCGGTCGTGTGCGCGATCCCCTTCGGCTTCGCCGTCGTGCCGGACGTGTACATGAGGAAGAGCAGGTCCTCGCTGTCCATCGGCTCCGGCGGGCACGTGGCGGGATCGTCGGAGACGTCGAAGTCGTGCAGCCAGTGGTCCCGGCCCTCCTGCATCGGGCACGTCGTTGCCGGTGCGGCGGACGACGAGCGCCTTCCGGATCCCGGGCGCGTCGGCCATCGCGTCGTCGGCGGTCCGCTTCAGCGGCACCGTCGTGCCGCGGCGCCACGCCTCGTCCTGCGTGATCAGCACCTCGCAGCCCATGTCGTTCGCGCGGTCGGAGAGCGAATCGGCGGAGAAGCCGCCGAAGACGACCGTGTGCGGCGCGCCGAGGCGGGTGCAGGCGAGCATCGCCACCGGCAGCTCGGGGATCATCCCCATGTAGATCGCGACCTTCGTGCCCTTGCCGACGCCGAGCTCCTTGAGGGCGTTCGCCATCCGGACGACGTCGCGCTGCAGGTCGGCGTAGGTGATCTCCCGCCGCTCGCCCACGGGCTCGCCCTCCCAGTGATAGGCGACGCGGTCGCCGAGCCCCGCGTCGACGTGCCGGTCGACGCAGTTGTAGGCGACGTTGAGCTTGCCGCCGAGGTACCACTTCGCGTAGGGCAGCTCCCACTCGTAGAGCTCGGTGAAGGGCTCGAACCACGTCACCCGCTCGCGACCCTCGCTCTCCCAGAACTCCTCGAACTCCCGCTCGTAGATGTCGGGGCGGGCGACGGCGAGAGCGGCGAACTCCGGCGGCGGCGGATAGCGCCGCTCCTCCGTGAAGATCGTCTCGATCGTCTGGTCGCTCACAGCTCGAAGTCGTAGGGGAAATGGGTCAGCAACTCCGCCCCGTCCGCGGTGACGAGGACGAGATCCTCGAGCCGGACGCCGCCGTAGCCGTGGCGGTAGAGGCCTGGCTCGAGCGCGATCACGTCGCCTTCGACGAGCGGCTCGCTCTCGACCCGCCCGACGCCGGGCCGCTCGTGCACCTCGAGGCCGACACCGTGGCCGGTCGCGTGGAAGTAGCCGTCGACGAGCGACTCGCCCTCCTCCTTGTGCAGCTGCGTCTTGTGGCCGTGCTCGTGGAAGAAGTCGCAGACCTGGCGGTGGATGTCGCTGCCCTTGACGCCGGGCTTGACCGCGGCGACCGCGAGGTCGAGCGCCTCCTTCGCCAGCCGGTGGTACTCGGCGAGCTCGTCCGACGGCGCCCCGAGCGAGAACGTGCGCGTGAAGTCGGAGTAGCAGGCCGACTCGCGGTCGCGCGGGAAGAGGTCGAAGAGGACGACGTCGTCGGAGGCGATCGGGCCGGAGCCGCCGTCGTGGCCGACCGCGGTCTGCGCGCCGTGCGAGACGATGAACTCCTCCGCGGCGGCGCCGTGCTCGCCGAAGGCCCGCTCGACCTCGAGCTGGATGCGCTCGCAGGTGAGCGGCTCACCGTCGAGCGTGAGCGTCCCGTTCGAGCGGGACGCGGTGCGCAGCAGCTCGACGCCGACGGCGACACCGGCTTCGACCGCGCGGCAGGCGCGGCGGATCCCGGCCAGCTCGTGCTCGTTCTTGACCCGGCGGCGCTCGTCGAAGAAGCGCTGGTCGGCGGCGAGCTCGATCCCGTTCGCGCGCAGGTGGTCGGCGTGGCCGAGCGGGAAGCCGGCGGGCGTGGTGGCGCTCCCGAGACCCAGCTGCTTGCAGGCGCCGAGGTAGAGCTCTTGGTCGAGCGCATAGCTGTCGAGCCCCTGCTTGAGCAGCGTGTCGATGCCCGCGTCCTCGAACGTGAGCACCTCGAGCCCGATCCCCAGCTCGGCGATCCGGCCGGACTCGAGCGAGCTGACGACCACGGTCCGCTTCCCGCCGACCTCGGCGTAGAAGAACGGATCGGGCACGGCGAGCGGCACCTCGTGGCGCAGCTCGGGCGAGCGGACCGTGTCGGCGAT
>CAWETB010000009.1:0-33741 GCA_963811885.1 uncultured Gaiellaceae bacterium
CATTGTGGCGAGCTCGCTGATCGCCTCCGCGTCGAGCACGTCCGCCTGGTGGAACGTGAAGTTCGGATGGTCGGCCAGCGGCGTCCCCGTGAGGGCGTCGCGGTGGAGGTTGTCCACGGCGATCACCTCGTTCGCGTCGACGAGCAGGTTCGCCAGCGTCGTGCCGATGAAACCGGCTCCACCCGTGATGAATACGCGCTTTCCGTTCAGCACCGCGGCGAGTCTACCGGCGCGCCTACCCTTTCTCCCGATGCGGATCGGGGCTCGCATCGCTGCGTCATCGCCGCCGTCGTCGGGTGCGGGGCGGGCTCCGCGAGGAACGACGCCCTCGACCGACCTCCGGATCTCCTCTAGTCGCGAGGCCGCGCCGAGGCCGACCGGGTGCAGTGGACGCTGCGCTGCGACCCCAGCGGCGGCACCCTCCCGAAGCGTGCGGCCGCGTGCCAGAAGCTGGACACGATGAAGAACCCCTTCCTGCCGATGCGCAAGGACCTGGAGTGCACGCAGGTCTACGGCGGGCCGGAGCAGGCAGTCATCACCGGCAGGTACGAGGGCCGGCCCGTGTGGGTGCTGCTCGCGCGGCGGAACGGCTGCGAGATCGCCGCTGGCGAAAGCTGGCGTTCCTCGTCGGCGGCATCGGCCCGCCCCGGCTCTTCGAAGCGGCGCGGCGTCTGTCGCCGCCGGGCTCAGACCGCGCGGATAGCATCGCGCGCGGCGTGAAGACCGTCCTCTTCGTCGGCGCCGGGCGCCACCAGCGCCGCGCGATCCTGCGCGCGCAGGAGCTCGGCCTCCGCGTCGTCGCCGTCGACCGCAACCCGGACGCGCCCGGCCTCGCGCGTCGCCGACGTCGGCGAGGCGGTCGACTTCACCGACGTCGCGGCCGTCACCGAGGTCGGCCGCGCGCCACGGGGTCGACGGCGTGCTCACCGTCTCGGCCGACCGCGCCGTGCCGGTCGTCGCGGCCGTCGCCGAGGCGCTCGGGCTGCCCGGGATCGGCACCGAGACCGCGCACCTGATGACGCACAAGATCGCGATGCGGCGCACGCTCGCCGAGGCGGGCGTGCCGCAGCCGCGCTTCGCCGGCGGCCCGCGACCTGCACGAGCGCGCGCGCCGCGCTCGACGCGGTCGGCGTGCCGGCGGTGCTGAAGCCCGCCGACTCGGGCGGCCAGCGCGGGATCTTCTACGTCGAGTCGACGGACGAGCTCGACGCGCACCTGCACGCCGCGCTCGCCGAGTCGCCGACCGACGAGGCGATCGTCGAGAGCTTCCACGACGGGCTCGAGCTGAACGGGATCGTGATCGCGCGCGGCGGCGAGGCGTTCCCGCTCACGCTCTCCGACCGGCTGCGCCCGCCCGGGATCGGCTTCGGCGTCGGCTGGATCCACGTCTACCCGGCCTCGATCTACGGCGACGTGCTCGCCGAGGCGGAGCGGGTCGCGGTGCACGCGGTGCACGCGCTCGGCCTGCGCGACGGGATCGCCTTTCCGCAGCTGATCGTCTCGCGACGACGGCTCGGTGCGCGTCGTCGAGGTCGCGGCGCGGATCCCGGGCGGCCAGATGGCCGACCTCGTCCGCCACGCGGTCGGCGTCGACCTCGTCGAGGTGGCGCTGCGGCAGGCGCTCGGCGAGGAGGTGCCGCGACGAGCTCGTGCTGCCGCGCTTCAAGCAGCCGCTCGCGATCCGCTTCCTGACCGCGCAGCCCGGGCCGCTGCCCGACGGGCAAGGTGCGTCTCGATCGGCTCGCTCGAGCCCGTGCTCGCGCGCCGAGGGCGTCGTCCAGGCGGACACGTACCTGCAGGTCGGCGAGACGATCAGGCCCGTGCGGCTCGACGGCGACCGGCGCGGCTACGTGATCGCGACGGCCGACACGTCGGTCGAGGCGCTGCAGCGCGCCGAGGCGGCCGCACGGCTGCTGGAGGTCGAGGTCGAGTGAGCGTTGTGTTTCAGAAACACAAGCTCTTCTCGGCCCCTTCGCAACGGCTTACCCAAGCGGTTCCGGTCGGCCCGAACGACGGCTTGTGTTTCAGAAACACAAAGTCCCCTCACGGCGGCCGCGCGATGAGCTGCGCCTTCGACCTCGACCACTACCGCGAGCTGCTCGACGCCGCGCAGGCCGGCGGCTACCGGTTCGCGTTCTTCGAGGGCGCGCCGGAGCGACGGCGACGCTGATCCTGCGCCACGACGTCGACCTCTCGCTCGACGCCGCCGTGCGCATGGCCGAGCTCGAGGCGGACGCCGGCGCGCGGCGCGACGTACTTCCTGATGACCGGCTCGGTCTTCTACAACCTCGGCTCGCAGGAGGGCGAGCGCGCGATCGCGCGGCTGCGCGAGCTCGGCCACCGCGTCGGCCTGCACGCCGTCTATCCGCGCGTCGACCTCGACGAGCGCTTCGACCCCGTCATCGCCTGGCACAACCCCGATCCGGAGTACATGCGCGCGCCCGTCGACGGGCGCGATCAACGTGATGGAGCGCCCTGGTTCGACCCGAGACCTACCGCTCCGACTCGAACCAGCACTGGCGCTCGGGCTGCCCGCACGAGGAGCTGCGCGCCGGCGCGTTCCCGTGGCTGCAGCTGCTGACGCATCCCGAGATCTGGGTCTACCCCGGCACGCGCGATGGGCGAGACGATGCGCGCGATGCTCGAGGAGGAGAAGGAGCGCCGGCTCGACCAGCTCGCCGCCGACCGGATCGACCTCTCGTGAAGGACGTCACCGTCCTCGTCTCCGCGTCGGGCGCGCCCGGCACCGCGGCGCTCCTGAAGGGGCTGCGCGCGAACGGCGAGCGGACGGTGCGGCTCGTCGGCACCGACATGAGCGAGCGCTCGGTCGGCCGCCATCTCTGCGACGCCTTCCACCTCGTCCCGGCCGGCTCCGACCCCGGCTTCGCCGACGCGGTGCTCGACGTCGTCGAGCGGGAGGGCGTCGACGTCGTGCTGCCGCAGTCGTCGTTCGACCTCGAAGGGCCTGGCGGCGCACCGCGACCGCTTCCCGGTGCCGGTGCTCGTCTCCTCGCCGGACACGATCCACCGCTCGAACGACAAGGCCGAGACGTACGCGCTGCTGCAGCGGCTCGGCGTCAAGGGCCCCGACTTCCGCCGCGTGAACGGCGCCGCGCGAGGTCGACGCCGCCGCGCGCGAGCTCGGCTACCCCGACCGGCCCGTCTGCTTCAAGCCCGTCTTCTCCTCCGGCTCGCGCGGCTTCCGCATCCTCGACCCGACCGTCGACCGCGCGCACCAGCTGCTGAACGAGCGGCCGGGATCGGTGGCGATGCGGCTCGAGGAGGCGGTCGAGCTGCTGCCGGACGAGGGCGGCCCCGACCTGCTCGTGATGGAGCTCGCGACCGGCGGCGAGCGGACGATCGACGGGATCGCGGACGGCAAGCGCGTCGTCCTCGGCCACCCGAAGACGCGCGAGGCGATGCGCGCCGGCCTCGCGATGTACTTCGTCACGCTCGAGGACGACGAGCTGATGGCGACCGCCGACAAGCTCGTCGCGGAGCTCGCGATCGAGTGGTTCTTCAACATCCAGCTCGTCGGCGAGCACGTGATCGAGATCAACCCGCGGATCTCGACGATCGTCTACCAGGACGACCTCAACCTCCCGTACCTCGGCGTCAAGCGCGCGCTCGGCGAGATCTCCGACGAGGAGCTCGGCGGCGCTCCGCTCGCGGATCCGGCCCGGCCGCGACCAGCCTGCGCTACTTCGACCAGGTCGACTTCGACGGCCCGGTCGTCGACTCGCGCGCGCACGCGCGTGGCTGAACGGCCGCTGCGCGTCACGCTCTGCCCGGTCAACACGGCCGGCGTGCCGTGGACGAACGCGCAGGCGCTGCGCCGCCGCGGCGTCGACGCGCGGCTCGTCGTCTTCGAGCGCTACACAGCTCCATCCCGAGGCCGACTGGTCGCTCGAGATGCCAAGCAACAGTCTGTTGCTGCGTCGGCAGGCGCAGCAGTGGGCGCGCGCTCGCACGCCTGCTGCCGCGCACCGACGTCTTCCACTTCCACTTCGGGCTGACGCTCGTGCCGCAGTCGCTCCAGTTCCCGATCCTCGCGCGCGGCGCGGAAGAAGTCGGTGATGCACTACCTCGGCTCGGACATCCGCGGCAAGACGCCCGAGCAGCTCGCGCTACGGCAAGAAGGCGGACGCGGAGATCGTCGGCAGCTACGACGCGATCCGCTGGGTGCCCGAGGCGGAGGTGATCCCGCCCGGGATCGACCTCGCGCGCGATCGCGCCGGCGCCGCCGTCCGACCGGACGCGGCCGCTGATCGTGCACGCGCCCTCCTCGCGCCGGCGCAAGGGCAGCGAGCACGTGATCGCCGCCGTGCGAGGGGCTCGACGCCGACCTCGAGCTCGTCGAGGGCCTCCACCACGACGAGGCGTTCGAGCGCTACCGCGCCGCCGACATCGTCGTCGACCAGCTGAACGCGGGCTGGTACGGCCTCTTCGCGATCGAGGCGATGGCGCTCGGCAAGCCGGTCGTCACGTTCCTCCACGACGAGGCCGTCCGCCGCACCGAGGAGGCCTTCGGCATCCGCGTCCCGATCGTCTCCGCGACCGCCGAGACGCTGCGCGAGACGCTCCGGCCGCTCGTCGCCGACGCCGCGCGCCGGCGCGAGCTCGGCGCCGCCTCGCGCGCCTACGTCGAGCGCGTCCACGACCTCGAGCGCGGTCGCCGACCGCCTGCTCGCCCTCTACGCTCGTCTCTAGATGACCTCGCTCGCAGTGCAGATGCGGCGGCTCGGCAAGCACTCGGCGGTCTACGGGCTCGGCGGGATCGTCTCGCGCGTGATCGCGGTGTTCCTGCTGCCGATCTACACGCGCTACCTCGACCCGTACGACCTCGGCGCCGTCGGCCTCGTCGTCGCGCTCTCGGCCGTGCTCGTCACGATCCTCCGCGGCGGCATCTCGTCGCGCCTTCTTCCGCTTCTACTTCGACTCGACCGACGCCGCGCACCGGCTGCTCGTCGCTCCGCACCTCGTTCTGGTTCACGATGGCGAGCGCGACGCTCGGGCTCGTCGCCGGCGTCCTGCTCGCCGAGCCGATCGCCGACCTGCTCGGGCTCGACGACCCGAACGCTCGTCCGCGCCGGCTTCGTCGGCATCTGGGCGCAGATGAACTACGAGCAGCTGACGTCGCTGTTCCGGGCCGAGGAGCGCTCGGCCGCGTTCGTGTTCGCGAGCCTCGCGAACATCGCGGTCACGATCGCCGCGACGATGCTCCTCGTCGTCGTCTGGGAGCAGGGCGCGCTCGGCGTCATCGTCGGCAACTTCACCGGCACGCTCACCGTCTACCTCGCCCTGCTCGGCGTACCGCCGCGCGCAGCTCGGGCTCCAGTTCTCGCGGCCGCTGCTGCGCGAGATGAACCGCTTCGGCGTCCCGCTCGTCCCCGCCGCGCTCGCGCTGATCGCCGTCAACTTCAGCGACCGCTTCTTCCTCGTCCACCTCGCGAGCCTCGGCCGAGGTCGGGCTGCTACGAGATCGGCGTGCGGATCGCGTCGGCGATGGTGCTCCTGCTGACGGCGTTCCGGATGGCGTGGCCGGCGTTCGCCTACTCGATCGAGGACGACGGCGAGGCGCAAGCGCACGTACGCCTTCGTGCTCACGTACCTCGTCGTCATCGCCTCCTGGCTCGCGCTCGGCGCTCGGCGCTGCTCGCGCCCTGGCTCGTGCGCCTGCTGACGCAGCCCGACTTCTACGCGGGCGAGCGCGTCGTCGCGCCGCTCGCGTTCGGCGGCGTGGCGTACGCCGCCTACATCGTGATGGCGATCGGCGTCGGCCGCGCGAAGCGGACGCAGTTCAACTGGGTGATCACCGGGTGTCGCCGCCGCGGTCAACGTCGCGCTGAACCTGATCCTGATCCCGGCCTACGGGATCATGGGCGCCGCGGTCGCGACTGTCGTCGCCTACGTCGTCATGTTCCTCGGCATGACCTGGTACGCGCAGCGCGTCTTCCCGACGCCGTACCAGTGGCGGCGCGTGCTCACCGCCGTCGCGGCGGCGCTGGCGCTCCTGCTCGTCGGCAAGGCGCTCGGCGGCCTCACCGCCGCGATCGTGCTCGGCGCTCGCGTACCCGCTCGCGCTGCTGCTGCTCGGCTTCTTCCTTCCGGAGCGAGCGCAGCCTCTAGGCGCGTCGAGCGCTAGCGCGAGCAGGCCTGTCACGTACATGATCGCGATCCCGGCGAGGAAGCCGCCGACGGCGTAGCCGGAGCGGAGCCCGCCGGGTCGCGCCGCTCGACGTAGCGGACGACCTCGGCGACGACCTCGAACGCCGCGCCCGCGGCGGCGCCGAAGAAGAGCGACCGCGAGCACGTCGTTCGCGACGAAGCCGCCGGTCCAGGCGCCGAGGATCGCCGGGCCGCCGGCGACCAGCGTCCAGCGCGGCGAGGCGCGGCGACGCGAGGGCGCGCGCCGCTCGTCGGCCGCGGGCGCGGCGATCCCGAGCCCTTCGGTCACGTTGTGGATCATGAAGCCGACGATCAGGAACGAGCCGAGCGTGAGCTGTCCGAACGCGAACGACGTCCCGATCGCGAGCCCCTCGCCGAAGTTGTGCACTCCGATCCCGATCGCGACCAGCGTGGCGAGCGCGACCCCGCCGAGGCGCTCCGTCCGCGCTCGCGCGAGAAGCGGCCGGAGATGAACGTCATCGTCAGGAAGCTGCGTCGCCACGCCGAGCAGCACGAGCCCGGCGCCTCCGAACGCGCCCGGGACGCGCTGCCTGCAGCTCGAACGCCTCGAAGAGCGCCTCGACGCCGAGGAACGAGAGCAGGCCCGCCGTCAGGGCCATGAACGCGGTCAGCCACCGCTGGTCGACCCGTCGCAGCGACGGCAGCCAGAGCAGCCCGAGCGCAACGGGCAGGACACCGACGAGGAAGCCGATGATCGCGTAGCCGAGAAAGCCGCCGCCGCGTGACGCTGGGCGTCTCGACCGCGGCCGCGATCGCCTCGACCGTCTCGATTCCGGTGGAGCTCGTGACTCCGACCGAGATCGGATCGTCGGGCGATCCAGTCGTAGGGGATGACGATCGTGCTCGAGCGCAGCCGGCCGAGCGTCTGCGGGCCGTCGAGCGAGAACGGGACGATCGCGTCGTCGACCGTGACGGAGGCGATCGTCAGGTCGTCCTGCTGCGGATTCGTCACCCGAACGCGGATCTCGCCCGGCTTGAACTCGACGCGGCGAACGTCGAACTCGTCAGGCTGCGGCGGGTTCGAGCCGATCAGGCCGGCGAGCGACGAGCCCGACGCCACGTAGCCTCCGACCGCGACAGCCAGCAGGAGGATCGGAACCAGCGCCCACAGGCGCCAGGAGCGGTCGCCGCCGCGCTCGGCCTTCGCCTCCATCAGTCGATCACGTTGAAGAAGCCCATCCAGCCGAGGTCGGTGAACTCCGACTGGTGCGCGTGGAACATGAACCGGCCGGTGTTGCGGAAGTCGATCTCGAGCACGCCGCGCTGTCCCTGGCACTGCACCACCGTGTCCGTGTACTCCCAGTGGTCGCCCGTCCCGGTCGGCTGGTAGCGGAAGAACTCGCCGTGCAGGTGAAGGGAGTTGATCAGGTCGAACTCGGTCAGGTTGGCGAGGTAGATCCGCACCGTCTCGGAGCGCCTGACCGTGATCGGGTACTTCGCGTAGTAGAAGCTCCTCCCGTTGACGGTGTAGAAGTTGTTGGCGCCGTCGCCGTCGGTGTCGTAGCCGTTCATCACCATCACGAGCTCGCTGCGCCGGCGGGCGAGGCTCCTTCGGATCGATGATGAACGCGCCGTAGAGGCCCTTGTGGATGTGCTTCTTCAGCGGCGTCGTGTGGCAGTGGTAGAGCTGCATCCCCGCCGGCTTCGCCGGGAACTCGTAGACGAACTCGCCGCCTGGACGCACGACCTCGAAGACGCCGTCCATGTTGGCCGGATGGATGCCGTGGAAGTGGATCGAGTGCGGATGTGAGCCGGCGTTGACGAAGTTGACGCGCAGGATGTCGTCCTCGGTCGCCCGGATCACGGGCCCGGGACCGTGCCGTTGTACGTCCAGGCGGGGAAGAAGACACCGGGCGCGATCTCGATCTCCTTGTCGAACGCGCGCATCTCGTACTCACGCACCCGCCCCGGCTGGTACGGCAGAGGCGGCGGCGGGAAGAGGAGATCGTCGAGGTCGTTCGGGCCGCCGACGGCGGGCGCGCCACCGCCGATCATCGCCGCGTGCCCCATCGCCGGCTGGCCGTGCACGTGGCCGTGCAGCGTGCGCTGCGCCGCCTCCGCGTCGCCGTCGAATGCGATCTTGGCGAGCACCGGAGCGGCGACGAGTGGCGCGGCACCGGCGAGGAGTCGCTTACGAGGTCAGCTTCGGCATGTTAAGACAGTAGCGAAAATTTAGGCATGCCTAAATCGCTCGTTGCAGGGATCACTTGCCGGGAATCAACGCCGCACGTACGCGGCCGGCGGAGACGGCTAGCGCTTCTCGCCGATGGCGGAAGGGCCGTGCTGAGCATGGCGGCCTCGGCTTCGGACTCCGGGAGTCGGCCGCCTCGGATCTCGTGGCTGGCGGCGTGCACGATCGCGCGGGTCACCGCGAGCTGCCAGGCGACGGGGAGATCGCTCCGGAAGACGCCCTGCTTCTGGCCGCGTTCGATCAGGGGCTCCAGCTGGTCGAGCATGGGGAGGTGACGCCGGTGGAGCTCCTCCGCCGAGAGCCGCGCCGTGTTGAGCGCGAGCAGGCCGTGGAACTGCGCGAGCTGCCGCCAGGTGGCGCGGAGCACTCGCTCCAGCGCCTCCACCGGCTCGCCGCGCTGGGGCTCGGCGCCTCTCATCGCCTCGACGACCTGTCCGACCGCGTACTCCATGACCGCGTCGAGCAGCGCCTCGCGTGTCGGGAAGTGGACGTAGATCGTCGCCGCGGACGACGCCTGCGCGGCGAGCGATCTCCGACATGCTGCTGTCGGGATCGCTCGCCAGCGCTTCGAGGGCGGCGTCGAGGATGGCGGCGACGCTGCGGTCGGCGTCGGCCCGGCGGCGCTTGGGGGCGGGCGCTTCGGCGGTTGTCGTCGTGGTTCGCCATTCAGTGGCTCGGCATCGCGCTGGGGTTCAGCCGCATCTTCGGCACGAAGTGGCGTGCCCGCGGCAGGACGGCCAGAGCGACCAGGCTGGCGACACTAGCGAGCAGTCCGGCTGCGACGAACGCGTGCGCGATCCCGGAGGCGGCCTGGGGGCCGGCGATGGCGCCGCTTCCGGCTGCGATCGTGGAGAAGATCGCGATCCCGACGGTGCCGCCGATCTCGTGGCCGGTCGAGTTGAGGCCGGAGATCATCCCGGTCTCCTCGTCGCGGGCGCCGGTGAGGATGGCGATCGAGACGGAGACGACGGCGACGCCGAGCCCGAGTCCGGCGACGAGCATGCCGGGCAGGACGTCGCGCGAGGTAGCTGCCGTTCTCGCCGACGTGGGCGAGCAGGGTCATGCCGGCGGCGGCGACGAGGAACGCGGCGGCGAGCGGGCCGCGGACGCCGTGCTTGCCGACGATGTGGCCGGCCGCGTGGGCGCCGACTCCTGCGGCGAGGGCGAGCGGGATGAAGGCGAGGCCGGTGGAGAGCGGCCCCCACCCGAGCACGTTCTGGAGGTAGAGCGAGCTGAGCAGGAAGAGGCCGAAGATCGAACCGGCTGCGGCGAGCATCAGGAAGAGGCCGCCGCCGACTGCGCGATCGGCCAGCCGCTCGATCCGCAGGAGCGGGGTGTCGGTGCGGCGCTCGAGAGCGGCGAAGGCCGACGAGGCCTGCGAGACCGCCGAGGCCGAACAGGTGCGTCTGGGCGGAAGTCCAACCGGCGCCCTCGGCCTGGGTGATCGCGAAGACGATCGCGCCGAGACTCGTCGTTGCGAGCACGGCGCCGCGGAGGTCGAGACCCTTCCAGCGCGGCTTGAGGGTGTCGGCCGGGATGATCTTCAGTGCGGCGATCGCGAGTGCTGCTGCGACGGGGAGGTTGACGTAGAAGATCATCCGCCAGTCGGTGAACTCGGTCAGGACGCCGCCGACGAGCACGCCGATCGCAGCACCAGCGCCGCCGACCGCGCCCCAGGCGGCGAGAGCCTTCGCCCGCTGCGTGCCCTGGAAGGCGGACATGATGATCGCGAGCGCCGCCGGGGAGAGCATCGCTGCGCCGAGACCCTGGCCCGCTCGAGCGGCGAAGAGGGCACCGGCGGTGCCGGCCATCGCCGAGGCGAACGAGGACGCGGTGAAGATGCCGAGGCCGGTCAGGAACATCCGGCGCCGTCCGAGCAGGTCGGCGGCGCGGCCGCCGAAGAGGAGCAGGCTGCCGAAGATCAGCGAGTAGCTCGTGATCGTCCAGCTGATGCTCGACCGGTCAGGTCGAGGTCGCGGGCGAGGCTCGGCAGCGCGATGTTCACCGCCGTGATGTCGAGGATGACCATCAGCTGCGCGATCAGCAGCACGGAGAGCAGCAGGCCGCTCTTCTTCGGTGCGTGGGCGTGGTCGTGCTTCGGTGCAGCATGGTCGTCCTCCTTAAATCGGACATCTGTGTCTGAGATACTAAATCAGACATGAGTGTCCGATGTCAAGGCGAACTTGCACGTGGGGTGGCGTGATGTTGCAGCGACCCCTAGCGCCCGGCAGCGACCGTCGCGGCCCGCAGCCGTGCGGCGTGCTCGTCCGTCAGCTGCCCCCGCTCGAGCCGCCACGTCCAGTTCCCGTGCAGCTGCCCGGGCGTGTTCATCCGGGCCTCGCTGCCGAGCTCGAGCACGTCCTGCAACGGGATCATCGCGAGCGCCGCCCGCGACGAGAGCGCCTGTTCGATCAGCCGCCACGTCCTGCGCCGCGGGAAATGGCCGCGGAGCGTGTTGGTGTCGTGCGTCGTCGTGTAGATCGCCTGCTGCTCGTGATGGTTCTCGAACCGGTGCGGGTTGGTCGCGGCGCCCCGGAACGCCCAGAGCAGGACGACCATCCCCGGGAAGCCGAGGCGGTGGCGCAGCGCGATCACGTCGGGCGTGATCGTGCCGAGGTCCTCCGCGATCACGGGCAGCGGGCCGAGCTCGGCCTCCGCCGCCTCGAAGACCGCGGCGCCAGGCCCCGGCAGCCACTGCCCCGACCTCGCGTCGGGTGCGCGTTTCGGGATCGCCCAGAACTCGGCGAAGCCGCGAAAGTGGTCGACGCGGGTCAGGTCGAAGAGCGCCAGCGTGCGGCGTAGGCGCTCGATCCACCAGCGGTAGCCGTCGCGCGCGGCGGCGTCCCAGTCGAAGAGCGGGTTGCCCCAGTGCTGTCCGAGCGGCCCGAGCCTGTCGGGCGGCGCCCCGGCGACGAGCCCGGGGAGGAAGAGATCAGGGTGTGCGCGGTGGTCGACGCTCCCCTGGGCGACGTAGATCGGCACGTCGCCGATCAGGCGGACGCCCTGCTCGGCTGCGTAGGTGCGCAGCGCCGACCACTCGCGGTCGAAGCGGACCTGGTCGTCGACGCTTCCGCCAGCCTCCGCCCAGTCCTCGATCCAGAACGCGTTTGCGCGCCGGAAGGCGGTTCGCTCGCGCGCCGCGACCGGCGCGTCCGGCCGCGCGAGGAAGCCGTCCCACGCCGCGAAGGCGGAGGCGGACGCGTACGGCGAGCCGACCTTGTCGGGCGGCCCGAGCGGCAATACCTGCCACCAGCTCTGGCCGGCTGCGGCGAGCCAGTCGACGAACGCGTACGCGTCGTCGTCGAGCGTGCCGCTCGGGAGCGAGGTCGGGTGCAGCACGACGCCGCTGGATCGTTGAAGCTTCATCGCCTGTTTGAAGATCGTCGTTCGCTGAAAGTCACCGAACCGTGCCCAAGCTCTCCGCCAAGCAACCGCCGCCCCGGATCCAGATCCAGGACGTGCGCCCCCAGGTCGACTGCGGACGGTATCCCGTCAAGGCGACCGACGGCGATTCGGTCGACGTCTCCGCGACCATCTTCAAGGACGGTCACGACATCCTTCGCGCAGTCGTGCGCTATCGCGCGGCCGGATCGCGCAAGTGGCTCGAGACGCCGCTGGAGCCGCTCGGCAACGACCGCTGGGCCGGCAGCTTCCGGCCGGCGGGGCTCGGGCGCTGGCAGTTCACGATCGAAGCCTGGGTCGACCGCTACGCGACGCTGCTCGACGAGCTCGACCGCAAGCTCGCGGCCGGACAGGACGAGCTCGCAGGCGAGCTCTCCGAAGCGGAGGCGCTGTTCGGCCCCGGCGAGCCAGAGTCGTGGCGCGCCGCTGCGGCGAAGCTGGGCTCGAAGGACCGGCACGGCAAGACGTCGCTCGACAGGCCGCTCGAGGCCGACGTCGAGCGGCTGCGCGCGCAGTTCGGCGCCTGGTACGAGCTCTTTCCCCGCAGCTGGGGCGGTTTCAAGGGCGTCAAGAAGGTGCTGCCCGGCCTGGCCGAGCTCGGCTTCGACGTCGTCTATCTGCCGCCGATCCATCCGATCGGCGCCACGAACCGCAAGGGGCGCAACAACGCGCTGAAGGCGGCGAAGGGCGACCCCGGCAGCCCCTGGGCGATCGGGAGCGCGGAGGGCGGCCACGACGCGATCCACCCCGAGCTGGGGACGCTGAAGGAGTTCGACGACCTCGTCGCGGCGGCGCGGAAGGCCGGGCTCGAGGTCGCGCTCGACTTCGCGATCCAGACCTCGCCCGACCACCCCTGGCTGACCGAGCATCCCGACTGGTTCAACCGCCGGCCCGACGGGACGCTGAAGTACGCCGAGAACCCGCCCAAGCGCTACCAGGACATCTACAACGTCAACTTCGACTCCGAGGACTGGCCGGCTCTCTGGGAGGCGCTCAAGGACGTCGTCGTCCACTGGTGCCGCCACGGCGTCCGCGCCTTCCGCGTCGACAACCCGCACACGAAGTCGGTGCCGTTCTGGGAGTGGCTGATCGCCGAGGTGCGGGACGAGTTCCCGGACACGGTCTTCTTCGCGGAGGCCTTCACGCGGCCGGCGATGATGACGACGCTCGCGAAGATCGGCTTCAGCCAGTCGTACACCTACTTCACCTGGAAGAACACGAAGTGGGAGCTCGCCGAGTTCCTCCACCAGCTGCTCGGGTGGTCGGCCTACTACCGACCGAACTTCTTCGCCAACACGCCCGACATCCTCCACGAGTACCTGCAGGAGGGCGGCCGTCCCGCCTTCGAGCTCCGGCTCGTGCTCGCGTCGACGCTCTCGCCCTCGTACGGGATCTACTCCGGCTACGAGCACTTCGAGAACGTGCCCGTGGCTCACGGCAGCGAGGAGTACCTCGACTCGGAGAAGTACGAGGTCAAGCAGCGCAGCCTGGACGGTCCGCTGCTGCCGCTCGTCAAGCGGCTGAACGAGATCCGGCGCGCCGAGCCTGCGCTGCAGCGCTTCGACAACCTGCACCTGCTCGACACGCACGGCGAGCACGTCTTTGCCTACTACAAGGCGCCCGACATCGCGGTCGTTGCCAACCTCGATCCGACGACGCCACGCGAGGACGTCGTCGTCGTCCCGCCGCACCTCGGGCTGCCCGAGGAGTTCCCCGTTCGCGACCTGCTCACCGGTGAGCGCTACCGCTGGCGAATCGGGCGTAACTACGTTGGCCTCGCCCCCGGCGGCGCGCATGTGATGAAGATCGGCGCTACGTGAGCGAAGCCGAGCGGCATGAGCAGCCAGTCCACTGGTTCGAGTCCAACCCGAACTGGTTCAAGACGGCCGTCTTCTACGAGATCCACACACGCGCGTTCTTCGACGGCAACGACGACGGCTCCGGCGACTTCCGCGGCCTGCAGCAGAAGCTCGACTACCTGCAGTGGCTCGGGATCGACTGCATCTGGATGCTGCCGTTCTATCCGTCGCCCCTCCGCGACGGCGGCTACGACATCGCCGACTTCTACGGGATCAACCCCGACTACGGCACGGTCGAGGACTTTCGCGCCTTCGTCGAGGCGGCGCACGAGCGGGGGATGCGCGTGATCGTCGACCTGGTCATGAACCACACGTCGTCCGACCATCCCTGGTTCCAGGCCTCGCGCGAGGACCCGGACGGGCCGTACGGCGACTACTACGTCTGGTCGGACACCGACGAGCCCTACAGCGACGCCCGGATCATCTTCATCGACACCGAGGTCTCGAACTGGACGCAAGACCCTGTGCGCGGCCAGTACTACTGGCACCGCTTCTTCAGCCACCAGCCGGACCTGAACTACGAGAACCCGGCGGTGCAGGACGCGATGATCGAGGTGCTGCGCTTCTGGCTCGACCTCGGGCTCGACGGCTTCCGGCTGGACGCGGTGCCCTACCTCTACGAGGAGGAGGGGACGAACTGCGAGAACCTGCCGCGAACGCACGAGTACCTCAAGCGCGTGCGCGCGGAGATCGACGCGAACTACCCCGACCGCGTCCTCCTCGCCGAGGCGAACCAGTGGCCCGAGGATGTCGTTGCATACTTCGGGGACGGGGACGAGTGCCACATGGCCTTCCACTTCCCCGTGATGCCGCGGATGTTCATGTCGCTGCGGCGGGAGGAGGCGCTGCCGATGATCGAGATCCTCGACCTGACGCCGCCGATCCCGGACAACGCGCAGTGGGGGCTCTTCCTGCGCAACCACGACGAGCTGACGCTCGAGATGGTCACGGACGAGGAGCGCGACTACATGTACGAGGAGTACGCGAAGGACCCGCGGATGAAGCTCAACCTCGGGATCCGGCGCCGGCTCGCCCCGCTCCTCGACGGCGGCCGGGACGAGATCGAGTTGATGCACGCGATCCTCTTCTCGCTCCCCGGCTCGCCCGTCCTCTACTACGGAGACGAGATCGCCATGGGCGACAACGTCTATCTGGGCGACCGCGACGGCGTCCGGACGCCGATGCACTGGACCGGTGACCGCAACGGCGGCTTCTCGCGCGCCGACTTCGCGCAGCTCTACCTGCCGCCGCTGATGGACCCCGTCTACGGGTTCCAGGCGGTCAACGTCGAGGCGCAGCTGCGCCTGCCGACCTCCTTGCTGCGCTGGCTGCGCCGCTTCATCGAGTTGCGCAAGGAGCATCCGGTCTTCGGTGTCGGCGACTACCGCGTTCTCCGGCCCGAGAACCCGAAGATCTTCGCGCACATCCGCTCGCACTCCGAAGACATCATCCTGTGCGTCCACAACCTCGCCCGGACGGCGCAGGCGGTCGAGCTCGACCTCTCCGCCTTCGACGGCCGCGTGCCGGTCGAGCTGCTCGGCAACACTCCCTTCCCGCGGATCGGCCAACTGCCGTACCTGCTCACGCTCGGGCCGCGCGGCTTCTTCTGGTTCCAGCTCCAGGACCCTGCCGATGACGAGTGATCTGAAAAGCCGCATCGAGAGCGGCGACCTCCACTTCCTGGACGGACTCGTCCTGCTCGGCACGATCGCCTCGCAGCGCTGGTTCGGCGGCAAGTCGAAGGACGTGCTCGATGCCCGGGTGCTCGACGCCGGCGTCGCACCCGGCGAGCCGCCGATCCTTGCGATCGCGATCGTCGAGGTGCGCTACGGCCTGCAGACGCACGAGCTCTACCATCTGCCGCTCGGCTTCCGGCCCTCAGCGGACAGCTGGAAGCAGTCCGCGGTCGCGGAGACCGAGGGCTGGGTCGCCTACGACGCGATCGCCGACCCGGAGCTGGCGCGGCGCATCTTCGACCTGATGCGGACGGGCGCGACGCTGGAGACGCCCGAGGCGACGATCGTCTTCCGCTCGACGGGCGACCTGCCGGCCGAAGTCGAAACGGCGCGGCCGATGGGCTCCGAGCAGTCGAACAGCTCGCTCGTGCTCGACGAGCGCTATGCGCTCAAGCTGTACCGCCGGATCGCGCCCGGGATGAACCCCGAGCTCGAGATGCTGCGCTTCCTCACCGAGCGCGGCTTCGAGCACACCGCCGCGCTCGAGGGGTACGTCGCGTACGAAGGTCGGCCGCTCGAGGCGACGCTCGCGCTGCTGCAGGAGTTCGTCCCCGCGAAGGGCGACGGCTGGGAGCTCGCGCTCGACTCGCTCGAGCGCGGCGAGCCCGACTGGATCCCGGATCACGCGCGCCGGCTCGGCGAGGTGACAGCGCTGCTGCACAACGCGCTCGCGTCCGATCCGGCCGATCCGCACTTCGCGCCCGAGGATCCGAGCACCGAGGCGCTCGGCGCTGCTGTCGGCCTCGGTCGACGAGGAGATCGAGCACGTCTTCACGGCCCTGCCCGACTCGCCGGCGCTCGAGCAGGTGCGCGGCCGCGGCGAGGAGGTGCGTGACCACCTGCGCCTGCTGACGAACATCGGCCATGTCGGTCGCGTCATCCGCACGCACGGCGACTACCACCTCGCCCAGGCGCTGTGGACGAGCGAGGGCGACTGGCTGATCCTCGACTTCGAGGGCGAGCCGGCGCGCGCCGTCACGGAGCGGCGGCGCAAGACCTCGCCGCTGCGCGACGTTGCGGGGATGCTGCGCTCGTTCGCATATGCCGCATCCGCTGCCAAGATCCAGCGCGGCGTCGATCCACCCGAGGGCTGGGAGGAGCGCTGCAGGACGGTGTTCCTCGACGGCTACATCGACACGGTCGAGCCGTCGCTCCTGCCGTCGACCCGCGACCAGGTCGAGCGGCTGCTGGCGGTGTTCGAGCTCGAGAAGGCGGTCTACGAGCTCCGCTACGAGCTGCACAACCGGCCCGACTGGGTCGCGATCCCGGTGGCCGGAATCCTGCGGATGCTGGAGCAATGAAGCTCGGCGAGCTCGATCTCCACCTGGCCGGCGAGGGACGTCATGAGCGGATCTACGAGCGCCTGGGCGCGCACGTGACCGACGAGGGCGTCTCGTTCGCGGTCTGGGCGCCGAATGCGCGCGGCGTCGCGGTCGTCGGCGACTGGAACCTCTGGGACGGCCGCGTGCATGCAGCTCGAGCCGCAGGGGTCCTCGGGGATCTGGGCAGCGCTCGTGCCCGAGGCCTCCGAGGGCGACGCCTACAAGTACGAGGTGCAGGGCGCCGACGGGCAGCTGCGCCTCAAGGCCGATCCCTTCGCCTTCTACGCCGAGGTGCCGCCGAAGACGGCGTCGCGCATCTACCGCTCGCGCTACGAGTGGGCGGACGACGACTGGCTCGAGCGCCGCCGCAGCTTCGATCCGCTGAAGGAGCCGATCTCGACGTACGAGGTGCATGCCGAGTCGTGGCGGCTGGGGCTCGGCTGGAAGGAGCTCGCCGAGCAGCTCGTCGCCTACGCCGACGACCTCGGCTTCACCCACGTCGAGTTCATGCCGGTGATGCACCACCCGTTCTCGGGCTCGTGGGGCTACCAGGTGACGGGCTTCTACGCGCCGCAGGCGACGATGGGCGAGCCGGACGAGTTCCGCGCGCTCGTCGACGCGCTCCACCAGGCCGGGATCGGCGTCATCCTCGACTGGGTGCCGGCGCACTTCCCGCGCGACGAGTTCGCGCTCGCGCGCTTCGACGGGACGGCGCTCTACGAGCACGAGGACCCGCGCCGGGGCTCGCATCCCGACTGGGGCACGCTCGTCTTCAACCTCGGCCGCAACGAGGTCCGCAACTTCCTGATCGCGAACGCGCTCTACTGGCTGCGCGAGTACCACGCCGACGGCCTCCGGGTGGACGCGGTCGCCTCGATGCTCTACCTCGACTACTCGCGCAAGGCGGGCGAATGGGTGCCCAACGCCTTCGGCGGCCGGGAGGACCTCGACGCCGTCTCCTTCCTGCGCGAGCTGAACGAGGTCGTCTACGGCCGCGAGCCGGGCGTGATGACGATCGCGGAGGAGTCGACCGCGTGGCCGGGCGTCTCCCGCCCGACCTACCTCGGCGGGCTCGGCTTCGGGTTCAAGTGGAACATGGGCTGGATGCACGACACGCTCGAGTACGTCTCGAAGGAGCCCGTGCACCGGCGCTTCCACCACCACGACCTGACGTTCTCGATGGTCTACGCCTGGAACGAGAACTTCGTCCTGCCGCTCTCCCACGACGAGGTCGTCCACGGCAAGGGCTCGCTGATCGGGAAGATGCCGGGCGACCGCTGGCAGCGCTTCGCGAACCTCCGCGCGCTCTACGGCTACATGTGGTCGCATCCCGGCAAGCAGCTCCTCTTCATGGGGTGCGAGTTCGGGCAGGAGAAGGAGTGGAGCGAGCCGGCCGGGTCGCTCGACTGGCATCTGCTCGACGAGGCCGATCACGCGGGGATGCTGGCGCTGATGCGCGACCTCAACGCCGTCTACGTCGAGGAGCCGGCGCTCTGGGAGCTCGACCACACGCACGAGGGCTTCCTCTGGCTGGAGCCGAACGCGGCGAACGAGAACGTGCTCGCCTACGCGCGGCGGAGCGCGGACGGCAAGCGCTGGCTCGTCGTCGCCTGCAACTTCGCGCCCGTGGTGCGCGAGGGGTGGCGGATCGGGCTGCCGAAGGCCGGCAAGTGGCGCGAGGCGCTGAACACGGACTCGCGCTTCTACGGCGGCGGCGACGTCGGCAACGGGCTCGGGATCGAGACCGAGAAGATCGCCCTGGAACGAGCAGCCGCAGTCGGCCGAGATCACGCTGCCGCCGCTCGGCGTCGTCTGGCTCGTGCCCGCCTGAGAGCCGAACGTCCGCGTCGGTAGGGTGCCGGGGTGGCGGAGCGGGCGAACAGCATCGAGGTCGAGGGTCTCGTCCGGGAGTTCAAGAAGGGGCCGCGTGCCGTGGACGGGATCGACCTGCGCGTCGAGCCCGGCGAGATCTACGGCTTCCTGGGGCCGAACGGCGCCGGCAAGTCGACGACGGTGCTGATGCTGACGACGCTGCTGCCGCCCACGGCCGGGACGGCGCGCGTCGGCGGCTACGACGTCGTCTCGGAGGGGCCGAAGGTGCGCAGCGTGATCGGCGCCGCGCTCCAGGAGGCGGCGCTCGATCCGATGCTGACCGGGCGCGACCACCTGCGGCTGCAGGCGACGCTGCAGGGGATCTCCCGCGCCGAGCGGAAGCAGCGGGCGCAGGAGCTGCTCGACCGCGTCGGCCTCAGCGAGGCGGCCGACCGCAAGGTCGGGGGCTACTCGGGCGGGATGAAGCGGCGGCTCGACCTCGCGCTCGCGCTCGTGCACCGGCCCCGGATCATCTTCCTCGACGAGCCGACCACCGGGCTCGACATCCAGAGCCGCACCGCGCTCTGGGACGAAGTCGCACGGCTCGCGCGCGACGACGGCGTCACCATCTTCCTGACGACGCAGTACCTCGAGGAGGCCGACGTGCTCGCGAACCGGGTCGGGATCATCGACCACGGGCACATCGTCGCCGAGGGGACGCCGCACGAGCTGAAGGCCGAGATCGGCCTGCCGAGCGTCCATGCCGTCCCCCTCGACCACGCCGACCGCGAGCGGCTCGTCGCCGCGCTCGCCCCCTTCGGCGAGTCGCTCGACGGCGGCACCGGCGAGGTCATCGTCCGGCTGCGCGAGGGGCTGGCCGGGCTGCCGGGGGTCGTCCGCGCGGTCGACGACGCGGGCCTCACGCTCGCTCATCTCGAGATCCAGGCGCCGTCGCTCGACGACGTCTTCCTCGCCAAGACGGGCCGGTCGCTGGAGGGCGCGGGCGAGGACGAGCAGGACGAGGCCGAGACAGCCGCATGAAGCACCGTCGCCGCGCAGGTCGGCGCCGTGGCGCGTCGCTCGGTCGTTCGCACGAGCCGCCAGCCCGCGGCGGTCGTCTTCCCGCTGATCTTCCCGATGCTGCTCCTGCTCGTGAACTCGGGCGGGCTCCAGGCGTCGACGAACCTGCCCGGCTTCCCGACCGACTCCTTCGTCGCGTTCGCGCTCGCGGTGCCGTTCATCCAGGGTGCGCTCTTCTCGACGATGAACGCGGGCACCGATCTCGCGCGGGACATCCAGACGGGCTTCCTGAACAGGCTCTCGCTCACCTCGATGCGCGGGACGGCGCTGATCGCCGGCCTGCTCGCGGGCGCGGTCGTGCTCGGCCTGATCCAGGCGTCCTTCTACGTCGCCGTCGGCCTGCTCATCGGCGTCGACTTCGCGTCCGGCGCGCTCGGGATCCTCGTGCTCTTTCTCTTCGCGGCCGTGATCTCGGTCAGCTTCGGCGCGCTCGGCGTCTTCCTCGCGCTCCGCACCGGCTCGGGCGAGGCGATCCAGGGGCTGTTCCCGCTCCTCTTCGTCTTCCTCTTTCTCTCCTCGATGAACACCCCCCGGAACCTGATCGCCGTCGACTGGTTCCACTTCGTCGCGAGCATCAACCCGGTCTCCTACCTGATCGAGTGCGTCCGGAGCCTGATCATCACCGGCTGGGACGGGCAGGCGCTCGGCCTCGGCTTCGGTTTCGCCTTCCTGATCGGGATCGTCGCGATCACGGTCGCGAGCCTCGCGCTCAGGCAGCGGCTGGTGCGGACGTGAGGATCTGGCCGGTGGCAGCCGGCGTCGCCTGGCGGACGCTGAAGAACGTCTTCACGAACCCGGCGCTGCTCTTCCCCTCGATCATGTTCCCGCTCTTCTTCTTCACGGCGTTCGCGGGCGGGCTTTCGCAGGTCTCCGAGCTGCCGGGCTTCGACTTCCCGCCCGGCTACACGGCGTTCCAGTTCTGCTTCGTCCTGATCCAGTCGGCCGCGTTCGGCGGCGTCTTCACGGGCTTCGGGATCGCGCGCGACTTCGAGTCCGGCTTCGCCCGCCGGCTGCTGCTCGCGGCGCCGAACCGGAGCGGGATCGTGCTCGGCTACGCGCTCGCGGCGCTCGCGCGCTGGACCGTGACCGCGACCGTGCTGACCGTGGTCGCACTCATCTTCGGGATGAACGTCTTCGGCGGGGCGGTGGACGTCGTCGGCATGTACACGCTCGCCCTCCTGATCAACGTGGCCGGGCTGCTCTGGGCGTGCGGGATCGCGATGCGCTTTCGGACGATCCAGGCCGGGCCGATCATGCAGATGCCGGTGTTCCTGATCCTCTTCTTCGCGCCGGTCTACGTGCCGCTGGCGCTCCTGACCGGCTGGATCGAGACGGCCGCGACGCTGAACCCGCTCACGTACGTCCTCGAGGCGACGCGCAGCATGCTCGCCGGCGACGAGATCCACGTCATCTCGGCCTTCGCGATCGCGCTCGGCCTCGTCTCGGTGTTCACGCTCTGGTCGCTGCGCGGCCTGCGCAAGGCCGAGGCTGCGGGCTAGGTTCTCCGCCCGGTCGGGTACCGTCGAGCCGCATGAGGGTCTGGCCAGGCAAGCCGTTTCCGCTCGGGCCGAAGCTGGGACGGGGAGGGCACGAACTTCTCGCTCTTCTCCGAGAACGCCGACGAAGGTCGAGCTCTGCCTCTTCGACGAGTCGGACCGCGAGACCCGCTACGAGCTGACCGAGCGCACGGCGTTCAACTGGCACGGCTACCTGCCGGGGATCGGGCCGGGACAGCGCTACGGCTACCGCGTCCACGGGCGCTGGTCGCCCGAGCAGGGCCACCGCTTCAATCCCGGACAAGCTCCTGATCGACCCGTACGCGAAGTCGATCGAGGGCGCGGTCGACTGGAAGGCCGGCAACGTGCTCCCGTACGTGCCCGGCGGGGACGACGCCGATCTCGAGCGCGACGACGAGGACGACGCCGCGGCGATCCCGAAGTCGGTCGTGATCGACGAGTCGTTCGACTGGCAGGACGACCGTCCGCCGGAGCGGCCGTGGCACGAGACCGTCATCTACGAGCTGCACGTCAAGGGCTTCACGAAGCTGATGGAGCGGGTGCCCGAGGAGCTGCGAGGGACGTACGCGGGGCTCGCCTCGGACGCCGGCGCTCGAGTACCTCTCGTCGCTCGGCGTCACCGCCGTCGAGCTGCTGCCGATCCACCACATCGCGGACGAGATGTCAGCTCGCCGCCAAGGGGCTGACGAACTACTGGGGCTACAGCTCGATCGGCTACCTCGCGCCGCACACGCTCTACGCGGCCAACGGCCGCCACGGCGAGCAGGTGAAGGAGTTCAAGGGGATGGTGAAGGCGCTTCACGGCGCCGGAATCGAGGTGATCCTCGACGTCGTCTACAACCACACCGCGGAGGGCAACCACCTCGGCCCGATGCTCTCGTTCAAGGGCGTCGACAACCTCTCCTACTACCGCACCGTCCCCGGCGACGCGCGCCACTACATGGACTACACGGGCACCGGCAACTCGCTCAACCCGGTGCATCCGTCGGTGCTGCGGCTGATCATGGACTCGCTCCGCTACTTCGTCACCGAGGGCCACGTCGACGGCTTCCGCTTCGACCTCGCCTCGGCGCTGGCGCGCGAGTTCCACGAGGTCGACCGGCTCTCGGCCTTCTTCGACATCATCCACCAGGATCCGATCCTCTCCGCGGTGAAGCTGATCGCCGAGCCGTGGGACGTCGGCGAGGGCGGCTACCAGGTCGGCAACTTCCCCGTGCTCTGGACGGAGTGGAACGGGATCTACCGCGACACGATGCGGGACTTCTGGCGCGGGCAGGCGCCCGTGAGCGAGTTCGCCTCCCGCTTCACCGGCTCGAGCGACCTCTACCAGCGCGACGGCCGGCGGCCGTTCGCCTCGATCAACTTCATCACCGCGCACGACGGCTTCACGCTGCGCGACCTCGTCACCTACAACGAGAAGCACAACGAGGCGAACCTCGAGGACAACCGCGACGGCGACAACCACAACCGGAGCTGGAACCACGGCGTCGAGGGCGAGACCGACGACGAGGCGATCAACGTGCTCCGCGAGCGCCAGCAGCGGAACTTCCTGGCGACGCTCTTCCTCTCGCAGGGCGTGCCGATGCTGCTCGGCGGCGACGAGCTGGCGCGCACGCAGCGGGGGAACAACAACGCCTACTGCCAGGACAACGAGATCTCCTGGATCGACTGGCGGCTCGACGAGCGCGGGCAGCGGCTAGCTCGCGTGGACGAAGCGGCTGATCGACGTGCGCACGCGGCATCCGGTCTTCCGCCGCGCCGACTTCCTCACAGGCGAGGAGCGGCTCGGCTCGGGCGCGCCCGACGTCTGGTGGTTCCGGGCGGACGGACGCAAGATGACGCAGCGGAACTGGCGCGACGACAACGCGCTCACGCTCGGCGTCTTCCTCAACGGCTCCGAGATCCCGACGCTGACCGAGCGCGGCGCCCCGGTGATCGACGACACCTTCCTGATCCTCTTCAACGCCTGGGAGGGCGCCGTCGACTTCACGCTCCCGGCCGTCTCGTTCGGGCGCCGCTGGGAGCTCGAGCTCTCGACGGCGGAGCCTGAGGCCGAAGCGGGCTCGGAGACATACCGGGCGAGGGCGGTCGTCCCGGTCGAGGGCCGCTCGCTCGTGCTGCTCCGCCGGGTCGGCTAGCTCCACGCCTCGAACGGCAAACAGCCCGCCCCGCGAGCTGCGGGACGGGCTGTTGATGGTGCTTGGTCTTACGACGTTGCTTGGTGTTACGACGCGGTGGGCGCGTCCACGCAGGTCACCCAGACGCTCATGTCCACGGACGGGGTGGTGTTGAGCCGAACGATCCAGCCGTCGAGCCGGTTGGGCTTGGGCGTGTTCGTGTCCCAGTCCATGCGGCCGGGGAACGAGTCGGTGATGTGCGTCTCGCCGACGTAGGTGGTCTGGAGCGGCCCGTGTTGCGGCCGACGTCGAGGAACTGCACGCCGCCGCCGATCGCGACCATCTTCTGGCTGACAGCCGGGTCGTCGTCGCATGCCACGGTGGCGATGCCGCCCGGGCCCGCGCCGGGGTAGTCGCCGCCCTTGATGTAGTCGTAGTGGCGCGTGACGAGGCCGGAGAAGCCGCCCTTGTCACCCTTGTCGCCCTTCGCGCCGGTGGCGCCCTGCGGCCCAACCGGGCCCTGGGCGCCCTGGGCGCCGGCCGGCCCCTGCGCGCCGCGCTCGCCCTTGAGCGCCGCCTTCGCGCCCGGGTGAAGGTCAGCAAGCTTGATCGTGCCGTTCGCGATCTGATTGCCGGTGATCAGCTTCGCCGTGCCGGCAACCGCCGTCCCGCTCAGCGCGACGGCGAGCGCGATCATCGCAACGATCATCGCCGGCGTAAAACGCTTTCCCTTGAACATCCTCAGAGTCCTTTCGGTAACCCGTTACCCGGCGGCCCGATGCCGCGGGTTCGATGAGAAGAACGTACGGGCGGCCGAGGCGCGGTCGCTAGACCCAGTTGAGCCCAGCCTCACATCAGCCTCAGAGCCTGATCAGTGGGGTGTGGCGTCCCGGGCGGCCGCGACTGCTTCGAGCCGGGAATTGACGCCGAGCGCTCGGAAAAGACGGCGGATGTGGTTCCTGACCGTTTCGGTGCTCAGGTGCAGCTCGGCAGCGATCTGCTTCGTCGAGCGGCCCTGCTCGAGGAGGCGGAGCACCTCGACCTGACGGGGGGTGAGATGCGGAGGTGGCGGCGCTGTGAGCGGTCGCGGGAGCGTTCCTCCAGCAGCCCGAAGACGCCGACCACCTGTTCACCGTTCTTGAGCGGCACCGCGCTGATCTCCACGGGTACCCGCTGCCCGGCGGTCGAAAGCAAGACGCCGGGCGCATCTGTGGCCGCGGCGGTGCCGAGCACCTTCTGGGTGAACAGCTCGCGGGCGCGCCGGCTGTCCTCGGGCGCGACGACGGAGGTGATGTGGCGACCGCGGACGTTGCCGAGCAGCCGCTCGGCCGCCGGATTGATCCAGCGGACGATTCCCGTCGTGTCGAGGACGTAGCTCGGGACACCGACTCCCTCCAACGCCCGCTCGACGTCACCGCCGACCCCAAGGCCTGTGGCCATGACGAAAGTATGGCTTAGCGTGAGGCTGGCCCGCCCGAGAGGTCCGTCAGTCGAAGGAGAACAGCGGCGGCAGGATGACCACGATCGCAGCGGCCCACAGGGCGAAGACCGGAAGGTAGGAGGTCTGCCAGCGCTCGAGCCGGTGGAGCCTGCTGCGTCGCATGAGGAACCGGGCGGACAGCCAGGCGGCCCCGGCGAGGTTCACGAGCAGGACGAGGTTGAGGCCGAGCGCCGCCGTTCGGTTCGGGCTGAAGCCGAGGTCGCCGATCCGAGCGACCATCGCCCCGAGCACCATCACGTCGAGCACGAGCGCGCTCACGACCGCGACCAGCTGGATGCCGTCCATCCACTCCGGCGACGTCGACGGGTCCCGCGCGGACATCCCGTACAGGACGAGCGCGAGGACGACGATCAGCAGGGCGTCGAAGACGGTCACGAGATCGCGGTCGAACGCGTCGCCCAGCCCGGTCACGGCGTAGACGACGGTGGCGCCGGCCAACATCAGCGCGAAGAGCGGCGTGAAGAGCATCGTCAGCACCGGCGCCATGTTCTCCACGACCCGTTGCTTCGACTCGACGAGCCACGCGGCCACGATCACGGCGCCCGCCGCACCCGAGGGCAGCACCCACTCGGCGATCCGGTCGACATCGACCCCGGTGGGCTCGAGGATCGCAGCGGTCAACCCCATCAGCACGCCGCCGCCGAGCGCGATCAGCACGTAGTAGATGAACCACTCGCCCGTGAAGCGGACGAAGTCCATGCGCCGCTCGTGGGATCGGAGCGTGCCGCCCATGTACGGGTAGGCGACCGCGAACCAGAGCACGACCGGCAGATGGAGCGCGACGAGCTTCTCGGTGGCCGAGTCCGCGCCGTACGGATAGATGTTGACCAGGAGCGCAGCGAGCGCGAACGGCGCCGCGGACAGCGCCCATCCCCGTACGTCGAGCCGCCGTTGGCGGGCGAAGTACGCGGCCAGGAACGGCAACACGAACAGACTCGCGTTCCGCACCAGCCACGTCGGTTCCTCGTCGGGGGCGCCTGCAGCGAGCCGTGCAATCTGGATCGCGACGGCCGCACCCACGGCGAAGAGCGAGCGGCTCCAGCCAGCCGCTCGTCCAGTGCGCCGGCTCGTCGTCAGCCGTCGCGGAGGAGCTGCTTCCACAGTCGACCGCTGTGCTCGCGCGCGAACTCCCGGGACAGGCCGTCGACGTCCCCCAGCCGCTTCACGGCGATCAGGAACCCCTCGTCGGCCGTGAGGCCGGCCGCGTTCAGCTCGGCGATCTGGTGGCGGAGATGATCCTCGAGCTCGTCGACGTCCGTGCCGTTGACCCCCGGTGCGTTGACGACATAGGCCCGCCACTCCGCGATCTGTGACTCGACGCTCTCCACGGTCACGCCTCGCCTGCAGCCGCCAGCATGCCGCCCGAGCCGGGCCAGACGTCGCTCAACGCACGGGTGACGGCCGCCCACTGCCGCTGCTGGTCGGAGAGCGCCGCTCGCCCGTCGTCGGTGATCGCGTAGTACTTGCGACGGCGCCCCTCCGGCGATCGCCACTCCGTCGTCACGTAGCCGAGCCGGCCGAGGCGATGGAGCAGCGGGTAGAGCATCCCGTCCGTCCAGTCGAGCTCGCCCCCGGAGAGCGCACGTACCTGCTTCAGGATCGCGTAGCCGTAGCTCTCACCCTCCGCCAGGATCGCCAGCACGAGCGGTGTCGCCGACGCTGCGACCAGATCCTTGTCGATGTGCATCCCGCCTCCACGGGTCGAACTGCTATGCATAGAAGCACAAGGTGTCGGGTCGCGCAAGGCCCGATCGTCTTAGCGTCCTCGGCGTGAGGGTCACCGCCGAGGCCGCACGCCGCTTTCTCGTCGCACGCCACGCGCTCGCTCCCGCCCGTTCGCTCGAGGGAGGGCCCGGATGCGGTGCTCGAGGTCTTCCGCCGCCTCGGCTCGATCCAGTTCGATCCGCTCGCGATCGCCGGCCGCACCCACGACCTCGTCCTGCACGCGCGCGTCGCCGACTACGACCCCGCCTGGTGCGACCTCCTCTACGAGCGGCGCGTGATCTTCGAGGCGTACAACAAGGGGCTGTCCTTCGTGCCGACGGGCGAGTTCCCCTGGTTCCGCGGCATCCTGAGCCGGAGAGGGGCGCGAGTTCCTCGCCGAGAACGCCGAGGTGGCCGAACGCGTGCTCGAGCGAATCCGCGCGCGAGGGCCCGTTGTCGGCGCTGGACTTCGAGCGCGAGCGCGGGACGACGACCGACTGGTTCGGGCTGCCGACGAACACCGTGAAGGAGGTGCTCGAGGCGTACGTGCTGACGGGCGTGCTCGGGCTCGCGCGGCGGGACGGCAACCGCCGCTACTACGACCTGCTCGAGCGGCTGCTCCCGGCGGACATCCTCGCGCGCGAGGTCCCGCTCCCGGAGCAGCTCCGGCACAAGCTCCTGTCGCGGTACCGCGCCCACGGCCTGCTCGGCGTCAGCGGCGCGAACGACGTGTTCAGCGGCATCGGGACGGCGAAGCCGGACCCGCGCTTCCCGGAGAGCCCGGGTCGGAACGCGCTCCGCGAGGAGCTCGTCGAACGGGGGGAGCTCGTTCCGGTCGAGGTGGAGGGCGTGACCGGCAAGCGCTTCGTCCTCGCAGAGGAGGTCGCGCACCTGGAGGCGCCGCCGGAGCCGGCGCCGACCGTGGCGTTCCTGCCACCGTTCGACGCGCTCGTGTGGGACCGCCGCCTGCTCGGGGAGCTCTTCGGCTTCGACTACGTCTGGGAGCTCTTCATCCCACCCGCCAAGCGGCGTTGGGGCTGGTACGTGCTCCCGATCGTCTTCGGGGACCGCTTCGTCGGCCGGATCGAGCCGCGCATCGACCGGGCCGAGTCCCGGGTGGAGGTCATCGACCTCTGGTGGGAGGAGGGGTTCGCGCCGAGCCGTGCCGACGGGTTCGTCGAGGCGATGCGCGACGCGCTTCGTGCCTACCTCCGCTTCGCACGCGCGGACACACTCGCAGTGGCCGTCGCACCTCGGACGGGAGAAGCGGCTCTTCCCCGCGGCCCGTGAAGGGCGGCGCTAGGCCAGCGCGCGCTCGAGGGCGGCGCGGTCGTGCGGCCCGCCGTGCGTCGCGAGCACGTGCTCGACCGGCAGCTCGAGCAGCGGCCGCAGGCCCGCGGCGATCTCTTCGCGCGTCACGCCGGGGGGGAGCCACCGCTCGTTGATCTCGAGGCCCTGGCCGAAGTCGACGAGCGTGTCGCCGGAGATCACCGCACCGCTGGCTCTCGATCCAGAGCACGGTGTCGTTCGTCTTGTGCCCGGCGAACACGTCGGCTCCGAACGGCAGCCGGTCGCCGGCCGCGTATGGGCGTGCCTCACCCTTGTTCTCGCGGAGCAGCCAGACGACGTCGGGACTGCCGTCGCCGGCCTGCTCGGCGGTGAGGCCGTACGTCTCCATCAGGAACTCCGCGCTGTCGGGCAGCGGCGTGTAGACCGGCGCGCCGAGCCGCTCGACGAGGCTCTCCGCGTCGCGCTCGTGCCACGGCGCGGTGAGCACGATCGCGGTCTCGCGCTCGGCCGCGAGCGTCTCGAGCTCGCCCGGCACGCCCAGCGGGTCGAACAGCAGCAGCCGCTCGCCGTCGTCGATCGCGTAGGACGAGACGTTCTTGTCCCACGGCTCGCTCGTCCCGCCACCCCGGGTGGGGCGCCTGCCAGTGCCAGAGACCGTGCCTCAACTCGCGCACGGCGCGATGCTACTGAATGCCGGGCTCGCTGGTCCGTCGGGAGCCGACCATCGTGGTCACGACGAGCACGAAGAGGAGGATCGCGGTCGGCGCGAACACTGCGCGCTCCGACGAGCTCTGCGTCGCCAGGTTGATCACGACCGCGAGCGCGGAGTAGATCGTCGTGAACCAGGAGAGGGTGGTCACCAGTCTCCGCGGAGCGTTCCTGAGCGGACCCTCGCGTACGCGCGCCAGGATGGCGGCGGCCATGACGAGCAGGATCGCGCAGGAGATCGCGGCGACCACTCGTCCAGACGTGTCGAGCGCGCCGTCCGTCCCGCCTCCTTGCGTATACGCGCCCCACGGCGCACCGAGGACGAGTGCGACCTGAAAGGCTGCAATGCTCACCATCACGACGGCAGCGGCGCGGGCCGCGAGAACCGGGAGCATGGGTCGACTGTAACCGGGACTGTCACGCACGTTCGGGAATGCACGGACGCGGATCCGTGCGTACCCGGATGGCGCTCGCCGCGAGCTGGGGGATGTGTGCGTGGAGGTTCGCCCATGTCGACGGGTGCGCACGCTGCGTCCCATCGGGTTCGGCGGCGGCGTCGGTGGGTTGTGTGGTGTTCGGTCGGCCTGGCGGCCGCCGTCGGCATCGGCGTCGGTGCAGCGGTCGGCATCGACCGAGCCTTCTTTTCGGGCGCAGGCGCATGGTCGTGGCCGCCGGAGCCGTGCGTGGTGCAGGGGATCGACGCCCGCTGCGGCACCTTCGTCGTCCCGGAGAACCGCGCGAAGCCGAACGGCCGCACGATCGGGCTCCACGTGGTCGTCCTGCCTGCGTTCTCGAAGCCGGCCCGAGAGGACGCGGTCACGTATCTCGCCGGCGGACCGGGGGAGGCCGCCACCGAGCAGGCGGCCGACCTGAGCCAGCAGTTGAGCGCGCTGAACGTGTATCGCGACATCCTGCTCGTCGACCAGCGCGGCACCGGGCGATCGAGCCCGGACGGCGGCGACGTGACCCAGTACGGGACGCGGATGGCGATGGACGACCTGGACGCGGTGCGGGCGGCGCTCGGCTACCGGCAGCTGGACGTGATCGGCAGCTCCTACGGCGCCACCGCGGCGCAGATCTACCTGAAGCTCCATCCCTCCTCGGTGCGCACACTCATCCTCTCGGGTGCGACTGCGATCGACGTTCCCTTCTTCGACCGCTTCGCCGTCAACGCCCAGCGCGCCCTCGACCAACTCGCGAAGCTCTGCGCCTCGGACCCCGACTGCCGGAAGGCGTTCCCCGGCTGGGAGCGCCAGTTCGGCGAGCTCGTGAAGGCGTGGAACGCCCATCCGGAGCACGGCATGACGGGCTACGAGCTCGCCTCGGTCGTGCACGTGATGCTGCTCGACGGGACGAAGGCGGTCTCGATCCCGCTCGTCGTCAGCAGCGCCGCGAAGGGCGACTACGGGCCCCTCGAAGAGGCGGACTCGGGAGGATCTCGACGTCGAGCTGAACCGCATGGGCTCAGTCGATCTGGTGCAACGAGCCCTGGACCGGTCTCGATGCGACGGGGCCGTGGGGCACCGACTTCGACAGCTACACGACGGCCCGGATCGCGGCGTTCCGGCAGGCCTGCTCCTCCGTCCCGAAGCGCGCCGAGCCGCGGTCGCTCTGGACGCTCCCCGCGTCCAGCCCCGTGCCGGTGCTCGCCCTCGTCGGCGGCGCCGACCCGCAGGACCCGGTCACGAACCTCTCCAACCTGAAGCAGCACTTCCCCGACAGCCGCACCGATGATCTTCCCGCACGTCGGGCACTCAGTTCGGCATCGGCGGCTGCCTCTACCCGATCCTGGCCGACTTCGTCGACCGCGGCACCACCAAGGGCCTGGACACAACACGCTGCGACGGCGCGGTCGTCGTGCCCCCGTTCTCGCTGCCCGACTGAACCCCGAGCGCCGAGATCCATCGGGCACATCCGTATCGGTAGTTCCTACACGGTCAGCTCCGCGGCTCCCCTGATGCCCTGACCCGCAGACAGGGCCGAGACTCCGGACGACGTGGCGACCGAAGCCCTGATGGACCTGCCTCCTCCCGCCGACGTGGTCATGGCCTCGCAGAGGGCGACCGCGCGACTCGTCGGGGTTCTGTTCATCGTGGCCACCGTCACCTCGATCATCGGTGGGTCGCTGCTGCTGCCCCTGGACGATCCGGACTACCTCATCGAGGTGGCGGCACACGAGGGCCAGATCATCCTGGGGGTCCTCCTGGAGTTCATCCTCGCCCTGTCGGTCATCGGGATCGCCGCTCTGCTGCTCCCTGTGCTCAAGCCGCACGGCGAGGGCATGGCGGTCGGCTACGTCGCCGTGCGCACGGTGGAGGCGACCTTCATCCTCATTGCCTCGACCACCGCCCTCCTGGTACTGGCGCTGAGCCAGGACTGGGGCAGTGCAGGTGGCGTCGGCGTGGAACCCGTGGGCAGCGCGCTGCTCTCAGCGCGGGAGTGGACCTCCTTCGTCGGGACGCTCATCGTGTTCGGCGTGAGCGCGGTGATCCTCAACGCCCTGCTCTACCGGTCCCGGCTCGTCCCCGTCTGGTTGTCGCTCCTGGGCCTCGTCGGGGGGCTCCTGCTCCTGACGAGCGCCGTCGTCGAGATGTTCGCGTACGGCGTCGACGCTCCGGTTGCGCTGCAGCTGCTCGGGGCTGCTCCGATCGCCCTGCAGGAGATGATCCTGGCGGTCCTCCTGATCTGGAAGGGGTTCGCTGCGCCGTCGGTGGCGGCGGCCAACGGCGAGCCGGGGCGTGGGTCTGGCTGAGCTCCAATCGCGCTTCTCAGTCGGCGGCGTGTCACTGCCCGTGACGCTTCCCCTCATCGACCACTTCGCCCTGCAAGTACGTGCCTGAGACGCCGGCGCACCTTCTGCGAGCGGCCCTTGAGCCGTTCAGAGTGAAGGTAGTGGAGAGCTCCGGCATGGGTTCGCCATCAAGGGCGGTGTCGAGATTTCTGGATCGGGGAAGGGAACCCCCGGCCGCTTCCGTTCATGTCGCCCCTTCGCCACAGCCGACCGAGCACCATTGACAAGCTCCACCCGCGCCCGCTGTCGAGAGCCGAGCCGCGGCGGCGCGCGCCCCAGTTTCTTCGCCCGCGTGCCCGCGCACCGGTACCTCACGGCGTCATCATTGACCCGACGACGACGTCGAAGCAGTCTCAACGGGAACCGCCACCCTGCCCGCCCGCGTGACGATCGCTTCGCCAGCGTCAGGAATGCGCTTCCGTCTCGCCGAGCCACTCGCTTCCATGCCGGAGGGCAGGATAGCCTCGACTGAGCGCAGGCCGCAACGCTTTGACCACTGGACAGGTCCTCGGCGTGATCGTCGAAGTTCGCGTTCAGGTTCGCGAGCAGGCTTTGCGCGACGCTTTGCTGATTCGCGAGGCAGCGACGGGCGACGTTGCCGGCGGGCTTGATCTGCGGTCGCTGCCAGAAGACATCGTCGAGCTCCTCTGCCGCGTCAATGCGCCTCCACGTCTAGCGGCGCATCTTCGGGTCGTCCGCGACGTAGCAGTTCAGCTGATTGAGTCCTTCCGCGACGCATTTCCGACGTTTCGATTCGATGTCGCGGCAGTCGTCTACGGGGCAGGGAGCCATGACATCGGCAAGGCGTTGCATCCAACCGAGCTGCAGGCACCAGGCAACGACCACGAAGTCGATGGCTATCGACTCCTCATCGATAGTGGGATACCAGCAAGACTCGCTCGCTTCGCGCGTTCTCACGGCGAGTGGAGTGCGCGCGACGCGACCGTCGAAGATCAGATGGTGGCGTTGGCGGACAAGGTATGGAAGGGGCGTCGCGAGGAGGATCTCGAGCACAGACTGGCCTTGCGGATCAGCGCAGTCGAAGGAGAAGAGCCGTGGCGCGTGTTCCCGCGTCTGGACGACCTCCTCACCGCGATCTCGTCCGATGCCGACCGAAGGCTCGACTTTCAATCGCGGTTCGCGGCCAGTTAACAGGACGCTCGGCTGGGCCAGTGTTCGGAGTGTCCGCCGAAGGCGAAGTAGTGCGTCGGTCAGGTTCGGGTCGGGGCAGGCCAGACGCTTCGCGCCTCGCCGTGCAGTAGCGTGAGGTGGCATGGTCGAGTTGGTTGCAGCGGTTGCTCTTGCTCCCTGGGCTCAGCCACTCGGCTTTCGGCCGCTGTCCGGGTGGCGACGCGGAGCGAGTGGGACACTCCCTCCTCCTACGGCCCAGTGCAAGATCGACTCGCCGAAGGAGTCCACTGCTTGGATCGCGAGAGGCGTCCGCTATCGCGATGGCCGATTGCCATCCTCCTGTCGCGACGCTCTCTCGGCTTCCACGGCAGGGCATCGTCGTATTCGCGGTCATCTACGATCGGCCCGGCACAGGGAGAGACGGATCGAGTTGCGCCTCGATCGCGCGAGACGCTACCGTGTTGCGATGGCACCTACGTCGCCGGAGGCGAATATGGGTTAGCGGGCGCGGGACCCGGAGCCGCATACTCCGTGATTGTGCGTGTCTACCTCGGCTCGCCTCCGACGCGTCCGATGCGTGCACAGGCGCAACGCGCACTCGAGCATCTCGAACTGCCCTTGCCCGGTAAGCACGAAGAGTCGACGCCCGGCTGCGCGAGGTTCCGGAATGATCCCTGAGGCTGTAGCACTGGATCTCGTCGGAGCCGATGGTCTGCCTGCAGTAACCGACCGCCAGGAGGCCGCCGAAAGCTTCTTCTCATTTCCTCTGGCATCAGTAACCGAGCATCGACGACGCACTCGTCGGCCTGCTGGAAAGCCGATCGCGGGGTCCAGCGCCCTCATCATCCCGTACGCGGTCTCTCCCTTCCCCGGACGGTGCGGTCTTGGCATGGCGGGCGGTCTACGGATCCCAGCATCCAAGAGCGCTGCAATACCATGGTAAGGGCGCCGACGCCTTGTTCAGGTGGAGCGGCGATGTCCTCTACCTGTGTTACTGGATGCGGCAGCGGGCTGGCAGACCTCTTGCCGTCGCTGAGCGAGTCGGTCTACGTGGGGGTGAGCGCGGGGAGCATCGTGCTTAACCCCTACGGCTGCGACGCGGAGTTCAACCTTCGGTACGTTCCTGCTCAGGCAGCGATCAGCGCGCGGGAAGGCGATCAGCGCTGGGGTTGGTCGATTTCGCGTTGCGCGTACATCTGGATCGAGAGGGTTCGAGGACTCCTCCATGGTCAACGTGGGAGGGTAAGCCTCCAAAATTAAATTCAGACGTACACGATCGACGATCAGACCGCTATCAGAGTGGCCGACGGTGCAGTCAAAGTCGTCTCCGAGGGGAACTGGAAACTGTTCACCCCCGGGGCCGGAGCCGGCTTCGTCGGTTTGAGACACGC
>CAWETB010000010.1:0-32888 GCA_963811885.1 uncultured Gaiellaceae bacterium
GCTGAAGGAGTCGGCGATGGGGAACATGGTCGCCGACGCGATGCGCCTGAAGTATCCGGGCGTCGACGGGGCGTACACCAACTCCGGCGGGCTCCGTCAGGACCTGCTGGTCTCCCCGCCGAGTGCCGGCGAACAGCCCGGTGAGGTCACATGGGGCGAGGTGTTCGCGTCTGCCGTTCGGCAACCGGACGACGATCCTCACGCTCACCGGAGCGCAGCTGAAGACCGCGTTCGTGAACGGGTTCTCGCCCGTCTGCAACGTCGCGATCAACACGGGGCGCTTCCCGCAGGTCTCGGGCCTGAAGGCGACGTTCCACTGCAACGGCACGACTGCGGTGGTCGATGGCGTCTGGAAGACCCCGAACGGCCCGGGTGGCGTGGCCATCCCGGTCGGGGACACGGACGCCGTTCGGTTCGTGACGAACGACTTCATGTACACCGGCGGAGACGGCTACACGGTCTTCGCCAACGGCACGAACGTCCAGCAGCCGGGCGACGACCTGATGCAGGTCGTGATCGACTACATCGCCGGTCACTCGCCGGTGGCCCCGGTTGTCGACGGGCGGCTGATCCAGGGCACGTAGCCCTAGTGGTCGAAGGGGCCGGCCCCGAAAGGGGCCGGCCCTCAGGCCGTCAGGAGCAGGTCGAGCAACCCGCGGGGATCGCGTCGAACGCGTTCCGGCGCAGCGTCGCGCTTGTCGAGGTCGAGCTCCGCCGGCGAGGTCAGCGGCCGCAGTCGCCCCTCGCGGATCAAGGTCTCGTCGACGGCGCCGAGCCGGCCCGCGAACGTCGTGTAGACCGGCGTGCCGAGCGCGACTGCCTCGCGGTTCATCGTCCCCCCGGCCGAGACGACGAGGTCGGCGAGACCGACAAGGCTCTGGGCGTCGATCGCGTGCTCCGGCAAGTGCAGCGACGGCAGCCCGAGAGCGCGGATCTCCTCCCGCTGCTCGCGCGTTCGCGGGAGGACGACTGCATGCACGTGCTCGTCGCGTCCGAGCCGGTCGAGCACGTCCCGGAAGAGCGGGTTGCCGTGGCGGTGGTAGAGCGACACCTCCGGCGGCGTCCGCACGACGGCGAGCACGCTCGCGGGATCGATGCCGTCGAGGACGGCCGGGTCGGGCTCGAAGTCCGGCGAGGTAGTACTCCTCCTCGATCCCCGGGTACTGACGCAGCTTGGGCGGCTTTGCGCCGAGCCGGGCGAGGCGGTCGGGCGGAACGGCGTCGGGGAAGACCACCCGTGTTGCCGCCCGGAGTCCGAGCTGGTGCTGCGTCGTCGCGAACTCGTAGTCGTGCGCGGTCGCGCCCGCGATCCCGAGGCTCCGGGCGACGAGCATCGCCTCATGGGAGCCGTGCGCGAGCGCGAGGTCGAACCGGCGCCCCTTCGCGAAGCGGCGGAGAGCAGGGAGGCGCCCGGCCATCGCGCGTGCCTTCCCGAGCGCGCCGGCGCCTCCGTGTGCGGGCCCGACGACGCGGTGCGCGATCCCGTTCAGCTCGAGCAACTCGAGGGTCTGCGCGTAGTCGCGGGCGGTCACCTCGACGTCGTGCCCGTCCTCGGCGAGCAGCCGCAGCAGCGGCCGGAAGAACGGCACGTGCGGTGAGTTCGTGATGTCGACCCAGACGCGCACCCGCGACGAGTCTATAAGATCTGCTTATGGATACCCGTCAGCTCGCGGCCTTCTGCGCCGTCGTCGAGCGGCGCAGCTTCTCGCAGGCGGCCGAGCGTCTCGGCGTCACCCAGCCCGCCGTCTCGCTCCAGGTACGGGCGCTCGAGAAGCGGCTCGGCACGCAGTTGCTCGACCGCTCCGGCCGCCGCGTCGAGCCGACCGAGGCCGGGTTGCGGCTCTACCGCGGCGCCCAGCGGCTGCTCACGCTCGAGGGGCAGATCCTCGACGAGATCGCGGGCGAGGGCGAGGGCGAGCTCGCCGGCGAGCTGCAGATCGGCGCCTCCACGGGCCCGGCCGCCATCGTCGTGCCGCTACTGCTCTGCGAGTTCCAGCGCGAGCACCCGGGCGTCAGGATCGCACTGACGGTGGCCGACACGCAGGCCGTCGTCGAACGTGTCGCTGCCCGCGAGCTCGAGCTCGGGATCGTCGGCGCCTCCCGCCGCCACCGCGCGGTCGCCTTCGAGCCGTTCTTCGACGACGAGGTGATCCTCGCCTGTCCGCCCGGCCACGCGTTCGCGGGGCGGACGGTGTCCCTGGAGGAGCTGCGCGGCGAGAGCCTGATCGTGATGCAGGAGGGCGCCGGCGTCCGCCAGATCGTCGAGGACGAGCTGCGCTCGATCGGCACGCGGCTGCGCGACCTCGACGTCCGGCTCGAGCTCGGCCTGCAGGAGTCGGTGCGAAGCGCCGTCCAGGCCGGCTACGGCGTCGCGTTCATCTCGCGCTCGGCGGTCGAGCCGGAGCTCGCGGGCGGCTCGCTCACCGCCGCCAAGGTCGAAGGGCTCGACGCACGGCGCGAGATCTCGCTTGCGCGCGCCTCCGGCAGGACGCCGACGCGCGCCGCCGACGCGTTCGTCGAGTTCGCGCGCGCCAAGCTCGCAGCGATGATCGTCCGCTGGGGCATCGGCGAGCTGCCCGCGCTCGCAGGGGAGCGGCCGCTTGTCGTCGCGAGCCCCCGCTGGCGCGATGTCTTCGACTGCAGCGGATCGCTGGGAGGAGGTGCCGTCGCACCGGATCGAGGTTCCGGAGGGCGTCGACACGATCGTCGCGATCGGCGGCGGCAGTGCGATCGACACGGGCAAGGCGGCGTCGGCCGCGAGCGGGCGGCCGCTCGTCTCGGTGCCGACGACGTACTCCGGGGCGGAGTGGACGTCCTTCTTCGGCGTCCGCGACCCGGACCGCCGGATGCGCGGCGGCGGCGCCGGCGCCAACCTGCACGCGATCGTCTACGAGCCGCAGCTGACGCTCGGGTTGCCGGTACCCGAGACGGTCGGCACGTCGCTGAACGCGCTCGCACACTGCGCCGAGGCGCTCTACGTCCGCGAGCGGACGCCCGAGACCGACGCCGATGCTCTCGCGGGCGCAGAGCTGATCGGCGAATGGCTCCCCCGCGTGGTCGGGCGGCCCGACGACCCGGAGGCACGCGAGCAGCTCCTCCGCGGCGCCTGTCATGCCGGAGCCGCACTCGGCGGCTCGATGCTCGCGCTCGGCCACGCACTCGCCCAGGCGCTCGGCGGCCGCTACGGCGCGCCGCACGGCGCGCTGAACGCGCTGACGCTGCCGCCGGCGCTCCGGTTCAACGAGCCGGTTGCCGGCGAGGCGATCGCCCGCTTCGGCGCCGCCCTCGGGACGGATGATCCCGCCGCGCGCGTCGAGGAGCTCGCGCGGCTCGGCGGCTTCGAGCGCCTGCGCGATCTCGGCATCCCTGAGGAGGCGCCGGCCGAGGTGGCCGAGTCGGCCGCTGAGCGTCCAGGCGCCAAGGCGAATCCGCGGCCGGTCACGCCTGCGGACGTCGAGCAGTTGCTCAGCGCGATCTGGTGATCAGCAGGAACCGAGTGCGACCGTGCCGCCCGGGCCTGCGAGGAAGTACGTCTCCGTCTTCTTGTACTCGACGCAGTACGACGTTTCGTCGGCACGAATCAGCCGGACGAACGGGTTGTCGAAGTCGAGCGTGTCGGCGTACGTGGCCGTGACGGCGTGCACCTGGGCGAGCTGGCGAGCGACGATGGCCAGTGTGTACTTCGCGCTCGCGACCTCGGCCCGCGACTCGGCATCCGAGACCTTGCCGATCGGGCTCAGCCCACCCACGCTCGTGTTGCCGAGGAATGCGTAGCCGGACACCGCCAGCACGGCGAGAATGGAGACGAATCCGAAGAGTCGAGTCATCATCCGGATTATCGGCAGCCCGGGTACTTCCCAATAGCCCGAGAACGATAAGGACAGCTAATGCAGCGCATTAGCGTTTACGGTATCCTGCCGACGTGACCGGTTCGCACTCCTTCGACGTGCTCGTGATCGGGAGCGGCGCCTCGGGACTTGCCGCCGCTGTGTCCGCGGACCGTGCGGGCGCCCGGGTCGGCCTCGCGACGAAGGGCTCGATCCAGGCCTGCAACTCGGCCAAGGCGCAGGGTGGGATCCAGGCGTCGTTCGGCGACGACGACTCGCCCGAGCAGCACGCGGCCGACATCTTCAAGAGCTCGCACGACAGCGCCGACATGCGCCTCGTCGAGATCCTCACCGGCGACGCGCAGAGCGCGATCCACTGGCTCGAGGAGCTCGGGGTCGAGTTCACGCGCGACTCTGTCAATGGTCGCCCTTCGGGCGAACGTGGCGGCTACCGGCTCGCCCGCTGCGGCGGCGCGTCGGCCAAGCGGCTGCTCCAGGTGGGCGACCGCACGGGGCATGCGATCACGAAGGCGCTTCGCGACGCGTTCGAGGCGGGCGGCGGAACCCTGTTTCCCAACAGCCCCCTGTCGGCGCTCGAGCCGGGCGAGAACGGCTGGCGCGCGACCTGCGGCGAGCACGAGCTCGACGCGGCGACCGTGATCCTCGCCGCCGGCGGCCGCTGCTTCCGGGTCGCGGAGGAGCGCGGCGAGCTCTCGACCAACCATCCGAACGCGACCGGCGAGGTGACGCGGATCGCGCTCGACCTCGGCGCCGAGGCGCGCGACCTGGACGAGCTCCAGTACCACCCGAACGGCGGCGCGTGGCCCGAGACGATGCAGGGCTACTCGATCCCGGAGACGACGCGCGCCTACGGCGCCGTGCTCCTGAACGCCGACCGCGAGGAGTTCACCGACTCGCTCGGCCCACGTGACGTCGTCAGCCAGGCGATCTTCGACGAGGTCGAGAACGGCAAGGGCGTCGAGACCGAGGACGGCCGCCCCGCCGTCTATCTCGACACGACGCGGATCGCGCCCGACGACGCCGAGATCTCCCTGCCGTACATGCTCCGCCGTTACCGCGGCGCCGGCATCGACCCGCTCGAGCAGCCGATCCTGACCTACCCCGTGCTCCACTACCAGAACGGCGGCCTGACGATCGGCACCGACGCCCAGACGACGCTGGAGGGCATGTACGCCTGCGGCGAGATCGCCGGCGGGACGCATGGCCGCAACCGCATGATGGGCAACTCCCTCCTGGAATGTGTTGTATTCGGACGGCGGGCCGGCCGGGCCGCTGCAGAGAAAGCGAGCGTATGAGCACCGTCACCGGTATCGATATCCAGCATGCGGTCGAGGACGCCGCGGCACACCTCTACGTCTGGGCGCTCAAGGACATCCCGCAGGACCTGCGCGATGCCCTCGCGGCCGCCAAGGACCGCGAGACCTCGGTCACGGGGCAGCGCGTCCTCCAGACGATCCATCGCAACATCAACATCGCCGACGAGGAGAAGAACCTCGTCTGCCAGGACACCGGCATCGCGGTCTACACCTGCCGCGTCGGCGAGCACTTCCCGCTCCACCCGACGCGGATCTACGAGGCGCTTCGCGACGGCACCGCCCGCGCGACCGTCGAGCACCCGCTCCGCTCGAACGCCGTCCACACGCTGACGCGCGAGAACACCGGCCCCAACATCGGCCACCGGCTGCCGATCGTGCACTGGGAGTTCATCGCCGACTGGGACGGCCTCGACGTCAAGTGCGTGCCGAAGGGCTCCGGCTCCGAGAACATGAGCTTTCTGAAGATGTGCGTCCCGGCCGACGGCGTGAAGGGGATCAAGCAGTTCGTGCTCGAGTCGATCGTCGGCGCCGGCGGCAAGCCGTGCCCGCCGGGGATCGTCGGCGTCGGCATCGGCGGCACGGCCGACTACGCGATGTACCTCGCCAAGGAGGCGATCACGCGTCCGATCGGCACGCGCAACGCCGATCCGCTCGTCGCCCAGCTCGAGGACGAGCTCTACGGGCTGCTCAACGAGACCGGGATCGGCCCGATGGGCCTCGGCGGCGACGTGACCGTGCTCCAGTGCCACATCGAGCACGCCGACACGCACATGACCCTGAACCCGGTCGCGGTCAACTACCAGTGCTGGGCCGCGCGGCGCGCCTCGGTGCACGTCGACGCGCAGGGCAACCTCGAGTTCGACCGGGAGTTCTAGATGGCGAAGCACGAGGTCACCTTCCCGATCACCGACCCGGCCGAGATCCTGAAGCTCCGCGCGGGCGACGAGGTCACCGTCCAGGGCCACATCATCGGCATCCGCGACCGGACGCAGATCCGGATCTTCGACCAGGGCGTCGAGCCGCCGATGGACCTCTCCGGCGCGTTCCTGCTCCACACGGCGCCGAACGTGCGCAAGGTGTCGGAGGACGCCGAAGGCAGGGGCACGTACGAGAAGATCTGCATCGGCACGACGACGAGCGCGCGGATGGTGCGCTTCACCGAGCCGCTGGGCGAGCAGTACGGCGTCCGCGCGATCTGCGGCAAGGGCGGCTTCCCGGACGAGGCGATCGAGCCGATGCGCCGCCTCGGGATGGTCTACTTCGCGATCGTCGGCGGCGCGGCCGCGCTCGAGACGACGCAGATCGAGGAGATCGAAGAGGTGATGTGGGAGGAGTTGATGCCCGAGTGCCTCTGGAAGTTCCGCGTCAAGGACTTCGGCCCGCTCACCGTCGGCATCGACGCGCACGGCAACTCGCTCTACCACGACGTCCAGGCCCAGGCGCAGGAGAAGCTGAAGGAGATCTATGCCCGCCTCTAACGGAGAACCGCAGCCGAATTTCCTCGACCTGCCCGCGCGGCCCGCGAAGCCCCGCGAGAGCGGGCTCACGCACGTGATGGACAAGGGAATGAACATCCGGGAGATCGAGGGGCTCTTCGACACGGCGGGCGAGTACGTCGACATCGTCAAGCTCGGCTGGGGCACGAGTTACGTGACGAACAACCTCGAGAAGAAGATCGCGCTCTATCGCTCCTTCGACACACCGATCGTCTGCGGCGGCACGCTGTTCGAGGTCGTTTACGCGCGCGACCGGATCGACGGCTTCAAGCGCTGGCTCGAGCATATCCGCTTCTCACATGTGGAGATCTCCGACGGGACGCTCGACATTCCCCGCGAGCACAAGCTCGAGCTGATCGCCGACTTCGCGCGCGACTTCACGGTGCTCTCGGAGGTCGGGTCGAAGGACTCCGACGTCGTGTTCGCGCCCTACCAGTGGGTGCAATGGATCAAGGAGGAGCGCGAAGCGGGTGCCTGGAAGGTGATCACGGAGGCGCGCGAGGGCGGCACGGCCGGGATCTTCCGCAAGGACGGCGACATGCGCACCGGCCTGATCGACGAGATCGCGCACGAGATCGACTTCCACGATCTGATCTGGGAGGCGCCCTCGAAGAGCTCCCAGGCGTGGTTCGTCAAGCACTTCGGGCCTGAGGTGAACCTGGGCAACATTGCGCCCGAGGAAGTGATCCCACTCGAGACGCTCCGCCTCGGCCTCCGCGGCGACACACTGAAGGAGATCCTCCTGTCGGAACAGCCCGCGCCGACGGCCTGACGTGAGCTGGGAGGAGGTGCGCGCAGGGCGGGTGGCCCGTTCGCACCTCGCGCAGCGGGCGCCGGCGGAACGGCTGGTCGAGGTCGTCCGCGACATCTGCGGGATCCACGCGCAGGTGATGGGCTCGGCCGAGCTCCAACTTGCAGTGCGGGTGGAGGGGATCACCCAGGCCGACGTGCGGGAGGCGCTCTGGGAGCGGCGGACGATCGCGAAGACGTGGACGACCCGCGACACGCTCCACATACACCCCGCCGACGAGCTCTCGCTCTGGACCGCGGCGCGGCGCGCGGTCGAGCAGCCGGGCCGGATCGAGCTCGTCACCGCGATCGGCGACGCGCTGCGCGCCGGGCCGCTGACCCGAGAGCAGCTTGCGGACGCCGTCCTCGAGCGAGTGCCCTCGGCGCCGCGCGACGAGCTCCTGTCCGGTTGGGGCTTCCACCTGAGCGACGCGGCGGCTGCCGGAGTGCTCTGCTTCGGTCCACCAGAGGGCGCGAGGGTGACATTCGTGCACGTCGACGACTGGCTCGGGCCGCAGCAGCAGTGGGAGACCGAGGAGGCACTACAGGAGGTCGCCCGCCGCTACGCGACCACCTATGCGCCCGCCGGCTTGCGGCAACTGCGCGAGTGGCTCGCCGCGAAGGTCGACGTCGACGTGCCGGACGTGGCGCCTACGGCCGGCGCCGGCAGCTCCGTCCGCCTGCTGCCGGAGTACGACCCGTACGTGATGGCCTTCCGTGAGCGCGAGCACCTGGTGCCGCCGGAGGTACGTGCGCAGATCGCGGCGCATGGGAAAGGACGCTTCGAGGGCGCCGGCCGGGACGCCGCTCCTCGTCGTCGACGGCCTCGCCGCCGGGATCTGGCGCCGGAAGAAGTCGGCGAAGCGGATCGAGCTGACCGTCGAGCCTGCCCGCAGGCTGACGCGGCCCGAGCGGGCGGGCGTCGAGGCCGAGGCGGAGCACATCGGCTCCTTCCTCGGCCTCGAACCGGTCCTGCGGCTCGTCTAGGCGCTCCTGTAGAGCTTGGTCATCACGAACTCGCGGTGGCCCAGGGCTTCGGCTGAGGTGAGACGGCCGTTCGCCGTGCGGCCCAGCAGCTCGAGAAGGCGGTCGGCCGCCTCGGAGAGTCTCAGCTCGCGTGTCAGGAGGCTGCTCACGTCGAGGTCGATGTGCTCGCTCATGGTCGCCGCGGTCATCGCGTTCGCGGTCAGCTTGATCACCGGCTCGATCGGGTTGCCGATGATGTTCCCCTGCCCGGTCGGGAAGAAGTGGACGACGGCGCCGGCGGCGGCCATCAGCGTGATGCACTCCGCCGCGGCCGAGGAGGTGTCCATGAAGTACAGGCCTGCGCCGGCAGCCGGGCGCTCCGCGGGCTCGAGCACACCGACGACCGGGCGGCTGCCCGTCTTCTGGATGTTGCCGAGCGCTTTCTCCTCGATCGTCGAGAGCCCGCCGGCGATGTTCCCCTGGGTCGGCTGCGAGCCGAGCAGGTCGACCCCGCCCGCCGCGATCTCCGCGACGTAGCCGTCGTAGGCTGCGAGGAACGCCTCCCGGACCTCGTCGGTGGCCATCCGCGCAGCGACGAGGTGCTCGCCGCCGGTGAGCTCGGAGGTCTCGCCGAAGAAGACGGTCGCGCCCGCGTCGACCAGCCGGTCGACCACCGCGCCGACCGTCGGGCAGGAGCCAAGGCCGGTGGTCGTGTCCGACTCGCCGCACTTGATGCTGACGGTGAGCTCCGAGAGCTCGATGTGCTCGCGCTGCTGCTCGCTCGCCTGCTGGACGAAGTCCATCGCGGTCCAGCACGCCTGCCGGACGATCTCGAGCTCGCCCTGGCCCTCGATCGAGAAGCCTGCGACAGGCTTGCCCGTGGCCGCGATTCCCTCCACGATCCGCTCGGTCCAGGTCGGCTCGATCCCGATCACGATCGCCGCGGCGACGTTGGGGTTCGCGCCGGTTCCGATCATCGTGCGGAAGTGCAACTCGAGATCATCGCCGTACTGGAGCCGTCCGTAGGCGTGCGGGAGCGCGAGCGTGCCGGTGATCTTCGCCGCCACTGCCTCGCAGGCTGCGTTCGAGATGTCGTCGACCGGCAGGATGATCACGTGGTTCCGGACGCCGACTGAGCCGTCGGGCCGGCGGTAGCCGTACAGCTCCATCCCTACCACCTCGCCGTCTTGACGTTGTGCGTATGGACGTAGTCACCAGGCGCGATGTTCGTACGGGCGACGCCCACCTGCGTGCTGTACTCCGTCACGGGCGCGCCTGCGTCCAGCGGCTGCAGAGCCACCTTGTGCCCGTAGGGGACGTCGGTCTGGGCACGCACCGTCAGCTCGCCGTCGTCCTCGACATAGACGACGAGGACCTCCTCGCCGGCCGAGATCGGCGCAACCGCCACGGCCACGTCGTCGCCCTTGTTGTGGGCGAGGGCCTTGTGCATCGTTCGGTTCTCCTTTCCGTTCGTTCGACTCATCGCGCCCCCACGATCGCGAGCGCGGCCGTGCCGACCGCGAGCAGCATCCGCGACCGTCACGGCGAGAGCTCCGTGCAGGAGCCGACGCACACGGGCGGCCCGGGCCTGCTCGTCGATCAAGAGCCAGATGCCGGCGCCGGCGTGCACGAGAGCCGCAGCGAGCATCGTCCAGTCCCAGGCAAGCCAGAGCGCCGACGACCAGCGGCGCGCCACGAAGCTCGAGCCGGTCTCGGCGACGTCGTTGACGAGGTGTGTGACGGCGAAGTGGCCGAGCACGAGCACCGCGAGCGCGAGTGCCGTGGCGCGCATGACGAGGAAGGCGGCGAGACGCGGCTGCATCACGCGAGCACCGGCTTCATGATCACAACGGACGCCGCCACGCCCGCGACCGCGGTGAGCGCGAGGGCGACATGCAGCAGCCGGCGCGCTGTCGATGTCTTGACGTCGACGACATCGAGCAGCACAAGCCGAAGCCCGTTCAGGGTGTGGAAGAGGATCGCGAAGAGGAGTGCGCACTCGAACACCCGCAGCGGCGTCGTCCCGTAGAGCTCGTGGACCTCGTCGAATCTCGCCGGCGAGATCGCGTAGAGCGCGACGTCGAGGACGTGGAGGAGGAGAAAGGCGAAGACGGCGACCCCGGTCGCGCGGTGTGCGAGGAACGCCCAGCGCTGCACGTCGCGGTCGCTCGCGCGGCCGATCCGCTCGATCCAGCGACCGCGCGCCGTCGTGGGGCGGTCGGTGAGCGCGACCCGCACCGTGAATGCGGTGAAGGCCAGTACGCCGGCGAGGAGCGTAGAGAGTGCTGCTGCGAAGGCAAGCTGGAGCGCGCTCACGCCTGCTCCAGCACCCGGCCGCCCGGTGCCAGTCGGGTCAGCTCGACCGGTCGCGTTGTCAGCTCGGTCTCGCCGTTTGCCCCGAGGGCGACGACGACGCTTCTGAGCCAGCCGTCGTCGTCGCGCTCGGGAAAGTCGGCGCGGAAGTGGGCGCCTCGCGACTCCTCGCGTGCGAGGGCGGACTCGACGATCAGTCGTGCGACGGTCAGCTGGCTTTCGAGATCGAGAGCCTGCTGCCACGCGGGGTTTGCCTCGCGGGGGCCGGTCACGGTGACCCGCGACGACCCCTCTTGGAGCTCCGTGAGGCGCTCTCGCGCCTGGAGGAGCCCGGTGCGTGTTCGAACGAGGCCGCAATGCACCCACATCGCCTCCTTGAGCCCATCCGTGAGCGCGAACGGCGCGGGTCCGTCGATCCGGCTCAGCGGCGCGTACGCTCGCTCGACCGACGCGGCGACCAGCTTCGGATCGGGCATGTAGATGCCCCTCGCCTGCACGATCGCCGCGGCCGCATCCCCGGCGCGCGCGCCGAACACGGTCGACTCGGCGACGCCATTCCCGCCGAGCCGGTTCGCGCCGTGGGTGCCTCCTGCATCCTCGCCGGCGACGAGGAGGCCGTGCACGGACGTGGTGCAGTCCGGATCGATGATGACGCCGCCCATGTGGAAGTGGGCTGTCGGCGAGACCTCGACTGGCCCGGTGGCGAGGTCTGCACCGATGAGCCTCGTCCGCGCGGCCATCTCGCCGAAGCGGCGCTCGACCTCCGCTGCGCCGAGATGCGAGACGTCCAGCAGGACCCCGCCCGCCGGTGTCCCGCGTCCCTCGAGGATCTCGACGTAGGAAGCCCGTGCGACGACGTCGCGGGTCGAGCGCTCGAGCCGAACGGGGTCGGCTCGCTCCATGAAGCGCTCGCCGAGCGCGTTGGTCAGGCGCGCGCCCGCGCCGCGCAAACCTTCCTCGAGCACCGCGCCTGTGAGCGCCGACGTTCCGGCGACGAGCCCGGTCGGGTGGAACTGGAGCATCTCCATGTCGCGGAACTCGAGCCCAGCTCGCCAGCACATCGCCATCCCGTCGCCGGTCTTCTCGCGCGCGGGCGCCGCGATCCGGTACATCGTCGCCGACCCGCCGGTGGCGACGACGACGACCCGGGCCAGGAGCACGGCTGCGACGCCGGTTCGGGTGTCGAGCACCGTCAGGCCGGACAGATCGCCGTGTTGATCGAAGAGGAGGTCGAGCGCACGCCAGTCCTCGAGCTCCCGTGCGCCGATCCGCAGCACCTGGTCGCGCAGGCGGCCCATGATCTCGAGCCCGGTCTGGTCGGCCCGGTGCACGGTGCGGTCGAAGCTCTGTCCGCCGAACGGCTTCAGGTCGAGCTCGCCGGCTGCCGTGCGGTCGAAGAGGCAGCCGAACTGCTCCTCGAGCTCGTGGATCACACGCGGCGCGTCGTTGACGAGCGTCCACGCGAGCTCCTGGTCGTTGAGGTACTGGCCGCCCTCGAGCGTGTCGTGGAAATGCGCCTCGGTGGAGTCGCCGTCGCCGAGCACCGCGTTGAAACCGCCCTGCACCATGCGCGTGCAGCCTGAGCGGCCGACGGCGCCTTTCGAGACGATCGTGATCGAGAGACGCGGGTCGGCTGCCGCCGCGTGCAGTGCGCACATGAGGCCTGCGCCGCCGCTGCCGACGATGGCAACGTCGGTCTCGAGCACCGGTAGGGTCGCTTCAGCGGCCGGCACCGATGCTCCACCTGCGGAGGCGCCGGATCGAGGCCGCGGGGTCGATGCCCTTCGGGCATGCACCACTGCAGCCGTGGATGTAGTGGCAGCGGGTGACCCCGCCCTCCTCGAGGCGAGCTCGAGCCGGCGCGAGCGCGCGCCGTCCCGGGTGTCGGCGGCCAGGGTCATCGCGCGGTTCAAGGCTGCCGGTCCTGCGAAGCCGTGCTCGGCGCCGGCGAGGTCGCAGGCCGTCCAGCACGCCCCGCACGAGATGCAGTCGAGCCCGGCCTCGACCGCCTCGCGACTGGGGTCGCCGGCCGGGAGAACTCGAGCCTCACCCTCCGCGAGCGGCGCGAACCACGGTTCGACGCTGCTCCATGCCTTCCAGAAGGGGCTGGTGTCGACGATCAGGTCACGGACGATCGGAAGCCCTGCGAGCGGCTCGAGCAGGAGCGTCCTGTCTGCGCCGGTCACCGGTGTCCGGCAGGCGAGGACAGGGCGGCCGTCGACGCGAATCGCGCACGTGCCGCACATGGCGACCCGGCACGAGTAGCGGAAGCCGATCGACGCGTCTGTGCGTTGGAGCGCAAGGAGGACATCGAGGACCATGGCGGGCTCGCCGACCTCCAGCTCGAAGCGCCGGCGGGCGTCGCCGTCGCTGCGCGCGATCTCGACCGACAGCGCCGTCACAGATCCACTTGATCGTTCAAGAAGATCACAGTCGTATTCGTATCACTGCTGTCAAGGCCGACGCATCTATAAGAGTTTGAAATACTGCTCTCAGCGCACGGGCCGTGCGGAGCGCCGAGCCGGCGCGAGATCTCGGCGGCGTGACGGCGCACGACCTGTCCGATCCCGTCGATCCCGCCGGCGGGAAGCATCTGCTTCAGCCCCGTGACGCTGATCGCCGCGACGCATGCCTGGCGGTGGTCGAAGACCGAGGCGCCGACGCAGCAGACGCCCTCGCTGTCCTCCTCGTCATCGACCGCGAACTCCTTCTCGCGCACGCCGTCGAGTTCGCGCAGGAGGTGGTCGACGTCGGTGATCGTCTTTGCGGTGCGTCGCGGCAGCCCGGTGCGGGCGACGATCGCGCGCACCTCCTCCTCGGGCAGGTGGGAGAGCAGGGCCTTGCCGATTGCGGAGCAGTGCGGCAGCTCGCGCCGCGCAAGGTTGCTCTGGAAGCGAATGATCCCGGGGCCGTCGACGCGCCCGAGCATCACCGCGTAGGCGTCGTCGAGCACGCCGACGCGCGACGTCCAGCCGGTCTCCTCCGTCATCGCCCGCAGGGAGGGCTGTGCCACGTCGAGCAGATCGACCTGGCCGAGTGCCTGGTCGCCGAGGCGTGCGAGCGTGAGCCCGAGCTTGTAATGACGCGCACGCCCCTCGCCGAGCTCGGCGACGTAGCCGCGCGCCGTCAGGGTGCGGAGCACGGCGAGCACCGTGCTCTTGGACGTGTCGAGCCGGCGTGAGAGCTCGGCCAGGCGCAGCCCGACGGAGTCGGCTTCGCCCAGCGTCTCGAGCACGTCGAGCGCGCGTTCCACGCTGCGGACCCTGTACCGTTCGTCTCCTTCGGGGCGGCTTGACTTTTCGGTCGCACTCACTTAGAACTCCCTCCGCGTGTTGCGTAGAGCGCATCGCCGTTCGGCACAGACGCACAATATGCGGATCGATACCCGAAAAGCAAGCAAAACAGGACGCCGGTGAAGGCCGACGAGGCGCTCGGCAGGCTCGGCCTCGCCTCGAGCGAGAGCCGGCCGGAAGCGAGCGACGGGCGCTTTCCCGACGGCGCGCACTTCCGCATCGAGATTCCGAGCGTCGAGAACCTCCGCGTGCTCGAGGCGGTGCTCGAGGAGGCCCGCCGGCACGAGATCGTGGTCAACCGCGTCTCCCAGGGAAGCGGGGCAATGCTCCTCGGCGAGTCCGAGCTTCGTGAGACGGCGGCCGTCGCCGCCGAGGCGGGTGTCGAGGTGTCGCTCTTCGTCGGCCCGCGGGAAGGCTACGGCCTCGGTGCACACGCACGCTCGGAGGACGGCGTCGGCCACGCCGGCCAGGTCCGCGGCGTGCGCGGGCTCTCGTACGCGATCGAGGACGTCGCCCGCGCGGTCGAGGCGGGAATCAGAAGCTTCCTCGTCGCCGACACCGGCCTGCTGATGCTCCTGCGCGACATGCAGGCGGCCGGCGAGCTGCCGACGGATTGCGGCTGGAAGATCTCGGTGGCGATGGCCCCGTCCAATCCTGCCGCGCTCGTCGTGCTGGCCGGCCTCGGGGCGACGACGGTCAACATCCCGTCCGACGTGACGACGGCCGAGCTCGCCGAGATGCGGGCGGCGACGTCGCTTCCGATCGATCTCTACATCGAGTCGCCGGACAGCCTCGGCGGCGTGGTGCGCGGGAACGAGCTCGCCGACCTCGTCGCGATCGGCGCGCCGCTGTACGCGAAGTTCGGCCTGCGGAACTCCCGGCCGCTCTATCCCGCCGGCGAGCATCTCTACGACGAGGCGATCGCGATCGCGCGCGCTAAAGTGGCCCGGGCCGCGGTTGCGCTCGAATGGCTTGCGCGGCTCGGCTCCGATCTCGTCCAGTCGGCACCGGGAGCCGAGGGCCTCCGTGTGCCGCGTCCAGTCCCTTTCTCCGAAGAACCAATGACGGCGATCGAGACGATCCCGTCATGACCGCCGTCCCAACCATGCCCCGATGAGGAGGGCCAACATGTCAGGAAAGAAAAAGCTTCTTGCCGTCACGGCGGCTCTCGCCGTCGCGGCCGTGGCCGGCGGCAGCACCGTCGTCACATCCGCCCGGTCGGCGCCCGCGGCCTACGCCATCTCCGCGGCGACCGGCTGCACGTCGTCCAAGGGCACGCTGAAGTACGGCATCGCGGGCGCGGGCATCGCCCAGCTCGACCCGAACACGCTCTCCTTCGCCGGTCAGGTGCCGCTGCAGACGCTGCTCTACAACGGCCTCTCCAAGTACGACCGCAACATGGACGTCGTGCCGGACCTGGCAACCAAGTGGCGCGCGTCGAAGGATCTGAAGACCTGGTTCTTCACTCTCCGCAAGGGCGTGAAGTACTCGACCGGCCGGGCATTCACGGCCAACGACGTGCGGGCGAACATCCTGCGCGTGCTCGATCCGGCGGTGCCGTCGCAGCAGCGTGCAAACGCGAAGGACATCCGGTCGGTGCGCGTGATCAACCCGTACCTGATCCGGATCAAGCTCGGCAGCCCGAGCGCGATCCTCCCGAACGCGCTCGTCGACATCAAGATGAGCGACACCAACAACGTCGCCGACCTCGCCAAGAGCGGGACCGGAACCGGGCCGTACAAGGTCGCGTCGTTCGTCCCGAACCAGTCGCTGGCGCTCGTGCCCAACCCGAATCACTTCGGCGGCCGCGCGTGCCTGCAGCGGATCGAGTTCGTCCGGGAGCCCGACCCGACGGCGATGGTGACCGACTTCCGGGCCGGGAACCTCGACATGATCTGGCAGGTCCGCCCGACCGACGTGCAGGCCGTGACCTCGAGCAAGACGGCGTTCCTCGCGCCGAAGGGCGTCTCCGGCGCCCACGTCTGGGAGCTGGACGTCACCTCCGAGCCGTTCAACGACGTCCGTGCCCGGCAGGCGCTCTCGTACGCGATCGACCGCCGGACGATGAACCGTGCGGCCTTCTCCGGTCTCGCGACCCCGTCGATCGGCAACTCGCTGATCAGCGCGAACAGCTCGGCCTACAACAAGAAGCTGAAGGGATACCCGTTCAACCTGCAGAAGGCGAAGCAGCTCTTCGACGCCGCCGGCGTCAAGCAGGGAACGACGTTCACCTTCTGGGCGCTCGCCGGCCGCCGCGACGAGTGGATCACGATGGCGCAGATCCTGCAGCAGGACCTGGAGAAGATCGGGCTCAAGCTCTCGATTCAGCGCGCGGACGTGAGCACGTGGCTCGCGAAGTTCTTCCCGGCCGGGAAGAGGTACCCGAACACGATCATCGCCAACTACTTCTCGATGCCGCCGAACCCGACGTACGCCCTGAAGCAGGGCCAGTTCGGCTCGTGCGAATGCAACTGGAAGAACACCACCTTCGAGTCACTGGCTCTGAAGGCGCCGGGTGTTGTCGACCTGCCGGAGCGCCAGAAGGTCTACAACACGATGCAGCAGATCTTCAGCTCGTACGCGCCGGTGATGGTGATCGCGCACCAGACGAACATCGTCGCGCACCAGCGGAGCGTCCAGAACGCGTGGGAGGACGCGCAGGGCAACGTCCACCTCGAGGAAGCGCGGAAGTCGGGCTAACGTAGGGCCAAGGGGCGGCCGCTCGCCGGCCGCCCCCGAACCCCTTGAGCGAAGGAGTGACAGCGGTTCGATGCTGAGATACGTGCTCCGGCGGCTCGTCACGAGCTTTGCCCTGCTGATCCTCGGCTCGATGGTCGTCTTCCTGCTCATGCGGGTGATCCCGGGCGATCCGACGATCACCAAGCTCGGCGGCTCGATCAAGGAAGTCGACAAGTCGACGCTCGAGGGGATCCGCGCGGAGCTCGGTCTCGACAAGTCGATTCCCGCCCAGTACGTCGACTGGGTCAGCGGGATCCTGCACGGTGACTTCGGCGCCTCCTACTTCAGCCAGTTCTCGGTCACGTCGCTCGTCGAGCAGCGTTACGGGGCAACGCTCCTGCTCGCGTTCATGTCGATGATCATCGGCATCCTGATCGCCGTGCCGGCGTCGGTGGCAGGCGCAATCTGGCCGAACCGGATCCTCGGTGGACTGCTGTCCGGCTTCGCGGCTGTCGGGATCGCGATTCCGACGTTCGTGATCGGGATCGGCCTGATCATCGTTCTCGGGGTCGAGCTCGAATGGCTGCCGACCCAGGGGTACGTCTCCTTCCAGGCGGATCCCGTCCAGAGCGTCAAGTCGACCCTGCTGCCGGCGATCACACTCGGGATCGGGGTCGCGGCGGCGACGATGCGGATCCTGCGGCCGTCCCTCTTCGACGTCGGCAGTTCGTCGTTCGTGCGAACGGCCAAGGGCAAGGGCTTGCTGCGACGGCAGGTCGTCGTCCGCCACGAGCTCCCGAACGCCTCGATCCCGGCGATCACCGCGGCGGGGATCATCGTCGCCCACCTCGTCGGCGGTGCCGTGATCATCGAGTACGTCTTCGCCCGGCCGGGCCTGGGCTCGCTGCTCGTCGACTCGGTCTACCAGCGCGACTACGGCGTGCTGCAGGCGCTCGTGCTGCTCGCGGTCGCCGTCTTCATCGTCACGAGCCTCATCGTCGACGTCCTCCTCGGCTTCATCGACCCGCGCCTGCGGACGAAGGCGGTCACATGAGCACGGTGGTCCCGACCGTCCCGGTCGAGAGTGCGACGCGTACGGACTCCGTCATTCGCCGCCTGCTGCGCCGGCCGTCCGGCGCGCTCTCGGCCGCGGTCGTCTTGCTGCTCGTCATCGCCACCGTCGGCGCCCCACTCTTCGCGCCGTACGCCCCGACGACGCTCGACTTCGCGCACCTGTTCGCGCCGCCGAGCCGCGACCACCTGTTCGGCACCGACGAGCTCGGACGCGACCTGCTGACGCGGATCCTCTACGGCGGCCGCACCTCGATCACGCTCGGCTTCGCCGCGACGGCGCTCGCGATGGGACTCGGGATCCTCTGGGGCTTCACCGCTGCGCTCCGGGAAGGCTGGTTCGGCGAGATCCTGATGCGCGCTGCGGACACGCTGATGGCGATCCCCGCGATCCTGCTCGGTCTCGTCCTCGTCGCCGCGTTCGGCACCTCGACGCTGAGCATGGTCGTCATCCTCGGCATCATCTTCACGCCGGCGACGGCCCGGATTGCGCGATCGTCCCTGCTCTCGGAGTTGCGATCGGACTACTACCTGGCCGCGGTGTCCGTCGGCGCGTCGGGCCGCCGGATCGTCGCCCGCGAGCTGTTGCCGAATGCACTGCCGGTGCTCGTCGCCCGCGCCAGCCTCGTTCTCGCCGAGGTGATCTTCGTCGAGGCGAGCCTGAGCTTCATCGGCCTCGGGATCCAGCCTCCGGACACGTCGTGGGGAACCCTGCTGCAGCAGGGCTACACGAACCTCTACAGCTCGTACACCTACGCCTTGTTCCCCGGGTTCGTGATCCTCGTCGCCGTGCTCGCGCTGAATGTGCTCGGCGACAACCTCCAGAAGGTCCTCGACCCCTCTCAGTCATGACGGCGACGCTCCCCGAGACCGCCACCGATGTCGTTCTCAGCGTGCGCGACCTCGTCGTCGAGATCACGGTGCCGAGGCGAGAGCCGATCAGGCCGGTGCGCGGCGTCTCGTTCGACGTCCGCTCCGGCCGCCGGCTCGGGATCGTGGGCGAGTCTGGAAGTGGCAAGTCGCTCACGGCGCTTTCGCTGATGCGGCTGCTCCCTCCCCGCGCGCGGATCGCGGCTGGTCACGTGCTCCTGCGCGGGAACGACCTCGCCCCTGTCTCCGAGCGGGAGATGGCGCGCGTCCGCGGCGGCCAGATCTCGACCGTCTACCAGGACCCGATGTCGTCGCTGAACCCCCTCATGACGGTCGGTCGGCAGATCACGGAGGCAATCGCCGCCCACGAGGGCGTCGGCCGTCGCGAGGCTCGCGAGCGGGCGATCCAGGTGCTCGGAGACGTCGGGCTGCCGCAGCCCGCGCGGCGCATCGACGACCATCCGCACCAGTTCTCCGGCGGCATGCGTCAGCGCGTGATGATCGCGATGGCGATCTGCACGAACCCCGACGTTCTGATCGCCGACGAGCCGACGACCGCGCTGGACGTCACCACCCAGGCCCGGATCATGGAGATGCTCGGCCGGATCGTCGAGGAGCGCCGGATGGGCGTGATCCTGATCACGCACGACCTCGGCCTTGCCTCGTCCTTCTGCGACGACATTCACGTCATGTACGCGGGCCGGATCGTCGAGAGCGGCACCGGCGCCGCCGTGCTGAGCACTCCCGCTCATCCCTACTCTGAGGCCCTGCTCGACTCGATCTGCGGGCTCGATCGCGACGTCGAGCGACCGATCGCCGCGATCTCGGGGCAGCCGCCGCTACCGCACCAGCTGCCGTCCGGTTGTCCGTTCCACCCGCGCTGCGCCTATGCGCAGGAGGTCTGCACGGTCGATCCGCCGCCTGCGGTCGCCGTCCGCGAGCAGGTGGCGGAGTGTCACTTCCCCGTCAAGGCTGGGACGGCGTGAGCGCGACCGACATGACGCCGTCGCGCATCGAGCCCGTCCGCGAGGAGACGCTCCTCGTGGTCGACCACCTGAGCCGCCACTTTCGCCTCGGCGGACCCCGGTCGCGCCGCATCGTCAAGGCGGTCGACGACGTCTCGCTCGTGCTCACCCGCGGCGAGACGGTCGGCCTCGTCGGCGAGTCGGGCTCGGGGAAGTCGACACTCGCGCGGCTCTTGCTCCGTCTCGACGAACCCACGTCGGGCAGCGTCCACTTCGAGTCGACCGACCTCTTCGGGATCTCTCGCCGCGAGCTGCGGCGGCTCCGCCGCGAGATGCAGATCGTCTTCCAGGACCCGTACGCGTCGCTGAACAAGCGGAAGACGGTCGAGCAGATCGTCTCGTTCCCGCTCGTCGTGCACGAGCGTTCGCTGTCGCGGAAAGAGCGCTCGGCTCGGGTCGCGGAGCTGCTCGAGCTCGTCGGCCTGCGGCCCGACCACGCGCGCGTCTTCCCACGCCAGCTCTCCGGCGGCCAGTGCCAGCGTGTCAACATCGCGCGGGCGCTGGCGCTGAACCCGAAGCTCGTGGTGCTCGACGAGGCGGTGTCGGCCGTCGACGTCTCGATCCAGGCGCAGATCCTCAACCTCCTGCGAAGACTCCAGGACCAGCTCGACCTGACCTATCTGTTCGTGACGCACGACCTCGCCGTCGTCCGCTACATGGCCGACACGATCGCCGTCATGTATCTCGGCCGGATCGTCGAGCAGGGGCCGCGAGACTCGCTCTTCGCCGAGCCGCAGCACCCGTACACGCACGCACTCCTGGCTTCGATCCCGCCCGCGCCCGGCGAGACGCAGCGGGAGCAGATCGTTCTCCGCGAGGCGCCCGCGGCGGACACGCTGCCGTCGGGTTGCCGCTTCCACCCGCGCTGCCCGCTCGGCGAGCGCGAGCTCTGCCGGACGGTCGACCCCCCGCTGCACGCCGCCGGCGCGGGGCACACCGTCGCCTGCCACTTCCCCCAGTCGGCGGGGAGCCTGCTGGCGGAGGTCGCCCGGGAGCGGGCATGAGCACCGTCCGTCGCTGGGACGCGCTGACTCGCGAGGAGATCGGCGACCTGGCGGCCACTGCGTTGCTCGTGCTGCCGGTCGGGTCGACGGAGCAGCACGGCCCGCACCTCGCCACCGGGACCGACGCGTTGCTCGCCCACGCGATTGCGGAGCGGGCGGCGGCCGCGGCGTCGCGGCCCGACACGATCCTGCTCGCCCCGACGCTCGCGTACGGCGCGTCCGACCACCACCTTCCGTTCGGCGGGACGCTCTCACTCGGCGTCGCCACCTTCCAACTCGTCCTGGCGGACCTGCTCGCCTCGGCCGCGTCGGCCGGCGTCCGGCGCGTCTTCGTGCTGAACGCCCACGGCGGCAACGCCGCCGCCTGTGCGGTTGCGGTGGCGGAGGCCTCGCGCGAGCTCGATCTCGTCGTCGCGACCGCGATGGCATCGGACCTCGTCGACCCCGCGGACATCGAAGGGCCGCTGCACGGCCATGCCGGCAGCTTCGAGACCTCTCTGCTGCTCGCGCTCGACCCGGACCGCGTCCGGCCCGAGCTGGCGAGGCCGTCGCCGGGCGGCGCCGCGCGCAAGCGGCCGCGGGGCCTCGTCATCGGAGAGCCGGGACGCTGGGAAGAGCTGGACGGCTTCACCGATCGTCCGGACGAGGCATCCCGTGAGCGCGGCGAGCGGGCGCTCGCGGCGTGTGTGGCCGCGGTTGCGGCGGCCATCGAGCAGCTCGCCGATACCGGTGCCTGACGTGTCTGGGCCGACGATCGCGGCCGTCGAGACGACGACCGTGAGTGCGCGCGCGAAGCCGGGGCTCAAGGTGCGCGGGCAGCGGGTCGTCCACGACGCCTCGACGTTCACGCTCGTCCGCGTCGTCACCGACGAGGGCGTGGAGGGTTTCGGGGAGGTCAGCGCAACCGCCGCCTGGAGCGGTGAGGACGCTGTCACGGCGACGCACTTCGTCCGCGACGTGATCGGGCCGCGTCTGATCGGCAAGCCGCTCGCGCCGATCGAGGCGCATGCGACGGAGTTCGACCGCGTGTTGCGCGGCAATTGGTTCACCAAGGCAGGCGTCTCGACCGCGCTGTGGGATGCGCTCGGCCGCACGCAGGGCGTCACCGTCGCCGAGCTGCTCGGCGGGCCGTACCGGCGCGAGGTGCCGGTGAAGATCTCGCTCAGCGGCGACGGCGACGATCTCCGCGCCGGCTACGAGACGGCGGTCGCCCTCGGCTTCCGCTCCTTCAAGGTCAAGGTCGGCCGAGATCCCGAGGCGGACGTGGCACGGCTCGCGCTGGCGCGCGAGCTCGCCGGCGAGGACGCGCTTCTCGGCGCGGATGCAAACGGCGGCTGGTCGCTTCCGGTCGCGCTCGAGACGGTCCCGCGTCTTGCCGAGTCGCGCCTCGCCTTCATCGAGCAGCCGGTGCACGCGGACGACCTCGAGGGGCTGCGCGATGTGCGCGCGCTGGGCGTGCCGCTCGTCGCCGACGAGTCCGTCTACTCGCCCGCGGACGTGGCCCGCATCGGCCGCATGGGCGCGGCGGATCTCGTCAGCGTCTACGTCGGCAAGAGCTCCGGCCCTCGAGCGCGCCGTCGAGTCTGCGAGGCTCGCGCGCGAGCTCGGGATGGGTGTCGTCATCGGCGCGAACGGCGAGATGGGCATCGGAGCCGCCGCGCAGCTGCATGTCGCCTGCGCCTGCGAGCACCTGAGCCAGATCCCGCACGGGATCATCGGGCACCACTTCTACGAGGAGGACGTCTCGCTTGCCGTCCCGCTCGACATCGACGGTCTCGTCGCGCGGCTCCCCGCCGGTTCCGGGCTCGGCATCGAGCCGAGTGACGAGGTGCGGCGGAGCTTCGCGTGAGCGCGGGCGTCCAGGTCTTCGTCTACCCGGAGGAGCTCGAGCACGTGGAGCCCGACGCGCTCGCGGCGCAGGTGCTCGAGCTCGGTTGCGACGCCGTCTCGGTCGCAGTCGTCTATCACCGCGGCCGCCGCGTCTTCCCGCGCCACCGGCGCGTCAGCGTGCTGACGCGGACGACGATGTACGTCGAGCCAGAACGCGCCCGCTACGGCGCTCTCGTTCCCGAAGGCACTCGCACCGAGCCGTCTGCTGCGGTTCCGCGAGGCGTGCGAACGGAGCGGGCTGCGGTTCCGGGCGTGGGTCGTCGGGCTCCACAACGGCGAGCTCGCGGCCGCATACCCGGACGCGGCGGCGCGGCTGCTCGACGGCTCGCCGGCCGGCCACAGCCTCTGCCCGTCCGCTCCCGAAGCGGTCGAGTACGTCGCCGCGCTGGTGGGCGACGTCGCCGCGCAGCTCGAGCCCGAGTACGTCGACCTCGAGGCCGCGCTTCTACCCCGCCTGGGAGCCGTCGTACACGCTGACGCTCGCGCTCGACCCGCTCTCCGAATCGGCGCGTCTCCTCGGCCCGCAGTGCTTCTGCGTCTCGTGCCGAGCACTGCTCGGCCCGGCCGCAGAAGCGCGCGTGCACGCGGCGGCCGGGCCGCCGTTCGCCGACGCCGCGGCCGGTGCTGAAGACGTCCCCGCCGATCTGGCAGCAGGCCGGGCCGCCGGCGCTGCGCGCCTCGTGGAGGCGGCCGCCGACACGGTCCACGCCGCCGGATCGAGCCTCCGCGTCTTCGTCTCCGGGCCGCCCGAGCAGGCGGCGCTGCAAGGCGTCTCGCCGATCTCGGTCGCCGCCGCCGACGCCCTCCTCTTCGGCTGCGGCCCGCTCGCGGGCGACGAGTTGCAGCGCCGCTTCACCGGGCTGCGCGCGCTTGCCGGGAGCACCGGTTCGGTCTCGACGAACTGGACGCCCGACCGCACGGAGCTCGCGGCCGATGCCGAGCAGCTCGCGACCGCCGGTGCCGAGGGCCTCGCGCTCTACAACCTCACCCTCGTCCCGGAAGCGGGACTCGCTGCATTCCGGGCGGCTGCGCACGCCTTCCGCGCAGGCGTGGCCGCATGACCGTGGTCGACGGCCACGTCATGCTCGGCCACGGGCGGGACGCGTCTCTGACTGCAGAGGAGCTGCTCGCGACGATGGACCGGCTCGGGATCGAGCGGGCGCTCGTCTCGCCGGCCGAGGGGTACCTGCCGGTGCGGAACCGGGAGGGGAACGAGCTCGTCGCGGGGGCTGCCGCCTCGTCGGGCGGGCGGCTGCTCGCCTACGCGGTCGCGACGCCGTGGCTCGGTGCCGAGGCGCTCGAGGAGCTGAGGCGGGCGCGGGATGCAGGAGCAGTCGCGCTGAAGCTCGACTCCGCTCTTCAGGGCTTCGACCTGCTCGACGGTCAGGCCGAGCCGCTCGTCGCGTTCGCGGTCGACTCCGGCTGGCCCGTCTACGTCCGCACGGGCACGCCGCCGCACGCGCTCCCGCTCCAGCTCGCGTGGCTCGCGGCGCGCTTCCCCGAAGGCAGCTTCCTGCTCGGGAAGGCAGGCGCGACGGACTTTTCCCACGACGGCCCGGCGACGCTCGCGGCCGCGCCGAACGTCTACGCCGACAGCGTCTACGTCGAATGGCCGACTGCTCTGGCCGCGGCCGACCCCGACGGCATCGGCGGGCGCGTGTTCTTCTCCACCGACGCGCCGTTCGGCGACCCGCCGATCGAGCTCGCCCGTGTCACCGAGGCGCCGTACGGGCCGGACGTGCGCGACGCGATCCTCGGCGGCACGCTCGCGGGCCTGCTCGGCCTGTGATCGGCCTCGCCAGCGGCGACGCCGTCGTCGTCCACGCGTCCCTGCGTGCGGTCGGTCTCGACGCTGACGAGGTGATCGGCGCGCTGCTCGACGCTGTCGGGCCACGCGGCCTCGTCGTCATGCCCACGTTCACCTACGACAACGAGACCTACGCGCCGGACCTGCCAGGGCGTACGGGGGCGCTTGCAGAGGCGTTCCGTCGCCGTCCCGACGCGCTGCGCTCGAGCGCACCCGACATACTCGGTCGCGGCCGTCGGAACCGGCGCCGCCGATCTCCTCGACGGGCACGAACGAGCGGGAGCGACCGGCGTCGACAGCCCGCTCGGACGCCTCGCCGCTGCAGGCGGGCACGTCCTCCTGCTCGGTGTCGGCCACACGGCGAACACCACCGTCCACGTGGGCGAATTCCAGGCAGGCGCGCCGTACCTGGACATCCCGTTCGACCCCGACTGGCCGGCGCACGGGGCCGACCGGTTCCCCGGGTGCAGCCGGGCTTTCGGGGCGATCGAACGGCCGCTCCGCGAGCGGGGCGCGATCCGGGACGGAAAGGTCGGCCGCGCGCTCGCCCAGCTCGTCCCGGGCGCGATGGTGATCGAGGCGACGGTCGAGCTGCTCAGCGACGATCCGACTTCGCTCCTCTGCACCGATCCCGGCGTGCTACCGCTGCTCGCGGGCGCGCGCCCGACTCGGCTAGGGCCGCTCGAGCCCGAGCAGCGGCAGCGGGTCACGGGCGATCAGCTCCTCGATCTTGTCGAGCGGCACCGGCGGCAGCTTCGTCCCTTCGATCGGGTCGTTGACTCGCCGCAGCCCCGCCGCCGTCTCCGCGGGCGTCGCGATCGGGAAGTCGGACCCGAACAGGAGCTTGTCGAGCGCACCCCATTCGGTCGCGAGCCGCAGTCCCTCGTAGAAGCTCCACGGCCGGTAGAAGAGCGCCGAGACGTCGGCGTAGACGTGTGGGTGCTTGCGGATCGTCACGATCGTCTCCCGCTGCCAGGGGTGGCCCAGGTGCGCCATCACGACGCGGAGCTCGGGGAAGCGGATCGCGATCTCGTCCATCAGCAGGGGATGTGCGTAGCGGAGCGGTGCCTCCCGCACCGGCGACGCGCCCTGGTGGAAGAGGACCGGCAGGCCGTGACGTTCCGCAGCTGCGTAGACGCGCAGGGCGTCCTCGCCCAGCGGGTCGAAGACCTGGTAGTTCGGGCCGAGCTTGATCCCCTTCAACCCCAGGTCCGTGCGCGCCCGCTCGAGCTCGTCCAGCGCGCCGTCCACCTCCGGATGCACGGAGAGGAAGCCGATCCGGCGGTCAGGCGCGTCTGCCACGAAGGTGGCGACGGCGTCGTTCAGGGCGGAGTCGACCCGCGTCCGGTCGCGTGCGATCGTGAACGCGACCGACACGTCCACGTCCGCGAATGCCTCGGCGTAGTCGGCCCAGGTCGTCGTCGCCGCCACGGCTCGGTCCGGCCGCCACTTGTCGTTGACGACGAGCTCGTCGGGCGGGACAGCGTCACGGTGCGTCGGCACGTGGGAGTGGATGTCGATCATGCGGCGAGCAGGCGGCGCGGGTTGGTGACCAGGATCGCCTCGCGCTGCTCCTCGTCGAGGCCGAGCTCGTCGAGCTGGCGCACGCGCAGCACCGCGTACCGCTGCAGCGGCTCGGGCCGGAGGCCGGCGTCGGTGCCGAAGAGCAGCCGCTCGAGCGGGCAGCGCGCCACGATCGCGCGCATCGCGTAGCCGGGCGTCCCCGACATGCAGAGGTGGACGTTCGGCGCAGACAGCACCGCCGCGATCGCCTCGCGCCAGAGGTCGTGCAGGCCGCCGTGGCCGAGCACGATCTGCGTCTCCGGATGGCGGCGCGCGAGCACGGCGAGCTGGAGCGGGGTCGAGAACGGCGGCGTGCCGTCGTGGAAGAGGATCGGGATCCCGAGCGCACCGGCGGCCTCGCAGACGCGCTGCAGGCCCGGCTCGTGCGCCGAGAAGCCCTGCAGCCAGGGATGGAGCTTGACCCCGCGCATCCCGTGCTCGCGGACGCAGCGCTCGATCTCCGCCGAGGCGCCCGGATCGCGAGGATCGACCGTCGCGAAGGCGACGAGCCGGTCGGGCGCAGGCGCGACCCAGGCTGCGAGCGAATCGTTGGCGCCCGCGCTCGGCCGCAGCAGCCCTTCGTACGTGAACACGACCGAGATGTCCACGCCGAGCTCGTCCATCGCCGCCAGGTACTCCGCCGGCCCGTAGGCCGCGGCGGCCGGCTGGTGCACGTGGAAGTCGATCACGCGGGCACCGATGATTCCGGGGTCGGCCGACCCACGCCTGCGGCGCGCGCGATCCGCTCGGCGAGCTCGAGGCTCGCGATCGCCTCGTCGAGGCCGGGCACCGGCGGCGTGCCGGCGAGCGCTGCGTCGACGAAGCGCTGAAGCTGGAGCGCGAAGCAGACCTCCGTCTTGTCGCCGGGCGGCTCGTGCGTCTCGGTCGTACCGTCCGCAAGCTCGACCGTGAGCCGGAACGTGGGCGGGTCGAGGGTCGCGAGGCCCTTGGGCCCGGTGACGACGAACTGGCTCGGCGGCAGCACCGGCGTCAGCCAGACGACGTCGAGGCGCGCGATCGTGCCGTCCTCGTACGCGAGGACGCCGCCGTTCACGTTCGCGCTCGCATACGTGGGATCGGTGCGCAGGCTCCAGCCGCTGACGTCGACCGGCGGCTCGCCGAGCAGGTAGTTGATCCGGTCGCACGCGTGCACGCCGTCGGAGACGACGGGCGGGATCCGCTCGAGCGAACGCAGCCGCCGCGCGTACGCGCGGGGATCCTGGTCGGGGTTCGCGGGCTCGTCGCAGAGCGCCGCCTGGATCAGCAGCGGCCGCCCGAGGGCTCCGTCCGCGATCAGCTCGCGGAGCCGGTCGACCGCGGGGTGATGCCGGTAGGTGAGGCCGATCTGGAGCCGGTCCGTCGCGCCGGGCGCCGCGCGCACGTCCGCCGTCTCGGCGACCGAGAGCCCGAGCGGCTTCTCTGCGAGCACCCACTTGCCGGCGTCGAGCGCGGCGCGCACGAGACCGGCCGTGGCGGCGGGAGGTGTAGCGATCACGACGGCGTCGACCTCGGGATCGGTCGAGCACGGACGCGACGTCCGTCGTTCGGCGCGCTCCCTCGGGCGCGGTTGCGAGGCGCTCCTCCTCGAGGTCCGCGACGGCCACCACCGCGACGCGCTGCTCGCGGGCCAGCGCGGGGAGGTGGGCGCGGACGGCGATGTCGCCAAGGCCGATCAGCGCGATCCGGAGGGCTGGCTCGCTCACCGGGCCGACCCTAACATGCGATACTGGTGCGCACTTGATCGTTCAAGTGACCCAGGTGCCTGCGGCGCCCGTCCCCCGCCGGGCCCGCGCCGCGGGTGCGCTGCGGCGCGTCGCTCCGGGCCTCGCTCTGGCCTCGGCGGGCTCGCTCGCAGGGTTGCTCGTCCACCGGCTGCTGCCCGGGGTCCCGGTCGTCCTCGGTTCCCTCGTGCTCGGCCTGGTCGTCGCGAACACCGTCGGGCGTGCCGGTCGCTGCCCGCGCCGGGCTCGCGCTCGCGTCCGGGACGCTTCTGCGGGTCGGCATCGTTCTGCTGGGCTTCGAGCTCGTGCTGCAGGACATGTTCACACTCGGCGGGCGCGGCCTGCTGGTCGTGGTCGTGGTCGTCGTCGCGACCTTCTTCGGGACGCGCTGGGCCGGGAAGCGGCTCGGCGTCTCGGACGGCCTTCGCTGCTCGTCGCCTCGGGCTTCTCGATCTGCGGTGTCTCCGCGATCGCGGCGGCCCGTGACGTCAGCGACGCCGACGAGGAGGAGGTGACGTACGCGATCGCGCTGGTGACGCTCTGCGGCAGCCTCGCGATCGTGCTGTTGCCGGCGCTGAACCGCCTCCTCGGGATGAGCGACCACGACTACGGAGCGTGGGTGGGGGCCAGCGTGCACGATGTCGCGCAGGTGGTTGCGGCGTCGTCCGCCGTCGGCGGCGTCGCGGTGGCGACCGCGGTCGTCGTCAAGCTGACGCGCGTGCTCCTGCTCGGGCCGCTCATCGCGTGGATCTCCTGGAGGCAGGGACGGAGTGCACACGTCTCGCGGTGGCGTCTCGTACCGCCGTTCGTGCTTGCGTTCATCGCGGCCGCTGCGCTGCGCAGCGCCGGCCTCGTACCCGCGGGGCTGCTGCCGGTCTTGGCCGATGCAAAGACCGTCCTGCTGGCCGTTGCCCTCTTCGCCGTCGGGGCTCGCGTGGAGCTGCGGCGGCTGCTCGCCGTCGGCGGGCGCCCGCTCGTGCTCGGGCTCTCCTCGTGGGTGATCGTCGCGCTCGTCGCGTACGCGGGGGTGACGGTGGTGTGGTCGTGAGCCGGCCGACGATGCGCGATGTCGCCGGGCAGGCAGGCGTCTCGCTGCAGACCGTCTCGAACTACGTCAACGGGCGCTTCAACCTGATGTCCGTCGAGACGCGGGAGCGGGTCGGCCGTGAGCTCGACCGGCTCGGCTACTGGCCGAACGCTGCCGCGCGGAGCCTGCGTGCGAAGCGGACGATGACACTCGGCTTCCTCGTCCTCGACGAGGGGGCGCGCTTCCTCGCCGACCCGATGACCGACCTGATCATCGCCGGCATCGGCGACGTCGCCCGCGACCACGGGTACTCCCTCCTGATCCAGGCTGCGCGCCCCGACCCCGACGACGCCGACCGCCTCTTCTCGCCGCTGCTCGAGGACCGCGTCGACGGCGCGTTCCTGTTCCTCTCGGGTGCGCCGTCGGTGCGGCGCAGGACGATCCGGCGCGTGGACGAGCTCGGCTTCAGCTTCGTCGTCTTCGAGCAGGCGCCCGGCCGGCGTGCCGGTCGTCTCCGTGACCGCGGAGAATCGGGCCGGGGCGCGACAGCTGACCGAGCACCTGCTCGGGTCCGGACACAGGAGGATTGCGTTCATCTCGACCCGGACGCCGTGGCCGATGGTCGAGGAGCGCCTGCGCGGCTACCGCGAGGCACTGAGCGCCGCCGGAGTGTCGGCGCCCGAGCTCGAGGTGACGGACGGGGTCTGGGATCCCACCGACGGTGCGCGGATGGCGGAGCGGCTGTTCGGTCTCCCCGATCCGCCCACGGCGGTCATGTGCGGCAACGACCTGCTCGCTCTGGGCGCGCTCCAGGCAGCTCGGATCCGCGGTCTTCGGGTTCCCGACGACGTCGCGGTGACGGGTTTCAACGACTTCGAGTTCGCACAGTTCGCCGATCCTCCGCTGACGACCGTGCGTGTGCCCGGGTACGAGCTCGGCCGGCTCGGCGCCGAGAGCCTGATCGCCCGGCTCGGCGGCGAGCGGCCGCCGGCGGCCGGCGCGCGCGTGACGCTGCCGGTGACGCTCCGGCTTCGAGGTTCGGCGTGAGCGACGCGTTCGGAATCCTCGTCGGCGGCGAGTGGCGCGGGAGCGAGTCCGGCCGCACGTACGAGAAGCGGAGCCCGTGGCAGCCCGACCTCGTCACCGGGACATTCGCGGCGGCGACGGCGGCCGACGCGGCCGACGCAGTGGCCGCGGCTGCCGAGGCACAGCCGGCCTGGGCCGCTCTGCCGGCGGAGCGGCGCGCCGCGATCTTCCGGGCGGCCGCGGCGGCGCTCGACGAGCGCGCAGAGCGCGTCGCCCAGGACATGACTGCGGAGATGGGCAAGCCGCTCCGCGAGGCGCGCGGGGAAGCGTCTCGCGCCGCGACGATCCTGCGCTTCGCGGCGGGCGAGTGCTGGCGCCCCGCGGGCGAGGTGTACGAGGCGTCGGCTCCGGATCAGATGCTCTTCACGCGTCGGCGACCGGTTGGTGTTGTCGGCCTGATCACCCCCTGGAACTTCCCCGCTGCGATCCCCGTCTGGAAGCTGGCGCCTGCGCTGGCGTACGGCAACGCCGTCGTGCTCAAGCTCGGCTACGAGGCGCCTCGCACCGGACTCCACCTGGCGGAGTGCCTCGCAGAGGCCGGCGTCCCGCCGGGAGTGCTCAACGTGCTCACGGGCTCAGGGTCCGAGGCGGGCGCAGAGCTCGTGCGCAACGCCGGAGTGCGCGCGCTCTCGTTCACGGGCTCGGTTCCGGTCGGTCACGGCGTCCGGGAGGAGGCGTCGGCTCGCAACTGCCGTGTCCAGCTCGAGCTCGGGGGCCACAACCCGCTGCTCGTCATGGCCGACGCCGAGCTCGACCGTGCGGTCGAGGCGGCGTACGCCGGCGCCTTCTGGTCGGCGGGTCAGAAGTGCACGGCGACACGGCGGATCTACGTCGAGGACGCGGCGTACGAGGACTTCCGGCGCCGCTTCCTCGCCCGCGTTGAAGTCGGGCGTCGTCGGTGATCCGTCTGATCCCGCGACGGAGGTCGGCCCGCTCGTGAACGAAGGCGCGCTCGAGGACGTCCTCGGCGCGATCGAGCGGGGCCGCGCCGAAGGCGGCACGGTCCTCGCCGGCGGTGAACGCATGCACGAGCGGGCCCATCTGGTCGCGCCGACCGTCTTCGAAGACGTCGCAGACGACGCGTTCCTCTCCTGCGAGGAGGTGTTCGGACCGGTCGTCTCCCTCTACCGCGTCGCCGATCTCGACGAGGGCCTGCGCCGCGCGAACGCGGTCGAGTTCGGCCTCTCGGCCGCGATCTTCACGCGCGATCTCCGGGCGGTGCAGCGGTTCACGACCGAGGCGCAGGCCGGCATCCTCCATGTCAACTCGCAGACCGCCGGCGCCGACGTGCACGTCCCGTTCGGTGGCATCAAGGGATCCGGCTGGGGGCCGCACGAGCAGGGCCGCGCGGCGATCGAGTTCTACACGGACGTCGTCACCGTCTACCAGGACGCCCCGGCGAGCTGACCGGCCTCAGCCCTCGGCGAGCGCGATCGCGTCGATCTCGACGAGCATTCCCTTGCCCAGACCCGCCTGCACGGTCGTGCGCACGGCCGGGGTGTCGGGCATGTACGTGTCGTACACGGCGTTCATCGCCGCATAATCCTGCCGGTCGGCGAGGAAGATCGTGATCTTGAGCGCGGACGCGAGTGAGGCACCACCGGCGCGTAGGATCGCGTCCACGTTCTCGAGCGTGCGTCGCGTCTGGGCCTCGATCCCGTCCGGCAACTCGTTCGTCACCGGGTCGTGGGCGCCCTGGCCGGCTGTGAAGACGAGGCCGGCGGCTGCGATCCCCTGGCTGTACCGGGCGACCGGCTTCGACGCGTCCTTCGTCGAGAGCCCGCGCCGCGTACTCGGGTCTGCGTCCGTTCCGGCCACGCGGCGCAGTCTGGCGACGCAGGCGGATGGCGGCCGGCCGTGCTGATCGTGGGCGGGCTGCTCGTCGCGGGCGCCGCGCTGCTCGCGGGCACCTCCGGTTTCGGGCTCGCGCTCGTCGCGACGCCGACGCTCCTGCTCTCCGGCTTTTCCCTCCCGTTCGTCGTGACCGTCAATCTGCTGATCTCGCTCGCGACGCGGCTGCCGGTGGCGTGGCGGCTTCGCGGCGAGATCGACCGGCGGCGTGTCTCGCTCCTCGTGGGGGGCGCGGTCCCCGGTCTTTGGGTCGGCTCGCGGACGCTCGGCACGGTCGACCTGCACGACCTGCAGGTGGTCGTCGGTATCGTGGTCGCCCTCGCCGCCGTGGCGCTCGCGCTGTCGGAGCGGCGTCGGCCCTCGCCTCGGATCCGCGGGCTGCCCGTCGCGGCCGGGTTCGCGGGCGGTTTACTCGGCACGACAACGTCCCTGATCGGGATTCCGCCGGCACTGCTTCTGACGCATCGTCGGCTGCCGGCCCGCGGCTTCATCGCCGATCTCGCCCTCTACTTCATCGCGACGGCTGCGATCGGCCTCGTCGTTCTCGGGCTCGAAGGCCAGCTCAGCAGCGAGGCCGGCCGCGCCTTCGTGTGGTGGCTTCCGGGCGTCCTCGTCGCGAACGCGATCGGCACCAGTCTTGGCCTCCGCCTCCCCGCGGCGACGTTCCGGCGGCTCACGCTTGCCGTCGCGTTCATGGCGGGAGTGGTCACGGCCGTCACCGCCTGAAGTGACGTGCCGAAGCGGCGCGGATCGGCGATGGTTTGACCTAGGCCGCCGACACGTCACCTCCTCGAGGACATCGGGGCCGTGTTTGTCGTCGAACTTGTCGAGCCGCCGGAACCCTCGAGTCGACGCCGAGCTCCTCGGCGTCGTCCGCGACGGTACCAAGGGCCTAGCCCGCGACCCGGTCGTCGAGCAGGCGCGCGACCGGCCAGGCGCCGCCCGTCGTGTTCGACAGCACCGTGTACGTGAGCGTCGCGTGCCGGTCGTGGACGCTGTAGCAGGACACGCCGGCGTCGCCGCCGCTGATCCGCACGCGCGTCGGTCGACGCGTGCAGCCAGAACCCGAGGCCGTAGCGCGCCGCTCCTCCGGCACGTCACTGCGCGGCCGCACCATCTCGCCGACCCAGCTCGGTCGAGACGATCCGGCCGGCGAAGAACGCGTTCCAGAGCCGGTCGAGGTCCGCCGCGGTCGTGTAGATACCGCCGTCGCCGGTGCCGCGAACCGGCAGGTGGAAGATGTTGCTGCGCGACGCGCCTTCGAGATCGAGAT
>CAWETB010000011.1:0-36140 GCA_963811885.1 uncultured Gaiellaceae bacterium
CGCCCTCGCGCCACCCTGGATGCGATGCCTGCCAGTGCCACAGTCCCGGACGCAACTCGCCCACGGCGCGATGCTACTGAACCGCTGCTGTCGCACGCACGGTTGCGCACATGTCTGGCCGGGGCCAACCGTAGTCTTCGCGCGTGGCCGCCACTCTCGCGCTTATCGCAGCGTTCCTCTTCGCGCTGGCGGCCACGCTCCAGCAGAAGGGGGCGCTGAACCTCCCGACGATCTCGTTGGCCGACCCGATGTCGCTCGTCCGGCTCGCGGGAGAGAAGATATGGCTGCTCGGCACGATCGCGCTGTTCACGGGTTATCTGTTCCAGGCCGGAGCACTCGACCGTGGCCGGCTGTCGATCATCCAGCCGCTGCTCGTCACGACCGTCGTCTTCGCGCTGCCGCTCGGCTACTTCCTGACGAAGCAGCACGTCGGTCGTCGGGAGGTGCTCGGCGCAATCGCCATCATCATCGGGCTCGGCTTGTTCGTCTATTTCGGCGACCCGGCCGGCGGGAACGAGAACGCGTCCAACACCCAGTGGGCGATCGCGATCGGCCTGCTCTCGCTGCTCTCAATCCTGCTGCTCGTCTTCGGCGGCAGCGGCGGTCTCTCGATGAAGGCGGCGGTATACGGCACGGTCGCGGGAATCATGTTCGGGCTCTCGTCCGCGCTGACGAAGCCCACGCTCGACTTCCTCCACGAGAGCGTGGGCACGATGCTCTCCCACTGGGAGTGCTACGCCCTCGCAGTTGCCGGTGTGCTCGGCTTCGTCTTGCAGCAGGTGTCGCTGGGGACGGGTCGGCTCGCGCCCTCCGTCGCCACGGTCTCGGTCGCGAACCCGATCGTCGGGATCCTGATCGGGGTCCTGCTCCTCGACGAGCGTCTCAGCCGGCCGGGGTGGCACGTCCTCCTCGCCGTCGTCGGTCTCTCATTCGCTCTCGTCGGCGCGGTCGTCATCTCGCTCGGCGCGTGAGGGCGGAGACGAAGAGTCGGCCGCCGTCCCGTCGTGACCCCGGTAAGCGAAGAGGCCGCCTTCGCGACCTCTTCGTCGTGTCGAGCGACGGCCGACGAACGGCCGACGATCTACTCGATCGGGATCTCGAAGCGAGTGATGATGCCGGGGTCGCCGCCTCTCGCGAGGAGCTCGGGATCGGGATCGCGAGTCGCCACCCACGCATACCCGTCTTCGGGGTAGGCGACGACGTCCGGGAAGCTCCCGGCACTGATCGCGAGGATCTGAGCTCGTTCTTCGGTCGGGTTGCTGAACACGTGGAGTCCGGCACGTCCCTCGGGGCAGAAGACGAAGTCGCCGGGAGCCAGCTCCTCTTCGCCGTGTTGGTTGCGGAAGACGGGACGACCGCTCAGGACGAAGAACATCTCTTCGGCTCCGAAGTGCATGTGCATCCGCAGGTCAGGCGCGTTGGGAGCCAGTTCGTACAGCGTTGCTCCCATTCTGGCGTCGTCCGGCCGCCAGAAGATTCGATGCCGAGTCCGAGCTTTTTCGTCGTCTCCGTCCCATAGATCGGAGAACAGGTTCTGGCGAGTCATTTCGTGGACCTCCAAGTCGTAGCGGTTGGCACGCAGCGTCCGAGGCCGCCTCGAGAGCAGCCTCGGCCCCTGCGTCACTCACGCGCGGCGATCGCCGCGTCAGACCGCTATCTCGTCGCCGGATCCACGGCGGCATCGTAACGTTCGCCGCCTGAGCGCGTCCTCGCTCGACGCCTCGTCAGTCGCTCCTGACGCGGCACGCGAGTGGGTTTCCTAACCTTCGCGCGTGGCTCTCACATGCCCCCGTTGCGACGAAGACTTGGAAGTGGGACCGCGGGTTTGTCGGCACTGCCTCTACATCGTTGACCGCGAGGGCTGGAAGCATGATGCAGGGCATGCGCCGCTCGACGTAAGGCCGCCCGCCGACGAGCATGGCTAAACGGAACTATTTGGTGGAGGGCTTATCTGGTGCCGGTAAGTCGTCGGTCTACGAGGAGTTGATCCGACGCGGCTACAAGGCCATCAGTACCGACCGAGCTTGGAAGTACCGTGCCGACCCTGACACCGGTCTCCCAGGTGGGCCCACTCATTACGACTCTTTGTGGAACCAGCAAAAAGCTGTCAGCGAACTCGAAAGCCCGGAACCAGAAGTGTTGTTTGTCTGTGGAAGCGGCCGTAATCGCGACCGCTTTCTGCCCTATTTCACCAAGATATTCAACCTCCGCATCGACGACGACACCATGCGTCGCCGCCTCCAAGAGCGCACCAATAATGAATATGGCAAGCAGCCCGAGGAAGCTCGAACTCATGCTCAGGCTCAATCGGAGCGACGAGAAACCGGCCGGGGCCATAGATGTAGACGCCACCCAGCCTCTCAACCAGGTGGTCGACGAATTGCTTCGCTTGGCAAATTGCCCGCTGACGAGCGACTCGACGCTGACACCATGGTCCAAACGCGCGTCCGCGATTGGTCAGTCAATCGTGATCTCTGAGTCCGCACTCCCGACCGTGCAGGCTGCTGCTAGCCCGCGGAAGCGCATCCTCCGTGGAACGTCGGATGAATTCTGGGATGTCCTTGGCCGCGAGACCATCACTCGCATCGAATACGCCTGGTCTGGCTACGTCCTTGCGACGCTGTTGCCGTACCTCGACGAGCAGGGCATCGACCTTCTGCACTCCGACCACGATGAGGTGGCCTCGACCCTCTCGCGGACCCGAGAGGGATCGGTCTTTGTCCTCACGTCGGATCACCGTGAGCGTTACCTGGCGCGCCTCGATCCGAGTCAGTTCGACGGGGCAGTGCTTCGCCGCTACTACGAGGAGTTCAACGAGACGGCAGCAGAGGGCGTCGATTACGCAATGCTGGACGGGATTGCTTTCTTTCGTGACACGCTCGCGCCTCTCGAATCCGCGATCGTGGCCGTTGTCATCATCGGATAGTCCCTGCTCAGGCGGCGTGCGCTCGATGGCGCAAGTGTTCGGGAGTGGTCTACGACGTGTGCACGGGATAGCGCAGATGCGTGACACCCACACCGTTGACGACTGTCGGGTTCCCGAGGACGGCCGGCGTGTTCGCGAGGTGGTCGAACAGCCGCACTCCTGCGCCTAGCAACACGGCAGCCAGATCGACGTGGATCTCGTCGAGCAGTCCGGCGTCCAGGCACTGCTGGATCGTTTGGGCGCCGTGCACTCCGACGGACTTCGGGCCGGCAGCCGATTTCGCTCGAGCGACGGCGTCTTCGATGCCGTCGGTGACGAACTGGACTGTCGAGCCGGGTCGTGGCCAGCCGTCGGGCACCTGGTGGGTGACGACGAAAGCGGGAATGTCCCACGGGTGCTGGCCGCCCCAGCCGTCGGCAACCTCGAACGTGCGCCGACCGGTGAGCATGGCGCCGACCTCGTCCTGCAAGCCCCTCAGGTGGTCGGCGCTCGGCGCCGAGACCTGGAACGTCATCCCGGACGTCGTGCTCGCTGTGGACACCTCGACGTCACCCGAGAAGTACCAGTCGAAGACCTCGGCGACGCCGTCGTTCGCGTCGGCGACATACCCGTCGAGAGACATCGACATGATTGCGACCACCTTGGTCATGGTGCAGCTCCTTTCGCGACAAGGGCGCGCTACTCGGAGTAGCGGCTGCCGTAGACGTGGATAGTGCTTCCGACGCCACTGCCGGCCGGAAATCATCGGTGCGCGGTCGACGCTGGATCTCGTCGGAGCCGATGAGTTTTTGGTGGTCTGCCAGTCTCGACCGCGTACGGATCCCTGAGCACGTACAACGTTCTCGCCTGCAGTAACACCCCAGGAGACCGCATGAAGCTTCTTCTCACTTCCTCTGGCATCAGTAACCCGAGCATCGACGACGCACTCGTCGGCCTGCTGGGAAAACCGATCGCGGAGTCCAGCGCCCTCGTCATCCCGACCGCGATCTATCCCTTCCCGGACGGTGCGGCCGGGGCATGGCGGGCGGTCTGCGGTAAGGCCCCGAGCCCTTTGTGCGAAGTGGGTTGGAAGTCGTTGGGGGTTCTGGAGCTCACCGCGCTGCCCAGCATCCAAGAGGCGAGCTGGGTCCCGATGGTTAGGGAGACCGACGCCTTGTTGGTGTGGGGCGGCGATGTCCTCTACCTGTGTTACTGGATGCGGCAGTCAGGACTGGCAGACCTCTTGCCGTCGCTGAGCGAGTCGGTCTACGTGGGGGTGAGCGCCGGGAGCATCGCGCTGACTCCCTACAACTGCGACGCGGAGTTCAACCTTCAGTACGTGCCCGCAGGCAGCGATCAGGCGCGGGAAGGCGATAGGGCGCTGGGGTTGGTCGATTTCGCGTTGCGCGTACATCTGGATCGCGAGGGCTTCGAGGACTCCTCCATGGCCAACGTCGAAAAGTGGGCCTCCGAAATACCAGTCCCGACATACGCGATCGACGATCAGACCGCGATCAAAGTGGCCGACGGTGCGGTCGAAGTCGTCTCCGAGGGGAACTGGAAACTGTTCACCCCCGGCCCGGAAGCAAGCTCGTCGGTTTGAGACACGCGCGCTCGGCTGGGCCAGCGTTCGGGAATGTCACTTGAGTCAGCTAGCCGAAGTCAGCAAAGGATCGCCGCTCCCCGTCGTCCAGTTCGTAACCGTTTGCGGCGATCCGCACAAGGGCATAGGTCGCCGGAGGAAGCACTGTCGGATGAAGGGGGGACGTGATGGACGTGAAAGGCTTCCGTCGGCTCGTCGCGCTCATGGCTGTGGTGGTGGCGCTGGTACTGGGGGTGAGCGCGGGGGCAGATGTCGGCGGCGGCTCGGGGCCGCCAACGGCGGTCGGCACGGGTGGCGCGGCCGCATCAGTGGAGAGGATCGCAACGCAGGCGGCGATCGACGTCCTGCGCAACGGCGGCAACGCCGTCGACGCAGCGGTCGCCTCAGCGGCCGTGCTCGGAGTCACGGAGCCCTTCTCGTGCGGGATTGGCGGCGGCGGCTTCATGGTCGTGCGGACGGCTGGCGGTTCGGTCACGACGATCGACGGCCGCGAGATGGCGCCGGCGGCGATGCACCCGATGTCCTTCTGGGAGAACGGTGCTCCCTTGCCGTTCAACGCGGCGCGTTACAGCGGTCTCTCCGTCGGGGTTCCTGGGACGGTCGAGACGTGGGTGGAGGCGCTCGAGAAGTTCGGGACGATGTCCCTGGCACAGGTTTTCGCGCCTGCGATCCACGTCGCGCGTCATGGTTATGTGATCGACCAGGTGTGGTTCGACCAGGTTGAGGCCAACCGCGACTGGTTTGACGACATCCCAGCGAGCGCCGCTCTCTTCCTGGATGCAGACGGAACGCCGCGGGACGTCGGCACGGTGTTCACGAACCCGGCGCTAGCCGCGACGTACGAGCGGATCGCGCATCTCGGCGCGAAGGGCTTCTACCGCGGCGCGGTCGCGGATGCGCTCGTCGACGCCGTCCGGCATCCGGTGGTCAGCCCGTCCGCGAACCACGTCTGGCGGCCGGGCGTGATCGAGATGCGTGACCTGCACCGCTACACGGCACCGGAGCGGGCGCCGACGCACGTCAACTATCGGGGGCTGGACGTGTACTCGATGGGGCCTCCCTCGAGCGGCGGCTCGACCGTGGGCGAGGCGCTGAACATCCTCGAGGGCTACAACCTCTCGTCGATGCCGCGCGAGGAGGCTCTCCACTACTACCTAGAAGCCTCGCGCTACTCCTTCGCCGACCGCAACGCCTACCTCGCCGACCCCGCCTTCTTCGCTGTCCCGCTGAGCGGCCTGCTCTCGGACGGGTATGCAGCGACTCGGCGGGCGCTGATCAAGGCGACGGCGGCACCCGGACCCGTCCCGCCGGGCGATCCGTATCCGTATGAGGGCTCGGAGACGACGACCCATCTGACAACGTCTGACAGGGCGGGGAACGTCGTCTCGTACACGTTCACAATCGAGTCGACCGGCGGCGCCGGTCTCGTTGTCCCGGGCTACGGGTTCCTGCTCAACAACGAGCTGACCGACTTCAACTTCGACTCGACGACTCATCCCAATCGAGTCGAGGGTGGTAAGCGGCCGCGCAGCTCGATGGCTCCGACGATTGTCACGAAAGCCGGGGCGCCGTTCCTCGCGCTCGGCTCGCCGGGCGGGGCGACGATCATCACTACCGTGCTCCAGATCCTGCTCGACCGCGTCGACCTCGGCTTGACGCTGCCACAGGCGATCGCGGATCCGCGCGCGAGCCAGCGCAATGCGCTGAACACTGGCGCAGAGCCGGGGTTCCTCACGGTTCCCGAGCGGGCGGCGCTCGAGGCCCGCGGGCACCACTTTGCGAACGCGGGCGAGATCGGCGCCGCGGCCGCGATCGAGTTCCTACCCGGTGGCGGCGTGCTCGCGGCTGCCGAGCCGGTCCGCCGCGGCGGAGGCAGCGCGATGACCGAGCGGCCTTAGAAGACCGCGACGAGAAACGGCCCCGGGGCGGCGGGCAGCGCCGCCCCGGGCTCTCCCGTATCCCGCGTCCAATGCCGTTTTGAGGACTGCGACGACGTGCTGCGAGACCAGTTCGGACGAGTCCACTGCGCCAGCGTGCGGGAATGTCACATGACGAATTCGTGCGAGTGTTCGGTGGCGTTCCGTGACGCGGATGGGTCGCTAGGCTCTACGCTCCGTCCTCCGTTGACCATTCGAGAGGACGAGATGACCCAAGCGATTCACATCAATGTCCGATTCCAGGCAAAGCCGGGTATGCAGGCCGAGCTTGCCCGGCGTATGGTCGAGCTGCGCCCAGATGTCGAAGCTCTGGGAGGGACGAGCGTCGTGACTGTCGATTCCGATGACGAAACGGTTTTGTACTTCATTGAGACGTTTCCCGACCAGGCTGCGATGGACGCTGATATGAAGACGCCGCTCGTACAAGCCCTCGTTGCCGATCTGGGTGAGCTGACAGTCCACGGGACTGACTTCCGTCTTGAGCGGAGCTCCCCCGTAGCTCGGTAAGCCGAACCCCTGCAACGGTGACCCGAACTGCTTGGGTCGCTACCTCGTTCGTGGATCACGAACGCCCAGAGACGGTGGCCGTCCGCCCGGCCCAGCGTGCGCGAATGTCCCCTGAGCCGGACATAGCCAGCGACTAAAGTCCGACGTTGATGAACGAACCCGGGACCGTGTACTCGGCCGTGCAACTCGTACGCTGGCTGAGGAGGATGCCACGTGGCGACCTCTGATCCGATCGCCGAGATCATCGGGGACTATCGAGCCTTCGCGGCGATGCAACGCGACCGTCTCGTTGCCCGCGGCATCGACATCGCGCCGTATGCGCTCAGCCATCTCGCGGTCCGCGTCGCCGACTGGGACCTGTACGTCCATCAGCGGACGCTTCTCGAGCGCCATGCGAAGACGAACCGCGAGAGCGTCTGGAACGGGCGTCCGATCTCCTTGCTCGTGCTCGCCGAGCCACTCGATGTCCTCGACGGGACTCCGGTCTCGCGCATCGAGCTCATCCCGCCCGTTCACCAGCGCGTCTACCGGATGGGCCTCGAGCACCTCGGCGTCGTCGTCGGTGAGGAGATCGACGAGTTCTCGCGAGTGCATCGGGCCGCGCTGACCGGGCAGCAGTTCCAGAGTCCCGACGTCGAGCCGGTCTACGTGCTGTTCGAGGACTTCACCCACGTGAAGTTCTACCGGCGCTCCTTCTTCGACGTCGTCGAGGACGAGGAAGGGCGCTTCGAGGGTTTCAGCCACGTCGACGACTGGGTGCCGCAGCGGCTGGTAACTGCCACCGGCCCGAACCCGCTGCCGCGGTGACCTAGCGGCTGCTGCCGGGCTACACGACCGCCCCTGGGCCAGCGTCCCGGAATGTCCCCGGAGCGCTCAGGCTGACGGACTGTCCTCTTCTGGTTGGTCGTCCACCCCCTGAGCGACCTGCCTTGCCGATGTCCCACTCCAGGGGGATACTCGCGCAGGTCGTACTCGTCGAGGGAGCGGTCATCCGCAGAGCGGTGGTGCTAGTCCTGGTGGGCGTGCTCTCCCTGGGGGCGTGCGGCGGCGACGAGGACGACGCGGCGGACACGAGCGTGGCTTCGACAACCGCGCCACGCGGCGAGCCAATCGTGATCCGGACGAGGAAGCTCGTCGCCCTGACGGAGCGCACGGAGCCGATCGCGACCGGCGAGGTCCTCGAAGGGTCCACCCTCGGGGACTCGCCCTTCTGCGCGGGCGGGACCGTCCTCGATTCCCACGGGAGCAGCGACCCTACCGTGCCGCTGATCATCGAGACGATCACCTGTCCAGACGGCACCGTGAAGCTGCGCGTCGAGCCTGAGCTGTCGCCGGGCCTGAACCAGACGGGCTCGTGGACGATCGCCAGCGGCACCGGTACTTTCGAGCGTCTGCGCGGGAGCGGCGAGATGGAAGCCTTGTACGACCCCGACCCCGCCGAGCCGGCTCACGTAACGCTCACCGGGACCGTCACACGCTAGAGATCACCTTGAGGGTGCGTGGGGCTCTCACAACAGCCGAAGAATGCACCGTGCCGAGCAAGGACTCTTGAGCCCTCGCTTGGGCCGGCGTCAGGGAGTGTCCCCTGAGCGGCCACTCGCCGAGGCCTAGGTGCCTTGGCGACTTCAACGCAGATTGATAGCTTCGACGGGAGATGTTCCGGGCGTTGTACCGGCAGATCGCGAGATTCCTCAACTGGATTAACCGCACTGGATCCGGGTCAAGCCCCTCTGGGGCCATAAAGGAAGCCGAGGACCACCGCCGGGACCTCGAGGATCGCTGGGGCAGCGGCTCGGGCGGCTGGCAAGGCCCCTAAAGGGCGGGCGCCTACGCCGCGAGTGGAACGGCGCTCAGGTGGGCCAGGGTGCTGTCGCCTGACGTCTGCGACGTCGAGCGACGACGTCAGGCGTCGGGTGCGGGCGCGTTCGCGAGCACGCGCAGGCAGACGTCGACGACCTGCGGGTCGAACTGCGAGCCGGCGGCGTCCTCGAGCCGGCGCAGCGCCTCCTCCGGGTCGAGCGCCATGCGGTATGGCCGGTCGGTCGTCATCGCGTGGAAGGCATCGCAGGCGAAGATGATCCGCGCCTCGAGCGGGATCTCCTCACCGGCCTTCCGGTCGGGATACCCGGCACCGTCCCAGCGCTCGTGGCAGGCGCGCACGATCCCGCAGACGTCCTGCAGCTGGTCGATCGGGGCGATGATCTTGGCGCCGAGCTCGGGGTGCGTCTCGATCAGCTCGCGCTCCTCCTCGGTCAGCGGCCCCGGCTTGAGCAGGACCGAGTTCGGGATCCCGATCTTGCCGATGTCGTGGAAGAGCGCGCCGAGCTCGAGCCGCTTCAGCGTGTCGCCGTCGAGGCCGAGCTCCTGGCCGACGAGCAGCGCCGTGTCGGTGATCCAGCGGGCGTGGGAGGACGTGTACTCGTCGCGTGCCTCGAGGGCGTTCGCGAGCGCCTCGACCGTCGAGAGGAAGGTGCGCTCGAGGCCCTCGAAGCTGGACGCGTTCGCGATCGCGAGCTTGGCCTGGTGCGCCAGCCCGCCGAGGAGGTCGAGCTCGCGGCCGCCGTACTCGACGTCGGGATGAGCAGCGACGGCGATCGCGCCCCAGCGGCCCTCGACGACGAACGGCGCGACGACCGACGGCGGCTCGGTGAGGACGAACGGCTCGAGCCGGTCGGTGAGCGCGCCCGCTCCGATCCGCTCTCCCAGTGACGAGACGTCTGTCTCCGGCCGACGCGCGGACGACGACGTCGCCGCTCGCGGGATCCTGGAGCCAGAGCGCGGCGTGCGGCGCAGAGATCAGCTGTGCCGCTCCCTCGACGACGCGCTCGAGCACGCGCTCGAGCCCCTCGGCGGCCGCGAGGTCGCGCCCGAACTCGAGCAGCGCCTTCGCGCTCTCCGCCTCGCGCCGCTGCGCCTCGTAGAGGCGCGCGTTCTCGAGCGCGACCGCAGCGTGGCCGGCGAGCACCTGCAGCAGGCGCAGGTCGTCCTCGTCGAACTGGCTCAGGCCGAGCTTGGAGACGACGATCGCACCGGTGACGCGGGAGCCGTAGTGGAGCGGGACGGCGATGATCGACTCCTCGATCTTCGCGGTGCCGGGGATCTCGACCGCGAACTCGCACGCGGACGCGTCGTCGAGCAGCAGCGGGTCGCCGGTCTCGACGACGTGGCCGGTCAGCCCCTCGCCGACGCGCGTGCGGAAGACCTGGGCCGCGGTCCGGTCGGGCGCCGTCAGCTCGCCCTGGAACGCGATCGGCAGCAGCTCCTGGCCCTCGCGGATGAAGACGCGGCAGTTGTGGTAGTCGATCAGCTGGCGCAGCTCGTTCGCGATCGACATCCCGATCTCGCGGACGTCGTTGGAGCGGTTGAGCTTGCCGGCGAGCGACTGGAGCATCTTCAGATGCGCGATCGAGCGGATGTCCTCGCCGCGGGTGTGCCCGACGGCCGGTCGCTCGGTGTCCGAGTCGTCGAAGAAGACGACCCGGTTCTTGCCGCGGGCCTTCGCGGTCATCATCGCCGCCTCGGCGCAGGCGACGAGCTCGCGCGGGTTGGCGGCGTGCTCGGGGCCCTGCGCGATCCCGATCGAGACCGCGATCGTGCCGGCGAGGCCGAGCTCGACCCCGTCGAGGCGCTCGGCGAGCCGGGTCGCGAGCGCGATCGTCTGGTCTGCGCGGCTGCCGGGCACGATCACGGCGAACTCCTCGCCGCCGATCCGGCAGACGACGTCGCCGGTGCGGACGCGTCGCGCGGAGGTGATCGGCGAGCTCGGCCAGCACCTCGTCGCCGACGGCGTGCCCGAAGACGTCGTTGACCTTCTTGAAGTCGTCGATGTCGACCATCACGACCGCCACGTTCGTGTGCTCGGCTGAGGCGAGCGTCAGCTCGCGCCGGAGGCGCTCGTGGAAGTAGCGGTGGTTGTAGAGGCCGGTGAGCGAGTCGGTCTGCGCCTCGCGCTCGAGCCGGGCGCGGATGTGGGCGTTGTCGAGCGCGAGCGCCGCGGCGTCGCCAAGCCGCTGCGCGAGCTCGAACTCGGCGTCACTGAAGGACGCGTGCTCGCCGATCCGGTAGACGTTCAGCGTTCCCTTGAGCACGCCTCGTGCGATCAGCGGCACGACGATCAGCGCCTCGGGATCGACCGGCGTGCCCGGGACGAAGGCAACGCGGGGATCGAGGTGCGCCTGGTTCGAGAGCACCGGCTCGCGGTGCTCGACCGCCCAGCCGGTGATCCCGACACCGAACGGGAAGGTGTCGTTGAGGATCTCGTCGGCGTAGTCGCTGCGGACGAGGGCCGGCACGAGGTGCCGCTTCGGCTCGTCCGCCTCGTAGATGTGCAGCGCCTCGTACGGGACGATCTCGTCGAGCGTGTCCGCGATCCGGACGAGCAGGGAGTCGAGGCTCTGCTCGGAGAGCAGGTCGTGGAAGACGTCGGCGAGGCGCCGGTAGGAGTCGGCGGACGGCGTACTGGTGGGCGCCGATTCGGCCGCGACCAGCCGCATGCGCGGTGCGCCAAGCTCGGATGGTGTGCGTGCCGGTTCGTCCATGTACCGTCGAGCGGGCCGCCGCGGGGGTACGCCGCAGGAACCCACCGGACGGATCATCGTGACAATCCGGCTTGAGGCTCTCCCTCTTTCGGGTGAGACGAATATTGCTTGACACCGGTGGTGCCGCCTCTGTTGTATGGCGTTACGAGTGGCGACGACGGCTGAGAGCTCGGTCCCTGCGGCGACGACGGAGCCCGTCGTACGCTTGGAGGCCGTCCACAAGAGCTTCGGCGACAACGAGGTGCTGCGCGGGATCGACCTCGACGTCCGCAGGGGCGAGGTGCTGACGATCATCGGGCCGAGCGGCAGCGGCAAGAGCACGCTCCTGCGCTGCGTCAACCTGCTCGAGCCGCTCGAACTCGGGCCGGATCTTCTTCGAGGGCGAGGAGATCACGCGCAAGGGGACCGATCTGTCCGAGACGCGCCAGCGAATCGGGATCGTGTTCCAGCAGTTCAACCTCTTCCCGCACCTGACCGTGATGAACAACCTGACGCTCGCCACGCGCCGAATCCGGCACCAGCGGCGCGCCGACGCCGAGGCGCGCGCGCACCAGCTGCTCGAGCGGGTCGGGCTGACCGAGAAAGCGGGCCAGCACCCGCACCAGCTCTCGGGCGGTCAGCAGCAGCGGGTCGCGATCGCCCGAGCGCTGATGATGGACCCGCACGTGATGCTCTTCGACGAGGTCACGTCCGCGCTCGATCCGGAGCTCGTCGGCGAGGTGCTGATCGTGATGCGCGATCTGGCGCGTGACGGGATGACGATGCTGGTCGTCACGCACGAGATGCAGTTCGCGCGGGAGGTGGGCGACCGGCTCGTGTTCATGGACGAGGGCCGCATCGTCGAGCAGGGCCTGCCGGCCGATGTGCTCGACCGCCCGCAGGAGGAGCGCACGCGGCGGTTCCTGCACCGCTCGCTCCAGCTCGCAGGCTCGCTCGAGAAGTTGTCAGTCACCGACGAGGAAGGAGCACGTGCATGAAGAGGATTCTCCTGGCGACGGCGGGGGTGGCCGTAGTCGCGGTCTTCGCCGCCACGATCGGCTTCGCGCAGCCCACCGCCACGACAGGGTCGGTAGCCGCCGAGGCCGCGGCGCCGCTGCCGAAGCTGCCGGCGAACATCAAGGAGCGGCAGCGGTTCATCGTCGGCGTCAAGTGCGACGCGCCGCCGTTCGGCTACATCAACGTCCAGGGCAAGAACGCCGGCTTCGACGTCGAGATCGCGAAGTGGTTCGCACGCTATGCGTTCGGCCGCGAGACCCGCGTCTCGTACATCTGCGCGCCGACGCCGGCCCGCGAGCCGCTGCTCACGACCGACCGCGCCGACCTCGTCATCTCGACCTTCACCTACACCGCCGACCGCGACACGCGGATCGACTTCTCGCGCGCCTACTACAAGGCCACGGGACGGCTGCTGGTGAAGAACGGCGGGCCGGTGCAGAGCCTCGCCGACATCCGGAACCGGAAGGTGGCGACGACGAGCGGCTCGATCTACGACCGCTGGCTGAAGCGCTGCCACACCTCGACCGAGGTGACGGTGACGGACAGCTTCACGAACGCGCTGCTCGCCTTCAACCAGGGCCGCTCGGACGCGCTGATGTGGGACGACACCGTCCTCGTCGGGGTTGCGGCCGCCGATCCGTCGGCGAAGCTGACGAACGACACGTTCCTGGCGCTGCCGTACGGGATCGGGATCAAGCAGGGGAACGTGGCGCTGAAGCGGTGGGTCGACTCGCGGCTCGAGCTGATGCGGAAGAAGGACACGTTCATGTCCATCCTCAAGAACAACGTGCCGGCGCGCTTCGTCGCCGGCTTCTCGAAGAACATCCTCCGGCCGAACAACACGTTCGGGTACGCGCCCCGCGGGCGCCCCGAGCGCGGACACCGTTTGCTAGCAGCGGTCGACCGGACGACGACGATCAGAGGAAGCGGCCGCCGGAGGCGCGGCCGCTTCCTCGTCGGCTCGATGATCCTCGCCGTCTACGACCTCTGGGGCTTCGTCTCCGAGTACCACGAGGAGCTCCGCGAGGGGCTCGTCAACACGCTCAAGGTGGCGGCGCTCGGGATCCTCGGCGCCTTCGTGATCGGCGTCGTCCTCGGCGCCGCCCGCGCCCACCGGATCCCCGTGATCAGCCCGCTGACGGTCGGCTACGTCGAGCTGATCCGGAACACGCCGTTCCTCGTCCAGATCTTCATGATCTTCTACGCGCTGCCGCAGTTCGGGATCGTGCTCGACCAGTTCACGGTCGCGTGGCTCTCGGTGACGATCTGGGGCGGCGCCTTCAACACCGAGAACTTCCGCGCGGGCTTCGAGGCGGTTCCGTACCGCTACCGCGAGGCCGGCGCCGCGCTCGGCTTCGGCCGCCTCGCGACCTTCCTCAACGTGACGCTGCCGATCGGCGGCCGGATCGCGCTGCCGTCGTCGATCAACACCTACATCTCGGTGCTGAAGAACACGTCGCTGATGTACGTGATCGGCTTCGCGGAGCTGACGACGACCTCGCTCAACATCAGCAACCTGACGCTGCAGACGACCGAGTCGCTGACGGTGCTCGCCTCCGTCTACCTCTGCCTCGTCTGGGGGCTGTCGGCGCTGATCCGCCTGCTCGAGTCCCGGCTCGCTCTCCCGGAGGCCCGCTGATGTCGACCTCGCGCGCGCCGGTGGGTGATCGGCGTCCTGCTCGCGCTGGCGGGCGGCGCAATCGCCGTCTACGCCTGGCGCGCGGTTCAAGAGCTCCGACTGGGCCGAGCCGGTCGTCCACTACATCATCTTCGACGGCCTGCCGGGGACGCTCCGTGTCTCCGCGGCCGCCGTCGTCGGCAGCGCGCTGATCGGGATCACGCTCGGGACGCTGCTGACGATCAAGTTCCTGCCGCTGCAGGCGCTGATCAGGCTCTACATCGAGGTCTTCCGCGGCCTGCCGATCCTCGTCACGGTCTTCATCGTCTACTTCGGCCTGCCCTCGGTCTCGCCCGGGCTCGAGTTCGGCCCCCTCCTCGCCACCTCGATCGCGCTCATCCTCTGGGGGAGCGCGCAGGTCGCCGAGGCGACGCGAGGTGCCGTCCAGTCGATCCCGCGCGAGCAGCACGAGGCGGCGTCGGCGCTCGGGTTCGGCTGGGTCGGCCGGCACGGGTTCGTGATCCTGCCGCAGGCGCTGCGGCGCCTGCTGCCGCCGTTCGTCAGCCTGCTCGTCAACATCATCCAGAACTCGACGCTCGCCCAGGTGATCGGCGGGCTCGAGATGCTCGAGGCGGCGGAGCGGCAGAACGAGCGGATCACGGCGATCCCGCCGATCGGCCTCGGCGAGATCAAGGCCTTCCAGATCTTCGGCTTCGTGATGGTGCTGTTCTTCCTGCTCTCGTTCCCGTTGACGCGGCTCGCGGCCCGGCTCGAGAAGCGCCTCGTTTGAGGGATCTTCCGGCTCCCTAACAGGATCCTTACCGTCTCGGCGCCAGATCGGGCGCCGATAACTGACATCTGCTGGTGTGACATACCGACTGACGCTCAGGAGGAACGCAGCAGATGAAACTCAAGGCACTCGTGGCAGCGCTCGCAATCGCGGCCATCCTTCCCGTCGCGGCGCTGGCCGACGAGGCCTCGCCGTCCGACAAGGCCAACGGCGCCCGCTCCTGTCAGGCGCTGAAGGCGTCGCTCGGCACGTATGTTCGCGTCGACGTACGGCACCAACGCCGACAAGTCGAACGCCTTCGGCAAGTGCGTCTCCAAGTGGACGCAGGCGGAGCATCAGAACCGGCTCGCGGCGACCGCGGCGTGCACGGCCGAGCAGGCGGACGCGAACTTCGCGGCCTCCCACGGCGGCAAGACGTTCGCGCAGTTCTACGGCTCCGGCAAGAAGGGCGCCAACGCCATGAACCAGTGCATCCAGTCGAAGCGCGCCGCGGAGTCCGCTGCCGACAAGCAGAAGGTCATGAATGCGGCTCGCGCGTGCAAGGCGGAGCGGAAGGCGATGGGCGCCGAGCCGTTCAAGGCCAAGTACGGCAACAACGCGAACGCGTTCGGCAAGTGCGTCTCGAAGCTGGCTGCCGCGAAGAGCTAGCCTCGGCCCGGCTCGTCTAGCTCCAAGACTCCCCTCGATCGGGTGACACAAACGGGGAAATGTGTCGTACCCGATCGGGGGAGGGAGTCGCGCCTTTCCAGCTCGAAGTGCCGAACCCCCGCGGCGAGGATGCTCGCGCGGCGGACGCCGCACGACGACGGATTGGGCGACGAGCCCGGCACCGCCGGTCTTCCCGTCCCCGTGCTCTAGCCGCGTTCGTCGATCTCGGATCGCGCCTCCCAGAGCGCGGCGTTCAGGAAGGCGGCTGCGACCATCAGCCGCGCGAGCAGATAGAGCCAGAGCAGGATCACCGTCGCCGCTCCGAGGGCGCCGTAGAGCTCCGACGAGCGGCCGATCTTCGGTGCGAGGTAGAGCACGACCGCAAGGTGGATCACCTGCGTCCCGAGTGCGACGAGGATCGCGCCGGGCAGGAGGTCGCGCCAGGTCATGCTGCGATGAGGGAGCTTCTCCATGATCCAGAGCAACGACGCGAGATAGAACCCGGCAAGAGCGACGGTCAGCCAGAGTCCGGTGTAACCGAGCTGCGCGCGGAGCAGCTGCGTCGACACGGACACGGCGACCAGCAGCACGACGACTGCGGAAAAGACGAGGCCCGCGAGCAGCGGCCGGCGAAGCCGCTGCGGGCGCAGACCCCACGCGACGTAATGGGCCACGAACAGCGCCCGGACGACGCCGCCCCCGAACCAGACGACGAGTGCGAGCCCCGCGAGCAGGAAGTACCAGCGAGCGTGGTGCTGCCCGGCGATCGCGTTCATCGCTGACTGAACGGCGGCCCCGCTCATCCCGAAGTCGCGAGCAGCGTCCGCTGCCGAGATCCGATCGGCGTCGACCCAGAAGCTCAACACTGCCGCTACGACGAGCCCGAGCGGGACGAGCCAGAAGAAGAGCCTGTAGGCGAGTCCTCCGGCGATCAGCCCGGCTGCGGCGATCCGCTCGCGCTCGAGCGCGACGCTCGAGGAGCGGGGCGCCCGGGATCCGCTCGTTCGCCCAGTCGCCTGCGCGACGGGCGCGATCCCGTGCGTCGTCCAGCCGTGAGCGCTGCGACGGCGCGTCGGCGGGATCGGGCGTACTCACGACCGCTCTACCGTACCCCGGCGGGGTGAGGCGCTGCTCCGCGGCTCCCAGGACCGAAATACTGGGAGCGTGGACTCCGTCGTCCGTCGCCCGGCTCTCGTCGCGGCGCTGCTCGCCGCCGCACTCGTCGCCTGGATCGTCACGGCGCAGCGCATGCGCGGCATGGACGCCGGACCCGGGACCGACCTCGGCGCGTTCGGCTGGTTCATGGGGATCTGGGTGACGATGATGGCGGCGATGATGCTGCCGTCCGCCGTTCCCGCCGTGGCGATGTTCGCCGGCCTTCGTCCCGGTGCGCCGGCCTGGGCGTTCGTCGTGGGCTATCTGCTGGCGTGGGCGGCGGTCGGCCTCGCGGCGTACGGCGCCTACCGCGGCCTGCGCGAGCTCGCTCCGGGGGTCACTGCCTGGGACGAGCGCGGCGCCTGGGTCGCCGGCGGCGCGCTCATCGTCGCCGGCGTCTATCAGCTGACGCCGCTCAAGACCGCCTGTCTCCGGCACTGCCGCGCCCCGCTCGGCTTTCTGCTCCGCGGCGGCCCCGGCCGCACCGGCGCCGTTCGGACCGGGCTCGGCCACGGCGCGTACTGCATCGGCTGCTGCGCGGGCCTGATGCTCGCGCTGTTCGCGCTCGGCGTGATGAGTCTCGTCTGGATGGCCGCGGTCGCCGCCGTGATCCTGGTCGAGAAGGTGCTTCCTCGCGGCGAGGCATTCGCGAGGGCCGCCGCCGTCGGCCTGGTGGCGGCCGGTGTGTGGGTGGCGGTTGCGCCCGGCAGCGTGCCGGGGCTGACACAGCCGGGAGGCGCGGGCATGACGCCGATGCAGATGGAGGAGAGCCCGTGAGCTGGCGCATCAGCGGCAGCTACTTCGAGTCGTGCAGCTGCGACGCGATCTGCCCGTGCCGCCGAATCGACGGCGTGCCCGGCGGGCGGTCGACACACGGCGTCTGCACAGGCGTCCTCACCTGGCTGATCGAGCGCGGCGACGTCGACGGCGTCGACCTGACCGGCCTGCCGGTCGCGATGGCCGTGCGCTACGACGACGACGAGCCCGGCTCCCCCTGGACGTGGATCCTCTATCTCGACGAAGGGGCGAGCGAGGAGCAGCGGGCCGGGCTCGAGGGGATCTACTCGGGCCGGCTCGGCGGCGATGCGGCGAACGCACTTCCCGTGGGCCTGGAAGGCGAGCACGCTCGTCGGTGTCCGCACGGTGCCGATCGAGGTCGACCACTCCCAGCGCCGGCAATGGCTTCGGATCCGCGACCGCGTGAGTGTTCGCATCCGCGACGCCTGGGCCGGCGACGAGGTCGTCACGTGCGTCATTCCCGGGCACGAGCGCGCCGGCGAGGAGCTGGTCGCGGACGAGCTCGTGCTCGAGGACGGCCCGTTCGCGGTCAGTTACCGCGGTACCTGCGGCTACGGCTCCGCGTTCGACTACGCGGGCTAGGGAGTGAGTGGGCGCCGACCCGCGGCGCCCGGCAGCTCGCTGAGGCTCTCGATCGCGCCTCCGGCCATCTTGGCGCGTGCGAAGGCCTGCAGTCGCTCGGACAGGGCGACTCCTGTCGTCCGGTCGACGAGCCACCCACGTGGGGTGACGCCGCTGTATCGTCGCGGCGATGAGCGAGCGAGCAGCGGCGCTCGAGCGTCTGCGCGCGGGGCGGTTCGACCTTCTCGTCGTCGGCGGCGGGATCATCGGCGCCGGCGTCGCCGAGGTCGCCTCCCGGCACGGGCTCAACGTCGCGGTCGTCGAGCGCGACGACTTCGCCTCGGGCACGTCGAGTGCATCGTCGAAGCTCGTCCACGGCGGGCTCCGCTACCTGCGCCTCGGCCACTTCAGCCTCGTCCGCGAGGCGCTCGCCGAGGTGCATGCCCTCAGCCGCTACGTCGCGCCCCATCTCGTCACGCCGCTGCAGTTCGTGCTGCCGGTCTACCGCGGCGGCCCGTACGGCCGTGTTCCCATCCGCGGGGCGCTCTGGTCGTACGCGGGACTGACGGGCGCCGTCTCGGAGCGGGGGCGGATGATCGCGCCCGCTGCCGCGGCGGCGCTCGTGCCGCCGCTCCGGCTCGACGGCCTTCGCGCCGCCGGTCTCTACCCCGACGCCCAGACCGATGACGCACGGCTCTGCCTCGCGAACCTGCGCGGCGCGGCCGATGCGGGCGCGGCCGTGGTCAACCGAGTCGAGCTGGCCGGGCTCGAACGCGGGCCTGTCGCCCAGCTCCGAGACACACTGACCGGGGAGACGTTCGAGGTTGGCGTGCGCGCCGTCGTCAACGCCGCCGGGCCGTGGATCGACGACGTCCGGCGGCTGGAGGATGCCCGGGCAGGCACGTCGGTGACGCTGAGCAGGGGGGCGCACCTCGTGCTCGAGCGCGACGGCGGCTGGGGCGCGGCGGTCACGATCCCGATCGACCGGACGCGTGTCGCCTTCGCCGTGCCCTGGGCGGGACGCCTTCTCGTCGGGACGACGGACAGCGCCTTCGAGGGCGACGCACGCACGATCGAGCCGACCGCGGCCGAGGAACGACAGATTCTCGAGGAGGCTGCGCTCGCGCTGGACGCCGACGCACTCGGCCCCGTCCGCGCCCGCTTCGCCGGCGTCAGGGTGCTGCCGGTGGGGGCAGTCGCGACCGCGCGGGCACACCGCGAGACGATGCTCTCCAGCGGCCCGCTGGGGATGGTCTCGGTCGCCGGCGGGAAGCTGACGACGTATCGCCGCATCGCGCTGGCCGTGCTCCACCAGCTCCGGGTCGAGCTCGAGCTGCACCGGATCGACCGACGCCCACGGCCGCTGCCAGGTGCCGCGGATCCCGACGTCGCAGCCGACGCCCTCCGGCGTCGGCACCCGGAGCTCGATCAGCCGCTGGCGGCGCACCTGGCGGGGACCTATGGCTCGCTGGCCGAGGAGGTGATCGCCGCCGGCCCTCTCGAGCCGCTCGGCGAAGGCGTGCTCGAGGTCGAGGCTCAGGTGCTCTACGCGCGCAAACGCGAGTGGGCGGTAAGCGTGGAGGATGTCCTGCGTCGCCGAACGACGCTCGCGGTCACCGGACGGGACTCGGACGAGGTCCGCCGTCGGGTCGAGGGGTTGCTCGGATCGTGATCCTCGCGATCGACCAGGGGACGACCGGCACGACGTGTCTCGCCGTCGACGGCGAGCTCCGCGTGTGCGGCCGCGGCTACCGCGAGTTCCCGCAGTACTACCCGCAGCCGGGCTGGGTCGAGCACGATCCCGAGGAGCTCTGGGAGTCCGTGCTCGGCGCGGCCGAGGAGGCGGTACGGACCGCCGGGATCCGTCCGTCGGAGCTCGCGGCGATCGGGATCACGAACCAGCGCGAGACGACGATCCTCTGGGAGCGAGCGTCGGGGCGCCCTGTGGCGCCGGCGATCGTCTGGCAGGACCGGCGCACCGCCGAGCGCTGTCGAACGCTGCCCGCCGAGCTGCTGCGGGCGCGGACAGGCCTCGTCCCCGACCCCTACTTTTCCGCCACCAAGCTCGAATGGCTGCTCGCGCGCACAGACCTGCCGCGCGGGGAGCTCGCTTTCGGGACGGTCGACTCGTGGCTGGTCTGGAAGCTGACCGGCGGCCGTGTGCACGCGACCGACGTGACGAACGCGTCCCGGACGATGCTCCTCGACCTCGACACCCTCGACTGGGCTGCCGAGCTGCTCGAACTGTTCGGCGTCGATCCGGTGCTGCTGCCCCGGCTCGTCCGCTCCTCGGAGGTCGTCGGCGAGGCCGAGCTGCTCGGCGTCACACTCCCGATCGCGGGCATCGCGGGCGACCAGCAGGCGGCGCTTTTCGGGCACGGTTGCTTCGAGCGCGGCCAGGCGAAGGCGACCTACGGCACCGGCAGCTTCGTGCTCGCGAACGCCGGCGCTGAGCGCGGGCCGGCCCCGTCGGGGCTGCTCGAGACGGCGTCTGCCTCGGGCGGCTACGCGCTCGAGGGCGCGATTCTCGCGAGCGGCGCCGCGATCCAGTGGCTGCGCGACGGGCTCGGCGTCCTCGCCGACGCGGCGGAGAGCGAGCGGCTGGCAGCCTCGGTCGAGTCGACGGGCGGCGTCTCGTTCGTCCCGGCCTTCGCCGGACTGGGCTCGCCGCACTGGGACGCGGAGGCGCGCGGACTGATCAGCGGGATCACGCGCGGCACGACCCGGGCGGAAATCGTGCGCGCCGCGCTCGAGGGAATCGCCTTCCAGGTCGCGGACGTCCTCGATCTGCTTCCCGGCGGCGTCGAGGTGCTGCGGGCCGACGGCGGTGCGAGCGCGAACGGCTTCCTGATGCAGTTCCAGGCCGACCTGCTCGGCTGCCGGGTAGAGGTGGCTGCGGAGCAGGAGACGACTGCACTCGGCGCTGCTGCGCTCGCCGGCCGGGCCGTTGGGCTCTGGCCGGACGACGACGCGATTCGGCGGACGCTCAGGGCCGGCGCGGTGTACGAGCCGATGGCCGACGCGGAGAGCGTCGCGGCCCGGCGGGCGGAGTGGCGGGCGGCGCTCGACCGCGCGCTTCTCTGAGCGGTCACGGTCGCGGCAGCCGCTCGAGCAAGTCGAGCAGCTGTGCGATCGGAATGCGCGACGCGAGGCCCCGCAGCAGGTCTGCGAGCCTGGGATCGAGCTGATTCGCGCGCTCCGCGTCGTCGAGGGCGCGCTTGAGACCTGCGCGCGCCAGATTCTCGAGCTCCTCCGGCGAGTCCCCGTGCTCCTGTGCGAAGCGGTCGAGCGAGGCGCGGCTCGAGAAGGCGAGGACGACTTCCTCCCGCGAGACGCCGAGCTTGCAGGCGGCGCCGTCGAGCGCCGACAGGACGATCTGCTCGGCGACCTGCTCGAAGCCCTCCGCGTTGCGGTTCTCCCGAGGAGCGCACGGATCGGCGACCGCGGCGGGCGCGTACGACGCTCCGCCGAGCGCGAGATAGACGACGACGAGTGCAACCGCTGCGCCGGTGGCGATCGCGATCGCGCGCATCAGACCGTCGGCTCCCGTCGGCCGAGCAGGATCGGGACCAGTGCGAGCAGGGCGAGGCCGGCGGCGGCGAGAAAGGAGCGCGAGAAGGCGTTCGTGACGGCTCGGTCGAGCTGGTCCTGCAGCGAGGACACGAGCTGGTCGTAGGCCGGGTCGTCGCGGTCGCCCACCACCTCGTCGACCGCGGGAATGCGTGCCTCGTCCTTCGCCTCGTCGACTGCGGCGAGGACGCGGCGTGCGACCCCGAGCTTCTGGAGCGGCGGAATGCGGCTGTCCAGCACGGCCGAGGTTCCGGCGGCGAGCGCGTCGTCCTCGTTGCGCTCCAGGCCGGCGGTGAAGATGGGCGTCAGCAGCAGCAGTCCCACGACGACGCCCGCGTGGCGGGCGGCGATCGTCCAGCCGCCGTGCACCACCTGCGCCGAGCGTCCGGCCAGCGCCCGCTCGGTCAGCGCCGAGAGCGCCAGCCCGAGGCCCGCCCCGATCGCGAGCTGCGGCGGCACCGTCCAGGCGGCGCCGGCGTGGGGAAGCCAACCGAGCGCGGCGAGACCGCCCGCGATCAGGATCACACCGGAGGCGGTTCGGGCCCACACGGGAGTGATCGCGTGCCCGAGGCGCACCGCCACGATTGCCGCGAGCGGCATCACGGTGACGACGAGCCCGGCGGCGAGCGGCTCCAGGCGCCAGCCGTTGATCAGGAGGATCACGAGCAGGAAGAGCGCGGCGACGAGCGCGCCCGAAACGAGCAGCAGGGCGGTGTTCGCGCCGATGTGCGGCCGCTCGACCGGCCCCGAGTCCGGCTCGACCCGGGCGCCCCGCAGCGTCAGCAGCGCGAACAGGATCACGGGCGCCTGGACGAGGAAGATCGACTCCCAGCCGAACAGCTGCGTGAGGATGCCGCCCGCCGCGGGGCCGAGGGCTGCGCCGATCACACCGGCGAGGGCCCAGATCCGGGCGGCCGGTACATCCCCGCCCGCAGGGTCTGCCAGCAGGGCGAGCGCACCGCAGACGATCGCGGCGCCGGCCACGCCCTGGCCCGCGCGGGCCGAGACGAGCAGCCCGAACGACGGGGCGAAGGCGCACACGAGCGATGCCGTTGCGAAGAGGACGACGCCGACCCCGAAGACGCGGGTCGGGCTGCGACGCGCGAGGAAGGCCGCCGGCAGAGCTGCGAGCGCGAGCGCGAGGTTGTACGACGTCAGCGCCCAGGCGAGCGTGGCGATCTCGACGTCGTAGCGCGCGAGGATCTCGGGCAGCGCGATCGTGACGACCGACGAATCGGCCAGGACGAGGCCGACCGACAGCCCGAGCAAACCGATCCGGGTGCGTGCCTCCGAGCTGCCCTACTCAGTTGCCGATCGTGTCGACCTGATCGCGCAACGAGTCGCAGGTGTCGGCATTCTCGAACCCGTCGCGCAGCTCGCCGTCCGAGTCGATCGACTTGAGGCTCTCGTAGGTCGACTTCACGGCGGAGGACGCGTTCGAGAGCGCGGCGGTCACGGTCACGATCGAGAGCGAGCCCGCGTCCGTCTCCTGCTGGACCTCGTCGAGCTGCTGCTGGAGCTGCGTCCCGAGCGAGTCCAGCTCGCTCTTCGCCTGGCTGCCGGCCTCCGTCTCGGGAGGCCCGAGGGCTGCGAGGCCGTCGACGAGCTTGTCGGTGGCCCCCTTCACGTCTGTCGGTGGCCGACTGGACGGCCTCCTTGTCGAGCGAGAGCGGGTTGGCGGTCAGCGATGTGACCGCCGTCTCGACGCTCGTGACCCACGTGCTCAGCTCGCTGCAGACACTTCCGGCCCATTGCTCGCCGGCGCTCGTTTCGTCGTCGCCGCCGCACCCGCCGAGCGCGGGCGTGGCCGCGAGCGCGATGACGGCGGCGAGCAAGCCGAGATGACGGGAGGTCACCCCGGGATTCTGCGCGCGCCGGGCGCATCGCGCAAGCGAGGCTCGGCTGACCCATCCGAGGGCTTCGTCTACCCTCGTCGTCATGACCAGAGCGCTTGTCGATCGCGCGCTCTCGATCGGAGCGGATCCGCGCGACACGACCGACGAGCGCTTTCGGAGACGGCTCCTCGTCGGTGTGGCGCTCGCGATCCTCCCGGTCGCCGTCGTCTGGGGCTGCCTGTACTGGCTCGTCGGTGAGCACGCGGTCGCGCTCACACCGTGGGCGTACGCCACCGGATCGGCGATCAGTCTCGGCGTCTTCGCGCGGACCCGAAGCTTCGCGTTCCTGCGGACCGCGCAGCTGCTGCTGATTCTCGTGGCGCCCGCGCTGGGGACGGTCATGATCGGCGGGCTCAAAGAGTCGAGCTCGGTGATCCTGTGGTCGTTGCTCGCGCCGCTCGGGGCAGTCGCCTTCGGCCGCCCCAGCCGTGCTTGGCCCTGGTTTGCAGCCTTCGTCGCCACGATGCTGCTCTCCCTCGTCCTCGCCGAGGTCGTTCGGCCTGACGGCGCCGACCTGCCCAACGCCTTCGTCCGCACCTTCGACATCCTCAACATCCTCGTCGTCTCGCTCGTCGCGATGGTGTTGCTCGTGACGTTTGCGCAAGGGCGGGACACCGCCCAGGCGCGCGTCGAGGCGCTCCTGGTCAACGTCCTCCCGGCCGAGGTCGCGCAGCGCCTCCAATCGGATCCCAACTCGATCGCGGACCACTTCGACGAGGTGAGCATCCTGTTCGCGGACGTCGTCAACTTCACTCCGCTTTCGAGCCGAACTCGACGCGCGCGAGGTCGTCAGCGTCCTCGATCGGCTCTTCACGAGCTTCGACGACCTCGTCGACCGCTACGAGGTCGAGAAGATCAAGACGATCGGCGACTGCTACATGGTCGCGGCGGGCGTCCCCAGGCAGCGACCGGATCATGCGCACGCGCTGGCCGGGCTCGCGCTGGAGATGGGCGCGTGCGCGCAGAGCTGCGTTCCGGAGGGCGCCGAGCACGACCTGCGCCTGCGCATCGGCATCAGCTCTGGCCCGGTCGTGGCCGGCGTGATCGGGCGCCGGCGTTTCCTCTACGACCTCTGGGGCGACACGGTGAACATGGCGAGCAGGATGGAGTCGCACGGGTCTGCCGACGAGATCCAGATCACCCGCTCGACGTGGGAGCTCCTGCGCGACGACTTCGTCGCCGAGCCGCTCGGGCTCGTCGACGTGAAGGGCAAGGGCCCGGTCGAGACCTGGCGGCTCGTCGGCCCCCGCGCCGCGTAGCGGCGAGATAGCCCGCCCTTGACTCAGCTGCCGACTTGGAAGTCGAGCAGAAGGTAACCGGACGGAGAGGTGATGTTGCGAGTCAGCCTCAGCCGCCTGGACAAGCCCTTGTCGAAGAGCTTGCGACCGTTGATATGCAGGGCCGGGGCGATGACAAGCCGCAGTTCGTCGGCGAGGCCCTGCTCGAGGAGCGACTGGGCCAGCGTGATGCTCCCGTGCACGCCGATGTCCCTGCCGGACTGCTGCTTTAGCCCGGTGACGAGCTCGACGAGACTGCCATCGACGAACCTGGTGTTGGCCCAGGTTTTCTCCGGCGTCGTCGAGGTCATCACGAATTTCTCGACGCCATTGATGAAGCTGGCGAACGGCTCGATCTCACTTGCCGGCCAGAACTCGGCCCAGTCGTCGTAGGTCTGACGCCCGAGGAGCACGGCGTCCTGGGTGGCGATGACGCGGCCGAGATTGTCGTGCATGACGTCATCGAAGTCGGTGATGAACTCGTCCGGCTGCTCGGCCACCCCGTCCAGCGACAACAACTCGTAGACGACTACCTTGCGCACCATTCAACTCCTTGTCGTGAGTGGGAATCGATGGTTATGACGTTCTTCTGCGCCGAGACTCATCGCTTGGCCGCGCCTTTCGCTGAAGTGCCCCCGACAAGAATCGAACTTGTGCACGCGGTTTAGGAAACCGCTGCTCTATCCACTGAGCTACGGGGGCGAACGGCTCGCATTGTAGGCTCGGGCCGATGTGCTTCGACTCCGACTCGCTGCCGCCGATCCCGGTGCTCTCGGGCGCGGCGGTCTCGCACGACGACCTCGTGCTCGAGGCGCGCGACGGCAACCGGTTCGCCGCCTTCTCGGCCGCGCCCGACGAGCCGAGCGGCGCCGGGATCGTGATCCTGCCCGACATCCGCGGGCTCTACCGCTTCTACGAGGAGCTGGCGCTGCGCTTCGCCGAGCGCGGGCACGCCGCGATCGCGTTCGACTACTTCGGCCGGACGGCCGGCGCCGAGAAGCGGGACGACGGCTTCGAGTACATGCCGCACGTCGAGCAGACCACCTCCGAGGGCATTCAGGCGGACGTCGCCGCTGCGGTCGCGCGGCTCCGTGAGGAGGGGGCAACGTCGATCTTCACCGTCGGCTTCTGCTTCGGCGGCCGGCACTCCTGGCTCTCCGCCGGCGGCGGGCACGACCTGGCGGGAGCGGTCGGGTTCTACGGCCGGCCGGGCGTCGGCCGCGACGGCTCGACCGGGCCGACGCAGCGCGCGGCCGAGCTCGAGGCGCCGATCCTGGCGCTGATGGGCGGCGCGGACGAGGGGATCCCGGTGGACGTCGTGCAGGAGTTCGAGCGTGCGCTCGAGGAGGCGGGTGTCGAGCACGAGATCGTGATCTACGACGGCGCTCCGCACAGCTTCTTCGACCGGAAGTTCGAGCAGTTCGCCGACGCCTCCGAGGATGCGTGGCAGCGCGTGCTCGCCTTCGTGGCGCAGCGCACCGGCTCGACGCGCTAGTTTCCGCGCCGTGTCCGACGTGACCGCCGACACCGTCAGCTGGTGGCAGCGCGCCAGGGGTGAGGACGACGACCTGCTCGTCGCGTACTTCAGCATGGAGTTCGGCATCCATGAGCGGCTGCCGATCTACTCCGGCGGTCTCGGCGTGCTCGCGGGCGACCACCTCAAGGCGGCCGCCGAGCTCGGCGTTCCCGTCGCCGGCGTCGGCCTCCTCTACACCGGCGGCTACTTCCGCCAGGGCATCGACAAGTCCGGCCGCCAGACCGAGGACTACCAGCGGGTCGACCCGGAGGCCGTCGGGCTCGTCCGCGAGGACGTCTCCGTCACGGTCGAGCTGGCCGGCGAGACGATCGAGGCGGCGGTCTGGCGCAAGGACGTCGCGTCGGCCGTCGGCGTCGTGCCGCTCTACCTGCTCGAGGTCGACTGGCTCACCGACGCGCTCTACGGCGGCGATCGCGAGCACCGCATCCGCCAGGAGCTGCTGCTCGGCGTCGGCGGCGTCCGCGCACTGTCGGCGCTCGGGATCGAGCCGAACGTCTTCCACCTGAACGAGGGGCACTCGGCGTTCCTCCAGCTCGAGCGGCTGCGTGCACTCGTCGCGGACGGTGCGGACACCGACGACGCGCTCGAGACGATCCGCCGCTCGTCCGTCTTCACGACGCACACGCCGGTGCCGGCGGGCAACGAGGTCTTCGACGAGGAACTCGTCGTCCGCTACGTCGGCGATCTCGCCGCCGAGGGCGGGCTCGACCGCGAGCACCTGCTGCGAGCTTGGCCGTTTCGGCGACGAGCCCGGCTTCGGCCTGACGCCCTTCGCGCTGCGCCTCTCCGCCTACGCCAACGGCGTCTCCGATCTCCACGGCGAGGTCGCGCGTGAGATGTGGGCGCCTCTGTGGCCGGGCTCGGAGACCCCGATCGGCCACATCACGAATGGCGTCCACCTTGGCACCTGGCTCGATCCTGCCCTCGCCGAGCTCCTCCGCTTTTCCGGCGTGCGCCCCGAGGCGCCGCCCGAAGAGGCGAACTGGGATGCGGCCCGCGACGCACCGCCCGAGGCGGTCTGGCGCGTGCACGCGGCCGCGAAGGCGCGGCTCGCCGAGCGCGCCGGCATCGACCGCGACCGGCTCACGATCGGCTTTGCGCGCCGCTTCGCCACCTACAAGCGAGCAGGCCTCGTCTTCTCGGACGTCGAGCGGCTGCTGGCGCTGCCGGTGCAGATCGTCGTCGCCGGCAAGGCGCACCCGGCCGACGCGGACGGCAAGGACGTGATGCAGGAGATCGTCGCGCTCGCCCGCGACCGGCGCGCCCAGGGCCGCATCGTCTTCCTCGAGAACTACGACATGGGCGTGGCGCGCGCGCTCGTGCGCGGCTGCGACGTCTGGCTGAACACGCCGCGACGCCCGCTGGAGGCATCGGGGACGAGCGGGATGAAGGCGGCCGTCAACGGTGTCCTCAACCTGTCCGTGCTCGACGGCTGGTGGGCGGAGGGCTATTCGCCCGACGTCGGCTGGGCGATCGACGGCAGCCTCCGACGAGGCCGACCGCGACCAGCTCTACCGTCTGCTCGAGGAGCACGTCGTGCCGACCTACACCGAGCACCGTGACCGCTGGATCGAGATGATGAAGGAGTCGATCGCGCAGCTAGCGCCGCGCTTCTCGATGCAGCGCGCGGTGATCGACTACGTCGAGCGCTACTACCTCTCCGCGCACCAGCCCGCTCGTCGCTAGGTCGCACGCCCTCGACGAGCGCCGGCCGTGATGGCGATCGCCGCGAGCGCGGCGAGCAGAGCGCCCACCACGAGCACCACGATGCCCACCCAGAGCGCCGCATCGAGCTCGGCTCCGATGCTCAGCTCGGATGCCACTCCTCGGGATCCGTCGGAGTTCATGACGACGGCGCTCCAGCTGCCGTCCTCCGGCTCCCACTCGAGCGTCTGCTCGCCGGAACCGCTCGTGGAGGCAGCCCAGAAGTCCTGGTCGCCGGGAGGAGACGTCGGCGCATCGCCCCGGCGGTGCACGTACGTCGGGTCCTCCCCGATGTCGGTGACGACAGAGCGTTCGACGTCGCCCAGGTACTCCTCGACGTCGGTGTCCCGGGCGATGCCCACGAAGACATCGCGATCGCTCTCGCTGCGGATGCGGACGTCGCCGAGGATCGCCCGCGCGGCGCGCTCTGAGCCGCCGAAGTCCACCTCGGCGCTGTCGGAGACGATGGCGTACGTCGCTGTGGAGAAATCCTCGCTCGGGGACATCAGGAAGCCGTCGTCGTCGCGCTGGACCTGATCGACCACGACGAGGGCCGTCCCTCCGGCGAGCATCGGCAGCGCGAGCAGCGCCGCGATGATGCCCACGACGATGAGGGCGACCCGTCCGCCTCCACCTCGCGGGGGCTGCGCGGGCTCTGCCGCAGTGGTCTCGACAGCAGGCTGATCCAGAGCTGCCCCCACCGGAGGCGGTTCCGGCGCCAGCGCCCCTGCGCCCGCCCGGTCGTCCTCGCCCTGGTCGAGTCGGAACGGTGGATAGGAGTCCGTCATCAGGAAGACGTACGCCGCCACCCGCGCCACCCAGCGGTCGAGGCCGAGGACGAGGTCGAAGAGCCCGCGGGGATACCGCGCCGTGTACAGGAGCGCGATTGCTGCGAAGAGCACGAGGACGCCGATGAGCCCGCCGGCATACCACCAGTGCCCGCCGTGGTCCTGCGCCTCGCCGGCCGCAGAGCCGGCGCCGCCGACGAAGATCCCGACCAGGATGTACTGGGGGATTGCGAGCAGCCACCACTTCACGAGCACGAGCCCCCGCGAGAGCCGCTCCGGGTATGCGATGGCGAGGGTCGCCGGATAGTCGGGTTGCTCGTCCAGCGTGAACGGCGGGTAACGATCGGTGCCCAGCGCCCCGTACGAGTAGTACGAGACGCGCCAGGTCCAGCGCAGCACGCCGACGTTGAAATCGAAGATGCCCCGCGGATAGCGACCGGTGAACAGGATCGCGAAGAAGGCGACGATCGTGAGGACGGCGAAGGCGATCCAGAGGAAGAACAGCACGATGAAGTGCGGAATCGCGAGCAGCCACTTCACGAGCCAGAGCCAGCGGCTCAGTTGCGGATCGAGGCGGCCTTCGAGTCGAAGCGGGAAGGCCGGGCGGTCTTCCATCGTCGTTCCTTCCGATCCATGCAGGGAGGACACTCTTGCACGGTCGGGGGCTCCGTGCCTGCACCACGCGTTCGGTCAGCCGCCGGCGGTCGCCAGCGCTTTCGCCTTCTTGCTCTGGCTCGACTGCCGCTTCGACCCGTCGAGCTCCAGCTTGCGCAGGCGGACGCTCTCCGGCGTCACCTCGATGCACTCGTCCTCGCGGATGAACTCCAGTGCCTGCTCGAGTGACATCGGCCGCGGCGGGATCAGGCGGACGAGCTCGTCGGCGGTCGACGAGCGCATGTTCGTCAGCTTCTTCTCCTTCGTCGCGTTGACGTCGAGATCCTCGGCGCGCGCGTTCTCGCCGACGATCATCCCCTCGTAGACCTCGGTCGTCGGCCCGACGAAGAGCGAGCCGCGCTCCTGCAGGTTCTGGAGCGCGAACGAGGTGGCGGGACCGCGGCGGTCGGCCACGAGCGAGCCGGTCGGGCGCGTGCGCAGCTCTCCGTGCCAGGGCTCGTAGCGGTCGAAGACGTGGTGGAGGATGCCGGTGCCGCGCGTCTCCGTCAGGAACTCGGTCCGGAAGCCGATCAGCGCGCGCGCCGGCACGAGGTACTCGAGCCGGACCCAGCCCGTGCCGTGGTTGACCATCTGCTCCAGCCGGCCCTTGCGCAGCGCGAGCAGCTGCGTCAGGACGCCGACGTAGTCCTCGGGTGCGTCGATCGCGAGCCGCTCGACCGGCTCGTGCACCTTCCCGTCGACGAGCTGCACTACCACCTGCGGCTTGCCGACCGTCAGCTCGAATCCCTCGCGCCGCATCAGCTCGACGAGCACGGCCAGCTGGAGCTCGCCACGGCCCTGCACCTCCCACGTGTCCGGGCGCTCGGTGGGGAGGACGCGGAGCGAGACGTTGCCGACGAGCTCCTGGTCGAGCCTGCCCTTGAGCATGCTGGCGGTCAGCTTGTCGCCCTCGCGGCCCGAGAGCGGCGAGGTGTTGATCCCGATCGTCATCGAGAGGCTCGGCTCGTCGACGGTGGACACGGGCAGCGGGCGCGGGTCCTCCGGATCGGCGAGCGTCTCGCCGATCGTCACCTCGGGCAGGCCGGCGACGGCGACGATCTCGCCCGGCCCGGCCTCGTCGGCCTCGACCCGGTCGAGCGCCTCCGTCACGTAGAGCTCGGTCACCTTGGCGCGCTCGATCCGGCCGTCGGCGCGGCACCAGGCGACCTGCTGGCCCTTGCGGATCGTCCCGTGCTGGACGCGCGCGAGCGCGAGCCGGCCGACGTAGGGGGAGGCGTCCAGGTTCGTGACGAGCGCCTGCAGCGGGTGCTCCGGATCGTGCTCCGGCGCGGGGATCGTCTCGAGCAGGAGCTCGAAGAGCGGCTGCAGGTCGTCGGCGAGCGCTTCCGGCTCGAGGCCGGCGCGGCCCTCGCGGGCATTCGTGTAGGCGATCGGGAACTCGATCTGGCTCTCGTCGGCGTCGAGGTCGAGGAAGAGCTCGTAGACCTCGTTCACGACCTCCTCGATTCGCGCGTCCGGACGGTCGACCTTGTTGACGACGAGGATCACCGGCAGCTTCGCCTCGAGCGCCTTGCGCAGCACGAAGCGCGTCTGCGGCAGCGGCCCCTCGCTCGCGTCGACGAGCAGGAGCACGCCGTCGACCATCGTCAGGCCGCGCTCGACCTCACCGCCGAAGTCGGCATGACCCGGCGTGTCGACGATGTTGATCTTCGTCTCGCCGTAGTGGAAGGCCGTGTTCTTGGCGAGGATCGTGATCCCCTTCTCCCGCTCGAGGTCCATCGAGTCGAGCACGCGCTCGTTGACGTCCTGGTTGGCGCGGAAGGCGCCGGACTGCCAGAGCATCGCGTCGACGAGCGTGGTCTTGCCATGGTCGACGTGCGCGACGATCGCGACGTTGCGGAGATCAGAGCGGCTGGCCACCGCGCCTCAGCAGGGTGACTTATCCGCTTCCGTGCTCGTCCTGCGCGAATTGCGTGCGCTCGGCGACGCACGCCTCGGCCCACTGAGCGGCGAGCAGGAGCGGCCGCTGCGGGTCGTCGTCGCCCAGCTCGACCCGGATCTGGTGCACCGACGCCTCCACGTCGTGATCGGCGATCGTCCGCTGCTCGGCGACGATCGTGATCGCGTCGACCTCCTTCAGCAGTGCGCTTGCGAGCTCGTCGATCTCGGCGCGCGTGGCCTCGCGGCCGGCGAACATGCCGAAGTTGATGCGGATGTCGCCGTCGTCGTCGACGAAGGCGATCTGGGCGAGATTCTGCATTACAAATCGTCTTACCCTGCTCCGAAAGTCCTCTAACGCTCGCGCGGCTCCCAGCCGAAGCGGGCGCGGGCGACGAGGTAGCCGCCGGCGCCCCAGGCCGCCATGACGCCGACCGCGCCGAGGTGGTCCCAGATCGGGTTCGCCGTCGACGTACGTCGCGAGCACGAGCTCGATCAGGTACTTGAGCGGCAGGACGTCGGCGACGACCTCCAGCACGGGGGGCAGGTTGTCGGTCGTGCCGAATGCGCCCGAGAGAAACGACATCGGCAGGATGATCACGTTGACGACGGCGGCCACCGCGTCGGCCGAGCGGATCAGCGCTGCAGCGGCAAGGCCGAGGCCGGCGAAGCAGACGGCCCCGATTGCGAGCACGAGGATGAACGAGAGCGCACGCTTCGGCAGGTCGGAGTCGAAGAGGAGCACACCGAGCCCGATCACCGTCAGCGACTGGAGCACGACGATCAGCAGGTTCGAGGCCAGGACGCCGACGAGATAGACGCTGCCGGGCAACGGCGTCGAGCGCAGTCGCTTCAGCAGCCCGGACTCGCGCCTGATCACGAGCGTGATCGCGAGGCCGCCGAGCGCGGTGTTCGCGACGGCGTAGCCGATCAGGCCGGCAACGAGATAGCTCGAGACCCGCCGGCCGTCCTCGATCCCGTCGCCGAAGACCGAGGCGAGCAGGACGAAGAGGAGCGGCGGGAAGAGGAAGACGAAGATCACGGCCTCGCGGCTGCGCCACGTCGTCAGCTGCTCCGCCCGCAACTGGTGCCAGAAGAGGCTCACTCGTCCTCCTCGGCGACCAGGTCGAGGTAGACGTCCTCGAGCGTCGCGCGGCGGAGCTCGAGGTCCTCGAGCTCGAATCCCTCGGCCAGCGCGCGCCCGGTCAGCTCGTGCAGCGCGCGTGTCGGCTCGTCCGTCTCGAGCACGACCTCCTCGCCGAGCCGCCGGTAGCGGATCTGCACGCCCGCGCTCGCGGTCAGATCCGAGGGCTTGCCGATCCGGACGATCTCGCCGTCCCGGAGCACCGCGACGCGGTCGGCCAGCTGCTGCGCCTCGTCGAGATAGTGGGTCGTGAGCAGGATCGTCTTGCCGAGCTCGCGGAGCGAGCGGACGAGCGCCCAGGCGTTGCGGCGCGCCGCCGGGTCGAAGCCCGTTGTCGGCTCGTCGAGGAAGACGAGCTCGGGGTCGCCGACGAGCGCCACGCCGAGGTCGAGGCGCCGCTTCTGCCCGCCCGAGAGCGTCTTGACCTGCGCGTCGCGCTTCTCGGCCAGGCCGACGAGGCCGATCACCTCGTCGACGTCGCGCGGGTGCCGGTAGTAGCCGGCGAAGATCCGGTGCACCTCGCGCACGGTCAGGACGGGCCACAGCTCGGACTGCTGCAGGACGACGCCGATCCGCTCCCGGAATGCCCGCTCGCTGCGGCCGGGATCGAAGCCGAGCACGGACACGTCGCCGCCGTCGCGCTGCCGGTAGCCCTCCAGGATCTCGACCGTCGTCGTCTTCCCGGCGCCGTTCGGGCCGAGCAGGCCGAAGACCTCGCCGGCCGCGACCTCGAAGTCGATTCCGCGCACCGCCTCGACGCCGTCGTACGACTTGCGCAGGCCGCTCACGGAGATGGCGCTAGACATATCTGGTAGAGAGGTTAGTATGCATCTGGCAGATATGTCAAGCCTGAGCCCGACAGCCCGCGTGATCCTCGGCCTGCTGGCGTGGAGCCCCCGGACCGGTTACGAGATCAAGCAGATCACGGACCGGTCGACGCGCTTCTTCTGGGGCGCGAGCTACGGCCAGATCTATCCCGAGCTGCGGCGGCTCGAGGCCGCGGGTCTCGTCGGCTCGCGCGAGGAGCCCCGCGGGCGGGTGCCGCGCCGGATCTACAGCCTGACGAAGGAGGGTCGGCGCGCGCTCGACGCCTGGCTGGAGGAGGCGGACGAGACGTACGAGTTCCGCGACGAGGGCCTGCTCAAGCTCTTCTTCGGCGACCTGCTGCCGGACGAGCAGCGCCTCGACCTGATCAGCCGCCGGCGTGCCTGGTACGAGGAGTCGGCAGCGCTCTTCCGCGGGATCGGCGAGGAGCTCGGCGAGCTCGACGAGTCGAGCGGCGCGGTGCTCCGCTACGGGATCGAGCTGATGGAGTGGAACGCCGCCTGGTGGCGGCGGCTCGAGACCGGGCTCAACTGACGTCCAACGCGTAGGAGCCCGCGGGCGGAAAGCCCGGATCGGAGCCTTCCAGGGCGAGGACGACCTCCGAGCAGTCCGGCTGGTGGCCGACCGTGACGACGGTCTCGCCCGCGCCCTCCGCCGCTGCGATGACGTCGTCCGCATCGGCGCCCGGTGCAAGCCGCTCGTCGATCCGGAGCTCGATACCGGCGGCTTTCGCGATTGCGGCTGCGGTCTCGCGTGCGCGCAGGAGCGGGCTCGAGACGACGGCGTCCGGCTGCTCGACCGCGAGGCGCTCGCCGAGCGCCCGCGCCTCCTCCCGCCCGCGCGCGCTGAGCGGGCGCAGCTCGTCCGGGTCGCCGGGATCGGAGTGGGCGTGGCGGACGAGGATCAGGCGCATCAGTGCTCCGGCCGGAGGATAGATTCCGGGCGATGCGCTCGTTCCGCTACGTCCTCGCCGACGTCTTCACCGACGCGCCGCTCGCCGGCAACCAGCTCGCCGTCTTCACCGACGCGCGCGACCTCGACGAGCTGACGATGCAGGCGCTGGCGCTCGAGCTCGGCCTCTCCGAGACCGTCTTCGTGCTGCCGCCTCAGGGAGGGCGGGACAGTGCGGATCCGGATCTTCACGCCGCAGAACGAGCTCCTGTTCGCCGGGCACCCATGCCTCGGCACGGCTTTCGTGCTCGGCGCGCCGCTCCAGCTGGGGACGATCGCACTCGAGACCGGCAACGGCATCGTTCCGGTCGAGCTCGAGCGCGACCCGAGCGGACGGATCGTCTTCGGCCGGATGACGCAGCCGGTCCCGACCGTCGCTCCGTACGAGCGCGCGGACGAACTGCTCGCCGCGCTCGGTGTCGACTCCTCGCTGCTGCCGGTCGAGGTCTACGACAACGGCGTCCGGCACGCGTACGTCGTGCTCCCGTCGAAAGAGGACGTGGCCGTGCTGAACCCCGACATGAACGCGCTGATGGAGCTCGACCTCGTCGGCGCGCTTGCGGCGGCAGGCGACGGCAACGACTGGAAGGTGCGCATGTTCTCGCCGCTCGACGGGGTCGGCGAGGACGCCGCCACCGGCTCGGCCGCGGGGCCGCTCGCGTGCCACCTCGGCCGCCACGGCGTCGTGCCGTGGGGTGACGAGATCGAGGTCGAACAGGGGACGGAGATCGGCCGGCCCTCGACGCTCTACGCGAGAGCGAGCGGATCCGGCGACACGATCGAGAAGGTCGAGGTGGGCGGCTCCGCGGTCACGGTCGCGCGCGGCGAGTTCAAGGTGCCCTGAGCCTCGTCAGACCCGCTGCAGGTGGGTGTCCTTGAAGTCGCTCGGGTACTTGAGCCCGTAGCCCACCGCGCGGTCGACGCCGATGTGGGTGAGCCAGATCAGCGCGAGCTTCAACGCCGTGTCGGAGTCCCAGATCACACCGGCCGTCGCCAGGAGCACCGGCGCGACGTAGGTGTGGACGAGGTCGTAGGTGACCGCACCGACGCGGGGGCCGGCGAGGTAGCCGAGCATGGACAGGTCGGGCGCGAGCACGAGCACGACGAGCAGCCACCACTCGTAGCCCTCGTGGAAGTACAGCGTCACGGCCGCTGCCGCGACCGCGATCCCTTCCAGTCGGAGGAGGATTCCCGGCAGCCTGTCGCTCACGACGCGAGCGTAGCCTCCCAGGACACGGCCTCCACGTCGGGGAACTCCGGCGCCAGCGAGCGCCAGAAGCGCCCGCCGTCCGTGGAGAGGTGGAGCCGGTTGCGCGCGGCGAAGAGGATCCGGTCGGGGTCGGCGGGATCGACGGCGACGTCGAAGCCGGGCGGAAGGCCGCCGCCGGCCTCGCTCCAGGTGAGCCCGGCGTCGTAGGAGACGACGAGCGGCGGCCTGCGGTCGACGACGGCGACGACCGTCGCGCCTGCGGCCGAGGCGGCCACGACGCGCGGCAGCTCGAGCTCGACCTGCTCGTGGTCGACCGCCTCGTCGACCTCGTCGAAGACGACTTCGGTCTCCACGTCGACCCGGAAGACGCCGTCGATCGTTCGCACGAGGGCGATCACGCGGCCGGCGCCGCGGTCAGCTCGAGCACGCGTGCGGCCGTCGTGGCCGCGTGGCGCCCGGCCGAGACGGGCCGGTGTCCGGCCGCACGCGCCCAGGCGTAGGCGGCGAGGAAGGCATCGCCGGCGCCCGTCGGGTCGTCGGTGTCGATGCGCCGCACGGGGATCCGCTCGCGGACGCCGCGGCTGATCAGCAGCGCGCCGGTCGAGCCGTGCGTGAGCAGCAGCTCGGGGA
>CAWETB010000012.1:0-391839 GCA_963811885.1 uncultured Gaiellaceae bacterium
ACCTTCACCGCAGCACCGCCTGCGGGTCGGCGATGTAGGCAGCGAACGCGAGTCCCGTCAGCAACTCGAACGCCTCTACGTAGCGGGCGCGCGTGCCTGCGACAACGTCGGCGGGCACCTCCGGGCCGGGGTCGGTCTTGTCCCAGCCGAGGCTCTCGCAGTAGTCGCGGACGTACTGCTTGTCGTAGGACGGCTGCGGGCCGCCGGGCCTGTACTCGTCGGCGGGCCAGAAGCGCGAGGAGTCGGGGGTCAGCGCCTCGTCCCCGAGGACGAGCGTCCCTGCCTGGTCCAGTCCGAGCTCGAACTTGGTGTCCGCGAGGATGATCCCGCGCGCCTCCGCGTGCCTGGACGCGAATGCGTAGAGCGCGAGCGCCACGGACTCGACCTCGGCCCAACGCTCGGCGCCGACGAGGCCGGCAGCGGTCTCGGCGTCGATGTTCTCGTCGTGGCCGGACGTGGCCTTCGTCGCCGGGGTGACGATCGGCTCCGGCAGCCGGTCCGACTCGACAAGCCCGGTGGGGAGCGCATGCCCGCAGACCGAACCGGTGGCCCGATAGTCCTTCCACCCTGAGCCGGACAGATAGCCGCGCACGACCACCTCGACGGGCAGCATCTCCAGCCGCCGGCACTCGAGCGAGCGGCCGTCGTCCCGCAGCGCCAGCAGGTGGTTCGGGACGATCTCGTGGTGCGCGCGAACCAGAACGCCGACAGGCCGGTGAGCACACGTCCCTTGTCGGGGATCTCGGTCGGCAGGATCACGTCGAAGGTCGAGATCCGGTCGGAGGCAACCAGCAGCAGCCGCTCGTCGTCGAGCGCGTAGAGCTCGCGCACCTTGCCGCTGGCGAGATGGACGGCGGCCTCAGGCATGCACGTGCTCCTCGCGCAGGGCACGCAGGCGGTCGAAGACGACGCCGGTGTTCCGTGTGTACGCGCCGAGGTCGAAGACCGCGTCGAGCTCGACGGCACCGGCGATCTCGGCGTCGGCGCGCACGAGCTCCGGGAAGTCGAGGCCCTCGTCCCACGCCCGCATCGCGTGGCGCTGCACGAGCCGGTAGGCGTCGTCGCGAGAACGGCCCGACTCGACGAGAGCGAGCAGCAGCCGCTGGCTGAAGTAGAGGCGGTGGCTCGCGTCCAGGTTCTCGCGCATCCGCTCGGTGCGGACGACCAGTCCCTCCAGCAGCCACGCGAAGCGGTCGAGCATGTAGTCGACGGCGAGGAAGGCGTCCGGCAGGACGACGCGCTCGGCCGAGGAGTGGGAGATGTCCCGCTCGTGCCAGAGCGCGACGTTCTCGAGCCCGACGACGGCGTTCCCGCGCACGATCCGTGCGAGGCCGCAGATGCGCTCGGAGACGATCGGGTTGCGCTTGTGCGGCATCGCGGACGAGCCCTTCTGGCCGCTGCCGAACGGCTCCTCCACCTCGCGCACCTCGGTGCGGGCGAGATGCCTCAGCTCGAGCGCGAACCGCTCGAGCGAGGCGGCGAGCAGTGCGAGCGCGTTCAGCACCTCGGCATGCCGGTCGCGCTGGAGGATCTGCGTCGAGCTCGGCGCCGGCTCGAGCCCGAGCCGCTCGCAGGCGATCCGCTCGACCTCGGGGTCGGCCGCGGAGTACGTGCCGACGGCGCCCGAGAGCTTCCCGACCCGCATCCCCTCGAGGGCGCGCGAGACGCGGGCGCGGTCGCGCTCGAGCGCGAACGCCCAGCCGGCGAGCTTGAGCCCGAACGTCGTCGGCTCGGCATGGACGCCGTGCGTGCGCCCGATCGTGACCGTGTCGCGATGCTCCTCGGCCCGGGCGACGACGGCGGCGAACGCCCGCTCGATGCCCTCGAGCACGAGCGCGCCGGCCTCCCGGATCTGCAGCGAGAGCGCGGTGTCGAGCACGTCCGAGGAGGTCAGCCGTAGTGGAACCAGCGTCCCTCCTCGCCGAGCTGTTCCGCCACCGCGTCGACGAACGCGGCGACGTCGTGGTGCGTGCGCGCCTCGATCTCGGCCACGCGCTCGGCGCTCGGCGGCACCGCCCGCGCCCGAATCGAGTCGACCGCCTCCTGCCGGCACGACCCCCGTCTCGGCCCATCCGTCGAGCGCCGCCAGCTCGACGTCGAGCCATCGGCGCAGCTTCGCCTCGTCCGACCAGATCGCCGACATGGCCGGGCGGGAGTAGCGCGAAATCACTCGAGCGAGTCTAGCGTCCCGCCCGGCCGATCGACCGACGCGATCAGCCCGGCGCGGCGGCCGCGTCCAGCGCGATGTCGCGGCGGTACTGCACGCCCTCGAAGCGAATCTTCTCGCAGCCCGCGTACGCCGACTCGCGCGCCTCGGCGACCGTCGCGCCCCGTCCCCGTGACACCGAGGATGCGGCCGCCGTTCGTGACCAGTTGCTCGCCGTGCAGGGCCGTTCCCGCGTGGAAGACGATTGCGCCGGTCGCCTCCGCCTCTTCGATCCCCTCGATCGGCGTGCCGGCGTCCGCCCGCTCCGGATAGCCGCCGGCCGCGAGCACGACGGTCACCGCGGCGTCGTCGGAGACGCCGAGCTCGACCCCCTCGAGATCCCCGCCCGCCGCGGCAGCGAGCGCGCCGAGCAGGTCGCCGTCGAGGCGCGGCAGGATCGACTGCGTCTCCGGGTCGCCGAAGCGCGCGTTGAACTCGAGCACCTTCGGCCCGGACTCCGTCAGCATCAGCCCGGCGAAGAGAACCCCGACGAACGGCGTGCCGCGGCGGGCGAGCTCCTCGACCACCGGCCGGTGGATCTGCTCCACGAGCTCCGCGACCTCGCTCCGCGCCGAAGCCGGGGACGGGCGAGAACGAGCCCATCCCGCCCGTGTTCGGGCCCGTGTCGCCGTCGCCGATCCGCTTGAAGTCCTGCGCCGGTGCGAGGGGGACGACGTGATGCCCGTCGGAGAGCGCGAAGACGGAGATCTCGTCGCCGTCGAGCAGCTCCTCGATCACGATCGGGCCGTCGTACGCCGCCGCCGCGCGCAGCCCTTCGTCGAGCTGCTCGGCGGTCTCGCAGATGAAGACGCCCTTGCCGGCGGCGAGCCCGTCCACCTTGACGACACAGGGCGGCCGCGCGACCGCGAGCGCCTCGGCCGTCGGCACGCCGGCGGCCGCCATGACGTCCTTGGCGAAGCTCTTCGAGCCCTCGATCCGCGCGGCGGCCCGGCTCGGGCCGAAGACGGCGATCCCGTTGCGACGCAGCGCGTCGCCCACGCCGGCGACGAGCGGCGCCTCCGGCCCGATCACGGCGAGGTCGACGTCGAGGCTGCGGGCGAGGCCGAGCAGCGCCTCGGCGTCGTCGGGCCGGACTGGATGACAGTCGCCCAGCGCCGCGATTCCCGGGATTCCCGGGAGCGGCGTGGAGCCCGGTCAGACCGGGCGCCTGCGCCAGCTTCCACGCCAGCGCGTGCTCGCGACCGCCCGACCCCACGAGGAGCACCTTCACGGCGGCCGAGTCTACTCCCAGGGTTTGACGATGGCCGTCGTGGCAATCAGGTTCCCATGAACAGGAACGAACCAGGCCTCGATCTGCAGGAGTGGGAGACACGCTGGGCGGAGATCGAGGAGGCGCTCGCCGAGGATCCCGCGACGGAGCTGCCGCTCGCCTGCGACGAGATCGAGCGGCTACTCGGCCTCCACGAAGGCGACGCGACGCTGACGGCCCAGCTCACAGAGGTCGAGGCGGCGTACGGCGCTGCGCGTGAGGTTGCCGACCGGCTCGAGCAGGGGCGCGACGTCGACCCGGGGGACATCGCCGCGGCCGTCGAGAACCTGCGCTTCATCCGCGACACGATTCTTCCGGCCGGCTCGGCGTAGCACCCCAGTAGCCTCACCGAGTGCTCGCCGAGAGCCTTCTGCTCCTCGTCTTCCTGCTGCTCGGCGCGGCCGTCCAGCTCGCAGGCGCGCCCCCGCGGCTGCGCGACGTCGTCTGGATCGCGTTCTTCTGGACGTTCTCGCCGGTGCTGGTCTTCGTCACGTTCTCCACCGTCGACCCGACGAGGGTCTCGGTCGTGCACTCGGCGCCGCGATCCTCGCAAGCTGGCTCGTCGGGCTCACGGGCTACGGCTACGCGCGGCTCGTCTCGAGCGAGCGCGACGAGCGCGGGGCGCTGACGCTGGCGGCAGGGTTCGGCAACACCGGCTTCGTCGGCTTCCCGCTCGCCCAACTCGCCTACGGCGCCGACGGGCTGACGCTCGCCGTGCTCTACGACCGGCTCTCGTGGCTCCTGCCGGCCTCGTCGATCTCGACGACGATCGCGCGGCTACACGGCCGCCGCGAGGTCGAGGTCTCGCGGCGGCACAGGCTGCGCGCGGTGCTCGCGAACCCGCCGCTGCACGCGTTCTGGCTCGCCCTCGTCCTGCGCGCGGCGGGCGTCGACGTTCCGGGCACGGGCGCGGCGAAGGACGTCGTCGGCGCCGTGATCGGGCCGTACGGCTTCTTCCTGCTCGGGCTCTCGCTCACGTTCGCACGCGTGCCGCAGCCGCCGGAGGAGCTGCGGCGGGCTCTCGGCGCCGTCGCGATCAGGTTCGCCGGTGGGCCGTTGGCCCTGTTCGCGACGGGCCGGACTGCTCGGCGCCGACGTGCCGGGCGTCTTCTACCTCCTCGCCGGGATGCCGAGCGCGTTCCACCTGCTGGTCCTCGCGCGCGTCTACGAGGTGCGGCCGGCGCTGATGAACCGGATCGTCGTCGGCACGACGATCCCCGCGGTTGCGGCGGTCGTGCTCGTCGTCGGGATCGCGCGCTAGACGACCCGTGCCAGCGCGTCGACCACGCGTGGGTCGAAATGCGTCCCGGCGCATCGCTGCAGCTCGGCCAGCGCCTCCTGGGCGGACCGTCCCGCGCGGTAGGGGCGGTCGGTCGTGATCGCGTTGTAGGCGTCGCAGCAGCAGACGATCCGGGCCACGAGCGGGATCCGTTCGCCGGCCAGCCCGTCGGGGTAGCCGCCGCCGTCGTAGCGCTCGTGGCAGGAGCGGACCAGGTGGCCGACCTTGCCGAGGACGCCGCCGACCTTGTCGAGCATCTCCTCGCCGATCAGCGTGTGCGTCTCCACGAGCGCCCGCTCCTCCGGCGTCAGCGGCCCGGGCTTGTTGATGATCTCGTTCGGGATCCGGATCTTGCCGACGTCGTGCAGCAGCGCCACGAACTCGGTGTCGCGCCGGGCGCGGGCGTCGAGCCGGAGCTCGTCCGCGACGGCGACGGAGAGCGAGACGACGTCGCGGCTGTGCGAGCCGGTGTAGCTGTCGTCGGCCTCGACGACGTCGCCGAGCAGGAGCGCCGTGCCGCGGTAGGCGTGACTGAGCTCGAGCGCGTGATCGACGCGGGCCCGTCGTTCGCGCGCGAACGTGCGGAGGAGCGCAACGAGCGGCAACACGAGCAGGAACGCCGCGGCGTGGTCTGCGGCCGCCAACGCGGCCAGGTACCCGACCGGCGCCAGGGCAGCATCGACGGCCCACGCGACCGAGAGGTCGCGGACGAAGACGCGCGGCGAGATGCCGAGGGCGATTCGTGCGTGCGTCGCCGCGTGCACGAAGTCGAAGGCGAACTGCGCGGCGAGTGCGACGAGCAGAACCCACGGCGCTGCGTCGGCGGGGGCGCTCACGCCGGCGGCGGCGAGGACGAGCACCGGGCCGAGCGAGTACGTCGCCTCGCCGAACCGGCCGAGCACGCGTTCGAGCCTGATTCGCCCCTCGGCGAGCTCGAGGACGTTGCCGAGCATCACCCCCGCGGCAACACACAGAGGCACGAGCTGGAGGGGAAGCAGGAACAGCATCGGGACGAAGACGAGTTGCGTCGCGACGGCCAGACCCGGGCCGACCTCGAAGTCGACGTTGTAGGCGAGGGCATAGGCGCCGACGAGCGCCAGCACCAGCAAGGGCGAGGCCGTCGCCGTGGAGTCGTAGAGGAGCAGCAGTGCCGCGGCGACGACGAGGAAGACGCCGCCGTCGGCCACGCTCGCCCAGAGTGCGCGGCCGCCGAGCCGCGCCGTGCGGCGCGCCCGCGTGTCCTCGAGCAGGACCTCGGTGGCGGGATCGAACTCGGCCGTGCTGCTCACGAAGTGGGTATCGGAACGGCCGAAACCGCGCGTTCACTCGAACGAGGGATTCGGAGATCTAGCCGTTCCTTCACCCCTGCGGGGGATTGTCTCCCGCGCGCTCGCGAGGACACTGCGAACTCGGCGGCGGACAAAGGGAGAGGGCGAGTTCATGGGAACTGCGGGCACGACGAAGGGCATTCGGCAGCTGCTGGTGATCGCGGGGGCGTTCGTCGCCCTGGCGGCGGCGAGCGCATCGCCAGCGCAAGCGGGCGACGGATCGTTGCTCGGCTGCGGCCACGAGCCGGTGCACCCGTTCCTGCAGTGGCTCGACCCTCTCCCCTATACCCTCCTGCCCGGCGGCGACTTCGAGTCGGGCGCGGCCGGCTGGAAGCTCTCCGGCGGCGCGCGGGTCGTGGACGGCAACGAGCCGTTCGCGATCACCGGCAAGTCGGACTCGCATTCGCTGCTGCTGCCGCAGGGAAGCTCGGCGACGAGCCCGACGATGTGCATGGGCCTCCTGCTGCCGGTCGTCCGCTACGTCTCCACCGGCGGGAACCTGCTCTCGTTCATGCGGGTCGAGGCGGTCTACAAGGATCCGAGAGGACGGGAGCGGTCGATCGACCTGCTGCCGCCGGGGCTGCCGAGCAAGTCCTGGGCGCCGAGCCTGCCGGCGCTGCAGCTGATGGGGCTGCTCAACGTGCTGACGCTGGACGGGCTCACATCCGACATTGCACTGCGGTTCACCCCGACGGGGACGATCTTCGGCAGCGGCACCTGGCGGGTCGACGACATCTACGTCGATCCCTGGAAGGTCGTCTAGCGGCCTAGCTCCGCGCGAGCACCTGCTCGCGCGCGGCACCGGTTCCGACCAGCTCGACGGTGACGCCCAGCTCCCGCTCGACCAGTTCGACGTAGGAGCGCGCCGCCTCCGGCAGGTCGTCCTGGGTGGCGCACTCGTCGAGCGGCTCGGCCCAGCCGGGGACGGTCTCGAAGACCGGAGCGGCGTGGTGGAAGTCGCTCTGGTGCGCCGGGAAGTCGCGCGTCTCGGTGCCGTCCGGAAGCCGGTAGGCGACGCAGACCTCGAGCTCGTCGAAGGTCGAGAGGACGTCGAGCTTCGTCAGCGCGAGCGAGGTGATCCCGTTCAGGCGGACCGCGTAGCGGAGCGCGACGAGATCGAGCCAGCCCGGGCGGCGGTCGCGACCGGTGACGGTGCCGTACTCCTGGCCGAGCTCGCGCACCTGCGCCGCCAGCTCGGGCTCCATCTCGCTCGGGAACGGGCCGGCGCCGACCCGCGTCACGTACGCCTTCGAGACCCCGATCACACGGTCGATCCGCGTCGGCCCGATCCCGATCCCGGTCGCTGCGGCCCCGGCGATCGGGTTCGACGAGGTGACGAACGGATACGTGCCGTGGTCGAGGTCGAGCAGCGTCCCCTGCGCGCCCTCGAGCAGGACGCTCAGACCGTCGCGGATCGCCTCGTCGACGAGCAGCGACGTGTCGGCGACGAACGGCCGCAGCCGCTGCGCGAAGCCCTCGTAGCGGGAGGCGACGTCCTCGAGCTCGAACGGCTCGAGCTCGTAGACACGCTCGAGCCAGATGTTCTTCTCCGCCAGGGCCGTCTCGATCTTCTGGCGCAGGATCTTCGCGTCGAGCAGGTCCTGGACGCGGATGCCAAGGCGCGCCGCCTTGTCGGCGTACGCCGGCCCGATCCCACGGCGGGTCGTCCCGATCTGGAGCTTGCCGAGCCGCTTCTCGCCCGCGCCGTCGATGGCGATGTGCCACGGCATGATCAGGTGCGCGTTGCCGGAGATCCGGAGCGGATCGGCCGAGATCCCGCGCTCCTCGAGCCCGTCGATCTCCTCCAGCAGCACCGCGGGGTCGACGACGCAGCCGGCGCCGAGCACGCTCACCTTGCCGGAGAGGATCCCCGACGGGAGGTGGCGGAACTTGAATGTCTCGCCGTCGACGATGACCGTGTGGCCCGCGTTCGGGCCGCCCTGGTAGCGGCAGACGACATCGCTCGACTGCGCGAGCAGATCGACGATCTTCCCTTTGCCCTCGTCGCCCCACTGGGCGCCGACGATTACGGTCGCTGGCACCCCGCGATCATGCCCGGTTCAGTGGAATCGCACGCCGACAGGCTCCTCGGACGCTCGCACCACGCTGATCGGATGCCCGCGCGTGCAGCAGGTGGCGGTGTGCTCGCGCTCGAGCTCGAGCCGTCCTTCCACCCGAGCGGCGAGATACCCGTGCTCGGCCGCACACTCCTCGCAGACGACGGTGTACGACGTCGCCCGCGCTGCCAGCCAGACCGTCTGATCGATCATGCCCTGCTCTCCTTTCGACCCCTTGCTTTCAGGCGGCGCCAAGCGCCCGGTAGTCGTTGGTCGGAGTCAGCCTCACCTCCTGACACAGCCGACGGAGGCGGCTCGCGATCGGCTTGCCGACGCGGTCGTCGAGCTCGCCGAGCGTCAGATTCGTGGTCACGATCGTCAGCGAGCGGGACGACTCGCGCTCGTTGACGAGGCTGTAGAGGCGCCCGCGCGACCAGTCGTCCGGCTTCTCGTTGCCGAGGTCGTCGAGCACCACGATCTTGAAGCCGCGTGGGAAGCTCCAGTGGATCTCCTCGCCGTCGAGCTGCTGGCTGCGCAGGTCGCGCAGGCGCTGCAGCCACGTCGGCACGTTGATGAAGAGGCTCGCCGACTCCTGCATGTACGCGGCCTCGCGCAGGATCGCGATCGCGAGATGGGTCTTGCCGGCGCCGGGCGGGCCGTGCAGGAGCAGGCCGCGGCTCGGCCGCCGTCCCTGCCGGACTTCCTTCGAGAGGTTCATCGCCTGCGTCAGCGCATCGCCGGTACCGGGGACGCGCCGGAAGGTCGCGAACGAGCAGTCGCGGTAGGCGAGCGGCACGCCCGTGCGGACGAACCTGGCCGCGGCCTGGCTCTCCGCCTGCTCGACCTCCTCGGCCTGGCGGCAGACCTCGCAGTAGCGGCTGCCCGGGAAGGTGAAGTGCAGCACCTTGACCTCGATCGTCTCGAAGGCGCAGCCGCACTTGAGGCAGGTCGCTTTCACGCGGCGCGGTGGTCGGAGAACTTCGCGTAGCGCTTGACGAAGTTGAGCTTGATCGTCTCGGTCGGCCCGTTGCGGTGCTTCGCGACGTGCACCTCGGCGAGTCCCTGGTGCTCCGACTCCTCGCCGTTGTAGTACTCGTCGCGGTAGATGAACATGACGAGGTCGGCGTCCTGCTCGATGCTGCCGCTCTCGCGCAGGTCGGAGAGGACCGGGCGCTTGTCGGTGCGCTGCTCGACCGCGCGCGAGAGCTGCGAGAGCGCGATGATCGGCACGTCGAGGTCCTTGGCGAGCGCCTTGAGGCCGCGGGAGAGGGACGACACCTCCTGCAGCCGGCTCTCGACGTTGCCGCCCATCGCCATCAGCTGCAGGTAGTCGACGATGATCATGCCGAGGTTCGGCTCGCGCCTCTTCAGCGTCTGGGCGCGGGAGCGGAGCTCGAAGAGCGTCAGGCCGGGCGTGTCGTCGAGGAACATCGGCACCTGCTCGAGCGTCGCGCACGCCTTCGAGAGCCGCGACCAGTCCTCCTCGGCGAGCTTCCCGGTGCGGATCTTGTGCGAGTCGATCTTCCCCTCGAGACAGATCAGCCGCTGCGTCACCTCCTGCTTCGACATCTCGAGCGTGAAGAACGCGCACGGCGTTCCCGTGCGGACGACGTTGGCGGCGATGCTGATCCCGAGGGCGCTCTTCCCCATCGAGGGACGGGCGGCGAGGATGATCAGGTTGCCGGGCTGGAAGCCGGCCGTGACCGCGTCGAGCTCCGAGAACCCGCTCGAGATGCCGGTCACGGACGCGCCCTGCTCGTAGAGGTGGCTGACCCGCTCGAACGTCTCGACCAGCGCCTCCTTGAGCGAGCGCAGCTCGCCGGGGCTGCCGGCCTGGCTGACCTCGAACAGGGCCTGCTCGGCCTGTGAGATCAGGTGGTTCGTCTCGTCGCCGCGGTCGATCGCGAGCCTCGTGATCTCCCGGCCGGCGTCCGCGAGCCGGCGGATCAGTGCGTGGTCGCGGACGATCAGCGCGTAGTGGGCGGCGTTTCCGGCCGCGGACGCCCAGGCGGCGATCTCGTGGATCTTGGCGCGACCGCCGACGAGCTCGAGCTGGCCCTCCTCCTCGAGCTTCGCGGTGACGGTGATCGCGTCGACCGGCTCGCCGCGCTCGAAGAGGCCGCGCGCGATGTCGAAGATGACGCCGTGCGTGCGCCGGTAGAAGTCGGACGCCTTCAGGTGCTCGCTCACGGCGGCGATCGCGGTCGGGGCGAGCAGCATCGCGCTCAGCACCGACATCTCGGCATCGAGGTCGTGCGAGGGGACGTGGGGAGGCTGCGCCCCGACCGGGGGCATGGCTGTAGCGTGGCTGGCGGCGACCTGAGCCATGGACCCATTCAAGCCGCAGCGGCGGACGGCCTCAACAGCTGGGGATCCACAGGCGGCTGTGGGAAGTGGAAGGCCGCGATCTGCAGGGGAAAGAGAACCCGTGTTCGCACGGTTCTCCACCGGAATCGGCGGCCGGCATCGCCACTGTCCACAACAGCCGTGGCCGCTTAGAGCGGGAAGTTCACAGCGCGCTCCACAGGGCTGTGGAGCGCGCTGTGGACGGGCCTACTGCTGCTCGGCGTCCGCGTCGGTCTCGGGCTCGCCGTCGGCCTCGGCGGCCGGCTCGGCCTCGGCTGCTGCAGCCGGCTCGGCCTCGGCCTCGGTGGCCGGCTCCGCCTCGGCGTCGGGCGCCGCGGCGACCTCCGCCTCTGCGGCGACCTCCTCCTCGGCGGCGAGCTCGGCCTCGAGGATCTCCTCGGCCTCGGCCCGGTGCGCCTCGGCCTCGGCCTCCTTGGCCGCCTCGGCCTCGGCCTCCGCCGCCTCCATCGCGGCCAGCTCCTCCTCGGGCGGCAGCTCGCCGCCCTCGGGGACGACCAGCGTCTTCACCTCGACGGTGACGTCCTCGAAGATCTGGATCGGGATCGAGTAGCGGCCGATCCGCCGGATCGAGTCGGTGCCGATCTTCTTCCGGTCGACGCGGATCTTGCGCGTGCGCCAGAGCTCGTCGGCGATGTCGGTGGTCGTCACCGAGCCGAAGAGCGCGCCGGTCGGCCCCGACTTGACGTCGAAGCTGAGCACGGTCTTCCGGAGCACGTCGGCGATCTCGTTCGCCTGGTCGACCGAGCGGGCCTCGTGCCGCGCGCGCTGGTCGTCGAGCCGCTTCAGCTCGGCGACGCGGCCGGCGGTGGCCGGCTCGGCCAGCTTGCGCGGGAGCAGGAAGTTGCGCGCGTAGCCGCGGGCAACGTTCACGACCTCGCCGCGCAGCCCCACCTTGTCGACGTCGCTGAGGAGGATGACCTCCATCAGCGCGGCTCCACGTAGGGCAGGAGCGCCATCTCGCGCGCCCGCTTGACCGCGACGGCGACCTGCCGCTGGTGGCGCCGGCAGGCGCCGGTGATGCGGCGGTTGCGGATCTTCCCCTTCTCCGAGATGTAGCGCCGGAGCTGGTTCAGGTTCTTGTAGTCGACCTCTTCGACCTTGTCCTTGCAGAAGAGGCAGCTCTTGCGCCGCCCGGGGGCGAGCGAGGAGCCGGGACGCTTGCGCGTCTGCTGGGTTTTTGGCTGTGCCATCTGTGTCTCCTAGAACGGGATGTCGTCGTCGGCCGCAGCCGCGGGGAAGTCGGCGGAGGCGCCCTGCGCCGCACCCGCGCCCTGGGGGACGAACTGGCCGCCGCCCTCGCCGCCGCCGTCACGGCTGCCGAGGAACTGGACGTTGTCGGCGACGACCTCGACCGCCTGGCGCTTCGTCCCGTCCTGGGCGTCCCACTCCCGCCACTCGAGGCGGCCCTGGACGCCGACCGGCCGGCCCTTGGCGAGGTACTGCGCGCAGTTCTCGCCCTGGGCGCCCCAGACGGTGATGTCGAAGTAGTTCGGCTTGTCGGCCCAGTTGCCGGTCTCGTCCTTGCGGCGCGAGTTGACGGCGAGGCGCAGCGAGCAGACGGCCATCCCCGACGGGGTGTGGCGCAGCTCCGGATCGCGCGTCAGGTTCCCGACGAGGACGACGCTGTTGATGTTCGCAGGCATTACTCCTCCTCCAGCGAGCTGTCGATCGGTTCGGCGACATCCTCGCGTGCGGGCCCGCCCACCGCTACTGGCTGGGTGGAACCAGGCTTATAGCGACGGGTGGCCAGGTGCCGCATCACGTCGTCGTCGATCTTGAGCACGCGCGCGATCTCGTCGAGCGTGTCACCGTCGGCGCTGAACGAGAGCAGGTGGTAGACGCCGTCGCCCTTCTTGTTGATCTCGTAGGCGAGCTTGCGGCGGCCCCAGGCATCCTGGCCGTCCCACGTCCCCCCGCCCTTCTCGACGAGGTCGCGTGTGCGCTTGACGATCTCCTCCTGCCGCTCCTCGGGCAGGTCGGGGTCCAGCATGAGCAGAATCTCGTAGTCGATCACGTTCCCGGTCTCCTTCCGTCGGGCTTCCCCTGGTCTTAGGCGGCCTCGCCGGCAAGCGTGAGCGGGAACGGCGCACGCGAAGACGAGGCAGGAAGCGGCCGACAGAGTAGCATCCCGCCGCTCCCGGCCGGCTGCGCCTCCCGGCCGGCAGAGCCGGCCTCCGGCGCCGCCTCGTGCCGGGAGCGGCGGGGAGCGTCGCGTAGGATCTGTTTCATGGGACGGCTGCTCACCGGCCTCGCCGGCGCGCTCGGGCTCGCCTGGCTCTGGCGCCGCCTGCACCGGGAGCAGGCCCAGACGCAGGCGCCGGAACCCGACCCCGCGGCGGAGCTCCGCGAGAAGCTCGCGCAGGCCCGGGAGGCCGCCGACGACCGGGACGAGTTCGATGCAGCGGAGGGTCAGCCGGTCGACGAGATCGAGCGGACGCCGCCGGCCGCCGAGCCCGAGACTGAGCCCGACCCGGAGCCCGACTCGGAGGCATCGGTGTCGCTCGACGAGCGCCGTCGCGCCATCCACGAGAAGGCGCAGCAGGCGCTCGGCGAGATGGGCCAGCTCGGCCGGGACGAGTAGCCCGTCCATCCGCCCGCAGGGGAAAATCGGCCTGAGCAGGCTTCTTCGCTCCGGCGGCATACTTCAGAGGGATGAGCAAGCTGCCCCAGACGGACGAGCTGCCCCGGGCGGGCGAGGGGTACGACGCGGCGCGCGTCGAGGAGGCGTTCACTGCCTTCGCCGACCGCGTGCGCGAGCTGGAGGCAGTCGCGGGAGAACTGCGCGCCGAGCTCAAGTCGCTGCGCGCGGAGCGGTCCGCGCCGCCGCCCGTGCGCTTCGACGACGAGCACTGGCCGGCCGAGCCCGGCGCCCACCCGTCGCCCGACTGGGTCGCGGCGGTGCCGCCGCCGCTCGCGCGCGGCTTCACGGTGCCGCGGCTCGCGCTCGAGGCGCTGTTCCTGCTCCTCGTCGCGCTCTTCGCCGGCCTCGCCGACCTCTCCACCGAGTGGATCGTGCTCGTGATGGTCGCGGCCTGGACGCTCGTCGTCCTCTCCGAATGGGCCGCCGCGGCGAAGCGCGCGCGCTGGCATCTCGACGAGATCGCGCCGCCGCTCGAGGCGAAGGCCGCGGACACGACCGGGCCGTGGGACATGCCGATCGTGCAGGCGACCGTGGTCGAGTCCGGCCCGGATCCGGAGTCGAAGACGATCGTGACGAAGCTGCCTGCCGACTCGGCCGAGGAGCAGGCGGTCGGCGAGACGACCCAGACTCCGAAGCGCCGCCGCGGCCTGCGGCGGCGAAAGCAGCCCGCCGAGGCCGGGGCCGCCGATCCCTGGGAGGCGTGAGCTCCTCGCGGCCGTCGTTGCGGCCGCGCTCGTCGCCGTGCCCGGCGCCGCTGCCCGCCGGGACGCTCCACCCGCGCTGCGACCGGCACCGGCGCTGAAAGTCTGCTGCGGTCTCACCGCGGAGCTCTACGCCACCGGCCTGAGGCATCCGACCGCGCTGGCGTTCGGCCCCGACGGGCTGCTCTACGCGACGCAGGACACCGGCGAAGTCGTCGTCGTCGGCCGGGGCTCCTCGAAGCCCCGCGTGCTCGCCCGCGGCTTCGCGACGCCGCTCGGCCTCACCTGGGTCGGCTCGACGCTCTTCGTCTCCGCACAGGGCTACGTCAGCCGGCTCGCCGTGCGCGGCCGCCAGGTCGTCTCACGGCGGAAGATCGTGACGCGGCTCCCGTTCGAGCGGCACCAGCAGGACACGATCGCGCTCGGCCCCGACGGCCGGCTCTACCTCGGCAGCGGCTCCACGTGCGACGTCTGCACCGAGAAGGACCGGCGCAGCGGCGCGATCCTCTCCTTCCGCCAGGACGGGAGCGACCTGCGCGTCGTCGCGCGCGGCCTGCGCAACCCGTTCGGGCTGGTCTTCGACGGTCCGACGCTGTACGTCTCGGACAATGCGCGCGACGATCTCGGCGAGAACGAGCCTGCGGAGACGGTCGTCCGCTTCAAACAGGGAGCCGACTACGGCTGGCCCCGCTGCTGGGCGAGCTGGCGGCTGCGGAAGCAGCAGGGCTCGTGCCGAGGTGTCACCCCGCCGATCGCCTACCTCGAGCCGCACTCGTCGGCGAACACGCTCGCGCTCTGGGCGGGGACGCTGATCGTGGCGGAGTGGGGCCAGTACCTGAGCGAGCGCTGGGGCCGGAAGCTCGTGCAGGTGAACGTCCGCACCGGCCGCTCCTCGACCTTCGTCGACGGCTTCGAGCACCCGCTCGGCCTCGCGGTCGAGCCGCGGGCGGGAGCCCTGCTCGCCGGCGACTGGGGCCGCGGCGTGATCTACCGGATCAGGAAGCGCTGAGCGCCGCGGGCGAGCGCGCCCGCGAGCGTCTGCTGATACGCCGCACTGTGCAGGAGCGCGGACTCGCGTGGGTTGGACACGAAGCCCGTCTCGACGAGCACCACCGGCACGTCCGCCCAGTTGAAGCCGGTCAGGTCGGCGCGCTCGACGACGCCGAGGTTCCGTGCTCCCGTCGCTGCGACGAGCTCGCTCTGGAGCAGGCGTCCCGCCCGCCCGCTGGCTCCGTAGACGTCGCTCGTCCAGCCGCGGCGCCGCGCCGGCACGAGCGTCGAGATCCCGTGGACGCCCGGGTCGGTCGAGCCGTCGGCGTGGATGCGGATCATCAGCGCGGCGCCGCGCGCGTTGCAGAAGCGCGCGCGCTCGCGGTTGCCGCCGCGATAACCGACGCCGTCGCGCGTCATCGCGACCCGGTAGCCGCGGGCGCGCAGAAGCGCCCGCGTCCGCCGCGCGATCGCAAGCGCCACCGGCGCCTCACCGGCTGCGCCGCCCGGGTCCTTGATCTTCAGCTGCGACGAGCCGGGGCCGATCGGCTCCAGTTGCCGACCGATCTCGGGGGCCGTGCCGTGACCGGGGTCGAGGCAGACGAGCGCGGCGGCGGCGGCGATCTCGGCGAGCACCGCTAGAGGAGCGAACGAAGCTCGGCGAGCTGCTCTGCCGTCGGCTCCCACGCGCCCGCGGCCGCGTTCGCGCGCACCTGCTCCGGCTTCGTGGCGCCGGCGATCACCGAGGCAACGCCGTCCACTGCCGCGAGCCCGCCGATCGCGACGTCGAGCAGCGAGACGCCGTGGCGCTCCGCGAACTCCCGCAGCCGATCGACGGTGTCGAGGTCCGCCTCGGCGAGCTCGCGCCCGGCCAGGCGGGTGCCCTCGGGCGCCGGCTCACCCTTCGCGTACTTGCCGGTGAGCAGCCCGCTCGCGAGCGGGAAATAGGGGATGAAGCCGATCCCGAGCCGGCTGGAGGTCGGAAGCAGCTCCTGCTCGGCGCTGCGGCGGAGCCAGGAGTACTCGCTCTGCTCGGAGACGAACGGGGTCAGCCCTCGCTCTGCGGCGATCGCGGCCGCCTCCTCGACCATCGCCGGGGTGAAGTTCGAGGAGCCGATAGCGCGAACCGTCCCCTCCTGGACGAGCTCGTGCAGCGCTTCGAGCGTCTCTGCCAGCGGCGTGACGCCGTCGGGGCGGTGGTACTGGTAGAGGTCGATCCGGTCCGTCTGCAGGCGCCGCAACGAGTTCTCGACCGCCTTGCGGATGTACGAGCGCGTGGCACGGGCCGTCTCGCCATCGCCGAGGTCGTGGCCGAACTTCGTCGCCAGCACGACCTGGTCGCGCCGGCCGGCGAGCGCGCGGCCGATGATCTCCTCGCTGCCGCCGCGGTTGCCGTACACGTCTGCCGTGTCGAAGAAGGTGACGCCGGCGTCGAGCGCCGCGTCGATCACGGCGTGCGCGGCCGGCTCGTCGATGCGGCCGCCGAAGTTGTTGCAGCCGAGCCCGACCACGGTCACCTCGAGGTCGGAGCTGCCCAGGCGGCGCGTGCGCATCCGGGCACACTAGTCGCACGATGAGCCGAGGAGAGGGAAAGAAGTCGCTGCACGACGTGCTGCGCGCGCGGCGGGAGGCCCCGTCGCTGCTCAGCCCTGCCGAGGCGGCGCAGCGCGAGGCGGCGAGACGCCGCGAGGAGATCGAGGCCGAGGCGGCGGCTGCGCTCGAGCGCTGGCGCGACGGCCGCTCGCCCGACGCGCGCGGCAAGCTCGCGCCCGAGACCTACAACGCTCTCTTCCGGCTCAGCGAGCGCGCGTACGAGGCGACGGGCCACTGGGCGCGGCGCGTGAAGGCGCAGCTGGCGCTCGCGCCCGCCTGCGAGGTCGAGCGGTGCCGGTCCGAGACCGGCGTCTCCGCGCGCCACCTGACGCACGCGACGATCGGTGCGGAAGAGCCGGGCCGCGACCTGATCACGCTCTGCGACGGCTGTCACCGGCGCGCACAGAAGCTCGGCCGCGAGCTCGGCCGAGTCCCGCGCCGAGAGGAGATCGTGGGCCTCGATCCCCGCCGTCCGCTCTACGAGCCGGCGGACATCGCTGCGCTGAAGGCGAAGTACGGCGGCGAGAGCTGAAGGAGAGATGAAGCGTGGGGGGCGCTTTGGCGGCCACCCCCCACTGCTTCGGAAGGAGCTCTACATGGACAGCTGCGGCACGGCCCACGGAACTCGCTAGTTCTCACGTCATCGGCGCGTAGGACCCGAAGCTTGAGGTCCTAGGACCTGCAGACGTCCCTCGATCGAGTGATTCTCGCCCTGAGGCACGAGCCGGGCGTCAAGTCGATGCTCGCATCCTGAATGGAAGAAGTTGGCCAGCCGCGCCGTCGTGTCGTCAGACCGGATGTTGAACGCGACCAGAGGAGAGCATCGTGACGCACCCGTTGACGAACCACGACATTGCCCGTCTGCAACACCAGGAGCGGGTGGCGCTCGGCCACGCCGCGGTGCATTCGCTCGAGGCTCGCGAGGCGCGTTCGACCAAGTCCGAATCCAGTGAGCAGCGCGCCGGCTCGTGGCTCGACCGGCTCCGGCGGCGCCAGAGTGCAACGCCGCAGACACCGGCACGCACGCGAACCAGTTGAGCGTGATCGACGGCGGATCGTGCCGCCAGGCTCGCCGGACGCTGTCGATCGTGCTCGACGGCGAAGCGTCCGCAGCCGAGGTGGCAGAGACGGCTCGGCATCTTGCGGGATGCGAGTACTGCGCCCGATTCGCCGCTGTCGTCGCAGAGCTCAAGCTCTGCCTCAGAGCTTCCGGTGAGCAGCTTGAAGCGCATGTGGCTTCACGGAGCGGCCCCGGAGTCGAACCGAGCAAGCCGTGGGTTGCACGACCGGGCCGATTTTGAAGACCGGCTGGGCCACCGGGCCCGTGCCGCTCCGCCGCAACCCTAGTTGCAAAGCGTCAGTGCAAGCACGCGGTCAGGACGCTGTACGGATTCGGTAAAACCGCGCCGCAACGCGCTTAGGGAGGGTTCGGCAGCGGGGATGCTGGGCGCATGCGACGCACACTCCTCATCCTGACCTCGCTCGTCGCCGCACTCGTGGCCGTCTCACCGGCCACCGCCGCCACGACGAAGACCGTCTCGATCAAGCGGGCGGCGTTCTCGCCCGCCACCGTCAACATCATCGCCGGCGACTCGATCCGCTGGCGCAACGACGACACCCAGAACCACCAGGTCGTCTCCACGACCGGCGCCTTCGCCTCGCCCGTGCTCTCGCGCGGTAAGACCTACACCTTCAGGTTCGACGTCGCGGGCACGTATCAGTACCGCAACGCCCTCCACCCGTCCGTCACCGGCACGATCAAGGTCGCCGGACCGCCCCCTGCGGTCACGCTCGCGCGTCTCGCAGCCGCAGATCGCCTACGGCGCCAGGGTGACGCTCACCGGCCAGGTCAACAACAAGAAGGCCGGCGAGAACGTGCAGCTCAGCTACCAGCCCTACGGCCAGGCGTCGGAGATCGTCCTGGCGACCGTGATCACCGGCGCCGACGGGACGTTCTCGTACGCCGTCGCGCCGAAGATCCTCACCAACTACCGCGCCAAGTGGAAGACCGCCTCGAGCCTCGTGATCAGCACGGCCGTGGCGCCCGTCGATCTCCTTCGGACGCAACAACGGGTTCCTCGCGCGCGTCTACGCCGGCCGCAGCATGGCGAGGAAGCAGATCCAGCTCCAGCGGCTCTCCGCCTTCGGGCAGTGGGTCACGATCAAGCGCGTCTTCCTCGATCTCAACTCCCGCGCCCGCTTCCAGGCGACGCTCCCCTGTGGGGCGAACCGTCTTGCGGATCGCGATGTCCGTCAATCAGTCGGGCGCCGGCTACCTCGGTGCGTTCAGCCGCGAGACCACGTGGCGGCGCGCCTGCTAGCGACGTAAACGAAGTACGGAAGGGGTCTCAACATGAAACGACGCACCATTCTCTGGACTGCGCTCGCGAGCACGCTGGTCGTGCTCGCGGCCGTCGCAGGCTTCGCGGAGGTCGCCGACTCGGCGTCCCAGGCGGCGCCGTCGAACCAGTCGCCGCCGGCCGTCTCGGGCACGCCCGAGGAGGGCAAGACGCTGACGACGACGAACGGCAACTGGACCGGCACGGCGCCGATCACCTTCGCCTACTCGTGGCGGCGCTGCGACGAGGACGGCGGCAGCTGCTCCCAGATCGGCGGCGCCACCGACAAGACCTACGTGCTGAAGAAGGTCGATGTCGGCAACACGATCCGCTCCCGCGTGACGGCACGGAACAGTGACGGCTCCACGTCGGCGACGTCGGTTCCAACGGCCGTGATCCGCACCGCCGCCGCTCCGACGCCGACCGGCTGCAACGGCAACGCGCCGATCGCGATCGCGGGCATCTCGCTGCCCGACCGGCTGAACATCGACGGCCAGACGATCAGCCCGTCGGTCGTCGGCCGCTCGACGAAGTCGATCACGTTGCGTTTCCACGTCTCGTGCAAGGGCAAGTCCGTGCAGGGCGCGGTCGTCTACGCACCGGCGGTGCCCTACAACCAGTTCACCGATCCCGGCGAGGCCGCGACCGGAGCAGACGGTTGGGCACAGGTGACCGTGAGCCAGCTGAGCGGCTTCCCGGCCGCGCGTAGCCAGCAGCTGCTGGTCGTCTTCGCCCGCGCCCGCAAGCCCGGCGAGGACGTCCTCGGCGGCGTCTCGACGCGGCGTCTCATCTCGTTCCCGGTCGACCTGCGCCGGTAGAGGGGAGAGGAGGCCCGGGGAAGCGCTCGCGTTTCCCCGGGCCTGTCCGACCTGAGAAGATCGAGGCGTGGCCCACCTGCGCCTGACCGACGTCGACGAGGCCACCGGCCCGCTCAAGGACGAGTACGACGCCGCGATCGGCCGCGCCGGGAAGGTCTTCAACATCGTCAAGGCGATGAGCCCGAACCCGGACGTGCTCCACCGCTCGATGGAGCTCTACAAGGGGATCATGTTCGGCCCCTCGAAGCTGTCCCGGCAGGAGCGCGAGCTGCTCGCCACCGTCGTCTCACGGGAGAACGACTGCCATTACTGAACGCGCTCGCACGCAGACGACCTCCGTGCCGAGGGCGCCGACGAACGACTGGTGGACGCAGTGCGCCCACGACTACCGCACGCGCCGATCTGCCGGCGCCGGTGCGCGCGCTCTGCGACTACGCGGCCAAGCTCACGCACGTCCCGACCGCGGTCGGCGCTGCGGACGTCGACGAGCTGCGCCGTCACGGCTGGGACGACGAGGCGATTCACGACGCGATCCAGGTGATCGCGTACTTCAACTACATCAACCGGATCGCCGAGGCCGTCGGGGTCGGCCCGGAGCCGGAGTGGGAGGAGAGATGAGCGGCTTCACGATCGTGCACATGGACGACTTCGAGCGTCCGTTCCCGAAGTGGGCTCTCGCGCGCAAGTCGCTCGGGCTGCAGTCGTTCGGGATGAACGTCTGCGAGCTGGCGCCCGGCGAGACGATCCCCGAGCACGACGAGACGGGCAGCGACCAGGAGGAGGTCTTCATCGTGCTCTCCGGGGACGCGACCATGGTGATCGACGGCGAGGACCATCCGGCGCCGGCCGGGACGTTCACGCGGCTCGACCCGGAGCCGAAGCGGACGGTCGTCAATCGCAGCGACGCAGACGCAACGGTCCTGATCGTCTCGGCGCCGCGAACGAGCGGCTACACGCCGATGGAGTGGGCGTGAGGGAGCGCGTCACCGCCGCGTGCGTCCAGGTCGAGCCGGCGATCTTCGACCGCTCCGGCACGATCGACCGCGTCGCCGAGCGGACGGCGGAGGCGGCTGCAGCGGGTGCGCAGCTCGTCGTCTTCCCGGAGACCTTCATCCCCGCGTATCCGTCGTCCGTCTGGGCGAAGGCGCTCGCCGGCTGGTCCGAGCCCGGCGCGAAGGAGGCGTTCGCGCTCCTCCACCGCGAGTCGCTGGAGATCCCGGGCGCGGACGCCGACCGGCTCGCCGCGATCGCCCGCGAGCACGGCGTCTGGCTCGTGGTCGGCGTCAACGAGGCGGATCCGGAGCGAGCCGGGACGCTCTTCAACTCGCTGCTCTACTACTCACCGGAGGGCGAGCTGGCGCTGCACCACCGCAAGCTCGTGCCGACGAACCACGAGCGGCTCGTCTGGGGCCAGGGCGACGGGCGCGGGTTGCGGGCGATCGAGTCGCCGCTCGGCCGGCTCGGCGGCCTGATCTGCTGGGAGAACTACATGCCGCTCGCCCGCTTCGCGCTCTACGAGTCCGGCGTCGAGATCTACATCGCCTCGACGGCCGACGACGGCGACTCGTGGCAGGCGACGCTGCAGCACATCGCGCTCGAGTCCCGCTCCTTCGTGATCGCGCCCTGCCACTTCCAGCGCGCCGGCTCGTACCCGGACGACTTCCCGCTCAGCGGGCTGCTGGAGGGCCGCGACCTGCTCGGCCGCGGCGGCTCGGCGATCCTCGCTCCGGACGGGAGCTATCTGGCAGGCCCGCTCTACGGCGAGGAAGGGATCCTCTACGCGGAGCTCGACCCGGACGTGCTCCTGCAGGCGCGGCAGCGCTTCGACCCCGCCGGCCACTACCACCGGCCGGACGTGCTCCGGCTGACGGTCAGCCCGCTGGAGTCGCCCGGACGGTGATCCGGTCGCCGGCCCGGACCCGCCAGCGGCGGAACGCGCCCGCGTTCACCTCGAGCACGGAGCGGTAGGCGACCTTGGGGTCGTAGATCCGGCAGGGATCACGCCGGCAGGGCTGCATCGTGAAGATGCGCAGGATCTTCCCGCGGGCGTCGGCGAACGCGATGTCGAGCGGGATCAGCGTGTCCTTCATCCAGTAGCCGCCCCGGTGGGCCTCCGGGTAGAGGAAGGCCATCCCGGCCTTCGCCGCCAGCGAGCGGCGGTTCATCAGGCCTCGCTCGCGCTCCGCGTGCGTGCGTGCCAGCTCGACCTTGAGGACGACACGCGCCGGGCCGCCGGTGCCCGGTGCAATCGTCGCGGTGCCGCGCTGGAAGCCCGGCGAGGCGAGCGCAGCGGCGGGCAGCACGACGGCGAGAACGAGGAGCAGGACCGGGCGCACGGCCGCAGTGTTGCAGCCGCCTGCCTTGTAGCGATCCGCGCGATCCCCTACCCTGGATCCGTACATCGCAGACACGAAACGGGAGTCGTTGCGGCCGGCTCGGGAGGGGGTTCCGGATGGCCGAGATCGCGCACCCGTACCAGGAGACGGCGGTCGCCGACGAACGTGCCGCCACGCAGCGGCGTTCGCATCGCGTCTCCTTCTCCGAGCTCGTCGAAGCGTGGGCGTTCCGGGAGTCCGGCACAGCGTCGGAGGATCGCTTCCAGGAGCTTCGCGACTCGTTCGTGCGTGACCACGGCGAGATCACCGACTCCTACATCTGCGAGAGCGGGCCGATGGCCGTCGCGGTGACGGCGATCCCGCCGAAGCCGCTCGAGCGCAAGCTGCTCCGGCTCAAGGACCGGATCGAGATGCACAGCGAGACCGAGCGGCTCGTGCGGATGCACCCGGAGGTGGCGCAGGTGCTGCATCGCGCCGAGGTGCAGTACGTCTCCGTCCGGAACGCGCTCCGCGGCCTCAGCCAGAAGCTGCTCGTGAACTGGCTCTTCGTCTGGATGCGCGACCTGATGCTCTCGGCGATCCCCGAGACGGACGGCACGGTCACACCCCTGACGGAGAAGCAGATCGCGGAGCAGGGGAAGGAGCTCGACCGGATCGCGGAGCACTACGAGCAGGCCGCGTCCCGCGAGGCGCAGATCGTCTACCTCGGCGGGATGCTCGGCGGCGTTCTCGCGCTGTGTGCGATCACGGTCCCGATCGGGATCCTGCTCGCGGCCAGCGATGTGCCCGTCAACCTGACCACGTTCTTCGGGTGCGTGATCGCGGGCGCGCTCGGCGCTCTCGTCAGCGTCGTCACCCGGATGAGCGCCGACAAGTTCCACGTCCGCCACGAGGTCGGCCGTTCGTACGTCCAGCGGGTGGCGGCCTTCCGGCCGTTCATCGGCAGCGTCTTCGGCCTGCTCGTGTACTTCGCGCTCCAGGGCGGGTTGATCCGGCAGCTCGACGTGCCGACCGACGAACGCGACCGCTTCGCGTTCTTCCTCGTCCTCGCCTTCGCAGCCGGGTTCAGCGAGCGACTGGTGAAGGAGGTGCTCCGCACGACGGACGGCGACGGAACCGCTACGACGCCGGCGCCGAAGCCCGACGGCGAAGTACCCGCACCTCCCCAACCCGGCGCGTAACGCCGTCCGCGTCGAGACGCTCGAGCAGCAGCTGAGCGTCGCGGCGGCCGCAGCCGGCCAGATCGCGGAAGCGGGCCAGCGAGATCTGCCCTGCCGCAGCGCACTCCTCGAGCACGAGCGAGCGCGCCCGCTCGTAGGCGGCTGCCGTCACCGCCCAGCCGTCGCCGAGACGCACGAGCCTGCCCGCTCGCTCGAGGAAGCGGGCGAGCTCCGCGTCCTCCGCCTTCGCCGCGCCGGGCTCCGCCGCGGCAACCGACGCCAGCAGCCGCTCGGCGTCGGCAGTGCGGGCGCCGAGCGCGCCGGTCGCGCCCGGCCGGTAGAGCATCGAGCCGCGCCGTTCGAACGGGAGCCGGGCGAGCACGTCCTTCGCCCACGGCTCGGTCGGCGCGGGAGTGCCGGGATCGAGCGGGTCGGCCTGGTCGAGCTCGCTCTCCAGCCGGGCTTCGAGCTCGGCCAGCCACTCGTCGGAGAAGCGCCACTCGCCGTCCACGAGCGCCGGCGCGTGGACGGGCGCGTCGCCGCGCCGGGCCTGCTCGAACCGGGCCGGGTCGGCGTGACGCTTCGGGGCGGGGTCGAGCACGGTGCCGCCGCCGACGGTCGTCGCGTCGCGGAGAACGACCCGGTCGCCACGTGCCGCGACGATCGGCGCCGCCAGCCGTAGCTGCGCGTCGTCGCCGACCCGGACGACGCGGGCGAGGACGGCGGCCGTGCCGTGGTGGACGTGCAGGCGCGCACCGTCCGCGATCGGCTCGAGCTCGTCGAGCGCGACGTCGAGCCGGTAGCTCGGCCGCAGGCTGCCGGGGGCGATCAGCACGTCACCGCGGCGCAGCTCGCTCCGCTCGACGCCCGGGAGTGCGAGCGCGACCCGCTGGCCCGCCTCTGCCCGCTCGACGGCGCGGTCGTGCACCTGCACGCTGCGGACGCGCACGTCGCGCCCGGCCGGCTCGGCCCGGAGCACGTCGCCCTCGGCGACTGTCCCCGACCAGAGCGTCCCGGTCGCGACCGTCCCGATCCCGCGCAGCGAGAAGACGCGATCGACGTAGAGGCGCGCCGCCTCCGAGTCGGCGGGCTTGTGTTTCTGAAACACAAGCTCCGTGGCGCGGCCGAGCGCGTCGCGAAGCTCGTCGAGCCCGGCGCCGGTCTTGGCGCTGACCGCGATCGCCTCCGCCTCGGGGACCAGCTCGCGCGCCTCGTCGAGCGTGAGAGCGAGCAGCTCCTCGTCGACGGCGTCGGCCTTCGTCACCGCGACGACGCCGTGCTCGATCCCGAGCAGGCGGATGATCGCGAGGTGCTCGAGCGTCTGGGGACGCGCACCCTCGCCGGCGTCGATCACGAGCAGGAAGAGATCGATCCCGGTCGCGCCCGCGACCATGTTGCGGACGAACCGCTCGTGCCCCGGAACGTCGATCAGCGAGAGCCGGCGTCCGTCGGGCAGGTCGAGCGGGGCGTAGCCGAGGTCGATCGAGATCCCGCGCTTCTGCTCCTCGGGCAGCCGGTCGGTGTCCTTCCCGGTCAAGGCCCGGACGAGCCACGTCTTGCCGTGGTCGATGTGGCCGGCGGTGCCGACGGTCAGCGGCATGCGTGCACGGCCGCCGCGACCTCGTCGGCCTCGGCGTCGGTGAGCGTCCGGCAGTCGAGCAGCGTGCGCCCGTCGCGGACGACGGCGATCACCGGCGGCTCGTGCGAGCGCAGCGCGGCGGCCAGCTCCTCCTCGACCGCGCAGGCGAAGCTCGGCAGCTCGGCCAGCGGCAGCGCGCCGCCTCCCACGCGCGCGACGGTCTCCTCGACGGCGCCGCCGGTCGCCGCGGCGAGGCGCTCGGCGCGGTTGCGGACGGCATCGACAGGCTCACGCAGCATCCGCAGCACCGGGATCTCGTCGGGCCGGTCGAGGTAGAGCGCGAGCGTCCCCTCGAGCGCAGCGAGCGTCAGCTTGTCCGAGCGGAGAGCGCGGTGGAGCGGGTGGCGGCGCAGCTTCTCGACCAGGTCGGCCCGGCCGGCGACGATCCCGGCCTGCGGGCCGCCCAGCAGCTTGTCCCCCGAGAAGCAGACGAGGTCGGCCCCCGCGGCGAGGGCGGCGGCAGGCGTCGGCTCGCCCTCGACGTCGACGAGCGCGCCGGAGCCGAGGTCGTCGAGGAGCGGTAGCTCGTGGCGGCGTGCGACGGCCGCGAGCTCGTCGAGCCGCGGCTGCTCGGTGAAGCCGACGACGCGGAAATTCGACTGGTGGACACGCAGTAGCAGCGCCGTCTCCGGCCCGATCGCGCGCTCGTAGTCGGCCGCCCGCGTCCGGTTCGTCGTCCCGACCTCGACCAGACGCGCGCCGGAGCGGGCGAGCACGTCGGGGATCCGGAAGCCGTCGCCGATCTCGATCAGCTCGCCGCGCGAGACGACGACCTCGCGGCCCTCCGCGAGTGCAGCGAGCGCGAGCAGCATCGCCGCGGCGTTGTTGTTGACGACGATCGCGGCCTCGGCGCCGGTCAGGCGGCGGAGCAGCGGCGCGAGGTGATCCTGCCGTGAGCCGCGCGAGCCGGAGGAGAGGTCGTACTCGAGGTTGGAGTAGCCGCTCGCGTCCGCGATCCGGTCGAGCGCCGCCGGCGCCAGCGGCGCCCGCCCGAGGTTCGTGTGCACGAGCACGCCGGTCGCGTTGAGAACGCGGCGGAGCGCCGGCCGGCGCGCGGCGGCGAGCGCCTCGTCGAGCCGAGCCTGCAGGTCGCCGGGCTCGGAACCCGCCCTGATCTCCTCGCGCGCGCGCTCGAGCACCTCCCGCGCAGCCGCGACCGCGAGCGGATCGCTCGTGCCGCGCACGAGCTCGTCGACGGAAGGAAGATCCCGCAATCTCACGGAAAACGAGTGTAGTGCCGTCGCAGCGGCTACTTTGCAAATCGTGAGACGTGCCGGGTTCATCACTGCCGTGGTGCTCGCCTGCCTGGCTGGAGCGGCCGTGGCCGCCGTGGGGGCGCGCGACGCGTACTACTGGGATCGCCCGCTGCCGGGCGTCGAGCTCCGCGAGGCGCAGCTGGAGACGCCGGTGCGCGTCGTCGTCGGCGGGAAGACGTACGACGTCAAGCCGGCCGAGGCGCTCCGCGTCGACGCCGCCGCGACCCAGCAGGCGCTCTGGAATGCCGGCCGCACGAGCTTCGTCGGGCGGATGCGCACGATCGTCGACCCGAGCCCGCCGGCCCGCGTCGTCGACCAGGTGCTCGTCGCGCGCCCCGAGGTCGACGAGGTCGCTGCCCGCGTCTCCGCCGCGCTGCCGAAGCCGCGCCGGGCGCAGGTGGTCGTCCGCGACGGCCTCGAGGTCATCCCCGCCCGCCCGGGCGACGGCGTGGACGCGCGCCGGCTGGGAGCGTCGCTCGCGAAGGCGTCGCTCACCGGCGCGCGGACCCTGTCGCCTGCACTGACGCACGTCGAGCCCGAGCTGACGACGTCGGCGGCGCAAGCCGCGGTCGACGAGGCGACCTCGTTGATCGACGAGCCCGTGACGCTCGAGTTCAAGGGCGAGGACGTCGGCACGCTCGACCCCGCCCGGCTCGTGAAGCTCCTCCGCTTCCGTCCCGCCGGCGAGAACTTCCGCATCTCGTTCCATCCGCAGCGTGTCGCCAAGGCGGTCGAGCCGATGGTCGCGCCATGGCGTACCCGCGCCGTCAACGCCCGCTTCGTCGTCGACGGCAAGCAGGTTCGCGTGCGGCCCTCGCGTCCGGGGCTCGCTGTCGACGGCCGCTGGGCCGCCGACGCGATCGCCGCCGCCGCCGCCGCGCCTGTGCACCGGGCGTCCGTGCGCCTGAAGCAGATCCGCGCCGACCTGACCACCCGGGAGGCGGAGAAGCTCGGCATCCGCCGGCAGATCTCCACGTTCACGACCGACATGGGCACGTCGTCGTCGAACCGGATCCACAACGTGCAGCTGATGGCGCAGTACATCGACGGCACCGTGATCAAGCCCGGCGACACGTTCTCGTTCAACGACCGGGTCGGCCCGCGCACGGTCGAGCGCGGCTTCCGCGAGGGTCAGATGATCATCGGCTCGCTGCTCCTGCCCGCGATCGGCGGCGGCGTCTGCCAGACCGCGACGACGCTCTTCAACAACGCGTTCGAGCTCGGGCTCCCGATCGTCGAGCGCCACAACCACAGCTTCTACATCTCCCACTACCCGATGGGCCGAGACGCCACGGTCTCCTGGGGTGGCCCCGACTTCGTCTTCAAGAACGACCTGAAGACCGGGATCCTGATCAAGACGCGCTACACCGACTCGACGCTCACGTTCTCGTTCTTCGGCACCGATCCGCAGCGGCGAGTCCTGACCTCGACCGGCGAGCGGACGAACTGGCGCTCGCCGAAGACGACCTACGCGCTCGATCCGTACGCGCCGCGCGGCTCCGTCCGCACGGTGTCCGGCTCGAACGAGTCCGGCTTCGACGTCACGGTCACGCGCAAGGTCTACGAGCACGGGAAGCTGCTGCGCCAGGACGCGACGACGAGCAGCTACATCGCCGTCGGCCCGACCCAGATCTACGGCCCCGGCCGCTCGATCCCCGGGCCGTACTTCGTGCTCCCGCGCGTCTAGCGGCTACTGCGCGTCGGCCTTCTCGGCCCGCGCCGGCGAGGGCAGCGTGTTGCGCTCGTCGTAGCTCGCGACCACGATCCGCACCGCCTCGGCCGGGTCGTCGGTGACGTGCAGGAGCCGCACGTCCTCGGGTGAGATCATCCCGTCCGGCAGGAGCCGGCCGTTGACCCAGTCGAGCAGCGGCTGCCAGTAGTCGCGGCCGAAGAGGACGACCGGGAAGTTGAGCACCTTGCCGGTCTGGATCAGCGTCAGCGACTCGAAGAGCTCGTCGAGCGTGCCGAACCCGCCGGGGAAGATGACGAACCCCTCGGCCGCCTTCACGAACATCGTCTTGCGGGCGTAGAAGTGCTTGAAGGTCATCGAGATGTCGCAGTAGGGATTGATGCCCTGCTCGTGCGGGAGCGTGATGTTGAACCCGACGGAAAGGCCGCCGCCCTCCTTGCAGCCGCGGTTCGCCCCCTCCATCACGCCAGGCCCGCCGCCGGTGACGACGGCGAACTGGGCCTCGGCGAAGAGCTTCGCGGTCGCCCGCGCCTGCTCGTAGGGGCCGCTGCCGGGAGCGACCCGGGCCGAGCCGAAGATCGAGACGGCGGGCCGATCGATCTCGAGCACCTTCTGGAAGCCGCCGAGGAACTCGGAGGCGATCACGGCGACGTCGTTCTGCAGGTCCTCGTGCGTCCGTTCGAGGACGCGGCGGTCGTCCATCAGAGGCGGTCTTGCGGGAAGTGCGCCGCCAGCATGCCGAGGGCGAGCCCGACGATCATCCCCCCGTAGAGCAGGCTGGCGATGGCGATCCGCGCCGGCGACGACCAGGGGACGTGCTCGCGCTGGCCGTAGCGCAGCGCCTTGATCGAGCGCCAGATGAAGCCGCCGTCGAACGGCCGCACGGGGATCAGGTTGAAGAGGTTGAGGAAGAAGCCCGAGTAGGCGAGCGCGATCAGGAACCGCGAGTCGTTCGCCTCGCCGGCGAGCCAGAGGCCGAGCGATGCGAGGCCTCCGAGGAAGGGGCCGGCCGCGGACACGAGCAGGTTGCGCCAGGGATCGAACGGCGCGTTCTTCATCGCCACGTACGCCCCGAGGAACGGGATGAACACCGGCAGCTGCGGGTTCAGCCCCTGCCGCCGGGCCTCGATGTAGTGGCCCAGCTCATGGACGAGGATCAGCCCGACGAAGCCGGCCGCGAAGCGCCAGCCGAAGATCAGCGCGTAGCCGCCGACCGAGATGAAGATGCCGAAGAACTTGATCGCGAACGCGCCGAACTTGAGCGCGAGCAGGCCGAGCGCGACGATCGGCGCGAACAGCTTCCCCATCAGCTCGCGCGGGGTCAGCGGCTGCTTGATGGGCGAATGCTCCGCTTCGAGCGGCTCCGCCTCGCGCGGCTGGTACGGGTCGTAGCTCATCGCAGCTGCAGTCGGCGTCCGCCGGCCACGACTTGAGGGACCGTTCCGCGGCGGTGACTCACGAGCCCTGGCCGATCCATTCCTCGCCGCCCTCGTAGACCTCTTTCTTCCACAGCGGCACCGTTCCCTTGAGGGTGTCGATTGCCTCCTTGCACGCGGCGAGCGCCGCGGCGCGGTGGGGAGAGGACACGGCGATCGCGACGCTGGGCTCGCCGATCTCGACCCGGCCGACGCGGTGGTGGATCGCCACTGCGAGCAGCTCGTGCTGCCGGGTCAGCTCGCGCGCGAGCTCGGCCATCGTCTCCTCGGCCATCCCCTCGTAGGCCTCGTACTCGAGGTAGAGGACCTTCCGATCGCGGGAGCGGTTGCGGACCGTGCCGAGGAAGGTCGCGATCGCTCCCGCCTCGTCGCGCTGCACCTCGCGCACGACCGCGTCGAGCGAGAGCGGCTCCGCCGTGAGCCGGAAGTCGCCGCCGGAGACGGGTGGGATCAGCGCCACCTCGTCGCCTTCCGCAAGCGCCGTCTCCGTCTCGGCGTAGCGCTTGTTGACCGCGTAGAGCAGCCCTGACGGCTCGGTGCCGAGGTCGAGCGCGGGCCAGACGTCGCCGAGGGTGGCGCCGTCGGTGAGCTCGAGCGTGCGGGCGCCCGTGCCGGCTCGCTCGCGCAGGCCGGCGAAGAGGCGAATGCTCACCTGCATCGAGTGAGCGTAGCCGTGCGTCACCGGGTTGCCTCAGGGCACGTGTCATGTTACGTATGCCTCATGTCGGTCTCCGCTCCGGCCAGGACGAACCTCAACGACCGCGTCTACGAGACGCTGAAGACGAGGCTCGTGACGCGCGAGCTCAGCCCGGGCGAGAAGGTGAGCCTGCACGAGCTGGCCGCGACGCTCGGCGTCTCGCGCAGCCCCGTCCACCACGCCTTGACGAGGCTCGTCGCCGAGGGCCTGCTGACGGTCAAGTCCCGTCGCGGCTACTACGTGACCGCGCTCACGGAAGCGGCGGTCGCAGACGGCTACGGCGTCCGGCTGGCGCTCGAGCTGCAGGCGGCGGAGTGCGCGGTCGGCCGCGTCGACCGCGGCGAGCTGCGCCGCTTCCGGGAGCTGCACGAGGCGACCGCCGAGGCCGTCTCGCACGCCGAGTGGGACTGTGCGAACGCCGCCTTCCACGAGCACCAGGTCGACCTCGCCGGCAACGCGCTGCTCTCGCGCTTCTACCGGGAGCTCTCGGTGAACCTGATGATGCAGGTGATCCGCGGTGGCAAGCTCGAAGGCGGCTCCTACCTCCCGACCGAGCACGGTGCGATCGTCGACGCGTACGAGGCCGGCGACCTCGCGGCGGCGCAGGACGCGATCAGGACGCACATCGCCAGCGGCCGCCGGATCGCGCTCGAGGCGATCGAGGGGTCCGGCGGCATCCTCTAGCTGTCCGTAGCATCCGCTCCGTGGAGCGGGAGACCGAGTCCGGGATCGAGATCGCGCCGGTCTACGGCGACGGGGAGCGGCCCGGCGAGTTCCCCTATACGCGCGGCCCGTATCCGGACATGTACCGCGGGCGGCCGTGGACGATCCGGCAGTACGCCGGCTTCGGCTCGGCGGAGGAGACGAACGAGCGCTTCCACTACCTGCTCGACCGCGGCCAGACGGGGCTCTCGGTCGCCTTCGACCTGCCGACGCAGCTCGGCTACGACTCCGACGACCCGCACGCGCTCGGTGAGGTCGGCCGCACCGGCGTCGCGATCGACTCGCTCGAGGACATGCGCCTGCTCTTCGACGGGATCCCGCTCGGCGAGGTCTCGACCTCGATGACGATCAACGCGCCCGCGTCGCTGCTGCTCCTCCTCTACGAGCTCGTCGCCGAGGAGCAGGGTGTCCCGGGCACGGCGCTGCGCGGCACCGCCCAGAACGACATCCTCAAGGAGTACATCGCGCGCGGGAACTACATCTACCCGCCGCGGCCCTCGATGCGGCTGACCACCGACCTCTTCGCCTACGCCGCCGAGCGGATCCCGAGCTGGAACACGATCTCGATCAGCGGCTACCACATCCGCGAGGCCGGCTCGACGGCGGTCCAGGAGCTCGCGTTCACGCTCGCGAACGGGATCGCCTACGCGCAGGCGGCGGTCGACGCCGGCCTCTCGCCCGACGAGTTCGGCGCGCGCCTCTCCTTCTTCTTCAACGCGCACAACCACTTCTTCCAGGAGGTGGCGAAGTTCCGCGCCGCCCGGCGGCTGTGGGCGACGATCATGCGCGACCGCTTCGGCGCCACCAACCCGAAGGCGCTGACGCTCCGCTTCCACGCCCAGACGGGCGGCTCGACGCTGACGGCGCAGCAGCCCGAGAACAACATCGTCCGCGTCGCGATCCAGGCGCTCTCGGCCGTCGCCGGCGGCGCGCAGAGCCTGCACACGAACGGCTTCGACGAGGCGCTCGCGCTCCCGACCGAGCGCTCGGCGCGGATCGCGCTGCGGACGCAGCAGATCCTCGCCGCCGAAGGCGGCGCCACCGACACGGCCGACCCGCTCGGCGGCTCCTATTTCATCGAGGCGCTCACGGACGAGCTCGAACAGACGCGCGCTCGAGCTGATCGCGCGGGTCGACGAGCTCGGCGGTGCCGTCGCCGCCGTCGAGCAGGGCTTCGTCCAGCGCGAGATCGAGGACGCCGCCTTCCGCTGGAACGAGCAGATCGAGTCGGGCGAGCGCGTGATCGTCGGCGTCAACCGCTTCGCGGAGGACGAAGAGGAGCACGTCGAGCTGCACCGGCTCGACCCGGCGATCGAGCGGCGCCAGCTCGAGCGGACCGCCCGCGTTCGTGCCGAGCGGAACGCGGACGAGGCCGAGCGCGCCCTCGCCGAGGTGAAGCGCGTCGCCGCCACCGACGAGAACCTGCTGCCGCCGATGCGCGAGGCGCTGCGTGCCCGCGTCACGGTCGGCGAGATCTCGAACGTCCTCCGCGAGGAGTGGGGCACGTTCGACGCCTCCCGGGCGTAGCCGAGCCGACGCGATCGACCCTGCGCGGCCCGTTGTTCCTCGGCCGTAAGAGCGGCCATCGCAAAGTCGTAGTATCAACCCGCGACGACCACAGAAGTCATTGGACGGCGGGACGAGCTCGGGCTGGCCGAGGATCTGCTTGGCTCGCTTGGGCGCGGCCCCGGCGCGCTCGTCCTCGAGGGGCCGGCCGGAATCGGAAAGACACGTCTCTGGCTGGAGATAGCGGGTCTCGCCGAGGCCCAGGGCCTTACTGTCCTGCGAACCCGGCCGATGCTGGCTGATGCACGGCTGGTCTTCGGCGGCCTCGCTGATCTGCTTCGCGCCGAAGCTGAGAGATTCGGCGCATTGCCCAGTCCACAGGCCAAGGCGCTCTCACAAGCCCTCTCGCTCGAGCCGGGAGAGGGAGACGCGGACGCCGCCGCGCTTGCGGCCGGGGTGCTCAACACCCTCATGTCGGCCGCCGCGGCGGCACCTGTTCTGATTGCCGTCGACGACGCCCAGTGGCTCGATCCGGAGACCGAACGGCTGCTGGCGTTCGTCCTCCGACGTCTGACGAGCGAGCGTGTCGGTCTTCTGGCGACGGTGCGCATCGCAGTCGACGAGCGGGAGCCTCGGGAACTTCTTTCCGCTCTTCCGGACGAGCGCGCCGTTCGTCATGCGGTCGGCCCGTTGACGGTCGGCGCACTCCACGAGATCATCCGGGCCGAGATCGGCTCAATTTCACGCCCGACGCTCCTGCGGGTGCACGAGGCCTCCGGCGGGAACCCGCTGTACGCGCTGGAGCTCGCGCGTGAGTTGGCTGCTCTGGATCACGAGCCGAACGCCGGAGAGCCCTTGCGCGTGCCCTCGACGCTCGAGCGGCTGATGCAGAGTCGTCTGGGCGCCGTGCCGGACGAAACGCGAGAGACACTTCTGGCCGTTGCGCTTCTTGCGCAGCCGAGCGTGCACGTTCTTTCGGAGGCGCTCGGTGACCGCGTTCGGGTTGATCGTGATCTCGACGTTTCCGAGGCCGCCGGATTGCTGGTCGTGGAACGGGACGGAATCCGCTTTGCGCATCCGCTGTTCGCTTCGGTCCTCGTGTCATCAGCGACGGCGCAAGAGCGCCGACGTGTGCATCGCGGACTTGCCGACGCTGCCGAGAGCGGAGAAGAGCGCGTGCTCCATCTTGCGCTCGCTACTGAGCCGCCCGACGCAGCGGTTGCTGCGGAGCTCGACGGTGCAGCGATCGCCGCTCGGGCGCGCGCGGCTCCGGCCGCGGCCGCGGAGCTGGCTGAGCAGGCGCTGGCATTGACGCCGGCTACCGACAGCCGGGCGCTCTTCGACCGGCGGTTGGTAGCCGCGCGGTTCCACTACGAGGCAGGGTCGAACACCCACGCCGGCGTGCTTGCAGCGGCGGCGGTCGCCGGTGCGGAGACGTCGAGTGACCGTGCGGCGTCTCTGCTTCAACTCGCGTTGATCGCGGGCTCGGTACCAGACCGCCTCGCCCTACTTCGTGAGGCGGCTGCGGAGACGGAAGTCGATCGTGGTTTGCGCGGCGAGATTCTCGCGATGCTCGGGCTCGACCTCGATGCCGCGACAGAAGGTGCCCCCTTCCTCAGCGAGGCCGTCGCTCTGGCGGAGCAGGACACGAACAGGGAGAGCCGAGTCCGGGTGCTCTGCCTCGTGGCCTGGGGTCGCACGTGGGCCTCTGGGACGGTCGACAGCGACCTGCTCGAGCGTTCGCTCGAGCTCGCCGAAGGCAGCGCAATCAGCACGTCCTTCGGCGCAACGACACTATGGGTCGCTGCTTGCAATGGCCTATGAGAATGAGCGTGCCCGCGAGCTTCTCTCGAGCGTCCGCGCGCTCGGCCCAGGTGTGGACGATGAACGGCTTGCCGAGGCGCTCGGCCAACTGGGCCGGGTCGAGTGGGCCGCCGGGAACTGGGTCCTTGCTGCGGAGCTGACCGAAGAAGCCGCGCAGCTTGCTGGACAACTGGGCGCGGAGCATTTGGAGCAGGAGATCATCGGTATGCAGGCCGTGGTCGCGGCGAGTCGTGGAGATGTCGATGCCGCCCGCGCGTATGGCCAGCGCTCGCTTCGGCTGCAAGAGCTCACCGGGCACCCGGGGGCGCACATTCACGGCCTCGCTCTCCTCGAGTTGTCGCTCGAGAACTACGAGTCGGCGCATGCGCTTGTCCTCCCTGCGCTCGTGCGGATGGCCAAGAGCGAGGTTCGGTTTCCGACGATGAAGACCCCGATCGCGATCGAAGCACTCGCGCATCTGGGACGTGTCACCGAGGCCTCTGATCGCCTCGCGCGGTTCGAAGACGAGGCGCGTGGCGCAGACCGCGCCTGGGCGCTCGCATCGGTGCAACATTGTCGCGGCGTCCTCGCGGCGGCCGACGACGACCTCCAGGAGGCTGAACCGCTGCTGGCCGCCGCCGCCGAACGCTTTAGCGAGCTCGGCCTTCCCTTCGAGCACGGCCGCTCGCTGCTCGCGCTCGGAACCGTGAGGCGGCGCCTGCAACAGAAGCTGGCGGCGCGGGAGACGCTCGAAGAAGCGCGGCTCGTGCTCGACCGTCTCGGAGCGCGCATCTGGACCGCGCGCGCCGAAGCCGAGCTGCGGCGGATCGGCGGACGGCGCAACCCCGCGGGATCCGCGCTCTCCGAGATGGAGTCGCAAATCGCCGCGCTCGTCAGCAACGGCCACACAAACAGCGAAGTCGCCGCGGCGCTGCAGATCAGCCGCAAGACCGTCGAGTGGAACCTGTCGAAGATCTACCGCAAGCTCGACGTCCGGTCGCGTACGGAACTCGCGACGCGCGCGACCGAGTAAATCAGGGGATCTCTCCGGGTGATCCACGCGCCCGCGCGGCGTAGCGTCGCCGGCGTGGAGGTGTTCATCGTCGAGCGGTATCTGCCGGGTGCGACCGACGGCCAACTGCGCGACGAGACAGACCGCCTGTACGTCGGCGGCACGAAACATGACCGCCGACGGCACACAGATCACCTTTCTCGGCTCGACGTTCGTCGCAGCCGAGGAGTACTGCTTCTGTCGCTTCGAGAGCGGCGCCGCCGCTGACGTCGAGCGTGCATGCGAGCTGGCCGGTGTGTCATACGCCCGCGTCGTCGCCGGCCGTGAACTCGACCCCTCGAGGGCAGTTGCCAATGAACCACGAGGAGAAGGGAACGAGCCATGACCTCCAGAGCATTCGTGGTCACCGCGCTCCTGGCTGCTGCTGTGATCGTGGTGTCCGGCGCCGCCGGAGACCCCGGCAACGGCGAACGCAAGAAGCTGGACAAGATCCAGCACATCGTCGTCATCTACGAGGAGAACCACAGCTTCGACAACCTGTACGGCGGGTGGGAAGGAGTCAACGGAAGCTCGGACGCCGACGCTGCGAACACCATCCAGGTCGGCCAAGGCGGTGCGCCCTACGCGTGCCTGCTCCTCAACGACGTGAACCTGACGTCGCCGCCGCTGTCACCTGACTGCATGGATACCACGACTGGCTCGACGTTCCTGAGTCACTTCACGAACACGCCGTTCTCGATCGAGGGTTTCATCCCGAAAACGGCCAAGACCTGTCCGCCGCCCGGCGCCTCCTCGTCGGTCGGCTTCAAGGACGGGACCGGGGACCCGGGCGGCTGCACGCGCGACCTGGTGAACCGCTTCTATCAGTCGCAATACCAGCTCAACCACGGCCTGCAGAACCACTACACGACGGGCAGCGACGCCGTCGGGCTGACGCAAGGGCTATTACGAGACCACCGCCCTGCCCATCTACGAATACCTGCACAGAAAGGGCCACCCGGACTATGCGATCGCCGACAGCTTCTTCCAGGCGGCGTTCGGCGGCTCGTTCCTCAACCATCACTGGCTGATCGCGGCTGCGACACCGACCTGGCCCGCCGCGGTGCACTCGGTCGTGGATTCGAACGGCATGCCGATCAGCTACCCGCTGTACCACGCCACCGGGCCGGTCAGCGATCAAGCCGGCCCACGTGCCTGCCCCGCGCCGGGCACGATCGACCCGAATCCCGGCCTTGCGTGCGGCGAGTTCGCCGTCAACACGGTCCAACCTCCGTACCAGCCCTTCCGGGGGAGCCCGCAGCTACCGCCGCAGAACGGAACGACCATCGGCGATGAGCTGAGCGCGGCCGGCGTCAGTTGGGCGTGGTACTCAGGCGGCTGGTCGAACGCGAACGGGGATTACCTCGGCGCGGGGTGGACGAACGGGCTGGTTGCGGGTGTGTGCGGCGATCCGAACTCGATCCCGAACCCGGCGTGGCCGTACTGCCCGAACAAGGTGTTCCAATATCACCATCAGCCGTTCAACTACTACGCGTCGTACGCGCCGGGTACACCGGGACGCACGCACCTGCGTGACGAGGCCGAGTTCCAGAGCAGCGTCGCGGCATCGAGCAAGAAGTGCATGCTCGACTCGGTCAGCTTCGTCAAGCCGATCGGCCTCGAGAACGAGCACCCCGGCTACACGAACGAGGTCCGCGGCAGCGACCACCTCGTCCAGCTGCTTGACGGTCGATCGACGACAGCGAATGTGCGAAGGACACGATGGTGATCGTCACGTACGACGAGTTCGGCGGTCAGTGGGATCACGTCGCACCACCCGGCCAAGGTGCTACGCCGGGGCCGCACGATCAGTGGGGCCCGGGCGCACGGATTCCGACGCTGATCCTCGCGAAGGGCCTGAAGGGCAAGTTCGTCGTCGACGGCACGCCCTACGACACGACGTCCATCCTCGCGACGATCGAGCGCCGGTACGGATTGGCGCCGCTGAGCTCGCGTGACGCGGCGGTGCACGACCTGTCGAACGTCTTCGATGCCAGGGAGGCCAAGCGCGAGAAAACACGATGAGGCCTGCTGTGGCGTGATTGCGGCAAACAGCTCGCTTCGCTCACGGATTCGGGGGGCCGCCGCGGCCCCCCGATCGGGCTGAGCGCTCTCCAGCTGGCGCAGCCTCAGGCCGAGGCGCCCGAGTAGCGGCGCAGGCCGAAGCCCCACCACCAGCGCGTGAAGGCGAAGAGCACGACGGCGAAGCCGATCGCGATCCCGACGGTCGACCACTCGAGCCGCGACGTGATCGCCTCCGCCGGCACGGTGATCGCGAAGGCGAGCGGGAAGATGAAGGTGACGCCGAATCGCAGCCAGCCCGGGAAGATCGACGTCGGCCAGCGGCCGGCCTGGTAGATGCCGTCGAACAGCTCGATGATCTCCCAGACGTTGACGATCCAGAACGCCAGCGTCGCGATCACGAGCCAGAAGCAGTAGATCGTGACCGCGCCGAGCACGAGCAGGCCGAGGAACAGGAGCACGTCGCCGACCCCGACGCCCGCGTCGAGCCCGTCGATCCCGTACGCGAGCACGGCGGCGCCCGCGATCACGTCGACCGCACGCCAGATCTGGACGTTGCGAATGCTGACCAGCACCTGCGAGTCCTCCGGCTTCGTCAGCGCGAAGTCGAGCTTGCCGTCGCGCACGTCCTCCATCAGCCGCTGCATGTTCGGCTGGATCGTCGTCCGGATCACGCCGCCGAGCAGGATCTGGATCCCGAGCACGATCATCAGCTCCGACTCGCTCCAGCCGTTGAGCTCGGTCGTCTGCGAGTAGACGAGCGCGAGGACGACGAGGGCCACGCCGACCGAGACCGCCGACTGGAGCAGCTGGATGAAGAAGTTCGCCCGGTACTGGAGCTCGTTCAGCGAGCCGACCTTGAAGAAGAGCCAGGCGAGGCGGCCGATGCGCATCAGTTCCCGACCGCCGAGTAGCGCCTGATCGCGAACCGCCAGACGACGAGGAACAGCCCCGTGAGAGCGACGATCCAGAGGAGCTGGATCCCGAGCCCCTCGAGCAGCTCCCTGTTCGACAGGTCGCCGACGAGGGTCTGGATCGGGAAGTAGAACGACCACTTGAACGGGAGCACGTTGGCGACGTCTTCCGCCCAGGCGGGCATCAGCGGCAGCGGCACGAGCCGGCCGGAGAGGAGCAGCTCGAGCCCGACCGCGAGCTCGAAGAGCGCGCTCACGCGCGTCGTCCAGAACGTCACCATCCCGAGCGAGGTCAGGAACATCGTCCGGATCAGGTAGGCGCCCCAGATCGCGACGCAGAACGCTGCGATCTCGGCCGCGCGGATGTCGATCGAGGGATCGAACGCGATCCAGAGCACGGCCGCGATCGGCAGCCAGAGGATGATCGTGACCACCTTCCAGCCGGCGAAGCCCGCAATGTCGTCGTGGATCGGGTGGAGGGGGCGGAGCAGCGCCGCCGAGAGCTCGCCCTCGCGGATCCGCCACTCCCAGCCGTACGGCGTGAAGACGATGTTCATGTTCCGGACGAGCGTCCAGACGATGTAGTAGGCCGCGAACTCGCCGGTCGTGATCCCCTGGACCGAGCCGCCCTGCTGATCGGAGATCGTGGTCCAGACGACGAGGTAGACGATCGGCTCCGCCAGCATCCCGACCAGCCACATGTAGGTGGCGACCCGGTACTGGAAGTTCGACTGGATCTGGGTGCGGGCGCGGGTGAGGTAGTAGTCGAGGTAGGAGCGGAAGCGCCCCTCCTCGACGGTGCTCACCTCGGCGCTCACTCCGGGCGCTCCTGCGCGAAGACGAGCTCGATCACGTCCTCGATCGGCGGGTCCTCGACGGTGAGGTCGGCGATGTCGCGCTCCGCGAGCAGCCGGGCGGTGATGCGCGCCGTGTCGGCCTTCGGCACGCGCAGCTTGACGCGGCCGTCCTCGCGCTCGAGCACGTCGCCGTACTCCGAGAGGTCGGCGGAGAGGTCCTCCAGCTCGACCGTGAGCGTCTTGTAGGCGTCGAACTGGTCGCCGAGCCGGGCGAGCGGGCCGTCGAAGAGGATCTTGCCGTGGTGGATGACGACGACGCGCTTGCAGAGCGCCTCGACGTCGGCCATGTAGTGGCTCGTCGAGCAGGACGGTCGCCTCGTAGCGGCGGTTGTACTCGGCGATGAAGGTGCGGATCCGCTTCTGCATCGTCACGTCGAGCCCGATCGTCGGCTCATCGAGGAAGAGGACCTGCGGCCGGTGCAGCAGTGAGCCGACCACCTCGACCTTCATCCGCTCGCCGAGCGAAAGGTTTCGCACCGGCTTGCGGACGAGGTCGTCGACGTCGAGCAGCTCGATCAGCTCGTCGCGCAGCGTCGTGAACTCGGCACGCGGGATCCGGTAGATCGCCCGGTTCAGCTCGTACGAGTCGAGCGCGGGCAAATCCCACTGGAGCTGGTTGCGGTTGCCCATCACGAGCGTGATCCGGCGGAGGAATTCGCGCTCGCGCTTCGAGGGGACGTGACCGAGCACGCGCGCCTCGCCGGAGGTCGGGTAGAGGAGCCCGGAGAGCATCTTCAGCGTCGTCGTCTTGCCGGCGCCGTTCGGGCCGAGGAAGCCGACGACCTCTCCCTGGCCGACTTCGAAGACGATGTCGTCGACCGCCCTGACCTCACGATGCTTGCGGCGGACCAGGCTCTTGAGGGACGCGCGGAGGCCCGCCTCCCGCTCGGGGACCATGAACGTCTTGTTCAGCTGGGCGACTCTGACTGCGGGTTCGGCCACGGCCAGAACCTAGATGATCGGTCGGCAGGCGCAGCACCCGCGGATGACGACCCAGACACGGCGCCGGGAACCACGCCCGCTCTTGGCAAGGCAACCAGCCTTGCCCGCGAGCGAGCGCGGCCCCCGGCTTGATCTGGCTCATCCCCGCGAGCACTGCGACGACCGGCCGATCATCTAGATGATGCGCCGGTGCGCATCCTGCTCGTCTCCCAGATGTACCCCTCCGCCGAGGCGCCCGATTTCGGCGTCTTCGTCCAGGGGCTGGAGCGCGAGCTGGCTGCGCGCGGGCACGAGATCGAGCGGGTCGTGCTCGACCGGCGCGGCGGCGGCAAGCTGCGCCACGCGCAGCTCGGTGCCCGTGCGGTGCGGGCCGCGCGGCGGTTCCGGCCGGACGTCGTCTACGCGCACTTCCTCTTCCCGACCGGCCTCTCGGGGCTGCTGGCGGGACTCGCAGCGCGGGCACCTCTGGTCGTCACCGCCCATGGGCAGGACGTCGCGAACCTGACCGAGTATCCGTTCGTCCGGCCGCCCGCCCGGCGGGTCGTGAAGAGCGCTGCGGCGGTGATCGCGGTCTCCGAGTGGCTGCGCCGACAGCTCGTCGCGTCGATCCCGGAGGCCGCCGCGAAGACGGAGGTCGTCGACTGCGGCGTCGACCTCGAGCGGTTCCGGCCGCTCGAGCGCACGCCCGGCCCCTCGCCTGCCTTTCTCTGTGTCGGCTCGCTGATCGAGCGGAAGAACGTCGTCCGGCTCGCGAATGCCTTCGGGCGCCTCGACGAGGGAACGCTGACGTTCGTCGGCGACGGGCCTCTGCGCCCAGCCCTGGAGGGGAGGCCGGGCGTCACGGTCACCGGCTACGTGCCTCACGACGCCGTCCCCGGCTACCTCGAGGCGGCGGACGTCCTCTGCCAGCCGAGCCTCGTCGAGCCCTTCGGCCAGGCTGCGCTCGAGGCGCTCGCGTGCGGCCGCTCCGTGATCGCGACGCGGAACGGCGGGCCGCCCGAGTTCGTCCCGTCCGGCGCCGGCGTGCTCGTCGACCCGCTCGACGAGGACGCGCTCCTGGCGGCGTTACGGGACGCTGCCGCCCTGCCCGTCCCGAATCCGGCCGCCCGCGAGGCGGCCGAAGAGCACGACCTCAAGCGTCAGGCGGCTCGGGTGGAGGCGATTCTCGAGCGAGCCGCTCGAGATCGGCGAGCCTGATCTCGACGAGCGGCCGCACGGCCTCCTCGATCCCCGCCTCGCGGGCGAGCTCGAGCGCCTGCTCGTAGCTCTGGCGGGCCTTCTCGACCGCGACGCCCTGCTTCAACCTGTTGTCGCCGGTGACGAGCAGGCGCTGGATCTTCGCCCGCGTCTCGTCACCTGCAGGGGACATGGCCGTAGCCTAACGAGGCATCATTCCGTTGGGGTCTTTGATGCAGGTGTGCCGATGACAGCTCCCGTTCGGGTCTTGATCGCGGACGACCATCGTCTCTTCGCCGAGGCGCTCGAAGCCGTGCTCGCGACCGAGGAGCGGATCCAGGTCGTCGGCCGCGCCGCGGACGGGGAGGAGGCCGTCGAGCTCGCACGGCGGCTGCGGCCGGACGTGGTCGCGCTCGACATCAGCATGCCCGTGATGGACGGCTTCGAGGCGGCGGAGGCGCTCGAGCGCTTCGACGATCCGCCCGCGGTCCTGATGCTGACCGGCTCGAATGCCCCCGCGGACATCGATCGCGCCCGCCGCGTCGGCGCCAAGGGCTACATCACCAAGGACACGATCGCGGCCAGCCTCGTCGAGGCGATCCTCGCCGCTGCGCGTTAGCTACCCTTCCCGCGTGCTTCCCGTCTCCGCCGTCTTCCAGGTCCTCGTCTCCGTGGCGCTCCTCTCGCTGATCCTGATGCATTCCGGCCGCGACTCCGGCATGGGCGGCATGGGCTTCACGCCCGCGTCGCAGGGCGGCACGCACATCGTCGAGCGGAACCTGACGCGGCTGACGGTGGTCGTCGCAACGGTGTTCTTCATCAACAGCGTGATCCTGTACCGCCTGCTCGCCTAGCGCGGGCCGCGGCTACACTGCACCTCCCCGCGCTGGTGGCGGAATTGGTAGACGCGCAAGGTTGAGGGCCTTGTGGCCTTAGGGCCGTGGAGGTTCAAGTCCTCTCCAGCGCATGCGGCTGTGCTAGCTGCGCAAGATGGGGATCCGCAGAGCGGATCCCCATCGCGCAAACCCCTGAGGGCCGCTTCGCGGCCCGACCAGCTCCCGCTTCAGCGGTAGAGGGCGGCGAGCTGTGCCGGGCTGATGTTGCCGCCGCTCGCGATCAGCGCGATCCGCCGTCCTCGGAAGCGGTCGGCCAGCTTCAACGCCGCCGCCAGCGGCGCCGCTCCGGCCGGCTCGACGAGATTGCGCGTGTGCTCGATCATCAGCCTCGTTGCCTCCCTGATCTCGTCCTCGCTCACGAGGACGAAGTCGTCCAGATGCTCCCAGAGGATCTGCTGCGGCAGCTCGAAGGGAACGCGGGTCGCGAGCCCCTCGGCGAAGGTCGCCGTCTCGTCCTCGACGAAGTCCCGCGCCTGCCAGGAGCGGAAGGCGGCCGGCGCCGCCTCCGACTGGACGCCGATCACCTCGATCTCCGGCCGGATCGCCTTCGCGACGACGCAGGCGCCCGCCGCGCCGCTGCCGCCGCCGATCGGCACGACGATCACGTCCACGTCGGGCCGGTCCTCGAGGATCTCGAGCGTCTCGGTGCCGACCCCGGCGATCAGCTGCGGCTCGTTGCCGGAGTGCACGTAGCGGTAGCCGTGCTCCTCCGCGAGCGCGGCACAGTGCTCGCGGGCGGCGTCGAAGTCCGCGCCGTGCTCGATCAGCTCCGCGCCCTGCGCCCGCATGGCGGCGAGCTTCACCGGGTTTGCTCCCTCCGGCACGCACACGCGGGCGGTGACGCCGAAGAGGCGCGCGGCGTAGGCGACCGACTGGCCGTGGTTGCCCGTCGACGCGGCGATCAGTCCCCGCCGCCGCTCGTCCTCGCCGAGCTGCGAGACGAGGTTGACGCCGCCGCGAACCTTGAACGCGCCGACGGGCTGGTGGTTCTCGTGCTTGACCCAGACCTCGGCGCCGAGCAGGTCGTCCAGCCCGGCATAGGGGTAGAGCGGCGTCGGGCGCAGGTGGGGGCCGATCCGCCGCTTCGCGTCGACGACGTCCGCGAGCGTGATCGTCGGCCACTCCACTGTGCGTCGAGTCTGCCAGCTTCTTGACGCCGTCCGGAAGGATCTCTACGCTGAAGAGCGAACACACGTTCGACAACCATTTCCGGAGGCGCAATGTCTGCCGCACCCCAGCTCACCGCACGGCAACAGGAGATCTGGCAGTTCCTCGTCGACTACGTCGACCGGCACGGCTATCCCCCGACCGTGCGCGAGATCGGGGAGGAAGTGGGCCTTGCCTCGCCGTCGACCGTGCACGCACATCTCGCGAACCTCGAGCGCGCCGGCCTGCTCCGGCGCGACCCGACGAAGCCGCGGGCACTCGACCTGATCGGCCACCGGCGCGAGTCGCGCGCCGAGGAGCCGGCCGCGCCGGAACTGCAGAAGCTGCCGTTGCTCGGCCAGATCGCCGCCGGCGGGCCGCTGCTCGCGGAGGAGAACATCGAGGACGAGCTCGCAGTCCCGGAGCCGCTCGGCCGCCGCGCCGACTTCCTGCTCCGCGTCAAGGGCGAGTCGATGATCGACGCCGGCATCCTCGACGGCGACATCCTCGTCGTCCAGCGCGCCCAGGAGGCGCGCAACGGCGAGATCGTGGTCGCGCTCGCGGGCGACGACGAGTCGGCCGACGAGGCCACCGTGAAGACGTTCTACCGCGAGGCCGGCCGCGTCCGCCTGCAGCCCGAGAACGAGCTCTTCGAGCCGATCTACGCCGATCACGTCCAGATCCTCGGCAAGGTGACGGGGGTCTTCCGGAGCCTCTGATGTCCGTCGCCTCGTTCAACCGCACGCTCGACCAGGAGTTGGCCGCGATCGCGCGCGGCGCCAGCTTCGAGTGCCTCGTCTGCGGCGAGTTCCTGCTCCACCGGCCCGCCGCACACGCCTGCCTCGAGTGCGGGACGCTCCTCTGCGACGGCCTGCAGATCCCGGAATCCGAGCTAGAATTCGTCTCGCAGGCCGGGTGACCGCGTCGTCTTCTTCGGAAGGCGCCGAGGAAAGTCCGGACACCGAAGGGCAGGGCGCTGGGGAAATCCCAGGCGGCGAAAGCCGACGGAAAGTGGAACAGAAAACAGACCGCCGCCGAGGCGTTCTCCGGAGGTCTCGGCGGTAAGGGTGAAACGGTGGGGTAAGAGCCCACCAGCGCCGTGGCGACACGGCGGCTGCCAAACCCCGTCCGGTGCAAGGTGAAGCAGATCCCGTTGAGGCGGCCCGCCGAGGGATCGGGTACACCGCTCGAGCCGTGAGGCAACTCCCGGCCTAGAGGGATGGTCACCCTCGACAGAATCCGGCTTACAGGCCTGCTACCGAGAAGCCCTCGCAAGAGGGCTTCTCCAGTTCTGAGGTCGTAAGGAGGGGGCTCACGGGGGAACCATGGGTTCCCCCGTGTTGAGGATCCGGCTTACAGGCCTGCTACCGAGAAGCCCTCGCAAGAGGGCTTCTCCATTCAGTCGAGGTCCGAGGCCAGCGGCAGCGTCGCCGTGATCACCGTGCCGCGGCCCGGTGGGCTGATGACGACGAGCGTGCCGCCCTCCGCCTCGGCGCGGTCGCGGAGGCCGAGCAGGCCGGTCCCCTTGGACGTGTCCGCGCCACCCGTGCCGTCGTCGGTGATCTCGAGCCGGATGGCGCCGTCACGAAGCTCCACCATGGCGGTGGCGCGTGATGCCTGTGCGTGCTTGACCACGTTCGTCAGGCCTTCCGAGACGATGAAGTACGCGGTCGCCTCCAGATGCTGGTCGAGCCGCTCCTCCGTGACGGTGATCTCGACCGGAAGCGGCAGCCGGTCCTGGAGCGACGTCAGTGCTCCGCGGAGCCCGTGCTCCGTCAGTGAGCCGGGATGGAGCCCGCGTGCGAGCTCGCGCAGCTCCTCGAGCCCGGCGTCGAGCTCTCCGGCGGCGTCCTTGAGCAGCTTGGCCGCCTTCTCCCGGTCCTTGTCGAGCTGCGCCTGGGCGACACGGAGCAGCAGCGTCGCCGCGACGAGCCGCTGCTGGGCGCCGTCGTGCAGGTTCCGCTCGAGCCGGCGCCGCTGCTCGTCGCCGGCCCGGACGATGCGGGCACGCGACGTCTGCAGGTCCTCGCGGGCCTGTGCGCTCGCGACGGCGAGCGAGACCAGGTCACAGAACGCGGAGAGGCGGAACTCGGTGTTCGGAGGCAGTGGATCGGCGCTGCCGATCGTCACGGCTCCCCAGAGATTGCCCGCGACGATGATCGGGGCGGACACGGTCGAGCGGTACCCGAGCTGCAGCATCAGCCCGGCGAGCTCGCCCTCCGCTGTGCCCCAGTCCTCGACCCTCGCCGGTGCTGCCGTCTCGCGGGCGAGTCCCATCGAGGTGGTTTCATCGACGTACAGTCGCGCGCCCAGCGGGAAGCTGTCGATCCCGTCCCGGTTGTAGCGCCCGACCACCGTCGCCGTGTCGTCTCCCTCGTAGCGCCAGACCGAGGACGCGCTCACACTGAGCACGCGCGCGCACTCCGCTGAGACCGCCATGAACACGCTCTCCGGGCTTGCCTCCGACGCGACGAGCGTCGCCACTCGGCGCAGCGCTCTCTGCTCCTGCGCCAGCTCGCCGATCTCCACGAGCTTCGCCTCGGGGTCACCGGCGAGCGCGGGCTCGTCCGGGGTCGCCGAGCGGTCGGTGAGATCGAGGCCGGCGGTGACGAGGTAGGCGGGGGAGTCGGGAGTCGCGGGAACGAGCTTGTTCGACCAGGCGATCAGCCGGAGGCCGCCGGTCTTCGTCTGCCAGTGGCCGACCTGCGGGCTCGAGTGCCCCGACTTCCAGATGAACGCGAGCACCTCGCGGAACGCCTCGGCCTCGTCCGGAGGGATCACGACGTCGCCGAGCTGGCGGCCGACCACCTCGTCGCGCGAGAAGCCCGTCGCCCGCTCGCAGGCGTCGTTGAAGAGCAGCACGACTCCGGACTCGTCCAGCACGCACACGAGCGACTGCGTCGTCTCCGCGAGTGCGCGCGCGAACTCGTCGCCGAGCTCGAACTGAGTGGTCTGCCGTTTTGTGCCCATCGCTCCGAAGGTGACCCTAGCGGTAGATTTTTGCAAGTTCCTGACATCGGAGCTGTAGCGTTTGTCTCGTGCGCGCGGCCCTGATCGCCCTCTCGTTCCTCCTCGCCGCGCCGGCTCTCGCCGCGGACGACCCCTCGGCCTACGCCATGGCGCAGCGCGGCAGCCTCAAGGTCGTCAGCAACGTCCTCCTGAGCCCGAGGGGCGGTGAGATGAAGGGCGTCTGGCTCGACGGCAAGCGAGGTTGCCTCGACACGCGGCCTCTTCGCGTCTCGATCCAGATCGACCTCGTCTCAACGGCCGGCAAGACGACGCGCATCAAGCGCTCACGGCGGGGCAACGTCGACAACTGCGCCGAGGGCGGCCCCAACTTCGGCTTCGACCTGACGCCGAAGGCGTACAAGATGGCCTGCGCCAACGGCCGCTGGAAGCCGGGGCGCTACGCGCTCACGACCCGCACGCTCGACATCCGCTCGGGCATCCTCGCGCAGGCGAGCCTGTACCACCAGGTCACGAAGCGCTGCTAGCCGGCTAGGCGCGGAGGACGACCTCGAGCGCGGTCCCGCGCCCGGGCCGTGAGCGGAGGTTGAAGCCGCCGTCGATCGTCTTCGCGCGGAGGCGCATGTTCTTCAGGCCCTGACCAGCCGCCGCCTCGGCTCCGTCGAAGCCGACGCCGTCGTCGCTGACGGTGACGATCCGCCGTCCCAGCCGCTGGCCGATCCAGACCTCGGCGCGCTGCGCGCCTGCGTGCTTGCGGACGTTCGCGAGGCCTTCCTGGACGATCCTGAAGACCTCGATCTGCTCGTCCGGCGCGAGCAGGATCCTCGGGTCGATCTCGACGTCGACCTCGAGCACCCCGTCGGCGGTGAGGAACTCGACGTAGCGCCGCAGGGCCGCGTCGAAGGGAGCCGTGCCGCTCGCGGACGACAACGCGAGCACTGCGAAACGCGCCTCCTGCTGCGCCGCTGCGGCCGCCTCCTTCAGCTTCGGCAGCGTCTGCTCGAGCGGCGCTCCTGCCTCCAGCATGCTCGCGTGTGTCGAGACGGCGAAGAGGTACTGCGCGAGGCCGTCGTGGATCTCCCGCGCCACGCGGGCGCGTTCCTCCGCAACCGCGCGCCCGAACTCGGCGAAGCTGATCGCGCGCCAGACGCCGACGAGCAGCAGGCCGTACGCGAGCAGGCGGAGGAAGTCGCCCTGGGAGATGTAGTCGCTCGAGAGGCGGGGAGTGAGGACGTAGTGGAGCTCGGCGAACAGCGTCAGCGTGGCGCCGAGTGCCAGCCAGCTGTCGAGATCCTCTCCTCGGGCCCGGTAGCGGATCCCGAAGCCGAGCACCGCGAGCAACGCGAGCAGCGCCAGGAACGAGGTGGCGACCGTCAACTCGACTGCACGCACGCCGTCGCCGGACGAATCGAGCAGGGCCAACCGCGCGCCGAATCCCCGCAGCGGCAGCCAGACGGCGATCAGCGCTCCGATCAGGACCACGAGGCCGATCAGCAGCACGCGCTTCCGCGCGACGATGCGCGGCGCGGGGACGAGAGGCGCGAGCGCGATCAGCGTCGCCGCGAGCATCCGCGCAGCGATCGCCGCCCAGGCCTCGGGTGCGTCCTGATCCGAGCCGCCGAGCACGGGGAGGACCGAGAACGCGAGCGTCCCGACGCCGGCGACGAAGAAGCCCGCGGCGAGGAGCAGATCGAGCACCCGCCCTTCGACCGAGAAGCGGACACCCGCGAGGATCGCGACGATCGAGGCCGCGAGCACGACGGCGGTGTCGAGCACGAGCCGTCCTTCCGGCAGGTCGTAGGTGTTGCGGAGCGCCGGGTTGGTCAGAAAGAGCGCCGTCGCCGACCCGAGCAGGGCGACGAGCAGCAGCTCGCCGACGAGCCAGCTCTCGAACGTGTCCTTGGCGTTTCTCTGCACGTCCCCCTAATCGGCAGCGGACGACCTGCCGATGAGTGGGACATGGCGGAGCGAATTCTCGTCGTCGACGACCATCCCCTCACGCGCGACGCGCTCGGGTCGCTGCTGGCCCAGGGCGGCTTCGACGTGGTCGGCGAGGCGGCTGACGGCGCCGAGGCGCTGGAGCTCGCCGCCGAGCTCCAGCCCGACCTCGTCCTGCTCGATCTCTCCATGCCCGGCCTCGACGGGCTGGCGGCGCTGCCGCGTCTGCGCGCCGCGGCTCCCGGCTGCGAGGTCGTCGTCCTGACGGCGTCCGGCACCGAGGAGAACCTGCTCGCGGCGATTCGCGCGGGTGCAGCCGGCTACCTCTTGAAGAGCGAGCCGCCCGAGCGGATCGTCTCGTTCCTCCGCGGCGTCGCCAACGGCGAGGCGGCGCTGTCCGGCGAGGTCGCCAGGCGCCTGCTCGACCAGCTGCGCAGCGGCGGCCGGATCGGCGGCGGCGTTCCCAACGACATCGCCGGCGCGCTGTCGGCGCGCGAGGTCGAGGTGCTGCTCCTGCTCGACGAGCATCTCTCGACCGACGACATCGCCAAGCGGCTCTTCATCTCCGAGCACACCGTGCGCTCGCACGTGAAGAGCATGCTCCGCAAGCTCGGCGTCTCGTCGCGCCGGGATGCGCTCGAGCAGCTCGCGCTCGCGCGCCGCTGACTCGAGGAAGCTCCCTCACGCTGGGGGATGCGATTCCCAAACGATGGGCGTTCAACGTCCGCGCCTTCTCGCCGATGTTGGAAGTGCGCGTTTTCCTTCCAGGGAGCGTTGCGGCGGCGAAAGACAGAGAACGGTCGGCGGAAGCCGGCCGTTCGCGTTTTCAGGTGCCGCTGAAGCCGCGGTGGGCCGCGGCCACGAGTGTCGGCAGCGTCTCGAGGTTGTAGCCGCCTTCGAGCACGGCGGCGACGCGCGGGCCGAGTGCGGCGCAACGCTCGGCGAGCTCCCGGAATCCGTCCTCCGACACCTCCATCTGCGCCAGCGGGTCGGCCCGGTGCGCGTCGAAGCCGGCCGAGACGAGGACGAGGTCCGGCCCGAACGCACGCACCGCCGGCTCGACCGACGTCTCGAACGCGCTCCGGTAGTCGTCGTCTCCCGAATGCGCCGGCAGCGGGATGTTCAGCGTCGACTCGTCGCTCGTGCCCGGGCCGCCGGAACCCGGCCAGAACGGCCACTGATGGAGCGAGACGAAGAAGACGGTGTCGTCGCCGCGGAACAGTTCCTCGGTGCCGTTGCCGTGATGGACGTCGAAGTCGACGATGGCGACGCGCGCGAGCCCGAGCTCCTCCTGGGCGTACCGCGCCGCGACCGCCACGTTGTTGACGAGGCAGAAGCCCATCGCCCGCCCGGCGAGCGCGTGGTGCCCGGGCGGCCGGACGAGCGCGAAGCCGCCGCGGTCGACGGCCTCGAGCGTGATCCCGGCCGCGAGCGTCGCCGCCTGCCACGACGTCTTCGAGCAGACGGTGTCGGCGTCGAGCTGAACCGGGCGGTCGATCGCCTGCAGCAGCTCCAGGTAGCCGTGCTCGTGGACGCGCGCAAGCTGCTCGTACGTCGCTTCCCGCTCGACGACCTCGCCCTCGAGCACGAGCAGCCGGTCGGGGCGCTCGGGGTGGTCGCCCGTCGGGTGCAGGTGAGCGAGGACCGGGTTCGTCAGGAGCTCGACAGCGCCTCCAGTCGGCGGGTGAGCCGCCCGAGGCCCCATTCCTCGGCGAGCGCGGCCGCCCGCTCCCAGGTCGGCTGCTGGTCCTCGAGTTTCGGCAGCGGCGCCTCGCGATCCATCGTCGCGATGTGCCGGTAGAGGCGCAGCGCGTCCGCCTCCGCGGCGAAGCGGCCCTGCTCGAGCGCCTCCTCGAGGCTGCCGTACTGGGCGAGCACCGAGGCGGCCGTCTTCGCGCCGACTCCGCGGGCGCCCGGGATCTTGTCCGACGGGTCGCCTCGCAGCGCGATGAAGTCCGGCACCTGCGCGGGGTCGACGCCGTAGCGCTCGCGCACTTCTGCCGGCCCGATCCTGGTGAGCGGCCCGCCGCCCACCTGCGGCTGCAGCACGATCGTCCGCTCGCCGACGAGCTGGAACGTGTCGCGGTCGCCGCTCGCGACGATGGCCGTACCGCCGCGGGCTTCCTCGAACGCCACGCCCGCGGCGAGGAAGTCGTCGGCCTCGTAGCCGTCCGCTTTCGCCGGCGCGAAGCCCATCGCCTCGACGAGCTGCGGCGCCAGGTCGAGCTGGTCGAGCAGCTCCTTGTCGAACTGGCGCCCGGACTGGTAGGCGGGCAGAGCCGTGTGCCTGTAGGTCGGCACGGTGAGCGTGTCCCAGGCGGCGAGCACGGCGCGCGGAGACTCTTCCTCCCAGAGCCGGATCAGCAGGCCGCCGACGCCGTCGAGCAGGTTGCCGCCGCCGCCGTCGGCGCGCCGGATCGACTTCGGCAGCGCGTGGTAGTAGCGGTGCGCGAACGAGTCGCCGTCGACGATCAGGAGCGGCCGTTCGGCGCTCAATGGACCGCGATCTTGAGCGCGACGAGGATCAGCCCGAGAAACCCGTTCACGGCTCCGACGGCGATTGCCGCCGGCCAGCGGTCGTAGCTCCGCCAGCCGACGAGGATGCCCCAGCCGAGGAGCTGGAGGACGGCGAGCGCGAGCGCAATGCTTGCGCCGACATTCGCCGACCAGACGCCGGCCCACGCGAGCGCGAGGGCTGCACCTGGGACGAAGCCCGCCTCCACGAGTGGCCATTCGCGGCGGGTCAGCTCGACCAGTCGAGACAGAACGAACCCGTGGCCGAACGCAATCCGCTCGCCCACCGCCTCCGACCACGCGTGTGCGACCGCGAAGACGAGCGTGGTCGAGAGCAGCGTCAACGTCATCTCCTGCGCCGTGGCCTCGGTCACGTCGAGCGCGGCGACGAGCGACGTGGCGAGGATCGAGCCGTAGATGGCCGCGCTGAACTTCCGCTCGTCGGCATCGGACAGAGCCTTGCCCGAGACTGCGCGGGCCGTCGTGCGATGTGGGATCACGCCGAGCGCTCGAGCTCGCCGATCGCCGCCATCAGCCGCTCGGTCGCGACCTGCGGTGCATCCTCGCGGCCCGCGAGGTCGTCGAGCTGGATCGGTGGCCCGTATGCGACACGCAACCTCGCCAGCCGGCCGAGCCGGTCGGTGCCGACGATCCCCGCCGGAACGAGCGGGACCCCGGCCTCGAGTGCGATCCGCGCCGCGCCTGTGTGTGCACGCGCCTCGTACTTCTTCCGCATCCCCTTCTTCCGCCGCGTGCCCTCCGGGAACATGACGACGATGTGCCCCTCGCGGCAGAGCTGCGCGGCGGTCTCGAGGGCGGCGGTGTCGTGCTCGCCGCGGCGCACGGGGAACGCGCCGGCCGCGGTCGCGAATTGCTTGAACGGCGTCCAGAAGAGCTCCGACTTGGCCATGAAGCGCAGGTAGCGCTCCGGGAAGAGCGGCAGTCCGAGCGGCCACGGGTCGAAGTTCGAATTGTGGTTCGCGGCGAGCACGTACGGGCCGTCGGGGAGATGCTCGCGGCCCCGCGCGCGCAGCCGGAAGAGGCCGTAGAGCAGCGGCCAGCTGAGGGCTGCCACGAGGATGTAGACAGGGCTCGGCCGGGGCGCCATACGAGGAGTATCCCAATGCGTAGCTAACGTGTCCCGCGCCATGCCGAAGAAGCTTGTGATCGTCGAGAGCCCCGCGAAGGCGAAGACCATCGCGGGTTATCTCGGCGCGGATTACGACGTCGAGTCGAGCATCGGGCACATCCGCGACCTCCCGAATCGCGCCAGCGACGTGCCCAAGGAGCAGCGCGCCAAGTACGGGACGATGGGCGTCGCGATCGACTCCGACTTCGAGCCGCTCTACATCGTCGACGCCGACAAGAAGGCCAAGGTCAACGAGCTGAAGAAGAAGCTCAAGGACGCCGACGAGCTCCTGCTCGCGACGGACGAGGACCGCGAAGGCGAGGCGATCGCCTGGCATCTGCTGCAGGAGCTGAAGCCGAAGGTGCCGGTGCGGCGGATGGTGTTCCACGAGATCACCCGCGACGCGATCCAGCGTGCGCTCGGCGAGACGCGTGACGTCGACCAGCGCCTCGTCGACGCACAGGAGACGCGCCGCATCCTCGACCGGCTCTACGGCTACGAGGTCTCGCCGGTGCTCTGGAAGAAGGTGATGCAGGGCCTGTCCGCAGGACGTGTCCAGTCGGTCGCCGTGCGGCTCGTCGTCGAGCGCGAGCGCGAGCGCCGTGCCTTCGTCAGCGCCGGGTACTGGGACATCAGCGGCACGTTCGATCCCGGCTCGTTCGAGGCCCGTCTCGCGGCCCTCGACGGCAAGCGCGTCGCCCAGGGCCGCGACTTCACCCAGCAGGGCGAGCTCAAGTCGGACGACCTCGCCCGGCTCGACGAGACGCAGGCGCGGGAGCTCGCGGCCGAGCTCGAGGGCCTCACCTTCGCCGTCCGCTCCGCCGACGAGAAGCCGTACACGCGCCGCCCCGCCGCCCCGTTCATGACCTCGACCCTGCAGCAGGAGGCGAGCCGCAAGCTCCGCTACACCTCGCAGACGACGATGCGCGTCGCCCAGCGGCTGTACGAGAACGGCTACATCACCTACATGCGCACCGACTCGACGACGCTGTCGGAGTCGGCGCTGACCGCGGCGAGGCGCCAGGCCGTCGAGCTCTACGGCGCCGACTCGATCCCCGAGCAGCCGCGCCGGTACAGCCGCAAGGTCAAGAACGCCCAGGAGGCGCACGAGGCGATCCGGCCCGCCGGCGACTCCTTCCGGACGCCGAAGGAGCTCGAGCGCGAGCTGAACCGGGACGAGTTGGCCCTCTACGACCTGATCTGGAAGCGCACGCTCGCCTCGCAGATGGCGGACGCCCGCGGGCTGACCGTCTCGCTGCGGCTGGGCACGACGACGCCGACCGGGCGCGACGCCGAGTTCTCAGCCTCCGGCACCGTGATCACGTTCCGCGGCTTCCTCGCCGCGTACGAGGAGAGCCGCGACGACGAGACGGAGAAGGAGGAGGAGCGCCCGCTCCCGCACCTGAAGCCGGGCGACGAGCTGAAGGCGCTCCAGCTCGAGCCGGAGGGCCACGCGACCACGCCGCCCTCGCGCTACACCGAGGCGAGCCTCGTCCAGGCGCTCGAGGAGCGCGGGATCGGCCGGCCGTCCACGTACGCCTCGATCATCGGCACGATCCTCGACCGCGGCTACGTCTTCAAGCGCGGCACCGCGCTGGTGCCGTCCTTCCTCGCCTTCGCGGTCACCGGGCTGCTCGAGCAGCACTTCGGCCGCCTCGTCGACTACTCCTTCACCGCCCAGATGGAGGACGACCTCGACCGCATTGCGGCCGGCGAGCAGGAGCGGGTCGACTGGCTGCGCCACTTCTACTTCGGCGGCAACGGGGACGAGGGCCTGCACGCCCTCGTCTCGGATCTCTCCGAGATCGACGCGCGCGCCGTCAACTCGCTGCCGCTCGGCGACAGCGGCATCGTGCTCCGGGTCGGACGCTACGGCCCGTACGTCGAGCGGGGCGAGGAGCGCGCGAGCGTCCCGGAGGACATGGCGCCGGACGAGCTGACGATCGAGAAGGCGGAGGAGCTGCTGTCGGCGCCGTCGGGCGACCGCGTACTCGGCACGCACCCGGAGTGGGGCACCGAGATCGCCGCGAAGGCCGGCCGCTACGGCCCGTACGTGACCGAGGTGCTGCCCGAGGGTGCGACCGACAAGCCCCGCACCGCCTCGCTCTTCCAGTCGATGTCGCCCGAGACGGTGACGATCGAGGACGCGGTTCGGCTGCTGTCGCTGCCGCGAGTGCTGGGAGCGGATCCGGCCGACGGCGTCGAGGTGACGGCCCAGAACGGCCGCTACGGCCCGTACGTCAAGAAGGACACCGAATCGCGGTCGCTCGACGGGCGAGGAGCAGCTGTTCACGATCTCGCTCGAGGACGCGCTGGCGCTGCTCGCGAAGCCGAAGGAGCGACGCGGCCGCGGGCAGGCCAAGCCGCCGCTGCGCGAGCTCGGCCCCGACCCGGTCAGCAGCAAGCCGGTGGTGCTCAAGGAGGGCCGTTTCGGCCCCTACGTGACCGACGGGGAGACGAACGCGAGCCTTCGGCGCGGCGACGATCCCGAGACGGTCACGATCGAGCGGGCGGCCGAGTTGCTCGCCGACAGGCGCTCGAAAGGCCCCGCGCCGAAGCGGAAGCGCGGCGGCGGCAAGCGCTCTGCGGCGTAGTCCGAACCAACCTGCAAACTTTCTGTGCCAACCGGCGTCTGTCTCTAGGAGGGCGCGATCAGACGCGCTAGCGTGCTACGCGCGAAAACCGATTCCCGCCCCTCACCGGAATAGACTAGAAGGGCTCGCCGTTTTGAGCTTGTAACAGGTCCGCGGGTCCCGTACCCCTGGCAAAAGCAGGATTGACAGCGTATGGTGCGTAAGTTTGTAGCCGCTATCGAAGCTTCGCCGGAAAGGGTTGACTTTCGACTTTGACGCAGAACCAGCTGATCGAACTGATTGAGTCGGACCAGGTCAAGGCGCTCGTCGAGCGCTCGGAGGAGCGCGGGGTGATCGAGCCCGCCGAGTTCGAGGCGTTCGTGCTCGAGCACGACCTGACGGAGGATGAGACGGAGCAGCTGACGCGCGAGCTGGAGACCCTCGGCCTCGAGGTCGGGCAGTCGCGCGCGGCGAAGGACAAGGCCGAGAAGGAAGCCGAGAAGGAGAAGGAGGAGGCCGAGCCGGCCCCCGTCGCCGTCGCCACCGGTGCCGCGGACAGCCTCCAGCTCTTCCTCGCCGACGTCGGCCGGCACAAGCTGCTGAACGCCGCCCAGGAGGTGCAGCTCGCGAAGCTGATCGAGCGCGGCGATCCCGTTGCGAAGCGGACGATGATCGAGTCGAACCTGCGACTCGTCGTCTCGATCGCCAAGGGCTACCGCGGCCTCGGCGTCCCGTTCCTGGATCTGATCCAGGAGGGCACGCTCGGCCTCAACCGCGCCGTCGAGAAGTTCGACTGGCGCCGCGGGTTCAAGTTCTCGACCTACGCCACCTGGTGGATCCGCCAGTCGGTGCAGCGCGCCGTCGCCAACCACGCACGGACGATCCGCGTGCCCGTCCACGTCGTCGAGCGGCAGCAGAAGCTGTCGCGCGCCGCACGCCGGCTCGAGGTCGAGCTCGGCCGCGAGGCGACGAAGGAAGAGCTCGCGGAGGCCACCGGCCTGCCGATCCAGCACGTCGACGAGGCGCTCGGCGCCGCGCACGCGTCCGTCTCGCTGAACCAGACGGTCGGTGCCGACGACGAGGGTGAGCTCGGTGACCTCTTCGCCGACCGCGAGGCGGCCGACCCGTTCGACGAGGCGGAGGAGTCGCTGCGCAAGCAGGGCGTCCGCCGCGCGCTCGACGCGCTCCCCGAGCGCGAGCGGCGCATCCTCGAGCTTCGGTTCGGCTTCGAGGGCGAGCCGTGGACGCTGGAGGCGATCGGGCACGAGCTCGATCTCACCCGCGAGCGTGTCCGCCAGCTCGAGGGCCAGGCGCTCTCGCGGCTTGCGGCGCTGCGCGACCTCGCCTCGCTCGCCGCGTAAGCGGAAGCCGCATTCGCAACGACCTCGTAGGGCGGCTCCGGCCGCCCTACTTGCGTTAAGTCGCCGCGTTCGATTTGCGTCCGGCGGCGTGACTCCTGGATACTCCCGCTGAACCCGGGGGTGCCGGATTGAAAGGAGACACTTTGAGACTCAAGTGGCACAGGCTTGTGATGCTGCTCGTGGTAGGGATGCTCGCCTTTGCGGCGGGCTGCGGTGGCGACGACGACGAAGCTGGCGGTACCACCGCCGAGGCGTCGGGCGCGGAAGGTGGGACGCTCGTCTTCGCGGGTGCCGCCGATCCGGTCCTGCTCGACGGCGCGCTCGTCTCGGACGGCGAGTCGCTGCGTGTGGTCACGCAGATCTTCGAGACGCTCGTGGCGCTCAAGCCCGGCACGACCGAGCCCGAGCCCGGCCTGGCCGAGAGCTGGTCGGCGAACGACGACGGCACCGTCTGGACGTTCAAGATCCGCGAGGGCGTCAAGTTCCACGACGGCACCGACCTCGACGCCGAGGCGGTCTGTTACAACTTCGACCGCTGGTTCAACTTCAAGGGAGCGCTCGCGAACCCGGCCGCCAGCTACTACTGGCAGGTCGCGTTCGGCGGCTTCAAGACGTACGACAAGGCCAGCGGCGCCCCGGAGGAGAGCCTCTACAAGAGTTGTGAGGCGACCGACTCGTCGACGGCCGTGCTGACGCTGACGAAGCCGTCCGCAACGATCATCCCGGCGCTCTCGCAGCAGTCGTTCTCGATCGCGAGCCCGAAGGCGCTCAAGGACTACAACGCGGACTCGGGCACCATCGACGCCGAAGGCGTCTTCACCTCCACGGGCACGTTCGGGACCGAGCATCCGATCGGAACCGGTCCGTTCAAGTTCGACTCGTGGACGCGGAACGAGAAGCTGACGCTCGTGAAGAACGACGACTACTGGGGTGACAAGGCGCACCTCGACACGCTGATCTTCCGCCCGATCGCCGACAACGCCGCCCGCCTGCAGGCACTCCAGACGGGCGAGATCCAGGGCTACGACCTGGTCGAGCCGCAGGACATCGCCACGATCGAAGGCAACCAGGACCTGCAGATCCTCGACCGGCCCGCCTTCAACGTGGCGTACGTCGGCTTCAACATCGCGAAGAAGCCGACCGACGATCTGAAGGTGCGCCAGGCGATCGCGTACGGCCTCGACCGACGAGGCGGTCGTGGACAACTTCTACTCCGGTCGCGGCTCCGTCGCGACGCAGTTCATGCCGCCGGAGGTCGTCGGCTATGCCGACGACGTGACGGAGTACTCGTACGACCCGGAGAAGGCGAAGAAGATCCTGACGGATGCCGGCTACACGCTCCCGGTCCCGCTCGAGTTCTGGTACCCGACGGACGTCTCGCGTCCGTACATGCCGGATCCGAAGCGGAACTTCGAGGCGTTCGCCGCCAGCCTGAACAAGTCGGGCTTCAAGGTGACGCCGAAGAGTGCTCCGTGGAACCCGGACTACCTCGGCCGCGTCTCGGCCGGCAACGCGGGGAATGCCCGCCTGCTCGGCTGGACCGGTGACTACGGCGACGCCGACAACTTCATCGGCACGTTCTTCCAGACCCCGCAGGACGCCTGGGGGACGACGACGACGCCGCTGACGAAGATCCAGAATCTTCTTGATCAGGGTGAGGAGGAGACGGACGAGGCGAAGCGCGAGACGATCTACCAGGACGCGAACCGGCAGATCATGACCGAGCTTCCCGGCGTCCCGTACGCGCACTCCGAGCCGGCGCTGGCCTTCAGCGCCGCGGTCAAGGGGTACGAGACGAGCCCGACGACGAACGAGTCGTTCGCGCCGGTCACGCTGGAGAAGTAGGAGGAAGGACTAGAGTCCGGCGGACGACATGCTGCGCTTCGTCGTCCGCCGGCTCATCCTCATCATCCCGATCCTGATCGGGCTCTCGATCCTGGTGTTCCTCTGGATCAGGGCCCTGCCGGGCAGTCCCGCGACGACCCTGCTCGGCGAGCGGGCGACCTCGGATCAGATCGCGGCGATCAACGAGCAGTACGGCCTCAACAAGCCGATCCACGAGCAGTACTGGGCCTACCTCCACCAGGTCGTGACGGGCCACTTCGGCGACTCGGTCACGTCGCGACGGCCGGTCTTCGACGAGTTCCTCGAGCGCTTCCCGGCGACGATCGAGCTGGCGCTCGGGGCGATGCTCTTCTCGATCTGCGTCGGGATCCCGCTCGGCTTCCTGGCGGCGAAACGCTACGGCAGCTTCTTCGACCACTTCAGCCTATTCGCGTCCCTGCTCGGGATCTCGATCCCGATCTTCGTGCTCGCGATCATCCTCAAATACATCTTCGCGGTCCGGCTCGGCTGGCTTCCGACCGTGGGCCGGGTCAGCGTCCTGACCGAGCTCGAGCACCCGACGAACTTCTACATCCTCGACGCGATCATCACCCGTAACTGGGCGGCGCTCTGGGATGCGATCCAAGCATCTGATCCTGCCTGCGATCGCGCTCGGCACGATTCCGCTCGCGATCATCACCCGGATCACGCGAGCAGCCGTGCTCGACGTGCAGAACGAGGACTACGTCCGCACGGCGCGGGCGAAGGGCATGTCGCCGCGCACCGTCGACTCGCGGCACGTCCTCCGCAACGCGATGCTCCCGATCGCGACCATCATCGGCCTGCAGACGGGACTGCTCCTCTCAGGCGCCGTCCTCACCGAGACCGTCTTCGCGTGGCCCGGGATCGGCACCTGGCTCGTCGACGCGATCGAGGCGCGCAACTATCCGGTCCTCCAGGGCGGCATCCTCTTCATCGCGTTCGTCTTCGTGCTCGTGAACCTCGTCGTCGACGTCTCGTACGGCTTCCTCAACCCGCGGATCAGGCTCTCATGAGCGTTGCCGAGATCGAGGCAGTCCAGGTCGGGCGGGACCGGGGCGGCGGCGGCCTCTGGAGCGATGCCTGGTCACGGCTGCGCCGCGACAAGGCCGCGCTCGTCGGGTTCGCGCTCGTCGGGACGTTCGTCTTCATCGCGATCTTCGCGCCGTGGATCGCACCGGAGGATCCGCGCTTCCAGGACCTCTCGAGGCTCGGCGGCAGCTGCTGCCCGGGTCCCTCGCTCGAACACTGGTTCGGGATCGACGCGCTTGGACGGGACGAGTTCTCCCGGATCGTCTACGGCGCCCGCTACTCGCTGCTGATCGGGATCGTCTCCGTCACGGTCGGCCTCTCGATCGGCATCGTGTTCGGGTCGATCGCCGGCTACGTCGGCGGGGCCGTCGACAGCGTGATCATGCGCCTCACCGACATCATGCTCGCGATCCCGGGACTGCTGCTCGCGATCGGGATCGTCGCGATGCTCGGGCCCGGGCTCTTTCAGATCATGATCGCGGTCGGCGTCACGCAGGTGCCGATCTTCGCGCGCCTGATGCGCGGCTCGATCCTCGCCCAGCGCGAGAACGACTTCGTCCTCGCGGCGCGCTCGATCGGGGTGCCGCGGCGGACGATCCTGTCCTCGCACATCCTCCCGAACGCGATCTCGCCCGTGATCGTGCAGGGGACGCTCGCGCTCGCGACGGCGATCATCGACGTCGCCGGGCTCGGCTTTCTCGGGCTCGGCCCGCAGGATCCGTCGACGCCCGAGTGGGGCACGATGCTGACCGACACGACTCGGTACCTGCAGACGGCGCCGCATCTGGCGATCATCCCGGGCGTCGCGATCATCCTCTCGGTGCTCGGGTTCAACCTGATCGGCGACGGCCTCCGCGAGGCCCTCGACCCGAAGATGCGTGGACGTGGCTAGAGAGCCGCTCCTCAGCGTCGACGACCTGCACGTCCGCTTCGGGACGGAGCGTGGGCTCGTCTACGCCGTCAACGGGATCTCCTTCGACATCGCACCCGGCGAGACGCTCGGAATCGTCGGCGAGTCCGGCTGCGGCAAGAGCGTCACCTCGCTGGCTCTGCTCGGGATCCTGGCGCGCAACGGGCGCGTCACGAAGGGCACGGCGATGTTCGGCGGCCGCGACCTGCTCTCGCTGACGGACGAGCAGCTGCGCTCGGTCCGTGGTCGCGAGGTCGCGATGATCTTTCAGGACCCGATGACGTCGCTCAACCCGGTGCTGACCATCGGCCGGCAGATCCGGGAGGCGCTCCAGACCCACTTCGCGATGGACAAGGCGCAGGCCGAGCGGCGCGCGTCCGAGCTGCTCGACCAGGTCGGGATCCCGAGCGCGAAGATGCGCCTCAAGGACTATCCGCACCAGTTCTCCGGCGGGATGCGGCAGCGCGCGATGATCGCGATGGCCCTCGCCGGCGAGCCGAAGCTGCTGATCGCCGACGAGCCGACGACGGCGCTCGACGTCACGATCCAGGCTCAGATCCTCGAGCTGCTCAAGTCGCTCGTCGCCGAGCGCGACACGGCGCTGATCATGATCACGCACGACCTCGGCGTCGTCGCCGGCATGTGCGAGCGCGTCAACGTCATGTACGCCGGGATGTTCGTCGAGACGGGCAGCGCAGACCGGATCTTCGCCCGGCCGCGGCACCCGTACACCCTCGGCCTGCTCCAGAGCGTGCCGCGGATCGACGCCGGACGCCGCCAGAAGCTGCAGCCGATCCCAGGCTCGCCGCGGAACATGCTCAGCGCGCCGGCCGAGTGCCCCTTCGCGCCCCGGTGCCGTTTCGAGGTCGAGCAGTCGCGCCAGGAGGTGCCGCCGCTCGTCGAGCTCGAGCAGGGCCAGCACGTGCGCTGCTTCAACCCCGTGCCGGCGGACGAGTGGCAGCGGACGCGACTCGGCGGTGCGGCGTGAGCAGCAACGGGACGCCGCTCGTCGAGGTGGACGACCTCAAGGTCTGGTTCCCGATCCGGAGCGGCGTCGTGATGGATCGCCACATCGGCGATGTGAAGGCCGTCGACGGGGTCTCGCTCGTGATCGAGCGCGGCGAGACGCTCGGCCTCGTCGGCGAGTCCGGCTGCGGCAAGTCGACCGTGGGCCGCACGCTGCTCCGCCTCTACGAGCCGACCGAGGGGAAGATCACGTTCGACGGCACCGACATCACGCACCTCGGCGAGGCCCAGATGCGCCCGCTGCGGCGTCGGATGCAGATGATCTTCCAGGATCCGTACGCGTCGCTGAACCCACGCCATTCGGTCGCGCGGATGGTCGGTGAGCCGCTGCGGGTGCACGGCCGCGGCGGCAAGGGGCTCGGCAAGAAGGTGGCCGAGCTCCTGCAGACCGTCGGCCTGCCGGCCGACGCCGGGACGCGCTATCCACACGAGTTCTCCGGCGGGCAGCGGCAGCGGATCGGTCTCGCGCGCGCGCTCGCGCTCAACCCGGACTTCCTCGTCTGCGACGAGCCGGTGTCGGCGCTCGACGTCTCGATCCAGGCGCAGATCGTCAACCTGATGGAGGAGCTCCAGCGCGACTTCGACCTCACGTACCTGTTCATCGCCCACGATCTCGCCGTCGTCCGGCACATCTCCGACCGGATCGCGGTCATGTACCTGGGTCAGATCATGGAGCTCTCGCCGGCGGATGATCTCTACGACAACCCGCTGCACCCGTACACGATCTCGCTGCTCTCGGCGATCCCGATCCCGGATCCGGAGATCGAGCGCAAGCGGACGTCCGTCCTGCTCCAGGGCGACCTCCCCAGTCCCGCGAGCCCGCCGCACGCATGCCGCTTCCACACGCGGTGCCCGTACGTTCAGCCGACCCGATGCGAGGAGGACGAGCCCGAGCTGCGCCCGCTCGCGGGCCACCTCGTCAAGTGCCACTTCGCGGAGGAGATCAAGGCGGGCCAGATCCTGCCGAAGCTGCGCGAAGTCGTCTTCGAGCCCGGGGCGATCCCGAAGGCCTACGAGCCCCCGCCCGTCTGATGCTCTTGCGCGTTCGGGCAGGCGAGCTCGAGGCCGGGCCGCAGTGGGTCTATGCGTGGCTGGCCCACGACGGCGTGGTCTACGTCGGCGCGACCACTCTGCACCCCGAGACCCGGACGTGGCTGCACCTGCACCACGACGACCCCCAGATCGGCCGGATGCGTGCGCGCTTCGATCAGGTTGCCGCGGAGGAGCTCGACGTCGTCGCGGTCGAGCTCGCGGACGGCGTCGACCGCCAGCGGGTGCGCCACGGCGCCGTGGCGCTCTTCGCAGAGCGCGGGCTGCTCTCCGGCCGCCAGGTCTGCGATCCGCCGCTTCCCGCCGAGCCGACGCCGCAGGCAGAGGAGCTCGTCGCCGCCGTCGAGGAGCGGCAGCGCAGCTGATGCGCCCGGCCGTCTGCCTGGCGGCCGTGCTCGTGCTCGCCGCCGGCTGCGGCGGCACCAAGTCGGTGACGCGGACGGTCACGGTCGACAGCTCCGCGAAGCAAGGCGTCGGGGCGCCGCTCGAGCACGTCGAGTTCGGCTACATCAAGTCGCTCGAGCAAAAGGGCGCCGACTACGAGTTGAAGTTCGATCCGGCGTGGTTCCTCTCCGGCGAGACTGCGAACAAGGCCGCCGCGGAGGACGGCGCCGTCCCGCCCGGCGAGCCGGTGCCGAACGACAACTACGTCGTCGACGAGGGTCACCGGCTGCTCACCTATCGCGTCGCACCGGACGCCAGGGTGACCGTGCTCGTCGACGGCCCGGAGAGCGAGCCGATCACGGTCGCGGAGCTGGCCCGGATCGTGAACGGGAACCACAAGCCGCTCTGGGAGCCGATCGAGACCGGCTTCTGGATCCGCTACCGCATCGACACGGTGCACTCGCTCGACCAGCAGTACCGGCCCTAGGCGGCGACGACGGCCCGGGGCGCGACGATCTGGTCCACGAGCCCGTAGCCGACCGCCTCGTCCGGCGTCATGAAGCGGTCGCGGTCGATGTCCTGCATCACCTGCTCGAACGGCTGGCCCGTGTGGCGGGCGAGGATCTCCGCCATCCGCCGCGTCATCGCGAGCACTTCCTGGGCGTGGATCTCGATGTCGGCCGGCGTGCCGCGGAAGCCGGCCGAGCCCTGGTGGATCATCATCTTCGCGTTCGGGAGCGCCATCCGCTTGCCGGGAGCGCCGCCGGCGAGGATCATCGCCGCCGCCGACATCCCCATGCCGACGCAGATCGTGGCGACGTCCGGCTTGACGTACTGCATCGTGTCGTAGATCGCCATGCCCGCATACGCCGAGCCACCGGGCGAGTTGACGTAGAGCGAGATGTCCTTGTCCGGATTCTCCGCCTCGAGGAAGAGCAGCTGAGCCGCGATCACGTTCGCGATCTCGTCGTCCACCTCCCGGCCGAGGAAGACGATGCGCTCGCGCAGGAGCCGGGAGTAGATGTCGAACGAGCGCTCGTAGCGCCCGTCGGCCTCGACGACCATCGGGATCAGTGGGCTCATGCCGCTCCTTCCGATAAAGTGCAACTGTCTGGTTGCACAGTATACGCAACCGTAGGGTTGCACGACAAGGAGGCAGTCGTGGAGGTGACGCGGGAGGTGGTGCTCGAGGCGCCGCTCGACGAGGTCTGGGACGCCCTGACCGATCCGGCGCAGCTCGAGGAGTGGTTCTCGGAGGACGGCGAGGAGCGCGAGCTCGTGGTCGAGGAGGTCGAGACGCGCCGGCGCGTCGCCTACACCTGGGAGGAGGGGCACGTCGCGATCGAGATCGAGGAGGTCGAGCGGGGGACGCGCGTCGTCGTCACCGAGACCGGCGAGCCCGGCTGGAACGCGGTCTTCTCCCTGCGGGCGATCGTTCACGCCTACGCTTGAGCGACGTCTTCGACGCGCTCGGCGATCCGACGCGACGTCACATCGTCGAGTCCCTCTCGCGGCACGAGGCGTCGGCGACGCAGCTCGCCGCCGAGCTGCCCGTGACGCGGCAGGCGGTGTCGAAGCACCTGACCGCCCTGCGGGAGGCGGGGATCGTCGACTCGCGCAAGCAGGGGCGCGAGACGCTCTACCGCGTCAACACGGAGCCGCTCGACGCCGCTGCCGCCTGGATCGTGCGCGTCGGCGGCGAGTGGGATGCGCGGCTGGCGCGGCTGCGCGGCCTCGTGGCAGCGCGCCGTGAGTGAGCGGCGCTTCTGCGCCGTCGACGTCGCGCCGGTGCGTGCGGAGCCGGACGCGTCGAGCGAGCAGGTGACGCAGGCGCTCCTCGGCGAGCCGCTGGCCGTCGGCGCGGAGCGGGACGGCTGGGCGCAGGTGACGACCGCGTACGACTACCCAGGCTGGATCGCAGCCGACGACCTCTCGGGCGAGCCGCTCGGGGACTGGCTGGCGCCGGCCCGCGACGGCGATCCGGTCGAGGAGGCGCGCGCCTACCTCGGCGCGCCGTACCTCTGGGGCGGGATGAGCGAGCGCGGGATCGACTGCTCCGGGCTCGTCCACATGGCCTGGCGCCGGCTCGGACGGCTCGTGCCGCGCGACGCCGATCAGCAGGAGCGTGCGGGTGCGCCGGTGTCCGCACCGGAATACGGCGATCTCGCCGTCTACGGCGCTCGAGGCGGTGACGCACATCGCCTTCTGGCTCGGCGGCGGCCGCATCCTGCACGCCGCCGGCGGCCGAGGCGTGGTCGAGGAGGACGAACCCGCATCGTTGCTGGAGATTCGCCGCGGATTCGTCCGTCTCCGTCCCTGACCCGGTTTACCTCTTTCGAGCTAAAGCAGGCCCCCCTTCGAGCCGATGAACGGCACGTGGACGCTGCTGAGCGCGAAGAGATCATGAGCCGATACCTGGACCACAGCCGCCGTTTCGAGGCGGCCGCGGCCCGGCGGTCGAACGGCAACGCCGAGGTGATCCCGTTCACCCCGCCGATGCGGGAGCTCGAGCAGGAGCCGACGATGCGTGAGATCGAGGTGCTGCAGCTCGTGGCCGACGGTCTCGTCAACCGCGAGATCGGCCAGCGCCTCTTCCTCTCGGAGGAGACGGTCAAGTCGCACGTCCGCCACCTGCTCGCCAAGCTGCAGGCCCGGAGCCGGGCCCACGCCGTCGCCGTCGGCTACCGCCGCGGCCTGATCGGCTAGCGCAGCCTCACAAGCCTTTGGACCAAAGAAGAGCCGCGCCTCTCGGCGCGGCTCTGAAGATCTGAAATGAAGAGCTGAGGTCTTTTCCTCAGTTCCCACACCCTGTGGAGAACCACCCAAACGAGGGATGTCTCCTAGGGCAGAGAAGGAGAGGATTCGTCGGCTTTACCAAGCCTTGCCACTGCCGGCGAGAATCGCGAGCAGTGACATGGCGCTGGTGACGCCAACCAAACGAATCTTTAGGCGAGTCACGGGGGACCTCCCATCGAGGAACTAACGGCAGCGGCATCGTATAACCCTTTTGGGGGAGCGCGCAAGCGATTCTCGTCTGTCTCGCGTGTGGACCTGCGCGTGGCAGCCTGGGCTGCCACACTCGGAGCGGCTACCGCGTGTGTGGCCGCGTGGCTTGTGGCCAGCGATTACGGCCTCCCGAGCAGCTGGTATCTCCTTGTCCTGGCACTCGTAGCCGGACTCGCTGAACGCCAGAGCGTCCACCTGATGGGCGACCGCGAGCGTGGTATCGAGCTCGCCGTCTCAGTTGTTCCACTTGTCTTCACCGCCGTCGCGTTCGGGCCACTTGCGGCGCTCGTCGTCGGAATCCTCGCGAACTCAGCGGACCTACGGCGTCCATATCTGAAGTGGGCGGTGTACACGCCGGCACGGGGCCTCACTGGGGCCGCTGCCGGTCTAGCCGCAGCGGCCGTTCTGGCGCACACTCACACAGAACCGACGTTCCTCACAATGCTCGCTGCGGCGCTAGCAGCATCGGTGGCACATCTCTTCGTTGATGTGGCAATCGCGATGGGAACGTTGGCGATTCGCGGTTCGGGTTCGCCGCTGTCCTACCCGCGGACGATTCTGCCGCTGTTTATCCTGTCGACGGCGTTCTACGTCCCCGTTGTTGCCTTCCTCGCGTACGGCTACTCCCGCTACTCGTTCGCGGTGGTCGCCTCGTTCTTGCTTCCCGTTCTTGCTCTACAGCGAGTGGCCCAGCTGTACCAGCAGCAGCGCCAAGCCACTGGGGAACTTCAAGAGGCGAACACCCGACTTGAGCATGCAAACATGTCGTTTGCGGCGGCGCTCGTAGCGACTCTCGATGCTCGAGACCGCTATACGGCAGGCCACTCGACAGCGGTCGCAATCTATTCGCGTGACATCGCGATCAGGATGGGCCTGTCGCCTGAGGATCAGCAGAGTGCGCATCTAGCGGGCCTCGTGCACGACATCGGCAAGGTTGGTCTGCCTCCTGGTCTCCTCGAGAAAGAGGGGCCGCTGAATCTTGAGGAGCGTCGGATCATGCAGACCCACTCCGAGATCGGCGAGCGAATCCTCGCGAACGTGGACGACTATGCCGCGATCGCCCACATCGTTCGCCACCATCACGAACGGATCGACGGCAACGGATATCCAGACGGAGTGGTTGGTGAGGAAATTCCGTTGATCGCGCGAATCATCGGCGTGGCGGATGCTTACAACGCGATGACGTCAGATCGTCCATACCGCGAGGCAATGCCGAGTCCGGTGGCTCGGCTCCGGCTCGCCCAGGCCGTCGGTTCCCAGTTCGACGTTTCCGTCGTGGCGGCATTCGAGGCGATCCTGGCGACTGCGGAGGAGGACTATCGAATGGGGCGTCGCGTGGAGTTCGGGCTACAGACTCCGCCAGTTGAGCCGTCGCGTGTAGCCGCAGTCGGCTAGTCGCGACCAATCTGAGCCGCTCGAAGCGCAGCCTCTGCTCGCGACTTCACTCCCAACTTCTCGAAGATATGACGGACGTGGACCTTCACGGTCACGGGGCTAATGAACAGGCGTTGGCCGATTTCGGCGTTAGACAATCCGTGCCCGATGAGTCCGAGCACTTCCTTCTCGCGTCTCGATAGGTTCATCACGGAGTGGGAGCCGTAGCTCGTGCTGGGTGCGATCGACGCATCGCCCGCCGCCGCGAGAATTCGCTCAAGTTCGTCGTGTGTGCCAACGTCAGCAAGGAGGCTGACGAGTAGCTCGGGGCATCCGCGATAGGCGGAGACGAACGACTCGATCAATCCCGACCTTGTCGTTGCTTCCAAGGCTAGACGTGCATGGCTTTGCGCCGCTGATGTGTCTCGAGTCTTACTCGCCGCAACCGCCAACGCGCACGGAGCCGTGATGACAATCTCAGCAGCGATGGAACTCGACAAGGCCCTTTCGGCGTGGCTAACGGCGCGATCAAGTTCCCCGCTCCCGGCGTACGCGAGTGCGTAACAGGCCATGAGTTCACCTTCGAGGGAGCTCGTAACGGCGGGGTCTCGCGGCAAGGGATGCGTCGTTGCAAGGTCGAATGCGCCCTGTGCGTTGAGCATTCGTGTCATGACGGCCCAACTAATGAACCGCGCCGTCTGATCACCAGCGACACGTGCACGCGCTTCAGCCTCCTCAAGTAGCGCCTCAGCGTCCAGATAGTCGCGTTGCAGAGTGGCCACGATCGCACGATTCGTCAGTGCGTAGGGGATGACGAAGTCAAGTCTGCAACGTTCGGCGTCTTCCATCTGCTCCATCGTGATTCGGGTTGCTTCGTCGCATAGACCAGCTGCCGCGAGGGCGTAGCCGAAGACATTGCGGAAGGACGATCGCGCGACTGGATCTGGCACGTGGTCGAGGAGCTGCCACATTGCGTGGCCCTCGTCAAAGCTGACAGGCAGGCCGAAGCGTGTTTCCAGGTTGATCCTACGGTTCACAAGGATGACGCGATCAGCAGGCGGCAACGAGTCGGTTGAGCCGAGCGACTCAAGAATTGCGGGTGCGTCGGGACGTTCCAGCTCGATCGAGGCGGATAGCTCTCCCAGTTTCGCGGCACGCGTCGCTTCGGGTGTGCTTGCTTGATCTAACGCGTGACCGTAGAGCTCAGCCGCGCGCGATGCCCGCGACGCAGCGTGAGCCGCTCGTCCGGCCGTGAGGTACGCACGAGATCGAGTTCCGGGTGCCGTCTGCTGGTCTTCGGCGGCGAGAACGGCCAGCGACTCCGACTCGTGGAATCGTCCTTCTCGGAAGGCAAGCTCAGCTTCGACAATGCGAACGTCGGGGCTGTCCTGTTCTGCGGCAGTGATCCATCCGCGCAGGGAGGCGACTCGGCCCGAGGACAGGAGATCGTCGGAGCACGCCAACACAAGTTCCGACATCAGACGCTCGTCTCCGATGCGGCTGATCATGCGTTGCGCCTCGTCCCACTCGTGATTTCGGATGAGCAGCCGTGCCGACCGCGCCACAATTCGTGCAAACCGGGAGGGTTTCTCTTCCGAGAGCTTTCGAACCAAGAACTCTTGCAGCAGTGGGTGGATCTCAATGTGTGTGTGGTCCGCGCTCGTGAGGAAGCCGCTATCGATCCCGATTTGGACGATTCTCTTGGCGTGGGCTGGTGGCAGCTCTTGAAACACCAAACGGCGGCCGCAGGTCTCGTGCAACGCGAGTTCGCAAAGCGCCTTTTGTACGTCGCGATCGATGCGTCGGTAGATCTCATCGGCAAAGAATTGGTACAGCTGCGCTCCGATCGATACGTCCGGGAGCGGTGAGCTCGACACTGACGCGAGCCCTAGAACCGCCGGCCATCCTCGCGCCATGTCCAACAACGCCGTTGCGTCGCCGTGCTCGGGGAGGAGTTCGAGCGCTTCCAGGTCGTTCATGGCGAGATCGTGCCGAGAGAGCTCGGAGATCTCGCCGTAGAGGATGCGTCGCGAAGAAGCCCAGACGGGCCGACGTCGAGCCTGGAGGACGACACGTAGTGGTGTTTCGAGGACAAGTGTTTCGATGAGAGCCTCAGCTGGTGGTCCGCTGACATGGTGGTAGTCCTCGAGCACGAGCCAGGCGGTCGGTGGCCAGTTCGCGAGGTCGCCGGCAAGCATCCGAGCGAGGAGGAGTGGGTCTCCGGGGTCGAGACTTGTCGCGAGGCGGGTAACCACAGCGTCGCCAGCTCCGGGAACCACACGCGACACCGCTTCCGATAGCCCCGCAGCCAGCGCGGCGACGTCGGCCGACGCCGGCGTGGCCGTGTACCAGACGGCCTGCTTGTCGGCGAGCCACTGGCGGGCGAGCGTCGTCTTTCCGTAGCCGGCGGGAGCGACGAGCATCTTGATCCGGCCCTGGCTTTCGTCGAGCAGGCGCGTCAGGCGGGGGCGCTCGATGATTCTGCGGCGCCTCGCTTGCGGCTCGGTTGCGGTGGCCTCGCCCATCGTCTCGTCACGGATGCCACAAAACCCGCTCGAAATGTATCGCGCATTCGGACGATAGGCGCGCCCGCGACCCCACGGGAGTCGCGGACGCGCTGCCGTCAGCTCCCCGACCCGCAGGGGTCGAGGCCCTGTGCGAGAGGGTCGTCGCCGGTGAGGCTCCGATACGCGATCGGCAGCTGGCGCCGGCGGCGGACGCCGAGCTTCTGCCGAAGGACGTCGCAGTGCGCCTTCACCGTCCTGGGGGAGATGCCGAGCCGTTCCGAGACCTCGTCGTTGGAGCAGCCGGCAGCGATGAGGACGATCACGTCGCGCTGCCTGGGCGTGATCGACGGCACCCTCTCGACCGTTGAATTCGCCATGGAACGAGGCTACGACGCCTGCCTCGGATGCACCATCGCCCGCCAGGTGTAACCCGAGGCGTACTTCCTAGAGCTGCCGGCCGCGGACGCGACGAAGCCGCGCAGCGCCGGGATGATCTGCGGGTCGATCGTGTGGCCGAGCGGCGACTCGTGGTAGGCGACGTCCGCCCCCGCGGCCGCGAGGACGTCGCGGGCAGCGCGGCTGTAGTCGACCGGGATCACCGGGTCGAGCGTGCCGTGGGCGATCGCTACCGGAAAGCCGTCCAGGCCGGTGAGGTCGAGCTCGAGCCCGTCGACCGACGGCATGAATCCGGACAGCGGCAGCAGCGCCGCCGGCCGCTTCTCCGGGCGATCGGCCCAGGGCGAGCGCGTAGCTCATCACCGCCCCCTGCGAGAAGCCGCCGAGCACGAGCGGTTTCTGGAGGCCGTCGAGGCAGCTCGGCGAGCTCCGTGAAGCTGGGCCAGAACGTCTCGGGCTCGGGCGTCGGGATGCCGCCGAGCCGGTACCAGTGCCGGCCGCCGGGCGGTAGCGCCAGCGGGCCGCGTGGCGTGAGCCCACGCAGGCGGCGCTCGCGGGTCGAGCGCGTCGAGCAGCGGGTAGAGGTCGTGCTCGTCGGCGCCGCGTCCATGGAGGAGGACGAACGTTCCCGCCGGCTCTCCCTCGGCAGGGCGCTCGAGGGCTTCGAGGGTCATCCGCGCGGGTTCGGTAGCGGCGTCAGCCGGGGCTCGATCTGCTCGCGCAGGTGCTCGAAGTCGGGCGGGAGCGAGAGGCGCTCGCCGAGATGCTCCGGGTCCTCGTCGGTCGCGAAGCCGGGGCCGAGCGTGGCGAGCTCGAACAGGATGCCGTTCGGCTCGCGGAAGTAGACCGACTTGAAGTAGAAGCGGTCGATCACCGGCGTCGGCCGGTGACCTGCCTCGGCGACGCGCTGCTGCCACGCCTCGTGCTCGTCGATCGTCGTCGCCCAGGCGACGTGGTGGACGGTGCCGGCGCCCGGGATGCCGCGGCCCTCGGGCGCGGCGTCGTAGGCGTACCAGCCGCCGCGCTGGTCGCCGCGCGCCTCCCACGTGTTGCCGCCGTGCCGCTGGAAGCCGAGCGTGTCCTCGAGCAGCGCCGTGCTGCGCTCGGGATCGATCGCGTAGGCGCGAACGCCGTCGAAGCCCTGCAGCGCGTGCTCCTCCGGGATCTCGGGGCTCTTCGCCACGAGCGGCTCGTCCGACGTCTCGACCACGCGCAGCTCGTGGCGCACGCCCTCGGGATCCTCGAAGACGAGGCTGTCGCCCGAGCGCGTCACGCTCGCCGCCTCGCCCTCCAGGCGCTGCTCCCAGAAGTCGAGCGCCGCGGGGGAGCCGACCCGCCAGACGATCGTGTGCACCATCCCCGGGCCCGCCTTGCCGCGGGTCGCGCCCGGGTACTCGAAGAAGGTGATGTCCGCCCCGGCGCTGCCCTTCTCGTCGGCGTAGAAGAGGTGGTAGACGGTCGGATCGTCCTGGTTGACCGTCTTCTTCACGAGCCGCAATCCCAGGACGCGGGTGTAGAAGTCGACGTTGCGCGGCGCGTCGCCGGTGATCAGCGTGACGTGGTGGACACCCTCGAGCTTCATCGATGCATTGTGCAGCCGCGCGTAGACTCGTGCGGAGATGAAAGTGGGCATCGTCGTCCCCTTCTCGTGGTCCTTCTGGGGCGCGGTCGTAGAGCATGCGGAGTTGCAGGCCGCCGCCTTGCGGGAGCTCGGCCACGACGTGCGCCTGGTGATGGGTAACGACCCACCCGGGCAGTTCACGCGTGCGCTGCACCCGCGAGTCGGCCGCCACGGGGATCCGCCGCCGGAGGTGATCGCGATCGGCAGGTCGGTGATCGTGCCCGCGAACGGGTCGCTGCCGAACATCATCCTCAGCCCGCGGTCGATTCCGCGGATCAAGCGCGTGCTCGCACGCGAGAAGTTCGACGTCCTCCACCTGCACGAGCCGATGACGCCGACGCCCTGCATCGCCGCGCTGGCGATGTTCGACGGGCCGATGGTGGGGACGCACCATGCCAGCGGCGACCTCGGCTGGATGCGGCTGGCCACGCCCGTGTGGGGCTTCCTCGAGGAACGTCTCGACCGGCGGATCGCGGTCTCCGAGCAGGCTCGCGCGTCGGCACAGCGCTGGCTTCCCGGCGAGTACGAGATCGTCCCGAACGGCGTGCTCATCCCCGAGGGCGTCGAGCCGGGCGACCGTGAGCACCGCGTCGTCTTCGCCGGCCGCCAGGAGCCGCGGAAGGGGCTGCAGATCCTGCTGCGCGCCTGGCCGGAGATCCGGCGGCGGACCGGCGCCCGCCTGCGGATCGCCGGCGCCGACCCGCTGGCCGTGCGGCTGCTGCTGACGCGGCTGCGGGTCTCGGACGACGGCATCGACGTGCTCGGCTTCCTCACGCAGGAGGCCTTGACCGCGGAGCTGTCCTCGGCCAAGGCGCTGGTCGCGCCGTCCCTCGGCGGTGAGAGCTTCGGGATGGTGCTCACCCGCGCGTTCGCCTGCGGAACGCCCGTGGTCGCCTCGGACATCCCCGGCTACCGTGACGTGATGACGCCGGAGACGTCCGTCGCCGTCGCGCCCGGCGATCCCGGGGCGCTCGCGGACGGAGTGGAGGAACTGCTCGCCGACGAGGCCGGTCGCGCCGCTCTCGGTGCGGCCGCGAGGCAGCTCGCGATCGACCGCTACTCCTGGCAGGACATCGCTCGCCGGCTGGAACGGATCTACGACTCGGCACGCGGCGTCGCGCCTGAAACGGCGGCGGCATGAGCTACATGCCGCGGAGCCTCTGGCTTCGCGCGCTGCTCGGCATTCCACTCCTCGCGCTCATCGGCGGCCTGCTCTGGTGGCGCGGCCCGGACTGGAACGTCGTCTACCACGCGTTCGATCTCGTCAACTGGGCCTGGGTCGCGTTCGCGCTCGGGCTCAACCTCATCTCGGTGCTCCTGCGCTCGCTCGCCTGGAAGCTGACGATCGACCAGGCGCTCGAGCCGCCGCAGCCCCGCTTCACCCAGGTCTTCTCCGCGTTCTCGGTCGGGATGCTCGGGAACGCGGTCCTTCCCGGACGGATCGGGGAGCTCGCGCGGGTGGCGGTGCTGCGACGACATCTGCCGCGCGGCCGGGGCGCAAGCGGGACGCTCGTGGGGACGGTCTTCGCACACCGGCTCTTCGACGTCCCCGCGGCGCTGTTGCTGATCCTCTACGTGGCCCTGACGGCCAAGGTGCCGCATTGGGCGATCACCAGCCTCGTGATCGTCTCGATCATGGGTGCGGTGCTCTTCACCGTCGCGTTCGTGACCGCCCGACGACACCACCGACCGATCGACGGTGCTCGCTCGCTCCGCCAGCTGCTCTCGATGGCCCGACAGGGGCTCGCGGTGATGCGCTCGCCATGGCCGGCCCTCGGCGCGATCCTGCTGCAGTGTGCGGGTTGGGTAATGCAGCTGTTCGCGGTCTACGTCTCGATGCGTGCCTTCGACCTCCACGTCTCGATGGCCGCCGCGGGCCTCGTGCTGCTGCTGATGAACGTCGCGACGATCTTCCCGCTCTGGCCGGGCAACATCGGGCTGCTCCAGGCCGCGGTCGCGCTGCCGCTCGTCCAGTACGGCGTCCCGTACTCCGTCGGGTTTGCGTACGCGCTCGTCCTGCAGGTGATCGAGATGTCGGTCGGCGTCGGCGTCGGCCTGATCTTCCTCGCCCGCGAGGGCCTGTCGTTCGCGAGCCTGCGGGACATGCCGGAGGAGAGCGAGGCGCCGGCGGCAGACGAGGACGAGGAGACCCACCCGCCCGAGAGGCGTCGTGCGCGCGCTCGCGTGCCCGGCTAGCCTCAAGGGCGTCCTGACGGCAGCCGAAGCGGCGGCGGCGCTGGCCGAGGGGCTGCGCACCGGGGATGCCGACGCGGTCGAGCTGCCGATCGCCGACGGCGGTGAAGGCACGGCGGACGCGCTCTGGCTCGCTCGGGGCGGCGACTGGCGCCAAGCCGACGTGCACGATGCCTTCGGTGCGCCGCGGCGGGCTCGCTGGCTCGCTCTCCCCGACGGCACCGCGGTCGTCGAGGCAGCAGCGGCGGTCCCGCTCGATCCCGGGCGGCTCGAGCCGCTGACGGCGTCGAGCCGAGGATTCGGCGAGCTCGTCGCCGCCGCCCTCGCGGGCGGGGCGGAAGGGCTCGTGCTCGGCGCTCGGCGGCACGGCCACCATGGACGCGGGCTCGGGCTTTCTCGAGGTCGTTCCCGAGCTCCCCGTGCCGGCTCTCGTCGCCTGCGACGTCACGGCGACGCTCGCCGAGGCGCCGCGCGTCTTCGGGCCGCAGAAGGGAGCGGGTCCCGATGAGATCGCCGAGCTCGAGCGTCGCTTCGCGGCACAGGATGGGCTCGTCCCCTATCGGGACGAGCCGTTCACCGGCGCTGCGGGCGGGCTCGGCGCGGCGCTGGCGTCGCTCGGCGCGGAGCTCGTCCCCGGCGCGCCGTACGTGCTCGACGCGGTCGGGTTCGACGCCTCGGCGTTCGACCTCGTCGTCACCGGCGAGGGCCGCGTCGACGCGACGACGGCGCTCGGCAAGGCGCCCGGCGAGGTCGTGCGGCGCGCCGGCGCAACGCACTGCGTCGTCTTCGGCGGGATCGTCGAGCTGGACGTGCCGGGCGCGGAGACGGTGGCGCTGTCAGGCGATCCCTCGCGGGCGCGGGACGATCTCGTCGCGCTCGGAAGAGACCTGGCGAACCGGCGCTAGGTCAGCGCGCGTCGGCCTCGCGCAGCCGGTGCGCGAGTGCCTGGACGAGCTTCCACGCGATCCGGGCGTCCGTCTCGACGATCGGACGGAACTCCCAGAACGTCATCGCGTAGGTCGTCATGTCGGTCTCGGCCGTGACCGTGGCCGTGCGGGCGCCCTCGTCGATGAGTGCGATCTCGCCGAAGTAGTCGCCCGGGCCCGAGCGTCGCGCGCTCCTCGCCGTGAACGGTCACCTTGGCGGTGCCTTCGCCGATGACGAAGAAGCCGGCGCCGCCGGAGCCCTCGTTCGCGATCGTGTCGCCGGCCACGTAGTTGCGCTGCTTGAACGAGTCGGCGATCCGGTCGAGATCGCGCGGCTCGAGGCCCGAGAACAGCGGAACGTTCGAGAGCGTCTCGTTCGTCGGGCTGGGCACGAGGCGATCCTAACCGGAGTCGCCGGCAGGCGGAAGCGGCGCGGCGCTCGCCGCGCGCTGTGCGAGCTCCTCGATTCGGCCCTCGGCGGTCTCGAGCCGCGTCAGGCAGAAGCCGCAGCAGCTCCTCGCCGCGCTCCCAGAGCGCGATCGCCTCGTCGAGCTCGGCCTCGCCGCGCTCGAGCCGCTCGACGATCTGCTCGAGCTCCTTCTGCGCGGTCTCGAAGGTCAGCTCACTCACGGACGTCCTCCACGCGGGCGCCGAACGCGCCCTCGGCGAGCTCGACGTCGACGGCCGTGCCGGGCGCGAGACCGGCGGTACTGCGCAGGACAGCGTCGCCGGAGCGGACGATCGCATAGCCGCGACCGAGCGTCGCGCGCGGCGAGAGCGCGGTCAGGCGGCCCTCGGCGCGCTCGATCGCGCTCCGGCGGCGCTCGAGCAGGAGCGCAGGGCCGCGGCGGAGCCGCTCGCCCAGCGCCGTCATCCGCCTGTGGTCGCGGTCGAGCGTCTTACGGGCGCCGCGCTCCAGCGCCGAGCGGGTGCGGACGAGCCGCTCGCGTTCTCGCTCCGTCGCCCGGCGGACGCAGCGCTCGAGCGAGCTCCGCGCCCGCGTCAGCTCGACGCGGAGCGCCTCGAAGTCGGGCACGACGAGCTTTCCGGCGGCCGTCGGTGTCGACGCGCGCACGTCGGCCGCGAGATCGCACAGCGGTGTGTCCTGCTCGTGGCCGACCGCCGAGACGACGGGCACCGGGCAGGAGGCGACGGCCCGCACGACGCGCTCGTCGCTGAACGGGAGCAGGTCGTCGAAGCTGCCGCCGCCGCGGGTGAGCACGATCACGTCGATCCCAGGCTCCGCAGCAAGCGCCTGCAGCGCCTCGACGATGCCGGCGGCCGCGCGCGGCCCCTGCACGAGCGTCTCTGCGACGAGCACGCGCGCGGGCGGGAAGCGGATCTGGATCGTGCTGATCACGTCCCGGCGTGCGGCGGCGTCGCTGCCCGTGACGAGCCCGATCCGCCGCGGGAAGCGCGGGAGCGCGCGCTTGCGCGAGGCGTCGAAGAGACCTTCGGCGGCGAGCGTCTGCTTCAGCCGCTCGATCGCGGCGAGGTGCTCGCCGAGGCCGAAGCGCTCGAGCGAGAGCGCCCGCAGCCGGAACTCGCCCTTCGCCGCGAACAGCTCCGGGCGCCCGAGCACGTGGATCCGCTCGCCCTCGGCGAGGTCGAGCTTGAGCGCGTCGAAGGTCCGCCGCGGGATCGACGCGGGCAGGCAGGCGCCGTCGTCCGGGTCCTTGAGCGTGAAGAAGACGCTGCCCCAGTTCGCGTTCCGGCGGAGCTCCGTCACCTCGCCCTCGATCCAGAGCGTCGGCAGCCGCGTGAGCCAGTCGGCGACCCCGCGGTTGAAGCCTGCGACGGTGAAAACCTTCTTGTCCCCGTAGAGGAGAGGCTCGACCTTCATCAGAGCCGAGCGTAGATGATCGATCTCGTGACGGAAGCCGTCCCGCCGCTCGGCCTCGCGCGCTACGGCGCCCTCTTCCGCGTCCCGCACGTGCGCCGGCTCGTGCTCAGCGGAATGCTGGCGCGGCTGCCCATGGGGATGATCGGGCTGGCGCTGCTGCTGCTCGTGCGCGAGAACGGCGGCAGCTACGCGGCCGCCGGCCTCGTCTCCGGCGGCTACTTCGTCGCCACGGCGATCGGCGCTCCGATCGCGGGACGTCGCGTCGATCGCCGGGGACAGGCGCGGATCCTCTTCGCCCGGGGCGTGATCTTTCCGGCGCTGCTCGCCGGCGTGTGCGTCGCTGGCGCTCTTCGACGCCCCGCTGGCGCTGGTCGGCGCCGCTGCGGCCGCCGCGGGGGCGCTGATGCCGCCCATCGGCGCCTCGCTCCGTTCGCTCTGGCCGAGGATGTTCGCCGACGCCGAGCTGCGCGCGGCCGCCTACGCGCTGGAAGCCTCGTTGCAGGAGATCACCTTCATCGTCGGGCCGTTGCTCGTGGCGCTGCTGACAGCAGCCGTGTCCCCGGTGCTCGCGCTCGGCGTGGCGGCGGTCCTGGGCGGCGTCGGCACGATGCTGATCGCGGTCGCCGAGCCCGTGCGGGCGTGGCGGCCCGAGGAGGAGCGGCACGCATCGATCCTGGGCGCGCTCGCGTCGCGCGGCGTCCTGACCCTGATCGGCCTGTCCGCGTGCCTCGGCCTCGGCTTCGGCGGCACAGAGGTCGGCTTCCCCGCGTTCGCCGAGGGTCACGGCGGCGCGGAGCTCGGGAGCATCCCGCTCTCGCTCTTCGCGGGCGGCAGCCTCGTCGGCGGGCTCGTCGCCGGCGCGCGGGTGACGTTGCCGCCGCTGCCGATGCTGCGTATCTCCGCGGTCGTGCTCGCGTTCGGCCTCGCGCTGCCGCTCCTCGGGTGGTCGCTGCCGAGCATGTCGGTGCTCGCCTTCGTCGCGGGGCTGGCGATCGCGCCGGTGGTGATGTCCGCCTACGGGCTGGTCGACGCGGTCGCCGCCCGCGGGACCGCGGCGGAGGCGTTCGCCTGGATCACGACCGCGGTCTTCGCCGGGTTCTCGGTCGGGATGGCGCTCGGCGGGACGCTGATCGACCTGTACGGCTCGAAGGCGTCATTCGTTCTGGGCACGGCAGCGTGCTCGGCGCGTCGTCGTCGCGGTCGGCCGGGCTCGAGGCGCGAGGTCGGCAGCGGGCCGCGAGCGGCCCCTTAGGGGCTTGCGCGGGCACCGGCTTTGCCGGTGTCCTTGCGCAGCTAGCAGAGAGATCTCGGCGGCGACGCGGTGGTCGCAGCCCTGGTGCACCAGCTGGACCGCCTCGTGCAGGTCGGCGTCGAGCGCGGCCGCGATCTTCTCGGCCAGCGGGAGCGGATAGCCCGCCTCGATCAGGACGTGCAGACGCCAGGACTCGACCTTGGCCCGCTCGTTTCCCCTCTCGATCAGCTCAGTGGTGTCAGCCATGGTGCGCGTGTTCGTGGTGCAAGAGACGTTCCCTGCGTGGCTTTGTTAGCGCGCGAATGGGCTACACGCGGCGCAGCGACGACGCTTCGTCGACGCGCCGGTGCAGATCGGCGAGCCGCTCGGAGATCGCGGAGCGCTCGGCCTCGGCTTCGGCCGCGAAGGCGCCGAGCATGCGCCTGAGATCGGCGTCCGCAGAGGCGACGCGCTCCTGGAACGACGCCACCAGCTCCTCGCGCTGGCGCTCGAATGCCGCCTGTGCCTGCCGCTGCCGCTGCTCGAGCCGCTGCTGGCCCGCCTCGCCCGTCTGCGCGAGCCGCTCGGCGAAGACGGCGTCGGCCTGGCGGACGAAGGTCTCGACGGCGCGGTCGAGCTCGCGCGAGAGCCGTCCCGCCGCCTCCTCGCGCGCCGCGCGCATCGTCGAGTCGAACTGGATCCCGGCCGCCTCGGCGTGCCGCTCGGCCTCGCGGGCCGTCGCGCGCTGGAGCTTCTCGAGCTGGCGTCGCTCGATGTCGGCGAACGACGCCTCGATCCGCCGTGCCGCCTCCGTCTCGGCGCGGTCGACCTGCTCGGTGAGCGCCTGCTCGCGCCGCCGCAGCCGTTCGGCGATCTCCTCGATCACGCGGCGCCGCTCGCTCGTGTGCGCCTCGAGCTCCTCCAGCGCCTCCGCGACGGCCTGCTGGGCCGCGCGCTCGAGCTCCTCGCGAAGCCTCAGCACCGACGCCCGCTGCTCGTCGGACGTGGTCACGAGCTCGGATGCCTCGGCCTCGATCCGCGCCTCTGCCTCCGCGATCAGCTGCTTCTGGCGCTGCTCGAGCTTGCGCAGCTCCGTCTCCAGCGCCTGCTGCGTCCGGTCGAGGTCGTCCGTCCAGCCGCGCAGACGCTCGTCGACGCGGCGCTGGGTCGCGGCCAGCGCCTCTGCCAGCTCGACCCCCGCGGCGCGCTCCCGCTCCGCCAGCTCCTGCCGGCGCTCGTCGGCGATCCGCCGCTCGTCCTCTGCGAGGCGTCGAGAGCGAGTCCGCGCGCAGCCGCGCCAGCCGCGCCTTCAGCTCCTCGGCGCTCACCGTGGTCTCCTCCTCGACGAGCGCCTCGAGCTGCCGCCGCGCCTCCGCGGTCGGGTCGGCCCTCCGCCGGCGCGCGAGCACGACCGCAGCGACCGAGAGCGCGAAGGCGAGGATCGCCAGCGTGAGTGCCGCCTCCTCGAGCACGTTTCCATCGTATGTTGCGGCGATGACGCTGGCCGGGGAGCTCGAGCGAATCGCGGAGAAGACGGGGGCGGACGCGGTGCTCGCGGCAGAGCCCCACACCGGCGAGCGCGTCTACGTCTGCGCGTTCGAGGAGGCCGACGGCGGCCGCACGTGGCTGGCGGTCGACCGCGACGGCGAGCCGATCGCGGAGCGGCAGCGCGTTCGCGACGCGGTCTCGATCGTCGCCCTCTGCGAGCTGGCGGAGGAGATCGCGGCGGGCGGCGATCTCGACGAGCTTCGCTCCCAGCTCGCGGCGCTGCGCGTGACCGAGAATCCGGCCGGGATCGAGGAGGCCGAGGAGGCCGCGCTCGCGCTGCAGCGGGTGCTCGGAGCGCCGCCGATGCTCGCGACCCCGACGCGCCTCGACGAGATCGGCGCCGCGACACGGACGCTCGAGGTGGCGCTCGGCGGCGTCATGCAGGGGTCGCCGTTCGCGGCCGCGATGAAGAGCGCGAGCGAGGTCGTCGAGGCGCTCTTCGCCGACGTCGCCGGCTCTTACCGGATCCCGCTTCGGTAACCTCGGAGCATGGAAGGTGGCGGTTTTGGGGGCTTCCCGTTCGGCGGTGACCCGGAGGATCTCCTGCGCGGTCTGCGCGAGTTCGCCGAGCAGCAGGCGGAGTCGGTGCACGAGGCTCAGCGCGAGCAGTTCGCGACGCTGACGCTGAACACCGCGGTCGAGTTGACGGCGGCCGCGCTGAAGCAGGTGCAGCCGAGCGGCGCGATCGACGAGCAGGCGATCGCGCTCCGCGACGCGATGCGCGTGCTCTTCCCCGAGGCGGTGGCGCTCGTGAGCGCAGCCCGCCAGGGGTTCATGCAAGAGCGTTAGGCTCCTCGCGCCGTGTCCCTGCTCGACCGCGCCGTCGTCACGCTGCTCCCGGCAGTCCCGAAGCGGGTGGTGCGCAAGCTCTCGTCCCGGTACATCGCCGGACCGGCGCTTGCGGACGCGCGCCAGACGGTCGCACGGCTGAACGCCGAAGGGAAGCTCGCGACCGTCGACGTGCTCGGGGAGGAGGTCCAGCGCGAGGACGAGGCGGCAGCGATCACGGCCGAGTACGTCGCGGCGCTCGACGCCTTCGAGCAGGACGGGCTCGACGCGAACGTCAGCGTCAAGCCGACCGGGCTCGGGCTGAAGCTCGACTACGACCTCTGCAAGCGCAACGTCGAGACCGTGATCGCCGCGGCCGAGCCGACGAACCGCTTCGTGCGGATCGACATGGAGGACTCGACGACGACGGACGACACCCTGCGGCTCGTCCGCGAGCTCCGCGCAGAGGGTCACGGGCGACGTCGGGCCGGTCCTCCAGGCGTCGCTGAAGCGCACGGTCGACGACGCGGCGGCGCTCGCCGGAGCGAGCGTCCGGCTCTGCAAGGGGATCTACATCGAGCCGGAGTCGATCCAGTTCCGCGACGACCAGGCGGTTCGGGACAGCTTCATGCGCGCGCTCGAGACGCTGATCGACGGCGGCTGCTACGCGGCGATCGCGACGCACGACGAGTGGCTCGTCGACGAGTCGCTGCGGCTGCTGCGCGAGCGGGCGCTCGCCCCCGACCGCTACGAGTTCCAGATGCTGCTCGGCGTCCGGCCGGAGCTGGGCGACCGGATCGTCGCCGCCGGGCACAGGCTGCGGATCTACGTCCCCTTCGGGGGACAGTGGTACGAGTACTCGCTCAGGCGGCTGCAGGAGAACCCGAAGATCGCCGGCTACGTGGCCGGCGATCTGGGGCGATCGTTGTTCCGCAGGCGGTAGCGCCTACGGAGGAGGTGGTGCCGGCGCGATCTGCTCTTCCTCGACCACGGTGGTGCGGCGAGGAGCAGCGGCCGTCGTCGTGCGGACGGGGCCGCCCTCGACGTACGCGGTGCGCCGCCGGAAGCCGCCCCAGCTCGACCAGAACAGCATCGAGATGACGAGGCCGAGGATGCCGACGATCATCAGGATCACGCCGATCGCGTTCACGTCGAGGCCTTCGGCATCAGCCGTGACCCCCCACGTGAGAATCGCACCGACGGCGATCAACAGGATGCTCACTGAGATTCCCATGGGCAGAGTTCTGCCCGGTCGTGCGGTTGCTAACCGCCGGGCTTCTCCGCGGCGAGCACGAGGTGCCCTGGGACGTTCGTGTCCTTGCCCGGCCACTCCTCGAGGCCGCGCAGCAGGAGCCCCGCGCCGACGACCGCAGTGACGAGCTCGCCGACGCCGACCGAGGCGAAGTAGTCGCCGCGCCAGCGGCCGAAGGCGTCGAGCGCCGCCGCTGCCGGGTGCTCGTCGTGGAGCAGGAGCACGCCGCCGGGCCGGAGCGCCGCGGCGACGCCGCCGGCGAACTGCTCCGCGGCGCGCACGCGGCGGAGCGAGCCGTGGCCGACGTAGACGAGATCCCAGCGGCCGAGCAGGAGCTCCGGCGGCAGCGCGTGCACGTCGGCGTGCACCCACGGCAGCTCGGGCGCGCGCCGGCGCGCCGACTCGATCGACGCCTCGTCGTCGTCGACGCCCGTGACGAGCGCACCCAGGTCGGCGAGGTCGACCGACTCGCGGCCGGTGCCGCTGAAGAGGTGGAGGACACGGTGGCCGGACGCGCCCTGCAGGCGCTCGCGGATCCGGTCGGGCATCCCCGGCACCTGGAGCACGTTCTCCGACGTGCGGTGCGCGTCGTCGAAGGCGCGGCGGTTGTGGTCGGTCGGCTCCATCACGCCCTCAGCGAGAAGCCGCCGTCGACGATCAACGTCTGCCCGCGGATCATCTCCGCCGCCGGCGAGCAGAGGAACGCCACCGCGTCGGCGATGTCCTCGGGCCGCACGAGCCGCCCGGCCGGGTTGCTCGCGGCCGAAGCGGAGCATCTCCTCCTTGTTCGGGAAGTGCTCGAGCGCGCCCGTGTCGACGACGCCGCCGGAGACGGCGTTCGCGCGGATTCCGAGCGGGGCGAGCTCGACGGCGAGGTAGCGGATCAGCGCCTCGAGCGCCGCCTTCGACGTGCCGACCAGGGAGTAGTTCTCGAGCACGCGCTGCGCGCCGAGGCTCGAGATCCCGATGATCGACGCGCCCGGCAGCATCTGCGGCGCGGTCACGCGGGTCAGCGCGAGCAGCGCGCGCGCGTTCGCGGTCATCGTCCAGTCCCAGTGCTTGTCCTCGGTCTCGAGCGCCGGCCGGATCACGCCCGTGGCGGCGTTGTGGACGAGCACGTCGAGTGCGCCGAGCTGCGCGACCTCCTCCAGGACGCGGTCGGAGGAGATGTTGCCGCGGATCAGGACCGGCTCGCGCGCCGAGGGCCGTCAGCTCCTCCGCGGTCTCCTCGGCGGCCCGGTCCGACCGGAGGTAGCCGATCGCGACGCGCCGGGCGCCGAGCGCGGCGAAGTTGAGCGCGATCGCCTTCCCGATCCCCCGCGAGCCGCCGGTCACGAGGACCGAGGCGCCCTCGAAGCTCATGACCGCTTCGGCAGCGGCTCGTAGGCCGGCGCGGAGCTCGGCAGCTCCTCCCAGCCGATCCGCGAGCGCGACTCCTTGCCGCCCTGCTCGGCCTTCGAGGAGGCGAACGCGAGATCCTCGAGCAGGCGCATCTTCTCCTCGCCGTAGCGGCGCACCGGATGATCGTTCGGGAGGTCCTGGATCAGCTCACGGACGCGCGCGCGGATCTGGAGAGCGAAGTGCGGCGTCGCCGGCCCGACGAGGGCGTCGATGTCACGGATCGAGGGCTCGACCATGCGCCCAAGCGTAACCAGTGGTCTGTCGCGGCGGGAGCGAAGCGACCCTTCAGGGGTCTTGCGCGGACACGGGCTTTGCCCGTGTCCCTGCGCGGCTAGGTTCTTCCGGTGAGGCGGCCGTCGACGATCGAGCTGATGCTGCTCGCGACCGTCTTGCTCTGGGCGCTGAACCTGACGGTCACGCGTTACATCCTCACGCACGGGTTCGAGCCGCTCGCCTATGCGACCTTCCGCTACGGCCTCGCCACCGCGATCTTCATCGGCATCGTCCTCGTGGGCGAGCGGACGCTGCGCATCGCGCGCGCCGACCTGCCGCTCGTGGCGGTCGCGGCGTTCTTCATCTTCCTCAACCAACTCGCATTCGTGTACGCGCTCCATCGCACCAGCGCGTCGACGATCGCGCTGCTGCTCGGCGCGACACCGGCGTTCGCCGCGCTGATCGGGCTCGCGCTCGGGCTCGAGCGGCTTTCGCGGCGCTTCTGGATTGCGGCTGCGATCTCGTTCGCCGGCGTCGGCCTCGTCGCCATCGGCAGCGGCGGCGACGTCTCCGGCGACCGGATCGGGATCCTGCTCGGGCTCGCGACCGCCGCGACGTGGGCCGCCTACTCCGTGGCCGTCGGGCCGTTGATGCGCCGCTACACGGCCTCGCGCATCAGCGTCGTGGCGCTGGGCGTTGCCTGGATCGGGATCCTGCTCGTCGGGCTGCCGCAGACGACGGATCAGGATCTCGACCTCGGCGCGAAGGTGTGGGTGTTCCTCCTGTTCGCGACGCTGGGGCCGCTGGTGCTGACGACGATCATGTGGTTCCGCGTCATCCACCGGATCGGCGCCTCGCGTGCGACCCTCGTCGCGAACCTGCAGCCGTTCGTCGCGGCGATCTTCGCGCTCGTGCTCCTCTCCGAGTCGATGTCGGCGCTGCAGGCGGTCGGCGGCGCCCTCATCGCCGGCGGCATCCTCACTGCTCGGCGCCGGGCTCCGGTGCCGCCGGCCTCCGAGTAAGATCCGGCCCGTGGCAGACACGGACTTCATGCCGCTCGAGGGGTGGGACCACCTCGAGCTCTGGGTGGGCAACGCCAAGCAGGCGGCCTTCTGGTACGAGCACGCGCTCGGCTTCGACCGCGTGGCGTACGCCGGGCCCGAGACGGGTGTCCGCGACCGAGCCTCGTACGTGCTCGAGCAGGGCGAGATCCGGCTCGTGCTCACGAGCGGGCTGCGCAGCGACAGCGAGATCGTCCGGTTCGCCGGCCGGCACGGCGATGCGGCGAAGGACGTCGCGCTGCAGGTCCCGGACGTCGCCGCCGCGTACCGCGCCGCCGTCGAGCGGGGCGCGACGAGCGTCGCCGAGCCGCGCTGGGAGGAGGACGAGCACGGCCGCGTCGAGCTGGCCACGATCGCCACCTACGGCGAGAACGTCCACACCTTCGTCAACCGCGCCGACTACGCGGGGCCCTACCTCCCCGGCTACGTCTCGCTCTCGCAGAACGGTCGCGCCGGCAGCGGCGTCGGCCTGATCGCGATCGACCACGTCGTCGGCAACGTCGAGCTCGGGAAGATGAACGAGTGGGTCGAGTTCTACGAGCGCGTCTTCGGGATGACGAACATCGTCCACTTCGGCGACGACCAGATCCAGACGGAGTACTCGGCGCTGATGAGCAAGGTGATGGCGGACGGCGCCGGCAAGATCAAGTTCCCGATCAACGAGCCGGCCGAGGGCAAGCGGAAGAGCCAGATCGACGAGTACCTCGAGTTCAGCGAAGGGCCCGGGCGTCCAGCACATCGCCCTCCAGACCTCGAGCATCGTGCAGACGATCGAGACGCTGAAGGACCGCGGCGTCATCTTCCTCGACACGCCCGAGACGTACTACGACGACGTCCAGGGCCGTGTCGGCGAGATCGCCGAGGACTACGACGACCTGAAGCGGCTGCGGATCCTCGCCGACCGCGACGAGGACGGCTACCTGCTGCAGATCTTCACGAAGACGGCGCAGGACCGGCCGACGCTCTTCTTCGAGGTGATCGAGCGGCACGGTGCGACGACGTTCGGCGAGGGCAACTTCAAGGCCCTCTTCGAGTCGATCGAGCGCGAGCAGGCGCTGCGCGGCAACCTGTAGCGGGTTTGGCGTCCGACTCCCGGTGAGATAGTCGCCCGCATGGGTATCGGAGCAATCCTCGTCATCATCGGCATCGTCCTGCTCGTCACCGGCCATGTGATCTGGGGGATCGTGCTCGCGATCCTCGGGCTCGCGTTCGGTGGCTTCAGGCGCGGCAGCTGGTACTGATCTAGCCTTCGCGGCATGACGCCGCAGCGCCGTACCGCGCTCGTCTCGATCGGCGCGGCAGCGGCTCTCGTGGCGCTCAAGCTGGGCACCGGCCTGGCGAGCGGCAGCCTCGGTCTCATCTCCGAGGCGCTCCACTCGGGCACCGACCTCGTCGCGGCGCTGCTCACGTTCTTCGCGATCGGGGTCGCGGGCCGGCCCGCCGACCGCGCGCACCAGTACGGGCACGGGAAGGCCGAGCACCTGGCCGCGCTCGCCGAGGCGTCTGTGCTCGCGCTCGTCAGCCTCGTCGTGGCCGCGCTCGCGGTCACCCGCCTGACGGGGAGGATCGAGAGCGAGGTCGATCCGACCTGGTGGGTCTTCGCCGTCGTCGGTCTCGTGCTCGTGATCGATCTGACGCGGACGGTCGTCTCGTCCCGCGCGGCGAGCCGGTACAGCAGCGAGGCGCTGCGCTCGAACGCACTCCACTTCGGCAGCGACTTCGCCGGGACGCTCGCGGTGCTGGCCGGGCTGATCGCCGCCTCGGCCGGCTATCCCGGCGGCGACTCGATCGCGGCGCTGTTCGTGGCCGCACTCGTGCTCGTCGCCGCTTCGAGGCTGATCCGACGCAACGTCGACGTGCTCATGGATCAGGCACCCGTCGACGAGGAGGCGGCGGCGCGCGCCGCGATCGCTCGGATCGATCCGCCGGTTCAGCTGGAGCGGCTGCGCCTGCGCCAGGCGGCGGGGCGGACCTTCGCCGACGCCGTCATCTCGGTGTCACCGGGCGCCGCGGTCGGCCAGGGACACGCGACGGCCGACCGGGTCGAGGAGGCGCTCGAGAGCGCTTTGCCGGGGATCGACGTCGTCGTCCACGTCGAACCGGGGCAGGGCGACGCGGCGCTGCGCGAGCGCGCCCACGCCGCGGCGCTGAGCGTGCCGCGCGTGCGGGAGATCCACAACCTCAGCGTCGTCTCGCTCGACGGGCACACGGAGCTCTCGCTCCACCTGAAGCTGCCGGGCGACCTCTCGCTCGAGGAGGCGCACGAGATCGCGGAGCAGGTCGAGCGCGAGATCATGCGCACCGTCCCCGAGATCGGCTCGGTGCAGACGCATCTCGAGCCGCTCGCGGAGGTCGACGCAGGGGAGGAGGTCGACGTCGCCGAGATCGAGGACGCGGTCGCGCGGGCGGCCGGCGGCGAGCCGCGGGAGCTGCGGCTGCTGCGCACGGAGAAGGGCGTCGTCGCCTTCCTCACGCTCGGTCTCGACCCGGGCTCGACGCTCGCCGAGGCGCATGCGCGCGCGAGCGAGGTGGAGGAGCGGCTGCGGCGCGCCCGCCCCGACGTGGCCGACGTGATCGTCCACACCGAGCCGAGTTACGTGTTTGGCTTGGTCTTCGCTAACGTGGTGCTCGTAGACGAGATCAACCGCGCGATGCCGAAGACGCAGTCGGCGCTGCTAGAGGCGATGGCTGAGAACGCAGGTGACGATCGACGGCGTCACGCGGGCTTCTCCCCGATCTCTTCCTCGTGCTCGCGACCGAGAACTCGATCGAGCAGGAGGGGACATTCCCGCTGCTGGAGGCTCAGCTAGACTGCTTCTTCATGCGGACGGCGCTCGGCTACCGAGCGAGGAGGACGAGCTGCACATCGTCGAGGCGCAGCGAGAGAGCGCATCTGCTAAGCACGCTCCGCTCCGTCGTCGACCTGGACGAGCGTGCGCGCTCTTCGCCACGCGGTCGAGGACGTCTACCTCGATCTCGCTATTCGGCGCTGGACGATCCAGCTAGTCCGCGCCACGCGCGACCTCGACGGGGTCGCGATCGGCGCTCTGTGCGCGGCAGCCTCGCGCTCGAGCGCGCTGTGCGCGCCTGGGCGCTGCTCGACGGGCGCGACTACGTGACCCCGGTCGACGTGGAGCGGCTCTTCCTGCCAGTCACGATGCACCGGATCGTCTTCACGCCGAGCTTCGTCGCCACTGCGCGGGAGATCGGCTGGGAAGCGGCCGCCGACGAGCTTCCGCGAGCAGTGCCTCGCGCTCGCTCCGAGGCCGGGCACGGAGCTCGAAGACCCGGTCGCGCTCGCCGGAGTGACCGCCGACCTTTCCGCTAGATCCCGCGGCGTCGCGTGCTCGGCCTTGCGTCGGCGGCCTGCACAGCGACGCGGCGCGGGGCGAGGCTCCGACGTCGCCGCCTCGAGGCTCTACCGCCCCGGTGACGACGTCGGGAGAGATCGACTGGCCGGCCTCGGCGCGGCTGTCCCTGGCGCGCGGCACCGACGAGTTCATCGTTCGCGAGCACTTCGCCGAGGAGGCGCCGCGTGTCGTCGTGCTCTGCGACGCCGGCCGTCGATGCTCGGGTTCGGGAAACCGTGGCCGTGGCTCGACAAGGCGGAGGCGATCCGCCAATCGATCCGCCTCATCGGGGACAGTGCGGTCGCGGCGCGCGGTCTGCTCGGCTACTTCGACGAGGCCGAGGAGACGCCGTTCTGGCATCCGCCCCGCAGCGAGGGCGAGCTAGGCGCTGCTCGACCTGAACTGCACGTTCCGGAGCGCCAGGCGATACCGTCACGCGCGGCCTCAGGCACCTGATCGAGCACCAGCGCGACCTGCCCGCGGGCACGTTCGTCTTTGTCCTCTCGGACTTCCTCGTCGAGCTAGAGCGCGACGACTGGCTGTGGGCGCTCGAGCGCCGCTGGGAGGTCGTGCCGGTGGTGATCCAGGATCCCGTCTGGGAGCAGAGCTATCCAGACATCGGCGGGCTCGTCGTCGCGTTCGAGCCGCCGGACGGCACGGCCGGTGGCGGTCTCGTCCGGCTCAGCACGGCCGAGGCTGACTGGCGCCGGGAGGACAACGAGGAACGCGCCGGGACCTGCTCCACAGGCTGCGGGCGCTCGATCTCGAGCCCGTGCTCGTCTCGTCGCACGAGCACCGCGACGTCCTCTACTCGTTCCTGACTGGGCTGACCAACGGCTGTTCACGCGGGGGCGAGCGTGAAGGCGCTCTTGCTCGTCCTAGCGGCCGCGTCGGTTGCACTGCTCGCAGGATGTGCGGACGACGGCGAACAGACTGCGCCGCCGCCCGGCCGGTCGCTGGCCACCAGTCGGGCACTGACGCCGACGGCGCACCTCTTCGGCGACTTCGCCTAGGCTAGGCTAGACGTGATCGTCGACAGGGAGGACCTCGATCCCGACGGTGTGAAGGCGAGCCTGGACTTCCTGCCCTACCGGATCCAGAAGGGGGTGACGCGCTCACGAGAGGACTTCTCGCACTTCACGCGGCTGCGCTGGGAGGCGACGCTCAGGTGCATCACGATCGCGTGCGTGCTCAGCAGGCTCCAGAGCGTGCTCGGCGGGCAAGAGGGGCGCGGCGAGCTCGGACCTACAGCTTCAAGCCGACACGCATCACCTACGAAGATCGAAGACGGGCAAGGTGAGTCGGCTGCGGCAGGTCTTCTGGCCGCCGCTCGACGCGATCTCGCGGCTCAGCCCGGAAGCGCAGGAGATCCCCTCGTACGCCTCGCTCGGCTACGGCGGCGAGTTCGGCGCGACACTGGCGCCGGTCGACGAGCTGAGCTTCCGCGCGCCGGCGTGGCTCGTCGGCGGCGCTCTCCTCGCCGCCGCGCTGGCGCTGCTCGCGCTGCCCGCGACGCTGATCGTGCGCGAGGTGCGCAGGCGCCGGCCGGAACCGCAGTCCGCGGAACAGCTGTCGCGGCTGGAGTCGGCGCTGCGGCGCGTCGAGCGCATGCGCGACCACGGTGACGCCGAGGAGCAGCGCGAAGCGCTCGAAGCGCTCGCGTTCGAGCTCGACGGCGACGGCCGGGCGGCTCGCGTGCGCGCCCTCGCCTGGCAGTCCGAAACTCCCGCCGGCGCCGAGACGTCAGCGCTCGTGGCCGAGCTGAGAGGAGCCGATGGCGCTTCCGTTTGAGCTGCGCACGCCGATCCCGACCACCGAGCCGGACCGGCTGCGGACGGCGGCGCGCCGAACCGCCGTCCTTCGCGCTGTGCTTGCCCTCGCCCTCGTCGGCGTGCTCGCCACAGCGGTCCTCGTCGCTCGCAGCATCGATCCTCGGCACGCGCCGCTCGTCCCCTCCGGCACGACCGGAATGCTCGTCCTCGACCTCTCGGCGAGCGTGTACGAGGACGCGTTCGGCCAGACGATCCGCAAGCTGGCTCGCTCGGGCGAACGCACCGGCGTGATCGCGTTCTCGGACGCCGCGTACGAGCTGCTGCCGCCCGGCCCTGATGCGACTCTGCATGTTCACTCCTGCCGACTCGGACCTCGAGCGCGGCTGGCCCGGCCGGATCGACGGCGACGTCGTCGTCCAGCTCGCGGCGCAGACGCTGCAGTCCTTCTTCGCGAGTGGATCGAAGGCGCGTGAGCACGCCGCCTACCCGCTCACCGAGGTGAGGTTGCGCGCGCCGGTGCTGGAGCCGCCGGCGATCCGGATCTTCGACGGCGAGGGCGCGTTTGCATTCGCGAACCCGAGCGCAGTCCGCTCGCCGGGGAGCGAGATCGCCCGGCCCGGCGGCCGCCTCGACGCGGCTCAGCGGCTCGTGGCCGTGATCGGCGCCGACGGGGCGATTGCGGGCTGGACCGGGCTCGTCGAGTGGCGCGCGCCCGAGCTTGCGGCGCCGAAGGACCGCGACTTCGCGCTCCTGCTCGGGCCGACGGTCGAGACCGAGCCGAGGAGCGACTTCGACTGGGAAGCGGCGCGCGCGCTCGCGGCCGCGAACACGCGCCTTCGTCCCGGCGACCTCCTCGCCGGGCCGGTGCTCGAGCGGCACGAGGCGATCGAGAGCGGCGGCTTCGTCGTCGGCTTCGACGGGATCGGCGAGCTCGCCGCCTTCGTCGCCTGACTCCTAGTACTCGGGGATGGAGCTCGGCCGTCCGTTCGCCAGCAGCTGGGCTGCGTACTCGGTGCGGAAGGCGCGCTTCGCCTCGCTCGCCACGCGTGAGGCCTCCCCCTGGGCCTGCCAGAGCGCGTTGGCCGCGGCGTCGCCGTCGTAGTGCGCGACGATCCACTGGCGCACGAGCCGGTCGTCGGCGAGCGAGGCGGTGATGGAGTCGCGTAGAAGCGACAGTGCTTTCGAGAGCGGGGCCGGCGTGGGGAAGTCGGCGAGCTTGGCATGCAGTAGCTCGCGCTGACTGACGATCGCGTCGATCTCCCGCACCGCTGTCGCGCGGTCGATCGCGGGCGGGTCGGTCTGGACGTCTCCGATCAGCTTCCCGAGGTCGCCCTTCGTCCGCGCCGACTCGGCGAGCAGACCGTCGAGCTGACCCAGCGTTGCGTCGAGCGGCGCCGTCTGCGGTGTCGACTGCACCGACCGCACCGGGACGGTCGGCGTCGTCACCCCGGCCGCCTGGGACGACCCGATCACGCCGGCCTGGACGAGCACCGTCGTGAGTGCGACGAGCGAGCCGATGGTGGTGGCGAGCGCCGCCAGCAGCTTCGGCGCGCCCGTCCAGAACGACCCTCCGGAACTCCGCCGTGTCGGCGGTCGGATCGACCGGTTCCGGTGCCGGCGCTGGGAACGAATGGGCGGTGTCCATTGTCACCACGAGACGTGCGGCCACGCGATCTTCTTCCCTGCGCCCGGGGTATCCTCGGCGAATGCCCTTCTATCAGCGCCTCGGCGACGTCCCGCGCAAGCGGCACATCCAGTTCCGGGACAACGGAACGCTCCTGACCGAGGAGGTGATGGGCCTCGAGGGCTTCAGCGGGAACGAGTCGATCCTCTACCACCTCCAGTCACCCTGCCGCGTGCAGGAGATCGGGCCGTTCGAGCCGATCGTGCGCGAGGAATGGGTGCCGGAGACGCACCAGCACCGGATGATGCACACGAGGGAGATCGAGGCCGGCGGCGACGAGGTGACGGGCCGGCGGCTCCTGATGTGGAACGCCGACGTCGAGATCTCGCTCTGCCGCCCGACCGAGCAGATGGACTATTTCTTCCGCAACGGCGAGGGCGACGAGGTGATCTTCGTCCACGAGGGGTCGGGCGTCCTCGAGACGATCTTCGGCGAGCTGCCCTACAAGGAGGGCGACTACGTCGTCGTCCCGCGCGGCACGACCTATCGCTTCCGCCCCGAGGGAGAGCAGCGCTATCTGATCTTCGAGACGCCCGGGCTGATCGAGATCCCGCGCCGGTACCGCAACCAGTACGGCCAGATCATCGAGGGCGCGCCGTACTACCACCGCGACATCCACCCGCCGACGGAGCTGAACACCCACCGCGAGAAGGGCGAGTTCCCGGTCAAGGTGCGCGTGCGCGACGGCTACCAGACCTACCTGCTCGACTACCACCCCTTCGACGTCGTCGGCTGGGACGGTTACCTCTATCCGTGGACGTTCTCGATCCACGACTTCGAGCCGATCACGGGCCGGATCCACCAGCCGCCGCCGTCGCACCAGACGTTCGCCGGGCGGAACTTCGTCATCTGCTCGTTCTGCCCGCGCAAGCTCGACTTCGACCCGCTCGCGATCCCGATCCCCTACCACCACTCGAATCTGCAGAGCGAGGAGATGATCTATTACGTCTCCGGCAACTTCGGCTCGCGGAAGGGCGTCGACGTCGGCTCGATCACGCTGCATCCGTCCGGGCTGCCGCACGGGCCGCAGCCGGGGCTCGCGGAGAAGTCGATCGGGCTGCACGAGACGGGCGAGCTGGCGGTCATGTGCGACACGTTCAACCCGCTGCGCCTGACGACGCTCGCGCGCGACCTCGACGACGGCAAGTACGCGCTCTCCTGGTACGAGGCCGACGAGGACGCCGGTCTCGACGCCGGCCTCACCTCGCACCTCTAGTTGCGCCTCTTCGTCGACTGGGACGGGACGGTCACCGTCCAGGACTCGCTCGTGCAGGTGATCCACGAGTTCGGCGACCCGGCGATCCTGGCCGAGCTCGAGCCGCGCGTCGGCGTCGACCTGACGCTGCACGAGGAGATCGCGCTCGAGTTCGAGGCCGTGACGACGCCGCTCGACGAGGTCGTCGAGTGGGTGCTCGAGAACGTGGACGTGCGCCCGGGGCTGGCCGAGCTCGCCGAGCTGCGGCCCGTGATCGTCTCGGCCGGCTTCCACGAGCTGATCGAGCCCGTGCTGCGGCGCGAGGGGATCGAGCTCGAGGTGCTCGCGAACCGCGTCGAGGCACGCCCGGACGGGTGGAGGGTCGGCTTCCGCGACGGCGACCGCCTGCGTCAGCTGCGGCGAGCCCTGCAAGCGCGCCGGCGTCGCCGGTGCGCCGTACGCGTACGTCGGCGACGGCTACTCGGACCGCTGCGCCGCGGTCGCGGCGGACCGGGTCTTCGCGCGCGACTCGCTCGCGCGCCACCTGGACGAGGTCGGTGTCCCCTACGAGCCGTTCGACGACCTTCGCGAGGTCGCTGCACTCCTCCGGGGTACCTAGCTGAGCCCCGCCTCGCGCAACGGCCTGCGCGCCCACGCGAACCGGTCGCGGTACCACCCTTCGAGCGGATGGAGGGTGGTGCCTTCGCCGGACGAGTGGATGAACCAGCCACCGCCGAGGTAGATGCCCGCGTGATCGACCTGCGCGGGCTTCGACTTCGGCCCGTTCGCGCCCTGGAAGATCACGTCGCCGGGCTGCAGGTTCTCGATCTTCCTGATCCGCTGCGCCGGCGGCACCTCGCCCGACATCTCGTAGGTCGTACGCCCGCGGAGCACCGACGCGAGCGCGGATGCGCCCGCGAACGGCTCCAGCTTGAAGATGCGCCAGACGAAGCCGGAGCAGTCGAAGCCGCCCGGCAGCTGCTTCCCGTCCCAGAGCTGCTGTGACGCCTCGGACGTGCCGCCCCAGATGTAGGGCCAGCCGACGAAAGCGACGGCGCGGCGGAGCAGCTGCTGCTGTGCGCCGGTGACCTGGGGAAGCGCGAGCTGCTCGGTGGCGGCGCGGATCTGCTCCTGCTCGAAGCCCGAGAGCCCGAGCAGGCGGGCGAGCGAGTAGGCCGCCTCCGCCCGCGTGGCCGGGTCGTTCGGGCCGAGCTCGAGCGTGTCCTCGGCGGCGGGGTGGTTGAAGCGGAGCCCGAGCAGGCGGGCAACGGTCTCCGAGCCTGCACCCGCCTTCGGCGCGAGGCCGGCGTCGCGGAGCGCGCCGGTGACGAGACGGGCGGAGTCGCCGAGACCGAGGTACGCGACGAGCGCGGCATCGAGCTCGCGGATGGTGACGGCCCGGCCGGGGACGATGGCCGGGTAGCTGTAGGCGACCGGCTCCTCGGCCGTGAGCGCGAGCGTCGCCAGCGCGCCGGCGAGCGCTCGCTGTGTCAGCGGCTTCTGCGGCTTGAACGTGGCCACCGAGTCGGCGAGGAGCCCCGCCTCGACGACGGTCTGGATCTGAGGTTGCGCCCACGAGCGCGCGGCCCCGGCCGAGGCGGGCAGTGCGAGCGCGCAGAGAACGACGGCGGCGAGACGGCGCATGCTCGACTCATCGGCACGGCCCGCGAACGACTTGAAAGCATGGCGTGGTGCTCGTTCCGCTCCCGCAGCCGTACGACTTCGAGGTCTCGACCGCCCGCTTCGACGTCTACGGGCTCGACCGGGCGACGGTCTGGCGCGACGGCGGGATCCACCGCGTCTTCGGCGGCCGCGAGCTGCGGCTCGAGGCGGCGCCGGGCGGCGTCGACGTCTCGCCGTACGACGAGTCGGTGGTCGAGCAGGTCGAGCACTTCCTCGGCGTCCCGTTCGACCTCGAGGGCTTCGCGGCCTGGGCGGCCGGCGAGCCGGAGCTCGAGCGTCTCGTCGAGGCGCTCGCCGGCTTCCGGCCGCCGCTCCAGGTCGACCCGTTCGAGGCCCTCGTCACCTCGATCACGGCGCAGCAGGTGTCGCTCCAGTCGGCGGCCGCGATCCGAAGCCGTTTCATCGAGCGGTACGGGATCGCCTACGAGCACGCGCACGCGTTCCCGACCCGCGAGCGTGTCGCGCAGGCGACGGAGGACGAGCTCTTCGGCGTCGGCTTCTCGAACCGGAAGGCGGAGTACGTGATCGGGCTGGCGCGGAGCGACCTCGATCTCGACGAGCTCGCGTCGCTGCCGGACGAGGAGGTGACGGCGCGGCTGGTCGCGCTCAGAGGCCTCGGCGAGTGGACGGCCGACTGGTTCCTCGCCCGCCACCTCGCCCGGCCCCACGCCTGGCCCGCGGGCGACCTGGGACTGCGGAAGGCGGTCGCTGCGTTCTATGGTGACGTGCCCGATCTTCGAGCCTTCGGCCAGCGCTTCCACCCGTACGAGAACCTGAGCGCCCACTATCTCTTGACCGGACTCCGACTCTTCCCGCCCGCATGACCGTCCGCCACGCGACCGCGGAGGACCTCGGCGCGCTGGAGGCGCTCTGGGAGCAATGGCAGGCCGAGAGCCCCGAACCGCCTCCGTGGGCGGACGTGAGCTGGGAGGCGAACCGGTCCGAGTTCGAGCGGTCGCTCGACGCGAACGCGCTCTTCCTCGCCGAGGAGGACGGGCGGCCGGTCGGCTTCGTCACCGCCTGGCTCGAGGATCACTTCGCGAGGATCGGCGACCTCTACGTGACGGAAGCCGGTCGCCGCCACGGCACGGGCCGCCTGCTCGTCGACACCGTGATCGAGAACCTCCGCGCGCGCGGTGCGACGCACCTCTTCGTGAACGCGAACCCAGAGGCCCTCGACTTCTACGACCGGCTCGGCTTCCGCGAGGAATCGCGGAACCTGGTGCTGCCGCTCGACGTGCGCGAGGTCGGCGGCGGCCGCTCGTGGGGCTCGATCCACGTCCAGAGCGACGATCTCACCGCCGTCGAGCGGGCGGTGCAGCAGTTCGTGCCCAGGCTTCCGGGTGGCTCGCGCGGCAGCGAGGTGACCCAGCCGCGCAACGGCTGGATCACCGTCTACGACGAGGCGTGCGACCGCGACCCGCCCTCGCTGCGGCGGCTCGCGAAGGAGCTCTCCGAGCGGACGGGCGCGGTCGTGATCGCGATCGGCGTCGAGAACGAGCAGGTCGTTCGCTTCGTCCTGCACGAGGCCGGGCGGATCGTCGACGAGTATCTCTCCGTCCCCGAGCACTACGGCGCGCTGCCTCCGGGGGACGTGATCGCGCTCGCGGCGAACCCACGCGTCGTCGCCCGGCTGACCGGCGCCGACCCGGCCGCGGTCCGCGCGGTCGCCCGCACGGCCGCCTCGCCGAGCGCGCTGCCGCCGGCTCAGGAGCTGCTCGAGTCGATCGCGGCTGCGATCGGGCTCGAGGGTGCGGAGCGGGGGTGGGAGGGTTGATCACGCTCTACGACGCAGCGCGGTGCCCCTACTGCGCCCGCACCCGGATCGTCCTGGCCGAGAAGGGGATCGCGTACGAGACGGTCGAGATCGACCTGAGCGACCGTCCCGCGTGGCTCTTCGAGATGAACCCGGCGGGGAAGGTGCCGGTGCTCGAGGAGGACGGCTGGATCCTGCCCGAGTCGGCCGTGATCGCCGAGTACCTGAACGAGCGCTATCCCGAGCCGCCGCTCTGGCCGGACGATCCCGGCGAGCGCGCCGCGGGACGGCTGCTCGTCTTCCGTTTCGACGACTTCTCGAAGCCGTACTACGCGCTCCGGCGCGGCGAGGAGGGGGCGCGGGAGCGGTTCGAGGAGGAGCTCGCCTTCCTCGACGCGATGCTCGGCGGCGTCCCCTGGCTGAGCGGGCGAGCGTTCGGCCTCGCCGACATCGCGTTCCTGCCCTGGCTGCTGCGCGCACGCGACCTGCTCGGGATCTCGCTCGAGCCCTGGCCGGCTCTCGCCGACTGGGTCGAGCGCGCGTGCGAGCGGCCCTCCGTCGCGGCCGAGCAGCAGCTGGTCGCGGCGCTGTGACCGTCGTCTTCCTGCACGCCTTCCCGCTCGACGAACGGATGTGGCGCACGGACTCTCCCGCGCCGCGCCTCTACGGCCTCGGCCGGACGATGGACGACTGGGCCGATGCCGTGCTCGAGGCGCATCCCGGCCGCCTGATCCTGGTCGGCGCGTCGATGGGCGGCTACGCGGCGATGGCGGCGGCGCGGCGAGCGCCCGAGCGGCTCGCCGGTCTCCTGCTCGTCGGCTCACGCCCCGAAGCGGACACGCCCGAGCGCTACGCGAAGCGGGCCGAGACGATCGCGATCGCGCGCGAGCGCGGGGCCGAAGGCATGTGGGACGCGATGCGCGAGAACCTCTTCCGCGACGACAGCGATCCGGAGGTGCTCGCGCAGGCGCGCGCGCTGACGCTCGACCGGACCGAGGACGAGCTCGTGACCGCGCTCGAGGCGATCCGCGACCGGCCGGACTCCACCGAGGCGTACCGGGCGCTCGGCGACCGGGCGCTCACGGTCGTCGGCGACCGGGATCCATTCGTGCCCGTCGAAGATGCGCGGCGTTTCGAGCCCGGACGCGGTCGTGTTCCCCGACTGCGGCCACCTGGCCAGTCTCGAGCGTCCGGCGGAGTTCGGGCTCGTCCTCGACGAGGCGGTGGCGCGGTGGACGTAGACCGCGACGAGGTCGTCCGGCGGCTCGGCGACGAGGGCTTCGTCGTCCTCGACGTGCGCAGCGCGGGCGAGTACCGGGGCGAGACGACCGCACCGTGCGACCCACGTGCCGGCCGGATCGCCGGCGCGGAGCACTTCGACCTGCAGTTGCTGCTCGTGCTGACGCCGGACGAGATCAGCGAGCGGCTCGGGCCGCCGGAGGACGTCGAGCTCGTCGCCTACTGCCATTCCGGCTCGCGGTCCGAGCTTGCGGCCCAGATCCTCACCTCGCTCGGGTATCGGGCCTCGAACTACCGCGGCTCCTGGCACGAGTGGTCGCGGGACGACTCGCTGCCTGCCGAGACCGGCTAGACGGCCTGCAGGAACGCCGAGCAGAGCCTGCGGCCGAGCTCGTTCCAGTCCTCGATCCGCTCGCGGGTCGCCGCCCGCAGCGCCGCCGGGTCGGCGACGTCGTCCGGATCCTCCGCCAGCCACGACTCGACCTGCTCGGCCTCGGACCTCCGGGTGGAACTGGACGCCCCACGCACGGCCGAGCCGGAACGCCTGCGTGCAGACCGGGCTGCGGGCCAGCTCGACGGCCCCCTCCGGGAGGTCGTGCGTGTAGTGGTGCCACTGGAAGGCGTCGAACCGCTGCGGCAGGGCTGCCGCGACCGGATCGCCGGAACCGCTCTCGGTCAGCTCGACCTGGAGCCAGCCGACCTCGGGCTCGGCGGCCTGGAAGACACGCGCACCCGCTGCGCGGGCGATCAGCTGCGAGCCGAGGCAGACGCCGAGCAACGGCGTCCCGCGCTCGAGCTCCCGCTCGAGGAAGCGGAGCTCCGGCGCAAGCCAGGGGTGACGGTCCTCCTGATCGGGATGCATGGCGCCGCCGAGCACGATCGCGGCGTCGGCGCCCTCGTCGGGCACGCCGACGCGGGCGACGTTTCGCTCGACGAGCTCGTGCCCTGCGGCCTGCACGGCGTCCTCGAAGACGCCTGGGCCGACGTTGTCGCCGTGCGTGAGCGCGAGGATCCTCACGCGGCGAGCCTACCGAGCACGGTGTGGGCGGTAGCCGACACCCACCCTCCCTACAATCCCGCAGATGGACGAGCGGCCGATCGGCGTGTTCGACTCGGGCGTCGGCGGCCTGACGGTGCTGCACGAGTGCCTGGTGACACTGCCGCACGAGGATTTCGTCTATCTCGGCGACGGCGCCCGCCTGCCCTACGGCCCGCGTCCGCTGGACGAGCTGCGCCGCTTCGCCCGCGAGATCGGCTCGTTCCTCGAGGCGCGGGGCGTCAAGCTCGTCGTCGTCGCCTGCAACTCGGCGACCGCGGCGGCGCTGCCCGAGCTCCAGACCGAGCTCCGCGTCCCCGTCGTCGGCGTGATCGCGCCCGAGGCGCACGCGGCCGTGCAGGCGACCCGCAACCGCCGGATCGGTCTGCTCGCGACCCAGGCGACGGTCTCGAGCGGCCGCTACGAGGACCTCGTCCGCGCGCTCGATGCCGGTGCAAGCGTGCTCTCGGTCGCCTGCCCGCGGCTCGTTCCCCTGATCGAGGGCGACGACCCGTTCGCCGAGGAGACGACCGCGGCCGTGCGCGAGTACGCCGCGCCGCTGAAGGAGGCGGGCGTGGACACGGTCATCCTCGGCTGCACGCACTACCCGCTGATCCGGCCGATCCTGCAGCGGGTCTTCGGCCGCGACGTCACGCTCGTCTTCTCCGCCGACGAGACCGCGCGCGAGGTCGCCGAGACCCTGGCGCGGAAGCGGATCGAGAACGACCCTGCGCGCGAGGGCGCCTACAGCTTCCTGACCACCGGCGACACGGCCGCGTTCCGTGCGATGGGCCGGCGGTTCCTGCAACTCCCGATCGAGGAGGTCGAGCACGTGGAGATCGCGACCCTGGAAGCGGCTGCGGCATGAGGGCCGACGGACGGCAGCACGACGACGAGCTCCGCCCGCTCGATCTGATCCCCGACTTCGTCGAGCTCGCGCACGGCTCCGTCCTCTACTCGCAGGGGAAGACGCGCGTGCTCTGCACGGCGATGGTCGAGGAGGGCGTGCCGCGCTGGCTCCACCGCTCGGGCCGGGGCTGGATGACGGCCGAGTACTCGCTCCTGCCCGCGTCGACGGGCGAGCGCGTCGCCCGCGAGGCGGCGAAGGGGAAGCAGGGCGGCCGCACGGTCGAGATCCAGCGGCTGATCGGACGTGCGCTGCGGTCGGTGTGCGACTTCCAGGCGCTCGGCGAGCGCACCCTCTGGCTCGACTGCGACGTGATCCAGGCCGACGGCGGCACGCGCTGCGCTGCGATCTCGGGCGCGTACGTCGCCGCCTCGCGCGCACTCGACCGCTTCGGGCTCTCGAAGGCGCTCAGCGGCCAGATCGCCGCCGTCTCGGTCGGCGTGGTCGAGGGCAGGCCGCTGCTCGACCTCGACTACTCGGAGGACTCGACCGCGGAGACGGACATGAACGTCGTCATGACCGCGGACGGCCGCCTCGTCGAGGTGCAGGCGACCGCCGAGCGGGAGCCCGTTCACCCGCGAGGAGCTCGACGCGATGATCGACCTCGGCGCCGCCGGGATCGAGGAGATCATGGCGGCGCAGAACGACGCCGTCGCCGCGGAGCGCGTTGCCTGAACTCTCGACCGCCGAGGCGCTGCTGCGGCTGCTCGTCGCCGCCGGCCTCGGTGGCGCGATCGGGCTCGAGCGCGAGCTGCGGGATCACGAGGCGGGCTTCCGCACCCACCTGCTCGTCTCGCTCGGTGCGTGCGTCTTCACACTCGTGTCCGCCTACGCCTGGACCGACTGGACGTTCTCGCAACGCTCCGGCGTCGTCTTCGACCCGACCCGGATCGCGGCGCAGATCGTGACCGGTGTCGGCTTCCTCGGAGCCGGCGCGATCATCGTCCGCGGCATCTCGGTCCGCGGCCTGACGACGGCGGCGACGCTCTGGGCCGTGGCTGCGATCGGGATGGCTGCCGGCACCGGCTACTACGCGGTCGGCGTCGGCGCGGCGGTGCTCGTGCTGATCTCACTCGGACCGCTGAAGCTGATCTCGACACGGCTCGTCTCCCGCGTCCGCCCCGAGGAGGCCGAGCTCGCGATCAAGCTCGTGCCCGACGGCGAGGCCTCCAGGGTGCTGGGCGAGATCGAGGATCTCGGCGGCCAGATCAGCCAGGTCGAGTTCGGCGACGAGCGCACGATCGACGTCACCCTGCGCGCGTCACGCCGGGCGGAGTCGGCGCGCGTGGCCGAGGCGGTGAACAAGCTCGACGACGTCGAGCGCGTGCAGTGGCGGCCGTGAAGGCCCGGCTCGCGTCGGGGAACCCGCACAAGCTGGAGGAGCTGCGGGCTGCGCTCACCGGCTGGGAGCTGGAGCTGCTCGAGACCGAGCGCGACTACCCGCCCGAGGACGGCGAGACGTACTACGAGAACGCGCGGGCGAAGGCCGCCTTCGGCCGCGAGTCGGCGCCGCCGGACGAGTGGGTGCTCGGGGAGGACTCCGGGATCGAGGTCGCGGCGCTCGGCGGCGGCGCCCGGGATCGCGTCCGCCCGCTGGGCGGTCGACGGCGTCGCGCAGCTGCTCACCGAGCTCGACGGCGTCGACGATCGGCGCGCCCGCTACGTCTGCGAGCTCGTCGCGCTCGGCCCAGCCGGCGAGGAGCGGCGCGGCACCGGGATGCTCGAGGGCGCGATCGCGACGGAACGACGCGGCGACGAGGGCTTCGGCTACGACCCGATCTTCATCCCCACCGGCGAGGAGAGGACGGTCGCGGAGCTCGGCAACGAGTGGAAGCGCGCGAACTCGCATCGCGCCCGCGCCGCTGCCGCGATCTAGGCCAGTCCGGCGACGTCGTCCTCGTCGCGACGGCCGTACCACCAGTTCACCTCGGCGCCGAAGACGATCACGTTCGCCATCACGTAGATCCAGACGAGCAGGAGCGCGGATCGCGCCGAGCGCCTGCACCGACACGACCTCGCTGCGAGAGGCGGACGAAGATCGGCAGGATCTGGAACGTCACCTGGAGCAGCACCGCGGCGAGCGCCGCCCCCGGCCACACCTCGAGCAGCGACAGCGGGACGTTCGTCAGCCGCTCGTAGGCGAGCACGAGGAAGATGAAGACGGAGAGCGTCGAGACGAACGCGGACAGGCAGTAGGCGACGAAGCCGTTGCCGATCGCGCCGGGGGCGAAGCGCTGGAGCAGGTCGTAGCCGAAACCGCCGATCACGAGGCCCGTCGCGAGCGCGATGATCGAGCCGGCCATGAACAGCGTCGCCAGGGACTTGCCGCGCAGGAACGAGCGGTTCGGCCGCCCGTAGACGATGTTGAACGCCGACTCGAGCACGCTGAAGAGCGAGAGCGACGTCCAGAGCAGGAACGAGAGGCCGATGACGCCGAGCGCGGTTGCGTTCTCGCGGATCTCCTGGACGACCTTGACGATGTTCTCGATCGACTGCGAGGGGAACAGGTGATCGAGCAGCCTCGACGAAGTAGCTCGACTCCTCGGCGCGGCCGGTCCAGCCGAGGACGGCGAGCGCGAGGAAGATCAGCGAGACCGAGGAGAGCAGCCCGAAGTAGGCGATCATCGCCGCGAGGTGCGGGCCGCGATCGGCGAAAAACTTGGCGAGAGGTTGGGCGAACGGTCGGCGCACGCCGTGAGTATCGTCTGACCCGTGGATGCCGCGTCCGCTCTCGCCGACCTGACGGAGATCTCCTCACAGGTCGAGGCTGCCGCCGTGGTCGACGCCGACGGCGCCGTGCTCGGCTCGACGCTCCCGGACGAGCCCGCCACCGACCGGCTCGTCCAGGCCGGTATCGGCCTGTTCGATGCGGCGACGTCGCGCTTCGGCTCGAGCGGCCGCTCGGTGACGCAGGTCGAGGCGGCGCTGCGCGACGGCAGCATCTTCGTCGTCCGCGAGGACGGCCTCGGGATCGTCGCGCGGACGAGCGCAGGCCCGACCTCGGGGCTCGTTCTCTACGACCTGAAGACCTGCCTGCGCGCCGTTGCGGCGGCGAAGAAGCCGAAGCCGAGGCGCCGGCGGCCGGCGAAGAAGACGGAGACGGCCGATGCGTAAGCTGCTCGGGCTTGCCGTGCTGGTCGGAGGCCCCTTGTACCTCCGGCATCGGCGTGACGCGGGCCGCGAGCGCGTGCAGCTCCACTTCGACGACGGCTCCAGCGTCACGCTCGCCGACGACTCTCCCGACGCGCAGCCGCTGCTCGCGCTGGCGCGCCGCGCGCTCTAGTGGACGAGCTCGGCGTCAAGCTCCGCGAGCACGCGTTGCTCGAAGGCGACTTCCTGCTCCGGTCCGGGCGCCGGTCGAGCTACTACCTCGACAAGTACCGCTTCGAGACACGGCCCGAGCTGCTCGGCCCGCTCGGCGAGCGGCTTGCCGCCGCCGCGCGCGAGCACGAGCCGGACGCCGTCCGCCTCGCCGGCCCCGCACTCGGCGCGGTCGCGCTCGCGGCGTCGGCCTCGCTCGCGTCCGGGCTTCCGTTCGTGATCGTCCGCGACTCGGCGAAGGAGTACGGCACCGCAAACCGGCTCGAGGGGCCGTTCGAGCAGGGGGAGCTCGTCTGCCTGCTCGAGGACGTCGTCACCTCGGGCGGCGCGCTGGCCGAGGCCGTGGACGCGCTGCGGGAGGCCGGGCTGGTCGTCAGAAACGCAATCTGCGTCGTCGACCGGGAGGAGGGCGGCGCGGACGCACTGGCCCGTCTCGGCGTGCGCCTGCGCTCCCTCTACCGGGCAGGAGACCTGGTCCCGGCCGCTAAGACCGCTGAAAATCCGCATGGTTGAGCCACGTAACCGTTGAGGCAGTCCGATTGTGCTGTTAGGGTGGCCGCGGGTTTCCGTACGTCCCACGAACCAAAGGAGTCGCAAGTGACAAAGCAGGAGTTCGTTGACGCGGTCGCGTCCAAGGCTTCTCTCTCCCGCCGCGACGCCGGCGCCGCGGTGGACGCGGTTCTCGACACGGTGACGGACGCGCTCAAGAAGCGCGACACGATCACCTTCACCGGCTTCGGCAAGTTCTCGACGAGCGAGCGCGCCGCGCGCGAGGGCGTCAATCCCCGCAATCCGAGCCAGAAAGTGCACATCCCTGCTGCGACCGTGCCGAAGTTCTCGGCAGGCAGCCAGCTGAAGGCAGCGGTCAAGGGCGGCTAGCACCGCGTCCTCCTTCGAGGGTCGAGAAGGCCGCGCAGGCGTCGCGGCCTTCTCTTTGCCGTTGCAGGCGAACATATGTTCGCTTAGGCTCTGTGCATGCAGCTCTCGTTCGACGCCGCCGACCGGCTCGTGGAGCTGGTCGAGGCCAGGCACGGGCCGGTGCCGGCCGAGGATGCGGCGCGTGCGCTCTACGCCCTGCGCCACGTCCCGGCCGGGCTCGCCCGCTCGCTGCTCACGGACGTCGTCGACGGGGACGCCCGACTGGCCTGGCGCGGCGCCAGCGTCGGGCTCGCGGCGCCGCCCGGAGCGGCACTTCCGCTCGAGGACGCGACGTACGTCGTCTTCGACCTCGAGACGACGGGACTTTCGCCGGGGTCGTCCGCGATCTGCGAGATCGGTGCGGTGCGCGTGCGCGGGCTCGAGCTGGAGGAGCGGTTCGAGACGCTCGTGAATCCACGGCGGCCGCTCCCCGCGCCGATCGCGGCGCTGACCGGGATCGACCCCGGCTCGCTTCGGGGCGCGCCTCCGGTCGAGCTGGCGGTGCGCCGCTTTCTCGAGTTCGCCGGCGACGCCGTGCTCGTCGCGCACAACGCGCGCTTCGACATGGGCTTTCTCGACCGCGAGGTCGAGCGGCTCACGGGCCGGCGCGTGGCCTCGCCGGTCGTCGACACCGTCTGGCTCGCGCGGCGGCTGCTGGAGGGCCGCCAGAAGCGCGTCGGACTGGCGTCGCTCGCCTACTTCTTCGGCACGTCGACCCGGCCCTGTCACCGCGCGCTTGCCGACTCCGAGGCGACCGCGGAGATCCTGCTCGCACTGATCGGCCTCGCACAGGAGCGCGGCGCCGAGACGGTTGCGCAGCTCGTCGACCTCTCGGCGCCGCGGGCGCGCCGCCTCGCCGGCAAGCGCTCGCTCGTCGCCGGTGCGCCGTCTCGCCCGGGCGTCTATCTCTTCCGCGACCGGAACGATCAGGTGCTCTACGTCGGCCGCGCCCGCGACCTGCGGGGACGGCTGCGGTCGTACTTCCGCACCGACCGGCAGCGGCCCGCGGTCGAGGCCGCTCTCGGCGCGCTCGAGCGAGTGGAGTGGCGCGTCCTCGGCTCGGAGCTCGAGGCGGGTCTCGAGGAGCTGCGGCTGCTGCGGGAGCTGCGTCCGCCCGCCAACGCGCGCAGCGCGCGCCCCGATCGCTACGTCTACCTCCGCCGCCGCGGCGCCGGCTGGTGCGTCACCGACTCGCCCGGTCCGTACGGCCCGCTCAAGAGCCGGCAGGCGCGCCCAGGCGGCGGCCCGCGCGCTCGGCGACTGGGACGGCGAGCCGGCCGCCGCGCTGCCCGTTCTCCGGAGGAAGCTGCAGCGTCTGTCCGCCGACCTGCGCTTCGAGGATGCTGCGCGGCTGCGTGACCGGATCGCTGCGCTCGAGGACGTCGCCGGGTCGCTGGCCGAGCTCGACCGGCTCCGCGCGCTCGAGCTGTGCCTGCTCGTGCCTGCGGCGGAGGACGGCTTCGAGCGGATGTATCTCGTCTCCGGCGGCCGTGTCGCCGCGGCACGGACGCTGCTGCCGGGCGACGCCGGCCGGACGGAGGCCGAGGCAGGGCTGGCCGCCGCGGGCCGCGCCGAGCCCTCGCTCGGGCCTGCCGACGCGGACGAGCTGCTCCTGATCGGCTCGTTCCTCCGCCGGCCGCCGCCGGAGCTGCGCGTACTGCCTCTGGCGGAGGTCCGGTTGGCTGCCTAGTCTCTGCGCATGGCCTCGATCGCCACCGCGACCTTCGCCGACCGGCTTGCGGAGGCGGTCGAGCGCAAGCGCAGCCAGCTCGTGGTCGGGCTCGATCCGCGCCTCGACCTGCTCCCCGTCGAGCTTCGCGGCGAGGCGGTGCTCGGCCGCGCCGAGGCGGCCAACGCGTACGCCCGCTTCTGCTGCGGGATCATCGACGCGGTCGCCCCCTACGTCGTCGCGGTCAAGCCGCAGGTCGCCTTCTTCGAGGCGCTCGGCGGCGACGGGATCTCGGCGCTCGAGCGCGTCTGCCACTACGGCCGCGCCGCCGGACTGCTCGTGATCGCCGACGGCAAGCGCGGCGACATCGGCTCGACCGCGCGCGCCTACGCCGCCGCCTACCTCGAGCCCCACGACGAGCGCGAGGCGCTGGCAGATGCGCTCACCGTCAACACCTATCTCGGCGGCGACTCCGTCGAGCCGTTCCTGCAGGCGTGCCGACTGCATGGAGCGGGCATCTTCTGCCTCGTGCGCACGTCCAACGCCGGCGCGGGCGACGTTCAGGAGCTGACGCTCTCCGACGGGCGGCGCGTCTGGCAGCACGTGGCTGCGCTCGTCGGCGAGTGGGGGGCGGATCTGATCGGGGAGCGGGGCCTGTCGAGCGTCGGCGCGGTCGTCGGGGCGACCGTCCCGCGGGCGGTCGCCGAGGCGCGCAAGCTGCTCCCGCGTGCCGTCCTGCTGCTGCCCGGCGTCGGCGCGCAGGGCGCCACCGCCGCCGACGTCGCGCGTGCGTTCACGAGCGGCCCGGCGAGCGCTCTCGTCACTGCCTCACGGTCGGTGATCTTCGCCTACCGCGGCAGCACCGAGGACTGGCGCGGCGCCGCCGGCGCCGAAGCCGCCCGCCTTCGGTCCGACGTCTGGTCGGTCTCGGGCTGGTAATGCGGCGCAAGGCCAGGCTCGCGCGGTATGCAGCTCCCATCGCCTTCCTCGCGGCGGCGACGGTCGCGATCCTGCTCGTGCGCTCCGGACTCGACAACGGCGACGCGACGCCGCCGCCCGTGACCACGGCGGCGACGACCACAGCCGCGACGACCGAGCCGGGCACGACCGGCACGACGACGAACACGGCGGGCGCGGAGTTCTACGTGATCCAGGCCGGCGACACACTCGCCGTCATCGCGGACGAGCACGACACGACCGTCGAGCAGCTGCTCGTCCTCAATCCGGACGTCGATCCGGTGGCTCTGAACGTCGGTCAGCGGATCCGCGTCAAGTAGAGTCCGCGCCGCGTGAAGGGCCTTTCCGGAGGGTGGTCGCGGTGGCTGGTGCGGGAGACGCGCCGCGAGACAAGGACGCAGGGAGCGCCGATATGCAGGCATATCGGCGCGACCGAGGACGCCGTATCGCGGTGTGTCGCACGTGCCAGACGCCCCGAGCCAGTCTCCGGAAAGGCCCTTCGGCGGCTCGCTCTCCTGTCCGCGATCGCCGCGACCCTCCTGCTCGCAGTCGTCGCGGCTGCCGCCCCACCGCCCGTCGACGCGGACGCGTACGTCGTGCAGAACTCCGGCACCGGCGAGATCCTGGCCGCCCAGGACGAGCACGAGCACCTGCCGATGGCGTCGATCACGAAGCTGATGACCGCGATCGTCGCGCTCGAGCATGCCTCGCTCGACGACGTCGCGACCGTCTCCAAGCGCACGGCCGCGGTCGGGGAGTCGACCATCAACCTCGTCCCGGGCGAGCGGGTGACCCTGCGCGACCTGATCCGGGCGGCGTTGATCCAGAGCGCGAACGACGCCGCGAACGCGATCGCCGCGTTCGTCGGCCACGGCTCCGTCGCACGGTTCGTCGGGATGATGAACGCCCGCGCGCGCCAGCTCGGGATGACCGACACGCACTTCGCGAACCCCGACGGGCTCGACGCGCCCGGCCACTACTCGAGCGCGGCAGACGTGACGAAGCTGGGGCGGGTGGCGATGAACAAGCCGTTCATCCGCGAGACCGTCCGCCTCGTCGACACGACCGCCGCCGGCCGGCAGCTGCACAACTGGAACGACCTTCTGGCGACCTCGCCGAACGTGATCGGCGTCAAGACGGGGCACACCGACGACGCCGGCTGGTCGCAGGTCGCGGCCGCCCGCGGCGGCGGCGTCACGATCTACGCGACCATCCTCGGCGGCGAGACGCGTGAGGGGCGCAACGCCGACCTCTCGCGGCTGCTGGTCTGGGGGCTCTCGCGCTACCGGACCGTCTGGGCGATCGACGGCGATCGCGTCTACGGAAACGTGCACACCGCCTACGGCAAGGATCCGGTCCGCCTCGTCGCCGCCAAGCCTGCGCTGCGCGTCGTCCATGTCGAGCGGCCGCTGGTCGAGCGCGTGGTCATGCCCGTCGAGGCCGCGCTGCCCGTTCGCAAGGGCCAGCGCCTCGGCGAAGTCCAGGTGCTGGCAAACGGCACGGTGATCGCCCGCTCGCCGCTGGTCGCCGCGAACGCGGTCGAGAAGCCGGGTGCCGTCGGACGCGTAGGGTTCTATGCGGGCCGAACGCTCCACCATCTAGGGGGACTGCTGGGATGATCGTCACCGTCACGCTGAACGCCGCTCTCGACCGCACGCTGACCGTCCCGAACTTCCAGCGCGGCCAGCGCCATCGTGCGAGCCAGGTGCTGACACTTGCCGGCGGCAAGGGGATCAACATCGCCCGCGCGCTGAAGCGGCTCGACGTCCCGGTCGTCGCGACGGGCCTCGCCGGCGGCCGTACCGGCACCCGGATCGTCGAGGAGCTGACGGCAGAGGCGATCCTGAACGACTTCGTCCGCATCGGCGAGGAGTCGCGCACCTCCACCGCCGTCGTCGACCCGACCGAGGGCTCGTACTCCGAGATCAACGAGTGGGGGCCGAAGGTGACGAGCGACGAGCTGGAGACCCTGCTCGAGAAGCTCCACTACCTCTCCCGCGGCGCCGACTTCGTCGTCTTCGCCGGCTCGCTGCCGCGCGGCGTCGAGGAGAGCTTCTACGCCGAGGCGGTGCGCGACCTCAACCGCCGCGGCGTCCACGTCATCCTCGACTCGGAGGGCCAGCCGCTCCGGTTCGGCACCGAGGCGGAGCCGTGGCTCGTCTCGCCGAACCAGCGCGAGGCCGAGCATGTCGTCGGGCAGGAGCTCGAGGACGAGGAGGACTTCCTGATGGCGCTCGACACGATCGCCGAGCTCGGCGCGCGGAACGTGCACATCACGCTCGAGTCCGGCTGCTACGCGCTCTTCCGCGAGGACCGCCAGGTCCGCCGCTACCGCGCGAATGCGCCCGAGAACGTCGAGGCGGTGTCGGTCGTCGGCGCCGGCGATGTCCTGCTCGCGCAGTTCATCGCCGCCCACCTCGCCGGCAAGACGACCGAGGACGCACTCAAGCTCGCGGTCGCAGCGGGAACGGCCTCGACGCTCGAGGTCGGCGCCGGACTCTTCGACCCGCGCGACGCCGGCCGGATGGTCGGCGCGGTCGAGGTCGTCGAGCTCGCCCCGGTCGGCTAGCCCGTCCAGAGACGCTGTTAGGCTGTTCTTCTTGGAGGGGCAGGAGCTTTCGTACGACGAGAAGTTCGGCCGTGAAGGCCTCACCTTCGACGACGTGCTGCTCGTGCCCGCCGAGTCGTCCGTGCTGCCGAACGACGTGCGCACGGCGACGCGGCTGACCCGGACGATCGCGCTCGAGATCCCGATCGTCTCCGCCGCGATGGACACGGTCACCGAGGCGCGGCTCGCGATCGCGCTGGCGCGCGAGGGCGGCATCGGGATCCTCCACCGCAACCTCTCGATCGCGGACCAGGTCACGGAGGTCGACAAGGTCAAGCGCTCCGAGTCGGGGATGATCGTCGAGCCGGTGACGCTCCGGCCCGAGGACTCCGTCGCCGACGCGCTCGAGCTGATGGCGCGCTACCGCATCTCCGGCGTCCCGATCACCGACGACGCCGGCGTGCTCGTCGGGATCCTGACCAACCGCGACCTCCGCTTCGAGTCGAACACGCGTCAGCCCGTCTCGGCGCTGATGACCTCCCGCAACCTCGTCACCGCACCTGTCGGGACGACCCTCGACGAGGCGAACGAGATCCTGCACCGCCACAAGATCGAGAAGCTCCCGGTCGTCGACGCGGACGGCCACCTCAAGGGCCTGATCACGGTCAAGGACATCCAGAAGCGGATCGAGTTCCCGCTCTCGACCAAGGACGAGCAAGGGCGACTCCGCGTCGGCGCCGCGGTCGGCGTCGGTCCCGACGCGTTCGAGCGCGCAGGCGCGCTGATCGACGCGGAGGTGGACGTCGTCGTGGTCGACACCGCGCACGGGCACTCGGCGTCGGTCGTGGAGATCGTCCGACGGATCAAGGCCGAGTGGGACGTGCAGGTGATCGCCGGCAACATCGCGACCGCGGAGGCGGCAGAGGCGCTGATCGACGCGGGCGCCGACGCGATCAAGGTCGGGATCGGGCCTGGCTCGATCTGCACGACCCGCGTCGTCGCCGGCGTCGGCGTCCCGCAGATCACGGCCGTGTTCGAATGCGCGGAGTACGCGATCCGCCAGGGCGTCCCCGTCGTCGCCGACGGCGGCATGACCTCGTCGGGCGACATCGCGAAGGCGCTCGCCGCCGGCGCGGACACGGTCATGCTCGGCTCGATGCTCGCCGGCACCGACGAGAGCCCGGGCGACGTGATCCTCGTCCAGGGCGAGCGCTTCAAGGAGTACCGCGGCATGGGCTCGCTCGGCGCGATGAAGGCCCGCTCGTTCTCGAAGGACCGCTATTTCCAGGGCGACGTCGAGGACGTCGACAAGCTCGTCCCGGAGGGGATCGAGGGACGCGTGCCCTACAAGGGCCCCGTCCAGCAGATCCTCTACCAGCTCGTCGGCGGCCTCCGGCAGGCCATGGGCTACACGGGCGCGGCGACGGTGGAGGCGCTCAAGCTCGACGCCCGCTTCGTCCGGATCACGGGCGCCGGCCTGCGCGAGAGCCACCCGCACGACGTCACGATCACGAAGGACTCGCCGAACTACCGGCGGCCCTGATGGCCTCGGTGCACCCGCTCCCGCTGCCCGAGCCGAGTGCGGAGGAGCGGCCGGTGCTCGTGCTCGATCTCGGCGGCCAGTACGCGCAGCTGATCGCGCGCCGCGTTCGCGACGCCCGCGTCTACTCCGAGCTCGTGCCGCACACGCTCAGCGCCGAGGACGTGCAGCGTCGCAACCCGGCCGCGCTGATCCTCTCCGGCGGCCCTGCCTCGGTCTACGCCGAGGGCGCGCCGCGGATCGACGAGTCGCTCTTCGAGCTCGGGATCCCGACGCTCGGCATCTGTTACGGCGCCCAGCTGCTGGCGCTCGAGCTGGGCGGCGAGGTCGCGCGCACGGGTGCGTCCGAGTTCGGCAAGACGGAGCTCGACGGCGGCACCGGCGCCCTCTTCGCAGGGCTGCCCGAGCAGCAGGTCGTCTGGATGAGCCACCGCGACACCGTCGTCGCGCCGCCGGAAGGGGCGGTCGTGACGGCGACGTCGCAGGCGACGCCGGTCGCCGCGTTCGAGGACGAGGAGCGGAAGCTCTACGGCGTCCAGTTCCACCCCGAGGTCGTGCACACGCCGCACGGCCAGGACCTGCTGAAGAACTTCCTCTACGACATCGCCGGCGCGCCCCCGGCGTGGACGCCGGCCGCCGTGATCGAGGAGCAGGTCGAGCGGATCCGCGCGCAGGTCGGGAGCAACCGCGTCATCTGCGGCCTCTCGGGCGGCGTCGACTCGGCGGTCGCAGCGCTGCTCGTCTACAAGGCGGTCGGCGACCAGCTCACCTGTGTCTTCGTCGACCACGGCTTCATGCGCTCGAACGAGGCCGAGCAGGTGGCCGAGACCTTCGGCGGCCACTTCAACGTGCCGCTCGTCCACGTCCAGGTGGAGGACCGGTTCCTGGCGCGGCTCGAGGGGATCGACGAGCCCGAGGAGAAGCGTCGCCGGATCGGCGAGGAGTTCATCCGCGTCTTCGAGGAGGAGGCGGGGAAGCTCGGCGACATCAGGTTCCTCGTCCAGGGGACGCTCTACTCGGACGTGATCGAGTCGGGCGGCACCGAGGGCGTGGCCGCGAAGATCAAGTCGCACCACAACGTCGGCGGCCTGCCCGAGGACATGCAGATGGAGCTCGTCGAGCCGCTGCGCCTGCTCTTCAAGGACGAGGTGCGGCGGGTCGGCGAGGAGCTCGGGATGCCGGAGCGGATGGTCTGGCGCCAGCCCTTCCCCGGCCCGGGGCTCGCGATCCGGATCATCGGCGAGGTCACGCGCGAGCGGCTCGAGATCCTGCGCGGCGCCGATGCGATCCTCCAGGAGGAGGTGCGGCGCGCCGGCCTCTACCGCGAGCTCTGGCAGAGCTTCGCCGTCCTGCCCGCGATCAAGTCCGTCGGCGTCCAGGGCGACGAGCGCACCTATGCCTATCCGATCGTGATCCGCGCGGTCACCTCGGACGACGCGATGACGGCCGACTGGGCGCGGCTTCCCTACGACCTGCTCGAGACGATCTCGAGCCGGATCATCAACGAGATCCCGGGCGTGAACCGCGTGGCGCTCGACATCAGCTCGAAGCCGCCGGCCACGATCGAGTGGGAGTGACTGGGTGCAGTTCAGGCGGGTCGACGCCCTCCCGCCGTACGTCTTTGCGCACATCTCGACGCTGACGGCCGAACTTCGCCACCAGGGCGAGGATGTGGTCGACCTCGGGTTCGGGAACCCCGACCTCCCGTCCCCGGACATCGCCGTCGAGAAGCTGGCCGAGGCGGCGCACCGTCCTCGGAACCACCGTTACTCCGCGTCGCGCGGGATTCCAAATCTGCGACGGGCGGCGGCTGACCTCTACGGACGACGCTTCGGCGTCGAGCTCGACCCCGACCGCGAGGTCCTGAACACGATCGGCGCCAAGGAGGGTCTCTCGCATCTGATGTGGGTGCTCCTGCAGCCCGGCGACTCCGCGCTCGTGCCGAGCCCGAGCTACCCGATCCACGTTTACGCGCCGATCTTTGCCGGGGCATCGGTGACGCAGGTCGCGATGGGGCCGGACGAGGATCTCTTCGGGAACCTCGAGGACGCATATGCCCGCGCCCGGCCGCGGCCTCGCGTCGTGATCCTGTCGTTCCCGCACAATCCGACGACCGCGACGGTCGAGCGGGACTTCATGGAGCGGGTCGTTGCCTTCGCGAAGGAGCGAGAGCTCCTTGTCGTCCACGATTTCGCCTACGCCGACATCGCCTTCGACGGCCACGAGCCGCCGTCGATCCTCCAGGTCGAGGGAGCGAAGGACTGCTGCGTCGAGCTCTACACGCTGACCAAGTCGTTTTCCATGGCCGGCTGGCGCGTCGGCTTCATGCTCGGGAACGCCGACGTGATCGAGGCACTCGCGCGGCTGAAGTCATACCTCGACTACGGCACGTTCCAGCCGATCCAGATCGCCGCGACGGTCACGATGAACGAGCGTCCCGAACATCCGGTCGACGTCTGCCGGATCTATGAGTCGCGCCGCGACGCGCTGTGCGACGGGTTGGCAAAGGCGGGGTGGGAGATCCCGAAGCCGCGCGGAACGATGTTCGTCTGGGCGCCGATCCCGAAGGCGTACCGCGAGCTCGGCTCGCTCCGCTTCGCGGAGCATCTGGCGCGGGAAGCACACGTCGCGGTCAGCCCGGGTATCGGCTTCGGCCCGGACGGGGACGGTTTCGTGCGCTTCGCGCTCGTCGAGAACGAGCAGCGCATCCGGCAGGCTGTTCGCGCGGTTCGCCGTTTGCCCGGTCTGGCGTGATCTGTCAGCGGACGTCGAAGCCGGCGAGCCCCTCCGGCTCCTCGGTGACGACGTCGACCCAGTCGACGCGCGCGCCGCGCGGGCCGTCGCGCATGAAGCCGACGAGCCGGTCGACCGCGTCGCGCTCGCCCTCGACCACCGCCTCGACGCTGCCGTCGGGGAGGTTCCGGACCCAGCCGGAGACGCCGTCGGCCAGCGCGCGGCGTCTGGTCGTCTCGCGGAAGAAGACGCCCTGGACGTGACCCTGGACGGTGACGCGGCGGCGCTGCACGGCTTCTAGGCTAGAGCGCGATGACGACGGGCTTCGTCGACCGGCTCGCCGCCGCGCGGATCGGCGCCACCTTCAACCAGTACGCGGACTCCGAGCTCCGGCGCGCGCGGCTGGAGCGGTACCTGCGGGAACGGCGCGGGACGAGGATCCTGCTGGTCGGCGAGGCGCCCGGCTACCGCGGCGCACGAGTCTCGGGGATTCCGTTCACGTCCGAGCGCCAGCTGTCCGGCAGTGGGCCGGCGGAGGCGACGGCGACGATCGTGCAGCGGACGCTGGCGGAGCTCGGGCTCGAGGACGGTGTCCTGCTCTGGAACCTCGTCCCGACGCATCCGGGCACGGCGGAGTCGAACCGCCAGCCGACCCGGGCAGAGATCGACGCAGTCGGAGACGTTCCTTCGCGAGCTCGCCGACGGCCGCCGGGTCGTCGCGATCGGCCGGCTCGCGCATGTCCGGCTCGGCGGCCCGTACGTCCGACACCCCTCGCACGGCGGCGCCGCGGCGTTCCGGGCCGGCCTCGCCGAAACGCTGCTCGGATAGGGTCGCGCGATGGAGCGCTTCCCGGTCCGCCGCAACACGATCCTGCTCGCCGCGACGCTGACATCGCTCTCCGGCATGGTCCAGCTCGCGGTCGCGGTCGGCACGGTCACGCTCGTCCTCGTCACCAACATCGAGGGGATCCTCGGCCTCGGGCCGGCGATCTTCCTCACCGCCGGCGCCCTGGCCGCGCTCCCCGCCGGCCGCCTGATGGACCGGTACGGCCGCGTCCCCGTCCTCGCGGGCGGCTGCCTGGCCGGGATCGCCGGCTGCCTGACGACCTCGCTCGGCTGCGCGCTCGACACCGCGGCGCTCGTGATCCCCGGCTTCGCGCTCGTCGGGATCGCGCAGGGGACGATCCTGCTCGCCCGGGCCGCGGCGGCCGACATGTACCCGCCGGAGCGCCGCGCCCGCGGGATCTCGTACGTCCTCTTCGGCGCGCTCTTCGGCGCCGCGCTCGGCCCGCTCGTCTTCCGGCCGCTCTTCGCCGGGAAGGAGCTCGACACGGACGCTCTCGTCGTGCCGTGGGTCGCCGCTGCCGGGATCATGGTCGTCGGCCTCGTGCTCGTTCTCTGCGTCCGGCCCGACCCGCGCACGATCGCCCAGCAGCTGCACTTCGACGCCGGCGGCTCCGACGTTCGACGAGGCCGCGCCGCTGCAGCGAGATCCTCCGCCGCCCCGGCGTGCTGACCGCACTCGTCGCCGCCGTGGCCAGCTTCGCGGGGATGGTCTCGGTGATGAACCTGGCCGGCTACCTGGTGATCGACCACGGGCATCACCAGTCGGACGTCTTCACCGTGATCAGCCTCCACATCGTCGGGATGTACGCGCTCGTGCTCGTGATCGGCCAGCTCGTCGACGCCGTCGGGCGCCGGCCGTGCCAGGTCGCCGGGCTGCTCCTGATGGGGCTGTCCACGCTCGGGCTCGCCTGGTTCGAGAGCGTCTTCTGGATGTCGGCCTCGCTCTTCCTGCTCGGGCTCGGGCTGGAACATCTCCTACGTCGCGGCCGTCACCGACCTCGCCGACCGGGCCCTGACCGGCCGAGCGCGGGAAGCTGATCGGCCTCACGGATCAGCTCTCGAGCTTCACCGGCGCGGCCCTCGTGCTGCTCGGCGGCGCCGCCTACAGCGAGTTCGGCGTCGAGGCGCTGGCGCTCGCCGCGACGGCCTTCGTGGCCCTGCCCGCGGCCTGGATTCTGCTACGATCCGCCGCCGGCGCACCCGATGTGCGCCCTCTTTCTGTGAAATGAAGACATACAGCGCAAAGCCGGGCGAGATCGCACGCGAGTGGTACGTCGTCGACGCCGAGGGTAAGACGCTCGGCCGTCTCGCGACCCAGATCGCCGACACCCTCCGGGGCAAGAACAAGCCCGTCTACACGCCGCACATCGACACGGGCGACTTCGTGATCGTCGTCAACGCGGAGAAGATCGCGGTGACGGGCCAGAAGCTCGACCAGAAGCTGTACCACCGCCATTCCGGCTATCCCGGCGGGCTCCGGACGCGAACGCTGCGCGAGCAGCTCGAGCGGCGGCCGACCGAAGTGCTGCGCAAGGCGGTCAAGGGCATGCTTCCCCGCAATCGCCTCGCGCGCCGGCAGATCACAAAGCTGAAGATCTACGCCGGCCCCGTGCATCCGCACGAGGCTCAGGCGCCGAAGACGTTGGAGGTCTCGTAGTGGCAGAGCAGGCGCAGTACCTCGGCACCGGGAAGCGCAAGACCTCGGTCGCGCGCGTGATCCTCCGCCCGGGCGACGGCAAGACGTGGTTCAACGGCCGGACACTCGAGGACTACTTCCCGCGGGCGACGCACCGCACGCTGGCGCTCGCGCCGCTGAAGACGGCCGGCGTCGAGGGGACGTTCGACATCCGCGTCCGCGTTCACGGGGGAGGCCCCTCCGGCCAGGCCGGAGCCGTGCGCCACGGGATCGCCCGTGCGCTCGTCGAGGCCGATCCGGAACTGCGCGTGCCGCTCAAGCGCGAGGGCTTCCTCACCCGCGACGCCCGCGTCGTCGAGCGCAAGAAGGCCGGGCTGCACAAGGCCCGCAAGGCCCCGCAGTTCTCCAAGCGATAACCGCCCGGCTTGCGCCGGTACTTCGGGACTGACGGCGTCCGTGGCGTCGTCGGCGAGGATCTGACCGCCGAGCTCGTCGAGCAGCTGGGCAAAGCATCGACGCTCTGGTCGGGGCGCGGCCGCGTCTTCGTCGGCCGCGACACGCGCGGCTCGGGGCCGGAGCTCGAAGAGGCGTTCGCGCGCGGCGTCGTCGCGGCCGGCGGCAATGCGGTGCTCGCCGGCGTCCTGCCGACGCCCGCGGTGGCGCTGCTCGCGCTCGACCTCGGCGTCGTCATCTCCGCCTCGCACAACCCGCCCGAGTACAACGGGGTCAAGTTCTTCGACAAGAACGGCCGCAAGCTGAGCGACGCCTCCGAGGAGGAGATCGAGGGGCTGCTCGACGCGCCCGAGCGCGGCGGCGGCTCGATCGACCGGGTCGACGTCTACACCGAGAGCTACCTCGACCACGTGCTCGAGCGCTTCGGCAACGACCTCACCGGCCTGCGGCTCGGCGTCGACTGCGCCAACGGCGCCTACGCCGGGATCGCGCCGGAGGCGTTCGAGCGGCTCGGCGCCGAGGTGACCGCGATCGGCGACGCGCCGAACGGCGAGAACATCAACGACGGCTGCGGCGCCACCGACCTCGCGCTGTTGCAGGAGACCGTCCGCGAGCGCGGACTCGATCTCGGGGTCGCGTTCGACGGCGACGGCGACCGGATGCTCGCGGTCGACGGCGACGGCAACGCGGTCGACGGCGACCAGATCCTCGCGGTGCTCGCGCTCCATCTGGACGTCGACCTCGTCGCGGTGACCGTGATGACGAACCTCGGCTTCCACCGGCTGATGGACGAGCGCGGCGTGCGCGTCCTGACGACGCCGGTCGGCGACCGCTACGTGCTCGAGGCGCTCCGCCGCGAGAACGGGATCCTGGGCGGCGAGCAGTCGGGCCACGTGATCTGCCTGCGCGACCATGTCACCGGCGACGGCCTGGCCGCGGCGCTCCTTCTCTGCGACGCCGTGCGTGGCCGTACGCTCGCCGAGGCGGTGGCCGTGATGCCCCGCTACGCGCAGGCGAAGGAGAACGTTCGTGTCTCACGGCGGGAAGTGCCGCAAGAGGCTCTCGCGGAGGCCGAGCGACTCAATCAGGAGCTGAACGGGTCGGGCCGCGTCCTCGTCCGTGCGTCGGGCACGGAGCCGCTCATCCGCGTCCTCGGCGAGGCCGAAACGGAGGAGAAAGCCCTGGAATACTGTGCTAGGATCGCAACCCTCGTGAAGAGGGAGCTCGGCTAGCCCGCGACGATGCGGGAGGTGCGCCGGGCTCTTCCGCGTTCTCGGACGCGTTTTCCGGTTTTACAGTTCGGAGATGGGGGCTATGCATGTGCGGAATCATCGGATACGTCGGGCCGAGGGAGTGCAAGCAGCTCCTGATCCAGGGTCTCGAGCGGCTCGAGTATCGCGGCTACGACTCCGCCGGGATCGCGCTCCGCGAGGCTGACGGGCTCGAGTACGTCCGCGCCGTCGGCAACCTCCAGAACCTGAAGGAGGCCGCGGGTCCGAACGGCTCCAAGTCCAGGCACGGCCTCGGCCACACGCGCTGGGCGACGCACGGCGGCGTCACGGAGGCGAACGCGCACCCGCTGACCGGCTGCGACGGCTCGAAGATGTCGATCGTCCTGAACGGGATCGTCGAGAACTACCGCGAGCTGCGCGAGGGCCTGATCGCCGACGGGCACACGTTCTCCTCCGAGACCGACGCCGAGACCGTCTCGCACCTGATCGAGCGCCACTACGAGGGCGATCTCACGGAGGCGGTCCGGCGCACGTTCGCCGAGCTCGAGGGCCACTTCACCTTCGTCGTCATCCACCACGACCACCCCGACCTGCTCGTCGCCGCGCGCCACCAGACGCCGCTCGTGGTCGGGATCGGCAACGGCGAGATGTTCCTCGCGTCGAATGCGGCCGCGTTCCTGAAGGAGACGCGCCAGGTGCAGTTCCCCGACGACGGCGACATCGTCACGATCACCCCCGCGGGCTCTGTCTTCACCCGCGTCGACGGCTCCCAGGTCGAGCACGACCCGGTCGAGCTCGACTGGGACGACGAGGGCGCCGAGAAGGGCGGCTACGAGACGTTCATGCTCAAGGAGATCTACGAGCAGTCCGAGGCCGTCGCCGAGACGATCGGCGACCGCGTCCGTCACGGCACGCTCGTGCTCGAAGGACTCGGGCATTCCGAGGAGGAGCTCAAGGAGCTGCGCCGGATCGTCATCCTCGCGTGCGGCACCGCGTACCACGCCGGGGTCGTCGGCCGGTACGTGATCGAGGAGTGGGCGAGGATCCCCGTCGAGCCGGACATTGCCTCCGAGTGGATCTACCGCAACCCCGTGATCGACAAGGACACGCTCGTGATCGGGATCTCGCAGTCGGGCGAGACGCGCGACACGATCGAGGCGATGAAGCTCGCCCGCGAGAAGGGCGCCCGCACCGTGGCGATCACGAACATGATGGGCTCGCAGATCACCCGCGAGGTCGACTCCGTCCTCTACACCCGTTGCGGGCTCGAGGTCGGTGTCGCCGCGTCGAAGACGTTCACGGCTCAGGTCTCGCTGCTCTATCTCGTCGCCCTGAAGCTGGCGCAGATCCGCGGGACGATGGAGCCGGGAGAGCTCTCGTTCATCCTGGACAAGGTCTACGACCTGCCGAAGAAGATCGACAAGTTCCTCGACGGCGACCATCCGATCGAGGAGATCGCCCAGCGGTTCGCCGACAAGCCCTTCTTCTTCTACCTCGGCCGCCACATCGGCCTGCCCGTCGCGCTCGAGGGCGCGCTGAAGCTGAAGGAGATCAGCTACATCCCGACCGAGGCGTACTCGGCCGGCGAGATGAAGCACGGGCCGATCGCCCTGCTCGACGAGGACACGCCTGTGGTCGTCGTCGCCACCGATATCCACGTCTACGACAAGCTCGTCTCGAACATCCAGGAGGTCCGCGCGCGGGGTGCGCACGTGATCGCGATCGCGACCGACGGGAACGAGGACATCCAGCACCACGCCGACGACGTCATCTACGTCCCGAAGACGCCGAACTTCCTGCAGGCCGTGCTCGCCATCATCCCGCTGCAGCTGTTGGCCTACCGGATCGCGCGCCTGCGCGGCCACAACGTCGACCAGCCGCGCAACCTGGCGAAGACCGTCACGGTCGAATAGGACGCGGGCTGCTCCTTGTGCTCGCCGCGCTCGCGTTGAGCAGCTGCGGAGGCGGCGACGATCGTCCCGCCGACGGCGACCTCGCGCGCGCGGCGGGCCGTGGTGACCTGGAGGCGGTGAACGATCTGCTCCGGCGCGGCGCCTCGCCCGACGACCGCGGCGAGGGCGGCCGGACGGCGGTCACCGCAGCGGCGTATGCGGGCGCGCCCGCGGTCGTCCGGGCTCTCGTGGACGCGGGAGCGGACGTCGACCTCCAGGACGAGACCCGCTCGAACGCGTTCCTCGCGATGGGTGAGACCGGCGACGTCGACGTGCTGCGCGAGGTGCTCCGCGGCGATCCCGACCTCACGCGCACCAATCGCTTCGGCGGCACGGCGCTGATCCCAGCGGCCGATCGCGGGCACGTGGAGATGGTGCGGGCGCTGCTGCAGACCGACGTCGACGTCGACCACGTCAACGATCTCGGCTGGACGGCGCTGCTCGAGGCCGTGATCCTCGGCGACGGCGGTCCCGCGCATCAGGAGATCGTCCGGCTCCTCGTCGCCGCCGGTGCGCGCACCGACCTCGCCGACCGCGACGGGGTGACGCCGCTCGAGCACGCCCGGAGCCGCGGCTACGACGAGATCGCCGCCCTGCTCGGCTAGTAGAAGTCGGGATCCTCGGGCGGGTCGTTCCGGTCGATCATCCCGTACTCCATCGCCTTCCAGATCGCGAAGGTGATCATCGGCGGGACGAGCAGCACGAACGGGTTCAGCAGCGCGAGTGCGAGCCAGATGAACGGAATGGACGCGTAGACGCTCCAGCGGCGCAGACGGTCGCCCCGGATCTGTTCGATGCGCTCGACCATGCGGGCCTCAGGCAACGCTCTTCCTCCGTCGCAGGCGGGCAAGCTCGTCGTCATGGTCGGCGGGGCCACCGAGGACCTCGTCGTAGAGAGCCTGGGCGGCGGCGAGAAGGCTGCCGGCGCGGCCCGCGAGCGAGGCCTCGCGTGCGGTCAGCGCACGCTCGCGATCGACCAGCTCAGCCTCGAGCGCCTCGAGCGCGTCCAGGGACGCACTCGAGGTCAGCTCGGGCGTGGGCGGCGGGACAACTGCTCGCTCCAGCGCGCTGTCGACACGCTCGAAGGCGACTTCGAGCGTGGTCGGCTCGGCCCATTCGAGGCCGAGGTGGGCGCGGAGGCCGGTTCCGAAATCTGCGGTCAATTCGTGCATCGGTAGGACTAAGGACGCCGGTCCGGCCTAACTCTTGCGCGGTACCCTCAGCAAGTGACCGCGCTCCCGAACTCGACGGCGCGCGTCCAGGTCACCCGCGTGCCGGGCGCGGTGGTGGACGACGTCGTCGCCGTCGAGGAGCCGCTCGAGATCCGGATCGCCGGCGTCCCCGTCGCGGTGACGATGCGGACCCCCGGCCACGACGAGGAGCTCGCGCTCGGTTTCTGCCTCTCGGAGGGGCTGCGGCCGCTCGAAGCCCGCGTTCCCGACGATCTGGCCGCGAACACGGTCGAGGTCGACGCGCCCGGCGCAGACGTCGGCCGCCTGCAGCGCAGCTTCTACACCTCCTCCTCGTGCGGCGTCTGCGGCAAGGGCGCGCTCGAGGCCGTCGCAGTCGAGGCGCCGCGCGTCGACAGCGACCTGCACGTCGGCGCCGCGCTCGTCGCGCAGCTTCCGGATCGGCTGCGAGCGGGGCAGGCCGCGTTCGAGGCGACCGGCGGGCTGCACGCGACCGGGCTCTTCTCGGCCGACGGCGAGCTGCTCTGCGTGCGCGAGGACGTCGGCCGCCACAACGCGCTCGACAAGGTCGTCGGCCGCGCGTTCCTCGACGGCCTCCTGCCACTGTCCCGCTCGATCCTCTGCGTCAGCGGCCGGCTCTCGTTCGAGCTCGTCCAGAAAGCGGCGGTCGCCGGCTGTCCGCTGCTCGTCGCCGTCGGCGCGCCTTCGTCGCTCGCGGTCGAGCTCGCAGCCGACCGCGGGATCACGCTCTGCGGCTTCGTCCGCGGCGGCTCGCTGAACGTCTACACCGAGCAGTGGCGGATCGTTCGGTAACCGGCGTCCTGCTCGTCGGCGGGGCGTCGGCGCGGTTCGGCTCGCCGAAGGCGCTGGCCCGGTTCGGTGACGAGACGCTCGCCGAGCGCGCGTGGCGAACGCTCGGGGAGGCGTTTCCCGCTCGGCTGGCGGTCGGGAAGGGCGAGCTCGAGCTGCCGTTCCCCGTCGTCGTGGAGCCGCCGGAGCCGCAGGCGCCGCTCGTCGGCGTCATCGCCGGGCTCCGCGCCGCCGCCACCGAGGTCGCAGTCTTCCTCCCGGTCGACTGCCCGCTGGTGACGCCGGAGCTCCTGCGCGAACTGGGCGCGGGTGCGGCCGTCACCCAGACCGGGCCGCTGCCGGGCGCCTACTCGAAGTCCGACCTGCCTGAGCTCGAACGGCGGCTCCGCTCGGGCGAGTGGTCACTGCGCGGAGTCAATCCACGCGTGCTCGAAGCCGATCCGCGGCTGCTCGCGAACGCGAACACGCCGGCCGAGCTGTCAGCGCTCGAACAGGACCTCGCCGCTCTCGATCACGACCGGGCCTGAGCTCGTGGCGACGGCGAGCCGGCCGTCGCGCGTGATCATCTGCGCGGTGCCTGCAACCCCGTCGAGCGTCACGCGCCTGCCGCGGAGGAAGTCGCGGGCGCCGAGATCCTCGTACAGCGCAGCGAGCCCGTCCTCGCGCCACGCGTCGTACCGGTTCTCGAGCTCCAGCAGCAGGTCGGCCAGGAGCTCGCCCCGCTCGGACTCCCGGCCCGTCACCGAGTAGAGCGAGCCGGCGGCGACCTTCGTGTCTGCCGGGAGCTCGCCGGGCCGCTGGTTGACGTTGATCCCGATCCCGAGCACGACCGCGCCGTCCTTCAGCTCGGCGAGCACGCCCGCGACCTTGCGGCGGTTGAGCATGACGTCGTTCGGCCACTTGATCTGCGCCGCGAGCCCCGTCGCCCGTTCGACCACGACCGCGACCGCGACGCCCGCGAGGAGCGTCAGCTCGGCCGCGCGGCGCTCCGGCGGCGGGCGCAGTAGCGTCGAGACGAGCAGCGAGGAGCCTGCCGGCGCCTCCCAGCGGCGGCCCATTCGTCCCCGCCCCTCCGTCTGTTCCTCCGCCACCGCAACCGCGCCTTCGGGCTGGTCGGCGTCGAGCATCCGCTGCGTGGTCTCGGTCTGCTCGGCGTAGAGATAGGGACGCCCGAAGCGGCCGCGCAGCAGCGGCTCGGCGACGGCGGGTGCGAGCGTGGTCAAACCCGCTCCAGCCGGACCGCCGAGACCTTGTACTCGGGCGTCCCGATCAGCGGGTCGCCGACGTCGTGCGTGAGCCAGTTGACGCGGGCTTCGGCGAAGTGCAGCGCCATCCAGACGAGACCGGGGTAGACGCGGTCGGAGAGCTGCGCGCGGGCGGTGAGGTCGCCGCGGCGCGAGACCAGCCGCACCCACTCGCCCTCCGCGACGCCGAGCGCCGACATGTCCTCGGCCGCGATCTCGAAGAACGGATCCACCTGCTTGTCGGTGATCCCGGCCTCCCGCATCGTCATCCCCGCCGAGTTGTAGTGGTAGAGCGTCCGCCCGGTGGAGAGGACGAACGGGTACTCGGAGTCCGGCTCCTCGATCGGCGGCTGGTACTCGACCGGGTGGAACTTGCCCTTCCCGGAGGGCAGCGAGGGATGGCCCTCGTGCAGGAACATCGTCCCCGGGTGATCCTCGGTCGGGCAGGGCCACTGCAGCCCGTGCTCCTCGAGCCGGGGGTAGCGAACCCCGTACCAGTTGGGGCAGAGGTCGGCGAGCTCGTCCCAGACCGACGCTGCGTCGGGATACTCGGGCCAGTCGCAGCCGAGCGCGCGCGCCAGCGCGATCACGATCTCGCGGTCGCCGCGCGCGTTGCCGGGCAGCGGGACCGCGGCACGGACGCGGTTGATCCGCCGCTCCGTGTTCGTGAACGTCCCGTCCTTCTCGGCGAAGCTCGACGCGGGCAGGACGACGTTCGGCGTGCCGGCGCGAGGTCTCGTTCAGGAAGATGTCCTGCGAGACGAGGAACTCGAGCTGCTGCAGCCCCTCCTCGACGTGATGCGCGTTCGGCTCCGTCTGCGCCGGGTTCTCGCCGACGAGGTAGAGCGCCTTGATCCGCCCGTCGTGCAGGCCGCTCATCATCTGGTCGAGCCGGTAGCCGGCGCGCTCGGGGAGGTCGACGCCCCACGCGGTCGCGAACTTCTCGCGCACGTCGGGGTCGTCCCAGGACTGGTAGCCGGGGAAGTAGTGCGGGTTCGCGCCCGAGTCGTTCAGGCCCTGGACGTTGTTCTGGCCGCGGAGCGCGTTCAGGCCGGTCGACTCGTAGCCGAGGTGGCCCGTCATCAGGACGAGGTTCGCGAGCGACCAGATGTTGTCGACGCCGCAGGCGTGCTCGGTGATCCCGAGCGTGTAGAAGATCGCCGCGTGCCGCTCGGTCGCGTACTCGCGGGCGGTGGCGCGAATCGCCTCGGCGTCAACGCCCGTGACCCGCTCCGCCTGCTCGGGCGTGTAGCGGGAGACGACCTCGCGCACGGCCTCGAAGTCCTCGCAGTGGGCGGCGATGTAGTCGTCGTCCTGGAGCCCCTCCTCGAGGATCACGTGCATGATCGCGTTCAGGAGCCAGACGTCCGAGCCGGGGCGCAGCTGCAGGTGGCGCTTCGCGAGCTTCGTCAGCCAGATCGCGCGCGGGTCGGCGACGACGAGCGTGGCGCCGTTCCGCACCGCCTTCTTGATCCGCAGCGCCAGCACCGGGTGCGCCTCCGTCGTGTTCGAGCCGATCACGAGCAGGAAGCGGGCGTTCTCGATCTCGGGGATCGAGTTGGTGGAGGCGCCTCTGCCGAACGACCTGACCAGGCCGTAAAGGGTCGGAGCGTGTCAGGTGGCCTCGCACGAGTGGACGGAATGGGTCTGCAGCCCCGTCCGGGCGAGCTTCTGGATCAGGTAGTTCTCCTCGTTCGTCAGCCGGGCCGAGCTGAGCACGCCGACGTGCTGCGGCGAATGGCGCTCCATCACCCCCTTGAGCCCGTCGGCGGCGACCTGGAGCGCGTGCTCCCACGTCGCCGGATGCAACTCGCCGTCCTCGCCGCGCACGAGCGGCTCGGTGAGGCGGTCGGGGTGGTGGACGAAGTTGAAGGCGAAGCGGCCCTTGACGCAGAGGTTGCCCTCGTTCGAGACGTACTCGGGCTTCGAGGTCACCTTGACGATCCGCTTCGTCTCGGGGTCGACGTTCAGGTCGAGCTGGCAGCCGACGCCGCAGAACGTGCACGTCGTCTTCGTCTGCTCCAGGGCGCGCTCCTCGACGCCCGCTCCCTCGAGGAACTTCTCGTAGATCGCGCCGGTCGGGCAGGTGGAGAGGCAGCCGCCGCAGAGCTCGCACTCGGTGTCGAGCCAGCTCTTGCTCCACGTCGGCACGATCCGAGCCTCCGGCCCGCGGCCCTCGAGCGAGAGCGCCGAGCACTGCATCACCTCCTGCGTGTAGCGCACGCAGCGGTTGCAGAGGATGCACGTGTCCGGCTCGTAGCCCATCAGCTTGTTCCGGTCCGCGTACGGCTCGCGCTTCGCGTCGGGGAGGACGAACGGCGGCTCCGCGCCGAGCTCGGCGGCGAGGTCGGCGAGCTCGTTCGGCCGCCCGCCTGGATCGGCATTCAGGTGCTCGGCCAGGAGCATCTCGGTCAGCGTCTTCCGCAGCTGCGGCACGTTCGAGTTGGTGGAAACGACCATGCCGTCCGTCGACGCGGGTGGCGCAGGCCGGCAGCGGTCGCGGCGAGCCCTCGACGCCGACGACGCACATCCGGCAGCCGCCATAGGGCTCGAGCTTGTCGTCGTGGCAGAGCGTCGGGATGAAGACGCCGTTGCGGGCCGCCGCGTGCACGAGCAGCTCACCGTCCTGGGCGCTCGCTGTCCGGCCGTCGAGGGTGAACTCGATCACGCGGTCATCTTCTCGAAGAGCTCGGGCCAGTGCGCGAAGGCGCTGCGAACGGGGATCGGCGCCGCCTGGCCGAGGCCGCAGATCGAGGTCAGCGCCATCGCCTCGAGCCATTCGTCGACCTGCTCGCGGCTCATCGTCCGCTCGCCGTCGAAGACGGCGTGGAGCGCGCGGTTGCCGATCCGGCACGGGGTGCACTTCTGGCACGACTCCTCGGCGAAGAAGCGCATCGTCTCGGCGAGCAGGCGGACGGGCGAGTAGCCGCTCGGGAAGACCTGGACGGCGGCCGAACCGACGCTGCAGCCCCACTCCGCCAGCCCGTCGCGCGTCAGCGGCGCGTCGAGCGCGGCGGGAGGAAGGATCCCGCTGGCCGCTCCGCCCGGGACGATCGCGCCCGGCTCGGCCGTGAGGCCGCCGGCGTACTCGTCGATCAGGCCGCGGACGGTGACGTCGAGCGGCGCGGCGTAGCAGCCGGGCTTCCCGACCGCGCCGGAGACCGACCAGAGCCGGATCGGCTGCCACTCGCCGCGGAGGATCAGCGCGACGTGCGCCAGGGTCTCGACGTTGTTGATCAGCGTCGGCCGGCCGAGGTAGCCGGACTGCGCGGGGAACGGCGGCCGCAGCCGCGGCATCCCGCGCCGGCCCTCCATCGACTCCAGCATCGCCGTCTCCTCGCCGCAGATGTAGGCGCCGGCGCCGATGACGAGCTCGACCGGAAGCCCGCGGGCCGCGATCGCGTCCTCGAGCACGGCCCTGGAGTTCGCGTACTCCTCGCGCAGGTAGATGTACGCCTGTCGGTCTCGCAGAAGCGCATCGCCGCGGCGAGCCCTTCGAGCAGGAGCTGGGGGCGCAGCTCCATCACGTAGCGGTCCTTGATCGTCCCCGGCTCGCCCTCGTCGGCGTTGACGATCACGACCCGCGGGCCGGGCTCACGCCGGACCGCGTCCCACTTGCGCCAGGTCGGGAAGCCGGCGCCGCCCATCCCGGTCAGCCCGGACGCCTCGAGCCGCTCGAGCACGTCGTCCTGCGACAGGGCGAGCGGCTCGCGGATCTCGTCGGGCTCGAGCAGGAAGCCGTTCGTCGAGTGGGTGACGCCGCCGCGGACGGCGTCGCCGTCGAGCACGACCGGCGCCAGGTCGCAGTGGCCGAGGCAAGGCACCTCGATCGCGGCGCCGGTCAGCAGCTCGCGCGAGCCGGCGCAGTCGCAGATCGGGCCGGTGCAGACGCGGACCGCGTCGACCGGCACCTGCAGGAACGAGTAGAAGGAGACGACCTCGTGCACGTCGCCGCGGCGCAGGTTCATCCGGTCGGCGAGCGCGTCGGCAAGCTCGGGGGTCAGCGGGCCGACCTCGCGGCGGATGCGGCCGAGGTTGTCGAGCAGCCGGATCCGCTCCGTCGGCAGCTCCTCGAGCAGTGTGGCGAGCCGAAGGACGTCCACGTGCGTCCTATGATCGCGCACGTGAAGAAGCGCGTGCACACCAGCGTCCTCTTCGAGCTCTACGTCGCCGGGCAGTTGGTGAACGAGCTCGTCTCGCGGGAGGTGGAGCGGCTCGGGCTGAAGGGCCCGGCGCAGATCCTGCTCTGGCACGTCGCCCTGAGCGGGCCGCTGACGCCGACCGAGCTCGAGCGGACGACAGGCCTGCCGTCCCTCGACGTTGCGCGAGCGGATGCAGCCCCTTTTCGACGGCGAGCTCGTGCGACGGGTGCCGAGCGAGGAGGACCGCCGCTCGCACCGGCTCGAGGTGACCCAGCGCGGCCACGAGCTCCTGGATGCCGCCCGGCCGACGGTGGAGGGCGCGGAGCGGGCGCTGGAGGAGCACCTCGAGGGCGGGCTCGAGCAGTACCGGACGGCTCTGGAGGAGCTCGTCCGAGCCGGGCAGGCCGCTCTCGCGGATTGACATACCGCGGAAACCGCGGTATATCTGGCGGGCATGCGGACGCTCGTGCTCTCGCTGGTGCTGCTCGTCACCGCCGCACCGTCCCTCCCGGGAACTCGGAGTCAGAAGGCGTGCGACGGCGCCGGGCCGTACTGGCCGACCGCCACGCTCGCCGTCACGGGCGGCACTGCCTGGGTCGCCTGCAAGGAGGAGGGCCGCGTCGTTCGCGTCACGCTCTCGTCGGGCTCGCTCCGCTCGACGCCGGTAGGCGGCTTGCCGATCGCCGTGATCGCCGGGCTCGGCGCGGTCTGGTCGCTCGACTCGGGCGGCGTCGTCTCACGCCTCGACCTCAAGAGCGGCCGGGTCACCGGGAAGATCGAGACGGGCGCGGCGGGGCCGTACAACCTCTGGATCGGCGACGGCTCGCTCTGGTCGGTGGACGACCGGGCGGGCACGGTCCTGCGGATCGATCCCGCGCGACGGAAGGTCGTCGCCCGCATCCCGGTCGGGCGACGGGCCTGCGGACATGGTCTTCCGCGGCAAGCGGGCGTGGGTGATCAACCACCGCGATCTCGGCCTCGTCGCGATCGACACGGCGACGAACCGGCCCCGGAAGCTCGGCAACGTCCCGGGGGACGCGCCGGAGCGGCTCGCGTGGGCGGCGGGATCGCTCTGGGTGACCGGCCGCGGCACCGACCTGCTCCGGCTCGACCCGGAGACCGGCGCCGTCAAGGCGACGATCGAGATCGGCGCCGGCGGCATCGACGTCGTCGCGAACGGCGGCTCGCTCTGGGTGCCGGCGCGCGCGGCGGCGGCCGACAGGGCGCGGCTTCCCGACCATGGCGGCGCTCCGGCGCGTCGACGCCGGCACGGGGAAGGTGACGACCCCCGTGCGCGCACGCAGCCGCATCGACGTTCACGGGCTGCTGCCGTACCGCGGCGGCGTCCTGTTCGCCGACAACACCGGCGGTCGGCTCTACACCGTGCCGGGCTAGTCCGGCGGCCGCCGGCGAAGCTGCTTCGTCGTCGAGCGCCTCTTCTTCGACTCCAGGCGGCGCTCGCGCGACGCCCGCGTCGGCTTCGTCGCGATCCGGCGGCGCTGCACCTTCAGCGCCTCCCGCAGTTGCTCGACGAGCCGTTCGACGGCCAGCTCCCGGTTGCGCCACTGGCTTCGCTCGTCCTGGGCGACCGCACGGAGCGTCGGGCCCGCCTTCGCGATCACGCGCTTCTTCTGCACGTCGGTCAGCGCCGACGAGGCCTCGACGTCGAGGATCGCCTCCACACGTGTCTCCGCCGTGTTCGCGTGCTGGCCGCCCGGGCCGCTCGAGCGGGAGAAGCGCAGCTCGATCTCGGTCAGAGGCAATAGGACTGAACGTGTGACCCGGATAGCATCCTGCTCCATGGCCGCCATTCTGCTGGACGTCGACGGCGTCCTTCACGTCTCGGGCGAGCCGATCCCGGGTGCAGTGGAGGCGGTCGCCCGCCTGCGCGCCGACGGGCATCGGCTCCGCTACGTCACCAACAACTCGAGCCGCACCCGCGCCGACCTCGCGAACGAGCTGCGCGAGCTGGGTCTCGAGCTCGAGGACGAGGAGCTCCAGACGACGCCGATCGCCGCGGCCGAGCAGCTCGGCGGGCGCCGCGTCTACGGGCTCGTGATGTCCGCGATCGTCCCCGACCTCGCCGGGATCGAGCTCGTCGGCGAGGGCGCCGACGCCGTGCTCGTCGGCGGCTGCGACGAGACGACCGAGCCGAATCAGGTCTTCAGCCACATGAACCTCGCCCGCGCGTTCTCCGAGATCCAGGCCGGCGCCGACCTCTTCTGCCTGCACAAGAACCCCTGGTGGCAGACGGCGCGCGGGCCGATGCTGGACGGCGGCGCCTTCGTCGCCGCGCTCGAGTACGCGACCGGCGTCGACGCGACCGTGATCGGCAAGCCCAGCGCTTCCGCCTTCGCGGCCGCGCTGGCGGCCCTCGACGCCGAGCCCGAGCTGACGTGGATGATCACGGACGACCTCGAGCAGGACGTCCGCGGCGCGCAGCTCTTCGGGATGAAGACGCTGCTCCTGCGGACGGGCAAGTTCCGCCCCGACGCGCTCGAGCGCTCCGCCGTCATCCCCGACGCGGTGCTCAGCTCGATCGCGAACGTCCCGGACTGGATCGAACGCTCGCCGTGACCCGGGTCGGCGTCGACCTGATCGAGATCGAGCGAGTCCGCCGCTCGCTCCAGCGCTACCAGGGCTTCAGAGATCGCTGCTTCACCGCCGCCGAGCAGGCCTATTGCGACTCGCGCAAGAACCCGGCCGAGAGCTACGCGGGGCGGTTCGCCGGCAAGGAGGCGGTCGGGAAGGCGCTCGGCTTCGGCGTCGCGCGCGCGTTCGCCTGGAAGGACATCGAGATCGCCGGCCGCCCCAAGCCGTCGGTGCGGCTCACGGGTCGCGTCGCCGCCTGGGCCGAGCGCGTCGGCGCGGGCGCGATCGACCTCTCGATGACGCACTCGCGCGAGCTCGCCTCCGCGGTCGCCGTCGTCACCGATGCTTGAGCCGCTCTACACGGCCGACGGAGGCGCGGGCGGCGGAGGAGGGCCACGACGTCGCGGAGCTGATGGAGCGCGCGGGTGCGGCGGTCGCGCGCGAGGTGATGCAGCGGTTCCCCGATGCGCGCCGGATCGCCGTCGTCTGCGGCGGCGGCTCGAACGGCGGCGACGGCCGGATCGCCGCCCGGATCCTGCGCGAGGAAGGCCGCGACGCGGTCGAGACGACCGCAGTCGAGCAGGCCGACGTGATCGTCGACGCGCTCTTCGGGACGGGATTCCACGGCGAGCCGCGTGAGGAGGCGGCCGCGACGATCGAGCGGGTCAACGCCGCCGGTGCACCGGTCGTCTCCGTCGACGTCCCCTCGGGCGTCGACGCGTCCACGGGCGAGGTCGGCGGCGCCGCGGTTCGGGCGACGCTGACCGTCACCTTCCACGGCCGCAAGCTCGGGCTCGCAATCGCGCCCGGTCTCTTCCACGCCGGTGAGGTCGTGGTCGCGGACATCGGGCTCGAGCCCGCGGAGACCGAGCACCGGCTCGTGACGCCGGCGATCCTCTCGCTCGTCCCGCGCAAGCGGGCGGAGGACAGCAAGTACAGCGCCGGGGCGGTGCTCGTCGCCGGCGGCGCCCCTGGAATGACGGGCGCCGCCTGCCTCGCCGCCGAGGCCGCCTTCCGCGCCGACGCCGGCTATGTCGCGGTCGCCGTCCCGGAACAATCGCTACCGGTCGTCGAGGCCAAGCTGCTCGAGCCCGTGAAGCTGACCTGGGCGGATGCCGGCGACGCCGCTGCGAAGGCCGGCGCGCTCGCGATCGGGCCCGGTCTCGGCCGCGATGCCGCCGCGAAGGCGCTCCGGGACGAGCTGCTGGCTGCGGGCGAGCAGAAGCTCGTGCTCGACGCCGACGCCCTGCACGAGCTCGAGCCGGGCGAGTGGGGCGCGCGGGCGGTGCTGACGCCGCACGCGGGCGAGCTCGGCAGGCTCCTCGGCGAGAGCTCCGGCTGGGTGGACGCGCACCGGCTCGAGGCCGCCCGGCGCTGCTCCGAGCGGTTCGGCTGCGTCTGCCTGCTCAAGGGCGCCGACACGATCGTCGCCGCGCCCGCTCAGGGCGTCCTCGTCGTGCTCGCCGAGGCGCCGGGGCTCGCCACGGCGGGCACCGGCGACGTCCTGACCGGGATCCTGGCCGCGTTCCTCGCCAAGGGCCTCGACCCGCGCCTCGGCGCGGCGGCCGCGGCGACCGCGCACGGCCTTGCCGCCCGGCTCCTGCCGCAGCGCGGCCTCGTCGCCGGCGACGTCATCTCCGCGCTGCCCGCCGTGCTCGCCTAGCCCAGCTGAGCTACCCCGATCGGGGGATGGTCCGTCACACGAAACCGCCGAAACCTACCGCGGAATGCGTGACCCCCTCCTCTGATCTGGAGTTGACGACATGAAGCGATTCAACGGACGGAGCCGGATCCTCGGAATCCTGGTCGTGGCGGCGGCGCTGGCCACAGGCGCGTACGCCTTCACGGCGACGAACACGGTGCCCGACTCGAGCGCAGGCTCGGGCAGCGGCACGATCAGCGGTTACACGGTCTCGGCGATCGCGTACCAGCTGAACACGACGACCCCCAGCAACATCGATTCGATGACGTTCACGCTCAACGCCAACGCGACGACGGCGAAGGCGAAGGTCGTCAGCGGCTCGACCACGTACACGAACTGCTCGATCGCCGGCGGCGTCAACGTCACCTGCGACTTCAGCCCGGACATCGCCATCACGACCGCCGACCAGCTGTCGGTGATCGCGACCTCGTAGGGCAGAACGGAGACCGCCGGGCGAGGCCGATCACGCCTCGCCCGGCGCCCCCTCACTCACGACCATGAGCACCGGACGCGTCACCGGAATCGCGGCGAGCATCCTCGCCGTCGTCGCGCTTGCCGGCGCCGTCCTGTTCTTCGCGCCGACGCAGCTGGGCGGCGGGACGTCGTACGCGATCATCGTCGGCAACTCGATGGAGCCGAAGATCCACCGCGGCGACCTCGCGGTGGTGCGCAAGCAGAGCGCATACCGCGTCGGCGACGTGGTGCTCTACGACAGCCGCGAGCTCGGCTCGAAGGTCCTGCACCGGATCGTCCGCGTCGACGGCGGCCGCTTCGTGCTCAAGGGCGACAACAACTCGTTCATCGACGCCGAGCATCCGACCGAGGAGCAGATCGTCGGCAGCCTCTGGGTGACTGCGCCGGCCGTCGGCCGCGCCGCCGAATGGCTGCGCGAGCCGATGCACAGCGCTCTGCTCGTCGGCCTTGTCACCCTGATCGCGCTCGGCGGCGGCGTCGGCGCGGGCGCCTCGCTTCGCAAGGGCTCGCAACCGCCCGGCGCCGATCGCAGCCCCGCCTGGCTGCCACTGCCGCGTGCGCCCCGCCGCGTCCCCGAGGAGCTGAAGCCGCTCCTGCTCGGCCTCGGCGCCGCCGCGGTCGTGTGCGTCGGCCTCGCCTTCGTCTCCTTCGGGCGCCCGGTCGAGACGACCGAGACCGTCCAGGCCGCGTACGCGCACCAGGGCAGGTTCGAGTACGAGGCGCGCGTGCCGAAGAGCGCGGCCTACCCCGATGGGCACGTGAGCACCGGCGAGCCGGTCTTCCAGCGGCTGGTTCAGCGTCTCCGCGTCACCTTCACGTACGGGCTCGAGTCGGAGCTTCCGGTCACCGCGGACGGCCGGATCGCGATGGACGCCAGGATCAGCGACGGCCGCGGCTGGGAGCGCACGCTGCCGCTGGCGGCCGAGCGCCCGTTCGCGCACGGCGGCGCCACCGTCTCGGGCGTGCTCGATCTCGCGCGGCTGCAGCGGATCACGGACGAGGTGCGGAATCTGACCGGCTCGGCGCAGAACGCCTACACCGTCGCGATCCTGCCGCGCGTCGACGTCGCCGGCCGGGTCGGTGGCGAGGCGGTCGACGCGACCTTCGCGCCCGCCCTTTCGTTCGACGTCGGTGACCTGCGCCTGCAGCCGAGCTTCGAAGGCGGGGAGGGCGTCGGCCCGTTCGCGCCGCGCGAGCCCGGCACCGGCACTCGTGCCGTCGCTGCGGAAATGTCGCTGGGCGCGCTCTCGCTCTCCGTCCCGACCGCGCGGCGCGTCTCGCTGCTCGGGATCGCCGTCCTGCTGCTCCTCGGCGGGCTCGTCCTCGCCACGGACGCCGGCGCGAGGACGGCGACGAGTACGAGCGGATCCTCGCGCGCTACGGGCACCTGCTCCTTCCCGTCTCCGCTCGCTCCGGCCACTGGGAGCACGTGATCGAGCTCGCCGACATGGAGGCGCTCGTCCGCGTCGCCGAGCATCAGGGCAAGCTGATCCTCCACGTCACCGAGGCGAATGAGCGCTTCTTCGCCGTCGAGGACGGCAGCACCGTGTACCGCTATCGCGTGCACGCGCCGGAGCCCGTCGCGTCGATGGTGTGGCCGCCGCCCGCCCGCGACCTTCGCGCAGAGCGATGAGGCCGGCCAGACTCGCACGCTACGCCGCGGTCGGAGCGGTGTGTGGGCTCGTGCTGGTCTCGGCGCTCGCGGCGACGAACTCGGTGCCCGTGTCGCGCGCGGAGCGCGATGTCAGCGCGGTCACGGTCGACCAGAAGAAGCCGAAGCCGGCGTGCAACGGGATCACCGTGACCGTCCTCGTCACGGGGGGCGGCGACGGCGGGAACAGCGACGACCTCGTCATCGGCACCGCCGCGGCCAACACCAACCTGCGCGGAAAGAACGGCGACGACTGCATCCTCGGCGGCGGCGGCAACGACACGCTGCGGGGAGACGGCGGCACCGACGTCTGCATCGGCGGCCCGGGGACCGACACCTTCGACGCCAGCTGCGAGACCCAGATCCAGTAGCCCTTAGCATCGGGCTGGTGGCCCGCTCCGACCTGATCGTCGACCTGGGTGCGATCCGGAGGAACGTCCGGACGCTCCTCGGCGCTCCGAGGGCGCGGAGCTCTGGGCGGTCGTCAAGGCGGACGGCTACGGGCACGGCGCGGTCGACGTCGGGGCCGCGGCGCTCGGGGCCGGTGCGACCGCGCTCTGCGTGGCGACGGTGCCGGAAGGGTTGACGCTGCGGCGGGCGCTCGGTCCAGCGCGGATCCTCGTGATGGGCCCGGCCACCAGCCGGGAGATCGCAGATGCCCGCGACGCCGGGCTCGAGCTCGTGATCGTGGACGGCGAGGTCCCGGAGGGCGTCCGGGTCCATCTCAAGCTCGACACGGGGATGGGCCGTTGGGGGCTGGCCGAGCTGCCGGTGCCGGGACGCGAGGTGGTCGGGCTGATGAGCCACTTCGCCTCCGCCGACAGCGACGCGGCGTACACGGAGCTTCAGGTCGAGCGCTTCGCCGCCGCGACCGCCGAGTACGCGTTCCTGACGCGCCACATTGCCAACAGCGCCGGCGCGCTCCGCTATCCCTCGGCCCGCTTCGACGCGGCCCGCTGCGGGATCGCGCTCTACGGGATCTCGCCCTTCGGCACCGACCCCGCCGAGGACGGGCTGGAGCCGGCGCTGCGCTGGGAGTCGCAGCTCGCGCAGGTGCGGCAGGTGCAGCCGGGCGAGTCGACCGGCTACGGCCGCCGCTGGATCGCGGAGCGGCCGACCTGGATCGGGATCGTCCCGGTCGGCTACGCGGACGGCTTCCGGCGCGACCTGACCGGGACGCAGGTGCGCGTCGCCGGTGAGCTCCGCCCCGTCGTCGGGACCGTCTCGATGGACGCGTTCGCGGTCGAGCTCGACCGCGAGCTGCCCGTCGGCGCGCCCGTGACGCTTCTCGGCCACGGCGTCCAGGCCGAAGCGCACGCCCGCACGGCGGGGACGATCGGGTACGAGATCGTCACCGGGATCCGCAGCACGCCCGAGCGCACGCGGCGCACGGTGATTGACGGCTGATACCCCCTAGGGGTACCATGACCCGCGTGCAGATCGATCTACACGGTCAGTGGGATGAGCTGTGGCCACTGCAAGGCGGCCGTCGAGGAAGAGGTCGGGCGCGTGCCCGGCGTCGCGTCGGTGACCGCAGACGTGGACAGCAAGCTCGTCGTCGTACGCGGAGAAGCGCTCGAGGACGACGCCCTGCGCGCGGCGATCGACGAGGCCGGCTACGAGGCCGCGCCGGCGCCGTGAGCGTCCAGCGGCTCGACCTGCCGATCGAGGGGATGACGTGCGCAGCCTGCGCCGTTCGCGTCGAGAAGAAGCTGAACAAGCTCGACGGCGTGTCGGCGGCCGTCAACTACGCGACCGAACGCGCTTCGGTCGCGTTCGACGCCGCGACGGTCTCGCCGGAGCAGCTGGTCGCGGCCGTCGAGTCGGCCGGATACGGCGCTTCGCTGCCGCGTGACGAGGCCGTCGAGGAGCCGGACAACGCCCCGGCGGACGGGCTCCGGCGGCGCCTGGCTGTCTCGGCGGTGCTGACGCTGCCCGTGCTCGCGCTCGCGATGATCCCTCCGCTGCAGTTCGAGGGCTGGGAGTGGGTCTCGCTGCTGCTCGCGACGCCGGTCGTCCTCTGGGGCGGGTGGCCCTTCCACCGCGCGGCGTTCGTGAACGCGCGGCACGGCGCCGCGACGATGGACACGCTGATCTCGATCGGCACGCTCGCCGCCTGGAGCTGGTCGCTGGTCGCGCTCGTCGCGTCGACGAGGCGGAGATCTACTTCGAGGTCGCCTCCGTGGTGACGGTGTTGATCCTGCTGGGCCGGTACTTCGAGGCGCGCGCCAAGCGCCGGCGCCGGCGCCGCGATGAAGGCGCTGCTGGAGCTCGGCGCGAAGGACGTCGCCGTCGTCGGCCCCGACGGTGAGGAGCGGCGCGTGCCCGTGGAGGAGCTGCGCGTCGGCGATCTGCTTCGTCGTCCGGCCGGGCGAGAAGATCGCCACCGACGGCGTGGTCGAGTCGGGCCAGTCGGCCGTCGACACGTCGCTGCTCACCGGCGAGAGCGTTCCCGTCGAGGTCGGCCCCGGCGACGAGGCGATCGGGGCGACCGTGAACGTCTCCGGCCGCCTCGTCGTCCGCGCGACGCACATCGGCGCCGACACCGCGCGTCGCCCAGATCGGTCGGCTCGTCACCGAGGCGCAGACGGGCAAGGCGCCCGTGCAGCGGCTCGCCGACCGGGTTTCGGCGATCTTCGTCCCGATCGTGATCGCGATCGCGCTCGCCACGCTCGGCATCTGGCTCGCCACCGGCGCCGACCCGGCCTCCGCGTTCGCGGCGGCGGTGGCGGTGCTGATCATCGCGTGCCCCTGCGCGCTCGGGCTCGCGACGCCGACCGCGCTCCTCGTCGGCTCGGGCCGCGGCGCCCAGCTCGGCGTCCTGATCAAGGGACCCGAGGTGCTGGAGCAGACGCGGCGCGCGACCACGATCGTCCTCGACAAGACCGGCACGGTCACCGAGGGCCGGATGAGGCTCGTCGGCGTCGAGACGCTGAACGGCGCCTCGCGCGCCGAGGTGCTGCGGCTCGCGGGCGCGGTCGAGGATGCGAGCGAGCATCCCGTCGCCAGGGCCGTGGCCGACGCGGCGCGGGCCGAGGTCGGCGCACTGCCGGTCGATCGGAGTTCCGCAATCTCCCGGGTCAGGGTGTCGTCGGCACGGTCGACGGGCTCGAGGTGACGGTCGATCGGGCCGGTGTGCACTGGGGCGGCGAGTTGCGTGCGCGCCTCGTCGTCGAGGACACCGTCAAGCCGACGAGCGCCGAGGCGATCCGCGAGCTGCGGGCGCTCGGCCTGACGCCCGTCCTGCTGACCGGCGACTCCGAGGCGACGGCACGCCGCGTCGCCGCTGAGGTCGGGATCGAGCGCGTGCTCGCCGAGGTCTATCCGGGCGACAAGGCAGCGGAGGTCAGGCGGCTGCAGGAGGAGGGCGAGGTCGTGGCGATGGTCGGCGACGGCGTCAACGACGCGCCGGCGCTCGCGCAGGCGGATCTCGGGATCGCGATCGGCACCGGCACCGACGTCGCGATCGAGGCATCCGACCTGACGCTCGTCTCGGGCGACCTGCGCGCCGCGGTCGACGCGATCAGGCTCTCGCGGCGCGTGCTCGCGACGATCAAGGGCAACCTCTTCTGGGCGTTCGCCTACAACGTGGCCGCGATCCCGCTCGCCGCGGCCGGCTATCTGAATCCGATCATCGCGGCGGCGGCGATGGCGTTCTCGAGCGTCTTCGTCGTCACCAACTCGCTGCGCCTGCGGGCGTTCCGGAGCGTGCGCGCATGAGCGACCACGCCCACGGCTACGACAAGGACGCGATCGGCAAGCGGCTCCGGCGGATCGAGGGGCAGGTGCGCGGGATCGAGAAGATGGTCGACGAGGAGCGCTACTGCATCGACATCCTGACCCAGATCGGCGCGGCGATGACCGCGCTCGAGAACGTCGGCCTGAAGGTGCTCGACGACCACGTCAACCACTGCGTCGCCGATGCGATGGCGTCCGGGGACGAGGCCGAGGCACGCGCGAAGACCGACGAGCTGCTCGCGGCCGTGCAGCGGTTCGCGAAGACGCGCTAGGCGGGCCGCTTGTAGCCCGAGCGGGCGACGAGGCGCGCCGACAGGCCGGGCAGCAGCACCTGGGCGAGCGAGAAGAGCCGGTACCACCGCGGCACGAAGAGCTCGCGCTTCCCCGACTCGACGGCGTTCGCGATCCGCTCCGCGACGACGTCCGGCGTGATCACGGCCCGCCGGAAGAACGGGTTGCGCAGCACCGACCGCTGTGGGAACCCCTCCGTCTCGACGAAGCCCGGCAGCACCGTGTGCACGCGCACGCCGCGGTCCGCGAGCAGGCCGGCGAGCGAGCGGGAGAACGCCAGCTGCGCGTGCTTCGAGGCGGCGTACGGCCCGGCGGGGGCGAAGGCGACGGTGCCCGCGACCGAGACGACGTTGACGACGTGCGCGCCGGGCTGCAGCGCCGCTTCGAGCGCGCGGACCATCCAGACGCCGCCGAGATAGTTCGTCCGCAGCACCGCCTCGATCCGCTCGGGCTCGAGCGAGAAGAAGGTGCCGCGGCCCGGGATGCCGGCGTTGTTGACGAGCAGGTCGATGCGGCGGATGCCGCTGCAGGATCGCCGCGGCGGCGCGGTCGACGTCGGCGCGGTCAGAGACGTCGCAGACCTCGTACTCGCCGCCCAGCTCGGTCGCGAGCCGCTCGAGCCGGTCCTGCCTGCGCGCGACGAGCACCGGCCGCCAGCCGCGCCGCGCCAGCTCGCGCGCCGTCGCCTCGCCGATGCCGCTGGACGCGCCGGTGACGACGGCGATCTTCACGCCGGCGAGCCTACGGGCAGACGCGAACGACGCGCTGGGCTTCAGCCTTGCGGCCCTTGGCGTCGGTGACGATCGCCCGGAGCGTGTGCCGGCCCTTCGCGGCGCCGCCGCGGCGCCACGTCGTCCCGTAGATCCCCGCCGTGCCGCGACGGACGGTGGCGATCGGCTTGGTGCCGAGGAGGAACTGGACCGAGCGGACCGTGGCGGTCGAGCCGGCCAGCACGGTCAGCGGCGTGCTCGGCGTCGAGCACTCGCGGATCTCGGGCGTCAGCCAGGTGATCGTCGGCCCGTCGACGACCGTGATCGGCCCGCCGGCGAACGCGGTGTTCGGGAGCAGCTCGTCGCCGACGGAGTCGACGTTCTTCGCCTCCTGGAAGTCGGCGGCGGATGCCTGCACCTGCCGCTTGCCGGTGCGGAGCTGCGGCGCCTCGTTCGGGATCGGGAAGAGCGCGATCCCGCTGCCCGGGTCGTAGGCGACGGCTCCGATCAGGGTCTGGCCGTAGCCGATCACGAGCGAGTACGGATCGACGCCCGAGCCGAGGTCGACCACACGCAGGGCGATCGTCGGCCGGCCCGCCGAGACGCGGCTGGTCAGCAGGCCGAGCAGCGGCGGCTGGACGTCGTCGACCCAGGCCTGGAGGACGTAGGCGCCGCCGAGCGACCGGCCGGTGAAGAGATCACGGCCCGAATCGACTGCGACGTAGTAGGCCTTCGTGCGCGGGAAGACCGTGCCCGCGGCGCCGATGTCGAGCGGGAAGTCGACCGTCAGGTTGTTGACGTTCACGGGCAGGCCGGCGTAGCCCTGGACGTCGTTCTCGTCGGCCGAGCCGAGGAACCACGGATGGACGAGCGAGCCGGGCGTCGAGACGATCACCGCGGCGCCGACGTTCACGGCCGGCTCGTCGAGCCTGATCCGGTACAGGGTCTCGCCGCCGTCCTCGTTCACGGGCGCGCCGGTGTAGTTGGGCGCCGGCCCGAAGGCGGCGGCGGGGTACTTGTAGACCGAGGCGCGCGAGACGCCGCGGCGCGTGTCGCCCTGCTGGATCTGCCGCAGGGGGATCACCGGCGCCGACTCGAGGCCCGGACGCGTCACGAGAATGGCGTAGGCGACCTTGCGCGTGACCGAGCCGCGGCGAAGGAGCAGGAAGCCATACGCCTCGCCCGCCGTGGCGTTCGCGGCGGCGTTGGCGGTGACCGGGATCTGCGCGCTGCCGCCGGGGGCGATCGTGACCGCGCCGGGGACGACGATCTGGACGCCGCCCGGCTGGGACTGCGCCTTGACCTCGATCGTCCACGTGCCGGCGCCGTCACCGGCGTCGGAGAGCGACAGCAGCATCGACTTCGAGGCCGCGCCGCGGTTGACGTTCATGTCCGAGTACGAGAGCGAGACCGGGTCCGTGAACAGCTTCGGATCGTTCGCGGCGAGCAGGTCGACCTCGCCGGAGCCGGACGTCAGGACCGGCGCCTCGACCGTGCGTGCCGTGTCGCGCCCACGCGGGCGCGGCAGTCGAGACGAGTGCAGACTTGACCTGCAGCGGCGACCAGTTCGGATGGCGCTGGAGCAGGAGCGCGGCGGCGCCGGCGACGTGCGGCGCGGCCATGCTCGTCCCGTCGAAGACGGCGAACGGGCCGCCGGCGAGCGGAAGCGTCGCGGACAGGATCTGGCCACCGGGCGCGCCGACGTCCGGCTTCAGCAGGTGGCCGAAGGCGGTCAGGCCGGCGGAGGAGAAGCTCGTGACGACGCCGCCGCGGCCCGTCGAAAGATCGCGCGGGCCGCCGCCGATCCGCACCGTCGTGCGGCCGCCCCGGCCGGCGAGGAAGGCGCGGAGCTGCTGGCCGTCGAGGTCGGCGATCATGCCGCCGCGGACGTCGAGCTGGACCGGGATCGGGTTCGCCTCGCCCGGCCGGTTGTCGACGATCACGATGCCGATGCCGCCGGCGGCCTTCACGCGCGCGCTCTTGAGGGCAAAGGTGCAGGTGCCGCGGGAGACGAGCGCGATCGCGCCGTTCAGCGAGCCGCCGGGAAGCGGGCTCGGGCCGCCGTCGAGGTTGCCGGGCGGGCCGCAGAGGTCGCGCGGCACCGGCTGACCGTTGGTGCCGAGGATCGTGCCGACGTCGACGATCGTCTGATCCGCCGTGGCCCAGGCGGACGGTGTCGCCGGGCCGGCGGTGCGCGCGAAGGGGATCCTCGTCAGCGCCTCGGGCGTCCCGGGTGCGCTCACGGAGAGCGCCGGCGCGTAGACGTGCGAGTTCGAGAGCGCCGCGACCGAGATCGCGTCGGGGGCGCTGCCGGGCGAGCCGGCCGAGCCGACCCCGTAGTCGTCGCGGTCGTTGCCGGCCGAGATCACCGGGACGACGCCTGCCGCGGAGACGTTCCGCACCGCCTCGATCAGCGCGTCGCTGAGCGGGTCCGTCTGCGGGCCGCCGCCGGAGAAGTTGATCACGTCCATGCCGTCCTGAACCGCCGACTCGAAGGCGGCGACGATCTCGGGCGTGTTGCCGACGTGTCCGGCCGGCGTCGGCACGTTGAAGACTCTGTAGTTGCCGAGGTACGCGCGCGGCGCGACGCCGGAGAGCCCGGTCGTCAGCGGATGGTCGGCGCCGGCCGGCGCCGTCGTGCCCGCGTTGCCCGCCGCGATGCCGGCGACGTGCGTCCCGTGGAACGAGGCCTGCGGGTCGACCGCCAGCTTGGTGCGGTCGTCCGCGCCTGCGCCGACGAACGAGCGGGCGACGATCACCTTCGGCGTCGTCCACTTGGTGCCGCCCTTCGGGAAGCCGGCCGGGTAGCTGTAGCCCTCCGGGTTGAAGAAGGTGTTCGTCTGGTCGATGCCGTCGTCGACGACGGCGATCTTCATCCCCTCGCCGCTGCCGCCGCCGGCCGCCGCGAGCGCACCCGCGCCGATCAGGCCGGGGCTGCGGTTGAGCGCGAGCGTGTAGCGGTAGCTCGGATACAGCTTGCGCGCGAAGGAGAGCTTGGCCGCCTTCGCCAGCTGCGTCGTCGGCAGCTCGACGGCCATCCCGTTCAGGAGCAGCGTGTAGTTGCGCTCGACGGTGGCGCTCGGGATCGCCCGCTTCAGCGTGGCCGTTGCGGCCCGCTGCGCGCGCTGCAGCTTGGCGACGTAGGCCCTGGCGCCGCGGCTCTGCACGTTCAGCCTGCGCGTGCCGCTGCTGCCGGCGAGTGTGCGCGAGTAGGCGGCGAGCGGCGGGTCGGCCAGCGTCAGGATGACGGTGATCCGGCCCTTGCGATGAGCGGCCGGAATCGTGATCTTGCCGGCGCGAACGCGGGGGATCTGGAGCTCGCCACCGCGCCGCTCGATCGGCTGAAAAGCACCCGCAGCAGCCGACGTGGCGATGAGCGCCATGCCGAGTGCGAGAGAGACGACGAGGCGGCGCACGGACGGCAGAGTAGCCGTAGGATCGCCGAGTGTCACGATTCGCGGGAAAACGCGCTCTGATCCTGGGGGTCGCGAACAAGCGCTCGATCGCATGGGCGATCGCGAGGCGCCTGGCCGACGAGGGGGCCGAGCTCGCCTTCACCTTTCAGGGCGAGCGGATCGAGAGCAACGTGCGCGAGCTCGCATCGTCGGTCGGCTCCAAGCTGGTGACGCCCTGCGACGTCCGCGCCGACGAGGACGTCGAGCGCGTCTTCGGCGAAGTCGCCGAAGCGTGGGACGGCAAGCTCGATCTGCTCGTTCACTCCGTCGCCTTCGCGGCGGCCGAGGATCTGGAAGGGCGGTTCACGGACACGCCGCGCGACCGCTTCTGGATGGCGATCGACATCAGCGCCTACTCGCTCGTCGCAGCCTCGCGCGCGGCCGAGCCGCTGATGACCGCCGCCGGCGGCGGCTCGATCGTGACGATGACCTACCTCGGCGGTGAGCGGGCCGTGCCGCACTACAACGTCATGGGCGTGGCGAAGGCGACGCTGGACGCGTCCGTCAAGTACCTCGCCTGGGATCTCGGCGAGAAGGAGATCCGGGTCAACGCCGTCTCGGCCGGCCCTGTGCGCACGCTCGCGGCGCGCTCGATCGCCGGCTTCACCGAGATGGAGTCGATGTTCGTCGAGCGTGCGCCGCTCCGCCGCCACATCGACGCCGACGACGTCGCCGCGGCCTCCGCCTACCTGCTCTCGGACGACGCGAAGAACGTGACCGGCACGACGCTCTACGTCGACGCCGGCTACCACGCGATGGGCATGTAGGGCGGCGGAGCGAGCGCTCCGCCGCCCTTGATCGCCTAGGCCGGCCCTTCGGCCGGGCGCTCGACGTCCACCAGCGTCGGCGGCGCGCCCTCGTGCGGCGACTCGATCGTGATGTTCGGAAGCAGCCGGTCGAGCCAGCCCGGGATGTACCAGGACTTCTCACCCATGAGCGTGAGGAAGGCAGGCACGAGCGTCATCCGGATGATCAGCGCGTCGGTGAGGATCGCGACCGCGAGCAGCAGCCCGAACTCCTTCGAGATGCGATCCGGCGTGAGGATGAAGGCCGCGAAGACGGTGCCCATGATCAGCGCCGCGGCGACGACGACCCGCCCGATCGCGGCGATCCCATGCTCGACCGCCTCACGTGTCTTCAGGCCGTGGACGTGCTCCTCCCGGATCCGGCTCATCAGGAAGACCATGTAGTCCATCGAGAGCCCGAAGAGGATCGCAAAGGCGATCGGTGGGACGAACGTCTCGATCGGCCCTGTTCGGTCGAGGCCCGTCAGGCCCATCAGGTGGCCCTCCTGCACCACCAGCGTCAGGACGCCGAAGCCGACGAACGCCGACATGATCGTCGTGATCGCCGCCGTCAGCGAGATCACGATCGACCGGAACGCCATCGCGAGCACGAGGAAGGTGACGCCGATGATGTAGAGCAGGAAGATCGGCAGTCGCTCCATGATCCGCTCGGCGATGTCCTTGAACGCCGCGGTCTGCCCGGAGACGTAGGCGATCGCGTCGCCGCCCTCGGTCGCGACCGGCACGACGTCGTTCCGCAGACGGTCGACAAGCTCACCGGTGGCCTCGTCCTGCGGCGCGGACGTCGGGGTGACGAAGACGAGCGCAACGGTCTTCTCGTCGTTGAACTGGGGCTCACCGACGGACGCCACGCCCGGAAGCCCTTGCACGCCGTCGTGGATCTTCGCCGGCACCTGCTCGTCGCCGTTCACGTCGACGACGATCGGGATGGGGCCGTTGAAGCCGGGGCCGAATCCCTCCGCCAGGAGGTCGTAGGCGCGGCGGGCGGTCTGCTCCTTGGGCTGGGTGCCCTGGTCGGACGCACCGAGCCGGACGAGCGCCGACGTGCCTGCCAGCGCCAGGATCAGGATCAGCACGACCGGGAACACGACCTTCGCGTGGGCGGTCACGAAGCGGCCCCAGCGGGCGATCGGAGTCTTCTCCCGCGCCTCCTCGGAGTCGTCGAGCCGGCGGAGGAAGGGCACCTTCCACCGGTCGATCTTGTGCCCCAGCTTCGCCAGCACCGAGATCAGCAACGAGTTCGCGATCGCCACGGTCGTGAGGACGCCGAGCGCCGAGCCGATGCCGAGCTTGGTGACGAAGTCGAGGCCGAAGAAGGCCAGGCCGGTGACGGAAATCGCGACGGTCGCGCCGGCGAAGAGCACGGCGCGGCCCGCGGAGGATCCGGCCTCGGAGGCGGCATCGACCGGGGACAGCCCCTCGTGCAGAAGCTGTCTGAAGCGGGTGACGATGAACAGGGAGTAGTCGATGCCGACGCCAAGGCCGATCATCGACACGAGCAACGGCGTGATCGTGTTGATGTCGGTCAGGCCGGCGAGGATGAAGAGCAGGACGAACGCGATCGCCAGCGCCGTCAGCGCGAGCAGAATCGGGATCGACACCGCCACGAAGGTGCGGAAGACGACGATCAGGACGATCAGCGCCGCCAGCAGGCCGAGCAGCTCCTGCGGCCCCTGCTCGATCGGTGGGAACTCGGCGTCGCCGTTGAACTCGACCGTGAGACCGGCCGGCTCGACCGTCTGCGCGCACCGCGTCCTGGACGGCGACGACGGCCGCGCGATCCTTGTCGAAGATGACCCGGTCGAACTGGGCCTCCGCATAGGCGATCCGCCCGTCGTCCGAGAACCTGTTCGGGTCGAATGGATCGCTGACGCTCTCGATGCCGGCCTTGTCCTCGGTCGGCTTGAACTCGGAGCTCTTGAGCTTCGCGACGGCGTCCTCGACCGCCTGCTTGTTCTCGGCCGTGTCCAGCCGCTCGCCGGAAGGCGCAGCGAAGACGACGTTCAGCACGCCGCCCTGCTCGGACGCGAACTCCGACTCGATCAGGTCGGTCGCCTTCTGCGTGTCCGAGCCGGGAATGTCGAACTCGTCCTTCAGGCTGCCGCCGACCGTCACGAGGAGGGCGATCAAGACGACGACGATTCCGATCCAGCTCAGAAGGACGCGGCGCGGATGCGTCGCGCACGCTCTGTACCAGCGCGCAAGGCCTCCCGTCGAGAGTCGTTCATGTGCAGCGCGGTGTTCCGTCGGTCTCTCCGCCATTGCGGTGGCTCCTTTTCTCTCGCTTCGGTCTACACCGTAGACATCCGGCGACCCTCGAATTCATCGGTACCGATGCTTTCTGGTTCTCAACTAGGGAGATCGCAGGCGGCGCGGGACGCCGTCGCGGTACTCGACGACGACGCTGACGCCGAGCTCGCGGGCCGCCTCCGGGAGCCGGCGGGCGGCCGCGAAGGCCGCCGGCGGGGCCGAGGTCGCATAGCCGAGCGGCCGCTCGCGCGGCGCCTGCATCGAGTAGTAGAGGTAGACGCTGCCCGCGTACGCGTCGGGCGGGAGCACCGGCACCTCGAGCAGCCTGCCCGGCCGGCGCGTCGGCCACCCGGGCGTAGACGGGATTGTCCTCGTCGGCGACGAGCGGGTCGTAGAGCGGCACCCACAGGTCGGCCGCGACAGCGAGGCAGGCGATCGCGGCGACGAGCCGCGAGCGAGCTTGTGTTTCTGAAACACAAGCGACCGCCACGGCGGCGAGTGCGGCGAGGCAGAGGCACGCGATCGGCAGCATCCGCTCGGGCACCCGGGTCGAGTGCAGGGGCGTATTCCGCCAGAGCAAGCCGTATCCGGGCAGGTTCGAGCCGAGCGCGAGCAGGCCGGGGACGAGCGCGCCGAGCCCGAGCACGAGGGCGAGCCGGCGCCCGGAGGAGATTGTGTTTCTGAAACACAAGCAGCCGATCCCGGCGACGGCGGCGACCGGGAGGAGCCAGCCGAGGTAGGCGAAGCGCTCGAACTCGCCCGGGTCGCGCGAGACGAAGTCGCCGAGCGTGGCCGAGTAGCGCTCGACCTCCGAGAAGGGGCGCTCGGCCGCGTCGCGGAGGGTGAGCGCCCAGACGAGGACGCCGGCGCCGACCGCCGCGCCGGCCGAGATCGCGCCGAGCCACGGCCTGCGCCGGGCGAGCGCGTAGACGAGCACGAACGGGATCGCGCCGAGGGCGAGGTGGACCTGGCCGGAAAGCGGGATCGAGGCGAGCGCGGCGGCCGCGAGCCACGTCTTCCGGCGCTCGACGCCGTAGAGCGCGAGCGGGAGCAGCATCGAGATCGGGCCGAGCAGGTGACCCGTCGACTGCGCGACGCGGTACGGCGCCAGCGCGAACGCGAGCCCGCCGACGAGCGCCGGGCCGAGCCCGAGGCCGAGCGCGCGCAGCCAGAGCGCGGCGAGCCCGCCGGCGCCGACGTACGTCAGGAGCACGAAGAGGTTCCAGCCAGCGACCGTCCCGAAGAGCGCCTGCAGCGGTCCGTAGACAACCGCGAACGGCCAGCCGGCGAAGTTCACCCGAGGCTCGACCTCCGGCTGGAAGCTGTACGGATCGAGCCACGGCTCGGCTCCGCGCGCGAGCTGGTGCCCGGGCAGCCAGAGGGCGTACGCCGTCTGCAGGTGGTCGCCCGGCGTCACCCGTCCCTCGTGGGGCGTGCCGTAGCCGAGGAAACGGTCGGTCTGGAAGACGGCGGGCGAGGTGGCGAGCAGCCCGGCGCCGAGGTAGAGGGCGGCGGCTAGTCCCGCAACGCCTGCGCGGCTGCGAGCAGCTCGTCGAAGTCGGGCACGTCCGAGTCCTCGTAGCGCCACGATCCGAGCACCGTACCGTCCTCGCCGACGAGGAACGCGCTCCGTCGCGGCACGTCTTCCATCCAGCGCCACACTCGCGCGGCGCCGTACCGCTTGGCCAGCGCGCCGTTCCAGTCGGAGATCAGCGGCACGTCGGCGTCGAGCACGTCCTTCCAGGCCCGGTGCGACCAGTGCGAGTCGCGGGAGACGCCGAACACGCGCACGCCCGCCCGCTCGAACTCCGGCCTCCTGTCACGCAGGAGGCGCAGCTCCTGCGTTCAGGTCGGCGACCAGTCGAAGAGGTAGAAGAGGAAGAGCACCGGGCCGCCCTCGAGCAGCTCCTCGAGCTCCATCTCCGCGCCGGTGTCGAGCCAGAACACGCGGCGAATCTACTCCCCGAGCCTCAGGACGGCGTCCGCGTAGCGCCGTGCGGCCGCGTCCTCGAGCTCGCCGGCCGGCAACTCGACGACGAACGAGATCTCCCCGATTCCGTTCTGCCAGCGCGAGGCGCTTCCGCGCGGCCACTTCATCGTGCGGTAGGGAACGCCGGCCAGCTTCGCGTAGCGGCGCGCCACGACGCGGCTCGGCCCCCAGGCACGGACGACCGCCTGCGGCTGGTGGAACCAGATCGTGATGTCGGGGCGCAGCCGCAGGATCAGCTGCCGTGCGATCCGCGTCTCGGGCTGCGTCGCCGCGACGAAGTCGCGGTTGAGATCGACTCCGCGCGCGTTCCCGCGGCGGTGGCGCGCGAAGCCGTCCGGGTTCAGCTGGTGCACGATCCAGAGGTCGACGCCCGGCCGCGAGCCCGCGAGGATCCGCGTCACCTCGGTTCCCTCGCACTCGTTCCCGTGGATGCAGCCGACGACGAGGATCCGCGGCCCCTCGCCTTGCACGTGCTCCACCTCGATCGGCCGGCCCTGCCACGAGCGTCCGAGCTGCTGCGCCGGCGCGACGAGCAGGGCGGCGGCGATCAGGGCGCGCAGCACCACCCCTCGATCCTAGGAAACAGCGTGAGCTAGGCGGCCGCCGGGAGCGACCTCGGTCGCGTCCGCGATCTCCTCGACGACCTCGACGATGTCGCGGTTCGCGTTGAAGACGCGCAGCTGGCGGTCGGCGCCGTTGCCGCGCGCGAGGATCTCGCGCGATGCCCTCGAGCTCGCGGTCGGAGCCGAGCTCGCGCGCGTGCGGCTCGAGCTCGCGCAGCGTCCGCCGGACAGCTGCGCGACCGGCATCCGGTTCCGGCGCGCCGGTCGCGAGGTCCATCACCGGCGCCTCGAGCCCGTAGCGCGCGGCGAGCCACTTGTTCTCGGTCGTCAGGATCCGGTGGTACGAGGGGATCTGCTCGCCGCGCGTCGTGCTGCTCGGAGTAGTGCTTCACGAGCGCCTGGCAGTACGCGGCGATCGCGACCGCGTCCTCGACCCGCGTGACCGCGTCGCAGATCCGGATCTCGACCGTGCCGAGCCGCGGGTGCAGCCGGATGTCCCACCAGATGTGCGTGTAGTCGGCGATGCAGCCGGTCTTCTCGAGCTGGCCGACGACCTCGGCGTAGTCGGCGTAGTCGCGGAAGCGCGGCGGCGGGCCCGAGCGCGGGAACGCGGCGAAGACCATCTGCCGGCTCGACGCGAGGCCCGGTCGGCTCGCCGCGCCAGAACGGCGAGCTCGCCGAGAGCGCGAGCAGCGGGCGCGAGCTGCGGCGAGCAGGCCGTTCACGACCTGGATCGCCTTCTCGGGGTCGTCGACGGCGACGTGGACGTGCATGCCGAAGATCAGCTCGCGCCGCGCGACGTACTGCAGCTGGTCGACGAGGTTGCGGTAGCGGTCGCGCGCCGTGATCCGCTGGCGCTCGAAGAGGCTGAACGGGTGCGTGCCGGCCGAGCCGACGCGCATGCCCTGCTCGCGCGCGACCTCGCTGACGTAGCCGCGGAGCTTGCGCAGCTCGCGCTCGACGTCGCCGGCGGTGCGGCAGACCGGCGTCGCGATCTCGAGCACCGACTGCATCAGCTCGGCGTTGATCCGCGGCTCGAGCTCGTGGCCCGCGATCGCCGCGAGCACGGTGTCGATGTGCTGGACGAGGTCGAACGTCTCGCCGTCGAGGAGCATGTACTCCTCCTCGACGCCGAGCGTGTACGGGTCGCTCTGGCCGAACTTGTGGTCGAGGACGCTGCCGCCCGCGGCGAAGCCCTTGCCGGTGATCGAGGCGGGATAGATCTGCTTCGTCGATCGCGCGAGCACCGCCTCGGCCTCGATCTCGACCAGCCAGCGCGGGTCGAGCAGCGCTCGACGACGACCGCCGTCGTCGCCGGTCGGACGTCGCCGAAGACCTCGCCGTGCGCGCGCGCGACCTCGCTCGAAGTCGCTCGGCGCGGTGACGTAGATGCGCGTCCGCACGACGTCCTCGGGCCGGCGCCCGCCTCGCCGAGCGCGCCGCCGACGATCTCGAGGCAGCAGCCGCGCCTGCTCGTAGGCGCCGTCGGGCGGGTCGGCGTCGCCGTCGGCAGATCGGCGCGGTGCCGGAGACGTGCACGTGCGCGCCGCGCGACGACCGCGCGCGAGTAGCCCGACCACCGGCTCGTACGGCGAGTGGCCCGGAGATGCGGCGCCGCTCCACGCGGCTAGTATCGCCGCCGCGTGGAGGCGCTGCGCCAGATCGACGGCGTGGGCCGGCCGCGCCGCGGCCGCCGGCGTCGCGACGCGCGGACGGGGTCGTCGCGGCGCACGGCGACGCGCGACGCGCGGCTCCGGCTGGGCGTCGGTGACGAAGCCTGTCGCGGCGCTCGCGGCGCTCGTCGCCGCCGAGGAGGGCGACGTCGACCTCGACGAGCCGGCCGGGCCCGCCGGGCTCGACGGTCCGGCACCTGCTCGCGCACGCGTCCGGGCTCCCGTTCGACGGCGCCGACGCCGATCGCGCCGGCCGGGCGAGCGGCGGATCTACTCGAACACGGGCTTCGAGGTGCTCGCCGCGCACGTCGCCGCGCGCGCGGAGATGCCGTTCGCCGACTACCTGCGCGCGGCCGTGCTCGAGCCGCTCGGGCTCGGCGCGAGCTCGCGGCTCGCCGGCGCGCGGGTTCGACGGCACGCTCGACGACCTGCTCGCGCTCGGCGCGGGAGCTGCTCGCGCCGACGCTCGTCGCGCCGGAGACGCTCGCCGAGGCGACGACGGTCGCAGTTCCCCGGCCTCGACGGCGTCCTGCCCGGCTTCGGCCGCCAGGAGCCGAACGACTGGGGGCTCGGCTTCGAGCTGCGCGACGGCAAGCCGCCGCACTGGACCGGGTCGCGCAACTCGCCGCGGACGTTCGGGCACTTCGGCGCGCGAGCGGCACGTTCCTCTGGGTCGATCCGGACGGCGGCTCGCGCCGCGGCGTCACCGACGCGCGAGTTCGGCGAGTGGGCCGCGCGGCGTGGCCCGCGCTCTCGGACGCGGTACTGGAGGAAGTCGAGCAGTAGCCGGTTGAGCGCGTCCGGCCGTTCGAGGCTGGGGAGATGGCCGGCGCCGTCGATCGGCTCGAGCCGGGCGTCGGGCAGCTCGCGCGCGAGCTGCTCCACGAGCGAGAGCATCTCGGGCCGGTCGGCGTCGCCGACGACGAGCAGCGCCGGCACGTCCAGCTCGCGGAAGCGGTCTCCGCCGACGGCTCCGGCTAGACCGCTCGCACCTCGTCCTCGAAGGGCAGCTGCTGGAAGTACGAACGCACAGTCATCGCCTCCGTCAGCGCGCGCACCTCGGCCGGGCGCGTCCGGGGCGAGCCACATCCGGGCCGTGCTCGGCGGCTCCGGCGAGGTCTCCCCGCTCGAGGCGCGCCTCCTCCTCTGCGAAGCCGGCCTGAGAGTCCGCCGACCACGCGGTCGAGCCCAGCCCGGGTGCGACGAGCACGAGCCTGCGGACGAGGTCGGGCCTCGATCCGGTGATCTCCAGCGCGACGCGCCCGCCGAACGAGCAGCCGACGATCGCTGCAGGCCCGTCGAGCAGGTCGACGGCGAAGGCGACGAAGTCGACGCGGCGGTTCGAGCTCGCGTCAGCCGAACCCGGGCAGGTCGGGCGCGAGGACGCGGTGGCCGGCTGCCTCGAGAGCATCGATCGCGCCGCCACAGCCGGCGGTCGGCGATACCGGCGTGGAGGAGCAGGACGTCACTCATCGGCGAACAGCGGCCGCAGGAACTCGTCGAAGGCCGCCGGTCGCAGCTCGCGACCATCGCCGGCATGATCGCGCGCACCGACGCCGTCCGCGGGATGTCCATCGCGAGCGCGACCTCGCCGAACGCGTCGCCCGGCCGCAGCAGCCGCCGCTCGCCCAGGCTCTCCTGGGTCACGGTCAGCAGCCCCGAGAGGACGACGTAGAAGCGGTCGCCGGGGTCGCCCTCGTCGACGACCGTCTCTCCCGGCGCGACGTCCTCGCGCTCCATCCGCGCCGCGAGCTTCGGCAGGTGCTCGCCGGGCAGGCCGGCGAGCAGCCCGACGCGCGCAGCTCGTGACCTGGCAGGGTCGAGGCGCGGGCTCACCGGCGATATTGTTGCCAGATGGGACTCCTCGACGGCTGGCGAGCTGCCCGCGCTGCGCGCGGCGGGCGAGCACCGCGGCGACCACCGCCTGCCCGGCGTGCGGGTCGGCGTACTGGGCGAACTCGGCGCCGGCCGTGCGGCGCTCGTCGAGCGCGACGGGACGCTCCTCCTCGGCCGCCGGGCGTCGACCCGAGCCGGGCACTGGGACGTCCTCGGCGGGTTCCTCGACGAGGGCGAGGATCCGGTAGACGCGCTCGCCGCGAGCTGCGCGAGGAGACCGGCCTCGAGGTCGAGCCGGAGCGCTTCCTCGGCGCTGGCTGGACGCTACGGCGACGGCGAGGGGCGGTCTCGACGCTCAACCTCGTCTGGGCCGCCCGCGTCGTCGGCGGCGAGCCGGCGGCCGGCGGACGACGTCGCGGAGCTGCGCTGGTTCGCCCCGCAGAGCTGCCCCGCCGGACGCGAGTTCGCGTTCCGTCCACGTTCCGATGCTCTCAGCCTGGCGGCGGCAAGCACGCGTAGCGCGCGCGGCTCGATCCTGAAGCTCGAGCGGTGCCTCGACGACGGGCTCGCCGTCGAACGCGGCCCGCAGCCGGTGGCTCGGCGCGTCGAGCTCGAGCGCGGCGCCGCGCGCTCCTCCCACGTGTCCGCCGGAAGCCGTGCGGCGACGTAGAGGTGAAGCGGCCCCTCGTCGAGGCGGTCGCGCTCGCCGAGCGAGAGCAGGTCGAGCGGTAGCGTTGTTCGCGATCAGGATGACGCCGCGCCTCGACCGGCTCGCCGTCGAGCACGAACGCCGGGGCGCCGCGGTCGCGGAGCGGCAGCGCCGAGCGCGCGGACGCGCGCGAGCGCCTCGCGCCGGCGGCGGTGGCGCTCGCGGCGGTGGACGAGGCGCGGCGTAGATCCCGAGCGAGACGTTGTTCAGGAAGAGCGCGCTCGTTGGCACGCGCCGACGTCGACGCGCCGCTCGACGCCGCGCGAACGCGTCGAGCGCCGCGAGCGGGTCGTTGCGGTCGAGGCCGACGTCGCGCGCGAAGTGGTTCCGCGTGCCGAACGGGACGCAGACGAACGGGAGGTCGCGCTCGATCGCGACGTCGGCGACGGCGGCGAGCGAGCCGTCGCCGCCCGCCATCCCGAGCCCGTCGGCTCGCCGCGCGGGCGAGCTCCTGCGATCGTCCTCGTCCTGCGAGCACGTGCATCTCGATCCCGCGCTCGCGCGCCGCCGCCGCGAGCTCCTCGGCGACGGAGAGTCCGTCGCCGGAGCGCGGGTTGACGATCAGGAGCCGGGCATCACCGTCACCGGAACGTCAGGTCCGCGCCGGCCCGCCAAGATGAGGCCGTTCGGCCCATGCAGCCCGAGCGGTCCGGTGTCCGATCATCAGTTCACGATGAGCGAACCGGCCTCCACCGGGTCGCCGACGATCTCCGCGAGAGCTGGGTCGACGACTGGGCGGCGGCCGGCGTGAACGAGCTCGAGTCGTTCCTGTCCAAGCACGCGGCATTCCTCGCGTTCCTCGAGCCGACGAGGTAGCCCCCCCGAGCTCCGCGAGCACTCAGCGCTGCGCCGACGCGCGCGCTACGATCGCAGCAAGAACACGCACGTGCATGCGAGACGTGAAGCTCAGCTACCTCGTCCGCGGCTCACCGGGCCATCCGCTGCACCCGCCGCTGACGGACGCGACGATCGGCATCTACACGTTCGCGACGATCGCGGCGATCGTCGAGCGTTCGGCTGGATGCGACAACGACGGCCGCGCACGGCTGGTGGCTCGCGCTCCTCGCCGGGCTCGCGTCACCGTCCTGACGGCGCTCACCGGGCCTCGTGGACTGGCTCGCGATCGAGCGCGGCACGGAGCTCTGGAAGACGGCGACCGCGCACATGGTCGCGATGGTGACGGCGACCGTCTTCTTCGGGATCGCGGCGCTCACCGGCCACGACGATGGCACGCCGGGAACGTCTACGCGGCCCGCTCGTGCTGACGCTCGTCGGGTTCGCGATGCTCACGCTCGGCGGCTGGCTCGGCGGCGCGATCGTGTTCACGCACGGGATGCGCGTGCTCAAGCTCGTCGACGAGCCGGCGAGCGTGCAGTCGCGCCGGTCCCGATCCGGAGAAGGAAGGCGGAGGCCTGACGCCGAGCCCGCCGCTACGGCTCTCGAGCCTGCAGACGCCAGCCCGAGGCTGCCGCTCGATCGCGCTCTTCGGGCGCGCGCCGACAGCGACTTCGCCGGCTCGCCGTTCTCGAACATGATCAGCATCGGGATCGAGACGATCCCGTACCGCTCGGCGAGGCTCTGCTCCTCGTCGATGTTCACCTTGACGATCTTCACCTTGTCGGCGTGCTCCTCGCCGATCTTGTCGAGCACGGGCGCGATGGCGTGGCACGGGCCGCACCACTCGGCCCAGAAGTCCACGATCACCGGCTTCTCGCTCTGGAGCACCTCTTGCTCGAAGGTGTCCTTCGTTCACTGCAACTGCCATTCGGTCATTCCTTTCGCGTCGTCTTGAGAGGTCGTTCGCCGTGCCTCGTCACAACGTAAACGACGGGGCCGGACGCTCTTCCCTAGAATCGCGCGCATGTTCCGCCCGCTGCCGGCCGTGCCCGACCACCCCGCGCTCGAGCTGGAGATCCTCGAGCGCTGGGAGCGCGAGGAGACCTTCGAGCGGCTGCGCGACGCAGAACCGCGGCGGCCCGCGCTGGAGCTTCATCGACGGGCCGGTGACGGCGAACAAGGCGCTCGCCGTCCACACCGCCTGGGGGCGGACGCTGAAGGACGTCTTCCAGCGCTACAAGGCGCTGCGCGGCTTCGACCAGCGCTACCAGAACGGCTTCGACTGCCAGGGCCTCTGGATCGAGGTCGGCGTCGAGCGCGAGCTCGGGCTCAACTCGAAGCGGGAGATCGAGGAGTACGGCCTCGCCGAGTTCGCCGCGCCGCTGCCGCGAGGTCGTCGTCGGGTCGTCGCGACGAGCTGACCGAGGGCTCGAAGCGGCTCGGCCAGTGGATGGACTGGGGCAACGACTACTTCACCTTCTCGCGACACGAACATCGAGTACATCTGGCGCTTCCTGCAGCATCGTCCACGAGCGCGGCTGGCTCTACAAGGGCCACCGCTCGACCGAGTGGTGCCCGCGCTGCGGGACGTCGATCTCCGCGCACGAGCTGCACGGCAGCTACGTCGACCGCGCCGACCCGTCGCTCTACGTCCGCTTCCCGCTGCTCGACCGGCCCGGCGAGGCGCTCGTCGATCTGGACGACGACGCCGTGGACGCTCCCGGCGAACGTCGCCGCCGCCGTCAAGCCCGACGCCGAGTACGGCCGGCTGCGAGAACGGCGAGTGGGTCGCGGTCGCGCGCTATCCCGGACGAGACGTTCGACGAGCGGCTGCGCGGCGCGGAGCTCGTCGGGCTGGCGCTACACCGGCCCGTTCGACGACCTCGGCCCCGGCGGCGGGGGTCGAGCACCGCGTCATCCCCTGGGACGACGTCTCGCTCGAGGAGGGCACCGGCATCGTCCACATCGCGCCGGGCTGCGGCGCCGAGGACTTCGAGCTCTCGAAGCGTCACGACCTGCCCGTGCTCGACGCCGGTCGACGAGGCGGGCCGCTTCTACGCCGACTACGGCTGGCTGCACGGCCTCTCGACCGTCGAGGCGGCGGAGCAGATCATCGGCGACCTCGAGGAGAAGGGCGCTCCTCGTCGAGGCGGGCCTGCACGAGCACCGCTACCCCGAGTGCTGGCGCTGCCACACGCCGCTCATCTTCCGGATCGCCGACGACTGGTTCATCTCCGTCGACGAGATCCGCGCAGCCGATGCGCGACGCGAACGCGACGGTGGAGTGGACGCCCGAGTACATGGGCAAGCGCATGGACGACTGGCTCGCGCAACATGGGCGACTGGAACATCTCCCGCCGCCGCTACTACGGGCTGCCGCTCCCGTTCTACCCGTGCGCGTGCGGCCACCTGAACGTGATCGGCTCGCGCGGGAGCTCGAGCGAGCGGGCCTCGCGGGGCTCGACGAGCTCGAGGAGCTGCGCCGCCCGTGGATCGACGCGCGTGCCCGATCCGCTGCGAGGCCTGCGGCGAGGAGGTCGAGCGGATCCCCGAGGTCGGCGACGTCTGGCTCGACGCCGGCATCGTCCCGTTCTCGACGCTCGGCTGGCAGAACCCGGAGTGCGTCCCCGACGGCTACGCGACCGGCGCGGCGAAGGGCCTGCCGACGCGCCGACCTGCCCGACCACGCGTACTGGGAGGAGTGGTTCCCGGCCGACTGGGTCTCGGAGATGCGCGAGCAGATCCGGCTCTGGTTCTACTCGCAGCTCTTCATGTCGGTGGCGCTCGACCGGCCGGGCGCCGTTCAAGCAGGTGCTCGGCTACGAGAAGATGCTCGACGAGACACGGCCGCGAGATGCACGGCTCGTGGGGGAACATGATCGACGCCGAGCGACGCGTTCGAGCGCATGGGCGCCGACGTGATGCGCTGGCAGTTCTGCGCGCAGCCGCCCGACCAGAACCTCCTCTTCGGCTTCGGCCCGGCGCACGAGATCAAGCGGCGGCTCCTCACGCTCTGGAACTCGGTCTCGTTCCTCGTCGACTACGCGAACGATCGAGGGCTTCCAGCCGCGCTACGCCGACCTCGAGCGCGGGCCGGACTGCGAGCTGCGGCCGCTCGACCGCTGGCTCGTCGCGCGCACGCGCGCAGCTCGTCGCCGAGGCGACGGCGGGGTACGAGCGCTGCTCACGTGGACGTCGATCGCGCGCGTTCGAGGCGTTCGTCGACGACCTCTCGAACTGGTACATCCGCCGCTCGCGCAGGCGCTTCTGGGACGGCGACGAGGCGGCGTTCCGCACGCTCTGGTCCGCGCTCGTGCAGGCGCTCCGCGTGATCGCGCCGGTGATGCCGTTCCTCGCCGAGCACCTCTGGCAGAACCTCGTCGCGCGACGCGTGCGACGGACGCGCCGCACTCGGTCTTCCTCGCCGGCTGGCCCGAGGCGCGCGAGCCGGACGAGGCGCTGCTCGCGGAGGTCGCCGAGGTGCGGCGCGTCGTCGAGCTCGGCCGCCAGGCGCGCTCGGCGGCCGACCTGAAGCTCCGCCAGCCGCTGCGGCGGCTCGTCGTCCAGGGCGCGCCGCTCGCCGAGGCGCACGCGGACGAGATCGCCGAGGAGCTGCGCGTCAAGGAGGTCGTCTTCGGCCCCGTCGAGGCGATGGAGCTGCGCGTCAAGCCGGAGCTGCGCGCGCTCGGGCCGAAGCTCGGCAAGGAGCTCGGCGCGGTCCGCGCCGCGCTCGAGGCCGGCGAGTTCGAGCAGCTCGACGGCGGGCGCATCCGGGTGCCGGCCACGAGCTCGAGCCGGCCGAGGTGCTCGTCGAGCGCAGCGGCGGCGACGGCTGGGCGCTCGCCGAGGAGGACGGCGTCACGGTCGCGCTCGACACCGAGCTCGACGAGGAGCTCGCGCGCGAGGCGCGCGTCCTCGACCGGATCCACGAGGTGAACACGATGCGCAAGGACGCGGGCCTCGAGCTCACCGACCGGATCGCGCTCACGCTGCCCGCCGCCGACGCCGACCTGCTCGACGCACGCCGACCGGATCAGGCACGAGACGCTCGCCGTCGTCGCTCGGCGTCGACGGCGCGGGCGTGCCGCGCGATCGCGAAGGCCGATCGAGCGCGAGGCCGTCGGCTCAGCGGCTGCGCGCTCGGCGAGGCTCGAGCTCGCGCCGCAGCTCGACCGGCAGCCGGAAGACGACGTCCTCGACGACCGCCGACCGGCGGATCCGTCGACGCCGCGGGCGCGGAACCAGTCGCAGACGCCGGTCACGAGCTGCTCCGGCGCGGACGCGCCCGAGGTGACGCCGACCGTCTCGACGCCGTCGAGCCAGCGCTCGTCGATCTCCGTCTCGTCGTCGATCAGGTACGCGGCGACGCCGGCGGCGCGCGCGACGTCGACGAGCCGGTTCGAGTTCGAGCTGTTCCGCGAGCCGATCACGAGCAGCAGGTCGATCTCCGCGAGCAGCTCCTTCACCGCCTGCTGGCGGTTCGAGGTCGCGTAGCAGATGTCCTTCTTCTGCGGCGCGTGGATCTGCGGGAAGCGCCGGCGCAGGACGTCGATGATCTCGCGTCGTCTCGTCGACCGAGAGCGTCGTCTGGGTCACGTAGGCGACCTTCGCGTCGGCCGGGAGGTCGAGCGCCTCGGCCTCCGCGACGCTCGACGAGGACGATCGCCTCGGGCGCCTCGCCCATCGTGCCCACGACCTCCTCGTGGCCCGCGTGGCCGATGAGGACGACCGTGTAGCCGTCGGCCGCGTAGCGGCGCGCCTCGACGTGCACCTTCGTCACGAGCGGGCAGGTGGCGTCGATCGCGTCGTGGCCGAGCGCGCGGCCGCGTTCTCGTGCACCGCCGGCGCGACGCCGTGCGCCGAGAGACGACCGTCGCGCCCGCGCGGCGCCTCCTCCTCGCTCTCGACGAAGATCGCGCCGCGCGCCTCGAGGTCGCGCACGACGTGGACGTTGTGGACGATCTGCTTGCGGACGTAGACCGGGGCGCCGTAGAGCTCGAGCGCCTGCTCGACCGTCTCGACGGCGCGCTCGACGCCCGCGCAGTAGCCGCGGGGCGAGGCGAGGAGGACGCGTTCGACCATCGCGGCCATCGTAGCTCCGCGCGCGACGGAGCAGGGAGAACGGCCCTGCCGCTCGGGGGGTCGTCGCGGCAGGGCCGCTTCCAATGCTCCCCGCGCGTACGCGGGTCGCATCGCCCAGTGCAGCGACGCTATTCCCCGGTCGGCCTGGTTCCAATAGGCCGGACGGCCCATCTTTCAAAGCGGCATGCGCCTCTCTATCATCGGGGACTCCAGTGGACGTCGAGACTCAGGCGGTGCTGTTCGACGCGGTGCCGTTGCTCGCTCGTCGCGGCGCTGCCTCTGGCCGTCGGCGCGACGATCGCGTTCCTGCTGCGGCGAGATCGCGGCCGACCGCATCCGCCCGAGCCCGGCTCGCGCCGACCCGGCCGTCGGTCCGAGCACGGCGGGGCTCTCGCAGCAGCTGCTCGCGCCTCGCGAGCCGTGCCGACGTCGCGAAGGTGCTCGCTCGACGAGCTCGCCGAGCGCGTTCGAGCTCGACGCTCGCCAACATGGCCCTGATCGAGGACGGCGGGCTGCGCCGCGGTGATCGTCGCGGCCCGCGAGGGCGGGAGCGACCACCTCGGCCTCGTCGGCAAGCGCGTCGCGCTCGACCGCGAGCCGTCCGGGATCGACGCGCGCCGTCCGCGAGGGCCGCGCGTTCACGGTCTACGACGCCGAGCACTCCGCCGTCGTCAACCAGCGTCTGAACGCGATCGCGAAGGCCAAGAGCTGCGTCTACGTCCCGTTCGTGCGCGGACGAGGTGATCGGGGTCGTCTTCGGCGCCGTTCGCAGCCCGCGCGTCTTCGACGAGGAGGAGCTCGGCCGGATGCAGGCCTTCGCGAGCGAGGGCGGGCTGGCGCTCGAGCGCTCGCGCGCGACGATCGCGCTCGCCGACGCGCTCGAGCGCGAGCGGCTGGTCGCGCACGTCTCGCTCGAGCTCCGGTCGCGCCGCAACGTCGACGAGGTGCTGCCGGCGGTGCTCGCCGAGATCGGCATCGCGCTCGACGCGGCCCGCTGCTTCGTCCGGCTCGGCGAGCGCGGCGACGCGACGCGGCGTGGCGGCCGAGTGGCACGCCGACGGGGTGCCGCCGCTCGGCGACGCGTCACCGGCTGCCGGTCGTCAACCTCTGTGCGCGCTGCGGCGCACGGTCGCCGTGGCGGACGTCCTGGCGACGCCGGCGCTCGAGCGACGGCAGCCTCGGCGACCGTCCGTGGGCTCTCCGAGCCGGTGTGCACGCCGTGCTCGCGACGCCGATCGTCGCTTCGAGCGGATGCTCGGCGTGCTCGCCGTCCACCGCTCGACGTCGGCGACTGGAGCCGGCGAGATCGCGCTCGCCGAGGCGGTCGCGCGGCGAGGTCGGCGGTCGCGCTCCACACCGCGCGCCTGCTCGCGCGAGAACGAGCGCCGGCTCGGCGAGCAGGCGGCGCTCCTCAAGGCGGCCGAGGCGTGACGAGCGAGCTCGAGCTTCGACGCCGTGCTCGAGCGCCTCGTCGACGGAGGTCACGCGCGCTCGCTCGACGCCGACGCGGCCGACTGCTACCTGCTCGACCGCGGCGCCGAGCTCCTGCGCTGCGCCGCGGTCCACGGGCTTGCCCGAGGCGCGTCGGCTTCGAGTTCCCGGCCGACCAGGGCCGTCGGCGCGGCGATCAGCGACGGGCGGCCGGTCGCTGGCCGAGTACGCGAGTCGCCGGCCGGTCGCCGCAGCGCGTACGCGGCTTCGTCGAGGCGATCGTCGCGCCGATCGTCTGGCCGGCGAGATCCGCGGCGTCGCTCGGCGTCGCTCGCGCGAGGCCGGCCGCTTCGACGAGTCGGACGCTGAGCCTGCTCGAGGCGTTCGCGAGCCTCGCGTCGCTCGCGCTCCGGAACGCGGAGAGCGTTCGAGGAGCGCACGCGCCAGGCGCGGGTCCAGCGCGGCTTCTACCGGATCGCGGCCGTGCTCGGCGAGCCGCTCTCGCTCGCCGGAGACGCTCGACGCCGTCGCGCAGGCGGCGGCCGAGGCGCTCGGCGGCGACTTCGCGGCCGTGCTCACGCCGGCGCGGCGCGGGCTCGAGCTCGCGGGCGCGCACGAGCTGCCGCCGACGGCTCGCGGCGCGCGCTCGGCGAGGGCTGACGCCGGCGCGCGGCGCTCGCGCGCCGCGGCGGCGAGGCGCTCCTCGCGTCGCCGCGGCTCGCGCGAGCGACGAGCGCTTCGACGACGGCGCTCGGCGCCGCCGCGGCGGCGGCCGGGCTACGCGCTCGCTGCTCGCCGTCCCGTGCGGCGCCCGCGGCGAGGGCGCGGGCCTCGTCCTCGTCTTCTTCGCAGGGCGAGCGCACGTTCGCCGACGACGACCTCGAGCTCGCGCGCGCAGCTCGCGGCGCGCCGCGCGCGGCGCGCTCGAGCGCAGCGCGCTCTTCGAGGCGGAGCGCACGCTCGCGCGCGCTCGCGCAGCAGCTCGCGCGCACGGGCGGCCGCGCTCGCGACGCGAGCTCGACCCGGCGGCGGTGCTCGACGAGGTCGTCGCGCCAGGCGCCCGCGCTGCTCGGCGCCGACGCGTGCGCGGTCCGCCTGCTCGAGGGCGAGGAGCTCGTCGTCGCGCGCGGCCGCCGGGCGCGGGCGCGAGCGACGCGCTCGGCGCGCGCGCTCCGTCGACCGCGCTGGCTCGTCGGCGACATCGTCCAGTCGCGCGCGCCCGGTCGCGATCGCGGACGTCGCCGACGATCCGGCGCTCGCGCGAGGCCGACGCCGCTGCTCGCCGCGGGCTACGCGCGCGCTACCTCGGCGTGCCGCTCTTCGGCGCCGGAGGGCGGCCTGCGCGGCGTGCTCGCCGTCTACGCCGCGCGTCCGCGCGCGTGGCGCGAGGAGGAGATCGAGGCGCTCGCTCGCGCTCGCGGCGAACGCGTCGGCCGCGCTGCGCGAACGCCGAGCTCTACCAGCGCGTCGCGGTCGAGAAGGAGCGGAGCGACGCGATCCTGGCCAACATCGCCGACGGGATCGTCGCCGTCGACCGCGACGGCAACGTCGTCCTCTGGAACGCCGCGGCCGAGCGGATCACCGGCGTCCCGGCCGCGGAGGCGCTCGGCCGCGACGCCCGCGCAGGTGCTGCAGCGCGAGCTCGAGTCGCGGAGCGGCGCGCCGGCGGCGACCGCCTGGTCTCGATCCGCGCGCGGCGGCGAGGAGGTCTGGCTCTCGCTCACCGAGGCGGTGATGCGCGACCCGGCCGGCGCGGTCGCCGGCCGGATCTTCGCCTTCCGCGACATCTCCGCCGAGCGGCTCGTCGAGCAGATGAAGTCCGACTTCGTCTCGACCGTCTCGCACGAGCTGCGCACGCCGCTGACGTCGATCTACGGCTTCGCCGAGACGCTGCTGCGCCAGGACGTCGCTGTTCGGCGACGAGGAGCGGCGACGTTCCTCGGCTACATCGCCTCCGAGTCGGAGCGGCTGACGACGATCGTCGACGCGCTGCTGAACGTCGCCCGCCTCGACACCGGCGACCTGCCAGGTGCAGCTCGCGCCGACCGACGTCGGCGCGCGTCGTCGCGGAGGTCGGTCGAGCGGCCGAGGGAGCGCGACGGCGAACGGCCACCGCTTCGTCGTCGACCTCGCCGGACGAGCCGCTCGCGGCCGCAGGCCGATCGCGACAAGCTGCGCCAGATCCTCGCGCACCTCGCTCGACAACGCGGTCAAGTTCTCGCCGAGCGGCGGCACGGTCACGGTCGCGGCGCGCCGGCGCGAGCGACGCCGTCGAGCTGCAGCGTCGACGGACGAGGGCATCGGCATCCCGCAGGCCGAGCGGGAGCGGATCTTCCGCAAGTTCTACCGCGGCGAGCCGCGCGGCCGGCGCCGTCGGCGGCACGGGCCTCGGGCTCTTCATCGCCGCAGGGGCCTCGTCACGGCGATGGGCGGGCAGGATCTGGGTCGACTCGGCCGAGGGCGAGGGCTCGAGCTTCATCTTCGAGCTGCCGCTCGCGCGGCGCGAGAGTGAGACGTGACGCGACGGACTGGGTATACGACCGCGGCCGAGGCCGGGCATGACGAAGGTGCTGGTCATCGACGACGAGGCGCCGATCCGGCTGCTCTGCCGCGTCAACCTCGAGGCGGAGGGGATGGACGTGCTCGAGGCCGGCGGACGGGCCGAGCGGGCTCGAGACGGCGCGCGACGAGCAGCCCGGACGTGATCCTGCTCGACGTGATGATGCCGGGGCTCGACGGCTGGCGGGTCGCGGAGGCGGCTGCTCGACGACGAGCGCACGCGCGACATCCCGATCATCTTCCTGACCGCGCGCGCCGAGTTCCGCGACCGCGCGCGCGGGCTCGACATCGGCGGCGTCGACTACGTGACGAAGCCGTTCAACCCGCTCGAGCTGGCGCCGCTCGTCGCGGCGCTGCTCGACGCGGCTCGAGCGCGGCGAGCGCGACGAGCTGCGCGCGCGAGAAGCTCGCCGAGCTGCGCGCCCTGATGGCCGAGACCGTACGGCGCTAGCAGCCGGCGAAGTCGGCGGTGACGACGGCGCGCCGTCGAGCCGGCGAAGGTGCCGACGCAGCGCGCCGAGGCCGATCGGTCGGAAGCCCGGGCGGAGCAGGTTCGCGCGGTGGTCCGGGCTCGCGAGCCAGCGCGCTGCACGATCGCCGCGGCGGTCGCGGAGCCCGTCGCCCCAGGCGAGGTTCTCGCCGAAGATCGGGCCGCGGCGCGCGAGCTGGCAGGATCCGGCGCCGAAAGTCGCCGTGCGTGAAGACATGCCGGTCCGGAGCATCGCGCGGTGTGGGCGCGCGCGGCGCGCGTCGAGCGTCGGGTCGGCCTCGAGCGGCGCGAGGCCGTGCTGCGAGGCGCACCTCGGTTCATCGCGCCGAGCAGCGGGCGCTCGCGCTGGGGAGCAGCGTCGCCGCGCCAGCCGGTTGCGCCGCAAAGGCGCAAGTAGCGGCCGAAACGACGAGAATCTGCGCCTAGATTGCAGCGCAAGACGGATGTCGAAACCGTCAACGAGGCCTGCCGGACGGAGTCAAAGCTCACGGGCAGTCTGGGCGAGCAGCGATCGCGACGAGCACGATCGCGCCGCCCACGAGCTGCACCGCGCCGAGCGACTCTCCGAGCCACAGCACGCGACCACGCGTGGCCACGACGGGCTCGAGCATCGCGACGATCCCGACGCGCGTCGCCGAGACGTGGCGGAGCGCGGCGACGAGGAGCGCGAAGGTGCACCATCGTCCCGAGCGACGACCATGTAGAGCAGCAGCAGCCAGACCGGCAGCGTGCAGCCCTCGAGGTGGCCGAGCAGCGAGACGGTGTCGTCGAGCCGTCCCGAACGGAAACGCGCCAGAGCGGCTGAACGAGCGCCCAGAAGAGCGCGGCGAAGAGGAAGCCCGAAGGCGAGGAGCGACACCGGATCGCGGCGCATGACCGCGTGCTCGGCCATCAGGACGTAGAGCGCGAACGCGACGGCGGCGGCGAGCGCGGCGGCGACGCCGAGCGCCGTCGAGCGTGAGCCCGGTCCAGACCTCGACCACGAGCGACGAGCCCGCGAGCGCGAGCACGAGCGCGACCCAGATCCGGCGGCGCACGGCTCCTGCGCAGACGACCGCGCGCAGAGCGCGACGAGGATCGGCGCGAGGTACTGGATCAGCAGCGCGATCCCGATCGGCAGCCGCCGGATCGCGAGGAAGTAGAAGCCACTGCACGAACGCGAGGCCCGGCGATCCCGAAGACGATCAGGAACGGCAGCTCGCGGCGGGTCACGCGCAGGCGCTCGCGGCGCGACGAGCGCGAGCACGAGCGCGAAGCCGAGGGACGCGCCGGTCGACGCGCAGCTGCGTGAGCTCCAGCGACGAGATCCCGGACTGCAGCACGACCTTCGAGACCGTCCCGTTGACGCGCGAAGAGCGGCGCGGCCGACGATCACCATCGCGTAGCCGACGGCGCGGCCGCCGCTCGCGGCCGGCCTCGCCGGGGAGGTAGGCGACGTCGGCCACTCCTGGCGAACCTACCAGCGTCTAGGCTTCGATCAGTGAGGGACCGGCGTCAGGCGGTCGAGATCGTCTTCGACCACGCGACCAAGCGGTACCCCGGCCGCGCAACGCCTGCGGTCGACGACCTCTCGCTGACGATCCCGGCCGGCGAGGTGTGCTGCCTCGTCGGCCCCTCCGGCGGCGGCAAGACGACGGCGATGAAGCTCGTCAACCGGCTCGTCGAGCTGACCGTCGGGCGACATCCGCGATCGACGGGCGCGAGCGTCAAGTCGCTCGACGAGACGGAGCTGCGCCGCGGGATCGGCTACGTGATCCAGCAGGTCGGGCTCTTCCCGCACATGACCGTCGCCGAGAACGTCGCCACCGTGCCGAAGCTGCTCGGCTGGTCGAAGCGCGAGATCGCGGAGCGGTCGGACGAGCTGCTCGACCTCGTCGACCTGCCCGCCGCGCGACTACCGCTCCCGCTACGCGTCGCAGCTCTCCGGCGGCGAGCGCCAGCGCGTCGGCCTCGCCCGCGCGCTCGCGGCGGACCCGCCGGTGATGCTGATGGACGAGCCGTTCGGCGCGCTCGACCCGATCACCCGCACCCGCCTCCAGAACGAGCTGCTGCGGATCCAGCGGCGAGCTGCGCAAGACGATCATCTTCGTCACGCACGACATCGACGAGGCGATCCTGATCGGCGACCGGATCGCGATCCTCCGCGAGGGCGGCGTCCTCGCCCAGTACGACACGCCCGAGCGAGCTGCTCGCGCAGCCCGCCGACGACTTCGTCGCCCGCTTCGTCGGCGCCGACCGCGGCCTCAAGCGCCTCTCGCTGACCCGGCTCGACGAGCTCGAGCTCGAGCCCGGCGAACGGCGCGGTCGGGCCGCTGCTCGACGGCCACACGACGCTCCGCGACGCGCTCTCGGCGATGCTGAACGACGGCGTCGCGGGCGGTCGTGGTCGACGGCGCGGCGACGGCACGAAGCGCGTGCTCACGCTCGACCGGCTGACGGAGCTGCTCAAGTAGATGGCCCGAGCCCGTCATCCCCGACTTCGGCGAGGCGAGCGACTGCGTCACCGAGAACCGGCTCTTCTGCCCCGACTGGGTCCGCGAGAACTGGGACCCGGTGCTGCAGCCGGCGCTCGTCCAGCACATCTAGCTGACGCGCGATCGCGGTCGGCGATCGGGTTCGTGATCTCGCTCGGGGCGGCGCTGCTCGCGCATCGCCTGCAGCCACGTCGAGCGCCCGTTCGCGTTCCTCGCGGCGGTGATCTACACGATCCCGAGCCTGGCGCTCTTCCAGCTGCTCGTGCCCGTCACCGGGCTGACCGTGACGACGGTCGAGATCGCGCTGGTCAGCTACACGATGCTGATCCTCTTCCGGAACACGCTCGCCGGCCTGCGCTCGGTGCCGCCCGAGGTGCTCGAGGCGGCGCGCGGGATGGGCCTCACCCGGAACCAGACGCTCTGGCGGGTCGAGCTGCCGCTCGCGGTGCCGGCGATCATCGCCGGCCTGCGCATCGCCGTCGTCTCGACGATCGCGCTCGCCACCGTCGCCGCGTTCGTCGTCTCGAAGGGCCTCGGCGGGCCGATTCTCGGCGCGTTGCGCCTCGACTTCAGGACCGAGATCATCGCCGCGGGTGCGCTCGCGGTCGGCCTGGCGATCATCGCCGACGTGCTCCTCGTGCTGGTGGAGCGCGCTGGTGACGCCGTGGGCGGCGACCCGGAGGACGGCATGATCCTCGCCGCCCTCGACGTCTTCGCGAACAGCCTCGACTTCATCGTCGACCAGCGCGCACCTGCTGCTCGAGAAGACCTGGGAGCACATCGTCCTGTCGGCGGCGGCGCTCGCGGTCTCGATCGCCGTCGCCGTCCCGATCGGCGTCGCTGCTCGGCCACCTGCACCGCGGCTCGTTCGTCGCCGTCAACGTCGCGAACATCGGCCGCGCCCTGCCGACGCTCGTCGTGATCGCCGTCGGCTTCATCTTCCTCGGCATCGGCTTCACGAACGTGATGGTCGCGCTCGTCATCCTCGCGGTGCCGCCGATCCTCACGAACGCCTACGTCGCCGTCGACCAGGTCGACCCGGACGCGGTCGAGGCGGCGCGCGGGATGGGGATGACGCCGTGGCAGGTGACTCAGGCGCGTCGAGCTGCCGCTCGCGCTGCCGCTGCTCTTCGCCGGCATCCGGACGGCCGCGGTCTTCGTCGTCGCGACGGCGACGATCGCCGCGATCGCGGGCGGCGGCGGCCTCGGCGACATCATCGTCAACCAGGCCGCGTACCGCGCCGAGGGCGTGGTCGCCGCCGCGCTCTGCGTCTCCCTGCTCGCGCTCGCCGCCGACGCCGCGCTCGGCCTGCGTGCAGCGCGCGCTCACACCGCAGGGACTGAAACAGCAGCTTCCGGCGTTCGAACCGGATGTGCGCCCGGTCGTCTCAACCGGGTGAACCACGACAGAAGGAGGAGGCACGTGATCAGAAAGCACAATCGCCGGGCCGCCAAGGCGGCCTTCGCGATCGCCCTCGGTGTCGCCATCGTGCTCGGGGGAGCCGCCGCGGCGCCGGCCGCGCTCGAGAAGCAGCAGGCCACTCCGATCATCATCGGGACGAAGGACTTTCCCGAGCAGTACGTCCTCGGCCAGCTGTACAAGCAGGCGCTCGAGGCCAAGGGCTTCAAGGTGCAGTACAAGGAGAACATCGGCTCGACGGAGCTGATCGACAAGTCGCTCCGCAGCGGCAAGGTCACCTTCTATCCCGAGTACACGGGGATCATGCTCAGCGTCACCTTCGGCAAGAAGACGCTGCCGAAGTCGGCGGCCGGCACCTACGCCCTCGCCAAGCAGCTCTACGGAAAACGCGGGCAGACGCTGCTCAAGCAGACGCCGTTCCAGGACCGTGACGGGATCGCCGTGCTGAAGACGACGGCGAGCAAGTACGGGCTGAAGACGGTCGGCGACCTGAAGAAGGTGCCCGAGCCTCACCCTCGCCGGCTTCCCGACGTTCGAGACCCGGTGGGCGTCCAGCCTGTCGAGCCTCTACGGGGTCAAGTTCGACTTCACGCCGCTGGCGGGGATCAGCGCCTACACGCTGCTGGACCAGAAGAAGGTGCTGGCTGCGGCCATCTTCACGACCGACCCGCAGCTGATCTCGACCAAGTACGTCGTGCTGCAGGAGCCGCGGAACATGTTCGGCTTCCAGTACGTCGCACCCGTCCTGAGCAAGAAGCTCGTCGCAGAGAACGGCTCGAGCTTCACCTCGACGGTCAACAAGGTCAGCTCGCTGCTGACCGTGCAGGCGATGATCGCGATGAACAAGGCGGTCGCCCTCGACAAGAAGCCGGCGGCCTCGGTCGCCAAGGCCTTCCTGAAGGCGAACAAGCTGAGCTAGCGCGCCGGCGCGGCTACGCCGCGACTGTTGCGAGCTGTCCTTCGCCGGCCTCGTGGCAGTCGCGGCAGCGCGCCTCGTACTGCTCGTTGGCGCCGACGACGATCGTCGCGCCGGAGTACGGAGCCGGCCTGCCGTCGACCAGCCGCTGCGTGGTCGTCGCGCCGCCGCCGCAGCGGTGGCAGACGGCCTGGAGCTTGTCCACGAACTCGGCGTGCGCGAGCAGCTCCGGCATCGGTCCGAACGGCAGCCGCCGGAAGTCCTGGTCGAGGCCGGCAGCGATCACGCGCGCGCCGCCGTCGGCGAGCGCGAGCGCGGCGCCGACGATCTCGTGCTCGAAGAACTGGGCCTCGTCGATCCCCACCACCTCGAAGCCGCGCGCGTGCTCGACGAGCTCGGCGACGGAGCCCACCGGCACCGCCCGCATCCGGATGCCGGCGTGGCTGACGACGTCGGCCGCGTCGTAGCGGTCGTCGATGCGCGGCTTGAAGATGACGGTGCGCTGCCCGGCGATCTCCGCGCGGCGCAGCCGGCGGATCATCTCCTCGCTCTTGCCGCTGAACATCGGCCCGCAGACGACCTCGAGCCAGCCACCACTTTTCGGGTTGATCCGGATCATCGTGCGCCCGGCCGCGAAGCGGCCGCTTCAGGGGTTTGTGCGCGATCGGCATCCGCTCCTGCGGATGGCGATCCTGCGCGGCGAGAATCGGGTTGATCCGGATCACGGTTTGCGATCGTAGGAGATGCGCCGGACGGGTCCTCTCGAGGCCTGCATTCCTCCCCGATGTTGCTACACTCTCCCCCCGGCGCGGGGCGGCGTAGCTCAGTTGGTTAGAGCAGCGGAATCATAATCCGCGTGTCGCAGGTTCGAGTCCTGCCGCCGCTATTCCTCAGCAGTCTTCTTCAACCGAAACCGAGAGAACACGATCTAGATGGCAGCCGGAGTACGAGTCGCGATCACGCTCGCCTGCACCGAGTGCAAGCGGCGCAACTACCAGACGAACAAGTCGAAGCGGAACACGCCCGACCGTGTGGAGTTCAAGAAGTACTGCCGCTGGTGCGGCCAGCACACGGTGCACCGGGAGACCCGCTAGTGGCCCGCGAGACCCGTCGGCAGCGCCGCGACCAGCGGAAGAGCTCGGGCGCCGCGACGCCCGCGGCCGCAGGCGCGGCGCAGCGCACGCGCAGCAGCCAGCCGCAGGTGCGGCCCGGCATGCAGCCGCCCTCGACCCAGACGGGCCGGCGGGAGCCGCGCCAGCGCGGCCGCTTCGTCCGCGAGTCCTGGGCCGAGCTGCAGAAGGTCGAGTGGCCGAGCCGCGCGCAGGTCGTCCAGGGGACGATCGTCGTGATCATCGCCTGCGTCATCGTCGGCACGTTCCTCTACACGTGCGACCAGGTCTTCAAGCCCTTCGTCCGCAACGTCCTCCTGGGGTAGTCGAGATGTTTCGCTGGTACGTGATCAACACCTACTCCGGGCACGAGAACAAGGTGAAGGCCAACCTCGAGCACCGGATCGTCTCGATGAACCAGGCGCCCCGCTTCCGCCGCGTCGTCGTCCCGACCGAGCAGGTGATCGAGACCAAGGACGGCCAGAAGGTGCAGATCGAGAAGCGCGTGCTCCCCGGGTACGTGCTCGTCAACATGGATCTGAACGACGAGGCCTGGACGGTCGTGAAGAACACGCCCGGCGTCACCGGCTTCGTCGGCGCCGGCGCCAAGCCCGTGCCGCTGGCCCAGGGTGAGGTCGACCGGATCCTGCACACGGGCGCCGCTGCCACCGGCGCGGCCCTGCGCTCCCAGGTCGAGTTCACGCTCGGCGAGTCGGTCAAGGTAACCTCCGGCCCGTTGTCGGACTTCGACGGCGAGATCGTCGACGTCAACGCCGACCAGCAGAAGCTGAAGGTGCTGGTCGACATCTTCGAGCGCCAGGTGCCGGTGGAGCTCGGTTTCGACCAAGTCAAGAAGCTGGACTGAGGACAGGAAGAATGGCGAAGAAGGTTCTGACACTGATCAAGCTGCAGATCCCGGGCGGGCAGGCCAACCCTGCGCCGCCGGTCGGCCCCGCGCTGGGCCAGCACGGGGTCAACATCATGGAGTTCTGCAAGGCGTTCAACGCCCAGACGGCGCAGGAGAACGGCCGGATCACACCGGTCGAGATCACCGTCTTCGAGGACCGCTCCTTCACGTTCATCACGAAGACGCCGCCGGCGGCCGTGCTGATCAAGGAGGCGCTCGGGCTCGAGAAGGGCTCGTCCGAGCCGAACCGGAACAAGGTCGGCAGGATCACCCAGGCGCAGCTGCGCTCGATCGCCGAGATCAAGCTCGCAGGATCTGAACGCGCGCGACGTCGACCAGGCGATGCTCGTCATCGCCGGCACGGCCCGCAGCATGGGCGTGGAGGTGCAGCGATGAGTGCGCACGGCAAGCGCTACGAGGAGGCGCGCTCCAAGATCGAGCGCGAGAACCTCTACTCACCGGCCGAGGCGGTCGCGCTTCTGAAGGACCTGCCCGACGCCAAGTTCGACGAGACGGTCGAGGCGCACTTCCGCCTGGGCCTGAACGTCCGGCACGCCGACCAGCAGCTCCGCGGGACGCTGATGCTCCCGCACGGGACCGGCAAGACCGTCCGCGTCGCCGTCTTCGCCGAGGGCGACAAGGCCCGTGAGGCCGAGGAGGCCGGAGCCGACGTCGTCGGCGCGGCCGATCTCGCCGCGAAGATCGAGGGCGGCTTCACCGACTTCGACGTCGCGATCGCGACGCCCGATCAGATGGGCAACGTCGGCAAGCTCGGCCGGGTGCTCGGCCCGCGTGGCCTGATGCCGAACCCGAAGACCGGCACGGTCACGTTCGACATCGCCAAGGCGGTCACCGATGCCAAGGGCGGCAAGCTCGAGTACCGCACCGACCGCGGCGCCAACGTCCACGTCTCGATCGGCAAGAAGAGCTTCGACGCCAAGAGCCTGCTCGAGAACTACGCGACCCTGATCGAGGAGATCGTCCGCGCGAAGCCCGCGTCGGCCAAGGGGCGCTACATCGAGCAGATCACGATCACGACGACGATGGGCCCCGGCGTGCGCGTCGACCCGGCGCGCGTCCGCGGGATCCTCGAGGAGCTCGACCAGAAGGAGGCCGTTCCGGCCTAGGTTTCCCGTCCAATAGCCCGTCGCCGAAGAAAGGAGGCAGCCGTTCGCGGCAGAGGACCTCCCGAGGTGGCGCTCAGAAGGTGCACCGCTTCCTTTCCGAGCCCGCCTCCGTGCGGGCTCGACCGTTTCAAGGAGGTGACAGATGCAGAAGAGTGAGAAGGAACGAGTCGTCGCAGAGCTGACCGAGCGGCTGCGCACGTCGGAGACGTTGATCGTCGCCGACTATCGCGGCCTGACGAACGCCGAGATCGACGGCCTGCGCTCGAAGCTGATCGAGCACGGCGCCCGCTTCGCGGTCGTCAAGAACACGCTCACCCGCCGTGCGGCCGAGGCCGCGGGTGCGGACGCGCTGCTCGCGCTGCTCGAAGGGCCGTCGGCGATCGCGTTCGTCGAGTCCGACGGCGATCCCGCCGCGGTGGCGAAGGCGCTTCGCGACGCGGCCACGAGCACGAAGATCCTCGCGATCCGCGGGGGCGTGCTCGAAGGCGTGGCGATGTCGGCCGACGAGGTCGAGAGCCTCGCCAAGCTGCCGCCGGCCGACGTGCTGCGTGCGCAGCTCGTCGGGGCGATCGTCTCGCCGCTGACCACGATCGTCGCACTCGTCGCGGCGCCGCTGCGCGACCTCGCCGGGCTGATCGACGCCCGGATCGAGCAGCTGAAGGAGCAGGGCGACACGTCCGAGGCCGAGGCTGCTCCGGCCGCCGAAGCTGCCCCGGCCGAAGAGGCTGCGCCGGCTGAAGACGCGGCGCCTGCCGAGGAGGCAGCGGCGGAGGAGCCGGCCGCCGAAGCGGAGCCCGAGGCCGAGGCAACCGCAGAGCCGGAGGCCGAGGCGAGCGCAGAGCCAGAGACCACGGAAGAGACCACTGACACTGACACGCAGGAGGAGCAGGAGTAATGGCAACGGATACCGCGAAGGTGCTCGAGACGCTCGGCAAGATGACCGTCCTCGAGCTCGTCGAGCTGAAGAAGGCGATCGAGGAGGAGTGGGGCGTCACCGCCGCCGCTCCGATGGCGGTCGCGGCCCCCGGCGCTGCGGCGGCGGGCGGCGACGGTGGCGCGCCGGCGGAGGAGAAGACCGCCTTCGACGTCGTCATCACCGCTGCAGGCGACAAGAAGATCCAGGTGATCAAGGTCGTCCGCGCAGTCACCGGCCTCGGCCTCAAGGAGGCGAAGGACCTGGTCGACGGCGCCCCCGGCACCGTCAAGGAGGGCGTCAACCAGGAGGAGGCCGACTCGATCAAGGCGCAGCTGGAAGAGGCCGGCGCCGGCGTCGAGCTGAAGTAAGTACCCGACAACGGGGTTTGTTCGTTGTAAATAGGGGTCACCGCCGAGGGCGCCGTTTGGCGCCCTCGGCCATTCTTGGCCCGTCTGGTATCCTGGGGGAACCATTCGGCCCCCGCCGCGGCTCAAGCTTGCGGAGAGGGGCCTGCGTTCGCTACCCTTCTGGGTTGCGCCGCCGATCGCCGTTCCGCTCTGCCCACTGAGAATTCGCACGTAGCTATAAGGGAGGCTGTTACCACTTGAGCAGCACTGCTGTCGCGCCCCGTGCGCGCAAGAGCTTTTCACGCCTGAAGCACGTCCTCGACCTCCCCAACCTGATCGACATCCAGAAGGCGTCGTTCGAATGGTTCAAGAACGAGGGCCTGCGCGAGACGATTGCCGACATCTCGCCGATCGAGGACTACACCGGCACGCTGGCCGTCGAGTTCGGAGACTTCGAGTTCGGCGAGTCCCAGTTCACGATCCAGGAGTGCCGCGAGAAGGACCTGACCTACCAGGCTCCGCTCTCGATGACGGTCCGCTTCGTCAACAAGGAGACCGGCGAGATCCGCGAGCAGCGGGTCTTCATGGGCGACTTCCCGATGATGACGGAGTGGGGCACGTTCATCATCAACGGCACCGAGCGCGTGATCGTGACGCAGCTCGTCCGCAGCCCGGGCGCCTACCTGATGGAGCCGAAGGACGCGACGAAGCAGGTCTTCACCGCGAACCTGATGCCGAGCCGCGGCTCGTGGCTCGAGCTCGAGATCGACAAGAAGGGGATCGTCTACGCCCGCATCGACCGGAAGCGCAAGCTGCCGGTGACGACGCTCCTGCGCGCGCTTGCGCGTGAGGACTACAACGACGGGCTGGCGCTGGACTCGAACGAGGACCTGCTCAAGCTCTTCGACAACTCCCCCTTCATCCAGAACACGCTGGACAAGGACACGACGACCCGTGAGGAAGAGGCGGTCGTCGAGGTGTTCAAGAAGCAGCGTCCCGGCGAGCCGCCGACGCTCGACAACTCGCGCAACCTCGTCCGCGCGCTCTTCTTCGACCCGAAGCGCTACGACCTGACCAAGGTCGGCCGCTACAAGCTGAACCAGCGGCTCGGCGTCTCCGTCCCCGACGGCACGCGCACCCTGACGACGACCGACATCGTCGCGCTCGTCCGCAAGCTCGTCGACCTGCCGATGAAGCTCGGCGTCGACCTCGAGACGAAGGACTTCGCCGCCGAGGCGATCCAGCTCAACCGCGACCCGATCCGGGCCGAGCTCGACGAGTACGAGCACTTCGGCAACCGGCGGCTCCGCACGACCGGCGAGCTGATCCAGGAGGCGTTCCGCGTCGGCCTCTACCGGATGGAGCGCGTCGTCCGCGAGCGGATGACGACCGAGGACGTCGACACGATCACGCCGCAGACGATCATCAACATCCGGCCCGTGGTCGCGGCGCTGAAGGAGTTCTTCGGCTCCTCGCAGCTGTCGCAGTTCATGGACCAGACGAACTCGCTCTCCGGGCTCACGCACCGGCGGCGGCTCTCGGCGCTCGGCGCCGGCGGCCTCACCCGCGAGCGCGCCCCGATCGAGGTGCGCGACGTCCACCCGACCCACTACGGGCGCATGTGCCCGATCGAGACGCCGGAGGGCCCGAACATCGGCCTGATGGGCTCGCTCGCGTCGATGGCGACCGTGTCCGAGTTCGGCTTCATCCAGACGCCGTACCGGGTCGTCAAGGGCGGCAAGGTGACGGACGAGATCATCTACCTGGACGCGGCCGCGGAGGCGCAGTACACGATCGCGCAGGCCTCGGAGCCGGTGGACAAGAACGGCAAGCTGATGAACGACATCGTGCTCTGCCGCTCGAGCCTCGGCGAGGCGGTCACCGCCGCGCCGAAGGACGTCGAGTTCATGGACGTCGCGCCGGCGCAGATCGTCTCCGTGGCGACCGCGCTGATCCCGTTCCTCGAGCACAACGACGCGAACCGCGCGCTCATGGGCGCGAACATGCAGCGGCAGGCCGTGCCGCTGATGATCCCGCAGGCGCCGCTCGTCGGCACCGGCCTCGAGTACCGCGCCGCGATCGACACGGGCGACGTCGTCCTCTCGAAGACGGACGGCACCGTGATCGACGTCGACGCCGAGAAGATCGTCGTCGAGGGGCGCGGCTCCCGCGAGGAGTACCACCTGACCAAGTTCATGCGCTCGAACCAGGGCACGCTGATCCACCAGAAGCCGGTGGTCGGCCTGGGCGAGAAGGTCAAGGCGCAGCAGGTGCTGGCCGACGGCTCGTCCACGGACGGCGGCGAGCTGGCGCTCGGCGCCAACCTGATGGTCGCCTTCATGACCTTCGAGGGCTACAACTTCGAGGACGCGATCGTCCTCAGCGAGCGGCTCGTCAAGGACGACGTGCTCAGCTCGATCCACATCCACGAGTACGAGATCGACGCCCGCTCGACGAAGCTCGGCGACGAGGAGATCACGCGCGACATCCCGAACCGCTCGGAGGAGTCGCTCGCGAACCTCGACGACCGCGGCGTCGTCCGCATCGGCGCCGAGGTCGGCTCCGGCGACCTGCTCGTCGGCAAGGTGACGCCGAAGGGCGAGACCGAGCTGACCGCGGAGGAGAAGCTGATCCGCGCCATCTTCAAGGAGAAGGCGCGCGAGGTCCGCGACACGTCCCTCAAGGTCCCGCACGGCGAGGGCGGCAAGGTCATCGGCGTCAAGTCGTTCTCCCGCGAGGCGGGCGACGACCTCTCGCCGGGCGTGAACGAGCTCGTCCGCGTCTACGTGGCGAAGAAGCGCAAGATCTCCGAGGGCGACAAGCTCGCCGGCCGCCACGGCAACAAGGGCGTGATCTCGAAGATCGTGCCCGAGGAGGACATGCCGTTCCTCGAGGACGGCCGCCCGGTCGACGTGATCCTGAACCCGCTGGGCGTCCCGAGCCGGATGAACATCGGCCAGATCCTCGAGACGCACCTCGGCTGGGCCGCCGCGCACGGCGTCTTCGCCGAGGAGGGCGAGGGCGGCGTCAACCCGAAGGCTCCGATCAACGCGCCGAACCCGCGCCCGGTGGCGACGCCGGTGTTCGACGGCGCCAGCGAGGAGGACGTCGACGAGGCGCTCGTGACCTGGTCGCAGCAGAACCCCGACTCGCCGATCAAGTTCAACGTCGACCAGAGCCGCGACACCGGCCGGAAGGTCTCCGGCAAGGTCCGCCTCTTCAACGGCAAGACGGGCGAGCCGTTCGACCAGAAGGTCACGGTCGGCTACATGTACATCCTGAAGCTGCTCCACCTCGTCGACGACAAGATCCACGCGCGCTCGACCGGCCCGTACTCGCTCGTCACCCAGCAGCCGCTCGGTGGTAAGGCGCAGTTCGGCGGCCAGCGCTTCGGCGAGATGGAGGTGTGGGCGCTCGAGGCGTACGGCGCCGCGTACACGCTCCAGGAGATGCTCACGATCAAGTCCGACGACACGATCGGGCGCGTCAAGGCCTACGAGGCGATCGTCAAGGGCGAGAACATCGCCGAGCCGTCGATCCCCGAGTCCTTCAAGGTGCTGCTGAAGGAGATGCAGTCGCTCGCGCTCGACGTCCACGTCCTCTCGGACGAGGGTCGCGAGGTCGAGGTGCGGGAGGAGGACGACGAGCTGCTTCGCGCCGCGGAGGAGCTCGGGATCGACCTCTCGCCAGGCTCGCTCCGCGCGGCCGCGCGCCAGCCCACGGCCGAGGAGACCGAGGAGGGCGCGGAGAGCGTCGTCGACGGCGACGGCGAGCTGACGCTCGCGGCCGACGAGGAGCTCGACGACCTGACCGACGTCGCACTCACCCCCGGCGAGGAGGCCGAGGAGGAGGCGCAGGCGCAGGTGGGCCCGCTCGGCGAAGAGGTCGCAGACCTCGAGCTCGACGACTGATTCCACAAGACCAGAACTGAACCGACTGCAGTAGAGAAAGAGGCGCTGATCACTTGATCGACATCAACGATTTCGACGCGATTCGAATCGGGCTTGCTTCCAGCAAGCAGATCCGGGACTGGTCCTCGGGCGAGGTCACCAAGCCGGAGACAATCAACTACCGCACCCTGAAGCCGGAGCGCGACGGCCTGTTCTGCGAGCGCATCTTCGGTCCGACCAAGGACTGGGAGTGCTACTGCGGCAAGTACAAGCGCGTCCGCTACAAGGGGATCATCTGCGAGCGCTGCGGCGTCGAGGTGACGCGCCAGAAGGTGCGCCGCGAGCGCATGGGTCACATCGACCTTGCCGCCCCGGTCAGCCACATCTGGTTCTTCAAGGGCGTTCCCAGCCGGATCGGCTACCTGCTCGACATCGCCCCGCGCGAGCTCGAGAAGGTGCTGTACTTCGCCGCCTCGATCGTGACCGCGGTCGACGTCGAGGCGCGCGCCAAGGACCTGAACGACCTCGAGGACAAGGTCAAGTCCGAGTCGGAGCAGATCTACGTCGACCGCGACGAGGCGCTCGCCGCGCTCGAGCAGCGGCTCCAGCGGCGCCGCGACTACTTCGCCAAGGGCAAGGACAAGGGCTTCGACGAGGACGACGACTTCTGGGCCCGCGGTCTCGCGAACTGGGCCGAGGAGGCCGGTCTGCCGACGCTCGAGGAGGTGCGCTCGCTCGCATCCGGGATCTTCCCGGAGCTCGCCGGCACCGTCTCGACCGAGGACCCGAAGAAGATCCGCGAGCTCGTCCGCGCCACCGCGACGCGGTCCGACCGCAAGCTCGCCCCGCGCGAGCACGAGCAGGTCGCGACCGCCGCACAGCAGATCCAGGAGGCGCTCGCGCCTCTGCGCGCCGAGCTCGAGGCCGCGTCCGGCTCGAAGAAGGGCGCCCTGACGAAGCACGTCAACAAGCTCGTCGACGCGCTGCTCACGGGTACCGAGCTCGAGGGCGATGACGCCGAGCTCGTCGCCGGCGTCGACCTGAAGAACCTGGAGAAGGCGCGCGAGGTCGGCAAGGGTCTCCTCGCCGACGTGATCGCGCAGGCCGACCCGAGCGCACCCGCCGAGGACGTGCGGGAGCTCGCGTACGACCTCTGCCTGAAGGAGGGCGCCCGCAAGGACGACCTCGACACGGTCGGCCAGTGGGTGCTGAAGGTGCGCGAGATGTACGCGGACATCGAGTCGCGGCGCGAGGACGCCCGCGAGGCGTCGGTCGACGCGGTTCGCCGGCTCGAGGAGACGTGGAAGCTCTTCCGCGAGCTCGAGCCGAAGCTCGTCGTCAACGACGAGCAGATCTTCCGCGAGCTCAAGGACCGCTTCGGCAGCCCGTACGGCTTCGGCGTCTACTTCCGCGGCGGCATGGGGGCGGAGTCGATCCGCGACCTGCTCCGCGACCTCGACCTGACCGAGGAGTCGCGCTCGCTCCGCGAGACGATCAAGACCTCGAAGGGCCAGAAGCAGCAGCGCGCGATCAAGCGCCTGAAGGTCGTCTCGGCGTTCGTCACCTCGGAGAACAAGCCCGAGTGGATGATCCTCGAGGCCGTGCCGGTGATTCCGCCGGAGCTGCGCCCGATGGTGCAGCTCGACGGTGGCCGCTTCGCCACCAGCGACCTGAACGACCTCTACCGGCGCGTGATCAACCGGAACAACCGCCTCAAGCGGCTGCTCGACCTCGGCGCGCCCGAGATCATCGTCAACAACGAGAAGCGGATGCTGCAGGAGGCCGTCGACGCGCTGTTCGACAACGGCCGCCGCGGCCGTGCGGTCACCGGCCCGGGCAACCGGCCGCTGAAGTCGCTCTCCGACATGCTCAAGGGCAAGCAGGGCCGGTTCCGTCAGAACCTGCTCGGCAAGCGCGTCGACTACTCCGGCCGCTCGGTGATCGTCGCCGGCCCGTACCTGAAGCTGCACCAGTGCGGCCTGCCGAAGCTGATGGCGCTCGAGCTCTTCAAGCCGTTCATCATGAGCCGGCTCGTCGAGCGCAAGTCGGTGCAGAACATCAAGGCGGCGAAGAAGTACGTCGAGTCGATGACGCCCGAGGTCTGGGACGTGCTCGAAGAGGTGATCGCGGAGCACCCGGTGCTTCTGAACCGCGCTCCGACGCTCCACCGCCTCGGCATCCAGGCGTTCGAGCCCGTGCTCGTCGAGGGCAAGGCGATCCAGGTCCACCCGCTCGTCTGCCACGCGTTCAACGCCGACTTCGACGGCGACCAGATGGCCGTCCACCTGCCGCTCTCCGCGGAGGCGCAGGCCGAGGCGCGCGTGCTGATGCTCTCGTCGAACAACATCCTCTCGCCGGCGCACGGTCGGCCTCTGACGACGCCGACGCAGGACATGGTCCTCGGCGTCTACTACCTCACCTACTCCGGGCTCGACCTCGCAGGCGACGACGGCCGAGGCGGTCGCGAAGCAGCAGAAGGCCAAGGGGATCAAGCGCTTCCAGAACGAGGAGGAGGTCGAGTTCCACCTCGAGTCGAAGGAGATCGGCCTGCAGGATCCGATCGAGTACCGCTGGCACGGCGAGCTGGTCCTGACCACGCCTGGCCGCGTGATCTTCAACACCGAGGTCGAGCGCTCGCTCGAGGAGGCCGTCGTCGTCGGCGAGGCCGGCGTGCACACGTTCATCAACCGCACGCTCTCGAAGCGCGAGATCGACATCTTCATCGCGGAGCTCGTCGACCGCTACGGGGCCCACGCGATCGCGTCCGTGCTGGACACGATCAAGAGCCTCGCGTTCAAGTACGCGACGCAGGCCGGGATCACGATCTCGAAGAACGACATCGTCATCCCGCCCGAGAAGGAAGAGATCCTCAAGGGCTACGAGACCAAGGTGAAGGCGGTCGAGGGCAACTACGAGCGCGGCCTGATCACCGAGGACGAGCGCCACGAGCAGATCGTCAACATCTGGACGGAGGCGACGGACACCGTCGCCGAGGCGATGCAGGCGAACCTGAACGAGCTGAACTCGATCTACATGATGGCCAACTCCGGTGCGCGTGGATCGTTCAAGCAGATCCGCCAGCTCGCCGGCATGCGCGGCCTGATGGCAAACCCGAAGGGCGAGATCATCGAGCGCCCGATCAAGGCCAACTTCATGGAGGGCCTGTCGGTGCTCGAGTACTTCATCTCGACGCACGGCGCCCGCAAGGGCCTCGCCGACACGGCGCTCCGCACGGCCGACTCGGGCTACCTGACGCGGCGTCTCGTCGACGTCTCGCAGGACGTGATCATCCGCGAGGCCGACTGCGGCACCGAGGAGTTCATCGAGCTCGCGATCAACCTGCCGGAGGGCGTCAACAAGTCCGTCATGGGCCGGATCCTGGCCGAGGACGTCCACAAGCCGCTCGCGAGCGGCAAGCCGGGCAAGACCATCGTCGCCGAGAAGGGCGAGTCGATCACGGCTCCCCGCCTGCGCGAGATCGCGGAGGCGCTCGAGGACGAGAACGCGAAGCTGCCGGTGCGCTCGGTGCTGAAGTGCCGCGCCGAGACCGGTGTGTGCCAGACCTGCTACGGCACCTTCCTCGCGACGGGCAACGTCTCGGACATCGGCGACGCGGTCGGGATCATCGCCGCGCAGTCGATCGGTGAGCCGGGCACGCAGCTGACGATGCGGACGTTCCACACCGGCGGCGTCGCCGGCGCGGACATCACGCACGGCCTGCCGCGTGTCGTCGAGATCTTCGAGGCGCGGAACCCGAAGGGCGCCGCGACGCTCGCAGAGGTCGCCGGGCGGGTCGAGATCGAGGAGGCCGACCGGACCGTGAAGGTGACGGTCGTGCCGGACGCGCTGGACGAGGACGGCGAGCTGATTCGCGCCGAAGGAGTACTCGCTCCCGCGCCGCTCGCGGCTGCTCGTCACGCAGGGCCAGGTCGTCGAGCCCGGTGACGCGATCAACGAGGGCTCACGGGCCCCGGCCGAGCTGCTCGAGCTGCACGCGAAGGCGGGCAAGGGCTCGACCGAGACCGAGCTGTACCTCGTCGGCGAGGTGCAGAAGGTCTACAAGTCGCAGGGCGTCGACATCCACGACAAGCACATCGAGCTGATCGTCCGGCAGATGCTGAAGAAGGTTCGCGTGATGGAGGCCGGGGACACGTCCCTGCTCCCGGGCGAGCTGGCCGACAAGACGAAGCTCGAGCGCGAGAACACGAAGCTGAAGAAGAAGGACGAGGCGGCCACGTTCGAGCCCCTGATCCTCGGGATCACGAAGGCATCGCTCGCGACCGAGTCCTTCCTCTCGGCGGCCTCCTTCCAGGAGACGACGAAGGTGCTGACCGACGCCTCGATCGAGGGCAAGGTCGACCACCTGCTCGGCCTGAAGGAGAACGTGATCATCGGCAAGCTGATCCCGGCCGCGACCGGTCTCAAGCGCTATCGCCAGATCGGGATCGGCCCGTCCGACTCCGTCCCCGCGCACCTCTACGCGCGGCCGGAGACGGAGGCCGAGCTGCTGGCGGCGCTGGAGGAGATCGGCGGCGACGGCGACGGTCTCGACCTGGAGGCGCTCGGACTCACGTTCGGCGGCCAGCCCAGCTCCGGCAACGGCGGTGCGGACGAGACGAGCTCGCACGACGCCGGCGAGGCGACCGAGGTCCCCGAGGTCGACGCGCCGCTCGACGAAGACGCGTAGAGCCGAGCGAACAGATCGACGAGCGAGGGCGGCCACGAGGCCGCCCTCGCCGTTTTCGGGCGTGCGCCGGAGAGGACAACGGGGCGTCTGCTAGAAACCCGGCGCTCTTGCGGTATCTCGTGACGACGCTTCTGGCGGTTGGCGCCTTCGCCGCCGCATCCGCCCCTGCGGGCGCGGCCGGACCGGCCGTGGCCGACGCGTGCGGCCTCCCCGAGACGAAGCCGCTCTGGATCGACTACGGCACGCCCGAGCTGATCTCGGTCTTCGCACGCCCCGGCGTGATCGTCGCCGGCTCGGGCGCCGACTACCCGGAGCGGGCGCGGTCCGGCGGCGCCAAGACGGTCTACTGGGACATGTACCTGAGCTCCCGGGTCGGGACGCCGATGAAGCCGGCCGACGCCGCGGGGCTGCCCGCGAAGGCGGAGCGCGTCTTCGACTTCGCCGTCCTCTCGGCGGGCTGTCCCGACCCGGTGATCGTGATGAACGAGCTCTTCGGTGCCTCGATGCCGACGCCGTGGACGCCGACGGCCGCCCGCTACCGGGCGAACGTGCTCGCGTGGGCGCGCCTGCTGAAGGAGAAGGGCGGCCACCCGCTCCTGCTCGTCTCGAGCGAGCCCTTCACGGGCGGGGACGCCGGTGCGTGGTGGCGCGAGCTGGCGCAGGTCGCCGACATCGCACTCGAGAAGTACTTCAACGCGCCGTCGATCCACAAGGCCGGCCCCGAGCTCGGCAGCCGGCGGATGCGCACCTCGATGCGCGACTCGCTCGCGAAGCTCGTCTCAGTCGGTGTGCCGCCGGCGCAGCTCGGCGTCGTGATGGCGTTCCAGACGCGGCGCGGGCTCGGGCGGGCGTGAGGGGCTCGAGCCCGCCGGCGCCTGGTTCGAGGTCGCGAAGCTGCAGGCGCTGGCGGCGAAGCACATCGCCCGCGAGTTCAGGCTCGGCTACGTCGTCTCGTGGGGCTGGGGCTTCTTCAACGAGCAGGCACGCGACCCGGACAAGCTCGGCGCCGGCTGCGTCTGGCTGTGGGCGCGCGACTCGTCGCTGTGCCGAATCGACGCGGTGCCCTCAGCGCTTCGACCGCGACCTCGCCGCCGGGCAGATCGACCTCGGGTCAGGAGTGCGTTGCCTGCTCGGCGCCGCCGCGATCACGACGAACGAGATCGCTGCACTCGCGCGCGTCACGCGCGACGCCGACGCCGCGTTGACGATCCTCTTCGCCAGGCTCGTGCAGCAGCAGGCGACCTCGATCGGTCCGGGCGATGCGCGCGCCGCAGAGCGGGTGATCGTGCAACGCCGCTTCGGCGGCAGCCGCGAGCAGTACGTCGGCGCCTTGCGGCGCGCAGGCGGCAGCACCGCCCTTGGGCTCGGCGGGATCGCCGACGAGCTGAGACGGGAGGCGTTGCTCCTCAAGCTGCGCGCGACGACGCCCAGCGCCGCGGAGGTGGCCGAGTTCGCGGTGACGTACGCCTCGGTGCCGCTTCGCGACATTCCCGGCACAGGCGCTCTGACGGGCGTGGATCCGGCGACGCCGCTCGGCCTGCTCTCGTACGAGCTCGCCCGTCCGGCGATCGTGCGCGCCCTCCAGCACGTCGCCCGAGCCGAGCGCTATGCGTCCTGGGCCGAGCGGCAGCAGGAGCGTGCCCTGAATCAGATTCGCTGCGTCCGGGACCGTCTGCCGACGGTCGGGACGGTGCCGCTCACGAGCTGGATGCCGTTCCTGGCGCCTCTCGCGGCAACCGGCTAGGCGACTCGATCGCGACGACGATTCCCTTGCCCGCGCCCTTCGCGCGGTAGAGCGCATCGTCTGCCCGCTCGAAGAACGAGATCGCGTCGTCGTCGGGGCGCAGCTCGGTGACGCCCGCAGAGAGGCGCACGATGCCCGCCTGTGCGACCGGATGGTGCGAGATCGTCTGCTCCAGCCGCTTGTAGAGCTGATCCGCGTCCTTCAACGACGACTCGGGCAGGATCACCGCGAACTCGTCGCCGCCGACGCGGCACGCGACGTCCGCCGAGCGGACGACGTCGCGGATGCGGTCGGCTGCCTCCGCGAGGACGCCGTCGCCGGCGAGGTGGCCGATGCGGTCGTTGATCGCCTTGAAGTCGTCGAGGTCGAAGACGACGAGCGCCAGGCTGCGGCTGTAGCGCTGGGCGCGGGCGACCTCGCGGGCGAGCATCTCGTGGAAGTAGCGACGGTTGTGCAGGCCGGTGAGCGCGTCGAGGTCGGCGAGCTGGCGTGCCTCGCGAAAGCGTCGGGCGTTGTCGATCGCCGGGCCGGCGCGAAGAGCGAGCTCCTCGAGCTCGGCGGCGCCGGCGGGGCCGAACGCGTCCCGTCCTGAACGGGAGTACGCCGAGAGGTAGCCGAGCTGCTCCCCGTGGCTGGAGAGCGGGACGCCGAGACCGGCGCGGATCGAGACGGCATTCGCCGAGTCACCGGGGCCGTAGTCGTACTCGACCGAGATCGACCGGGGCTGCGACCCGTCGGGCGGGCCGACGATCGCGCTCGCCGCTTCGCCGGCGCCGAGGCCGGAGGCGGCGGTGAGGGGCTCGCCCCCTGTGCCGACCGCGACGACGACCGCGTCGACGCCGCCGATCGTGTTCGCGACGTCGAGCGTGCGCTCCACGACCTCGTCGAGGTCGATGGTGCTGCCGAGATCGCCGAGCGCGCGGCTGCGCCGGCTCTCCTCCTGCGCGCGCTCGAGCGCGTCCGAGAGGTCCCGCACCATCGCCTGCATCCGCTCGTCGATCTGCGCCGCGACCGCGTTCAGCCTCGTCTCGGCCGAGTTGGCCGACCGGCGTCCGAGCAGGAAGACGACGACGCCGAGGAGCATCGCTGCGAAGATCGCGCAGGCGATCAGCGTTGTTGTCATGAAGGGTCAGGCATGGTTCCGCCGCAGAGTGCGCACTGTAGGCGAGGGTTCGCTCGGTGGCTATAGGCCAAATGGCCCTATTGGCCGGAAACGGCTCTGTTTGCCGACTCGGGCGATCTTCGCTACCATCCGCTGTCCGGTTGGCAGGGTGATTGCGTGCCCGGCCGACCGTTGCTGTGTGAGCGCAACTGGGCACACAGCGACGCCGTTCGACCGATCCAGGAGAGTTCCGCGTGCCGACAACAAACCAGCTCGTCCGCAAGGGCCGCCAGACACCGCAGTCGAAGACCAAGACTCCGGCGCTGCGCGGGGCCCCGCAGAAGCGCGGCGTCTGCACGCGCGTCTACACGACGACCCCGAAGAAGCCGAACTCGGCGCTGCGCAAGGTCGCGCGCGTGCGGCTGACGAACGGGATGGAGGTCACGACCTACATCCCCGGCGAGGGTCACAACCTCCAGGAGCACTCGGTCGTGCTGATCCGCGGCGGCCGCGTCAAGGACCTGCCGGGCATCCGCTACAAGGTGATCCGCGCCGCGCTCGACACGGCAGGCGTCTCCGACCGCAAGCAGGCCCGCTCGAAGTACGGAGCGAAGCGCTCGTAATGCCCCGCCGCGCAGACATCACCCCGCGCGAGCTCGAGGCCGACCCCGTCCACGGGTCGAAGCTCGTGACCCAGTTCATCAACGCCGTCATGCTCGACGGCAAGCGCTCGACCGCGGAGCGGCTCGTCTACGACGCGCTCGCGATCGTCGCCGAGAAGACCGGCAAGGCGCCCGTCGAGGCGCTCGAGGGCGCCATCAAGACGGTCACGCCCGTGCTCGAGGTTCGCTCCCGCCGCGTCGGCGGCGCGAACTACCAGGTGCCCGTCGAGGTGCCGCAGCGCCGCGCCCGCACGCTCGCGATCCGCTGGCTCGTCCAGTTCTCGCGCGAGCGCCGCGAGAAGGGCATGCAGCAGAAGATCGCCGGCGAGCTGATGGACGCGATCAACTCGCAGGGCGGCGCGTTCAAGAAGAAGGACGACATCTACCGGATGGCGCAGGCCAACAAGGCCTTCGCGCACTACCGCTGGTAAGGGAGCTATGAGCACGACCGCCACACGAATCGGGCTGGACCGCGTCCGCAACATCGGGATCATGGCGCACATCGACGCCGGCAAGACCACGACGACCGAGCGGATCCTCTACTACACGGGCCGCACCCACAAGATGGGCGAGGTCCACGAGGGCGCCGCGACGATGGACTGGATGGCGCAGGAGCAGGAGCGCGGGATCACGATCACCTCGGCGGCGACGACCGCGGAGTGGCGCGACCATCGCATCAACATTATCGATACGCCCGGGCACGTGGACTTTACGGTCGAGGTGGAGCGGAGCCTGCGCGTGCTCGACGGCGCGGTCGCCGTCTTCGACGCCGTCGCCGGCGTCCAGCCCCAGTCCGAGACCGTCTGGCGCCAGGCCGACAAGTACAAGGTGCCGCGGATCGCGTTCATCAACAAGATGGACCGCACCGGCGCCGACTTCTTCGCCTCCGTCAAGTCGATGGTCGACAAGCTCGGCGCCAACCCGGTGCCGATCCAGCTCCCGATCGGCCAGGAGGAGAACCACCGCGGCGTCGTCGACCTCGTCGAGATGAACGCGATCCAGTACGAGGACGACCTGGGCGAGAAGTTCACGGTCGGCGAGATCCCGGCCGAGCTGCTCGAGCAGGCGCACGAGTACCACCACCTGCTGATCGACGCGATCGCCGAGCACGACGACGAGCTGACCGAGACCTATCTGACCGACGAGTCGCTCGTCACGCCCGAGATGATCAAGCGCGCGCTTCGCGCCGGCACGCTCAGCCGATGCGCTGACGCCGGTCGTCCTCGGCTCGGCCTTCAAGAACAAGGGCGTCCAGCCGCTGCTCGACGCGGTGATCGACTACCTGCCGAGCCCGCTCGACGTGCCGGCCATCCAGGGGATCGACCCGAAGACCGAGGGCGAGCTCACGCGCGACGCCGATCCGAGCGCGCCGTTCTCGGCTCTCGCCTTCAAGGTCATGTCCGACCCCTTCGTCGGCAAGCTCACCTACTTCCGCGTCTACTCCGGCACGCTCAAGGCCGGGGACCGCGTCCTGAACACGACGAACGGCAAGACCGAGCGCGTCGGCCGGATCCTGCAGATGCACGCGAACCACCGCGAGGAGCGCGAGGAGATCGGCGCGGGCGAGATCGCCGCCGGCGTCGGGCTCAAGCAGACGACGACGGGCGACACGCTCGCCGTCGAGAACGCGCCGATCGTGCTCGAGCGGATGACGTTCCCGGAGCCCGTGATCTCGGTCGCGATCGAGCCGAAGACGAAGGGCGACCAGGACAAGCTCGGCGCCGGCCTCGCGCGGCTCTCCGAGGAGGATCCGACGTTCCGCGTCACCTCCGACGAGGAGACCGGGCAGACGCTGATCGCCGGCATGGGCGAGCTGCACCTCGAGATCATCGTCGACCGCCTGATGCGCGAGTTCAAGGTCGACGCGAACGTCGGCCGCCCGCAGGTCGCCTACCGCGAGACGATCGGCAAGCCCGCCGAGAAGATCCAGGGCCGCTTCGTCCGCCAGACCGGCGGCTCCGGCCAGTACGGCGACGCCGTCATCAACCTGCTCCCGCAGGAGCCGGGCGCCGGCTACGAGTTCGCGGACAAGATCGTCGGCGGCAAGATCCCGAAGGAGTACATCAAGCCGATCGACGAGGGCATCCAGGAGGCGATGAACTCCGGCGTCCTCGCCGGCTACCCCGTCGTCGACGTCAAGGTCGAGCTGATCGACGGCTCCTACCACGACGTCGACTCGAGCGAGCGCGCCTTCAAGATCGCAGGCTCGATGGCCTTCAAGGAGGCGATGAAGCGCGCCAAGCCGAAGCTGCTCGAGCCGGTGATGAGCGTCGAGGTGGTGACGCCGGAGGACTTCCTCGGCGACGTGATGGGCAACCTGAACAGCCGCCGCGGCCGGATCGAGGAGATGAACCCGATGGGCAACGCGACCACGATCAAGGCGATCGTGCCGCTGTCCGAGATGTTCGGCTACGCGACCGACGTCCGCTCGATGACGCAGGGGCGCGCCACTTTCAGCATGCAGTTCGAGCGTTACGAGGACGTTCCCGGCAACATCGCCGCGGACATCGTCGACCAGTCAAGTTCGGCTAGCAGTTAAGCCAGCAGAGCGTAAAGGAGAAGAGAAAGCATGGCCAAGCAGAAGTTCGAGCGCACCAAGCCGCACCTCAACGTCGGCACGATCGGTCACATCGACCACGGGAAGACGACGCTGACAGCCGCGATCACCAAGGTGCTCGCCGAGGCCCAGGGCGGCGACGGCCGTCGCGTTCGAGGACATCGACAAGGCTCCCGAGGAGCGCCAGCGCGGGATCACGATCAACACCGCGCACGTCGAGTACGAGACGGCGAACCGGCACTACGCCCACGTCGACTGCCCGGGCCATGCCGACTACATCAAGAACATGATCACGGGCGCCGCCCAGATGGACGGCGCGATCCTGGTCGTCTCGGCCGCCGACGGCCCGATGCCGCAGACCCGCGAGCACATCCTGCTCGCGAAGCAGGTCGAGGTGCCGTACATCGTCGTCGCGCTGAACAAGGCCGACATGGTCGACGACCCCGAGCTGCTCGAGCTCGTCGAGATGGAGGTGCGCGAGCTCCTCTCCAAGTACGACTTCCCCGGCGACGACATCCCGATCGTCCAGGTCTCGGCGCTGAAGGCGCTCGAGGGCGACCCGGAGTGGACGCCGAAGATCCTGGAGCTGATGGAGGCCGTCGACTCCTACATCCCGGAGCCGACGCGCGACATCGACAAGCCGTTCCTGATGCCGATCGAGGACGTGTTCACGATCACGGGCCGCGGCACGGTCGTCACCGGCCGCGTCGAGCAGGGCCAGATCAAGATCGGCGACGAGATCGAGATCGTCGGCATCCACGAGAAGGTCGAGAAGACGGTCGTCACCGGCGTCGAGATGTTCCAGAAGACGCTCGACGCGGCGCAGGCCGGCGACAACGCGGGCGCGCTGCTCCGCGGCGTCAAGCGCGAGGAGATCGAGCGTGGCCAGGTGCTCGCGAAGCCCGGCTCGATCACGCCGCACACCGACTTCGAGGCTGAGATCTACGTGCTCTCGAAGGAGGAGGGCGGCCGCCACACGCCGTTCTTCTCCAAGTACCGCCCGCAGTTCTACTTCCGCACGACGGACGTGACGGGCGAGATCACGCTCCCGGAGGGCCAGGAGATGGTCATGCCGGGCGACAACACGCAGATGACGGTCAACCTGATCCAGCCGATCGCCATGGACGAGGGACTCCGGTTCGCCGTCCGCGAGGGCGGTCGCACGGTCGGCGCCGGCGTCGTCACGAAGATCACGAAGTAGCGAAGGGGAATCGGGAATCGTGGCGCAGCAGAAGATCCGCATCCGGCTGAAGGGCTATGACCACCAGCAGCTGGACCGTTCCGCGTCTCAGATCGTGGAGACGGCCCAGCGCACCGGTGCGACGATCACCGGCCCTGTGCCCCTGCCCACCGAGAAGAACGTGTACTGCGTGATCCGCAGTCCCTTCAAGGACAAGGACTCGCGCGAGCACTTCGAGGTGCGCACGCACAAGCGGCTGATCGACATCCATAGCCCCACGCCGAAGACGGTGGACTCGCTGATGCGCCTCGATCTCCCGGCCGGCGTCGACATCGAGATCAAGCTCTGATGAAGGGCATCCTCGGACGCAAGCTGGGCATGACGCAGGTCTTCGATCCGGAGAGCGGCGAAGTCACCGCCGTGACGGTGATCGAGGCCGGTCCGTGCCCGGTCGTCCAGGTGAAGACCGTCGAGACGGACGGCTACGAGGCGGTCCAGATCGCGTTCGACGAGGTCGCCGAGCGAAAGATCTCGAAGCCCGAGCGGGAGCATCTCGCGAAGGCGGGCGTCTCGGCGCACCGCCACCTCGTCGAGTTCCGCGGCCAGAGCGAGCTGCAGGTCGGCGAGGCCGTCACGGTCGAGGCGTTCGAGCCCGGCGAGAAGATCAAGGTCGCAGGGATCTCGATCGGCAAGGGCTTCCAGGGCACGATCAAGCGGCACAACTTCCACCGCGGCCCCGTCTCGCACGGCTCGCACAACGTCCGCAAGCCGGGCTCGATCGGCGCGTCGGCGACCCCGTCCCGCGTCTTCAAGGGCCAGAAGATGGCCGGCCGGATGGGCGGTGTCCGCATCACGCAGCCGGGCCTCGTCATCCACCAGATCGATCCCGAGCGCAACCTGCTCCTCGTCAAGGGCTCCGTGCCCGGTCCGAAGAGCGGCATCGTCGAGATCAGGGAGGCGAAGTAATGGCTGCTCCCAAAGCCAAGCTCGTCGGCGGCAGCGCCGCCAAGGACGTCACCCTGGACGCCGAGATCTTCGGCGCCGACGTGAAGCCGCACCTCGTGCACGAGACCGTGCGCGCCGAGCTGAACGCTCGCCGCGCCGGCACCCGTGGCGCGAAGACCCGCGGCCTCGTCTCCGGCGGCCGCGCGAAGCCGTGGCGCCAGAAGGGCACCGGCCGCGCCCGCGCCGGCACCATCCGCGCGCCGCAGTTCACGGGCGGCGGCGTCGTCTTCGCGCCGACGATGCGCAGCTTCGACGTCAAGGTCAACCGCAAGGCGCGCCGCTCGGCACTCCGCGGCGCCCTCTCCAACCACGCCTCGAACGGCACGTTCGGCATCCTCGACGGCTCCGGCTTCGAGGCTCCGTCGACGAAGCAGGCCAAGGGCGTCGTCGAGTCGTGGGGCAAGGACGCTGCCGCTCGCTGATCGTCGTCACGGAGGACGAGGAGACGCTGATCAAGTCGTTCCGCAACCTTCCGAAGACGCTCGTGACGGTGCCGTCCGAGCTCGAGGTCGCCACGATCGTCTGGGCGCAGAGCGTCCTCGTCACCGAGGCCGCGCTGCCGCTCGTCGAGGGGAGGGCTTCCTGATGAGCCTTCACCCGAACGAGGTGCTGCTCGCTCCGGTCGTCTCGGAGAAGAGCTACAGCCTGATCACCGACCGCAAGTACACCTTCAAGGTGCACAAGAACGCGCACAAGACGCAGATCCGCCAGGCCGTGGAGGAGCTGTTCGAGGTCCACGTCGAGAACGTGAACATCCTCAAGGTGCAGGCGAAGCCGAAGCGGCGCGGCGTCTCCAAGGGCACGCGCCCCGGCTGGAAGAAGGCCATCGTGCAGGTGCGCGAGGGCGAGACCATCGAGATCTTCGAGGGGGCCCAGGTCTAAGCCATGGCACTGAAGAAGTACAAGCCCACGTCCCCCGGACGCCGCTTCATGTCCGTCTCGACCTTCGAGGAGGTCACGAAGACGACGCCGGAGCGGAGCCTGACCGAGCCGCTGAAGAAGACGGGCGGCCGCAACAACAACGGCCGGATCACGACGCGCCACCAGGGCGGCGGCCACAAGCGCCGCTACCGCGTGATCGACTTCAAGCGGACGAAGGACGGCGTGCCGGCGAAGGTCGCCGCGATCGAGTACGACCCGAACCGGTCGGCCCGGATCGCGCTGCTCCACTACCTCGACGGCGCCAAGGCGTACATCATCGCCCCCGCGCGGCTGCGCGTCGGCGCGATGGTCGAGTCCGGCCCGACCGCGGACATCAAGCCGGGCAACGCGCTCCCGCTCGAGAACATCCCGACCGGCACGATGGTGCACAACGTCGAGCTGAAGCCCGGGCAGGGCGCGAAGATGGCCCGCTCGGCCGGCGCGAGCGTGCAGCTCGTGGCGAAGGACGACGGCTACGGCGTCCTCCGGCTGCCGTCGGGCGAGATGCGCCGCGTGCCGCTAACCTGTCGGGCCACCGTCGGGCAGGTCGGCAACACAGACCACGAGAACCAGTCCGGCGGCAAGGCGGGCCGCAGCCGCTGGAAGGGCAAGCGCCCGGCAGTGCGCGGCTCGGCGATGAACCCTGTCGACCACCCGCACGGCGGCGGCGAGGGCAAGTCGAAGGGCGGCCGCCACCCGGTCACCCCGTGGGGCGTGCCCACGCTCGGCAAGCGCACGCGCCGGAAGCACAAGGAATCCAACAAGCTGATCGTTCGCGGCCGCCGCCGCGGGAAGGACAAGCGCTAAGTGAGCAGATCGTCGAAGAAGGGGCCTTTCGTGGAGGAGCGGCTGATGAGCCGGATCGAGTCCATGAACGCGGCCAACGAGAAGCGGATGATTCGCACCTGGTCGCGCTCGTCCACGATCTTCCCCGACATGGTCGGGCACACGATCGCGGTCCACGACGGCCGCAAGCACGTGCCGGTCTTCGTCAGCGAGCAGATGGTCGGGCACAAGCTCGGCGAGTTCGCCCCCACCCGGACCTTCAAGGGCCACGCCGGCGACCGGCAGGCCAAGGTGCAGAAGGGCCGCTAGTGGCTGCGACACAGACAGCCGAGCAGGTCGTGCGCGCGGAGGCCAAGTGGGTTCGCCTCTCGGCGCGCAAGGCGCGGGTCGTGCTCACGCACATCCGCGGGCGCAGCGTGCCCGAGGCGCGGACGATCCTCGCCTTCACGCAGCGCGCGGCCGCCAAGGACATCGAGAAGGTGCTGCGCTCGGCCGTCGCCAACGCCGAGACGAACCCGCTCCTGCACTGGAACGGCGACGACCTGATCGTGAAGGCCGCCTACGCCGACGAGGGCCCGACGCTGAAGCGCTGGCGCCCGCGCGCCCGCGGCCGCGTCAACCAGATTCTCAAGCGCACGTGCCACATCACGATCGAGCTCGCACAGGATCCGAGGGCCGGCCAGTCGCGCAGGCCGCGCGCCGCCGCTCCGACGGCGACCGAGGCTCCGGCTCCTGAGACGCAGCCCGCTGAGAAGCCGAAGCGCTCGCGCGCGAAGAAGAAGGAGGCGGTGGCCTGATGGGCCAGAAGGTGCATCCCGGCGGCCTGCGGGTCGGCGTCATCCACGACTGGAAGTCCAACTGGTACGTCGGGAAGAAGGAGTTCCCGAAGTACATCCTCGAGGACGTCCAGATCCGTGACCACATCAACACGAAGCTCGGCCACGCCGGTCTCTCCGACATCCTGATCCGCAAGGACAAGCAGCGGATCACGGTCGACATCTTCACCGCCCGCCCCGGGATCGTGATCGGCAAGTCCGGCGTCGAGGTCGATGCGCTCCGCAAGGAGCTGCACTCGATCACGGGCAAGAACGTCCACATCAACATCAACGAGATCAAGCGGCCCGAGCTGGATGCGAAGCTCGTCGCCCAGTCGATCGCCGAGCAGCTGCAGAACCGCGTCAGCTTCCGCCGCGCGATGAAGCGCTCGCTGGCCTCGGCGATGCGCTCGGGCGCCCAGGGGATCAAGATCCAGTGCGGCGGCCGCCTCGGCGGCGGCGAGATGAGCCGCTCGGAGCGCTACACCGAGGGCCGCATTCCGCTGCACACGATCCGCGCCGACATCGACTACGGCTTCGCCGAGGCGAAGACGACCTACGGCCGCATCGGCGTCAAGGTCTGGATCAACAAGGGCGAGATCATGCCGGAGGGCTTCGAGGGCATGACCACCGGCAAGGACACGCGCCTCGGCGACCAGGATCAGGCTCGCCGCCGGCGCGGTGGCGCGGCCGAGGGTCTCGGCGCCTCGCGTGAGTCCGGCCGTGGCCGTGCGCAGGATCGTGAGGGGCTCGGCCTCGTCAAGAAGCCTCGCGGCCCGCGCCGTCCCGGCGGCGGCGGCGGTGCAGGCGGTCCCGGTGGCCGCCCCGGCGGCGGACGCTCGCGTCCTGCCGGCAGCAGCCGTCCGCGGCGCCAGGACAGCGTCGAGCAGCCGAAGACCGACGCCGTCGTCGAGCCCGACGGTCGAGGAGACCACCCCGGTGACGGACGCTCCGGTGACGGACGCTCCGGCTTCGGAGGCTCCGGCTCCGGAGGCTCCCGCGGCCGAGGCTCCGGCGACACCGGAGACGGATGCCGGCGAGGGGAGCGAGAGCTAGATGCTGCTCCCGAAGAAGACCAAGTTCCGCCGCGTGCACCGCGGCCGGCGGCGCGGCGTCTCGCGCGGCCAGACCGACGTGCAGTTCGGCGATTACGGGATCAAGTCGCTCGAGGCCGGTTGGATCACCAACCGCCAGATCGAGGCTGCCCGAATCGCGATGACGCGCAAGATCAAGCGCGGCGGCAAGGTCTGGATCAACGTCTTCCCGGACAAGTCCGTCACGCAGAAGCCGGCCGAGACCCGCATGGGCTCGGGCAAGGGCTCACCGGAGCACTGGGTCGCCGTGGTCAAGCCGGGTCGCGTCATGTTCGAGCTGGCCGGCGTCGCCGAGCCGCTCGCCAAGGAGGCGCTGCAGCTCGCAAGCCAGAAGCTGCCGGTCAAGACCAAGATCGTGAAGAGAGAGGCTGATCTCTTTGAAAGCTAGAACGCTCCGCGACATGACCGACGACGAGCTCCAGCGGACGCTCGGCGAGCGCCGCCAGGAGCTCTTCAACCTCCGCTTCCAGTCCGCGACCGGCGCGCTCGAGAACAGCGCCCGGGTGCGGTCGGCGAAGCGCGAGATCGCACGTATTTTGACCGTCCGCCACGAGCGGGAAAGGGTTGGGAACGCGTAGACCATGGCTGAGAAGAAGACGAAGAAGAAGGACGAGACCCCGGTCGAGGAGACCGCCGCGGAGGCCACGGAGACGGAGGCCGCCGCGCCGGCCGTCGACGAGGGCGAGCCGATGGCCTCCACCGAGGCCATGGACGACGCTGCCGCCGAGGAGACCGCTCCGGTTGCCGAAGAGGCGGCCGAGGAGCCGGTCGCCGAGGAGGCACCCGCCGAGGAGCCTGTCGCCGAGGAAGCGCCGGCTGAGGAGCCTGTCGCCGAGGAGCCCGTTGCCGAGGAAGCGCCGGCCGAGGAGCCCGTGGCCGAGGAGGCTCCGCGCCGAGGAGCCCGTCGCCGAGGAGCCTGTCGCCGAGGAGCCCGTTGCCGAGGAAGCGCCGGCCGAGGAGCCCGTCGCCGAGGAGCCTGTCGCCGAGGAAGCGCCGTGCCGAGGAGCCGGCCGCCGAGGCCGAGCCCGCGGAGGCCGCCGCGCCTGCTGCGCCCGCCCCGCAGTCCGGCCCGAAGCCGAAGCGGAAGCGCCTGCCGCGCGCCCTGCGCCCCAAGAAGGGCCGCGTCACGCGCGAGAAGTCGAGCGAGCGCAAGCCGATCACCCGGATCCCGAAGCCCGAGAGCGAGTTCGGCCGTCGCCAGGAGCGCCAGGGCACGGTCGTCTCCGACCAGGGCGACAAGACGATCGTCGTCAAGGTCGACACGATCAAGGCGCACCCGCGCTACAAGAAGGTCGTCCGCCGCTCGAAGAAGTTCCACGCGCACGACGAGCAGAACCAGGCCAAGATCGGCGACGTCGTCAAGATCATCGAGACGCGCCCGATCTCGAAGACGAAGAACTGGCGCCTGGCCGAGATCCTCGAGGTGGCGAAGTGATTCAGCAGGAATCCCGCCTGCGCGTGGCCGACAACACCGGTGCGCGCGAGATCCTCTGCATCCGCGTCATGGGCGGCTCGAAGCGGCGCTACGCCCGCGTCGGCGACGTGATCGTAGGTACCGTGAAGTCCGCGACGCCGCAGGGAACGGTGAAGAAAGGCGAGGTCGTCAGGGCGGTTGTCGTCCGGACGAAGAAGCCTTACGGCCGTAACGACGGCACGCAGATCGCGTTCGACGAGAACGCAGCAGTGATCATCGACGCCGCGCGGAATCCGCGCGGGACGCGCATCTTCGGGCCTGTCGCCCGTGAGCTGCGCGAGAAGAACTTCATGAAAATCGTCAGCCTGGCTCCCGAGGTGCTCTGAGAAACGTGGCAAACAAGATGAAGATCAAGCAGGGCGACATCGTGCAGATCCTGGCCGGCAAGGACCGCGGCAAGCAGGGCCGCATCATCGAGGCGCGCCCGCGCGCCGGCCGCGTGCTCGTCGAGAACCTGAACGTGATGACGCGGCACACGCGGCCGCGCCCGCTGCGCGACGCCAACCGCATGGGTGGGACCCAGATGAGCCCGGGCGGCCGGATCGAGAAGGCCGCGCCGGTGGACGTCTCGAACGTGATGCTCGTCTGCCCCGTCTGCAACCTGCCGACGCGCGTCGGGATCAAGGTCAAGGAAGTCAAGGGCGAGCAGATCCGCGTCCGCGTCTGCAAGCGCGACGGCTGCGGCCAGGAAGTGGACCGCTGATGGCGACTGCGACCTACACGCCGCGCCTGAAGGAGCGCTACCTCGAGCTGCGCCCGCAGCTCCAGGAGGAGCTCGGCCTGAGCTCGATCATGCAGGTGCCGCGAGATCGCGAAGATCACGCTGAACATGGGCGTCGGCGACGCGAAGACCGACGCGAAGGCGCTCGACGCTGCGATCGAGGAGCTGACGATCATCGCCGGCCAGCGCGCCCAGGTGCGCAAGGCCCGCAAGTCGATCGCGAGCTTCAAGCTCCGCGAGGGGATGGCGGTCGGCGCGCGCGTGACGCTTCGCGGCGCCCGCATGTACGAGTTCCTCGACCGGCTGGTCTCGGTCGCGCTGCCGCGGATCCGCGACTTCCGCGGCCTCAACCCGCGCTCGTTCGACGGCCGCGGCAACTACTCGCTGGGCGTCCGCGAGCAGATCATCTTCCCGGAGATCGACTACGACGCCGTCGCGTCGATCCGGGGTCTCGACGTCACGATCACGACCTCGGCGCAGACGACCGACGAGCAGGCGTTCGCACTCCTGCGCGGCCTCGGGCTCCCGTTCGCAGCCGACGACAGAAGGGATCAGTAACGCATGGCCAAGACGTCTCTCGTCGTCAAGCAGAAGCGCGGGTCCGAAGTTCAAGGTCCGCAACTACACGCGCTGCAACAAGTGCGGCCGCCCGCGCGCGGTGTTCAAGAAGTTCGGTCTCTGCCGGATCTGCCTGCGCGAGCTCGCGCACAACGGCTCCATCCCCGGCATGACGAAGTCCAGTTGGTAGGAGAGAAGAGATGCTGACCGACCCGATCGCAGACATGCTCACGCGGATCCGCAACGCCAACAAGGCGATGCACGACACCGCCGAGATGCCGACCTCCCGGATCAAGGAGGAGATCGCCCGCGTCCTCAAGGACGAGGGCTACATCAAGGACTTCCGCGTCGTCGAGGTCGAGGGCCAGCCGTACTCGACGCTCGTCGTCGAGCTCAAGTTCGGCCGCAACCGCCAGCGGGTGATCACGGGCGTCAAGCGCGTGTCCCGCCCCGGCCGCCGCGTCTACGCGCGCAAGGACCGTCTGCCGCGCGTCCTCGGCGGGCTCGGCACCGCGATCCTGTCCACCTCGACCGGCCTGATCACGAGCCGCCAAGCTGCCGAGAAGGGCATCGGCGGCGAAGTGATCGCGTTCGTCTGGTAGCGGCATGAGCAGAATCGGCAAGCGACCCATTGAGCTCCCGAGCACGGTCAACGTGGCGATCTCCCCTGGGCGCGTCCAGGTCAACGGCCCGCTCGGCGAGCTCTCGCAGGTCGTGCCGCAGCGGATGAAGATCGAGCAGGGCGAGGGCGAGCTGATCGTCACCCGGCCGACCGAGCGCGGCGAGGATCGCGCGCTGCACGGGCTCACGAGGACGCTGATCGCGAACATGGTCGAGGGCGTCACGAAGGGCTTCGAGAAGAACCTCGAGATTCAGGGCGTCGGCTACCGCGCCTCGCTGCGCGGCACCGACCTCGAGCTCAACGTCGGCTACTCGCACTCGGTCGTGATCAAGCCGCGGCCCGGGATCACCTTCGAGGTGCCGGCGCCGACGCAGGTGATCGTCAAGGGCACCGACAAGCAGCAGGTCGGCCAGACGGCCGCCGAGGTGCGCCAGGTGCGCCCGCCGGAGCCCTACAAGGGCAAGGGAATCCGCTATCGGGACGAGTACGTCCGCAGGAAGGTCGGGAAGAGAGCATGAGCACGCTGACGACGCGCCAGGCGCGCGAGCGGCGTCATCGCCGGATCCGCGGCAAGGTCGCCGGCACGGCCGAGCGGCCGCGCCTCGCGGTCTTCCGCTCCAACAAGGGCATCTTCGCCCAGCTGATCGACGACGAGAACGGCCGCACGGTGGCGGGCGCGAGCTGGCTCGGCCTCGCGAAGTCGTTCAAGGGCAACCGGATCGAGCAGGCCGAGGCGGTCGGCAAGGCTGTCGCCGACGCCGCCAAGAAGGCCGGGATCGAGACTGTCGTGTTCGACCGCGGCGGCTACCTGTACCACGGACGCGTCAAGGCGCTCGCCGAGGGCGCGCGTGAGGGAGGACTGAAGTTCTAGATGAGTATCTGCGTAGGCTTGACGGAGCAGAAGGCGGAGGCGCCGGCTTTGCCGGCGGCGGAGCTGTGAGCACCGTCGAGCGTGAAGTGATCGCCCGCGAGGAAGTCCGCGAGCTCAAGGAGCGCGTGATCGAGATCAACCGCGTCGCCAAGGTCGTCAAGGGCGGCCGGCGCTTCTCGTTCACCGCGCTCGTCGTGATCGGCGACGAGGTCGACCGCGTCGGCGTCGGCTACGGCAAGGCCCGCGAGGTCCCGCTGGCGATCTCGAAGGCCGTCGACGACGCGAAGAAGAACCTCTTCACGGTGCCCAAGCACGGGACGACGGTCACGCACGAGATCCTCGGCGTGTTCGGCGCCGCCCGAGTCTTCATCCGGCCCGCTTCGGAGGGAACCGGCGTCATCGCCGGCGGCGGCGTCCGCGCCGTGCTCGAGCTCGCCGGGATCCGCGACGTCCTGGCGAAGAGCCTGGGCACCACGAATCCGATCAACATGGCCAAGGCCACCGTGCAGGGCCTGCAGAACCTCCGCCGCCCCGAGGACGTCGCGAAGATGCGCGGCAAGACGATCACCGAGGTGCTGCCCTACCGCGCGCCGGCCAAGGAGGTCGTCGCCGAGGAGGCGCCTGCCGTTCCCGCTCCCGAGACCGTCGAGGCGACGACCGAGGTCGAGGAGACCGCGTCGTGAAGCTGACGCAGGTCAAGAGCGCGATCGGCCAGAACCCTGCGCAACCGGGGCACCCTCCGGTCGCTCGGGCTCGGCCGCATCGGTCAGACGAACGAGATCAAGGACTCACCGGAGCTCCAGGGTAAGTTGAGGAAGGTCGCCCACCTGGTCCGGGTGGAGGGCAACTGATGGCTGACGAGCTGAACCTCTCGACACTCAAGCCGGCGCAGTCGCGCAAGGATCGCAAGCGCGTCGGCCGCGGCCTGGGCTCGGGCAAGGGGCGCTACTCCGGCCGCGGGATCAAGGGCCAGAAGTCGCGTGCCGGCTCGAAGAAGATGCCTGCCGGCTTCGAGGGCGGCCAGATGCCGATCGACATGCGGATGCCGAAGCTGCGCGGTAACACCTCGGCCGACGCGATGCCGATCGGGCCGTTCCGGACGTACTCGCAGCCGATCAACCTCCGCGACCTCGACCGCGTCTTCGCAGACGGCGACACCGTCAACATCGAAGCGCTCGTCGAGAAGGGCCTGCTCAAGAACACGAAGGCCGACGTCAAGATCCTCGGCACCGGCGAGCTGACGAAGAAGCTCTCCGTCACCGCCCACGCCTTCTCCGCCACCGCGCGCGAGAAGATCACGGCCGCCGGCGGCAGCGCGACCGCGCTCAAGGAGCCGAAGGACCCGCGCAAGAAGAAGAGCAAGGCGAAGCCCAAGCCGGTCGCCGCGGAGGAGGAGCCCGAGGTCGCCGAGACCGAGGACGCCGCTCCCGCCGCCGAGGAGGAGTAGGAGCGAGTGTTCAGCTGGCTCGCCAACGCGTGGCGCGTTCCGGAGCTCCGGCACCGCGTCCTCTTCACGGCTCTGATCCTCGCGATCTACCGCCTCGGCTCGTGGATCCCGGCGCCGGGCGTCGACTCCGAGACGATCGCCAACTATTTCAGCGGCCGCGGGGGCACGATCCTCGGCCTGCTCAACCTCTTCTCGGGCGGCGCGCTCTCGCAGTTCTCGATCTTCGCGCTCGGGATCATGCCGTACATCACCGCCTCGATCATCCTCCAGCTGATGACGGTGGTGATCCCGAAGCTCGCCGAGCTGCAGAAGGAGGGCGAGTCGGGCTACGCCACGATCAACCAGTACACGCGCTACCTCACCGTCGTGCTCGCCGCGGCCCAGTCGACCGGCTACGCATTCCTCTTCCGCCGCCAGGGCGCGCTCGACGCCGACCTCGGCCGGATGACGCTGATCATCCTCACCCTCACCGTCGGCTGCGTCCTGCTGATGTGGATGGGCGAGCTGATCACGAAGCGCGGGATCGGCAACGGCATCTCGCTCCTGATCTTCGCCTCGATCCTCACCAGCGCCCCGCTCGGCGTCGTCGCCTGGTGGAACGGCGGGCCGATGGAGAAGCTCTTCTTCCCGCTGATCGCCCTCTCGATCGTCGCCTCGGTCGTCTTCGTCCAGGAGGGCCAGCGCCGGATCCCGATCCAGTACGCCAAGCGGATGGTCGGCCGCCGCATGACTGCGGGCGGATCGACCTACATGCCGCTGCGCGTGAACATGGCCGGCGTCATCCCCGTCATCTTCGCGGCCGCCATCATGGCGTTCCCGCCCACGATCGGCCAGTACTTCCCGCAGACGCAGGACTTCGTCAACAAGTACTTCCTGCCGTCGAACATCCCCTACATGCTCATGCAGGCCATCCTGATCGTGATCTTCACCTACTTCTACACGGCGGTGCAGTTCAATCCGGTCGACCAGGCCGACAACCTGCGCCGCTACGGCGGCTACATCCCGGGCATCCGTCCCGGGCCGCCGACCGCGCAGTATCTCGACCGCGTGCTCACCCGGCTGACGCTGCCCGGTGCGCTGTACCTCGCGGCCATTGCGACCCTGCCGACGCTCTTCATCCGCTACGGCGGGTTCTCGCAGTCGACCGGCCGGGCACTCGGCGGCACGTCCGTGCTGATCGCCGTCGGCGTCGCGCTCGACACGATGCGGCAGATGGAGTCGCAGATGATGATGCGCTCCTACGAAGGCTTCCTCAAATAGTGAACGTGCTCGTGCTCGGCCCGCAGGGGTCGGGGAAGGGAACGCAGGCCAAGCTCGTCTCGACCGAGCACGACATCCCGCACGTCTCGACCGGGGACATGTTCCGCGCGCTCGACGACGCGACGCCGCTCGGGCGCGAGGTGAACGAGATCATGGAGCGCGGCGACCTCGTTCCCGACGAGATCACGATCCGCATGATCCGCGAGCGGCTCGCCGAGGAGGATGCGGCTGACGGGTTCATCCTCGACGGCTTCCCGCGCAACCTCGCGCAGGCGGAGGCGCTCGACGAGATGCTGCGCGAGATCGGCCGCAGCCTCGACGTGATCTTCTTCTTCGACCTCGACGACGAGACGGCGAAGGTCAGGGCGCTCGGCCGCGCGCACGAGGAGGGCCGGACCGACGACACGCCGGAGACGATCGCGCGCCGGCTGTCTGTCTACCATGAGCAGACAGAGCCGGTGGTCGAGTACTACAGAACGACAGGAAAGCTGGTGACGTTGCACGCTGCGCGCCCCGTCGAGGACGTCTACGCCGAGATCCGACAGGTGCTCGAGATGCCGTGGGCGGCGCCGCATGATCATCCGCAAGTCGGAGCAGGAGATCGAGAAGATGGCCGCCGCAGGACGCGTCGTCGCCGAGACGATCGCGCATGTCGGCGAGCAGATCGAGCCCGGGATCACGACCGGCGAGCTCGACCGGATCGCGGACGAGCACATCCGCTCGCTCGGCGGCGTGCCCACGTCGCAGGACTACCGCGGGTACCCGAAGGCGATCTGCATCTCGCCGAACGACATGGTCGTGCACGGGATCCCCGGCGCCTACGAGGTCGCGGACGGCGACCTGATCACGATCGACGTCGGCGTGACGCTGAACGGCTACATCGCCGACAGCGCCTTCACCTTCCCCGTCGGCGACGTCTCCGAGCAGGCCCAGCGGCTGCTCGAGGCCGGCCGCGACGCGCTCGCCGCCGGGATCGCCCAGGCGCAGCCCGGCAACCGCGTCGGCGACATCTCCGCCGCCGTGCAGCAGCACGTCGAGGGCGCGGGCTTCTCGGTCGTCCGCAGCCTCGTCGGCCACGGCGTCGGCCGTTCCTACCACGAGGATCCGCACATCCCCAATTTCGGCCAGCCGGGCCGGGGGCCGCTGCTCTCGGAGGGGATGACGATCGCGATCGAGCCGATGATCACCGCCGGCCGCCCCGAGGTCTACGTTCACGACGACGAATGGTCGATCTCGACCGAGGACGGCTCGCTCGCAGCGCATTTCGAGCACACCGTCGCGATCACGGCCTCCGGGCCTCGGATCCTGACGGAAAGCCGCGTCCCTTTGCTACGATGAGCGGCCGCGCGGCGTAGCGCCGTGCTTTGCTGCGCGTAGAGAACTCACGACCAAACAGAGGTTAATGGCAGTCAAGGAAGAGAAGATCGAAGTCGAAGGCGAGGTCGTCGAGGCGCTCCCCAGCACGATGTTCAGGGTGCAGCTCGACGGTGGACATGCCGTCCTCGCAACGATCTCCGGGAAGATGCGCAAGCACTACATCCGCATCGCACCGGGCGACCGCGTCAAGGTCGAACTCTCTCCCTATGACCTCACCCGCGGCAGGATCACCTACCGCAACCGCTAGTCAGGAGCCGTCTTGAAAGTCCGTCCTTCCGTGAAGCCCATGTGTGAGCGCTGCCGCGTGATCAAGCGGCACGGGCGCACCATGGTGATCTGCACGAATCCGCGCCACAAGCAAAGGCAGGGGTAGTCACTTGGCACGAATCGCAGGCGTCAACCTTCCGAACCAGAAGCGTCTGGAGATCGGGTTGACCTACATCTACGGGATCGGCCAGACGACCGCGCAGAAGATCTGCAAGGTGCTCGAGCTCGACCCGAACGAGAAGGTGAAGGATCTGACCGACGAAGAGGTCAACAAGATCCGCACCTACATCGACAGCGATCTGCAGGTCGAGGGTGACCTCCGCCGCGAGCGCTCCCAGGCGATCAAGCGCCTCTCCGAGATCGGCTGCCTGCGCGGGATCCGCCATCGCCGCGGCCTGCCGGTGCACGGCCAGCGCACGAAGACCAACGCGCGCACGCGCAAGGGCCCGAAGAAGACCGTCGGTCGCGGGAAGAAGGCGAAGTAGATGGCCCCTCCTCGTAAGGCTGCGGCCCGCGGCCGCACGCGCCGCCGTGTCAAGAAGAACATCGCCGTCGGCCAGGCGCACATCAAGACGTCGTTCAACAACACGATCGTCGCGCTGACCGACAAGGACGGGAACGTGATCGCGTGGGAGTCGGCCGGCTCCGCGGGCTTCAAGGGCTCGCGCAAGTCGACGCCGTTCGCCGCGCAGGTCACCGCCGACTCGTGCGCCCGCAAGGGGATGGAGCACGGCCTGCAGAAGGTCGAGGTCTTCGTCAAGGGCCCGGGCTCGGGCCGTGAGACGGCGATCCGCTCGCTCCAGGCCGCCGGCCTCGAGATCCTCGGCGTCCGCGACGTCACCCCGCAGGCCCACAACGGGGTTCGCCCCCGGAAGCGGAGGCGCGTCTAATGGCCCGCGATCTCGGACCCAAGTGCCGCGTCTGCCGCCGCGAGGGGATGAAGCTGTTCCTCAAGGGCGAGCGCTGCCTGACGGAGAAGTGCGCGATCGAGCGCCGCTCCTATCCGCCGGGCGAGCACGGCCGCGGCCGGATCAAGCAGAGCGAGTACCTGCTGCAGCTGCGCGAGAAGCAGAAGGCGCGCCGCTACTACGGGCTGCTCGAGAAGCAGTTCCGCAACTACTACGAGAAGGCGACGAAGGGCCTCGGCGCACCGGGCGAGAACCTGCTCCGGATGCTCGAGACCCGGCTGGACAACGTCGTCTACCGGCTCGGCTTCGCCGGCTCGCGCGCCCAGGCGCGCCAGCTCGTCCGCCACGGCCACTTCCACGTCAACGGGCGCCGGGTCAACATCCCGAGCTACGGCGTGCGTCCGAACGACGTGATCACGATGAAGGCCGGCAGCCCCGCCGAGCAGACCATCCGCGACGCGACCGACCTGACCGCCTCCGTCGCTCCCTGGCTCCAGGCAGACCACGAGGGCCTCACCGGCAAGGTGCTGAAGTGGCCCGAGCGGGCGGAGATCGACGCGCCCGTCCAGGAGTCATTGATCGTCGAGCTCTACTCCAAGTAACAAGGAAAGGATCGTCTTGGCTACACGCACCAGCTTGATGGACTTCCAGATTCCCCGCATCGTCCACGAGGAGATCAACGAGGACCGTGGCGTCTTCGTGATCGAGCCGCTCGACCGTGGCTTCGGCTACACGTTCGGCAACTCGCTCCGCCGCGTGCTGCTCTCGTCGCTCGAGGGCGCCGCTGTGACCGCCGTCAAGATCGAGGGGATCACGCACGAGTTCACGACGCTTCCGGGCGTCCGTGAGGACGTCACCGACATCATCCTCAACCTCAAGAACCTGATCGTGCTGCTCCACGGCGAGTCGCCCGAGATCGAGGTGCACATCGCGAAGAAGGGCGCGGGCTCCGTCACGGCCGCCGACATCCAGGCGCCGGCGGATCTCGAGATCCTGAATCCCGACCTCGAGCTCGCGCAGCTCTCGGACAAGGGCAAGCTCGAGATGACGCTGACGATCGGCCGCGGTCGCGGCTACGTCCCGGCCGAGCTGAACCGCGGCCCGGAGACGACGATCGGCGTGATCCCGATCGACTCGATCTTCTCGCCGGTCCGGCGCGTCTCGTACGACGTCGAGGCCGCGCGCGTGGGTCAGCGCACCGACTACGACAAGCTCACCCTCGACGTGACGACGGACGGCTCGATCGAGCCCCGCGACGCGATCGGCCAGGCGGCGGAGATCCTGATCCGCCAGCTCGCGATCTTCACCGACCTCGAGAACATGGACGACTTCCGCACCGGCGGCTCCGAGGACATCGCCCCCGAGCAGTCCAGCGGCGCGGGCGCGATGGAGAACTTCCCGATCGAGGAGCTCGAGCTCGGCGTGCGCTCGTACAACTGCCTCAAGCGCGTCGGCATCGAGACGATCGGCGATCTGGTCAGCAAGTCCGAGAACGAGCTGGCCGCGATCCCGAACTTCGGCAAGAAGTCGATCGAAGAGGTCAAGGAGACCCTCGCGACCCAGGGCCTGAGCCTGCGGGGAGACGAATAACGTGAGGCACGCCCGCGCAGGCAAGAAGCTGGGGCGCGACTCCGCGCACCGGAAGGCGCTCTACTCGAACCTCGCGGGCGCGCTGATCACCCACGGCCGGATCCAGACGACCGAGGCGAAGGCCAAGGCCGTCAAGCCGTTCGCGGAGAAGATGATCACGCTCGGCAAGCGCGGCGACCTGCACGCCCGCCGCAAGGCGCTCGCCGAGCTGCGGTCGCAGGACGTCGTCCACGAGCTCTTCGCCGAGGTGGCGCCCCGCTTCGCGGAGCGCCCGGGCGGCTACACGCGGATCATCAAGCTCGGCGCCCGGCAGGGCGACGCCGCCGAGATGGTCTACCTCGAGCTCGTGGACTACGAGCCCGAGAACGCGCTGGCCTAGCGCCGTCTAGGCGACGGCCGGGCGCGAGCTCGCGACCGATCAGCGCGACCATCTCCAGGTCGCGGTGGTCGAGGTGCTGCAGCATCACCCGCTCGACTCCGGCGCTCTCGTACGCGCGGAGCTGTTCGGCGGCCTCGTCGAGCGTGCCCAGGATCGACGCAGCGCCCCGCTTCTCGCGGTACTCGTCCGGATCGCCTTGCTGTCCCGCGCGCGCCAGGCGGCGTCCTATGCGCTCACGCGCCTCCTCGGGCGTCCGTCCGATCGCACAGGCGGTCATCAGCGAGATGGGGATCGGCGCGCCGACCCTCGCGCTCACACGCGTCTACGAGCTTCCTGTGGCGCTCGGCGCACTCCTGCCGGCGTCGCGAAGATCGTGTTGTACTCGTCGGCCCACTTCGCGGCGGGCCGGATCGTGCCGGAGAGGCCGCTGCCGCCCACGATCAGGTGCGGATGCGGCCTGTCGCCCCAGAAGCGGCGCACGGCCTGGATCTGCTCCTCGAGCCACTGGAGCCGCGTCTTCATCTCCGGGAACGGGAAGCCGAACGCCTCGTGCTCCGCCTCCATCCAGCCCGTTCCCATCCCCAGCGAGACCCGGCCGGCGGCGATCTCGTTCGCGGTCGCAGAGACGTTCGCGAGCACGGCGGCGGCGCGGAAGGTGACCGGCGAGACGAGCGTCCCCAGCTCGAGCCGCGTCGTCTGCGCTGCGAGCGCGGCGATCACTGCCCAGGCATCCAGCGCCGGCTGCTCGGCGCCGGTCTGGGAGAGGTAGTGGTCGGAGCGGAAGAGCGCCTCGACGCCGTGCTCCTCGCACGCACGCGCAAGCGCCAGCCAGTCCTCCCAGGAGACTCCCTCCTGGCCCTCGATCATCAGCGCCAGGCGCATCCGGGCATCCTATGGCCGTGCGTGTCGAGGGACTGATCTTTGCCGGCGTCGGCAGCACCGACCACGACGGCGTCGCCCGCTTCTTCGCCGACGCGCTCGGCGTCGAGCTCGAGGTCTCCGGTGACGTCCGGCGGCTGCTCTTCGCCAACGGCAGCTCGCTCGCGCTCGTGCCGCCGGACTACGTCGAGCCGCCGTCGGACACGCTCCTCGGCTTCCTGGTCGACGACGTCGAGACGGCGACGGCCGAGCTGGCGGCGAAGGGGATCGAGCCGGACGGGGAGCTGAACGCGGGCTACGGGTTCCGCTACCGCCACTTCCGGGCGCCCGACGGAAGACGCTTCGAGCTGCTCGACCGCAACGTCTAGATGGCGCTCGCGATCTCGATCCTGCTCGCCGTCTTCGTGCTCGAGGAGCCGTGGAACTGGGTCGCCGTCGCCGCCGGCGCCACGTTCGAGGCGGCAGAGACGAGCCTGCTGATCTGGTGGTCGAAGCGGCGGCGGGTCGCGGTCGGCACGGAGACGCTCGTCGGCCGCAGCGCGGTCGTCTCGACCGATTGCATGCCCGACGGGCAGGTCCGCGTCGCGGGTGAGATCTGGCGCGCCCGCTGCGATGTCGGAGCCGGTATCGGCGCGGAGGTCGTCGTCCGCGAGGTTCGGGGCTTGACGCTCGTGGTCGAGCCGGTCTGAGAGCTACCAGGCGACCGGGAGCGCGGCGACGCGGCGGAAGGTGGGTGTCGGGCGCCACTCGAGCTCGCTGCGGCTCGACGGCGAGCCGGAGGCCGGGCAGCCGGCGGAAGAGCGTCTCGAGCGCGATCTCGGTCTCGAGCCGGGCGAGCGGTGCTCCGAGGCAGTAATGGCTGCCGCGACCGAACGCGAGGTGCTTCGTGTCCGCCCGGCAGACGTCGAGGCGGTCGGGTTCCGGGAAGCGCTCGGGATCGTGATCGGCGGCGCCGAGGATGGCGATCACGACATCGCCGCGGCGGATCGTGTGGCCGCCGAGCTCGACGTCGGTCGCGGCCCAGCGGTTCAGCGTCCGCTCGACCGGCCCTTCGTAGCGCAGCACCTCCTCGATCGCGCCCGGCAGGAGCGATGGGTCGGCTCGCACCTGCTCGAGCTGCTCGGGATGTGCGAGCAGGTTGACGACTGCGTTGCCGATCAGGCCGACCGTCGTCTCGTGGCCGGCGACGATCAGCAGTACGACCGTGCCGAACAGCTCCGACTCCGAGAGCGCGTCCTCGTCGTCGCGGGCGGCCAGGAGCGCGCTGATCAGATCGTCGCGCGGCTCTGCCCGCCGGGCGGCGAAGAGAGCCGTCAGGTACGCGACGAAATCGCCCATCTTCGCGGAGAACCGCTCGAGCTCGTCGTCGTCGAACACGGGCGTGATGATCGCGTCCGACCACTCCTGGAAGCGGGCGTGGTCGCCGTGTGGCACTCCGAGCATCTCTGCGATCACCGTGATCGGGAGCGGGAAGGCGTACTCGGCGGAGAGATCCATCTCGCCGCGCGCCTCCACAGCGTCCAGCAGCTCGTCCGCGATCGCCTGGATCCGAGGGCGCAGTTGCTCGACCATCTTCGGCGTGAACGCCTTCGTGACCAGGCGGCGCAGGCGGCGGTGGTCGTCGCCGTCGCGGTTGAGCATGTGGTTCTCGATCAGCTCGAAGGCCGGCAGCATCGGCTGCGCGGCCAGCTCCTCCTCCGTCAACGCGAGCCGCTGGTCGCGGACGAAGCGCTTGTCGTCGAGCAGCATCGCGGCGGCGTCCTCGTGCCGGGTGACGAACCAGATCATGCTCTCGCCGTCGATGCCCGGTTGGCAGATGACGGGGTCATGCTCTCGCATCTGCGCGAAGACGCGCTGCGGATCGGCGCGGAACTCCGGCCCGTAGAGGTCGTACTTGCGCTGCGTCGACGCCACTTCCAACCAGCTTAGACTGCGCGGCCGTGGGCGAGAAGACGCTGAAGCTGACGCTCGAGTACGACGGCACCGGCTTCCGGGGCTGGGCGCGGCAGCCCGGCGAGCGCACCGTCGAGGGTGTGCTCCGCGAGGCGCTCGACGCGGTCTACGGGCGCTGGAGCCACCTCGCCGTCGCCGGGCGGACGGACACCGGAGTCCACGCGTCCGCGCAGGTCGCTTCTGTCGTGGTCGACGGCGGCCCGCCGCCGGAGCGCGTGCCCGACGCACTCAACGCAGCACTGCCTGCCGACATCGCCGTCCTCGGCGTCGAGCCGGCGGCCGACGGGTTTCAGCGCGCGCTTCGCCGCCAAGTCCCGCGCCTACCGCTACCGGGTCCTCCGCCGCCGGGTCCGCTCGCCCTTCGCCGACCGGCGCGCGCTCTGGTGGCCGCGGCCGCTCGACCTCGACGCGCTCGTGGCGGCAGCCGCGCTGATTCCGGGAAAGCACGACTTCACCGCGTTCACGCCCACCGAGACCCAGCACCGCCTCTTCACGCGCACCGTCCTCAGCGCCGCCTGGGAGGATCACGGCGACGAGCTCCACTTCACGATCTCGGCCGAGAGCTTCCTGCGGCACATGGTGCGGACCCTGGTCGGGACGATGCTCGAAGGACGTGAGCTGGCGCCGCTGCTGGCGGGGCGGCCGCGGGACGAGGCGGGGATGACGGCGCCGCCGTGGGGGCTCTACCTCGAGCGCGTGGACTACTGAACGCGCTCGCTACGATCGAACGCATGCGCTTCCCGGTCGTGCTCTTCGACTTCGACGGCACCGTGATCGACTCCGGGTCGATCATCATCGCGTCGATGCGGCACGCCACGAAGACCGTCCTCGGCCGCGACATCCCCGACGAGGAGCTCGGCACGAGCGGTCGGCGGCTCTGGCCTGATCGAGCAGATGCGGCTGATCGACCCCGATCGGGTCGACGAGCTCGTCGCCTGCTACCGCGAGCACAACGAGCCGCTGCACGCCGAGCTGGCCGAGTGCGCGGGGATGACCGACGTGCTGACGACGCTGAAGGCGGAAGGCCGGCGCCTCGGGGTCGTGACGGCGAAGCGCCGCGAGACGGTGCGGCTCGCCTTCTCGTACCTGCCGCTGGAGCAGTTCTTCGACGTCGTCGTCGGCTCCGACGACACCGACCGGCACAAGCCCGATCCCGCGCCGCTCGAGCACGCGCTCGGACTGCTCGACGCCGGCCGGGACGAGGCGGTCTACGTCGGCGACTCCCCCTTCGACATCCGCGCCGCCAAGGGCGCGGGCATGCACTCGATCGCCGTCACCTGGGGCGGCATCCACCCGCGCGAGCGGCTCGAGGCGGAGGAGCCGGATGCCGTCGTCGCGTCGGCCGAGGAGCTCCTTGCCGCCCTCTGAGAAGCAGCGCAAGCGGGCCGCGCAGCTCCGGGAACAGCTCCACCACCACAACTACCGCTACCACGTGCTCGACGACCCGGAGGTCCCGGACGCCGAGTACGACCGCCTCTTCGACGAGCTGAAGGCGCTCGAGGAGGAGCAGCCGGAGCTCGCGACCGACGACTCGCCGACACGTCGCGTGGGCGGGCCGCCCTCGGACAAGTTCAAGAAGGTCGAGCACCTGGCGCCGATGGGCTCGCTCGAGAAGGTGACGACCGACGAGGCGATTCAGAAGTGGGCCGACGACGTCCGCAAGCGGCTCGACTCGGATGAGCCGGTCTCGTACGTGATCGAGCCGAAGATCGACGGCTCGGCGATCTCGCTCGTGTACGAGAACGGGCAGCTCGTCCGAGGCGCCACGCGCGGCGACGGCCTCCGCGGCGAGGATGTGACCGTCAACCTCCGCACGATCCGCTCGATCCCGCTGACGCTGAAGGGCGACGTGCCGCCGTTGATGGAGGTGCGCGGCGAGGTGTACTTCCCGCTCTCCGGCTTCCGGCGCTTCAACGAGGAGCAGGTCGCGTCGGGGAAGGCGCCCGCCCCGAACCCGCGCAACGCCGCGGCCGGCTCGCTGCGGCAGCTCGACTCGCGGATCACGGCCGCGCGCCCGCTCGCCGTCTGGGTCTACGGCACCGGCTATCGCGAGGGCGTCGCGCCGGACACGCACTTCGAGACGCTCGCCTGGCTCCGCGAGCGCGGCTTCAGGACGAACCCGTTCGCAGAGCGCTTCGAGTCGATCGAGGAGGTGGCCAAGGCGATCGAGGGCTGGGAGAAGCGCCGCGCCGAGCTCGACTACGAGATCGACGGGATCGTGATCAAGGTCGACGCCTTCGACCAGCAGCAGCGGCTCGGCGCGCTGCACGAGCGGCCCCGCTGGGCGCGTGCCTTCAAGTGGGCGCCGATGACCGCGGAGACGACGCTGGTGAAGATCGCGATCCGCGTCGGCCGTACCGGGGCGCTCAACCCGTGGGCGATCCTCGAGCCGGTCAACGTCGGCGGCGTCACCATCTCCCGCGCGACCCTGCACAACGAGGAGGACATCAACCGCAAGCAGATCCGCGAGGGCGACCGCGTCATCGTCCAGCGGGCCGGTGATGTGATCCCGCAGATCGTCGGCCCCGCCGGCCCGCACGCGAAGGGCACGAAGGAGTTCAGGATGCCCGAGCGGTGCCCGCTCTGCGACGCCGAGATCGTCAGGCCGGAGGGCGAGGTCATGCACCGCTGCCCGAACCGGGCCTGTCCCTCACGCGGGCTCGAGACGCTCAACAACTGGGTCATGGGCGCGATGGACATCGAGGGGGTCGGGGAGCAGTTCGTCCGCCGGCTCTGGGACGAGGGGCTGCTGCGCTCGATGCCCGATCTCTACCGCCTGACCGCCGAGCAGCTGATGGAGCTCGACGGCTACGCGGAGATCTCCGCCCGGAACGCGGTCGAGGCGATCCAGCAGTCGAAGGTGCAGCCGTTCTCACGCGTTCTCTTCGGGCTCAACATCCCCGACGTCGGCTGGGTGACGGCGCGCAACCTCGCGCGTCACTTCGGCGACGTCGACCGGCTGCTCGGCGCGAGCCAGGAGGACATCCAGGAGGTCGACGGGATCGGCCCCGATCGCGCCGAGGCGATCGCCGGCTGGTTCGACGACGAGCAGAACCGGACGCTCGTGGCCGAGCTCCGCGAGCTCGGTCTCCGCTTCGAGGTCGGCGACGAGGAGAAGCCGGTGGAGGGGCCGCTGACCGGTACGCAATACGTGATCACGGGAACGCTCGAGGGCTTCACGCGAGACGAGGCTGCAGCAGCGCTCGCCTCGCTCGGCGCCAAGGTCTCCGACAACGTCTCGAAGAAGACGACGGGCGTCGTCGTCGGCGAGAGCCCGGGCTCGAAGGTCGCGAAGGCGGAGAAGGCAGGCGTGCCGATCCTCTCCGAGGCCGACCTGCGCAAGCTGGTCAAGGATGCGCCCGCCAACGCCGCCACCGGCGAGCTGCCGGCACCCCGCCGGCGTCGCTAGGGGGACGCCGCCAGCGCCGTGGCGAAGCGGTCCTGCGCCAGCCTCGCCCAGTACGTCGAGATCGGGCGGCCGTTCTGGAGGACCGCGAAGACGTAGCGGTTGCGCACGAATCCCGACAGCGCCGATGCAGTCCTCGTCGTCCCGGTCTTGGCGATCACCTGACCGCGCGCCGGGTGCTTCGCCATCCTGCCCTCGAGTGTCCCGCTGACGCCGGCGACCGCGAGCGACTGGAGAAAGGCGTCGCGGAGGTCGCCCTGCGACAGCCCCGCCTCGAGCAGCGCGACGACCGCCGCCGCGGTCAGGCGGTCGAGGCCCGAGAGCCCCGAGCCGTCGGCGAGCCGGACCCCGGCGAGCGGCACGCCCGCCTCGCCGAGCGCGCCGCGGATCACACGGGTCCCGGCGGCCGTCGAGCCGACGCCTGTGTACGACGCTCCGAGCTGCTTCACGAGCAGCTCCGCCGTGTAGTTGTCGCTCTCGCGGCCCATGAAGCGGACGATGTCGGCGAGCGGCTCGGAGACGTCGCGCGCGAGCGGTAGCCCGGTGGTCGTCAGCACGCCGCCGTGGGTGCGCCCTCTGACCTTGACGCCGGCGGCCTCGAGCGACTGTCGGAGCAGCGACCCCGCCGCCAGCGCGGGGCTCGCCGACGTCCGGCCGCGATACCAGCCCCGGTCGACGGCGAGGGCGGAGAGCGGCGGCGACTCGTAGAGGTAGAAGCTCGGCCGCCACCCCGGCGCCGTCCGGCGCGCGTCGAACCAGGACTCGTCCGCGATCACGGCGCCGTCGACGCGCCGGATCCCCCAGGCGGCGACCTCGGCCGCGAGGCGGTCCAGGTCGGACGCTTCCAGGGTCGGATCGCCGAATCCGCGCAGCCAGAGGTCTCCGTGCCAGACATCGCCGACGAGCGTTCCGCTGCCCACGACCTCGGTGTGGAAGCGGTAGCGCGGGGCCGAGCAGGGCCAGCGCGGCGTAGGCGACGGGAAGCTTCTGATTCGAGGCCGGGACGAGCGACAGGCTCGCGTTCCGCTCGAAGACGACGGCGCCGGTGCGGAGGTCGATCGCGAGCGCGGCCGTTCGGGCGGGGTCGACGTGCGGCACCGCGAGCGCCTTCGCCAGCCGCGTGGTGAGCGTCGCGTCGGCCGCGCGCGCCGGCGCAGCGACCGCGAGCAGCACAGCGACGAGCGCGAGGCATGGGCCGAGGCGGCGCCGAAGATAGGCCCGGCGGCCCATGCCCTGCGCCGCTCGCGGGCTGATAATTGAGGTGCTGTGGACGACCGCCTCCCTGGGGTGATGGCCGAGATCCGGTCTCTTCTCGACCTGCCTACGGGCGCCGAGCTGCCGCCGCGTGCCGATGTCGAGAACACGCTGACGAGCGGCTACGCGTACGCGCTCGACCTCGAGCGCGAGCGGCTCCGGATCGAGCGGTCGCTGCGATCGCTCGTGCGCTCGACGGGGCGGCCCGACCAGCACGAGATCACGACGCTCTCGCGGAGCCTCGCCGAGGCGGATCAGGAGCTCGCGGGCGTCCGCGCCTGCTCTCTCGCTGCGCGCTCAAGGCTCTCGGTTAGACGATCCCCGACCGGACCGCGTAGACCGCGGCCTGGATCCGGTTCTCGATCTGCAGCTTCATCAGGATGTTCGAGATGTGGTTCTTGACCGTCTTCGGGCTGATGTGGAGCTCGCCGGCGATCATCGCGTTGTCCTTGCCGTTCGCGATCAGCTTCAGCACCTGGATCTCGCGGTCGGAGAGCTCGGTCCGGATGGTGGCGGCCGCCTCGGGCGCCGCGGTCGTGGCGCGCACGTGCTGGAGCACCTTGCCGGCGATGTGCGGCGAGATCAGCGACTCGCCCACCGCCGCGGCCTCGAGGCCCTGCATCAGCTCCTGAATCGAGGCGTCCTTGAGCAGGTAGCCGCACGCTCCGGCGAGGATCGCGTCCATCACGTCCTGCTCCTGGTCGGAGATCGTCAGCACCACGACGCGGGTCAGCGGCGCGTCGCGGCTGATGTGGCGCGTCGCCTCGACGCCGCTCATCCCCGGCATGTTCAGGTCCATCACGACGACGTCCGGCGCGGAATCCCGCACGTGCTGGAGCGCTTCCGATCCGCTCGATGCCTCGGCGACGATGTCGACGCCCTGCTCTTCGAGCAGGTTGCGGAGCCCGGTGCGGAAGAGGTCGTGGTCGTCGACGAGCAGCACGCGGATGGCCGGCGTCTCGGTGTCGTTCATCGAAGCGATGTCGTCCAGCGCTGCCCCCTCGGTTGCGGCAGGCGCGAGTCTACTAGTGGATCGTGACGGTGACGGTCCGGCGGCCCCACCTGTGCGCCTCCGCGGCCGTGGCGAACCACACGTCGATCGTGTTCCCCTGCACGGCGCCGCCGGTGTCGGCGGCGATGCCGATCCCGTAGCCCGGGATCGTCAGTCGCGTTCCGAGCGGGATCACCGCCGGATCGACCGCCACGACGCCCGGCGCCGTCGGAATCCCGGTCGACGTCCGGCCTCGGATCGTGTAGCCGGTCGCGCTGACGGTGAGCGTGCGCTCCCCGGAGGGGGTGACCATCGGCGCCGCGACTTCGACAGGCGACAGCGCCGGCGGCGGCGAGGCGACCGCACGGGCGGTCGTCCGTGTCGCGGCCGTCCGGGCCTGAGCCTCGATCGTTGCGATCCGCGCCGCGTTCAGACCTTGCTGCCGTCGCAGCTCGCCGATCAGCCCGCGTCGCTGGGCGGCGGTCGCTTCGAGCGAAGCAGCGCGAGCCTCGGCGGCGGCTGCCAGGCCGTCCAGCTCGGCGTCGCGTTCGGCCAGACGCGCCGAGAGCCCCGACAGCCGTGTCCGCGCCGTGCGCGCCTGCTCGACGATCCGGTTGTTCTGGCCGGCGGCCCTGGCGATTCCGTCGAGACCGGCAATGGCCTCGTCGAGGGACCTGGCGCCGAGCAGCACGGCGAGCGGATCGCTGCCGGACTGCTGATAGAGCGTGCGGGCCAGGTTCGAGAGCTCACTCTGAGATGTCAGCAGCGCCTGTCTCGCGACGGTCAGCTGCGTCTGGGCGGAAGCCCGCTCGCGTGCCAGCGCCTCGCGGCGCGCGTCGATTTCCGCGAGCTCGGTGCGCGCCCGGCCGAGCTGCGACTCGAGCGAGTACAGCTCGAGGGTCGCCGCCGCCGCGCGTGCCTCCAGCGAGCCGGAGCGCGCCTGCAGGCCCGCGCCAGCCGACTGCGGCCCGGTCGCGCCCGCAGCGAGCGCGACGGGAACGGACGCGAGCAGGAGCAGTCCTGTGAAAACGGCTGCGAGACGCGCCGCGTCGCTCGTCGAATGCGCTTTCACGAGGCGAGGACCGTAGCACCTTCTCGCGCATGTTTGTGCTTCGTAAAGATCGGGCAGAGATCGCCGTTTTTGGCTCAGTTGAGCGTTGCGGCTATCCGACAGGGCTGCTAGGGTGCCCCACTTGTGACGGACCTGGCCCCCACCGGGCTGCCACGTGTGGTCGAACGGGAGAACGCGTAATCCGCTCGCGCACGAGACAGGCGCCGCTGATCCTGATGCTGTTGACGGCACTTTTCGTGGCCGCCTCTTTGGCATCCGTGAGATCCGCGGCCGCCGATCCGTCCATCTCTGCGAAGCAGGCCGAGGCGCAGAGCGTCCTCGCCCAGATCCAGGAGATCGACGGGCAGCTGTCGTTTGCGATCGAGTCGTACAACCTCGCGAACGTCAAGCTCGACCGGATCAAGGGTGAGCTGAGGACGAATTCCCACCATCTGACCGTCGCGCGGACGAGCCTCAAGTCGGCACAGGCGCACTTGTCGGACGCGCCTCGTCGCGCTCTACAAGGGCGGCGGCAGCGGCGGCACGCTCGAGGTCATCCTCGCGGCCAAGTCGATCGACGACCTGCTCAACCGGATCGACGCCGTCGATCGCGTCTCCTCGCAGGACGCGCGCGTGCTCCGGGAGGTCAAGAGCTTCCGCGCGCAGGCGATCGAGAGCAAGCGGCGGCTCGAGCGCGCCCAGAAGGCTCAGGTTCAGGTCGTCGCCGACAAGGCGGCGCAGCGCAGCTCGATCGAGGGCCAGCTCGCAGAGCGCCAGCGACTGCTCTCCTCGATCAAGGATCAGATCGCCAGCCTGCAAGCTGCCGAGCAGCGCCGCCAGGAACGCCTGGCAGCCGAGGCGCAGGCGCGCTTCCGCGCCACCCAGAACCAGTCCGCTGAAGCCGCGCCTGAGGCCCTGATCCAGTCGGACTCGGTCGAGGAGGCAATCGCTCCCCCGCCGGACGCCCGCTACGGCGGCGTCGTCGGGATCGCGATGCAGTACCTCGGCACGCCGTACGTCTGGGGCGGCGCCGAGCCCGGGCGGCTTCGACTGCTCCGGGTTTCGTCTCGTACGTCTATCGGCCAGATGGGCGTCTCGCTCCCGCATCACGCCGCCTCGCAGTACGGGATGGGCTCTCCGGTCTCGCGCGACCAGCTCCAGCCGGGCGACCTCGTCTTCTTCAACGGGCTCGGCCACGTCGGGCATCTACATCGGCGGCGGCCAGTTCGTCCATGCGCCGCACACCGGCGACGTGGTCAAGATCTCCAGCCTCTCCGACTCCTGGTACGCGAGCACCTGGGTGGGCGGGCGCAGGATCTAGCGCGCGTGCCCGTGGTGGTGCTCGTGCACCACTGCGTGGCCCTTGCCGCGGGCGATCAGCCAGCGGTTGACCGGGAAGGCGACCGCGCCGGCGATCACGAGCGCGACGGCGAGGCTCCCCCAGAAGAGCGCGTCGGTCAGGCCAGCATCCATCGCGCCGGGGATCAGCAGCACGATCGCGTTGTCGACGATCTCCATCACCGCGATCGAGATCGTGTCGGAGGCGAGCGCGAGCGGGATCGCGGCGCCGAGCGCGAGCCCGGCGCGGAGCAGCGGCAGCATCGTCAGCGAGTAGCCGAAGAGGAAGGCGAGCACGATCGCGAGCACGATCGTCGCGAAGTTGCTCCAGCCCAGCGCGGTGCCGATGACCATCCCGAGCACCTCGCCGATCGCGCAGCCGGTGAGGCAGTGGACCGTGGCGCTGAGCGCGAGCCGGTTGAGGGTCAGATACCGGCCGCCTGGTTCAGCGTCTCGCCCTCGTAGAGCTCACCGAGCTCGGGGCCGAAGTGGCTTGCAACCACGCGTCGCTTCAGCTTCAGCGTCGGCGTCAGCTCGTCGTCGTCCATCGTGAAGTCGCGGGGCAGGATCACGAAGCGCTTGATCTGCTCGTAGCGCGAGCGCTCGGCGTTGACGCCGTCGACGACCTCCTGGACGAGCTGACGGGCCTCATCCGACCGGGACAGGCTTGCCATGTCCGTGGGGAGCCCGCGCTCGGCGGCCCAGGCGGGCAGCGCCTCGGGGTCGAGTGTGACCAGCGCCGCGATGTACGGCTGGCGGTCGCCGACGACCATCGCCTGGGAGATGTACTTCGAGGTCTTGAGGTCGTTCTCGAGGTTCTGCGGGGCGACGTTCTTGCCGCCGGCCGTGACGATGATGTCCTTCTTGCGGTCGGTGATCGTCACGAACCCGTCCGCGTCGATCTCGGCGATGTCGCCGCTGCGCAGCCAGCCGTCGGCGTCGAGCACCTCGGCCGTCGCCTCCGGGTCCTTGTAGTAGCCCTGGAAGACCGTCTCGCTCTTGATCAGGAGCTCGCCGTCCTCGGCCACCTTGAGCTCGGTGCCGGGCAGAGCGCGGCCCACCGTCCCGAAGCGGAACGCCTCGTGGGTGTTCGTCGAGGCGGCCGTGGTGCACTCGGTCAGGCCGTAGCCCTCGACCAGGAGGATGTCGATCGCGTGGAAGAACTCCGCGATCTCGGCCGAGAGCGGCGCGCCGCCGGAGATCGCCAGCCGCAGCCGGCCGCCGAGGCGCTCCTTGACCTTCGCGTAGACGAGCCGGTCGGCGATCCGATGCTGCGCCATCAGCGTCGCCGGCACCGGCTGCCCGGCTCGTCGCAGCTCGCTGACGCGGCCGCCGACACCGAGCGCCCAGTCGATCAGCTTCCGCTTGACGCCCGTCTCGGCGTCGAACTTCGCGACGACGGCGGTATGGATCTTCTCGTAGACGCGCGGCACGCTCGGGAAGACGGTCGGCTTCACCGCCGGCAGCGCCGCGGCCGCCTGGAGCGGGTCGGGCAGGAAGGCGATCGCGTAGCCGACGTAGGCGCCGGACAGGTGCATCAGGCGGCCGAAGTTGTGCGCGAGCGGGAGGTAGAGGAGCATCGTGTCCTCCGGCCCCGTGAAGCTCGGCAGGTCGTCGACGACCGCGACCATCGCGTAGTAGTTGCGGTGCGAGATCATGCAGCCCTTCGGCGGCCCGGTCGTCCCGGACGTGTAGATGTACGTGAAGAGGTCGTTCTCCTCGATCCGCTCGCCCGCCTCACGCAGCGCGTTCGGGTGCTCGGCCGCGTAGGCGCGCCCACGGGCGGCGAGGTCGTCGAGATCGGCGTAGGTGAGCACGTGGCGCAACTTCGCCGCATCGCCGCGCACAGACTCGACCTTGGCCCGCTGGGTCTCGTCCTCGCAGAGCACGCCGACCGACTCCGAGTGCCCGAGGATGTAGCCGGCGTCCTTCGGTGAGCTGTTCGCGTAGATCGCGGCGCCGATGGCGCCAATCGAGCCGAGCGCGAAGTCGAAGAGCGCCCACTCGACGCGGCTCGAGCCCAGGATCGCGAAGGCGTCGCCCTTGCGGACACCGAGCGACAGAAGCCCGTTGGCGTAGCTCTCGACCCGCTCCGCCGCCTCGGCCCACGACAGCGGCTTCCACTCCTCGCCGTCCTGGATCAGGTAGGCCGGCGTCGTCCGCCCGGCTGCCGCAGCGTCGCGCCAGAGCCGCTCGATCGTTCGCTTTTGTTCCATGAACGCACTTTATGGAGAAGGGAAGCTGTCGGGAAGGGCGAATCGGTTCGGTCCCATTAGACTGAAAGGCCACATGCGTACGACCTGGAACGGCTCAATCAGCTTCGGACTCGTCTCGATCCCCGTGGGCCTCGCCCCGGCGACCAAGCCCGCCGCGCGCGCGTCGGACGTGTCCTTCCGGATGCTGCACCGTGAGTGCGGTACGCCGATCAAGCAGAAGCGCTTCTGCCCTGTGCACGAGCGCGACCTCGGCCCCGACGAGATCGTCAAGGGCTGGGAGGTCGCAAAGGGCCAGTTCGTGATCGTCGAGGACGAGGAGATCGAGGCGCTGCAGAACAGCGACGACTCCCGCTCGATCGAGATCAGCCGCTTCGTCGACGCGTCCGAGGTCGACCCGATCTACTTCGACCGCACGTACTTCCTCGTCCCCGCGCAGGAGACCGCGGCGCGGCGGCCGTACGTGCTGCTGCTGAACGCGATGAACGAGAGCGGGATGGCGGCGCTCGGGCGCTTCGTGCAGCAGGGCCGCGAGAAGCTCTGCCTGATCCGGCCCAAGGGCGACGCGCTTGCGCTCGAGACCCTCTTCCTCTCCGCCGACGTCTACTCGCAGGCCGAGATCGAGGAGGCGGTCGAGGAGACGACCGTGAAGGCGCCCGAGCTCGCGCTCGCGCAGCAGGTGATCGAGAGCCTTGCGGGCGAGTTCGACGCGTCCGCGCTCCAGAGCGACTACCGGCGCGACCTGAAGGCGCTGCTCGAGGCGAAGCTCGCCGGCGAGGAGATCGCTGTTGCGCCGGAGCAGGCCGAGGAGGAGGCGCCGACGGTCGACCTGATGGAGGCGCTCCGCCGCAGCGTCGAGGAGGCCAAGTCGGCCAAGCAGGCCGAGAACGGCGCCGCCAAGAAGAAGGCGGCGCCGAAGAAGGCATCCGCGCGGCCGAAGAAAACCGCCGCGCGCTGATTCCCTGCGCAAGATCGAAATCCGCAGGAGCGGATTCCGATCGCGCCAAGACCCCTAAAGGGCCGCTAGCGCGGCCGGGCGTTGCTCTCCGTCAATGTGGTTGGGGCATTGCTCCGAGCGCTTGGAGCTGCGCTGCAAAGAGGGTCTTGTCGATCTTGCCCTGGTAGATGGGTACGCCTTCCTCGATGCACACCCGAATCACTTCCTGCCGGTCGATCCCGAGCTCCTTCGAAAGCTCATCGGGCGTCAGGTGATTCGCCATTGGTCTGCCTCCTCTGTCTCGCGGCAATGAAAAAGCCCGCTGGGCGCAAGGTTGCTGCGCTCAGGCGGGCTCGGACGTCGCTCGCTCGTTGTTCGCGGGAATCAACGGGCCCGCGCCCCCACAATCGCCATGGTCAGCCAAGGATACTTAGCCCGCATGACGGCTGCAACGACCCTTGAGACCAGGCTCGCGGGCACGGTCGAGTACCACGTCGGCGGGGAGGGCGACCCGGTGCTGCTCGTCCACGGGCTCGGCGGCTCGTCGGGGAACTGGGTCGAGGTGCTGCCGGAGCTCGTTCGTCGCCACCGCGTGATCGCGGTCGACCTCCCCGGTCACGCGGGCTCGGGAGCCGCTCGCTCGCGGTGCGACGATGGACGACTTCGCAGCCGCAACCGCGGCCGTGCTCGAGGCGGAAAGCGTCCAGCGTGCGGTCGTCGCGGGCCACTCGCTCGGCGGCCTGGTCGCGCTGCGGCTCGCCCGGAGCCGGCCGGAGCTCGTTCGCGGGCTGCTGCTCGTCGCACCCGCCGGCATCGCGACGACGTCGCGTGTCGTGGAGGCGCTCGTGATCGCCGCGGCGGCGATCCGGCCGGGTCGAGCCGTTGCGCGCTTCCGCCACCGCTGGGCCGACCGCGTCTGGTACCGGCGCGCCGTCTTCCGGCCGTGGTTCGTCTCCGATCCGGTCGCGCTGACGCCGCGCGCCATCCACGGTCTGCTCTCCGACCAGCTGCGGCACACGGACACGAAGGTCGCGGGCCGGGCGATGATCGCCGACGATCCGCGCCGCGACCTGCCGGAGATCGCGTGCCCGGTCGTGATCCTCTGGGGCGCCCGCGACGCGCAGTTGCCGCTCGAGGACGCGTTCGAGTACGCGCGCCGGCTCCGCGCCAGGCTGCGCCTCGTCGCCGACTGCGGCCACCTCGTGATCGTGGAGCGGCCGCATGCCTTCCTGGACGCGCTGGCGGAGGTGGCCGGGTGATCGTCCTGCGTCCGCTCCGGGAGGACGAGTACGCCGACTGGGACGCGGCTACGACTGGGCGGAGTCGCGCAAACGGCTCTAGACGGGGTTCTCGACCGGGACGAACTCCCAGTCGAGGCCGAACTGCTCGGCGAGCCGCGCCGACAGCGCCTGGACGCCGAGCCGCTCGGTCGCGTCGTGACCACCGGCGACGAAGTGGATGCCGAGCTCGCGGGCGGTCTGCAGGCTCGGCTCCTCCGGCTCGCCGGTGAGGAGGAGGTCGTAGCCCTCGTGGGCGGCGTCGATCAGGAAGCGGCCGGCGGCGCCCGAGCAGATCGCGACCCGCTCGATCCGGTCCGGGCCGTGCGCGAAGACGAGCGGCTCGCGGCCGACCGTCTCGCGGACACGGCCGGTGAGCTCGTCGATCCCGAGCGGCTCACGCAGCGTCCCGCCCTGCCCGACCTCGGCGAACGGACGCTCGACCTCGACCCCGAGCGCCGCGGCCAGCAGGGCGTTGTTGCCGAGCTCCGGATGCGCGTCGAGCGCGAGGTGATAGGCGGCCAGGCTCAGATTGGCGGCGAAGAGCGTCTCCAGCCGCCCACGCTGGCGCCGGTCGATCCAGACCGGCTCGTTCCGCCAGAACATCCCGTGATGGACGATCACCAGCTCCGCACCGGTTGCGGCTGCGCGCTCGAAGAGCTCCTTCGACGACGAGACTCCGCACGCGATCTTCGTCACCTCGTCCGCGCCGAGCACCTGGAGGCCGGGCGTCCCGTACTCCGGGAAGCGGTCGACCGCGAGCAATTCGTCGGCGAAGCGGATGATCTCGTCGCGCTGAGCCACGGGCCGATTATCGCTACCCTTTCCCCGCTCGGGGTGTGGCGCAGCCTGGTAGCGCGCTCCGTTCGGGTCGGAGAGGTCCGGAGTTCAAATCTCCGCACCCCGATAGAGTCGTGGGGGAGCCTCTGGTTCCCCCACGAGCCTTTAGGAGGGAGATCACGAGCGACGTGCTCGAAGGCGGCTGCGCCTGCGGAGAGGTTCGGTATCGGCTGACGTCGGACCCTCTCTTCACGCACTGCTGTCACTGCCTCAACTGCCAGCGGCAGACCGGCAGCGCGTTCGTCGTCAACGCGCTGATCGAAGCCGACCGCGTCGAGCTGCTGGCCGGCGAGCCGACGCCGGTCGACGTACCCCGCAGCGGCGGCAAGAAGCAGCGGATCTTCCGCTGCCCGACGTGCGAGATCGCGGTCTACAGCCGCTACACGCGCGCGAGCATCCTGTTCGTCCGCGCCGGCACGCTCGACGACCCGTCGCGCGTGGCGCCGGACGTTCACATCTACACGCGGTCGAAGCTGAGCTGGGTCACGCTGCCGGACTCGGTTCCGGCGTTCACGACCTACTACGACACGCAGAAGCTCTGGCCGGCCGCCAGTCTCGACCGCCTCGGGGCGATCACGGCGTCAAAGCGCTCCGCCGGCTGAGGAGCTACGGATGTGGTCGCAACTTGTCGAGCACTTTGTCCACGATCCTGCGCTCGGCGCGTAGCGCGATGCCGACCAGGTCGAGTGCGTCGGCGGGCACCGCGGCGACCGCAGCACGGTTGGCGTCGTCGTGGGCCGTGGAGAAGAGCTCACGCGTGAAGATCGAGAGCTCCTCGACCTCCCGCGCCATCGCTCGCTCGTACGCTCGCCGGATGCCGGCGCTGTCGGCTGCGTAGATCAGGATCGGCTGTCTCAGCATCGGGAGATAGCGGTTCCCGGAACCGTCGACGTACGCGTCACCCACGAGCTGAGGCGTGCTGCCGGCGATCCCGCTGACGAGGAATGCCGCGGCGTTCACCTTCTGCCAGACCGGGAGATCCTCGAGCAGGACAACGGCGACTTTCGTGTCGAAGGCGTTGTCCATCGTTGGAGAGTCTCCCAGCCGATAGCGTCATTCGCGGTCGGTCGGCGCTACGGCCAGGCGCTCGACCGTGGATTGCGGTCGAGCGGGCCACCGTCCCTACACGCGGGACTGCGGAACGCCGGCGGCAGCTGCTGGTACGACAGCTCCCACGCCTGACGGGCCATCTCGGTCGCGTACTCCGCATCCCAGCCGGCTGCGCGGACGAGCGGCCGTACCTGCTGGACGGCATCGCACTCGACCTCGGCCTCGGAGGCCGTCGGCGCCTTCAGGTGCTCGGCCTGGTGGGTCACGACCATCAGGGCGTCCGCCATCTCGAAGTTCTCGTAGCTCAGTGAGTCCGGGCGCATCCGGCGCAGATAGAAACGGAGCGCAGTGCAGACGGCGGGATCGAGGTCGATGCGGTTCCTTGCGTTGTCGGCGATGCCCTTGAGCGATGTCTCCTCACCGCCGCGGACGATCGCGTACTGCTCGGAGAGCGGCGCCCAGCCGGCGGGCTGCCAGCAGTAGACGTCAGGCTTCACGCCGACGCCGGAGCCCGCGATGTCGGAGATGTCGCGGCGCCGGCGCGGCGGCAGGAGGTCGTCGTGCGCGTCGATCAGCGCATGCACGACGTCGGCCTTGCCGTTCCGCCACCCGACCGGAGTCAATGCCGCGCAGCCGCGCCGCGCGGCCGCAGCTACCGGCCGGAGCCGCTCCTGCGGCGGCTCTCCCACGTCTTTGTCGAACGTCGACTCGCACTCCGTCCGCGAGATGACCAGGCCCGTAGGCAGCGCGGCGCCGATGCCGTCGGACCACGCCCTGTACGTGCCGAGCCACTCGACCTCCGTGGCGTCCTTCCACGGGCTCCAGGCGAAGAGTGCGATGAGCACCGCCGCGAGGGTGAGAGAGCCGAGAACCCCAAGCACGGGCCACTTGAGGCCCGTTCCTCCCCAGTGTGATTCAGACAGCTGTAACGCCTCGCGGACGACTCGCGCTCACACGTGCTTCGACGCGCCACCGGGCGCGAAGTTTGACGTCTACTCTCGGCGAGCGGCAAGCTGCCGCGGGTCAGCTCGCAGCGGCGATGTAGAGCTCGCGCCGTGGGTAGTCGAGCGTGAGCAGGGTGTGCTGCAGGAACCCGTTGCCGAGATTGCCGAGCGCGCGGGTCGGATCCCCGTGCGCTCGGGGCAGGAAGACCGTCGCGGCCGGACTGAGCTGAACGTCTCCGAGCACGAGCGAGTCGACGACACCCTCGTAGGCGTCGAGTGGCCGCGCGCACCCAGGGATGCCCGCGGGATCGCACGTGCGAGCGCCTGAGCGAGCCCAAGCTGCTCGACTGATTCGACGTAGATCCCGAGCGTCAGACTCGAGCCTGTGTCGAGCACGACCGGCACACTCGCAGCGTTCACCTGCACCGTGACGACCGGGGTGAGGTCGGCGGCACCCTCGATGTCGGCACGCAGGCCACGCTCGAACCCGTGCGGGTCGAGGCGGACCAGCCGGTTCCGGTAGTCGAGCTGCACCACGCGTCCCTCGAAGAAGCTCTGCCCGAGGATCGCGTGCAGCGGCCGGTTCAGCTTCGACCCGAGCCGCGAGAGATCGGCGGCGACGGCCTCGACGTCACCGACCTCGAGCTCGCCGAGCCAAACGTCCGGGAGCTCCGAGGGGTAGAACGTGCCGCCCTCGCTTCCTTGACCAGCTGCCTCACCGGGTACGTCATCGCGGACGGGCAGGCCGAGCTCGCGCGCAAGTGCCAGGTCGACAACCGATGGTGCGACCGCCGTGTCGAGCAAGCAAGCAAAGGGTCCGCGGCCGCCGATCGTGAGCCCTGCAAGAGTTCTTGCAAGCTGGAGGCAACCCGTCCTCTTTACGCTCGGTGGCTGCGAGCGACAACGCCGGCATCGATTCGCGTGTTGACGAAGGTGCGGCTTCCTGATCGTGGGCGAGGGGCGCGGGTTCGCTCATGGCCGCAACGCGGAAACAGACGAGGTCGTCCTCCGACTCGATGCATGACGCGACTGGCATCGGCTGAGTCGCGGCGATGGTGGGTGGTGCCGCGAATAGCGGCTTTCGCCTGTTCGCGACCCGCCTGTTCAGCAGGCGTCGCCGTAAGCGCGGCTGAAGGCTGCTCTTGCCGCGCCGATGAGTTCTCGGTGGCTTGTCAGTCTCAACGGCGATACGGCCGGAGCGGCAGTCGGACAAGGAGTCATGAGATGACCGGAATGGATGCTGTGCCCGCCTCGATCACCATCACGCCAGTCCGCGTTGCCGACCTGCTCGCCGAGGGCGAGCGGATGCCGGTCTACGTGCACGTCATCGACCATCCCGATGCGCGCGTGCTGGTCGACACCGGCATGACGGAGCTGCACCCGGCGGTGGCCGACCTCGATCCCCGCCTCCGTCCACTGAGCAAGCAGGACTTCGACCTCGCGGGCATCGACATCGTCGTCAACACACACCTGCACTTCGACCACTGCGGCGGCAACCACCTCTTCGCCGGCAGGCCGATCTACGTCCAGCGGCGGGAGCTCGACGACGCGCGCAGCGAGGACGACTACACCATTCGCGAGTGGGTCGAGGCGCCCGGCGTGCGGTACGTGCCGGTCGACGGCGAGCTCGAGCTGCTTCCGGGGCTCCGGCTCGTCCCGGCGCCGGGCCACACACGCGGCATGCAGGTGGTCGTCGTCGAGACTGGCGGGCGTCCGGTCGTCGCCGGCGGTGACGTGGCGGTTTGGTTCGGCGAGCTCGACGAGCCGCACACCGAAGGCCAGCTGCTGGTGCGCGCGCTCGACCCCGAGCTGGTCTGGCTCGCGCACGAGCACGAGCCGTGGCGACCCCGCAAGCCCGCCGACAAAGGAGTCGTGAAATGACGCGGTATCTGATCTCGTTCGATGACGGCGCGATGACGTTTCCCGCGGAGGATCTCCCCGACGTGGCCGAGGCAGCGCAGGCGGTGGCGCAAGACGCAATCGACGCCGGCGTTTGGGTGTTCGGCGGCGGGCTGCATTCCCACGAAGAGGTCAGCGTGGTGGCCACCGACGGGACGGTCACCGACGGTCCATACCCTGAGAGCAAGGCGTACATCGGCGGATTCTCGGTTGTCGACGTTCCCTCACGCGAGGAGGCGCTGGAGTGGGCCGGCAGGATCGCGGTCGCCTGCCGTTGTGCGCAGGAGGTTCGCGAGTTCGGGCCCGGCTCGACGCCCTGATCAGGCCATTCGCGAACGCGGCCGCTGTCGAAGCCGGCGGCCGCGACAACGGCGCGCCGGGTCTTCGCCCGCAGTACCGACGCCGGAGTATTACGCGGCGTTCGTCATTGACCCGGACGGGAACAACGTGAGCGCGTGCCGAAGCGCGTTCATTCCATCCGGCGGCCACAGCGGCGTCAGCTGCCGGCCGCGTGACGCTCGCTGCGCGAGTGTTCGGAATGAGCCCGAGCGCGCGCTTGGCGTCAGCCGATGTGCTCGGCCAGCCCGATGAGGATGCCCTCGGGGCCTCGGAGGTAGCAGAGCCGATACACGTCTTCGTACTGGACCACTTCGTCGACGAGTTGCGCACCGTGCTTGCGGAGCCGGGCCAGCGTGTCGTCGAGGTCGTCCACCGCGAACATGACGCGGAGGTAGCCGAGAGCGTTCACCGGCGCGTTCCGGTGGTCGGCGACCGCAGGCGGCGTGAGAAAGCGTGAGAGTTCGATCCTGCCGTGGCCGTCCGGCATACGCATCATGGCGATCTCGACGCGCTGGTCGCGCAGTCCAGTGACGCGCCCTGACCAGTCTCCTTCGATCATCGCCCGCCCCTCGAGTTCGAGGCCGAGCTCGGCGAAAAACGAGATCGCGGCATCGAGCGACTCCACCACGATGCCCACGTTGTCCATCCGTTGGAGCGCCAAGCGGTCATTGTCGCGGATCGCAAAGCGCCGATGAATTTTCGGTGCGCTACCGGTCTCTACTGCGTACGGATCCGTAAGCGCGGGTCCGCTGACACCCAGGATCGAGAGGAGCCCTCAATGACGCAGCCAGTGACTGAGCTCGACGCGCGCTTCAGCGACCCGGCCGCGGTCGCGGCCGACTGGGATCAGACTCGCCGGACGCTCGAAGACGCCGAGCTGTTCTGGATCGCGACCGTTCGAGCGGACGGTCGACCGCATGTCACGCCACTCGTCGCGATCTGGCTCGATGACGCGATCTATTTCGCGACCGGCGTCGGCGAGCAGAAGGCCGTGAACCTGAGAACCAACCAGAACGTGATCCTGATGACCGGTTGCAACGAATGGGAGCGAGGGCTCGACGTCGTGGTCGAGGGCGAGGCCGTCCAGGTGATAGAGGAGACCGTCCTCGAACGTCTCGCAGAGACGTGGGCAGACGAAGTGGGACGGGCGCTGGCGCTACGAGGTGCACGAGGGCGGCTTCCGGCACCAGGCTGGCACTGGCGCGATCCTCGTGTTCTCGGTGAAGCCGACCAAGGTGCTCGCGTTCGCCAAGGGCACCTTCGGCCAGACGCGCCACCGGTTCAAGCAGGAAGAGCCCTGACTCTCCACCGCGTACGGATCCGTAGCGCCGGAACGTTCTCGCCAACACCAACGAATTCAGGAGGCAACTTGAAGCTTCTTCTTACGTCCGCCGGCATCAAGAACCCGAGCATCCACGACGCACTGGTCGAGCTGCTGGGCAAGCCGATCGCCGAGTGCGACGCGCTCTGCATTCCCACGGCGTTGTACGGGCATCCCATGGCGGGCCCTCGCCAGGCGTGGCTGTGCATCAGCGGGCAGGAGACCGGCACTCCCACGGTCGGGCTGGGCTGGAAGTCCATGGGAGTGCTGGAGCTCACCGCCCTGCCGAGCCTCGACGCGGAACACTGGGTTCCGCTCGTCCGAGAGACGGACGTCCTGCTCGTCGAGGGCGGCGATGCGACGTACCTGTGCCACTGGATGCGGCAGAGCGGACTGGCGGACCTCCTGGCGACGCTGCCAGAGACGGTCTGGGTCGGGGTGAGCGCCGGAAGCATGGTGATGACCCCCCGGATCGGTGACGACTTCGTGATGTGGCCGTCAGCGACAGACGACCGCACCCTGGGGATCGTCGACTTCTCGATCTTCCCGCACCTCGACAACCCTGACCTGCCGTGGAACACGATGGCCACCGCAGAGAAATGGGCGGCCGGCTTGTCAGGCCCGGCGTACGCGATCGACGACGAGACCGCCCTCAAAGTGGTCGACGGTACCGTCGAGGTCGTCTCCGAGGGGCACTGGAAACTGCTCACGCCCTAGAACTGAGACCTGGGCCAGTGTTCGGGAATGTCCTCTGAGCCCGGCTCGCCGCGTGGACGGTGGCTGCTACGCGCTGATTCAATTCCGGCATGCGTCGGATCGCCGTCTTGGTCGCAGCACTGTCGTTCTGTGTCGCGGGCGGCCAAGCTCGCGCGACGACTCAGGGGAGCTGTGATGTGGCTGAGGCGCGCGCCGTCCTTAACGCGTATCTCGTCGCATTCAAGCGCGGCCAGTACACAGACCTGCAGGCGTTGTTTGCCACGAAGCCGGAGTTCCTCTGGTACGCGGTCTCGCCTCCGTTCGGGCGTACCGGACAGAGAGCGAAGAATCGCCTAGCGCTTCTGACCTATTGGCGAGCGCGTCACGCAAAGCGAGAGACGCTCAACGTGGTCAGGTTCAACTTCGCATCGACGCAGGAACGGGACGGCGTGCTCCTTGCGAACTTCAACGGACAGATCATCCGCAAGGCGAACGATTTACCCAGCGAGCGGCGAGGATTCAAGGCGACGCTCCGGTGCGGGGCTGACGCGACCCAGTTCATCGTCCTGAGCATCGGAACCAAGATCTAGCCTCCTCGGGCCGGTCAGCGGCTCGAGACGTCTGAGTATGTGACGTCTCTACACTTGCGCCGTGACGGACACCGCCTTGGAGCCGAGCGACGGCGTCTCCTTCGCAATCGGCCTGCTCAACACATGGGACGAGCTCGAGCCTGATCCGGAATGTCTCCGCGACGTCGGGTTCGTGCAGCGGTTCCTTGCGCGGCATGGCCTCGAGGACGCAGCGCGCGTCGCCCGCGACGACGACCTCGAGTCGCTGCGCCGGCTGCGGGAGTCGCTCGCGCGTGCGTGGGACGCCGCGAACGAGGAGACGGCGGTCGCCGAGCTGAACACGCTCCTCGCCGGAGCGAAGGCCCAACCGTGGCTGGAGCGACGCGAGGGGGGCTCGCGGTTCCGTTACGACCGCCCCGGCATGCCGGTCCGCGAATTCGCCCACGCCCTCGCAGCGCGCGCCCTGCTCGAGGAGATCGCGGCCGGGCGGTGGAGCCGGTTCGGCCGCTGCGACGCCGGCCCCTGCCGCTGCGTCTTCATCGACCGGACCCGGAGCGGCGTGCGCAGGTACTGCTGCCGACTCTGCGCCGACCGTGCGGCGCACCAGGCGTTCCGGCGCCGCCAGGCCCGCCCCTAACTTCCTCTTCGTCATATCGTCAGAGCACTTTGAGATATGACACGCTGACGAAAGGAGCACCATGCGTCTCCTCGCCGCCGCGCTCGCGGCCGCCGCCGTCCTCGCCCCCGCGGCTCTCGCCGACCCGCCGGACACCCGCACGCACACCGACGTGAACAGCACGCGCACGATCACGGTGTGCGGCTTCCCGGTCGTCATCCACTCGGAGGGTGTCTTCACCACCTGGAACTACTTCGACGAGAGCGGGAACCTCGTCCGCCAGCGACTCCACGTCGAGCGGGCGTTCACCGTCACGTGGTCGAACCCGGCCAACGGCAAGTCGATCTCTTCCGTTCTCGGTGGCCCGGTGGTCAACGAGTTCGCTCCGGACGGCACGCAAACCCAGACCGTGACGGGCCGTGAGCGGCTCTTCATCGCTCGCGGCGAAGGCCCGATTGCGAAGCAGGTCGGCCGGATCGTCTTCATCGTCGCCCCGGACGGGACCGAGACGATCCCGTTCGTCGCGGGCCAGTGGGATCTCGACATCACCCCTGAGCTCTGCGCGTACCTCGCCTGACGACCCCGGCACGAAGGAGCCGGTCGGCCTGGTCCTCCGGGTCGGCCGGCTAGCCGGGGATCTCGTCCAGCTCGGCGCCGCCGCGGCCGAGCGTCGTCGTCACGATCGAGAGCACGATCGCGGACCCGAGCGCGGCCGACGCCCACGCGATGCCGCTGATGTTGTCCGACCAGCCGATCGCGCGGTCGAGCGAGAACCGCCCCGGCCCGGTCGCCGCGAGCGCGATCACGACCGTGAGCAGCATGAACTCGAACTCCCAGCCGCCGAGGAATCCCTTCGGAAGGACGACGGTGACGATCGCGTTCAGCATCACCGTCGCGATCAGGAGGGAGGCGAGCGGGGTGAGCAGGCCGGCGATGAGCAGCACGCCGCCGACGAACTCGGCCAGTCCCGCGACCACTGCCATCAACGCGGGCCTGCGATAGCCGACCGTGGCGAAGAACTGGGTGGTGCCCTCGGTTCCGCCGCCGCCGAAGGAGCCGAAGAGCTTCTGCGCGCCGTGGCCGACGAAGATCACACCGACGACGATTCTCAGCATCAGGAGTCCGTAGGCCACGACGACATTCTAGGATGCGCGGATGCTGGTCGCGCTCAGCGTCGACATGGAGGGGGCGTCGCAGCTGCGGAGCGTGTGCGAGACCTTCGGCTGCATGCCGGAGTACTGGGAGACGGGGAAGCCGCGGCTCGAAGCCGACGTGGCGGCTGCGTGCGAGGGCCTGCTCGCGGGCGGCGCGTCGGAAGTCGCGATCCTCGACAACCACGGCGGGAACACGATCAACGTCTCGGCGGACTCACTGCCGACGGGTGCGCGCCTCGAGGCGTGGCACGTCTACGACCTCCCCGGGCACGGCGTCGACGCGATGTTCCAGGTCGGCTATCACGCGCGCGGCGGTGTCGAAGGCTTCCTGTCCCACACGTACATGCCGGGGCTGCGGCTGCGCGTCGCGGGCGAACTGATCTCCGAGAGCCACTGCAGGGCGTGGGCCGCCGAGGTGCCGCTGCTCGGGATCATCGGCAACGATCTTCACCTGGCAACGCTCGGGTCGCTCGAAGAGACGCCGTATCTGGTCGTCCAGACATCCGCCGGGCGGGCGGCGATGAGCCCCGTGTTCCCGGACCCGCAGGACGGGCTCGACGCGATCCGCTCGTTCGCCGAGGAGTGCGTCCGGCAGCGCGCCTCGGCGCGGGCGGTCACAGGCCCGGCCGGCGTCACCTTCGAGGCGAGCATGCCGAACGGCGGCGACGTCGTCGAGGCGATGGCCGCCGCCGGCTGGACGCGCACCGGCGAGGTCGAGTTCGCGGTCGAGCTCGAGAGCTGGCGCGACTCGCGAGAGCCGCTCGCCGCCGCCATGAACGCGGCCTTGGCGCCGTTCCTGCCCTACTGGCTGGGCGGCTTCGCGGGGCCGGACGAAGCCGCTGCGGCAGACCCGGGCCGTGTGGCGCTGCTGAGGACGATCTTCGACGCCTGGGCAGCCGAGTCGCAGCCCCAGTGGTACACCGAGGCGGCGGACCCGTTCCCGGCCGGCGTCGCCGAGCAGCTCGGCGGCTGACCGGCGAACAGAGGCGCGACGGCCTAGCTGTGCCCGTCCCGAATCTCGTACCGGTGCACGACGGCGGTGCAGAGATCCTCGACGTAGTCCAGCCCGGCCTCCTCCGCGATCGCGACGCGACTCGGCCGAGACGATCCCGAGCTGGAGCCAGAGCGCACCCGCCCCCACCGCGGCGGCCTCCTCGGCGTGCGGCGGTGTCAGCTCCGCGCGGCGGAAGACGTCGACGAGGTCGATCGGGCGGTCGATCTCGGCCAGCGTGCGGACGCAGGGCACGCCGAGGACCTCGTCGCAGTCGCTCGGGCGCACCGGGATGACGTCGTAGCCCTGGGCGAGCAGGTAGCGCATGACGCCGTGACTCGGACGGTCCGGCTTCGGCGAGGCGCCGACGAGGGCGATCGTCTTCGCCTCGCGGAGGATCTCGGCAGGAGCGCGCATTGGCCAAGGCTATCCTCGGCGGTGTGCTCAAGGCCGTGATTTTCGACGTCGACTTCACGCTCGCGCGGCCCGGCCCCGAGCTCGGGCCGGAGGGCTACCGCAAGGTGGGCGAGCGGCACGGGCTCGCGCTCGACCCCGAGCTGTACGAGAGCGCACGGCTGGCCGCGCTCGACTCGCTGCAGCGCCACCCCGACCACGAGCACGACGACGAGCTCTGGATCGCGTTCACCGAGCAGATCGTCCGCGGCATGGGCGGCGAGGGCGACGGCGCGCGCGCGTGCGCCGAGGAGCTCGTCCGTGCCTGGGAGCAGCACGAGCGCTTCACGCTCTACGAGGACGCCCTGCCGGCGCTCGCGGCGCTACGCGAGCACGGCGTCAAGATCGGCCTGATCTCGAACGGCAGCCGCGACCTGGACGAGTTCGTCTCCCACCACGGGCTCGACGCCGACTGTGCGATCGGCTCCCGCGCGTTCGGGAGGACGAAGCCGCATCCCGAGATCTTCCGCCACGCGCTCGCTCTGCTCGGCGTCCAGCCGGAGGAGGCGGCGATGATCGGCGACTCGTACGAGGACGACATCGAGGGCGCGCGGGCGCTCGGGATGAAGGCCTTCCTGCTCGACCGCGACGGCCGCCGGCTGGACGAGCCCGACCGGCTGCCGGATCTGCTCGCGCTCCCGGCTGCGCTCGGCCTGACCGCCCGCTAGCAGTCGGCCGACGACTGGCAGGTGCGCAGCGTCTCGACGTCGGGGCGGCCGGCGTGCCAGGTGAGCCGGATCCGCAGCGACGCGTTGTTGTTCGTGTAGTCGATCTCCTCGAGCCGCTGGTCCGGGTTGGCGCGGTGGACGAGGAGGTAGATCCCGGCCGGGACTCCGCGGAGCTCGAGGTTCTGGCCGTGGAAGTGGGCGGGGTAGAGATCGGTGAAGCCGATCGAGGTCCCCTGCTCGACGGAGAGGACGCTCGGATTGCCCTGGGCGCAGTTGCCGTAGAAATGGCCGCCGGCGAAGACCGCAACGCGGCGGGCGGCGAGGCCGTAGTGGTCGGCGAGGCAGAAGCCGCTCTTGTGGTCGCGCACGACCACGTGACCCGCAAGCGTGCGCAGCTCGTAGCGCTGGAAGCCGAGCAGGTGCCAGTGGGTGTGCGTCGGCGAGGGCGTGTAGCGAAGCCGGCCGGCGTCGGGGTACATGCGCACGGAGCCGTCGGACATGCGGACGAGCTGCGTCGCGCGCATCGGCGCCGTCGCGCTGGCGCGGCTGCCGCGCACCCAGACCGGCCCATCGCCGATGTTGTCCGTCGCCGAGGCGAAGCCGAGCTTCGTTCCGGCGATCGTCAGCCGGAACGGCGCCCGCTGGTCGAGATCGGGGAGCAGCTCGCGCGGCCCCACCTGGGGCGTGCCGGAGTCGCTCGTCTTGACCGGGAACGGCTCGCCCGGTGTGAGCGCCTTCGCCGTGACCTTGCCCGACCGCGTGAAGGCGGGCGCGATCTGCTCGGCCGGGCCTTCGAGGATCCGGCGTGGCGTGCCGGCGTCCGGCGCGACCGTCCAGACGTCGAAGCTGCCGCCCGCGAGCGGGCTCGCGGAGTACGCGAGCATGCGGCCGTCGCCGCGCCAGGCCGGCAGCGAGACGACCTGCTCTCCGCGGGTCAGCCGCTGCAGCGCACCGCCGTCGCGCCGGATCACGTACAGGCTCGACGAGCGCTTGCCCGGGTCCTGGCGCACGAAGGCGATCCGGCGCCGGTCGGGCGACCAGTCGGGATCGCTGTCGCCGCCGCCGCTCGTCACCTGCCGGTCGCCGACGTAGAGATCGCCGTCACGGACCGAGACGACGGCGGGGGCGAGGCCACGCGAGGCCTCCGCTGAGGTGTTCCAGGCGACTGCCGCAAGCAGGGGCAGCGGCGCCAGCGCGACCGCGGTCAGGAGGAGTCGAGCTCGGCCCGCCATGCCGCCGTATGCTGCCCGACGCGGGCGGACGGCATCGCGGTTCCGCCGCCGAAGTCGGCCGCGGCCTCCGTGAGCGTCGCGACCGGCCCGACGCACACGTCCTCGCCGTCGAAGAGCTCGAGCCACGCCGCGAGCGGCCGCTGCACGAAGACGGCAGCGAGCTCGGCCGCGAGCTCGTCCTGGGCATCGGCGAGCAGCTGGCGCTCGGCGAGCTCCGGCCGCCCGATCAGCTCGCAGAGCCGGATGAAGAACTTCGGCTCGAGCGCGCCGACGGTGAGCTGCCTGCCCGTCGGCCGTCGCGTAGATCCGGTAGCAGGCGAGCCCACCCGTGAGGAACCGCGGCAGCGGGTCGCCGCCGAGCCGGTGCGAGACGAGCCGGTGCGAGCCGTGCGCCATCGAGATGGTGAGGCGGGCGCCGCGCCCGGTGCGCTCCCGCTCCAGCAGCGCCGCCAGGATCTCCGCGACGGCGCCGAGCGCGCCGGCGGCGAGGTCGGCGGGCTGCAGCGGCGGGAGGCCGGGAGCGGTGTCCTCGAGCACGCCCGCCCAGCCGAGGTAGTTGAGGTCGTGCCCGGCGCGCGCCGCGTGCGGCCCGTCGGTGCCGAAGCCGGTGATCGAGCAGTAGACGGCCGAGGGCGGCGCGTCGTCCGGGCCGACGCCGAGGCGCGCGGCGACACCGGGCCGGAAGCCCTCGAGCACGACGTCCGCCCTCGCGAGCAGCGCCTGGGCGAGCTCCGGCTCCGCCTTCAGGTCGCAGGCGACCGACTCCTTGCCGGCGTTCAGCGCCTCGTCCCACGCCGGTGCGACGTGGCGCATCGGATCGCCCTCGGGCGGCTCGAGCCGCACGACGCGGGCTCCGAGCCGCTGCAGCTCCCGCGATGCGAACGCGCCCGGGAGGTACCGGGTCAGGTCGACGACGAGATGTCCGGCGAGGGGCTTCACCGCCGCTGAACGTACTACAGTGAAGCCGCGTTGACTGACCGTTCAACCAGCACGTCCGACAAGCGGCGCGTCATCCTCGACGCGGCCGTCCGCGTGTTTGCGGCGAAGGGCTACCACACCTGCCGCGTCGGCGACATCGCCGAGGAGGCGGGGATCGCGCACGGCCTCCTCTACCACTACTTCTCCTCCAAGGAGGAGGTGCTCGAGACGGTCTTCCGCGAGAACTGGAGCCAGCTGCTGGAGGCGTTCGCGCGGATCGAGGCGTCCGGTGAGCCGCCGCTGGAGCAGCTCGGCGCGATCGCGAAGACGCTGCTGCGCGCCTGGCGCGACCAGCCCGATCTCGTCAGCGTGATGGTGCGCGAGGTCGCGCGGAGCCCCCAGCTGCAGGGGCAGGTCGACGAGATCGGCGCCGGCTTCCTCGCGATCCAGCGCGTGATCGAGCGCGGCCAGGCCGACGGCTCCTTCCGGGACGACCTCGACCCCCGGCTTGCGAGCTGGATCTTCTACGGCGGGCTCGAGGAGATCCTGACCGGCTGGGTGCTCGGACAGCTGCCCGACGGCGACGAGGAGGTGGCGCGTGCCGAGCGAACCGTCGTCGCCCTCCTCCGCGGCGGCCTCACACGGGACGGAGCTGCAGCTCCGGTCTGAGCCGGGCTACGGCCGCGTCGTCTGGACGCTCGGCCTCGGCGCCTTCGGGCTCGCGTTCTCGCTGACGACGACGGCGGCCTACCTGCCGCCGCTGCTGGGCCAGTTCACGACCTCGGCGACGCTGATCGCGCTCGTGCTCGCGGCCGAGGGGCTCTTCGCGATCTCGCTGCCGCTGGTGATCGGGCCGTGGAGCGACACGTTCCACACGCCGCTCGGCCGCCGGCGTCCGTTCATGCTCGTCGCGCTCGGCCCGATCGGCTTCTGCCTGGCGCTGATGGCGTTCATGCCGAGCCTCTGGACGACGGCGCTGCTCGTCTTCGCGTTCTTCTTCGCCTACTACGTCTACGAGCCGCCCTATCGCGGTCTCTACCCCGACCTGCTCCCCGAGCGGATCTTCGGCCGCGCCCAGAGCGCGCAGCACCTGATGCGCGGGCTGGCGCTCGGCACGGCGCTGATCGGCGGCGGCGCGCTCTTCCACGTCTGGGAGCCGTTCCCGTTCCTCGTCGCGGCGTTCGTCGTCGTCGCCGCCTGCGCCGCGCCGATCGTGTTCGTCCGCGAGGACGGCGGCCACGGCCGCGTCTTCGAGGGCGTCCGCGCCTATCTCCAGCACAGCTGGATCGTCTTCCGCCGCGATCCCGACGTGCGGCGCTTCCTGATCGCGAACACGGCGTGGGAGGGGACGTTCGCCGGCGCGCGCACCTTCGTCGTCCTCTACCTCACGGTCGGCCTCGGCCAGCCGCTCGGGACGACGACGGCCGTGCTCGCTGCGGTCGCGGGCGGGTACATCGTCGCGGCTGCCGGCTCGGGCGTCCTCGGCGACCGGCTCGGGCTCAGTCGCGTGATCGCGTTCGCGTCGGTGGTCTACGGGCTCGGGCTGCTGCTCGGCGGCTTCGCCAACGAGTGGCAGCGGTGGTACCTGCCGGTCATCTTCGTCGTCGCGATCGCCGGGGGCACGGTGATGACGCTGGCGTGGGGCCTGCTCTTCAAGCTGATGCCGGCGGCCGACCGGGGAGCGATCTCGGGGCTCGCGACGACGACGAAGGGGTTCGGCCTGCTCATCGGCCCGCTGCTCGCCGGCGCCGCGATCGACCTCCTCTCCGACTCGCTCGAGGACACGCACGGCTACCAGGCGCTCTGGCCCATCCTCGCCGTCCCGGTGCTGCTCGCGATCCCGCTCGTCTGGCAGCTGTCAGCGGCAGAGCGCGACGCTGGGGCGGGACAGCCCGAAAGCCCAGAGCCGATCACCTAGGACGTAGAACGCGGTGACGGTGTTGCGCCGGTTCAGCGTCAGCACGGAGTAGCCCTCGCAGCCGAACGTCTTCAGCGGCCCGTACAGGCCGGTGATCCGGGCGGCGGGGTCGTTCAGCTCGAGCCCCTTCGTCGTCCGCCAGCCGAGCGGCTGGTAGATCGTGAACAGCCCGACGACGCGGCCCTGCCGCCACTCGACGCTGACGCCCCGCGGCTGGAAGGCGAAGTAGTTGAAGTACCAGGTCTCGAAGGTGCAGTTGCGGCAGACGCCGTACGCGCGCCCCCAGCGCTGCTCCACCTCTGCCTTCGTCGCCCCGAGCCCGAGCCCGCCGAGGCTCCGTCCCGGGACGAGCACGCCCGCGCCCGGCGGCGCAGCGGCGGCGGGGAGGGCGAACGCGAGGGCGGCTGCGATTGCTGCGACGAGGCGCACCGTGCCAGGATAGGCGTCCGTGGAGTCCTTCAACCTCTTCGACGGCGAGCTGGACGAGGAGCGCACGGAGCCCGCCGGGTTCACGTGGCGGGCCGCCCGGCTCGGCCCGAGGCTCGGTGGCGAGAAGCTCGGCGCGAGCGTCTACGAGCTCCAGCCCGGCGAGCGCTCGTTTCCCTACCACTACGAGTACGGCGCCGAGGAATGGCTCATCGTCGTCGCCGGCCGGCCGACCCTCCGCGTCCCGGACGGCGAGCACGAGCTGCGCGCGGGCGACGTCGTCTGCTTCCCGGAGGGGCCCGACGGCGCCCACCTCGTCCGCAACGACTCGGACGAGCCGGTCCGGTTCCTGATCGCCTCGACGAAGCAGCTGCCCGACGCGGCCGTCTACCCGGACAGCGGCAAGGTCGGGCTCTGGACCGGCAACGAGAGCGATCCGCCGCGGCTCTTCCGGATCGGCGACGCCGTCGACTACTGGGACGGCGAGGCCTGAAAAGGCAACGACCCCGCTTGCGGTCGGGGTCGTTGCGGGGATACCGCACTGCCTCTGCGGCGGCGGCAGCGCGGGGCGTACGCAGAGAGTGTCGGCAGAGCGGCCGTCGGCGGCCATCCCCGATCTCGCGTAGGGACGCTCCCCGAAACCGCGTCTAACGGAACGCGTTCTCGCCGGTCAGCGCGTTGCCGACGACGAGCGTGTGCACCTCGTGCGTCCCCTCGTAGGTGAGGACGGACTCGAGGTTGTTCACGTGGCGGATCACCGGGTACTCGAGCGTGACGCCGTTGGCGCCGAGGATCGTGCGGGCCTGGCGGGCGACCTCGATCGCGCCGCGGACGTTGCCCATCTTCCCGAGGCTGACGTGCTCCTGGCGGAGCGTGCCGTCGTCCTTCATCCGGCCGATGTGGAGGGCGACGAGGAGGCCGCGGTTGAGCTCGAGCGCCATCTCGGCGAGCTTCTGCTGCGTCAGCTGGTAGCCGGCGATCGGCTTGTCGAAGACGATCCGCTCCTTGGCGTACTCGAGCGCCGCCTCGAAGCAGGCGCGCCCGGCGCCGACGGCGCCCCAGACGATCCCGTACCGCGCCTCGTTGAGGCACGACAGCGGGCCGCGGAGCGTGTCGACGTCCGGGAAGCGGTTCTCCTCCGGGACGCGGACGTCCTGGAGGACGAGCTCGGAGGTGACCGACGCGCGCAGCGAGAGCTTCTTGTGGATCTCGGGAGCCGTGAAGCCGGGCATCCCCTTCTCGACGAGGAAGCCGTTGATCGCGCCGTCGTCGGTGCGCGCCCAGACGGTGGCGACGTCGGCGATCGTCCCGTTCGTGATCCACATCTTGGCGCCGTTGAGAATCCAGTCGGAGCCGTCGCGCCGCGCCGTCGTCCTCATCGAGCCCGGATCGGAGCCCGCATCCGGCTCGGTCAGGCCGAAGCAGCCGATCGCCTCGCCGGTGTGCATCGGCGGCAGCCAGCGCTGCTTCTGCTCCTCGGAGCCCCACTTCCAGATCGAGAACATCGCCAGCGAGCCCTGCACCGAGACGGCGCTGCGGACGCCGGAGTCGCCCGCCTCGAGCTCGAGGCAGGTGAGCCCGTAGGCGACGGCGCTCGCGCCGGGAAGGCCGTAGCCGTCGAGGTGCATGCCGAAGAGGCCGAGCTTGCCGAGCTCCGCCATCAGCTCGCGCGGGAGGATTCCCTGCTCGAACCAGTCGCCGACGTCGGGCAGCACCTTCTCGCGGACGAAGGAGCGCACCGTGTCGCGGATCGCCCGCTCCTCGTCGTCGAGGAGGGCGTCGATCGCGAGGAAGTCGAGCGGGTCGAGCGCGGTCTTCTTCTCGGTCACGGCCATGGCTGCAAGGGTACCGTGGCCGGGTGCTCGCGACGATCTCGACCGCGCTCGCGCTGCTCGTGACGGGCTCGGCCGAGGCGCAGGTCGCAGCGATGACGCCGCGGGAGAAGGCGGAGGCGGTGGTGGTGGCCGGGATGCCCGCCGGCAAGGGCTTCGGCGGCGTGCTCGTCCGTCAGTGGAACGTCGACGCCGTACGCCCGCCCGGGTCGATCGTCTTCGCCGACCAGGAGGGAGGCGCGGTGAGGACCTTCCGCGCGCTCGCACCGACGCGCGCCGCGTCCCGGTACCGGAGCGCGGCCGAGGCGTTCCGCGCCGGGCGCGAGACGGCGGCCGGGCTTCGCCGCGCGGGCGTGCACGCGACCTTCGCGCCGGTGCTCGACCTCGCCGACGGGCCGCTCGGCTCGCGCCAGTTCGCAAAGCCGGAGTACGGGGTCGCGTTCGCGCGCGGGCTCGGCGCCGCCGCCTGCCCGAAGCACTTCCCGGGGCTCGGCTCGACGCCGCAGTCGACGGACGTCGCGCGCGTCTACGGCGTCCTCCGCGCGCAGGACCTGGCGCCGTTCCGGGCCGCGATCCGCGCCGGCGTGCCGTGCGTGATGGTCGGCCACGCGATCTACCCGCGGCTCGGGCCGCGCCGGGCGTCGTTCGAGCCGAAGACGTACGAGCTGCTGCGTCGGCTCGGCTTCCGCGGCGTCGCGATCACGGACTCGATCGGCGTCCTCGGCAGCCCCTACGCGCCGTTCTGGGCGCGGCTCGCGCTGCGTGCGGGCGCCGACATGGTGCTGACGACGAGCGCTCGCGACGCACGCAGGATCGTCGCCGCGCTCGTGCCGCTCGCCCGCGCCGGCGAGCTCGACGCGAAGCTCGTGCGGATCAGCCGGTACCGGAGCTCGGTGGCGGCACCGACACCGTGACCGTCGCCTCGACGGCCTTGCCGTTCGCGCCGACGGCGCGCGCGGTCAGTCTGTGCTCACCCGGCTGCTCGGCGTCCGCGTTCAGGCCGAGCGTGTAGGGCGCGGCGACGTCGCTGCCGCGCAGCACTCCGTCGACGAGGAACTCGACCCGCTGCGCACGCCCGCGCACATCGACGCGCCAGACGACGAGACCGGTCAGCTCCTGACCCTCGGTGACGCTCATGTCGGTGACGGCGACCGGCACGGGCTTTGGCTTCGGCCGTGCGGCCGGCTTCGGCGGCGCCTGCACGACGAGCGGGATCCGCCGTGTGGCGACGCGGCCGTCGATCGAGGTCGCGACCACCGCGAGCACGTGCTTGCCGGGCTTCGCCCGCCTCGTGCTCCACGAGAAGAGGAACGGGGGCCGACGGTCGACCGAGCGCCGCTTGCCGTCGACCTTGAACACCATCTTCGCCGCCTTCTGGCCCCACGGCCGCACCCGCAGCCGGATCCTGCTCGGCGCCGGCATCCACGGCCGCGCGCCGGCGCTCGTGAGGGCGAAGGTCTTGTTGTCGACGAGGACGCGAGCCCCCTCGACGTCGTAGCGGCCGGGGCCGGCGATCCCGTGCACCTGCAGCTTGTAGCCGCGGTTCGCGAGCCTGGCCGTGTTGAGCGGGTACGCGAACGGGCGGCGCCGGTCGACGTGGACGACGCGGCCGTCGACGATGAACTCGACCCGGCCGATGTCCGGTGACGCCTTTGCGCGCCACGAGACGATGCCGCGCAGCGGGCCTTCGGGCAGGAGCGGCTTGACGCTCAGGCGCACGACGCCGGCGTAGCTGCGGACGAGGCGGAGGTACCGAGCCCAGTTCCAGTGCGGGCCTGGGTCGGTGTGATGGGACGAGCCGCCGCGGCCGCCGCGCCCGTCCGGCACGTCGGCGTGTCCGATCAGGTGCTTCCGGTCGATCGGCATCAGCGCCCGCCGCGCGATCCAGGCGGCGAGTCGGGCGGACGACCGGTACTGCGCGTCGGTGAAGCCGTCGGGGCCGTAGGTGAACCCCTCGTGCTCGATCCCGACCGACTGCTCGTTCGTCCCCCAGTTGCCCGCGTGCCAGGCGATGTCGGAGAGGTGGACGAGCTGGATGATCCTGCCGCTGCGCGCGACGACGTAGTGCGACGATGCGTGCGCGCGCGGGCTCTGCAGCCAGCGCACCGAGCCCCAGAAGGCGCCCTCCGTGACGTGGATGACGATCTTGTCGAGCGACTCCGGGCTCCGGTGAGCCTTGGTGAAGTTGCCCTCGCCCTTCAGCCAGACGAGCGGCGGGCGGGCGCCCGACAGCTGCGTCCGCGACCGGGACGACGAGACACGCGACCGCGACCACCGCGGCCAGGACACAGACCCTCCGGAGACCCATCGAGCGCTCAGCCTAGCCCGGCGGGCGTGAGGTTGACGCCGCATTTACATTGCTCCTACACTGTTGACTGACTAGTCAATCGACATCGGGCAGGAGTGGAGCATGGCCACGATCGAGCAGGGAGTGGGCTCGGGCGTCTCGTTCGCCCTCACCGAGGAGCAGAAAGGCCTGCGCGAGCTCGCACGCGAGTTCGCGGAGAAGGAGATCCGGCCGAAGGCGGCCGAGTACGACGAGCACCAGACGCATGCCGCCGACCTGGTCGAGAAGGCGCACGCGCTGGGGCTGATGAACCTGCACGTGCCGGAGTCCCTCGGCGGGCTCGGCCTTTCGACCTTCGAGGGGATCCTCGTCGGCGAGGAGCTGAACTGGGGCTGCTCCGGGATCGGCACGTCGATCGGCGCCAACGGCCTCGGTGCGGGCCCGGTGATCATCGCGGGCTCCGAGGAGCAGCAGGCCAAGTGGCTGCCGCCGCTGCTCGAGGAGCCGATCCTCTGCTCGTTCGGCCTCTCCGAGCCGGAGGCGGGCTCCGACGTCGCGAAGCTGAAGACGACGGCCGAGCGCCGCGGCGACGAGTACGTCCTCAACGGCTCCAAGACCTTCATCACGAACGCCGGCCATGCGTCCTGGACGGTCGTCTTCGCGAAGACCGACCCGGCCAAGGGCCACAAGGGGATCTCGGCGTTCATCGTCCCGATGGACACGCCGGGCGTGCAGATGGAGAAGCACCTCGACAAGATGGGGCAGCGCGCGACGGACACCTCGGCGTTCGCACTCACCGACGTCGTCGTCCCGGCGGCGAACCGGCTCGGTGAGGAGGGCGAGGGCTTCAAGATCGCGATGCAGACGCTCGACTTCACCCGGCCCGGCACCGCCGCCGGCGCGGTCGGCGTCGCGCAGGCCGCCTACGAGTACGCCGTCGACTACGCCAAGCAGCGCGTCACCTTCGACGTGCCGATCGCGATGCACCAGGGCGTCAACTTCATGATCGCCGACATGGCGACCGAGATCGCCGCGGCGCGGCTGCTCGTCTGGCAGGCCGCGTGGCTGCACGACCAGGGCCAGCGGGCGACGCTCGAGTCGTCGTTCGCGAAGCGCTTCTCCGCCGACACGGCGATGAAGGTGACGACCGACGCCGTGCAGGTCTTCGGCGGCTACGGCTACATGAAGGAGTACCCGGTCGAGAAGCTGATGCGCGACGCGAAGCTGTTCCAGATCTACGAGGGCACCTCGCAGATCCAGCGGCTCGTGATCGCGAAGGAGATCTTCCTGCCGAGGAGTTAACTCCCGAGCTCGCGCTGGAACGGCGGCAGGAAGCCGGGCGAGAAGCGGACGTCGCCGACCCAGGCGGCCAGGCGTGCGGCCTCGGCGTCGATCGCCGCCCGCGCGTCGGCGCCGACGTCCTCGAGCAGGCCGAGCGCGATCTCGCCGTCGCGCCGCTGGCTCCAACCGCCGACGACGCGGCCGTCCCACCAGACGGTCGGGCCGGCGTTGCCGTTCGAGTCGAAGAGCGTCGAACCGTGCGGACCGAGGTACCAGTCGCGCTCCTTCCAGCCCATCGTGGTCGGGTCGAGCGTCGGGAGGAGCGCGGCCGACGGCTCGGGCGGTGGCACCGGCTCGAGGTCGCCGTCGAGCACGTAGCCGGTCGCTCCGCCGAGATCGACCTCCGTGTGCGGCACCGCGGCGAGCGCGGCGCGCGTCTCCCGCAGCGTCCAACCGGTCCACCAGCGGATGTCCGTCTCGGTGGCGGGGCCGAAGGCTGCAAGCCAGCAGCGCAGCAGCTCCACCTGCGCGGCCGCGACGTCGAGCTCCTCGATCGGCCCGCCGAGCCAGTCCTCGGTCGTGACCCAGCGGAACTGGGGGCTGATCCACGTCCCTCGCGGCCGGCCGCGGACGAGGCGCCCCTCCATCGCCATCTGCGGAAGCACGCGCGCTCCCGCGCTCTGCTCGACCTCCCACCGCCCGGAGCCGAAGCGCAGCTTCTTCGCGAGCAACGGGACGTCCCGGGTGACCTCCGTGGTCATGGCGGCGCCGCGCGCGGCGACGGCCGCGACGGCGGCGTTGCCCGCACGCGTGATCCAGGCGCCTGGCCGGGTGGAGACTCCGCTGTCGCGCACGAAGCCCTCGAGGCGCCTGCGCTGCGTCGCCGCGACCGCCTTCGTCGCCGCGGCGAAGACGACCGGCAGCAGCTCGCGCGGCACGGCCCACAGCGTCCGCCGCATCGCGAGCAGGCGGACGAGGCTGCGGTCGTCGTACAGCGCGCGTTCGACGTCGGCAGGCGCGACGCGATCGCTTCGCGCCTGGATCGCGAGGTACACCGTGACCGCATCGGTTGCGTGCAGGCAGACGAGCGAGCGCGCGACCTCGAGCGGATCGTCGGAACGCGCCGCGGGGTCGAGGCGGTGACGGACGAGGAGCCGCGCCCTCCGCTCGTCGGCCGAGATCACATGCACGGGCGACTTCTATCAGCCGAGCTTGACTTTGATACTGACGGTATTAAAATACCGACGGTATGACAGTTCGGATGAGCCGGGACGAGCGCAAGGAGCGAACGCGGACAGACCTGCTCGTCGCCGCTCGGCGCGTGTTCGTCGAACGCGGCTTCCACCGCGCGTCGCTGGACGAGATCGCCCTGGAAGCCGGGTACACGAAGGGCGCGGTGTACTCGAACTTCGCCGACAAGGACGCGCTCTTCCTCGCCGTGCTCGACGCGCACTACACGAGCCGGCTCGAGGACTACGCCGGGATGATGCTCGACGGCGACGACCTGGAGGAAGGACAGCGCGAGCTCGCTCGCTACATGGCGGAGTCGGATGTCCGGGAGCCTCGCTGGCTCCCACTGCTGTCCGAGTTCATCGCCCACGCGGGACATCACGACGAGGTCCGTCGCGCGTACATCGCCACGCGGCAGAAGTTCCTCGAGGCGATCGCGGACATCATCGACGCCACGCAGGAGCGCTACGGAGTCAGGTACCTCGTGGCGCCGCTGCACATCGCGCGCGCGTCGTCCGTCCTCATCCGTGGCTTCAGCGCGGAGCGCCAGCTCGATCCGGACGCCGTGCCGCCCGAGCTCTTCGTCGAGCTCCACACCGGATTTCTCCGCGGCCTGACCGTCGCCGCCGAAAGGAGCACCGAATGACCACTGCCGTCGCCACGGACCTGCTCGCCCCACGCGCACTGGAAGCACACGCATTCGAGCTGCTCGAGCGAGACCGCTGGTCGCGCCAGCGGCTCCTCGAGCACCAGCGCGGGCGCCTGCGCACGCTGCTCGAGCAGGTTCTCGAGACGTCCGACTTCTACCGGGAGTCGCTGGGGCCGGACGCGGCCGATGCCGACCTCGCGGACCTGCCGACCCTTTCGAAGCCCGTTCTCATGGAGCAGTTCGACGACCTCGTGACCGACAAGCGCCTGCGTCGCAGCGAGCTCGAGGCGTTTCTCGACGCCGCCGACGCCGGGGAGCTGTACAAGGACGAGTACCGCCTGTTCAGCACCTCGGGAGCCAGCGGTGTGTCCGGCCTCTTCGTCTACTCGCAGCGCGAGTTCGCCCACTGGGTCGCGGTGTTCCTGCGCGGGTTCGTCCGCCTCGGCGTGACCGATACGACCCGGATCGCGGGAGTCGCGGCCCCAAGCCCGCTGCACCTCTCGCGCCAGATAGCGGCCGCGCTCCTGGCCGGACGCGAGGGCACGCCCAGGCTCGCTGTGACGCAGCCGATGGAGGCGATCGTCGACGCGCTTGCCGAGTACCGGCCCGAGGTGCTCGTCGGCTATCCGAGCGTCATCGCGGCCGTGGCGGAGGAGCAGCTCCAGGGCCGGCTCGACATCGCGCCGCGCGTCGTCGTCACGGCCTCCGAGGTGCTGACCGCGAAGCGGCTCAGACGATCGAGTCCGCCTGGGGATCGGAGCCCGTGGACATGTACGCGTCCACCGAGCTGGGCCTCATCGCCATGGGCTCGCTCGATCGCGTCGGCATGCACGTGTGTGAGGAGGGGATCATCGAGGTCGTCGGCGAGGACGGAAACCCGGTCACGCCCGGCGAGCCCGGGAGCAAGGTCCTGCTCACGAACCTCGTGAACACGGTGCAGCCGCTGATCCGCTACGAGCTCACCGACTCCGTCGTGCTCGGGGAGGGCCCGGACCCGAGCGGCCGGCCGTACGACCTGATCGAGCGAGTGGACGGGCGCAGCGACGACATCCTCACGCTGCCTGGCGTCGCGGGCGGGCACGTACGCGTCCACCCGTTCCGCCTGCGCTCTCCGTTCGTCCGGCTCCCGGAAGTGCGCCAGTACCAGATCGTCCAGCGAGAGCGCGACCTGCTCGTCCGCATCGTCGCGCGGGCGGAAGCCGGATCGGAGCTGTCGGGGCGAGTCCGCACGGCGCTCGAGTCGGCGCTGGCGGACGCCGGCGCAGTGATTCCCGTCACGGTGGATGCGGTCGGCGAGATCGAGCGCGAGCCCGGCCACGCGGCCAAGGTGAAGCTCGTCGTGTCGGAGGTGGCCGCGCGCGCATAGGATCGCCTCATGGCGATCGAGATCGACCTCTCCGGGCGCGTCGCGCTCGTCACCGGCGGCTCGCGCGGCCTCGGCCGCGCCGACGCACTCGCGCTCGCGCGCGCCGGGGCGGACGTCGTCATCGCCGACATCCAGGTCGAGTCGGACGAGTCGACGGAGACCGCCGAGTCGTACGGCGTCCTCGCGCAGGTCGCGAAGGCGCAGGGAATCGTCTTCACGGAGGCGACTGCGAAGGAGATCCAGGCGCTCGGCCGCCGCTCCGCCGCGATCAAGTGCGACGTCACCGACCGCGACCAGGTGAAGGAGACGGTCGACCGCGTCGTCGAGGAGTTCGGCTCGGTCGACATCCTGATCAACAACGCCGGCACGCTCGACCACGTCGGCCAGTTCCACGACCAGAACCCGGAGCTCTGGGAGCGCGACCTCCGCGTCAACCTGACCGGCGGCTTCAACTGCGCCCAGGCCGTCTGGCCGCACATGAAGGAGCGCGAGTGGGGCCGGATCATCAACATGGCCTCGGTCGCGGGCACGCTCGGCGGCTTCGGCCAGGCGAGCTACTCGACGACGAAGGCCGGGATCCTCGGCCTGACGCGGACGCTCGCGATGGAGGGCGGCCGCCACGGGATCACCTGCAACGCGATCGTGCCGGGGATCATCGGCACCGAGGCATTCCACTTCGCCAACCCGGCGATGAACGAGCGGATCGCGAACCGGACCGTCTTCAAGCGCCCCGGCGAGCCCGAGGACATCGCCAACGCGATCTGCTTCCTCTGCTCCGACCTCGCCAACTACATCACCGGCATCCAGCTGCAGGTCTCCGGTGGCGTCGAGCTGTTCGTTTTCTAGCGCAGGATGAGCATCCGCTCTCGCGACGCTCATCGCGCGAGTCCTAAGGCCGCAGCGGCCCAGCGTAGCTGAACGTACGCGTGGCCGGGATCGGCTTCGAGCTCTCGGCGGAGCAGCGGGAGCTGCGCGACCTCGCGCACGAGTTCGCCGAGAAGGAGCTGCGCCCGATCGCACGGGAGTGGGACGAGCGCGAGGACTGCCCGCCCGAGCTGCTCGCGAAGGCGGCGGCGCTCGGGCTGACGTCGCACGCGATCCCGGCCGAGTACGGCGGCGGCGGCGTCTCGGCCGTGACGTCGAGCCTGATCGCGGAGGAGCTCTCGTGGGGCTGCGCCGGCCTCGCCGCGCCGATCGGGGCGACGATGTTCCCCGTGCGGCCGTTGCTCCGCTCGGGCACGGAGGAGCAGAAGCAGCGCTGGCTGCCGCGGCTCGCCTCGGAGGAGGGCTGCCTCGCCGCGATCGCGTTCACCGAGCCCGGCGCCGGCTCGGACGTCTCCGCCATCCAGGCCACCGCCCGCCGCGAGGGCGACGAGTACGTCCTCGACGGCGAGAAGTGCTACGTCACGAACGGCGGCATCGCCGAGCTGACGATCGTCTTCGCGAAGCTCGACGGCGCGATCACCGCGTTCCTCGTCGAGGCGGGCGATGCCGGCGTCTCGGCGGGGCGGAAGGAGCCGAAGCTCGGCCTCCGCTCGTCGTACACGGGCTCGATCCTCTTCGACGAGGCGCGGCTTCCGGCCGACCGGCTGCTCGGCGAGGAGGGCGAGGGATTCGCGATCGCGATGGACTTCTTCATGCACTCGCGCCCGCAGGTGGCCGCGTCCGCGCTCGGGATCGCCCGCGCGGCGTTCGAGTACGCGACCGACTACGCGAACGAGCGGCGCGCGTTCGGCAAGCCGCTGATCGCGAAGCAGGGCGTCTCCTTCAAGCTGGCCGACATGGCGATGCAGGTCGAGGCGTCGCGGCTCCTGGTCTGGCGTGCGGCGGCGGCGCTCGACGCCGGCGAGGACGCCGGCCTGCTCGGCTCGTACGCGAAGGGGTTTGCCGCCGACGCCGCGATGAGCATCACGACCGACGCCGTCCAGGTGCTCGGCGGCGCCGGGATCATGCGCGACCACCCGGTCGAGAAATGGATGCGGGACGCCAAGGTGCTCCAGATCGTCGAGGGCACGTCCGAGATCCAGCGGCACGTGATCACGCAGTACCTCCGCCGCTAGCTCGCCAGAGCTTCACCAGTCCGTAACAGATGACCGCCAGACCCCTGGCTACACTGATCGGCTCGTGCGGATCGACGCGACACCGGTCCGCGTCGGGGTGCCCGATCGCTCCTCGCGCCTGATCGCGCGCTGGGTCCTCGTCTCCCTGACGCTCCTCGCCGTCCTGACGGCGCTGGTCGGCCTTGCCTTCGCCGGCTCGTCCGTGCGGATCGCCGACGGTGTGCAGATCGCCGGCGTCGACGTCGGTGGGCTGACGAAGAGCGAGGCGCGGACGCTGCTCCAGCACCGGTCGCAGGAGGTCGCCCACGTTCCGATCGTCTTCACGGCGGGCGGCAAGGAGTATCCGATCAAGGCGACGACGCTCGGCGTCGAGGCCGACTGGTCGACCGCGATCGAGTCGGCTGCGCGCGAGGGTGAGGGCTTCGGCCCCGTTCGAGGCTTCAAGCGGCTGCAGACGCGCTTCTTCGGCTCCGAGATCGCTCCGCCCGTGCGGGTGTACAAGGCTGCGCTCGAGTTCAAGCTCGCCGGCCTCGCCAAGGACATCGACCAGCGCCACGTCGAGGCGGAGCTCGTTCGGCGCGGCCTCGCCGTCGAGGTCGTCCCCGGGCAACCCGGTCGGCGGCTGGCGCGCAGCGTCGCGGAACGGCGGATCGTGCGTTCCCTCGCGCAGCTCGACCGGGGCCAGCAGGTCGCGCTCCCGGTGCTGCTCGACCCGGTCGAGGTGACCGCGGCCGATCTCGCTCCCGCCGCCGCGCAGGCGCGGGTCGCGCTGTCCGCTCCCGTCCGGCTCGAGTACGCGGGGACGCGGTGGAAGCTGCCGCGCTGGCGGATCGCCGAGCTGCTCAGCCTGCCCGTCGGCGGTGCGACCGACGTCACGATCGCCGGCCCCGGCGCCGAGGCCTGGTTCAAGAAGCTGCGCAAGACCGTCGAGCGGGCTCCCGTCGACGCCGCCTTCGCTGTCAAGCCGGGTGGTATCGACATCGTCCCCGACAAGGACGGACTGAGCCGTCGACGTGCCCGCGACGGCGAAGGCGCTCCTCGCTGCGGCGACGTCGGCAACCGCTCGGACGGCTCCTCTCTCCGTTCGCACGGCTCCCGCCGAGCGCTCGACGGCCGACGCCCAGGCGATGGGGATCACCGGCGTCGTCGGGAGCTACTACACGACCTACGGCGGCATCCCGAGCCGCCTGCACAACGTCGCACTCGTGGCGCAGCTGATCGACGGCGCGCTGGTCGCTCCCGGCAAGACGTTCTCATTCAACGGCACGACCGGCGAGCGCACGGCCGAGAAGGGGTTCGAGGAGGCGCCGGTGATCATCAACGGCGAGCTCCAGACCGGTCTCGGCGGCGGCATCTGCCAGGTCTCGACGACCGTCTTCAACGCGGTGTACGAGGCGGGCCTGCAGATCGACGAGCGCACGAACCACGCGCTCTACATCTCGCACTACCCGCTCGGCCGCGACGCGACGGTCAACTATCCCGACCTCGACCTCAAGTTCACGAACGACACGGACCACTGGCTGCTGCTGCGGACGTTCGTCGGCTCCGGCTCGCTGACCGTCAACCTCTACGGGACGCCGCAGAACCGGCGCGTCGAGACGACGGCGCAGCCGCTCCGGGTCGTCGGCGCTCCGACGATCAAGCGCGTGCCCGATCCGACGCTCGAGAAGGGCACGTCCGTGGTCGAGGAGTACGGCCAGCCGGCCCGCTCGACGAGCGTCGGCCGCAAGGTCTACGACGCCGGCGGCGCGGTGCTGCACGAGGACACGTGGTACTCCTCCTACCGCTCCGAGCCGAAGGTCGTTCGCGTCGGCACGAAGCCGAAGCCAAAGCCCCAGCCCAAGGTGAAGCCGAAGCCGACGAAGGCCGACACGGCTCTCCCCACGACGACCGACGTCGCGGACGCGCCGCCGGCGTCTACGCCGCCTCAGCCTTAGCGACCGCCTCGACGAACCACGGCGGCAGCCGGATCGGCCGGTGCGTGACGCCGTCGACGGTCGCGTGCGACGTCCATCCTTCCGCCACCGCCTCGCCGTCCCGCTCGACCACGTACTCGTAGCGGAAGCGCGCGCCGCGCAGATCGACGCAGCGCGCCCAGACCCGCAAGCGATCGTCGAAGCGGACGGCGGCGAAGTAGCGCACGTTCACCTCGGTCGTGAGCGCCTCGACGCCCTGCTCCCGGATCGCCCGGTAGCCGCCTGCGTGCTCGGCGAGGTAGCCGACGCGCGCGACCTCGAGCCAGACGACGAAGGAGGCGTGATGGGCGATTCCCTGCGCGTCCGTCTCCGCGAAGCGGACGACGACGTCGGTCGAGAAGCTGATAGCCCTCCATCGGGAGGACTTTCGCAGCCGGGACGGATCTCCCTACGCTGCGGCTCGCCGCACGGTCCGCTCGTCGAGAACCGTGCGGCAGTCGGTGCAGACCTTCTGCTCGACCTCGTACGGGATCCCGGCGTGCTGGCGGAGCGTGTGCGCGACCACGGCCTTGTGCTCGTGCAGCTGGCCGGCTCGCTTGCTGATGTTGCTGGCTGCCATCTCGCCTTTCACGGTAGGGCCTGGGCGGCTGGAACAAGATTCGAAGCGGTGAACAAGCTGCGTCGACGTGGTTACCGGTCCGTCCTGCAGTGCTGGTGATACTCCTCGTGTCGGCTGGTGACGCCGCCTTCACCTGCTTCAGACGTCGTTCGCGCGGAAATGACAGCGCGTCCCGGGACGCTGCCGCTGTCCGAGCCGGAGGGGTACGATCGCGCCATGGCAAAAACGAACACGACGGGAAAAACAAGCACGGCCAAGCAGAACGACATCCTCGCCCGCTTCACAGAGCTCGGCCACGAGGCGCTGAACAGGCTCACGGAGGTGCCCGGCGGCTCGAAGGTCGTCGACATGATGAACGAGTCGAAGACGCGGCTCGACGAGATGCAGAAGAAGCTGCGGGGCCTCGACGCGCTCGAGAAGAGGGTGACCGCGCTCGAGAAGCAGCTGGCCGCGACGGTGAAGAAGCCGGCCGCGAAGAAGCCTGCCGCGCGCAAGCCGCCCGCTCCGAAGAACCCGCCCGCCTAGGCCGCGGGAACGCGCAGCCGCAGCGCGCGCGGAACGATCTCGAAGCGCACGGGCGTCGTGCCCGGCTGCTCGCCGTCGAGCTCGACCGGCAGCGGCGCGTCGGCGTCCACCGTCACGACCGAGCCGCGGAGCAGCTCGGCCTTCGGATGCGGGAGGTGCTTGCCCCAGAAGGTCTTCGGCAGCGTCGTCAGCAGGTCGCGCTTCGTCAGGTCGCCGATCGTGAGCACGTCGAAGAGGCCGTCGTCCGGCTCGGCGTCCGGGCAGATGATCATCCCGCCGCCGAAGGTCTTGCCGTTGGCGACGACGACGTCGTGCATGTCGCCGACGCGGGACTCGCCGTCGACGGTCAGGCGCAGCTCCGAGTTCTGCCACTTGGCGAAGACGGCGAGGGTCGCCCAGAGATAGGAGACCTTGCCGCCGAGCGCCTTCGTCGTCTCGTTCGCGCGCTGGGCGATCGCCCCGCTCATGCCGGCGCTGGCGACGTTCGCGAAGTACGACCCGCCGTCGCTGCCGTCCCAGGCGCGGTAGCTCGCGCGGCCGAGGTCGATCGTGCGCGTCGTCCCCGTCAGCGCGACGTCGATCGGCGCCGTCGAGCTTGTGCGGGATCTTGTACGTGCGGGAGAAGTCCCAGCCGGTGCCGCGCGGGATCACTGCGATCTCGACGTCGTCGCGCCCGGCGATCCCGTTCGCGACCTCGTTGACCGAGCCGTCGCCGCCGACGACGACGAGCAGCTTCGCGCCTCCGTCCGCGGCGTCGCGGGCGAGGTCGCCGAGCTGTCCCGGGCGCTCGGAGAAGAGCGTGTCGCCCTCGAGCCCCTGCGTCGCGGCGCGGTGCGCCATCTCCGCCCAGCGCCGCCCGGTCGACCCGTTCGCCGACGCCGGGTTGACGAGGAAGACGGTGTCGCTAATGAGACGAGGTCGCCGTGGCGAGCGCGACGCGCGTCATCCGGTCGACGGCCGCCTTCATCTCGTCGTCCGTCACCCGCTTGAACTCGCCCTCGACGATGATGTCGCTGACGATCAGCAGGCAGCCGGCCTGGACGCCGCGCAGCGCGCCGACGGTGAAGAGCGCCGCCGCTTCCATCTCGACCGCGAGGACGCCGCGCTTCGACCAGCGCTCGTACTGGCCCTCGTCCGGGTTGTAGAAGAGGTCGCTCGAGACGATCGGGCCGACGTGCATGTCCTGGCCGATCTCCTTGGCGACGTGGACGGCGCCGTGGATCAGATCCCAGCTCGCGGTGGGGCAGTGCGGCTCGTTCGCGACCAGGTGCATCGCGGTCGAGTCGGCGGGCACGGCGCTGATCGCGACGATCATGTCGCCGAGCTTGTGGTGCGCCTGGAGGCCGCCGCAGGTGCCGACGCGCAGCAGCTTCTTGACGCCGAGCTGGACGAGCTCCTCGAAGACGATCGTCGCACCGGGGCAGCCCATGCCGGTGCCCTGCACGGAGACGCGCTTGCCCTCGTACGTGCCGGTGTAGCCCAGCAGGCCGCGCTCGGAGTTCTTCTGCTCGACGTCGTCGAGGTACGTCTCGGCGATGTACTTGGCCCGCAGCGGGTCGCCGGGGAGAAGGCACGCCTCGGCGTAATCGCCGGGCTCGGCTCTGACGTGGATCGGCATCGGCGAGACCCTATACGCGAAGATCGAGGGGATGGCGCACACGCACATCGTCGAGCCGCCGCTGGCGCAGATCCTCGAGTACTGCGCCGAGGACCCGGTCGAGCGCGTCTTCCTCGAGGACGTCGCGCGGCGCGGCCTCGGCCGCTTCAGCGGGATCGAGGACGGCGGCCGTCTCGTCGCCCTCTGCCACTCGGGCGCGAACGTCGTCCCGTCGGGAGAGGGGTGCGGCGCCTTCGCGTCCGTCGCGGTCCGGGCCCGCGCCCGGATGCTGATCGGCGAGCAGCGCGCGGTCTCCGACCTGTGGGAGGCGGCGCGGAAACGGCTTCCCAAAGCCCGCGAGGACCGTCCCGGCCAGCCCGTCTACGCGATGTCGGCGGCGCCCGAGCCGGGTGGGAGCGGCCTCCGCGCCGCAACGTTCGCCGACCTCGACCTGCTCGTCCCCGCCTGCGCGCTCGCGCACGAGGGCGAGCTCGGGATCGATCCCCTGCGCCGTGACGCCGACGGCTTCCGCTGGCGGACGCGGGCGCAGATCGACGAGGGCCGCTCGTGGCTCTGGGAGGAGGACGGGGTGATCCTCTTCAAGGCGGAGGCATCCGCGTGGACGCCGCAGGCCGTGCAGCTGCAGCAGGTCTGGACCGACCCCGAGGCGCGCCGCGCCGGAAACGCCGGCCGCGGGCCTGCGCGACCTGATCCGGCTGCTGCTCGAGCGGGTGCCGACCGTCTGCCTCTTCGTCCGGGCCGACAACGACGCCGCGATCCGGCTCTACGACACCGTCGGGATGGAGCACGTCCTCGACTACCGGAGCGTGCTCCTGTGAGGAGGCTCCTCGCCGCGCGCCACGGCGAGTCCGAGCTGAGCGCCAAGGCACTCGTCAACGGAGATCCCGGCGTCGCCTGCCCGTTGACCGAGCTCGGTCGCGTGCAGGCACGGGCGCTCGGCACGGCCCTCGCCGACGAGCGGATCGACCTCTGCGTCGTGACCGAGTTCGAGCGCGTGCGCGAGACGGCTGAGATCGCGCTCGCCGGCCGCGACATCCCGTTCCTCGTCGTCCCGGAGCTGAACGACCCCCGCTACGGCGAGTTCGAGGGCGGGTCGATCGTCGCGTACCGCGAATGGGCCTGGGCGCGGGGGCCGCTCGATGCGCCCGCAGGCGGCGAGCACCGCGGCGAGATCGCGGGCCGGTACGCCCGCGGCCTCCGCATCCTTGCCGACCGGCCCGAGGACACGATTCTCCTCGTCGCTCACTCGCTGCCGCTCGCCTACCTTCGAGACGCGGCCGCCGGCACGGCCCCGCGGAGCCGAATGGACATGGTCGAGTACGCGCAGGTGGTCCGGCTCGAGCCTCGGGGAGCTCGAGCAGGCCGTCGCCGTGCTCGAGGCCTGGGCCGCTGCGCCCGCCTTCTAGGGCACACTGAAGCGATGCTGCAGCGCGTCGAGTCCCTCATCCGAGAGCAGGCGCTGATCGAGCCGGGCAGGCGAGGTGACCGTGCTCGTCTCCGGCGGCGCCGACTCGACCTGCCTCTGGCACGTCCTCGGCCGGCTCGGCTACCGCGTCGCCGCGCTGCACGTCGCACACGGGCTGCGAGGGGCGGAGTCGGACGAGGACGCGCGCTTCTGCCGCGACGTGCTCGGAGCCGAGGTGGTGGAGGCGACCGGGGCGACCGAGGCCGAGCTGCGCGAGCGCCGCTACTCGTTCGCGACCGACCGCCTGCGGGCGACCGGCCACACCGCCTCGGATCAGATCGAGTCCGTCCTGCTCGGCCTCGTCGCCTCCGGCTCGCCGCAGCGGATCAAGGCGCGGCGCGAGGACGGGATCGTGCGGCCGCTGCTCGGCGTCTGGCGGGAGGAGACGCGCGCCTACTGCGAGCAGCACGGGCTCGCAGTACCGGGAGGACTCGTCCAATCCCGGCACCAAGCGCGGGCTGATCCGGAACGAGATCCTGCCGCTGCTCGAGCAGCTCGACCCGCGCGCCCGCGCGTCGCTGCTCTCGCTCGCGGACGAGCGCCCGCGGCTGCCGCGCACGCTCGAGCGGACGCTCGTGGAGCTGCTGGCGAGCCGTGACGGGACGAAGTCGGCCGACCTCGGCGCCGGCGTCCGCGCCGTCCGGGAGTACGGCACGCTCCGGCTCGAGGGCTCGGTCGAGTGGGGGCCGTGGACGATCGCGTCGGAGCGCACCGGGCTCGAGGTGCGGGCGCGCCGGCCGGGGGATCGGCTCGCAGGCCGGCGGAAGAAAGTGCAGGATCTGCTCGTGGACGCGAAGGTGCCCCAGGCGGAGCGCGACGGCTGGCCGCTCGTCGTGTGCGGTGACGAGGTCGTCGCCGTGCCGGGTGTCGCCGAGGCCCCGGGCTGGGAAGGAGCGGTGACATGGAAGCGGTGAAGGACGCAGTCGGCGAGATCCTGATCGAGGAGGAGCCGCTGCAGGCGCGGATCGCAGAGCTCGGCGCCGAGATCTCGCGCGAGTACGACGGCCGCGACCTGCTGCTCGTCGGCGTGCTCAAGGGGGCCGTCTTCTTCATGGCCGACCTGATGCGCGAGCTCACGATCCCGTGCGAGATCGACTTCATGGCGATCTCGAGCTACGGCGCGGCGACCGACTCCTCGGGCGTCGTCCGGATCCTCAAGGACCTGGACGCGAACATCGCCGGCCGCGACGTGCTCGTCGTCGAGGACATCATCGACTCCGGGCTGACGCTCTCGTACCTGATGCGCAGCCTGAAGGCGCGCAAGCCCGCGTCGCTCGAGATCTGCGCCCTGCTGACGAAGCCGGAACGGCGCGAGATCGACGTTCCCGTCAAGTTCGTCGGCTTCGAGATCCCGAACAAGTTCGTGATCGGCTACGGCCTCGACTTCGCCGAGCGGTACCGCAATCTGCCGTACGTCGCCGTCCTGCATCCGGATCTGATTCCGCCCCATTAACAGGGGATTAGGCGTCTGTGGCCAATGTGTCACGGCGCGGGTACGCAGCAAAGAGGCTGCTACCCTCCTATGACCCCTGTGAACAGATTCTTCCGCAGCGCGCTGTTCCCCCTGATCGTGATCGTCTTGCTCGTCTATTTGGCGAGCCAGACCCTGATCCCGCGTAAGGACGCCCAGGACAAGGTCACCTACTCGGAGTTCATCCGGCAGGCCGAATCGGGGAACGTGCAGGACGCCAAGTTCACGCCGACCCGCCAGCAGATCGAGGCGACGCTGGTCGGCGGCCGGAAGGTCAAGGTCAACTACCCGAACGACCAATCGGCGTTCAGCGTCGAGCAGATCCTGCGCAAGGAGAACATCACCTACGACTCCAAGGGCAAGGGGTCGTCCTGGTGGAGCAGCCTGCTGATCTCACTGCTCCCGTTCGCGCTCCTGATCGGCTTCTGGATCTTCCTGATGAACCAGGTCCAGGGCGGCGGCTCGAAGGTGATGAGCTTCGGCAAGTCGCGCGCGAAACGGATGACGCCCGACTCGCCGAAGATCGGCTTCAAGGACGTCGCCGGCGTCGACGAGGCCGTCGAGGAGCTGCACGAGATCAAGGAGTTCCTCGAGAACCCGAAGAAGTTCCAGGCCCTCGGCGCACGGATCCCCAAGGGCGTCCTGCTCTACGGGCCTCCCGGCACCGGTAAGACGCTGCTCGCCCGCGCGGTCGCCGGTGAAGCCGGTGTCCCCTTCTTCTCCATCTCCGGCTCGGACTTCGTCGAGATGTTCGTCGGCGTCGGCGCCTCCCGCGTGCGCGACCTCTTCGAGCAGGCGAAGCAGTCGAGCCCCTGCATCATCTTCATGGACGAGATCGACGCGGTCGGCCGCCACCGCGGCGCCGGCCTCGGCGGCGGTCACGACGAGCGCGAGCAGACGCTGAACCAGCTGCTCGTCGAGATGGACGGCTTCGAGATGAAGGACAACATCATCCTGATCGCGGCCACGAACCGCCCCGACATCCTCGATCCCGCCCTGCTCCGCCCGGGCCGCTTCGACCGCCAGATCGTGGTCGACCGCCCCGACCGGCTCGGCCGCCGCCGCATCCTCGAGGTGCACTCGAAGGGCAAGCCGCTGGCGCCCGAGATCGACCTCGACACGCTCGCCGCGGGGACGCCGGGCTTCACGGGCGCCGACCTCGCCAACCTGATCAACGAGGCCGCGCTCCTCGCAGCGCGCCACGGGAAGAAGATGATCGACCAGGACGAGCTGGAAGAGGGGATCATGCGCGTGATCGCCGGGCCGGAGAAGAAGGCGCGGCTGCTCGGCGAGAAGGAGCGCAAGATCACGGCCTACCACGAGATGGGCCACGCACTCGTCGGCTTCTTCCTCGAGAACACAAACCCGATCCACAAGATCACGATCGTCTCGCGCGGCCAGGCGCTCGGGCTGACGATCTCGCTGCCGACCGAGGATCGCTACCTGACGACGCGCTCGGCGCTGATGGACGACCTGGCGATGACGCTCGGCGGCCGTGCTGCCGAGGAGCTCGTCTTCCACGAGGTCACGACCGGGGCGGCGAACGACCTCGAGAAGGTGACGGCGACGTCGAAGGCGATGATCATGCGCTACGGGATGAGCGAGAAGCTCGGCCCGCGCGTGCTCGGCCGCGACCACTCGCAGCCGTTCCTCGGCCGCGAGATGGGCAACGAGCCCGACTACTCCGACGAGATCGCCCGCGAGATCGACGACGAGATCCGCCGCGTGATCGAAGAGGCACACGCGACCGCGCATCGTGTCCTCCGCGAGCACATGAACGACCTGCACAAGCTCTCGGCGATCCTGATCGAGCGCGAGACGATCGACAAGGATCAGTTCGAGCGCCTGCTCGCCGGCGAGTCCGAGGAGTCCGTCTTCCCGGAGGAGGCGGTCGTCCCGGAGGAGACGCCTGCCGAGGGCGAAGCAGAGCGCAAGCCGAAGCCGAAGCCGACGCCGCGCCCCGTCCCGGGCGTCTCGATGCAGCCGCCCGAGCCTGAAGTTAGCTAGCGCAAGCTGAGCATCCGCTCTCGCGGACGCTCAGCGCGCGAAGACCCCTAAAGGGTCGGCTTCGCCTCCCGAACAGCGCATCAAGCCGAGCGTCTGATCGCCGCGAGCGCCAGGAGCGCGATCGCGCCCACCGCGGCGACCGCGCCGACCATGTCGATCGCGACGCCGCGGGCCTCGACGCCCCCGACGATCGCGAGCACGACCGTCCCGGCGCCGATCGTGAGCACGGTGAGGCCCGACAGCAGCGCCACCCGGCGCATGTAGGTGCCGGGCTCGTCCGCGAGCGTCCCGCGCAGCTCCAGCGACCAGTACGCGAGCTCGGCGGTCAGGAAGAGAGCCCCGGCGAGCAGCGGCGCCCGCGTGTCGATGCCGTCGATCTCGAACCCGAGCGCGGCGACGTAGGGCGCCGCGAGGACGATGATCGCCGCGGGGATCACGACGGGCCGCCGTAGCACCAAGCCGCCGGCGAGCGCTCCCGCCGCTATCGCCGTCGCCAGCAGGGTCGCCCGGACGAGATAGCCGTCCTCGGCGATCGCCGCCAGCCAGAGCCCGGTGCCCACAGCCGCGGCGACCGAGGCGCCGCCGGCTGTCAGACGCGCGCGATCTGCGCGTGGCGCCTGAATGCCCTCACCCCCTCGAGCACGGCGTCGAGGGGCGCGTCGTCGCTCCAGGTCGCGACGGCGACACCGAGCCGCTCGTAGCGCGCGCGGATCTCGTCGCGCCGCAGCACCCAGAGCCGGTGCGCAAGCTGGTCGGCCTCGCTCTCGCCCGGCTCGGTGAACCCGACGGGCGAGACCTCGACGATGGCGAGGTCGTAGCGGCGGGCGCGCAGGTCGGCGAGCGCCTCGACGGCGCGGTCGTCGAGCAGCGGCGTCACCGCGACCACCAGCGCCGCGGGCGGCAGCACGCGTGACGGGATCACCGAGACGTCCTTCCAGGCGTAGTTGAAGACGATCTCCGACTCGAGCAGGGCATCGACGATCCGGTAGCGCTGCGTCGACCCCATCCCCGGCGTCAGCCAGCGGAGGACGCCGCCGAAGGAGACGAGCCCGACCCGGTCGCGCCGCTCCAGGTAGCGCGCCGCCAGCGTCGCAGTCGCGCGCACCGCGAGGTCGAGCGTCGAGCGGCCGCCTGCGCGCGCGTCGGCGAACGTGTCGAGGAAGAGGATGACGTCGGCGTTCCGCTCCGGATGCCGCTCGTTGACGACGAGCACGTCACGGCGTGCGCTCGCGCGCCAGTTGATCGAGCGAACGCGGTCGCCGGGGGCGAACAGCCGCAGGTCGGCGAACTCCATCCCCTCGCCCTTCTGCCGCGCGACCTCGTTGCCCGTGTAGAGCTGCGTCGTGACGGGTCTGACGATCCGGCGCAGCGTCTCGGGGAGCGGGTAGACGCGCAGCCGCTGCTTCCGGTCGACGCGGGACTCCCAGACCGTCAGGCCGAGCCGGTCGCGGGCGCGGAGGCGGACGTCGCCGATCTCGTAGTTGCCCCAGCGGGCGCAGCGGAGCTTCAGCTCGAGCGTGCGTTCGTCCTCCCAGCCGAGCCGGAACGACTGCGCGCTCGCGCCGGACACCACCTCGAGCCCGTCCGCGACGACGAGGACGAGCTCGAGCCGCTCGACCGGCACCTCGGAGGAGACCGTCAGCTCGACGTCCAGCTCGTCGTTCTCGAGCGCGGTCGCACGCTCGACGTCCACCTGGACGCGGATCTCCGGTGCGCGCGCGAGCCGGAGCCCGAGCGCCAGCGGCAAGGCGAAGGGGAGTGCGAGCACGGCCAGCTCCGGCCGGCGCAGCCCGAGCGCGGCGAGGAGGAAGACCGCGGCGAGGACGGCGTACGCCGTCACGCGGGGCGACGGCGTGGCCCTCACTGCGCCGGCCTCATTCGGACGACGGCGTTGCCGCTTCGGCTGCCGGCGTCGGCACGGTCTCGAGCAGCTCGCGGACGATGTCCTCGGCGGCCAGCTGCTGCACCCAGAGCTCGGGCCTCAGCATCAGCCGGTGGGCGAGGCCGGGGACGGCGACCGCCTTCACGTCCTCGGGCGTGACGAAGTCGCGGCCGGCGAGTGCGGCCTTGCAGCGTGCGAGCTTGAGGACGGCGAGGCTGCCGCGCGGGCTGGCGCCGACGGTGGTCGAGGTGCTCGTGCGCGTCGCCGTGACGAGGTCGACGATGTAGGTGCCGATGGCATCGCCCACGTGGACGTCCTCGATCGCGGCCTGGAGCGCGAGCAGCGTCTGCCCGTCCACGACCGGGTTCAGCTCGACCTCGTCCTCGCGCCGCTCCAGCCGCCGCGACAGCACCTCCCACTCGTCGCTCCGGCTCGGGTAGCCGAACGACACGCGCAGCAGGAAGCGGTCGAGCTGCGCCTCGGGCAGCGGATAGGTGCCCTCGTACTCGATCGGGTTCTGGGTCGCGAGCACGAGGAACGGCCGCGCGAGCTGGTGCGTGACGCCTTCGATCGTGACCTGCCGCTCCTGCATCGCCTCCAGCAGCGCGGCCTGGGTCTTCGGTGGGGCGCGGTTGATCTCGTCGGCGAGGAGGAGGTTGGTGAAGATCGGGCCCGGCCGGAACTCGAAGTCGCCGTCGCGCTGGTTCCAGATCGAGGAGCCCGTCACGTCGGAGGGCATCAGGTCGGGCGTGAACTGGATCCGGTTGAAGCCGGTCTGCGTCACCTGCGCGAACGAGCGCGCCGTCAGCGTCTTCGCGAGGCCCGGGTAGTCCTCGAGCAGCACGTGCCCGTCGGCGAGCAGGCCGAGCAGCACGAGCTCGAGCGCCTCCCGCTTGCCGACCACGGCGCGCTCGACCTCGTCGAGGATCCGCGTCGCGTGCTCCTGCACCTGGGCGAGCTGCATCAGAGCGCCTCCAGCGAGACAACGACCTGCCGGAGCGACTCGAGGCGGATCCCCGGCCCGAACCGGTCGTGCGGCGGCTCGCGGTCCTCACGCACGAGCTCCCACGTCTCGTCGCCGAGCGCGCGCCGCGCGGCAGCCGGGTTCGCATCGAGGTCGATCCCGCGCCGTGCCCGCAGCAGCTCGTAGGCGATGCGGCGGAGCGTGGGCCGCAGGCGGAAATGAAGGTCGAACGCCGTTGTCAGCCCAAGCGTGACCTCGCGCTCGATCTTCTCGAGCTCGGGAACCCGTATGACCGGACGGGGCCGGCGGGCGAGCGCGGCATCGACGGGGGATGTGGTGCGCTCGGGAAGCGAGCGCCGGAGGCGTTCGAGGAGCTGTGCGACGACGAACGTCGCGATCAGGAGCGCGTAGAGGCGAACGAGAAGCTCGGCCCGTCCGGGGAGGACGGCGAGCGCGACGAACAGAGCCAGGGTGACGAAGGCGGGAAAGCGCCAGAAGCGGAGAGCGCGAGTCATTCCGTCGCCGCCCGCTCGCGCTGCGCCTCGATCACGGTGGCCCGCTCCTTCGCGGCCAGCGCCTGCGCCGCCAGCAGGTCGTCGCGCACCGTCTCGAGCGCGTCGATCGCCTCGTCCTTCATCTCGGCCCCCACAGCATGCTGCGAGAACTTAGCCCTTTCGAACAGATCCGTGAGAGCGCGTGCCGCCCTGTCGGACACCGACAGCTCGGCGAGCATGCGGCCGAGATATTCGAGCGGCGCCTCGGCCGGCTTGCGCGGCAGGCCGTGCCCAGCGAGCACGCGCTCCAGCCGTGCGTAGGCGGCGATGACGGCGCGGCGCGGGTCGGGCTCGGCCCGGAGATCGTCCAGCGACTCGTCGACCGCCTGGGCCACGGCCGCGGCGAGCCCCGTGTGGAGCTCTCCGCGCGCCCGCTTCCGCGCGTGCCCCGCGTACCAGTACGCGACCACCGCCAGCAGGATCAACCCGAGCGTGATCAGGACCGGAAGCCACGAGACACCGGAGTCGTACGAGCCCGAGGTGGGTTGCGTCGTGGTGTTGACCGGGATCGACTGCGCCTGCCCGATCGCCTCCTCGGGCTCGACCGGCGTCGGCCGCTGCCAGTTGGACAGCCGCCGTGCCATCAGGACGCCGGCCGCGACGAGGATCAGCATCGTCCCGAGCATCTGGCGGAGGCTCCTGGGCGGCGCCTTGCCAGACTGCACCTTGATCTTCCTCTGCAGCACGAGGAGGTAGACGAACATGGCGGCGCCGCCGATCAGCGCGACGAGATAGAGCGCGAAGAGGATGTCCGTGAGCGCGTCGCTCGGCTTCCTCGTGCGTGTTGTCGCCGAGGGAGGTCGAGCCGCGCGACGCGACCGCGACGAGCACGATCGCCGCGATGACGCCGATCGTGGTCAGGATGGCGTTGCGGGTGCGGGCGCTAACCTCCACGCAGGGTGAGACGTCCAGCGGTGGAGGAACGTTTGCAGCGACCTGCCGTGATGGGGATCGTCAACGTCACGCCCGACAGCTTCTCGGACGGCGGCGACCACCTCGATCCCGACGTCGCGGCGGCGGCCGCGCGCCGGATGATCGCGGAGGGTGCCGCGATCGTGGACATCGGCGGCGAGTCGACGCGGCCCGGATCGGACGGGGTCCCGCTCGACGAGGAGCTGCGGCGCGTCGTCCCCGTGCTGGAGCGGCTCGAGGGTGTGCCCGTGTCGATCGACACGGCGAAGAGCGAGGTCGCCCGCCGCGCGCTCGAGCTGGGCGCCGAGCTCGTCAACGACGTCACCGCGCTGCGCGGCGACCCGGAGCTGGCAGGCGTCGTCGCGGACGCGCGGCGGGTATCTCTGCCTGATGCACATGCAGGGAGAGCCTCGGACGATGCAGCTCGACCCGCGCTACGACGACGTCGCGACCGAGGTGGCTGCGTTCCTCGAGCAACGGCTGGCGGTCGCGGTCGCCGCCGGGATCCCGGAAGAGCACGTCTGTCTCGACCCGGGCATCGGCTTCGGCAAGACGCCGGCGCAGAACTTCGAGCTGGTGCGGCGGCTCGACGTGCTGCTCGCGCTCGGCCGTCCCGTCCTCCTGGGGCTCTCGCGCAAGAGCTCGCTGGGGAAGCTGTTCGACCCGGAGGCGCGGACCGGGACGCTCGCGGCGTCGCTGGGCGCCGCCGTCGCGGCCTACGAGCGCGGCGCGTCGATCTTCCGCGTCCACGACGTCCGTGAGCACGTCGAGGCGCTCGCCGCCGCGGGAGCGGTATGCGGCTCGAGCTGAGCGGAATCGAGCTCCGCGGCTTCCACGGCGTCCTCGAGGACGAGCGCCGCGACGGTCAGCGGTTCCGCTTCGATGTCGTCGTCGAGACGGCCGAGCCCGCCGAGGACGACATCGACGCCGCGGTCGACTACCGCGACCTCGTCGCCTGCGTGCGCGAGATCTCGGACGGCACGCACTTCCAGCTGCTCGAGACGCTTGCGGCCTCGGTCGCCGACGAGCTGAAGCGCCGCTTCCAGCTCGAGCGCGTCGAGGTCCGCGTCGGCAAGCCCGACCTGCGGCTCGAGGGCGGGCTCGCCACGGTCGTCGTCGAGCGGTGACGCGCGCGTACGTCGGCGTCGGGGCCAACCTGGGCGACCGCGAGGCGACGATCCGGGCTGCGCTGGCAGCTCTGCCCGGGGTCGTCGGCGTCTCGCAGCTGCGCGAGACCGATCCGGTCGGCGTCGTCGACCAGCCGCCGTTCCTGAACGGCGCCGCCGCCCTCGAGACCGATTTCTCCCCCCGCGAGCTGCTCGACGCGCTGCTGGCTGTCGAGCGCGAGCTCGGACGCGAGCGCCGCGAGCGCTGGGGCCCGCGCACGATCGATCTCGATCTGCTGCTCTACGGCGACGAGACGATCGACGAGCCGGGCTTGACCGTCCCGCACCCGCGCCTGCACGAGCGCCGGTTCGCGCTCGAGCCGCTCCTCGACCTCGATCCCGAGCTGGCGATTCCGGGCCGCGGCCGGGTGGCAGACCTGCTTGCAGGGCTACACTGAGCGGGTGAGCCATCTCGACGATCTCGACGAGTTCGAGGCGGAGCTGGAGCTCGCGCTCAAGCGCGAGTACACGGCGGTCTTCGGCCTCTTCCGCTACTGCATCCTCACGGCGGACGCGACGTATCTCTGCAACAAGCTCGACCTGCAGGTGACCCCGCAGGCGAGCTATCCGTTCTTCCACGTCCGGATGGAGGACGTCTGGGTCTGGGACAAGAACCGCCCGACGCGGATCATCCCGCGCGCCGAGGTCTACACCTCGAGCGACGTCACCGTCGAGGAGCTGCGCGGCGAGAACGACGATCCGAAGCTGACCGCCGACGCGCTCGCCGAGCGCCTCGGCGAGCGACTCTCCACGGACGACGACACGCCCTAGGGGCGCCATGCTCCTGGCCGTCGACGTCGGCAACACGCAGACGGTGCTCGGCCTGTTCGAGGGCGAGCGGCTGGCCGACAGCTTCCGGCTCGCGACCGACCGCAGCCGCACCGGCGACGAGCTCGGCGTCACGCTCGGCTCGCTCTTCGAGCTCGAGGAGGTCGACGGGATCTGCCTCTCGACCACGGTGCCGGCGCTGCAGCGCGAGTGGGAGCGCGTCGCCGAGCGCTGGGCCGAGGCGCCGCTGCTGACCGTCGGGCCGGGCGTCAAGACAGGGATCCCGATCCGCTACGACGATCCCCGCGAGGTCGGGCCCGACCGGATCGTGAACGCGGTCGCGGCGAGCGAGCGCTACGGGGCGCCGTGCATCGTCGTCGACTTCGGCACGTCGACCAACTTCGACATCGTCTCGCCGGACGGCGAGTACGTCGGCGGCGTGCTCGCGCCGGGCATCGAGGTCTCGATGGACGCCCTCTTCGCGCGGGCGGCGCGGCTCGTCAAGGTCGACTTCTCCGCGCCGGCGACCGTGATCGGGAAGACGACGGTCGGCGGGCTCCAGTCCGGGCTGGTCTACGGCTTCGCGGGCCAGGTGGACGGGATCGTCGGCCGGATCCGGGACGAGCTCGGTGTCGACGCGCAGACCGTGGCGACGGGCGGCCTCGCCGATCTGATCGCGCCGCACGCCCGGACGCTCGACCGGATCGACCCGCACCTGACGCTCGAGGGGCTGCGGATCGTCTGGTCGCGGAATCAGTAGGGCCTAGCCGCCGCCGTAGATCGAGATCGGCAGGTCGAGCTGGACCTCGTCGCCCGAGGGCAGCTCTGCCTCCAGCTCCTCGATCAGCGGGAGCGCGCCCGGCGCGGCGGCGATCAGCAGCCGCTCGACCGTCCTCGGTCGAGTCGAGCACGACGAGCTCCTGCTTGAACGGCCGCGGGAAACGCCCCCGCCCGAGATACCAGCCGTAGAACTTCTTCAGGAAGCCGGACGCGCGCCGCTCGCCCAGCTCGCGGACGGTCTCGCGGATGAAGAGGACGAGCTCGGCGACGACCTCCTCGCGGGTCGGCTCGCCGCCCTCGCCGTCGACGATCTCGCGGAGCGCCCACGGGTTGCCCTGGGCGCCGCGGCCGACCATGACCGCGGCCGCGCCGGTGGTCGCGAGCACGGCCTGCGCCTTCGCGCGCGAGGTGACGTCGCCGGAGGCGATCACGGGCACGTCGACGAGCGAGACGAGCTCCGCGGTGAGCGAGTGGTCGGCGGTGCCGGTGTACATCTGCTGCGCCGAGCGCGGATGGAGCGTCAGCGTCGCGGCGCCGGCGTCGACGAGCTGCGGGCCGACCTCGAGGCACGTGCGCGCGCCGTCGCGCAGCCCGCGGCGCATCTTCACGCTGACCGGCACGTCGACCGCGTTCGCCACCGCCTCCACGATCGCCGCGGCACGTGCGGGCTCGTCGAGCAGCGTCGCGCCGGCGCCGGTCTTCGTCACCTTGCGGACGGGGCAGCCGAAGTTGATGTCGACGAGGTCGGCGCCGGCGGCCTCGACCATTCGCGCCGCATCGGCCATCGTCCGCGGCTCCGAGCCGAAGATCTGGATCGCGAGCGGGTGCTCGTCGGACGGCGACCCGGAGGTAGCCGAGCGTCTTCTCGTTCCGGTGCTCGATCCCGGCGCAGCTGACCATCTCCGAGCAGACGAGCCCGGCGCCGAAACGGCGTCCCTGGCGGCGAAACGCCTGCACGCTGACGCCCGCCATCGGCGCCAGGACGAGCCGCGTGGGGATCTCCACGTCGCGGATGTGCCAGCTTTCGCGCAGGTCGACTTTCACGGTTTGTTGATGGTACTCACAGGTATTGACCCCACCCGGTCGTGCCGCTACCATTCCGGCCCGCGTCGGCGCGTTACCGCCGGCTTTTGTCTTAGGGAGGCACGTTGAAGGAAGTCATTCTCACGCCTGAGGGCTACGAGAAACTGAAGCAGGAGATCGAGACGCTCTCGACCGAGAAGCGCCGCGAGGTCGCGGACCGGATCCGCGTCGCGCGCGAGTTCGGGGACATCTCCGAGAACGCCGAGTACGACGACGCCAAGAACGAGCAGGCGATGCTCGAGCACAAGATCGCCCAGCTCGAGGAGCGCCTCTCGAACGCGCGCGTGATCCAGAAGCGCGACGTCGACCTGAGCGTCGTCTCGATCGGCGCCAAGGTCAAGCTCCGCGACGTCGACGCCAAGCGCACGGACGAGTACTTCATCGTCGGCTCCGCCGAGGCGAATCCCGCCGAGCTCAAGCTCTCGAACGAGTCGCCGGTCGGCAAGGCGATCATCGGCAAGAAGAAGGGCGAGACCGTCGAGGTGGCGACACCGCGCGGCTCGCTGAAGTACAAGATCATCGACATCGCGGCCGCGTAGCGCGCACCGGCCGGGTCGCCTCCGGGCGGCGGAGCCGCCTCCGGCGACGCCTCGCTCGTTGACGCCCTCGGCTCTCCGGGTCTGTGCTCACGCACTATCCCCTCCGGCCGAGTGTCCTCAACGAAGCGCCGGAGCACGCTACGCACCGTTCCGAGGGCCGAACTAGAGTCGTCAGATGAATCCGATGCTGCCGAAGCGCTTCCCCGACCGGGACGAGATCACCGCAGTCCGTGAGGTCGCGGAGGGGGTCGAGCCCGGCACGACCGACGACTCGAAGACGTTCCGGCTCGCCGGCCGCGTGCTGGCGCGGCGCGAGATGGGGAAGATCACGTTCCTCGACCTCGTCGACCGCAGCGGCCGGATCCAGCTGCTCGCCGGGAAGGTCGACGTCGATCTCGGCGACATCGTCGGCGTCAGCGGCCATCCGGCGAAGTCGCGCCGGGGCGAGCCCTCGCTGCAGGTCGTCGAGTTCGAGCTGCTGGCGAAGAACCGGGCGCCGCTGCCGGACACCTTCCACGGGCTCACCGACGTCGAGCAGCGCTACCGCAAGCGCTACCTCGACCTGCTGATGAACGAGGAGACGCGCGCCGACTTCCTCACCCGCAGCCGCGTCGTCGCGTCGATCAGGCGCCACCTCGACGCCGACGGCTTCGTCGAGGTCGAGACGCCGGTGCTGCAGCCGCGCTACGGCGGCGCCTTCGCCGAGCCGTTCGTCACCCACTGGAACTACCTCGAGCAGGACTTCTATCTCCGGATCGCGACCGAGCTCTACCTGAAGCGGTTGATCGTCGGCGGGCTCGAGCGCGTCTACGAGATCGGCAAGGACTTCCGCAACGAGGGGATCTCGTACAAGCACTCGAACGAGTTCACGATGCTCGAGTGGTACGAGGCGTACGCCGACTACAACGACACGATGGCGCGGATGGAACAGCTCGTCGAGGCGGTCGCGCTGGAGGTGACCGGAACGACGGCGACGACGTTTCGCGGCCACGAGCTCGACCTGAAGGCGCCCTGGCGCCGGCTCCGCTTCACCGATGCGCTGGCGGAGCACGAGCCTCTGGATCCGCGACGAGGCCGAGCTGCGCGCGGCGCTGACCGAGCGCGGGGTCGACACGAACGCCGACAAGGACTGGGCGCAGCTCGTCGACCACGCGTTCAGCTTCTACGTCGAGCCGACCCTGACCCAGCCGACGATCATCCACGACTACCCGATCGAGATCTCGCCCTTTGCGCGCACGACCGACGGCGATCCAGACGCTGACCGAGCGGTTCGAGTACTTCGCCGGCGGGATGGAGCTCGGCAACGCGTTCTCCGAGATCAACGACTCCGAGGAGCAGCAGGAGCGCTTCCGCCGCCAGTCGGAGCTCGTCGGCGGCGAGCAGGAGGATCCGGACTACGTCGAGGCGCTCTCGTACGGGATGCCGCCGACCGGCGGGCTCGGCCTCGGGATCGACCGCCTGGCGATGCTCCTGACCGGGCGGGAGACGATCCGCGACGTGATCCTGTTCCCGGCCCTGAAGGAACGTTCCTAAGGGGATGTCCCTCCGCGCTCGGCTCTCCGGGCCGTCCGGACCTCTGCTCGGCGCCGCGGTCGGGCTCCTCATCGCAGTCGCCGTCACGCTCCTCCAGGACTCGGTCTACCGGGCCGACGCGTCGATCCTGCTCGTCCGCCAGGGCCAGCCGCCGGGGAGCGACCCGCGCCTCGCCCGGGCGGCGGACGCCGCGGCCGAGCTGTTCGACGAGCCGCGCGGTTGCAGAGTCGGCGATCCGGAACCTCGGCCTCGACGAGACGCCGCAGGAGCTGCTCGACCGGCTCGACGTCCACGCGCCGAAAGACAGCTCGCTCGTGCGGATCGAGGTCGAGGCGCCGAGCCCGGAGCAGGCGCGGCGGGCCGCCCAGGAGGTGGCCGAGGTGGCGACGGTGCGCTTCAACGACCGCTTCGCCCCGCAGACGACCGCATCGGTGTGGGAGCCCGCGAGCGCCGACGAGCAGCGCGTGTCGCCGCAGCCCGCCAGGAACCTCGCGCTCGGGCTCCTGATCGGGGCGCTCGTCGGCCTCGCGTTCGTGCTCGTCGACCTCTTCCGCGGGGAGCGTCCGCCACGGCCCGTCACGCGCACGAAGAAGGCCGCGCCGGCGCCGCGCACAGAGGCCCCGCCGTCATCCGGGCCGGCCGCGCCTGCGCAGACCCACCCGGCACCGGCAGAGCCGCCGCCGACCGGCCCCTTCACCCTGCCGGCTTTCGGCGAGTGGACCGTTCGCGACGTCGAGCGGCTGCTGGCCGAGCAGGGCGACGCCTTCCCCGAGCAGCGCGAGGAGCTGGAGCTGTATCTCGACACGTTCCGCAGCGTCGCCGGCCCGGACGGCCGCCTCCCGGGCGACGTCGACCTCGTGCTCGAGGACGTCTTCGCGGACCTGATCGAGCGCGCGCGCTAGCGGCCCACCCGGGTGGGATTCTGGGTCGCGCGGGGTGCGTCCGTTACGATGGGGGCAGACCTTCGACCCGGAGGGTTGATGAGCTTCCCTCCGGAACCACTGTCGGAAGGAGGGTCGAGAGGTTGTTCGAGCGATTCACAGAACGGGCTCGCCAGGTCGTCGTCCTCGCCCAGGACGAGGCCCGCGCCCTCAAGCACAACTACATCGGCACGGAGCACATTCTCTTGGGACTGTTGCGCGAAGAGGAGGGGCTTGCGGCGCGGGTGCTCGAGTCGCTCGACATCACCGTGGAAGAGGTGCGCGCGCAGGTCGCACGCATCGTCGGCCAGGGTGACGAGGTGACGACGGGCCAGATCCCGTTCACGCCGCGGGCGAAAAAGGTTCTCGAGCTGGCGCTCCGCGAGGCGCTCTCGCTCGGCCACAACTACATCGGCACCGAGCACATCCTGCTCGGGCTCGTGCGCGAGAACGAGGGGGTCGCCGCCCGGATCCTGCTCGACTTCGACGCCGACGCCGAGAAGATCCGCAACGAGATCATCCGCATGCTCTCCGGCCCCGGCCGGCGCCAGCAGGGCTCCGGCGGCGGTTCCGGCGAGAAGGCGAAGAGCTCCAAGCTGCTCGACCAGTTCGGGCGCAACCTGACCAAGGCCGCCACCGACGGGAAGCTCGACCCGGTGGTCGGGCGCCAGACCGAGATCGAGCGCGTGATGCAGATCCTCTCGCGCCGCCAGAAGAACAACCCGGTGCTGATCGGCGAGCCGGGCGTCGGCAAGACCGCCGTCGTCGAGGGCCTCGCCAACCGCATCTCCACCAACCAGGTGCCCGAGCTGCTGAAGAACAAGCAGATCTACACGCTCGACCTGGCCGCCCTCGTCGCGGGCTCGAAGTACCGCGGTGAGTTCGAGGAGCGGCTGAAGAAGGTGATGAAGGAGATCATGCAGCGGGGCGACATCATCCTCTTCATCGACGAGCTCCATAACCTCGTCGGGGCCGGTGCGGCCGAGGGCGCGATCGACGCGGCCTCGATCCTGAAGCCGGCGCTCGCGCGTGGCGAGCTGCAGACGATCGGCGCGACCACCCTGGACGAGTACCGCAAGTACCTCGAGCGCGACGCTGCGCTCGAGCGGCGCTTCCAGCAGGTTCGCGTCGAGGAGCCGACGATCGACGACACCGTGCAGATCCTGCGCGGCCTGCGCGACCGCTACGAGGCGCACCACCGCTGCCAGATCTCCGACGACGCGCTCCGCGCCGCCGCCGTGCTGGCCGACCGCTACATCCAGGACCGGCACCTGCCGGACAAGGCGATCGACCTGATCGACGAGGCCGGCTCGCGCCTCCGGATCAAGACGATGACGGCGCCGCCGCGCTACCGCGAGCTCGAGGACGAGATCGAGCGGGTGCGCACCGACAAGGAGAACGCGATCGAGGCGCAGGAGTTCGAGAAGGCCGCGTCGCTGCGCGACAAGGAGCGCAAGCTGACGCAGAAGAAGAAGGAGCTGGAGGAGAACTGGCGCTCCGAGGAGTCGGAGGAGCAGCCCGAGGTCGGCGAGGACGAGATCGCGGACATCGTCTCGATGTGGACGGGGATCCCGGTCTTCAAGCTGACCGAGGCCGAGTCGCAGAAGCTGATCCGGATGGAGGACGAGCTGCACAAGCGCGTGATCGGCCAGCACCAGGCGATCGTGGCGGCCTCCAAGGCGATCCGCCGCGCCCGCGCGGGGATCAAGGATCCGAAGCGGCCGACCGGCTCGTTCATCTTCCTCGGCCCGTCCGGCGTCGGCAAGACGGAGCTCGCGCGCACGCTCGCCGAGTTCCTCTTCGGCGACGAGGACGCGATGATCCAGGTCGACATGTCGGAGTACATGGAGAAGCACTCCGTGTCCCGGCTCGTCGGCTCGCCGCCCGGCTACGTCGGCTACGACGAGGGCGGCCAGCTGACCGAAGCGGTCCGCCGCAAGCCGTACTCGGTGCTCCTGCTCGACGAGATCGAGAAGGCCCACCCGGACGTCTTCAACATCCTGCTCCAGATCCTGGAGGAGGGGAAGCTGACGGACTCGCAGGGCCGCAAGGTCGACTTCCGCAACGCGATCGTGATCATGACGTCGAACATCGGCGCCGGTCAGATCGCGAAGAACCAGACCCTCGGCTTCTCGATCGGCGACGAGCACGGCCTCAGCTACGACGAGATGAAGGGCCGCGTCACCGGCGAGCTGAAGAAGGTCTTCCGGCCCGAGCTGCTGAACCGGATCGACGAGATCATCGTCTTCCACAAGCTCGAGAAGGAGGAGATCCTCACGATCGTCGACCTGCAGCTGAAGCGGCTGCGGGAGCAGATGGCGACGTACGAGGTCGCGATCGAGCTGACCGACGCGGCGAAGGAGGTGCTCGTCGAGCAGGGCTTCGACCCGGCGATGGGCGCCCGGCCGCTGCGCCGCGCGATCCAGCGCTTCATCGAGGATCCGCTCGCCGACTTCGTGCTCGGCCGCGAGCTCAATCCCGGCTCGACGATCCTGGTCGACAAGAAGGAGGACCTCACCGGCGAGGAGGGCGAGTCGCTCGTCGACATCAAGATCGTCGAGGGCGAGCCGCGGGCGGAGAAGGTGACCGTCCCACCGGACGAGCCTGCCGAGCCCGAAGAGGCTCCGGTCGAAGAGGAGTAAGCCCGAGAGGCCGCCGCGAGGCGGCCTCTCTCGTTACCACTTGCACCTCGCCGCCGGGTGTGGTGTGCTCGCGGCGGCCCGTACGGGCCGCACGACACACAACAGAAGGGGGAGAGATGTCCGGTTCACGCACGCGCGTGGTGCGTCTCGTCGCAGCGGCCGCAGCCGTCCTCGCCGCCGGCTTGCTGCCCGCCGGCGCGGGAAGCGCGAGCAGCGCGGCGCCCGCGATCGAGGCGCTGTCGACGCTGCCGCAGTACGTCTCGGGCGGCGACGTCCTCGTCGAGATCCGCCTCCACGACGACGCCGCAAGCCTGAAGCATCTCCGCATCGAGGCGAACGGCCGGGATGTGTCCGGGAGCTTCCGGACGATGCCCGACGGCTCGCTGCGCGGGCTCGTCGGCGGGCTCGCCCTGGGCGAGAACGAGATCGTCGCGCGCGCCAACGGCAACGGGAAGGGAACGCCGCCGGGCCGCTCCGCGACCCTCCGAGTCGTGAACCACCCCCTCAGCGGGCCGATGTTCTCGGGCCCGCAGCAGGAGCCGTTCTTCTGCGAGACCGTGCAGAACGGCCTCGGGCCGGCGCTCGACGCCGACTGCTCCGCACCGACGCAGGTGCGCTACCAGTACCGGACGACCGCCGGCGCCTTCGCGGCGCTCGCCGACCCGACGGTGAAGCCGGCCGACCTCGCCCGCACGACGACGCTCGACGGCCGCACCGTCGACTACATCGTTCGGATCGAGAAGGGCGTGATCGACCGCGGCGTCTACGAGATCGCCGCCCTCTACGATCCCGCCGCGCCGCCGAGCCCGTTCACGGACGAGCCCGGCTGGAACGAACGGCTCGTCTACACGTTCGGCGGCGGCTGCAACGTCGGCTACCACCAGGGCCAGGGGAACGGCGGCGTGCTCACCGACCTCTTCCTCGCCCGTGGCTACGCCGTCGCGTCGTCGTCCCTGAACGTCTACGACAACAACTGCAGCGAGGTGATCTCGGCCGAGGTCGCGCTGATGGTGAAGGAGCACTTCGCCGAGACGTACGGGAAGCCGAGGTACACGATCGGCTTCGGCGGCTCGGGCGGCGCGATCCAGCAGCACCTGATCGGGAACAACTACCCGGGCATCCTCGACGGGATCATCCCGAGCGCGTCGTTCCAGGACTCGATCACGCTCGGAACCGTGCCGGACTGCCGGCTGCTCTCGCTGTACTTCGCCAGCCCGGCCGGCGTCGCTGCCGGCTGGACGGCCGCGCAGCGCGCCGCGGCCTCGGGCTTCGGCACCTTCAACTCGTGCCAGTTCTGGCACCTCGCCTTCGCCAGCCGCACGAACGCGCTCGAGGCCTGCCCCACCGCTGTGCCCGTTCGGCGCTGTACAACCCGGTGACGAATCCGGGCGGGATCAAGTGCACGAGCTTCGAGCAGATCGCGACGCAGCTCGGGCGCAACCCGGCGAACGGCTTCGCCTGGCGGCCGCTCGACAACATCGGCCTCCAGTACGGGCTCACCGCCGTCCAGAGCGGGGCGATCACACCGGAGCAGTTCGTCTCGCTGAACGAGAACGCCGGCGGCTTCGACTTGATCGGCCAGGTCGTGCCGCAGCGCGTCGCCGCCGATCCGATCGGGCTCGTACGCGGGTACGAGACCGGCCGCGTGAACACCGGCGGGCTCGGCCTGGCGTCGACGCCGATCATCGACGCCCGCACGTACACCGACTTCCCGGGAGACATCCACACGCGGATCCACTCGTTCGTGATGCGGGCGCGGCTCCAGGAGGCGAACGGCACGTTCGCGAACCAGGTGATGCTGATCGCGGACGCGGCCGGGACGGCGGCGATGACGGTCGAGGCGCTCACGCAGATGGAGGCGTGGCTGGCCGCGATCGACGCGGACGACGCGCCCGGCACGGCGGCGGAGCGCACGCTCCGCAACCGTCCGGTCGGCCTGACGGACGCGTGCTGGGCGGGCTCGACGAAGATCTCCGAGCCGTTCGGGCTCGGACTCGCAGGCGTGTGCGCGGGCCTCTACCCGATCTTCGCCGAGACTCGCATCGCGGCCGGCTCGCCCCTGGCGAGCGACGTCTTCAAGTGCCAGCTGAAGCCGATCGACTTCGGCGCCTACGGTGTGTCGTTCACGCCGGCGCAGCAGACGCGGCTCCAGGCGACGTTCCCGACGGGCGTCTGCGACTGGAGCAAGCCCGGCGTCGACGAGCGGCCGCCGCTCGGAACCTGGCTCGACTACGGCGGCTGAGTCAGCGCAAGCACGTACGTCTGGGAGGGGCCGCCGCGAGGCGGCCCCTCCCGTTCTAGCCTGCGAGCTTCTTCCGGGCTCCGGTGCGCGGGTCGACGCGGAGGAGTCGGTTCCCGGACAGGCGGAATCGTCACACCGTCGTCACGAAGCCGAGACATCCCCGTCCGCCGCCGCGGCTAGCCTCGCAGCATGGCCAAGGCAGCAGTCAACTACGCCTGCACCGAGTGCGGCTACTCCGCCGGCCGCTGGTTCGGCAAGTGCCCCGGCTGCAATGCGTTCGGCTCGCTCGTCGAGGAGACGCCGGCCGCGCTGAAGACGGCCGCGGCCGCGAAGCCGCTGCTCCGCCTCGTCGACGTCAACGCGGAGGAGGCGAAGCGGATCTCGACCGGCGTGCCCGAGCTCGACCGCGTCCTCGGCGGCGGTCTCGTCCCCGCGAGCCTCGTGCTCGTCGGCGGAGAGCCCGGCGTCGGCAAGTCGACCCTGCTCCTCAGCGCCCTCGGCGCGATCTCCGCCGGCGGCCGCCGTGCACTGCTCGTCACCGGCGAGGAGTCGACCGCGCAGGTGAAGCTCCGTGCGGCGCGCCTCGGCGGCACCGAGAACGTCGAGATCCTCGCGGAGACCGAGCTCGATGCGGTCTGTGCGACGCTCGAGCGCGAGCGGCCCGACGTCTGCGTGATCGACTCGATCCAGACGCTCTACGCAGCCGACATGAGCTCGGCGCCCGGATCGGTCGGGCCAGGTCCGCGAGGCTGCCGGCCGCCTGCTCCGCGTCGCGAAGGAGCAGAACGTCGCCACGATCCTCGTCGGCCACGTGACCAAGGACGGCGCCGTTGCCGGCCCGCGCGTGCTCGAGCACCTCGTCGACTGCGTGCTCCAGTTCGAGGGCGACCGCTACCACGCCCATCGCATCCTCCGGGCGACCAAGAACCGCTTCGGCTCGACCAACGAGCTGGGGGTCTTCGAGATGACCGGCGAGGGCCTGATCGGTGTGCCCGATCCCTCCGAGCTCTTCGGCAAGACGATGCCGGGCGAGGTCGGCGCCGCGGTCGCCTGCGTGCTCGAGGGAACGCGGCCGATCCTGCTCGAGATCCAGGCGCTCGTCGCCCCGACCGACCTGGCGATGCCGCGGCGCGTCGGCACCGGGGTCGACCCGAAGCGGCTGGCGATGATCGTCGCTGTGCTGTCGCGTCACGCAGGTGTCCCGCTCGGATCCGCAGACGTCTTCGTCAACGTCGCCGGCGGTCTCCGCATCGACGAGCCCGGCGCCGACCTCGCGATCGCGCTGGCGATCGCGTCGGCGCAGAAGGGGACGCCCGGTGCGCGAGGGCATCGCCGTCTTCGGCGAGATCGGCCTCACCGGCCGGCTCCGGACGGCCGCGCAGTCGGAGCGGCGGCTGGAGGAGTGCGCCAAGCTCGGCATCCTCGCGGCCGTCGCCCCGGAGGGAACACGCAGCCGCTCGCAGATCAGGGTCTCCGGTTCGGGCACCCTCCGGGACGCGCTGCGCGCCGGGCTCGAGAGCCGCGAAGAAAATCCCCGCAAATCGCGATAATCCCCGAAAATCACGCGTTTTCCAGGGGTTTCTGCTACACTGGTAGCCGTTCGCCGGTGAGCTCTCGAGCCCGCCGGCTTCTTCACGGTAGAGACGATTTAGGGGAGGCTGGCTTGTTCGACGTTGGCGACAAGGTGGTGTATCCGCACCACGGTGCAGGCACGGTCGTGAAAAAGGAGAAGCGCGAGGTTCTGGGTCAGACGCGCGAGTACCTCACGATCCAGATCCTGCACAACGACATGACGGTGAACGTGCCCGTCGAGAATGCGGAGCAGGTCGGACTGCGGACAGTGATCGACGAAGACCTGGTCAACACCGTCGTCAAGGCTCTCACCGCTGGTGAGTCTGAGATGCCGAAGAACTGGAACCGCCGTTTCAAGCACAACCGCGACAAGATGAAGACCGGCGACATCTTCGAGCTCGCCGAGGTGGTCAAGAACCTCTCCCTGCGCGACCACGAGAAGGGTCTCTCGACCGGCGAGAAGCAGATGTTCGTGAAGGCGAAGAAGATCCTCGCCTCCGAGCTGATGTACGCCAAGGCGGTCGACGAGGAAGAGGCTGCCGAGTGGCTCGAGGGCGTGCTGGCCGGCAACGGCGAGAAGCCGAAGAAGAAGAGCAAGGCGAAGGCCGCAGCGGCCACTGCGTAGCTTCGAGGAATGAGCGTCTGGGCCCTCCTCGTCGCTGCGGGGACGGGAGAGCGGCTGGGCGAGGAGCGGCCGAAGGCGTTCGTCGGGCTCGGTGAGCTACCCATGCTCGCCGAGCCGCTGCGCCGCCTGGACGACTCCGACTGGGTCGACGCGATCGTCGTCGCCGTTCCGGCCGGCTGGGAGGAGCCCGCGATCCTGCTCGCGGAAGAGCTCTCCGCGACCAAGGTCGTGGCGGCGGTGATCGGCGGCGCGACGCGGGCGGAGTCGGTGCGCGCCGCGCTCGCCGAGGTGCCGGACGACGCGCTGGTGGTGCTCGTGCACGATGCGGCGCGGCCGCTCGTCACCGATGCCGTGATCGAGCGCGTGCTCGGGCCGCTCTCGGAGGGCTGGGACGGCGTGGTGCCGGGCCTGCCGATCGCAGACACCGTCAAGTCGGTCGACGGCGACCGAATCGTCGGCACCGTCGCCCGTGAGAAGCTCGTCACCGTGCAGACGCCGCAGGCCTTCCCCGCTCCGACCCTCCGGGACGCATACGCCGGCGAGCTCGCAGACGCCACGGACTGCGCAGCGCTCGTGGAGGCGCGCGGCGGACGCATCACGTGGGTGGAGGGCGACCCGAAGCTGCTGAAGGTGACGACTCGCGCCGACCTGGAGCTCGTCTCGACGTGGCTCTGAAGGCGGTCGTGTTCGACGTCGGCGAGACGTTGATCGACGAGACGCGCCTCTGGGAGCGCGCGGCAGACACCGCAGGCGTTCCACGCTTCACGCTGATGGGAGTCGTCGGCGGGCTTGCCGCCCGCGGTGAGCACCATCGCCGCGCCTGGGAGCTGCTCGGGGTCGACCAGCCCGCCGCGACCTGGGGGTCGGACGACTTCTACCCGGACGCGCTGCCCTGCCTGGCTGCGCTCAGGCAGCGGGGAGTGCGCGTCGGCGCCGTCGGCAACACGCTCACGGATGCCGAGGACCTCCTGCGCGAGCACGTCGACCTGGTCGGCTCGTCGGCCCGCTGGGGCGTCGAGAAACCGGCGCCTGCGTTCTTCGAGCGGATCGTCGCCGAGTGTGGTGTCGACGCCGACGAGATCGCGTACGTCGGCGATCGCGTCGACAACGACATTGCGCCCGCTCTCGCCGCCGGGATGGTCGCCGTGCACGTGCGCCGAGGCCCGTGGGGACACCTCCACGAGCCTCCGTCGGACGCGCTCGCGATCGACTCGCTCGACCGAGCTGCCCGAGGCGCTCGGTGTCTGATCTCCGCGTCGGCATCGGCGTCGACGCCCACGCGTTCGAGGAGGGCGCACGGCTCGTGCTGGGCGGCGTCCCGATCGATCACCCGCGCGGCCTCGCCGGCCACTCGGACGGCGACGTGATCGCCCACGCCCTCATCGACGCCGTGCTCGGAGCGGCAGGCCTCGGCGACATCGGCGGTCTCTTTCCCTCCGGCGACGCACGCTGGCACGGCGCCGACTCGCTCGACCTGCTGCGCGACGCCTACGGCCAGGTACTCGAGGCGGGCTTCACACTCGTGAACGCGGATTGCGTCCTGATCGGCGAGGAGCCCCGGATCGCCGGCCACCGAGAGGAGATGCGGCGTCGTCTCGCCGACGCGCTCGCCGTCGAGCCGGAGCGCGTCAACGTCCGCGCCACGACCACCGACCGGCTCGGCTTCACCGGCCGCGGCGAAGGGCTGGCCGCCGAGGCGGTCGCGCTCCTGGAGCGCACGTGAAGCTCGTCTCGTACGTCGAGCGGCCGGACCTGCTCGAGCGCCGCGACGAGCTCGGCGCCGCGTGGGACGAGTTCATGTACCACGACGCCGTCGCGAACGTCCGGTGGAACGAGCAGTACGCGGAGTTCCCCGACCTGCAGCTGTTCCTGCTCGACGAGGACGACCGGTTGCTCGCGGAGTCGAACGCAGTGCCGATCCCGTTCGGGCCGGGCGAGCTGCCGGACGACGGCTGGGATGCGGCGCTCGAGCAGGCGTTCGCCGGCAGGCCCGCGCGGCCGTCTCGGCGATCGCGATCACGATCGGGGTCGACCAGCGCGGCAAGGGTCTCAGCCGGACGATGCTCGACGGAATGCGCAACGCGGTTGCGGCGCGCGGCCTCTCCGACCTGGTCGCGCCGGTCCGCCCGAGCCAGAAGCACGCCTACCCGCTGACGCCGATGGAGCGCTACGTCGAGTGGCGCCGCGACGACGGAAAGCTGCACGACGCCTGGCTCCGCACCCACGAGCAGGCGGGCGCCGAGCTGATCGCGGTTGCGCCGACCTCGATGCGGATCTCGGGTTCCGTCGCGGACTGGGAGAGCTGGACCGGCATGCGGTTCCCGGACAGCGGTGCCTACGTCGTTCCCGGCGCGCTCGTCCCGGTCGAGATCGATCGCGAGCGCGACGAGGGCGTCTACGTCGAGCCGAACGTCTGGATGCACCACCGCATCTAGGCGGGCAGCCGGACGAGCTCTCCGGCCCGCTCGACCAGGCCGTCGCGCAGGAGCGAGTCGACCGCTTCCCGGTCGAGCTCGTCGAGCGGCTGCGCCTCGGCGGCGACGAGACGCAGCAGCGCCGCCCGCCGCTGGCGGAACGACCCCTCGAACCGGGACTGCTTTCGCAGCGGCTCGTACCGCCGTCCCCGCGACGGGCACCGCTCTGCGAGCGGGCAGATCTCGCAGCGGGGCACGCGCGCCAGGCACACGGTCGCGCCGAGATCGAAGAGCGCCTGCAGCGCCTCCGGGCCGAACGAGTGTCCCGTTCGCTCCTGGATCCGGGCGACGTTCGTGTCGACCGGAAGCACCGGCTCGCCGTACGCCTGATTCCGGATCGCGGCCGCCGTGTAGGGGCCGATGCCCGGGAGCGTCGTCAGGTCGTCCGGCCAGCCGTCCGCTGCCACGGCCTGGGCCGCGCGGTGGAGGCTGACGGCGCGGCGGTTGTAGCCGAGCCCCTGCCACTCGCGGATCACGTCGGCGGGCGAAGCGGCCGCGAGCGCGGCCGGCGTCGGCCAGCGCTCCAGCCAGGCGAGCCAGCGCGGGATCACGCGCTCGACCTGCGTCTGCTGCAGCATGACTTCCGAGACCAAAATCGCATACGGGTCGCGCGTCCGCCGCCAGGGCAGGTCGCGGCCGTTCTCGCGGAACCAAGCCATCAGCGCGGCCTCCATCGCCGGGAGGCTAGACGCTCCGGCGGAGCCCGCGCGCGTGAACGCGACTGCGCTGCGAACAGGGTGCGAACAGCCGCGGCCGCACCGCGCGAGACGGAGTGGCGCGGATCGGCATCGCTGCTTCTCTTGCTGGAGCGGCCCCGCCCCACCGCGAACCGTCGCGGGGGGCGGGGCGGCTCGAGGTGCTAGTGCTGGGAAGTCGAGAACTGGTAGATCGTGGTGGTCTTGTAGACCTGCCCGGGGCGAAGGACGGTCGAGGGGAAGTTCGGCTTGTTCGGCGAGTCGGGATAGTGCTGGGTCTCCAGCGCGAACCCGTCGCCTTGCCTGTACATCCGGCCACTCGTCCCGACAAGCGTCCCGTCGAGGAAGTTCCCGGAGTAGAACTGGATTCCGGGCTCGGTCGTGAAGATCTCGAGCACGCGGCCGCTGTCGGGCTCCTGCACACGCGCCGCACGGATCATCGACGTGTCGTTCGGGCTAGGCCGGTCGAGCACCCAGTTGTGGTCGTAACCGCGGCCGATCACGAGCTGTTCGAAGCTGTCGCGGATCCTGTCTCCGATCGCGGTCGACCGCGTGAAGTCCATCGGCGTGCCGGCCACCGGGTCGATTGCCCCGGTCGGGATCAACGTCGGATCCACGGGGGTGTAGTGGGACGCGTTGAGCTTCAGGACGTGATCGTCGATCGAGCCGGAGCCCTCGCCCTGGAGGTTCCAGTACGCGTGGTTGGTCAGGTTGACGACCGTCGCCTTGCCCGTCGTCGTCGCCCGGTAGTCCATCCGGATCTGGTTCCGGTCTGTGAGGAGGTAGGTGACCTCGGCCTTGAGCGTGCCCGGGTAGCCCTGGTCGCCGTCGGGGCTCGTGAACGTGAGCTTGAGGCCGACGCCGTCGTGGTTCTGGATCACCGTCGCCGCCCAGACGTGCTTGTCGAAGCCAACGGTTCCGCCGTGGAGCGAGTTCGGCGTCGTTGTTGATCGGGAGCTGGTAGGTGACGCCGTCGAGCGTGAATTGCCGAGTGCGATCCGGTTCGCGTACCGGCCCGTGATGCATCCGAAGTACGGGCTCTTTGCGACGTAGTCCGCGAGGTTGTCGAAGCCCAGGGTGACGTTCTCGAAGTGCTTGCGGCGGTCGGGGACCTTCACCGACTGGATGATCCCGCCGTAGGTGAGGATCTTGACCTCCATGCCGTTGGAGTTCGTCAGGGTGTAGATGTCGACGGCCTTGCCACCGACGGATCCGAACAGCTCCTTCTTGACCGACGGCGATCCGGGGTCGTGCGTGTTGTTCGACGCAAGCGCGCCGGAGAACCCGGCGGCGGCGACGAGAAGCACTGCCAAGCCGGCGAGTGCCATTCTGCGGAGCGATCTGCGCATTTCGTGTCCTCCCCGATCTCGGTTTTCTCCGATTTGCCGCAGATTTCGGCCCGCGTGGGCCAGCGTGAGTCGTCCGAGACGCGCTACTTCATCCGTACCTCCTCTCCCGTGCGATCACGGATCCGCTTCAGGCTCTTCATCACGCCCTCGCCGTCACGACCGAAGAGGTCGTGCAGGTGGACGTAGTGGCCGTAGAGGTCGCTGTAGATGGCGTGATGCGCGTCGATCGGCTCGTAGACCTGGTCGCTCAGCTGCGCCATCCGGCGCGAGGCTTCGGCGATCGAGTCGTAGCCGCCGGCGTCCGCGCCGGCCGCCACCGCTGCGGACATCGCCGCCCCCAGCGCAGGCGTCTGCGCGGAAGCTGCCACCGAGAACGTGCGGCCGGTCACGTCGGCGTAGATCTGCATCAGGAGCTCGTTCCGCTCGGGCAGGCCGCCGCAGGCGACGATCCTCGTGACCGGCACTCCCGCCGACTCGAACGCTTCAACGATCACCCGCGTGCCAAACGCGGTTGCCTCGAGCAGCGCCCGGTAGATCTCGGGCGCCGTCGTGGCCAGCGTCATTCCGACGAGCAGCCCGCTGAGGTCGGCGTCGACGAGCACGGAGCGGTTTCCGTTCCACCAGTCGAGCGCGAGGAGGCCGCTCTGGCCGGGCCGAAGCTTCGCAGCCTCCTGCTCGAGGATCCGGTGCACGTCTTCGCCCTGTCGCTGCGCTGCCGCGTGGTACTCCGGCGGCACGGCGTGCTCGGCGAACCACGCGAAGATGTCGCCGACGCCGGACTGGCCGGCCTCGTAGCCGATCAACCCGGGAACGACGCCGTCCTCGACGGCGCCGCACATGCCCTCGACGAACGCGAGCTCGTCGCCGAGCAGGATGTGGCAGTTGCTCGTTCCCATGATCACGACCATCGAGCCGGGCTCCGTCACGGTCGCCGCGGGAGCCGAGACGTGTGCGTCGACGTTGGCGACCGCCACCGGCGTGCCGGGGGGGAGGCCGGTCAACGCCGCCGCTCGTTCGGTCAGAAAGCCCGCTCCGCTGCCGAGCGGCAGCAGCGTGCGCGACATCTTCTCGTCGACGACGTCCTCGAAGCGCGGGTCGAGCGCGGCGAAGTAGGCGCTGTCGGGGAACCCATCCCGCTTCGACCACAGGGCCTTGTAGCCGGCGGTGCAGCTGTTACGAGTCTCCGTCCCTGTGAGCTGCCAGACGACCCAGTCTGCGGCCTCGATCAGCCGCTCCGCGCGGTCGTAGAGCTCGGGCGCCTCGTCGAGGATCTGCAGCGCTTTCGCGAAGAACCACTCGGAGGAGATCTTGCCGCCGTAGCGGGGGAGCCACCGCTCCCCGCGCTCTGCCGCGACGGCGTTGATGCGATCGGCTTCCGGCTGGGCGGCGTGGTGCTTCCAGAGCTTCACCCACGCGTGCGGCTCGCTCCGCAACTCCTCGAGCAGGCACAGCGGCGTGCCCTCGGCGGTCGTTGGCAGCATCGTGCACGAGGTGAAGTCGATCCCGATCCCGATCACCTGATCCGCGTCGATGCCGGACTCGGCAAGAACCCGAGGAACGGCGTGCTCGAACGTCCGCAGGTAGTCCTCGGGGTCCTGCAACGCCCAGTCCGGTTCCAGCCGAACGTGATCGTGCGGCTTCGGCAGCCGTTCGTCGATGACGCCGTTGGCGTACGGATACGAGGCTGTTGCGAGCTCACGCCCGTCCACGCAGTCGACCAGGACGGCCCGCCCCGACGCAGTGCCGAAGTCGACGCCGATCACGTACGCGCCGGCCGTCATGCGGCTCCCCGCTGCGGCTCGACGACGACCTTCAAGGCGCGCCGCTCGCTCAGGCTGGCGAACGCCTCGGATCCATTGGTCAGCGGATACCGCTCGCTGACGAGTGAGCTCAACTCGATGTGGCCCTTCTCGGCGAGCTCGATCGCACGCGGAAGGTCGCTCGCCTTCATCCGGCGGCAGAGGGAGATCGTGAGTCCCTTGCGGCGCGCGGTCGACGCGGTGAAGCTCGAGCGGTCGTCCGTCGGAATGCCCACGAGAACGAGCCGGCCGCCCGGTCGCAGCGTGTCGATTGCAGTCGCGATCGCGTCGTCCTCGCCGGCCACCTCGAAGGCGACGTCGACGCCACCTGCGGCCGACGAAGGCAGGATCTCCGCGCCGGCCCGCCGCGTCTCCACGGCCACGGTCGCACCGAGTGCCTCCGCGGCGACGATGCGGTGCGGGAGCGGATCGGTTGCCACGAGCACGTCCACGCCCGCACGCCGAAGCAGTTGGACGAGCAGGAGACCGATCGGGCCGCAGCCGTACACGCCCGCCGTCATTCCCGCTTGCACGCGGCCGAGGTCGAGCGCGTGCAGTGCGACTCCGAGTGGCTCGAGCAGCGACGCCTCCGCGTCGGGAAGCGAGTCGGGCAGGCGATGGGCGAGGCGGCCCGGCCAGGCCAGTTGCGAGCGCAACGCACCGTCGATCGAGTTGCCGGCGAACCGGCACGCGACACAGAGGTTCTCGTCGCCGGCGATGCACGGGCCGCACCTGCCGCACGGGATCGCCGGGTCGAGGGCAACCCGCTCGTCCGTCCGCTCTCCGGTTTCGATGACGCCGACGAACTCGTGACCGAGGACGAGCGGCTGGGTTAGACACACATCGCCGATGGCGCCTTCGTTGAACCAGTGCAGGTCGGAGCCGCAGAGCCCGACGGCGGTGACGCGTACCAGCACCTCGTCGTCGCCCGGCGTCGGTACCGGCTCCTCGTGGAGCCGCAGATCGCCCTTGTCGTGGAGGCGCAGCGCGATCATCGGGGCTGCCCGTAGTAGGCGCCTGGCCCGTGCTTCCGCGAGAAGTGCCGTTCGAGGAGATCGTCGTCGAGCGCCGGCGCCTCTGCCTTCAGGACGAGCGTGTACAGAGCGAGCTCGGCCACGGTCTCGAGCGCGGTCGCGTTCTCGACAGCCTGCTTGACGTCAACACCCCAGGCGAACGGCCCGTGGGATGCGACGAGGGCCGCCGGAGTCTCGAGCGGATCGAGCCCTAGGCTCTCGAACGTCTCGACGATCACGTCGCCGGTTCGCTGCTCGTAGTCGCCGTGGATCTCGGCCGCTGCCAGCGTGCGGGTCACCGGCACCGGCCCGCGGAAGTGGTCGGCGTGGGTCGTGCCGAAGCAGGGAAGCTCGCGCCCCGCCTGCGCCCACGCGGTTGCGAACCGGGAGTGCGTGTGCACGATGCCGCCGAGCCCTTCGAAGCGGCGGTAGAGGACTGCATGCGTGGGCGTGTCTGAGGACGGCCGCTGGTCGCCCGCCACCACGTCGCCCGTTTCGAGGTCGACGACGACGATCGCCTCCGGCCGCAGCTCCTCGTACGGGACGCCGCTCGGCTTGATCGCGAGCACGTTTTCGCTGTGGTCGACGCCGCTCACGTTCCCGAAGGTGAGGACGACGAGCCCCGCGCGGACGAGCTCGCGGTTCCCCTGGAACACCCGCTCCTGCAGTTCGCCGTGGTCGGCCATCGCGCGCTACAACCCGTCGTTTCGGTGGTCGCGACGGCTGCGAAGGAACGCGCCGAGCTCGCGACAGCGCACTTCGTCACCGCTCAGCTGCGACAGGCCGATGGTCGACGGCGTCTCCGTGATGGTCTCGGGAGTTGCCATCAGTGTCGAGTATGGCGGACGCGCCGAGGGATAGACGGGTAGCGGCACCTGATCCCGCCGCCGAGCAGTTGAGTCAGCGTCCGGGCATGCTGCGGCGGTTTCCTGCTCCTGGGTGGCCGCGCGCGGCAGCCTGCGAACGGGTTGCGGCGGAGGAGCAGGGACTGGCCGGCGGCGTCGTGAGCGCCTCGTTTCAGTTCGGCGGTCGAGCATTCGATCCTCGGCCCGCCGCCGGCGGATCATCCTCGAGCCCGAAGGTCGACACGGCTTCGGAACCGTGTTACGGTCGCGCGGTTCGGGGTCGCCGAGGAAAAAGGAGGGTTCTCGTGGATTTCGAAGACGTCACGTCCGAGCCAAGCGGCATGGATGCCGACGAGGAGCGTGAACTCGTCCTCGACCGCAGACGGCTCCTGAAGAGAGTGGGCCTGGGCGCAGCTGCGCTGTCCATCCCCTCAACGATCCTGGCGGGTCCGACGTTCGGCGCAGTTGCCGAAGGGCTTGCCGCAGAGAGCTTCATCAAGTCCCATCCGAAGTGGAAATTCGCGTTCGTCAATCACGTGACGACGAACCCGTTCTTCGTGCCGACGATCTACGGTGCGCAGGACGCGTGCTCGCTGCTCGGGTGCAGCTACCAGTGGACCGGTTCCACCACGTCGGACATCAGCCAGATGGTCAATGCGTTCAACTCGGCGATCACGGCCAAGGTGTCCGGAATCTCGTGTTGCCTCGTGGACCTGAAGGCGTTCAATACGCCGACCCAGAAAGCACTCGCGAAGGGCATTCCCGTGCTCGCCTACAACGCCGACGTGCCTGCGGGTAACCCGAACGGCCGGCTCGCGTACATCGGCCAGGATCTGTATGCGTCCGGCTACGCAATGGGCCAGCGGATCGTCAAGCTCGTCGGCAGCGGCGACGTCGCGCTGTTCATCGCCACCCCCGGACAGCTGAACATCCAGCCGCGGATCGACGGTGCCACCGCGGCGATCAAGAAGTTCAGCGGTGGCAAGATCAAGACGACGGCTGTCGCCACCGGCGCCCTCCTGCCCGACGAGATCGCGAAGATCGACGCCTACTACCTCGGGCACAAGGGCCTGAAGGGGATGTTCGCCGTAGATGCCGGCTCGACCCAGGCTGTCGGGCAGACCGTCGCGAAGTACAAGCTGAGGCAGAAGGGGATGAAGGCCGGCGGCTACGACCTCACGCCGACGACCCTGAAGCTGATCGCGGCGAACCAGCTGGACTTCACGATCGACCAGCAGCCGTACCTGCAGGGCTGGCTGCCTGTCCTGCAGCTGTTCTTCTACAGGTACTCGTCCGGGCTCGTGGCGCCGTCTGACACGAACACGGGCATCCTCTTCGTCACGAGGGCGAACGTGAAGCCGTACCTGTCGACGAAGACGCGGTACGAGGGCAGTTCCAGCGCTCAGAAGTATCCCGTCTCGTAACCGGTGACCGAGGCCGCGACAGCGCCGAGGCCTCCTGAACCACCGCAACGCGTCAGCCTCGGCTGGCGCGTTGCGGGTGCGTTCGTCCGCCGCCGCGAGGCGAGCATCGGAATCGTCCTGCTTTGTCTCCTCGTCTACTTCTCCCTGCGGACGGAAGCCTTCTTCGGACGCGAAAACGCACAGGTCATCGCTGAGTTCTCGGCACCGATCGCGATTATCGCGGCAGGTGAGGTGATGCTCCTGATCTGTGGTGAGATCGACCTCTCAGCCGGGCAGGTCTACGCGTTCTCCACCTGGATCTTCTATTTCGCGAATCACAACTACGATCTGCCGATCTGGCTCGCTGTGATCGTCGGCCTGCTGTCCGGCTCGCTCGTCGGACTCGTCAACGGAGTGATCACGGTCGCCGTCGGCGTGCCCTCCTTCATCACGACACTCGGGATGATCTTCCTCTTGAACGGGTTGACGCTCATCATGTCGGGTGCATTTCCCGTGGAGACCCCGGGCGGCCATGAGTTCTTCAGGTTCTTCGGCGGCTCCCCCTACGCGACCGTGTACTGGGCGCTTGGTGTGATCATCGTGATGACGATCCTGCTCAACCGAACGCGCTGGGGGCTCCACACCGTTGCCACCGGCGGCAACCTGATCGGAGCGAGCGAGAGCGGCGTCAATGTCAAGGGCATCAAGGTAGGAAACTTCGTCCTGTGCAGCACGCTGGCCGCTCTCGCCGGCATCCTCGAGTCGGTGCGGATCACCTCCATCCAGGCCCTGCAGGGCGGTACACCGCTGATGTTCTATGCCGTCGCCGCGGCCGTGATCGGCGGCACCTCCCTGTTCGGTGGATCAGGCACCATCATCGGCGCCGCGCTCGGCGTGCTCGTTCTTGCCGTGCTGAACCTCGGCTTCACGCTGCAGGGGATCAGTGCCTACACGTTCGACCTCGTCCTCGGCGTCGCCATCATTGCCTCGATGTCGTTCAACGTGACCCTCGAGCGAATCCGGCAGTCGGGACGGCTTGGGGGCACTGCATGAGCGAAACCGCGACTCCGCGGCCCGATCCCGCACGAGAGACGGTGCCCGACGCGATCCGCGTCGAGAACATCCGCAAGAGCTTCGGTGTGGTGAAAGCGCTCGAGGATGTCTCGCTCCATCTCCGACCGGGCGAGGTGCTCGGGCTGATCGGCGACAACGGCGCTGGTAAATCAACGCTGATCAAGATCCTGACCGGTTTTCACAAGCCCGACGCCGGCAAGATCTTCGTCTTCGGCGAGGAGGTGCAGCTCAAGTCCGTGACGCACGCCCGCTCGCTCGGGATCGACACGGTCTTCCAGGATCTCGCCCTCGTGCCGGGCATGTCCGTCTACCACAACATGTTCCTGAACCGCGAGCTCACCCACGGCTTCGGGCCGGTTCGCCTCCTCAATAACCGCGCGATGAGGAGTCGGTCGCGCGAGTATCTCGACGACATCGGCGTTCGCGTCCAGTCGATGGACGCGGCGGTCGCGGGCATGTCAGGCGGTCAGCGCCAGGCGATCGCGATCGCCCGCTCGACACACTCGAACGCGACGATCATCCTGCTCGACGAGCCCCTTGCCGCGATGGGCGCGCGTGAGGGGACACTGATCATCCAGCTGATCGACGAGCTGAAGCAGCGCGGCGACGTCTCGATGATCGTGATCGCTCACAACTACGTGCACGTATTCGAGCTATGCGATCGCGTCAACCTGCTCCGCAACGGCCGCATCGCGTTCGACAAGCCGACCGACGAGACCTCGATCGAAGAGTTGACGTCGATCGTCGCCTCCGAGTATCGGCTGGCCAAGCCCGATGGCGCATGAAAGTTCTCGTCACGGGCGCGCACGGCAAGGTCGGACGCGCGCTCGTTCCGGCGCTTCAGGCGGCGGGCCACGAGGTGCGCGCGGCTGATCTGACCCGGCCGAACTGGGATCGCCCGGATCCCGGTGAGCCGGCGGACTACTGGCAGGCAGATCTCACCGATGCGGGAGCCGTCTACGCGCTCGTCCGGGGTTGCGAGATCGTCGTCCACACCGCCGCCATCCCGCAGCCGATCCACAACCCGCCCCACGTTGTCTTCGGCAACAACATGCTGAGTACGTTCAACGTGCTGGAGGCCGCGATTGCGTGGGACGTGCACCGCCTCGTCAACTTTTCGAGCGAGACGGTGCCGGGCTTTCTCTTCGCACACCGTCCGTTCCGGCCCGACTACCTGCCGATCGACGAGGAGCATCCGATCCGGCCCCAGGATCCGTACGCGACCTCCAAGTGGTTCGGTGAGCTGCTCTGTGACCGGGCCGTCGAGCGCGCGGACCTCCGCTGCACGTCGATCCGCCCGTGCTGGGTGCAGGACGAGGAGAGCTACGAGCGGAACCTCGGCCCGATCGTCCGCGATCCTTCGGTGCTGATCGAGAACTACTGCTCCTACGTCGACGTCTACGACCTCTGCGATGCGGTCCTGCTCGCGATCGAGACCGACCTGCCGGGACACGAGGTCTTCTACGTAGCGTCGCCGGACACGATCGGCGGCCATCCGCTCGTGGAGACGGTCGAGCGGTACTACGGCGCCGAGGGGATCGAGTTCCGCCCGCTCGAGCGACCCGACGCGTCGGCGATCTCGTCGGCGAAGGCGGAGCGCCTGCTTGGCTGGTCGCCGCGGCGGAGCTGGCGCGACTACCTCGATGACGAGGGAAGGAGGCGCGTGTGAAGACGCGGCAGCTCGGTTCCGGCGGGCCTCAGCTGTCGACGGTCGGCTTCGGGACGTGGGCGATCGGCGGGCCGTGGAGGTTCGGTTGGGGCGAGGTCGACGACGACGAATCGGTGGCGGCGATCAGGCACGCGATCGAACGCGGCGTCAACTGGATCGACGCGGCAGCCGTTTACGGACTCGGCCATGCGGAGGAGGTTGTCGGCGAGGCTGTGAAGCCATTTTCTGCAGGCGAGGACGTCTACCTGTTCACGAAGTGCGGCCGCGTCTGGGACGGGTTGCCCGAGGGCGAGGTCGGGAACGACCTGCGCCCGGATTCGATCCGCCGCGAGTGCGAGGCGAGCCTGCGAAGGCTGGGCGTGGAGCGGATCGACCTCTACCAGTTCCACTGGCCCGACTGGACGACGGGGACGCCGATCGAGGAGTCCTGGGGCGTGATGGCAGAGTTGGTCGACGAGGGCAAGGTGCGGTGGATCGGCGTCTGCAACCACGATGTCGAGCAACTCGAGCGCTGCGAAGCCGTCCGCCACGTCGACTCGCTCCAGCCCCAGCTCTCGCTGCTCGCGCGCGGCGCGCGCTCGGAGCTGCTCCCGTGGGCGGACGGTCACGGCACGGGCGTGATCGCCTACTCGCCGATGGCCTCGGGGATGCTGACGGGAGCCTTCGATCACGACCGCATCGAGCGGCTGGATCCGGGTGACTGGCGCCGCGAGTCGCCCGTCTTCCAGGAGCCGGCGCTCTCGGCGAACCTCGCGCTCGTCGACGGGCTTCGAACCCTTGCCGAGCGTTTGGGCACGACCGTGCCGTCCCTTGCCGTCGGCTGGGTGCTGGCGCAGCAGGGGGTGACGGGTGCAATCGTCGGCGCCCGCAGGCCCGCGCACGTCGACGGCTGGTTGGCGGCGGGAGAAGGCGATCAGGACGAAGGCGTTCTGCGACAGATCGACGAGCTGATCGCGGAGACGGGAGCGGGGACTGACGAGCGGCCGTCGCCGCCGCCGCACATGCGTGACGCGGCGGCGTAGCGTCGATGAGTGCATTTGCGGTCTTCGCGCCGGCCCGCGTCAACCTGATCGGCGAGCACACCGACTACTCGGGCGGGCTCGTGCTCCCGGTAGCCATCGATCTTGGTGTGACGGTGGCTGGACGGCCGGACGAGGAGGCGATCCGTCTGCGCTCGCTTGCGTTCTCGGAGACAGTTGAGCTCGCGAACGACGGCGCAGCACGGGGGCTCGTCCCCGGCTGGGGAAGATATGTCTCCGCGGTGGCGCGGCTGCTCGGCGAGCGCGGGAGACCTCCCGTCGGCGTCGACGGGACGATTCTCTCGACGGTTCCGGCCGGGGCCGGGCTGTCGTCGTCTGCCGCTCTGGACGTCTCGGTGGCGCTCGCGCTCTGTCGGGTGGCGGGTTTCCACCTGCCTCGGCTCGAGCTCGCGAGGCTCGCTCAGGCGGCGGAGCAGCTGGCGGTTGGAGTGCCGTGCGGGTTGATGGATCCGGCAACGTCACTGCTTGGCGGGCGCGGCCATGCTCTCTTGCTCGACTGCGCGACAGAAGAGCATCGGCTGGTGCCCCTCCCCACGGGGCTCGCGATCGTCGTTCTCGATTCGGGCGTCCGGCGTGTGCTCGAGCACTCCGGGTACGCCACGCGGCGCGTGGAGCTCGAGCGGGCACTTGCGGTGCTGGACGGGCGGCGCCCGACGTCAATGACGGTCGCAGACGCTGAGGCGGAGGCTCGCGCGGCGGGACTCGACGAGGTCGCGACCCGAAGGCTTCGTCACGTCGTCTCCGAGAACGAGCGCGTGCGTCTGTGTGTCGCTGCGCTCGAGGAACCGTGCGGTCCGGATCTCGCGACGCTCGGGACGGTTTTCCGCGACGGCCATCGCAGCCTGCGCGATGACTTCGAGGTCTCCACGCCGGAACTCGACCTGCTCGTCGAGCTCGCCTACGCGCACGGAGCGGTGGCAGCGCGCATGACCGGAGGCGGGTTCGGCGGGTCGGTCGTCGCGCTGGCAGTTGCTGACCAAGCAACGCAGCTCGTCACGGATGTCGCAGACGCCTACGTCTCCCGCTCGGGTCGCAGGGCGACCGGCTTTGTCTGCGCCTCGGCAGACGGAGCCGGTGAGGTCGAGGTGGAACAATCCTGACGGCAATCTCAATGGCGAACTTGGGGGCGTGAACGATGAAAGCGCTTGGACAGTTCGAAGTCTGGCTCGTGACCGGGAGCCAGCAGCTCTACGGGGACAAGGTCCTGGGCCGGGTCGACGAGCATTCGCGAGAGGTGGCCGAGTCGCTGAACGATGCGGACGTCGTGCCGGTCCGCGTCGTTCACAAGCCCGTGGTCACCAGCGCCGACTCGATCCGCCGGCTGTGCATGGAGGCGAATGCCACAGCGGATTGCGTCGGCGTGATGAGTTGGATGCACACCTTCTCTCCGGCGAAGATGTGGATCGCCGGTCTTGCTGTGCTGCAGAAGCCGCTACTGCACCTCCACACCCAGTTCAACCGGGATCTTCCCTGGGGCGAGATCGACATGGACTTCATGAACCTGAACCAGTCGGCGCATGGCGACCGCGAGTTCGGGTTTATCGGAACCAGGATGGGGCTGAAGCGCAAGACAGTCGTGGGGCACTGGCGTGACCCGTCCGTCGTGGACCGGATCGGAACCTGGTCACGTGCCGCGTGCGGCTGGCGGGAGGCGCAGACGCTCAACGTCGCCCGCTTCGGCGACAACATGCGTCACGTCGCAGTCACCGAGGGCGACAAGGTGGAGGCTCAGCTTCGCCTCGGCATAGCCGTCGACGGCTACGGCATCGGCGATCTCGTGGACGCTGTGCGGGACGTTTCGGATGCGGCGGTCGACGTGCTGGTCGACGAGTACGAGCACCTGTACATGCTCGTGCCGGCTCTCCAGGAGGGTGGAGTTCGCCGCGAATCACTGCGGGACGCAGCGCGGATCGAGGCGGGTCTGCGCGGTTTTCTCGAGTCGGGAGGCTTCAAGGCGTTCACGGATACCTTCGAGGATCTGGACGGCCTACCGCAACTTCCCGGCATCGCCGTGCAGCGCCTGATGGCGGACGGGTACGGGTTCGGGGGGGAAGGCGACTGGAAGACCGCGGCGCTCGTCCGGATCACCAAGGTGATGAGCGCCGGGCTCGCAGGTGGCACGTCGTTCATGGAGGACTACACGTACCACCTGGCGCCGGAAGGGCCGCAGGTGCTTGGCGCGCACATGCTCGAGGTGTGCCCCTCGATCGCGATCGCCGGTCAGAAGCCCTCCTGCGAGATCCACCCGCTCTCGATCGGCGGAAAGCAAGACCCCGTTCGGCTCGTGTTCACAGCCGCGCCCGGGCCGGCCGTGGTGGTCAGCCTCATCGACCTGGGCGATCGTTTCCGTCTCGTCGCGAATGAGGTGGACGTGGTGTCCCCGGCTGAGGATTTGCCTCGGCTCCCCGTTGCGCGGGCAGTCTGGGAGCCGAAGCCTGACCTCGCGACAGCGGCTGAGGCTTGGCTGCTCGCCGGGGGTGCGCACCACACGAGCTTCAGTCAGTCGCTGGACCTGGACGTCTTCACCGATCTTGCCGAGATCGGGGGACTCGAGCTCCTCGCGATCGACGCGGAAACGCGCATGCGCGATGTCAAGAACGAGCTTCGGTGGAACCAGGCGTATTTCCACCTGGCGCGAGGGCTGTAGGTGGCTCCGGTGGGCACAGCGTTCCAGGGGAGGTCGCGGCCGAACCTGTCGAGAGAGCGGGGACGCCGGGGCGGTCGCAGCGACCGCCCCGACGTTCCTCTCTTCTGACCGGTCAGAAGTCCGTCGAGTTCGATCCGTTCGTACCGGACGAGTCGCCCGAGCCGCTGCCCGAGTCTCCTCCGGAGCCGCCGCCCGAACCGTCCTGATGGTCCGGACAGTCGTCCGCCGACGGAGCCGGCTCCTCCTGGCTCTGTACGAACTCGGACGCCGGCTGGCTGCTCCCCGGGTCGCTCGACGCCGAGGACGAGCCTCCACCTGCGAGCGCGGTCGCCGCCCAGATCGCGGCGACGGCGAACGCGGCCGCCAGCAGCGCGAGCAACACCGGGGCGTTGCTCTTGCGGGCTCGTTCCATCTCGATCACCTCCTTCCGTTCGTCGCGGGTCAAGGAATCCGGCCGAACCAGAGCATCGAGAGCGCTCCTCCGAGCAGGAGCAGCACGGCGCCGGCGGCGGTGAAGAGGACGGTCAGCTCCCGCTGCTCCTCGTCCACCCCGACCTGCGAGCCGATCTCGTCGTAGACGCTCTTCAGGGAGTCCTGGTCGGCGGCCTCGAAGAACTTGCCGCCGGTCATCTCGGCCACCTGGCCCAGGGTCTCGGGATCGGGCGGAACGCGGATCGTCCGCATGCCGCCGTAGCCGTCCGGCCCCTGCACCGTGCCCTGATCCGTCCCGAGCGCGACCGTGTAGACCGGCACCTTGGCGTCGACGGCCTTCTGCGCCGCCTCGAGCGGCTCGAAGTCGCCGGTCGTGTTCGCGCCGTCGGAGAGCACGAGCACGACGACCGGAGTGTCGCTTTCCTTCGCGGCGGCGAGCTCCTGGTCGAGGCTCGTCACGCCGAGATCGACCGAGCGGGCGATCGCATCGCCGAGGGCGGTGCCGTTGTCGGCCTGAAGCGCACTCAGGCCGCGCAGTGCCTCGTCCCGGTCATCGGTGACGGGCACGACGACGTCGGCCTGGTCCGAGAACGAGACGACGCCGACGCGGAAGCCCTTCGGCAGGTCCTTGACGAACGAGCTCGCCGCCTCGCGCGCCGCCGTCATCCGGTCGGGAGCGACGTCGGTGGCGGTCATCGAGCCGGAGCTGTCCATCGCGAGGATCACCGTTGCCTCCTCGCGAGCCACGGCCACGGCGACCTGCGGCCTGGCCATGCCGATCACGAGGGCGGTCAGGGCGAGCAGTGCGAACGCCGCCGGGATGTGACGCCGCCAGCGCGGCGAGTCGGCGACGATGTTCTCGAGCAGGTCGAAGTTCGTGAACCGGACGACGTAGCGGCGCCGTCTGTGCTGCACGACGATGTACGCGATCAGGGCCAGCGCAACGAGGACGAGGCCCAGAAGGGCGATCGGCCAGCCGAAGCTCATCGCCGCCTCCCCTCGGTCTGAAGGAAGCCGACGAGCCGGCGGAGCCAGTCGCCCGACGTCGAGAGGGTCAGATGCGGCACGCCGAGCGAGCGCAGCTCGCGGGCGAGTGCGTTGCGGTCGGCCGCCGCCTCTTCGCCGAACCGCTGCCGCAGCTTGCGGCTACGGGTGTCGACGCGCAGCTGGCGTCCGGACTCGGGATCGACGAGCCAGAGGTCGCCGACGTCCGGCAGCTCCTGCTCGCGCGGGTCCTGGATCTCGACGGCGACGACGTCGTGGCGCGCCGCCAGGTGGAGCAGCCGCGGCCGCCAGTCGCGGGGCCCGCGAAAGTCGGACACGACGACGATCACCGAGCGCCGCCGTGCCAGACGGCCGATCCGAGTCAGTGCGGCGCCGAGCGACGTCGGCCCCATGGGCTCGAGATCGGGCTCCCGCCGCAGTGCCTGCAGGAGCGCGACCAGGCCGCGGTCGCCCTGGCGTGCCGGCGAAGCGACGGGGTTGCGATCGCCGAAGGTGGCGAGCGCGAGCCGGTTGCCGCGACGGACCGCGAAGTGCCCGATCGCGAGCGAGACGCCTTCGGCGACGTCCCACTTCCGTCGGTCGGCGGTGCCGAAGGTCATCGAGGCCGACGTGTCGAGCAGAAGCCACGTCTCGACAGCCCGCTCGGCGACGTTGACCCGGACATGCGGCTCACCGGTGCGGGCGGTGACGTTCCAGTCGATCATGCGGACGTCGTCACCCGGCGCGTACGGCCGCACCTGCGCCAGCTCGGTTCCGTCGCCCGTTGCCCACGAGCGGTGGTCGCCGGCGAGCAGCCCGTCGATTCTCCGGCGCACGGTCAGGTCGACCTTGCGCAGGAGCGCAGCCGGGAGCGGCCCGGGGCCCGGTCGGCCGGGTGTGCGGGTCGGTCGGAGTGCGTTGACCGTGCTCATGCGACGTCCTGCCGGGCGAGGTCGAGCTGCGGCATCGCGATCGTCTCGAGCACGCGGTCGAGGATCGAGTCCGCGTCGACGCCCTCGGCGAGCGCCTCGTAGCTGAGCACGAGCCGGTGGCGAAGCACGTCCTTGGCCAGCTCGCGGACGTCCTGGGGGAGGGCGTAGCGGCGTCCGCGCAGGAGCGCGAGCGCGCGCGCGCCGACGACGAGGTTGATCGGCCCGCGGGGGCTGGCGCCGTACTCGACGTAGCCGGCGAGCTCCTCGAGCCCGTTGTCCGCCAGGCGGCGCGTCGCCGTCGCGATCGCGAGTGCATAGCGGGAGACAGCCGGATCGACGTAGACGCGCCGGGTGGCGGCCTGCAGCTCCGCGAGCTCCTCGACCGAGAGCAGGCTCTCGACGACGACGGGCTCGGCGAGCGCACGCTCGATCACGGTCAGCTCGTCCGCCTCGGCCGGGTAGTCGACGAGCACCTTGAGCATGAACCGGTCGACCTGCGCCTCGGGAAGCGGATACGTGCCCTCGGACTCGATCGGGTTCTGCGTCGCCATGACGAGGAAGGGCGAGGGAACGGCGTGGGTCTCCTTGCCGATCGTGACCTGCCGCTCCTGCATCACCTCGAGCAGCGCCGACTGCACCTTCGCGGGCGCGCGGTTGATCTCGTCTGCGAGCAGGAAGTTGCAGAAGACCGGGCCGAGCTCCGTGTCGAAGCCGGCGTTGCCGCCGCGGTACATCCGCGTCCCGACGAGGTCTGCCGGCACGAGGTCGGGCGTGAACTGCACCCGCTGGAAGCTGCCCCCGAGCACGTCGGCGACCGTCTTGATCGTCAATGTCTTCGCCAGGCCGGGCACGCCTTCGATCAGAAGGTGGCCGCCCGCCAGCAGGCAGACGAAGACGCGTTCCAGCATCTCGTCCTGGCCGGCGATCACGCGCTTGATCTCGAAGAGCGCGCTCTCGACCACGTCGCGGTCGGCGCCGGTCTCGAGTGCTCTCAGTGAGTGTCGTTCCATGCTCTGCTCCTTGGGTCTGGATTGGTTGGCTCCAGACTTCCGACGCGGTCTAAGAGCAGCGTGAGAGCAACCTGAGAATCGTCTGAGAATGTGCGCAGATGCAGGGCTGCACGAAGGCCGGCGACCGTCGCTCGGGACGGTCGCCGGCTCGTGGGGGATGGTGCGAACGAGTCTTACGGGCCGTGGTGGCCGCGGCCGCCGCCGAAGCCGCCGTGGAACCCGAACCGGCTCTGCTTGTACCCCGGCAGATCGGCGTCGGCGAGGTCGGCCTTCGCTTCGGCCGCCTCAGCGGCGTCGATGTCGCCGTCCTCGAGGGCAGCGTCGATCTGCGCGGTGATCAACGCTTTGCGGGCCGAACGGAACCCGGTGTTGAGCTGGGCTGTCGTGATCCCGAGCTCCTTCGCGACCGTGCTCGCCCGGCTGAGGGAATACGCAGTGTTGAGGTTGTCCTGCGCCTCTTCCTTCAGGTCGGCTGCCTCGTCGGCATCGATGTCCTCGTCCGCAGCCGCCTCGTTGATCTGGGTCACGGCGGAGGCGACGATCGCCGCCTTCAGCTTTGCCGGCGTCACGTTCAGCTGCTTCGCGGCCGCGTTGACCAGCTTCGTCGTGCTGACGCCGTGCGGGCCGCCCTTGCCTCCGTGCGCCGACGCAGCCGTGGCGCCGAGCGCGAGCACGGCCGCAGCCGCGAGCGAGAGGATCAGAGTCACCTTCATGGTCGCTCGTTTCACTGGACTCCCTTCGTCGGGTTGTTGCCTCTGATCGAAGCAACGGCTGCTGTGAAAGCCCTGTGAACGGTCTGTGAGTTGTCTCAGGACGCCGGTGAGAGCGGGAGCTCGATGCTGAAGGTCGTCCCGCTCGCGGCGCCCGACGCGACGCTGACGCGGCCTCCATGCGCCGCCACGATCGCCGCCACGATCGAGAGCCCGAGCCCGACACCGCCGCTCGCGCGCGAGCGTGACGGATCGGCGCGATAGAACCGCTCGAAGACGCGCTGCTCGTCCTCCGGCGCCAGCCCCGGACCCTGGTCGGCGACGTCCAGGACGGCGATGTCGTCGGCCCGCGAGAGGCGGATGTCGACGGGTGTGCCGGCCGGCGTGTGGGCGCGGACGTTCGCGAGCAGGTTGTCGAGCGCCTGCCGCAGTCGGTCGCGGTCGCCCTCGACGAGCGCAGGCTCGATCTCCGTCCTGATGGGGCGGTCGGGATCGAGAGCGCGGGCGGCATCGACTGCTTCGCCGACGACGCCGTCGAGCGCCGTCGCGGCCCGGTCGAGCGGGCGGCCTTCGTCGAGCCTCGCGAGCAGGAGCAGATCGTCGACGAGCACGCTCATCCGCTCCGACTCCCTGCGGATGCCGCTCATCGAGCGCTCGAGGTCGTCCGGATTCTTCGCCGCGCCCCGTGAGAAGAGCTCGGCATATGCGCGGACCGCGGCGAGGGGCGTCCTCAGCTCGTGCGACGCGTCCGCGACGAAGCGCCGGAGCCGTCGTTCGGAGGCGTCCTTGGCCGTGAAGGCGCTCTCGATCTGACCGAGCATCGTGTTCAGTGCCAGCCCGAGCCGCCCGACTTCGGTCCTGCTCTCCGCCCGCTCGACGCGCCTGGTCAGGTCTCCGGCGGCAATCGCCTCGGCTGTCTTGCCGATCGCGTCGAGGGGCCGCAGGCCGAGGCGGACGACCCAGAGGCCGAGCGCCGCGAGCCCGGCGACCACGGCTCCCGTCACGAGCAGCTCGATCAGCAACAGGCGGCGGAGGGTCGCGTCCACGTCTGCCAGCGAGGTCGCGACGATCACGGTCGCGCCGGAATGAGGCTCGTTCGACGCTCGCACGCGATACCGGCTCGTACCGTCCTCGGAGGAGACGGTGAAGTAGCGGGGGCCGTTCGGAGCCGCGACAACGGCCGGCAGGCGCGGCGGCGAGGCGGTTGTGTCGAAGCCGGACTGCTGTGAGGTGCAGGCGACGTCGCCGTTGCCGGTTCGCACCTGGATGAAGTCGCCGGCGTTGCCTCCTCGAGAGGGTCCGCCAGGCCCGCCTTTGCGGTCCTCGCAGTCTCCGTGGTCGAGGTGGTCGTACCCCCGCCGGGACTCCTGCAGCGCCTGGTCGGTGCGGTCGATCAGGAACGAGTGCAGCGATGTGTAGGTCGCGACGTTGGCCGCCGCCAGACCCGCCGCCGCCAGCACGATCACGCCGAGGACGAGCCGTGCGCGCAGCGAGAGGCGCGACACGCTACTCCGCCGCCGTCGTGTCCAGCATGTAGCCCGCCTGCCGGATCGTCTTGATCAGGGGCGGGCCGGCCGCGTCGAGCTTCCGCCGGAGGTAGCTGATGTACGTCTCGACGACGTTCGCGTTCCCGCCGAAGTCGTAGTGCCAGACGTTCTGGAGGATCTGCGCCTTCGAGAGGACCCGGCGCGGGTTGAGCATGAAGTAGCGGAGGAGGCTGAATTCGGTCGCCGTGAGCGTGATCGGCGTCTCCTCGCGACGAACCTCGTGCCGCTCCTCGTCGAGGAGCAGGTCGGCGAAGCGGAGCACGTCGCCGGGGAGCTCCGACCTCGTCCGCCGGAGGATCGCTTCCGCGCGGGCGACGATCTCGGCGAGGCTGAATGGCTTCGTCACGTAGTCGTCGCCGCCCGCCCGGAGCGCCTCGACCTTGTCCTCGACGCCGTCCTTGGCGGTCAGGAAGAGGACGGCGGTCTTGAACCCCCGCGCCCGCAGGCGGCGCCCGACCTCGATCCCCTCGATGTCCGGGAGCATCCAGTCGAGAACGACGAGGTCAGGGCTCCCGATCGCGACCGCCTCGAGCGCCTCGCGGCCGGTCGAGGCCTCCGTCACCTCGTAGCCCTCGTAGCGGAGCGCGGTCGAGACGGCGTCGACGATCGACGGCTCGTCGTCGACGACCAGGATTCGCTTGCCGTTGCCCGAGTCGCCCGTCATGCCGAAGATGGTGGCAGCCGTATCTGAGAATCAACTGAGAAATCGAACAGGCATCAGGCGGCGAGTGCGAGCACCTCCGGGCGAACGGTCACGTGCAGGACGGGCAGGTCGCACGTCTCGCACAACCGCTCGACGAGCCCGCGCGCGAGCCAGTTCGATCTTCCTTCGGGATGCGTCGCGACGACGATCTCGTCCGCGGGGAAGAGGGCGAGCGCGTCGAGAGCCGCCTGTAGCGGGTCGGCGTCGCCGATCATCCCTTCTGCATCGACGTCTGCCGACTCGAGCGCCGCCAGGCAGCCGAGCAGCCGCTCCGATGCACGGCGGCGCGCCTCGTCGCTGTCCGAGAGCCAGTGGCGCAGACGGTCGTTGAGAGCCGGCGCGACGACGAGGACCTCGCCGCCGTCCTGGGCCGACGCGGCCACCGTCTCGTGGAGCGCAGCGCCGCCGAGCGTCTCGTTTGCGATCACGAGGATCCGCCGAGTTCGTGGTTGGGTTGAGCTGGTGGACATGAGGTGGCTCCTTTCGTCGTTGTCGACTTGAAGCTCACCACCTCGGTCTAACCTCCGGCTAAGAGCGGGCTGTGAGTTCGCTGAGCTCTCAGGTCCGACCGCGAAGCGACGACCGTAGACTCAGCGCATGTCCACGAGAGTCCGCTTCGCGCCGAGCCCGACGGGCTCGCTCCACCTCGGCAGCGCCCTCTCCGCAGTCGCCAACAGGCGTCGCGGTGACTGGCTGCTGCTCCGGATCGACGACACGGATCGCTCCCGCGAGGTGGACGGTGCGGTCGAGGCGATCCTCGAAGACCTGGAGTGGCTGGGCCTGCCGTGGAACGAGGGACCGTCCCGCCAGAGCGAGCGTGTCGCCCGTCATCGTGAGGCGGCGACGAGCGTGGGGGAGCCCGACGCCGACGGGTCGATCCGCTTTCGCGGCACGACGCTGCTTCGACCGGACGGCTCGCCGACCTATCACCTGGCGAGCGTCGTCGACGACCACGACTTCGAGATCACGCACGTCGTGCGCGGCGCCGACCACCGCTCGAACACGGAGCTGCAGCGGGAGCTCTCGCGCGCGCTCGGCTTCGAGCCGCCGGAGTACGTCCACCACGGCCTGCTGCTCGGCGCGGACGGCAAGAAGCTGTCGAAGCGCGAGGGCGCGCCGACGCTGGCGCAGTACCGCGAACGAGGCGTCCCGGCCGAGGCGCTGCGGGCCTACCTCGAGGAGCTCGGCGAGCCGGCGCACGACGTGCACCTCGACGAGCCGCGGATCCGGCGGCTCGCGATCGACGCGATCGGATCGCTCTCGGACGAGGAGCTCGCCGCCCGTGCCGGGGCGCCGCCGCAGCTCGCGCGTGCGCTTCGCGGCGCGCGCGACCTCGTCGAGGCGCGCGAGATGGCCGCCGCGATCCTCGAGCCGCAGCACGTCACGTTGCCCGAGGAGGCGAGGCCGACGCTGACCCGGTTCGCCGAGCTGCGCGCCAGCGGGCTCGACGGCAAGGACATCGTTCGCGAGCTGAAGGCGGTCGGCGGCGACCTGAAGGCGCTGCGGCTCGCCCTGACCGGCGCCGAGCGCGGACCGGAGCTGTGGGCCGTGATCGCGGCGCTCCCGCAGGACGAGGCGCTGAGGCGGGTCGATGCAGCTCTATAACACCCTCACCCGCGAGCTCACGGAGCTCCCCGAGCCGCCCGGCCCGATCGGCATGTACGTCTGCGGGCCGACGGTCTACGCCCGCGCCCACATCGGCAACGCGCGCCCGTTCGTGCTCGCGAGCTGGTACAAGCGCTGGCTGCGCGAGCGCGGCTACGACGTCACGCTCGTGCACAACATCACCGACGTCAACGACAAGATCTACGAGGCCGCTCCGGGTGCGAGCGCCGAGCGCGCGCGCCAGGCGACCGAGTGGTACCTCGAGGACACGGGCCGCTTCGGGCTCGACGAGGTCGACCACTGGCCCAAGGTGACGGAGACGATGGACGAGATCGTCGCGTTCATCGCCGACCTGATCGAGCGCGGCTTCGCCTACGAGGTCGACGGCGACGTCTACTTCCGCGTCTCCCGCTGGGCCGAGTACGGGCGGCTCTCGGGTCAGAAGCCCGATCAGGTCGAGGAGCAGGAGCCGAACCCGCGCAAGGAGGATCCCCGCGACTTCGCGCTCTGGAAGGCGAACAAGCCGGACGAGGACACGTGCGTGGGACTCGCCCTGGGGGCCGGGGCGGCCGGGCTGGCACATCGAGTGCTCGGCGATGGCGGAGAAGCTGCTCGGCCCGGTCTTCGAGATCCACGGCGGCGGGCTCGACCTCGTCTTCCCGCACCACGAGAACGAGCTGGCGCAATCGCGCGCCCGAGGGCACGAGTACGCGAAGGTCTGGATGCACAACGGCATGCTCCGCTTCACCGGCGAGAAGATGTCGAAGTCGGTCGGCAACGTCGAGACGATCGCCGAGGTGCTCGACCGCTGGGGGCGCGGAGACGACGCTCCTCTTCTTCCTCACCGCTCACTGGCGGAGCCCGATCGACTTCTCCGACGAGCGCATGGCCGACGCGCAGGCACGCGCCGAGGGGCTGCGCGAGGTGTTCCGGAATCCGTCCGAGCCGGCCGCCACCGGATGCCTGGGAGCGGTTCCAGGCGGCGCTCGACGACGACTTCTCGACCCCCGCCGCGCTCGCGCTCATGCACGAGTGGCGCGACCACGAGCTGCTGCGCCGGGCGCTCGACGTCTTCGGTCTCTCCGGACTGGCGGAGCAGGAAGAGGCGCCGGCCGAGGTGCACGCGCTGGCCGCCGGCCGCCAGGAGGCGCGCGCCGCGAAGGACTTCGCACGGGCCGACGAGCTGCGCGAGCAGATCGAAGCCGCCGGCTGGGACGTGCGTGACGACTCGGGCGGCTACCGCCTCGTTCCCAGGCAGTGACGCGGGAGCAGGTCTACGGCCGCAGGCCGGTGCGCGAGGCGCTTCGCGGCCGGCGCGAGGTGCTCGAGGTCTGGGCGACGGAGCGCGCCGTCGCGTCCGAGCCGTGGCTGGAGGACGCGCCACGCCTCCAGATCAAGCCGGATCGGGAGATCGGCGAGGCCGCCGGCACCCGCGATCACCAGGGCGTGCTCGCCTGGACGGAGCCGTACCGCTACGCCGACGCCCACGAGCTGGCGGTCGCCGAGCAGCCGCTGCTCGCCTGCCTCGACCAGGTCACCGACCCACGCAACCTCGGCGCGGTGATCCGCAGCGCCGAAGGCGCCGGCGCGACCGGCGTCGTCGTCCCCGCGCACGGCTCGGCGATGGTGACCGCCGCCGTCGCCAGGGCGTCGGCAGGCGCGGTCGAGCACCTGCCGGTCGCCGTCGTCCCGAACCTCGCGCGCTACCTGAACGAGATCAAGCGCGGCGACCTCTGGATCTACGCGGCCGCCGCCGACGCGGAGCAGAACCTCTGGCAGGCGGACCTCACCGGCGGCCTGGCGCTCGTCTTCGGCGCCGAGGGGAAGGGCGTGCGGCCGCTCGTCCGGCGCGCCTGCGACGCGACGATCTCGATCCCGCTCTCCGGGAACGTCGAGTCGCTCAACGTCAGCGTCGCCGCGGCCCTGTTCCTCTACGAGGCGCGCCGGCGGCGCGATGGCTGAGCCGACCCTCTACCTCTTCGACGGCCACAACCTCCTCCACGCCGGTGGCTACGCAGACCAGCGCGAGCTGACCGACACGCTGGCGTCGTTCGTGGCGCTGCGCGGCGCCCGCGGCTTCCTCGTCTGGGACGGCGTCGGGGTCGACGCGGAGGTGGGGCCGCTGTCCGTTCGGTACGCGCCCCACGCGGATGCGGTGCTCGAGCGGCTGGCCGCCGAGCACCGCGCCAGCGAGGTCGTCTGCCTCGTCTCCTCGGACTTCGCGGTGCGCGGCACCTCGGGGCAGGAGGTGCAGAAGCGATCGTCGCGCACGTTCGTCGCCGACCTGCAGCAGCCGCGCCATCAGCGAGTCGCACGGCACCCGGCTCGGCGACAGCCTCGACGACGAGACGCGCGCGCGGCTCGAGCGGCTTCGCCGCGGCGACGGCTGACGCGAACATACGTTCCTAACAGAATCGGTCCTTTGCAATCTCCTTGTAACTTGTGCGCGAGCTTGCTATCTTCTGCCTCAACCTCAGGGTGAGAGTTGAGTGTCCGGCACGGCGGGCACGGCCGCTCTTTCCCGCCCGATCCAGGGAGAACGCGAATGTCCGCTCAGACCGCCATCGCAGCGAAGTCGGCCCAGAAGGCTCAACGAGAGCTTGAGGATCTGCAGTTGGTGATGAAGGCACGGAACGGCAGCACGGCCGCGCTCGACACCCTGATGCGCCGCTACAACGGCTTCGTCCGGCTCAAGGCGAGCTCGTACTTCCTCGCCGGCGGCGACTCCGAGGACCTCGATCCAGGAGGGGCTGGTCGGGCTCTACAAGGCGGTCCGCGACTTCCGGGCCGACAAGGAGACCTCGTTCCGCAGCTTCGCCGAGCTCTGCGTCACGCGCCAGATCATCACCGCGATCAAGACGGCGACGCGGTTCAAGCACCAGCCGCTGAACCAGTACATCTCCTTCAGCCACACGCCGGCCGGCCAGGACTCCGACGGCGAGTGCACGCTCGGCGACGCGCTTCCCGGCCCGTCGACCAACGACCCGTCTGTCTGCGTGATCTCGACCGAGGAGCTGCAGAGCCTCGTCTTCACGCTCGGCACCGGCCTCTCGCCGCTCGAGTCGGATGCGCTCCGCTGCTACCTGGAAGGGCTCTCCTACGAGGAGATGGCCGACGAGCTGGGCTGCGACTGCAAGACGATCGACAACGCGCTCCAGCGGGTCAAGCGCAAGATCCTGGCCCACCAGAAGACGCGCGAGGTGCTCAACTGACGCGGAGTACCATGTCCGGCGCCCGTGCCGGAGTAGCTCAGCTGGTAGAGCAACTGCCTTGTAAGCAGTAGGCCGTGGGTTCGAGTCCCTCCTCCGGCTCCAGGAACGAATGAAGCCCCGCCCCCTCCGTTGCAGGGGGCGGGGCTTCGAGTTTCAGGTGGTCGTGACTACGCCGCGTGCGGCAGGGGCTGCGCCTCGGGAGGAGCGGCCTCGGCCTCATGCTCGAGGCGGGGGAGCCAGCCGAGCCACTTCGGCAGGTACCAGTTCTTGTCGCCGAGCAGCTTCATCGTGGCGGGCAGGAGCACCGCGCGGATCAGCGTCGCGTCGATCAGGATCGCGGCTGCGAGCCCGATGCCCATCTCCTTCATGTCGATCACCGGCAGCAGGGCGAACACCGAGAAGGTGCCGACCATGACGACGGCTGCGCTGGTGACGACGCCTGCCGTGCGACTTGATCCCGTGGGCGACGGCGTCCTCGTTCGAGAGGCCGCGGTCATACGCCTCGCGGACGCGGCTCAGGATGAAGACGTGGTAGTCCATCGAGAGCCCGAACAGGATCACGAACAGGAACATCGGCAACCAGGGCGTGATGCCGCCGTTCGACTCGAAGCCGAGCAGGTTCTCGCCCCAGCCCCACTGGAAGACGGCGACGAGGATGCCGTACGCCGCTCCGACGGAGAGGAGGTTGAGCAGGATCGCCTTCAGCGCGACGACGATCGAGCGGAACGAGACCAGCATGATCAGGAAGGCGAACAGGAGCACGAAGCCGAAGACGAGCGGTGCCGACGTCTTCATCTTCGTCTTCCCAGTCCTTGTCCAGGGCGGTCGTGCCGCCGACGGCGTACTCGACGCCGTCGACCTTGCCGAGCGTGCTCGGGAGCACGTCCTCGCGGAGCGTGGCGAGCGCGGCCTGCGACTTGGCGTCGGTGCCGGAGCCGGCGAGCGTGATGTCGACCGTCGCGACGGTGTTGTCGCGGCTGGCCTCGACCTCGATCGGGCCCTTCAGCTGGCCGGTCGCGAGCGCCTCCTGCTTGAGGGCGACGATCGCGTCCTGAACGGCTGGGGCGCGGACGTCGTCCGCCTTGATCGCGACGACGGCCGGGATCGTTGCCGCCCGGGAAGGCAGCGTCGAGACTGCTTCATCGGCTCGATCTCGGGGATCGAGATGTCGTCGAGACCGGTCGTGGTCGTGTTCAGCTGGAGAGCGCCGGGATCGGTCAGCGCGATCAGGACTGCGCCTGCGGCGACGGCCGAGATGACCGGGCGCCGGAGGACGCGGTCGAGGACGGCGCCCCAGAAGCGGCTCTCGCCGTTCTTGCTGCGGAGCCGGCCCAGGAACGGGATCCGACCCTTCTCGACCTTGTCGCCGAGCCTGCCGAGCAGCGCCGGGCAGCACGGTGAGCGAGCCGAGCATCGCGACGGCGACGACCATCATCGTCCCGATCGAGAAGGACATGAACGTCTTGTCGCCGGAGAGGAACATGCCGGCCATCGCGATCAGCACGGTGATGCCGGAGACGAGGACGGCGCGGCCGGAGGTGGCTGCGGCGGCCTCGAGGGCGGCGTGCTCGCTGCGTCCGGCGGCACGCTCCTCACGCTCGCGGCGGAGGTAGAAGAGCGAGTAGTCGATTCCGACGGCGAGGCCGATCAGGAGGATCACCTCGGCGATCTGCTCGTCGACCGGGATGAACTGGCTCGGGCAGCGCGATCAGGGCCGTCGTCGCGATGACGGCGGTGATCGCCAGGAGCACGCGGGATCGAGGGCGGCGACGGCGGAGCCGAAGACGAGCAGCAGGATCACGAGCGTCAGCGGGAGCGCGATCATGCCGGCGGTCTTGAGCATGCCGTTGAACGCCTCGTCGACTGCCTTGCCGGTGCTGGCGCTGCCGAGCTCCTCGATGTCGAAGCCCGGGATGGCGCGGCAGCGGTCTTGTCGACGCCGGCGACGATCGTGTCGATGTAGCGCGATTGCCTCGTCGTAGTCGCCCTTCGGGCTGAACTGGACCATCGCCGCGTGGCGGTCGTCCGAGATCAGGTCGCGCGTGGCCCGCGTCGAGCGGAGAGTCGAGCTTCCGCACCTTCGGGTACGTGTCGAGCGTCTTCACGACGTCCTCGATTGCGGCCTTGAACGCCGGATCGTCGGCGGTGAGGGTCTTGGACTGGATCAGGACGATCTCGCCCTGCTCGTCGGGCGACTGCGGGAAGCCCGCCTCGATGATCTTGTTCGCGGTGGCGGCCTCGCCGACGGCGAGGTCGTCCTGCTCGAGGTACTTCGTGCCGACCGCGCCGCCGATGACGACGGACGCGACGACGAACGCGAGCCAGCCGAAGACGGCTGTCTTCCAGTGGTTCGCGCTCCACCGGCCCATGCGGGCGGCGATGTTGTTGCTGCGCTTCAGGGGTGACATGGCTGCGGGAGTCCTTTCGGTTCGTGCGGGGGGTGGTGCTTGCGGGTGGGTAGTGCTCAGGCTGCCCTGGCGTGGGACGGCGCGGAATGCGGCGTCCAGGCCTTCTGAGGTGCGGGCAGCCGCACCGGCTCGACGGCCGGTGCCTGCAGCCGGGAGGCGACGAGCCAGCCGACTGCGACGACGAGACCGCCTGCGGCCGCGTCGAAGATGAAGTGGTTGCCGGTGCCGACGATGATCAGCAGCATCAGCGCGGGGTAGGCGGCGCCCAGGAGGCGGAGCCAGCGGTACGGGGCGAGCCGGGCGAGCGCGACGCCGACGATCAGCGAGTAGCCGAAGTGGAGGCTCGGCACGGCCGCGATCGGGTTGTAGAAGCTGCCGAGCAGGTCGGAGCTGAGGTTCAGGCCCGTGTCCTTGCTGACGGTGTCGGCGAAGCCCAGGTTCGCGAGCCGCGGCGGCGCGGCCGGGTAGAGGACGTAGCCGACGAGCGCCAGCGCGGTGCTGACGATCAGCGTCGAGCGGAGGAACGGAAACGCGTGCGGGCGCCGCTTGTGAACCCAGATGAGGACAGCTGCGGTGCCCGCGAAGTGGAGGAGGACGTAGAGGAAGCCGAGCAGCGCCGGGACGCCGGTGATCGAGCCGACGACGTTCTGGACGTCGCGCTCGACGAAGAGATGGAGGCGGCGCTCGAGCGCGACAACGTCGGCCGTATGCGCGCGAGCCGCCGCCCAGTCCTCGCCGCCGAAGCCGCGGACGAGCTCGTACACGCCGTAGAGGGCGGCCAGCGCTGCGAGCTCGATCCGGCCGGGGTAGGGCCGGCCGGCGAGTCTGCGGATGCGATCGAAGGACATGGCTGCAGCCTTCCAGTGGTGAAACCACGGGACGATGCGGCGGGCCAGCGTCTTCCGGTGCGGGTATCCGTACATGCCTCAGAGAGGATCCCCACCGCGCAGCCCGGGCGGTATCCGGCATCACCCCCGCCCGACCCTGGTCTTTCCCGGAGTTCCCGGCGCAAGACCCCTGAAGGGCGGCCTGGCCGCTTCAGCCGCGCAGCAGGGCGAGCACGGCGAGCACGCGCCGGTGGTCCTCGGCGGTCGCCGTCAGGCGCAGCTTCACGAAGATGCTCGTCACGTGCTTCTCGACCGCGCGGAGCGTGACGAAGAGGCGTTCGGCGATCGCCTGGTTCGAGCGGCCCTCGGCCATCAGCTCGAGCACCTCGCGCTCGCGTGGCGAGAGCTCGGCAAGCGGGTCGTCGCGGCGGTGGCGGCCGACGAGCTGGCTGACGACGGCCGGGTCGAGCGCCGAGCCGCCCTCGGCGACACGCCGCACGGCGGCGGCGAACTCGTCGACATCGGCGACGCGGTCCTTGAGCAGGTAGCCGACGCTCTCGGCGCTGTCGGAGAGGAGGTCCATCGCGTAGCCGGGCTCGACGTACTGCGAGAGCACGAGCACGCCGACCTCGGGGTGGCTCTCGCGGATCTCCTTGGCGGCGCGCAGGCCCTCGTCCGTCTGCGTCGGCGGCATCCTGATGTCGACCACCGCCACGTCCGGCTTGTGCATGGCGACGTGGCGGAGCAGGTCGTCGGCGTTGCCGGACTGCGCCACCACGTCGAAGCCGGCGTCGTCGAGCAGCCGCGCCACGCCTTCGCGGAGCAGCACGGAGTCGTCGGCGAGGACGACGCGGACAGGGGTCGCGCCGGGGCGTGCCCGGAGCGCGGGGAAGTCGCCGCCGAGGCCGGGCTCCTCGAGCTGGAAGATCCGCTCCGGCTCCGGCAGCTCCGGCAGCGCCCAGAGCCCGAGGTCGCGGAGCTCGCGGTCGGGGCGTGAGCACGAGCGCGGTGGTCTCGGACGTGACGATCTGGCCGCCGTGGCCGGCGTTGGCGATCCTGAAGGCCCGGTGGACCTCGACGCCGACGTAGCCGTCCTCGCCGAGGGCGGCGACGCCGGTGTGCAGCCCGATGCGGACCCGCACCGGCGTCGGCCAGGTGTGGCCCGCAATCTTCCGCTGTGCCTCGACCGCAGCCTGCGCGGCGGTCTCGGCGCTCGGCGAACGCGGCGAAGAGCTCGTCGCCGCGCGAGTCGACCTCGCTGCCGTCGGCTCCGGCGACCGCTTCACGCAGCAGGCGCCGGAGGTCGGCGAGCACGGGCTGCCAGCCCTCACCGAGCTCGCGTGCGAGCCGCGTCGAGCCCTCGACGTCGGCGAAGAAGAAGGTGACCGTTCCGGTCGGGAGCGTGCTCACGCCCCCAAGTGTAGGAGCGCGGCGTCGAGGAACCGAATCACCCTGCGCTCGTAGGCCGCCGGTGCGTCCTTCAGACCCAGCGTATGGCCCGCCCGAGGCAGCTCCCAGAGCTCGCTCTCGGGCGCGGCGCGGTGGTAGGCGCGGTTCATCGTTTGCTCGGTCCCTTCCCCGGTCGCGATCAGGAGGACGGGGCGGGGCGCGATCGCCGGGACCAGCTGCTGGAGCGGCGGCGGCTGGTGCGTCCCGGTGAGCGTGCGGATGGTGGCGAAGAGGAGCCCGAAGTAGGGAACGGCCTGCAGCTCTTCGGCGCCCGCGAGCTGGCGGGTCTCGGCCAGGTTGCGCGCGATTGCGCCGTCGGAGACGACTGCCGCGATCTTGTCGTTGCCGGCTGCGGCCTGGAGGACGGCTTCGGCGCCGGTCGAGATGCCAAGCGCGCCGATACGGCCGCGCACGTCCGGGCGGCGCGAGAGAAAGTCGACGGCCGCAGTGATGTCGGGCTCCCACGTCCAGCCCATCGCGTCGTGGCGGCCCTCGCTCTCACCGTTGCCGCGGGCGTCGTAGAGCAGGACGCCGTAGCCCGCGCGGGCGAGCATCCGGGCGTGGCGCTCGGAGCCGTTGCGGGTGCCGCCGCCGCCGTGCACGACGACCACGGCCGCGCCGTTCCGGGACGGGATGTACCAGGCCGCCAGCCGGAGCCCGTCGCGCGTGTGCAGGCTCACGTCCTCGTGCGCCAGGTCGAACGGGCGGACGCTCTCGCGTGGCGCCTGGGTGACCCACACCGCAGCGGAGATCGGGGTGACGACAAAGATGAACGCGGCCAGCGCGGCCACGATGGTGAGCGCGCGCCGGCTCCAGCGCCAGGCGCGCGACGCGGCGCGCGGCCGCTCGCGGATCGCGAGCGCTGCGCCGAGCAGGAGGGCGACGCCGAGTACCGCGAACGGGGCGACAAGGAGGTCGCCCCGATGGGCGTAGGCCAGGAAGAGGCCGACGAGGCCGAAGGCGAAGCCGCCTGCGGCTCGCAGTTCTCTACGCAGCGACATCCAGGAGCTCGGGGCTGCGGTGGGCGGCGTATGCGAAGGGGTGGTAGAAGGCGTCGAGGGCGCGGTCGCGCTCGACCGAAAGCTCGAAGGACGAGTCGCTGGCGAGATGGAGGACCTCGACGGCGACGCTGTCGTCCTCGGGAGTCCACCAGAGGACGACGTCGATTCCGTCGCCGCGGCGGTGGGCCAGATCGATTCTGTGATCGGCGAACATGACTTCCTCCTTGGGGGTTGCGTTCATGGCGCAACACTCCCACGGACGCGATTCGCCGAGGATGCGGCGGGCAGGCGTCCGCAGGTGCGGCTTCCACTACCCCTCGGGGTCGGGATCCAGCGGGATCTCCGCCACGATCCTGGTGCCCTGCTCGGGCGGGCTGTCGACCGTGAGCGTGCCCTCCAGCGCCGCGACGCGGTCGGAGAGCCCGCGCAGCCCCGATCCGTGGGCTGCGTCGGCGCCGCCGATGCCGTCGTCGGCGACCTCGACCCGGGCGCTCGTCTCGTCGCAGCTGACCCGGACCTCGACGACCGACGCGCGGGCGTACTTGATCACGTTCGCCAGCGCCTCCGCGATCACGTAGTACGCAGCTGCCTCGACGGCCTGCGGCAGCTCGACCGCGGGCGTGTCGATCTCGACGGGGATCGGCAGCCGGGCGGCGAGCGCTTCGAGCGCCGCGGCGAGGCCCCGGTCGGTGAGGATGGCCGGATGGATGCCGCGAGCGAGCTCGCGGAGCTCGTCGAGCGCTGCGGCGAGCTCCTCGCGCGCGGACTCGAGCACCGCGTCGGCCGCCGACGGGTCGCTCCCGACCTTCGACTGGGCCAGGCGCAGCGAGAGTGAGAGCGCGACGAGCCGCTGCTGGGCGCCGTCGTGGAGGTTCCGCTCCAGCCGCCGCCTCGCCTCGTCGCCGGCCTTGACGATCCTGGCGCGGGAGGCGCGAAGCTCCTCCTCCTGGCGCTTGCGGTCGCTGATGTCCGCGAACAGCGCGAGGTGGCTGATCACGGTGTCGGACGCATCGCGGATCGGCGCCGCCGAGATCTCGACGTCGATCAGGCTGTCCGTCCTTGCAGAGCCGTTTTCCCTCGACGCCGGTGTAGACCTCTCCGGCGCGGACGCGGACCATCAGATCGTCGAGGCGCTCGCGCTCGCCGTCCGGGATGTGCCGGAGCGGGCCGCCGATCATCTCGTCCTCCGACCAGCCGAACATGCGCTCGGCGGCGGGGTTCCACAGCACGATCTGGTCGTCGAGGTTGACCTCGATGCACGGCCACCGGCGATGCCTCGATCGTCGCTCGCAGCCGCTCCTCGCTCGCACGGAGGTCGTGCTCGCGCATCTCGCGCTCGGTGACGTCGTCACCGCAAACGAGCACGCGCTCGCGGCCGAAGATGTCGACGATCGGCGTCGCCGTCCATTCCATGATCCGCTCGCCGCCGTCGCTGTGTGATCCAGCGCGAGAGGCGGAGCTGCGGGTCGACGCCGTTGAACGCCGACGCGACGCCGATCGCGCGAAGTAGCGGTCCTCCTCGTGGAAGAGCTCCCCGAAGCTGCGACCGCGCATCTCCTCGTCCGACCAGCCCATCACCTCGACGAAGGAGTCGTTGACGGCGTCCTCGACGATCTTCGCCTCGTCGTCGACGACGACCAGCAGGCTCGGTGTGATGTCGGTGACCTTGCTGAGGAAGTCGCGCTCGCGGTCGAGCTCGATCTCGTGCTGCTTGCGCTCGGTCACGTCGAGCCCGCCGCAGATGATGTTGCGGACGTTGCCGGACTCGTCCAGCAGCGGCGCAGTCGACCACGCGATCACCAGCTCCTCGCCGCGCCGGTTGACGAACGTGTTCTCCCAGGTGGCGGGTGGGTGGGCCGGGTTCTTCTCGAAGCGCTCGCGCACCGCGTCGCGCTCGGCCGGTCGAGATGAAGACGTCCCAGAAGTACTCGTGGCGGACGTCCTCGACGTTCTCGAAGCCGCTCGCGCGCTCGCACGCGGTGTTGTAGTTGACGATCCGGCCGTCGGGGTCGAGCGACATCAGCAGCGACGGCGCCGTGTTCACGATCGTCTCGAGGAAGGCGAACTGCGCGCGCAGCTCGGCCTGCAGCCGTTCGTTGTCGAGCCAGAGCGCCGCCGCCGCCGCGACCGCGTCGACGAGCTCGGGCTCGTCCGCGAGCGACGGATCGTGGATGAGCGCTCCGACCAGCTTGCCGTTCCGCCTGACGTCGTGCCGTACGCGGACGCCGGCTTCGCCCTGGAACGGGCTGCCGTCCGGCAGGACGAGCTGCTCGCGCTCGGGCAGCCAGTAGACGAGGTCGAGCGACGGGTCGCCCAGGGAGTGGGCGAGCGCGTCCCGGATCGGGATGCCGCGGCCGAGCTCGACGAGCAGGTCGGCGACGCCGCTCCGGGCGAGCCGGCTGCGGAGCACCCCGGCCAGGAACGCCACCGGCACGAGCGCGAACGTGACCAGGAAGACGAAGTAGAGCGGGTCGGCCGCGTCCTCCGAGACCGTGTCCACGACCAGCTGGACGAAGAGGACGACCATGACGAGCGCGCCCGTGCCGAGCACCGGGCCGAGCGCGCGGCGGAGCGCGCCGCGGGCGCGCAGATAGCGCGTGACCACGATCGCGAACACGGCGACGACGAGCGCGAGCGCCAGCACGCTGACGATGCCGCGGACGAGCGTGTGGGCGGTGTCGCTGCTGGTGACGGCGATCGTGCTCGCACAGCGTCGCGCAGCTCGAGTCCGGCTGCTCGTCGACCAGCAGCTGCGCGAAGGAGCCGACGAAGACGAGCGTGTACGTGCTCGACGACGAGCCAGAGGTCCCTGCGCCCCTGGAGCCGGCCGGTCGGGTACGCGAGCAGCAGCTGGACGAACGCGCCCAGCGCGAGGCTGTTCACGAGCACGCCGATCGTGAAGACCCAGTCGTTGTCCGACTCGGTCAAGCCGCCGAGGAACCAGAGGTACGCGACGAGGACGAGGAGGAAGCCCGTCCGGTTGTCCGGCCGCCGCCAGAGCGCGATCACGCCCGAGACGAGGAACGAGAGCCCGACGGTGAGGGCGAGCGAGAGGAACGCGGCCTTGTTCTCGAGGTGGTCGCTCGTGAGGACGAGCCACGGTGCCGATCGCGCCGAGCGCCAGGCCACCGGCGGCGACGAGGACGAGTGAGCGGGTTCTCATCCGAGCAGGTCGGCCAGAGCAGTCCCGCCAAGCTCATCCTTGGGGATGAAGCCACGGGCACCGCTCTGCTCGATCAGCCCGCCGTAGTCGGCTGCGTCCCGGCTCGAAACCAAAACGACGGCCGGTGGGCCGCCGTTGAGATTGAGCTCCCGGCAGACGGCGAATCCGTCCATGTCCGGCAGCTGCACGTCGAGCAGGATCACGTCCGGCGCGAGCATGCGCGCGGCGGCGATCCCGGAGGAGCCGTCTGCGGCCTCACCGACGACCTCGAATCCTTCAGCTTCCAGAATCGCCCGTGCAGAGGCGCGGAAGCTGGGGTGGTCGTCGATGATCACCACGGTGTTGGGCATGGACATATCCTGGCAGAGGCAGGCGATTCCGGAAGTGCGGTAAACCGCACAGTGACGCGTGCGCACACCACATCTCGATCGGGCCGGGGCTGGTCAGACGGTTGCAGGTTCCGCCTCCCGCGCCGCGATCGCCTGCTTCGCCTTGACCGCGAGCCAGAGCTCCATGCGCTGCGCCGGGTCGTCCGGATGGCGCCCGGTCTGCTTGCGCAGCTGGTCCATCCGGTAGCGGAGCGTGTGCCGGTGGACGCCGAGCCTGTCGGCCGCGTCGCTCCAGCGGCAGCCGCTGTCGAGCAGCGCCGCGAGCGACTCGAGCAGCCACGTGTTGTCGGAGGCGGGGCCGAGCACGCGTGCGACGAACGCCTCCAGGGCGGCGCCGGGCAGGCTCAGCAGCAGCTCGAGGGAGCCGAGATCCTGATAGGAGGCGACCGGCCCGGCGACCGCGTCGAGCGCGGCGCGCGCCTCGAGCAGGCTGCGGCCGAGGCCGGATCCCGACGCGGGACGGCCGACGCCGACCCGGGTCCCCGGCGCGGCCTCGACCAGCTCCCTGGCGATCGTGAGCGCATCCTCCTCCAGGTCGGTCTTGACGAGGAAGGCGGCTCGATCGCGGCGTGAGGCGGAGAGGTACCGCGCGCCGCGGGCGTCGAGCAGCTTGGCCGCCGCGGTGCGGACGTCGTCGCCCCGCTGGGCGCCGACGGCGACCGCGAGGAGCGCCGCGTAGCGATCCTGCGGGTCGAGCCCGAACGCGGCGATCCGGCGCGCGATCTCGCGCTCGTCGAGCCGGTCGTGCTCGAGGTCCTCGAGGAGGTCGCCCGCGAGCCGAAGCTCGGCGGCCGAGACTGCATGCCGCCGTGAGAGCTCGAAGGCGAGCGCCGACTGGCCGTGGTGGAGGACGAGGCGGTCGTACTCCGAGAGCTCGTCGCTGCGGCTTGCCGGCCCGCAGCGACCAGGTCTCGCCGTCGGCCACGACCGGCAGCTCGAGCACGTGCTCGCAGTCGTCGAGCCGTGCGCTGTGGCGCTCGCCGACGACACGGCCCGCCTCGTCGACGAGCGCCAGCGAGCAGCCGACGTGATCCCCCAGGATCGCCAGCAGCGCCGGTGCTCCCTGGCCCTCGAGAACGGAGTCCGCGAGCCGCTCGTGCACTTCGAGCGCGCGCTCGAGGCGCGCGAGCTGCGCGTTCGCGAGCCGGGACGAGATCGCCTTCGTCAACGCGATGAACGGCACCTCGTACGGGACGGTGACGAGCGGGAAGTCGAGCCGCTCCGCCTCGTCCGCGAGCGCGGCCGGCGGCTCGGCCCAGCCGAAGCCGACGCCGAACGCGAGCCCGGCGAGGCCGTGGCCCGCCAGGCGGCGCACGTACTCGCGCTGGGGCCGCGACAGCTCGCCGATGCCGAGTCCCGTCGTGATCAGCAGCTCGCCTCCCTCGAGCCACGGCGTCGGGTCGGGGAGCTCGGAGACGTGGACCCAGCGGATCGGGTTGTCGGCGCCGGTCGCGCCCGCAGCGAGCTCCAGCCCGAGGCCCGGCAGGTTCGCGATGTCACGGACGGTCAGCATCGACTCGGCGGCGCCGCTTGGACGCCACGGCCAAGACGCTACTCCTTGCTCGCGGCAGGAAGCAAGCAATCACGCAGTACGGCCATGCGCCGCGAGTGCGTCTTTCCGACATCGTGTCGAAGAACGGCGCGCGGCGGTACGACCCCCGGTCCATTGCGCTCAGCGGTGGCGGCGCGAGAGAATCGCCGCGTGTCTCTTCGCGAGCACACGTCCGCAGACGACGTCCTCGAAGCGCGCGAGCGCTTCGTCGCGCGCGGCGTCGCGACGCCGCGACTCGTGGTCGTGCGCGCCGAGGGCGCGCAGGTCGAGGCCGCCGACGGCACCGTCTACCTCGACTTCGCCGGCGGGATCGCCTGCCAGAACACGGGTCACGGGTTCGCGCCCGTCGTCGCCGCGATCCACGAGCAGGTCGACCGTTTCCTGCACCAGTGCTTCATGGTCGGCACCTACGAGCCCTACGTCGAGGTCTGCCGGCGGCTCGCCGACCACTCACCCTGCGCCGGCGAGGCGCAGAAGTCGATCCTCGTCAACTCCGGCGCCGAGGCGATCGAGAACGCGGTCAAGATCGCGCGCGCCGCGACCGGCCGGCCCGCCGTCGTCGTCTTCGAGAACGGCTTCCACGGCCGGACGCTGCTGACGATGGCGATGACGAGCAAGGTGCGCCCGTACAAGGCGGGCTTCGGTCCCTTCCCCGGCGAGGTCTACCGCGCCGCCGCGCCGTACCCCTACCGCGGGATCGACACGGACGCCGCGATCGCGTCGCTGGAGCACCTGTTCAAGAGCGAGGTCGAGGCCGAGACGGTCGCCTGTGTCGTGCTCGAGACGGTGCAGGGCGAGGGCGGCTTCATCCCCATGCCCGGCGACTACCTCGAGCGGCTGCGCGAGCTCTGCGACCGGAACGGGATCCTCTTCGTCGCCGACGAGGTGCAGTCCGGGGTGGGGAGGACGGGGCCGATGTGGGCGATCGAGCACAGCGGTGTCGCACCCGACCTGCTCGTGTCGGGGAAGTCGCTCGGCGGCGGGCTGCCGCTGGCTGCGGTCACCGGCCGAGCCGAGGTCATGGACGCGCCCGGCCCGGGCGGGCTCGGCGGCACGTTCGGCGGCAACCCCGTCGCCTGCGCCGCGGCCGCCGTCGTCCTCGACACGGTCGCCGAGCCCGAGTTCCGCGCCCGCGCGGACGAGCTCGGCGAGACGCTTCGCGCGCGGCTCGAGGAGATCGCAGGGCGGCACGACGCGATCGGCGAGGTGCGCGGGCTCGGGCCGATGCTGGCCCTCGAGCTGCGCGAGCAGAGTCCCGACCTCGCCCAGCGGATCACCGCGTCCGCGTTCGAGCGCGGCCTGCTCCTGCTCTCGTGCGGCCTCTACGGGAACGTTCTGCGGCTGCTGCCGCCGCTCACCGTCACCGACGAGGAGCTCGGGCGCGGCCTCGAGCTGCTCGAGGAGTCGCTTGCCGCCGCAGGCTGAGATCGACGTCCGCGTCGCCGGGCTGCGCAAGCGCTACGGCGACGTCACTGCGGTCGACGGCGTCGACCTGGAGATCCGGCGCGGCGAGTTCTTCACCATGCTCGGGCCCTCCGGCTCCGGCAAGACGACGACACTGCGCGTGATCGCGGGCTTCGAGCAGCCGGACGAGGGCAGCGTCGAGCTCGGCGGGAAGGACGTCTCGAAGCTGCCGCCCTACGCGCGCGACGTCAACACGGTCTTCCAGGACTACGCGCTCTTCCCGCACATGACCGTGCAGGACAACGTCGAGTACGGGCTCCGCGTGAAGAAGGTGGCGCGTGCCGAGCGGCGCCAGCGCGCGGCGGAGGCGCTCGCGCTCGTACGGCTCGAGAGCTACGGCGGCCGCAAGCCCGGGCAGCTCTCCGGCGGTCAGCGCCAGCGCGTCGCGCTCGCCCGCGCGATCGTCAACCGGCCGCAGGCGCTGCTCCTCGACGAGCCGCTCGGCGCGCTCGACCTGAAGCTGCGCCAGGAGCTGCAGATCGAGCTGAAGCGGATCCAGCAGGAGCTCGGGATCACCTTCGTCTACGTCACGCACGACCAGGAGGAGGCGCTGACGATGAGCGACCGCCTGGCCGTGTTCAACGAGGGCCGGATCGAGCAGATCGGCGCCCCGGCCGAGGTCTACGAGCATCCCGCGAGCGAGTTCATCGCCGGCTTCGTCGGCGTCTCGAACGTGCTCGAGCGCGGCGGCCGCCGCTTCACGGTGCGGCCCGAGAAGATCCGCCTGCTCGGCGACGGGGAGAGCCCGGAGCCCGGCGGCGTCGTGGAGGAGGGGCGGATCGCGAACGTCGTCTACGTCGGGGCGATCACGCGCTACCACGTCGCGCTCGACGCAGGCGGCGAGCTGATCGCGGTGAGCCAGAACCTCGAGCGCGGCTCGAGCGAGGTGTTGGAGCGACAGGGAACGCGGATCCGGGCGAGCTGGCTGCCCGAGAACGCATTCACGATCGAGACCAAGTCGAACGGAGGAGACGAGGCATGAGCAAGCAGAAAGTCGGACGCTGGGCGGCGGCGCTGCTGGCGACCGGCGTACTGAGCGTCATGGCCGCCGGCTGCGGCGGCGACGACAACGAGGCAGGCGGCGCGGGCACGACGGCCGGGGAGACGACCGGCGGTACGCCCGAGGGCATGATGCAGACGCTCGGCGAAGGCGAGGGTCAGGTCAACCTGATCGCCTGGGCCGGCTACGTCGAGGACGGGACCACGGATCCGAAGGTCGACTGGGTGACGGACTTCGAGAAGGAGACCGGCTGCCAGGTGAACGTCAAGACCGGCAACACGTCGGACGAGATGGTGACCCTGATGCGGACCGGCCAGTACGACGGGGTCTCTGCGTCCGGCGACGCCAGCCTGCGCCTGATCGCCGCCGGCGACGTCGCGCCCGTGAACCTCGACCTGATCCCGAACTACGAGAACGTGTTCGAGGGCCTGAAGAACCAGCCGCACAACACGGTCGACGGCGTCTCCTACGGCGTGCCGCACGGCCGCGGGGCGAACCTGCTCCAGTACCGCACGGACGTGGTCAAGCCGGCGCCCGACTCGTGGTCGGTCGTCTGGGACAAGGGAGATCGCCTACAAGGGCAAGGTGACGGCGTACGACAGCCCGATCTACATCGCCGACGCGGCGGTCTACCTGAAGGCGACGCAGCCGGACCTCGGGATCGAGGATCCGTACGAGCTCGACCAGAAGCAGTTCGACGCTGCGGTGGAGCTGCTGAAGCAGCAGCGGCAGAACATCGGCGAGTACTGGTCGGACTACACGAAGCAGATCGCGGCCTTCACGGGCGGCGAGAGCGTCGTCGGAACGACCTGGCAGGTGATCACGAACGTGCTCGAGGGCGAGAAGGTGCCCGTCGCCGCCGTCCTGCCGAAGGAGGGCTCGACCGGCTGGTCGGACACGTGGATGATCTCGTCCAAGGCCAAGAACCCGAACTGCATGTACATGTGGATGAACCACATCATCTCGCCGAAGGCGAACGCGGCCGCGACCGAGTACTTCGGTGAGGCCCCGTCCTCCAAGGAAGCGTGCTCGATGACCGCCAACAAGGATCACTGCACGATCTTCCACGCCGACGACGAGGCGTACTTCGACCAGATCTACTACTGGAAGACGCCGCAGGCCGACTGCGGCGACGACCGGGGCGACGGTCTGCAAGGACTACTCCGAATGGACGCAAGCCTGGACTGAAATCAAGGGGTGAGCTCGACCTCTGAGGGACTGGAGGCGCCGTCCGGGGGATCACCCGGGCGGCGCCTTTCCACCTTCCTGTTCCGCCACCCGCGGCTCCGCGTCGGCCTGCTGCTGACGCCGCCGCTCTCGTGGCTCCTGCTCGCGTATCTCGGCTCGCTGGCGGTGCTGTTCGTGTCCGCGTTCTGGCGGCTCGACCCCTTCACCTCGCAGGTCGTGCACGACTACGGCTTCCAGAACTTCCGGCAGCTCTGGGAGAGCGACGTCTACCGCAGGATCGCCTTCCGCACGGTCGGGATCGCAGCGGCTGTGACCGTCACCGACGTGCTGCTCGCCTTCCCGATCGCCTTCTACATGGCGAAGGTCGCGTCGCCGCGGACGCGGAACCTGCTCGTGGTCGCGGTGCTGCTGCCGTTGTGGGGGAGCTACCTGGTCAAGGTCTACGCCTGGCGGATCATCCTGCAGGAGAACGGGATCCTGAACTGGGCGCTCGATCCGTTCGGGCTCTCCGGCCCGGGCTTCGGGAACGTGGCCACCTGGCTCGTCTTCAGCTACCTCTGGCTGCCGTTCATGATCCTGCCCGTCTACGCGGGGCTGGAGCGGATCCCGAACTCGATGCTCGAAGCGTCGGCCGACCTGGGCGGAAAGGGGCTGCGCACGCTCTGGCGCGTCGTGCTCCCGCTGGCGCTGCCGGCGATCGCGGCGGGCTCGATCTTCACGTTCTCGCTCACGCTCGGCGACTACATCACGCCGCAGCTCGTCTCGAGCACGCAGTTCATCGGCAACGTCGTCTACATCAACGTCGGCGTCGCGAACAACCTCCCGTTCGCAGCCGCCTTCGCGATGGTGCCGGTCGCCGTGATGGTCGTCTACCTCCTCGTCGCGCGGCGCGTGGGGGCGTTCGACAACCTATGACGTCGCGCGCCGGAGCCTGGGTGCTGCGCGGCCTGACCGGGCTGACGCTCGCGTTCATCTACCTGCCGCTGCTCGTGATCTTCCTCTACGCGTTCAACGACAAGCGGTCGCTCGTCTGGCCGATCGACGGCCTGACGACGAAGTGGTTCGGGCGCGCGATCGACAACCCGGGCGTGCGCGACGCGCTGCTCGTCTCGATGAAGGCGGCGCTCGGCGCGACCGCGCTCGCGCTCGTGCTCGGCACGATGGCCGCGATGGCGGTCGCCCGCTACCGGTTCTTCGGGCGCGACGCGATCTCGTTCCTCGTCATCCTCCCGATCGCGCTGCCCGGGATCGTGACCGGGATGGCGCTGAACGCGACGTTCCGCAACCTGCCGGAGCCGTTCGGGGTCGAGCTCGGCCTCTTCACGATCATGGTCGGGCACGCGACCTTCTGCATCGTCGTCGTCTACAACAACGTCATCGCGCGGCTGCGCCGGACGCAGGGGTCGCTGGAGGAGGCATCCTCCGACCTCGGCGCCGACACCTGGCAGACGTTTCGCCTCGTCACCTTCCCGCAGCTGAAGACGGCGCTGCTCGCCGGCGGCCTGCTCGCGTTCGCGCTCAGCTTCGACGAGGTGATCGTGACCACCTTCACGGCCGGCGCCGACCAGACGCTGCCGATCTGGATCCTGAACAACCTCTCGCGGCCGAACCAGCTGCCGATCGTCAACGTCGTCGCCGTCTTCGTGATCCTGCTCTCGATGATCCCGGTCTACTTCGCCGCGAAGATCTCGAACGACACGACCGGCGGCGTCGGCCGCTAGCGCACGTCGTTCGCGGCGGGGAGCTCGACGAAGAAGGTCGAGCCCTTGCCCGGCTTCGACTCGACCCAGATCTTCCCGTCCATCCGGCGGACGAGCTCGCGGCAGATGTAGAGCCCGAGGCCGGTGCCGCCGATGCCGCGGGTCATGTCGGGATCCAGCCGGTAGAACTTCGCGAAGATCCGACGGTGCTCGGAGGCGGGGATGCCGAGCCCCTGGTCGGCGATCGCGAACCGGATCGAGCGGTCGCCGTTCGCGATCGAGAGCAGGACCGGGCCGCCCTGGGGCGAGTACTTGATCGCGTTGTCGACGAGGTTGACGAGCACCTGGCGCAGCTGGCCGGGGTCGGCGATCACGCTCGGGATCCGGTCCGGCACGTCGAGGTCGAGCGCGACGTTCTCGGGCAGGTGCGTGCGCGCGGCCTCGAGGACGGTCGTCGCGACCTCGGCCGGATCGCACTGCTCGACCGTGACGGGCAGCTGGTCGGCGTCGAGCCGGCCGGCGACGAGAAGGTCGTTGACGATCGTCCCGAGCCGGTCCGACTCGGAGGCGATCACGCCGAGCAGCTGGTCGTGGATCTCGGGATCGAGCTCGATGTCGGTGCGCCGAATCGTCTGCGCAGAGCCGTAGATCGCGGCCAGCGGCGTCCGCAGCTCGTGCGACACGGTGGCGACGAAGTCGGCCTTCATCTCCTCGAGCGCGCCGCTCCTCGGTCAGGTCGCGGAAGGCGTAGACGGTGCCTTCCTCGAAGCCCACGCCCGAGCCGGAGATCCAGAGCTCGCGGCCGTCGAACTCGACCGGAACGGTCTCGGCGCGGACGGGCTCGCCCGGCTGGCCGGCAACCGGGATCAGGGGCGCGATCTCCGCCCAGCGAGGGACGACCTCGTCGATGCGCCGCCCGAGCGTCTCGGCCTCCGACACGCCGGTGATCGTCGTCGCGGCCGTGTTCCAGAGCCTGATCACGCCGTCCCGGTCGACGAGGACGACGCCGTCGCCGACGGCCTCGAGCGCGCGCGCCGCTCGGCTCCGCCGCTCCACCTCGGCGTACAGTCGCGCGTTGTCGATCGCCGCGGCGGCGTGCCGCGCCAGCTCCTGCGCGAGGGCGGCGTCCTCTTCTCCGTACACCCGGCCGGACTCGGCCGTGACGAGCGTGATCGAGCCGATCACCTCGCCGCGGGCGGTGAGCGGCACGGTCACGTAGGACTTCGGCGCGAGCGTGCGCGCGATCTCGAGCTGGTCGTCGTTGAAGCGGAAGGATGCGAGCGCGCGCTCGTCGATCTCCGTCACGAGCACGCGGCTCGGTCCTGCGCGTCGCGACCGCGACCGCCGAGAGCATCGGCTCCTCCAGCTCGCGGGCGAGTGCGAGCTTGAGCGGGTCGGCGTGCTCGAGCGCGAGCCGCTGGAGCCGTCCGTCGAGGAAGATGTCGACCGCGCACCAGTCGGCGACCCGCGGCACCGCAAGCCGCGCGACGTCGGCGAGCGTCTGCTCGTAGTCGAGCGAGCTGCCGAGCACCCAGCCGGCCTCGGCGAGGAACGCCTGCCGCTCCTCGGCGAGCTTGCGGTCCTCGATATCGGTCGACGGTGCCGACCCAGCCGTCGTCGGTCGTCGGCAGCGCGCGGCCCAGGAACCAGCGGTACGTGCCGTCGGCGAGGCGGATCCGATACTCGGCGTCCAGCGGCGTTCGAGTACGGCGTGCTTCGTCCCAGGCTTCGCCGGTCGCGGCCGCATCGTCCGGGTGGACGAAGTCCTGCCAGGCGACCGCTCTGTCCCGTGCGCAGCCCCGTGCAGCTCGTACCAGCGCTCGTTCCGGTAGGTGATCACGCCGTTCGCGTCCGCCGTCCAGACGATCTGCGGCACCGCATCGGCGAGCGAGCGGTAGCGCATCTCGCTCTCGCGCTCGACCGTGGCGAGCTCCTGCTCGGCGAGAAGCGCGTCCCGCCGCCTCAGCTCGACCGTCTTCTGCCAGAGCTCGATGAAGACGGCGACCTTCGCCCGCAGCACGAGCGGCTCGAACGGCTTCATCAGATAGTCGACCGCGCCCGCGCTGTAGCCGCGGAACACATGCTCGGCGTCCTTCGAGATCGCGGTCAGGAAGAGGATCGGGACGTGCCGCGTCCGCTCGCGCTGCTTGATCAGCTCCGCGGTCTGGAAGCCGTCCATGCCCGGCATCTGGACGTCGAGCAGGATCGCCGCGAACTCCTCGTGGAGCAGGCGCCGCAGCGCCTCCTCGCCCGACGCGGCCCGGACGAGGTCGGCCTCGAGCGGCTCCAGGATCGCCTCCAGGGCGAGCAGGTTCTCCGGCCGGTCGTCGACGAGCAGCAGTTTCGCCCGGTCGGTCACCGGGAGCACAGCCCGTAGAGGAACGGTGCGATCTCGTCGAGCGGGAGCACGGCGTCCGCGACCGAGCCCGCGATCGCCGCGTCCGGCATCGTCCGCCGCTCCGCCGTGTGCGGGTCCTGGACGATCGAGACGCCGCCGTTGCGCTTGATCGCCGCGAGGCCGGCGGCGCCGTCCTCGTTCGCGCCCGTGAGCACGATCCCGATCGCGCGGTCGCGGTAGACCTCGGCGACCGACTCGAAGAGGACGTCGATGGACGGCCGCGCGAACTGGACGCGCGCGTCGACGGAGAGCGCGAAGTGGCTGTCCTCGACGAGGAGGTGGTAGTCGGCCGGAGCGACGTAGACGTGACGCGGCTCGAGCGGCTCCTTGTCGCCCGGCTCGGAGACGGGCCGGCCGATGTGGCGCTGCAGCAGCGACTCGAGCACGCCGCGGTTCGACTCGGCCGAGCGGTGCTGGGCGACCACGATCGCCTGGTCGAGCTGCTGCGGAATCCCCTCGAGCAACGTTCCCACTGCCTGCAGCCCTCCCCAGGACGCGCCGATGGCGATCACCTCGTAGCTCATCGAACCTTCTTGAACAGCCGCTCGTCGGCGTCGAGCTCCTCGAACTCGCTCTCGTGCGGGCTGAACCGGATCGTCTCCTTCTGCCCCAGCGCGAGCACGCCGAACGTCGCCAGGCTGTCGTAGAAGAGGCGGTGCACGCGCTCCTGCAGCGGCTGCGCGAAGTAGATCAGCACATTGCGGCACGTGATCACGTGGAACTCGTTGAAGGCGGCGTCGGAGACCAGGTTGTGCTGGGCGAAGACGACGCCGTCGGCGAGCTCCCGCGCAAAGCGGGCGCCGTCGTAGCGGGCGACGTAGTACTCGGAGAACGAGCGCGCGCCGCCGGCGCGGATGTAGTTCTGCGTGTACTCCTGCATCTTGTCCAGCGGGAAGACGCCGAGCCGCGCCTGCTCGAGCACGGCCTCGTTGATGTCGGTCGCATAGATCCGGACACGGTCCGAGAGCCCTTCCTCGGCGAGCAGGATCGCCAGCGAGTAGACCTCCTCGCCGGTCGAGCAGCCCGCCACCCAGAGCCGCGCGAACGGATACGTGCGCAGCATCGGCACCACCTTCTCGCGGAAGGAGAGGAAGAAGCTCGGGTCGCGGAACATCGCGGTCACGTTCACGGAGAGGTCGAGCAGCAGCCGCTCCATCACCGCCGGGTCGTGCAGGAGCAGGTTCTGCAGCGCCGAGATCGTCTCGACCTTCTCGCCGTCCATCCGCCGGCGCACGCGGCGCCGGAGCGAGGCCGGCGCGTACTGACGGAAGTCGAAGCCGTAGCGGCGGTGGATCCCCTCGAGCAGGAGCTCGATCTCGATCCGCTCGAGCTCGAGCTCCTCGCCTCTCTCTACTGGTAGAGCCACACGCGCATCAGGGAGAGCAGCTGGTCGGTGTCGACCGGCTTGGTGATGTAGTCGGAGGCGCCGGCGGCGATCGAGCGCTCGCGGTCGCCCTTCATTGCCTTGGCGGTCAGCGCGATGATCGGCAGCTTCTCGAACTCGGGCCGCAGCCGGATTGCCTGCGTGGTCTCGTAGCCGTCCATCTCCGGCATCATCACGTCCATCAGCACGAGGTCGACGTCGCCGTCGCGTCCGAGCGCCTCGATCCCCTCGCGGCCGTTCTCGGCGAAGAGCACCTCCATCCCGTTCGCCTCGAGGGCGCTCGTGAGCGCGAACACGTTGCGGACGTCGTCGTCGACGATCAGCACCTTCTTGCCGAGGAAGAGCGCGTCGGCGTCGTGCAGCTGCTCCAGCATCTTCCGCTTCGACTCGGGCAGCTTCGACTCGACGCGGTGCAGGAAGAGCGACGTCTCGTCGAGGAGCCGCTCGGGCGAGCGGGCGTCCTTGATCACGATCGTCTCGGCGTAGCGCTTCAGCTTCGTCTCCTCGCGCCGTGTCAGCTCCTTGCCCGTGTAGACGATCACCGGCAGCGCCCGCGAGCGCTCGGTCGTCTTCACCCGCTCGAGCAGGTCGAAGCCGGTCATCTTCGGCAGCTTCAGGTCGAGCACCATGCAGTCGAACTCCGGCTCCGAGTCGAGTGCCGCGAGCGCCTCCTCCGACGAGCCGACCGCGACGATCTCGACGTCGCCGTCACCGCCGACGAGCTCGACGATCGCATTCCGCTGTGCCTCGTCGTCGTCGACGACGAGCAGCCGGCGGACGTCGCGGTCGATGAACGACTCGATCCCGCCGAAGACGCCCTCGAGCGCCTCGAGCGAGGCGGGCTTCTGCACGAACGCCGCCGCCCCGGCCATCAGCGCCGGCTGCATCTCCTCCACCCCCGAGACGATGTGCACTGGGATGTGGCGCGTCGCCGGGTGCCGCTTCAGGCGGTCGAGCACCGTCCAGCCGTCGAGCACCGGCAGGCTCATGTCGAGCACGATCGCGTCGGGCCGGAACTCACGCGCGAGCGCGAGGCCGGTGTCGCCGCGGAGCGCGACGAGCCCCTTGAAGCCGCGCTCGCGAGCGATCTCGAGCTCGGTGCGGGCGAAGTCGGCGTCGTCCTCGACGATCAGGACGACGCGGTCGCCCTCCTCGATCGACTCGCGGTCGTCGTCGACCTCGCTCGTGATCGAGCAGCACGGGGTCGATCCCGGCATCGAGGTCGGGCTCGTCGCCGTTGTGGCTCATCGCCGCCGCCGTGGCCGGGGACAGCCCGGCCGAGATCGTCTCGAGCAGCTCGGCGGGCGTCGCCGCCGGCGACGTCTCGACGTAGTGCTCCGGCAGGTAGAGCGTGAACGTGCTGCCCGCGCCGGGCGCCGACTCGACGTGGATCTCGCCGCCGAGCAGGCGGGCGATCTCGCGGCTGATCGAGAGGCCGAGGCCGGTGCCGCCGTAGCGGCGGCTGGTCGTCCCGTCGGCCTGCTGGAACGCCTCGAAGATCAGGCGCAGCTTGTCGTGGGGGATGCCGACCCCCGTGTCGACGACCGAGAACCCGATCACGCGCTCGGCTTTCGAGAGCACGTCGCCGGCGAACTGCCGGCCCACCGCCTGGCCGACGCGGAGGACGACGCCGCCGCTGTCGGTGAACTTGAACGCGTTCGAGAGCAGGTTCTTCAGCACCTGCTGCAGGCGCTGCTGGTCGGTGACGATCGTCGGCAGCGCGTTCTCGGCGAAGTCGAGCTCGAACGAGAGCCCCTTCTCGGCTGCGACCGGCATGAACGAGCGCTCGAGCGCGCGCCAGCTCCTCCGCCACCGACACCTCGGCGACGTTGACGTCCATCTTCCCGGCCTCGACCTTCGAGAGGTCGAGGATGTCGTTGATCAGGCCGAGCAGCTCCGCGCCGGCGTTGTGGATCGTCGTCGCGAACTCGATCTGCTTCTCGGTCAGGTTGCCGTCGGCGTTGTCGGCGAGCAGCTTCGCGAGGATCAGGAGCGAGTTGAGCGGCGTCCGCAGCTCGTGCGACATGTTCGCGAGGAACTCGGACTTGTAGCGCGAGGAGAGCGCGAGCTGCTCCGCCTTCTCCTCGAGCGCGCTGCGGGCCTCCTCGATCTCCGCGTTCTTGATCTCGATCCGCCGGTTCTGCTCCTCCAGCTGCTGCGAGCGCTCCTCCAGCTCCTCGTTCGTCTGCTGCAGCTCCTCCTGCTGGGTCTGGAGCAGCTCCTCGGAGGCGCGCAGGGTCGACGTCTGCGCCTCGAGCTCGGCGTTCGACCGCTTCAGCTCGTCCTGCTGCGCCTGCAGCTCCTCCGACTGGCTCTGCAGGTCCTGCGTCAGCTGCTGCGACTGGAGCAGCAGCTCCTCCGTCCGCATGTTCGCGAGGATCGTGTTCAGGACGACCCCGATCGACTCGGAGAGCTGGTCGAGGAACGTCTGCTGGACCTCGGTGAACCGCGTGAACGACGCCAGCTCCATCACCGCCATCACGTTCTCCTCGAACAGGACGGGGAGGACGATGATGCTCGCCGGGGCGGCCTCGCCGAGGCCCGATGTGATCCTGATGTAGTCCTCGGGCGCCTCCGTGATCACGATCGCCTTCTTCTCGAGCGCCGCCTGGCCGACGATCGCCTCGCCCACCTTGAAGCGGTTCGCGATCGACTTCCGCTCCTTGTAGCCGTACGTCGCGATCAGGCGCAGCTCCGTCTCCTCGTCCTCGCCGGAGTCCTCGGCGACGTAGAAGGCGCCGTGGTGGGCGGCGACGAGCGGCGTCACCTCGCTCATCAGCAGGCGCGCGACCGTCTTCTGGTCGCGCTGGCCCTGCAGCATCCCGGAGAAGCGGGCGAGGTTCGAGTTGAGCCAGTCCTGCGCGGCGTTCCGCTCCGTCGTCTCGCGGAGGTTGCCGATCATCTGGTTGATGTTGTCCTTGAGGTCCGAGACCTCGCCGGCCGCCTCGACGGCGATCGACCGCGTCAGGTCGCCCTGGGTCACGGCCGTCGACACGTCCGCGATCGCGCGGAGCTGCGTCGTCAGCGTCTCGGCGAGCTGGTTGACGTTGTCGGTCAGCCCCTTCCAGACGCCCGAGACGCCCTCGACCTGAGCCTGGACGCCGAGCTTGCCCTCGGTGCCGACCTCCTGCGCGACGCGCGTGACCTCGGCGGCGAAGGTGGAGAGCTGGTCGACCATCGTGTTGATCGTCCCGGCGAGCTGGCCGACCTCGCCCTTCGCCTCGACGGTGATCTTCTGGGAGAGGTCGCCCTTCGCGACGGCCGTCGTGACGGCGGCGATGTTGCGCACCTGCGAGGTGAGGTTGCCGGCGAGCAGGTTCACGTTCTCGGTCAGGTCCTTCCAGGTGCCGGAGACGCCGGCCACCTCGGCCTGGCCGCCGAGCGTGCCCTCGGTGCCGACCTCGCGGGCGACGCGGGTGACCTCGGCGGCGAAGCTCGAGAGCTGGTCGACCATCGTGTTGATCGTGTCCTTCAGCTCCAGGACCTCGCCCCTCACGTCGACCGTCACCTTCTTCGAGAGGTCGCCGTTCGCGACCGCGGTCGTGACGGTGGCGATGTTGCGCACCTGCTCGGTCAGCGAGGAGGCCATGAAGTTGACGTTGTCGGTCAGGTCGCGCCAGGTGCCGGAGACGCCCTCGACCCGCGCCTGGCCGCCCAGCTGGCCCTCGGTGCCGACCTCGCGCGCCACGCGCGTCACCTCGGAGGCGAAGGCGCGGAGCTGGTCGACCATCGTGTTGATCGTGTCCTTGAGCTCGAAGACCTCGCCCTTGACGTCGACGGTGATCTTCTTCGAGAGGTCGCCGTTCGCGACCGCGGTCGTGACGGTGGCGATGTTGCGCACCTGCTCGGTCAGCGAGGAGGCCATGAAGTTGACGTTGTCGGTCAGGTCGCGCCAGGTGCCGGAGACGCCCTTCACCTGAGCCTGGCCGCCGAGCTTGCCTTCGGTGCCGACCTCGCGGGCGACGCGCGTGACCTCGTCCGCGAAGCTCGAGAGCTGGTCGACCATCGTGTTGATCGTGTCCTTGAGCTCGAGGACCTCGCCGCGCGACGTCGACGGTGATCTTCTTGGAGAGGTCGCCGTTCGCGACCGCGGTCGTGACGGCGGCGATGTTGCGGACCTGGGAGGTGAGGTTGCCGGCGAGCGTGTTGACGTTGTCGGTCAGGTCCTTCCAGACGCCGGAGACGCCCTCGACCTGGGCCTGGCCGCCGAGGCGGCCCTCGTTGCCGACCTCGCGCGCGACGCGCGTGACCTCGGCTGCGAACGAGCGCAGCTGGTCGACCATCGTGTTGACGGTCTCCTTCACCTCGAGGACCTCGCCCTTGACGTCGACGGTGATCTTCTTCGAGAGGTCGCCGTTCGCGACCGCGGTCGTGACGTCGGCGATGTTCCGCACCTGGTCGGTGAGGTTGTCGGCGAGCGTGTTCACGTTCTCGGTCAGGTCCTTCCAGACGCCCGAGACGCCCTCGACCTGGGCCTGGCCGCCGAGGCGGCCCTCGGTGCCGACCTCCTTCGCGACGCGCGTCACCTCGGCCGAGAACGAGCGCAGCTGGTCGACCATCGTGTTGATGGTCTCCTTCAGCTCGAGCACCTCGCCCTTGACGTCGACGGTGATCTTCTTCGAGAGGTCGCCGTTCGCGACGGCGGTGGTGACGGCGGCGATGTTGCGGACCTGGGAGGTGAGGTTGCCGGCGAGCGTGTTCACGTTCTCGGTCAGGTCCTTCCAGACGCCGGAGACGCCCTTGACCTGGGCCTGGCCGCCGAGGTTCCCGTCCGTGCCGACCTCGCGGGCGACGCGGGTGACCTCGTCGGCGAAGCTCGAGAGCTGGTCGACCATCGTGTTGACGGTGTTCTTCAGCTCGAGCACCTCGCCCTTGACGTCGACGGTGACCTTCTTCGAGAGGTCGCCGTTCGCGACCGCGGTCGTCACCTCGGCGATGTTGCGCACCTGGCCGGTCAGGTTCGAGGCCATCTGGTTGACCGAGTCGGTCAGGTCCTTCCACGTCCCGGAGACGCCCTTGACCCGCGCCTGGCCGCCGAGCTTGCCCTCGGTGCCGACCTCGCGGGCGACGCGGGTGACCTCGTCGGCGAAGCTCGAGAGCTGGTCGACCATCGCGTTCACGGTCGTGCCGATCCGGCGGAACTCGCCGCGTACCGGCTGGCCGTCGATCTCGAGCTGGATCCGCTGTCGCAGGTCGCCGTCGGCGACCGCGTCGATCACGCGCGCGACCTCGATCGTCGGCCGCGCCAGGTTGTCGATCAGCTCGTTGACCGCGCCGACCTTGTCCGCCCACGAGCCCGGCGCCCCCGCGACGCCTGCCCGCTCGGTGATCCGACCCTCGCGACCCACGACCTTGCTCACCCGCACGAGCTCGTTGCGTCACCTGCTGGTTCCGCTCGACGAGCGTGTTGAACGCCGCCGCCACCTCGGCGAGCGCGCCGTCCGCACGCAGGCGGACGGAGAAGTCGCCGTCGCGGGCGGCTTCGAGCGCAGAGGTCAGCTTCGCGAGCTGCGCCTCGGTCAGGGTGGCGGCGCCGTTTTCGGCGCCGGAGCGGGCAGTCGCGGTGCGGGGCTTCGCGCGCGCACCACGGGTCGGCACTGAGGGCACGGGGTGACTCCTTTTTCGGCAGCGGGGGCTCAACGGGGAAGCTCCTCTAGCTCCCCGCACGGTCTATGCCCGATCGCGCGCGATATTGAACGACCTTTCGGCAGAAACCTGCCGAGTTGCTAGGCCCGGGCGAGCGCCTGCTCGAGGTCCGCCCAGAGCGCCTCGACCGGCTCGAGGCCGATCGACAGGCGCAGCAGGCCCTCGGGAACGCGCGCGCCCTCCCAGCGGTGCCGCGACTCCATCGTCGAGGTGACGCCGCCGAGGCTCGTGGCGTTGACGATCAGCTGCGTCGCCGTCTCGACGCGCCGCGCGGCGCGCGCCGTCGGCGACGTCGAACGAGAGGAGCGCGCCGAAGCCGGGGTAGCGCACGTTCGCGGTCTTCGGATGCCCCTCCAGGCGAGCGACGACGGCCGCGGCGGTCTCGCTCTGCGCCCGGACGCGCACCTCCAGCGTCTGCAGGCCACGGACGAGCAGCCAGGCGGGGTCGGGGGCGGCCACGATCCCCGAGCGGCTGCGGAACTCGTGCAGCCGCGCTGCATGCTCGGCGCTCTTCGCGACGACCGCGCCGAGCTGGACGTCGTGGTGGCCGCCGAGGTACTTCGTCGCCGAGTGGAGGACGAGGTCGCAGCCGAGCTCGAGCGGCCGCAGGTGGACGGGCGTCGCCGCCGTGGCGTCGCAGAGAACCAGGCCGGGGTGCGCGGCGGCCGCCTCGAAGTCCGGCATCGTCAGCAGCGGGTTCGACGGAGCCTCGAGCCAGACGAGGTCGGCGCCGGCGGGCGGCGGCCCGGTCTGGTCGAAGAGAACGTGCTGCAGCCCCCAGCGCTCGAGCTCGGTCAGCAGCACGCCGGTCCCGTAGTAGGCGTCCTGCGCGAGCGCGACCGTGGAGCCGGGCTCGAGCAGCGCGAGCACGACCGCCGTCGTCGCGCCCATCCCCGACGAGAAGAGGAGCGCCTCGCCGCCGTCGAGCCCGCCGAGCATCCGCTCGGCCTCGACGCCGACGGGATGCGCGTTCCGCGCGTAGTGGAACGGCCCGGGCTCCCCGTCGACGTACGGCCAGATCGTCGAGCGGTCGAGCGGCGGCTCCATGCCGCGAATCTACCGCGCACCCGCGCGTTAGGCTCCCGCGATGGCCGAGACGCACGACACCACCGCCGCCAAGCTGGCCTGGCTGCAGGAGCTCTCCGACCAGGCGGCGCACGCGGGGAACGAGCAGGCGGTGGCCCGCCAGCGGGAGCGCGGGAAGCTGCTCGCCCGCGAGCGGGTCGAGAAGCTGCTCGACCCCGGCTCCTTCGTCGAGCTCGACCGGTACGTCCGCCACCGCAATCCCGACTTCGACTCGATGGCGAACCGGCCGTACGGCGACGCGGTCGTGACCGGCTACGGCGAGATCTTCGGCCGCAAGGTCTTCGTCTTCTCGCAGGACTTCACCGTCTTCGGCGGCTCCCTCTCCGAGGTCTTCGCCGAGAAGATCTGCAAGGTCATGGACATGGCCCTGAAGTACGGGTGCCCGGTGATCGGGATCAACGACTCGGGCGGCGCGCGGATCCAGGAAGGCGTCGTCTCGCTCGCCGGCTACGCGGAGATCTTCTGGCGCAACGTCCAGGCGTCGGGCGTGATCCCGCAGCTCTCGCTCGTGCTCGGCCCGACCGCCGGCGGCGCCGTCTACTCGCCCGCGATCACCGACTTCGTGCTGATGGCCGAGTCGAGCTCGTACATGTTCATCACCGGCCCCGACGTCGTGAAGACGGTCACGGGCGAGGAGGTGTCGTTCGAGGAGCTCGGCGGTGCGGAGACCCATGCCGCCAAGTCCGGCGTCGCCCACTTCACCGCGCCGGACGAGGAGGCAGTGCTCGAGGACACGCGCTACCTGCTCTCGTTCCTGCCCCAGAACAATCTCGAGCGGCCGCTGCACACGCCGCCGACCGACCCGGTCGACCGTGAGGCGCCCGAGCTGGACACGTTCATCCCGGACGAGGCGACCAAGCCGTACGACATGAAGCAGGTGATCGCGAAGGTCGTCGACGACGGCGAGTTCATGGAGGTGCAGCCGCGCTTCGCCGCCAACATCGTCTGCGGCTTCGCGCGGCTCGGCGGCCATCCCGTCGGCGTCGTCGGCAACCAGCCGGCCGCGCTCGCCGGCGTGCTCGACATCGACGCGTCCGTCAAGGCGGCGCGCTTCGTCCGCACCTGCGACGCCTTCAACGTCCCGCTCGTCACCTTCGTCGACGTCCCCGGCTTCCTGCCCGGGAACCGAGCAGGAGTGGGGCGGGATCATCCGCCACGGCGCGAAGCTCCTCTACGCCTTCGCCGAGGCGACCGTGCCCAAGCTGACCGTGATCACGCGGAAGGCGTACGGCGGGGCGTACGACGTCATGAGCTCGAAGCACATCCGCGCCGACTTCAACGTCGCCTGGCCGACCGCGGAGGTCGCGGTGATGGGGCCGGAGGGCGCCGTCAACATCGTCTTCCGCAAGGAGCTCGAGGAGGCGGACGACCCCGAGGCGCGCCGCGCCGAGCTGATCGCCGACTACAAGGAGCGCTTCGCCAACCCCTACCACGCCGCCGAGCGCGGCTACGTGGACGAGGTGATCGAGCCGAGGCTGACGCGCCCGATCCTGATCTCGGCGCTCGAGATCGCGAAGACGAAGCGCGAGCCGCGCCCCAAGCGCAAGCACGGCAACATCCCGCTCTAGTCCGGAATCGGCTCGCCGTCGGCGCCGGGCACGAGGTGGTACCACAGCCAGGAGTCGTCGAAGTCGGTCTTGATGCTGCGGACGAGATGGTCGCGGAGCGGGATGCCGAGGCGCTTTGCCGCCTCGATCCCGAGCGCGCGCTCGTCCCGGTCGTCGCTCGCCAGCGCGGCAGTCGTCAGGGTGTGCCACTCGGGCCGCGCGACGATCGCCCGGCTCAGTTTCCGTGCCCGCTTGACCCGTGGGTGCGCCGCACTCGAGGAAGACGCCGAGCTCGTATGCCGCGATCAGTGCGTCGAGCGTCGAGGCCCGGTCGGTGAGGAGCTCGAGGAACTGCTCAGCGGCGATCGCTGCGTCCGAATGGTCCAACAGCGCCTCCGGCTCGTAGAACGACCACGTCAGGCCGTCGAGGATCGACCGGGCGGCGCGGCGGAGGTCGTCGTCGACATCGCCGGAGTCCAACGCCTCGCAGAGCCATCCGACCCCGAGGTCGAGCGCATGGGCGATCGCCACGCTGCGGCGAAGCAGGAAGCTGTAGACGCGTTCGTCCCTGAAGTGGAGGAGAAGCCGCGACAGCTCGGTCGCGCCGCCACTGCTCACATCGGGAAGGAGCGCGAGACACTCACCCACCCAATCGTCCGCACCGTAGCCCAACGCCGCGGCGGCGAACAACGTGAACTCCTCGTGCCGTGCGAGCACGCGAAACACCTCGGCGTCCTCTGTGCGCTCGAACGTTCCGACGAGCACGACAGCGAACTTCAGCTCTTCGCGGCTCCGGGTCTCGAACAGGATCGTGCGAAGCTCGGTGTAGAGCGCATCCGGGTCGCTCGGCGGATCGTCGCGCAGTCGAGCCCCCAAGGCCCGCACGACCGTGATCTGCGCTCCCGCCTGAAAGAGCTCGGTCACTGCGTTCCTCGCGCGACGGTCTTGTCGGTCGGCGAGCTCGCGGAGTGCCCGGTGGAGCTCGTCCACCCGTTCGTCGATGTTGTCAGGCGCCGGCCGGCATGGCTCGCCGGTCGTCGTCGCGTCCTCGTCGTCGGGAAGCGCCTCGCCGCACGGCTGTAGCCCCGGCCTTCCCCGGCTCGATGTGAGCGAGGATGTGCTCGTAGATCGATCGCGAGCTTCGCCGCATCACTCCGAACGGATGCTGTCGCGCGCGTCCGTGGAGCTAGACGAGCGCGAGCCGGCCGGCGTCGCAGATGCGCCGACAGCCGTCGCAGAGGGTATCCGGGAGACACACCGCGTCTCCGATGTTGACGAGCCGCACGGCCGCATCATACAGTGTCTAGGCAATGCCTAGGCAGACATTCTCGGCCGCCGAGGCCGCTCGTGCGCTCGGGATCAGCGTCGACACGCTTCGCCGCTGGGATCGCGACGGGAAGATCGCCGTCGAGCGCGATGCACGCCAACCGGCGGGTCGTCCCCGTCGCCGAGGTCGAGCGCCTGCGCGCGCCGCACGGCGACGAGACCCTCTCTGCGCGCAACCGCTTCCGCGGCGTCGTCCGGTCGGTCGAGCTGGACGGCCTGCTCGCGAAGGTCGAGATCGACGTCACCGAGCCGTCGCGCGTCGTCGCGATCGTGACGCGCGAATCGGTCGACGAGCTCGGGCTGAAAGCGGGGATGAGCGCGGCCGGCGTCGTCAAGTCGACCTCGGTGATGGTGGAGCGATGAGGAGCGAGTTCGCGCTCGGCGCCGTGCTCGCCGTCGGCGGTCGCCCTGGTGACGGGCTTCACGACGACGCGCGCCGACGGACCGGCAACCGTCTACGCGGCCGCGTCGCTCACCGAGGTGTTCCCCAAGGTCTCGCCGTCGTCGCGGTTCCAGTTCGCCGGCTCGAACCAGCTCGCGCTTCAGATCTCCCGCGGCGCGCCCGCCGACGTCTTCGCCTCGGCGAGTCCCGTCTACACGCAGGGCCTCTTCCGCGACGGGCTCGTCGAGAAGCCGCGCACGTTCGCGACGAACTCGCTCGTGCTCGCCGTCCCGCGCTCCAACCCGGCGAAGATCCGCTCCGTCTTCGACCTGGCCAAGCGGCCGAAGCTGAAGCTCGTCGTCGCCGGCCAGAAGGTGCCGATCGGTCTCTACACGCGCGAGGTGCTGAAGCGGCTCGCGCTGCTGAAGGTGCTGCGCAAGGCGGTCAGCCAGGAGCCGGACGTGAAGGGGATCGTCGGCAAGCTGGCGCTCGGCGAGGCGGATGCCGGGTTCGTCTACGCGACCGACGTCCGCGCCGCCTCGTCGCGTCTGATCGCGATCCCGCTGCCGCAGCGGTCGCAGCCGACCGTCCGCTACGAGGTCGCGGTCGTCAAGGGCTCGAAGAACCGGGAGGCCGGGCTCGAGTTCGTCGCCGACCTGCTCGAGCAGCTGACGGCCGGCGCGAGCTGAAGAAAGCCGGCTTCGGGCTTCCGTGAGGAGCCCGTTCGGCGTCGCGCTCGCGCTCGCGACCGCACTCACGATCTCGTTCCTCCTCCTCCCGATCCTCGCGATCTTCCTCGACATCCCGCCCGGACGGCTCCTCGACGGGATGAACGACCCGGCCGCGGTCGACGCCTTGATCGTGACGCTGAAGACGACGCTGATCGCGAACGTCGTCATCCTGCTGGTCGGGACGCCGGCGGCGTACCTGATCGCGTCGCGCTCGTTTCGCACCAGGTCGCTGCTCGTGACGGCGATCGAGCTCCCGCTCGTGCTGCCGCCGGCGGTTGCCGGGATCGGCCTGCTCGCCGCATTCGGCCGCAACGGCCTGCTCGGCGGGACGCTCGACGTGCTCGGGCTCTCGATCCCGTTCACCCAGCTCGCCGTCGTCCTCGCGATCATGTTCGTCGCCAGCCCCTTCTACCTCCGCGCCGCGGTCTCGGCGTTCGAGTCGGTCGATCCCGCCCTCACCGGCGCCGCCCGCACGCTCGGCGCCGGCCCCGCTCGAACGTTCTTCCGCGTCGCCCTGCCGCTGGCATCCGGTGGGCTCGGCGCCGGGCTGGGCGCTCTCGTTCGCCCGCGGGATCGGCGAGTTCGGCGCGACGATCATGTTCGCCGGCTCGCTCCAGGGAGTCACGCAGACGCTCTCGCTGGCGGTCTACGAGCAGTTCGACGTCGACTTCGACGTCGCGCTCGCGATCGGCGCCGAACTCGTCGCCGTCAGCGCCTTCCTCCTCCTCGCCGTCAAGCTCGTGCCCACGTGGACACGCTCGAACTCACAGTCGACCACCCTCTTCGCTCCTTTCGGCTCTCGGTAGCCGAGGCGCTCGGGCGCGAGACGCTCGCGCTCGTCGGGCCGTCGGGAGCGGGCAAGTCGAGCGTGCTGCGGGCGATCGCGGGGCTGCTGCGCCCGGAGCGGGGGCGGATCGCGCTCGGCGCCGACACCTGGCTCGACACGGACGCGGGCATCGATCTGGCGCCCGAGCGCCGCTCCGTCGGCTTCGTCTTCCAGGAGTACGCGCTCTTCCCGCATCTCGACGTCCGCCGCAACGTCGCCTTCGGCGGCCGGGAGCGCGTGGACGAGCTGCTCGAGCGGTTCCGGATCTCACACCTCGCGCAGGCGCGGCCGGCCGATCTCTCTGGGGGTGAGAGGCAGCGGGTCGCGCTTGCGCGGGCACTCGCCCGCGACCCGGCCGTGCTCCTGCTCGACGAGCCGCTCTCGGCGCTCGACGCACACACGCGCAACGTCGTCCGCGGCGAGCTGGCCGAGCTCCTGGCCGAGCTGCAGCTGCCGACGCTGCTCGTCACGCACGACTTCGACGACGCGGCGGCGCTCGCCGACCGGGTCGGGGTCATCGTCGACGGGACGGATTCTCCAGCTCGGACCGGCGGCAGAGCTGCTGGCCGCGCCGGCGGACGCGTTCGTGGCGAGCTTCACCGGCGCCAACCTGATCCCCGGCAACGCGCGGCCCGGGCCGGACGGGCTGACCGAGGTCGTGCTCGACGCCGGCGGCTCGATGTACTCGGCCGACGGGGGAGAGGGCCGCGTCGGGCTCGCCGTCTACCCGTGGGAGGTCTCGCTCGCGCGCGCCGAGTCCCTCGACTCGGCGGTCAACCACGTCCACGGCGAAGTGCGCTCGGTCGTCGTGCTCGGCAACCGCGTCCGCGTCCGCGTCGGGCCGCTGACGGCCGAGATCACCACGGGCTCGGCGGAGCGTCTGGAGCTGCGCGAGGGGGAGCCCGTCGTCGCCTCGTTCAAGGCGACTGCTTCCCGGCTGGTGCCGCTGGGCTAGGCCGGGATCGCCGCGGCGGCCGGCCAGGCGGCGCCGATGCCGAGCTCGTCCGCGAGCGCGCCCACGACGTCCGGGTCGAACTGGCTGCCGGAGCAGCGCGCCAGCTCGGCGATCGCCTCGTCGTCGGTGAGCCGGCCGCGGTAGACGCGGTCGGACGTCATCGCGTCGTAGGCGTCGGCGACGAAGATGATCCGGGCGCCGAGCGGGATGTCCTCGCCGCCGAGCGCGTCGGGATAGCCGGTGCCGTCCCAGCGCTCGTGGTGATGGAGGACCCAGTCGGCGACGGGGTCGACGCCGAGGCTCTCGAGCATCCGGTAGCCGATCTGCGGATGCCGCTCGAGCACGAGCCGCTCGGTCTCGGAGAGCGGGCCGGGCTTGCGCAGGATCTCCTCCGGAATCGCGAGCTTGCCGAGGTCGTGCAGGCTGGCCGCGAGGCGCGTCAGCTCGATCTGCTCGCGGTCGACGCCGAGACGGGTCGCGATCCGGGCGGCGAGATCGGAGACGCGCTCCGAGTGCGAGCCCGTGTACGCGTCGCGTGCGTCGACGGCCTTGGCGAGGCTTGCGGCGGCGCGGAAGCGGGCGGCGCGGTCGGGGCCGGCGGCGAGCCGCTTCAGCTCCGCGATCTCGACCACGTCCGGCCGGTAGACCCGCGTCTGGTTCTTGCCGTACTCCTTCGCCCAGTAGAGAGCGCTGTCGGCGCGGCGCACCAGCTCGTCGCGCCCGACGTCCTCGGCGGGGGCGGTGGCGATGCCGGCGCTGACGGTGACCGGGCCGGCAGGCGGCAGGTCGGCGCCCGAGATCCGCTCGATGATCGACTCGGCCGCGATCCGCGCGCCCTCCTCGTCGCGGCCCGGCAGCAGGATCGCGAACTCGTCGCCGCCGAGCCGGAAGGCCTCGCCGCCCTGGCGCAGGTTCGTGGCCAGCTGGGCGAGCACCTTGTCGCCGGCGGGATGGCCGAAGCGGTCGTTGATCTTCTTGAAGTCGTCGATGTCCACGAGGCAGAGGCTGAGCGGATAGCCCTGCGCCTGCGAGTCGGCGAGCTCGCGCTCGAGCCGGTCGTGGAAGTGGCGGTGGTTGCCGAGCTGGGTGAGCGGGTCGGTGAGCGCCAGGCGCATCGCGCGCAGCTCACGGAAGGTCGAGCGCTGGTAGAGGGCGATCGCGAGCAGCGGCCCGACAAGAGCGCCCGACAGGAACGGCGAGCGCTGCCAGAGGATCACCAGCATCAGCGCCGCGGAGGCCATCAACGCGAACGGCATGCTCGTGGCCGCGATGCTCGTCCGCGCGACCGTCCGGAACGGCTTGTGCGCGCTGACGCCGACCACGAGGCTGATCAGGATCAGGTTGACGGTGTAGAAGGCGAAGGCGGCGAGGACGACCTGTGCGAAGACGAGCTCAGCGCCGTCGCCGCGCACCGGCAGGATCGTCGCGCCTGCGACGGCGGCGGCGATCGCCATCACGGCCGCGTTGTAGACGACGCGGATCGGCGGGCGATGCTCGAACAGGTGCATGATCGGCGCCGCCATGCCGACGACGACGCCGGCCTGCCAGCCGTAGAGCACGATCGCGGCGGTGCAGAAGACGAAGCCGAGCGAGACGCCGCCGGTGTCGATCCCGTCGAGCGGGACCGGGTAGCGCTCGGCGAGCGTCGACGCCGCCAGCAAGCCGGCGATCCCGGCCATCGTCGCCAGGTCTCGCGGTGCGACGGCGAACGAGACCGCGGCCGCAGCAGCGACCACGAATCCCAGCAGCCCGACCGGCAAGACGACCGCCGCGAGCCGCGGGGGGAGTTTCCCCCACGGACTCATCGCGGTCCTTACCAGCCCCAGGTGAAGCTGTCCCAGCCCCAGTTTCCGATCGCCGTGGCGAGAGCCACGAGCGCAATCAGAACCCCGACGAGGCGGCCATTCCTCCACTGCAACATTTCCGTGCCCTCCCTGTTGCGGATCAGGTCGTCAGACCTCGGAATGATGAATGTCGCTCTGGGCCCCGTAATCCCTCGAAAAGGTGATTTCACGTGTGCCGAGTCACAAGTGGCGCCCGGGCTAGGCTTCGCCGATGGCGGCGACGATCGAGCCCGAGCCGACCGAGGAGGAGCGCGAGGCGATCCTCGCCGCGCTCGCCCGGCCCGCTTCGGCGGAGGACGGCTGGGCGTCGGCGGCCCTCGCCGAGGGCGTCGAGGAGGGCGAGCTCGACCCGTAACCACTTCGCGGCCGGCGCCGTTAGAGAAGCACGATGTGCTGCCGCTGTGGAGACCACCCCGCCCGCTCCGCCGAGGAGCCGTTCTGCCCGATCTGCGTGATCTCGATCAAGGTCGAGGTCGCCCGCGGGCTGACCCAGCTCGCCGGCTATCTGAACGCCTGGGCCGCCTTCGGCGACTGGTGCAGCGAGCGCCAGACCGCCTGAGGGCGCGACTGTTTGCTGATCGACTTCTCGCTCGCGGAGTGGGATGATCGGGCGGTGGTGCGTGGGTCGCTTGCGGCGACGGCTCTAACCGGCCTCTGTCTGGTCGCGATCGCGCCGAGCGCGACTGCCCGGCCGGCCGCAACCTTACTGTCGAAGCCCCAGGCGGTCGCCGCCGTTCGCGCCGTTCTGCGGATGAAAGCGTCGGTATGCGGACTCCGGATCGGGCGGGTCACGGCGACGCGGGCAACGATCGGCTGGCGCGTGACCGCCCAGACCTCGGGGAGGGTGAGTGGGCTGTCTCGCTGGAGCGTCGGCAGCAAGCCGGCCCCGATCAATGCGCTCGCGCGCAGGATCGCCGCAGGATGTCCCGCACCCAAGCCCCCTCAGCAGCCTCCGGTTCCGCCAACTCCGGCACCTGGTGCCCCGGCGACCTACGTCTTCGGCTCGCAGTTGAGCGCGTCGCAGCAGGCGCTCGTGCGGCGCGGGCTCGATGCGGGTGCGCGGCTCTACCGCTCGACCCTGGGGCGCGAGCTGCCGGCGTTCACCGTCTGGGCACACACCGACGTCGAGGAGCTGATCGCCGCCTATTCCGCGAACGTGCCGACGTCCCCGGAGAACGCGCGGGCACTCTGGTCGGGCGGGCAGGTCGGACACGCGACCCTCCGGCAGGTCTGGCTCGGCCCGCCCTGGTTCGCATCGGGGCCGGATTTCAACCAGCTGAAGATCGCGGCGCACGAGGCGTTCCACCTGCTCCAGTACGAGGTCATCGGTCAGCGCGCGATGAGCGTCTCGGGGCTGGACGAGGTTCCGCAGGCGGGGCCGTGGTGGCTGCTGGAGGGAAGTGCCGAGTACTTCGCGTACCTCGCCGTCGTCGCAGACGGTGCCACGACGCTGGGAAGCGTGCGCTCACGCTGGATCGGCTCGGCGAGAGCGTCCGGGGCGACGCTCGTCGCGCTCTCGACGTTGCGGGGCCAGCGCGAGACCGGTGGCGCCTACGACATCTACGCGCTCGCGAACGAACTGCTGCTGCGCGACCGCGACCCGAGGCTGACGTTCGCCTACCTGGAGGCGATCGCCCGCGGCGTCGAGTGGCACGAGGCTTTCTCGTCGAACTTCGGCCGCACCTTCGACGCCTTCGTCGCTGAGTTCGAGGCGTACCGCCGCACGGCGTAAGCGTCAGGTCGTACCGCGTAACAGTCGCGGCGCCGACCTGGCGTAGTCGAGCCCCGACACCCAGGTGAGCACGAGCGCCACGAGCAGCGCCCACCAGGCGATGCTGTCGTCCCAGGCACCGGCGGCTGCGAAGCCTCCGAGCGCGGCGGCAACCGCCTGCGCCCAGGTCTTCAGCTTGCCGAGATCGCGGGCGGCGATCACGACCCCGCGCTCCATCGCGGCCAGGCGCAGGCCGGAGATGAGGATCTCGCGCGCCACGATCGCAGCCACCATCCAGGCCGGCCAGATCCCGTCCTCGATCAGCATCACGAGCACTGCGAGCACGAGCACCTTGTCGGCGATCGGGTCGAGGAGCGAGCCGAGCGGCGAGGTGACGCCCCGGCGCCGCGCGATCCGGCCGTCGAACCAGTCGGTCGCCATCGCGACGCAGAAGAGCGCGGTCGCCCAGTACTCGTTGTTCGGGAAGTCCCACGCGTAGAGCAGCACCACGAGCGGCACCGATGCGGCGCGGGCGACGGTCAACTGGTCGGGCAGCGTCACGGCTTCCGTGAGAATACGCGGCGCCATGGCCCTTCCCTCGAAAGTGCTCGTCGCGAACCGCGGCGAGATCGCGGTCCGGATCTTCCGGACCCTGCGCGAGCTCGGCATCGGCTCGGTCGCCGTCTACTCGGAGGCCGACCGCGACGCCGTCCATCCGCGCGTCGCCGACGAGGCATATCCTGATCGGGCCAGGCCCGGCCGCGGAGAGCTATCTCGTCGGCGAGAGGATCCTCGATGCGGCGCGGCAGGCGGGCGCGGAGGCGATCCATCCGGGCTACGGCTTCCTCGCCGAGAACGCCGCGTTCGCACGCGCCGTCGAGGATGCCGGCCTGATCTGGATCGGGCCGCCCAGCTCGGCGATCGAGCTGATGGGCTCGAAGACGGAGGCGCGCACGGCGATGCAGGCAGCCGGCGTGCCGATCATCCCGGGCGCGACCGACCCGGTCGAGACGGTCGCGGAGGTGCTGCGGCTCGGCGACGAGGTCGGCTACCCGCTGATCGTGAAGGCGGCGGCGGGCGGCGGCGGCAAGGGGATGAAGCTCGTCGCGTCCCCCGACGAGGCCGAGCGCGCGTTCGAGTCGGCCCAGCGCGAGGGCGAGAAGTACTTCGCCGACGGCCGCGTCTACGTCGAGCGCTACCTCGAGGATCCGCGCCACGTCGAGGTGCAGGTGCTCGCGGACGCGCACGGGAACGTGATCCACCTCGGCGAGCGCGACTGCACGATCCAGCGCCGCCACCAGAAGCTGATCGAGGAGACGCCGTCGCCGGCGGTCGACGCGGAGCTGCGCGAGCGGATCGGGCAGATCGCGGTCGACGCCGCCCGAGCGGCCGGCTATCGCTCCGCCGGCACGATCGAGGGGCTGCTGACCGCGGACGGCTCCTACTACTTCATGGAGATGAACACGCGGATCCAGGTCGAGCACACGGTCACCGAGGAGGTGACCGGAATCGACCTCGTGCGCGAGCAGGTGCTGATCGCGGCGGGTGAGCCGCTCTCGATCCGACAGGAGGACGTCGTTCCTGCGCGGCCATTCGATCGAGTGCCGGATCAACGCCGAGGACGTGTCCAGCGGCTTCCTGCCCGCGCCCGGGCGGATCACCGCCTATCGCGAGCCGTCCGGCCCCGGTGTCCGCGTCGACTCCGGCGTGGTCGCCGGCTCCGAGATCAGCGGCCTCTACGACCCGATGATCGCGAAGCTGATCGTCCACGGCGTCGACCGCGAGCACGCCCGGATGCGGATGCTCCGCGCGCTCGACGAGTTCGAGATCGGCGGCCTGCCGACCCTGCTGGGCTTCCACCGCGCGCTGCTCTCGCATGCCGAGTTCATCGAGGGAGGCACCGGGCACGGCCTCGTCGAGTCCGAGGAGCTGGCGGCCCTGGCGGAGGAACTGACGCGTGAGCCCGCGGCGGAGGCCGCGGCGTCGAACGGCCGCGTGCGCCCGCGCGCGACGGCGGTCGAGGTGGGCGGCCGCCGCTACGACGTCACCGTGCTCGAGCCCGAGCCGCCCTGGGTCGAGCTCGCGCGCCGCCGCCGCGAGCGCGAGGCATCCGGCCGCGGCGGCGCCGGCAGCGACTCCGTGGTCAGCCCGATGCAGGGGACGGTGCTCAAGGTCGACGTCGCCGCCGGGGACGAGGTCGAGGCCGGCGCCGTGATCTGCGTCGTCGAGGCGATGAAGATGGAGAACGAGATCGCAGCGCACCGGGCCGGAACCGTGACGGACATCTCGGTCGCGCCGGGCGACGCCGTCGCGAGCGGGCAGGTGATCTGCCGTGTCGTCGCCGACGAGGCCTGACTCGGCGAAGCCGCTCTGCGCGGAGATGAGCCGCGCCCACGCGGAGTCCCTCCATGCGACCGCGAGCCGCGTCGACACCTGGATCCTGATCGAGTACCGCGGCCTCTGGGCGCACGACGCCGTCGACGGCTCGACGCTCAGCGGCGCCCTGAAGGCCCATCTCGTCGCCGAGCGCGTGCGGCTGCCGCACGCCCGCATCCTCTTCGTCCGTCGCTCCGAGCGGCGCAGCGGCGACGGGCTCCTCGCCTTCTTCGCCCGGTCGACGCCGAGCGAGCGCGAGCTCCGCTGCATCGAGCTCGAGCGTCACGACGACCTGATCGGGCTCGACCTCGCGACGGCCGGCCGCTCGGTCGACCATCCGCTCTTCCTCGTCTGCACGCACGGCAAGCACGACCGCTGCTGCGCCAAGTTCGGCCGGCCGCTCTACGACGCGGTGCGCGAGCAGGTCGAGGACGGCTGGGTGTGGCAGTCCTCGCACGTCGGCGGCGACCGCTTCGCCGGCAACGTCGTCGTCCTCGACGACGGCGTCTACTACGGGCGCGTCGAGCCGTCGGACGCCTGGCCCGTGGTCGAGGCGGCGCTCGAGCGCCGCGTCCACCTCCCGCTCTACCGCGGCCGCTCCGCCTACGGCTTCGCCGCGCAGGCGGCTGAGATCGCGGTGCGCGAGACGACCTCGTTGCTCGGCCTCGACGACGTTCACGTGCGTTCGATCGCCGGTGACGGCGAGGGCTGGCGCGCCGACGTCGATGCGGTTGGGACGGGCTACGACGTCGACGTGCACGTCGAGGAGGGCGCACCGACCCACCTCACCTGCTCGACGACCCGGCTCAGCCGCCCGAAGCGCTTCGTCGCAGGAACCCCTCGCGTACGAGGCGCCTGACGAGCACGAGGCGGCCCGCGTCGTCGAGCTCTCCCGGCAGCTCGGAGACGCGGAACGGCGACTCGGTCGTGACGAGGAATTCGAGCTCCGGTGCGAGCCGGTCCGGGAAGCGGAGCGTCCTGCCCTCGAAGGAGAGCGTCGTCCCGTCGAGATCGGCGATCACGGTGTCGCGCCGCTCCAGCTCGGTGTCGCCGGTGAGCGTGTCGAGCGCCCGCAGCTCGGAGAGCTGACCGTCGAGGATCGGGCGTCGGGTGTCGACGAAGCGCGCCCGTGCGCGCGCCCGGACGGCGTCGGCGTCGAGCGTCGGCAGCTCCGGCGGCTCCTCGGCGTCGATCGTCTGCCGGAACGCAAGCTCGTTCTCGGCCTCGTCGAGCTCGGCCCGCGCCTCGTCGACCCAGCGCCTGACGTTGATGCCGACCGTGATGTGGAGCGAGTCCTCGTCCGAGGTCAGCGCCTGATGGAGCCAGCCGCGCGGCAGGTAGAGCGTGTCGCCGGCGCGCAACGTCACGTCCTGCACGGGCTCGGCCGGCTCACCGAGCGCCGAGCGGTAGCGCTGGTTCTTCAGCGGCAGCTCCAGCACGGGCTCGTAGACGAGCCAGCGCTTCGAGCCGGCGACCTGGAGCGAGATCACCTCGTGGGTGTCGTGATGGACCGGCAGGCCCTGTGAGCCCGCCGGCGTGTAATAGGCGTTCGCCTGCACCGGATGGCCGAAGAACGCCTCGAGCCGGCGGCAGTAGCGGGCGAGCGGCAGCCAGTTGTGGTGCAGCCCCTGGAGCACGATCGTCGCCCCGCGCTCGAACTCCTCGAGCACCCGGGGCACGTCGGCCACGCCCGTGAACGGCGATGGGCGCCAGGAGAGGTCGGTCGTGTACCCGCTGACGGTCTCGCCCGCCTTGACGAGCCGGAATGCAGGCAGCCGGATCCCCGACTCGGTGATCAGCCGCTCGACGTCCCGCGTGGAGAGGAGGTCGTCGAAGCGTCCTTCCTCGCCACGCGGAACGATGAGCGGCTGTCGCTCCCAGTACTCCGCGAGGAACCGCTCGACCTCGAACGGCTCGACCGCGCGCCCGAGAGCGGCGGAGCTACGCGGCGTCCGAGTCGGAGTCGTCCGCGTCGGCGTCGCTCGAGTCGCCATCGGTCGTGTCCGTGTCGTCGCCGTCGGCGTCGTCGGTCGTCTGCGTGATCTCGCCGTCCTCGACGGTGAGGATCTCGTCGTCGGTGAGCGTCGTGGTCTCGTCCATTGCTCCTCCTTGGCGGCTGGACTTCAGAGCGGCGGACGTTACTACAGGTGGTACGCGTGATCGGTGAACCAGACGACGCGCTTGAACTCGTCCGGCGCGTCCTTCTCGCCGACGAACGTGCCGAAGACGACGCGGACCCAGCTGCCGTCGACGAGCGATCCCGGCGCGCTCATCGTCGTCCGCCAGGTCTGGCCCGGCTGCAGGAACGTCGGCGGGGCGGGATCGAGCTCGACCGCGCGTCGGATCGCCGGCAGCACACCCTGGCGATTCGCCTCCTGGACCGTCTTCAGGTCACCCGTGGGAAAGAGCATCAGGCCGAAGCTGTAGTCGCCGGGGCCGGTCTCGATCTCGAACCGGAGGTCGGTGTGGTTGGTGACCGCGATGCGGGCCGACCAGCCGTCGAGGGTGACGGCGAGCGTCTCGACCTCGAAGACGAGCCGCTGGCCGATCCGCGTGGGATGAAACTCACGCCAGTTGAGCTCGGCGCGCTGCGGCTCGGCCGCGTGCACCGACACCGCCGGGCGGCTGCCGGTGTCGGCCGTGCCGCAGCCTCCCAGCGCGAGGGCGAGCGCGAGCAGGGCGATGGTTCGGCGCACCCGGCCAATGTACGCAGTGTTCATCTAGACTCGCCGTCGCTTTGGACCTCTACGAGTATCAGGGCAAGCAGCTCTTCAAGCGCTTCGGCATCCCCGTCTCGGACGGGAGGCCGGCCAAGACCCCCGAGGAGGCGCGCGCCGCGGCCGAGGAGCTCGGCGGCCCGGTCGTCGTCAAGGCGCAGGTGCTGACGGGCGGCCGCGGCAAGGCCGGCGGGATCAAGCTCGCCGACGACCCGGCCGACGCGGAGGAGAAGGCGAAGCAGATCCTCGGTCTCGACATCCGCGGCCACGTCGTGCGCACGCTCTGGATCGAGCAGGCCTCCGACATCGAGAAGGAGTACTACCTCTCGATCACCTTCGACCGCGGCGTCAAGAAGCCGCTCTTCATGTTCACGACGCAGGGCGGGATGGACATCGAGGAGGTCGCGGAGAAGACGCCCGACGCGCTCGTCCGCCTCCACGTCGACCCGCTCGAGGGCTTCCAGCCCTGGCAGGCTCGCCGGCTGATCTACGGCGCCGGCGTCGAGGACCCGAGCGAGCAGAAGCAGATCGCGGCGATCGTCGGGAAGCTCTACGACGCGTTCGTCGGCGCCGACGCGATGCTCTGCGAGATCAACCCGCTGATCGTGACGCCGGACGGCGAGGTGAAGGCGCTCGACTCCAAGTTCACGGTCGACGACAACGCGCTCTACAAGCACCCCGACATCGCCGAGATGCGCGACATCGAGGCCGCCGACCCGCTCGAGGCGCTCGCGCGTGAGAAGGGCGTCACCTACGTCAAGCTCGACGGCGAGGTGGGGATCCTCGGCAACGGCGCGGGGCTCGTGATGTCGACGCTGGACGTGATCGCGCTCGTCGGCGGCCAGCCGGCGAACTTCTGCGACCTCGGCGGCGGCGGCGACGCGGAGGGCGTGGTGGACGCGCTCGAGGTGATCACCCGCGACCCGCAGGTGAAGTCGATCTTCTTCAACATCTTCGGCGGGATCACGCGCTGCGACGAGGTCGCGCGCGGCATCCTCGCCGCGCTCGAGCGGATGACGATCGAGCAGCCGATCGTCGTGCGGCTCGACGGCACGAACGCAGAGGAGGGCCGGAAGGTCCTCGCCGACGCGGCGCCGCCGAACGTCTACGCCGAGGCGACGATGCTCGACGGCGCGCGCAAAGCGGTGGAGCTCGCTCGATGACCGACTGGAGCTCTCGCGAGCCGAGGCCTACCGGAACGCGCCCGAGCAGCGCGAGGGCGAGGATCTCGACCTGATCGTGCGCTGGGCCGAGGGCTCGCGCACGGCGCTCGACGTCGCCACCGGCGGCGGCCACGTGGCGCGGCGGCTGCGCGACGCCGGCCTGCAGGTCGTCAGCGCCGATCCGGCGCCGGGGATGCAGCCGGACGTGATCTGCCGCGCCGAGGATCTCCCGTTCGCCGACGGCGCCTTCGACCTCGTCGTCTCCCGGATCGCGCCGCACCACTTCGAGGACGTCGCTGCCGCAGTCACCGAGATGGCGCGCGTCGCGAACGACCTCGTCGTCGTCGAGGACACGCTCTACGTCAGCGAGGAGGTCGAGGAGGCCGAGAGGCTGCGCGACCCGACGCACGTCCGTTCCTACTCCGAGGTGGAGTGGCGGGAGCTGCTCGAGGCCGCCGGGCTCGAGGTCGAGCAGGTCGAGGCCTTCGAGAAGCGTCATCCGCTCGAGGCCTGGCTCGACCGCTCCGCCACGCCGGACGACGACCGGCCGCGCGTGCAGGAGCTGCTCGCGGACCAGATCGAGGGGGACGAGTACGTGGACACGAAGCTCGTGATCAAGGCACGGAAGGCGGCCTAGTGGCGATCATCGTCGACAAGGACACGAAGCTCGTCGTCCAGGGCCTCACCGGCTCCGAGGGCTCCTTCCACGGCCTGCGCAACAAGCGCTACGGCACCCAGGTCGTCGCCGGCGTCACGCCCGGCAAGGGCGGCCAGGACGTCGAGGGGATCCCCGTCTTCGACACCGTCGCGGCCGCCGTCGCCGAGACGGGCGCGAACACGACGATGGTCTTCGTCCCCGCCCGCTTCGCCGCCGACGCGATCTACGAGGCCGTCGACGCCGGGATCGAGACGGTGATCTGCATCGCCGAGGGCCTGCCGGCGCACGAGATGCTGCAGATCTACAACTTCATCCGGCCGAAGGGCGTGACCATGCTCGGGCCGAACTGCCCCGGCGCGTTGTCGCCCGGGAAGGCGAACGTCGGGATCATCCCGGCCGAGATCTTCACCGAGGGGAACATCGGCCTCGTCTCCCGCTCCGGGACGCTGACGTACCAGATCGGCCATGAGCTGACGCAGATGGGACTCGGCAACTCGACCATCGTCGGGATCGGCGGCGACCCGGTCGTCGGCTCGTCGTTCATCGACGTGCTCGGCAAGTTCCAGGACGACCCGCAGACCGAGTACGTGGTCATGGTCGGGGAGATCGGCGGCGACGAGGAGGAGAAGGCGGCGGCGTTCATCGAGGAGAAGATGACGAAGCCGGTCGTCGCCTACATCGCCGGCTTCACGGCGCCGCCCGGGAAGACGATGGGCCACGCAGGCGCGATCATCTCCGGCTCGTCCGGTACAGCCCAGGGGAAGAAGGAAGCGCTCGAGGCGAAGGGCATCCGCGTCGGCACCTCGCCGACGGAGGCAGCGGAGCTCGTCGCCGAAGTCGCGCGCGGCTGAGTGCAGCTGGACGGGCTGTTCTGCCGCGAGGTGGGCGAGGGCCCGCCGATCGTGGCCGTTCACGGCGGGCCTGACTTCGACCACTGCTACTTCCTGCCGGAGCTCGACCGGCTCGCGGACTCGTTCCGTCTCGTCTACTACGACCAGCGCGGCCGCGGCCGGTCGGCGGCCGGCGTCCGTCCGGAGGACGTCACGCTCCGGTCCGACGTCGAGGACCTCGACCGCCTGCGGCGCCGCTTGGGGCTCGAGTCGATCGCGGTGCTCGGGCACTCGTGGGGAGGCGTCGTCGCGATGGAGTACGCGATCCGGCATCCCGATCGGGTCTCGCAGCTGATCCTGCTGGACACCGCTCCCGCGTCGGCCGGCGACTGGCGGAGGCTGCGGGAGTCGTTCGCCGAGCGTCGCCCGGCCGAGGATCAGGCTGAGATGGCCGCAATCGCCGCAACCGATGCGTACCAGCGAGGCGACCTGGAGGCGGAGGCCGCGTACTACCGGATCCACTTCAGGATGACGCTGCGACGACCGGACCTCCTCGACGCGCTCGTGGCGCGACTCCGTGCCAACTTCACCGAGGAAGGCGTCCTCCTTGCGCGCGCGATCGAGGATCGGCTGTACGAGGAGACATCCGGCTCGCCGGAGTGGGATCTCTTTCCGGCGCTACGAGCGCTCGCCGTCCCGACCCTGGTGCTGCACGGCGAGCACGACTTCGTCCCGGTCGAGCTGGCCGCGCGGATCGCCGAAGCGGTTCCGGGAGCGCGCCTCTCGGTGCTGCCCGGCTGCGGCCACTTCACCTACCTCGAGGCGCCGGAGGCGGTCTTCGAGGAGATCTCCCGCTTCTGCGGCTAGCCGGCCGACCAGCTCGACTCGAACGCGCGCTGCTTCTCCGTCGCCTCGCCCAGCGAGAGCCCGAGCGTCGCCAGCTTCGTCCGCGCGATCTCGCGGTCGAGCTCGTCCGGGAAGCCGTGCAGCCCGGCCTCGAGCCCGCCGCGGGCGAGCAGGTGCGCCGCGAGCGCCTGCACGGAGAAGGAGAGGTCCATGATCTCGACCGGGTGGCCGTCGCCGCCCGCGACGTTGGTCTGGCGGCCCTCGGCGAGCACGTAGGCGTGGCCGCCGCCGGGGAGCGCGTGCTCGGTCACGCCCGGCCGCACCTCCTCGCCGTCGCCGAGGCCGTCGATCGCGACCTCGCGCTCGTGGTGGCCGCCGTTCGCGATCAGGACGCCGTCCTTCAGGAACCGCAGAGCGTCGGCCGGGACGCAGTCGATCGCGCCCGTCGCGGCGATCAGGACGTCCGCATCCGGGAGCGCCTGCTCGAGCGAGCCGACGCGGTGGCCGTCCATGTGCGCCTCGAGCGCCGCGACCGGGTCGATCTCGACCACGGTCACGCGACCGCCGGCGCCACGGGCCGCTCGCGCGAGCCCTTTCCCGACCCAGCCGTAGCCGACGATGCAGAACTCGCGGCCGGGGAAGCTCAGGTTCGTGAGCCGGTCGATCGCGGCGAGCGTCGACTGGCCGGTGCCGTAGCGGTTGTCGAACAGGTGCTTGCAGAGCGCGTCGTTGGCGGCGATCGCCGGGAACGTCAGCTTTCCGGCGGCCTCCATCGCGCGCAGCCGCGCGACGCCGGTCGTCGTCTCCTCGGTCACGCCCGCGAGCCCTGCCGCGACCTCGGGCCGGTGCTCGACGATCCGCGCCGTCAGCTCGGCGCCGTCGTCGACGACGATCTCCGGCTCCGTGTCGGCGACCGCGAGCAGGTCGGCGTCGAACTCCTCGCGCGAGGCGCCGTGGCGCGCGTGGACCTCGATCCCGCGCGCGACGAGCGCGGCGCAGATCGCGTCCTGGGTCGAGCCCGGGTTCGAGCCGGAGGCGACGACCTGCGCGCCCGCGTCGGCGAGCAGCGTCGCCAGGTACGCGGTCTTCGCCTCGAGATGGACGACGACCGCCACGCGCTTCCCGCGCAGCGCCCCGTCGGAGAGCCGCTCGCGCGCGAGCCGGTTCAGGACGGGCGAGTGCTTCGCCACCCACGCGATCCGCTGCTCGCCCTGAGGTGCGAGCGACGGGTCGGCGATCTCGGAGCGGGCGGCGGCGTCCACGGCCGGAATCTATCCGGCGGATGCGAGTACCCCCGCGCGCACCCGTGTCGGGCAGCGCGCGGGGGTGAAGCCCAGAAAGACTGAGCTAGATCTTGCGGCGGGGCCGGGAGGGGCCCCACTTGGAGTTGCGCCGCTTCGACTTGTAGACGAGGCGGGGCGGGGCGACCGTCATGCCCTGGCTGACGAACGTCTCGGTGTGCCCGAGCATCCGCGCCACGTGGCTGACCTCGGCCTGCTGCTCGGGGAGGACGAGGGTGACGCCCGTGCCGTTGCGCCCGGCGCGGCCAGTGCGGCCGACACGATGGACGTACGCGGTGTGCTCCTCCGGCGGGTCGAAGTTGATCACGTGCGTGATGTCGTCGAGGTCGAGGCCGCGGGCAGCGACATCGGTGGCGACGAGCACCTTGACCGTGCCGTTCTCGAAGCGCTTCAGCGCCCGCTCGCGCTGGTTCTGGTTCATGTCGCCGTGCATCGCGACCGCGGTCACATCGTGACGCGAGAGCTTCTGCACGAGGCGGTCGGCGCCGCGCTTGGTGCGGACGAAGACCAGGGCGAGCCCGCGCTCCTGCGCGAGCAGGCCGGCGAGTGTCTCCACCTTGTTGTCGGCCGTCACCGGCAGGAACTGGTGGTCGATCTCACCCTGCTGCTGGTCGATCGTGAGCTCGGCCTCGTAGCGACCGGCGTTCGTCGTGTACGCCTGCGCCAGCTCGCCGACCTTGCCGTCGAGCGTGGCCGAGAAGAACATCGTCTGCCGCTCTTTCGGCAGGCGGGCGACGATCCGGTCGACCTGCGGCTGGAAGCCCATGTCGAGCATCCGGTCGGCCTCGTCGAGGACGAGGATGCGGACTCCGTCGAGCGAGACGATCCTGCGCTCGATGAGATCCTGCAGGCGACCCGGTGTCGCGACGAGGATGTGCGCGTCGCGGGAGGCCTTGGCCTGCGAGCCGATCGAGATCCCGCCGTACACCGCCGCGACCCGAAGGTCGTGGGCGGGGGCGATCGTGCCGATCTCGGCCGTCACCTGGGCGGCGAGCTCGCGTGTCGGGACGAGGATCAGGCCGGACGGCCGTGCCTCGGAGCCTTTGAGCCGCTCGACCATCGGGACTGCGAAGGCGAGCGTCTTGCCGGAGCCCGTCGGCGACTTCGCGAGCACGTCGCGGCCGGCGAGGGCGTCCGGGAGGACGAGGCCCTGGATTCGGAATGGAGCATGGATGTCGCGCTCGGCGAGCGCTTGCGCGATACGCGCGGACACACCCAGCTCAAGGAAAGACTGCATTGAGTAGTTGACTCCTTCGTGTTCGGTCGAGATCCGCCTGCCTCGACCGCCTGCACCTCAAAGCGCAGGGAAAACCGAAGAAGAACAAACCTCACAGGACGACACCACGCCGTCCATGTGAAACAAGGTAGCAGCAGGTTCGGTCGAGCCGCGTCCACCTCTTTGGGGATCTTGCTGCGCCGAGAAAATAAGGTGTTCTCGTGATCTCGTTCGCCAGAGGCGCCCCCGCGCCGGAATGCCTCGATGCGGAATTGCTCGCCGACTGCGCCCGCGCGGCCGTCCTCGGCGACCCGGGCGTGCTCGCGTACGGCCCCGGCGGCGGCTACGAGCCGCTCCGTGCCTGGCTCGGCGCCCGCCACGGCGTCGACGCCGCGCGCGTGGTCGTCACGAACGGCGGCCTGCAGGGGTTCGTCTTCTACACCGAGGAGCTGCTCGCCGAGCGCCCGGGCCGGGTGCTGGTGGAGGCGCCCACCTACGACCGGCCGCTGAAGATCCTTGCGCGGCTCGGCGCGGACGTGGTGCCGGTCGCGATGGACGCGGAGGGGCTCGACCCCGACGCGCTCGAGAGCGCGCTCCGCGGCGGCGAGACGAGCTTCCTCTACACGATCCCGACCTTCCAGAACCCGAGCGGGCGGACGCTCTCGACCGAGCGCCGCCGCCGCGTCGTCGAGCTGGCGCGCGAGCATGGTGTGCCGGTCCTCGAGGACGATCCCTACGGGCTCGTCCGCTACGAGGGCGAGCCGCCGCCGTCGCTGCACGAGCTCGAGGGCGGTGAGCTCGTCACGTACGCGTCGTCGTTCTCGAAGACCGTGGCGCCCGGCGTGCGGGTCGGCTGGTTCGCGGCGCCGGCCGACCTGGCCGCCCGGATCGAGGCGCGCGCCGTCTCGAACTACATCTCACCGCCGTTCCTGACGCAGGCGACCGTCCACGAGTTGATCGACCGCGGCGCCTTCGAGCCGAACCTGGAGCGGATCCGCGGCCTGCTGAAGGCGCGGCGCGACGCGATGCTCGCGGCGCTCCAGCAGGAGCTCGCCGGTGAGGCGACGTGGAGCGAGCCCCAGGGCGGCTACTTCCTCTGGGTCGACCTGCCTGTCGACGCGGCAGACCTGCTCACGCGCGCCGAGGCCGCCGGCGTCACCTTCGTCAAGGGCGCCGACTTCTTCTCCGACGGGAGCGGGAGCCGCTCGGCGCGGCTCGCGTTCAGCTACGCGTCGCCGTCGGAGATCGGCGAGGGCGTCTCGACGCTCGCCTCGCTCCTGCGCGCCTGACGGCGCCGGTACAGCTGCGAGAGCAGCACGCCGCCGACGAGCCCTGCGAGGAGCGAGAGCAGGATCACCCAGATCAACGAGGTGCGCGCCTGGCCGAAGACGAAGTCGACCGAGGCCTCCTTGTCGTTGCCGGCGACGAACGCGATCAGGTAGCCGCCGATCAGCACGAGCAGGCCGACCCGGATCCAGAGCCGCGGCTGCCAGCTGCGGTCGAACTCGTCGCGCGGCGACTCCATGAGCGGAAGCCTACGCGGCCGCGAAACCGGGTGCAGCAGCCGGAAGGGGGACGAGGCGTGGCTGTCGGGGCGGCTCGAGCACGCCTGCCGTCGCATGGCGGAACGTGGGGCACGGGTTATCGCCGGGGAGAGCGCACAACCCTGCGCGGCGGAAGTAGCAGTCACTGCATTTTGCTTGAGTGCGTTTGCCCATATTCCCTTTTGCTCGTCTCTCGTCCCCTCCGGACTCGGCCATTGTGGCGATCCGGTTACGAGGCATCAAGCCCCCTTTCGAGGAAAACCGTGCAATTTCCGGAGGATTCGGCGGCCAAAAAAACCGCTGCTAACTACGGTTTTCTTTTCAACGTTGCCAGTGCTTGCAACGCCTGTCGAAAACTCTCCACAGGGATGATCCGCAAATTCCCTGCATGCCGCCGGGCCTCTTCTGCGTTCTCCCCAGCCGGCACGAGGAAGACGTCCGCGCCGGACCGCCGTGCGCCGATCACCTTCTGCTTCACGCCGCCGATCGGCAGCACGCTGCCGTCGAGCTCGATCTCGCCCGTCGCCGCCACGTTGAGACCGTGGTCGACGTTGCCGCGCAGCTCCTCGACGATGTCGAGCGCGAACGCGAGCCCCGCCGAGGGCCCGCCGACGCCGGCCAGATCGATGTCGACGTCGATCGGCAGCTTGATGTCGGCCGACTGCTCGACCTGGACCCCGACGATCGGCCGCCCGTCCTGGCTCGCGATCGTCCCGACCTCGATCACCTTCGTGGCGCCGTCGCGGCGGACGCGCAGCTTCACCGTCTCGCCGGGCTTGTGCGTCCCGATCAGGCGGCGCAGGTCGTCCGGCGTCTGCACCGGCTTGCCGTCGACGCCGATCACGACGTCGGTCGGCTGGATCTTTCCGTGGGCCGGCGCGTCGGAGGCGACTCCGACGACGAGGGCGCCCTCCGGCTTGGCCGTGACCTTGTAGCCGAGCTCGCGGAGCGCGACCGCGGCTGCGACCTGCTGCGAGCGGCTCATCGCCTGGAGGTTCTGGCGGCGGCGCTCGCCGAAGTTCGACCCCGGCGGCACGAGCGCCTGCTCGGGGACGATGTCGGCGCCGTCGGGCCGGGTCGCCGCGGCCAGCTTCTCGAGCAGCGAGGCCTCGCGCACGACCACGTCGACGTAGTAGATCCCGCCGGGTGCGTGCGGCTTCTCGCCCTCGACCTTGACCTTGTCGGCGAGCGGCTTGGCCGCGTCGGGCAGGAGCAGGTAGCTGTTCGAGGGCACGATCCACATCGCGCCGACCGTCAGCGCGCCGAGGACGAGCCCGCCGATTGCGAGCCGGCCGAGCTTCACAGCGAGCTCCTGGTGAGGCCGCCGTCGACGCCGATCGCCGCGCCGGTCACGTACGAGGCGCGGTCGGAGGCGAGGAAGCAGACGACGTCCCCGATCTCACGCGGTGTGCCGAGGCGGCCGAGCGGGATCGTGGCGAGGTCGGCCTCGGTCGGCCCGTCCGGATAGACCTCCCTGATCCGTTCCGTGTCGATGCGGCCGGGGGCGACGGAGTTGACCGTGATCCCCTTCGGGCCGAGCTCCCGCGACGCCGTCTTCAGCCAGCCGACGAGCCCGGGCCGGACGGCGCTGGAGAGCGCGAGCCGGTCGATCGGCTCCTTGACCGCGCTCGACGTGATCGCGATCACGCGGCCGTGGCCGCTGGCCTCGAGGTGGGGGAGGCAGAGGCGCACGAGACGGATCGACGAGAGCAGCAAGAGCTGGACCGCGTCCTCGAGCTGCTCGTCGGCGAACTCGAACGAGCCGGTGCGCGGCGGGCCGCCGGAGTTGAGGACGAGGACATCGACGCCGCCGAAGCGCTCGACGGCCGTGTCGACCAGCCGTGCGAGGTCGTCGAGGATTCCTGACGTCGCCGGCGACGGGCACGGCGCCGAGCCGCGACGCCTCGCGCTCGAGCGTCTCGCGGCCGCGCGCGAAGAGCACCAGGTTCGCGCCCGCCTCGGCGAGCGCCTCCGCGCAACCGAGGCCGATTCCGGCGGAGCCCCCGCAGACGATCGCCGTGCGCCCGCGGAGTCCGAGTTCCATCCGTGTCAGCCGGTGAGGACGGAGACGACCTCGCGGACCGCGTCCGCGGAGGCCTTCAGCGCCTGCTGCTCGGCGTCGTCGAGGTCGAGCTCGACGATGCGTTCGATCCCCTTCGATCCGAGCACGACCGGCACGCCCATGTAGAGGCCGTCGATGCCGTACTCCCCCTCGAGGTAGGCGGTGCAGGGGAGGACTCGTTTCTCGTCGAGGACGATCGCGTCGACCATCTGCGCCGCGGCCGCGCCGGGCGCGTACCAGGCCGACGTCCCGAGCAGGTTGACGAGCTCGCCGCCGCCCTTCGCGGTGCGCTCGACCATCGCCTGGATCCGGTCCTCGGCGACGAGCTTGCGGAGCGGGATCCCGCCGACCGTGGTCGCCGTCACGACGGGCACCATCTGGTCGCCGTGGCCGCCGAGCACCATCGCGGTCACGTCCTTGATCGACATCCCCGTCTCCCACGCGATGAAGGTCGAGAAGCGGGCGGTGTCGAGGATCCCGGCCATCCCGAAGACGCGCTCCTTCGGCCAGCCGGAGACGTTCTTGGCCACGTGGCACATCGCGTCGAGCGGGTTCGAGACGACGACGACGATCGCCTCGGGGCTCGCGGCCGCGACCTGCTCGGTGACGGAGCCGACGATCTTCTCGTTCGTCTGCACCAGGTCGTCGCGGCTCATCCCGGGCTGGCGCGGCAGGCCGGCGGTGATCACGACCACCTCCGAGCCCGCGGTCTCCTCGTAGCCGTTCGAGCCGGTGACGCTCGCCTCGTAGCCGAGTACCGCAGCCGCCTGGTCGATGTCGAGCGCCTTCCCCTGCGGCAGGCCCTCCTTGATGTCGACGAGGACGACGTCGGCGTAGTCGCGGCGCGCGAGCTCCTGCGCGCAGGTCGCGCCGACGTTGCCGGCGCCGACGACGGTGACCTTGTGCCTCACGGGAGAACCTCCAGCTTCTCGATGATCGCGTCCGCGACCTCGCTCGTGCCGACCGCGGTCGGGTCGTCCCGGGTCGGCTTCATGTCGTAGGTGACGCTCTTGCCGTCGGCGATGATCTCCGCGATCGCGTGCTCGAGCCGGCCGGCCGCCGCGCCCTCGTCGAGGTGGCGGAGCATCAGCATCCCCGAGAGCATCATCGCCATCGGGTTGACCTTGTTCTGGCCTGTGTACTTGGGAGCCGAGCCATGGGTCGGCTCGAAGACGGCGGTGTTCGCGCCGAAGTTCGCGCCCGGCGCCAGGCCGAGGCCGCCGATCAGGCCGGCGCAGAGGTCGGAGACGATGTCGCCGTAGAGGTTCGGCAGCACGAGCACGTCGTACTCCTCGGGCCGCTGCACGAGCTGCATCGAGAGGTTGTCGACGATGCGCTCGTCGAACTCGATGTCCCCGTTCTCGGCCGCGACGTCCTGCGCGACGTGGAGGAAGAGGCCGTCGGTGAACTTCATGATGTTCGCCTTGTGGATCGCCGTCACCTTGCGGCGGCCGTTGCGGCGCGCATAGTCGAAGGCGAACTGGACGATCTGGCGCGTCCCGGTCTCGGAGATCGGCTTGATCGAGATCCCGGAGTCGCGGCGGATGTTCGGATAGCCCTTCTGCCCGAGCCAGTCGAGCAGCTCGTCGGCATCCTCGGTGCCCTCCTCGAACTCGACGCCGGCGTAGAGGTCCTCGGTGTTCTCGCGGATCACGATCAGGTCGACGTTCGCGTAGCGCGAGCGCACGCCCGGGTAGCTCTTGCAGGGGCGGACCTGGCCGTAGAGGTCGAGTGACTTGCGCAGGCCGACGTTGACGGAGCGGAAACCGCCGCCGACCGGGGTCGTGATCGGCCCCTTCAGCGCGGTCCCGTTCTGCCGGATCGACTCGAGCACGTGGTCGGGAAGCGGGTTGCCGCCGTTCTGATCCATCACGTCGCTGCCCGCGTGCTGGACGTCCCACTCGAACTCGACGCCGGTCGCCTCGAGCACGCGGCGGGTCGCCTCGGCGAGCTCAGGGCCGGTCCCGTCGCCGGGGATCAGTGTCACGCGATGCGCCATCCGGCGCAGCACTTTACCGACGCATCGGCGCGTGCCGTTGCGGGTAATGTCCTGCGCGATGGCAGGCCCCAAGAAGTCCGTCGCTCTCTCGGGCGTCTCCGTCGCGGAGACGAGCATCTGCTCGATCGACCCCGACGAGGGCGTGCTCATGTACCGCGGCTACGACATCGCCGGGCTGGCGGAGAACGCGAGCTACGAAGAGGTCGCGTTTCTCCTGCTCGAAGGCGACCTGCCGACGAGCGACGAGCTCGACGCCTTCAAGGAGCAGCTGGCCTCCGCCCGGGAGCTGCCGCGCGCGGTGACGACGATCATCGACGGGAACGCGATGGACGCGTCGCCGATGGAGATGATGCGCACCGCCGTCTCGGCGCTCTCCTTCTCCGATCCGGCCGAGGACGCGATCGACCGCGAGAGCGAGCACCGCAAGGCGGTCACGCTGATCGCCCAGCTGCCGACGATCGTCGCCCGCTACGAGCGCCGCCGCCGCGGCGAGCGCGCGATCGACCCGGACCCGACGCTCGACTACGCCGAGAACTTCCTGGCCATGCTGCGCGGCGAGATCCCGACGGCGGAGGAGGCGCGTGCGTTCGAGATCGCGATGATCCTCCACGCCGAGCACGAGATGAACGCGTCCACCTTCACGGCCCGCGTCGTCGCCGGCACGAACGCCGACATGCACTCCGCGATCGTGGCTGCGATCTCGGCGCTGAAGGGGCCGCTGCACGGCGGCGCCAACCAGGCGGCGATGGCGATGCTCGAGGAGTTCGGCTCGCCCGCCGGCGTCGCGGACGGCGTCCGCGCGCGGCTCGAGGCGAAGAAGCCGCTCTACGGCTTCGGCCATCCGCTCTACCGCGCGATGGACCCGCGTGCGCCGATCCTGCGCCGGCTCTCGGAGCAGTTCTCCGACGAGCAGGCCGATCCCGACTTCCTCGAGCTCGCGAAGGTGGCCGAGGCCGAGGCCCTCGAGCAGAAGGGCCTGTGGCCGAACGTCGACCTCTACTCCGGCGTGCTCTACCACGAGCTCGGGATCCCGACCGACCTCTTCATCCCGCTCTTCGAGATGAGCCGCGTCGCCGGCCAGGCGGCGCACGTGCTGGAGCAGCACGCCGGCGGCAAGATCATCCGGCCGAGCGCCGAGTACGTCGGCGAGCCGCGCCGGGACTATCCGGTCCGCGAGCCGAGCTGAGGGAGAGACGATGAGCGACTTCAAGCCCGGACTCGAAGGCGTCGTCGCGTTCGAGACCGAGATCGCCGAGCCCGACCGCGAGGGCGGCGCGCTCCGCTACCGCGGCGTCGACATCGAGGAGCTCGTCGGCAACTACCGCTTCGAGCAGGTCTGGGGCCTGCTCGTCGACGAGAGCTTCTCGCCGGGGCTGCCCGCCGCCGAGCCCTACGAGGGCGGCGGCCTGACCGGGAACACGCCGGCCGACCTCCAGGCCGTGACCGCGCGGCTCGGCGCCGAGTGGGGCGTCAAGAAGCTGATCGACATCTCGGACGACGAGGCGCGCGAGGATCTGCGCCGCCTCTCGGCCCAGTTCATCTCGATCGCCGCCCAGTCGGCGCGAATCGCCGATGGGAACGACGACCGGATCGCGCCGCAGGCGGTCGCCCAGGGTGAGACGACCGCCGAGCGATTCTTCCTCGAGTGGCGGGGCGAGGCCGACCCGAAGCACGTGCAGGCGCTCGACACGTACTGGATCTGCACCTGCGAGCACGGGCTCAACGCCTCGACGTTCGTCGCAAGGATCACCGCCTCGACCGGCTCCGACTGCGCCGCCGCGCTCTCGTCGGCGGTCGGCGCGCTCTCCGGCCCGCTCCACGGCGGCGCGCCCGCCCGCGTGCTGCCGATGCTCGACGCGGCCGCCGAGTCGGGCGATCCCGAGGGGTACGTCCAGGGGCTGATCGAGCGCGGCGAGCGGCTGATGGGCTTCGGCCACCGCGTCTACCGCGCCGAGGATCCGCGCGCACGCCTGCTCAAGAAGACGGCGAAGGAGCTCGGTGCGCCGCGCTACGAGGTCGCCGACAAGCTCGAGGCCGCGGCGCTCGAGGCGCTGCGGAAGAAGTCACCCGACCGTCCGCTCGAGACGAACGTCGAGTTCTGGTCGGCGGTCGTGCTCGACGTCGCCGGGGTCCCGCCGGAGCTCGCACCCGCGATGTTCGCCTGCTCGCGCACCGCCGGCTGGTCGGCGCACATCCTCGAGCAGAAGAAGCTGAGCCGGCTCGTGCGGCCGTCCGCGCGCTACGTCGGCCCGGGCGCCCGTCCGGCCTCCTCGATCTCGTGAACCTGACCGAGGCCGCGGCTCGCGCCGACGAGCTCGCCGCTGCCGGTGACCAGACGGCGCTCGCAACCCTCCGCCAGCAGTGGGACGAGGAGCTGGAGCACTCGGCCCGGAGCCCCGACTACCGGATCCGCGCCCAGGCCTATCGCGCGATCGCGCAGTTCCGCTTCCGCCAGAAGCTCGAGCTCGTCCGGCGCGGGCTGCAGGACGAGAGCCCGGCCGCGCGCGGCTCGGCCCTGATCGCGCTCGAGGGCCTCTCGCGCGACCATCCCGGCGACGTCAACGGGATGCGGGCGCTGCTGCACGAGATCGCGACGAACGATCCCAACCTCGCCGTGCGGCGGCTCGGCATCGTCGTCCTGAAGAACGGCTCGCCGCAGCGCGAGACGATCCTCGTCCTCAACGGGCTCGCGGACGACGACGAGCAGGACGCGGAGCTGCGCAAGACCGCCAAGGCCGTCGCGACGGCGCTGCAGAAGCGCGCCAACACCAAGTGACCGCGGTCGTCGGCGTGATCATGGGCTCGCGCTCCGACTGGGAGACGATGCGCCACGCCTGCGAGACGCTGGAGGCGCTCGACGTCCCGTTCGAGCAGCAGGTCGTGTCGGCGCACCGGACTCCCGACCTCCTCTTCGAGTACGCGGGCTCGGCGGAGGAGCGCGGCCTGCAGGTCCTGATCGCCGGCGCGGGCGGCGCGGCGCACCTGCCGGGGATGGCCGCGTCGAAGACCAACCTCCCCGTCCTCGGCGTCCCGGTCGAGTCGAAGACCCTGAAGGGGATGGACTCGCTGCTCTCGATCGTCCAGATGCCCGCGGGCGTGCCGGTGGGGACGCTCGCGATCGGCCGGGCCGGTGCGGTCAACGCCGCGCTGCTCGCCGCCGCGATCGTCGCGCGCTCCGACGAGGGCGTCCGCGAGCGGCTCGCGCGCTACCGCGCGGAGCAGACCGAGTCGGTGCTGGCGAATCCCGACCCGGCTGCGTGACCGTCGGCGTCATCGGAGGAGGCCAGCTGGGGCGGATGCTCGCGCTGGCGGGGATCCCGCTCGGGCTCTCGTTCCGCTTCCTCGATCCCTCGCCGGACGCGCCGGCCGCCGAGGTGGGGGAGCTGATCGTCGGCGAGTACGACGATCCGGAGCTCCTCGACCGGCTCGCGGACGGGGCCGCGGCGGTCACGTACGAGTTCGAGAACGTCCCTGTCGGGGCGGCCGAGCGGGTCGGGGCGATCCCCGGAGCCGCCGCCCTCGAGGCCTCGCAGGACCGGCTCGTCGAGAAGCAGCTGTTCCGCCGGCTCGGGATCCCGACGCCGAAGCTCGACGACGAGGTCGAGGAGTTCCCGGCGATCCTGAAGACGCGCCGGCTCGGCTACGACGGCAAGGGACAGCGTCTGGTCGAGACATGGGAGGGGTCAGACCCCGGTCATGTCCTGGAGGAACGTGTCCCGTTCGACCGCGAGCTGTCGCTGATCGCCGTTCGCGCGGCCGACGGCGACACGCGCTTCTACCCGCTCGTCGAGAACGTCCACGAGGACGGGATCCTGCGGACGTCGCGCGCGCCGGCGTCGAACGCGCCGCAGGCGGAGGCAGAGGAGTACGCCGGAGCGCTGCTCGACGCTCTCGGGTACGTCGGCGTGCTTGCGCTCGAGCTCTTCGACGTCGGCGGCCGCCTGCTGGCGAACGAGTTCGCGCCGCGCGTCCACAACACCGGCCACTGGACGATCGAGGGCGCGGCGACGAGCCAGTTCGAGAACCACCTGCGCGCCGTCCTCGGACTGCCGCTCGGCTCGACCGAGAGCCGGCCGTCGGTCCTGGTCAACCTGATCGGCGCGATTCCGCCCACCGCGGACGTGCTCGCCGTCCCGGGAGCGCATCTCCACCTCTACGGGAAGGAGCCGCGGCCGGGCCGCAAGCTCGGCCACATCACGCTCGTCGAGCCGACGGCGACGGGCGAGAGCGAGTTGCTGGCGCTGCTCTAGTGCTCTCTGCAGACCGCGCCGTCGATGCTGCGGCCGCAGGACGGGCAGGTCCGCTCGCGGCGCTTCAGCTCGAGCGCGTGCTTCTTCAGGCCGGAGAAGGTCATCGTCCAGCCGATCGCCATGGCGAGGGCCGCGAAGCGCGACGATCTGAGGGTCAGTGGTCATCGGAAGACGTCCTTTTGAGAGTCGTGCTCTTCCGCGCATGTGGGTGCGCCTGGAAGTACAACTCTCGACGTCTTCGATCGGATACGTGCGTGTAGAGCTCGGTCGTGGAGAGGTCGGCGTGGCCCAGCATCTCCTGGACGCTGCGTAGGTCGGCGCCGCCCTCGAGCAGGTGGGTCGCGAACGAGTGGCGGAGCAGGTGCGGGTGGACGCGCAGCGGCTCGAGTCCCGCCTTCTCGGCCAGGCGGCGCAGGATCATGAACGCGCCGGCGCGGGTGAGCGGCCCGCCGCGTGCGTTCAGGAAGAGCTCCGGCCGGTTGCGCCGGTCGAGATGGGGGCGGCCCATCGCGATGTAGCGGCGCAGGGCGTCGACGGCCGGCCGGCCGAGCGGGACGAGCCGTTCCTTCGAGCCCTTGCCGAGCGCGCGCACGAGCCGGTCCTCGAGGTCGACGGAGCGGCGATGCAACCCCGTCACCTCGCTGACCCGCAGGCCGGCGCCGTACATCAGCTCGACGAGCGCGCGGTCGCGCATCGCCCGCGGTGTCGTCCCGTTCGCGGCGTCGATCAGGCGCTCCGCCTCGCCGGGCGAGAGCGTCTTCGGCAGCGTGCGGGCGCGCTTGGGCAGCTGCAGCGCGGCGGCGGGGTTGTCCTCCCGCGCGCCGAGCAGCATCTGGTGGCGGAAGAAGGAGCGGAGCGCAGCGATCCTGCGCGCGACCGTCGAGGGGGCGATTCCGGCGGCGCGCATCTCGGCGAGCCAGCGCTCGAGCTCCTCGGTGGTCGTCGCCGCCACCGGGCCCTGGCGCCACTCCGAGAGCTGGAGCAGGTCGCGGCGGTAGGCCTCGACCGTGCGTGGCGCCCGGCGCGCGGCGAGCAGGGCGAGGAATCCGTCGAGCTCGGGGTCGGGTCGCGTCGTCACGGCCGCTCCCGATTCCGCGCCGCGACGCGGACCCCTCTATGAGCGCGGGTGGGAGGAGTCGTAGACCTTGCGTAGACGGCGCGCGTCGACGTGGCTGTAGACCTGGGTCGTCGAGAGCGACGAGTGGCCGAGCAGCTCCTGGATCGTGCGCAGGTCGGCGCCGCCCTCGAGCAGGTGCGTGGCGAACGAGTGCCGCAGCCTGTGGGGGTGGGGCAGGAGGCGGCGCAGCGTGCTCGTGTCGAGCCGCTTGCCGCGGGTGGAGAGAAAGAGGGCGTCGTTCGCGCCGCGCGCCAGCTCAGGCCGCGCCTCGCGCAGGTAGCGCGCGACCACGTACGCCGCCTCCTCGCCCAGGGGCACGATCCGCTCCTTGCCGCCCTTGCCGCGGACGCGCACGAGCTCCTGCTCGAAGTCGACGTCGCCGAGATCGAGCCCGACGGCCTCCGCGCTGCGGAGCCCCGCGGAGTAGACGAGCTCGACGAGGGCGCGGTTGCGCAGTCCGAGCGCTCCGTCGCCGTCGACCGAGTCGATCAGCTCCTCGACCTCCGCGCGCTTCGGCGCCTCCGGGAGCCGTTGCGGGCGCTTCGGCGTCAGCGATGCGTCGGGCACGCGGGTCGGGCCGAGCGTGAAGCGGAGGAACGAGCGGACGGCTGCGAGCTTGCGCGCGATCGTGGCCGGGGCGAGCCCGTTGCGGGCACGGCCGAGCTCCGACGCGTAGTCGACGAGGACGCGCACGTCGACGTCGTCCACGGCGAGCCCGCGCGGCTCGAGCCAGTCCGCGAAGCCGCGCAGGTCGGATGCATACGCACGCCGCGTCGACTCCGCGAGCGCCGGTGACGCGAGGAAGCGGTCGATCGCCGTCGAAGTCGTCATCTCTGGCGAGTTCCCCCGATCGTCGGGCGTTCCTGCCATACTGCCCCGCTTCGGGGTCTGAGGGTGATGGGAAAACTGCGGCGAACATACACAAGTGGCTGCTCGGCGCGGCGGTAGCAGCAGCCGCTCTGGCGGCGGCGTCCGGCGCCCAGGCGGCGCGCTTCGGCTTCGCCGACGACGCCGGCAAGTACGCGGACGACGGCGGCGCCGACTACTTCAGCGATCTCAAGGCGGCCGGCGGCACCGAGAACAGGATCACCGTGCTCTGGGATCCGAAGCGGCCCGACACGATCCTCGAGGACTCGTTCCTCGACCGGGTCGTGCCGGTGGCGACCGAGAAGGGGATCCGCGTCGTCTTCCACGTCTTCCCGATCAGCCCGACGTCGCTCTCCTCGTCGCCGGGCACTGCCGACGACTTCGCCGCCTTCCTGACCAAGCTCGCGACGACCTATCCGGACGTGCGCGACTTCGTCGTCGGCAACGAGCCGAACCAGCCGCGTTTCCAGCGGCCTCAGTTCTCCCGCGCCGGACGCGGTCTTGCGGCCGCGGTCTATGCGGGGCTGCTCGCGAAGTCGTACGACGCGCTGAAGGAGGTCGATCCGGGGATCCGCGTGATCGGCCTCGGCCTCTCGGGCCGCGGCAACGACCTGCCGCAGGCGCCGTCGAACGCCTCCACGTCGCCGGTGCGCTTCCTCCGCGATCTCGGCGCCGCGTACCGCGCCAGCGGGAGGACGCTGCCGCTGATGGACGAGCTCGGCCTGCACCTCTATCCGCGCTCGGACCGCGACCCGGTGAGCGCCGGCGACCGCTGGCCGCGAGCGGGGATCGTCAACCTCGCCCGGATCAAGCAGGCGTTCTGGGACGCGTTCGCCGGCACGGCGCAGCCGACCGTCGAGCAGGGCCTGAAGCTCCGCGTCGACGAGATCGGGTGGCAGGCCGTCGTGCCTGCGGCGCGGCGCGATGCGTACCACGGCCGCGAGACCGCGGCCGCCACGAGCGAGCGCGCGCAGGCCGACAACTACGCGAAGCTGATCGGAATCGCCGCCTGCGACCGCAGCATCTCCGCCGTCTACCTGCTGCACCTCCGCGACGACCCCGATCTCGAGCGCTATCAGTCGGGCATCCGGCGCGCCGACGGGTCGGCACGGCCTTCCTACGCCGCGGTTCGCACCGCAGCGGCGCGCGCCAAGCGCGGCTGCGCAGCCAAGCAGGTCAGCTGGCACCACGCGACCCGGGTCGTCGGCGGCCGTGCCCAGTTCGGGCTCGGCGCAGGCCTCGCCTCTCGGCTCCGCAAGAGCTGGGGCTTCAACGTCACGGCGGCCGAGGAGGTCTCCTACGTCGCCGCGATCCTCCCCGCGAACGCATCCGCGCAGGTCCGCAGCCTCGCCTCGCCGCGCGCGCCCGGCGCCGTGACGATGACCGCAGGCCGTGTCCGGGCCGGCTGGAGCCCGCGCCTGCGCTTCACGTCGCGCTACCTGCAGCCGGGCCGCTACGTCTACGCGGTGCGGCTCCGAGCGAGCATGAACCCGCGTCGCAGCACCGTGCTCGTCAGCCGCGCGTTCGTCGTCCGCTAGCCGGCGGATGCCCTTCGCCCTTCCGACCGGTGCCGAGGCCCGCTGGACCGGCACGCCCGGCCGCCGCGCGGTCGTGTGCGTGAACGGCGGCACCGCCGCCGAGGTCCCCGGCACGTGGAGCGCGTCGATCGAATGGCTCGTGCGGCGGCTCTCCCAGCGCTTCCCCGAGCTCGGCTTCCTCGAGGTGCGCTACCGGATCAAGTCCTGGCGCCGGCTCGAGCTCTGCGTCGAGGACGCGGCGGCGGCGATCGGCACGGCAAAGGAGAGCGGGGCCGAGGAGCTCGCGCTTGCTCGGGTTCTCGATGGGAGGCGCTGTCGCCGTCCGGAACGCCGCGGCAGCGGGCGTCGAGCTGGTCGCCGGGGTCAACCCGTGGCTGCCGCCGCAGCTCGAGCTCGGGACGCTGCAGGGACGCCGCCTGGCGATCGCGCACGGCGCCCTCGACGCGCCCCTGCCGCTGATTCCGGGCGTGAAGCCGTCGATGTCGCAGGCGGCCGCCGAGCGGGCGCGGGCCCTCGGGGTCGAGGTCGAGCGCGAGGTCGTCCCGTTCGGGTTCCACGCCGTCGCGCTGCGCCGCCGCGACGGCGGCCTGCTGGCGCTGCCTGGCGCGGCGCGCTACGCCGACGTCGTCGGCGACCAGCTGGAGCGCTTCTGCGCGTAGGGCTGTATCTCGCGCTTCGCCGCGCCACCCACGTCGCGGCGCGGCTGCTCTACCGGGTCGAGATCGTCGGCTCGGTCCCACCCGGGCCCGTGATCGTGGCCGCGAACCACGAGTCGTTCCTCGACCCGCCGCTGCTCGCCCTCGCCGCGCGCTACCCGCTGCACTTCCTCGCCAAGGTCGAGCTCTGGCGCTACCGGCCGGGCGCCTGGCTGATGGACGCGCTCGGCGGGATCCCGATCCGCCGCGACCGGCGGGACCTGCTCTCGGTCGGCCGCGCGGAGGAGCTCCTCCGCGCCGGGGAGAGCGTCGCGATCTTCCCGCAGGGCACGATTCAGGGCGGTCACCTGGACGCGAGGTGCGGCCAGGCTCGCCCTCGCCACCGGCGCGCCGCTCGTGCCCGTCCGGATCATCGGCACGAAGCGGGCGCTCTCGAAGGGCACGGATCGCGCTTCCCGAAGATCCGGCTGATCGTGGGCGAGCCGATCCCGGTCGAACAGGCGAAGCCGACGCTCGCGGCGGCGAAGGCGCTGACCGCCGAGCTCGAGCAGCGGGTCGGCGCAGCCCGCTAGCCGGTCCGTACGCTGTCACGGATGCCACGAGGACGAGCGCGAGCATTCGACTACGAGGAGCCGCCGGAGCGCCCCGCCGATCCGGCCGTCCGCCGTGCCTACCTGCGCCGGATCGTCGCCCTCTTCCGGCCGTACCGACGCCGTCTCAGCGGCGTCCTCGGGCTGATCCTCTTCTCCTCCGCGCTCGGCGTCATCCCCGCGCTGCTGCTGCGCCAGGTGATCGACGAGGCACTGCCCGAGCAGAACCTGTGGCTGCTGAACTGGCTCGTGTTCGGGATGGTCGCGATCGCGGTCGTCACCGGTGCGCTCGGCGTCGTCCAGACGCTGCTCTCGAACCAGGTCGGCCAGCGCGTCATGCACGACCTGCGGACCGCTGTCTACGAGCACCTGCAGCGCCTCTCGCTCGCCTTCTTCACGCGGACGCGGACCGGCGAGGTGCAGTCTCGGCTCGCGAACGACATCGGCGGCGTCCAGGAGGTCGTCACCTCGACGGCGACCTCGATCGTCTCGAACGTGACCACGGTGCTCGCGACGGTGGTGGCGATGTTCATCCTCGACTGGCGGCTGACCCTCTTCGCGCTCGCGCTGCTGCCGATCTTCGTCTGGCTGACGAAGCGCGTCGGCGACCAGCGCCGCAAGGTCGCGAAGGTGCGTCAGGAGTCGATGGCCGACATCTCCAGCCTCGTCCAGGAGTCGCTCTCGGTCTCCGGGATCCTGCTCGGCAAGACGATGGGGCGGAGCGGTGAGCTGGCCGGCCGCTTCCGGAACGAGTCGGAGCGCCTGGCGGACCTCGAAGTCCGCAGCCGGATGACCGGCCGCTGGATGATGGCGTCGATCCAGACGTCGTTCGCCGTGATGCCGGCGCTCGTCTACCTCTTCGCCGGCCACTTCGCCGGCGCGATCTCGATCGGCACCGTCGTCGCGTTCACGACCCTGCAGTCACGCCTCTTCTTCCCGGTCGGCTCGCTGCTCGGCGTCGGGCTCGAGGTGCAGACCTCGCTCGCGCTCTTCGACCGCGTCTTCGAGTACCTCGACCATCCGATCGACATCGAGGAGGGGACGCGGACCCTGGAGCGCCCGCGCGGGGACGTCGCCTTCGAGCGCGTCTGGTTCCGGTACGAGAGCGGCCCCTGGACGCTGGAGGACGTCTCCTTCGACGTTCCGCGGGGATCCAAGACCGCGCTCGTCGGCGAGACCGGCTCGGGCAAGACGACCGCGGGCTACCTCGTCGCCCGCCTCTACGACGCAACGGAGGGGAGGGTGATGATCGACGGGATCGACGTGCGGGAGCTGACGTTCGAGTCGCTCGCGAACGCGGTCGGCGTCGTCAGCCAGGAGACGTACCTCTTCCACGCGACCGTGCGCGACAACCTCCGCTTCGCCCGCTCCGACGCGACCGACGAGGAGGTCGAGGAGGCTGCCCGCGCCGCGCAGATCCACGACCTGATCGCGGGCCTTCCGGACGGCTACGACACCGTCGTCGGCGAGCGTGGCTACCGCTTCTCCGGCGGCGAGCGCCAGCGGATCGCGATCGCGCGCACGATCCTGCGCAACCCACCGATTCTCGTCCTCGACGAGGCGACGTCCGCCCTCGACACGCAGACGGAGCGCGCCGTCCAGGAGGCGCTCGAACGGCTGGCCGAGGGAAGGACGACGATCGCGATCGCGCACCGGCTCTCGACCGTCCGCGACGCCGACCAGATCGTCGTGCTCGACCGCGGCCTCGTCGCCGAGATCGGCACCCACGAGGAGCTGCTCTCGGCCGGCGGGCGCTACGCGGCGCTCGTCTCCCGCGACACCGAGGAGGTTCTCCGATGAGCTGCACGCATCTCGACACGATCCGCGACGTCACGCCGAGCGCTCCCGGCTGCGAGGAGTGCCTCAAGATCGGCTCGCCGTGGGTGCACCTGCGGCTCTGCCTCGCCTGCGGGCACGTCGGCTGTTGCGACAACTCGCCGAATCGGCACGCGACCAAGCACTTTCACGCGACGGCGCACCCGCTCATCCAGTCGCTCGAGCCCGGGGAGGACTGGGCCTGGTGCTACGTCGACGAGGTCTTCATGGAGCCATCCCCGGCCTGAAGCGCTTCGAGCAGCAGCTCGTGCGGGAGGCCGTGGACGGTGTTGCCGTTGCGGCCGGTCATCGTCTGTGAGGCGAGCATCGCGTTCAGGATCGACTCCTCGACCGCGTCGATGACGGCCTCGTAGAGCGCGTCGATGCGAGCGTCGTTCAGCATTCGCAGCGGCAGCTCCGCCGCCTCGGTGACGAGCGCAGCGGTTGCCGGTTGCGAAGCAGAGCGCGAAGTCGCCGCTCGAGCGCTCGCCCATCCCACCCGTGCGCGCGATCCCGAAGCCTGCCCGCCGCGCGACTCGCTCGCACTGCCCCGGGAGCAGCGGCGCATCGGTCGCGATCAGGACGATGATCGAGCCGGCGCCCTCGCCGGCGCCGCTCTCGGGCAGCGGCACGACGTCCGGGCCGATGCGCTCGCCGACCGGGACGCCGTTCACGCGCAGCCGCGGGCGGCGGCCGTGATTCGCCTGGACGAGCACGCCGACCATCCAGCCGTCCTCGACCACGCGCGACGCGGTGCCGATCCCGCCCTTGAAGCCGTGGCAGACCATGCCGGTGCCGCCGCCGACCGAGCCCTCCTCGACCGGTCCGTCGTGCGCGCCCTCGAGCGCGGCGGAGACATGCTCCGGACGGACGTGGAAGCCGTTGATGTCGTTCAGGAACCCGTCCCAGGTCTCACCGACGACGGGCAGGCTCCAGTCCCACTCGCCGGGCTGCGCGGCCGCGATCAGGGCATCGCGCACGACCCCGACCGAGTGCGTGTTCGTGAGCCCGATCGGCGTCGTCAACGTCCCGGAGTCGCGGATCCACTCGAGCCCGGTCAGCTCGCCGTTGCCGTTGATCGTGTGCGAGCCGGCGAAGAACGGCTTCGGCGGCGGGACGACCACGGTGACGCCCGTGCGGACGTCCTCGCCCTCGATCAGCGTCGTGTGCCCGACTGCCAGCCCGGGAACGTCGGTGATCGCGTTGGCCGGGCCGGAGGGTAGGCGGCCGATCTCGATTCCGAGGTCGCGGGCGCGCGGCTGCACGCCGCGAGCCTAGCCGCCGTAGTAGCCCGAGTCGCCCGTGTCGGTCCCGCCCGTGGTCGACCCGGCGCCGGAGCCCGAGCCGCCGACCGTCAGCTTGCCCTCCATGCCCTGCTCGCGGTGGCCGTCGATCGGGCAGTAGAACTCGTACTCGCCCGGCTCGAGGTCGACGGTGAGCGTGCCGGACTCGCCCGCGGCGATCGAGTCGGTCTCCTCCTCGACGCCGTTGCCCTCGACCTCGAGGGCGTGGGTCTGCTGGCCGTCGTTCGAGACCGTGAACGTCACCTTGCCGGCCGTGTCGACGGTCACATCCGCCGGGTCGAACTTGAACTCGGTCGCCGTCAGCGCGACGGATTCGGCGCCCGCAGCTGCCGTGTCGCCGCTGGTCTCGCCGTCGCTGTCACTGCCGCACCCGGCCGACACGAGAACCGCGAGGACGATCACCGTGAGCGGGAAGCAGGCGTCTCACACCGTGTCCTACGGGGTCGGCGGCGGCCTGGTTTGCTTGTTACGTAGGATGTCCGGCGCCATGGCGACCACGATTCGGGAAGAGCGCCTCTCAGAGCACGGGATCGAGGCCACGGGGACCGTCCACTGGAACCCCTCGACGTCGCAGCTCTACGCCGATGCGCTGACGCGCGGTGAGGGCCGGCTCGCCGAGGGCGGGCCGCTCGCGGTCGACACCGGCAAGCACACCGGCCGCTCGCCGAAGGACAAGCTCATCGTCAGGGAGGCGGGCTCCGAGGACCGGATCTGGTGGGGCGACGTCAACGCCGGGATCTCGGAGGAGCACTTCGAGGGGCTGCGCGAGAAGGTGACCGCGCACATCGGCGCCGGCGACGACCTCTACGTCGTCGACGCGTTCGCGGGCGCCGACCCGGCACATCGGATCGCCGTTCGCGTCGTCACGGGCTACCCGTACCACGCGCTCTTCGCGCGGACGATGTTCATCGACCCGACCGAGGACGAGCTGCGCGACTTCGAGCCGCAGGCGCTCGTCCTGCACGCGCCCGGGCTCGAGTCCGATCCCGAGGTCGACGGCACCCGCAGCGGCACGTTCGTCGTCCTGCATCCGTCACGCCAGGAGGTGTTGATCGGCGGCACCTTCTATGCGGGCGAGATCAAGAAGTCGATCTTCACGCTGATGAACGACCGCCTGCCGCTCGAGGGCGTCTTCCCGATGCACTGCTCGGCGAACGTCGGCGACGACGGCGACGTCGCGATCTTCTTCGGGCTCTCCGGCACGGGCAAGACCACGCTCTCCGCCGACCCCGAGCGCAAGCTGATCGGCGACGACGAGCACGGCTGGGGCGACAACGGGGTCTTCAACTTCGAGGGCGGCTGCTACGCGAAGGTGATCAATCTCTCCGCCGACGCCGAGCCCGAGATCTACAAGACCACGCGCACCTACGGGACGATCCTGGAGAACGTCGTCCTCGACGAGCGCGGCAACGTCGACCTCGACGACGGCTCCAAGACCGAGAACACGCGGGCCGCGTACAAGCTCGAGCAGATCGCGAACGCGCTGCCGGCCAAGCGCGCCGGCCATCCGCAGTCGGTGATCTTCCTCACCGCCGACGCGTTCGGGATCCTGCCGCCGATCGCGCGCCTCACCCGCGACCAGGCGATGTACTGGTTCCTCTCCGGCTTCACCGCCAAGCTCGCCGGCACCGAGATCGGCGTCACGGAGCCGCAGCCGACCTTCTCGGCCTGCTTCGGTGCGCCGTTCCTGCCGCAGCATCCCGTCGTCTACGCGCGGCTGCTGGCGAAGCGGCTCGACGAGCACGGCGCCAAGGTCTGGCTCGTGAACACCGGCTGGACGGGCGGCCCGTTCGGCGAGGGCTCGCGGATGCCGATCAAGGCGACGCGCGCGCTGCTGCGTGCAGCGATCGCGGGCGAGCTCGCCGGCGTCGAGTACCGCACCGATCCGCTCTTCGGCTTCGAGGTCCCGGTCTCCGTGCCGGGCGTCGACTCGAGCCTGCTGCAGCCGCGGCTGACGTGGGCCGACCCCGAGGCGTACGACGCCAAGGCACGCGAGCTGGCCGACATGTTCCGCGAGAACTTCTCCAAGTTCACCGCCGACGACAACATCGTCGCCGGTGGGCCTCGCGCTAGCTAGCCGCCGCACCTCCTCCTGCCGCAGTTAGCGGCCCGTTAGGGAGCCGTGACTGGGCCGTTTGGGCCCCGCTCGACCGTGGGCGCACGAAAGGAGGTGCGCCATGCGGAAGATGCCTGGAGGCGGTGGCACTGGCGGCGGCGGGTAAGCGCAGCCGAGACGGAAGAGGAGCTCCTCGGGGCTCCTTTTCCTTTCAACTGTGCGTGGGTAGTCGGTGTCCGGTGGCGTTCGAGCAAGGCGGTTGCGCCCTTCTGCCGAAGAAGCCTGCGGCCCACGGTCGCCTCGACGCGCGCTTCCTTCGATTTGCCCCCGAGATGCAACACCTCAGCCAGCGCGAAGTGGGCGCGGGCGCGGTCGCGGAAGCCGTCGGTGAGCGACGCGATCCTCACCGCGTCGCGAGCAATCTCCTCTGCCTCGGCCGTGTTGCCCGGCCCGGCCGAGCACGCGGGCGCGCGCGCTGCGCCAGAGGAACTGCACGAGCACGTCGGACGACAACGCCTCGTTCTCTGCAAGCCGCGCATACGTGTCCGCTTCGTCGATCTCGCCTCCGTCGAGCAGGAGGTCGGCAAGCAGCGCGGCCTGGGTGGTGGCATGCGCGACGCTGTGCGTGGTCGACCGAAGCCGGTCGATGCTCTCTCGGAAGTGCGCTTTCGCGACGTCGCGGTTCCCGGCGAGCGCTTCGACCTCGACGAACAGCGGCGACCAGGTCGTCAGCACCCCAAGCTCGTTGCCGATCTCCTCGTAGAGCGAGCGGGCGTGCGCAAGGAGGAGTTGACCGTCTTCGATGCCTCCCTCAACTGCTCGCAACGCACCCAGGACGGCGGTTGTCAGTTGCACATGCCGAGCGATCCCCGGCTCCGTTCCTGAAGCTCCGCGCAGATGCCGAAGCGCCTCGCCGACGGGTACCGCGCCGTAGTAGAGGGCTTCTGCCTGGATCGCGAGCGGCAGCGCGGGCGAGAATCCCGACTCGACGTAGTACTGCTCCGCACGTGCCGCGGCCGCGGCGAAGTCGTCGTAGCGGCAGGCAAACCAATGCACGTTGGAGAGGATCAGCTCGGCTCTCGCGAGCCCGCGAACGTCCCGGCGGCGCGGAGCTTCGGGAGAGCCTCGGCGAGAGCTCCCGCGGCGCCATCCAGCGGCAGCTCCCCGGCCAGGAGGGCGCTCTGTGCTCGCTCACACGCAACCCTGGCTCTGAAGCCGGCTCGATCGGGCGGTCTGCCGCGTCCTGCTGCGCGGCCGCCCATGCCTCGTCCGCTTCAGCCTGCTCGATCTCGAAGCCGCAGCGCGAGCCCGCGCTCCAGCTGGAGCTCACCACGACGATCGCTCGGCAGGCAACAGCGACACCGCTCGCCCGAGCAGGGCCACGGTGGCGCCGACGTCACCCGAGCGCCAGGCACGCATCCCGGCCTCACCGAGGCGCTCGCCCGCTGCGTGCGGCGAGCTCGTCCGCGTCCTCGCCGAGCTCGCGCCGGTAGCGCACGGCATGCTCGAGGTGGTAGCCGGCGATCGCGTCGTCGCCGGGGCCGTCGCGGTCGATCCAGGCGGCCGCGCGCTCGTGCAGGTCGGCGCGGTCGGCCTTCGTCAGGCTTCCGTAGGCGGCATCGCGGAGGAGGACGTGGTGGAAGGTGTAGCCGTCGTCGCCCGGGTCGGCGGCCGCGGCGGGGTGGACGAAGCCGGCGCGTGAGAGCGAGAGCAGTTCGGGGGCGACCTCGCCGTCGGCGAGCGCGGCGACCGCACCGAGTGAGAACTCGCGGCCGACGACGGCCGCGCGCTGCAGGACCGACCGCTCCGCGGGGTCGAGACGGCCGAGCCGTCCTGCGAGGACGGCTTCGAGCGTCGGCGGCAGCCCCTCGCCGCCGTCGGCCGCGAACGAGGCCAGCTGCTCGGCGTAGAGGGCGTTGCCCTCGGCGAGCTCGACGATCCTTTCGCGTGTCTCCTCGTCGACCACGGCGGTGCCGGCGACGATCGCCCGCGCCTCCTCCTCGCCGAGCGGGCCGAGCGCGAGCGGCTCGCCGAGCGGCCGGTCGAGCTCCGGCCGCGCGAGGCAGAGGACGAGCAGCGGCGCGTCGGCGCGGTCAGCGAGATAGTCGATCAGGTCGACGAGCGCCGGCTCGGCCCAGTGGATGTCGTCGAGCACGAGCAGGACGGGCTCGTGTCGCGCGCGAGAGCCTCGAGCAGGCGCCGCACGGCCCAGTACGACTCGCCGAGCGGTGCCGTCTGCGCGCCATCTGCGAGCGCGGCGAGCCGGTGCGAGCACCAGTTCAGCGTCCTGCTCGCCGGCGAGCGCCTGCTCGGGCTCGCGCCCGGCGAAGCGCCTCGAGCAGCGGTAGGAACGTGACGCCCAGCCCCGTGCGCGATGCAGCGGGCGACGAGCACCGTCGTCCTCGCTCTCCTTCGCGCAGCGCCACCTCGCGGGCGAGACGGGTCTTGCCGATGCCCGGCTCGCCGACGACGGTGACGACGCGGCAGCGGCGGGCGTCGCGCGCGGCGACGAGCGCTCCGTGCAGGTAGTCGAGCTCCTCGGTGCGGCCCGGCGAGCGGCGCGTCGAGGCGGCGCTCGCGCGCGAACGAGTGCGGCGGTGCGCTCGTCGAGCCTGATCCCGCCGCCACGGGCGAGCTCGACCGCGCGCGTGACGACGGCTCCGGCCCCCTGGACGACCTCACCGGTCGCGACTCCCGCGGGCAGGCCGAGCTCACGCGCCGCCAGCACGGCCCGTTCGGCGTCGTCGTCGGCGGGCCCGTCGGCGCCGAAGACGGCGACGAGCCCCTCGGGGCCGAAGCGCTGGAGCGAGCCGCCGTACCGGTCGAGCACGTCCCGTACCGATGCGAGCGTCTCGTCGAGCAGCCGTTGGAGCCGCTCGGGATCGTCGGCTGCGGGCGGCGTCGCCGCGAGGACGGTCACGAGCCGGAGCTCCGAGACCTCCCGTGTCGGGCGCATCCGTCGGCGACCTCGGTCGGGTGCGTCGAGCTCGGGATCCTGGTTCAGGATCCTTCGCTCGAGCTCCTGCAGCTCGGGTGAGGGGTCGAGCCCGAGCTCGTCGGCGCGCGCGAGCCGGTAGGCGCGGTAGACCTCGAGCGCTTCGGCGTGGCGACCGCAGCGGTAGAGCGCGAGCATCAGCTGGCCGCGGAAGCGATCGCGCAACGGGTGGGTGGCCGCGAGGTGCTCGAGCTCCCCGACGAGCGCTGCGTGCCGGCCGAGCTCGAGCTCGGCGTCGATGCGGTCCTCCTGCGCCGCGACCCGCAGCTCGTCGAGGCGCGCCGCCTCGCGGCGCGCGAAGTCCTCCTCGTCGAGGTCGGCGAGCGCTGGCCCGCGCCAGAGCTCGAGCGCTTCGCTCAGCAGCCGGGCCTTGGCCGCCGGGCTCCGCGTCTCGTGCTTCCTTGAGCAGCCGCTCGAAGCGGTGGCTGTCGACGGCTTCGCGCGGCACGGCAAGCCGGTAGCCGGGCGCCTGCGTGACGAGGACATCCCGCCCGAGCAGCTTGCGCAGTGCCGCGACGGTGTTCTGAAGCGACCCGATCGCCGAAGCGGGAGCGCTCTCGCCCCAGAGATCGGCGACGAGCCTGTCGGTGGAGACGACCTCGCCGGCGCGCAGCGCGAGCGCCGCGAGCAGCGCGCGCTGCTGCCGGCGCGGCAGCGGGACCACGCGTTCGCCGTCCCGAACCTCCACCGGACCGAGCAGGCGGATCTCCATCCGACGGGTTGTAACACCCCGCACGAGCCAAGCCAATAGCCCGGATGAGCGGGCTGTGACCGCCGCATGAGCGCCCCGGCGCACCGTCGGCGCCATGGGATGCAACCGCTTCCACCTCGGGATCGCTCGTCGCTCTGGCGCTCGGCGTTCTCGCGTCTCCCGAGCTCCTCGGCGCGACCGCCGCGCCGCCGGAGTGCGCGTTCGAGCGCCGGAGCTACGCGCCGGGCGAGAGCGCGGTCCTGGTCGTCTGGAGCGGCACCGGCACGACGCTTCGAATCGACCGCGTCGGCCACGCAGCCGCCCGAGCACGCGACCCGCTCGCCGGCGCGCCCGTCACGCCTGCCGTCCGGGTTCGATCCGAGCGTCGGCTGCGGGTGCCGATCGGCGACTGGCCGAGCGGGCTCTACGTCGCCGCGACTGCGAGGGCCCGGGGGAGAAGGCCTGGCACCGTTCGTCGTCCGGCCGAAGCGGCTCGGCGAGCACCGCGTCGCCGTCGTGCTGCCGACGAACACCTGGCAGGCCTACAACCTCCGCGACGTCGACGGAAACGGCGTCGGCGACAGCTGGTACGCGCAGCTCGGGCGTCGCGAGCGTCGATCTCGGCCGGCCCGTACCTCGACGGGGGCGTGCCGCCGCGGTTCCGGGGCTACGACCGCGGTTTCCTGCGCTGGCTCGCGCTGCACCGGACGCGACGTCGGATTTCCTCGCCGACGACGACCTCGAGCGCGTCGCGGACGGGCGACCGGCTGGCCGCGGCTCTACGACCTGATCGTCTTCCCGGGCCACGAGGAGTACGTGACCACGCATGCCTACGACGTGATCGAGCGGTTCCGCGACCTGGGCGGCAACCTCGCGTTCCTCTCCGCGAACAACTTCTTCTACCGCGTCGAGCGGCGCGGGCGGCTCCTGTTCAAGACCGGGAAGATGGCGCGACCTCGGCCGCCCCGAGGCCGCGCTCGTCGGCGTCCAGTACGTCGACTGGAACCAGAACCGCTACCCGAACAGGCCGTACACGGTCACCGGGGCGTCGCGGCGGCCTGGCTGTTCGAGGGCACGCGGCCTGCGCGAACGGGGATCGCTTCGGGCACTACGGGATCGAGATCGACGCGAGGACGTCACGAGTCGCCGCGCGGGATCAAGGTGCTCGCACGGATCGACGACGCCTTCGGCCCCGGCAAGAGCGCGGAGATGACCTACTACGAGACGGCGCGCGGCGCGAAGGTGTTCGCTGCTGGGGTGATGAACTTCGGCGGTTCCGCGCTGTGGCCCGACGTCTCCCGCATGGTCGAGAACCTCTGGCGGCGGCTCGCCGTCGCGTGAGCCTCAGCGCCGCTCGACCATCCCGTACAGCCGCCCGAGACCGACGAGGTAGAGCCGCTCCCGGTCGGCGACGACGGGCGAGTACTTCCCGTCCGGCCACCGCCAGAGCTCGCGGCCCGTGGCTGCATCGAGCGCGTACGTCCGCTCTGCGAACGTGGCGAAGTAGACGACGCCTGCGATCACGGAGGCCGAGCCCGAGATCGGCCCGTTCGCGCGGAACCGCCAGCGCACGTCGCCGGTCGCGGCGTCGAGCGCATAGAAGGAATGGTCGTAGGAGCCGACGAGGATCAGCCGGCGCCAGACGGCAGGCGAGGCGTAGACATACCCACCGGTGCTCTGCGACCAGAGCAGCCGTCCACTCGTGGCGCCGAACGCGTAGACCTTGCCGTCGGTGTTGCCGATGAAGACGCGCCCGTAGCCGGCCGCCGGTGTGGAGTAGAACGCGCCGCGCCCGCCGAGACGAGGCTGGGCGGAGGCGCGCCACGCGAGCCGGCCGGTTCGCGCGTCGAGCGCATAGAGATACCCGTCGTAGTCGCCGACGAACACCCTGGCTCGCCGAGAGCGCAAGCGAGCCTTTGACCCGGCCGCTCGTCCGGAACGTCCAGCGCGTGCGGCCTGTCCGCGCGTCGAGCGCCCAGATCCGCGCCGTCCCAATCACCGACGTAGACGAGTCCGCGCGACGACGAGCGGCGAGGATTCGTTCGGCCCCGTCGTCCGCTGCCAGACGACCTTGCCGCTGTCCGCGTCATACGCCACGACGATGCCGTCGCGGCCGGGCACCGAGTCGCCGCAGGTCGACCGTCGCCCGATGAACGTGACGTAGACGAGCCGGTCCGCAGACGGCTGGTGACGCCCAGCCGCAGCGCCCCGTCCGGTGGCTCCAGATGGTCGTGCCGGTGCGTGCGTCCAAGGCATAGAAGCGGCCGTCGAAGGTCGGGAGATAGATGCGGCCGTAGGCGACGGCGGGCGGGAACTCGAGCAGCGCCCTGCCCCGGAACGTCCAGATGCGGCGGAACGGTGGACGGAGGGCGACGTTGGGTGCGAAGCGAGCCCGCCGGTCGTCGAAGCCGTAGGTGGCCCAGGCAACTGTCGTCGACCGGAGCTGAGGCGGGTTGCGTCGTCGCTCGACGGCGGTTGCGCCGTTGCGACCGGAACGTCGGTCGTGACGAACTCGACCGTCGCTGAGCCACGCACGTCCTCGCCGGCTTGCCGCACGGAGAGCACGTAGCCAGCGACCGCGGCCAGACCGACGGCCACGGCTCCGCACGCGAGGACGAGCCAGCGTCTACGCGTCATGCGGCTGTTGTAGCGCACCCGGCTACGTCCGAACCGGCTCCAGTCGTCCGTGTGAGCACGAGATGAGTCGTACGTGAGCGGCATCGAGCAGGATCGCGCCATGGGGGAACCGGGGCGCGTCGCGGACGTGGAGGCGCTGATCAGGGAAATCCAGCGCTATCTCATCTACCTCGACGCGCTCCGGAGATCGCAGAAGCTTCCACGCGCTAGGCGGAAGAGGAGAGGCCGTTGAGGCCGCACCCCGCCCGGCGCTGACGCATCAGCGACCGCAATTCGGGTAGCGTCAGTCGAGGTGGACGCGAAGCACGACGTACTCGTGATCGGCGCCGGCTGCGCTGGCATGCGCGCCGCGATCGAGGCTCACGACGCGGGTGCCGACGTCGCGATCGTCTCGAAGCTCCACCCGACCCGCAGCCACTCCGGCGCGGCCGAGGGCGGGATCAACGCGGCGCTCGGAAACTCCGGCGACGACAGCCCCGAGAGCCACGCGTTCGACACCGTCAAGGGCTCCGACTACCTCGGCGACCAGGACTCGATCGAGATCTTCACGCGCGAGGCGCCGGGCGACATCTACCAGCTCGAGCACTGGGGCGCGGTCTTCTCGCGCGCCGACGACGGCAAGCTCGCGCAGCGCCCGTTCGGCGCCGCCGGCTCGCCGCGCACCGTCTTCGCGGCCGACATCACCGGCCACGTCCTGATCCAGGTGCTCTACGAGCAGCTCGTCAAGCGCGACATCACGGTCTACGAGGAGTTCTTCGCGTGGCAGCTCGTCGAGCACGAGGGCCGCTGCCAGGGCGTGATCGCCTGGGACCTCCTCCACGGCGGTCTGAAGGCGCTCGGCGGCAAGACCGTCCTGCTCGCCACCGGCGGCGTCGGCCGCCTCTACCGCGCGACCACGAACGCCTACGCCTGCACCGGCGACGGGATGTCGATGGCGCTGCGCGCCGGGCTGCCGCTGAAGGACATCGAGTTCATGCAGTTCCACCCGACGACGATGTTCCCGAGCGGGATCCTGATCACCGAGGGCTGCCGCGGCGAGGGCGGGGTCCTGCGCAACTCGGAGGGCGAGCGCTTCATGGTGCGCTACGCGCCGACCGCGAAGGACCTCGCGTCGCGCGACGTCGTCTCCCGCTCCGAGCAGACCGAGATCGACGAGGGGCGCGGCATCAACGGCTCCGTCCTCCTCGACCTGACCCACCTCGGCGCGGAGAAGATCCTCACGCGCCTGCCCGGCTCGCGCGAGCTGGCGATGGTCTACGCCGGCGTCGACCCGATCCACGAGCCGATCCCGGTCCGCCCCGGCGCCCACTACCACATGGGCGGCGTCGAGACGGACACCGACGGCCTGACCGAGATGACCGGGCTGTACGCCGCGGGCGAGGTCGCCTGCGTCTCGGTCCACGGCGCCAACCGCCTCGGCGGCAACTCGCTGATGGAGACGATCACCTTCGGCCGCCGCGCCGGCCGTGCCGCCGCCGAGTGGGCGCTCGCGAACACGACCGTCACCGTCCCGGAGTCGGCGACGCGCGACGCGGAGCGCGAGCTGAAGTCGCTGCTCGGCCGGACGAAGGGCGAGCGGCCCGTGGCAGATCCGCGACGAGCTCGGCCAGACGATGCTGAAGAACTTCGGCGTCTTCCGCCGCGAGGACCAGATGGCGGAGCAGATCGAGATCATCGACGGCCTCCGCGAGCGCTACCCGACCGTCGTCGTCGAGGACAAGGGCGAGGTCTTCAACTCCGACCTGACGCAGGCGATCGAGCTCGGCTACCTGCTCGACGTCGCCGCCTGCATGCTCCAGGCGGGGATCGCGCGCAAGGAGAGCCGCGGCGCCCACTCCCGCCCGCACGACTACCCGACGCGCGACGACGAGAACTTCCTGAAGCATTCGATCTCCCGCTGGAAGGACGGCGGGCCCGAGCTGACGTACAAGGAAGTCCGCATGACCAGGTGGACGCCCGAGGAGAGGAAGTACTAGTGCAGGTAGCCCTGAAGATCTGGCGTTACGACGCGGCCACCGGCGACAAGGCGCTGCGCGAGTACGAGGTCGACGCGCCCGAGGAGGCGACGCTGCTCGACTGCCTCGACCTCGTCAAGGACCGCCACGACGGCTCGCTCGCCTACCGCAAGAGCTGCCGGATGATGATCTGCGGCTCCTGCGGGATGCGGATGGACGGCGGCGCCGTGCTCGCCTGCAAGGTGCGGATGTACGACATCGCGAACGCGGGCCACGTGCCCGTGATCTCGGCGATGGGCAACCTGCCGGTGATCAAGGACCTCGTCGTCGACATGGATCCCTTCTGGGCCAAGTTCAAGGCGATGAAGCCGTACCTGCAGCCGGGCTACAACCAGCCGGAGGACGGCAAGGAGCACCTGATCTCGCAGGAGCGGATGAACGTGATCCACAAGGAGTCGCTCTGCATCAACTGCGGCTGCTGCGTCTCCGAGTGCAACGCGATGGAGTCCGACCCCGAGTTCCTCGGGCCGCAGGCGCTCGCGAAGGGGATGCGCTTCGTCGGCGACCCGCGCGACGCCGCCAAGGCCGAGCGGCTCGACCAGTACTCGAGCGAGCACGGGATCTGGGAGTGCACCCGCTGCTACTTCTGCAACGAGCGCTGCCCCAAGGGCGTCGACCCGCGCGACGCGATCGCCAAGCTCGGCGCCGAGGCGATGAAGGAGGGCATCGACGACGACATGGGCGCGAAGCACGCGAACTGGTTCGTCGTCTCCGCGAAGACGACCGGCTGGCTGCGCGAGACCGAGCTCGTCCCGAAGACGCAGGGGATCGTCTCCTCGATCAAGGAGATGAAGTTCGCGATGGGGCTGCTCAAGCACGGCAAGGTGCCGGTCCCGATCCCGCCGCACGTCGCCGAGGGCGTCAAGGAGTCGCGGGCGCTCTACGACATCGTCAAGCAGCAGGACCGCCAGGGGGCGATGGGGATCGTCCAGGGCGAGCATGCGCTGTCGCGGCTCGAGCACGCCGGCCCCGATGCTGCCGAGCTTCCGGGTGAGAAAGAGCCTCCCGACGTCCTGAAGTGGGGCCAGGCCGACGCCGACAAGGGAGACGCCGCGTGAGGAAGGTCGCGTACTACAAAGGCTGTCTCGCCTCGCTCGAGCGCGAAGGAGCTCGACATCTCGACCCGGGCGCTGTCTCCGAAGGTGGGGCTGGAGCTGCTCGAGCTCGAGACGGTCACCTGCTGCGGCGCCGGCGACATCCACGAGGCCGAGCCCGACTACTACCTGCACCTGAACGCGCGCATCCTCGCCTACGCCGAGGCGACCGAGTGCGACACGCTGATGACGGTCTGCAACGTCTGCACGCTCAACCTGCGGCAGGCGAACTTCCAGCTGCAGGGCGACGCCGCGCTGCTCGAGCGCGTCAACGACAACCTCGACAAGGTCGGCGTGCCCGCCGTACACGGGCAAGGTCGACGTGCAGCACTTCCTCTGGCTCGTCGCGGCCGGTGAGGGCTACGAGCTGCTCCAGACCGCGGCGCACAAGGGGCTCAAGGGCCTGAAGATCGCGCCCTTCTACGGCTGCCAGATCCTGCGCCCGTCGAAGCTGCTCGGCTTCGAGGATCCCGACAAGCCGTCGTCGCTCGAGCGGATCATCGAGGCGTGCGGCGGCGAGGCGATCGACTATCCGGCGAAGATCAAGTGCTGCGGCTTCCCGATCATCCAGGCGCGCGAGGAGACGGCCCTGGGCGAGCTGATCCAGCCGATCGAGCAGGCGAAGGAGGCCGGCGCGGACGCGATCGTGACGCCGTGCCCGCTCTGCCACCTCTCGCTCGACGCCTGGCAGACGAAGCTGAAGAAGAACACGGGCAAGGACTTCCAGATGCCGATCCTGCATCTCTCGCAGCTGATCGGCGTCGCCGCCGGGCTCACGGACTCCGAGCTCAAGTTCAAGCGGCACGTCGTCTCCGTCGACCCGGTGCTCGAGAAGCTGTCCGTTTGATCTGCAAGGTTCCGGCCGCCTCGGCGTCTTTATGACTGGAGGGGCGGTTTCGGGGCCGGTAATCCTGGGGGGTGCCGGCCCTGAACTTTTTCTGGATCGTGCTGGGGCTCGCCGTTGTAGCTGCGGCGGCCCTGGCGTACGGCTGGTTCGAGGCCGGGTGGCTGCGGACGCGCGTGCTCGAGCTGCCCGTGGACGGCCTGCCGGCAGCCCTCGATGGGCTGCGGGTCGCGCATCTCTCCGACTTCCATTTCGGGCCTGTCTCGCGCGGCACCGTCGCCGGTCTGCGCGCGGCCGAGTGGGTGCGGTCGCGACGGCCCGACCTCGTGGTCGTGACCGGCGACCTGCTCTCGCGGCCGCGGGGGCGGGCGACAGCTCGACGAGGCGCTCGCGGGCCTCGACGCGTTCGTCGTGCTCGGCAATCACGACGTCGCGGTCACGCGCGATCCGTTCTCCCGCGCCGCCGAGCTCGACGGGCTGCCGGCGACGTTGCTGGTCGACGATTCGAGGACGATCGAGCTCCGCGGCACCCCGGTCCAGGTGGCGGGAACCGCGCCGCGCGCGTCCGGGCCCGTCCCGCAGCCGGACGCTGCCGCCGCGTTCCGGATCCTGCTCAGTCACTATCCGCGCCTCCGCGCGGACGGCTATCAGCTCGTCCTTGCCGGGCACATGCACGCGGGACAGATCGTGCTCCCGTATCCCGGCGGCAAGGTTCGCTTCGCGCACCTCCGCGCCCCGATGACCGAGGGGGTCTTCCGCGCAGGCGGCGTCACCCTGCACGTCTCGCCCGGCCTCGGCACGACCTTCGTCCCCTTCCGCTTCTTCGCCCGGCCCGAGGCGACCGAGCTGGTTCTAAGATCGGGGTAGTGGAGGGCCACTCGGTCATCTCGCCCGACGTGCTGGCGCGCTACGCGGCGGACGCGGCGCGCGAGGTGCGCGGCGTCCACGGCCTGGTCGGGCGCAACGACGGCGTCAAGGTCGTCCGCGACGACGAGCGTGTGGCCGTCGAGCTCCATCTGGCGCTGGACTGGGGGGCGAACGCCGGGACGGTCGGGGCGGCCGTCCAGGCACACGTCGCCGACTGCCTCGCGCGCATGGCCGACGTCCGGCCCGACACCGTCGACGTGATCGTGGACGAATGGCACAGCGCGTCACCGGCCTGACCGGCGGCACGGTCGAGCGCGCACCGGGCGTCTGCCAGTCCTGCGTGTGGTGGCAGTCACGCGACGGACGCACGGCCTCGAAGGAGCGCTGGATGGAGCGGATCGAGGACGACTGGGGCGCCTGGGGCGCGCTCTACCGCGACGACGACGGTCGCCTGCTCGGCTCGATCCAGTACGGCCCGGCGACGCTCTTCCCCCGGGCGACCGAGCTTCCGGCCGGGCCGCCGTCGGACGATGCCGTGCTCGTCACGTGCGTCTACGTCGTCTCGACCTCGACGCCGTGGGTGGAGCAGTCGCTCTTCCTCGCCGCGATCGGCGACGCGCGCGACAAGGGAGCGAAGGCGCTGGAGGCGTTCGCCTACCGCTACCCCGAGGGGGAGTCCACGTACGAGCGGTTCCTCGTCCACCGCACGGTGTTCCCGCGCGACTTCCTCGCCGACTTCGGCTTCAGGTCCGTCCGCGCCCAGGGCCGCGTCGAGCTGTCGCGGCTCGAGCTCGGCGGTCTCGTGCCGGTGGTGGAGGGGAAGCGCGCCGCCGTGCTGCGGGTCGTGAAGGAGGCCTTCGCGCCGGCGCCGGTGCCGCACGGCCCGTGACTGCGCCGCCCAGCCGACGAGCGTCGTAGACTCGCCCGACGTTTCCCGTTCGCACCTGCGGCAACTACCAGACACCATTTCCAACGCCACCCGCCCGACCCTCGCGGTCCTGGCAGCCCTCGCGGCTGCAGTCCTCCTCGCCGGCGCGACCCCGACTGCCGTCGGTGCGCTCCCGAACGGGTTCACGGACACGCTCGTCGCGAACGTCGAGAGCCCGACGGCGTCTGGCGTTCACGCCGGACGGCCGGCTGCTCGTCACGACCCAGTTCGGCGACGCTGCGGGTCGTCGAGAACGGCACGCTCTCGCCGACCGCGGCGCTCGACCTCGCGGCCGACGCTCTGCACCGCCGAACGAGATGGGGCTGCTCGGCGTCGCCGTCGACCCCGCGTTCGCCGGCAACGGCTTCGTCTACCTCTACTACACGCGCTCCAAGACTCGGCGGCGAGTGCGTCAACCGCGTCTCGCGCTTCACGATGAGCGGGAGCGACGATCGCCGCGTCGAGCGAGCTCGTGCTCGTCGACGAGATCCCGGCGACGCGGCAACCACAACGGCGGCGATCTCCGCTTCGGCAACGACGGCTACCTCTACGTCAGCGTCGGCGACGGCGGCTGCGACTACGCGGCGACGGCGGTTGCTCCGGCGCAGAACGACGCGTCGCGCGACCAGCACGCGCTCGTCGGGAAGATCCTGCGGATCACGAGCACCGGCGGCATCCCGCCGGCGAATCCCTTCCAGGGCGCCGGCACGGCCCGCTGCAACGTCACCGGCCGGACGACCGCCGGCAACGAAGTGCCAGGAGACGTTCGCCTGGGGCCTGCGGAACCCGTTCCGGTTCGCGTTCGACCCGAACGCCGCCGGCACGCGCTTCTTCATCAACGACGTCGGCGAGGGCGCCTGGGAGGAGATCGACGCCGGGCAGGCCGGCGCCGACTACGGCTGGAACGTCCGCGAGGGCCCGTGCGCGAACGGCTCGGAGACGAACTGCGGCCCGCCGCCGGCCGGGATGACGAACCCGATCTACGCCTACAGCCACGGCGAGTCCGGCTGCGCGCGCGATCACCGGCGGCGCGTTCGTCCCGAACGGCGATCTGGCCGGCGGCGTACGACGGCGCCTACCTCTACGGCGACTACACCTGCGGGAAGATCTTCCAGCTCTCGCCGAACGGCAGCGGCGGCTTCACGCGCACGGAGTTCGCGACCGGACGTCGGCGCGGTCGTCAACATGACCTTCGGGCCGTCGCCGCACGGGCAGGCGCTCTACTACACGAACTACTCGAACGGCGGCGAGGTGCGCCGGATCGAGCCGACCGTCGTTCCGCAACCGGCCGCCGACGGCGAGGATGACCGCCACGCCCACGCTCCGGCGCGGTGCCGCTGGCCGTCAGCTTCGACGGCAGCACGAGCTCCGATCCGGATGCGGGCGACACGCTCACGTACACGTGGGACTTCGGCGACGGGTCGCCGGCGGTGACGACCACCGCTCCGACGACGACGCCACACCTACACGACCGCGGGCTCGTTCACGAGCACGCTGACCGTCCGGGACAACCACGGCGCGACGTCGCTCGCCGCGTCGGCCCGGATCGATCCCGGCAACACGGCGCCGCAGGTGACGATCGACTCCCCGACCGCTGCGCAGCGCTTCGCCGTCGGCCAGACGATCACGCTGCACGCGACCGCCACCGATGCCGCAGGACGGTGCGCTGCCGCCGTCGAGCCTGAGCTGGCGCGTGCTCCGCCATCACGACACGCACACGCATCCGTTCCTCGCGCCGACGCCGGGCAACGACCTGACGATCCAGCAGCCGGCGCCGGAGGATCTCGGCTCGGGCACCGACGGCTACCTCGAGATCCTGCTCACGGCCACGGACTCGAGCGGGGTGACGACGACGGTCACGCGCGACGTGCTGCCGAAGAAGGTGAGCCTCACGTTCGCCAGCAGTCCCACCGGCCGCAACGTCGTCGTCGCCGGGACGACCTACACGGCGCCTGTGACGCTGACGTCCTGGGAAGGTCACACGATCGGCATCGACGCGCCGGCGCAGACCGACGGATCGGGTGCGTCGTGGGTCTTCCAGTCGTGGTCGGACGGCGGTGCGGCAGCCCACTCGTTCGCGACGCCCGCCTCGGCGACGACCTACACGGCGACATTCGTCCAGAGCGCGGCGCCGGCCGGCTTGGTTGCGGCGTATGGGTTGAATGCGGGTTCGGGCTCGAGCTGTGGTTGATTCGTCGGGTCGGGGGAACGGCGGGGTGGTGTCGGGTGCGGTGTGGAGTGCGTCGGGTCGGTTTGGGTCGGCGTTGAGTTTTGATGGGGTGAACGATTGGGTGACGGTTGCTGATTCGGCTTCGCTGGATTTGTCGTCGGGGATGACGGTGGAGGCGTGGGTGCGGCCGTCGAAGGCTGGTGGGTGGCGGACGGTGGTGGTCAAGGAGCGTCCTGGCGGCGTCGTCTATGGGTTGTATGGGGATCAGGCGGGTGGGCGGCCGTTGGGTCAGATCGATGTCGGCGGGGAGCGGAATGCGGTTGGGACGTCGGCGTTGCCGTTGAATGCGTGGTCGCATCTGGCGGCGACGTTCGACGGGTCGGTCGTGCGCCTGTTCGTGAACGGTGTTCAGGCGGGTTCGCTGGCGTTCTCGGGGTCGATGGCGGCGTCGACTGGGTCGTTGCGCCTTGGCGGGAACAGCATCTGGGGTGAGTGGTTCGCGGGCTTGATCGACGAGGTGCGTGTCTACAACCGCGCGCTCAGCGCGAGCGAGATCCAGCAGGACATGCAAACACCCGTCGGCGGATCGCACGCCACCGACGGACACGACTCCGCCGTCGGCGCCGTCGGGCCTTGCCGGCGTCGACCGCGGTCGGTTCGGCGACAGTGAGCTGGACGGCGGCGTCCGACAACGTCGGTGTCGTCCGCTACAACGTGCACCGCTCGACGACGGCAGGCTTCACGCCGGCGACCGCCAACCGGGTCGGCCAGCCGACCGGCACGAGTTACACCGACTCGGGGCTTGCCGCCGGCACCTACTACTACCGGGTGACGGCGGAGGACGCGGCCGGCAACATCAGCGCTCCGTCGACAGAGCTCGCCGTCACCGTCCCACCGCCGCCCGACACGGCTCCGCCGTCGGCACCGTCGGGCCTCACCGCGTCGACGACGGTTGGCTCTGCGACCGTGAGCTGGACGGCTGCGACCGACAACGTCGGTGTCGTCCGCTACAACGTGCACCGCTCGACGACGGCAGGTTTCACGCCGGCGACCGCCAACCGGGTCGGCCAGCCCACCGGCACGAGTTACACCGACTCGGGGCTTGCCGCCGGTACCTACTACTACCGGGTGACGGCAGAGGACGCGGCCGGCAACATCAGCGCTCCCTCGGCCCAGCTCACGGCCACCGTCCCTTCGCACGCCACCGCCGGCATCCGGCTTGGTGGCGGCGTATGGGTTGAATGCGGGTTCGGGCTCGAGTGTGGTTGATTCGTCGGGTCGGGGGAACGGCGGGGCGGTGTCGGGTGCGGTGTGGAGTGCGTCGGGTCGGTTTGGGTCGGCGTTGAGTTTTGATGGGGTGAACGATTGGGTGACGGTGGCTGATTCGGCGTCGCTCGATTTGTCGTCGGGGATGACGGTGGAGGCGTGGGTGCGGCCGTCGAAGGCTGGTGGGTGGCGGACGGTGGTGGTCAAGGAGCGTCCTGGCGGCGTTGTCTATGGGTTGTATGGGGATCAGGCGGGTGGGCGGCCGTTGGGTCAGATCGATGTCGGTGGGGAGCGGAATGCGGTTGGGTCGTCGGCGTTGCCGTTGAATGCGTGGTCGCATCTGGCGGCGACGTTCGACGGGGCGGTCGTGCGCCTGTTCGTGAACGGTGTTCAGGCGGGTTCGCTGTCGTTCTCGGGGTCGATGGCGGCGTCGACTGGGTCGTTGCGCCTTGGCGGGAACAGCATCTGGGGTGAGTGGTTCGCGGGGTTGATCGACGAGGTGCGTGTCTACAACCGCGCGCTCAGCGCGAGCGAGATCCAACAGGACATGCAAACACCCGTCGGGTAGTCGCCCTGACGCCGCCGCTGAAGGAGGCATTCGCGCCGGCGCCGGTGCCGCACGGCCCGTGACTGCGCCGCTCGGCCGACGGAGCGTCGTAGACTCGCCCGACGTTTTCCGTTCGCACCTGCGGCAACTACCAGACACCATTTCCAACGCCACCCGCCCGACCCTCGCGGTCCTGGCAGCCCCGCGGCTGCCGTCCTCCTCGCCGGCGCGACGCCGACTGCCGTCGGCGCGCTGCCGAACGGGTTCACGGACACGTTCGTCGCGAACGTCGAGAGCCCGACCGTCGCTTGCGTTCACGCCGGACGGCCGGCTGCTCGTCACGACCCAGTTCGGCGAGGTGAGGTTGATCGACGGAGGGCACACTCTCGCCCGACCCGGCGCTCGACCTCGCCGGCGTCGCTCTGCACCGCCGACGAGATGGGGCTGCTCGGCGCCGCGGTCGATCCCGGGTTCGCCGGCGAACGGTTTCGTCTATCTCTACTACACGCGCTCCAAGTCCGGCAGCTGCGTCAACCGGGTGTCGCGCTTCACGATGTCCGGCGCGACGATCGGCACCGGCGAGCGAGCTCGTGCTGATCGACAAGATCCCGGCGACGCGGCAACCACAACGCCGGCGACCTCCAGTTCGGCAACGACGGCTACCTCTACGTCAGCGTCGGCGACGGCGGCTGCGACTACGCCGGCGACAGCGGCTGCGCCGGGCAGAACGACGCCTCGCGCGACCAGCACGTGCTCGTCGGGAAGATCCTGCGCATCACGAGGACCGGCGGCATCCCGCCGGCGAATCCCTTCCAGGGCGCCGGCACCGCGCGCTGCAACGTCACCGGGCAGCACGACCGCCGGCAACAAGTGCCAGGAGACGTTCGCCTGGGGCCTGCGCAACCCGTTCCGGTTCGCCTTCGACCCGAACGCCGCCGGCACGCGCTTCTTCATCAACGACGTCGGCCAGGACGTCTGGGAGGAGATCGACCTCGGGCAGGCCGGCGCCGACTACGGCTGGAACGTCCGCGAGGGGCCGTGCGCGAACGGCTCGGCGACCAACTGCGGCCCGCCGCCGGCCGGGATGACCAACCCGATCTACGACTACAGCCACGCGCGAACCGGCTGCGCGGCGATCACCGGCGGCGCGTTCGTCCCGAACGGCGCTCTGGCCGCGCGCGTACGACGGCGCGTACCTCTACGGCGACTACACGTGCGGCAAGATCTTCCAGCTCGTCGCCGAACGGCAGCGGCGGCTTCACGCGCACCGAGTTCGCGACCGGCGTCGGCGCGGTCGTCAACATGACCTTCGGGCCGTCGGCGAACGGGCAGGCGCTCTACTACACGAACTACTCGAACGGCGGCGAGGTCCGCCGGATCGAGCCGACCGTCGCCGCCAACCGGCCGCCGACGGCGAGGATGACCGCCACGCCCCGCTCCGGCGAGGTGCCGCTCGCCGTCAGCTTCGACGGCAGCGCGAGCTCCGATCCGGACGCCGGCGACACGCTCACGTACATCTGGAACTTCGGTGACGGTCCCCGGCGTGACGACGACCGCTCCGACGACGACGCCACACCTACACGACCGCGGGCTCGTTCACGGCGACGCTGACAGTGCGGGACAACCACGGCGCGACGTCGCACGCCGCGTCAGGCGCGGATCGATCCCGGCAACACGGCGCCGCAGGTGACGATCGACACCCCGACGGCTGCGGCAGCGGTTCGCCGTCGGCGAGACGATCACGCTGCACGCGACCGCAACCGATGCCGGAGGATGGGACGCTGCCGCCGTCGAGCCTGAGCTGGCGCGTGCTCCGCCATCACGACACGCACACGCATCCGTTCCTCGCGCCGACGCCGGGCAACGACATCACGATCCAGCAGCCGAGCCCGGAGGATCTCGGCTCGGGCACCGACGGCTACCTCGAGATCCAGCTCACCGCCACGGACTCGGCCGGGGTGACGACGACGGTAACGCGAGACGTGCTGCCGAAGAAGGTGAGCCTCACGTTCGCCAGCAGTCCCACCGGCCGCAACGTCGTCGTCGCCGGGGACGACGTACACGGCGCCGACGACGCTGACGTCCTGGCAAGGGCACACGATCGCCGTCGACGCGCCCGCGCAGACCGACGGATCGGGTGCTCGTGGGACTTCCAGTCATGGTCCGACGGCGGTGCGGCAGCCCACTCGTTCGCGACGCCGGCGGCGCGACGACCTACACGGCGACGTTCGTCCAGAGCGCAGCGCCGGCCGGCTTGGTGGCGGCGTATGGATTCGATGCGGGTTCGGGGTCGAGTGTGGTGGATTCGTCGGGTCGGGGGAAGGTGGGGACGGTGTCGGGTGCGGTGTGGAGTCGTCTGGCCGGTTTGGGTCGGCGTTGAGTTTTGACGGTGTGAACGATTGGGTGACGGTGGCTGATTCGGCTTCGCTCGATTTGTCGTCAGGGATGACGGTGGAGGCGTGGGTGCGGCCGTCGAAGGCTGGTGGGTGGCGGACGGTGGTGGTCAAGGAGCGGCCGGGCGGCGTCGTCTACGGGTTGTATGGGGATCAGGCGGGTGGGCGGCCGTTGGGTCAGATCGATATCGGCGGGGAGCGGAATGCGGTCGGGTCGGCGGCGTTGCCGTTGAATGCGTGGTCGCATCTGGCGGCGACGTTCGACGGGGCGGTCGTGCGCCTGTTCGTGAACGGTGTTCAGGCGGGTTCGCTGGCGTTCTCGGGGTCGATGGCGGCGTCGACTGGGTCGTTGCGGCTTGGCGGGAACGGCGTCTGGGGTGAGTGGTTCGCGGGCTTGATCGACGAGGTGCGTGTCTACAACCGCGCGCTCAGCGCGAGCGAGATCCAGCAGGACATGCAAACACCCGTCGGTGGATCGACGCCACCGACGGACACGTCTCCGCCGTCGGCGCCGTCGGGCCTTGGCGGGTCGACCGCGGTCGGCTCGGCGACAGTGAGCTGGACGGCGGCGTCCGACAACGTCGGTGTCGTCCGCTACAACGTGCACCGCTCGACGACGGCAGGCTTCACGCCGGCGACCGCCAACCGGGTCGGCCAGCCCACCGGCACGAGTTCACCGACTCGGGGCTTGCCGCCGGTACCTACTACTACCGGGTGACGGCGGAGGACGCGGCCGGCAACATCAGCGCGCCGTCGACAGAGCTCGCCGTCACCGTCCCCCGCCGCCCGACACGGCTCCGCCGTCGGCACCGTCAGGCCTCACCGCGTCGACGACGGTTGGCTCTGCCACCGTGAGCTGGACGGCTGCGACCGACAACGTCGGTGTCGTTCGCTACAACGTGCACCGCTCGACGACGGCAGGCTTCACGCCGGCGACCGCCAACCGGGTCGGCCAGCCCACCGGCACGAGTTTCACCGACTCGGGGCTTGCCGCCGGTACCTACTACTACCGGGTGACGGCCGAGGACGCGGCCGGCAACATCAGCTCACCCTCGGCCCAGCTCACGGCCACCGTTCCTTCCGCAGCCACCGCCGGCATCCGGCTTGGTTGCGGCGTATGGGTTGAATGCGGGTTCGGGCTCGAGTGTGGTTGATGCGTCGGGTCGGGGGAACGGCGGGGTGGTGTCGGGTGCGGTGTGGAGTGCGTCGGGTCGGTTTGGGTCGGCGTTGAGTTTTGACGGGGTGAACGATTGGGTGACGGTTGCTGATTCGGCGTCGCTGGATTTGTCGTCGGGGATGACGGTGGAGGCGTGGGTGCGGCCGTCGAAGGCTGGTGGGTGGCGGACGGTGGTGGTGAAGGAGCGTCCTGGCGGCGTCGTCTATGGGTTGTATGGGGACCAGGCGGGTGGTCGGCCGTTGGGTCAGATCGATGTCGGCGGGGAGCGGAATGCGGTCGGGACGTCGGCGTTGCCGTTGAATGCGTGGTCGCATCTGGCGGCGACGTTCGACGGGGCGGTCGTGCGCCTGTTCGTGAACGGTGTTCAGGCGGGTTCGCTGGCGTTCTCGGGGTCGATGGCGGCGTCGACTGGGTCGTTGCGGCTTGGTGGGAACGGCGTCTGGGGTGAGTGGTTCGCGGGCTTGATCGACGAGGTGCGTGTCTACAACCGCGCGCTCAGCGCGAGCGAGATCCAGCAGGACATGCAAACACCCGTCGGATGAGCTTGACCTGGAGCCGGCTCACGCATGCACGCTTGTGGTTGCGTGCAGCCGCCGGAGCCCGTCCTCCAGGGAGACTTCGGGTTCCCACCCGAGTACTTGCTGTGCCCGTGTGATGTCGGGCTGGCGTACTTTGCGGGTCGTCGACCGGCAGCGCCTCGTAGACGATCTCGCTGCCGCCGCCCCAGACCTCGAGCACCTTCTCGGCCAGCTCGAGCAGGGTGAACTCCTGCGGGTTGCCGATGTTGACGGGGAGGTGCTCGCCGCTCTCGGCGAGCAGCGATCAGGCCGCGGATCAGGTCGTCGACGTAGCAGAAGCTCCGGGTCTGCGAGCCGTCGCCGAAGACGGTGATCGGCTTGTCGCTCCATCGCCTGGCGGACGAAGGTCGGGATCGCGCGGCCGTCGTCGGGGCGCATCCGCGGCCCGTAGGTGTTGAAGATGCGGACGATCGCGGTGTCGACGCCCTGCTGGCGGTGGTAGGCCATCGTCAGCGCTTCGGCGTAGCGCTTGGCCTCGTCGTAGACGCCGCGGGGGCCGATCGGGTTGACGTTGCCCCAGTAGGTCTCCGGCTGCGGATGCACCTGCGGATCGCCGTAGACCTCGCTCGTCGAGGCGAGCAGGAAGCGCGCGCGCTTGAACTTCGCCAGCCCGAGCGCGTTGTGGGTGCCGTGCGAGCCGACCTTAAGCGTCTGCAGCGGCAGCCGCAGGTAGTCGATCGGGCTCGCCGGGCTGGCGAGGTGGTAGACGAAGTCGACCGGCTCCTCGATCCGGATCGGCTGGGTCAGATCATGCGGGACGAACGCGAACTCGTCCGTGCCGCATGTGCTCGATGTTCGCCAACGAGCCCGTCTCCAGGTTGTCGACACAGATCACCCGGTGACCCCGCTCCAGCAGCGCGTCGCAGAGATGAGAACCAAGAAAGCCGGCACCGCCGGTCACAACCGAAGTAGTCACGAAGCCTCCGAAGTCGTCATTGTCCTAGGAGGGATCGATAGGACCGCAAGTTGCGGGCTGTCGCTGCTCGAAAGTCGAGCCTGCGGCTGTTGTCCGGTCTGAGCGCACGAGCGCCGATAGGAGCATCGGCAACATCGGGCTCGAATGGAGTGCCGCGGAGGTTAGGAGGGGTCGAAGACGACGTCGACCCAGTAGTTGCTCGATGCCGAACGTGTCGGTCGGGAACGCCGGGCGACGCCGTAGCGTACACGCCGTTGCCGCCCGGCGCCGACGCGTCAGCGCGTGCAGCGGCGCGTTGTCGACGGCGGCGCTGAAGAAGTTCGACGGTCGACGGCGTAGTGCCCGGTCGGCGCGAAGTAGGACGCGACGTAGTCGTGTTCGCGGTGATCGCGCACGGGCGACGAGAAGCGTGACCTGCTGCCACCCGGTCGCCGTCTCGTTCGTGAACGTCGCCGTCGCAAGCAGCGTGCCGGTCGGCAGTCCACAGGCTGCCGACGTGGGTGCCGGTGTTGCCGGGGCCCTTGTAGAAGCGGACGCCGCTGATCGTGCCGGCGACGTCGGCGCTGGAACTTCACGCCGAGCTCGACCGCGCTGCGGGTCGTGTGACGATGCGACGGCCGGTAGCGTCGCCGGTCGAGACAGATGCGTGCACGGGCAGCGTCGCCCGCCGGTGGTGAACGACCAGGTCAGCGTCGCCGGCGAGTGCGTTGCCCGGCCAGGTCCGTCGCTGCCGCTCGACCGTGGCGGTGTAGTGGTCGCCGGCGGCGAGTGCGGCGTTGGGGGTGAGGGTACGCGTCTCGCGATGCGCGTCGTAGTGACGGTCGCTGCGACGGCGCACCGCGCCGTCCCGGAGTGCGAGCGTCGTGCTGGTGACCGTGGCGGGGTCGAGCGCTCGCTGAACGTCGCGGTGACGGTGCTACCGGCGGCGACGCCGGTGCTGCCGGCGGCGGGTGGTCGAGCCGGTGACCGTGGGCGGCGTGGTGTCGGGGGTGCGTCGGTCGTGAAGACGACGTCGACCCAGTAGTTGGTCGCGTTGTACGGTCTGGTCGGGAACCGGCGCGGCGCCGTAGCGGTAGACGCCGTTGCCGCCGTCGGCCGGTCGGCCAGCGCGTGCAGCGGGCCGCGTTGTCGTGCGCCGCTGGTCGAAGTAGCCTGGCGTCGAGCGCGTAGTGGCCGTTGGGGGCGTGGTACGAGGCGACGTAGGTCGTGCCGGCGGTGACGGCGACCGGGTGCGCGAAGGTCGACCTGCTGCCAGCCGCGTGCGCGTCTCGCCGGTGAAGGTCGCCGTGGCCGAGCAGCGTGCCCGTCGCTGGTCCACAGGCTGCCCGATGTGGGTGCCGGTGTTGCCGGCGCCCTTGTAGAACCGGACGCCGGTGATCGTAGCCGTCCGCGTCGGCGCGTGAACTTCACGCCCGAGCTCGACCGCGCTGGTGTCGCTCGGCGCCGACGATCGCCGGCGTGCGCCGTGCTCGGCCAGAGGCGTGCACGGGCAGCGCTGGCGCCGACCGGTGGTGAAGGACCACGTGACGTCGGCGGCCATGCGGTTGCCGGCCAGATCGGCGTCGCTGCGCCGCCGACGGTGGCCGTGTAGGTGGCGCCGGCGGCGAGCGCTGCGGTCGGCGTGAAGGTCGCCGCGTCGGTGCGGCGCGTCGTAGCTGATCGGTGCCGGCGACCGTGGCGCGCCGGCGTCCTCGAGGCGTGAACGTGATCGGCGACGCGGCTGCGACGGCCTCGCTGAACGTGGCCGATCGACCGTGGTGGCGATCGGCACGCCCGTGGCGCCGCGGCGGGGCGTGGCGACGTCGACCGTGGGCGGCGTCGGTGTCGGCGGCGCGTCGGTGGTGAAGACGACGTCGACCCAGTAGTTGCGTCGCCGTCGGAGTCTGGTCGGGAAGCCGCGCTGGCGCCGTAGCGGTAGACGCCGTTCGCCGCCGGTCGGCGTCTGGCGAGCGCGTGCAGCGGGCGCGTTGTCGACTCCGGCGCTGGCGAAGTAGCCGACGGTCGACGGCGTAGTGGCCGCTGTGGGGCGTGGTACGAGACGACGTAGGTCGTGCCGCGGTGACCGCCACCGGCGCGCGAAGGTCGACCTGCTGCCAGCCGGTCGCCGTCTCGCCGGTGAACGTGGCGCGTGGCGAGCTGCGTGCCGGCTGAGTCCAGAGGCTGCCGATGTGGGTGCCGGTGTTGCCGGCGCCCTTGTAGAACCGGACGCCGGTGATCGTAGCCGGTCGACGTCGGCCGTGAACTTCACGCCGAGCTCGACCGCGCCGGTGTCGCTCGGCGTCGGCGACGGCCGGGCGTCGCGAGTCGTGCCAGATGCGTGCACGGGCAGACGCCGGGCGCGGCGCGGCCGGTGGTGAAGCGACCACGTGACGTCGGTGCCGTCATGCGCGTTGCCGGCCAGGTCCGTCGTGCCGCCGCTGACCGTCGCGGTGTAGGTCGTCGCCGTCGGCCAGCGGCGCGGTCGGCGTGAACGTGGCGCGTCTGCGTCGGCGCGTCGTAGCGACCGTGCCGGCGACGATCGCGTTGCCGCCGGCGTTGCGTCAGCGGTGAGCGCGATCGTGGCCGGCTGCGACCGGCTCGCTGAACGTCGCGGTCGACGTGGTCGATCGGTCGGCACGCCGGTCGCGCCGGCGGCGGGCGTCGCGGCGATGACCGTCGGCGGCGTGGTGTCGGCGGGCGCGTCGGTGTCGAAGACGACGTCGACCCAGTAGTTGCGTGGCGCTGTAGCGTGCTGCGTCGGGAAGCCGCGCGTCGCGCCGTAGCGGTAGACGCCGTTGCCGCCGTCGTCGCCGCTCGGCGAGCGCGTGCAGCGGCGCCGTTGTCGTACGCCGCGCTGGTGAAGTAGCCGCGCGTCGACGGCGTAGTGGCCGTTCGGGGCGTGGTACGAGGCGACGTAGGTCGTGCCGGCGGTGACCGCGACCGGGCTGCGCGAAGCTGCGCCTGCTGCCAGCCGGTCGCCGTCTCGTTGGTGAAGGTCGCCGTCGCCAGCAGCGTGCCCGCTGGTGCGTCCACAGGCTGCCGATGTGGGTGCCGGTGTTGCCGGCGCCCTTGTAGAAGCGGACGCCGGTGACGTAGCCGGTCGACGTCGGCGCGTGAACTTGACGCCGAGCTCGACGGCCGCGGCGTCGGTCGGCGGCCGGCGTCGCCGGCGTCGACGGTCGCCGACCAGATCGTGCACGGGCAGGCGACGTGTGACCGTGACGCCGGCGGCCGGGGTGCTCGAGGTTGCCGCTGTCGTCGACGGCGCGCGACCTGGATGGTCGCGCCGGCCCGCGTGCCGGACGTCCAGGTGTAGGTCCAGCGTCGCCGGCCCGGTGGCCGGGTGCCAGGTCGCGCCGCCGTCGGTCGAGACCTCGACGCCGGCGACCACGCCGCCGCCGGTGTCGGTCGCGGTGCCCGGTGATCGTGACCGGGCGTGCCGTTCGGCGACGCTGGCGCCGGCGGCCGGCGAGGTGATCGTCGACGGTCGGCGCGCGTGGTGTCGGTCGACGCGGTGGCGGCGACCAGGCCGGCCTGCAGCGTCGCCGGCTGCGCGCCCATGTCGGCGAGGAGGTTGACCGTCGCCTGCTGCATCCGGACGTCCGGCGGCCGCGGCGGGTCCGGCTGACGTCGTGGCTTGCGTCGAGGCCCCACGACCACTGGACGGTGCCGGCGCCGAAGACGAGCGCGCCGCTCGGCGCCCGGTAGAGCGTCAGCGTGGTGGGTGGCCGTCCCGGCGCCGTACGACGTTGCCGTAGTCCTGGATGTAGCTGTCGACGGTCGAGCGTCGTCGACGACAGGCGATCAGGCCGGCCGGCCGGAAGCCGTTGTCGAGGTCCTCGTCCCACTCGTAGCCGAGCGTGCCGGGCGGCAGCGTGGCGGTCTCGCCCGGCGGCGAGCGTCGCGACGCTCGGTGTTCCGCCAGAACCGCAGCTTGCCGTCCGCGGCGGGCACCGTGATCGCGTCGTCGCGGTACCGTTGACCGTGAAGATGCGTGCCGGTGAGCGCGTTCTCGGGCCGGCCGCCGTCGGCGGGCGGGCTGAAGCGCGGGTCGCGCCAGGTGCCGGTCCACTCGCGGGCTCGGGTCGATCTTCGCGTTCGCCGTGCGTCTCCTTGTAGGAGACCAGCGTGCGGTACGGCGTGTCGCGTGCCGTCGATGCTCGGCTCCCAGCGGGTCTTCCAGAAGACCTCGTTGCCGCTGAAGAACGCGAGGTTCACGCCGGCGTCGCGCGCCGCCTCGACGTTGGCGCGCTGCGCGCCCGACCAGTACTCGTCGTGCCCGACCGACAGGAACGACCTTGTGCTCGAGCAGCTCGGCGCCGCGGCGGTCGGTGTCGACGCCGCGCGATGTAGCTGACGTCGTAGCCGTTGCGCTCGAGGCAGCGGACCATCGGGTACTCGTCGCTGAAGAACGAAGTCGCGTTCGTCGTGTCGCCGCGCGTCGTCGAACGGGCGGTTGTAGCTGACCTTGTACGCGCGCCCGTCGGGCGCGCCGACGTAGAGGCTGTTGCCGCCGTAGTCGTTGTACGCCTGCCAGGTCGTGTCCGAGGTCTGGAACAGGAGGTCGGAGTGGCTGCGTCGTCGCGGACGACGAAGACGATGTGGCTCGCGCCGCCGGTGTCGGTGCGCGTGAGCTGCGCGATGTAGACGCCCGAGACCGCGTCGGCCGGCACGGTCCAGGACGCCGAGACCGCCCAGTTGCCGCAGTCGACGAGGCCGGTGGCCGCGTCGGTCAGGCAGGCCGGCTGGGTCTGCGGCAGCGGCGCCGAGGGTGTGACCGTCGCGACCTTGCCGGGCGCCGTGCCCGCCGTAGTAGCCCAGGCGGTAGATGTCGATGCGGTAGCCGATGCGTCGGTCTTGATCTTGAAGTTGACGGTCTCGCCGACGTTGACGCTGATGTCGGTCGCGAAGCCCTGGATCGTCGGGTCGCCGCTGCCGTCGATGTCCCACTCGGTCTCGGGCTTGCCGGGCTGCGCGTTCTCGCACACGATCTTGTTCGTCCCGCAGTGGGCAGCGATCGCGGTCGAGGCCCGTGTCGGCCCGGATGACGAGCGCCAGGGCGAAGGCGAGGGCAAGCAGGAGCAGGGTCACCCGTCCACCGGTCAGGGCGGCCATTCCGCACGGCCGCTTGTCTCCGTTGTCGACACCTCTTCTCCCCAGCTCACGGTGGCAACATCTACTGCCATGCTCACTATGCGGGTCGTTCTCAATAGGGGCAACTCGCCATATGGCTAAAGTCAGAGCGCCGGCCCAGCCGAATGGCTAGCTGCTGATCAGCCGGCCGGTCTTGCAGATCTGGTCTACAGAGTTCGCCTGAAGTCGGCCATGCTCGAAAGGACGATGGCGAGGCAATCTAGGGCTCTGGGGAGGGCGGTGACGTGAGCGTGGGGGTCGAAAGCGCTGTGAAGGCGCCCTCCGTGGCGCGGCCAACGCACCGACTGCGCCGGGGCCGGACACGGCTGCTGGCGCTGGGCGACCTGGTCGCGCTGTTGCGTTGGCGTACACGAGTTGCGTACCTCGTCGCTGACGCGATTGCTCCGCTGCCGCCTGTCTCGGCAGACAGATGGTTTCTCGTCTTGCTGCTGCTGACGGCTCCGTTCGTCTGGCTCGGCCTCTTCACGGCCTACCGGCTCTACGACAACGACAGCTTGCGGATCTCCGTCTCGAGCTTCGACGAGGTTCGCGATCTGTTGCACGTGATGCTGATCGGCTCACTGATCTATCTCGTTCGTGTCACAAGGCGTGGCGGGTACTTCTTCGACTGGTGGATCTACACCGCGGTGGAGGCCGCACTGTTCATGTCCGGCGCGCTCGTGCTCGTACCGATCCTTCGCGGCACGATCCGAAGCTGGGTCTTCCCGCGTGTGATGACCGCCCGTCGGACCCTGACATTGGGCAGTGGCGAAGACGCACGGCTCGTCTATCGCAAGATCACGGCTCATCCCGAGTACGGGCTCGAGGTGATCGGATTCCTGGACGGCGATGCGACGGAGCCCCTGCCGGCCGCGATGCTGGGGTCGCCGAGTGAGATCGCGCGTGTGATCGAGGAGTACGAGGTCGATCGAGTCCTGGGAGTCACGACAGTCGGGAGCCACGAGGAGACGCTCGAGCTCGTTCGTACAGTTCAGGCGTCCCGACGTCCAAATCTCGATCGTCCCCGCTACT
>CAWETB010000013.1:0-13292 GCA_963811885.1 uncultured Gaiellaceae bacterium
CTCCGGCAACGCGCACCTGATCATGCCGTGGCACATCGCCATCGACGGCGCGGCGAGAAGCGGCTCGGCAAGCTCCAGATCGGGACGACCCGCCGTGGGATCGGGCCGGCGTACGCCGACAAGGCGGCGCGCCTTGGCATCCGCGTCCAGGATCTGCTCGATGCGAAATCCTGCGCCAGAAGATCGAGACGGCCCTGGCGGAGAAAACATCTGGCTCGAGCGTGTCTACGAGCTCGAGCCGTTCGACCTCGAGGACGTCGCCTCCAGCTACGAGGGCCTCCCACAGCGGCTGCGTCCGTTCGTCGCCGACACGTCGCTGCTCGTCGACGAGGCGATCCGCGATGGTCAGAGCGACCTGGTCGAGGGTGCGCAGGGGACGCTGCTCGACCTCGACCACGGCACGTATCCGTTCGTCACCTCGTCGAACCCGATCGCCGGGGCCGCAGCGACCGGGATCGGGATCGGGCCGACGCGGATCGACCGCGTGATCGGGGTCTCGAAGGCGTACGTGACGCGGGTCGGCGCCGGCCCGTTCCCGAGCGAGATGGAGCCCGAGCTGGCGGCGCAGGTGCGCGAGCTCGGCCAGGAGTACGGCACCGTCACCGGCCGCGACCGCCGCCGGGCTGGCTCGATCTCGTCGCGCTCCGCTACGCGGTCCGCCTGAACGGGATCACCTCGCTCGCGCTGACGAAGCTCGACGTCCTCTCGAGCTTCGACGAGCTCGAGGTCTGCGTCGCCTACCGGCTTCCCGACGGCACCGAGACGCGCGACTTCCCCGCGCATCAGAGCGACTTCCACCACGCCGCTCCGGTCTTCGAGACCGTCCCCGGCTGGGCCGAGCCACTCGACGAGTGCGCCACCCAGGACGACCTGCCGGAGGCGGCGCGCTCCTACGTCGAACTGGTCGAGCGGGAGCTGGGCGTCACCGTCGAGCTCGTCGGAACCGGTGCAGCGCGCGAGCAGGTGCTCGCGCGGAGCTAGGCCGCTAGACGACCTTCCAGGGATCGACGTAGATGTCGTCGACCCGCCAGGTGCCGCTGCCGAAGATCGTCCCCGTCGGGGTGAACCGCAGCGCAATGTCGGATGTGAGCCCGTCCAGCGTCAGCACGTTGAGCAGCCCCATCAGCTGCAGCGCCGGCAGGCTCGGCGCCCAGGACTTGCTCGGCAGCCCCGGCGGTAGCAGGTCGATCGACCGCTCCCGTCCTCTCGGATCCTTGTAGACCGCCTCGACCCGCATGAACGAGAGCAGGTTGCCACCGGTGGAGACGTAGCGGACGACCGGCAACAGGAGGCCCATGCACATCGCCGGGCTCGTCGCCGAGCTTCCCTGCGGCAGCAGCAGTGAATGCGAGTCCGACGTGCCGGTGATCGCGAACGGCTCGTTGCCGTCCACGACCCGCGCGCCGCCGGAGAGCTTCCAGCCGGCCGCGCCCGACTCGAAGTCGCCGCCGGGCAGGAGGGTATAGGGGAGAGGGTCGAGCCACTGCAGGAACGGGTGCACCGGCTCGTGGCCGCAGCCGAGCAACGATCCGTCGCCCGCTTGCGCTGGCGATGCGCTCGCCGCCGCCAGGGCGACGAGCGCCCCCGCGATCACCAGCAGCTGCCGAATGCCCTTCGTCGTGCCCGCAGTTCCCATGAACTCGCCCTCTCCCTTTGTTCGCCGCCGAGTTCGCAGTGTCTTCGCGAGCGCGCCGGAGACAATCCCCCGCAGGGGTGAAGGAACGGCGAGATCTCCGAATCCCTCGTTCGAGTGAACACGCGGTTTCGGCCGTTCCGATATCCATTTCGTGAGCAGCACGGCCGAGTTCGATCCCGCCACCGAGGTCCTGCTCGAGGACACGCGGGCGCGCCGTACGGCGCGGCTCGGCGGCCGCGCACTCTGGGCGAGCGTGGCCGACGGCGGCGTCTTCCTCGTCATCGCCGCGGCACTGCTGCTCCTCTACGACTCCACGGCGACGGCCCCGCCCTTGCTGGTGCTGGCGCTCGTCGGGGCCTATGCCCTCGCCTACAACGTCGACTTCGAGGTCGGCCCGGGTCTGGCCGTCGCGACGCAACTCGTCTTCGTCCCGATGCTGTTCCTGCTTCCCCTCCAGCTCGTGCCTCTGTGTGTCGCCGCGGGGGTGATGCTCGGCAACGTCCTCGAGCTCGCCGAGGGGCGAATCAGGCTCGAACGCGTGCTCGGCCGGTTCGGCGAGGCGACGTACTCGCTCGGCCCGGTGCTCGTCCTCGCCGCCGCAGGCGTGAGCGCCCCCGCCGACGCAACGCCATGGGTTCTGCTGGTCGCACTCGCCGCGCAGTTCGCCTTCGACTTCGTGCACGCGGCGACGCACGCACGAATCGCCCTCGGAATCTCGCCGCGCGTCTTCGTCCGCGACCTCTCGGTTGCCTGGGCGGTCGATGCTGCCCTGGCGCCGGTCGGGTACCTGGCAGCGTTGGCGGCCGCAGACCACCCCGCCGCGTTCCTGCTCGTGTTGCCGCTCGTCGCGCTCCTCCGCACGTTCGCCCGCGAGCGACGGGCGCGTGTCGATCACGCGCTCGAGCTCAGCCACGCCTACCGCGGCACGGCGCTCCTGCTCGGCGACGTCGTCGAGGCGGACGACAGCTACACGGGCTCGCACAGCCGCGACGTCGTCTCGCTCTCCGTCGCCGTCGCGGACGAGCTCCGGCTCGACGCCCGCGCCCGGCGCGACACCGAGTTCGTGGCGCTGCTGCACGACGTCGGCAAGATCCGGATCCCGAACGAGATCATCAACAAGCCCGGGCCGCTGACGCCGGAGGAGCGGGCGCTCGTGGAGACGCACACGCTGATCGGCGAGGAGATGCTCGACAAGGTCGGCGGCGTCCTCGGCAACGTCGGCCACCTGGTCCGCTCCTGCCACGAGCGCTATGACGGCGGCGGCTATCCCGACGGGCTGGCCGGCGAACGGATCCCGCTCGTGGCCCGCATCGTCTGCTGCTGCGACGCCTACAACGCGATCACGACCGACCGCCCCTATCGCGCGGGACGGTCCGCCCAGGAGGCGCTGGCCGAGCTGCAGCGATGCGCCGGGACGCATTTCGACCCACGCGTGGTCGACGCGCTGGCGCGGGTCGTCTAGCGCGCGATCCCGACGACGAGCACGACCGCCGCAACCGCGGGGATCGTCGTGCCGACGACGATCCGGTTCATCAGCGCCGGCCGCACCTCGTAGACACGCGCGAGGACCAGCAGGTGGAACGCGCTCGGCATCCCGGCGAGGAGGTAGAAGACGCCCGGCACGTCGGCGCCGAGCAGCCGGCCCGTCGCGAACAGGGCCAGCGGCCCGCCGGCGAATCTGATCGCGACGGCGCCGAGAGCCCGCCGCAGCTCCTCCGGCGGCTGCGGCACGCGTGCGAAGGTGAGCGAGAGCCCGAGCAGGAAGAAGCCGTACGGCCCGATCACGGCGCCGACGACGTCCTTCGCCGCGCCGGTGCCCGGAACGTCGACGCCCGCCGCGCGCAGGACGAGGGCGAGCCAGAACGCGTGCAGCGGCGGGTTCGCGAGCACCGCGCGCAGCCTGTGCCGCCGCGAGACCTCGACCTCGCGTCGGCCGTGTAGCCGGGCGATCGTCGTCGAGATCGACGAGGCCGGCAGGAGCCACGAGAGCCGGTCGTAGAGCACGGCGAGCGTCAGCCCGTCGGCGCCGTAGGCGAGTTGGGCGAGCGGGAAGCCGACGAAGCCGGTGTTGCCGAACCCTGCCGCCAGCGTCAGCGCCCCGCGCTCGTCGCGCTCGCTCGAGACGAGCCGCGCGTAGCCGTAGCCCGTGAGCCCGACGAGCCAGCTTGCGAGGATCGCCGCGCCGAGTGCGCGACCGAGACCCTCGTCGAGGTCGACGGTGGAGAACGTGACGAAGACCAGCACCGGCGAGAACGTCCAGAAGAACGCGATCCAGACGACGTCGCGCAGGCGCGGCGGCGCGCCTGCGAGCTGGACGGCCGCGCCGAGCAGGAGGAAGACGAGCAGCAGGAGGCTCTCGGCGAGCACGCCGTGAGGCTACTGCGGCGCCACGCGGGCCCGGCGGGAAGGATCAGACCCGCGACGATCGGCGCGCCATCCCGAGGAGTAGACTCGGCCGCCGTGAAGGTGCTCCTCGTCGGGTCGGGCGGTCGCGAGCATGCGCTGGCGTGGAAGCTGGCGCAGGCGCCTGGTCTGACCGCACTGCACACCGCGCCCGGGAATCCCGGGATCGCGGCCCTCGGCGACTGCCATCCTGTGCGGGCCGAGGACGCCGAGACGCTGCTGGGTCTCGCCCGCAGCCTCGACGTCGACCTCGCCGTGATCGGGCCGGAGGCGCCGCTCGTCGCCGGCGTGGGCGACGCGCTGCGTCGCAACGGGATCGCCGTCTTCGGCCCGAGCCGGGCCGCCGCGCGGATCGAGGGCTCGAAGAGCTTCGCCAAGGACGTCATGGCCGCCGCCGGCGTGCCAACGGCCGAGGCGCTCGCGGTCGCGCGGCCGCCCTGTGTCGTCAAGGTGGACGGGCTCGCCGCCGGCAAGGGCGTCTTCATCTGCGAGACCGCGGAGCAGCTCGACGAAGGGCTGCGCGCGGCGGCGGCCTACGACGGCCCGATCGTGATCGAGGAGCTGCTCGACGGCGACGAAATCTCCGTCTTCGCGCTCTCCGACGGGCATCACGTCGTCCCCCTCGCACCGGCGCAGGACTTCAAGCGGATCGGCGACGGCGACACGGGCCCGAACACGGGCGGGATGGGCTCGTTCTCGCCCGTCCCCGGCTTCGGCGCGGACGAGGTCGCGGAGCTCGTGGAGCGGATCCACCGGCCGGTGGTCGAGGAGCTCGCCCGCCGCGGCACGCCGTTCGTCGGGGTTCTGTTCGCCGGGCTGATGCTGACGGATTCCGGGCCAAAGGTGCTCGAGTTCAACGCGCGCTTCGGCGACCCGGAGACGCAGTCGATCCTGCCGCGCCTCGACGGCGATCTGCTCGGCGCGCTCGCTGCCGCGGCGGGTGGGGATCTCGAGGGGGTCGAGCTCGGCGTCTCCGACGACGCCGCGGTGACCGTCGTGCTCGCGGCCGGCGGCTATCCGGAGCGGGCGGACGCCGGCACGCCGATCGAGGGGATCGAAGAGGCGGAGGCGACCGGCGCAATCGTCTTCCACGCGGGAACGGCCCTGCACGGCGAGCAACTGGTCACGAACGGCGGCCGCATCCTCGGTGTCACGGGGACGGGCGCGACGGTCGCCGAGGCGCGCGAGTCGGCGTACGCGGGCTGCGAGAAGATTCGCTTCGAAGGCATGCAGTACCGCCGCGACATCGCGCTGGACGCGACCGCCGCGCCGGGCTGACCGCGAGGTCGATCGGCCGGGCGGGACGCTAGACTCGCTCGAGTGATTTCGCGCTACTCCCGCCCGGCCATGTCGGCGATCTGGTCGGACGAGGCGAAGCTGCGCCGATGGCTCGACGTCGAGCTCGCGGCGCTCGACGGATGGGCCGAGACGGGGGTCGTCCCGGCGGAGGCGGTCGACTCGATCCGGGCGCGGGCGGTGCCGCCGAGCGCCGAGCGCGTTGCCGAGATCGAGGCGCGCACGCACCACGACGTCGCCGCGTTCGTCGACGCGGTGGCGGAACAGCTCGGCGAGGAGGGACGCTGGTTCCACTACGGCTTGACCTCCTCGGACGTGCTCGACACCGCGCTCTCGCTGCAGATCCGGGAGGCCGGCGCGCTCGTGCTCGAGGGCATCGAGCGGGCGTTCGCCGCCGTCGTCGCCCGGGCGGAGGAGCATCGCGACACGGTCACGATCGGGCGCACGCACGGCGTCCATGCCGAGCCGACCACGTTCGGGCTCAAGCTCGCCGGCTGGGCGTTCGCGCTCGAGCGGGACCGCGCCCGCGTCTCGCGCGCCCTCGAAGGGATGCGCGTCGGGAAGCTCTCGGGCGCCGTCGGGACCTACTCCGCGGCCGACCCCGAGGTCGAGCGGATCGCCTGCGAGCGGCTCGGGCTCGAGCCGGCGCCGAGCTCGACGCAGATCCTCCAGCGCGACCGGCATGCCGAGGTGCTGAACGCGCTCGCACTGCTCGCCGCCTCGCTCGAGCGGTTCGCGCTCGAGCTGAGGCATCTCGCCCGCACCGAGGTGCGCGAGGTGGAGGAGCCGTTCGGCAGCGGCCAGAAGGGGTCGTCCGCGATGCCGCACAAGCGCAACCCGATCGTCTCCGAGCGCATCTGCGGCCTCGCGCGGATCGTGCGCGGGAACGCGGTCGTCGGGCTCGAGAACGTCGCGCTCTGGCACGAGCGGGACATCTCCCACTCCTCGGCCGAGCGGGTCGTCCTGCCGGACGCCTTCCTCGCCGTCGACTACATGCTCGACCGCTTCGCGTGGCTGCTGGAAGGACTCGTCGTCCGCACCGAGCGGATGCGCGAGAACCTGGACGCGAGCCACCGCCTCTACTTCAGCCAGCGGCTGCTGCTCGCTCTCGTCGAGTCGGGCCGTTCCCGCGACGACGCCTATCGGCTCGTGCAGCGCCACGCGATGCGGGCGTGGGACGAGGGGCTCGACTTCCCGGAGCTCGTGCGCGCCGACGCCGAGATCGCGGGTGCCGTCGAGCTCGACGCGGTCTTCGACCTCGGCGCGTACACACGGAACACCGGCGTCGTCTTCGACCGCCTGCGTGCCCTGCGCGAGGAGCACGTGCATGCCTGAGGCGGCCGTCCATCTCGCCAGCGGCAAGGTGCGCGAGCTCTACGCGCTCGACGACGAGCGGCTGCTGCTGGTTGCCTCCGACCGGATCTCGACCTTCGACGTGATCCTGCCGACCGAGATCCCCGACAAGGGACGTGTGCTCACCGGCCTGTCGGCGTTCTGGTTCGCGCGCACCAGCGAGATCGTCCCCAACCACCTGCTCGCGCTGCGCGACGACGGCCGCTCGCTCGAGTGCCGGCGGCTGGAGATGCTGCCCGTCGAGGTGGTCGTGCGCGGCTATCTGTCCGGCTCAGGGTGGAAGGACTATCGAGCCACCGGTTCGGTCTGCGGGCATGCGCTCCCCACCGGGCTCGTCGAGTCGGACCGGCTGCCGGAGCCGATCGTCACCCCGGCGACGAAGGCCACGTCCGGCCACGACGAGAACATCGACGCCGAGACCGCTGCCGGCCTCGTCGGCGCCGAGCGTTGGGCCGAGGTCGAGTCCGTGGCGCTCGCGCTCTACGCATTCGCGTCCAGGCACGCGGAGGCGCGCGGGATCATCCTCGCGGACACCAAGTTCGAGCTCGGACTGGACCAGGCGGGGACGCTCGTCCTCGGGGACGAGGCGCTGACCCCCGACTCCTCGCGCTTCTGGCCCGCCGACGAGTACGCGCCCGGCGGCCCGCAGCCGTCCTACGACAAGCAGTACGTCCGCGACTACTGCGAGAGCCTCGGCTGGGACAAGACCGACCCCGGCCCGGAGGTGCCCGCCGACGTTGTCGCAGGAACGCGCGCCCGCTACGTGGAGGCGTTCGAGTTGCTGACGGGGCTCGCGTTCGCTGCCTACATCGCCGACCCGCAGGCGGTGCTGCGGTGAAGGTGACCGTGCTCGTCCGCCCCAAGGCGGGCATCCTCGATCCGCAGGGCGAGGCGGTGCAGGGATCGCTGCGCAAGCTCGGCTTCGCCGTCGGCGGCGCTCGCGTCGGACGGCTCGTCGATCTCGAGGTCGACGCCGCGAGCTCGCAGGAGGCGAAGGCCCAGGTGGAGCGGATGTGCCAGGAGCTGCTGGCGAACCCGCTGATCGAGAGCTTCGAGATCGAGGTGGACGGCGCATGAACACCCGGCCGAAGGTCGCCGTGCTCGTCTTTCCCGGCTCGAACGACGACCGGGATGCCGCCTGGGCGCTGGGCGCTCTCGGCGCCGACGCCGAGCTCGTCTGGCATGCCGAGACCGAGCTGCCGCGAGGGACGGGCGCCGTCGTGCTGCCCGGCGGCTTCTCGTACGGCGACTACCTCCGCTGCGGCGCGATCGCCCGCTTTGCCCCGGTGCTGGACGCAGTCCGCGTCTTCGCAGCAGAAGGCGGCCCGGTGCTCGGCATCTGCAACGGCTTCCAGATCCTCTGCGAAGCCGGCTTCCTGCCGGGCGTGCTGCGCCGCAACCGCGACCTCGAGTTCGTCTGCCGCGACGTGCGGCTCCGCGTCGAGCGGGCCGACACCGCCTTCACCGCGCGCTGCGAGCCGGGCCAGGAGCTGACGATTCCGGTCAAGCACGGCGAGGGCTGCTGGTACGCGGACGAGGAGCTGTACGAGGAGCTCGAGGCAGCGGGCCAGCTGGTGCTGCGATACGCGGAGGACTGCAACGGCTCGGTCGGCGACGTCGCCGGAGTCTGCAACGCGGCGCGCAACGTTCTCGGCCTGATGCCGCACCCCGAGCACGCGGTCGATCCGCTGCTCGGGTCGGGCGACGGCGCACTGCTGCTCGCAGCGCTGGTCGACGCCGCTCGCGAGCACACGCTCACGCCTGCCTGACGCATCCAGCCCGGTCAGAGCCGTAGCACCTCTTCGAGCCCGGGGTGCTTCGCCAGCGCCGCGCGCAGGCGCTCGAGATCCCGGAGCCGCAGCGTCACGGGGCCGCGGCGTGCGACCCCGTCGGTGGCGTACGCGAAGCGGACGAGCCGCTCGCCGTTCCCGTCCTCGAGCAGCTGGACGAGCGAGGCGAACCGCTTGCCTCCCGACTGCTGCGGCAGCCGCAGCTCCTCGACGAGGGTCGCCGGGCCCCATGGAGTCGCCGCTTTCGTCGTTCCGCCACCCATGCCGGCCACGCTACGCGGGGAGTCGTCACGTGAGATCGACGACTTCGTGCCGAAACCGAATCAATCGCTCCACCGTTGACCTCACATGCCGCGAGCGATCTGGACCGGCACGATCTCGTTCGGCCTCGTCAACGTCCCCGTGCGGATGTACAGCGCGATCGAGGAGGCCGACGTCCACTTCCACCTCGTCCACGAGCCCGACGGCGGCCGGATCGGCTACCAGAAGGTCTGCAAGGCCGAGAACGAGCCGGTGCCGGACGACGAGATCGTGAAGGCGTACGAGGTGAAGAAGGACGAGCTCGTCGTCCTCACCGACGAGGACTTCGCCGCGGTCAAGGTCGAGGGCGTGAAGACGATCGAGATCTCGGCGTTCGTCCCCTACGAGGAGATCGACCCGATCTACTTCGAGCGCACGTTCTACCTCGGCCCGCAGGACGGCGGCGAGAAGGTGTACTCGCTCCTGCGGCAGGCGATGGAGCAGACCGGGCTGGCCGCCATCGGCAAGTACGTGATGCGGGACAAGCAGCACCTCGGCTGCCTGCGGATCAGAGAGGGCGTGATCACGCTCGAGCGGCTCTTCTTCCACGACGAGATCCGGCCGACGAAGGGGATCTCGCCCAGGAAGACCAAGGTGCCGGCGGCCGAGCTGAAGATGGCGACGTCGCTGATCGGCCAGTTCGAGACGCACTTCGCGCCCGAGCGCTACGAGGACACCTATCGCGCCGCGCTGATGAAGGTGATCAAGGCGAAGCAGAAGGGCAAGACGATCACGGCGGTGCCGGCAGCCGAGGACGAGGAGCCGGCCGACCTGCTCGCGGCGCTGAAGGCATCGGTCGATGCCGCGAAGCGCAATCGGGGCTCGGCACGTCCGAAGCGGAAGCCGACGCGCCGGAAGCCGGCCGCGCGCAAGAAGACCGCGAAGCGCTAGACGGTCGGGTTCACCACTGCTTGCGCCTGCCCTTCAACGGCGGCGTGCTGGTGATGTGGAAGGCGCGGCAGCGGCCGCAGCGGTAGGGCCGCTTGAACGTGAAGGCGCCGAACTTCCGCGCCATCGCAGCGATCGCCTGCTCGGCGGCGGGGAAACTCTCGTAGCAGGTCTTCGTGCACGACTTGCGTCTGACGGCGGCCACGCTCCGTGGATCGACAGCGGGACGCCACGGCATTAGCCGTGCGTGAGCGGCGCGGCGGAAGCGGTCTCGCCGGAGGCACCCGAGTAGCGGCGGGCCGTCAGGACTGGCTGTCGAGCCCGCTGACGCCCCAGGTGTCCGAGAGCAGGTAGCCCTCCGGGAACGGGTCGTCGGGGTCGACGTACAGCTGCGTCACGCCGGTGATCCAGGCGCTGCCGCGGATCGCCGGCACGATCGCCTCCCGCTCGCCGACACGAGCCTCGGCGACGATGCGGCCGTCGAACGTGGAGCCGATCGCCGACGCGTGCGTCATCGCGTCGCCGACGCCCATCAGGCCCCGGGCGTGCAGGACGGCGAGCCGCGCGGAGAGGCCGGTGCCGGTCGCCGAGCGGTCGAGGCGCCCCGGCGCAACCACGACCGCGTTCCGGCTGACGCTGCCGACGCCCTGCCACGGCTCGGCGATCTGAACGATGCTGACGCCGGCGATCGCGGGATTCTCCGGATGGGCGCACGGCAGCTGCTCGCGCGCGGCGGCGCGGATCCGCTCGCCGGCCAGCGACAGGTCGCGCGCCTCGTGCGGCTCGATCGTGAAGCCGAGCTCGCGCGCGTCCGCGATCGCGTACCACATGCCGCCGTAGGCGACGTCCACGGCGATCGTGCCGAGCCCCTCGACCTCGAGCGGCGCGTCGAGCCGGTCGGCGAAGCACGGCACGTTCGTGAACTCGACGCTCTCGACGCGGCCGTCGCGACACGCAGCCCGCGCCTCGACGACGCCGCCCGGCGCCTCCAGGCGCACGACCGTCTCCGGCTCCGTCATCGGCCACCATGCCCGTCTCGAGCAGCACCGTGGTCGTGCAGATCGTGTTCGAGCCGGACATGGCCGGATACTCGGTCGGCTCCATGATGATGAAGCCCGCGTCGCAGTCCGGCCTCGTCGCCGGAACGACGAGATTGGCGTGGCAGGCGACGCTGCCCCGCGGCTCGCGCAGCAGCAGCTTCCGGAGCGCGTCGCCTTCCCGCTCGAGCGTCTGCATCTGCTCGAACACGGTCGCGCCCGCCGGGGGCAGCACACCGCCGACGACGACGTTCCCGATCTCGCCGCCGGCGTGGCAGCCGACGACGGTGATCATCCGCCGCGAGCGCATGCCGCGACCCTAGTCGTCGAGCAGCTCGAGCAGCTTCGTGACCGTGTTCCAGTTGCGTGCGGTCGAGAGGACGCCGAGCCGCTTGTCGTCGAGAAGCTTCGCGAGCGGCGCCCGCTGCACGCCGTCCGGATACCACGCGTAGAGCTCGCGGCCGTCGATCACGAGCCGCGCCGACCCGACCTCGGCCGCCTCCAGCTCACGCGCGACCTTCGCCGGCAGCCGCTTCGAGAGGAAGCTGACGAGGTAGCGCGAGCCGTTCGTCGCCACCTTCCCGAGCGGGTCCCGCCTGACCACCGCGGCAAGCTCCGCGCGCGTCCGGACGAGCACTCTGACCTCCATGCCGAGGCCCGTCGGCGAGCTGCCGCTCCAGCTGGGCCTCCAGCTTCCGCGGCGCCAGCGGGCTCGCGAGGACGACGTTGCCGCTCTGCAGATGCGTGCGAACGCCCTCGTAGCCGTGGCTCGTCGAGCAACTCGCGCAGGTCGCCCATCGAGACCCGCCGCCGCTTGGCCAGGTTGATGCCGCGGAGGAGGGCGACGTACCGCGTCAGAGCTTGCGGATCGTGTCGCCGCTCGCGATCGTGCCCGGCTCGATCACCTTCGCGTTCAGCCCGCGCAGCCGGAGATGGCGATACGGCTTCGTGTTGACGAAGCGGTGCGCGTCCTTCCCGAAGCGCGACATGAACTTGACGCAGCCGGTGTGCGGCTCCGGCGTCACCTCGATCACGGCCGAGCCGAGTGCGAGTCTCGTGCCGGCCGGCAGGTTCTCCTCCGAGATGTCGAGATCGACGTAGAGCTGATCGCCGGCGAGAGCCCAGCGCTCGCGGTCGCCCGCGGCAACGAGGTCGACGACGCGCGCGTTCATCAGCGTCAACTGCGTCTCGCGGTTGGGAGATCCGTCCGGTGTCTTCGAGCTGCGGTGCGCACTCCACCTGTCCCCGACGAGGCCCTCGTCGAGATCGAGCACGCCCTCCGCGAGCACCTCGCGCTCGCCCTCGGCAGGGCGCCGCACGATCAGCTCGACGACGCCCTCGTCAACCGGCGCGCGCCGGATCTCGTCGAGCCCGGGCTCGAGCTCGTCGGTGCTCAGGTGCTTTGCGACCGGCGTGGCCATCGATCCCGTTCTATCACGCGGCCAGGCCGGATCGAGCGCCGCTACGCTCCGCTCGTGATCGATCGCTCGCTCTTCGGCCAGGAGCACGTCCGCCGCTACCGGGAGACCGACGGTGAGGTCGGCTACATCTGGAACGGCGCACCGACGCTGCTGCTGACGACGACGGGCCGGCGTACCGGCGAGCCGACGACGACGCCGCTGATCTTCGGCCGCGACGGCGACGACTTCGTCATCGTCGCCTCCCAGGGCGGCGCTCCCGAGCATCCCGGCTGGTACCGCAACCTCTCGAAGGAGCCCGAGGTCGAGCTGCAGGTCAAGGCCGACCGCTTCCGCGGGCGCGCCCGGACGGCCGAGGGTGCCGAGCGCGAGCGGCTCTGGCGGGAGATGGCGGAGATCTGGCCGCACTACGACACGTACGCGACCCGCACCGACCGGGAGATCCCGGTCGTCGTGGTCGAGCGCCTCTAGCCCGCCGGCGCCGCAGTCACGCAGGGAGGTCGGCCGGAGGCGGCGTCTCGCCGCCGTCCCGCTTCGCCGCGGAGCGCCTGCGCAGCCACACGACGATTCCGCCGATCACGACCGCGGCCGCGAGCAGGCCGAACAAGACCCAGCCCCATTCGGTGCTCGTCAGCCCCTCGTCCTCGGTGGCCGCGGCGGCGGCCGCGGCCGCGCCGGCCGCGCTCACGCCCGTCGTCGTCGTGACCGTGAGCGTCTCGGTCACGGTCTCGGCCGGCGGTGTGCTCGTCGTGTCCGCCGGTGCGGTCTCGGTCAGCGTGACCGTCTCTGTCTCCGCCGGCGCGGTCTCCGTCTCCGTCACGGTCTCCGTTTGTGTCTCCGTCACGGTCTCGGTTTCGGTCACGGTCTCCGTCTCGTGAGTCTCGTCGCCGCGCCCGGGGAGCGCCGGCGCCGCATCGGTTTGCGTCACCGTCTCGGTCACTGCGGGCGCGGTCTCGGTCAGCGTCACGGTCTCGACGACCGCAGGTGCGGTTCGTGTCGGCACCGAGGCCGCAGCAGCGAGACGGTCGCGGTCCCGGTCCGGACCGCCTCACCGTCGCCGCCGCACGACCCGAGCGCGAGGGCGGCGAGCAGTCCGAGCAGCGCAGCTGCCGCGAACCGCATCGCAACGAGTGGCCTCACTCGGTTGTTTCCGCCCACCACGCGGATCATG
>CAWETB010000014.1:0-370309 GCA_963811885.1 uncultured Gaiellaceae bacterium
TCACGGACGTCCCCCTGTGTCCGACGGCGCGACCGCGGAGCTCACAAACATTGTCCGAGCTGCCGGCGCCGAACGGTCGCTCAGCTTGACCTGTCAGCGATGCCAACTTAACGTCGAGCGATCTCGATGCGGGGTCGGACGAGAACAAGCGAGGGAGGACGAAAATGTCGGTGATCATGTTGCAGTGGGCGAAGGGCGATCCACACCGGCTTGAGGAATATGCCGCGCAGAATCCTGAAGGGATCAAGGAAATCATTGCGCTGGCGAAAGAACACGGTCTCATCGCCCATCGCTTCTACGGCTCAGAGGGGCAGATCCTTATCGCCGACGAGTGGCCTGACGAGGAGAGCTTCGTCCGCTTTGCCGAGGCAGCGCAGTCACGGATCAAGCCCATGTTCGAAGCGGCTGGCGTGACCGCCGAGCCTCACACGATCTGGCGGAAGCTCGAAACCAAGGACGAGGTCGGCTGGGGAGCCTGATTCAAGACCAGGTCGGCATTGTCGGCTCGCTGGTAGGGCGTCGCGGATGAACGGCTTCGTAAAACCGGTTCAGTACGGCGGTGGGCGAGCGTGTTATAGATGCGTGATAGGCTCCTGGCCGACACGCGCGATACGCCTCGGTCGGCGTCACGGACCCCCGGCTGGGCTGCGCCGCTTCGTTTGCTTCAGACGCGCAGCAGCTCAATCTGAAAGTGACTTCTTAGAGAAAAGGCCCGCAAACGCGGGCCTCTTCGTCGGAGTACCTGCGGCAGCAAGGCTCAGCGCGAGATCAGCCCCTCGTAGTGGCTGTTGCCGCCCTCGGCGAGCGTAAAGGTGCCGGAGGTGCGGATGTGGCCGGTTGCGCCCGCCCAGTCACCCGTACCGCGGGTGATGGTGCACACGGAGGCGAACGCGCCGGGTCCCGGACTGGAGCTTGTTGATGGTGTAGGCGCAGGTGTCTGGGCAGCGCACCTCGCCGCGGCTCGTCTGGAAGACGATCTCGCCCGTGTACAGGATGACTCCTGGGCGTGTCGCTCGGAACGAACCGGGTGGTGGTGAAGATGAAGTCGCCCTTGATCGATCCGCTCGCCCGCCCCGCGGTGCAGAACCCGATCGGCGAGGTGCACCCCTCGAGCCGTGCGCCTGCTGTACGTCCTTGGACGCGAAGAGCGAGCGTACCAGGCATTTGCGGGCCAGATGTAGCTTTCTCACCGCGGAGCTGGAGTTCTTCCCGATGAGTGGCTTTGACATCTTCTGACCTCCTTGGCCGCATCGCTATCGATCTCATAGGCGATGATCGTGGTCAGAGGACGGAACTCCGTGAGGGCGCCAGCATCCCGAAATGACCCCGGGGTGGCCTGGCGATGATGCTCCCTATCGCGTCGGCCTCGTCGTAAGGTCAGCCCGACCGCAGCTCGGGGGAGTCGACCGCGGATCTTCGTCGTCGTGGTCGCCCCGGCCATACTTCGTGTCGGCGAGCGTCTTTGGCCCGAGCATCGCCCCGTCTCCCCGCCCCGGCAGGAGTCCCACCAGCGACGGAACTCCTTGCGGGGGACTAACCTTGACGCCGACGTTGTCGGTCTCGCTTGAGTGAGACGCCCAGCCCACCCCGGTCGCGGAAATCCTGCTGCACCAGTTCGGCCGGCGCGATCTTCGCGACCGTTTGGCGGCGCAGTGGAATCCTAGAGCCTAAGTCCTCTGGGTTCTGGGTCTCTATACAGCCGAGTTGAGGCAGATCTCCTTGACGAAGACCTTGTCCTGCAAGGTTCCCGTGCAAATGAATCCCCAAGCCTCGCAATGGCCGCCGAGGCCGACCATCACGTCGCACGGTTCCCGCGTTCGCGCCGTTACGCGTCAATGGAACAGTGGTTTTCCTGTTTCCAGAGTCAATGTAGGGGGTAGTCGCCGGCGGCGAAGACTGCGACCTTGTCTCCGAACGAGGAGTCCTTGATCTCAACGGGGGGCGTGCCGTCCATCTGGTCGATCCAGATGTTCACGCCGCCGCCGGCGACGGAGGGCCATCACGGCCCAAGCGGATTCGTTGCAGCGCCAATCGAAGTCGACAGTCACCTCGTACGAGCTGATGCCGGACGGAACCTGAAAGTCGCCACCCACCCATGCGCTCGCGGACGAAACTGGGGTAGCCCAAGTCCCCAGATCGTCCCGGTCGAAATAGCTAGCGCCTCGACCAACAAATGCCCATCGACTTCCGAGCGGCCCTCGACGAAGGAAACGAACGGCGATCCAAAGCTGTAGTCCTCTCTGCGCGGGTAGGGCGGATGCAGGCAGATGGCGATCGGCTGGGGCGCGTCGACTCCCTGCTCCACCGTGGCGATGTCCTCGGGAGGGGGCTTGGAGTTGAGCACCATCCCCTTCCCCAAGGCCGACTCCGTTACCCAAGTGGCCTCGTGGGCGATCTCCGGATGCAGGATCTGCGCTACGGCTTCACCTGAGGCCCGGAGCCGGGCCTGTACCTCGAAGAGCTGCTCCCTGTGCTTGTCGTTGAACCTCTCCCTTTGTCGGCGTGCGCGTCGGTACCCCTCCTCCAAGGCCGTCTTCCCGGAGCCGATGTCCTTGTACAGACCCCCGAGCTCATCGCCGAGCGCTCGCGCCTCTTTGAGCAGCTTCTTTCCGGAGGCCGTCTTCTCGAGCTCCGCCTCAGCCGCCTGCCGGTAGAGACCGTCGAGCTCCTCGACGCGTGTACGATTCTGCTCGGCGGCTTCGCGCAGTTCAGTAGACTTCTTCGGTTTGCGCGTCGCCGGCTTAGGTGTCGCCGGCTTGCGCTTCGCGGTCGTCGCCGCTCGCTTCGAGGACGGTTCTCGCTTTCTCGGCATGGCCTTCTCCCGATCCCGAGCTAGACGGATCACTCCTGATGATACGGCCGAAACAAGCACCCTTCAACCCAGGCATCGCCCAAGCCGAGCGGAGCGAATACGCGGCGTCCGCCATCCTGTTGCCCCACCGATTGCCTTCTACGTCACAGGCCTCAGCAGGCGCGGCTGGAGCTTTGGGACGCGGGCCCGCGCCGTTTGGGCTCTGCATGTGGGCAGCCCGATCTAAGCGTGGCCGGACGAGCGACAGGTGTGGCGTGCCAAGCACGTTCCAGAACCTCGTCGACCGAATGACGTCACAAACCGGTGTCGAGGATCTCCTCGAGGACGTCGAAGCGCAGTGCAAGCTGAAGGTGATCGACCAGCGCCACCTCGGGCTGCAACGCCGGCCCAGCGAGTGCTCGGCCTGTGAACGCGAGGTGGGTGAGCCTTCATTCAACCGCGTTCGAGCTGGCTGATGAGGCGGTTCACGATGGTGACCGCCCTCACGCCGCGCAGGTCGTACGTGCAGGAAGCCAGCGGTTGTCCGTACCCGCGAAAGCGATAGATGACCTCCGGGAGGTCAGGGACAGCCGACACAGGTCCCGGGGGGGACGCTTTCGGAGGTAGTCGGCCTTGACCTGTCCGATCGCGCTGAGCAAGAGCGTGCGCTCCTGCGGCTTCAGGGCATGCCGTCTGTAGCCCGTCGCGGCGATCCATCGGTCTGTGATCGTCACCATCAAGCCGCATCCTGCCCGGGAGCCCCCTGCCCGGAAAACACGGCATTCCGCCGCGCCCGACTACGGTTGCGATCGAGACCGACGCTCGAACAGATGAGCGCGGCCCGAGAGATGCCGACCCCATCCCGGCAAGAGTTGCCGCCGAGACGATCAGGGAGAGAACGGCCGCTGCCTTCATGTCTTCGAGACGCGCTCGACCGCCTCGATCTTCCTCGGATCGCACTATTCCATCCACCTGGCGGACATGGAGCCGATGACCGCCGTTGAGCACACGCGGCTCACAACCCGCGCCGCACCGTTTGCTCACGCGGGCACGTCGAGCGGTGGAGGCCCAGCGAGCTGAACTGCATAGGGTCCGTTAGCGGGCCTGCGCGGAGTGCGCTCGCGAACGTCGGCGCCGGGAGCTCCGCCGGGCGAGGGGGCGAGCCGGACGACGGGTCGCGGAAGAGGCCTCCGAGCTCTAGCCGTCCTCCAGCTCGAAGCCGCCGCCCGCCGACTTGTTTGCCTTGTACGACCAGATGCAGGAGCCGGTCGCAGTGGACCAATACCACGCCTCCTGTCTGTCGGAGTCGTCTTCCAAGAAGTACTCCACAGAACACTCCGCTTGGTCGTCCTCCGCCGGGATACAGATCACATTCGCTCGGTGGTTGCCCGGCATGGCCTGTGCGGAGAGAGGCAAGCCCGCAATGAGGCACAAGGCCACTGCGAAGACGAAAGCGGCGCGGAATCGGATAGCTGTCGTCTGATTTCGGACGAGGGGCGCGGCAAGCTCAGCGAGACCCTCGTCAAGGTCGTCGGGCCGGTTGTTAACGACAATGTTCGACACCGGCCCGGGTGGCGCTATTGCTCCGGGGGTACGAGGCAAACGCGGCATGATGATCCTCCGATTCTTCGTCGGTGACGGATGCTGCAGGGTCACGAGGCGTCCTCATGGGTGTCGTCTGCGAGCCTTGCGGCCAGATCGCCACCGAGCCTCGGCGGCAGCGCGAAGGTCTTGACCCCTAGCTACAAGGGCGTATCTCCGTCCGCTGAAGGCGCAAGCTAGTCGCGCGGACGCCGCTACAGGAGTAGCGTCCTTCACTCGTCCTGGACGGACAACAAAGGAGGAGCGATGCATGCGCGCGTGGCGACCTTTGAAGGGGAGACTGGAGGCCCCGAGCACGACGAGCAGATCGAGCAGATTCGCTCCGACATGGAGAGCGGCAATCGCCCGCCGGGGCTGGAGGATGCGAAAGGCGTTCTGATGCGCTCCGGCGAGGGAGGAAGCGACTCGCGATCACGTTCTTCGAGGACGAGGAGGCCATGCGGCGCGGAAACGCCGCGCTCAACGAGATGACACCCGTCGGAACCGGCACGCGCTCCTCCGTCGAGCGCTACGAGGTCGTAGTCCTCAATATGCCCTGAGAGCATGCGGCGACGGGTGCGATCCACCGCCGTCCACCCCCACCTCGAAGACCCGCCGGACGGGCTCACCGAACTACGCGGCGTGCTGATGAACGAGCATCAGTGGCGGCAGCGTGAAGGGCTCGAACCCGCATAGACGCGATCGTGTCCTAGCGGGCTGGGTGGTGAGAAACGATGCTGCCTGGGATACGGCGATCACCTGTGATTGCCTGCAAACCGAGGCCGCCGGCATCCTGCCGTTCGGCGGACGGGACCACTGAAGAGGACGGTGCTTCGTGAGGTACTCAGCACAGATGTTGGGCCTGGAGTTCGGACTGATCCGCTCGTGAGATGAACCAACTCCTCAAAGAGCACGGCTACCTCGACGGAATCCCCGGCGCGTATGGAGTCACCGAGAAGGGGCAGCAGTTCGCTGAGTATCACGATCACTCACGCGGTACGGGCGGCTACACGATGTACAACCCGCAATGGGAAACCCGCTCGTGGAACGACGAGACTGCGGCGGCGCTCAAGGCCGACATGGAAGCCAACCCCGGCGAAGTCAGCGCGGAAATAGCCAGGCGGCGGGCGTTGATCCGAGGAGCCCAAGCCGGGATCGCGCTTCAGCACGTCGACGATGTTCCGGCTGACGAAGCTGACGAAGCTGACGAAGCTGACATTTCGAGTACGAGATTTACGAACCTGTCGGCTTCGACTACGAGAGTTACGAGGACTGACGAAATCGCCAAGGCCGTTCTACCCATCGCCATCGTCGTCGGCGTTGTCGTCGGCGCTGTCTATCTCGCTCCTCATGTCAAGCCGTTCTGGAAAACCAAGGTCAAGCCTGCCGCGAAGAAGTTGCGAAACAAGCTCACGAAGCAGGGGCCGGACGACCTGACACCGGACGGGCACGACGAGCTCCGCGGCTTCCTATGAACGAGCATCAGTGGCGGCAGCGCACCGGCCTCGACGCATACGGGTTCGCGCCCGCGGCGGTTGGCCCCCAATCCTGTGCGAACGCGAACCCGTCGTCACGGATTCGTCACTTGGCGGCGTCGACCTGCCGCTTCGCGTTTCCCGACGCGAAGGACTCGGCTAGCGTCGCGCCCGTCGTGACCCGCACAACTCCGCGCACACCACACAATCGACCGGCCCAAAGATCGCGGACGCAAACAGAAGTGGTCACACGGCGGGGAATGAGCGACCATCAGGGGTATGCGCTGGCGCGAGTGGCTTGGCGTATGGCTCAGGCGTCCATTGGACTTGGTGCGCTGGGTGCGCACCCGGCTTGGCGTGAAGGGGAAGACGCTCTGGGACTGGTTGGACTTGCTGATCGTGCCCGCGATCCTCATCGTCATCGGGCTTGCTTGGAACGTTGCGCAGACGTCGAGAGAAAGGGATCGGGAGGAGGCGCGCATTAAGGCGGATCTTGCCGCTGCCGCGGAGGTGCGCCAAGACGCGACGCTCGAGGCCTATCTCGACCAAATGAGCGGATTGATGTTGGAGAGCAAGCTGCTGACCTCCAATAAGCAAAGTCCGGTCAGGGCGGTCGCACGCACCGTTACCCTCACCGCTCTTAGACACCTCGACGGAGAGCGAAAGGCAGAAGTCATACGCTTCTTGTACGAGGCTCGACTCCTGTCCACACGACCTCCGCGCGTTCAGCTGAACGCCGCCAACCTTGTGGCCGTCAAGCTCGGGAAGGCCAATCTCGGCGACGCCAACCTCGAGGGCGCCGACCTCCCGGGTGCCAACCTCGGCGGAGCCTCTCTCCGGGAGGCCAAGCTAGGGCATGCCAATCTTGCGAAATCCGACCTCGGACACGCCATCCTCAGGGGCGCCGACCTTACGGGTGCCGACCTGAGGCGCGCCGACCTCCCGGGCGCCGACCTCACGGACGCCAACCTCACGGGTGTCAACCTCATGCGCGCCGACCTTCCGGGTGCCAACCTGAGACGCGCCGACCTCACGGACGCCCACCTCGAGGGCGCAATCCTCACGTGTGCCGAAAACAACCTCGCGTGTGTCGACCTCAGGCACGCCAACCTCACGCGTGTCAACCTCATGCGCGCCGACCTCACGAATGCCAAGCTGGGGGAAGCCGGCCTCACGGGCGCCAACCTCCAGGACGCCTTCCTTGGGGGCGCCAAGCTTCAAGGCGCAGGCCTCGAGGAAGCCAACCTCCAGCACGCCTACCTCGGGGGCGCCCAGCTTAAAAGCGCCTTCCTCGAGGATGCCAACCTCCGCCGCGCATACCTTGGGACCGCCAACCTCCGCGGCGCGATACCTTGGGAACGCCGACCTCGCTAATGCCGACCTCCAGGGCGCCGTCCTCGCGGACGCGAACTTCGAGGGCGTCAACCTCACGGGCGCCAACCTCACGAGCGCCAACCTCAGGGGCGCAAAGCAGCTTGACGTCAGCAGGTTCATCACAGCTCTACCTTCGAGGGATCTTCGGAAGGAATTTCTCGACTCGCAGAAGGCGTTTCTCGACTCGCTTTCCCCTGCAGAGTTGGCGAAGTTCAACCTGACGCCCGAGACGCTGGCGAAGTTTCGCCGAGAAGCTAACGGCGGCTGACTCGGCTGAGTCGGCGCTCGACCCCCGAAAGACGAAAACCCCCTCTCAGCAGGGGGTTTTCTCATCGGGGCGCCGAAGATTCGAACTCGGGACATCTAGTCCCCCAGACTGCGCGGAGCGTTGGCGGAGTGTGGTCGCATGTGGCGGGAACGGGTTAGCCAAGCGGGTTTGCGCCGACTGCCTCGCATGGTTGCGGAGCATCGGTTTCGGGCGTTTGGGTACGGAATGGGTACTGCGCTAGCCTCGCCGCCATGCGCGGGCGGCGCGCCAGCTACGCGCTGTGCTCCTGAACGAGCATCAGCGGCGGGCTCGGCCGAAGGGCTCGACTAGCCGAGCCGCTCTCACGCCAGGCGCGACCATAGGATCCTCGGCGATGCCCGAGCGGATCGACAAGATCACGATCGCCACCGAGCGCGACACACTGACCATGCCCTGGTCGTCCCGCGTCGCGCTCCTGGACGAGCTCCAGCGGCACGAAACCGGCTACGAGATCCGCGATGCTTTCACCGCGGTCGGCGCGTCCAGCCCGGTCAAGCTGACGAACGAACAGAAGACCGAACTCCTCCGCGTGATCGAGCTCTGGAGTGAAGGCACCGAAGGAGGGATGCGCGGACTCCCGGAGGAATCTTGGCGCTGCGCAACGCCCTGATCGACGACCTGGACGACGCCCAGTAGGAAGCCGATTAACCACCGGGGAACCCCTCTTCGCGCTTGGGCCGCACTGCGCTGCATCCCATTTCCCCGGCTTGCTCGACCCTAGCGCGATGCCACTCACTTTTGTGAATCACTTTCTGGTTCGGCCCGCTCGCGTTCCAGTGCTCGCCTCCACGCCAGTCGTTCTTGCCCTGGCCAGTTACCGGGAAGACACTGGAAAAGAGCGCGTCGACTTCGTTTGGACGGTCGGGCCGCGACGTGACCTGTCGTAGATGCGATGCCGCGGGCGGGCGTGAAGCCGAGGTAGCGGGCCGAAACCGAAGCTCATACCACTCGGCGCCCGGCGCTCTTCGCGTTCGCTCCCAGCCTTTCTCCCAGAGATCCTCCTCCAGTGCGGCGAGGGCCTCCAGCGCGGCGGGGTCATCGCGTATCTCGATCGGCTTTCGCCACGGTGCGCGCCAAGTCGTGAACATCGGCGAGTAGCAGAACGCTTCACCGCCATCAGGTCGCGGAACGTAGAACTGCGCTTTTACATACCCGCGCCACAGGCCGATGGCGCACCGGTCCGCATGGAGGCGCTTTGACGACATCGGCGGCCCATCCCTTCCTTGCGGGGAGGAACGCGCAAACGATCCGAGCGCCGCACTCTCGGAAGGCTCAAGCTGATCCTCCCGTCGAGTTACTGCCCGCATTCTCCCGATGAGAAGACACAGAAGTCAACTGACTGTTCGTCCAGGCTCAGCAGGAGTCCCGGCCGGCTGGTACCGCTCGCGGGGGGAGGGGGCTCCGCTATCCGGATCGGTGCGACAAAGATGGCTGCTCCAACCTGCTGGATTGGGGCTCGCGCGCCGTCGCACGGGACAAGGCACCCAGCACCCACGTGTCATCAGGTGCCAGCGCCGTTCGAATCCCGTATGGGCCTTCCTTTCCAGCTTGAACTCGCGGAAACGGCTTGAAGCCGTCGGTCAGGCGTGTCGGGGGTGTCGGGAAAGTGCAAGTGGTGCCCCCTCGACGTGGCAGTCGACCTACGCCAAGGATTTCGGGAAACAGCATCGCGATGAAGCCCGCGAGACGCTCCTCGCTGCCGGATTTGGTTCGGTCCGCTGACACCGTGCTGACACCGAGCCTGTTTTGGCGGGTGGACCGGCCTCTCAAGCCGTCACCAGTAACAAGAAAGGCCCCGTTTCCGGGGCCTTTTCGTATGGGCGGTACTGGGCTCGAACCAGTGACCCCCAGCTTGTCGAGCTGGTGCTCTCCCAACTGAGCTAACCGCCCTTGCGGGGGTGCATGCTACCTCACGTCGGGCAGCGGTCCATGGGTTCGCGCTCGTCCGCGAGGGCGATGATGCGGATCAGAATGCCCGCCGGGCGATCGACGTAGCCCGTGAGCGCCGACTTGGTCGGATCGCGGTAGACCCCCGACACCGTCGGGGTCGCGACCGTGATGCGCCCCGTGCCGCCGGCCGGCACGCAGACCTGGAGCAGGCGATCCACGGACGTGTTCGGAGGGATGGCGATGTTCCACCGGCCGAGGTTCGAGGTGACCGTGACCGGCCGTGTCTCGAGCGGATCCGGTGAGGCGACGGCAATGGTGACGAAGCGCCGTAGCGCGGTCTTCTGGCCCGGCTCCGGAAAGACCGTGATGGTCGCGGGCCGATGCGGGCGCGTCCAGCCGTCGGGATAGATGCCATCGGCGAGCCAGGTGGCGCGCCACGGCCGTTCGGTCTCGAGCAGGTACGCGTCGCGGTCGAAGACCACTTGCCGGCCGGCGAGCCGGAAGCGCACGTCCGTCTGATGGAACAGCGCGAACTCGTGTCTCAGGGGCGTCGACCGCGGCGCCCGTGCGCGCGATCGAAGTGCGTGCGCCAGTGGGGTTCCTTCTTCAGCGACATGTCGGCCATCGTCTCGACCGCGCTCTCGTTCCAGAACTCGAGGTCCCACCAGTAGCCCTGGCCGGCCCACCAGTCAGGCCCGCCGACGGGGTACTTCATCACCGTCACGCGCCCCGTCGGCCCGACGTTGCGGTCGACCCAGTCGAACACGACGCCCTGGTCGAGCGTCACCGGCAAGCCGTTGGTGCCGTTGACGGCGAACAGCCGGTCGAACGCGTAGACGGTCTCGAGCGGGAGCGCCACCGACGCGAGCACGGCGACCGCGATCACCGTGGGCCGCCAGGGCACGAATGCCTTCGCGAGCAGCAGCGCCTGGGCGGCGACGAGCGCGGCGAGCACGAGCAGGACGTGCGCCCACCGGGTCGACGTCGCAAGCTGCAGCAGCTCGTTGTTCAGGATCGCGAGCGGCGAGTCGACGTTGAACTTCTCGTAGATGGCGAGCGGTGCCGATGCGAACCCGATCGCCGCGACGAGCGTCGGGACGACCAGCGCCCACCAGCGCGGCCACTGCCGCGAACCCAGCGCGGCGGCGAGGCCGACGAGGACGATCGGCACGACGTAGAACAGGTAGCGGTCCTTCACCAGCCCGGCCCCGAAGCGCTGGTTGAACGACGCGACCTGAAGCGTGACGAGCAGCAGCGCGGTGGTGCCGACGACGGCGAACGCGCGCTCCGGCCCGGGCGTCGACGGGCGGAGGCGGTCGACGAGCCAGCCGGTGCCGACGATGAAGGGCAGGATCGCGAGCCCGAGCGCCAGCAGCGCCACGTGCTCGAACGCGAGCCGCACGAGCCCGAAGTCGAGCCGAACGTGCTCGGCGGTGACCGAGTAGGAGCCGAGCAGCTGCGAGCCCTTGCCGATCGCAATCGCCCCGAGGACCACGAGCAGGAGGCCGCCGAAGAGGAGCACGAAGGGCCGCCGCGTGCGCCAGAGGTTCCGCGGGGCGCCGCGCGGCGTCGCGTCGAGCATCGCCTCGACGATCGACCGCGACGACGAACACGGCCAGGAGCACGACGAACTGGGTGCGCGCGAGCACGGCGACGCCGATGACGACGAGGGCGAGCAGGTCGGTCCGCCACGACTTCCGCGCCACGGCGTGGGTGAGGGCCAGCAGTGCCCAGCAGAACGCCGGGTACGCCACGACCTCCGTCAGCAGGAACGACGCGAGCGCGACCCACGGCACCGCGACGCTCAACGCGCCGGCCCAGAGCGCCACCAGCCGCCCGAGCCCGATCCGGCGGGCGAGCAGGTAGACCGGGATCGCGGCAGATGCGATCAGGAACGCGTTCAGCCGGTGCGCGCCCTCGAAGCTCGCCGGGACGTTGCCGTCGCCGTAGAACGGCGAGATCAGGATGGGATACAGCTGGTTGACGTTCGGCACCAGCTCGCCGTGCAGGCGCGGCAGCAGGGAGCCGGTCTGCGCGACCGAGACGGCGAGCCGCTCGTAGTAGAGCTCGTCCGTCATCACGAACCAGTTCTTCACCCGCGTCGTCGCGAGCGAGAGAACCCAGCCGAGGAAGAGTGCGACGGCGACCACCGAGGCGCCGTCGACGAGGTAACGCGACCGCATCGGCGGCCACGATAGTCGTCTCAGCGGAGGAAGCGGAGCGGATCCACGGGCACGCCGCGCCGTTCGATCTCAAAATGGAGGTGCGTGCCGGAGCAGCTGCCCGTGCAGCCGGCGAGGCCGAGACGCTGTCCTCTGCGGACGTGCTGACCCGGATGGACGCGAACGCGCGAGAGATGCGCGTAGAGCGCCGTGTACGGGCCGGGCAGATCGAGGATGACGACGTTGCCGTAGCCCTCGTAGCCGGAGACGTATCCCGTCTTCTTGACCGTCCCTGCGAGCACCGACCGAAGCCGCAGCGTGCGCAGCATGCCGATGTCGATTCCGGCGTGGCGGTGGCTACCGCGCCACTCGCCGAAGCGGGCGGTGACGGTGCCGCTGGCCGGCCAGACCATCTGGAGACGCGCAGCGGTGTCCGGGCGTGCCGAAGCCGCTGGTGCGACGGCGAGAGAGGCGAGCAGGACGACGAGCGCGCTCCGCAAAGGGAGCGTCCGTGTCATGGGCAGGGCGCAACGTAGCCCCGCCTTCCCGGCGTGCCATCACTCGTCCGGGGGAGATCGGCCTACCCCAGATAGGGAAACGGGTCGATCGGGACGCCGTTCACGCGCAGCTCGAAATGGAGGTGCGTGCCCGTGCAGGAGCCGGTGCAGCCGGCCTGGCCGACCGGGTCGCCGACGTCGAGCCACTGCCCGGGGACGACCTGCGCGACCGAGAGATGCGCGTAGAGGAGCGTGTAGCCGCGGCCGATGTCGACCGTGACGACGTTGCCGTAGCCCTCGTAGCCGGTCAGCCAGCCGGAGGCCGTGACCGTGCCGGCGGCAGCAGCGCGGACGTCGAGCGAGCGCAGGATCCCGACGTCGAGCCCGAGGTGCATGCGCCCCCAGCGCGGCCCGAAGCGGTCGGTCAGCGTCCCGTCGGCCGGCCACTCCAGCGAGAGCGGCTGCATGTGCTCGAGGTAGACGTCGAGCGGGCCGTCGGGGACGGCTGCCGCGGGAGCGACGGGGACGAGCAGGGCGAGCAGCGCGGCGAGCGCGCCGAGTGAGTGCCGCACGAGCAAGCGCGGGAGGCTAGCAGCATGTGGCGGGGTCAGCGGCGGCGAACCCGGCGGCCGAGCTCAGAAGATCTCGGGGCACCAGGGCTTCGGCGCGCCCGTCCGGAAGAGCGCGTCCGCTCGCACGGCTCCCCCCTCCTTCAGCTCGCGCACGACGCCGGCGCGGGCGAGCTCGCCGAAGCCGAAGCCGCCGAGATACGCCGAGCCGAGCTCGCCGACCCCGAGCGCCAGATCGGGCTCGTCGTCCGTCCGCTCCGCCGTCCCACCGCCGACCCGCCAGCGGCCGGTGTTCTCCGGCAGGAACGAATCCTCGACCTCGAGCACGACTGGCGCTTCGTCGGCGTACACGCGCGCGGAGAGCGCCGCGCCGACGTCGACCAGCCGGACCCAGAGCCCGTCGCCGACGCGCAGGTTCATCCGGCGCGGATACGTGAGCTGGTGCAGCAGCGGATGGTCGATCGGGAGCAGGTACGCCTTCAGCGTCGCCTTCCAGTCCATGTCGAGCAGGACCCGCCAGAGCTCGCGCGTCGCCAGAGGCCCGTCGCCGACCGCCTCGATCACGTCGACGTGGCCGACCGAAGCGCCGCCCTCGAACTTCATGTGGATGCGGTAGAGCGCGTAGCCGGCGGGCTCGCCGTCGAGCTCGAGCACGATCACGTTCTTCTCGCCGCCACCCTGACGCCGGTCCGGCGGATCCGGGAGGTTGCGCGTCTCCCACCAGGTGTCGGTGCGCGCGAACATCCCTGGCGTCCGCACGCGGACGCGGTCGTAGATCGCGGCGATCACGTCCTTCGACGAGTCGAGCGGGACGAGGCGGAGGGTCGCGCGGTCGTCGGGCGGCTCCCGCAGGGCGGCGTAGCCGCTCGGCAGGGCCATCTCGCCGGAGAGCGATGCGAGCCCGTAGCCGAAGCGGCGGTAGATGACCTCCTCCGAGGCCCAGAGCGCGGCGAGCGGCTCACCGCGGTCGCGGATGTCCTCGAGCTGGGCGCGCATCATCGCCGTGAGCACGCCGCGGCGCCGGTGCGTGGGCAGGACGCCGACGACCGTCACCCCGCCGCAGCGGGCCGTTCCGCCCGGCACGGTGAGCTCGAACGGGAACGCTCCCGCGCCGCCGACGATGCGGTCGCCGTCGAACGCGGCATGCATCCGGTCGAGCGGCAGGTTGCTCGAAAAGCGCTGTGCGGCCTCGTCGTCGGCGGGCCAGCCCCCGAAGTAGTGGCCGATCGCGCCGACGGCGCGCTTGAACTCGTCGAGGTCGCGCGGTCGGGCGGACGTCCCAGGCCATCTAGAAGACCTCCGGGCAGTACGGCGGCAGGTCGGTGCGGAAGAGCAGCGTGGCCGCCTCGGCGGCTCCGTCGCGCCGCTCCGAGGCGCGGCCCGCGTGGACGAGGCGATGGAAGTCGAAGGCGCCGAGATAGGCGGCCGCGAGATCGGCGACGTCGAGAGCGAGGTCGGCGGTGTCTTCGGTCCGGCCGGCGTCGTCACCGACGCGGTAGCGGCCGGCGTTCCACGGGCAGACCTCGTCGGACACCTCGAGCACGATCGACTCCCCCGGCTTGTACGACCGGGCCTTGAGGGCGGCATCGACGTCGACGAGCCGCAGCCAGAGCGCGTCGCCGAGCCGCAGGCCGAGCGCACGCGGGTCGCGGACGTTGAGGAAGAGCGCCGAGGCGGGATCGAGGCTGAAGACGTCGACCTTGACCGTCAGGTCGATCGAGTGGAGGTAGCGCCAGAGCTCGAGCTCGACCGCCGACGAGGTGCCGAACAGCTCGACGACGCGCACCTCGCCCTTGGCGAAGCCGTCTTCCCATTCGTCCTTGACCCGGTAGGTCGTGTAGCCCTCCGCGTTCCCGTCCACCTCGGCGACGGCGTAGAACTTCTGGCTCGCGCCGCGCCGCCACTCCTTGGGGTCGGCGAGCCGCAGCTCCTTCCACCATGGCTCCGAGCGCGAGAGCATCCCCGCCCGACCCGTGCGGAACCGGTCGTAGATCTGCGGGAAGAGCCGGTACGCCTCCTCGGCGTCGGTCAGCCTGACACTGAGGTTCGTCGGCGGATCGTGCTTGAGCACGAACCGCCTCGGATTGGACTTCGCGACGAAACCTGGCACCGCCGCGCCGTAGCCGAAGCGGCCGTAGATCGACGCCTCCGAGGCCCAGAGCGCCGCCAGCGGCTCGCCCCAGCCGTGGACGTCTTCGAGCTGGCGCCGCATGAAGTCGCGCAGGATCCCGCGGCGGCGGTGCGTCGGCAGGACGCCGACCCAGGTGACGCCGGCGCACGGGAGCTCCCCGCCCGGGATCGAGAGATCGAACGCGTATGCCGCCGCGAGCCCGACCGCCTTGTCGCCGTCGTACGCCGCGAGCGCGCGCGACGGGGGCAGGATCTTCCGCTCGCGCTCCCAGTCGTGGTCCTCGAGCTCGGAGCCGAACGCCCCCTCCGCGGCCTCCATCGCCGCCCGCAGCTCGTCCTCGACCGGAGGCCTGATCTCGATCGTCATGCCCCGATTAGATCAGTCGATCTTCTGCAGCGGGGCGTAGTCGAGCATCAGCTTGCGCTCGCTGCCGTCGCCGGCGAAGCGCACGGTGACGACGCCGCCCGGCTCGATCCGCGTGATCACGCCCTCGCCGAGGGTGCCGTGACGAACGCTGTCGCCGGTCGCGAGGGACGGCTGGTCGGTCCGCGGGGCGATGTCACGCGTTTGTGCCGCGGAGCCGTAGCTTCGCCAGGAGGACGGGCGCAGCCGCTCGCGCTCGACGTGGCGGTCGGGCAGCTCGTCGAGGAAGCGCGAGGGCAGATGGCTCGTCGTCCGCCCCCAGAGCAGGCGCGAGGAGGCGTGCGTCAGCGTCAGCTTCTCCTCGGCCCGCGTCAGGCCGACATAGAAGAGCCGCCGCTCCTCCTCCACTCCCTGCTCCTCGATCGAGCGGGCGCTCGGGAAGATCTCCTCCTCGACGCCGACGACGAAGACGGCGCGGAACTCGAGCCCCTTCGCGTTGTGGATCGTCATCAGGGTCACGTTCGACTGCTCCTCGCCGAGCGCATCCTGGTCGGAGTAGAGCGAGATCTCCTGCAGGAAGCCGGACAGCGTCGGCTCCTCGGCCTGCTGGGCGTACTCGCGGGCGCCGTCGACGAAGGCCTCGAGGTTCTCGATCCGGCCGCGCGCCTCGATCGTCCGCTCGGCCTCGTACGCCTCGAGCGTGCCCGAGCGCTCGAGCACCGTCTGCAGCAGCTCCGGCACCTCCAGCTCCTGCGCCGCCGAGCGGAGCGAGTCGAGCAGGTTCTTCAGGCTCGTGACCGCCTTGACCGCGGCGGTGCCGAGCCCGGCCTCCGTCGGGAAGTCGAGCGCGTCGAAGAGCGAGCGGTTGTGCGAGTCGGCGTAGGAGACCAGCCGCGAGATCGTCGTGTCGCCGATCCCCCGCTTCGGCCGGTTCGCGATCCGCATCAGGCTGACCGCGTCGTCCGGGTTGTCGAGCACCTGCAGGTAGGCGGTCGCGTCCTTGACCTCGGCGCGCTCGTAGAAGCGCGGGCCGCCGATCACCTGGTAGCCGATCTGGTGCAGCCGCAGCGTCTGCTCGAGCACGCGCGACTGCGCGTTCATCCGGTAGAAGACCGAGATCTCGCTGCCGGAGTACCCCTCCTCGACGAGGCCGGCGATCTGCGCGGCCACGTAGCGCGACTCGGCCTGCTCGTCCTCGACCTCGATCACGCGCACGGGATCGCCGTCGCCGAGCTCCGACCAGAGCCGCTTCTCCTTCCGCTCCGAGTTGTGCGCGATCACGGCGTTCGCCGCCTCGAGGATCGCGTTCGTGGAGCGGTAGTTCTGCTCCAGCGGGATCGTCCGCGTCTCCGGGAAGTCGCGCTCGAACTCGAGGATGTTGCGGATGTCGGCGCCGCGGAAGGCGTAGATCGACTGGTCGGGATCGCCGACGGCGCAGATGTTGTGGTGGTGCTCGGCGAGCAGCTGCAGCAGCCGGTACTGCGCGTGGTTCGTGTCCTGGTACTCGTCGACCATCACGTAGCGGAAGGCGTTCTGCCAGTGCTTCCGCGCGTCCGGGAAGTTCTCGAGGATCTGCACCGTCAGCATCAGCATGTCGTCGAAGTCGACCGCGTTCGAAGCGGCCAGCTTCTTCTGGTAGAGCGCGTACGCCTCGGCGACCGTCTGGTCGTAGAAGGAGGCGATCTGCTCGGCGTACATGGCCGGCGTGATCAGCTGGTTCTTCGCGTTCGAGATCTGCGCATGGACGCCGCGCGGGGCGAAGCGCTTCGGATCCTTCTCCAGCTCCTCGAGCACCTGCTTGACGAGCCGCACCTGGTCGGCGCTGTCGTAGATCGTGAAGTTCGACTTGTAGCCCAGCCGCTCGGCCTCCCGGCGGAGCATGCGGCCGCAGGCGGCGTGGAACGTGAGGATCCAGATCGCCCGCGCCATCGGGCCGAGCATCGCCGTCAGCCGCTCGCGCATCTCGCCGGCGGCCTTGTTCGTGAAGGTGATCGCGAGGATCTCGTTCGGCTTCACGCCGATCGCGGAGGTCAGGTGCGCGACCCGGTGGGTGAGCACGCGCGTCTTGCCGGAGCCGGCGCCCGCGATCACGAGCAGCGGCCCCTCCGTGTGCAGCACGGCCTCCCGCTGGGCCGGGTTCAGGTTCGCGAGGTACTGCTCGGGAGAGGCAACGGACACGTGTTCGATGCTAGCGCCAGCTAAGGTCGGTGGATGGAGACGCGCACCCTGGGCACCCAGGGGCTCGAGGTCTCGGCACTGGGACTCGGCTGCATGGGGATGTCCGAGTTCTACGGACGGACCGACGAGGGCGAGGCGATCGCGACGATCAGGCGCGCACTCGAGCTCGGGGTCACCTTCCTCGACACGGCCGACATGTACGGCTGGGGCGCGAACGAGCGGCTCGTGGGCAAGGCGATCGAGGGCCGGCGCGAGGACGTCGTGCTGGCGACGAAGTTCGGGAACGTCCGCGGCCCGAACGGCGAGTACCTCGGCATCGACTGCAGCCCCGCCTACGTCCGGTCCGCCTGCGAGGCGTCGCTCGAGCGACTCGGCGTCGAGACGATCGACCTCTACTACCAGCATCGCGTCGACCTGCAGACGCCGATCGAGGAGACGGTCGGCGCGATGGCCGACCTCGTGCAGGAGGGCAAAGTGCGCCACCTCGGCCTCTCCGAGGCGGCGCCGGACACGATCCGGCGCGCGCATGCCGTCCATCCGATCACGGCGCTCCAGACCGAGTACTCGCTCTGGACGCGCGATCCCGAGGCCGAGGTCCTGCCGACGGTGCGCGAGCTCGGGATCGGCTTCGTCGCCTACAGCCCGCTGGGCCGCGGCTTTCTCTCCGGCCGGATCCGCTCGGCCGACGACCTGGACGAGAGGGATTTCCGGAGACGCGGCCCGCGCTTCCAGGAGGACAACCTGCAGCGGAACCTCGAGCTCGTCAGGGAAGTCGAGGAGGTGGCGGCGGAGAAGGGCGCCACGCCGTCGCAGGTCGCCCTGGCCTGGGTGCTGGCGCGAGGCGAGGACATCGTCCCGATCCCGGGGACGAAACGGCGGTCGTACCTGGAGGAGAACGCGGCTGCGGCTGCGATCGAGCTGAGCCCGGAGGACGTCGAGCGGCTCGAGCGCGCGTTCCCGGTCGGCGTCGCCGCAGGCGACCGCTATCCGGACATGTCCACCGTCAACCGGTGATCCGAGAGGCGACGCCCGCCGACTTCGCGGGCGCCTTCGCGGTCGTGCGCGCCGCCGAGCCCGACTTCGTCACGACGGAGGCAGGCTTTCGCCACCGGCAGCTCTCACTCCCACCCGAGGCACGCCTCGCTGCCTGGGTCGCGGTAGAAGACGGTGCTGTCGTCGGCTGGGCGCGCGGCATGTTCCGCGTCGAGGAGTCGGGAGGCTCCGCGAACGTGAGCGTGGCGGTGCTGCCGGAGCGGCAGCGCAGAGGGATCGGGACGGCGCTGCTGACGCGCGCGCTCGACCACGTGTCGGAGGCGCCGCGGGCATTCGCCTTCAGCGGAGCCGACGGGCGCCGGTTTGCCGAGCGAAACGGCTTTCGGCTGACGTCCACGAGCAGGCTCTCGGCGGTCGATCCGCGCGCGGTCGACACGTCCGAGCTCGACCGCACGGAGGTGGAGCTCCGGCGACTGGACGAGCTCGGACCCGAGCACGTCTTCTCGGTCGACTCGATCGCCGCGCTGGACGTCCCGTCGGAGGAGCATCCCGACCAGGTGGAGCTCGAACCGTGGATCAGGCGGTACTGGAAGAGCCCGGATTTCGATTGGGCCTCGGGGTACGCAGCCTGGCTCGACGACCGGGCCGTCGCGATCTCCTATCCCGCCGTCGATCGCGAGGGTGCCCGTGCGGCCAACGCGTTCACGGGCACTCTCCCCGACTACCGCGGGCGCGGCCTCGGGAGGCTCGTCAAGCTCGCGGTCGTCCGTCGGCTCGCCGAGCTCGGGATCACACGCCTGCTGACGGTGAACCACGACGAGAACGCCGCCATGCTCGCGATCAACGAGCGGCTCGGCTTCGCGCCGGCCGGCGCCCTCTACAACTACGTGCGCGAGAGCGGGAACGGCTTGCGGGCGAGCGCCGGCAGCACCTGAGCCGTGACCCAGAGGGGCGTCGTCACGTAGCGGGCGTTGTAGCGGTAGCTGCCGTCGGGTCGGCGCATCCGTTCGAGGTAGCGGAAGGCGGGCGTCCCGGGGCTGCGGCCCGCCGCGAGCAGGGCCTGGATCGCCCAGGCGGTCGACTGGGTGTCGGAGCCGCGCCCGAGCGTCAACTCGAAGCCGCCGTCGCGGTTCTGGTGCCGGCGGAGGAAGGCGACGCCGCGGTCGATCGGCCGTCCCTTCACGCCCGCAGCGCGAAGCGCCTGGATCGCGGCGGCCGTGTCGTTCGCGTCCGGCGCGCCACCGGCCAGCCACGACCAGCCGCCGTTCGGGCGCTGGGCGGCGCGGAGCGACGGTCACGAGCGCCGGCGGCACCGGCTCGCCTGCCTGCCGCAGCGCCAGAATCGTCCAGATCGTCGCGTTGACGAGCTTGCCGGGGCGATACGCGCGGAGGCCGGCGAGCAGGTCGTCCGGCCGGTCGCCCGCCGCTGCGCGAGCCATCGCGAGCAGCGCACGGTCGGTCGCGGACGCGCCCTGCTGCCGCGCGAGGTACTCCGCGGCGCCGCCCGTGTCCTTACCGGCCGCGACGAGCCCGAGCGTCGCCCACGCCGTGATCTGCGCGTCGCCGAAGCCGCCGTCCTCGCGCTGCTGGCCCTGGACGTAGCCCGCCGGCGTGGCGAGAGCCGCGACCGCAGTGAGCGTCGCCAGCAGCTTCATGCCCAGACCACCTCGGTTCGGGACTTGCGTTCGTATCGCTCCAGCACGCGTCGCAACTCCGGCCCTGCGACCAGCGCGAGCACGAGGTTGCCTGCCGCGTGGGCGACGTTGAACGGCACGCCCGCCGCCAGCCGCGCGAGCAGCGCCGCCTCGGTGTGCGGGTAGAACGCGAACCAGAGCCAGACGTCCATCAGCATCCCGAACGCGAAGCCGAGGCCGAGGGTGAAGGCCGCAAACGCGAGCCTGCGATGGAGGACTCGGCGCCAGAGGCCGGCGAGCAGGCCGCAGCCGCCCCAGGCGAGCATCTGCCACGGCGTGTGCGGGCCCTGGCCGAGGAAGAAGTTCGACGCGATCGCGGCCAGGGCGCCGACGGCGAAGCCGCGCCGCGGCCCGAGCGCCACGCCCGACGCGGCGACGATCACGGTCACCGGCTGGACGCTCGGGATCGGGGCGAAGAGCACGCGACCTGCGGCGGCGAGGCCGCCCAGCGTCGCGACGAGCGTCAGGTCGCGCGTCGACACGGTGCCGCCCTCGAGCCATGCGAACCCTGCGACGAGGACGGCGACCGCGGCCAGCAGCGTCGCGGCCCCGCCGCGGGCAGGGTCGAGCGCGGCCCAGGCGGCGAGGCCGAGGGCTGCCCCGGCAGCGAGGGCGGCGACCCTAGGCGCCAACGCGCGCCCCCCGGAGAGCCGCTTGTGTTTCTGAAACACAAAGTCCGAACCGACGGTGCGCAGGCAACTCGCGATCGTGCGTCGCGACGACGACCGCCTTCCCCGACGCGGCGTACTGCTCGAGCCACGCGCCGAGGCCCGCTTTCCGCTCGGGGTCGACGCCGCGCGTCGGCTCGTCGAGGATCAGCACGTCCGGCTCAGCGACCGCAACGGAGGCGAAGGCAAGCCGCTCGCGCTCGCCGCTCGAGAGGTCGCGCGGATGCCGCGCCGTCGCCCAGCCGAGCCCGATCCGGTCGAGCGCGGCGCGAGCCCTCTGTTCATCCCCGTTGACGGCGAGCGCGACCTCCTCCAGCGCCGTCTCCTTGACGAGATAACGGCCGGGATCCTGCGAGAGATAGCCGGCGCGCCCACGCACCTCGACCGTGCCCGCCTGCGGCTCGAGCAGCCCCGCGGCGATCCGCGCGAGCGTCGTCTTGCCGGAGCCGTTCGGCCCCTCCAGGATGACGATCTCGCCGCGGCGGACGTCGAAGTCGACGTGCTCGAGCACCGGCAGCGCCTCCCGGTAGCCGAACGAGACGTCCCGCAGCGAGAGCGCGAGCTCGCCCGAGGAAGCTTGTGTTTCAGAAACACAAGCGCTCGCCCACCGCGGGCGCTCGGCCGCCAGCCACGCGAGCGCCTCGGCTCGGGCGGCGTCGAGGACGATCCGGCCCTCGTCGACGAAGACCACCCGCGTCGCAAGCTCGAGCGCGCGGGCGACGCGGTGCTCCGAGAGCACGACCGTCGCCCCGAGCCGCTCGACGGCTTCGAGGAAGAGAGCGGCGGCGTCCGGGTCGAGCTGGGAGGTCGGCTCGTCGAGCAGCAGCAGCTGCGGCTCGAGCGCGAGCGCCGAGGCGAGGCAGACCCGCTGCAGCTCGCCGCCGGAGAGCTCGATCGTCTTCCGCCCCCACAGGTGCAGCGCGTCGATGGATGCGAGCGCGCGCTCGACCCGCGGCCAGATCTCGTCCGGCGGCGTGCCGAGGTTCTCGAGCCCGAACGCGACCTCGTTGGCGACGATCGTCATCACGACCTGGTCCTCCGGATCCTGGAAGACCGTCGCGGCCGTCCCGGCGAGCTCGGCCGGGCGGGCGGTGCGCGTGTCGAGGCCGGCGACGACGACGCGGCCCGAGAAACGGCCGCCGTGGAAGTGCGGCACGAGCCCGGCCAGCGCCCGCAGCAGGGTCGACTTGCCCGAGCCGGAGGGGCCGAAGAGCGCCACCACCTCGCCGGGCTCGAGCTCGAGCGAGACGCCCCGCAGCGCCGGCGGGGCGGCCGGGTAGGCAAACGAGAGATCGACGACGGAGGCTAGAGCCACAGCGCCACCACGACGATCAACACGGACGCGACGAGCGCGAGCCGGTCGCGTGTGCTCCACGGCGGCCGCGGCGCACGGGTGTTCCCGGCCCGGCCGAACCCGCGCGCCTCCATCGCCTCGGCCAGGCCCGTCGCGCGCTCGAGCGAGCCGGCGACGAGCGGCGACAGCAGCGTTGCGTAGCCGCGCGCTCCCTCCAGCCGCACGCCTCTCCCCCGCACCGACTCCGCGAGCCCGGCTGCATCGCGCTCGAGCGACGGCACCAGCCGTGTCGCGAGGGCCACCGCCAGCGCCGAGCGGCGCGCACGTCCGGCCGAGGCGACGAGCCGGTCGTGGTCGAGCAGGAGCGCGTAGGCGGCGAAGGCGAGCCCGAGCGCCGCGAGCCGCAGCGAATTCAGCAGCGCTTCGGTCAGCTCCGTCGTCGTGATGTCCAACGGCCCGAGCACCGGCAGCGTCGGCCCTTCCCAGAGCACCGTTCCGTCCGGCGCCGACCACAGGAACGGCGACAGGATGAGCACGCCGAGGCTGCTCGAGAGCACGCCGAAGAGGTAGACGCGGCGGCGTCCGGCCGGCGCGCGCAGGCAGACGGCGAGGAGGACGGCCGTCAGCAAGGCGACCGACCAGATGCGGTCGGCCAGCAGAGCGGCGGTGCCGGCGGCGGCGAGCAAGGCGGCTGCGGGGCCGGGGCTCATCGCACCTCGTACCTGCGGGTCAGCTCGGGATCACCGCTGAGCACGAGCCTGAACGGATCGCCGGCGCTCTGGCCGAGCAGCTCGGCGGTCGCGCGGTCGGGACCAGCGCGAAGCTCGAGCACGTTCGCGCCGTCTGGGGCAGGCGTGCCGAGCGGCTCGACCGACGCGGCGCCGATCTTCGCGGGCAAGCTCGTCCGCCCGCGTCCGCGAGCCCTCGAAGCGGACGGCAGCGGGACGCGTCTTCCCGTCGTAGCCGTGCAGGAACGGCTCCGGGAAGGCGCCGACGACGACACGCGCCTCTCCCTCTCGCCGCCAGCCCCGGTAGTCGAGCCAGGCGACGTCGCCGTCGCGCAGCCGGTAGGACGACGCGCTCCGGTCGCCCTCGTAGCCGTTGACGAACCAGAACCAGTCGCGCTGATCCTCGAGGCTCCCCGAGAGACCGTCGATCGCCTGGACGAAGCGGCCGCCGTAGCGCGTCTCGAGCTCGACCTTCGAGTTGAGCGCGCGCATCAGCGTCTGCCCCGCGTCGACCTTCGCGTCGAGCAGCACCTCGGCACCGCGGTCGCGCGTGACCCACAGCGTCGCCGTCCCCTCCTCCTCGCCGGCGCCACCACAGCCGGCGAGGAGAACGAGGGCGGCGAGCGCGGCGAGCGCGCGCCGGATCACTGCTGGGCGTTCGACCGGATTGCGCCGGGCGCGGTCGCGCGCACAAGGCCGGCGTGCCTGCCGATGCAGGCGCGGCCGTTCTTCGTCTTGAAGCGCTTCCCGTCGGCCGCGAGCGTGGCGTTGGCCGAGCGCGTGCGCTTCCCGGCGTCGGTGACCGACTGGACGACGTAGCAGTTGGCCGGCAGCCGCTGCAGCTCCAGCGTCGGCGGGCCGCCGGCGGGGCCGAACGTGGCGTAGTACCAGAGGACGACGTCGCCGTCCTTCAGCGTCACCTTGTCGGCGCCGACGGGCGGCGAGACGCCGTTCACCTTGAAGACCCAGCCGGTGCTCTCCGACGCCGGGTACTTGCCGATCTGGCTGACGTAGTCGCCGAAGCTCGACGTCGTCATCCCGTAGTAGAACTCGCCGGCCGTGCTGGCGGCGTCGAGCGCCTGGAGCGCGTTGTCGGCGGTCAGGGTCGGCTGTGCCGGGCCGAAGATCGTCGTCGTCTTGCCTTCGACGCGGATCTTGACGTTGGCGGCGAGCGCAGCCGGGGCGAGCGCCACCAGGAGAAGCACCGAAAGAGCGAAGAGTCTGCGAAGCACGAATCCTCCTTCCGCGAGGGGTTCGAGTCGGGGAGCGCGGCAGGTCTTCTGACTCGGGGCTCCCCCTCCGCGGCCTTCCCGGCCTCTCGGCCAGTGGCATTTCCACGTCGGGCGTCTCCCCTCACAGCGGCGGGACCGTCCCGGACTTGCACCGGGTTCCCTCACCGTGCTCCGTATGTGTGGAGCGGCAGCCTACCATTGCCGCGTGCCGATCTCCGCTGCGCTGCGCCTCTGGGTGCCGGTCGTCGTCTGGGCCGCCGTCATCTTCGCCTTCTCCTCCGTTCCCGACCTCGGCACCGGGCTCGGAACATGGGATCTCGTGCTCCGGAAGATCGCCCACGCCTGCGAGTTCGCCGTGCTCGGGGCGCTGCTCCTACGCGCGCTCCGCGACGAGCGGGCTGCGCTCGCCGCAGGCGTCGCCTACGCGATCTCGGACGAGGTGCATCAACTCTTCGTCCCCGGCCGCGTCGGCGCCCCGCTGGACGTCGCGATCGACTCGGCCGGCGTGGCGATCGGCGTCCTGCTCTGGCGCCGGTACTCCCAGGCGAGACGCACGCGCTAGATTCTGGCCATGGACGCAAAGGAGATGCCCGACCGCCAGTTCGAGGCGGTGCTGGAGCGCCTCGACCGGATCGGGGACGAGCTTGCCCGGCTCAACCGCCACGCCGAGCACGCCGAGGGCTTCCAGCTGCTGGCGCGTGAGCTGCGGAACCTGAACGAGTCGCTCAACGCGCTCGCCTACGCCGCGCTCGGTCAGAGCCCGCGCGTCAGGCGAGCGAAGTGACTCTCGCGGCGTAGCGCTCCGCCGAGCGCCGCACGACCTCGCTGCCGTCGCTCGGCACGAGCCGCTCCCACCAGGCGCCGAGGATCCGCTCGAAGGACCACGGCTCGAGCGCGGCGGCGATCCGCCGGACCTCCGCGGCGGGCAGCGGGATCAGGTTCGGATAGCTCCACATGAAGCTGACGTGCTGACGGTCCGGGATCACCATCACGATGTCGCCGGAGAGAAGCGTGCTCCTGTTCGCATCGTGGAGCACGGTCCCGCCCGGGTAGTGGCCGCCCAGACGCAGCAGCGTCAACCCGCCGCCGAGGTCTTTCACGTCTCCGGACCAGAGCTCGATCCTCGGGTCGGGCCGCATGATCCACTCGCGGTCGGCCTCGTGCAGGAGCACGGGCACGTCGCCCAGCGCCTCGCTCCACTCGACCATTCCGGAGTAGTAGTGCGGATGCGAGATTGCGATCGCCTGCACGTCGCCCCGGGCTTGCACGGCCTCCACCGCCGCGTCGTCGACGAGCGGGATCATGTCCCAGACGACGTTGCCCGCCGTCGACTCGGCGAGCAGGAGCCGCTGGCCGATCGCGAGCTCCGGCGCGACGCCGATCCCGAGGTAGCCGGAGTCGTCGCGGATGTCGCAGCGGCGTTCCGAGCGCAGCTCGTCCAGCGTCGTCCAGCGCTGGCCGCCGAGGCCGACGTACTGGCGCTCGTCGAGGCAGATCGGACACGCCTCGGGCGCCGCGTCCGCCGGCGGGTAGTGCGTCGCGCAGGTGAGGCAGATCGGGATCAGGGCGTCAGGCGGTAGATCGTGCCGCCGTGCGAGACGCCGTAGAGCTCGCCCGCGTTGTCCTGTCCGAACGAGGAGACGCTCGCGATCCGGAAGCGCTCGCGGCGCAGCCCGGTCGCCTTGCCGCCCGCGATCTTGAAGCTCCAGATGTTGCCGCTGCAGTAGTCGCCGTAGATGTAGCGGCCGCGCAGCGCGGCGTTCGAGCCGCGGTAGACGTAGCCGCCCGTGACCGAGCAGCCCTCGCTGTGGCTGTACTGGGCGACCGGCATCACGAGCCTGCCGGCGCCGAGCGGCCTTGTCCTCGAACGTCGAGCGCCCCTCGTAGACGTCCCAGCCGTAGTTCTCGAGCCCGGGGCTCGCGGCCGGCTGGTAGTCGATCTCCTCGATCGCGCCCTGGCCGACGTCGCCGATGTAGAGGTCGCCGTTCGACCGGTCGAACGAGAAGCGCCAGGCGTTGCGGAGGCCGAGCGCCTCGATCTTGATGCCCTTCGTCGCGACGTTGATCGAGAGCAGCTTGCCGAAGAGCGAGAGCATGTTCTGCGCGCGATTCTGAGGATCGCCGGCGTCGCCGCCGTCGCCCATCGTGAAGTAGAGCCGGCCGTTCGGGCCGAAGGCGAGCATGCCGCCGTTGTGGTTCCCGTACGGGTCGGCGCTCGAGAAGAGCAGTCGCGGCGCGCTGGCCCTGTTCCCGTTCGTCCGGTACTCGACGAGCTTCGTCGAGCCGTTGCGGGCCGTGTACTGGACGTAGAGCTTGCGCACCTTCGGATAGGAGGGGTGGAAGGCGAGCCCGAGCAGTCCCTGCTCGCCGCCGGCCGTGACGACGCCACTGAGATCGAGGAGCGGCGCAGCCCGCCGCCGGCCGTTCTGCAGCACGAGGATCCGGCCGCCCTGCTCGACCACGTAGAGCCGGCCCGGCTCACCCTTCGCGCCCGTGACGAAGATCGGCTGCTCGAACCCGCTCGCGACCGGCCGCGGCGCGAAGCTCGCGCGATCGGCCGACTGCGGTCGAGGCGCCGGCCGCGCACGCGGCGCCGAGGGCGGCGATGGAGGCAAGTGCGAGCAGCGACCTCACGGGCGGGCACGATAGCCGCAGAAAGCGACCCATTGCGCACATTGGGCCGCGAAGCGAGTCCCTTCAGAGGTCTTCGCGATGTCTGGGCTCAGCCCAGACATCTGCGGGCCGGGGCAGCGCAGTAACCTCCCCCGGTGAAGATCTTCATCATCGGCGCCGGCCAGGTCGGGGCCACGGTCGTCGAGGCGCTCCACGACGAGCACGAGCTGACCGTGATCGACCTCGACGAGGAGCGCCTCGCAGCCCTGTCGCAACGCTACGACGTCGCCACGATCGAGGGGAACGGAGCCAGCCGGCGCGTGCTCTCGGCGGCGGGCATCACCGAGGCCGACCTCCTGATCGCCTGCACCTCCCGCGACGAGTCGAACATCGTCGCCGCGATGATCTCGAAGGCCTGCTCGAAGCGAACGACGACCGTCGTTCGCACCACCAACCCCGAGTACCTCGAGGTCTGGCGCGAGGGCCAGCTCGACGTCGACTTCATCGTCTCGTCCGAGATCGAGACGGCGTATGCGATCTCGCGCACGATCGCCGTCCCGACGGCGCGCCAGACGGACGTCTTCGCCGACGGGCAGGTGCAGCTCGTCGAGTTCGACGTGACTGCGAAGGCCGACCAGGGCCTGCTCGGCGTGCCCCTGCGCGAGGCGCAGATCCCGCCCGACTCCCGCGTCGCCGCGATCATCCGGGGCGACCAGGTCGTGATCCCGCGCGGCGACGAGACGATCCAGACCGGCGACCGGATCGTCGTGATCGGCTCGCCGCAGGCGGCACAGGCGTGGAGCGCGCTGATCATGCCCGGGACGAGCAAGGTCACCGACGTCGTCATCTTCGGCGCCGGCCAGGCCGGGACGGCGATCGCCCGCCTCCTGCTCGAGCAGGGCGTCGGCGTGCGCCTGATCGAGGCGTCGCGCGAGCGGGCGCGGCTCGTCGCGGCGGAGTTGCCCGACGCACGTGTCTACCACGCCACCGGCCTCGACCCCGACTTCCTCGAGCGCGAGCGGATCGCCGACGCACAGGTCGCGATCTTCGCGATGCGCGACGACCTGAAGAACCATTTCGCCGCCACGCTCGCCAAGATCCACGGCGCGCGGTTCGCGGTCGCGATCGTGCACGAGTCGACGTCGGTGGGGGTGTTCGAGCACGCGGGCATCGACGTCACCGTCAATCCCCGCCAGATCACGGCCGAGGAGATCGTCCGCTTCGCCCACGACCCGCGCACGCAACAGGTGGTGATGCTCGAGGGCGACCGGTTCGAGGTCCTGGACATCACCATGCGGTCCGGGAGCGAGTACGTCGGCATGCGCTTCAAGGACATGCCGATCCGGGGCTCGCTGATCGGCGCGATCGTGCGCGACGGCGCGGCGGTCTTCCCGCGCGGCGACGACGTCCTCCGCGCCGGCGACCGAGCAATCATCTTCACCGAGTCTCGCCGGGTGCCCGAGGTCGAGAGAGCGCTGTGAGCCGCGTCCGAGCTCGGCCGGGCCAGGCGCCGGGCGCCGCTGCTGGCGGTCGACGTCGTCGGCGCGCTGCACGTCGTCGGGATCCTGCTGATGTACCTCAGCCTGGCCGTGCTCCTGCCGACAGGCTTCGCGATCGGTTACGGCGAGCCGGTCTGGCCGTTCCTCGCAGCAGGTGCGATCACGGGAGGCGTGGCTGCCGCCGTCACCTACGCCACCCGCGGCGACCACCGCCTCGGGATCCGCGAGGGGTTCCTCGTGGTCGCGCTGACGTGGCTCGCCGCCGCCGCCTTCGGAGCGCTCCCCTACATCCTCTCGGGGGATCCCCAGCTCGACCGCCCGATCGACGCCTTCTTCGAGGGGATGTCCGGCTTCAGCACCACGGGCGGCAGCGTCGTCGCGCACGTCGAGGCGCTCCCCCGCAGCCTCGCGATCTGGCGTCAGTTCACCCAGTGGCTCGGCGGGATCGGGATCATCGTCCTCGCGCTGGCCGTCCTGCCGCGCCTGCGCGTCGGCGGCCGGCAGCTGCTCGAGCACGAGATGCCGGGACCGGAGATCGAAACGCTGAGCACGCGCATCCGCGACACCGCCCGCCGCGTCTGGGTGCTCTACATCGCCCTGACCGCCGCGCTCTTCGCGATCCTGCTCACCTTCGGGGCGACCGGGATCGACGACCGGATGTCGCCCTACCAGTCGTTCGCACACGCCCTGACGACGATCCCGACCGCCGGCTTCTCGACCAAGGCCGACTCGATCGAGAGCTTTGCAGCGGCGACGCAGTGGGTGCTGGTCCTGTTCATGATCCTCGGCGGCTTCAACTTCGCGCTCATGTACCGGACGCTCGTGCGGCGCCAGCCCGGGGCGCTCGTGCGCGACGGCGAGGCCCGGTTGTACGTCGCGCTGCTCGTGCTCGGCTCGCTGATCGTCGTCACCGAGATCTGGACCGAGGACGTGCTCGGCGGCACCGGCGCCTTCCGTGCCGGCGTCTTCACAGCCGTCTCGACGATGACGACGACCGGCTACTCCGTCGCCGACTACAACACCTGGCCGACGCTCGCGCTGATGACGATCGTCGGGCTGATGTTCGTCGGCGGCTCGGCCGGGTCGACGACCGGATCGGTCAAGGTCGTCCGGCATCTGCTGCTCGGCAAGATCCTCCGCCGCGAGATCGACCAGACATTGCATCCGGAGATCGTCCTCCCCGTGCGACTGAACCGCCGCGTCGTCGACGAGCGGACGTTGCGGGCGGTCTCCTCGTTCATCCTGCTCTACATCGGCATCTTCATCATCGGCGCGGCCCTGCTCGCGCTCGATGCCGCGCGGACCGGGCTTCCGCTGTCGCCGTTCGACGCCGTCTCCGTCTCCGCGAGCATGCTCGCGAATGTCGGCCCGGCGTTCGGCATCGGCGGCCCGCTCGGCTCGTTCGAGCCGTTCAGCGACTTCTCGACGCTGCTGATGACCGCGCTGATGTGGCTCGGCCGACTCGAGATCGTCCCGATCGTCGTGCTCGTCTCACGCCACTACTGGCGCAACGCCTAGATCCACCTACGTCGCGAGCAGCATCTTCCGGAGCTCGTCTTCCTTGCCGGGCTCGAGCACGGCGAGCACCTGGTCGCCCGGGCGGATCACGGTCGAGTCCTCCGCCAGCTCCGAGCGGCCCTGCCGCATCACCGAGATCAGCCGCGTTCCCTCCGGCAGGCGCAGGCCTGCAACCCGCTTGCCGGCGGCGGGCGAGTTGCGCTCGATCTGGAGCTCGACGATCTCGAGGTTCTCCTTGCGGAGCTCGAGCAGGTGGACGATCCCGTGCTCGGGCACCTCGTGCTCGACGAGGCCGAGCACGTTCGACGTCGCGCACACCGTCTGGTTGATCCCGAGCAGGTCGAAGTGCTCCTGGTTGCGCGGGTCGTTGACGCGCGCGATCACCTTCGGCACGCGATAGCCGTCGGTCGCGATCTGGCAGATGATCAGGTTGTCCTCGTCGTCGCCCGTCACTCCGAGCACGAGCTCGGGCGGGCGCGCGATCCCGGCGCGCTCGAGCACGTGCAGCTCGGTCGCATCGCCGAGCAGAACCTGATGCTCGAACTCGTCCTGGAGCTGCTCGAAGCGATACGGACGCTGCTCGATCAGCGTCACCTCGTGACCCATCTTCAACAGCGAGCGGGCGACGTTCGCGCCGACCTTGCCGCCTCCCGCCACGATCGCGTACATCAGACCTGCGCCTCCTCTGCTTGCTTCGATTCCTTGCGCACCGCGGTGGTCAGCGCCGAGATCGCCGTCTGCGTCGGGCAGATCGTGCGCATCCCCCGCTCGGCGTAGAAGTCGGCCCGCGCCGGATCGAGGACCCGGACGACGACGCATGGAACGGCCCAGCGCTTCTCGACCACCTGGGCGATGACGAGGTTCGTGTTGTCGCCGCTCGTCGCGACGACGACTGCATCGGCGTCGGGGACGCCTGCGCGCCGGAGGATCTCGGCATCCATCCCGTGGCCGACGATGAAGCCGCCGGCCCAGCGCGAGCCGAGCCGCGCGAGCGCCTCCTCCTTCTCGTCCACGGCGGTCACGTCCCAGCCGTCCTCGGCCAGCTCGCGCGCGACCGCGGAGCCGACTCTGCCGCATCCGATCACCACGAGTCTCATGACGTCAGAGTACGTCCTCGAGCACGCCCTGCGGGAAGGCGACGACCAGGACCTCGCACGGTGCGGTGCGGAGGACGTAGTCGACCGTCGGCGAGAAGAATGCGGACTGGCGCCGCCATCGCGGCGAGGAGCCGAGGACGATCAGGTCGGAGCCGCGCTCGGCGGCCTGGTCGACGATGGCGCGGCCGAGCGAGCGTGCGCGCACCGTCACCGGCTCGACGCGGATGCCGTTCTCCTCGCCGAGCAGGACCGCCTCCGCCAGCGACGCGGCCGCCTGCTCCTCGAGCTCGTGCAGCGGCGCGTCCAGCTCCTGGTCGAGCGGGACGACGATCACGAAGAGCGCGTCCACGCGAGCCTCGCGCTCCTTCGCCAGCGCCACCGCTGTCGCCACCATCTCCTCGCCGATCGGCCCCAGCTTCATCGGCACGAGCACACGCCGGAACTCGGCTCCGGCCGGTAGCTCGTCGAACGGATCGGCCTCGGCCAGCAGCCCGATATGGGCCCGGCGGCGGACGACGAGGTAGAGGGCGAGGCCGAGCGCCAGCCAGATCGGGCCTGCGTACCGTGCGGCCGGGTGCGTCACCATCGCGACGAGCCAGAAGGCGATCGCGAGCGGCGCTCCGATCAGCGGCGCCGACGAGCGGCGCCCGGAACGGCCGCGGCAGGTCGGGCTCGGAGAACCGCAGCCGGATCACGGCGAGCTGGGCCGCGGCGAAGGCGAGCAGGACGCCGAAGGAGTAGAGGCTCGCGAGGAACTCGACGTCGTCGCCCATCAGGCCCGTTCCGATCACGAGCCCGATCGAGACGACCGTGACCGCGACGATCGCGTGCGGCGAGACGAGCGTGCGCCGGTTGATCCGCCCGAAGCTCGGCGGCAGCTGCCGGTGCTCGCCGAGCGAGTGTGCCAGCCGGGTGAAGCCCGACATCGACGTCGTCGCCGCGGCGAGGAGGACGAGCGCACCGGTGAGGCCGACGTAGACGACGAGCGCGTCGCCGACCAGGTCGGGAACATGGCCCCGGAGCGCCTCGACGATGCCCGCGAGCGGCGCCCTCAGCCATTCCTCGCCGAGCGCCGTCTGGCCGTTCTCGACCGGGAAGGCGGCGAGCCCGACGACGGCGACAGCGGCCGTGATCACGACGACGAGCCCGATCGCGGAGAAGAGGCTGCGAGGCAGCGTCCGGCCCGGCTCGCGCGTCTCCTCGGCGAGGTTGGCGACGGTCTCGAGGCCGGTGTAGGCGAGCATCGCGAGCGGCAGCGCGAAGGCGAGGTCGTCCCAGGTCGGCGAGACGCCGAGGTCGGTCCCCTGCGTGAGCGCGTCCGGCGAGAAGAGCAGTGCGAGACCGAGGATCACGAGCAGGAGCTGCGTCGCGAGGTCGAGCCCGGCGACGACGAGACCCGCCGAGTGGAGCTGGGAGCGGCGAGTGAGCCGCACGGCGGCGATCGCGAGGATGACGCCGACGGCGACGACGATGTCCCACGGCGACTCGCGGAGTGCCTCGATCCCGAGCGCCGTCCCGAGGTAGTGCGGCAGGAACAGCGTCGAGAGCGCGATCACGATCAGGTAGTCGAGGAAGAGCGCCCAGCCGGTGAGGAAGCCGAAAACGTCGTTGTACGCGCGGCGGACGAAGGTCGCCGCGCCGCCGGTCTCGGGCAGGGCCGCCGTGCCCTCGGCGTAGGAGAGCGAGACGATCAGGAAGAAGATCCCCGCGCCGAGGAGCACGACCGGCGTGAAGCCGAGTGCGTGCGCGGCGACGATCCCGAGCGCGAAGTAGATCGACGAGGCGATCTCGCCGTAGGCGACCGAGAAGAGCGCGGGCGCGTCGAGGACGCGCTGGAAGCCGCTGAGCTTGCGGGCCATCTAGCGGCCGCCTCGCAGCAGTAGCGTCAGCCGGCCGACGCCGAGCGCGATGAAGAGGCCGCCGAGCACGAACCCGAGCACGCCGCCGCCGTGGGCGGCCGTGACCGCCAGCAGCGCGACGCCGATCCCGACGAAGGTGATCGCGAGCACGGCGATGGCGCCGCGGTAGACCGTCATGCCGCTTCCCTGACCGCGGTCACGAGCACGCGGCACGGCGCGTTCTTGAGCACGTAGTCGACGGTGCGGCCGAAGATCGCGCGCTTGCGGTGGGAGAGATCCTTGCGCGGCGCGCCGAGGACGATGATCTCGGACGCACGCCGTTCCGCCTCGCGCACGATCGCGGCGCCGGCATTGCGCGCGCGCACGAGCCGCGGGATCACGGTGACGCCGTACGAGGCACCGATCGCCCTGGCCTCGTCGAGCTCGCGGTTCGCCAGGGCCTCCTCGGCCGGCAGGTCCGCGGAGAGCGGCTGGTCGAGCGGCACCTCGATGACGTACACGGCCGTGATCTGGGCCCCCCGCTCGGCTGCGAGACCGGCGGCGATGTCGAGCGCCTCGTCGGATGCCCGGCCCTCCAGGACGGGCACGAGCAGCCGCCGGTACTCCAGCGCGAGCGCAGGCCCGTACGCCGGCGGCGCCTTCACCGTCTTCGTCAGCGGCTCGTGGACGAACCGGCGGCGGTACGCGACGTAGAAGAGGAGGCCGGTCGCGATCCACCCCAGCCCGACCCACCGCGTCGCCGGGTTCTGGACGACGATGACTGCGAACGAGATGCCGGTCGCGATCCCGCCGAAGATGGCGAAGAGCGGCCAGTCGACGGCGCCGATGCGGAGGTTCGGCCGCGCGCGGTAGAGCAGTTCCTCCTTCGACTTCAGCATCCGAATCCGAACGAGCGACGCGTGCGCGATCGTGAAGGAGAGCGTCGCTCCGAAGGAGTAGAGCGTGCCGACGAAGTTGACGTTGCCGGGCAGGATCACGGCGATCGGCGCGACGCCGGCGAACAGCGCGATCGAGAGCCACGGCGTCTTGAAGCGCGGGTGCAGCCGGCGGAAGACCTCCGGGATCTGCCGGTAGGTCGCCATCGCGTAGGTGATCCGCGAGGCGCCGATGACGCCGGCGTTCGTGGCGATGAAGAGGATCGTGGCGGCGAGGATGCCGACGTAGATCTCGAGTGCGTCGAGCAGCTGGCCCTCGACACCCAGGTTCTGGACGACGCCCAGGATCGGGTCGTTCGCGTAACCGCCCTGCTCCGGCGGCAGCGCCAGCAGCGTCGTCAGCTCGCCGCCGATCTCGATCACCGGCAGCGCCGACAGTGCGACCAGCGGCAGCGTGAAGTAGATCGCGAAGACCGCGAGCGCCACGAGCTTGTAGGCGTCGGGGACGTTCTTGACCGGGTCGCGCACCTCCTCGGCGAGGTTGGAGACGGTCTCGACGCCCGTGTAGGCGAGCATCGCCACCGGCACCGCGATCGCGAGATTCCCCCATGTCGGCGCGATCCCGAGGTGGACGTTGTCGACCAGGATCTGCGGGCTGAAGACGAGCACGAAGCCGAGCGCGACGAGCAGCAGCTGCGTCGCGAAGTCGATCACCGCGAGCGTGATCGAGAGGCGCGCGGCCTCCTGGACGCCGACGATGTTGAGGATGACGAGCGCGACGATGACGACGATGCCGCCGACGATGTCCCAGGGGTTCTCCCGCAGCGGCCCCCAGAAGATCGAGAGGTAGTGCGGGACGAAGAACGCCGACGTCGCGACGGTGACGACGTAGACGAGCATCTGCGACCAGGCGGCGCCGAACGAGACGAGCTCGTTGAACGCGTGCCGTGCGAAGCTGGACGAGCCGCCGGCCTCCGGGAAGCGGACCGTCCCCTCGGCGTACGTGGCCGCGGTGGCCGCGAAGATGACGCCCGCGACGACGAAGACGATCGGCGTCAGCCCGAGCGCGTAGACCGCCGTCAGGCCGAGCGCGTAGTAGATCGAGGAGCCGACGTTCCCGTACGCGGTGGCGAAGAGCGCCGGCGTACCGAGAACGCGCTCGAGCTCGACCTGCCGTCTACGTCGGCTGGGCACCGCAGCACTCTACGACCACGGAACGACGACGTGAGCAGCGGGAGCGAAGCGACCCTTCAGGGATCTTCGCGCGTGCGAAGAAAAGAGGGGCCGGCGTCTCCGCCGGCCCCTCGGACGAACCTCGGTCGAGGCGTGCTACTTGACCTTGATGGTCTGCGCCTCGTCCGTTCCTGCCTTGTTGTCGAGCGTGACGATCATCAGGCCGAGGGCGGGCGTGAGGGCCCACTCAGCGGCGTTCTTCGTGATCGGCTCCGTCGCGGTGCCGCCGGGCGCCACCGTCTGGAAGCCACCCTGGCTGATCGAGCTCGACCACGCGTTGAACTTCGCGATCGCCGTCGACCGTCATCCGGGCCGACGGTGTCGGTCAGGTCGAAGCCGACCGCCGAGTACGCGAAGCGCGGGTTGGCCGCGTTCAGGCACGGCTCGCCTGCCCGGCACAGCGAGCTGCTGAGCATCGGGATCAGGATCGTCGAGCTGTCGTGCGGTGCGGAGGCGAGGAAGTCGATCGCCGCCCCGCCGCTCCGCTCGCTGAACACGAACGCGCCCATGACACCGTTGAACGTGCCGGTCTGACCGCGCCCTGAGTCGACCGCGACGACCGTGTAGTCGGCGGTGCCGTCGCCGTTGACGTCGACCGGGATGTCGTACTCGGACACGGCCGCGTTCGACCAGCGGTTGCCGACGTTGACCGCGAACACGATCAGCTGCTCGCGTCGCCGTGCAACGGGAACGACTGGACGCCGACGGCGCGGATGTCGTTCGCCGCCTTGCCGGGCTCCTGCTTGTCCTCGAGGCCCCACGCGTAGAAGTCCGCGTCGCCCGTGATCGGTCCCTTGTTCGTGACCGTCGCGGTTGCGCTCCCCGCAGCGTTGAAGTTCGAGAGCTTCGTCGAGACGCTCGACAGCGCCCGCGGGACGAGGTAGTAGGGCACGCGGAGCGTGACCCCGTTGTTGTCCGACGCCGACGCCGGCGTGAACGTGACCAGGCCGGCCACCTCACGGAACGCCGTCCGAGTTGCCGGCGGTCGCGACCGGGACGTTCAGCGTCACGTTGACATCGCTGTGGCTGCCGGCGGGAACGGTGATCGACGAGATCGACCCGCCGATCAGGCCGCCGCTGGTCACGGCCAGCGTGTGCGGCGAGCCGGCCTGGTTGGCGACCGAGATGTTGAAGGTCGCCGCCGACGTGCCGTTGTTGTTCAGCCGGATCGTCCGCGTCTTCGAGAAGTTCGACTTCAGCTCCTCGAAGCCGTAGTTGACCGAGATCGCGAACCGGTCGTTGCTGGCCAGGGCGACCACCTGCGTCGCCGTCGACTTCGCCGGCTGGACGAGCCCGGTGCCGCCGCGGCTGATGCGGAAGCCGTGGTCCCCGTCACCTGCGACGGGTCGCCGGTGTTCATGATCGCCGCCTTGATGTCCTCGACGCTCCAGGTCGGATGCGCCTGCCGCGTCAGTGCGGCGACGCCCGCCACGTGCGGCGAGGCCATCGAGGTGCCGGAGATCGTCGCCGGGCCGTTGCCGGTGCCGACGCCGGTCGAGACGATCGCGACGCCCGGAGCCGAGATGTTCGGCTTCAGGCCGCTGTCGCCGCCGCGCGGGCCGCCCGACGAGAAGTCGCGAAGCCCGTGAAGTTCGGGTTCGCGATCGACGCGGGCGTCACGCGTTGCCGACTGGCCGTTGGCGGCGCGGAGCCGGCCGCCGTCGGACGTCGGCGTCGTCGGCAGGCCACGAAGCCCGAGGAACGGGATCGTGACGTTGAACGGCTCGCCCGTGTCCGGGTTGGACGTGATCGGGCCCTCGACCGGCGGCAGGCCGGTGTCGCGTTGTTGACCATCGCGACGGCCTCGGCGCCGGCCTGCTGGCCGAAGATCGCCTTCGCCACGCGTGCGCACGTGCCGCGGTTGACGACGGCGAGCGTGTTCGGCGCGCAGCGTGCCGAACGACTGCACGTCGCAGCCGAGCGACTCGTCCGCCGAGCGCGTGCCGGCGGCGCCGTCGGGATCGACGGTCGTGGTCGGATCGTCGACGATCACCTTGACGGTGTACGTGGCCGCGGCGGAAGGGTGAACTCGTTCGCGTTGACCGCCGGCATGCGGAGCCCGCTCGGGATCGTGATCGTCGACGCCCGGGAAGCTCGGCGTCGGGTCGATCGCAGCGGTCGAGATCGCGCCCTCGGCCGTGCCCGGCGAGCCCGTGATGTACTGCGACGGGCCGCTGTTGCCGGCGGAGGTGACGACGATGACGCCGGCCTTCGCCGCGTTCGTCGAGGCGACCGCGGACGGATCGTCGGTCGTGCCGAACGACGAGCCGAGCGACATGTTGATCACGTCCATGTCGTGGTCGACCGCCCACTCGATCGCGTCGACGGTGACATCGGTCGAGCCTTCGCAGCCGAAGACGCGAATGCCGTAGATGTCGGCCTTCGGCGCCACGCCGGGACCGATCCGCCAGCTGTTGCCGGTGATCGTGGTGGCGTTGTACGGGCCGTTGTAGGTCGCGCCGGCCGCCGTCACGCCCGAGCCTGCGGCGGAGCCGGCGACGTGCGAGCCGTGCCCGTTGCAGTCGAGCGGGTTCGGGTCCGGATGCGGAACCGGCTGGAAGGCCGGATCGTCCGGGTCGGCGTTGTAGTCGTCGCCGACGAGGTCGGTGCCGCCCTTGACGCGGGCGCCCCAACCGAAAGCGACGGACGGCGGCAGCGTGTCGGCCGCATTCGCAGCGTTGAACGCCGCGATCGTGCCCGGGCCGCCAAAGTTCGCATGCGTGTAGTCGATGCCGGTGTCGATCACGGCGACCTTGATGTTCTCGCCGTGCAGACCGGCGAGGCCGCCCCAGACCGACGGAGCGCCGATCAGCTGGACGCCCTTGACGTTGTCCGGCACGACCCGCGAGAGGCCACGGACGGCCGTGACGCCCTTGAGCGCCTTCAGGCTGTCGAGCTTCGAGCGGTCGATCCGCACCTTGACGCCGTTGTAGGCGACCTGGTAGTCGGCGAGCACCTGGCCGCCGAGCGCCTGGATCTGGCCGGCGATCGCGTCCTGCTTGCCCTTCAGATCGGCCTTGATCGCGGACTTCTCGCCCGTGCTGAGCTCGCGCCCGGCGTCGGCCTCGACGACCGTGACCGGGTTGCCGGCCATCTGGAGGACGACGGTGGTCTTCGCGTCGCGAAGCCCGACCGGTGTCCATTGCGCATCGATAATGCCGTCGGCGCCACTTGCCTCAGGCGTGCGGGCGGCGGAGCCACCCGCTACGACCGTGAGGGCGGCAAGCGCCAGCAGGGCCGATGCTACGAGCGCGCGCCGCGCGCCCATGGATCGGAGTCGCATGTGTGTCTCTCCCCTGTATCGGAATCCGAGAGCCGCCCGGGATGGACGGCTCAGACTTCCCCAAGCGCAGCCGATGCTATGCGGGATGAGGAGGGGGCGCAAGGGTAGTTTGCACCCGCGCGCGGGTGGGTCTGAACGACGCGAGGGGCCGGCGATTGCCGGCCCCTCGTCGCGTGCGTATTGACGGTTGTTACGGCGTGCGGACCGCCAGGAGCGTCCGCCCGATCGAGTCCGGTGCCGTCGCTGTAGGCGACCGCGCCGAGGTACCGCGTGCCCGCGTGCGAGGCCCGTGAACGTCGCGGTGTGCGTCTGGGGTACACCGCGTGATCGCCGGGCCGTGACGCCTGTCAGCGTCGTGTTGCCGGCAGTCGCCGTCCCGAGCGTCCACGTGAACAGCGTCCCGGTCGCCGAAGGGCCGTCGGTGCTCGAACCCGTCGAGCAGGACGACGGTAGCGTCGCGTCGCGGCGCGTGTTGCACGAGCGTGACTTCCTCGTTCGAGTCGCCGTCGGCCGCGCTGCCGACCTGCACGCAGCCTGGCGCGCAGCGGTACACGACGAGGTCGAGGTCCGTGTCCGCGTGGGTGTGATCGCGTCCTCGTAGATCCCCGCGCGGAACGTCGCGCCGGCGGGCACGACCGTGCTCTGCACGTCCGGTGAATCGTGCGGACGAGTCTGTCGTGATCCTGCGCGATCGTGTACGCGTCTGCGTCACGGCCGGAACGAGCCCGCCGCACCGTCGCCGTCGAGCGTGCCGTTGTAGCCAGGCGTCACCTGCCAGCTCGCCGGTGTGCCGTTCGAGCTCACCTCGGCCGGGTGCCCGAGCGGCGACCGGCCGGGCGACGACCGGGATCCGGACGTTGTGCGTTGCCGTCCGTCCACGTCAGCGTGCCCGCCGTGTAGCGGTTCAGCGGCGCGCTCGTGCGCGTGAACGTCACCGTGAAGCTCTTCGTCTCGCCCGGGTTGAGCGTGAGCGACGACGGCGTGACGACGACGTTGATGCCGGCTGATCGACGACGACGCCGTGTACGTCGGCGCTCGTGCTGCCGACGTTCGTGACCCGCCGCTTGACCGTCTGGACGCCGGCCAGGTCGCCGATCGCGATCGACGGCGACGTTCATGTCGCTGACGGTCGAACGAGTAGCCGGCAGCCTGCAGCGCGCTGCAGACCGCCGGGTTGACGGCCGTCGTGGCGCCGCAGAGGAACGCGAGCCAGTCGTTGACGTCGCTGTCGTAGACGAGACCCGGATCGGCGGCGCCGTTCGGCTGCACGTGGCCGGCGCCCTGAGCGAAGGCCCGAAGAGCCGAGGCATCGGACGCGGCCGTGTCGGTGAACGGCTCGAGCACGTCGGTCGGCGGTCGTCATCAGCGCCGACTTGATCGCCATCGGCGACCAGTCCGGGTGGAGCTGCTTCAGCAGCGCCGCGATGCCCGCGATGTGCGGGCGGACATCGACGTGCCGCTGAAGAGGTCGAACTCGCGGCCGCGTTGCCCGGGAGGGGCGACGGCGGCGAGGATGTCCACGCCCGGGGCGATCGATGTCCGGCTTCAGCAGGTCGCCGCCGCCGGCCAGCGAGCGGGCCGCGCGAGGAGAACGCCGCCATGAACGGCGCCGGCTGCGTTGAACAGGATCTGCCCGCGAGATCGTCGCCGTCTTGCCGGCGAGCGCCGCAGCCTCGATCGCGGCGTAGCTGTCGCCCTGCAGGTGCACCGACGGCACGAAGTGCAGGTCGGCGTTGAGCGAGCTATCGGCCGGCGGGTTGACGAGGATCATCCCGATCGCCGCCCGCGCTGCTGGACCGCGAGGCTCTTGTCGACGCGGGCGTTGACGCCCCGCTCGCAGAAGACGATCTTGCCGGCGACGCTGCGGCCGGTCAGCGTCGTTCAGCTGGCAGCAGGCGCGTGCCGGCGACGGCCGGCGTCGCCGGAACGTGACCAGCTGACCGGTCGCCGAGCCGGTGCCGGCGGACGCGCCGTTGTACGTGGTGCCGTCGATCTGAGCCGAGCCGGCGCCGACGCGATCGTGCGTCTCCGCGGCCGACGGTCGTGATCCACGGGCTCGGGTGCGCGACCGTCGACGCGGCCGGGCCGTCGTTGCCGGCCGACGCGGAGACGAAGACGCCCGCAGCGGCGGCGTTCAGGAACGCGATCTCGACCGCGTCGGTGAAGTTGGTCGAGGTGCCGCTGATCGAGTAGTTGATCACGTCGACGCCGTCGGCGACGGCCTGGTCGATGGCGGCGACGCAGATCGGCGCCGCTGCCGCTCGCGGTCGACGAGTCCTGCGTCGACCAGCAGCGCCTTGTACACGCGACGCGCGCCCGAGGCGCCATGCCGCTGACCTTGCCGAACGCGGCGGCGGCACCCGTCGCCGGGACGCCGTAGTTGCCGCCGGAGGTCGACGACGGTGTGCGTGCCGTGACCGTTGTAGTCGCGCGGCGAGATGAACTCCCACGGCCGGTTCGTGTCGATCCCGGCGTTGCCGCCCTGGCCGGCGTTGAAGTAGCGCGCGCCGATCAGCTTGTTGTTGCAGTCGGACGCCGTCCACGCCTCACCGGTCTGGCAGGTGCCCGCCCAGCCCGCGGGCGGCGCGCCGAGCGGAACCTGCTCGTAGACGACCTTGCCCAGCTTGTCCTTCTTGATCTTGCGGTCGGTGAAGCTGAGGCTCTCGGGCGTGATGCCCGGAGTCGATGACGCCGATGATGATGTTCTCACCGGCGCCGTCCTTCTTACCGTTCGCCTTCGCGTCCGGGCCGCCGAGCTGGTCCCAGAGGCCCTTCTTCGCGTCGAGGCCGAGGAAGTGCGGCGTCGACGAGGTGTCGGCCTGTAGACGGTCGTCCGCCTCGACCGACGAGCACGCCCGGCATGCTTCGCGATCGCCGCCGCCTGCGCGGTCGGTCAGCTTCGCGGCGAAGCCGTTGAACGTGACGTTGTAGTCGTAGATCTTGCTGCCCGCCGACCTCGGCGAGCGCCTGCGTCGTGCTGCCGATTCGAGATAGCCGATGTAACGGCTGGCCGCCTCGGACTTCGCCGTCGAACTTCTTGCCCTTGGCGGGCTTCGTCGCCGGGATCCCGGCGACGCCACCCGTCGTAGGTGGCGGCGGGCGCCTGGATCATCTGGACGATGTAGGTCCCTGTCGCTCCCTCGGCGGACGATGCGCCCGCTGCGGAGACGGCAAGGACGAGCACCGCGAGAACCGCGAACGCGCTGAGCGCGCCCAGTGTGCGGAATCGCATGTATGTCTCTCCCCTGAGTCTTCTGTGTACGCGAGCCGCGTCATCGGACGGGCGGCCCTTCCCCAAGCCGTCGGATCCTACTCAGGCCGGGCAAGACTCACAAGGTGAGCGATTCGAAGATCCCCGGATCGAGCGGAGCCGGGCACAAGGCCCGGCTCCGTGGTCTTCCCGGCGTGTGACGGCTGCTAGCCGTGAATCGAGACGAGCAGCGGGATGATCAGGATCGCGACGATGTTGGCGATCTTGATCATCGGGTTGATCGCCGGGCCCGCCGTGTCCTTGTAGGGGTCGCCGACGGTGTCGCCGGTGACGGACGCGGCATGCGCCTCCGACCCCTTGCCGCCGTAGGCGCCGTCCTCGATCAGCTTCTTCGCGTTGTCCCAGGCGCCGCCGCCCGAGGTCATCGCGATCGCGAGGAAGAGGCCGGTGACGATCGTGCCGATCAGGAGGCCGCCCAGCATCTCCGGACTGATGATCCCGACCGCGATCGGAATCGCGACAGGGATCAGCGCGGGCAGCATCATCTTGTTGATCGCCGACTTGGCGACGATGTCGACGGCGCGGCTGTAGTCCGGCCGCTGGGTGCCCTCCATGATCCCGGGCATCTCCTTGAACTGCCGCCGCACCTCGACGACGACCTCGCCGCCGACGCGGCCGACTGCCGTCATCGCCAGGGCGGCGAAGAGGAACGGCATCATCCCGCCGATGAAGAGCCCGGCGATCACATACGGGTCGCCGAGGTTGAAGGTCGCGCTCAGCCCCTCCTCGTCGAGGCCGCGCGTGTACTCGTCGAAGAGGACGAGCGCGGCAAGGCCGGCCGAGCCGATCGCGTAGCCCTTCGTGACCGCCTTCGTCGTGTTCCCGACGGCGTCGAGCGGATCGGTGATCGCGCGCACGGACTCGTCCAGGTGCGCCATCTCGGCGATCCCGCCGGCGTTGTCGGTGACGGGGCCGAACGCGTCGAGGGCGACGATCAGGCCGCACATCGAGAGCTGGGCCATCACCGCGACGCCGATCCCGTAGAGGCCGGCGATCTCGTACGCGGCGATGATCCCGGCCGCGATCACGATCACGGGCGCGGCCGTCGCGCGCATGCCGACCGCGAGGCCTTCGATGATGTTGGTGGCGTGGCCGGTCTGCGACGCCTTCGCGATCGACTTGACGGGGTTCCAGCGGGAGCCGGTGTAGAACTCGGTGATCGCGACGAGCGAGAACGTGATTCCGAGGCCGACCAGCGCCGAGCCGTAGAGCTCCCAGAAGCTGAAGCGGCCGCCGTCGAACGCCGCCGTGACCGGGATGAACCCGATCGCCGACAGCACCGTGGCGACGAGAACGCTCTTGTAGAGCGCGTTGATGATCGAGCCGCCCTTGCCGATCCGGGCGAAGAAGATCCCGACCACCGAGGCGAGGATCGAGATGCCGCCGAGCGCGAGCGGGTAGAGCGGCAGGTTCCCGAGCGGGAACGCCGTCCCCAACAGCATCACCGCGACGGCGGTGACCGCATACGTCTCGAACAGGTCGGCCGCCATGCCGGCGCAGTCGCCGACGTTGTCGCCGACGTTGTCGGCGATCACGGCCGGGTTGCGCGGGTCGTCCTCGGGGATGCCCGCCTCGATCTTGCCGACGAGGTCGGCGCCGACGTCGGCGGCCTTCGTGAAGATGCCGCCGCCGAGGCGCGCGAAGACGGAGATCAGCGAGCCGCCGAAGGCAAGCCCGATCAGAGCCTCGATCGCGTTCTCCTGGCTCTTGTCGGCGAACTCGGTGAGGATGCCGTAGTAGCCGGCCACGCCGAGCAGGCCGAGCCCGACCACCAGCAGTCCCGCGACCGAGCCGGCCTTGAACGCGACCTCGAACGCGGGCCGCAGGCCCTGCTTCGCGGCCTCTGCCGTGCGGACGTTCGAGCGGACGGCGACGTTCATGCCGATGAAGCCCGCCGCCGCCGAGAGGACGGCGCCGATGGCGAAGCCGATCGCCGTCGCCCAGCCGAGCTCGGGGTAGAACCCGATCGCCAGGAACGGCACGATCGCGACCGCCGCGATCGTCGTGTACTGCCGGCGCAGGTACGCCGCGGCGCCCTCCTGCACGGCGCGGGCGATTTCCTGCATCCGCTCGCTGCCGGCGGGCTGCTGCAGCAGCCACCAGGTGAAGTAGAGCCCGAATCCGACCGCGACGCCCGCGCAGACGAGCGCGAACGCAACAGCGTGGTCATTGAAGAAATCCATCAAGCCTCCGTCCGAATTGCCCCGTCACAAAGTGAGCGCCGAGGCGTGCCCGGCGCGGGGGATTATGTAGCACAAGCGGCGGCGGGTGCCCCGTTCAGGGGCCTTTGCCGACGGCCGCCGCGTAGCTGAGCTGGAGGTTCGCGAGCACCTGCTCGAAGTCCCGCGTCAGCTCCGGCGGTATCGATCCGGAGAGCACCGGGACGAGCGCCCGCAGCGCCTCGATCGCGAGCCGCGCCTGCTCGAGGTCGCGGTGCTCCTCGGCGAGGCGGTGGTAGGCGAGCGAGGAGACGGTGGAGAGCGTCTGCACGAGCAGGTCCGAGACCTGCAGCTGGCGCAGCGCGTCGACGAGGTCCTGCTCGGTGATCTCGTCGTCAGCCACGGACGGGCACGCCGGCCTGCTCGGCGTAGATCTCCTCGAGGGTCGCCCCCTCCTCGAAGCGGGCGATCTGCCGCTCCGCGGCGTTCCGCTCCGGGATGGCGAGGTACGGCGCGGCGCCGATCTCCTCGGCCATCGGCGCCACCCACTCGAGCAGCCGCTCGAGCCGCGCCCGCGCCGGCAGGACGTCGCCGCGCTCGAGGTCGATCAGCTCGCCCGAGAGCCCGTAGCGGATCGCACGCCAGACGTTCTCCTCGATCAGCCGGTGCGGCAGCTCGGGGAGCGGCTCGCCCTCGTCGTACGCGCGCGCGATGCGGGCGGCGAGCGAGGCGCCGAAGGCCGCGAGGCCCTGGGCCTCGACGAGGTCGGGCTGGCCGTCGGCGATCCGGATCTCCACCGTCGGGAAGCCGAGGTGCGGCCGCACGCTCCACCAGAGCTGCGTGTGCTCGGTGACCGAGCCGGTCTCGTAGAGGAAGCGGACGTAGTCCTCGTACTGCTGCCAGGAGGCGAACGCGTCCGGGACGCCGCAGCGCGGGAAGAAGCGGGTGAAGATCTGCGTGCGCGCCGAGTGCAGCCCCGTGTTGACGTTCTCCACGAACGGCGAGCTGGCCGAGAGCGCGAGGTACTCCGGCAGGAAGTTGCGGAGCCCGTTCGTGACGGCGATCGCGCGGTCGGCGCCGCGGATGCCGATGTGGACGTGGAGCCCGAAGGTGTTGTTGCGCCAGACGACGTACCGGAGCAGCTGGTCGTTGCGGCGGTAGTGCGGCGTGTCGATGATCCGCTGGTCCTTCCAGTCGGCCCAGGGATGCGTCCCCGTCGCGGCGAGCCCGATCCCGAGCGTCTCGACGAGGGCGTCCAGCTGCGCGCGGCGCTCGGTCATCGCGGCGGGGATCTCGGCGAAGGACTCGCAGCGGCCGGTCTTGATCTCGACCTCCGAGGCGATCAGCTCGCCGACGAGGTTCGGCTCGAGCGGCGTCCCCTTCGCGGCCGCCTGCACCTCCTCGAAGCGGTTGACGAGGCCGAGCGAGACGGGGTCGAGCAGGGCGAACTCCTCCTCGACGGCGATCGTGAAGTCGGTTCCGTTCTCGAACCCCTCGCGCGCAGCATCGAGAAGCTCGGCGTAGCCAAGCCGTTGCTCGTCACCCATCGGCGGGAGGGTAATCGAACGGCTCGAGCAGGCGGCGCGCGACGCCCGCCCAGCTCCAGCGGCCGACGGTCGCATTCCGCGCCGCCTCGCGCACGGCGACCCGGTCGGGCTCCGGCAACGAGAGCAGCTCGCTCAGCTTCGCGGACAGCTCGGCGGCGTTTCCCGTCTCGAAGCTCGCCAGGTGGCGCAGGTGCGGCGGGTACTCCTGCTCCAGCCCGTCCGCGATCTCGGCGAGGCCGGAGTGGCGCGCGACGAGCGGCGGCGAGCCCGCGGCGGCGGCCTCGGCCGCGACCATCCCGAACGCCTCCGGGAAGATCGAGGGGACGACGGTGGCGTCCGCGAGCGCGAGCAGGTGGACGAGGTGGCGGTGCTCGAGCGGGCCGGTGAAGAGCGTCCGCGGACCGGCCGCGGCCTCGAGTGTCTCCCGGTAGTCGCCGAAGCCGACGATCACCGCGCGAGCATCGACGTCGCGCAGCGCTTCCAGCAGGACGTGGACTCCCTTGTTGTAGAGGAGCTTCCCGAAGTAGACGACCGTCGGCTGCTCGTCTTCGAGAAAGGCCGCCAGCCGCTCGGCGTTGCCCTCGTCCGGGAGCCGCTCGTTGGCGCTGCCCGGGTTCGGTGGATCCCGCCTCGCCTCCTCGAGCAGCCCGGCCAGCGCCTCCGCGCGCGGACGCGGCCGCCAGTCGTCGACGTCGACGCCGGGCGGCACCTCGTGGACGCGGTCGACGTGGCCGACCACGTCCTGCAGCACCTCCCGGATGTGCGCCGAGCCGACGAAGACCGCCTCGGCCTGCTCGAGCGCCTCCCTCCCCCACGCGCCGAGCGCCTCGTTGCCGCGCATCGAGTACTCGAGCTCGGACCCGTGCGCTTTGACCGCGAACCGCGCGCCGCTCGCGGCGCCGACCGGGCCGCCGAGGAGGACGTGGTTCGCGAAGACGAGGTCGGCCGGAAGGTGCTCGCGCAGCGCCGCCGCGTTCCGCTCGACCCACGCGTCGAGCTCGGCCCGCGTGCAGTCCTGGACGAGCTTCACCTCGTAGCCCTCGTAGCGGTCGAGCACGAACACCGGCAGCAGCCCGCCCACGTCCGGCCGTACGGTGACGGCGCCGCCGAGGTCGTAGAGGCCCGGATCGGGCTCCTGGCTGAAGACCGTCACCTCGTGGCCCGCGCGCGTCCACTCCCGCGCCAGCGCCCGCGTGTAGACGTTCGAGCCGGTGCCGCCGAGGAGGTAGCCGTGCCAGAGCAGGATCTTCACGGCCGGCGCGCTCGCTTTCGGTCTGGGCTAGGTCAGGTGGAAATACAGGGCGTAGAGGAGCTCGACCGCGGGGTTCGAGGCGTGGACGGCGACGTCGGCCGGCACGTCGAGGAGCGCCTCGGAGTAGTTGAAGATGATCTTGACGCCCGCGTCGATCAGGTCGTCGGCCGCCTGCTGCGCGCCGCCGGCCGGCACCGCGATCACGCCGACGATGATGTTGTTGTCCCGCACGGCCTCGCGCAGCTGCGCGTAGGGCTGGACGGCCAGGCTGCCGATCGAGCGGCCGGTCTTGTCGGGATCGGTGTCGAGCACCGCGGCGATGTTGATCCCGTGCTCGGCGAAGATCGGCGAGCTCGCGATCGCCTGGCCGAGGTTGCCGGCGCCGACGAGGGCGATGTTGTGCTGCCCCTGCGTCCGCAGGATCTTGCGGATCTCGCCGAGCAGCGAGTCGATGTTGTAGCCGACCCCGCGCTTGCCGAACTTGCCGAAGCCGGACAGGTCGCGGCGGATCTGGGTCGCGTTGATGTTGGTGTAGTCCGAGATCTCCTGCGAGGAGATCCGGTCCTTGCCCATCTTCTTGGCCTGCGTCAGCACCTGCAGGTAGCGGGACAGCCGCGCCGCAACCCCTACCGTCAACCGATCCGCCAACTCGTCCCTCTCGTCGCTTGTAACAACCTTCGTGACATTGTGCCGACGGTCTCGTGTGACCGCGGTGGGAACCGTCAGCGGCAGGCCTTCAGCCGCTGCCGCAGCGCGTCGGGCTGGACGAAGTACGTGAACGCCCGCTCGCCGTCGACCTCGACCACCGGGATCGACTCGCGGTAGGCGGCCTCGAGCTCGGGTGAGCCGGCGATGTCCACCCGCTCGAAGTCGCCCGCGCAGACCTGGTCGACGACCTCGAGCGCCCGCTCGCAGAGATGGCAGCCGTCGGCCAGGTAGAGCGTGACTCTAGGGATAGAGCCCCCGCGTCACGGTGGCCTCCGCGACACGGCGGACAGCGAGGCCGTAGGCCGCCATCCGCATGCTCGTACCGTGCTGCTTCCGCGTCGCGATCGTCTCCTCGAAGGCGCGGGTGACGATGTCGTCGAGCCGCTTGTTGACCTCCTCCTCCTTCCAGAAGTACTCCTGGAGCCCCTGCACCCACTCGAAGTAGGAGACGACGACACCGCCCGCGTTCGCGAGCACGTCGGGGAGGACGAGGACGCCGCGGTCCTCGAGGATCTCGTCGGCGGCGGGAGTGACGGGGCCGTTCGCGCCCTCGCAGACGATCCGTGCCTTCACCTGGGCCGCGTTGTCGGCGCTGATCACCTGCTCGAGCGCGCACGGCGCGAGCACGTCGCACTCCAGGAGCAGCAGCTCCTCGTTGGTGATCGCGTCGGCGGACGGGTAGCCCTCGAGCGTCCCGTGCTCGCTCTTCCAGGCGAGCACGCCCGGGATGTCGAGGCCGCCCGGCGCATGCAGGCCGCCGCTCGAGTCGGAGACGCCGATGACGACGGCGCCCGACTCGTGCAGAAGGCGTGCAAGGTTGCGGCCGACGTTGCCGAAGCCCTGCACGACGACGCTCAGTCCCGGGATCTTCTTGTCCTCCTCGCCGAGCGCGTCGGCGATCACGTAGAGCGCGCCCCGCGCCGTCGCCTCCTCGCGCCCGAGCGAGCCGCCGATCGCAAGCGGCTTGCCGGTGACGACCCCGAGGACGGAATGGCCCTTGTTCATCGAGTAGGTGTCGAAGATCCACGCCATCACGCTCGCGTCGGTGCCGACGTCGGGAGCCGGGATGTCCTTCTCGGGGCCGATCTCGTTGATGATCTCGCTCGTGTAGCGGCGCGTCAGGCGCTCGAGCTCACCGCGGGAGAGCTGCTTGGGGTCGCAGACGACGCCGCCCTTGGCGCCGCCGAAGGGCAGGCCCATCAGCGCGCACTTCCAGGTCATCCACATCGCGAGCGACTTGACCTCGTCGCGCGTCACCGCCGGGTGGTAGCGGATCCCGCCCTTCGACGGGCCGCGGGCGATGTTGTGGGTGACGCGGTGGCCGCGGAAGACGCCCACCGAGCCGTCGTCCATCGTCACCGGGATCGAGACCTCGACCGACTTCTTGCACTTCTCGAGGACGTTGATCAGGTTGGGGTCGATCGCGAACGTCTGCCCGACGCGGCGCAGCTGTTGGCGCGCCAGCTCGAGCGGGTTCTCGCGAAGATGCGTGGGGACTTCGGCCGTGGACATCGCAGTCTCCTTCTCTCGTGGAGCCGCGCGGGAGTGTACCCCTCCCGGGTCAGCGGATCCTGAAGCGGACGGTCTCGGCCTCGGCCGGGCCGTCGGGCGGCACGGCGAGCACCCGCAGGCGATAGGGGCCTTTCGCCAGCGCGCCGCCACGGGGGCCGCGGCCGGTCACTCCGAAGGCGTACCGCCCGGGGAGAACGTCGCGCAGGCGCGCGACCAGGCCGAGCCGCTCACCCCCGCGCCAGAGCTCGACGTCGAGCCGCGAGACCGGACGCAGCTGTCGCCGCCCGGCGAGGTCCCGCACCTGGCCCGCCTGCACGGTCAGCACCGCGGGCGCCCGGTCGGACGCGCGGAACGAGCGCGGCGACATGCCGACGCCGCCGATCAGGGCGGAGCCCTTGAACGGGAGCGCCACGGCCCACGGAACGATGACGCGACCGCCGCCGGAGACCTCCAGCCGAGCCCGGCCCTGGATCGCGCCGACGCGGCGTGGGAGGAAGGCGACGCGCGCGGTCAGCTTGACGGGCGCGCTGGCACCGGGCTGGAGCCGCACACGCGCGGGCGCTGCGGTGACCGAGAGCCCCGCGATCGCCTCGGTCGCGGCGGCGACGTCGACGTCGACGCGGCGAGAGGAGACGTTGCGGAGCACGATCCTGCGCACGGCGGTCCAGCCGGGCTTGTCGGCGGAGCCGAAGCCGACGGTCGCGGGCTGGGCGACGACCTCCACCGCTGCCGCCGCGAGAGGGTCGAGCATGCCGGCGCCCTGCGCACCGGCGGAGCTGGCGGCCGCCTTGACGCTGGTGCCGACGAGCGCGCTCTTGAGCGCAGCTGCGTCGAGCTCAGGGCGTGCCTGTGCGAGTGCCGCGGCCGCGCCGCCGGCCACCGCGGTCGCCGCGCTCGTGCCGCTGATCGTCGCGTAGCGCGCGGTGCGGTCGGCGTTTCGTCCCGGATCCGCCGTGACGAGCTCGACGCCCGGCGCCGCGACCTCGGGCTTGATCCCGCCGCCGAACGCGAGGCCGTGGGAGGAGAACGGCGCGATCGAGGCCCGGCGCTCGTTCGTCCGCCACCCGGGCGCGCCGAGCGAGACGTTCACCTCGTTGCCGCGGGCGAGCGCCGAGCGCAGCGCAGCCGCGGCCGAGCTCGGGATCCCGATCACGGGAACGTCGAGTCGGTCGTCCAGGCCGAGCGCGCCCGCCGGAACGGCGCCGTCGACCAGGATCGCGGCCGCGCCCGCGAGCACGGCGGACCGCGCCTCGTCGACCGGCTCAGCGGCACGGGCGAGCAGCGTCGCCCGCCCGGCGACGAGGCTGTAGCCCTGGTCGTCGAAGTAGCGTGCAAGCGGCGTTCCGCGTCGGCCGCCGGCCGCGTCGCGACGGGGCCGCACGACCGTGAGCGCCAGCGGCCCCCGCGGTGCAGCGGCACCGGCAAGGGGAACCTCGCGGTCGAGCAGCACGTGCAGGCCCGACCGCACGACGACGCGAACCGTCGCGGTGTCGTTGCGGAGGTCTGCCGCCGCGACGGTGAGCGCGTCCGGCGCACCGCCAGGCCCGCCGATGCTGCCGTAGCTCGGGCCTGCCGGGCCTTCGTTCCCCGCGGGGACGACGACGAGCGTGTCGAGCCGCGCCGCCCCCTCGATCGCGCGGGCGAGCGGACCGTCCGGGAAGGACGCGAACGGCTCGGTCACGCCGACGACTGCGACCCGTGCGGCGTCGAGGACGTCCCCGTCGGCGTCGGGATCGACGGCGCGCTCGATCCCCGCCAGCAGCTGGTCGGTGCGGCCGTAGATGGCGAACCCTCCCTCCGCGCTCGGCTGCCAGCCGGCGATGCGGATCGGCAGGATCCGGGACGCCGGCACGACGCCGTGAATCCCGCCCGGGCCGCCCCTGCCCGCGATCAGCCCGGCCATCTGCGTGCCGTGCCGCTCGAGCCGGGTCGGCTCGTCGGGGTGCGCGCGGGCGATCGCTCGCCGCTCGGGATCGAGCATGTCGAGCCCGTCCAGCAGCCGGTCGCGGATGAACGGATGCGTGAAGTCGACACCCGTGTCGAGGAGCGCCACGGTGATCCCACTCCCGTCGAAGCGCGGGATCCCGACCTCGGCGCGGCGGCCGCTTCCGGACGCGAAGGACGGGCCGCTCAGCTCCGCCGCCGAGAGGGCGGCTGGGTACGCCGCGCGCACCGGGTAGACACCGAACACGTCCTCGTCCCGCTCGAGCAGCGCCAGTGCGCGTCCGTCGATCGCCGCTGCGAAGCCGTTGAACGTGCGGGTGTAGACGAAGTCCGGCACCAGCTGGATGCCCTCACGCGAGAGCCGTGCCGCGATTTGCTTCTGCGCGGCCAGCGCCCCGGCCGTCCACTGGCGCATCGCCGACTCGGTCGCCGTGCCACCGGCCTCGGCGATGCGGTCGGCCAGCGACGGGTTCTTGAGCACGACGATCATCCGCTGGCCGACGGCGATCGCCGCACGATCGCTGTCGACGAAGCCGCGCCATGCGGCGGCGCCGTCCTCGGGGGCGACCGGCGCCTGAGCGCTCTGGCCGCCGCCCGCGGCGAGGAGCGCAATCGCGATCGCGAGCCCGGCGGCGAGGCTGCGTCGGTCAGGCGCGCGATGCATACGCGTCGAGGTCAAGGTAGCCAGGATAGGGAAGCCGTCTGCCGTACCGGCCGGCGGACGCGATCATCGCCGCGTTGTCGGTGCAGAGCTCGAGCGGCGCGAAGCGAGCGCCCGGCAGCGACTCGCGCAGCTCGGAGTTGGCGGCGACGCCGCCGACGACGGCGATCTGCTCGTGCCCCTCCCGCTCGGCGGCCGCGCGCGTCCGCTCGACGAGCGCCCGGACGATCGCGCGCTGGTACGACGCCGCCAGGTCGGCCTTCCGCGCCTCCGCCTCGCCGCCGAGATCGCGCACGGCGTAGAGCAGCGCCGTCTTGACGCCGGAGAACGAGAAGTCGAGCCCGTCCAGGCGCGCGACGGGGAACGCGAAGGCGTCGGGATCGCCCTCCCGCGCCAGCCGGTCGATCTCGCGCCCGCCGGGATAGCCGAGGCCGAGCAGCCGCGCGCCCTTGTCGAACGCCTCGCCGGCGGCGTCGTCGATCGACGTGCCGAGGACGGTGTAGCCGGCGCGGTCCTGGACGTCGAGCAGCAGCGTATGGCCGCCGCTCGCGAGCAGGCACAGGAACGGCGGCTCGACCGGGTCGGGTCCGAGGAAGAGGGATGCGACGTGGCCGTGCAGGTGGTCGACCGCCGCCAGCGGCAGGCCGCGCGCCCAGGCGAGGGCCTTCGCCGCGGAGACGCCGACGAGGAGCGCGCCGACGAGCCCCGGGCCCTGCGTGACCGCGATCGTGTCGACGTCGTCGAGCGTCGCCCCCGCTTCGCCGAGCGCCTCGCGCACGACCGGGACGACGAGCTCGAGGTGTCGCCGCGAGGCGACCTCGGGCACGACGCCGCCATAGCGGGCGTGCAGGTCGGCCTGCGAGGAGACGACGTTCGCGCGGATCTCCCCTGCCTCGGTCACGAGCGCCGCCGCGGTCTCGTCGCACGACGTCTCCAGGCCGAGGATCATCCTGCCTCGGCCTGCTCGGCCTCTGCCTTCTGGTCGGGGACGGGGTCGCGCCACATGATCAGGGCGTCCTCGCGGTTGTCCGTGTAGTAGCCGCGCCGCACGCCACGGGCGACGAACCCGAGCCGCTCGTAGAGCGCGATCGCTCCGACGTTCGAAACGCGCACCTCGAGCGTGTAGCCGCGGCGCTCGTCCGACGACGTCACCTCGAAGAGCCGCTCGAGCAAGGCGCGAGCGATCCCGCGGCGGCGGTACTCGGTGGTGACCGCGACGTTCATCACGTGCCAGGCGTCGACGTAGCGTGAGATGACGAGGTAGCCGACGAGGCCGCCGGTGTCGGGGTCGAAGGCTCCGAGGGACAGCGAGCTCGGCTTCGCCAGCTCTCCGGCGAACATCGAACGCGACCACGGCGTCGGATACGACTCGCGCTCGATCCGCTCGATGTCGTTCAGGTCGCGGAGCTCGAGCTTCCGCAGCTCGAACATCACGACGCGGCCTCGACGGCGTCCGGCAGCCGCACGTAGAGCGGCTCGACCAGCTCGACCGGGCCGAAGCCGGCAGCCAGCTCGGCATGGAAGCGCGCCCGCGGCAGGTGGCGCTCGTCGTCGTCCGGAGGCACCTCGGCTCCGGCCTGCTCGAAGACCTCGCGGTAGCGGATGGCGCCGTCGCCGACGTAGGTCGTGCCCGGCTCGATCTCCAGCTCCCCCGGAGCGACCGCCCTCGGCCCCGGCACGAAGACCTCGCGCCGCTTCGCGTCGATCACCGGGATCGCGCCGGGCGCACCGGCCGCGAGCGCGTCGAGGGTCGAGACGCCCGCAGCCGGGACGTCGAGCGCCAGTGCGAGCCCGCGTGCGGCCGCGAGGCCGATCCGGATCCCCGTGAAGCTGCCCGGCCCGATGCCGACGGCGAGGCCCGTGATGTCGCGCGGGTGCGCACCCGCCTGGCGCACGAGCGCGTCGACGTCGGCGAGCAGCGTCGAGGCGCGGGAGACCCGTTCGCCGAGCAGTTCCCCGTCGCCGACGAGCGCGCTCGTGGCGCGGTCAGTCGCGGTGTCGAAGGCCAGGATCAGCGGCATGGGCGAAGGTTACGTCGCCCTCGATCAGGATTCGCCGGCTCTGTTCGTCGAGGTGCTCGAGCCGGACGGCCGCGCGCACGGCGGGCAGCCCGGCTCCGGCCGCCTCCGGCCATTCGACGAAGACGACGGCGTCGTCGAAATAGGGCTCCAGGTCGCCCCACTCCGCCTGCGAGACGGCCGTGAAGCGGTAGAGGTCGAGGTGGGAGACGTCGGGCGACCCCTCGTAGCGATGGCCGATCGTGTAGGTCGGGCTCGTCACCGGCGCCGTCACGCCGAGGGCACGGCAGGCGCCGCGTACGAAGGTGGTCTTGCCGGAGCCGAGCTCCCCCGAGATCGTGACGACGTCACCGGGCACGAGCGCCTTCGCCAGGCGCGCTGCGACCTCCTCCGTCTCCGCGGGGGAGCTGGAGCGGATCTCCACGACGCTAGAAGAGGCCGAGCTGAACGGCCGGCTCGTGCGAGCGTTCGGCCTCGGGCTCGAGCTCCGGCTCGACTTCGAGCTCCGCAGGCTCGGGCACGACGGTCGTGAGGCCGAGCAGCTCCGGGATCCGGCGAAAGTCCTCCTCCAGCACCGAGAGCATCGAGCGCGTGTAGAGCGCCGCCGCCGGGTGGTAGAGCGGGTAGAGCACGACCTCGTTGCCGCCGAGCGTCACCTGCTGCGGGATGCCGTGCACGCGCGTGATCCCTGTCGGCTTGCCCGAGAGGAGCTTCGTCGCGAAGTTGCCGAGCGTGGCCACGAGCGTCGGCCGGATCAGCTCGATCTGGTGGAAGAGGTGCGACTCGCACGCCTCGATCTCCTCCGGCTGCGGGTCGCGGTTCCCGGGCGGCCGGCACTTGAGCACGTTCGCGATGTAGACGTCGGCGCGCGAGAGGCCGATCCCGTTCAGCAGCGTCTCCAGCAGCTTCCCCGCCTGGCCGACGAAGGGGACGCCGTTCTTGTCCTCGTGGAACCCGGGCGCCTCGCCGACGAACATCAGCTCCGCATTCGAATCGCCGGCGCCGAAGACCACCTGCGTTCGCGTCGCGGCGAGCGGGCAGCGGGTGCAGGTGCTCGTCGCCTTCTCGTACTCGAGCAGCAGATCGCTCACGGGAGTGAGTCTACGTCCGGCGCAGGACGGTCAGCCGCAGCCGCACGAGCCGCCGCAGCAACCCGCCGCCGCCGCCGAACTTCGGCTGTGAGGAGGCGCCGACGACCGCGAAGCTCGAGAACTGCTTGAGCACGTTGCCGGCGCCGCACTCGGGACACGCGACCGCCTGCTCCGCGTTCCGGACGAGCTCCTCGAAATGCGACTCGCACTCCATGCAGGCGTACTCGTAGATCGGCATGCTCAGAAGTCTAGTGGACTGGACGGTTCCCACTCTCGAGGGCGAGCTCGTACGGCTGGAGCCGCTCTCGCCCGACCACGAGGACGGGCTCTGGGAGGCCTCGCGCGACCCGCGCACGTGGCAGTGGCTCAGCGTCGAGCAGCCGCAGACGCCCGCGGAGATGCGCGCCTACCTCGACGCCGCCTACGCGAACCAGGCCGACGGAACGGAGTTCCCGCTCGTCACCGTGCGCCGCGCGGACGAGCGTGTCGTCGGCAGCACGCGCTACCTCGCCCTGCGCCCCGAGCACCGCAGCCTCGAGATCGGCTGGACGTGGCTGACCCCGGAGGTCTGGGGCAGCGGCGTCAACATCGAGGCGAAGCTGCTGATGTTCGAGCACGCCTTCGAGCGGCTCGGCTGCCTCCGGGTCGAGCTGAAGACGGACGCGCGGAACGAGCGCTCGCGCGGTGCGATGGCGGCGCTGCCGGCGCAGTTCGAGGGCGTGCACCGCAAGTCGATGCTCGTGCGCGGCGGGCAGCGCCGCGATTCGGCCTGGTACAGCGTGATCGACGACGAGTGGCCCGAGGTGCGGGCCAACCTCCTACGCCGGCTCGGCCGCCGCTAGGAACTCGCGGACGACGCCGATCGCCTCGGGGCGGTCGCGGAAGACGCCGTGGCCGGTGTCGGCGTACCGCACGTAGCGCACGAGCTCCGCCGGCAGCGCCTCGACGAGCTCCTCGATCCCGGCGATCGTCGTCGACGGGTCGTCCTCTCCGGCGAGCATGAGCACGGGGCACTGGACGCGCTCCGCGTCCGCCCGGACGTCGAAGTCCCGCGCGCTGGTCGCGTCCCAGTGCGCCGTCAGCGCCAGGTTCATCTCGATCCGCGCGACCGCGTCGGGCGGCAGCGGCGTGCGTGCGTAGAGCGGGACGCAGACGCGCATGAACTCGGCGAAGTTGAGCTCCGTCGGATCGGCGAAGTAGCGGGCCGCGACCTCTCCGGCCTCCGGCCCGCCGAGCCGGTCGAACTCGGCGATCGAGCGCGTGTGGCTGTAGCGGGCGACGGTGCTGACGAGCACGAGCCGGTCGACGAGGTCCGGGCGTCGGGCCGCCTGCTGGACCGCGATCACGCCGCCGATCCCGGTGCCGAGCAGGACCGGGCGGAGCAGCTCGAGCTTCTCGCAGAACGCGGTCAGGTCGGCGGTCCACGTGTCGAGCGTCCAGTGCTCGGACGAGCTCCAGTCGCTCCGTCCCGCGCCGCGCATGTCGAGGTAGATCACCTGTACGTCCTCGGCGAGCGCCGGCCCGAGGTTGTCCTTGTAGAGCGAATGGTCCATCCCCGGGCCTGTCGGCAGCAGGATCACCGTCGGGCGGTCGCGCATCCAGGGGCCATCGGGCCGAACTTTCGCGCCCTCGACGTCGAAGAAGAGCTCGATCCCGTTGACGGCGACTTTCACGTGCGCGTCTCCAGCGCCTGGATGTCGTCGAGGAAGATCCTCATGTCCTCGTAGGCCTCGGGTGCGTCGCGGAAGACGGAATGCCTGGCATTCGGATAGCTGCGGAAGCGCTTGTGCCCGCCGAGCAGCTCGTAGACCTCCTGCACGGAGTCGAACGGCGCCCACGCGTCCTCCTCGCCCGCCAGGACGAGCGCCGGCGCGCGGATCGTGCCGAGCTCGTCGCGGAGGTCGAGCTGCTTCGCCTCGCCGCGCATCCACTCCATCAGCACCTCCGGGTTCCAGTCGGCGCGGGCGATCACGTCGCTCGTGAGCGGGTAGCTGGAGAGCAGCGGGAAGCAGACGCGGAGGAAGTCGGCGAATCCCTGCTCGTCCATGCCGTCGTAGAAGCGCTCGGCGACCGCACGGGCGTCCTCACCGCCGAGCCGCTCGTAGGCGGCGATCGAAAGCTCCGGGTTCACGCGGGCGATCGGCGCGGCGAGCACGAGCGCCGGCCGGATGCTGCGGGTGCCGAGCCGCGTACTTCAGCGCGACGACCGAGCCGAAGCCGATCCCGAGCACGACGGGGCGCTCGATCCCGACGGCGTCGCACAGCTCCTTGACGTCGTCCGCCCAGCGCTCGACGCGCCGTTCTGCCGGCGTGCTCCGGTCACTGCGGCCGGCGCCGCGCAGGTCCGTATAGATCACCTGCGTCCCGGCCGAGAGCCACGGTCCGATCTGCACCTTGAAGAGGCCGTGGTCGAACCCCGGGCCGGGATGCAACAGCACGACCGTCTGCCGCTCGCGCATCCACGGCCCCTCGGCCACGAGCTTCGTGCCCTCGACATCGAAGAAAAGGCGCACGTCTCCGACCTGGATCCGCATGGGGCTACACTACTTTCCGCCCGGTATCCGGTTGACGGAACTGGAGCCACCAACATGATCGAGAGAGCCCAAGTGATCGGCGCCGGACGCGTCGGCTCGGCAATGGCCGCGCGTCTGCGTGAGCGTGGGCTCGACCTCTCTCCGGAGGATCCGCAGCTCGTCCTGCTCTGCGTCCCCGATCGCGCGATCGCCGAGGTGGCGGCGGCGCTCGAGCCCGGCCCCTGGGTCGCGCACGTCAGCGGCGCGACGCCGCTCGCGGCGCTCGATCCGCACGAGCGGCGCTTCGGGCTCCACCCCCTGCAGACGTTCACACGCGGCCGCGGCGCGGAGCAGCTCGACGGTGCGTTCGCGGCGGTGACCGCGGAGAACGCCGAGGCGCGCGAGGTCGGTGAGTGGCTGGCGCGGACGCTCGGGCTCGAGCCGTTCTCACTCGCCGACGGCAAGCGGGCCGCCTACCACGCCGGCGCGTCGATCGCGTCGAACTATCTCGTCACCCTGCGACGGGCCGCGGGCTCGCTGCTCGAGGCAGCCGGTGCGCCGCCGGAGGCGCTCGACCCGCTGATGCGCCGCACGATCGAGAACGGCTTCGAGCTGACCGGGCCGATCTCGCGCGGCGACTGGGAGACGGTCGACGCCCATCTCGCCGCCATCCGCGCCGAGCGGCCGGAGCTCGAGCCGATGTACGTCGCGCTGGCCGAGACGACGAAGGCGCTGCTGTGAACACGGTCCGGCGGATCGAGGAGCTGCGGCGCGACCTCGCGTCGCGCACCGGCTCGATCGGCCTCGTCCCGACGATGGGGGCGCTGCACGCCGGCCACGAGGCGCTGATCCGGGCAGCGCGCGCCGAGAACGACGTCGTCGTCGTCAGCCTCTTCGTCAACCCGGCGCAGTTCGACGAAGGCGCCGATCTCGCCGCGTACCCGCGCGACGAGGCGCGCGACCTGGAGCTCGCGGCGACACTGGGCGCCGACGTCCTCTTCGCGCCGCCGCCGGAGGAGATCTACCCGCCCGGCTTTCAGACCTGGGTCGACGTCGAGCAGCTCTCGCGCGGGCTCGAGGGCGACCACCGCCCGGGCCACTTCCGCGGCGTCGCCACGGTCTGTCTGAAGCTCTTCAACATCGTCCGGCCGCAGCGGGCCTACTTCGGCCAGAAGGACGCCCAGCAGGTGGCCGTGGTGCGGCGCCTCGTCCGCGACCTCGATCTCGACCTCGAGATCCGCTCTGTGCCGACCGTCCGCGACGCCGACGGCCTGGCGCTCTCCTCCCGGAACGGGCGCCTCTCGCCCGCCGAGCGCGAGCGCGCGCTGGCTCTCCCCCGCGCGCTCGCGACTCGCGATCTCACCGCCGCCCGCGCCGCGCTCGCCGATCTCGACGTCGACTACGTCGAGATCGCCGACTACGACCCACCCGTCCTCGCCGCCGCGGTCCGCGTCGGCTCCACCCGCCTGATCGACAACGTCATCCTCGAGGAGGAAGCATGACCACCCGTCCCAGAAAGCCCGCCCCCGGCACCCCCGCGCCCGGAAAGCTGGCGCTGCCCGAGCTCGTGCAGCTGAAGGCCCGTCGCCAGCCGATCGCGATGGTGACCGCGTACGACGCTCCCTCCGGCCGGCTCGCCGACGCCGCCGGCGCGGACCTGATCCTCGTCGGCGATTCGGCCGCGATGACGGTGCTCGGCCACGACTCGACCGTGCCGGCGACGATGGAGGAGATGCTCGTCCTCACGCGCGCCGTCACCCGCGGCGCGCGGCGGCCGCTCGTCGTCGCCGACATGCCGTTCGGCTCCTTCCAGGTCTCCGACGAGGAGGCGATGCACAACGCGATCCGCTTCGTCAAGGACGCGGGGGCCGACGCGGTCAAGCTCGAGGGAGCGGGGCCGATGCTGCAGCGCGTGCGTGCGCTCGTCGGCGGCGGCATCCCGGTGATGGGCCACCTCGGCCTGACGCCGCAGTCGGCGACGATGCTCGGCGGCTTCAAGGCCCAGGGCCGCACGGCCGAGAAGGCGGTGCGCCTGTACGAGGACGCGCTGGCACTCGAGGCCGCCGGCTGCTTCGCGATCGTCCTCGAGGCCGTGCCGGCACCCGTCGCGTCGCGGATCACCGAGGCGCTGACCGTGCCGACGATCGGGATCGGCGCCGGCGCCGGCACCGACGGCCAGGTGCTCGTCTGGCACGACCTGCTCGGCCTCTACGAGGGCCACGCGCCGCGCTTCGTCAAGCAGTACGCCGATCTCGCGGCTGAGATCAAGAAGGCGGTCGGCGCCTATGTCGAGGACGTTCGCGAGCGCCGCTTCCCGGAGGAGCAGCACACCTACGCGATGCCGGAGGAGGAGCTCGCGGTCTTCGAGGAGGCGCTAGAAGACGTACGAGAACGCGGCTAGGAAGAGCACGACGAGCCCGAGGGCGGCGAGGCTGCGAGCCCAGCTCCAGCCGTGGACGACGCGCACGCCCAGGAGCAGCAGCGCGACCGCCCAGAGGGAGAAGCCGATCGCCGCGGCGTAGAAGAGGTCGCCCGCCGCGCCCACGTCGTCACCGCCCCGCTTGAAGAGATCGGTGCCGAAAACGGCCAGACCGAGCGGCCAGAGGACGAGTGCGGAGAGGGCAAGCGGCGCGACGGAGAAGCCGAGGACGTGGCGCGCCCGGCGGAAGGTGCCCGCGCTACCGAGGCCGCGGGCGCCGAGATAGAGCGCTCCGCCGACGATGAAGTAGCCGGCGAACGCAACGAAGCCGCCCGCGATCACGGCCCAGACGGCCAGCGTCAGCGGGTCGTAGAGCGGGTCGTCGTACAGGCGCCTCGCGGTACTCGTGCCGAGCGCGATCGCGATCCCGGCGAGCAGCGTCAGCGCGAGCACCGGCTCGGCGCGCGCCTCGACCTCCTCCTGTTCCTCGCTGCGCAGGGCGGCGAAGACCGACCGCGGCGAGAGCAGCACGGCAGGCACGCGCAGCCACCATTCGCGATCCGGGTTCACGCCCCGAGGGTAGTTGCTAGCCGGACGGCGAAGGCAGCGTGACCGGCTTGTTCGCGCCGGACAGGCGGTAGCGCAGGTCGAGCTTGGCAGTCTTGCCGTCTGCCTTCATCTCGAAGCTGACGAGCGCGCTGTCGAGCAGGTGCGTTTGCTCGTCGACGGTGAGGACGGCGTGGATGTCGCCGATGTCGAGCCCGAGCTTGGAGAGGTCGAAGGATGCGCCCTCCGCGAGCGAGCCGAGCTTGGCGAACGACTCGACCATGCCCTGCGTGTCGATCTCACCTGCGATCGTCGTCACGGTCTTGCCCTGGATCACCTGGTGCTCCTTGACGCGGACGTCCTTCACGTAGCGAGCGAGCTGCTGGAAAGCGGCGGCGCTGAGCGTGCCGTTCGAGGTCGTGCCGGCTGGGACCGGCGCCGACTGCCAGCGCCCGTCGGCGTTCAGCCACGCCTTGCCGTCGCGGACGACCACCTGCATCTCCATGTCACCGGCATTCGGCACGCCGGACGCGCGCATCGAGAACCACTCGCCGTCCTTCGACGTCGCGCCGTTGAAGCTCATCCGCATGTTCATGCCCTCCGCCGCGATGCCCAGGCTGCCGTCGAACGTCGACGAGCTCAGCTTCGCCTGCGCGGCCTCGGACTGCTGCAGCAGCTCCTGGGCACGCAGGCCCTCCTCGGAGCTGCAGCCTGCGAGCAGCGAGGCCGCAGCCAGGACGGTGACGAGCCGCACGATCATGCCGCCCGCATCGGCACGTCGGCGAGATTGCAGCATCCCCCACTTGGTAGGTTCGGCCGGTGGACGCCGAGCTGACGCAGACGGTGCGGGCGGCAATGCCCTACGCGGAGACGCTCGGGCTGGAGCTGCTCGCCGCTTCGCCCGACGAGGTGCGCGGCCGGATCGCCTGGGAGGAACGGCTGACGACGGCTGCCGGACTGCTCCACGGCGGCGTCCTGATGGGGCTGGCGGACACGATCGGCGCCTACTGCGCCTATCTCAACCTGCCGGAAGGCTCGACTGCGACGGCGACGATCGAGTCGAAGACGAACTTCTTCGCCGCGGTCCGGTCCGGCGTGATCGAGGCGCGGTCGCGCCCGCTCCACCGCGGCAGCCGCACGATCGTCATCGAGACGGACGTCTACGACGAGGCGGGCAAGCACGTCGCCCGCGTCACGCAGACGCAGGCGGTGCTCTGACGCGAGGGCTCGCCGCACTCTCGCTCCTGCTGCTTGCGAGCGCGTGCTCGGGCGGGGACGGCGAGACGACACGGACGGTGACCGTGACGAAGGCGACGACGGTCACGGTCACCGAGACGACGACTGGCGTGCCGCCGTCGGGTGTCCTGCCGGTGGAGGCGTTCAACGCCCGTGCCGAGAGCGTCGACGAGCCCTGGGAACGCGATCTGGAGAAAATCACGGAGGAGTTCCTGGCCCTCGGCCCGCAGGAAAACAGCACGCGCTCGTTCCAGTCGACGTCCAGCGGCGGCAGCGGCAGTGCCACGCTCGTGATCGACGGACTGGGCGACGACTCGGTTCGGGCGCGCAGGTACGAGCTCACCTTTGCGCGCCGCGACGACGGGACCTGGAAGGTCGAATCGGCCCATTGGGTGCAGCGCTGCCACGAGGGCCGGGGCCACCAGGACTTCTCGCCGGAGCCCTGTCTCTGACTATCTCGCGGCCGGGCTACGCGCTGCGACGAGACGGTCGAGCGCATCCTTGCTGAGCCGGTTGCCCGTCACCTCGGCGAGGAACGGCTCACGGCCGAGAGTTCGTAGCAGCATGGGTTCGAGTGCGGTCACAGTCGCGTTGCGCGGCGCGTCGAGGATCAGTGCCGCCTCGCCGAAGGTGTCGTGCGGGCCGAGCTCGTCCACCGGCTCGCCGTCGCGGCTGACGGCGGCGCAGCCCTCGACGATCACGTAGACGACCTCCCCGTCGTCGCCCTGTCGCACGATCGTCTCGCCCACCTGGGCACGCTGCTCTCCGAGCGACGAGGCGAGCCGGCGCAACGCCGCATACGACAGCGGTGCGAAAACCTCCGTCCGGCGCAGCAGGTCCAGCTCGTCCGCGCGAACCGCCATGCCGTCGTCGATGCGCCCGAGGCCGCGGTGCGCGAGCACGGCGAGGCCCGGGAGCAGGACGCCGACCGCGATCAGGGCGCCGCGGGATCCGAGCACGTCGAGCAAGACCGGCGCCGTGAGCGAACCGAGCGCCACCGCGACGATCACGACCAGCTCGAAGAGGCCGAAGACACGACCGAGCAGGCGCTCGTCGACGTGCTCCTGCATGCTCGTGAAGCCCGAGACGTCGAGGAGGCTGTTGGCGAAGCCGGATACGGCGAGGGCGACGAGGGCAACTCCGGTCTCCGGCCAGATTCCGATCAGCGCAAGCGGCAGGCCCCAGCCGGCGAGCGAAAGCTGAAACGGTCGGCCGAGGCCACCGCGACCGACGAGCGAGATTCCGGCAATGGCACCGGCGAGGCCGCCGAGACCGAAAGCCGCCATGAGCGTGCCCACTCCGGGCTCGCCGATCCCGAGCACATCGATCGCGACGACGACGAGGGTCACACCGAGCACGCCTCGCACGAAGGTCTGGGCGCCGAAGAGCGCGACGACGAGCCGCACCGGGGGGTTGCCGGCGAGCGCGTGCACACCCTCCCGTAACTCCCCCCTGACTCCGGGGCGCACGCCGGCCCCGGTCGACGGCGTCCCGGCGCCGATCCCCGCGATCGCGGCGAACGAGAGAAACGAGATCGCGGCGCAAGCCCCGAAGACGGCGGCCGGCCCCGACACCGCGAGCAGCACGGCGGCCACCAGGGGACCGGCCAGCACAGCCGCCGACTCCAGCGTGAGCGCCGCCACGTTCGATGCGGACAGCTCACGCGGCGACCGTGCGAGCAGCGGCACCAACGCCAGGTGGCAGGGCCGGTGGGCGGCCAACGGCACCGCGGCCAGCACCGCCGACACGTAGACGACGATCGGCGGAGCGTCGAGAGCGAGCGCCGCGGCGGCGGCCAGGCAGGCGGCTCCTCGGATGAGATGAACAGCGAGGAGGATTCGCTCGCGGCGATAGCGATCGCCGATGACTGCGACGAAGGGGGCGACGACCGCGCTCGGGACCATGCGAGCGAAGAGCACGAGCCCCACCGCTCGTGCGCCGTCGGCCTCGTACGCGACCACGCTCAGCGCCACCAGCGAGGCCCACTCCGCAGCGTGGAAGCCGCCCCACGCGAGCTCCGCCCGGCGCAGCGCGCGATTCGTACACAGCTCCCCCAGAGCTGCCAGTCGCGCGCTGTTCGTCGTCGTCCCCACCGCGGCGAGGATCTCAGCGACGGGGCCTGGCGTCTACGTGGAGGACAACACGCGCTCGAGCTCGCGATGCGCGTGCTCGAGCACAGGCACGCCGTGGGAGACGAGTACCTGCTCGACCGGCAGGTCGAGCAGCGGCCGCAGCGACTCGCGCAGGTCGGCGTGCGTCCGCTTGCCGAGCCAGCCCTCGGGGCAGAGCCGGAGCGGGTCGTCCGTTGCACGCGGCTTCGCGCCTGCACCGAGCAGGACGTCGCCGGCGACGACTGCGCGCTGCTCCGGGAGCCAGTAGACCGCCTCCGCCGCCCGGGCGGTCTGGAAGGCACGGATCCCGCCGGGGAGACCGTCCGCCGCCTCCGTTGCCTCGACGCCGCGGTTGGCGAGCGGCCGCAGCGAGCGGGACGGCGCCCACGTGCGCGCCTTCAGGTCGGCAGTCCCGCGGGCGTGCCAGTAGACGGTGACGAGCACGTGCGCCGGCTTGCCGAGCTCGGCCGGCGGATCGAGCGGATCGATCAGGACGAGGCCGTCGGGCGTCTCGACCGCGAGCGAGCCGACGTCCTCCTCCCAGTGGTCGTGCCACGAGGTCCAGCGACGGAGCCCGGGCGCGATCTGCTCCACGTCAGGCTGCGACGGGCTCGCCGCGCGGGGCGAGCACACCGCGGAGGAACTGGCCGGTGAAGGAGCCCTCGGTCTCGGCCACCTGCTCGGGCGTCCCGGCGGCGATCAGCTCGCCGCCCGCCTCGCCGCCCTCGGGCCCGAGGTCGATCACCCAGTCGGCCTGCTTGATCACGTCGAGGTTGTGCTCGATCACGAGCACGGTGTTGCCGGCGTCGACGAGCCGCTGCAGCACCTCGAGCAGCTTCTCGATGTCGGCGAAGTGAAGGCCAGTGGTCGGCTCGTCGAGGATGTAGAGCGTGCTCCCGGTCGCGACCTTGCAGAGCTCCGCTGCGAGCTTGACCCGCTGCGCCTCGCCGCCCGAGAGCGTCGTCGCCGGCTGGCCGAGCTTGATGTAGTCGAGGCCGACGTCGTGCAGCGTCTGCAGCCGCCGCCGCAGCTTCGGGATCTTGGCGAAGAAGGTGAGCGCCTCCTCGACCGACATCTCGAGCACGTCCGCGATCGACTTGCCCTTGAAGCGCACCTCCAGCGTCTCCTTGTTGTAGCGGTGCCCGTGGCAGGTCTCGCAGGGCACGTAGACGTCGGGCAGGAAGTGCATCTCGATCTTGATCGTCCCGTCGCCCTTGCACGTCTCGCAGCGGCCGCCGCGGACGTTGAAGGAGAAGCGCCCCGGCTTGTAGCCGCGCACCTTCGCCTCGGGCGTGAGCGAGTAGAGCTCGCGGATGTGCGTGAACAGGTCGATGTAGGTGGCCGGGTTCGAGCGCGGCGTGCGGCCGATCGGCTTCTGGTCGATGTCGATCACCTTGTCGAAGACCTCGATCCCCTCGACCGAGTCGTGCTCGCCCGGCTTGACGCGCATCCGGTTGAGCCGGTTCGCGGCGGCCTTGTAGACGATCTCGTTGACGAGGGTCGACTTGCCGGAGCCGGAGACGCCGGCGACCGCGACGAACTTCGCGACCGGGAACTCGACGTCGATGTGCTTCAGGTTGTTCTCGGCCGCGCCGCGGACGGTGAAGTGGCCACGGTCCTCCTCGCGCCGCGGCGGGATCGCGATCCTCCGGGCGCCCGAGAGGAACTGGCCGGTGACCGAGCCCTTGACCCGCATCACGTCCTTCGCGGTGCCCTCGGCGACCACGTAGCCGCCGTGCTCGCCCGCCCCAGGCCCCATGTCGACGAGGTGGTCGGCGGTGCGCATCATCTGCTCGTCGTGCTCGACGACGAGGACGGTGTTGCCGAGCGCCTTCAGCCGCTCGAGCGTCCCGATCAGCTTGTCGTTGTCGCGCTGGTGCAGGCCGATCGACGGCTCGTCGAGGATGTAGAGGACGCCGACCAGCTGCGAGCCGATCTGCGTCGCCAGCCGCAGCCGCTGCGCCTCGCCGCCCGAGAGGGTCTTGGCCGCGCGGTCGAGCTGGAGGTAGCCGACGCCGACGTTGTCGAGGAAGGTCAGCCGCTCGCGGATCTCCTTCACGATCCGATGGCCGATCAGCTCCTCCGTCGGGGTCAGGCCGAGCTCGTCGAGGAACGCGAGCGCGCGTGTGACGGACATCCGCGTGAAGCGGTGGATCGACTCGCCGCCGACCGTGACCGCGAGCACCTCCGGCTTCAGCCGGGCGCCGCCGCAGGTCGGGCAGGGCCGGAAGCTCATGTACTCCTCGATCCGCTCGCGCTGCTGGGAGGAGTCGGTCTCCTTGTAGCGGCGCTCGAGCGAGGAGACGATGCCCTCGAAGGCCATCGTGTAGGAGCGCCGGCGTCCCATCCGGTTGCGGTACTGGACGTAGAGCTTGTCTCCCTTGGTGCCGTGCAGGAAGAGGTCCTGCTGCTCGGTCGTGAGGTCGCGCCAGGGCGTGTCGGGGTCGATCTCGTAGCGGTCGCAGATCGCCTGCACGATCGAGTCGTAGAAGCCGCCGTTCCCGACCGACCAGGGCACGAGCGCGCCGTCGCCGATCGTGACGCTCGAGTCGGGGACGATCAGGTCGGGATCGATCTCGAGCTGGGAGCCGAGCCCGGTGCAGCGCGGACAGGCGCCGTGCGGCGAGTTGAAGGAGAAGATGCGCGGCTGCAGCTCGGGCAGCGAGACGCCGTGCTCGGGGCAGGCGAACTTCTCGCTGAAGAGCATGGTCTCGCCGTCGACGACGTCGATCGCAACGAGGCCGTCGGCGAGCGCGGCCGCCGTCTCGACCGACTGGGTCAGCCGCTGGCGCAGGTCGGGCTTGAGCACGAGCCGGTCGACGACGACGTCGATCTCGTGCTTGAACTTCTTGTCGAGGACGATCTCCTCCTCGAGCAGCCGGATCTCGCCGTCGACCTTGACGCGCGTGAAGCCGTCGGCCCGCAGCTCGTCGAGCACGTCGCGGAACTCGCCCTTGCGGTCGCGCACGATCGGCGCGTTGACCGTGAACTTCGCCCCCTCCGGCAGCGCCAGGATCTGCTCGACGATCTGGTCGAGGCTCTGGCCGGCGATCGGGCGGCCGCAGACGGGGCAGTGCGGACGACCGACGCGCGCATACAGCAGCCGCAGGTAGTCGTAGATCTCGGTCACCGTCCCGACCGTCGAGCGCGGGTTGCGCGAGGTCGTCTTCTGGTCGATCGAGATCGCCGGCGAGAGCCCGTCGATCGAGTCGACGTCGGGCTTCTCCATCATCTGCAGGAACTGCCGCGCGTACGCGGAGAGGCTCTCGACGTAGCGGCGCTGGCCCTCGGCGTAGATCGTGTCGAACGCAAGCGAGGACTTGCCGGACCCGGAAAGCCCGGTGATGCAGACGAGGGCGTTCCGCGGCAGCCGGACGTCGATGTCCTTGAGGTTGTGCTCGCGGGCCCCGTGGACGATCAGCTCGTCGGTGGCCATTCGGCGACCATTCTAGCGCGCGAACACATGTTCGTACAAGGGTAGCGTTCGCGTCGGCGGGGAAGGCTCGCGGCGTGAAGGAGACCGCTCAGCGGGCAGCGCTCGTCACCCTCGTCGCGGGCGGGATCGTCGTGCTCGCCCTCGCCGTCTGGCAGCTGAAGCTGGTCGCCGCGCTGCTCTTCCTCGCGTTCATCCTCGCCGCCGCGATGCGCCCGACGGTCGACCGGCTGGCGGCGCGCCGGATTCCCCGCGGCGTCGGGATCGCGCTCCACTACGTCGTCTTGATCGGGCTCGTCGCCGGCTTTCTCTGGCTGGTCGTGCCACGGGCGATCGACCAGGTCGACAACGCACTGGGCGGGATCCCGACGACGCGCTCCGACCTCGGCGAGCAGGCGCGCGCGTCGACCGGGATCAAGCACGACATCCTCGTCGGCCTGCAGCGCCGCCTCGACGAGCTGCCCAGCGGCGCCCAGCTCGTCGATCCCGCTGTCGAGGTCACGCGGCTGGTGTTCGAGGTCGGGCTCGGGATCTTCTTCGTGCTCGCAAGCGCCGCCTACTGGATCTTCGAGCGCGACCGTGCCGAGGACTTGCTCTGCTCACTGCTCCCCCGGCCGAAGCGGAAGCGCGTACGCGACACGTGGGAGCTGATCGACGCGAAGCTCGGCGCCTACGTCCGCGGACAGGCGGTGCTGATCGTGCTCGTCGGCACCGTGCTGTCGCTCGCGTTCTGGGCGATCGGCCTCCCGTACTGGATCCTGCTCGGGGCGTTCGCCGGGGTCGTCGAGATCATCCCTGTGATCGGCCCGCTGGCGGCCGGGGCGCTTGCGGTCGGGGTCGGGCTGACCGTCTCCTGGCAGACCGCGCTCGCAGCTGGTCTAGCGGTGCTCGCGGTGCGGCTGCTGGAGGACTACCTCGTGATCCCGCGGCTGCTCGGCGACGCCGTCGGCCTGACGCCGCTCGTCGTGCTCGTCGCCGTGACGACGTGCGGGCTCCTCTTCGGTGGGTTCGCGATCATCCTCGCGATCCCGCTCGCCGCCGTGATCGCGACGCTGATCGACGTGATCGTGCGCGACAAGGACCCGGCGGACGAGGACGTCCCGACCGTGATCTTCTCCGCGAAGGACGCCGAAGCCGGCTAGGTCACGCTTTGCGCCAGCGGCCGAAGATCAAGCCGCCGAGGGTGAAGCCGAGGCCGAAGGTGCCGAGCGCGAACGCGCCGACGGCGACCGTCTTCCGCGCCATCGAGAGCCGGTTCCAGCGGCCGAGCGCCTCCTGCTCCTCGGTCGTCAGCGGCTCGCCGCGGCGCTGCTTGCGAAGCGCGCCACCCGCCCTCAGCCCGAGATAGAGGTCGTCGAAGATCTCCGGGGAGTCGTTGCCCGACTCTGTGTCTGAACCGGTGTCGGCCATGGTCGGACTGTATAGCCTCCTTCGACCGTGTCGACCCGTGTCCTGCACGTCTCAGACCTGCACTTCGGCCGGAACGACAAGCCGGAGTCGATCGAGGCGCTGGGGCGACTGGTCGAGGAGGCGCGGCCGGAGCTCGTGATCGCGAGCGGCGATCTCACCCACCGTGGGCTGCGCAGCCAGCACGAGCGCGCAGCCGACTTCCTCAGGGGACTCGGGCTGCCGCTGGTGGCGGTCCCGGGGAATCACGACATCCCCTACACCTTCCCGAAACGCTTCACGCAGCCCTGGCACGAGTTCGAGCGGCTCTGGGAGACGACGGAGCCCGTCTACCGCTCGGAGGGCGTCGTCGTCGCCGGGCTCAACTCGGTGCGGCCGTGGCGGCACCAGTCGGGACGGCTCCGCGACGCCCAGGTGGAGAAGGCGGCGGAGACGTTCGCGGGGATCCCGACGACTGCCTACCGGATCGTCGCCCTCCACCACCATCTGCTCGGAGCGCCCTGGCGGTCGCGGAAGAAGCCGGTGGCGAACCGGAACCGCGTCCTCGCCGGGCTCGTCGAGGCCGGCGCCGACCTGATCCTGGCGGGCCACATCCACCAGAGCACCGTCGCCGAGCGGCGCGAGTTCGAGCTCTCGACGCCGGAGGGCGAGCACGCCGTCGTCGTCTCGATCGCACCCGGTTTCGGCCAGCCCCGGCCGAACCGCCGCGGCGAGGCCCGCGGCCTCCACGTCTACGAGATCGAGGCCGAATGCGCTGCGCATCCTCACCTACATCTGGCGCGAGGACGGCTGGGGGCTGACGGCCGTGCGAACGTTCCCGCGCGGCCGCCAGCCTCTTGCCTTCGAGTCGCCCGGCTAGACCGTGGCGCGTGTCCCGCCGCGCCCGGCGACGGCGCGGTAGATCAGCAGCAGGACGATCGACCCGACGATCGCGGTCAGCCAGCTGCTGAGATCCCAGAACTCGTCCATCGGGTCGGCGCCGAAGAGCGCGGCGGCGAGGAAGCCGCCGAGGATCGCGCCGACGATCCCGATCAGCGTCGTGATGATGAACCCGCCCGGGTCGTCCCCCGGCAGCAGCGCCTTGGCGATCGCCCCAGCGATGGCGCCAAGGATGATGAACGCGATGATGCCCATGAAACCTCCAGATTCGATTACCACTCTCGAACGGAAAATCCCGTCCTCCGGATACGCGCAAAACGCAGGGTGAGAAATGCCCTGGAAACGGCTAGAGTCAGGCGACTGCGAGCCGAGGAGAGACGATGGAAGAGCGCTTTGACGAGCTGAAGACACGCCTGGCCGAGATCCACGACCTGCGCCGGTCCCTGGAGATGCTCTTCTGGGACCAGACCGTGATGATGCCGCCCGGCGGCGGCCCGGTCCGCGGGCAGCAGCTGACGACGCTCGACAAGATCGCGCACGAGAAGTTCGTCTCCGACGACATCGGCGTGCTGCTCGAGGATCTCACCGAGTACGAGCAGCAGCTCGACTACGACTCCGACGACGCGTCGCTGATCCGCACGACCCGCCGCGACTACGACAAGCTGCGCCGCGTCCCGGCCGAGCTCGCCGCCGAGATGACCGGCGCGGCCGCCGAGGCGCACGACGTCTGGGCCAAGGCGCGCGAGGAGAACGACTTCGCACTCTTCCTCCCCCACCTCGAGCGCGCGGTCGAGCTGAAGCGCCGGTACATCGACTGCTTCGAGGGCTACGACGAGCCGTACGACGTCCTCCTCGACGACTTCGAGCCGGGGATGAAGACGGCCGAGGTGCGGGCGGTGTTCGACGACCTGAAATCGGAGCTCGTCCCGCTGATCGCCGAGATCGGCTCGGTCGACGGCGACGACGCGTTCCTGTCCGGCCCGTGGCCGATCGACGCGCAGCACGCGTACTCGCTGGACATCATCAGGCGCTTCGGCTTCGACGAGTCGTTCGCCCGGCTCGACCTGACCGTGCACCCGTTCGCGGCCAGCTCCGGCACGCAGGACATCCGCCTGACGACCCGCTACAAGGACGATGACATCACGTCGATCTTCACGGCGATGCACGAGTGCGGGCACGGCCTCTACGAGCACGGCGTCTCGCCGTCGCTCGAGCGGACGCCGCTCTGCCACGGCGTCTCCTCGGCGCTGCACGAGTCGCAGAGCCGGATGTGGGAGAACATCGTCGGCCGCAGCCGCGAGTTCTGGAACTACTTCTACCCGTCCTTCCAGGAGGCGTTCCCCGAGGCCGTCGGCGACGTCGACCAGGAGCGCTTCTACCGGGCGATCAACCGCGTGAAGCCCTCGTACATCAGGGTCGACGCGGACGAGGCCACGTACAACCTCCACATCATCCTCCGCTTCGAGCTGGAGCAGGCGATCTTCGCCCGCACGATCGAGCTGAAGGACCTGCCGGAGGAGTGGAACCGCCGCTTCGAGGAGTATCTCGGGATCCCGGTTCCGACCAACACGCTGGGTGTGCTCCAGGACGTGCACTGGTCGGGCGGCGGCTTCGGCTACTTCCCCACCTACTCGCTCGGCAACATCGTCTCCGTGCAGATCTGGGAGAAGGTGCTCTCGGAGCTGCCCGACCTGCCCGACCAGTTCGAGCAGGGCGAGTTCGGCCAGCTGCACGAGTGGCTGCAGACGCGGCTCTACGCTCTCGGCCGCAAGTTCACCCCGCAGGAGACGCTCGAGCGCGTCGTCGGGACGCCGACGATCGACGCGGCGCCGTACGTCCGCTACCTCAAGGACAAGCTGGGGGCGCTGACCGCGGCCTAGCGGATCAGGAGCTCGCGAAGCGAACCGCGGCGCGGGCCTTGGCCTTCGCGGCCTCGACGTCGCGGTCGCGCGGCGGCGCGGAGGTGACGAGCGCCTCCAGCAGACGCCTCGACGCTGCCGTGACCTCGTCGACGGCGCGCGCGAACGCTGCCTCGTTCGCCTTCGACGGCTTCGTCGAGCCGCTGATCTTGCGGACGTACTGCAGCGCTGCCGCCTCGACCTCCTCGGGCGTGGCGGCGGGCTCGAAGTTGTGCAGCACTTTGATGTTCCGGCACATGGCGTCTCCTCCTAGCTGACGGGCTCTGCGAGCGCGGCAAGCTCGCGTCGCAGGTCTTTGATCTCGTCGCGCAGCTTCGCGGCGTACTCGAAGCGCAGCTCCTCCGCAGCGACGAACATCTCTTCCTCGAGCGTGACCGCGAGCTTCTCCAGCTCCTCGCGCGACAGCCCCTCGACATCGGCCTTCGCGCCGCGCCGCCGCCGGCCGGGGACGTTCGGGTTCTCGAGCGACAGGAACTCGGCGATGTCGCTGACGCCCTTCATGATCGAGATCGGCGTCGTGCCGTGCTCCTCGTTGTAGGCGAGCTGGATCGCGCGGCGGCGCTCCGTCTCCTCCATCGCGCCCTTGATCGCCTCGGTCATCTTGTCCGCGTAGAGCAGGACGCGGCCGTTGACGTTGCGCGCGGCGCGGCCGATCGTCTGCACGAGCGCCGTCTTGCCGCGGAGGAAGCCCTCCTTGTCGGCGTCGAGGATCGCGACGAGCGAGACCTCGGGCAGGTCGAGGCCCTCGCGGAGCAGGTTGATCCCGACGAGGACGTCGTACTCGCCCAGCCGCAGCTCGCGGATGATCTGGATCCGCTCGAGCGTGTCGATCTCCGAGTGGAGGTAGCGCGCGCGGACGCCGGCCTCGAGCAGGTAGTCGGTCAGGTCCTCGGACATCTTCTTCGTCAGCGTCGTCACGAGCACGCGCTCGCCCGCCTCCTCGCGCCGGCGGATCTCGTTCAGGAGATCGTCGATCTGGTTCTTGGTCGGCCGCAGCTCGACCTCGGGGTCGACGAGGTACGTCGGCCGGATCAGCTGCTCGGAGACGACCTGCGAGTGGCGCAGCTCGAACGGGCCGGGCGTGGCGGAGACGAAGACGAGCTGGTTGACCTTGTCGAGGAACTCGTCGAAGCGGAGCGGCCGGTTGTCGAGCGCGGACGGGAGCCGGAAGCCGTGGTCGACGAGCGTCTGCTTCCGCGAGCGGTCGCCCTCGTACATGCCGCCGATCTGCGGGATCGTCTGGTGCGACTCGTCGACGAAGACGATGTAGTCGGAGGGGAAGTAGTCGAGCAGCGTGTGCGGCGCCGAGCCCGCCGGTCGCCCGTCGAGGATCCGCGAGTAGTTCTCGATCCCGTTGCAGAAGCCGAGCTCGCGCATCATCTCGAGGTCGTACTCCGTGCGCTGCCGGATCCGGTGCGCCTCGAGCATCCGCCCCTGGTTCTCGAACAGCGCCACCTGCTGCTCGAGCTCGTGCTTGATCTCGTCCTGCGCGCGCTCGATGGTCGGCTTCGAGGTGACGTACTGCGTCGCCGGGAAGACGGTGATCGTGTCGAGCTTCGCGAAGACCTCGCCGGTGAGCGGGTCGAAGTGGGTGATCTGCTCGACCTCGTCGCCGAACATCGAGACGCGATAGGCGGTCTCGGAGTACGCCGGCTGGATCTCGATCACGTCGCCCTTGACCCGGAAGCGCCCGCGGCCGAGCAGCGTGTCGTTGCGGACGTACTGGATGTCGATCAGCTTCCGCAGCATCACGTCGCGATCGGTCTCCTCGCCGACGGTGAGGAAGACGACGCGCTTCTCGTACTCCTCCGGCGAGCCGAGGCCGTAGATGCACGAGACGGACGCGACGATCACGGTGTCGCGGCGCGAGAGCAGGTTCGACGTGGCGGCGTGGCGGAGCCGGTCGATGTCGTCGTTCCGGGACGAGTCCTTCTCGATGTAGAGGTCGGCCTGCGGGACGTACGCCTCCGGCTGGTAGTAGTCGTAGTAGGAGACGAAGTACTCGACGGCGTTCGCCGGGAAGAACTCGCGGAACTCGTTGCAGAGCTGCGCGGCCAGCGTCTTGTTGTGGGCGATCACGAGCGCCGGCTTCTGCGTCTGCTCGATGATCCAGGCCATCGTCGCGGTCTTGCCGGTGCCGGTGGCGCCGAGCAGGGTCTGGTAGCGCTCGCCCGCCAGCAAGGAGCGCGACAGCTCCTCGACCGCGCGCGGCTGGTCCCCGGTGGGGACGTAGCCGGCGGATGTCTTGAGTTCTGCCATCCGGGTAACAGCCTAGCCCGTGGCAATCGCCCAGCAGAAGCCGCCGTACTCGACCTACGCCGCCCTCGTCGGCGTCTTCGGGCTCGGCATGAGCGGGCTCGCTGGGATCGCGAGCCTGCGCGGCCGCCGGCCCGAGCAGCTGCGCCCGCTCGACTTCGCGATCCTCTCCGCCGCGACGTTCAGGGCCGCGCGAATGGTCGTCGCACGACGAGGTGCTGAGCTTCCTGCGCGAGCCGTTCGTGCAGGGCGAGGCGCACGAGGGCGACGAGAAGCCGGTCGAGGACGGCGGCACCCGTCAGGCGATCGGCGAGCTGCTGACGTGCAGCCGCTGCATCGGCATGTGGGCCGCCGCCGGCGTCGTCGGCCTGCACACGGTCGCGCCGCGGAGCGGCCGGCTGCTGACGTGGTCGCTGGCCGCGTCGGCCGCGAACGACTTCCTCCAGGCGGGCTTCAGCGCCCTCACGGCGAAGGCGAACGAGCTCGAGCGGCGCGGCGCCGGCAGCTAGACGACCGTTCTCGGACTGCTCGTCCGCCGTCAAGCGGCGGCCGACGGCGTTCAGCTTGCTGCGAGCGACCTCGACGAGCTCGTCGACGTGGCCGCAGTAGGCGCAGCGCCAGCTGCGAACGGTCGCGTCGGCCCCCGCGGTGATCACGGTTCGGCTATCCGGAGTCCACACTGCCGAGACGAGCGTCCCCTTGTGCCCGCGCAAGTAGTTGAGGAGCTCGCCGGTCCGCGCGTCCCAGATCCCCGCTGAGCCCGGCCCTGCCGTCACGGCAAAGCGCCCGTCAGGGCTCAACGAGGCGTCCGCGACAGCACCGAAGTGACCGCTCAACGTCACGAGCGACGCACCGGTGTGCGGATCCCAGATGCGCGCATCGCGATCGCGGCTCGCCGTGATCACCCGTGAACCATCCGGCGAGTAGCGGACCGAGGTCACGTCGTTTGCGTGACCACGGAGGACAACGCCGCCCGGTAGTCGGACGAGACTCCCGTCGATGCGGGCGCGTGCGTCGACTCGCGGATCCGCGGAGCCCTCAGGGACGGCGACAGCACGTCCGCCTGCCCAGCGCACGGCCAGCGGCGGAGCATCGAGGCTGCGCAACAGTCTCATCTCCGGGTCTCCCGTCGCGTTCCAGATCCGCACGACACCGGCAACGTCACCTGTAACGGCGGTGAGGCCGTCTCGACTGGTCGCCACCGTCAGGAGCTCCGCCGAGTGGCCCGCAAGCCTTGCGAGCAGGCGTGCGGTCTCGGTCTCCCAGACCAGAGCGCCACCGTCGCCGCCGATGCTCACGAACCGCGTCCCGTCGGGGACGAATGCGGCCGCCTTCGCAAAGTCGAGGTGCCCAAGCATCACATTCGCCAACTCGCCGCCGGGCAGCTCGCGGACGCGGATTGCACTATCGGCGCCCAGTGTCAACACTTGACGGCCGCCGGGGGCGATTGTCACGCCAAGAATTGTGGTTCGCTCCGGGGCCCACACCGCGACCAGGGCCGCGCGATCGAGGTCGAAGACGCGAATCGCGGCTCCCGACGCCACAACCAACCGATCGCCCTGCACTGCAAGGGCGGTCGCCCGGCTCGGCAGTCTGAACGTTGTGCGCCGCCCTCCGTCCAGCCTGTGGACGACCAAGCCGCCGTCAGCGCTCGCAACCGCCAGGACCTGCCCGTCGAGGGCGAGTCGAACGGCCGCCGTTGCGCTCGTTGTCGCGAGGCGCTGCTCTCCCGAACTCGTCCAGACGCGCGTGCTCCGGCCGAACGATCCTGCCAGGAGCCTGCCCGTCCGTGAGAAGACCGCCTGATCGAACGTTGGCGCGAGCTGGCGGATCGACCCGTTCGGCCGATGCAAGCGGCCGTCGCTCGTCGCGGCGATGACGCCGGCACCGGAGGGAACGGCCGCCAGCACCGGCTGGTCGAACACGACCGCGGCGAGGGCACGGGAACGCAGTAGCGCACCGCGGAGCGCCGCCTCTACGGCGGGGGTTTGCTCGTGCCTGCTCGCCTCGACCGCCAGCAGCAACGCCAGCTCGGGATCTCTCCCGAGTGCAGAAAGCGATGCAACCGTAAGTTCACGCGCCTTCGCTGCCCTCGCGCGGTCCCGTGCGTCGGCACGTTGCACCAGCGCATACGCCGCGAGCGCACCGACCAGAACGAGGGCCGTCATTGCCCCGACCGCGATTGCGAGCAGGCGCCGCTGCCGGCGTCGCGCCTCCTCACGCTCCTGCGACAGCGCGCGCTCGGCCTCGTGTCGCGCGCCCCAGTCCAGCACGGCGCCCGCGAGCACGTCGTGGATAGATCTCGTAGCGCGGCGCCGCCGCCGTTACTGGCCGGGGAGCGCGCGGACGACGCGCTCGGTCCGAGAGCGCATGCAGCACGTCCTCCAGCCGCTCCGGGGACTCGCCGGCATAGCGGCTGAGGTCGCCGACGCCGTGCGCGATCTTCGTCCCCGATGGCGTCACGAGCTGATGGAAGAGCCGCGCGACGAGCTCCCGCTCCGGCTCGTCGAGCTCGCCGAGCGCGCGCTCGAGGTGCTCCTGGACGATCCGCCCCGCGCCGCCGAGCTCCGCAAGGGTCTCCGCGCGCAGGACGGACGAATCCGCGCTGCGCGCTCGACCTCCCAGAGTCCGCTCCATCACGAGCTGCAGGTACGGCGCCTCGACGCGGCCGCGCCGCGCGCCGCCCTCGACGATCCCGCGGCCCGCGAGCCGCCGTTCGATCCGGCCCGACGCGACTTGGTCGACGACGGCCGCCACGAGTGCCGGCTCGGCCACGACGTGCGGGCCGCCCATCGCCTCGAGCTCGGCCAGCGGTTCCACGATCGCGGCGCGGGCGGCATCGACGTCGAGGTGGTCGAGCCGGAGCACGTTCCCGAACAGCCCGGGCACCCGTCCCTTGAAGGCGTCGAGATCGGCGAGCGCGTCATCCCGGATGCCGAGCAGGACGTGCACGCGCAGCGTCGGCCGGGTCAGGATCTCCGCGAGCGCCTCGCGCGAGCGGCCCGCCGGCGTCGCGCCCGTGGTAGACGAAGTACTCCTCCATCTGGTCGAGGACGAGATAGATCTCGCCCCCGATCTGCGCCGACCGCTCCGCCAGGACGTCCGCGAGCTCCGTACGGCGATTCGGGCACCGGTGTCCCTGCCGCCGCGGCGATCGCGGCGAGGGGGTCGTCCCGCCACTGGTCGACCACGACAGGCAGCGCGCCGTTCTCGTCTCCGCCCGCTCCGCCCGCAGGCACGAGCGCACGCAGCCGCCGTACGACCCCGGCGCGCAACAGCGAGCTCTTGCCGACACCGCTCGGCCCGTAGAGGACGCTGAGCCGCGAGGCGATCAGGTTCGACGCGACGATCTCGGTCTCGCGGTCGCGGCCGAAGAAGAAGCGCTCGTCGAGCTCGGAGTCGTCGAAGCGAGCGAGGCCCTTGTAGGGGCTGTCCGGGAGCGGAGCGCCGTCGTTCATACGGCGGCGTCCAGCGCCGCGAGCTCGGCGGTGACGCGCGCCAGCTCCTCGGAATAGCCGTCGAGCCCGACGTCGTAGGCGTCGACTCCGCGCTCGCGCCAGAGCTCGCGGGCAAGCGACTCGGCCGACGACTGCACGGCCCACGACCGGTATGCGAGCCGATCGTGGCCCCAGACGCGGCGCAGGAACACCCGCAGGCTCCAGTCGTCGACCGCGTAGCCGAGGAAGAGTAGGTGGCTGCGCCGCAAGCGGGCCGCGAGCTGCACCGGAACGGTCCCTGCAGCTTCGACGCCGGCGAGGTAGTCGATGTGATCGTCTTCGCTGACGGCGAAGCTCTCGAGCTCGCGCGTTGCCCCGTGGTCGACGTGGCCGTGGATCTTCAGCAGCACGCTCCGCTCCTCGAGCGCAAGACCGGTATAGGCGTTCGGCTGCTCGACGACGACGGTCTCACCGCTCGGCGGCGATGTGCAGGAACTTGCCGCGGTCGCGACCGGAGGCGACGTAGATCGACGACGTCGAGCTCCTCCTCCGCCGCCGCGAACGCCCGCTCGACACCTGTGTCGAACGACGTCGAAACGATCAGCTGCTGCGGCAGCGAGCGGCGTCGGAGCAGCGGCGGGAGACCGGCGAGCCAGCTGTGGAGAAGCGAAGGCTCGAAGTCGCGCGCGAGCGCGAGGTGGAGCTCGTCGTGGAGCGGGCCGATGCCGTTGCGCGCCGCGACTGCCTGCGAGACGTACGCGAGACCGCGGCCGTCGACGTCCAGCTCGAAGCGCGTCGCGAGCAGGGTGGCGAGCTCGTGGCCGGCAACGCCGCCGACTCCAGGGCCGAGCACGGGCACGAGACGACCGGCGCCGAAGGCACGCATCACCTCGTCGTAGTGGTCCTCGAGCGCGGGCTGCGCGACCCGGACGAGCGAGCCGCTCCTGCCGGAGGATCGAGCCGTAGAGCGCCTGAAGCTCCGGCCCCGGCTCGATCCCGAGCTCCTCGACCAGCGTCCTGCGCGCGTCGTGGAACGCCGCGAGCGCCTCGGCCTGCCGGCCGCACTGGTAGAGCGCGAGCATCAGGTTGCCGCGCAGGCGTTCGCGCAGCGGGTGAGCCCGGACGAGGGCCTCGATCTCCGCCACGAATTCGGCATCCGCGCCGAGCTCGAGATCGGCCGCGATCCGCTCCTCGAGCACGCCGAGCCGGAGATCCTCGAGCCGGTGGATCTCGGACTGCGCGAACGTCTCCGACTCGAGGTCGGCGAGCGGCGAACCGCGCCAGAGGCCGAGCGCCTCGCGCAGGAGCAGCCGCCTTCGCGTCCGGCTCTGCCGCCCGCGCCTCGCGCACGAGCCGCTCGAAGCGCGTCAGATCGAGCTGATCCGCGTCGAGCTCGAGCACGTAGCCGGTCGGCCGCGTGAGGAGGAATCCGGTGCCGAGGAGCTTGCGCAGCTGCGAGACGGCGTTCTGCAGCGACGTCGTCGCGGTGCGAGGCGGATGCTCCCCCAGAGCTGATCGACGAGCCGCTCCGTCGACACCGGCTCGTTCGCACGCAGGAGCAGCAGCGCCAGCACGGCGCGCTGATTCCGTCCGGCCAGCGGCACGGCGCAGCCCTTCGTCGAGCACCTCGAGCGGGCCGAGGATCCTGAACTCGAGCATTCCCGGGTTGTAACAGGTCGTACAAGAGCGGAAAAGACCCAATCAGAGTGCATTAGCGCGCGGTTAGGACCGCGTGAGTCGAGCCATTTAGGCCCCCTCCGACGGTGGCCGCATGGCTACCTCATTCGCAGTTCCCGTCCGGCGGCGCCTCCGCCGCCTCGTGCTGCTGGCGGCATTCGCAGCACTCGCCGTGCCGCATGCAAGCGCCGCTTCCGGCTCCTACGGCTGGCCGCTCAAGCCCTTCGACCAGCAGCATCCCGTCAGAGGGTTCTTCGGCGACCCGCGCATCGGCGAGGCCGCCGACGGCCACGTGGAGTCGACGACCTTTCACTTCGGCATCGACATCTCCGCCCCCGACGGCACCGCGGTCTACGCATCGACGTCGGGCAGGATCGTCTGGGAGCCGCAGCGGCCCGAAACGATCGCGATCCGGACGGCCGACGGCACCGTCTTCGCCTACTGGCACATCGTCCCGGCCGTCCACAACGGCGAGTACGCCGTCGCCTACCGGACCGTGCTCGGCCACATCTCCAAGGGCTGGGAGCACGTGCACCTCGCCGAGCTCGTCGACGGCCGCTACGTGAACCCGCTGCGGCGCGGCGCGATCACTCCCTACGCGGACACGACGCGGCCGACCGTTCATGCATTCAGCTTCGAGCGAAACGGCAAGGCGATCGGACACACCCGCCTCGCCGGGAAGCTCGATCTTGTTGCCGAGGTCGAGGACGAGACCCCGGTGGTCGTGCCCGGGCGCTGGGGCGGCAAGCCCGTCATGCCCGCGCTCGTCCAGTGGCGGCTGGTCGGGCGAAGGGGCTCGGCGTCCGGATGGCGAACGGCGGTCGATTTCTCGCGCACCATTCCGGCACCGGATCAGTTCGCAGCCGTGTACGCACCGTGGACGCGCCAGAACCATGCGTGGCGTCCCGGCCGCTATCGGCTCAATCTCGCGCGGGACTGGGACAGTCGCGCCTGGGCCGACGGCGGCTATCGGCTCGAGGTGCTCGTCGTCGACACCCGCGGCAACCGCTCGATCTCGTCGACGCGTGTTCTCGGTCGACAACTGACGGTCAGTTGCGGATCAAGCTAACGCTTCCGTCACACGCTCCATCTACGATCCAGCGCTCGTGATCCCCGCCGTCACTCGTACTCGCCTGCTGGAGCTGGGAGCGCTCGCGACCGGAGCGCTCCTTTTCGACCCCAAGGTCGCACTGGCGCGGCTGCGCGCACCGTCCGTGGCCCGCCTCTCGGTGCGGAACATCGGCCGGCGCTACAGCGGCGACCGAAAGCTCTTCGCGAGCGTCAGCCCCGGCGTCCAGGGCCGCGACCGAGCATCGATCCGCTTCGCGCTCGACCGACCGGCGAGCGTCCGGCTCGAGGCGGTGCGAACCGCACTCCGCCGCCGGACGACGGTCTGGCAGACGGATCTGCAGCTCGAGCCGGGCGCACACCGGATCTGGTGGAAGCCCGACGAGAAGGTCGCCGTCGGCACCTACGTGATGCGGCTGACCGTCGACGACGGGCGCGGGAACCGCAAGTCGTACGGCGGCATCCGGCCTGGGGCGCCGGAGCGGTCGATCGCCCCGGTCGTTCGCGTTCTCGGCGTCGAGGCCGCCTTCGAGAAGCGCAGCTACATGCCGCTCGAGCCGGCCAAGCTGACGGTGACGGCCGACTGCGAGCGCCTGACGGTGCAGTTCCTCGCCTGCGGCACCGAGACCGAGTACACCGATCGCGTCGACGAGATGCGCGGTCAGCCGATCGGCCCGCCGCTCTCGTTCGGCTGGAAGCGCAAGCGCTCCGGGCCGCACTCGATCACGCTCACGCCGGGGGCGTGGGTCAGCGGCGTCTACGCCGCCAAGCTGACGACGGAGGACGGGCGCGTCGGCTTCGCTCCGCTGATCCTCCGGCCCGCGACGCTCGGCACGGTGCGCGAGGCGGTGGTGATGCCGACGAACACGTGGCAGGCCTACAACTTCGACGACTCCGACGGCGACGGCTGGGGGGACACGTGGTACGCGGGCGGCAACCCGCCGGTGCGCCTGACGCGGCCCTACCGGCAGCGGGGCACGCCGCCCTGGTTCCGTCGCTCCGACGTTCCGTTCCTCAAGTTCCTCCGCGGCACCGGCCGCACGCCGGACGTGCTCTCCGAGGACGACCTCGAGGCGTTCCCGAACGGGGACGAGCTGCGCCGGCTCTACGACCTCGTCGTCTTCCCCGGGCACACCGAGTACGTGACCGAGCATGAGTACGACGTCGTGCAACGGTTCCGCGACCTGGGCGGCCGCCTGATCTTCCTCTCGGCGAACAACTTCTTCTGGAAGGTGGAGAAGAACGGCCAGTGGATGCGCCGCGTGAAGCTCTGGCGGGAGCTCGGGCGGCCCGAGTCGGCGCTCCTCGGCGTCCAGTACCGCGCGAACGACAACGGCACGAAGCAGGGCGTCTACCAGATCATCGACACCGCCGCGGCGCCGTGGCTCTTCGCCGGGACCGGCCTCCAGAACGGGGGGACGCTGGGCGAGATGGTCGGCGGCTACGGGATCGAGATCGACTCGACGACACCCTTCTCGCCGCCCGGGACGAAGGTGCTGGGCCGGATCCCGGACCTGTTCGGGCCCGGCCTGACCGGCGAGATGGCCTACTACGAGACCGAGCAGGGTGCGCGCGTCTTCTCGGCGGGATCCCTCGACTTCGGCGGCTCGATCACCTTCCAGCCCGTCTGGAGGATGCTCGACAACCTCTGGCGGCACATGACGAGCGGCTAGCCGTCGGGCGTCGCGTCTACGATTGGCGACCGATGCGCCGCCTCGCCCTGCTCGTCCTCGCACTCGCCGTCGTCCCGCCCGCCGCCGCCGCGGACCTCACCGTCTCTCCGCGCGACTTCTCGCCGACGGCGAAGCGCCTGCGGATTCAGGCCGCGCTGCCTCAGGCCCAGCACGTCGGCGTGCAGCTCGCGCGTGCGGACGGCCGCGTCGTCGGCTGGATCGTGCCGCCCGAGCGCCGCCGCTTCCTCGACTTCCGCTGGAACGGCCGGCTGGGCAGCCGCCGGATCTGGGACGGCGACTACCGGATCCGCCTCGTCGACGGCTTCAACGTCGTCGCCACCTCGCCGCTGCGGATCGACCAGACGCCCGCGCGGCTGCTGAACATCCACGCCCGCAACCGCGATCGGATGCCGTTCCAGGGCGACAACAAGCGCCTGACGACGATCTCCCCCAACGGCGACAAGCTGCGCGAGTCGGCCAAGATCGGCTTCACCCTGAACGAGCCTGCGCAGGTGCACTTCGAGGTGACGCGGACGCTCAGCTCACCGGCGACGATCTACGAGCTCTGGGCGAACCTGAAGCCGGGGCGCCACACGTTCACCTGGTTCCCGCACTGGTCGATCGGAGCGCGCACGTACCTGATCCGCCTGAGCACGCTCGACAAGGCGGGCAACCGGCGCACCTACGGCGCCGACAACGCGAAAGCCGGCCGCAAGCTCACCTCCGCGGTCGTCCGCGTGCTCGGCGTCGACGCGGGCTTCACGGCCGAGAGCTATGTCGCGTCGAGCGCGGCGCGCCTCGCGATCGAGACCGATGCGACGTCGCTCACGCTGCAGACCTTCCGTGCCGGCGGCGAGGACACGCGCACGCACAGCGACACGCTGATGAACGGCATTCCCGTCGACCAGCCGGTGACGATCGAGTGGAAGGCGCGACACCGTCGCGCGACGCTGAACCGGGCGCTCGGCCCCTGGCCGACGGGCGTCTACTTCGTCAAGTTGACCGCGAACGACGGGCGGATCGGCTACGCGCCCTTCGTGATCCGGCCGACGACGCTCGGCGAGCGGAGCCGCGTTGCGGTCGTGATGCCGACGAACACGTGGCAGGCGTACAACTTCCGCGACTCCGACGGCAACGGCTGGGGCGACACCTGGTACGCCAAGGGCGCCCAGAGCACCGCCCGCCTCGGCCGCATGTTCATCCGGCGCGGCGTCCCGCCGCAGTGGCGCAAGTACGACGTCGACTTCCTCCGCTGGCTCGCCTCGACCGGCAAGCAGCCGGACATCCTGACCGAGACGGACCTCGAGACGATCCGCACGGCCGAGGAGCTGATCTCCCACTACGACTTCGTCGATCTACCCGGGCCACTCGGAGTACGTCACCCGGCACGAGTACGACCTGATGCGGAACTTCCGCGACCTCGGCGGCAACCTCGCCTTCCTCTCGGCGAACAACTTCTTCTGGCAGGTGCAGCTCCAGGGCCGGACGCTGCGGCGAACCCGGCTCTGGCGCGACCTTGGACGACCGGAGTCGTCGCTCATCGGCGTCCAGTACCGCGGCAACGACGACGGGAAGCTGCAGCGCCCGTTCATCGTCCGCTCCGCCTCGACCGCGCCCTGGCTCTGGGCCGGGACCGGTCTCGGCGACGGCGCCACCTTCGGCCAGGAGCTGGGCGGCTACGGGATCGAGATCGACGGGACGACGACCTCGTCACCCCCGGGCACGACGGTGCTCGCCGAGATCCCCGACCTCTTCGGGCCTGGGCTGACCGCCCAGATGAGCTACTACGAGACACCGCAGGGGGCGAAGGTCTTCGCCGGCGGCGCGATCGACTTCGGCGGCTCGGCGACGGTCCCCACCGTCAGCCGCATGCTCTCGAACCTCTGGGCGCGGCTCTCGACGCCCTAGGATCGGCGCATGCTGCGGATCCGCGAGCTCGAGTCCGCGGACGCCGACTTCCTCGGCGTGATGCTCTACGAGGCGGTCTACTGGGACCCGGCGAAGGAGCGGCTTCCGGCCGAATTCGTGCTCGCACATCCCGCGTTGACCATCTTCCACGCCGGCTGGGGCCGGCCCGGCGACACCGGGCTCGTCGCCGAGGTGGACGACTATCCCGCCGGTGTCGTCTGGTACCGGCTCTTCACCGAGGCGGAGCACGGCGAGGGGTTCGTCGACGAGGCGACGCCCGAGCTTGCGATCTCGGTCGCGGACGGCCATCGCGGCCAGGGGATCGGCGGCGCCCTGATGGAGGCGATCCACGATCGCGCCCGCGCCGAAGGGTTCGAGCGGATCTCGCTCAGCGTCGACGCCGACAACCCGGCGAAGCGGCTCTACGCGAGGCTCGGCTACGTCGAGTACGAGCCCGGCGACGACCTCGGCAGGATGATCCTCACGCTCTAGGCCGCGATCGCGGTGACTTCCGGCACCACCTCGTCGCGATGCCGGAGCGCGATCGCGGCGAACCCGAGCGCCGCCGTCGTCATCCCGATCGCCACGGCGGCAAAGACGCGCTCGACTCCCCAGGGCTCGAGCAGCTGCCCGGCGACGAGGAAGCCGGCAGGCGCGGCGAAAGCGCTCACGGAGATCAGCGCGGTCATCATCTTCGGCCGCAGATCGACCGGCGTCCGCGCCGTGATCACGCCGATGGTCGGGCCGTTGACGAGCGGCGTGAACAGCATCGCCGTGAAGAGGGCGGCCATGACGCCCCAGGCCGGAAGGTCGAGTGGAAGCAGCCAGAGCGGGATCGTCAGCGCGACGATCCCGATCGCCGCCAGCCGCAGCGGCGGGAAACGCTTGACCACGACGATCGCGCCGATGCTGCCGATCACCGCTCCCGCCCCCATGGCGGTGAAGAAGAGCCCGGCGATCTTGGAGTCGCCGGAGAAGTTGTCGTAGGCGTAGAAGGGCAGCGTCGCCGACAGCGCCGCGCCGAGGAAGTTGATCACGATCACGGTCGCGCCGAGCGGGCCGAGCAACCGATCGCGGACGAGGAACTTGATCCCGGCGAGGACGCCGTGGGTCGCAGCCTGGCCGAGCCGCTTCGTCTTCGGGACGAAGCCGGCGAGCAGCAGGAACGCAATCCCATACGTGGCCGCGTCGACGTAGAGCACGTTCGGGGCGCCGAGGATCGGGATCAGGATCCCCGCGAGCGCAGGCCCGGCGAGCGCGGCGAAGGCGCTGCCGCCCTCGATGGCGCTGTTCGCCTGTGCGATCGTCGTCTCGTCCTCGCCGACGAGCTCCGGCAGGATCACCCGCTGGGCCGCGAAGTACGGCGCCATGAAGCACCCGAGCACGAAGACGAGCACGAGCAGGAGCGGAAAGCTGAGCATGCCGGCCGAGTGCAGGATCGGCAGCGAGGCCAGCAACGGGAGCCGCGCGGCATCACAGGTGAGCATGGTCGTGCGCGCGCCGAGCCGCTCGACCGCGATCCCGCTCGGGATGCCCAGAATCGCGCTCGGCGCGATCTCCGCGGCCAGGACGAGCGCCATCTTCGAGGGCGAGCCGGTCGTGACGAGCACGAACCACGGCAGCGCCAGGTACGTCATCCGCGAGCCGAGGATCGAGACGACCTCGGCGGCGACCAGAGCGACGATCGGTGTCTTGCGCATCGTTCCTCCTTCGGGGATCGTGAGATAATAGTACGACCGTACGTTTTTGTAAAGTAGAGCGATGCCGAAGGTGACCGAGGAGCACAAGGAGGCCCGCCGCGAGCAGATCCTCGCCGGCGCCCAGCGGGCGTTTGCGCGCTACGGCTACGAGGGTGCGACGGTCGCCCGGCTCGAGGAGGAGACCGGCCTGTCGCGCGGCGCGATCTTCAACTACTTCGGAAACAAGCAGACGCTCTTCGTCGAGCTCGTGTGGCGCTCGTCCGACCGGTTCGTCGAGATCTGGCTCGAGCAGGGATACCGCGCGCTCCTCGAGGCGGTCACCCAGGAGGATCCCGAGTGGCTCTCCGTCCAGGTCGAGGCCGCGCGCCGCGTGCGCACGGACGAGCGGTTCCGAGAGCAGATCTCGCGGCTCGAGGACGACGCCGTCCAACGACGCGAGTTGAGGCACGCCCGGCTCCAGGAGGTGACCCGCGGCGACGTCCCCATCCAGGTGATCGCCCAGTTCCTCGGCATGCTCGCGAACGGCGTCGCCTTCGCCCGCGTCACCGACGACTCGATGCCCGACCTCGACCAGCTGATGACGCTGATCGAGACGGGTGTCGCACCGCGCTAGACGGCTGCTGCACCACCGCCCTTCCTGGATCTGTAAGGTGCGCCTTACATGAGCCGCCTAGCTGCCCTGATCGCACTCCTCGTGCTGCTCGCCGGCTGCGGCGGCGACGGCTCGGACGACGCCGCCCCGACGACGACGGCAGCCGCCGAAACGACGAGCGGCGCCATCGACGCCGACGACCTCGCCGGCGTCAAGAGCTATCTCACCGACCACACCACGAAGCTGGCTGGGGCCACGGTGGAGTTCGGCGAGCTCGCAGCCGAGTACGACTCGCTCGCCAAGAGCGTCGACTACGACTATGCACGCCTGCTCACGGAGCATCGCCCGGAGGTCGCGCGCATCCTCGCGGCTGCGAAGAAGACCTGGATCGAGGCCAACCCCTACTACGAGCAGATGGAAGGGGTCGTCGCCGGGACGCCGTCGCTCGCCGAGTACGACATCATCATCGACGCCGGCTCGAGCAAGGAAGAGGATCCGGAGAGCGCGGTGCCGTTCGACCTCAAGCTCTCGGACGGTCGCGTCCTCGAGCAGCCCGGCAACCTCTTCAACCTGACCGAGGGCATGCTCTGGGGAACGCGCCCGGATCTCACCGGGCAGGCGAAGGCCGACCTCGACGGAGACGGCACGGCCGAGTTCGGCGAGGCGCTGCCCGACGCACGCGTCCTGTCCGCAGCCGCCGAGGCCTTCGACCGCTACGCCCACGAGCTCGACACGAAGGCACAGGCATGGGAGCCGACCGCGTCGGACGCCTTCACGGCGCTCGTCGTGATGGTCCCGACGATGAGTGAGTACTTCGGCCAGTGGAAGGAATCTCGGTTCGTCAAGGGCGACGCCGCCGACGGCGAGGCGTTCAACGTCGTCTCGCGGCTCTCGGACATCAACGACATCATCGGCGGGCTGGAGGTCGTGTACGACGGCGTCGAGCCCGCGATCGCAGAGGCAGACAAGGCCGCAGCCGGTCAGACCGGCAAGGAGCTCCAGGAGCTCAGCGCATTCATCGGCGATCTGCGCGCGCAGGAGCAGAGTGGCCGCCGGTTCACGCCGGAACAGGCTGACCAGCTCGGCACCGACGCGCAGGCTCGCGGCGAGGCCGTCGCCGGCCAGGTCTCGCAGCACGCCGCCAAGCTCGGCATCGAGATCCAGCAGTAGCGATGCGTCGCGCGGCGCTCCTCGCGACTGCATTCGCCGCCGCGGCGGTGGCAGTCTCGTCCGCAAGCGCGAATGCGCCCGCAGGGTGGGCCGGAGCCGTCGACGCGCGGCGCGACCTCGGCGCGGCGCAGACCGCACTCGTCCTCGGTGACGCAGAGCGCTCCCGCGCGCTCGTCGCGCGAGCCGATGCGACGCTGACGGCAATCGCGCCGCAGCTGCCCGCGGCGCTGCGACGGGATCTTCTCGCCGCGCTGACTCGTGCACGCGCCGCAGCCGGCGGTGATGCGCGCGAGCTGGCTCGCGCTCGCGCCGCTGCGTGGACGACGTTGCTCCGCGCCGGCCTCATCGGCGCGGTTGCCGACGCGCGGGACGGAGACGCCGCAGCGGCTCGTCAGTGGCTGCTCGTGCGCGACTTCCGGGCTCCCACTCGCTTCACCCGTGCGGGAACGGATGCCACCCTCGCCGTGTCCGCGCTCGCGCAGGGCAAGACGCAGCCGGCCGCCGCGGCGCGGGCGATCCGCACCGATCTGCTCGACACCTACGAGGCGAAGCTGCGAGCTGCCCTGGACGACGCCGTTGCGGCTTCGCGCCGCGGTTTCGCCGTCCGGCTGGCCGAGGAGGTCGCGCTGGCGCGCGGGTACGCGACGATCGTCGAGGCGAGCTACCGCAGTCAGCGCGGCGACGCCGCCGCTCGCCCAGCTCGAGAGCGCACTCGAGCGCCTCGAGACGACCGCGGCCGGCGGCAGTCCCGCCCCGTTCGCCGCTGCAGCCGACGATGTCGTCCGCCTCCTCGAAGGGTTCAGGGCGGCGCCGCTCGCGGCCGCCGAACAGGCCCGCCGCGCGGGTCAGCTCGACCGTTTCCTCCGACTCGTGCCGATCGAGTACGACCGCGGCGTCGAAGGGACACGGGTCACGCTTGCATTCGAGATCCAGGAGGCGATCAGCTTCCGCAACGCCGTCGCCGCCGCGCTGGCGGACGTCTCGCCGGAGCTGCTCGCGCGCGATCCGGCGGCGACCCGCGAGCTGACCACCATCATCGCTGCGCTCGGCCGCACGCTGGACGCCGCCGTCGCCGGCCGGGCGGAGTCCGCCGAGGCCGTCCGCGGGCGCACCGATCGCGCCCTGGGGCTGATCGACGACCTCTACCCCGATTCGTGGAAGGAGGCGGCCACAGGCGCCGACTTCGACGTCATCGCAGCGTCGATCGACCGCCTCGCGGCGGCCGCGAAGGCGGGCAGCTGGAGCCGGGCGGAGCAGGCGCGGCTGGAGGCGTACGGGATCTTCGAGCTCGGGCCGGAGCAGCGGCTGCGCGGGATCGCGCCGTCGTTGTTCCAGCGGATCGAGGGCCTCTTCTGGTACGGCGACGGCGGACAGGCCGGGCTCGTGCAGCTCGTCAAGCGCAAGGACGCCGGCGCCGAGCTCGAGGAATCGGTCGCGGCGCTGCAGGCCGAGCTCGAGCACGCGGCGCAGCGTGTCGGCTCGAGCAGCTCGACGGCCGCCGTGATCTCGAACAGCGCCATCGTCGTCTTCCGCGAGGGGCTCGAGGCCGTCCTGATCCTCGCGGCGCTGATGGCGAGCATGGTCGGCATCAACCGGCGTTACCGGCGTCCGCTCCTGGCCGGCGCGGCGCTCGCGCTCGTCGCCTCCGGGATCACCTGGGTGATCGCCCAGACGGTGCTCGGCTCACTTGCGCTCTACGGCGAGAAGCTCGAGGCGATCGTCTCGGTGATCGCGATCGGCGTGCTGCTGCTGATCCTGAACTGGTTCTACCACCGGGTCTACTGGAACGAGCATCTGGCCGACTTCCACAAGCGCAAGCAGCGCATCCTGCGCGGCTCGCACGTCGGCTTCATCTCGGCGCAGGTGCTCGGGCTGGCGGCTCTCGGCTTCTCGAGCGTGTTCCGGGAAGGGTTCGAGAGCGTCCTCTTCCTGCAGGCGATGACGCTCGAGGCCGGCATCCTCGCCGTCCTGCCCGGCGTCATGCTCGGCCTCGCAGCCACGCTGGCGGTCGGCGGGCTGACGATCCTGCTGGAGCGCAAGCTGCCGCACCGGAAGATGCTGATCGCGACCGGGGTCCTGATGACCTGGGTGCTCGTGATCCTCGTCGGCACGACCGTGCAGACGTTCCAGGTCGTGGGCTGGATGCCGGTGACGCCGTCGAGGGACTGCAGCTGCCGTACTGGACCGGCGCCTGGCTCGGGATCTACCCGACCTGGGAGGGCATCGCGGCCCAGGTCGCCGCCGCGGTCTTCGTCATCGGCAGTTACGTCGCCGCCGAGCAGGTGCGGGCACGGAAGCGGCGGCGGATCATCTCGTCGGTGCCGAAGGCATCGGCCGCGACGAGCAGCTACGGCCGCAACTAGAGGCCGAGCTCGGAGCGGTACGCGCGGGCGTAGATCGCCTTCAGCTCCTGCACGCGCTGGACGTAGTGGCGCGTCTCGGGGAACTCGATCCCGTTCCCCTCTTTCCGCCAGCGGTCGACGTTCGCCTGGCCGGCGTTGTAGGCGGCCAGCGCGAGCTCCTCGTCCTTGTACTTGTCGAGCAGGTGGCGCAGGTACCAGGAGCCGTAGCGGACGTTCAACTCCGGATTGACGAGGTCGCGCTCGTGCCAGCCGCTGCCGCCGGTGCGGTCTGCGATCCCCTGCGCGGTCGCGGGCAGGAGCTGCATCAGGCCGACCGCGCCGGAGCTGGACACGGCATCGGCCTTGAACTTCGACTCCTGGTAGATGACGGCCGCGAGCAGGTGCGGCTCGAGGTCGTAGTTCTCGGCATGCCCGACGACGATCTCCTCGTACGCGAGCGGATAGCGCATCCGCTCGTACCAGCGCGGCTCCGTCTCGAGCACGTAGAGCGCGAACGCCGCGACGATTGCGCCGAGGACGCCGATCGTGGCGAGCTTCACGCGGTGAGCTCCCGCATCACGCCCGCGACCCATTCGTCGAGCTCGTCGAGCGTGCCGGTGTTCACGTAGGCGAAGTCGGCCCGCTGCACCTTCTCCTTGTCCGGCAGCAGCCGCTGGTCGCGGTCGTCGCGCGCCACGCGCCGCCGCTGCTCGCGCAGCTTGGCGGGCGCGGTGATCACGACGACCTTGTCGAAGCGCTTGTCGCCGCCGGTCTCGTAGAGGAGCGGCACCTCGGTGACGCAGACCTGGGGCGGATTCGGCAGCTCGCCGAGCTGGTCGCGCCAGCGCAGGTACTCGGCCGACACGAGCGGGTGCAGCAGGCGCTCGAGAAAGTCGAGCTTCGCCCGGTCGCCGAAGACGATCTCGCCGACGCGCCTCCGGTCGATCACGCCGTTCTCGTCGAGGACGCCGTCGCCGAGCTCGCCGACGATCGCCTCCTTCACGTCCTCGTTGCTGCGCAGGAGGTGGTGGACGATCTCGTCGCTCGACACCGTCGCGGCGCCGGCCTTCCGAAACGCCTGCAGCGCTTCGCTCTTGCCGGCACCGATCCCGCCGGTGATGGCAACCGCGAGGGGCCGGGGCAACTTAGGCTGCGGGAGGGGTCTCGGGCTCGTCGCCCGAGGCAGCGTCAGACTCGGCCGTCGGCTCGTCGACGGGCTCGTCGCCCGCAGCGGCCTCGGCCTCAGCCGTCGTCTCGGCCTCGAGCTCGACCTCTGCGGCGGCGTCCGACTCGGGCGCCGGCGCCTCCTCGAGCTCGACCTCGGCCTCGGCGACCGGCTCGGCCTCCGCGACGGGCTCGGCCTCCGCGACAGGCTCGGTCTCGGCTTCCTCGGCCTCCACCGTCTCCACCTCGGCCGTCGGCTCCTCGGTCTCGACGGCATCGTCGGTCTCGACGACCGCTCGGCCTCGTCGGCCTCGACGGCATCCTCGACCGCGCCGGCCGGGAAGACGTCCTCGGAGAGGTTCAGGTTCGGCGTCAGGTGCACGGACTCGCCGCCGTCGGCGCGCGGGAGCGGCTCCTGGCCCTCCTCGACCCGCTTCAGCGAGAGCGAGAGGCGGCGGCGCTCGGCGTCGACCTCGAGGATGAGCACGTTGACCGCGTCGCCCTGCGAGACGACCTCGCGCGGGTTCTCGACGTGGTGCTGCGCCAGCTCGGAGATGTGCACGAGCCCCTCGACGCCGGGCAGGATCTCGACGAAGGCGCCGAACGTGACCACCTTCGTGACGCGACCCTCGACGACGTCGTTCTCGGAGTAGCTCTCGAGCACCTGCTGCCACGGATCCGACTGCGTCTGCTTGAGGCCGAGCGAGATCCGCTGGCGGTCGCGGTCGATGTCGAGCACCTTGACCTTGACCTCCTGGCCGATCTCGAGCACCTCGGAGGGATGGTTGACGTGGCTCCACGAGAGCTCGGAGATGTGGATCAGCCCGTCCATCCCGTTCAGGTCGACGAAGGCGCCGAAGTCGACGATGTTCGAGATCGTGCCGTCGACGATGTCGCCCGGGTTGAGCCGGTCGAGAATCTGCTGGCGCTGGTCCTTGCGCTCGTCCTCGAGGACGGCGCGGCGGGAGAGCACGACGTTGTTGCGCGACCGGTTCAGCTCGATCACCTTGCAGCGAAGCTCGGTCGACATGAACTCGTCGAGGTCCTGGACACGGCGGATGTCGACGAGCGACGCGGGCAGGAAGCCGCGGACGCCGAGGTCGAGGATCAGGCCGCCCTTGACGACCTCGATCACGCGACCGACGACGGGCTCGCCGGACTCGGCGGCCGCCTCGATCTTCTTCCAGGCCAGCTCGAACCGCGCGCGCTTCTTCGAGAGGATCAGGCGACCCTCCGCGTCCTCCTTCGTGAGAACGAGCGCATCGATCTCCTCGCCGACCGAGACCTCGTCGGCGGGGTTGACCGAGCGGCGGATCGAGAGCTCGGCGACCGGGATGACGCCTTCCGACTTGTAGCCGATGTCGACGAGCACCTCGTCCTTGTCGACGCGGACGACCGTGCCGTGCACGACCTCGCCCTCGTTGATCGTCGGGAAGGTCGACTCGTAGTCGGGAATCAGCTCGCCGTCGGGACCGGCTACCCAGACCCCTTCTTCGGCTGCGATCGGCTTTTCCATCGTGTCGTTGGCCATGCGAGTTGCGGAGTATAGCCCGAAGTTCGCAGCCGCTAGGAAAGGCTAGTGACAGGTTGTCACGAGCTAGCTCTTGGCTTCGTTCCAGTCGTCGCCGACGCCCACGTCGACGGCCAGCGCCGGGTCGAGCGGGTAGGCGCCGGTCATCTCCTGGCGCACGAGCTCCTTGATCGCGCTCGTCTCCGTCTCCGGCACCTCGAGCAGGAGCTCGTCGTGCACCTGGAGCACGAGGCGCGCGCCTCTCCCCTCCTCCCGCAGCCGCTCGTGGATGCGGATCATCGCCACCTTGATCACGTCGGCCGCCGTCCCCTGCATGACCGAGTTGACCGCGAGCCGCTCGCCGAGCGCGCGCGTCTGCCGGTTGCGGACGCGGATCTCCGGGATCGGGCCGGCGGCGGCCGAGCAGCGTCGTCACGTAGCCGTCGCGCTCCGCCTGCTCGATCGTGCGCTGGATGAAGTCCTGCACGTGCGGGAAGCGGGCGAGGTAGGTGTCGATGTACTCCTGCGCCTGCTCGCGCGGGATCTCGAGGTTCTCGGAGAGCCCGAAGGCCGAGATCCCGTAGATGATCCCGAAGTTGACCATCTTGGCGACGTTGCGCTCGTCCTTCGTCAGCTCGGCCGGATCCTTGCCGAGCACCTCGGCCGCCGTCGCCGTATGGATGTCCTCGTTGCGCGCGAACGCCTCGCGCAGGCGCGGCTCGCCGGAGACGTGGGCGAGGATCCGCAGCTCGACCTGGCTGTAGTCGGCCGAGATCAGCCGGGAGCCGGGCTCGGCCACGAACGCGGAGCGGATCTCGCGCCCGAGCTCGGTGCGGATCGGGATCGCCTGCAGGTTCGGGTTCGTCGTCGACAGCCGGCCCGTCGAGGCCGCGGCCTGGTTGAAGGTCGTGTGCAGGCGCCCGTCCTGCTCCGAGATCAGCTGCGGGAGCGGGCCGAGATACGTGTTGATCAGCTTCGAGAGCTCGCGCCACTCCTCGATCACGCCGACGATCTCGTGCTCGCCGCGGATCGAGCGCAGCACGCGCGTGTCGGTCGAGTAGCCGGTCTTGCCCTTGCGGCCCGGTGTCAGGCCGAGCACCTCGAAGAGGATCCGCGCGACCTGCTGCGTCGAGCCGAGCATGAACTCCTCGCCCGCCAGGTCGTACGCCTTCGCCTCCAGCTCCTCGACGCGGTCGGCGAGCCGGGCCGTGATCTCACCCATCCGGTAGGTGTCGATCTTGACCCCGGCGTCCTCCATCGACGCGAGCACGGCGGTCAGCGGCAGCTCGATCTCGTCGTAGAGGCGCTCGGAACCGCGCTCGACGACGCGCTCGCGCATCGGCCCGGCAAGGCGGCGCGCGGCCTCGGCGCGCGTGATCAGCGCCGCCGTCTCCTCCTCGGTTGCCGGCTCGGGGATCACCTCGAGCCCGTACTCCCGCTGCAGATCGTCGATCGCATACTCGGAGCGCCCCGGCTCGATCAGGTACGCCGCGAGCAGCGTGTCGTCGGCGGGGCGCATCGTCAGCCGCGGGAGCGACTTGAAGTCGTGGGCGACGAGGTCGCCGTCGCGCAGCCGGGCAGGCGAGGTCTCGTCCCACGGGCCGACGACGACGCCGTCCTCCTGCGCGAGCGCGAAGCGGTCGCCGGCGACGGCAAGCCCGGCGCGGCCGCGCACCTGCGGCAGCTCGCCCTCGCGCCACGGGACGATCGTGCCCGCGACGGCGATCGGCACGGCGGCCGGGATCGCGTCCTCGAGATCGTCGATCCGGTTCAGGAGCCCGCGGAACTCGTAGCGGCGGAACATCTCGCGCAGCTGCGAGCGGTCGGGCGGCTCGAGCACGATCTGCGAGGGGTCGAAGTCGAGCTCGAGGTCGCGGCGCATGGTCGCCAGCTCCTTCGACGTCCGCGCCTGGTCGGCGAACTCGGTGATGTTCTTCTTCCGGGCCGGCGAGAGCTCGTCCGCGTGCGCGATCACCTCCTCGAGCGAGCCGTACTGGGCGATCAGCTGGCCGGCGGTCTTGTCGCCGATCCCGGGGACGCCCGGGATGTTGTCGGAGGTGTCGCCCTTGAGCCCGATGAAATCCGGAATCTGGTCGGGGCGGATCCCGTAGCGGAGCTCGACCCGCTCGGGCGTGTAGACGTTCACGTCCGCGACGCCGCGCGGCGTCATCATCAGGACGATGTTCGCGGAGCAGAGCTGGAAGGCGTCGCGGTCGGTCGAGACGACGGTCGTCTTCACGCCCGCCTCGTCCGCGCGGGTGGCGAGCGTCGCGATCACGTCGTCCGCCTCCCAGCCCTCGAACTCGAGGTTGCGGTAGCCGAACGCCTCCACGATCGGGCGGAAGTGCGGAAACTGCTCGCGCAGCAGGTCGGGCATCGGCCGACGTCCCTGCTTGTAGACCATGTCCGCCGCCTCGGCGACCGCGTGGCGCTGCGTCGGGCTCGAGTCCCACGCGACCGCGACCCCCTTCGGCCGGTAGTCGGAGAGCAGCTTGAAGAGCATGTTCGCGAAGCCGAGGAGCGCATTCGTGGGGAAGCCGTCGCTCGTCGCGAGCTCCTCCGGCAGGGCGAAGAAGGCGCGGTAGGCGAGGTTGTTGCCGTCGACGAGGAAGAGCTCGGAGTCCCGCGCAGGCCCGTCGTCGAGCTGCAGCTCCTGTCCGGTGAGGGTCTTCGGAGACACCGCATCGAGTCTACGCAGCAGGGCGGCGCCGCAGACTGCGCTAGGTATCGTCGCGCGGTCGTGGAGATCGTTCCGGTCACCGAGGGGGAGAAGCAGGGCGCCGAGGCGCTGCGGGACGGCGGCCGGGTCGCGCACCTCGTCGGCGCGCTCGGCGAGGCGCCGTCACGCGGCAGGCACGCCTGGGTCGGTCTGGGCGACCACTCGCTCGCGCCGGGCGAGTCGCCGGAGCTGCTGGCTGACGTCTACGCCGTGGCAGGCGCTCGGTGGGTCGAGGACGCCTACCTGACCCACATCGTCGAGGTACCCGCCGACGGGCCGCTGCCGCAGCTGTTCTTCGCGCTCGGCTTCGGCCAGGAGCAGGTGCACGCGTCGGCGCCGGCGCGCGCCGAGGAGCCTTCCGCGCCGCCGACCGGGGCGATTCGCCGGGCGCGGCCGGCCGACATCGAGCTGCTCCTCGACGTCGTCGGCGCGATCGGCGAGCACCAGGTCGGCCCGCCCGTCTGGTCCGGCCTGCCGGCGCCGCAGCGGGAGGAGCTGCGGGACGACTGGGTCGAGTTCCTGGAGGACGAGACCGCGGTGATCCTGATCGCCGAGCGCGACGGGACGGCGCTCGGCTACGCGGCGTTCTACGCGGGCGAGAGCCCTGGGGTCGCGCACCTCCCCGTCGCCGCGACGCGGCCCGACGCGCGCAGCGCGGGTCTCGGGACGGCGCTCGCGGAGCACGCTCTCCACGAGGCGCATCTCGCCGGCTTCGAGACCGTCGAGCTCGACTGGCGCTCGACAAACCTGCTCGCTTCACGCTTCTGGCCGAGGCGCGGCTTCCGCCCCACGCATCTCCGCCTGCGCCGGGACGTCCAGCCGACCGCCTGATGCCGCGGGTCCCGATCCCGTCCGGCTCGCGCGTCGCGGTCGTGAACGTCCGCGACGGCGTCGTGCTGCGGCCGCGACGGCCCTCGGAGGGCGTCGTCGACGTCGCCGCGGCCGTCCGCGACGCGCTCCGCTTCCCGCTCTCCGGCTCGCCGCTCGAGGCGCTGGTCTCGCGCGGCGGCACGGCGACGCTCGTGGTCGAGGCGCCCGAGCTCCCGCTGCCGGGCGCGCTCGGCGACCCGCGCCGCTACGCGCTCGCCGCGGCGATCGACGAGCTGGAGCGGCTCGGCGTGCCCAGTACGCGTCAGACGATCCTCGTCGCGGGCGGGCTCAACCGGCGAGCAGGGCACCGCGAGCTGGAAGCTCTGCTCGCCCCCTCGTTCGCGCGCCGTTTCCACGGCCGGGTCGAGGTGCACGACGCCGAGTCGCCCGACCTCGTCCATGTCGGCGATGCCGGGCGGACGCCGCTGCGCGTCAACCCGCTGCTGCTCGAGACCGACCTCGTTCTCTCCGTCACGGCCGCAGAAACCGTGCTCCACGGCGGGCCGGGCGCCCTGCTCGGCGCGTGCGGCCCCGAGACGCTGCGCGCCGCCACCACCTACTCACTGCTCGAGACCGCCGCCTCGCGGGGCTGGCAGCTCGGCGTCGCGCTCGAGCGGGCACTGTCGGGCCGCGTGCCCGTGTTCGGCACGTCACTCGTGCTCAACCCGCCGCGGCTCACGGGCCGCTTTCGCGGCTACCCCTACGAGGACGGCTCGCTCGCGCAGGTGGCCCGCTCGCCGCTGCGCCGTCTCTCGCTGCTGCCCTCCGGGATCCGGCGCCGGCTGCTCCAGGACATGGGCCGCGAGCTGACCGCCGTCGCCGCCTTCGCGGGGCCGCCGTCCGTCGCGCACGCGGAGGCTCTTCTCCGCGGGATCGCCCGGCGCTCGACCCCGCTCGAGCAGCCGCTCGACGCGATCGTGATCGGCATGCCCTGGAAGCACCAGCACTCGCCGCGCGAGCGGCTGAACCCGATCACGGTCGCGACCGTCGCGCTCGGGCTCGCGCTCCGGCTCTGGCGTGACGCCTTCCCGGTCAAGGACGACGGCACGGCGATCGTGCTGCACCGGCTCTCGCGCCACTTCGCGCACGGCACCCAGGATCCGTACCGAGCGCTCTTCCATGCGCTCCGCGACGGACGCACCGCCGAGGACCTCGCGGACGGCGAGCGCGAGGCCGCGGCCGACGCGAGCGCGCTCGAGGCGTACCGCGCCGGCCGCGCCTGCCATCCGCTCCTCCCCTACGTCGACTGGGACAGCTGCCGGCCGGCGCTCGACCGGCTCGGCGCGGTCGTCGTCGCCGGCTGCCGCGACCACCAGGCGGCGCGGACGCTCGGCTTCGTGCCGACGCACGGGGTCTCGAGCGCGCTCGAGATGGCGCACGGCCGCGCCGGCGGCGAGGCACGGATCGGCTACCTGCTCGGCCCGCCCTACTTCCCGCTCGAGGTCGGCGCCGGGGCCTAGTCGATGCCCAGGTAGGCCTTGCGAACGCGCTCGTTGGCGCTCAGTTCCTTCGCCGGGCCCTCGAGCGCGATCACGCCCGTCTCCATCACGTAGCCGCGGCTCGCGGCGTCGAGCGCCATCAGCGCGTTCTGCTCGACGAGCAGGATCGGCGTGCCCTGCGAGTTGATCTCCGCCACGATCTCGAAGATCTTCTCGACGAAGATCGGCGCCAGCCCCATCGACGGCTCGTCGAGGAGCAGGAGCTTCGGGCGCGCCATCAGCGCGCGGCCCATCGCCACCATCTGCTGCTCGCCGCCGGACATCGTTCCCGCCTTCTGCTGCCTCCGCTCCGCGAGCCGCGGGAAGAGGCCGAAGACGCGGTCGATGTCCTCCTGGAAGTTCTGCTTGTCGGTGCGCTGGAACGCGCCCATCTCGAGGTTCTCGAGCACGGTCATGCGCGGGAAGAGCCGCCGGCCCTCCGGCGATTGGGCGATCCCCATCTTCACGATCTCGTGCGGCGGCGCGTTCGTGATGTCCTTGCCCTGGAAGGTGATCCGACCCTCGCGCGGGTGGTTGACACCGTTGATCGAGCGGAGCGTCGTCGACTTTCCGGCCCCGTTGGCGCCGATCAGCGTCACCACCTCGCCGTCGTGCACCTTCAGCGAGATGCCCTTGAGCGCGTGGATCGAGCCGTAGTAGGTGTGGACGTCGTCGAGCTCGAGGACGACGCCGGCGCCGTTCGGTTCAGCCATGCGACGTCGCTCCCTTGCCGAGGTAGGCCTCGATCACCCGTTCGTCCTTCTGGACCTCCTGCGGCGTCCCCTCGGCGATCTTCTGGCCGTAGTCGAGGACGGTGACGCGGTCGGAGATGCCCATCACGACCTTCATATCGTGCTCGATCATCAGCACGGTCAGGTCGCGATCGTCGCGGAGCGCGCGCACGAAGGTCGTGAACGCCGCCGTCTCCTGCGGGTTCATCCCCGCGGTCGGCTCGTCCAGCAGCAGCAGCTTCGGTGTCGTCGCGAGCGCGCGGGCGACCTCGAGCCGGCGCTGGTCGCCGTAGGGCAGGTTCCGCGCCATCTCGTTGTGCCGGCCGGGCAGCCCCGAGTACGTGAGCAGCTCCCGGCCACGCTTCGTGGCGTCCCGCTCCTCGCGCCGCACACGCGGCGTGCGCAGGATCGAGCCGAAGATGCCGCCGCGCATGCGGCAGTGCATCCCGACGAGGACGTTCTCGAGCGCCGTCATGTGCTGGAAGAGCCGGATGTTCTGGAAGGTGCGGCCGACGCCGAGCTCGGTGATCGCGTGCGGCGGCTTGTCGCTGACGTCGACGCCGTCGAAGACGATCCGTCCTCCGGTCGGCTTGTAGACCCCGGTGAGCATGTTGAAGAAGGTCGTCTTGCCGGCCCCGTTCGGGCCGATCAGGGAGACGATCGAGCCCTGCGGGATCGTGAAGTCGATGTCGTTCGTCGCGACGAGGCCGCCGAACTCCTTCCGAACCTGCTCGGCGACGAGGAGATCAGTCATTCTCGGGATCCCGGTCGGTGAGCGTGCCCTCGTGCGTGACGTCGTAGAACGGCGTGTCGTGGACGCCGAGCTCGAGCTCGCGCTTGTGTCGCCGCTCGGGGATCAGGCCCTCGGGCCGGAAGAGCATCATCACCACGATGATCACCCCGTAGAACCCGAACTGGTACTTCGTCGGGTCGAAGTCGACCCCGCCTTCCTGGAGCTTGGAGCCGAAGGTCGCAAGGCCGGCAACGTTGAGATAGCCGAGGATCATGCCGCCGAGGATCACGCCCCAGATCGACCCCATCCCACCGAGGATGACCATGCAGAGCAGGAACACGGAGATGTTGAAGTAGAAGTCCGCCGGGAAGGCGCCGCTCTTGAAGCTCGCGTAGAAGGCGCCGGCGACGCCGCCGAAGAAGGCGCCGATCGCGTACGACCACGTTTTCGTCCGCATCAGCGGCACGCCCATCGCAGCCGCGGCCGTCTCGTCCTCCCGGATCGCGATCCACGCGCGGCCGAGCCGCGAGTCGCGCAGCCGCACCGAGCAGAAGACGGTGAAGAGCAGCAGCGCGAGCGCGGTCCAGTAGAACCACTGCGCGCGGTCGAACGACTGCTGGTAGCTGAGCGGCAGGCCGAGCTTCTCGCCGATGTTGCCGAAGCCGGGCGAGTCGATCGGGCTGATCCCGAACGTGCCGTGCGTGAGGTCGAAGCCGAAGACGTTGTCGCCGTTGCGGACGACCTGCGGGATGATCTCGCCGAAGCCGAGCGTCACGATCGCGAGGTAGTCGCCGCGCAGGCGCAGCGTCGGGAGGCCGATCAGGATGCCCGACGCCGCCGTCAGCGTCCCGGCGATGATCAGCACGAGCCAGATCGAGAGGTGGATGCCCGGCACCGTCGACGCGATCCCGACCGAGCCGAAGTGGAACGTCCACTGATCGAACTGCTGCGACGCGAACCACGCCGCCGTATAGGCGCCGACGGCATAGAAGGCGACGTAGCCGAGGTCGAGCAGGCCCGCGTAGCCGACGACGATGTTCAGGCCGACGGCCATCATCGTGAAGGCGATCATGATCACCATGCTCCCGACGCCGGGGACGAAGTCCCCGATCAGCGGCAGGTCGCCGAGCGAGTCGACGTACTTCGGGTAGAAGAAGCCGAGGACGATCAGCCCGACCGCCACGAACGTGCCGGGACCATAGCTCCGCAACCGGTCCTGGACGGTGGTCACGCTCCCTCCGGCGTCTGCTCGCCGAGGATGCCCTCGGGCCGGAAGACGAGGATCAGGATCAGGATCCCGAAGACGATCGTCCGGGTCCAGTCGGAGCCCGGCGTGAACCAGGTGAGGCCCTCGTTGAAGGCCTGGATGAAGCCGATGATCAGCGCGCCGAGGACGGCCCCGGCGAGGTTGCCGATCCCGCCGAGCACGGCGGCGGTGAACGCGATCAGCCCGAGCTCGAAGCCCGTGTCGTAGCGCATGTTGAACTGGAGCAGGTAGACGATCCCGGCGGCACCTGCGAGGGCGCCGGCGAGCGCGAACGCGACGGAGATCGTCCGGTTCACGTTGATCCCCATCATCGCCGACGCCTCGGTGTCCTGCGCGACGGCGCGCATCGCCTTCCCCTGCTTCGTCGAGCGGACGAACCAGCTGAGCAGGATCAGGACGGGGATCGTGATCAGGAGCGCGGAGAGCTTGTTCCACGAGTAGGTGACGTCGCCGATCCCGATCGCCTCCGTGCGCGGGATGAACGACGGCACCGAGTGGAAGTTGACGCCGTAGAACGCGAGCGAGACGTTCTGGACGATGAAGGACATGCCGACCGCAGTGATCAGCGCCGCGAGGCGCGGCGCTCGGCGCAGCCGCCGGTAGGCGACGAACTCGATTCCCGCGTTCACGATCGCGAACAGGACCATGATCACGACGAGCGTCAGGATCATCCCGCCGATCACCCCCGCGACCGATGTCCCCTTGTCGAGGCCGAGCACGTTGACGATCAGCGACCACGCGACGAGCCCCGAGAGCGCGAAGACGTCGCCGTGCGCGAAGTTGATCAGCTGCAGGATCCCGTAGATCAGCGTGTAGCCGAGCGCGACGAGCCCGTAGATCGTGCCGTTCGTCAGCCCGATCAGGCCGATGTTGATGAACTCGGCCGGGTCCTTGAAGAAGTTGACGATCAGCCAGAGGCCGACGAGCGCCAGCAGCCCGATGCCGATGAGCGAGACGACGCCCGCCTTCCGCAGCCGGTCGAGTGCCGTTGTTACCGCCGCCATTGGGGTGAGAACCTAAACGAAACCCGGGGAAGGGCATAGCCCTTCCCCGGGTTGGTGGTACGAGCTTCGTCTAGCCTCTCGCCGCCTCGACGACCTCCGGCTTCGGAGAGATCGTCGTCACGGTCTCGAGCTTGTCCGTGGCCTTGTAGATCGTGAAGCCCACGACCGCGCCCTCGGCGCCGCCCGGATCGCCGTTCTCGTTGATCGAGAACGTGCCGAGGTAGCCGTCGTTGATCTTCTGCGCGAACATCTTCGCGATCACGTCGGCCCGCGAGCCGTCCGACTCGCCGATCGCGTTGAGCATGAGCTCTGCGGCCTGCGCACCGTAGATCGCGTACGGGTCGATCGTTCTTGCCGCCGAGCCGCGGCTTGAACGCCTCGGCGAACTCGGCGCCCTTGCCCTCGAACTTGTCGATCGGCACGCCGGCGACGCTCAGGAACATGCCCGGAGCGGCCTCGGGTGCCTCGTCGATCGTCTGCTGCGTCGTGAACCCGTCCGGCACGAACAGCTTGACCGCGCCGTCGTTCGGGCCGAGCACGGCGACCTTGTCCTTGATCACCTGGGCGCCGTTCTCGTCGATCAGGCCGCCGAGGAAGACTGCGTCCGCCCCGGTCCCCTTGATCTTGTTGAAGATCGCCTCGTAGCTCGACGCCTTCGGATCCCACGCCGCGAAGCCGGCGACCTTGATCCCGACGTTCTCCGCCGCGTTGCGGAAGTTCGTCGCGACGCCGAGGCCGTAGGCCTCCTTGTCGTTGAGGATGTAGACGCTCTTGACGCCCTGCGCCTTGGCGAACTCGGCCACCGCAGCGCCCTGGTACGCGTCGTTCGCGACGACGCGGGCGTAGTTGCGGCTGCCCGACGGGTAGTACTTGTCGGGCTCGGTCGCGTCACAACCGGGACCGCCCTCGGTCAGGCAGACGTACGTGTTGGCCGGCGAGATCATCGCCACGCCGCCGCCCGGAGCCTGGTTCAGGACCGGGATCTCGATCGCAGCGCACCCCGAGTTGAAGGTGCCGATCACGGCGACGACCTTCTCGTTCGCGGCGTAGGCCTGAGCGTTCGTCGAGCACTTGCCCGAGTCCCACTTGCCGGCCTGCGCCGTCGCGTCGTCACACGACTGGTAGGCGACGTTGTGATCGCCCGCCTTGTAGTTCGACTTCTCGAGGAGGTAGCGAATCGCCTCCACGATCTGGATCGTCTGCGTGCGCGACGAGCCCTGCAGCGGGAAGTCGGACGCCAGCAGGACGTCCGGGTCCCCCTCGCCCTTGTACTCGACCGCGGTGCACGAGCTCGAGGGCAGCGCCTCGACGCCTGCTCCCCCGCCGGACGCCTCGGTGTTCGAACCGGTCCCGCTGCTGCCCTCGTCGTCGCCGCCGCAGCCTGCCGCGAGCAGTGCGAGGGCTGCGACGAGCAGAGCGAAAGCGCTCCACCAACCATGCTTCCTGGAAATCACCAGCTGTCTCCTCCTCCGTCACTAATGGACCAAGCCCGGCGAGGTTCTGCGCGCGAATGCGCAGCCCTTGTTCCGGACGAATGGCGCAGTATCCCGGCTAGCCGCGCCGGATTTCAACTTTGTGCGGCCGGACTACACTGGCTTAACAGGCTCGGGCGGGCCGAAGTGGCGGAACTGGCAGACGCGCCGGACTCAAAATCCGGTTCCCCTAGGGGAGTGTGGGTTCGATTCCCACCTTCGGCACTCGGACGTCAGCCGACCGTGTCGGTCACGGCCGCCGTCGTCGCAGGCGGCGGCTCCGTGGTCGGCGGCGGCTCGGTCGTGGCCGGCGGTGGCTCCGTCGTGGCCGGCGGCTCGGTCGTCGCCGGAGGGGACGTGGTCGTGGCGGGCGGCGTGGTCGTGGGCGGCTGCGCCGTCGTCGCCGGGGGCTCGGTCGTCGCCGCGGGCTCCGTCGTCACCGGCGCGGTGGTCGGCGTCTCCGTCGTCGTCCCTTCCGAGGTCGTCGCGGGCGGTGCGACGACCGGGGCCGTCGTCGAGCCGCCCGACGTCGGCAGCGAGACCGAGCCCGTCCCGCTCTCCTGCTTCGAGTCCCCCGAGCCGGCGACGAGCGCGGCTCCGACGCCGGCCGCCAGCAGCACGAGCGCCGCCAGCGCGATCAGCACGAGCGGGCGGCGCGGCTTGCGGCCGCAGGCGGCGCCGTCGCAGGAACAGGCGTCAGGCGGCGGCAGGACGACGGTGACGTCGTCGCCCGCCGTGGTCGCCGCGGCGCCGAGGGTCTGCAGGAGCGCGGCGAGCGCGCGCTCGTCGTCTTCAGGCGTGGCACCGCCGGTGAACCCGACCAGCTTGGCCCGGCCTTCGCCGTCGAGCAGGACCGCGGCCGGGCCGAGCGACCCGTGCGTCACGCCCTCCGCGTGCGCGTATGCGACTGCGGACGAGACGTCGGCCGCGACCTGCTCTACCTGAGCTTCGGTCAACGACCCTGCCGCGAGGCGCTGCTCGAGCGAGCCTCCCGGCAGGTACTCGAAGACGGCATACGGCTCGCCGTCCTCGACGCCCTGGTCGAACAGATGCACGATGCCCGGGTGAGTGAGTCTGGCAACGGCCACGTCGCGCGCGGGCACCTGCACGAGGACGTCACGCTGGAGCTCGGTGTCGGCGGCCCGCCAGGTCGAGCTGCCGAGCTGTTCGAGCAGCTCGTATCGTCCGGCGATCCGGCGCGTCCGCATGCCGGTGCTGTACCGCAGCGGGGCAGACGCTAACCGGGTCTAGACTCCGAGCGTGCCGCGAGTCGGGATCCTCACGGGCGGCGGCGACTGCCCAGGACTGAACGCCGTCATCCGCGCCGTGACCCGGCGTGCGCTCGACCTCGGCTGGGAGGTCGCCGCGGTGCGGGAAGGCTGGCGCGGTCTCGTCGAGGGGATCGTCGGGCCGCTGGAGCGCCGCGACGTCTCCGGGATCCTTCCGCGCGGGGGCACGATCCTCGGCACGTCGCGCACGAACCCGTACAAGGTCGACGGCGGAGTCGAGAAGGTGCTCGCGACGTTCGAGCGCGAGGGCCTGACCGCGCTCGTCGCGATCGGCGGCGAGGACACGCTCGGGGTCGCGGCCCGGCTCTATGCCGAGCACGGCTTCCCGGTCGTCGGAGTCCCGAAGACGATCGACAACGACCTCAACGGCACCGACTACACCTTCGGCTTCGACACGGCCGTCTTCATCGCGACCGAGGCGATCGACCGGCTGCACACGACCGCCGAGTCGCACAACCGCGTCATGGTCGTCGAGGTGATGGGCCGCCACACCGGCTGGATCGCGCTCCACTCCGGGATCGCGGGCGGCGCCGACGTGATCCTGATCCCGGAGCACCCGATCACGGTCGAGGACGCGTGCGCGCTGCTCCAGAAGCGGCACGCCGGCGGCAAGTCCTTCTCGATCGTCGTGGTCAGCGAGGGGTACGAGCTCACCTACTCGTCCGGCGAGCGCCAGCTGGTCGCCGGGGAGGCGCGCGCGACCGACCAGTTCGGCCACGTCGTCCTCGGCGGCGTCGGCGACGCGCTGGCGCGGGAGATCGAGGAGCGGACCGGCTACGAGACCCGGGTCACCGTGCTCGGGCACGTTCAGCGCGGCGGCACGCCGACGCCGCGCGACCGGGTGCTCGCGACCCGCTACGGGCTCAAGGCGGCCGAGCTCGTCGAGACGGGCAGCTTCGGCCGGATGGCGGCGCTGCACGGGGACGAGATCGTCGACATCTCGCTCGAGGAGGCGACGAAGGAGCTGAAGACGGTCACGCCCGGGTGGTACGCGGTCGCCGAGGCGCTCGCCGGCTAGCCGAAGAGCAGCAGGAGCGCGTCGGTCGGCGCGTAGTCGTCCGTCAGGACCGGCACGTCCTCGGTCGCGACGGCGGCGTCGACGCGGCCCCGGATCGCGACGGTGAGGTCGGGCGCGCCCGGTGACTGCTTCCGCAGCTCGGCCCAGCGCTCCTGGAGGAACTCCTTCGACGGGGCCGCCCCCTCGCCGGCGACGAGGATGATGTTCCGGATGCCCTCGAGGCCGGTCTCCCCCTCGCCTCGGACGGGATGAATCGCGACGGTCGGGAAGACGGCGCGATACGTGCGGAGCATCGAGCGGAAGAGACGGGACTCGGGGCCGCGGACGGCGCCGATGATGTTGGTCGAGACGGTGCCGCCGGGCGCGAGCCGCGAGCGCGCCAGCTCGAGGAACTCGCGCGTGGCCAGGTGGAACGGAATCGAGTCGGAGTAGAAGGCGTCGATCACGATCGCGTCCCAGGGGCCGTCGTGCGTTGCGAGGAAGCGGCGGCCGTCCTCGACCTCGACGCGCAGGCGCGGGTCGCGCGGGACGTCGAAGTACTCGTAGGCGACGTCGACGACCTCGGGGTCGAGCTCGACGACGTCGATCCGGGTCGCCGGGAAGTCGCGCCAGGTCCGCTTCGGCGCCGAGCCGCCGCCGAGGCCGATGTAGAGGATCCGGCGGGTGGCCGGCCGGTAGGCGAGCGGCAGCTGCAGGTAGTCGGAGTACTCGAAGCGCGTCCGGTACGGGTCGTCCTTGTACATCCCGCTCTGGAACGAGCTGTCGAAGCGGAGGTAGCGGCTCTCGTCGTCCTCGACCACCGCGATCCGGTGGTACTGCGAGTCCTTCGTGTGCAGGATCGTGTAGCCGGACTGCTGGTCCTCGAGAGAGCCGGCCCGCTGCTCGTCGCGCTGCTGCCGGTAGACCGGCGACCAGTTCCGGAGCTGCGACGCGGAGACGGTGCCGCCCTGGTCCGGCGCCAGCGAGACGACCGCGCCGAGGCACGCGACCGCCAGCGCAAGCGCGACCGCACCGGCGAGCAGCAGCCGCTCGACGAAAGCGACGGCGGCGGCCGCGAGCATCAGCGCCACAGCGGCCGACGCGAGCACCTGGTCGGTGCCGAGCTCGGGGATCAGCCAGAACGCCGTCGCGAACGTGCCGGCGATCGAGCCGGCGGTGGAGATCGCGAAGAGCCGCCCTGCGGTCCGTCCGAGCTCGTCGAGCGAGTGCGCCTTCAGCCGCACGGCGATCGGCGAGACGGTGCCGAGGATCACGCTCTGGGCGCCGAAGAGGAAGATCGTCGCGAGCAGCGGGTTCAGCCGCGGCCCGGGATCCCAGGCGACGAGCTTGTCGAGCACCCAGTCGTCGACGAAGGGGATCGCCAGCACGAGCAGCGACGCGGCCGCGAGCATCGCGACGAGGAGCCGTGGGGTCGGATAGCGGTCGGCGATGACGCCGCCGATCCAGTAGCCGGTCGAAAGGCCCGCGAGGACGACGCCGATCAGGGCGCCCCAGACGTAGAGCGAGTTGCCGAAGTACGGCGCCAGGACGCGGCTGGCCGCGATCTCGAGCCCGAGCAGCGCGGCGCCGGCGAGGAAGACGGCGACCGCGATCGCGGTCGAGCTGCGACGGCTGCGGGACGGCATCAGGGGAGCTCGCGCACGAGCACCGCGTCGACGCCGGCTCGTTCGAGCTCGTCGATCTGCGGCTGGGTCGCGTCGCGCAGGTCGGCGATCGCGAGCTTGCCCGCGGGGAGGTCGGAGAGCAGGTCGAGCACGTGCTCGAGCCGGTCGCCGTCGCCGTCCGGCGCCGCGAGCACGAACAGCTCCGGGTCGAAGCGCTCGAGCGCCTCGTCCAGCTCCTCCTCCTTCTCGACCTGGACGACGAGCTCGACGCCCTCGCCCAGCTCGACGTCCTCGTCGCCCGGGGAGACGATCCGCGCGTCGCCGGCCGAGCCCGCGCACGTCACGATCGGCAGCGCCGTCGAGGCGCGGATCGCGTCGAGCGGGTCCTCGGCGAGGAGGGCCTCCGCCCCGCCGGCTTCGGCGCGCTGTGCGGCCTCGGCGTCGCGCACGGCGACGATGAGCGAGATTCCGTCACCCTCGGAAATGGCCTGACTGAGACGTCGCGGGCCGGTCACTCGCCGGAGCGTACCCGAGCCGCTACCGTGCGCATCGTGCGGGGTCGCGTCGCGATCGTCCTCTTGCTCGTGACGCTTCCGGCGGTCGCGACCGCGGCTGTGCGCCCCGCCCTCGTCGGGACACCCCGCGCCGACGTGCTGCTCGGCAGGGACGGGCCTGAGCGGGTCGACGCACGCGGCGGGAACGACAGGATCGCGGTCGAGTACGACGCCGGGCCGGACGACGTCTCCTGCGGCCCCGGCCGTGACATCGTCACCGCCGATCTTGGCGACCGCGTGGCGACCGACTGCGAGATCGTCGGCCGCCGGATCCACCGCGACCAGTTCACGAACGCGGAGAGCCAGCACGAGTCCGAGGTCGAGCCCGACTCGTCGACCGTCGGTGCGACGACGGTTGCCCTCTTCCAGGTCGGACGGCGCCGGGAAGGCGGGGCCGCGGGCATCGGCTTCTCGACGTCGAGGGACGGCGGCCGCACCTGGCGCCAGGGGATCCTGCCCGCCCTGACCGCGGTCTCGATGCCGGCGGGGCCGTCCGCCCGTGCCAGCGATCCCGTGCTTGCCTACGACGCGGCCCACGGCGTCTGGCTCGCGAACACGCTGGCGCTGGCACCGGGCGTGAACCGGCTGACGATCCACCGCTCGACCAACGGGCTGACGTGGAGCGGCCCGACGGATGCGGCGGTCGCATCGACGGACGAGCTCGCCTACGACAAGAACTGGCTCGCGTGCGACAACGGTCCGGCGAGCCCGTTCCGGGGGCGCTGCTACCTCGCCTACACGCTGATCGGCGACCGCACCGACCAGCTCGCCGTGCAGCGCTCCGACGACGGCGGCCGCACGTGGTCTGCAGCGGTGACCCAGCAGCTTTCGGTCACGGGCGTCATCCCCGTCGTCCAGCGCGACGGCAAGCTCGTGCTGACGTTCTGGTCGGGCCGCACCGGGATGGTCTCGGTGACGTCGAGCGACGGCGGGGTCACGCTCGACGCGCCCGTCGTCATCTCCGAGCTGTCGACGCGCAACGCCCGCCCGTTCCGCGCGCCGCCGTTGATCGCGGCCGAGCTCGAGCGGAGCGGCTCCGTGCTGACGGCGTGGCAGGACTGCCGCTTCCGGACGGGCTGCACGGCGAACGACGTCGTCATCTCGCGCTCGGCCGACGGGAAGGCGTGGAGCGCGCCCGTGCGCGTCACCTCGGGCCGGAACATCGTCCTGCCGACGATCGGCGTCGAGCCGGGAACGGGCCGGCTGGCAATCGCGTACTACGTGCTCCAGCGCAACGGCATCGACGCCGAGCTGATCACGTCGTCGAACGGAACGCGCTGGAGCGCACCGCAGCGCCTCAACGCGAGGCGGATGCCGCTCGAGTGGATGCCGCAGACGACGCTCGGGCGGATGCTGGCGGACTACATCGGCGTCAGCTGGGTGCGCGGGCGCCCGCTCGTCGTGCTCGCGCTCGCCTCGCCCCCGCGCAACGGGCGGTTGCAGCAGGCGATCTACGCCGTCCGCGGCTAGCCGGCGTTCGCCGCCAGCCGCGCCGCCAGCTCACGGACGCTCGCCCGCAGCTCGTCGGGCCGCCGGATCGTGAAGTCGCAGCCGAGCTCGGCCAGGACGCTCGCCATCCAGTCGAGCGAGTCGACGCGCATCCGCAGCAGCGTGCCGTCCGGATCGTCGACGAGCTCGGCGAGCGTCGGCGGGATGCGCCGCGCCGCCGCATCGGCCGGCAGGTCGAGCAGGACCTCGACCTCCCACTTCCACGGCACGTTTGCGAGCGAGCGGGTCACGTGCTCGACCGCGTCGAAGCCCTCCGGCGGCGCGAGCGCGGCGGTGTCCTCCAGTTGCGTACGCCACATCCGGTCGACCCGGAAGGTGCGGAAGTCGTCGCGCAGGTGGTCGTGCGCGGCGAGGTACCAGCGTCCCCTGTGGACGACGAGGCCGTACGGGCTGACCTCGCGCTCGGACTCGTCGCCGTCGAACGTGCGGTAGGCCATGTGCACACGCCGGCGCCGGCGGATCGCGTCGGCGAGCAGGAGCACCGCGGCTGCGTCGGCGGGAGCGCTCCGCCTCGTCGTCGTGAAGGCGAGCGTCTCCTCGAGCGCCTCGACCTGCCGGCGCAGCGTCGCAGGCAGGACGCGGTTGATCTTCGCCAGCGCGCCGTCGACCGCGTCCGCGGAGCCGTCCGACCCGGAGCCGCGGGTCGCGAGCAGGCCGAGCACGACGACGACCGCCTCCTCGTCGCCGAGCATCAGCGGCGGCAGCCGGTAGCCCGGCCGGATCCGGTAGCCGCCGCCCACGCCGCGCTGCCCTTCGACCGGGATCCCGAGCTCCTGGAGCACGCCGACGTAGCGCCGCGCCGTCCGGGCGTCGATCCCGAGCTGGTCGGCGATCTCGCGGCCCGTGGTGAGCGGCCGCGTCTGCAGCAGCTCGAGCAGCTCGAGCAGGCGCGAGGTCGGCGAGGCCATGGCGACAGTGAAGCACGGATAGAGGGCAAGAACCGCCCTATTTTCCTTCTAGGCTGGCGAGGTACCCGAGTGAGGAGACAGGCGATGAGCGACGTCAGCGACTTCGACTTCTGGATGGGGGACTGGAAGGTGCAGAACCGGCGGCTGCGCAAGCGGCTCGCGGGCTCCGACGAGTGGGAGGAGTTCGAGGCCGAGAGCAAGGCGTGGCCGATCCTCGGCGGCCTCGGCAACGAGGACACCTACCGCACCGATCACGACGGCGGCTTCGTCGGGATGTCGTTCCGCTTCTTCGACCCGATCACGCGCGAGTGGTCGATCTACTGGGCCGACAGCCGCCGGCCGGGGCTGCTCGACCCGCCCGTGGTCGGATCGTTCACGGGCGACACCGGCGTCTTCGAGGGCGACGACATCTTCAGGGGCAAGCCGATCCGCGTCCGCTTCACCTGGTCGCGGGTGACCACACCGAGCCCGCGCTGGGAGCAGGCGTTCTCGGACGACGGCGGCGAGACCTGGGAGACCAACTGGGTCAACGACTTCACGCGCGTCGGAGCAGCAGCATGAGCGCCGTCGAAGCCGCCTACCGGCATCTGACGAAGGAGATCGCGCCGGCCGCGCCGATCACGCTCGGCGCGAGCGTGCTCAAGTGGTACGACATCGCACCCGCCGACGAGCCCGTTCCCGGCCCGATCCGCGCGCTGGCCCGCGCGACGCTGCGCGGCGCGATCGACTCCGGCGCGATCGACCTGGACGACGACCTCGGCTTCGTGATCCTGCACCGCTGCGGCGAGGGCTTCTACTTCCTCCTCGTCTCGACGTGGCGGAACGACAACGAGCTCTGGGAGACGGTCTGGGCCAGGAGCGACGACGCCGCGGGCTTCCGGCCGTGGCGGCTCGAGGGGACGCACCGCCCGACCTTCTGCGTCTGGGAGCTGGGCGCCGTCTGGCACGAGCAGCAGGCGTGGAGCCGGTTCCTCCGCTCCGAGCGGGACGCCGACGCGCGGGAGGCGTACCTGGAGGATGCGTTCGCCGGCGAGGTCTGAGGCGGTCGGGCTACTGCCCGATCGGATGCCAGACGGTCTTGAGCTCGAGGAACTTCGAGATCGTCCACGGGCTCTGCTCGTCGGCGGAGCCGTGGACGACGCGCTTGACGTTGTCGGCGGCGAGACGCTCGAGCTCGGGGGCGGCGCCGTTCGCGCCGGTGAGATCGATCGCGTTCACGTCCATGTGCCCGGCGAGGATCGGCGCCAGCTCGGCCTGCAGCCCGGTGAGGATGTTGACGACGCCGCCCGGGAGGTCGGACGTCGCGATCGCCTCGGCCAGCTCGAGCGCGGCGAGCGGATGCGACTCCGACGCGACGACGACGGCCGCGTTGCCGCCGACGATCACCGGTGCGATCCGCGAGACGAGGCCGGCGAGCGCAGGCTCCTCCGGCGCCAGCACGGCGACGACGCCGGTCGGCTCCGGGATCGAGAAGTTGAAGTACGGGCCGGAGACGGGATTGGAGGAGCCGATCACCTGCGCCAGCTTGTCGGCCCAGCCGGCGTACCAGACGACACGGTCGATCGCGGCCTCGACCTCCTTCTTCCCGGAGCAGACGGCGGCGAGGTCGGCCGCGCGCGTCTCCATCATCTCGGCGAGCCGGTACAGCACCTGACCGCGGTTGTAGGCGGTCGCGCCGGCCCAGCCCGAGACGGCCTTCCGCGCGGCGACGACGGCGTCGCGGGCGTCCTTGCGCGAGGCGCGCGCGACGTTCTGGCCCTCGGCCTCGTACGTGCGCCCCGACTCGGAGCGCGGGAACGCGCCGCCGATGAAGAGCTTGTACGTCTTCTTGACCGGGAGGCGGCTCATCGCACGCTCCCGAAACGATGGTCGCCGAGCAGCAGCGCGATCGCGCCCACGACCAGCAGCAGGGGCAGCCGGAACCGTCTCACGCCGCGTCCTCGAAGCTCAGATACGGCTCGAGCCCGTGGCGGCCGCCCTCGCGGCCGAAGCCGGACTCCTTGTAGCCGCCGAACGGCGACGCCGGGTCGAAGCGGTTGAACGTGTTCGCCCAGACGACGCCGGCCTTCAGCTTGTCCGCCATCCAGAGGATCCGGGAGCCCTTCTCCGTCCAGACGCCCGCCGAGAGGCCGTAGGGCGTGTTGTTCGCCTTCTCGACGGCCTCCTCCGGCGTGCGGAAGGTGAGCACGCTGAGCACCGGCCCGAAGATCTCCTCCTGGGCGATCCGGTAGCTCTGGGCGACGTTCGTGAAGACGGTCGGCGCGAACCAGTAGCCCTTCTCCGGCAGCCGGCACGGCGGCTGGTAGATCTCGGCGCCCTCGGCCTTGCCCGACTCGACGAGCTCGGTGATCCTGTCCAGCTGCATCTTCGAGTTGATCGCGCCGATGTCGGTGTTCTTGTCGAGCGGGTCGCCGAGCCGGAGCGTCTCGAGCCGGCGCTTCAGCTTCGAGACGGTCGACTCGTAGATCGACTCCTGCACGAGCAGCCGCGAGCCGGCGCAGCAGACGTGGCCCTGGTTGAAGTAGATCCCGTTGACGATCCCCTCGACCGCCTGGTCGAGCGCGGCGTCGTCGAAGATGATGTTCGCGGCCTTGCCGCCGAGCTCCAGCGTCAGCTTCGTGCCGGTGCCGGCGAGCTCGCGCTGGATCGCCTTGCCGACCTCGGTCGAGCCCGTGAAGGCGATCTTGTCGACGCCGGGATGCTTGACGAGGGCGGCGCCGGCGCGGCCGTCGCCGGTGACGATGTTGACGACGCCCGGCGGCAGCTCCGCCTGGCGGCAGATGTCGGCGAAGAAGAGCGCGGTCAGCGGCGTCGTCTCGGCCGGCTTCAGCACGACCGTGTTCCCGGCCGCGAGCGCAGGCGCGATCTTCCAGGCCAGCATCAGCAGCGGGAAGTTCCACGGGATGATCTGCCCGGCGACGCCGATCGGCTTCGGCTTCCGCGCCGGGAAGGCGTACTCGAGCTTGTCGGCCCAGCCGGCGTAGTAGAAGAAGTGCGCGGCGGCGAGCGGGAGGTCGACGTCGCGGCTCTCGCGGATCGGCTTGCCGCCGTCGAGGCTCTCGAGCACGGCGAGCTCGCGCGAGCGCTCCTGCAGCAGGCGCGCGATCCGGAACAGGTACTTCGCGCGCTCGGATGCCGCGAGCTTCGACCAGCCGTCCGTGTAGGCGGCGCGCGCGGCCTTGACGGCGAGGTCGACGTCCTTCTCGTTCGCCTGCGCGACCTCGGCCAGCTTCTCCTCGGTCGAGGGCGAGACGGACGGGAACCACTCGCCCGAGCGCGGCTTGACGAACTTGCCGCCGACGAAGAGGCCGTAGCGCTTCTCGAGCTTGACGATGTCGCGCGCCTCGGGCGCGGGCGCGTACTCCCACTCGGTCAGGGCGGGAGCCGGCGCGTGCTTCTTGGCGAGCTCGCTCATCAGTCGATCGTGAAGTAGTCGGGGGACTGGTAGCGGCCGGTCTTCTGCTTGCGGATCTGCATCAGCACGTCGTTCAGGAGCGACGAGGCGCCGAAGCGGAAGAGGTCGGGCGTCATCCACTGGAGGCCGAGCGTCTCGTGCAGGACGACGAGGTACTGGATCGACTGCTTCGCGGTGCGGATCCCGCCCGCGGGCTTCATCCCGACGATGCGGCCGGTCTCGTCGTAGACGTCGCGGATCGCCTCGAGCATGCACAGCGTCACGGGCAGCGTCGCGGCCGGGTTGACCTTGCCGGTCGACGTCTTGATGAAGTCGGCGCCGGCGGCCATCGCGAGCAGCGACGCGCGGCGGACGTTGTCGTACGTGCCGAGCTCGCCGGTCTCGAGGATCACCTTCAGGTGCGCGGCGCCGCAGGCCTCCTTCACCTGGACGATCTCGTCGTAGACCTTGGCGTAGCGCCCGGAGAGGAACGCGCCGCGGTCGATCACCATGTCGACCTCGTCGGCGCCGAGCGCAACCGCCTCACGCACATCCGCGAGCTTGATCGCGAGCGACGACTGGCCGGACGGGAACGCGGTCGCGACCGAAGCCACCTTCACGCCGGATCCCTCGAGCCGCGCCTTCGCGGTCGCGACGAGATTCGGATAGACGCAGACCGCCGCGACCGACGGGATCGACGGGTCGACCGGGTCGGGCCGCATCGCCTTCGAGCAGAGCGCAGCGACCTTGCCGGGCGTGTCGGCGCCCTCGAGCGTCGTCAGGTCCATCATCCGGACGGCGAGGTCGTAGGCCTGCAGCTTCGAGTCCTGCTTGATCGAGCGCTTGGCCAGCGTCGCGGCGCGCTCCTCGAGCGCGACGGCGTCGACGGAGCCGATCCGCGGGAGTCTCGGCTCGAGCGGAAGCTCGAAGCCGCGGGGCAGTGCAGGAGCCTGCGCCATGGGATCAAGTGTAGTCGGGGGTTGGATCCGGGCCGATGGGGAATCAGGTGGCGCATGAAATGGCGAGGGCGCGGTGGCGGTGGACTGATCGAGGACCGGCGTGGAGCGGGCGGCCTCAGCGGCGGCGGCTTCCCCCTGCCGATGGGGAAGGCCGGCGGCGGCGGGATCGGCCTGATCATCCTGCTCGTCATCTACCTGCTCGTCGGCGGGCTGCCCGGCGGTGGCGGCGGCCTCGGCGTCGATCCCGGCACCGGCGCCCTGCCCCAGGCGCCCGAGCCGACGGAGGCCGAGCTGAAGAAGGCGCCGGCGGACGATCCCGCCAAGTTCGTCGACTTCGTCGCCGGCGACGTCGACGCGACCTGGAAGAAGATCTTCGCCCAGAGCGGCAAGACCTACGAGCAGCCGATCATCGTCCTCTACGACAACGGAGGGGTGAGCACGGCTTGCGGCAACGCGCCCTCGACGGTCGGCCCCTTCTACTGCCCGAACGACCGCAAGGTCTACCTCGACATCGCGTTCATGAACGAGCTGCAGCAGCGGCTCGGAGCGCAGGGCGACTTCGCCCAGGCGTACATCGTCGCCCACGAGATCGGCCACCACGTTCAGAACCAGCTCGGCGTGATGGAGGACGTCAACCTCGCGCAGCAGGAGGATCCGGGGAGCGCGAACGACCTCTCGGTCCGGCTCGAGCTGCAGGCCGACTGCCTCGCCGGGATCTGGGCTCACTCGGCGGTCCGGCAGGCGGATCTGCTCGAGACGGGTGACCTCGACGAGGCGCTGAATGCGGCCGCCGCGGTCGGCGACGACCGGATCCAGAAGCAGTCCGGCGGGCAGGTCAACCCCGACACGTTCACCCACGGGAGCGGCGAGCAGCGGGTGAAGTGGTTCAAGGCCGGCTTCCAGTCCGGCGACCCGACCGCTTGCGACACCTTCAAGGGCGACGTCTGAGAGCGGGCCGCCTCTGGGGCGGCCCGCTCTTCGTCCCCCTGGGTCAGTCGCCGCCGCCGACGATCGGACCGTCGTCGTTCGGGTCCGAGAGGAAGTAGTGCCGGCCGACGTCGCGGGCGATCCGCGGGAAGTGCTTCGCGGTCTCCGTCATCGTCGTGCGGTAGTGGAGGCCGCCCCAGACGCGGGCGTTCTCGATCGCTTCCACGACCTCGTCGAGGTTCGCGTACGTCTTCGGTGCGCCGACGACGTTGCTCGTGAACGTCATCTGCACCCGCTTCGTCCCGAAGTAGCCCTTCAGCGACTGGGTGATCGCGGCCGTGAGGCACGCATGGCCGGACGGGTACTCGGGATGGTTGCCGACGAGCAGCGGCTGCCACGCCGGATCCGGCGAGGTGGCCGGGTTCCCGTCGGTATCGGCCCGCTGGATCGCGTGGGTGGGGCGCCAGAAGTAGTAGTGGTACTTGGCCTCCCAGCACGAGATCATCGTGTCCGCCGCTGCAACCCAGACGTAGCCGAGCAGCCGCGCGGACTCGCGCAGGTCGAGCCCACGCGAGACGGCCACGCCGCGGACGGAACGGCTGTACTGGGCGTACGCCTGATCGGAGAAGAAGCGGGCGTGCTCGGTCTGGAACGGCGTCCTGGAGCTGACGACGCCGCCGATGTCCTTGAGCTCGTTGACGTCACGCGCGTAGGCCCTGCTCGTCAGCTTGTACGGCTCGTCCGGCCGGTACTTGGACTGCGAGTCGAACGTGAACGGCCGCACCTTGCCGAGCTTGACGTCGACGGGTGTCGTCGGCGCGATCGGCTCGAAGACTCCCGGTCCCGGCGTCGGCTGGACGTAGGGAACGACGTCGTCGAAGTGGTCGCCCGTCCGCATCGCGAGCATGCCCGCGGCGGCGGCGGTGCCGACGGCCTTGCCGCCGTCCTTCGCGGTGCCGGCCGGGATCGACGCCATGAAGGTGTCGTAGGCGGCCTGGACGACCGCTGCCTGCCCGGGAACGCGGGCGACGAGGACGTCTCGTGCCGCCTGCGCGACGGCCGCGTCGGCGGACGCCTCCGGCGGTGCGGTCACTCCGGTTGCGAACGGCTCGAGACCGCCCTCGATGGCGGCGACGGCGTCGTACATCGCCCCGTGCACCATCGCCGCGAGCGGAGTGCTGCTCGCGGGTGGACGGCCGGGGGCGATCGCCTGCTCGGCGATGCCGCTCCAGTAGACGACCGCGTTCTCGCTCGGTGCGGCCGCCGGTGCCGCTGACGTTCGCGTCGATCCCAGGGCCAGGACGACGACGAACGCAAGCGTCACAGCGAATCCGATACGGACTCTCATGATCGGTACTCCTCTCCGGACGAAATCGCCTCGACGACGCGAACGTGGTCGAGCCCGGCCCGCTCGGCGAGGAGCACGGCCTCGAGGCTCGACGGGGCGTCGAAGACGAAAAAGCAGATCTCGTCCTCGGGAACGTGAATGGCACAGTCGAAGCGGACGCGCGTTCCCTGTCGCATCAGCTCCTCGGCGGCCGAGCGGGCCTGCTGCTCACGGGCGGCGCGCCCTCCGGCGTCGCCGCGGGCGAGGTAGGTCTCGATCAGGTAGCTCGGCACGCCCTCGACGCTACGACCGGGCGGCCGCGTTGAAATCGTCAGAACGTCGGAACTTTGCCCGCGTAGACTCGCGCGATGGACGAGCGTTGCGACGCAGACGTGATCCTCGACGTCGTCTTCGAGCGCGGACTGCTGTTCCTCGTGCTCGAGAACACCGGCGACCTGCCCGCTCACGCCGTTCGGGTCAAGTTCGGCGAGCGCTTCTCCGGCGTCGGCGGCGCGAAGAGGATCGACCGGCTGGCGCTGTTCCGGAAGCTCGAGTTCCTGGCGCCGCACAAGGCGATCGAGGTCTTCCTCGACCGGAGCGCGTCCTACTTCGCGCGCGGCGAGCCGACGACGCTGACCGCCGCGATCAGCTGGCGCACCTCAGCCGGCGTCCGGCGCCGCGCGACGATCGTCCACGACCTCGAGATCTACCGCGATCTCGGCTACATCGAGAGGGAGGTTCCGCAGCGTGGCCGTCCAGCGTGACAACCCGTACCCGAACCACAACTTCGAGGTCAGCATCGTCGGAGTCGCCGACGACAACCTCGGCTTCAGCGAGGTCGAGCTGCCCTCCGGCGAGATCGAGGTGATCGAGTACCGCGAGGGCAGAGACGCCGCCACCGTGCGCAAGCTGCCGGGACTCGTGAAGTATCCGAACGTGACGCTGAAGCGGGGCGTCAACGGCTACCTCGAGCTCTACAACTGGTGGAAGGCCGCCCGCGACGGCGAACGTCCGGCGCACAGACGTCACGATCAAGCTGCTCGACGAGCAGCGCCAGGAGGTGATGCGCTGGAACCTGAGCCGTGCGTGGCCCGTCAAGCTCGAGGGCGGGGCACGCTGAACGCGCAGGGGAACGAGGTCGCGATCGAGACGCTCGAGCTGGCGCACGAGGGCTTCGAGATCGAGTAGCTACGGGCGCCGGTACGGCTCGAGCGCGTCGCCCTCGAGGATCAGCGCCGTCAGACCGGTTGCGGACGTCGTCTCGTGCTCCTCACCGGCCTCCCAGAAGACGGCCTCGCCCGGGCCGATCGGCTGCGCGACGCCGTCGGAGCCGCTCACCTCGCCGTTTCCCTCGAGCACGGCCAGGATCTGCGGGACGGTGGCCGGGTGGCGCACGATGCGGCCGCCCGGAGCGAGCCGGAAGACGGCGGCCTGGAAAGGCGCGCCGGCGGAGGTCGGAGCGGTCAGGGGCGCGATCGTGACGCCGTCGAGCAGCTCCTCCGCCGGCGAGAAGGCGACGTCGGCGCCGAAGGAGAGCCGCTCCACCTAGAGCCCCAGCCGCTCCAGCGCCGCGTCGTCGCGGCGCCACTTCGGCCGCACCTTGACGACGAGCTCGAGGAAGATCTTGTGCCCGAGCAGCGCTTCGATCTCGGGGCGCGCGCGGGTGCCGATCTCGCGGATCATCGCGCCCTTCTTGCCGACGAGGATCTGCTTCTGCGACTCGGTCTCGACGAGCACGAACGCGCGCAGGAGCTTCTCGTCCAGCTCGTCGATCTCGACCGAGATCGAGTGCGGCACCTCGTCCCGCGTCAGCTGCAGCGCCTTCTCGCGGATCAGCTCCGAGATCCGCTCCTCGCTGGTCTGGTCGGTCGCGGCCTCGCGCGGGAAGTACGGCTGCCCCTCCGGCAGCAGGTAGACGAGGTCGGAGCGGAGCTCGTCGATCCCGTCCTTCGTCTTGGCGCTGACCGGGTGCAGGGCGTGGAAGTCGCCCAGCTGAGCGGCGGCCTTCATCTGCGTGATGATGTGGCTCGGCTTCAGATTGTCGACCTTGTTGACGGCGACGATCACCGGCTTGCCGAGCCCGTAGACGCGCCGGGCGATGAAGCGGTCGCCGCCGCCGACCCGGTCCCGCGCGGAGAGGACGAAGAGGACCGCGTCGATGTCCTCGAAGGAGGTGTCGACCGTCTTCTGCATCCGCTGGGTCAGCTTGTCCATCGGCTTCTGGAAGCCGGGGAGGTCGACGAGCACGAGCTGCCAGTCCTCGTCGTTCGCGACGCCGAAGACGCGGCGGCGCGTCGTGTTCGGCACCGCCGACGTGATCGCGATCTTCTCGCCGACGAGCGCGTTGACGAGCGTCGACTTGCCGACGTTCGGCCGCCCGGCGACGGCGATGAAGCCGGACTTCACGGCTCGGGGAAGTCCCAGGTCTCCGGCAGGAGAGCCTTCGCGTCGTACGTGGCGATCGTGCCGTCGCCGCGGCGGAAGCTCACCTCCGGGATCCGGAACTCGGCCAGCCACTGCCGGCAGCCGCCACAGGGAGAGGCGTTGATCCCGATCGCCGCGATCCGGCCCGGGCCGTAGCCCGCCACGACCGCCGCCACGAGCGCGCTCTTCTCCGCGCAGACGCCGAGCGGATAGGCGGCGTTCTCGACGTTGACGCCCTCGAACTCGCGGCCGTCGTCCGTCCGCACGACCGCGCCGACGTTGTAGTTCGAGTACGGCGCGTAGGCGCGCGCGGCGACCGCCTCGGCCTTCTCGACGAGCTCGGTCACTGGGCGACCTGGAAGACGGCGAGCGCGACGAGCGCGCCGATCAGGCCGCCGTAGAGGACCTCGGCGGAGGAGTGGACACCGGATTCGACGCGGGTCTGGGCCACGAGCAACGCCATGATGAAGGTCACCGAGGAGATCAGGAAGCGGTGGTCGTTGTCGTCGAGGATCAGCGTCACCGCCATCCAGCCGGCGAACGCGACCGCCGCGTGGCCGGACGGGAGCCCGCCTCGCAACGGTGTGCCGCTGCCGGTGAACGCCTTCGTCGCGATCACGACGAGCGTCGTCAGCACGAGCGCGACCAGCGTCAGCTCGGCGGGGACGGTCGAGAGCCGGTCGAGCAGCCGCGAGCTGCGGTCGGCGACCTGGCCCGAGAAGACGAGGTAGCCGACAGCGACCGCGACCGCGGTCGCGATCAGGACTGCGCCGGCGGCGATGTCCTTGGCCAGCTTCGCCATCGGGTCGAACGAGGTCGTCGCGACGTCGATCGCGGCCTCGACCGCGGTGTTCAGCATCTCGGCGATGAGGACGAACGCGATCGCGAGCAGGAGCGCGATCAGCTCCAGCTTGTCGACCCCGGACACGAGCGCGGCGATCAGCACGAGCGCGGCGACGGCGAAGTGGATCCGCATGTTCCGCTGCGTGCGGAGCACGTGGATGATCCCCTCGAAGGCGAAGTTGAACGACTCGATGATCGAGGGCGGGCGTCGCGACTTCACAGCAGCGCCTCCTCCCGCTCCTCCATCTCCTCGCCGTGCTCGTAGCCGAGCAGGTGCAGGAGCCCGTGCACGAGCGGCTGCCGCCAGGCGTCGCCGACGACCTGGGGGCAGATGACGAGGTCGCCGAGCGCGCGCGGCAGGCCCGCCGGCAGCTCCTCGCGCCCGTCGAGCGGGAACGAGAGCACGTCCGTCGCCTCGTCGATGCCGAGGTGCTCCTGCTTCAGCGCCCGGCTCTCCTCCGGCGGCACGAACGCGAGCCCGAGCTCGCCCTCGTCGATGCCCTCGGCGGCGAGGACCCGCTGGGCCAGCTCGACCGCGGCGGCCTCGTCGACCTCCGCCCCGCTCCGGTTCTCGACCTCGACGACGACCACGGTCACCGCTTGCGGGCGGTGCCCGTCTCTTCGGCGTGGAGCTTGTACGCCTCGACGATCCGCTGCACCAGCTTGTGCCGGACGACGTCCTCGTGCGAGAACTCGACGAAGCCGATCCCGTCGATCGAGCTGAGGATGTCGCGCACCTGGATCAGGCCGGACGCCTGGTCGCGCGGCAGGTCGATCTGCGTGACGTCGCCGGTGACGACGACCTTGGAGCCGAAGCCGAGCCGCGTCAGGAACATCTGCATCTGCTCGGGCGAGGTGTTCTGCGCCTCGTCGAGGATGATGAAGGAGTCGTTGAGGGTGCGGCCGCGCATGAACGCGAGCGGGGCCACCTCGACCGTGCCGCGCTCCATGTAGGCGGCGAGCCGGTCCGGATCCATCATGTCGTAGAGCGCGTCGAAGAGCGGCCGCATGTACGGGTCGACCTTGGCGAGCATGTCGCCGGGCAGGAAGCCGAGCCGCTCCCCCGCCTCGATCGCCGGGCGGGTGAGGATGATCCGGCCGACCTGCTTCTCGGTCAGCGCGGCGACCGCGAGCGCGATCGCGAGGTAGGTCTTGCCGGTGCCGGCAGGCCCGATCCCGAAGGTGACGGTGCACTCGCGGATCGAGTCGACGTACCGCTTCTGGGTCACCGTCTTCGGCGCGATCTTCTTGCCACGGTGGCGCCAGACGACGTCGTCGAAGACCTCGCGGATGTCCTCGGCCTGGTCGAGCGCGGCGACGACGGCGCCGACGGTGTCCGGGCCGATCTCGTGCCCGCCCTCGACCAGCTCGACGAGCTCGTCGACCACGGCCCGGGCGGCAGCGACGCTGTCGTCCTCGCCCTCGATCGTCAGCTCGTTGCCGCGCAGGCGCAGCGTGCAGCTGAGCCGCGCGCGCAGCGCATCGAGCACGCCGTCGCCCACGCCTGCGAGCTCGGCGGCGACTTCGTTCGGAACGGAGAGCGTTTCCTGCACGCGGCTCAGTGTAGGGGAGCCGGTCGTCGGCTCTGGGCGTCCGGGCGGGCTTACGGGTGCAGGGCGCCGGTGGCGTCGGTGACGTCGCCTGCAGGCGGCGCCTGCACGTCCACGTCGACGCCGAAATCGAAGTAGTCCATCGAGACCTTCGTCGACATCGGCTGGCCCATCACCTGCATCGACATGTCCATCGTCAACCGGCGGAGCAGGCCGTCGTCGTCGACGAACACCTCGAACGGCATGCCCTTCGCGCCGAGCTGGCCGAGCATCCGCTGCATGCCCTGACGCGCCCGCTGGCGCTCCGCCGCCGGCAGCTCCAGCCGGTCGAGCCCGGCGTCGAGCGCCTTGCGGAAGTCGAGTCGTCCCACGTACCGCGTCGTCTCGACGCCGCGCACGGTGGCGCTGCCGCTCTCCTTGACGCCGCTGCTGGCGGCCCGGAGGTACTGCAACGTCTGGGCCGGATCCTGCTGCTGGGTGAACCCGAGGCTGCCGAGACCCGCCCGCTGAAGAGACTTGTCGAGATCGAGGCCAAACCACGGCTTCCCGTTCGGGAGGGCTGGACCGACGACCTCCTGGGGCAGGCGCAGATAGAGCTTCGTGCCGACCATGCGCATCTCCATGCTCACGTTCCCGAGCCCCGGGAGCTGCATCCGGTACGTGACGGCACCTCGCGGGTGGCGGTAGTCGAAGCGCCCGGAGCCCGTCATGTCGACGGATTGCCCGGCTGCCTTGACCGCGATCGCGAACTCGACGCGGGAGCTGCCGGACTCGACCGTCTTCGTCGCAGCGCTCGCGACCGGGTCGAGCGCGAGCGTGTCGCCACCGCAGGCCGTCAGGCCGAGCGCGAGCGCGACCACCTGCAGGGCAAGGAGCACACGTGTCATTTGCAAGCATCAAAGCAAAAGCCCGACCGGCACCGCCTGACCCGGACGGGGGACTCGCGACACCACCGCGTTTCGAGTACAAACGAGGCGATGCCACGTCACGAAGAGGACGGGCTCGTCGAGGCAAGAGCGCTGGCGAAGCTGCTGGCCGAGAACCGCGACTGGGTCGACGCCGAAGAGCTCGAGGACGAAGAGCTGTTCGAACGCCTCGTCGCCCTGCTCTCCAATCCGGGCCGTGTTCGGGACGACGCGTTCGCGCTCGCGGCCCGGGACGCGTCGAAGTTCCTCCGCGCGGGCACGCTCGCCGCGATCGCCGGCGGACGCAAGCCGCCGGCGGAGTGGGCCGACCGGGCGAAGAAGCGGTTCGCGCGGGCGGAGTACGGCGAGCGCCAGCTCCTCCTGCGTGCGCTCGCCGTCGTGCCGACCAGGAGCATCCTTGCCGTGCTCGAGGCCGCCGAGCAGGACTGGAGCGGCAGCCCGCTCGCCGCGGAAGTCTCGACGTTCCTCGACGCGCGGGTGGCGCAGGGCGAGCGCCTCACGACCGCCGAGTTGGCGAAGCTCGACGTCGGCCTGCAGGCGCTCGTCACCGAGCTGCTCGAAGGCGCCACGACGGCGACGAGGACCGCCCTCGCTCCCGCAATGGACCAGTGGCGGCAGCAGTCGGTCGACACCGCCTTCTTCCGCGAGCTCGGCCGGCTGATCAACCTCGATGACCACCCCCAGGCGACACTCGTCGGCTCGCGCGCGGCAGCGGTCGACGCTGTCGCTGCTGCGCTGTCGCCCCGCAGCCCGCGGTCGGTCCTGCTCGTCGGCGAGCAGGGCGTCGGCAAGACGACATTGGTCGTCGAGGCGCTCCGCCGGCTGGAGCAGCCGTGGCTCGCATTCCAGGCAGCCGCCACCGAGGTGATGGCCGGCCAGATCTACATCGGTGAGATGGAGACCAGAGTGCGATCGATCGTCGAACGGATGAAGGACCGGTCGATCGTCTGGCTCTTCCCGAGCTTCGAGGAGGCGCTCTACTCGGGGCAGCACTCGCGCAGCCCGCGCGGCCTGCTCGACGCCATGCTGCCGGCGATCGAGGCGCGCGACATCGCCGTCATCGCCGAGATCGACCCGACCGCCTACGAGCTGCTGGCCCAGAGCAGGCAGCGGGTGACGCGGATCTTCGAGGTGATCCGGCTGGCACCGATGACGGATGAGGACACGCTCGAGGTCGCGCGCGCCTGGTCGCGGGACTACGGCGTCGACGTCGACGACGACACGCTCGCCGAGTCGCTCGACCTGGCGACGCACTACCTGCCGGGAACGGCCGCGCCGGGGAACCTGCTGCGCCTGCTGGAGCTCGTGCTCGAGCGCGTCACGCGCGGGCTTGCGGCCGAGGTGACGCCGGAGACCGTGATCGCGACGCTCAGCGCCGCGACGGGGCTGCCGCTGCACGTGCTCGATCCGCGGACGCCGCTCCGCCTCGACGACGTGCGCACGTTCTTCGAGAGCCGCGTGCTCGGCCAGCCGGAGGCGGTCGAGTGCCTCGTCGACCGGGTGGCGCTCGTGAAAGCCGGGCTGACCGACCCGTCCCGGCCGCTCGGCGTCTTCCTCTTCGTCGGCCCCACCGGCACCGGCAAGACCGAGATCGCGAAGGCTTTCAGCGAGTTTCTCTTCGGCTCGCCGGACCGGCTCGTTCGACTCGACATGAGCGAGTTCCAGACCCCCGAGAGCCTGGAGCGGCTGCTCAGCGACTCGAGCGGAGGCGAAAATGCAGCGCCGCTGATCTCCGCCGTCCGGAAGCAGCCGTTCACGGTGCTCCTGCTCGACGAGTTCGAGAAAGCCCACGAGAACGTCTGGGACGTCTTCCTGCAGGTGTTCGACGACGGGCGTCTGACCGACGTGAACGGGCGCACGGTCGACCTGCGCCATTGCGTGATCATCCTCACCTCGAACCTGGGCTCCGCGATCCCGCGCGGCCCAGGCGTCGGCTTCACCGGACGCGCGGGGGCGTTCGACGCCGCCACTGTGACGAAGTCGGTCGAGCGGTCGTTCCGGCCGGAGTTCCTCAACCGGCTCGACCGCGTCGTCGTCTTCCAGCCACTCGGGCGCGAGATCATGCGCAGCCTGCTGGAGAAGGAGCTCAACGACGTTCTGCGCCGGCGTGGCCTGCGGATGCAGCCCTGGGCGGTCGAGTGGGACGAGGCCGCGATCGACTTCCTGATCGAGCAGGGCTTCAGCGCCGAGCTCGGCGCGCGCCCGCTCAAGCGGGCGGTGGAGCGCCATCTGCTGACGCGGATCGCGACCGCGATCGTCGAGCGACAGTTTCCGGAGGGCGATCAGTTCCTCTTCATCACCGCGCGTGAGGGCACCGGCCTGGACGTCGCCTTCGTCGACCCGAACGCGGGCGAGCCGGAGCCGGCGGCTGCGGAGGAGCGGCTCGATCCAGGCGACCTCACGCTCGCGCGCGTGGCGCTCGAGCCGGAAGGGACCGAGGCCGAAGCAGCGTTCCTGCTCGGCGTGCTCGCGACCGTCGTCGAGCGCGTGGGCTCGTGGGACGACGCGAAGCAGGACGCCCTGGCCGAGGCGCGTGAGCCGGCCTTCTGGCAGTCCGAGGAGCGGCACGACGTCTGAGCCTGACGAGTACCTCGACCGGCTCGGCGCCGGCGGCGCCGAGCTGGCGCGCCTCCGCTGCAGGCTCTCACGGGCGCGCTGCAGCTGCTCGCGACCGGCTGCTCCAGCCGCCGGCCCGGCGTCGAGCGGCCTCGCGGGAGGCGAGCGACCGACGATCACGTCGTCCGAGGCCGAGACACGGCCGCCTGCGGCTGTTCGTGACGCCGCTCTCGCGGCGCGGATGTACGTCGGCTGGGCGGATCCTGCTGCTGCGTGAAGCCGAGGCTGCCGAGACCGGCCTGTCGTGCGCGACGTGTCCAGGTCGGCCCGAACCACGGCTTCTCGGGCGGGAGCGTCGGACCGACGACCTCCTGCGGCAGGCGCAGGAAGAGCTTCGTGCCGACCATGCGCATCTCGGTGCTCCGTTGCCGACTGTCGGAAGCTGCATCCGGTAGGTCACGGCACCTCGCGGGCGGCGGTAGTCGAAGAGCCCCGAGCCGGTCATGTCGATGGACTGACCGGCTGCCTCGGCCGCGATCGTGAACTCGACGCGCGAGCTGCCGCACTCGACCGTCTTGGTCGCAGCGCTCGCGACCGGATCGAGCGCCAGCGCGTCGCCGCCGCAGGCCGTCAGCCCGACGGCGAGCGCGACGACCTGCAGAGCAACGAGGACGCGTCTCATTTGCAAAGCATCAAAGCAAATCCAGGGCCTGCATCGAGTGACCCGGATGGGTGACTACGCGAGCTTTTCGCGGACGATCTGGCTCACGGCCGAGCCGTCCGCACGACCGGCGACCTGGGGCATCACGTCCGCCATCACCCGGCCGATGTCGCGCATGCTCGTGGCGCCGACCTCGGCGATCACGTCGTCGACGATCTCCTCGAGCTCGTCCTCGGACATCGGCTCGGGCATGAACTCCTCGAGCACGTCGAGCTCGTCCTCTTCCTTGTCGGCCTGCTCCTCGCGGCCGGCATTGCGGAAGGCCTCCGCCGCCTCGAGCCGCTTCTTGCGCTCGCGTTGGAGCACCTGCAGCTCCTCGTCCTCGGAGAGCGGGCGCTGCAGCTCCTTCTCCGCGCCCTGGAGGCTGGAGAGGATCAGGCGCAGCGTGTCGCGGCGCGCGGCGTCGCCCTCGCGCATCGCGTCCTCGAGCTGCGTCTTGATCTCTGCGATCAACGTCATTCCGGCATCCTGGTGATCTTCCCACCCAGAACGTGCCAGTGCAGGTGGAAGATCGTCTGGCCGCCGCCAGGCCCGACGTTGACGACGACGCGATAGTCGGTCAGGCCGGCCTCGCGCGCGACCTCCGCCACGAACTCGAGCATCCGCTTCGCCTCCTCGGCCGGGAACGCCCCGATGTCGCGGAAGGTGTCCACGTGGCGCTCCGGCAGGACGAGCAGGTGCGTCTCCGCCTGCGGGTTGATGTCCCGGATCGCGACGAAGCCGTCGGCCTTCGCGACGTGGTCTCCCTCGCGGGCGAGCGAGCAGAAGAGGCAGTCGTCAGGCAGCGAGAATCCCCTCTTCGGCGACCGCCGCCCCGCGGACCTGCACGAGCTCTCCGACCGGCGCGTCGACGAGCCAGGGCGAGTAGTCGGCGCCGTAGCCGCGCCCTGGGCGGTCGACGAGGACGACGTCCTCGCGGCCGACCTTTTCCGCCCACCGCGTCCGGCAGGCTTCGTCCGAGAGCGCGCGGAGGCGGGCGCTGCGCTCCTTCTTCACCTCGGGCGGCACGGTGTCGTCGCCGGCGGTCTGAGTCCCCGGGCGAGGCGAGTACGGGAAGACGTGCACCTTGGTCAGCCGCGCCTCACGCACCGTCTCGAGCGTGCGCTCGAAGGCGGCGTCGTCCTCGGCGGGGAAGCCCACGATCACGTCGGCGGTGAGGTTGAAGTCGGCGAGCGGCTCCAGCTTGCGCAGGTAGGTCTCGACGGTGTAGCGCCGGGCCATCGCGCGGAGGACGCCGTCGTCGCCGGACTGGAGCGGCACGTGCAGGTGCGGGCCGACGACCGCTGTCTCGTGCAGGGCGGCGACGAGGTCGTCGTCGACGTGGTTGATCTCGATCGAGGAGAGCCGCAGGCGCTCGACGCCCTCGATCGCGCCGGCGGCGCGGATCAGGCCCGCAAGCGTCATCCCGGCGGCGCGGTCGCGGAAGCAGCCGAGGTTGACGCCGGTGAGCACGATCTCGCGGTGGCCCTGCGCGACGCGGCGGCGGATCTCGGTCAGGACGGCATCGGCGCTGCGGCTGCGCGTCGCGCCGCGCACGAGCGGGATCACGCAGAACGCGCACGAGAACGAGCAGCCGTCCTGGATCTTCACGAACGCACGCACACGGTCGAGCCTGGCGTCGGCCTGCACGCAGGCGATCGCGCCGACGTCGCCGGCGACCGTCTCGACCGCCTGCTCGATCTGGCCCGGGACGACCGTCACGTTCCCGGGCAACCCGGCGAACGCGGTCTCGGAGAGCCTGGCGCCGCAGCCGGTCACGTAGACGCGGGTATGCGAGCGGGCAGCGCGCGCCGCAGCCTGCCGCGACTTCGCGAGGCCTTCGTTCGTGACGCAGCACGTGTTCACGACCGCGACGTCACCGGCGCCTTCGACCTCGTCGTGGCCGTCGCGGACGAGCCGCTCGCGCAGCGCCTGGGCGTCGGTCTGGGACACCTTGCAGCCGAGAAAACGAACGGAGAAGCTCGCCATCGAGCCGAAAATCTACTGACGGACGTGCAGATCCGCCGCCCAGCCGCCCGACTGGACGCGGCGCTCGCGGCGGTAGCCGTCCAGCTCGGGCTCGTCGGAGACGAGGTAGCCGGACGTGATCGCGCGTCCCGCGCGGAGCCTCGGCCCGAGTGCAACGACGGCCTCGGCAGCGATGTTCGCGAGCGCGAGGTCCGCGGGTGGCAGGTCGTCCTCGCGCAAATCGGCCTGCTCGACTGCGACCGTGACGCCGTTGTCGGCGGCGTTCCGCTCGGTCGCCTCGACGGCCTGGGGATCGAAGTCGAATGCGCGCACGGGCGCGAAGCCGAGCTTCGCAGCCGCGATCGAGAGGACGCCGGAGCCGCAGCCGACGTCGAGCACGCTCCCCCGCTCCTCGCCTTCCAGCAGCTGCAGGCAGAGCTGCGTCGTCGGGTGACCGCCGGTACCGAACGCGCGGCCCGGGTCGATCACGACGGCGAGCGCGTCGGGATCCGGCTGCTCCCAGGGCGGGCCGATCCAGAGCGAGCCGACGCGAACCGGCTTGTGGAACTGCCGCCAGCGGTCCTGCCAGTCCTCCTCGACGTCCGACGAGGCGGCGCCGCCGAATGCCTGCCAGATCCGCTCCTCGCCGGCCGCGTTCGTGTACGCCGCCAGTTCGAGGGAACCGCCGTCGCCGCCGATCTCCTCGAATCCCTCGGGGAAGAGCTCGAGCATGACCGCGCGCGCCTCCTCGGCCCGGGCGTCGGGGACGGTGATCGAGACGCGGCGCAGCAGCGTCAGCGGATCGCGTTTCTGAGCTTCTCGAAGAAGCCCTCGTCTCGCCTGTAGGTGTCCTCGCCGGAGAGCTCGTCGAAGCGGTCGAGCAGCTCGCGCTGCTCGTCGGTCAGCCGTCTCGGCACCGAGACGTTGACGAGCACACGGTGGTCGCCGCGGCCGGATCGCTGCAGCGACGGCATCCCCTTCCCGCGCAGGACGCGCACCTCGCCCGGCTGCGTGCCTCCCTCGAACTCGAGCTCGAGGTCGCCCTCGAGCGTCGGCACCGTGAGCTGGGCGCCGCGCGCCGCCTGCACGATCGTCAGGTCGATCTCGGAGAGGATGTCGTCGCCGTCGCGCTCGAAGCGTGCGTCGCGCGAGACGTGCACCTCGACGTAGGCGTCTCCGGGGAGGCCGCCGCCGGTACCGGCGTGGCCCGCGCCGCGGATACGGATCCGCTGGCCATCGTGGATCCCGGCCGGGATCTCCACCTCGAGCTCCTTCGCCTCGATCGTGCGGCCGTTCCCGTTGCACGCGCTGCAGGGGGTCTCGACCACCGTGCCTGCGCCGAGCACAGGTCGGGCACACCTGGGTGCGGACGAACTCGCCGAAGACGCTCCGCGAGACCTGCTGCACCTGGCCCCGACCGGCGCAGGTCTGGCAGGTGACGCGCTCGGTCCCGGGCTCGGCGCCGTTCCCGTCGCAGACCTCGCACGTGGCCGCAACCTCGACCTCGACGGTGCGCTCGACGCCGGTGAACGCGTCCGCGAGCTCGATCGCGACAGCGACGCCGACGTCGCCGCCGCGTGCGCGGCCGCCGCGGTTGCGCGCGAAGAGGTCGTCGCCGAAGAAGGCGGAGAAGATGTCGCTCAGGTTCGAGAAGGCGAAGTCGCTGGGCGCGTAGCCGCCGCGCCGGAGGCCGGCGTGGCCGTACTGGTCGTAGAGCTTGCGCCGCTCGGCGTCCGAGAGCACCTCGTAGGCCTCGGCGACGGCACGGAAGCGCTCCTGCGCATCGGCGTCGCCGTTCACGTCCGGATGAAGCTCACGCGCGAGCTTGCGGAACGCCTTCTTGATCTCGGCGTCGCTCGCCGTCCGTTCGACGCCGAGCAGCTCGTAGTAGTCGCGTTCGGCCGTAGCCATGCGCTCAAGCGTACCGGGGAGGTCAGTCCTCCTCGTACGCGGCCTCGACGAGCCGCGAGAGCTCGTAGGCGGCGGCGCGAACGGTGCGGACGGCCTTGTCGTAGTCCATCCGGACCGGGCCGAGCAGGCCGATCGAGCCGAGCGTGCGCGTCGGCAGCCCGTAGGTCGCGCCGACGAGTGCGACGTCGTGGAGGCCCGGGTGATCGAGCCCGACCCGGACGTACGGGCGCCGGACGTCGAACGACTCGGTCATCAGCTCGAGCACGGCCGCGCGCTTCTCGAGCACCGAGAGCAGGCGGCGGCAGGCTTCGAGCTCGTCCGCACGGACGTCGTCGAGCAGCGAGGCGGCGCCGCCGACGTAGAGCGACTGGGCCGTCGGCGCCGCCAGGTCGGCGAGCGCCGGCCGCAGCGCGTCGACGAACTCCTTCTCGCGGCCCGTCAGGCCCGGATCGTCGATCCGCTTACGCAGTGTGTGCGTGCCGATCCCGACGCCCACGAGCCGTTCGTTCAGGTACTCGTTCGCCCACGCCGCCAGGCCCTGATCGACTGCGCGGTCGAACGTGATCAGCTTCTTGGCGACGCCGCCGGTGGACGTGATCGTGACCACCATCACCACCGACGGCTGCAGCAGCAGCACCTCGACGTGGCGTACCGAGGCCGTCTCCAGGCCAGGTGCGGAGACGAGCGCGAGCAGGCGTGTCACCTGGCTCAGCATCTCGGTGGTCGACTGGAGCGCGTCGTCGACCTCGCTGCGCATCGACGTCAGGTCGAGCGGGAATCGCGCCGGCCGCGGCTCCTGGCGCTCGAGCACGCCCTCCGCGTAGAAGCGGTAGCCGGCCTCGGTCGGGATCCGGCCGGCGGACGTGTGCGGGTGCGTGAGCAGGCCGAGCGCCTCGAGCTCGGCAAGCTCGTTGCGCACGGTGCTCGACGAGACGGGCAGGCCGGAGCGCTCCACCAGCGTCTTCGAGCCGACCGGCTCTCCGGTCGCGACGTACTCCTCGACCAGGCGCCGGAGGAGGTCTCGTTTGCGCTCGCTGATCTCGGCCATTTGCAGGAAAATTCTAGCTTTCGACCAGCAGCTCGGCCGTGACGCCGCCGCCGAGGAACCGGCCACGGCGGGTGAGCTCGAGCGTCCTGCCGTTGGCCTCGATCAGGCCGTGCCGCTGGAGCCGCTGCAGCGCCTCCGGGTCGACCGCTGCGTCGAGGCCCGCGAGCTCGAGCGGCTCGTCCAGGCGGAGCCCGAGCATGACGCGCTCGCGCGCGGTCGTCCCGGGCTCGAGTTGCTCGAGCTCGCGCTGCGGCCGTTCGTGGCGCCGGAGCGCGGCGAGGTAGCGCGGGAGGCTGGGCGCATTCCGCCAGCGCAGACCGCCGACGGTCGAGACGGCCCCCATCCCGATGCCGAGGTAGTCGTGACCGAGCCAGTAGCCGAGGTTGTGGCGCGCGCGTAGGTCGCGGCCGTCGCCGGTGCGGCAGAAGTTCGCCGTCTCGTACCAGCGGTAGCCCGCGCTCGTGAGCGTCTCGACGACGCGCTCGAAGTAGTCCTCCATCGCGTCGGCCTGCCGCTCGAGCTCGTCGCCGTGAGCATGGGTGAAGCGCGTGCCCGGCTTCGCCTCGAGCTCGTAGCAGGAGAGGTGCTCCGGCTCGAGCGCGATCGCCTCGGCGAGATCGCGCTCCAGGTCGGCCGCGCTCTGACCGGGGATGCCGTAGATGAGGTCGAGCGAGACGTTGTCGAAGCCGGCGGCGCGGAGCGTGCCGACCGCCCCGCGCACCTGGTCGGGGCTCGCGCGGCGCTCGAGCACGTCGAGCAGGTGCGGCTGGAAGCTCTGCGCGCCGAGCGACACGCGGTCGATTCCGTGCTCGCGCAGCACGGAGGCCAACTCGGGCGTGATCGTCTCGGGGTTGGCTTCGACCGTCGTCTCCGCCGCGTCGGGAAGTCCGTCGAGCAGGCGAACCAGCGCCTCGGGCTCGGTGAAGGTCGGCGTGCCGCCGCCGAGGAAGACGGTCTCGACCTCGTCCGCCAGCAAGCCGCGCTCGAGCTCGAGCTCCGCCAGCAGCGCGTCGACGTAGTCGCCGTGCTCGCCGTCGTGGCCCGTGACGGTGACGAAATCGCAGTAGCCGCAGCGATGGGCGCAGAAGGGCAGGTGGACGTAGAGGTGGCGCGCGCCTGGTCCAGCCCCCGGGATGGGGGTCGCAAGACCCCCTTCTGGAACGGTACGCGGCAACTCGTCACGCGTGGGTGACGCGGTCGTGCCGGTTGTGTGCCGGTTCGCCACGGTCACTTACTTGCTCCGCTCGTCCAGGTTGAGCACGGCCAGGAAGGCCTCCTGCGGCACCTCGACGCCGCCGACCTGCTTCATCCGCTTCTTGCCCTTCTTCTGCTTCTCGAGCAGCTTCCGCTTGCGGCTGATGTCGCCGCCGTAGCACTTGGCGAGCACGTCCTTGCGGCGGGCCTTGACCGTCTCGCGCGCGATGATCCGCGCGCCGATCGCGGCCTGGATGGCGACGTCGAACATCTGCCGCGGGATCTCCTTGCGGAGCCGCTCGACGAGCAGCTTGCCCCGCTCGTAGGCGAAGTCGCGATGGACGATCAGCGACAGCGCGTCGACCTGCTCGCCGCCGACGAGGACGTCGACGCGGACGACGTTGCCCGGCCGGAAGCCGGCGAGGTCGTAGTCGAAGCTCGCGTAGCCGCGCGTGCGCGACTTGAGCTGGTCGTAGAAGTCGAGCACGATCTCGCCCAGCGGCAGCTCGTAGGTGAGGTGCACCCGCTCCTCCGAGAGGTACTCCATGTGGTCGAACTTGCCGCGGCGCTCGTTGTTCAGCTCCATGACCGCGCCGACGTACTCCTTCGGGACGATCACGGACGCCTTGATGTAGGGCTCCTCGGCGGCCTCGATCTCGGCGGGCATGTCGGCCGGGTTGTGCACCTCGACCCAGTCGCCGTTGCGCTCCTGCACCCGGTAGGCGACGTTCGGCGCGGTCACGATCAGGTCGAGGTCGAACTCCCGCTCGAGCCGCTCGCGCACGATCTCCATGTGCAACAGACCGAGGAAGCCGCAGCGGAAGCCGAAGCCGAGCGCCTGCGATGTCTCCGGCTCGTAGAAGAGCGCCGCGTCGTTCAGCTTCAGCCGCTCGAGCGCGTCGCGGAGCTCCGGGTACTCGTCCGAGTCGGTCGGGAAGAGGCCGGCAAACACCATCGGCTTCACTTCCTTGTAGCCCGGCAGCGGCTCCGCTGCCGGCGCCTTCTCGTTCGTGAGCGTGTCGCCGACGCGGAGCTTCGAGACGTCCTTCAGCCCGGTGATGATGTAGCCCACCTCGCCCGCTTTGAGCGCCGGCACGGGCCGTCGCTCCGGCGACAGGAAGCCGAGCTCCTCCACCTCGAAGCGTGTTCCCTGCGCCATCGCGCGTAGCGCGTCGCGGGTCGAGAAGCGGCCGTCGACCACGCGCACAAACGCGACGACGCCGCGGTACTGGTCGTAGGAGGAGTCGAAGATGAGCGCCCGCGCGGGCGCATCGGGCTCGCCGTCGGGAGCGGGGATCCGCTCGACGATCGCGTCGAGGACGTCCTCCACTCCCTGTCCCGTCTTCGCCGAGATCCGGAGCACGTGCTCCGGATCGTCGCCGATCAGGTCTGCGACCTCGGCGGACGCGGCGTCGGGATCCGCCTGCGGCAGGTCGATCTTGTTCACGACCGGGACGATCTCGAGGTTGTTCTCGATCGCGAGGTAGGCGTTCGCGAGCGTCTGCGCCTCGATCCCCTGCGCTGCGTCCACGACCAGCAGCGCACCCTCACACGCCTGCAGCGACCGGGAGACCTCGTAGGTGAAGTCGACGTGGCCCGGCGTGTCGATCAGGTTCAGCTGGTGGCCCTTCCACAGCACGCGGACCGCCTGGGCCTTGATCGTGATCCCGCGCTCGCGCTCGAGCTCCATCGAGTCGAGCAGCTGCTCCTTCATGTCGCGGTCCGCGACGGTGTCGGTCGCCTGCAGGATGCGATCGGCCAGCGTCGACTTCCCATGGTCGATATGGGCGATGATCGAGAAGTTGCGGATCTTGTCCTGGTCCATGCGTGGTCAGCCTTGGCGCCTGCGGCCCCGCAGGGAGAGTAGCGTCGCCAGCTCGCGCACCCGGAGCGCCCGGCACGCTGCCAGGTAGACGCCGCCGCCGGCAACGAGCGCGAGGCTGAGCGAGGCGAGTTGTGCGAGGAAGGAGCGGCCGAGGGCTTCGTCGAGGCCGCGCCAGACGGCGTAGCTCGTGAGACCGAGCAGGACGGACGCGATCGAGACGAGGACGAACGACCGCACGGTCTCGCTGAGGTCGATCCGGCCGATCGTGCGGCGGAGGGCGAAGAGCAGCATTCCCACGCCGGCGATGTTCGCGAGCGAGATCGAGAACGGGATCCCCCACGTGCCGACGCGGTAGAAGACGACGTAGAGCGCCACGTTGAGAACGAGGTTCGCCAGCGCGATCACGGTCGGGATCCACGGTTTCTGCAGGCTGAAGAAGCCGCGGTTCAGCATCAGCATCATCCCGTTGAAGGTGAGGCCGACCGAGAAGGCGGCGAGGGCGCCGGCGACGACGTGGGTCTGCCCGGGCTGGAACGCGCCGCGCTGGTAGAGCAAGCGGACGATCGGCTCGGCCAGGACGATCGTGAAAGCGGCGGCGGGCAGCAGGAGGAAGTTGATCTGGCGCAGGCCGAGGGCGATCGTGTTCCGCACCCCGGCCAGGTCGCCCCGGGTCGCGAGGCGGGCGAGGGTCGGGAAGAGGACGGTCGCGACTGCGACCGAGAACATCCCTTGCGGGAGCATGTAGATCCGGAAGGCCTTGTCGATCGCGTTCGGGGAGATGAACGGGTCGATCCACTTCGACGCCACGATCGTGCCGACGACGGCGTTGACATTGATCAGGCCGAGGCCGAGGGTCACCGGCACCATCAGCAGGAACACCTGCTTGACGGCCGGATCACGGATGTCGAGCGCGAGCCGAAGACGCCCGTCGAGCCCGCGCAGCCACGGCAGCGGCAGCAGCAGCTGGATCACGGTGCCGATCAGGATCGAGCCGGCGTAGACGTAGAGCTTCCCCGTCTCGGTGTCTGCCCGCGGCACGCCGAAGATGAGCCCGACGATGATCGCGATGTTCCAGGCGACCGGCGTCAGCGCCGGAATCGAGAACTCGTCGTAGCTGTTCAGGATCCCGGTGACGATCCCGAACATGCCGAGCAGGACGACGATCGGAAACAGGATCTGCGACAGCGTCACCGTCAGGTCGTCGTAGGCGCCCGTGAGCAACGGCATGAAGAGCGGCGCGATGAGGATGAAGAGCGCCGTGACGCCGCCGCCCACGAGCAGGAAGAGCCAGAAGATGGTCGAGGCGACCCGCCAGGCGCGCGCCTTCTCCCCCTTCTCGAGCAGCTCGCTGAAGACGGGGACGAACGCGGACGAGAGCGCGGCGTCGGCGACGAGCGCTCGGATCAGGTTCGGGATCTGGAACGCGACCGTGAACGCGTTGATCGGCCCGCGGGCGCCGAAGTAGTTGGCGGCGACGATCTCGCGGATCAGCCCGAGGACGCGCGAGAGCCCGGTCGCGGCCGAGAACAACGCCGTCGACCACGCGAGCCTCCGTGCCTTGGCCCGCGTCTCCACGGCAACGAGTATAGGAATCCGGTCTGCTACGATTTCGCGCGCCCGCCGAGTGCGGGCCTTTCTTCGACATGGCCAACATTCAGCAACAGAAAAAGCGTGTCCGGATCTCGGAGCGAGAGCGCGAGGAGAACCTCCGCTACCGCTCGACGGTGAAGACGCTGACGAAGCGGCTCGAGGCTGCCGTCGCCGAAGGCGACACGGACAAGGTCGCAGCCGAGCACCTCGAGCTGACGCGGTGGATCGACAAGGCCGCGTCGCACGGCGCTCTGCACAAGAACACCGCCGGCCGTAAGAAGTCGCGCGCCGCCCGGCTCGTCGCCGGCGACGTCGCCGCCTAGGTCTCGACGCTGAGGTCGATCAGGGCTCGCTGGAGCTCGAGGTCGGGCGCAAGCTTGCTGCCGCCCTTGAGCGCGTGGTCGAGCCCGGCCAGGCGGACGACTGCTGTGCGCAGCTCGTCCTCGGTGAAGTTCGCCGCCTGGCCGAACACCTTCTCGACGTAGAACGGGTGTCGCTTCAGGGTCGACGCCGCGTCGCGCGCGCGGATTCCCTCGGCGGCGAGGCGCTGGCAGCGGCGCATGAACGCCAGGTGGTTGCCGAGTGCGCCCGCCAGGCGCGGCGCAGTGTCGCGGCGCGGACGCCCCTCGCGCTCGAAGATCGTCTCGCTGGCCTCGAGCGTGCGGCCGGCGTCGCGCTGGGCCCAGGCGTCCGTGAGCGCAAACGTCGGCGTCTCCGCGACGGCCGCGACGAGCTGCTCGACCTCGTGCTCCCCGATCGGCTCGTCGCCGGCCCAGAGCGCGAGCTTGTCGACCTCGTTCGCCAGCTGGTGGAAGTCCTCGCCGACGAGCTGGACGAGCGCGGCGACCGCGTCTGGTTGCGCCCGGACGCCGGCCTGCTTGAAACGCTCCGCAACCCACGCGTCGGCCTTCCGCTTCGCGACGTCGTAGGCGAGCACGTCGCCGATCTTCGCGCAGGCTTTCGTCAGCGCTGCGTCCTTCTTCAGCTCCTCGGCGACGAGCGCCAGCACGGTGCCCGGCGCGGGCGAAGCGAGGTACTCCTCGATCGCCTTCACATCGGCTGCCTTCCAGCCGTTTCCGAGCCTGCCCTCGGTGTTCCGCCGCCCGTCCACGCCTTCGACGAGCACGAGCCGCGCGTCGCCGAAGAGGCTGCCGGCGTTGCAGAGGGCGGCGACCTCGCTCCCCGACTGCTCCTGAGCGCTGACGATCTCCATCGCCTCCGGCTCGAAGTGGCGGCGAAGCCGCCCGAGCGCCGTCTCGATCTTGGGCCGGTCGCTGCCGGTGAGCAGATAGACCGGCTTGAGCGCGGGCGAATCGGCCATGACGCCAGCCTACTCAACGCTCCGAACGCACCGAGATCCGCCGGCCGTCCGACTCGAGCACGACGCGGCCGTCCTCGTCGGTGCGGTAGAGGCTCAGCCCTGGGCTGTCGCGGAGCGCGGCCAGCGTGGACGGCGTCGGATGGCCGTACTCGTTGTCGCGGCCGCAGGAGATGACCGCCACGGCCGGCCGCAGCTCGCGCAGTTCGTCCGCGAGCCCAGGATCGGCCGAGCCGTGGTGCGCGACCTTGAGGATCTCGATCCTGGCGCGACAGCAGGCGCGCCGTCACGTCCGTCTCGGCGTCTGCCGTCAACAGCGCATCGACCTCGCCGTAGCTCGCGAGGAGGACGATCGCGATCCGGTTCGGGTTCTCGCTTGCCGTTCCGGCGCTGTCCGGCCAGAGCACGCGGAGCCGGAGGCGCCCGAGCCGAAAGCCGTCGCCCGCGCGCGTCTCGACGACGGGCACACCCCGATCAGCCGCCTCGGCGAGCGCGGCACGCTCGAACGGGCCGGAGACCGCAAGCCGCGGATCGAGAACTCGGTCGACCGCGAGCCGCCTCAGGATGTCCTCGGCGCCGCCGACGTGGTCGCGCTCCGGGTGCGTGAGCACGATCGCTGCGAGGTGCCGGACGCCGAGGCCTCGCAGCTGGCGCGCCACATCCGCCTCCGGCGGCCCCTGGTCGACGAGCACTGCGCCCTCGGGCACCTGGAGCAGGATCGAGTCGCCCTGGCCGACGTCGAGAAATGTGATCCGCAGCCCGGTCGGCGGCGGCAAGCGCGCCCCCGGAAGGAACTGCCACGCGAGGAGTGCCGGCATCACCGCCGCCGCGCACGTGATCGCCAGCGGTCGGCGCCACCGCGGCAGCCGGTGCAGGGCGAGCAGCGCGACCGGCGTCCCGAGCAGCAGGCAGACCGCGGTGGTGGAGCCGACCTGAGCGAAGGGCAAGCCGCCGATCACGCGCGCGCAGGCGGCGATGTACGCGGCCAACCAGCCGTTGAGCCAGCCGAGCGCGAGGGCGGCGGTCGGCAGCACCGGCTCGAGCAGGCAGCCGACGAGCGCGATCCCGAGCAGCGGCCCGATCGCCGGCGTGACGAGGGCGTTCGCCGGCAGCGAGTACACCGGCACGCTGCCGAACTGGAGCCAGAGGATCGGGGCGGTCGCAGCGCCGCAGGCGGTCGAGACGGCGATCGCCTCTCGGAGCCAGTTCGGGAGCGGGTAGCCCTCGAGCGCCGGTCGAAGCCGGGGCAGCAGCAGGAAGATCGACCCGACCGCAGCGAAGGAGAGCTGGAAGCCGGGCTCGAGCAAGCTCGCCGGGGTCCACGCGAGCAGGACCGCGGCGCCGAGCGCGAGGAAGTGCCAACGGTCGCGGGGTCGCGAGAGCAGCCAGGCAAGCGACGCGAGGCCGCCTGCAACACCCGCGCGCACGACCGACGGCTGCCAGCCGACCGCGAGGACGTACCCGGCGATCGCGGTGATCGCCACGGCCTCGGCGGCAAGCCTCGGGATCCCGAGGAGCCAGGCCAGCCCGAGCACGCCCAGCGCCAGGAAGGTGATGTTCTGGCCGGACACGGCCAGGAGGTGGTAGAGGCCGGAGGCCTTGAAGTCGTCACGCAGGTCGTCCGTCAGCCCCTCGTCCTCGCCCAGGACGATCCCGGCGAGCACGGCGTGCCGCTCGCCTTCGAGGCCGGGCGCGATCGCGCGTGCGACGTGCGCGCGCAGGCGATCCGAGAGGCCGCCGATGCCGCCGCGCCGGCCGACCATCCGCCAGTCTCGCCCGTGCAGGACGACGTGGACGCCGCGGCGCGCAAGCCAGCCACGCTCGTCGAAGCCGTCCTCCGGACCTCGCGGCGCTGCGACGGTCGCCCGGAGCTCCAGCACGGCTCCCTGGGGCGGCGAGCGGCCGAGCGGCAGTTCGAGCAGCACGCGCTCGCGGAGTCGACGCTCGTCGAAGCGCCGCACCTCGGCCGGCAGCCGCAGCGCGAACGTCGACGCGGCGCACCGGTCCGGTGACGACGGCAGTGACAGCCGCGGAGCGGCCGATCTCAGGTTTGAGCACGCTCGCGTCGAGGGCGTCGAGCCGCACGCTCCCCCACCACCAGCCGCCGAGCGCGAGCGCCAGCGCACAGGCGGGCAGCCGAGCGCTCGGAATCGTCGCGGCGCCGGCCGCGACCAGCGCCACGAGCACGATCGCCCCCGACGCCGGCGCACGAAGCGCGTTCGCCAGCGCAAGGCCGACGCACGCCGCGAGCACGAGCAGTGTCGGCCAGGTGCGCTCGATCAGGGAAACACCACGTCCCGCAGCTGCTCGACGCGCGCAGGGCCGATGCCAGGGATCGCATCGAGATCGTCGACCGAGCGGAAGCCGCCGTGCTCCGCGCGGTAGTCGAGGATCTTCTGGGCGGTCACCGGGCCGATCCCGGGCAGCGCGTCGAGCTCGGCCGCCGTCGCGGAGCTGAGACTGACGCGGCTGCCGGCCGTCTTGCCACCGCCACCCGCGACCCGACGTGGCACGAGCACCTGCATCCCGTCGGCGAGCGGTGCCGCGAGGTTGATGGCGGCGGTGTCGGCCGGCGCGGTCGCTCCGCCCGCACGGGCGACCGCGTCGGCGACGCGTTTGCCCTCGGCCAGCCGGTACAGACCCGGTCGCCGGACGGCGCCCGCGACGTGGACGACGAGCTTCGGCGCCGCAGCGGCAGGCTCGGCCACGAGCGCCTGGGGAGGCTGCTCGGAGGCCGCACCCGCGCCGGCCAGCGTGCGCCCGGCTACGGCCAGCAGCGCGAGCGCGGCTGCCGCGAGCACGAGCGCCTGCCGGCGCGACACGGGCAGGGAGGGCATGTCCCGAGCGTGCCGGGAGAACCGCTACGGAGGGTGAACGCCTCCGCAACAGTTGTGTGCCGGATTCGGGCTAGACGACGAAGTTGACGAGCTTGCCCGGGACGACGATCGTCTTCCGCGGCTCGCCGCCGTTCAGGTGCGCCCGCACTCGCTCCGACTCGCGCGCGAGGGCGACGAGCTCTTCCTCCGAGATCGATGCCGGCACCTGCAGCCGGTCGCGCAGCTTCCCGTTCACCTGCAGGACGACCTCGACGGTGTCGCGCTCGAGCAGCGCGGGATCGGCGACGGGCCACGGCTGCTCCCAGAGCTGCTCGCGCCCGAGCTGCTGCCAGAGCTCCTCGGCGACGTGCGGCGCATACGGCTGGATCAGCGAGACAGCGGTCTCGGCGGCGAAGCGTGCGTCCCGGCCGCCCGTGTCCCTGGAGAGCTCGTTGACGAGCTCCATCACGGCCGAGATCCCCGTGTTGAAGGCGAACCGGCGGCCGACGTCGTCCGTCACCTTCGCGATCGTCGCGTGCGCCTTCCGCGCGAGCGGGCCTCCCTCCGGCTCGCCGTCAGGCGCGTTCTCGACGACCTCGTTCACGACCCGCCACAGCCTCCGGACGAAGCGAGACATGCCCTCGGCCGCCTCCTCCGTCCACTCCATGTCCTGGTCGGCCGGGCCGAGGAAGAGAATGCAGAGACGGCCGGCGTCCGCGCCGTAGCGCTCGATCACCGCATCCGGCCCCGTCGCCGCGCCCGACCGCTTCGAGATCTTCTTCCCGCCGGTCGTGACCCAGCCGTTCGAGAAGAAGCTCGCGAACGGCTCCCGGAAGCCGATGTAGCCGAGGTCGTTCAGCACCTTCATCCAGAAGCGCGCGTAGATCATGTGCATCGTCGCGTGGTCGACGCCGCCGATGTAGAGGTCGACCGGGTTCCAGTAGTCGACGGGCGCGCGGTCGAACGGCGCGCTGTCGTTGTCCGGGTCGCAGTAGCGGAGGAAGTACCAGGCGGAGTCGACGAACGTGTCCATCGTCTCCGTCTCGCGCCGCGCCTCGCCGCCGCAGCGCGGGCAGGTCGTCCGGACCCAGTCCTCGGCCTGGGCGAGCGGCGGCTGGCCCTTCGGCTTGTAGTCCTCGATGTCGGGGAGCACGACCGGCAGCTCGTCGTCCGGCACCGGCACGATCCCGTCGGTCTCGCAGTAGACGACCGGAATCGGGCAGCCCCAGTAGCGCTGGCGCGAGAAGCCCCAGTCGCGGAGGCGGTAGTTGACGGCGAACCGGCCGCGACCGTCCTCCGCGAGCTTCTCGACGATGCCGCGACCGCCCTCCGGCGCCGGCAGCCCGTCGAACTCGCCCGAGTTGACGAGCACGTCGTCCTCCGAGTGGGAGACGTACGGCAGCTCGGCCTCCCCCTCCGCCGGCCGGATCACCTGGCGCACGGGCAGGTCGAACGCCTGCGCGAAGTCGTAGTCGCGCTGGTCGTGGGCGGGCACGGCCATGATCGCGCCGGTGCCGTAGTCGGTGAGGACGTAGTCGGCGACGTACACCGGGATCCGCTCGCCGTTGACCGGGTTGACCGCGTGCAGACCCGTGAAGACGCCGGTCTTCTCGACCGCCGCGGCGCGCTCCTCGGTCTTCTTCGCCGAGGCGTGGCGCACGTAGGCCTGCACCTCGTCCGACTCGATCCGCGGAACCAGCTCGTGCTCGGGCGCGAGCACGAAGAACGTCGCCCCGAAGAGCGTGTCCGGCCGTGTGGTGAAGACGGTGACGTCCTCGCCCCACTCCTCGATCCGGAAGTCGATCTCGGCGCCCTGGGAGCGGCCGATCCAGTTCCGCTGGCGCGCCTTGATCGAATCGGGCCAGTCGACGGTCTCGAGGTCGTCGAGCAGCGCGTCGGCGTAGTCGGTGATCCGGAAGAACCATTGCTCCATCACGCGCGACTCGACGAGCGCGCCGCAGCGCTCACAGGTGCCGTCGCCGAGCACCTGCTCGTTCGCGAGCACGGTCTGGTCGTTCGGGCACCACTTCACCGGCGCACCCTTGCGGTAGGCGAGCCCCTGCTCGAGGAAGCGGAGGAACTGCCACTGCTGCCAGCGGTAGTAGCGCGGATCGTGGGTCGAGATCTCCCGGTCCCAGTCCATCCACCACCCCATCCGGCGCATCGTCCGGCGGATGTTGACGATGTTGCGCTCGGTGGTCTCGCGCGGGTGCTTGCCTTCCTTGATCGCGCTGTTCTCGGCCGGCAGCCCGAAGGCGTCCCAGCCCATCGGGTGGAGCACGCTCAGGCCGTGGCGGCGCCGGAAGCGCATGACGACGTCGCCGATCGTGTAGACGAGCAGGTGGCCGAGGTGCAGCGAGCCGGACGGGTACGGCAGCATCTCGAGCACGTAGCTCTTGGAGCGGTCGGCTGTGGCCGGGTCCGCCGGGTTGTCGACGTGCCACGCGCGCGCCTCGTCCCAGACGCGCTGCCACTTCTCCTCGATCGTCTTCGGGTCGTACGTCTCGCTCATCGCTGTCTCCGGGTACAAAAAAGCCTCTCGCAGGAGAGGCCCGGGGGAAGCTCTCGCGGCTCCTCGCCGCGCTGGCCTCCTGCTCTAGGAAAGAAGCTGCTTCACTGCGCGCATGCTAGCACTGTTCCCCGGCGGAACCAGGGTCGCGGCGGGCGTGCTGGAGCTCGACGAAATGCCCGTGACGGAGCTGGCGGAGCGGTTCGGGACGCCGCTCGTGGTCTACGCCGAGGAGGCGCTGCGCGAGCGCGCGCGGATGTTCCAGCGGGCCGTTCCGGACGCGCTCGTCGTCTACGGGACGAAGGCGTTCCCCAACGTCGCGCTGATGCGGCTGCTCGCCGAGGAGGGGCTCGGAGCGGACGTGTCCACGCTGGGTGAGCTCGCGTTCGCCCGCCGTGCCGGGATCGAGGGCGACCGGCTGCTCGTGCACGGGAACAACAAGTCGGACGAGGAGCTGCGCGCGGCGGCCGAGGCGGGCGCGCTCGTCGTCCTGGACGCGCTCGACGAGCCCGGGCGCGCGGCCGCCGCGGGCGTGCGCCGCGTCATGGTCCGCGTCACGCCGGGAGTCGAGACGGAGACGCACGAGTCGATCCGCACCGGCCACCGCGGCTCCAAGTTCGGGCTCGACGAGGACGACGCGGTCGAGGCGGTGCGCGCCTCGCTTGCGGCAGGGCTCGACGTGGAGGGCCTCCACGTCCACGTCGGCTCGCAGCTCGCGGACGTGCGCGCGCACCTGCTCGCGATCACGCTGCTGGCTCAGTTCGCCGACCGCTGCCGGACCGAGCTCGACTGGCTCCCGCGGACGATCGACGTCGGCGGGGGCTTCGGGATCCGGCACGTCGAGGCCGAGCCGGAGCCGGCGGTGGAGGAGCTCGTGCGATCGGTCGCGGCCGCGGTCTCCCGCGAGTGGCTGACGCGTGGTCTGGACGCGCCGCGGCTGATCGTCGAGCCGGGCCGCGCCCTCGTCGGGCCGACGGCGTTCACGCTCTACCGGGTCGGCGCGGTCAAGCAGGCGGGCGACCGCCGCTACGTCGCGATCGACGGGGGCATGTCCGACAACCCGCGGCCGCAGCTCTACCAGGCGCGCTACACGGCCGTGCTCGCGAACCGGGCCGACGAGGAGCCCGACGGCGTCTTCACGATCGCGGGCAAGCACTGCGAGTCGGGCGACGTGCTGATCGACCGCGCCGAGCTGCCCGAGCCGCGGCGCGGCGACCTGATCGCCGTTCCCGCCACCGGCGCCTACACGCTCGGGATGGCGTCCAACTACAACGGCGTCCCCCGGCCGGCGGCCGTCCTCGTCGGCGGAGGCGACGCACGGCTGATCCGCCGCCGCGAGACCGTCGACGACCTGCTCGAGCTCGAGCTCTAGCGGGACACCTGCTCCGCCGCCTCGAGCGCCGAGCCCTCGAGGACGAGCGCACCGTCGAGTGCCCGCGCTCCCGCGCCGCCGACCCAGACGGTCGTGCCGGTGTCGCGGAGGCGACCGACGGTGTCTGCCACCCCCTCGCAGCCGTGCGGGGTCCGTGACGGCGAGGACGAGCGCCTCCGGCTCGAGCCGCTCCACTATCTCGACGATCGTGTCGGGCGGCGTGTCGGCGCCCAGGAACGTGATCCGCCAGCCGAGCTCCCGAAGTGAGAGCCCGAAGATCACGAGCCCCAGATCGTGCCGCTCGCCCGGCGGACAGGCGAGCACCGCGCGTCGGCCCGAGCCGCGGTCCCACCCGCGCGCAAGGCCGAGCAGGCGACCGCGGAGCAGGTTCGAGGCGAAGTGCTCCTGCGCGACGGAGATCTCGCCGCGCTCCCACCCCGCGCCGAGCTCGTGCAGAAGCGGCAGGACGACGCCGGCGAGCACGGCTCTCGTCGAGTAGTCGGCCAGCAGGCGGTCGAACGCGGCGTGCGCGGCGGCGTCGTCGAGTTGCTCGAGGGCGCGGCGGAGCTCGGCAGCGGCAGCCGCCGCCGGCGCGACTTCCGCCAGGGCGGGTGGCTCGGAGCCGGCCTGCCTGGCCGCCTCGGCCGCCGAGAGCCCCGTTCCGAGCAGCTCCCGCATTCGTCGCACCCGCTGGACGTCGTCCTCCGAGTAGAGCCGGTAGCCGCCGGCGGTGCGCTCCGGCGTGAACAGGCCGTAGCGCCGCTCCCACGCCCGCAGGAGCTCCGTCGCGACGCCGGTGCGACGCGCGAGCTCGCCGATCCGCAGCTGTGCTGCTCCGTCCATGTCGACATCGTACAGACTTTGGACAGAGATTTGACAGCCAGGATGCTGATGCGCTAGCTTCCTTGGACAAACATTGAACAACTACTGCACAAGGAGGGATCGCACATGAAGAAGCTCGACATCCTCGCCGCCGTGCTCGTGATCGTCGGCGGGCTCAACTGGGGCCTCGTGGCACTGGCGGAGTTCGACCTCGTCGCCGCGCTCGTCGGCCTCGACTTCGGCGAGACGAACGGCCTCAGCCGCATCGTCTACGGCCTCGTCGGCCTCGCCGCCGTCTACCAGATCGCCCAGCAGGCGGCCATCCGCCGCCGCTGGTCCACGCAGACCGCCCTCACCGCCTGAACCCCTCTCGAAAGGAGTGGACCGACATGACACGTCTCGCCATCACCGCCCTCGCGGCACTCGCACTCGCGGTGCCCGCCGCCACGGCGGCGCCTGTGCGCCAGGAAGCGGCTCCCTCGATCGCGGGCATCGCCGCGTCGTCGCCGCAGTTCTCGACACTGCTGTCGCTCGTCAAGAAGGCCGGCCTGGCCGGCACGCTGTCGAAGCCGGGTGCGTACACCGTCTTCGCACCGACGAACGCCGCCTTCGCCAAGGTGCCGAAGGCGACGCTGAACGCGCTGGCGAAGAACCCGGCCCAGTTGAAGCGCGTCCTCCTCTACCACGTCGTCGCCGGGAAGGTCACCGCTGCACAGGTGGTGAAGCTGCGCTCGGCGAAGACGCTCGCCGGCCCGACGGTGACGATCCGCGTCACCGGCAAGACCGTGCGGATCAACAGCTCGAAGGTGACCAAGGCCGACGTGGCCGCGTCGAATGGGATCGTGCACGTGATCGACCGCGTGCTGCTCCCGCCCGCGTAGCCGCTCCTCACTCCCCGCCGCCGTGGCTTCGTGGGCGCGGCGGCGGGGTAGCCTCAGGCCGTGAACGAGCACGCCGTCGAGATCTGGAGCGACTACATCTGACCGTTCTGCCGCGCGAGCCAGCCGACGGCCGCGCAGCTCGAGCGCCAGTTTGGCGCCGACGTGAGCTGGCTGCCGTTCGATCTCCATCCCGAGTACCCGCCCGAGGGGATCCCGCGCGAGCAGCTGCTCGCGCGCTACGGCGGCGCGGCCGATGACCGAGCGGATGACCCGCTTCTTCGCCGACCGCGGGCTCGAGTACAACCCCAACCCCGACGTCGTCCCGAACTCGATGAACGCTCTGCGGCTGACCGAGCTCGCCCGTGACCTGGGCCGGCACGCCGACATGCACGACCGGCTGATGGACGCGTACTGGGCCGAGGCGAAGAACATCGGCGACCCTGAGGTCCTGCGCGCGGAGGCCGCCGCGGTCGGGTTGCCGGCCGACGAGGTCGAGGACGTCCTCGCCGGTGATCGCTACCGCGACCGGGTCGAGGCGTCGACCCGCGAGGCGTACTCGATGGGCGCGAATGCCGTGCCGGCGTTCGTGCTCGACCGGCGGCTGCTCGTGCTCGGAGCGCAGCCCGACGAGGTGTTCGAGCAGGCGTTCGCGCAGCTGGAGCGCGCGTGAGGATCGTCGACGAGATCGCGCAGGCCAGCGGCTGGATCGCGGAGGAGCGGATGGCTCGCACCTCGCACGCGCTCGAGGTCGACGGCCGCGTCTGGCTCTTCGACGTCGTCGACTGGCCCGAGCTCGACGACCGCGTCCGGGAGCTCGGGGAGCCCGCCGGGGTCGTCCAGCTGCTCGACCGGCACAACCGCGACTGCGCCGCCGTCGCCCGGCGGCTCGGCGTCCCGCATCACGTCGTGCCGCGCGACGCTTCCCGGGACGCCGTTCGAGCTGCGCCCGGTCGTCCGGAGCCGCTGGTGGCGCGAGGCGGCGCTCTGGTGGCCGGAGCGGCGGCTCCTGCTCGTCGCCGACGCGCTCGGGACGATCCCCTTCTTCCGGGCGGGGGCAGAGCCCGCCGGCCTCCACCCCGTGCTGCGGCTCCGGCCGCCGCGCTCGCTCCGGGGTCTCGAGCCCGAGCATCTGCTCGTGGGCCACGGCGAGGGGATCCATCACCATCCCGCCGCGCTCGAGAGCGCGCTCAGGACGGGCCGGCGGCGGATCCCGCGCTGGCTGCTCGGTCTGCCGAGAGCGGTCCGCGAGGGCTACTAGCGCGCGCGGGCGAGCAGGCCGGGCCGGACGAGGCGCGGCGGCGCCTTCAGGCCGGCGTCGCGGACCGGCGGATTCAGCGGCTCGGCGAGCGGCGCTGCGGCGAACGAGGCGGCCCGGCGCTCCGCAGGCGCGTCGCCGTAGAGCGTCGTCCGCTGCCGCGGCGTGCGTCCGTTCGCCCGGATCAGCGCTTCCATCGCCTCGGGCGGCATCTCCTGCCCGTGCTCGGAGCCGGCGGAGCGCGAGATCGACTCGTTCATCAGCGTGCCGCCGAGGTCGTTCACCCCGGCCCGCAGCGCGGCGGCGACCCCCTCCGGCCCGAGCTTCACCCAGGACGCCTGGATGTTCGTGATCGCCGGGTGCAGCGCGAGCCGCGCGACCGCGTGCAGGAGCAGCGACTCGCCGAAGGTCGGCCCCGACCGCGCGCGTCCCTGCAGCCACATCGGCGCCTCCATGTGCACGAACGGAAGCGGCACGAACTCCGTGAATCCGCCCGACCGCTCCTGCTGCTCGCGCGCCCGCAGCAGGTGCCGCGCCCAGTGCACCGGCCGCTCGACGTGGCCGAACATGATCGTCACGTTCGAGCGGAGGCCGACGCGGTGCGCGGCGTCGTGCACCGAGAGCCACTGCTCGGTCGAGACCTTGTCGGGGCAGATCACGGCCCGCACCTCGTCGTCGAGGATCTCGGCCGCCGTCCCCGGCAGCGAGCCGAGACCCAGCGAGCGCAACCGCTCCAGGTACTCCTCGAGCGGGAGCCCGAGCGTCTCCGCGCCCTGCCAGACCTCGAGCGCGGAGAAGGCGTGGATGTGCAGCTCGGGCAGCTCGGTGCGGATCGCGTCGACGACGGAGGCGTAGTAGTCGCCGGTGAACGCCGGGTGGATCCCGCCCTGGAGGCAGACCTCGGTCGCGCCGCGGTCCCAGGCCTCGCGCGCGCGGCGGACGATCTCCTCGTGCGGGACGAGATACGGCGCGCCGCGAAGGTTCGCCGCCAGCTTCCCCTTCGAGAAGGCGCAGAAGCCGCAGCGGAAGTAGCAGACGTTCGTGTACTGGATGTTCCGCGTGACGACGTAGCTGACCTCGTCGCCGCAGACCTCGCGGCGGAGCCGGTCGGCGGCGGCGAAGACGCGGTCGCGCTCGTCGCCGCGGGCGCGGAAGAGGCGCACGAGCTCGTCCTCCCCCAGCTCGTCCGCCGTGTCCACGGGCAGCGCGTCGCGGGCGACGACGAACGGGACCGAGCCGGCCTCGCCCGGATGCCAGCCGTCCTCGCGCGCGAGCCCGAGCGCGTCCGAGGCGCGCAGCGCGGCCGGGAGCACGGCCGGGTCGACCCACTCGCCGGAGAGGTAGCGCGGGTAGACGGGCAGCCGCGGCGCCAGCTCGAGCCCGCGCGAGCGCGTGGCGGCGGCGAGGCGGTCGCGGTCGGGCCACGGCGCCTCGGGGTTGACGTGGTCGATCGTGACCGGGCTGACACCGCCCCAGTCGTCGATGCCGGCATCGAGCAGGCGCGGGAAGTCGTCGTAGGCGAGGTTCGGCGGCGCCTGCACGGCGACGTCGTCGGGCAGCAGCAGCCGCGCAGCCGCGATCGTCCAGAGGTGCTCGTCGAGGCTCGGCTCCGCGTGCTCGGCCATCCGCGTGCCCGGCTTGGCGCGGAAGTTCTGGACGATCACCTCCTGCAGGTGGCCGTGGCGCTCGTGCACCGCCGCCAGCGCCTCCAGCGCCTCGACCCGCTCGGCGCGCGTCTCGCCGATCCCGATCAGGATCCCGCTCGTGAACGGGATCCGCAGCTCGCCGGCGAGCTCGATCGTCTCCAGGCGGCGCGCCGGCAGCTTGTCCGGCGAGGCCCAGTGCGGGCCGCCCTTCGCGGACAGGCGCTCCGCGAGCGTCTCGAGCATGATCCCCATCGAGGCGGAGACCGGCCGCAGCGCCGCCAGCTCCTCGCGGCTCATCACGCCCGGGTTCAGGTGCGGCAGCAGCCCGGTCTCCTCGAGCACGAGCCTCGCCACCCGGCCGAGATACTCGAGCGTCGTCTCGCAGCCCAGCGCCGCCAGCTCCTCGCGCGCGACCTTGTAGCGGAGCTCCGGCTTGTCGCCGAGCGTGAAGAGCGCCTCGGTGCACCCCGCGGCGGCGCCGGCACGCGCGATCGCGAGCACCTCGTCCTCGCTCAGGTACGCGCGCTCGCCGCGGCGCGGCGGCCGGGCGAACGTGCAGTAGCCGCAGACGTCGCGGCAGAGCGTCGTCAGCGGGATGAAGACCTTGGGCGAGTAGGTGACGAGCCCGTCGCCGCGCCGTCGCCCGCGCGCCGCCGCGAGCAGGTCGTCGAGCGGCGCGTCAAGCATGGCCTGAGCCTATCCCGCTCGGTACTCCCAGAGCCCGCCGAAGCTCGTCCAGCGCCCCTTCGACCAGCGCTGCAGCATGGCCTGCTCGATCGGGAAGCGCTCCGTCGCGGCTCGTCTCGACTTTCAGCCCCGGCAGCAGGAACGGGTTGGACGGGTCGTTCAGCTTCCGGGTCTGCGCCAGCACCGACGCCCGGGTCGGGTTCTTGCCGGCAGCCCTCAGCACCTTCACGAACTCGTAGGCGACCGCCATCCCGTAGACGTGGCGGACGTCCTTCTGGTTCGCACCCTGCGCGAAGCGGGACATGATCGAGCGGTAGAGCTTCACGGCGGCGTCGCTCCGCCACTTCGCGTCAACCGGATCCTTGAGGAAGACGATCGAGATCGAGTTCTCGACGGCCTTGTTCAAGCCGCCCTCGGAGGCGAGGGTCATGGTCTTCGAAGCGCTCGAGGCGGCGCTGTTGATGATCAGCGGCCGCCAGCCGAGCCCGTTCGCGAAGACGTAGCCCTGGACCGCGTGGTCGGGCGCGGCGAACAGCGCGAGCACGTTCGCGCCCGACGCCTTCAGCCGCGAGATCTGCGAGTGCACGTCCACGTCCGTGACCTCGAACGGCTGCGTCGCCACGACTTTCACCTTCGAGCGCGCGATCCCCTGCCTGAGGCCCGCCAGCAGCTCCTTGCCGAAGTCGTCGTTCTGGAGGAGGACGCCGACCCTGGCGCCCGGCTTCGTGCGCGCGAGGTACGTGCCGTAGATCCAGCCCTCGGCGCGGTAGCTCGGCTGGAAGCCGATCGTCCATGGGTACTGCTTGAAGTCGCGCCCGAACGTGGTCGCGCCGGAGTCGACGAAGAGCTGCGGCACCTTCGCGGCGTTCAGGTAGTCGCGCGTGGCGAGGTTGTGCTCGGTGCCGAACGAGTTGAAGATCGCGAAGACCTTGTCGTGCTCGACGAGCTGCTGGGTCGCCTGGAGCGCTCGGGCGGGGTCGGAGCCGTCGTCGACCGCCTTGTAGGTGATCGTGCGGCCGTTGACGCCGCCCTGCGAGTTCACGTACTTGAAGTAGGCGTTGGCCCCGCGCGCGACGGCTGCGTCCGCGGACGCGTCGCCGGACAACGGCGTCGTGCCGCCGACGAGGATCGTGCTCGTGCTGATCCCGGGGTCGGCCCGCGTCGCCGCGGTGGCACCGGTTGCGATCGCGCCCGCGAACGCGAGCAGACAAAGGAGAAGTGAACGGCTCAGCGAGCGCGATGGTAGCCGCGAGCCAGCGCCCGGAGACGCCGGATCAGGCCGGCCGCGCCGCCCGGGAGCAGGATCATCAGGAGGATCAGGATGACCCCGTAGACCACAGCCGGCGCCCCCTGCGCCTTCGAGACCTCCTGCGCCCAGAGCGGCAGGAACTGGATGAAGATCGCGCCGAAGACGAGCGGCCAGAGCGAGCCGAGGCCGCCGACGACGACGCCGACGAGCAGGAAGATCGAGAGCGTGATCGGGAACGTGTCCGGGTTGACGAAGGTGGTCGCGATCGCGAGCAGCGCGCCGGCGACGCCCGCGTAGAAGGCGCTGATCCCGAACGCGAGCGTCTTGTAGGTGGCGAGGTTGACCCCGGAGGAGGCCGCGGCCAGCTCGCTGTCGCGGACGGCGCGGAACGAACGGCCGGTCTTGCCGCGCAGCAGCAGCCAGGCAACGGCGAGCATGATCAGCGCGACCACCCAGCACAGGTAGTAGAGCCACTCGTTGAAGCTCGCGATCTCGAACCCGAGGAACTTGATCGGCTCCGAGATCGTCTCGAAGGTGATCGGATCGGTCGTCTCGACCGGGCGCGTGCGGGCGGCGGACTCGAACAGGTTGATCCCGCCGCCGCCGCCCGTGAAGTGCTCGAAGCGCTCGTACTTGATCAGCCCCGACATCGCCACCGCGATCGCGAACGTCGCGAGCGCGAGGTAGAGGCCCTGTCAGCCGCAGCGCGGGGAACCCGAAGGCGAAGCCGATCAGGCCTGCGACGATCCCGGCCAGCGGAATCGTCCAGACGTCCTTCACGTCGGCCGAGAACGTGTGACCGCCGAGCTTCAGGCCCGCGTCGGAGACGAGGATCGCGGTCGTGTAGCCGCCGATCGCCATGAAGGCGCCGTGGCCGAGCGAGATCTGACCCGTGTACCCGGTGAGCACGTTCAGCCCGAGCAGGGCGATGAAGTAGATCCCGACGTACGCGAACTGCTGCGCCCGGAAGTCGCTGATGAACCTCGGCAGCACGAAGATCGCCGCCGCGGCCAGCACGAAGAGCCCGATCCCGGTGAGGTCGGAGCGCTTCACACGCGCCTCGTGATCGGCTTGCCGAAGAGGCCGGACGGCTTCACGAGCAGGACGACGAGGATGATCAGCAACGCGACCGGCAGCCGCAGGCCGGCGCCGACGAAGTCGACGTACGTCCCGATCAGGTTCAGCCCGACGCCGAGCATCAGGCCGCCGGCGACGGCGCCGAACGGGGAGTCGATCCCGCCGAGAACGGCCGCCGCGAAGGCGTAGATCAACACCGCCTGCATCATGTTCGGGTCGAGGAAGACGGTCGGCGCCGTCAACATCCCGGCGACGGCGCCGAGCATCGCGGCGAGCCCCCAGCCGATCGCGAGCATCCAGCTGACGCGGACGCCGACGAGCCGGCTCGCTTCGGGGTTGAGCGCGGACGCCCGCAGCGCCAGGCCGACCTTCGTGAACTGGAAGAACGCCCACAGGAGCGCGACCATCACGAACACGGTCAGGAACGTGCCCACGTCCTGCTGCGAGATCGCGACCCCGCCGATCTCCCAGGTGTCGTTCGGGAACGGGCTCGGGAACGCGCGCACCTCGGCCGTCCAGATCAGGCTGACGAGGCCGTTGAAGATCAGGACGAGGCCGATCGTGACGATCACCGTCGTCAGCAGCGGCGCCCGCTCGATCGGGCGGATGACGACGCGCTCGGTGCCGAGGCCGAGCCCGAAGGCGATCACGAGCGTCAGGCCGAAGGCGACCCACTCGTTCATGCCGTGGTTCTCGATCAGCGTCCAGGCGATGTAGGTGGTGAACACCGCCATCTCGCCCTGCGCGAAGTTGATCACGCCGGTCGCCCGGTGGATCAGCACGAGCGCAAGCGCGAGCGCCGCGAAGATCGACCCGGTGGCGAGCCCTGCGACGACCTGCTGGAAGAACTCGGCCACTGCGTCTCAGTACCCCAGGTAGCTCTTGCGGACGGATTCGTTGCGGGCGAGCTCCTCGCTCGGCCCGGAGACGGCGACCTTCCCCACCTCGAGCACGTACGCGTACGACGCCACCTCGAGCGCGATCGCCGCGTTCTGCTCGACGACGAGCACCGTCAGCCCCTCCTTCTCGTTCAGCTCGGTCACGATCCGGAAGATCTCACGGGTGATCAGCGGCGCGAGCCCGAGCGAGGGCTCGTCGAGCAGGAGCATCCGCGGATGGCTCATCAGCGCGCGGGCGAGCGCGAGCATCTGCTGCTCGCCGCCGGAGAGCGTGCCGGCGTGCTGGCCGAGACGCGTCGCGATCCACGGGAAGTACGTCGAGATGCGCGCGATGTCGTCGTCGGTCGAGCCACCCCGGCGGACGTAGGCGCCGAGCTTCAGGTTCTCCTCGACCGACAGCTCCGCGAACGTGCCCCGTCCCTCCGGGACGTGCGCGACGCCGAGCTTCGCGACGGACTCCGGGCCGCGGCGGCCGAGCGGCTTGCCGTCGAAGAGGATCTGGCCGCTGCGCTTGACCGTGCCCGAGATCGAGCGGAGCGTCGTCGTCTTGCCGGCGCCGTTCGCGCCGAGGACGGCGACGATCTGGCCCTGCTCGACGGCGAGCGAGACCCCGTCGAGCGCCCGCACTTGTCCGTAGCGCGCCTCGACGTCGCGCAGCTCAAGCAGGGCCATGGGCCGCCTCGTCGGTGCCGAGATACGCCTCGATCACGGCCGGGTTCGACCGCACCTCGGCAGGCGTCCCGTCGGCGATCGTCTTGCCGAAGTTCATCACGTAGACGCGGTCGGAGATCCCCATGACCAGGTTCATGTGGTGCTCGACGAGCAGGACGGTCAGCTTCCGGTCGTCGCGGATCTTCTGGATGAAGCGGCCGAGCTCCCCCACCTCCTCGTGGTTGAGCCCTCCGGCAGGCTCGTCGAGCAGGAGCAGCTTCGGGCCGGCGACGAGCGCACGCGCCAGCTCGACGCGCTTCAGCGTCCCGAACGGCAGCCCTGCAACGGGCCGCTGCGCGAGCGCGTCGAGGCCGACATACGCGAGCGCGTCGCGCGCCTCGGCCTCGACGTTGCCGCGGCGCGATTGCGCGCCGACGAGGACGTTGTCGAGCACCGTCATCGTCTTGAACAGCTCCACGTTCTGGAACGTGCGCGCGATCCCGCGCCGCACGATCCCGTGCACCGGCGTCTTCAGGAGCGTCTCGCCGTCGAAGAGCACATCGCCGTCGTTCGGCGTGTACAGCCGCGTGATCACGTTGAACGCCGTCGTCTTGCCGGCGCCGTTGGGGCCGATCAGCCCGACGATCTGGCCCTCCGGCACGTCGAGCGAGACCCCGTCGAGGGCGACGATCCCGCCGAACCGGCGAGTCACGTTCCGCAGCGAGAGCAGGGCCATCGGCCGGAGGAGCTTATTCGGGCAGGGCGACACGATGGCAAAAAGAACCCGCTACCGACCAGATTGCCCGCTACTCTCCGCGCGTGACCGAAATCGCCGCCGAGCTGCACATGAGCCGGGGTCAGAAGATCACGAACCTGCTCGGCGTCACGATTCCGTTCGCCGGCTTCATCGCCTCGATCTTCTTCTTCTGGGGCGACTACGTGACCTGGCGCGACCTGGTCATCTTCGCGGTCGGGTATGCGCTGACCACGCTCGGGATCTCGATCGGCTTCCACCGGCTGTTCACGCACCGGTCGTACGAGACCTTCAAGAGCATCCGCTACGGCCTCGCCGTCCTCGGCTCGATGGCCGTGCAGGGACCGGTGATCCGCTGGGTCTCGGACCATCGCAAGCACCACAGCTTCGCCGACCGCGAGGGCGATCCGCACTCGCCGCACGCGGGGTTCGGCGCCTGGATTCCGCGGCAAGATCGCCGGCCTCTGGCACGCGCACGTCGGCTGGCTCTTCCGCAACGTCGGCCGCGCGGAGTGGACGAAGTACGCGAAGGACCTGCTCGCCGACCGCGGCATGGTCTTCATCTCGCGCTGGTTCGGTCTCTGGGTGGGGTTGTCGCTGCTGCTCCCGTTCATCGCCGGCTGGCTCTGGGGCGGAACGGTGGGAGCCGGGCTGCAGGCGCTCTTCTGGGGCGGCCTGATCCGAATCTTCCTGCTCCACCACATCACGTGGTCGGTCAACTCGATCTGCCACTTCACCGGCTCGCGCCGGTTCCGCGTCAAGGACGAGTCCCGCAACGTGTGGTGGCTCTCGTGGATCTCCTTCGGCGAGTCGTGGCACCACAACCACCACGCCTTCCCCTCCTCGGCCTTCCACGGGCTGAAGGCGTGGGAGCTCGACATCGGCGGCCTCGTGATCAGGCTGATGCGCCGGCTCGGGCTCGTCTGGAAGGTGAACGTCCCCTCGCGGGAGATGCAGCAGCGCCGCCGCGAAGCTCTTTCGTAGCCGGATGGAAGCACCGGAGACGCCGGCCGACTCGCCGCTGACGCTCGAGACGGCGATGGCAGCGCCGCTCTACCGGAAGCTGATGGATCCCGAGCTCCGCCCCGGCGACCCTGCGTTCGCATTCGAGCTGCCCCGCCTCGACCCGAAGACGCACCGGCCGAGCGGGGAGCGCGTCCGGCTCGCCGACTTCGCGGGTGACCGCCCGGTCGCGCTGATCTTCGGCTCCTACACCTGACCGCCCTTCCGCCGCCAGTTGGGCGAGCTGGAGGAGCTCTACGACCGTCACGGCGCCGAGGTCGCGTTCTTCATCGTCTACATCCGCGAGGCGCACCCCGAGGACGGCTGGGTGCTCGCGGACAACCGGCGCGAGGAGATCGCGGTCGTCGACCCGGTGTCGATCGACGAGCGGGCGGCGGCCGCCGACGCGTGCGCGCTACGGCTCGCGACGCGGATCCCGATCCTGCTCGACGACGTCGACGACGCCGTTGCCTCCGCCTACGGCGGCTGGCCCGACCGGCTCTACCTGATCGGCCGCGACGGGACCGTCGCCTTCCAGGGCGAGGTCGGCCCCTTCGGCTTCAAGCCCGAGGAGCTCGCGCAGGCGATCGAGACGGAGCTCGGGCTCGTCCGCCGGCGCCTGAGCACGGTCAGCGGACGAGACGCCAGACGAGCCAGTCGGCACGCGTGCGCGAGACGTAGAAGGCGGCGGCGCCGGCCGGATCGCCGACCGAACGCGTGGGAAGCGGACGGCGACGACGATCGTCCGTCCTGCACGCGCGGCCGCAGCGGACGCGGGCGCTGTAGCCGAGCACGTTCCCCACCGCGGGGCCGGCGCTCGTCACCCGTGCGCCTTCGACGTCCAGCGCTGGTGCGAGCTCGCTGTAGACACGGCGGACGAAGCGGAGCACGGCTTCCGTCGCGGCCGGAACGTCGGTCGGCGACCGGCAGCAGGCCGCGCGGGCAGGGGCCGAACGTGGGTGGCGACGGCGCACCGCCGATCCCCCAGACGCCGAGCTTGCCGGTGCTGCAGGAGACCCACCCCTTGCCGACCCGCTCGACGGCCCGCAGGTCATCGGCGCGCCGCCGGAGGAGGAACGTGAAGTTGCCGTCGCCGCCCTCTGGAACCGGAGCAGCCGAACGTGTACGTGCCGCGATCCGACGGCGAGTAGGCGCGGAGGGTGTCCCGGCGTGCGGCAGCCTTGCCGAGGCGCTGCCCGGCTCGGTCGTTCGCGAAGTACCACACCCAGCCCTCGCCCTCGCGCGCGAACAGGTCATCGACTGCGGCGAGGTCGCCGCGGTTGAACGCACCGACGAATGCGTCTACGGCCGGCCGGGCCGAGCAGGTGGCGGCTGCGGCCGTGTGATCCGCGATCGCGAACGCCACAGCGGCCGCGGCGAGCGCTGCGAGCGTCACCCGCAGCTCCTAGTCGAAGCGGTAGACCCGTCCGCGAACTCCTTGAGGATGCGGCGGCTGACGACCATCCGGTGCACCTCGTCCGGGCCGTCGTAGATCCGGGCGGCGCGGGCCTGCGCGACATGAACGCGAGCGGCGTCTCGTCGGTGAGCCCGCGGGCGCCGTGCACCTGGATCGCCCGGTCGATCACGTCGTTCAGCATCTGGGCCGCGTAGAACTTGATCAGCGAGACCTCGACCCTGGCCTCGCCGCCCTCGTCGAGCTTGCCCGCCGCGTCGAGCGTCAGCAGCCGGCAGGCCTGGATCTCGGCTGCCGAGTCGGCGATCCAGTTCTGGACGGTCTGCTTCTCGGCCAGCGGGCCGCCGAACGCCTCGCGCTCGAGCGCGTAGCGGCACATCAGCTCGAACGCCCGCTGCATCTGCCCGAGCCAGCGCATGACGTGGTGGATCCGCCCCGGCCCGAGCCGCTTCTGGGCGATCCGGAAGCCGTCGCCCGGCTCGCCGAGGACGTTGTCGCGCGGGGACGCGGACGTCGGTGTAGCGCACCTCGCAGTGGGTCGACCAGCCGCGGCCCGCGATGCCCCATAACCGGGATCGGGCGGATCAGCTCGTAGCCGGGCGTGTCGGCCGGCACGAGGATCTGGCTCATCCGCTGGTGCGGCGGCGCGTCCGGATCGGTCACGGCCATCACGATCCCGAACGCCGCGCCCTCGGCGGAGGAGGAGAACCACTTGTGCCCGTTGATCACCCACTCGTCGCCGTCGAGCACGCGCCGTCGTGCGGAGCCCGGTCGGGTCGGCGCCGGAGACGTCGGGCTCGGTCATCGAGAAGAACGACGCGCGGTCTCCCCTCGACGAGCGGCTTCAGGAAGCGCTCCTTCTGCTCCTCGGTGCCGAACATGTGCAGGATCTCGCCGTTGCCGGCGTCGGGCGCCTGGCAGTTGAAGACCAGCTGCGCCCACATGCTCCGGCCGATCTCCTCGTTCAGGAGCGCGTACTCCATGAACCCGGAACCGCTGCCGCCCGCCTCCGGGCGGCAGGTGCGGCGCCCAGATCCCGGCGTCCTTCGCCTTCGCCCGCAGCTCCGCGATCAGCGCGTCGGAGGACTCGTCCTCGCGCGCCAGCGCCGCCTCGTTCGGATAGACGTGCTCCTCCATGAACGCGCGCACCTCGGCGCGCCGCTCCTTCACCTCTGGCTTGAACATGAGGTCGGCCATCAGCGAGAGTCTGCACGTGTTGGAGCCGGGAAGCCAGGTCCAGAACGCGATCTACCTCGCCGGCGGCGCCGAGTGGCCGGTCTCGCCCGAGGACTGGGAGGCGGGCGCCCGCGAGACGCTGGAGCAGGGGCCGTTCGACTACGTGGCCGGCGGAGCCGGCTCGGAGGCGACGGTCCGGGCCAACCGCGAGGCGTTCGAGCGACGCCGCCTGCGGCCGCGGATGCTCACCGGCAACGCCGAACGCGATCTCTCGGTCGAGGTGCTCGGGCTGCGCTCGCCGGCGCCCTTCCTGCTCGGCCCGGTCGGCGTGCTCTCGATCGTGCATCCCGAGGCCGAGCTCGGCGTCGCGCGCGCCTCGAAGGCGACCGGCGTGCCGATGGTGCTCTCGAGCGCAGCGTCGACATCGCTCGAGGACGTCGCCGCGGAGCTCGGCGAGTCCCAGCGCTGGTTCCAGCTCTACTGGTGGGGCGACCGCGAGCTGGCGGGCAGCCTCGTCGACCGCGCCGGCGCGGCGGGCTACGGCGCGATCGTGGTCACGCTCGACACGCTGACGCTCGGCTGGCGCGACCGCGACCTGCGGAACGGCTACCTCCCCTTCCTCGGCGGCGAAGGGCTGGCGCAGTTCTTCAGCGACCCCCTCTTCCGCGAGCGGCTGGACGCGCCGCCCGAGGAGGACCTGCAGACGGCGTCGCTGATGGCGCTCGCCGCGTTCCCGAATCTCGCCCTCACCTGGAGCGACCTGGCGTGGCTGCGCGAGCGGACCGAGCTGCCGGTCGTGCTCAAGGGGATCCTCACGGCCGAGGATGCCCGGCTCGCACTCGACCACGGCGTCGACGGGATCGTCGTCTCCAACCACGGCGGCCGGCAGGTCGACGGCGCGGTCGCCTCGCTCGACGCGCTCGTCGAGGTGCGCGACGAGGTCGGCACTGACGCGGCGGTGCTGATGGACGGCGGCATCCGCCGCGGCTCGGACATCGTCAAGGCGCTGGCGCTCGGCGCCGACGCCGTCCTGCTCGGCCGGCTCTACGCCTACGGCCTCGCGGTCGGCGGCGCGGCCGGGGTCGAAGCCGTGATCCGGCAGCTCGCGGCCGAGCTCGACCTGACGATGGCGCTCGCGGGCGCCCGCTCCGTCCGGGAGCTCGACCGCACCGCTGTCACCTGACGATAGGCTCGGCCGGGTGGGGGATCTCTTCCGAAGGCTCGGGGTGCCGACAGCGCTCGCCACGATCGCGCTCGTCCTCGCGCCAGGCGGCGCGGGCTCGCAGTCGGCGACGGTGAAGGTCGCGTTCCTCCAGGGCGAACAGGTCGTCTACGTCAACCGCAGCGGCTCGACGCTCCGCCAGGCGGTCACAGCGCTGCTCGCCGGCCCGACGGCTGCGGAGCGCAAGCGCGAGATCGCAAGCGCGGTCCCCGCCGGAACGCCGCTCCGTGCCGTCTCGGTCGCGAACGGGGTCGCGACCGTCGACCTCGGCGAGCGGTTCGCCACCGGGACGAAGGCCGCGAGCCTCTCGGCCCGCGTGACGCAGCTCGTGCTGACCGCGACCTCCGTCCCGGGTGTGAAGTCGGTCCGCCTGCTCGTCAAGGGCGGCACCCCGCTCGGGCTCTTCCCCGGCTACGTCACCTCGGGGCCGATCGCGCTTCGGGACGCAACGAGGCCGGACGTGCCGCCGCCCGGCCCGCCTGCGCCCGGCCCGCCGACCGATCCGACGGCGGCCGTGCGTGCGCTCCAGCAGCGGCTCGCCGATCTCTCGTTCCTGCCTGCCGAGGCGGTCGACGGCAAGGCCGGAGAGCAGACGCGGTTCGCCGTGATCGCGTTCCAGAAGTGGCAGGGGCTCGGCCGCGACGGCGTCGCCGGCCCCGCGACGCAGGCGGCGCTCGCGACTGCGACGCGCCCGACGCCGAGAACGCCGGGCGCCGGGAGCCGCTTCGAGGTGCTGCTCGACCGCCAGCTCACGCTCTACATCGAGAACGGCAGCGTCGTCCGCACGCTGCACGTCTCCTCGGGAGCGAAGGGATTCGAGACGCCGGTCGGCCGCTTCAGCGTCTTCCGCAAGGAAGTGAACTCCTGGTCGGTCCCGTACAAGGTGTGGCTGCCGTGGGCGAGCTACTTCGTCGGCGGCGTCGCCTTCCACGAGTCGCCCGACGTGCCGACGCAAGCCGCCTCGCACGGCTGCGTCCGGGTGCCTCCGTACGACGCGAAGTGGGTCTACGACCACGCCCCGAACGGCACGCCGGTCACCGTGCTCGGGAGCTCTCGATGAGAGCCGCTGCGACCACCGCGTTGCTCGCGCTCGCGCTTGCGCTCCCCGCCGCTGCGGCGGCGCCGCCACCGACGCAGAACCCGGACGAGCTCGTCGTCGGCGTCTCGATGCCGGTGACGGGCTTGCAGGTGGGCGCCGTCCGCGGGCGAACCGTCGTGCTCGCGAAGGGGCTCGAGATCGACCTCGCCCGGGCGCTCGCCAAGCGGCTCGGCGTGCCGAGGGTCCGCTTCGTCAACGAGCCGTTCTTCTCGACACTCGTCAGCGGCCGTCCGGCCGACTGGGATCTCGCGCTCGCCGCGATCACGATCACGCCGGAACGCGCCCGCCGGGTCGACTTCTCCACGCCCTACCTCGCGGGGGATCAGGCCGTGCTGATGCGCAAGGGCCTCGCTCCCGTGCCGACCTCGATCGCGGGGCTCCGCGGCCTCCAGCTCTGCGGCGAACGGGCGACGACGGGTGCCCGTGCGATCGTCGAGCGGATCAAGCCGACGAAGAAGCCGCGGCTGGTCGCCAATCCGTCCCAGCTCACGTACGACCTCTACAACGACCGGTGCGACGCGATCGTCTTCGACACGGCCGCGCTCGGGGCGGCGCGGGCGGCGGCGCCGGAGCGGTACGGACCGTTCGCGGGGCGGATCGACACCCGTGAGAGCTACGGCGCGGCGTTCCCGAAGGGGAGTCTGCTGCGACCGAGCGTGAACGCGGCCCTGAGCGCGCTGATTCGCGACGGCACAGTGGCGCGGCTCCAGAAGCGCTGGCTCTCCGCCGACGTGGCGAAGCTCCGCGTGCTCCGCTAGCGGCTGCGGCGCCGTTACTCGATCCGGCGCTTCCGGATGTCCGTGCACGAGCCGCGATCGGGAGTGCTGCTTGAGCGCCAGCGATTCACTCAGCGCAGCGCCGAACGTGTGGCCCACGGCGACGTTAGGGGCTGCGGCGCTCGCAACGTCGGACTTGCCGAGCGCGTCGGATGGGACGTACCCCGCGCCGAACGCGCCGGCGACGACGACTGCTCCGAACGCAACGGCTGCCCGCGTGATGCTGATCGTCGTTCACTGCGTCCTCCTCTTGATCGACTCGCTCGATCCGACGCTAGGGAGTCGGCTGCGGGCACACATCAGGGGACGCCACTAGGTTTTGGCGCAACACAGGCCTACGATTCGGTGAGGCATGCCGCCGCTCGTCGGACGCGACCCGGAGCTCGCGACGATCGACCGGTTCCTTCGGTCGGTCGGCGAGGGGTATCAGGCGGTCGTGTTCCGGGGCGGCGCCGGCTACGGCAAGTCCGCGCTGCTCGAGGAGACGGTCGTGCGGGCGCGGGCCGCAGGCTTCCGAGCGCTCACCGCCCGCCCGGCGGAGACCGAGGCCGAGCTTCCATTCGGCGTCCTCGCCGAGCTGCTCGAGCCGGTCGGGATGTCGGAGCTCGACCTGCCCGCCCCCCAGGCGCGCGCGCTCGAACGTCGCACTGCGCAGGGTCGACCCCGACGAGGCACGTCCCGTCGACCCGCTCGGGCTCAGCCTCGCGGTGGTCGCGGCGCTCCGCGAGCTGGCGAACGGACGAGCCGCTGCTCGTCGCCCTCGACGACCTGCAGTGGTGCGACCCGCCGTCACTGCGCACGCTCGAGTTCGCGCTCCGGCGCGTCGAGTCCGAGCAGATCGGCCTCGCGGCCGGGCTTCGGTCGGGAGACGGAGCCGGAGATCCAGGTGCCCGGCGGCGAACGGGCACCTCACCGCCGTCGAGGTCGGGCCGCTCGACGCGGCAGGCGTTCGAGACCGTCGTGCGTCGCGGCAATCGACTTCCGAGACCGGTGCTTCGGCAGCTCTACGTGGCGTGCGACGGCAATCCGCTGTTCGGCAAGGAGGTGGCGGCGCTGCTCGCCGAGCACGGGCTCCCCGACGACCCGGCCGCACTGATTCCGGTTCCACCGTCCGCCTCCGACGCAATCGGCCAGCGCGTCGCGAAGCTCGGCCTCGGCACGCGCGACGTCCTCCTCGGCGCAGCGGCCCTCCCCCGCCCGACCGTCGACGTCCTGTTGGCGGCGTACGGGGAGCAGAGGCTCGAGGACGCGCTCGCGGAGGCGGCTGCAGCCGGGATCGTGGTCGTCGACCGCGAGCGAGTCCGCTTCTCCCATCCACTCGTCGCCGCGGCGGTCTACGAGGCCGCCACGCCGGCTCGTCGTCGCGCCGCGCACGCGGCGCTCGCACGGGCGCTCGACCGCCCGGAGGAACGGGCGCCGCATCTCGCGCTTGCCACCACCCGAGCCAGCGCCGCCGTCGCAGCGGAGCTCGAGGCGGCCGCCGCGGCCGCGAAGGCGCGCGGCGCACTCGACGCCGCCGGCCGGCTGCTGGAGCAGGCGGCGACGATCACGCCGGCCCGCGACAGCGCCGCGCGAAGGCGTCGAGGCCTGGAGGCCGCACGCTTCCACCTCGCGGCGGGCGACACCGAGCGCGCCCGCAGCCTGCTCGACCGGCTGCTCCAGCTCTCACAGTCCCGGTGAGGAGCGCGGCGGAGGTCCTGCTCGAGCTGGCGCTCGCCGGCGGAAGCTACTCGCAGCGGGGACTCGGACTACGCCTACGCCGCACTCGAGCAGGCGCAGCAGAGCCCCGCGCTCGCGAGTTCGCATCCACTATTGCCTCGATGGGAGCTTCACGTCAGCTGCCGGCGAGGCCGAGCTGCTCCGCCGAACACGGGCGCGCCGCGCTCACGATCGCCGAGACGCTCGGCGACGAGGCTACGCTCGCGGCGACAGCCGCCTGCGTGGTATTCGACGACTTCATCGCGCGGCAGGCCCGCTCGGCCTGGACGAGCTCGAGCGGTCCGTCGAGGTCGAACGCCGAGTCGGCAGATCGTCGATTACGAGCGACGGTGGACCGAGACGGCATGCTGGCCAACGTCCTGCGGCGGAGTCGGTCAGTACGACCGCTCGCGGGAGCTCTGCCTCGAGGTGCTGCACGACGCCGTCGAGCGAGGCGACGAGCGGGAGCGGACGTCGACGCTCGGCGTTGCTGGCGGACGTCGAAACCGACGCAGGGAACCTCCTGCTCGCGCGCGAGTACGCGGCCGAGCCCGCCGAGCTCGGAGAGCAGCAGGACGACACGGACGAATCGGATGTACGGCCTGCTTGGGAGGCGCCACGGTGCTGCGCGCTTCTCGGCGAGCTGGAGGAGGCCGAGAGCGCTTGCGCGCGCCGGGCAGGAGCTCGCCCTCTCGCCGGTGCTCGAACCATGGCTGGCGTGGGGCGATCACGCGCTCGGCCTGGTCGCGCTCGACCGCGGCGACGCCTGCCGCGGCGCTGGAGCACTTCGAGCGATTCCGAGCGGCGCAACGACGCGGCCGGCTTGATCGATCCGGTCTGCAGACAGCCGCCCAACGGGATCGAGGCGCTGATCGCGCTCGGACGTCTTGGACGGACGCCGCCGCACGGATCGCAGAGTACGAAGCAGCCGATGCTGGCTCGAGCGCCACGTGCGCGTTCTGGCGCTGGTCGCGCCGCTACAGCGGGCTCGATCGCCTCGCTCCGCGGCGAGCACGAGCACGCCGAAGCGGAGTTCGGCCGCTCGCTCGAGCTGCAGGAGCGGGCGCCGAGCCCGTACGAGCGCGCGCGCACGCTGATGGCGCTCGCGACGGCGCGCCGGCGGCGGCGACGGCGCGGCGACGCGCGGCGGGCGCTCGAGGAGGCGGTCGTGCTCTTCGAGCAGTCAGGCGCCGTCGTCTGGGCCGACCGGGCGCGCGCCGACATCGCCGCGCTCGGGCTGCGACGTGAGTCCCGGCCGACGAGCTGACGCCGATGGAGGACCGCGTCGCCCGCGCCGTTGCCGACGGGGCCACGAATCGCGAGGCCGCCGCATCGCTCTTCCTCTCGGAGCGGACGATCGAGTTCCACCTCCGCAACGTCTACCGCAAGCTCGAGCTGCACTCACGTGCCGAGCTCGCCGCCGTCCTCTCCCGCGGCATGCCCACAGCGGTTTAAAGTCGTCATATGGATCTGCGCGACACGCCCGAGGAGGCAACCTTCCGCGCGGAGCTGCGCGCGTGGATCGACGAGAACCTCACCGACGAGATCCGCCGCGGCCGCTTCGAGGAGGCCGGACGCGACTGGAGCCGGAAGCTGCACGAGGCCGGCTACGCGGGCCTGACCTGGCCGAAGGAGTACGGCGGCGCCGGCGCGCCCTACAGCCACCAGGCGATCTTCCTCGAGGAGATGGCGCGCGCGGAGGCGCCGCCCCACCTCGGCGTGATCGGGCTCGGCATGGCCGGGCCGACGATCATCGCCCACGGCACCGACGCCCAGAAGCAGAAGCACCTGGAGAAGATCCTCTCGACCGAGGAGATCTGGTGCCAGGGCTTCTCCGAGCCCGACGCGGGCTCCGACCTCTCCGCCGTGCGCACGACCGCGCGCCGCGAGAACGGCCACTTCGTCGTCGACGGCCAGAAGGTCTGGTCGTCCTTCGCGCACATCGCCGACTACTGCATCCTCGTCACGCGCAGCGACCCGGAGAGCGAGCGCCACGCCGGGCTGACGTACCTGCTCGTCGACATGCACTCGCCCGGGGTCGAGGTGCGGCCGCTGCGCCAGATCACCGGCGAGGCGGAGTTCAACGAGATCTTCTTCACCGGCGTCGAGGTGCCGGAGGAGAACGTCGTCGGCGAGATCGGCGGCGGCTGGCAGGTGGCGATGACGACGCTCCTGCACGAGCGGGGCACGCTGGGCTTTGCCCTGACCGCAGGCCTCGAGGCGCAGATCCAGAAGCTGATCGCGCTCGCCGGCGAGCGCGGCGCGACGCCGGTGCAGCGCGACGCGATCGCGCGGGAGTGGATCGGCCTCCAGGCCGTCCGCTACACGAACTACCGCTCGCTGACGACGCTGATGAAGACCGGGATCCCCGGCCCGGAGGGCTCCGGCGCCAAGCTCTGGTGGTCGGAGGCGAACCAGCGGGTGACGAAGCTCGCGCTCGAGCTGCTCGGCCCCGAGGCGCAGATCGTCGAGAACGGCGGCTACTGGCAGCACCAGCAGCTTCGCTCGCGCGGCAACACGATCGAGGCCGGCACCTCCGAGATCCTGCGCAACATCATCGCCGAGCGCGTGCTCGGCCTCCCGAGGAGCCGCTAGTGGAGTTCGCGTTCACGCAAGAGCAGGAGGAGCTGCGGCGCCAGGCGCGCTCGTTCCTCGAGGCCAATCCGGACGCTCCGCTCGCCGAGCTGCGCGAGCTGGGCTGGCTCGGGGTCTCCGTGCCCGAGGAGCGCGGCGGCGGCGGGCTCTCGTTCGTCGACGAGGCGATCCTCTTCGAGGAGGCGGGCCGGGCGCTCTACGCGGGGCCGTTTCTGACCACCGCCGTCGTCCTGCCGGCGCTGCCCGAGGTGGACGACAACGCCTGGTCGGTCGAGCTCGACGGCCTCGTCCCGCACCTGGACACGGCCGACATGGTGCTGCGGGAGGACCTGAGCACGGTCGCGGCCGACGGTGAGACGCTCGCCACAGTCGACGAATCGCGGCCGCTCGGACGCCTCGCCACCGCGGACGCCACCGAGGTCGACGACGAGTTCGAGCCCGTGCGCCTCCGCCTGCTGGCGGCGCTCGCAGCCGAGGCCGTCGGTGTCGCGCAGAAGGCGCTCGAGCTCGGCGTCGCCTACGTCTCCGACCGGGAGCAGTTCGGCAAGAAGATCGGCACCTACCAGGCCGTCTCGCACCCGCTCGCCGACACCTACGTCGAGACCGAGCTGGCCCGCTCGCTCGCGTACTGGGCCGCGTGGTGCGTGGCCGAGGAGGACGAGCGGACGCCGGTCGCGGTCGCGTCGGCGAAGTCGTTCGCCGCCGAGACGGCGGTCGCCGCCTGCGAGCGCGCGATCCAGGTGCACGGCGGGATCGGCTTCACCTGGGAGCACGTCCTGCACCGCTACTACAAGCGCGCCCAGTGGATCGACGCGTTCGGCGGCCACGCCGCGAAGCAGCGCGAGCTCGTCGCCGCTGCGCTCCTCGACGAAGCAAGGAGGCCCGTTGCCCGTTCCGAAAGCTGAGGTCCTCGAGCTGATGCGGCTGAACGCCGACCCGGCCGAGCTGGACGAGATCCGGGAGCTCTGGAAGGAGCACTCGAAGGCGGAGGACAACCGCTCGATCGAAGGGCTCCTCGCCACGCTCTCCGACGACTGCGTCTACACGGTCTACCCGGACGACGTCTCCTGGCACGGCCACGAGGGCGCCGCGCGCTTCTACACCGAGCTGCTGACCGCGTTCCCCGACATCGTCTTCGAGCTCCAGAACATCGTCATCGGGCCGCAGGGGGTCGTCGAGGAGGCGATCGTGACCGGGACGCACAGCGCGAAGTGGCTCGACAACGAGCCGACCGGCGAGACGATGACCTGGCGAAACGCGATCTTCTTCCCCTGGGATCCGGTCTCGCGCCGCTTCAAGGGCGAGCGCGTCTACACCGACATGCCGAGGAGGGCTGCATGACGCACGCATTCGGCTCGCTCGACGAGCTCGGCGACGGCCCCGGCTTCCGCAAGGTCCGCGGGCCGCTCGGCGTCACGGCCTTCGGCGTCAACGGCGTCGTCTACCCGCCCGGCTTCCCGGGCATCCACCACTACCACGACACGCAGGACGAGCTCTACTTCGTCCACAGCGGCACCGCGAAGGTCGAGGTCGAGGGCGAGGAGCGCATCCTCGGCCCCGGCGGCCTCTTCCACGTCGAGTCGACGACGCCGCGGCGGATCTCGAACGCCGGCGACGACGAGCTCGTGCTGCTCGTGATCGGCGGCAAGGACGGCTACGTCGAGCGCGACGGGCACGTGATGAGCGACGAGGACCTGGAGCTCCGCATGAATCTCGGAAAGGAGCAGTCGTGAAGGGCCTGATGATGGACTTCCAGCTGACGCTGCCGACGATCCTGAAGCGGGCGGAGACGTACTTCCCGCACCAGGAGATCGTGACGCGGATGCCGGACCGGAGCTTTCACCGCTACTCGTTCGCGGACTTCGGCAAGCGGGCGCGGCAGCTCGCGGTGGCGCTGAAAGGCGTCGGGCTGGAGCCGGGCGACCGCGTCGCGACGCTCTGCTGGAACCACTACCAGCATCTGGAGGCCTACCTCGGGATCCCCTGCGGCGGCTTCGTCCTCCACACCCTCAACCTGCGCCTGCACCCGAACGACCTCGGCTACATCGCCACGCACGCGGGCGACAAGGCTCTGATCGTGGACAAGTCGCTGCTGCCGCTCTGGGAGCAGTTCGCCGACAAGACGCCGATCGAGCACGTCTTCGTCGTCGAGGACGGCTACGAGGAGCTGCTCGCCGGCGCCGACCCGGACGACTACGGGGACCCGAGGTTCGACGAGGACACGGCGGCGGCGATGTGCTACACGAGCGGCACGACCGGGATGCCCAAGGGCGTCCTCTACTCGCACCGCTCGGCCGTCCTGCACAGCTTCGGCCAGGCGCTCGTCGCGCCGCTCGGCCTGCACGTGACCGAGAAGGAGACGCTGCTGCCGGTCGTGCCGATGTTCCACGCCAACGCGTGGGGCTATCCCTACACGTGCCTGATGGTCGGGACGAAGATCGTCTTTCCCGGGCCCTTCCTCGATCCCGAGACGCTGCTCGAGGACTTCGAGCTGGAAGGCGTCACGATCACCGCGGGGGTGCCGACGATCTGGATGGGCATCCTCGGCATGCTCGACGCGGAGCCGAACCGCTGGAACCTCGACAAGCTCAAGTACATGCTCGTCGGCGGCTCGGCCGCGCCGCGGGCGATGATCGCGGGCTTCCGGCAGCGGCACGGCAAGACGGTCGTGCACGGCTGGGGCATGACGGAGACGTCGCCGCTCGCGACCACCTCCGACTACGTCGGCGACTTCCACACGGCGGACGAGGAGACGCAGCTCGACGTCGTCGCGATGCAGGGCCTGCCGCTCCCGTTCGTGGAGCTGCGCGCGATCGACGACGAGGGCAAGGAGATCCCCTGGGACACGGAGGCGATGGGCGAGCTCGAGGTGCGCGGCCCCTGGGTCGCCGCCGCCTACTACGACACGCCCGAGCAGGCGGAGCGCTGGACCGAGGACGGCTGGTTCAAGACCGGCGACATCGCGTCCTTCCACCCCAACGGCTACGTGATGATCAAGGACCGCTCGAAGGACGTGATCAAGTCGGGCGGCGAGTGGATCTCGTCGGTCGACCTCGAGAACGCGCTGATGGCGCACCCGTGCATCGCGGAGGCGGCCGTGATCGCGATCCCGCACGAGAAGTGGGACGAGCGGCCGCTCGCCGTCTGCGTCCTCCGTGAGGGCAAGACCGCGAGCGCAGACGATCTGCGCGAGTTCCTCGCGCCCAACTTCGCCAAGTTCTGGCTGCCGGACGCGTTCGAGTTCGTCGACGAGATCCCGAAGACCGCGGTGGGCAAGTTCCGCAAGACCGCGCTGCGGGATCAGTTCGCGAAGTCCCCGGCCTCGGCGTGAGGATCTCCGGCCGCACGTTCTGGTCACGGGTGGCCGGTCCGGGCTCGGCGAGGCGACCGCGGCGATGCTCGAGCGCGAGGGCGCGAACGTCGTCGTCGCCGACCTGCCCGAGACCGACGTGACCGACGCGGACGCGGTGGCGGCGCTCGTCGACTCGTGCAGCGAGCTCCACGGCGCCGTCAACTGCGCCGGCATCGGCGGCGGCGCCCGGGTCGTCGGGTTTCCGCTCGACCGCTTTCGGAAGATCATCGAGGTGAACCTGATCGGCACCTTCAACGTCCTCTCGCTCGCCGCCGCGAAGATGGCGGAGAACGAGCCCGACGAGGAAGGCACGCGCGGCGTGGTCGTCAATACCGCCTCGAACGCGGCCTTCGACGGCCAGATCGGCCAGGCCGCCTACTCGGCGTCCAAGGCCGGTGTCGCCGGGATGACGCTGCCGGTCGCGCGCGACCTCGCCTCGAAGGGGATCCGCGTCGTCACGATCGCGCCTGGCCCGGCCGACACGCCGATGCTCGGGCCGATGCGCGAGGACATCCGCGAGAGCCTCGTCTCGCAGATCCCCTTTCCGAAGCGGCTCGGCCGCGCGGAGGACTTCGCCGCGCTGGTCAAGCACATCGTCGAGAACGAGTACCTGAACGGCGAGGTGATCCGTCTCGACGGCGCCTTGCGCATGGGACCTCGTTGACCGCGCAGGATGACGATCCGCACGAGCGGATCGCTCATCGCGCAAAATCCCTGAAGGGGGCCGCTTCGCGGCCCGGCCGAGAACGAAAGGAATCCGTGATGGCTGAGTACGTCAAGGTCGAGCAGGACGGGCGCGTCGCGATCGTCACCCTCGATCACCCGCCCGTGAACGCGCTCTCGTCGAAGCTGCTCGAGGAGCTCGAGGAGGAGTACGACCGGCTCGACCGCGACGACGAGACGCGCGCGATCGTGCTGCGCGGCGAGGGCGAGAAGGCGTTCGTCGCCGGCGCGGACATCACCGAGTTCCCGGCGATGCGGGAGCAGATCGAGGAGGCGGCGGAGAGCGGCTCCGCGCGCGGGATCCAGAAGCTCGCCGCGCGGATGGACGCCGGCCGGACGCCGGTGGTCGCGGCGATCCACGGCTACTGCCTCGGCGGCGGCCTCGAGCTGGCGATGGCGTGCGACATCCGGATCGCCGCCGACGACGCTCAGCTCGGCCAGCCCGAGATCAAGCTCGGCCTGATCCCGGGCGGCGGCGGCACCCAGCGGCTGCCGCGGCTCGTCGGGCACGGACGCGCGCTCCTGCTCAATCTCAGCGGCGACCCGATCTCGGGCTCGCAGGCCTATGACTGGGGGCTCGTCGAGCGGGCGGTGCCGCGCGCCGAGCTGATGGACGCGGCGCTCGAGCTGGCGCGGACGCTCTCGCAGCGCTCGCCGCACGCGATGGGCGTGATCAAGGAGCTCGCAGCCGAGACGCGCGACCTGCCGCTGTCCGAAGGGATGCGGCGCGAGGCGCAGGGCTTCATCAAGTGCATCGGCAGCGAGGACGGCGCCGAGGGCGTCGTCGCGTTCCTCGAGAAGCGCCAGCCGGAGTTCACCGGCCGATGAGGGCGGCCGTCCTCCGCGAGACGGGCACGCCGCTGTCCGTGGAGGACATGCCTGAACCGGAGCTGCGCGACGGGCAGTCGCTCCTCGAGGTCAAGGCGGCGGGGATCAACTTCGCCGACGTGCTGATCAAGAACGGGATGTACCCGCAGCCGCCGGAGCTGCCGACGGTCCTCGGCAACGAGGTCGCGGGGGACATCGGCGACCGCCGCGTGGTCGCGTTCGTACGCCACTCGGGAGGCGGCTACGCGGAGCGCGTCGCGGTCGACGACGAGTGGGTGTTCGACCTGCCGGCGGCCGCGAGCTACGCCGAGGGCGCCGCGTTCCTGACCACGTACCTGACCGCGTGGATCCCGATGACGCGGCAGGCGCACATCCACCCCGACACGACCGTGCTCGTCACCGCCGCGGCGGGCGGCGTCGGCACCGCCGCGATCCAGGTCGCGGCGTTCTGCGGCGCCACGATCACCGCCGCCGCCGGCTCGGACGAGAAGCGGGAGCTCGCGCACAAGCTCGGCGCGCAGCGGGTCGTGACCTACGAGGAGATCGAGGAGCTCGACGACATCGACGTCGCCTTCGACCCCGTCGGCGGCCCCGTCTTCGCGTCGTGCATCAAGGCCTTGCGGCCGCTCGGGGTCGCGATCGGGATCGGCTTCGCCGGCGGCACCTGGGAGCCCGTCGACCCGGCCCGCCTCGTCGGCCGCAACGTCGGCGTCCAGGGCTTCTACCTCGGCCGGCTGATGGGCTTCCGCCCCGACCTCGTCCGGCTCGAGGTCGCGGAGCTGCTCGCGCTCTGGCGGCGCGGCGCGCTCCACCCCGTCGTCGGCGCCGAGTACCCGCTCGAGCAGGCGAACGAGGCGCTCGACCTGATCGCGACGCGGCGCTCCACGGGCAAGGTCGTCCTTGTTCCCTGAGACCGCCGTCGTCACGGGCGCCGCCGGCGGGATCGGCCGCGCACTCGTCGCCGCACTCGAGGCCGACGGCGCGACCGTGCGCGGGCTCGACCTGACGAGCGGCTTCGACGTCTCCGACCCGCAGGAGTGGCTCGACGTCAGGCCCGCCGACCTCGTCTGCCTGAACGCGGGCGTGCTCGCGAAGGGCGACGGCACGATCGACGACTACCGCCGGATCCTCGGCGTCAACGTCGACGGCGTCGTCTTCGGGATGCAGGCGCTGGCACCGCGGATGCGCCCGGGCAGCGCCTTCGTCGTCACGGCCTCGCTCGCCGGGCTGATCCCGATGGCGTCCGACCCGCTCTACGTGCTGACGAAGCACGCCGTGGTCGGCTACGCGCGCACGATGGCCGAGGTGCTGGAGCCGCGCGGGATCCGCGTCAACCTGGTCTGCCCCGGGATCGTGCGGACGCCGATGACCGAGCCGGAGCAGGAGAAGCTCGACGCGGCCGGCTTCCCGCTGATGGAGCCGGAGCAGATCGCGGAGGCCGTGCTCGTGGCGGCGCGGAGCGAGCTGACGGGACAGGCGTGGGTCTGCCAGCCCGGCAGGGAGCCGACGCTCTTCCGCTTCCCCGGTGTCCCCGGCCCGCGCGTCGAGGGCGCCGAGGGGATGGTGCCGCAGCTCTAGCCGAGCCGCTGCTCGATCAGCCGGATCAGCTCCTCCGTCGCTGCTGTCGGCAGCCCGTGCCGCACGCCGCCCCGCACGATTGGGCCGCCGATCGCGTCCAGCTCCAGCGGCCGACCGGCATCGAAGTCCTTCTGCATCGACGTGCGCATCTCGCCCAGCGGAGTCGCCAGCAACGACTCCAGCGCCTCGCCGTCGAGGGTCGCTCCCTCCGCCGCGCCGACCGCGACCGCTTCGCGATGGCAGGCAAGAGGCGGGCGTTCCACTCCGGCGCCGCCTGCACCGCGCCGGCCGGGGCTCCGGCGGCCGTCGTCGTCAGCGCGAGCGGGCCGAGGAGCGCGAGCTTCTCCCACAGCACGGTCGGCTCGTCGAGCCCGACCTCGACCTGGAACCCGGCCGCACGCAGCTCCTCGGCGACCTCATCGCAGCCCGGCCCGGGAGGAAGGTCGACACGGGCGAACGGCGTCGGCTGGCGGACGACGCCCGGCTCGACCCGCTCGGACTCGACGCGGAAGGCGCCGGGAAGCACGCGCTCGTAGCTCTCCCGGAGGCGAGCCACGTGGTCGACGCCGTTCAGGAACGGCACGACGACGGCTGCTCCGACCCGCTCCGGCGGCGTGAGCGCGAGCGCCGCCTCGAGGTCAGGCGCCTTCGGCGAGACCCAGAGCACGTCGACCTCCCGGTCGAGCTCTGCGGCCACCTCGACGTCGGCCTCGAAGTCGCCGAGCACGGCGCTCTCCACGCGGATCCGGCGCGGGTGGCGCGCGAGCGTCTCCGGCCTGAGGAGGAGGACGACGTCGCTGCCTGCCCGTGACAGGGCGCCGCCCAGGAGGCTGCCGATCCCTCCCGCTCCGAGAATCGCGTGCCGCACAAGGCGATCGTAGTCCGTGAGTCTCGTAGGATCGCGCGAGATGAACCTCGGGATGCAGCTCGGATACGACGACCCGATCGGGTCGGTGGCGATGGCGCAGGAGGCCGACCGGCTCGGCTTCCACTCCGTGTGGACGTCTGAGGCCTGGGGCGCCGACGCCGTCACCGTCGCCTCCTGGATCGCCGCGACGACCGAGCAGATCGGGATCGGCACGGCGATCCTGCAGATGCCTGCGCGCACGCCGGCGATGACGGCGATGACGGTCGCGACGCTCGACCAGCTCTCCGGCGGCCGCGTCCTGCTCGGGCTCGGGACGTCTGGGCCTCAGGTCGTCGAAGGCTGGCACGGCGTCGCCTGGGGCAAGCCGCTCGGTCGCACGCGCGAGTACGTCGAGATCGTCCGGGCGGCACTGCAGCGGCAGACGCTCGAGCACCACGGCGAGCACTACGACATCCCCTATTCCGGCGAGGGCGCGACCGGCCTCGGCAAGCCGTTGAAGCTGATCCTGAAGCCGCTTCGCCGGGACGTGCCGATCTACCTCGCGGCGCTCGGTCCCAAGAACGTCGCCCTCGCCGCCGAGATCGCCGACGGCTGGCTGCCGATCTTCTTCTCCCCGTACCGCTTCCGCGAGCTCCACGGCCCGTCGCTCGAGCACGCGCGCGAGGGATTCCAGGTCGCGCCGCTCTGCGCCGTCCTCGTCGGCGACGACGTCCAGCAGTGCCGCGACATGCTGAAGCCGATGCTCGCGCTCTACATCGGGGGCATGGGCGCGAAGGGGAAGAACTTCTACAACTCGCTGGCGCAGCGCTACGGCTACGAGGAGGCCGCCGCGAAGATCCAGGAGCTCTACCTCTCCGGGATGAAGGGCGAGGCGGCGATGACCGTGCCGGACGAGCTCGTCGACGAGATCGCGCTCGTCGGGCCGAAGGAGCGGATCGCGGAACGGCTCGAGGCGTGGCGCGAGGCGGGTGTCTCGACGCTCGTGATGCAGACGCGCCAGCGCGAGGCGCTTCAGGTGATGGCGGAGCTGCTTCTGTGAAGGAGGCGTTCGCGGCCGCTCTCGACGCACCGGTCGAGCGCGCCGTCCTGCTCGCCGGCGGCGCGTCGAAGGAGGCCTGGGCGGTCGACTCGGACGGGCGCGAGCTGCTGATCCGCCGCGCCGCCGGCGGGGTCATCCACCAGGCGACGCTGTCGCTCGAGCACGAGTTCGAGGTGCTGCGCGCCGCCCACGAGGCGGGCGTGAAGGTGCCGGAGCCGATCGCCTACCTGGGCGAGGTCGAAGGCCGGGAGGCGTTCGTGATGGAGCGGATCCACGGCGAGACGATCGGGCGCCGGATCGTCAAGAGCCCGCCGCCGGGGCTCGACGTCCAGCTGGCCGAGGAGCTGGCGAAGATCCACGCGATCCCGCCCGAGCGGCTGCCGTTCCTGGAGCCCGGCGACGCGATCGCGCGCTTCTACGACGAGCTCGACTCGGTCGGCGAGCCGCACCCGGCGATCGAGCTCGGCCTCCACTGGGTGAAGGAGCGGCTGCCGACGCACCGCCAGCCGGTCGTCGTCCACGGCGACTGGCGGATCGGCAACATCGCGGTCGACGAGCAGGGGATCGTCGCGGTGCTCGACTGGGAGTTCGCGCACCTCGCCGACCCGGTCGAGGATCTCGCCTGGCCGCTCGTCCGCGCCTGGCGCTTCGGCGCCGACGACAAGCACCTCGGCGGCGTCGGCGAGCTCGACCGCTACCTCGACCGCTACGCCGAGCTGACCGGCGTCGAGGTGACGCGCGAGGAGCTGCTCGTCTGGGAGGTCTTCGGAAACGTCAAGTGGGCGACGGGCTGCCTCACCCAGTCACGGCGCCACTTCAACGGGCAGGAGCGCAGCGTCGAGCTCGCCGTGCTCGGCCGCCTCGCGGCCGAGATGGAGTACGAGCTGCTCGACCTGATCGAACATGCAGCATGACCGCCCCAGCCCGCAGGAGCTCGCCGAGGCCGTGCGCGAGTTCCTGCAGAACGAGATCCTCCCGATCCTCGACGACCACCGGCTGAAGTTCCGGACGCTCGTCGCGATCAACGGGCTCGGGATCGCCGAGCGGGAGCTGTGGGCGACGACGCCTCCCCGTGAGGACGACTGGGAGCTGGCGCGGCGCATCCGCGCCGGCGACGTCCCCGAGAACGCGGTCGCGCTGCTGAAGGAGCAGGTGGCGCAGAAGCTGCGCGTCTCGAACCCCCGCTACCTGGCGAAGTACGAGGAGTGAGAAGGCGCCTGATCCTGATGCGGCACGGCGACGTGTCGTACGTGGACGAGGCCGGCGCGCCGGTGAAGCCGGAGGACGTGCCGCTCACATCGCGCGGGCGGGAACAGGCGGCCGCAGCGCGCGACGCGCTGGCGAACGTCGAGCTCGACCTCGTCGTCGCCAGCGACCTGCCGCGCACGCTCGAGACGGCCGAGATCGTCGCGCCGGGAAAGCACGTCGAGCTCTGGCCGGAGCTGGCGGAGTGGCGCGGCGGCAGGCTCGACGCGATCCCGCCCGACGAGCTCGAAGCTGCGTTCGTCGGTGCGCTCCAGGTCAAGGACGAGGCGCAGCGCTTCCTCGGCGGCGAATCGCTCGGGGAGGCGCTCGACCGCGTCCACCCGGCTCTGGAGCGGCTGCTCGCCAGGGACTGGCACACCGCGCTCGCCGTCCTCCACGGCGGCGTCAACCGGATCGTCATCTCGTACGCGCTCTCGGGCGACCGCACCTACTTCGGGACGTTCGAGCAGGCCCCGGCGTGCATCAACGTGCTCGACGTCGGCGACGACGGCTGGATCGTCCGCACGGTCAACTACGTCCCCTACGACCCGCTCCACCCCGCCCGGACGACGACGATGGAGCACCTCTGGGAGCAGCTGCAGCCGTTCCTACAGGAGCGCGCGTAGCACCGCGATCTCGTTCTCGTCCGCACCCAGGTACGCGCCCCGGATCACCGTCCACTTCCGCATCCGCTCCTGGTCGAGCCCAACCCCGGCGAATGCCGCGAGCCGGCGCGCGGTCACGCCCGGATCCATCCGGTACGGGATCGGATTCCAGAGGAACGACGGGATGTCGTACTCGGGCTCGCCGAGCATCGCCTTCGCATCGATCGCAAGCGGCCCGCGCGCCGAGTGGAGGATGTTGTGGTGGTGAAGGTCGCCGTGCACGAGGACGTCACGGCCGACGTCGAGCGAGCCGTAGAGCTCGCGCGCGAGCGGGACGAGCGGATGGCCCTCGGCGTTGTCGAGCCAGCGCGGGACCCAATCTCCGATCCAGCGGAACGGCGCCGCCGCGGGACGCCAGAGCCGCCGTCCCACCTCGACCGCGATCGCCGTCGCCTCGTCGTCCGGCAAGCCGGCGATGTCGTCGCCGGGGCGGGCTCGCTCGACAAGCAGCGCGCGCCTCATCCGGTCCCGGCGCAGCAGCCGCACGGCGCCGTCGCCCGCCCACAGCTCGAGCGCGTCCGCCTCCTCGTCGGCCTCGTCGTCCTCGGGCGGCGTCACCTTGAGCACGGCGTCGTCGCCCGCCGCGGCGACATACGAATAGCGGGCCAGTGCAAACGGCTCGCCGAGCTCGACCTGCCACTCGGCTGCGACCTCGCGCGCCACTGCTGCGAGCGCGGCGATGTCCGGCCGGTCGCTCACACGGTCGAGTCGAGGATCTCGGCGTGCTCGCTCTCAGGCGGCGTGCCGTAGACGTAGAGCAGGAGCTCCTCGTCGCCGTGGTTCGCCGTCTGGAGCTCGGTCCCCGGCTCGACGTGGATGAGCCCGCCGGTGGGCACGTCCCGGCGCTCCGGCGGGTCGCCGAGGTACATCGACAGCGTCCCGGCGAGGACGACGAACGTCTCCTCCTGCAGCGGGTGCCGGTGGCGGCGCCCCCTGGCGCCGGGCTCGTAGCGCCAGAGGTTCGCACGCGTGTGCGCGAAGCCGGCGAGCTCGCTCAGCTCCGCGACGTAGCGCGGCGCCTCCCCCGGCTCGTGGGGGCGCTTCGTCCACTCCACGTCGTCCGGCCGGACGACCCGAAAGGCCATGCCTGCCCTAGAGCCGCTCGACGACCATCGCCATGCCCTGGCCGCCGCCGACGCACATCGTCTCGAGCCCGATCGTGCCGTCGACCGTGTCGAGGTCGTTCAGGAGCGTGCACATGATCCGCGCGCCGGTCATGCCGTACGGATGCCCGAGCGCGATCGCGCCGCCGTGCGGGTTCAGCTTCTCGCCGAACGGGTCGACGCCGAGCTCACGGCAGACGGGGATCACCTGCGCCGCGAACGCCTCGTTCAGCTCCATCACGTCGACGTCGTCGATCGTCATCCCGGCGCGGCCGAGTGCGACCTTGACCGCGTCGATCGGGCCGACGCCCATGATCTCCGGGTCGAGCCCCGTCACGGCCGACGAGATGATCCGTGCCCGCGGCTTGAGCCCGATCTCCGCCGCGCGCTCGTCGGACATGACCACGAGCGCCGCCGCGCCGTCGTTGAGCGGGCACGAGTTGCCGGCGGTGACCTTCCCGTCGGGGACGAACGCGGGCTGCAGCTCCTGCAGCTTCTCGTACGTGGAGCTCGGCCGCGGGCCGTCGTCGGCGGAGACGACCGTCCCGTCCTCCTTCGTGTACGGCGTCAGCTCGCGGGCGAAGAAGCCCGACTCCTGCGCCGCCACGGCGCGCTCCTGCGAGCGCTGCGCGTACCGGTCCATGTCGTCGCGGGAGACGTCGTAGCGCTCGGCGACGTTCTCGGCGGTCAGGCCCATCGGGATGTAGACGTTCGCGATCGCGCCCTCGCCGACGAGCTTCGGATGCAGCTCCTCCGAGTCCTTGGGGTAGCCGTCGACCTGCGAGATCGACTCGACGCCCGCGGCGACGTAGACGTCGCCCTCGCCCGCCTTGATCGCGTGGAACGCCATCCGCGTCGTCTGCAGCGACGAGGCGCAGAAGCGGTTGACGGTCGTCCCGGGCACCCGCTTCGGCAGCCCGGCCAGGAGCGCCGCACGGCGCGCGAGGTTCATGCCCTGCTTGTCCTGCGGGAAGCCGCAGCCGACCATCACGTCGACGATGTCGTTCGGGTCGAGGCCCTCCGCCTGCTCGACGGCCTCGCGGATCGCGAACGCGAGCAGGTCATCCGGGCGGACGTCCATGAGCGAGCCCTTCCCGGCGCGCCCGATCGGGGTCCGGACGGCGCTGACGATGACTGCTTCTGGCACTTGGGCTCTCCTCAGTTGAAGGCGGACTCACCGGTGAGCGCACGGCCGACGATCAGCGTCTGGATCTGGCTCGTGCCCTCGTACAGGGTCGTGACGCGCGCATCGCGCAGGTATTTCGCCACAGGGTATTCGTCGACGTAGCCGTAGCCGCCGAGCACCTGGACGGCGGCGTTCGCGGCGCGCACGGCCGCCTCGCTCGCGTACCACTTCGCCACGGCCGCCTCGGTCGTGTACGCGGCGCCGGCGTCGGCAAGCGACGCCGCGCGCCAGGTGAGGAGCCGCGCCGCATCGGTCTCGACGTGCATCTCCGCGAGCAGCTGCTGCACGAGCTGGAAGGCCGCGATCGGCTTGCGGAACGCCTCGCGCTCCTTCGCGTAGCCCACGGAGGCGTCGAGGCAGCCCTGCGCGATCCCGACGCACCCGGCGGCGAGCGAGATGCGGCCGTTGTCGAGCGCGGACATCGCGACCTTGAACCCCTCCCCCTCCTCGCCGAGCATCGCCTCGGCCGGCACGCGGACGCCGTCGAGGGAGAGCTCGGCCGTGTCCTGCGCCCGCAGCCCCAGCTTCCCCTTCATCGGCCTGGCCTCGAAGCCGTCCGAGCCCGTCGGGACGAGGAACGCGCTGATCCCCTTCGGGCCTTCGCCGCCGGTACGCGCGAAGACGATCGCGGTCGCGGCCCAGCTGCCGAGCGTGATGAAGACCTTCGAGCCGGTCAGCACCCAGTCGTCGCCGTCGCGGTCGGCCCGGGTCGCGAGCGCGGCGGCATCGGAGCCGCAGCCGGGCTCGGTGAGCGCGTAGCAGCCGAGCGCGTCGCCGCTTGCAAGCGCCGGCAGGTGCTCGTGCTTCTGCGCCTCCGTCCCCCACTTCGCGACCGTCTTGCCGAAGAGCCCGTTCGAGACGGAGACGATCCCGCGGACCGACGAGTCCGCCTTGCCGAGCTCCTCGCAGAGCAGGCAGTACGAGACGGAGTCGAGCCCGCCGCCGCCGAGGTCCTCCGGCAGGCCGGCGGCGAGGAAGCCCGCCTCGGCAAGCGTGCCGACGAGCGCGCGCGGCAGCTCCTCGGCCTCGTCCCAGTCGCGGGCGTGCGGCACGAGCTCGCGCTCGCAGAGCTCGCGCGCCGAGGCGCGGATCAGCTCCTGCTCAGATGTCAGCGTGAAGTCCATGAACGGCGTGGGGGCCGTCTCCGGCCCCCACGATCCTTTCATACAGACTGCTTGGTCTAGCCGCGAGGCCGCCCGTCGACGAGCGGGCCTGCCGACGCCCAAGAGCCGTTGTTGTACCGGATCAGGCGCTGGTGCGAGATGATGAAGTGGTCCGTCGCCGACGTCTTCAGCTTCGAGCCCTGAAGCAGGAACGGCGAAGTCTCGTTCAGCGAGAGCAGTGCCCTCATCAGCCCCGCGCGCGTCGGGTTCTTCCCGGCCTTGTACATCGCCCGGACGAACGTGTCCGCCTTGGCGAAGCCGTAGAAGTTGAGGCCGTCGGTGACCCGGCCACGCGGGTTGTACTTCGCCATCAGCGCGACGTACTGCTTGACCGTCGGGTCGTTCGCGAACTGCGGCGACGCCGGGTCCTTCAGGTACTGGGCGCTGATCGAGCCGTTGACGAGGTCGGCGCTCGAGTTGCGCACCGCCGCCCCCATGAACGTGTCGGTCGCGGAGACCGAGTTGAGGTAGATGTCGGTCGGCTTCCACGCGAGCCCCCGCAGCACCGCGTACGACTGGATCGTCGGCGTCGGCGTCACGAAGATCATCAGCGTGTTGGCGCCGCTCGCCTTGAGGCGTGCGAGCTGCGACGCCGGCGTGGTGCCGCCGACGAGGTCGTACGCCTGCTCGGCGATGACCTGGCTCTTCACCTTGGCGGTGCCGAGCGCCGACTTGAAGCCGTTGACGTAGTCCTTGCCGTAGCTGTCGTTCTGGTACAGGATCGCGATCTTCGCGTTCGGCTTGTTCTTGCGAATGTCCGTCCCGTACAGGCGACCCTCGGCGACGTAGTCCGGCTGCCAGCCGATCGTCCACGGGTACTTGGCGTAGTCCTTGCCGAACTCACTCGCGCCCGTCGAGATGAGCACGTGCGGCACCTTCGCCGCGTTCAGCAGCGGCTGCACCGCCTGGTTGACCTCGGTGCCGAGCGTGCCGACGACCGCGAAGACCTTGTCCTCCTGGATCAGCTTGCGCTGCAGCTGGACCGAGTTGACGGGGTTGTAGCCGTCGTCGTAGTAATTGAAGATGATCTGCCGGCCGTAGACGCCGCGCTTGCCGTCCGGGCCTCGGCGAGCGTTGATGTACGAGAAGTACGCCTTCATCGACTGCGGGATCGGCGCATACGACGATGCCGGTCCGGTCAGCGGGAAGGTGCCGCCGATCTTGATCGAGCTCGATGTGATGCCGGGGTCGGCCGCCGTCAGATCCGACTTGGCAAAGGCCGACGGGATGGCAAGGAGCAGCGCTCCTACGAGTGCCAGCCCGGCGAGTGCAACCCTACGCATAAAGACTCCCCTGATCGAAGAAAGAGGCCCGCTGGAGCGCGAGACTACTCCGTTTCAACCAGTTAGACAACGTAGGTTTCAGGAAGTTAGGCGACCTGACACACGCGTGTCAGATGCGGGCCGGATCGGTGATCGGCGCGCGGCACGCAAAACGCTCGCAAATGTAGACCGCAGGCTCACCGCCGACCAGATCCTTGCCCGCCAGCAGCGGCACGTCCTCGGCCGGACCGACCGCCACGACCGTCCGCGGCTGCCATGGCTCGAGCGCCGCGCGGGCGACGTCCGAGCCGACCGGACCGACGATGGCGAGCTCGCTCGGCGGGCTCAGATGCAGGTCGAGCGCGACGAGCCCCCAGCCGAACGAGGACGGCACCCGCTCGAGCGCGGGCCGGAGCAGCCGGAGCACGGAGACGGCGCGGCGCTCGAGCTCGTCGTCGCCGTAGATCCGCGCCAGCCGGAGCAGCACGTGCGCGAGCATCGAGTTGCCGGACGGAAGCGGATGGTCGTCCAGCTCCTTCGTCCGGGCGACCAGCTTCTCGCCGTCGGCGGGCGCGAGGAAGAAGCCGCCGTGCTGCTCGTCCCCGAAGAGCTCGATCGCGAGCAGCGCCAGCCGGCGCGCCTCGCGCAGCCAGCGCAGCTCGCCCGTGGCGACGTGCAGCTCGAGCAGCCCGTGCGCGACGTTCGCGTAGTCGTCGAGATACCCGTCCCCGCTCGTGCGGCCGTCGCGGAAGCTCCGCCGCAGCTTTCCGTCCGCTCCCGCGAGCGGGCCGAGGAGGAAGTCGCCCAGCCGGCGTGCCGCCTCGATCCAGTCCGGCCGCTCGAGCCGCCGGCCCGCCTCGGCGAGGGCGGCGAGGGCAAGCCCGTTCCACGACGCGATCGCCTTGTCGTCCCGCAACGGCTTCGGGCGCTCCTCGCGGATCGCCAACAGCCGCGCACGCGTCGCCTCGTCGAGCTCGCCGCGGATGATCGAGCGGCCGTGCTCGAACGGCTGGAGCAGCTCGGGCGGCGCCCCTTCCTCCTCGGTCCAGGTGAACGTGAGTCCCTCGACGCCTTCCGTGTCGGCGTCCTGTGCCGACGCGAACCCGCCCTCGGGCAGCAGCAGCTCGCGCAGCATGTACTCGATCGTCTCCGCCGCGATCTCGCGGTAGCGGTCGGTGCCGGTCACGAGCCAGCCATGGAGATACGCCGCCGCCAGCAGCGCGTTGTCGTAGAGCATCTTCTCGAAGTGCGGCACCAGCCAGCGGTCGTCGACCGAGTAGCGGTGGAAGCCGCCGCCGAGCAGGTCGTACATCCCGCCTGCGGCCATCTCGTCGAGCGTCTTCACGACCATCGCGCGCGCCGCGTCGCCCTCGCGGCGGAGCAGGAACTCGAGCGCCGGCGCGTTCGGGAACTTCGGCGCCCTCCCCCAGCCCCCGTGCGTGGGCTCGAACGTCGCGGCCAGGTTGCGCTCCGCCGCGCCGAGCACGAAATCGACCAGCGGGTCGTTCGACGGCCGCAGCTCGGCCGAGTGGCGGACGGCCTCGACCAGCTGCGCGGCGGCCCGTGAGACGTCGTCGCGCCGCTCGCGCCACGCCTCCGCGATCGAGTCGAGCACCTGACGGAAGCTCGGCATGCCCGTGCCGCGGCTCGGGCGGGTAGTAGGTGCCGCCGTAGAAGGGCTCGCCGTCCGGCGTGAGGAAGACCGTCATCGGCCAGCCTCCGTGCCCCGACAGCGCCACGACCGCCTCCATGTAGACCGCGTCGAGGTCGGGGCGCTCCTCACGGTCGACCTTGACGTTGACGAAGCGCTCGTTCATCGCCGCCGCCGTCGACGCGTCCTCGAACGACTCGTGCTCCATCACATGGCACCAGTGGCAGGCGGCGTAGCCGATCGAGAGCAGGATCGGCCGGTCTTCGTCGCGGGCGCGGGAGAGCGCCTCCTCGCCCCAGGGGTACCAGTCGACGGGGTTGTCGGCGTGCTGGAGCAGGTAGGGGCTGGTCTCCTGGGCGAGCCTGTTCACAGCCCCGAGCTTGCCACGCGCTTTGCATACTGGGCGCATGACTGCCCTCCCGAGCGGCACCGTCACGTTCGTCTTCAGCGACATCGAGGGCTCGACGGCGCTCCTGAAGCAGCTCGGTGACGGCTACGACCGCGTCCTCTCCGACCACCGTCGGCTGATGCGCGACACGTTCACCGAGCGCGGCGGCGTCGAGATCGACACGCAGGGGGACGCGTTCTTCTTCGCCTTCCCGCGCGCCCGCGACGCGGTCGAGGCCGCGGTGGAGGTGCAGCGCGCCCACGCCGCTCACGACTGGCCGGAGGGCTGCGCCGTCCTCGTCCGGATGGGGCTGCACACCGGCGAGCCGGCCGTCGGCAGCGAGGGCTACCTCGGTCTCGACGTCGTCCGCGCGGCGCGGCTCTGCACCGCGGGGAAGGGCGGCCACGTCCTGCTCTCGGACACGACGCGCGCGCTCGTCGGAGCCACGCTGCCGGCAGGCGTCTCGATCTTCCCGCTCGGCGAGCGGCAGTTGAAGGACTTCGACGAGCCGGAGCGCGTCTTCGAGCTCGAGATCGAGGGCGCGACGCCGCCGCACGAGCACGAGACCGCCGAACCGCAGGTACAGGTGCCGGCGCCGCCGCAGCCGCCCGCGCCGAAGCGGCCCGACGACTTCGGCGATCGCCTGGCGGACCGGATCAAGGCGATGGTCGAGCGGTCGGTGGAACGGTCACTCGAGCGGGCCGCTTCTCAGGTGGACACGCTGGCGGAGCGCGCCTCGAAGCGACCCGAGACGATCACCGAGCGGCTCGAGGAGGAGGGCTGCGCAGCCGAGCACCTTCGCGCACGCCGCGGAGGCGCGAGTCGCGCAGCAGCGCGCGCTGGGCGCGGGAGGAGTCGAGCGAGCAGTCGAGCGGCCGCGTCTCGGGAGCGGGCCGCGAAGGGACCGGACCGCCCCGGATCAGCTCGGCGAACTCGGCACGGGAGACGTCGTCGGCGCCCGCGACGTGCAGCGGTCCCGCCGTGTCGAGCTCGGCAAGCTCCAGGAGCGCCTGCGCGAGGTCGGTCACCTGCACCGGGCTCCGGATCTCGTTCGTGTAGAAGGTGAAGCCCGGATCGTCGGCGGCGAGCTCGTGCTTGGACGGCGTCCTGCCCCCGTACGTGAGCGACGTCCGGACGAGCAGCGCTTCGGGGTGGGCGAGCGCCACGCGGATCTCCGCCTCGGCCTTCGCGTGGCCGTACTGCGTCAGCGGCGAGAGCGGATCCTCCTCGACGTACGGCGCTCCCTTGCGCCCGTCGAAGACGACGTCGGTCGAGAGGTGGACGAGCCTGGCGCCGACCGAGGCGGCCGCACGCGCGACGTTCTCGGAGCCGACCGTGTTCACGTCGTCCTCGTCCTGGCGATAGGCGGTGTGGACGACGACGTCCGGGCGCAGCCGCCCGAGGAGCTCGGAGACGGCGTCGGCGTCGCGCACCTCGACCCGCTCCGTGGTCGCGTCCGGGCGGAGGCGGACGAGCTCGGAACCGAGGTAGCCGGTCGCGCCGGTGACGTGCAGCTTCACGGTCGAAACGCTATCGCCGCTCAGGCGTGCTTCGCGCGACGACGCGCCCGCAGGTGACGCACCGCCTCGATCACTCCCGTCACGGCGAGTGCGAACCCGAACGCGAGGAGCAGCCCCTTCCAGGGCTCCTCTTCGAACGTCTTGCCGCCGAAGTAGCCCAGCATCACCGTGTAGGTGCCCCAGATCAGGCCCGCGAGCGCGTCGTACATGAGAAAGCGGCGCCACGGATAGGTCTCGACGAAACCAGCAGGTGAACGTCGTCACGGTGCGGCCGCCGGGAATGAAGCGCGCGACGACGATCAGATACCCGCCGCGCTTCTCGAGCATCTCCTGCGCCCATTTCAAGCGTTCCTGCGACTTCTCGCCCGCGAAGAACCGCCGCTCGACGCGGTAGCCGAGGAAGTGGCCGAGCGCGAAGCAGATGTTGTCTCCGGCGATCGCCCCGAGCGACGCGGCAAGGATGACGAGCCAGACGTTGAGGCCGCCCGTGCCGGCGATGACGCCGGCCGCGATCGCGGTCGCCTCGCTCGGCACGATCGGGAAGAACGCGTCGATCATCGCGACCGCGAAGACGATCAGATAGCTCCAGTTCGATCCGGAGACGGCGTCGACGATCGAACTGAACACTTCCAGCATCCTCGCAGAGGCCGGTGTCGCGATGATGCAGCCGATGGCCTTCAGCCCCCTCGCCGGCATCCGCGTGCTCGACCTGACGAGCTCGCTCGCAGGGCCGACCGCGACCGAGATCCTCGGCGCGCTGGGCGCGGACATCGTCAAGATCGAGCATCCCGGCCGCGGCGACGAGGCGCGCGACTGGGGGCCGCAGTTCTTCGAGGGCGGCAGCGTCATGTTCTTCTCCGCGAACGCGGGCAAGCGCTCGCTGGCGCTCGACCTGAAGTCGCCGGAGGGGCTCGAGGCGCTGCTGCGGCTCGCCGACGGCTCGGATGTGGCGGTGCAGAGCCTGCGCCCCGGCACGGCCGAGCGGCTCGGCTTCGGGCCGGAGGCGCTCCGGGCGCGCAACCCGCGGCTGGTCTACGCGACGATCGGCGCCTTCGGGCGTACCGGGCCGCTCGCCTCCGAGCCGGGCTACGACCCGCTGATGCAGGCGGCGGCGGGGATCATGAGCGTCACCGGCGAGCCCGACGGGCACCCGGTGCGGGTCGGCGTCTCGCTGATCGACATCGGCACCGGCGTCTGGGCGGCGCTCGCGATCGTCGCCGCGCTGCACGAGGGCCAGGGGCGGACGCTCGACCTCTCGCTCTACGAGACGGCGCTCTCGCTCGTCCCCTACCAGCTCGTCGACGTCCTCGCGGGCGGCGCGCCGGCCGGGCGGCACGGCACCGCGTTCCCGCTGATCGTCCCGTACCAGGTGTTCGAGACGGCCGACGGCGAGCTGATGATCGTGGCGGCGAACGACCGCCTCTTCGAGAAGGCCTGCCAGGCGGTCGGCGCGCCTGAGCTCGCCGGCGACGAGCGCTTCACCACGAACCCGCTCCGCATCGCCAACCGCGAGCAGCTGATCCCGCTGCTGCAGGAGCGGATCGCGACCGAGACGACCGCCGTGCTGCTCGCCCGGCTCCGCGACGCGGGGGTGCCGGCCTCGCCGGTGAACGACCTCGCCGCCGTCGCCGAGGAGGAGCAGCTGCGCGCGACCGGGATCCTGCAGCAGCTCGGCGGGCGCGAGCTCGTCTCGCCGCCGTTCTCGGCCGACGGCGAGCGCGTTCGCTACGGCTCCGAGCCGCCGCTGCTCGGCCAGCACAGCCGCGAGATCCTCGTCGAGGCCGGCTACGGCGAGTCCGAGATCGACGAGCTCGCCGAGGCGGGCGTCGTCGGGCTAGGCGCGGTAGACGCGGCCCGGTAGCTCTCGGCCGAGTAGCTCCTCGAGCCACTGCGCAACGGCGATCAGAGCGTCCAGGTCGACGCCGGTCTCCACGCCTTCGCGATCGAGCAGGTAGAGCACGTCCTCGGTCGCGACGTTGCCGGTCGCGCGCGGCGCGAACGGGCAGCCGCCGAGACCGCCGACGGACGCGTCGAGCACGCTCGCGCCGGCCTCGACCGCCGCCCAGGCGCAGGCGACGCCGGTGTGCCGCGTGTCGTGAAAGTGGCCGCCGACGGGGACGCCGAGGATCGCGACGCGCTCGACGAGCCGCGCCACCGGCCGCGGCGTCGCGACGCCGATCGTGTCCGCGAGGACGACCTCGCCCGCTCCCGCCGTGACGAGCCGCTCGGCGAGATCCGCGACGACGCCGGGATCGACGTCGCCCTCGAACGGGCAGCCGAACGAGCAGCTGATCGTCGCGGTCGAGGCTCGGTCGGCCGCGGCCAGGATCCGCTCGACACGCGCCGCCGCCTCCTCGAGCGTCGCGTTGCCGTTGCGCTGGTTGAACGTCTCCGTCGCTGCGAGCGTCACGTTCACCCGGGCGAGCGGCGTCTGCGCCAGCCGCTCCCAGCCGCGCTCGTTGAGCACGAGGCCGGAGAGCTCCGCGTCGACCTCGCCCACTGCTGCGACGACCTCCTCCGCGCCCGCCATCTGCGGCACGCGCTCGTCCGAGACGAAGCTGACCGCCTCGATCCGCGGCAGCCCCGCCGCCGCGAGCCGCCGCACCAGGTCGGCGCGAACGTCCGGCGCGAGCGTCTCCGGCTCGTTCTGGAGCCCGTCCCGCGGCCCCACGTCACACAGCGTGACGTGCACGCGGCGAGGCTACTCGTACTGGAGCGCCTCGAGCGGGTTCAGGCGGGCGGCGCGGCGGGCCGGGAAGATCGCCGCCACGATCCCGACGAAGATGGTCATGATCGCGAAGACGATGATCTGCGTCGTCGGCAGCGCGAACTCGATGAAGTCGACCCGGGCGATCAGCAGCGCGCCGAGGATGACGCCGAGGATGATCCCGAGCGTGCCGCCGATCAGGGCCGTGATCACGCTCTCGTGCCTGATCATCCGGCGCACCTGGCGGCGGGTCATCCCGATCGCCCGCAGCATCCCGAGCTCGCGCGTGCGCTCGAAGACGGTCAACACGAGCGTGTTCACGATCCCGAAGAGGCTGACGATCACGGACAGCGCCAGGAGCACGTAGAGGATGTTCAGGATCTGGTTGAGGGCGGCGATCTGGTTGTCGACGAACTCGTCGCGCGTCTGCACCTTCGCGTTCGGGAACTCCGTGCCGAGCGACGCCTCGAGCGCCTGCGTGTTCTGCTCCGATTCGCCGCCGTTCATCAGGATGAACGTGTAGAGGTTGCGCGGCGAGTCGAAGACCTCGTCGAAGGTCGCGCTCGAGAAGGTGACCACGCCGAACGGAGATCCACCGGGGGGCGGGTCGAAGATGCCCTTCACCGTCAGGTCGAGCTGCTTCCCGGAGGGGACGGTGACACTGATCGGCGAGCCGACGCTGAGGCCGTGATCCTTCGCGAAGCCGTCGTCGACGAACGCGCCGTCGGCGCCGAGCTCGCGGAAGACGTCCTGCGAGCCCTCGACCCAGTCGAGCCTGATCACCTCGCCCGCGTCCGGGTCGACGGCCGTGACGAACTCGGTCGAGCCGAAGACGCGCGCCTCGCCGGAGCGGGTGCTCGCGATCGCCTCGACGCCTGGCGTCTTCGCGGCTGCCTCGGCCGCGTCGATCGGGATCGGCGAGAAGTTGTTCTGCGCCGTGATCGCGTAGTCGGAGGTGAAGATCTTGTTGACGGCGCCGGTGAACGTGCTCGTGATCCCGGCCGCAAGTGTCGCCACGAGCGTGACGAGCGCCAGGCCGATCATCAGCGCCGACGCGGTCGAGGCGGTCCGCTGCGGATTGCGTCGTGAGTTGTCGCGCGCGAGCCGTCCCGCCGAGCCGCCGAGCCGTGCGGCCGGTGCGCCGAGCGCTGCTGCGAGCGGCCGGACGAGCCGGGCGGCGAAGAGCGAGACGCCGACGAAGATCAGCAGTGCGCCGACGCCCATCCAGAGGAGGATCTGCGTCGTCCCGAGACCGCTGCCGAACAGCCCGTAGAGCAGGGCGGCGAAGCCCAGGCCGATCGTCAGGAGCGAGCCGGCCGTGCGGAAACGGGCGAAGCGCGACGGCGGCAGCGTCGCCCCCTCGCGGACGGCGGCGATCGGTGGCACGCGCGTCGCACGGATGGCGGGACGGAGGCTGGCGAGCAGCGTCACGATGATCCCGACGGCCAGCGAGACGACGATCGTCCGCGTCTCGAAGAGCAGGCCGCTGTTCGGGAGCGTGAAGCCGACGAGGTCGAAGAGCCAGAAGAGCAGTTTCGCGAGGCCCAGCCCGAGGAACAGGCCGACGACGGACGCGAGCGTACCGACCACGAGCGCCTCGATGATGATCGAGTTCAGGATCTGCCGGCGCGAGCCGCCCAGCGTGCGCACCGTCGCGAACTCGCGCGCGCGCTGCGCGATCGTGATCGAGAGCGAGTTCGCGATCACGAAGCTGCCGACGAAGAGCGCGATGCCGGCGAAGGCGAGCAGGAAGCCCTGCAGGAAGGTGATGAACTCGTTCGTGTCGGCCGCGTCGTCCGCTGCCTGCGCCTGGCCGCTGCGCACCTGAGTCCCGGGCGGCAGCACTGCCGAGATGTTCTCGACCAGCTGAGCGTCGGTGGTGCCGGAAGCCGCTGCGACCGCGATCTCGTCCAGCTTGCCCACCTTCTTGAAGAGACGCTGCGCGGTCGGCAGGTCGAAGCCGGCCAGCGTCGCGCCGCCAATCGAGATCGACGCGTTGAGCCGGACGATGCCCGAGACCTTGAGCCTCTCGACGGGACCCTCGGCCTGGACGCCGACGACGTCGCCGATCTTGAAGTCCTCGTCCTTCGCCGTGCCGCTGTCGATCACGACCTCGTTCGGCCCGGGCCAGTCGCCCTCGACGAGGGCGAGCGGGTTGAACGGCGACTCGCCCTGCGCGATCGCGAAGCCGAGGTTGGGAGCGCCGCCGTTGACGACGGCCTTGCCGTCGCGGCCGATCAGCGTCGTCGAGTCGCTGTCGACGCTGCCCTCGGCGGCCGCGACGCCGTCGACACCGCGCACCGTCGTGAGGACGCTCTCGGGGAACGCCGGCGCGGTCGCGCCGCTGCCGTCGGAGAGGTCGAACGCCGCCTTGCCGGTGACGACCGCGCTCGAGCCTTCCCGGACCTCGGTGAAGATCGTGTCGAAGGCCGAGTCGATCGAGTCGGTGAGGACGTAGGTGCCGCTGATCATCGCGACGCCGAGCACGATCGCGAGCGCGGTCAGCGCCGTGCGGAGCTTGCGCCCCAGCAGGCCTTTGAGCGCGAACCTGATCATGCAGCGGCGATCTCGTTCAGCGTCTCGAGGATCTCCGCCTGCGTCGCCCCGGCCACGTCGCTGACGATCTGGCCGTCGGCGAGGAAGAGGATCCGGTCGGCGATCGCGGCGGCGCGGGGCTCGTGCGTGACCATCACGGTCGTCTGCCCGTACGAGTCGACCGAGTCGCGCATCAGCGTCAGGATCTCGGAGCCGGTGGCCGAGTCCAGGTTGCCGGTCGGCTCGTCGGCGAAGAGCACCGTCGGCCGGGAGACGAGCGCGCGGGCGATCGCGACACGCTGCTGCTGCCCGCCCGAGAGCTCGGACGGCCGGTGGTGCAGCCGGTCCTTCAGCCCGACCTTCTCGATCAGGTCGCGGAAGAACTCCTCATCCGGCTTGGCGCCGGCGATCGAGAGCGGCAGCGTGATGTTCTCCTCCGCGGTCAGCATCGGAAGCAGGTTGAAGAACTGAAAGACGAAGCCGATGTGCTTGCGGCGCAGCTTCGTCAGATCGGAGTCCTTCAGCGTCGTGATCTCGGTGCCGTCGATCTGGACGGTGCCGGTGGTCGGCTTGTCGAGCCCGGCGAGGATGTGCATCAGCGTCGACTTGCCCGAGCCCGACGGACCCATCACTGCGGTCAGCTTGCCCTGGCCGACCTCGAGCGAGACGCCCTTGAGCGCGTCGACTGCGGTGTCACCTGCTCCGTAGCGGCGCGTGACGGCGTCGGCGACGACGACGGCTGTGCCGGGTTTTCCGTTCTCCATCTGCCCTCCCTGGCGGTCGTCCCGACCCTAGCGACTCTCCGGGGGTCCAGGCAGGGCGGTTAACCACACCTTCACGCAGCCCGCGCTCAGGCCGCGTGCATCCTCGTGCCCGCTTCCGCCAGGACGTCGCCGAGGATCCCGACCATCTCGTCGAACTCGGCCTGGCCCGCGACGAGCGGCGGCGAGATCTGGATCACCGGGTCGCCGCGGTCGTCGGCGCGGCAGATCAGGCCCGCGCTCGAACAGGGCCGGCGAGAGGAAGCCGCGAAGCAGCGTCTCGCACTCCTCGGCGCTGAACGTCTCGCGCGTCTCCTTGTCCTTGACCAGCTCGATCGCGTAGAAGTAGCCCGTCCCGCGCACGTCGCCGACGATCGGCAGCTCGAGCAGGGTCTCGAGCGTGGCGCGGAACGCCCCCTCGTTCTCGAGCACGCGCTCCATGATCCGCTCGCGCTTCATGATCTCGATGTTCTTCAGCGCGATCGCCGACATCACCGGGTGGCCGCCGAAGGTGATCCCGTGCGCGTACATCGACGCGTCCTCGAGGAAGGGCGCCGTCACCTTGTCGCTCGCGATCACGGCACCGATCGCGGCGTACGAGGAGGAGAGGCCCTTCGCGCAGCAGACGATGTCCGGGCGGATGTCGTAGCGCTCCGAGGCGAACCAGTGGCCGACGCGGCCGAACGCGGTGATCACCTCGTCCGCGGAGAGCAGGATGTCGTAGCGGTCGCAGAGCTCGCGGACGCCCTGCCAGTAGCCGGCCGGCGGGGTGAAGGCGCCGCCCGCGTTCTGGACGGGCTCCATGTGGATCAGGCAGACGGTCTCCGGCCCCATCGAGACGATCGTGTCCTCGAGGTTCGCGAGCAGCACCTGCGTGAACTCCGCCTCCGTCTCCTCCGGCGGACGGTGGTAGCGGTTCGTGTTCATCACGTGCCGCACCTCCGGCACGAGCGGCTCGAACGGCATCCGCAGCGCCGGGATCCCGTTGATCGAGAGCGCGCCCATCGTCGTGCCGTGGTAGGCCACCTGGCGCGCGATCGCCTTGTACTTCCGCGGCGGCGGCGCGCCGACGCGCTCGTCGTGGCGCGTCTCGTCGGCGCCTTCGATCCGCTTGCCGCCGCGCGCGAGGAAGTACTGCCGCGCGAGCTTCCAGGCCGACTCGACGGCCTCGGAGCCGCCGGAGACGAAGAAGGCGCGGTTGAGGTCGCCCGGCGCAAGCGAGGCCAGCTCGCTCGCGAGCTCGATCGCGCGCGGGTGCGCGTACGACCAGTTCGTGTAGAAGGGCAGCTCCTTCATCTGCGCGAGCGCCGCCTGCCCGATCTCCTCGCCGAAGCCGTAGCCGATGTTGACCGAGAAGAGGCCGGCGAGCGCGTCGAGATAGCGCTTCCCGTTCGAGTCCTCGAGGTAGCAGCCGTCGCCGCGGACGATGATCGGCACCTCGTTCGAGGCGTAGCCGCTCATGCGCGTGAAGTGCATCCACAGGTGGTCGCGGGCGGCTTGCTGGAGATCGGCGGCGGCGGCGGGGGTCATGCGGCGGTTTCCTTCCGGCGGCGGGTCTGGACGATGACGCTGACGAGCATGATCCCGACAGCGACGAGGAAGATCGCGGAGCCGATCACGTTGACCTGCGGCGGGACTCCCCGGGCGGCCTGGCCCCAGACGAAGACGGGGAACGTGATCTCGCTGCCGGAGTTGAAGTAGGTGATGACGAAGTCGTCGACGGAGATGGCGAAGGCCAAGCAGCCCGCCGGCGAGGATCGCGGGCCAGAGCAGCGGCAGCGTCACGAGCCTGAACGTCGCCAGACCGGTGGCGCCGAGGTCCGCCGCGGCTTCCTCGAGGTGGCGGTCGAAGTCGACGAGGCGCGCGCGCACGGTGACGACGACGAAGGAGATGCAGAACATCACGTGCGCGATGAAGATCGTCCAGAAGCCGAGATCGAGCAGCGCCTGATTGAGGAAGAGCGTCAGCAGCGAGGCGCCGAGCACGATCTCCGGCGCGGCCATCGGCAGGAAGATGAGGAAGTTGATCGGCGCGCGCCCGCGGAACTGGTGGCGGACGAGCGCGAGCGCGATCAGCGTGCCCAGAGCCGTCGCGGTCACGCTCGCGAGCACCGCGATCAGGAGCGACGTCTCCAGCGCCGAGCGCAGGCCGGGAACGGCGTCCCAGTGGATCCAGTTGTCGAACGTGAAGCTCTGCCAGACGTAGTTGAAGCGGCCGGCCGGGTTGTTGAACGAGAAGAGGATGACGACCGCGATCGGCAGCAGCATGTAGCCGATCGCGAGGATCGCGTAGACGTCGAGGGCCCTGCCGCGGACAGTTTTCATCCCAGCCGCTCCGAGCCGACGATGCGCGCGTAGACCGCGATCAGGACGACGATGATCGCCATCAGCACGAAGGAGAGCGCCGCGGCCGACGGGTAGTCGATCAGGGCGAGGAACTTCGACTGGATGACGTTCCCGATCATGGCCTGGTTGGGCCCGCCGAGCAGCTCCGCGTTGATGAAGTCGCCGGCGGCGGGGATGAACGTCAGCACGGTCGCCGCGAACACGCCCGGCAGCGAGAGCGGCAGCGTCACGCGCATGAACGCCCGTCGCGGGCTCGCATAGAGGTCCTCGGCCGCCTCGACCAGCCGCCGGTCGATCTGCTCGAGCGAGACGTAGATCGGCAGGATCGCGAACGGCAGGTAGTTGTAGGTGATCCCGGCGACGACGGCCGTCGAGGTGGCGAGCAGCCGCCCGTCGTCGGCCAGCAGCCCGACCGTCCGCAGCACGCCGACGACCGCCCCGTCGTCGGAGAGGATCGTCTGCCACGCGATCGTCCGGATCAGGTAGGTGACGAAGAACGGCGCGACGACGAGGACGAGGAAGACGTTCTTCCACTTCCCCGACCGGAAGGCGATCCAGTACGCGAGCGGGTAGCTGAACGCGAGCGCCAGCACGGTCGCGATCCCCGCGTACCAGAACGACCGCACGAGCTGCTCGCGGTTGTCCGAGAGCGCCTCGCGGTAGTTGGAGAACTCCCAGGTGAACTCGTAGCTCGGGAAGACCCCGCTCTGCAGCGACTGGTAGGCGAGGAACCCGAGCGGGACGACGAAGAAGACCACCAGCCACGCCATCCCAGGCGTCAGCAGCCCCCACGGGGCGAGCCAGCGGTGCCGGTGGAAGAACGTCATCGCCCTGTCGTGAGCGCTCCTACGCCCCCAGCAGCGTCTGCCACTGCTCGATGTAGTCCTGGTTGTTGAGCGCCTTCGCGTCGAAGCCCGAGACCTGCGCGAGCGTCGCGTCGTCCGGGAAGATGAGCGGGTTCGCCGCCGTCTCCGGGTCGGTCTTCGCGAGCTCCTCCTTGGCGCCCTTCACCGGCGTCACGTAGTTGACGTAGGCGGCGATCTGGGCGGCGATCTTCGGGTCGTAGACGAAGTTCATGTACGTCGAGGCGGTGAAGACGTCGCCGTCGGTCGGGATCAGCATGTTGTCCGTCCAGATCATCCCGCCGTCCTTCGGGATCCCCCACTTCAGGTTCGAGTTGTCCGCCTGGAGCTGGACGACGTCGCCCGACCACGAGAGCGCCGCGATCAGGTCGCCCTTCGAGAGCGGCCCGGAGTAGTCGTTGCCGGTGAACTGGCGCACCTGGCCCGAGTCGACCGCGGCCTTGACCCGGTCGATCGCGCTTCTTGAACGTCTCGTCGGTGACGACGGCCGGGTCGTCGCCGTTCGCCTTCATCACGACGCCGAGCGTGTCGGCCATCTCGGAGAGGAGCGTCATCTTGCCCTTCAGCTTCGGGTCCTCGAGCAGCTGGTCGATCGAGGTGATCGGCGTCGAGGTCAGCTTCGCGTTGTAGGCGATGCCGGTCATCCCCGACTGCCACGGCAGCGAGTAGCTGCGGTCGGGGTCGAAGGACGGGCTCTTGAGCGCGTCGACGAGGTTGTCGATGTTCGGGATCGCGCCCTTGTCGAGCTTCTCGACCCAGCCCTCGTCGACCATCAGGCCCGGATAGCGCGAGTTGTCGGTGAGGACGATGATGTCGCGGTCGATCCCCTGGCCGCGCGAGAGCGGGCCCTGGATCTTCCCGAAGTACTCGTCGTTCGAGTTGATCTCCTCGAAGTAGTCGACCGAGACGCCCGTCTTCTTCGTGAACTGGTCGAGCGTCGGCCGCTTCTTCGTCTTCTCGTCGACGTCGATGTAGAGCTGCCAGTTGGCGAAGCGGAGCGTGCTGGCGAGCTGCTGGTCGCCGCCGGCGGCGGTCGTCGCCGCAGCCGTCCCGCCGCTCCCGCCGCCGCAGGCGGCCAGGAACCCGGGCAGGGTGAGGGCCGCGCTTCCGAGCGCGGCGCGCTCGAGCAGCTGACGGCGGGTCAAGGGGGGCGTCATGGTGATTCCTCCTGTGCAGGGTCGACGACGAAGGTTGCGTGCGGGCTCCAACTGAGAATTGCCGCAGCACCGGGCTGGAGCGAGAGCGCGGAGCCGTCGTTCTGGACATAGACGATCAGGGTGCCGGCGCCGGTCTCGATCACGTACTGCGTGGCGACGCCGACGTAGGCGGTCTCCTTGACGGTGCCGGCGAGGCTGTTGTCGCCCTCGCCGGGCGGGCCGATGCGGATCTTCTCCGGGCGGATCCCGACCGCGACACGGCCGGTCCGCTCGCCGGGGTCCGCCGCGATCTCGTCGCCCGTGTCGAGCCGGACGCGGCCGGGGTCCGTGACGGAGCCGTGGAGCAGGTTCGAGACGCCGAGGAACCCGGCGACGAACGCGGTCGCGGGCTTCTCGTAGAGCTCGCTCGGCGGCCCGAGCTGCTCGATCCGGCCCTTGTTCATCACCGCGATCGCGTCGGCCATCGTCATCGCTTCTTCCTGATCGTGCGTGACGTGGACGAACGTGAGCCCGAGATCGTGCTGGATCGCCTTCAGCTCCAGCTGCATCTGCTTGCGCAGCTTCAGGTCGAGTGCGCCGAGCGGCTCGTCGAGCAGCAGCACCTGCGGCCGGTTCACGAGGGCGCGGGCCAGCGCGACGCGCTGCTGCTGTCCGCCGGAGAGCTGGCGCGGCCGGCGCCCGCCGAGGCCTGTCGAGCCCGACCAGGCGCAGCATCTCCTCGACCCGGCCCTTCACCTGCGTCTTGTCGACGCCCTTGCGCCGCAGCCCGAAGGCGACGTTGTCGAAGATCGAGAGATGCGGGAAGAGGGCGTAGCTCTGGAAGACGGTGTTGACGTCGCGCCGGTACGGCGGCAGCCCGACGACGTCGCGGTCGCCGAGGTAGATCGCGCCCTCGTCCGGCTCCTCGAAGCCGCCGATCATCCGCAGCGTCGTCGTCTTGCCGCAGCCGGAGGGGCCGAGCAGCGCGAAGAACGAGCCCGAGGGGATCTCGAGCGTGATCCCGTCGACGGCGACGACGCCGTCGAAGCGCTTGACGACGGTCTCGAGCCGGACGTCAGGTTCGGTCACGCCAGCTCTCCGAGCGCGTCGGCGAAGACCTCGGTGTGGCGGTCGACGTCGGCCTCGCTCGTCGCCGGCGAGACGAGCGCCATGTTGTGGAAGGGCGTGATCAGGACGCCGCGGTTGAGCGCGTACAGGTGCAGGAAGCGCTCCAGCTCCTCGTCGCCCGCGGCCGCCGACTCGCCGCCGTTCCGCGGCGGGTGCGGCGTGAAGCGGTACTCGGCCCGCGCGCCCAGCCGGGTGACGTGCCACGGCAGCCCGGCGGCGGCGATCGCGGCGGCGACGCCGTCGGCGAGCCGCTCGCCCAGCGACAGCATCCGCGCGAATGCCTCCTCGGTCAGCACCTCGCCAAGCGTCGCACGCACGGCGGCCAGCGAGAGCGCGTTGCCGGCCAGCGTGCCGCCGACGCCGCCGACGTCCTCGTAGTCGGCGTCGGCCTGCGCGAGCGCCCGGCCCGCCAGCTCACTCGGTGACGCCGAACGCGCCGACGGGGACGCCGCCGCCGATCGCCTTCCCGATCGTGAGCAGGTCGGGCTCGAGCCCGTGCGCGGCCGTGTAGCCGCCGGGGCCGGCGCTGAAGGTGTGCGTCTCGTCGATCACGAGCAGCGTCCCGGTCCGGCGCGTCAGCTCCCGCAGCGCGTCGTGGAACGCCGGCTCCGGGAGGACGATGCCGATGTTCGTCAGCGCCGGCTCGGCGAGCACGCAGGCGACGTCGCCGGGCGCCAGCGCGGCCGCGAGCGCATCGAGGTCGTTGAGCTCGACCACCTTCGTCGTCAGCGCCGGGTCGACCGGCGGGCCGACGTTGCCCGGACGAACGCCGACCGAGCCGTCGTCGCGCAGCGTCGCGAACGTCTCGTCGACGGTGCCGTGGTAGCAGCCGTTGAAGACGAGGATCTTCGGCCGGCCCGTGACGGCGCGGCAGATCCGGATCGCAAAGCGGTTCGCGTCGGTCGCGCTGAGCGTGAACTGCCAGAGCGGCAGCCCGAAGCGCCGCGCGAGCTCCTCCCCGGCCCAGGCCGCGTCCTCGGTCGGGAGCATCGCGGTGATCCCGGCCGCAGCCCGCTCGGCGACGGCGCGGACGACCGGCCCGGGAGCGTGCCCCGCCATCGCTCCCGTGTCGCCGAGGCAGAGGTCGACGTACTCGTGCCCGTCGACGTCGACGACACGCGCGCCCTGCGCCTCGGCCAGGAAGAGCGGGTACGGGCCGGCCCAGCGCATCATCCACGTCATCGGGACGCCGCCGAGCAGCGAGCCGCGGGCGCGCTCCGCGAGCGCGCGCGAGCGCGGCCGGACGGAGGCGAACGCATCGGCCTCGCGTGCCGTCAGCGCCGCAAGCCGACCGCGGTCGACGCCGACGCCGGCGTCGAGGACGTCGGAGGTCACGCCAGCTTCACCGCGACGTGCTTGATGCGGGTGTATTCCTCCATCGAGTAGAGCGACATGTCCTTGCCGTAACCGGACTCCTTGAAGCCGCCGTGCGGCATCTCCGACGCGAGCGGGAACAGGTGCTCGTTGACCCAGACGGTGCCGAACTCGAGCTTCCGCGCCGCCGCCATCGCCCGGCCGACGTCCTGCGAGAAGACCGAGGCGGCGAGCCCGTAGCGGACGTCGTTCGCCATCGCGATCGCCTCCTCGTCGGAGCCGAAGCGCTGGACGGTGACGACCGGCCCGAAGACCTCGCTCTGGACGATCTCGGAGTCCTGGGCGACGTCCGCGACGACGGTCGGCTTGACGAAGAAGCCGCGGTCGCCGATCGCTTCGCCGCCGGTGACGATCGTCGCCTTCCCGTCGACGGCCCGCTCGAGGAAGCCGAGCACGCGCTCCTGCTGCTCCTTCGAGATCACCGGGCCCATGTCGACGTCGTCTCCCTCCGCCGGGTCGGCCACCTTCATCGCCTCGAGCGTCTTCACCGTCTCGGACATGACGTCGTCGTAGACCTTCTCGTGGACGAGGATGCGTGACGACGCGGTGCAGTCCTGGCCCGAGTTCCAGTAGCCGCCGATCTTGATCGCCTCCGCGACCGTGGCCGGGTCGGCGTCGTCGAGGACGACCATCGGCGCCTTGCCGCCGAGCTCGAGATGGACGCGCTTCAGGTTCGACTGCGCCGCGCCGGCGGCGATCAGCCTGCCGGTCTCGACCGAGCCGGTCAGCGAGATCAACCTGATCTCGGGGTGGCGGACGAGTGCGTCGCCGGCGGGGACGCCGTCGCCGGTGACGACCTGGAGCACGCCGGGCGGCAGGAACTCCTGCGCCAGCTCTGCGAAGCGGAGCGTCGTCAGCGGCGTCTGCTCGGCCGGCTTCAGGATCTGGACGTTGCCGGCCGCGAGCGCGGGACCGAGCTTCCAGATCGCCATCATCAGCGGGTAGTTCCAGGGCGTGATCCCGGCGACGATCCCGAGCGGCTCGCGCCGGATGATCGAGGTGTAGCCCTCGACGTACTCGCCGGCGGCCTTGCCCTCGAGCGTGCGGGCGGCGCCGGCGAAGAAGCGCAGGTTGTCGGCCGAGAAGGGCATCTCGTCGCCCGCGATCGCCATCGGCTTGCCGACGTTCTGCGACTCGAGCTGCGTCAGCTCCTCGGCGTTGTCGTCGATCACGTCGGCGAGCTTGAGCAGCAGCTCCATCCGGTCCTTCGGCGTCTTGTCGCCCCACTCGGCATACGCCTTGCGGGCGGCCTCGACGGCGCGCTCGACGTCCTCGGCGCTCGAGCGCGGGACCTCGGCGATCACCTCACCGGTGGACGGATTGAGGACTTCCATCGTCTCGCCCGACGCCGCGTCGATCCACTCGCCGCCGACGAGGTTCTTGTATTGGGTCACCGACACGCTCACTGGGCAGCCTCCGCTTGGGGGATCGGGGGATGTCGGCGCGAGCCTAGCTCGCCTTCGACCTGATGGACAAGTTCCAAGGCGCGGCGACCCAAATCCTTGGACACGTTGTCCAACAGCGTTACTCGACGTTCGACGCTTCGACCTGCTGCGGCTCGATTCGGACGAGTACCCGCTCCTCGCCCGGCGCGAGCTCGTAGCTCTCCCGGCCGAGGTACACGCCCGCCTGCCGGACGATGTGCTCGTAGGCGCCCTCCTTCGTGATCTCGACGACGCGGCCGTCGATCCGGATCCGCCGGAAGGGGTTGTCCCGGTCGAGGACGAGCACCGAGACGCGCGGATCGGCCTCGAGGTAGCGGAGCTTCGTGCGGAACGTGTTCAGGTTGACGAGGACGTGCTCGCCGTCGTAGTCGATCCACGTCACGGTCTGATGCGGGGTGCCGTCGGGACGCAGGGCCGCGACCACGGCGACATTGGGCTGCTCGTGGAGGAAGCTCGCCTGACCGGGTGTGAGTTTCGCCATCGGCCCTCCTAGACTAGGGTCCGCACGTGGGCGCACTGCTGCTGGTCGGAACGCGCAAGGGCCTCTTCCTCCTCCGCGGGGACGACGAGCGCCGCTCGTTCGAGGTCGAGGGGCCACTGCTACCCGGTTGGTCGATCAACCATGCGATCGTCGACCCGCGCGACGGCTCGCTGTACGCCTGCGCGAACAGCTGGGTGTACGGCGGCACCGTCCAGCGCTCGACCGACATGGGCAAGACCTGGGAGCGCTCCGAGGGCCTCGGCCTGCCGGAGGAGAGCGGGCTCAAGCTCGCGTCCACGTGGCATCTCGAACCGGGCCACGCGTCCGAGCCGAGCACGCTCTGGCTCGGCGGCGAGCCGGGCGTCCTCTTCCGCTCGGACGACTCCGGGGCGAGCTGGCAGGTGAACGAGGGCGTGCTCGGGCACGAGACGCGGGACAAGTGGACGCCCGGCGCCGGTGGTCTGATCACCCACTCGATCACGCTCGACCCGGACGACGCGCAGCGCCTCTGGATCGGGATCTCGGCCGCAGGCGTCTTCCGCACCGAGGACGGCGGCACCTCCTGGACGCCCGCGAACAGCGGCACGGAGGCCTGCTTCTTCCCCGACGACAAGTTCCCCGAGGTCGGCCAGTGCGTGCACAAGGTGCTCGCTCATGCCGGCCGGCCGGGCCGCCTCTGGCAGCAGAACCACTGCGGCGTCTACCGCTCCGACGACGGTGGCGGCAGCTGGGAGCGCCTCGACGGCAACGGGCTTCCCTCGGAGTTCGGCTTCGGGATCGCGCTCGACCCGGGCGACCCGGACACCGCGTTCGTGATCCCGGAGGAGGGCGCCGAGAACCGGGTCACCTGCGACGGCCGGATCGGGATCTACCGCACGACCGACGCCGGCGCGAGCTGGGAGCTGATCGTGGCCGAGGAGCCCGCCTGGGCGGCGGTGCTCCGCGAGGCGATGAGCCAGGACGACGAGGCCGTCTACGCAGGCACGCAGAGCGGCCACGTCTACGCGCTCCGGCACGACGAGGTCGTCGAGGCGGCGCGGCACCTGCCGCCGATCCTCTCGGTCGAAGCCGCGACCGCGGCCTAGCCGTGGCGACCGTGCTCCTGCCCGGCCTGCTGGCGACCGAGGCCGGCGGCCAGAAGGAGTTCGACGTCGACGTCGCAACCGTCGGCGACGCGCTGCGGGCTCTCCCGGTCCGGGACCTCGTCCTCGACGAGCACGGCGAGGTTCGGTCGCTCGTCCACGTCTACGTGGACGGCGAGCGCGCAAACGACCTGGAGGCCGCCGTGACGGCGGCCTCCAAGATCCGAATCGTCGCCGCGATCGCCGGCGGCTAGCTCTTCCCGACGGTTGTCGGGATCCCCGTGATCTCCCCGTCCGCGATCTGCTGCTTGATCTCGTCGACCTTGTCGAGGTCCGCCTGCGGCACGTCGGAGCTGACCTTGCCGAGCCCCACGCCCTGCTCCTTCAACCCGAACGTTGCGTTGCCGCCGCCCTTCCAGCTGCCGTCCTGAACCGCCTTGATCGTCAGGAAGACCGCGGCGTCGACGCCCTTCTGGGCGCTCGTGAGGATGTGCGAGCCGAGGAATGACTGGTCGGCGTCGACGCCGATCCCCCACCGCTTGCGCTCGCCGGCCGCGTTGAGCGCGCCGAGGCCGCAGCCGCCCGCGACCTGGAAGATCACGTTCGAGCCCCGCGCGATCTGGTTCAGCGCCAGCTCCTTGCACTTCGACTGGTCGTCCCAGTCCTGCGAGTAGTCGTGGATCAGCTTGATCCCGGGAGCGGCCTTCTCGGCGCCGGCGAAGTAGCCGGCGATGAAGCGGTCGACGGGCGGCTCCTTCATCCCGCCGACGGCGCTGATCACGTCCTTGCCGGCGCGGCGCTGCTCCTCGAGCCCGGCCAGGTAGCCGGCGAGGTAGCCGACCTCCTGCTCGCGGAAGAGCAGCCCCTGCACGTTGGCGGGCTTGCCCGGCACGAACGCCTGGTCGACGTCGATGATCGCGAACTTCGTCTCCGGGAACTTCTGCGCGACCTTGCCGATCGCGTCGCCCTGCGCGAACCCGACGCCGATCACGAGGTCGTAGCCGCTGCGCGCCAGCGAGGTCATGTTCGGGATGTAGTCGGCCGCGGTCGCCGACTCGACGACGCGTCCCTTGACTCCGAGCTCGTCCTCGGCGCGCTTGACACCGCGAAACGCGAGCTCGTTGAAGCCGTTGTCGTCGAGCTGGCCCTGGTCGACGACGAGGCCGACCTTGACCGGCGCGGCCGCCTCGGTTGCCGTCGCGGCGGTCGTCGACGCGGCGTTCTCGTCGTCCGACCCGCAGCCGGCGAGCGCGAGCACGGCGAGCAGGAGCGCAAGCGGGATCAAGCGGAGCATGGGCTGAGCCTTTCCATTAAGGTTTTAGACTGTGAGGCAGAAACCTCTCGAGGATCCTACCACAGCCCCCGCGCAAGTCGTGCTCGCGGCAGTCCTGCAGGTGCGCGACCGGGTGCTGCAGGCGCTGCTCTGGCAACGGGCGCGCGAGCCGTTCAGCGGCGCCTGGGCCCTGCCGGGCGGGACGCTCGCGGCCGACGAGACGCTCGACGGCTCGATCCGCCGCCAGCTCGCAGCGAAGGTCGACGTCCGCGAGGTCGCCCATCTCGAGCAACTCGGGACGTGGAGCGAGCCCACCCGGCACCCGGCCCACCGCGAGCTCGCCACCGCCTTTCTCGGCCTCGTCCCCGCCGACGTCGATCCGGAGCTGCCCGCCGACACCGCCTGGCACGTCGTGGACGACCTGCCGACGCTGGCGTTCGACCACGCCGAGATCGTGCTCGCCGCGCGCGAGCGCCTGCGCGGCAAGCTCTCCTACACGAACGTCGGCTTCGCGCTCGCGCCGGCCATGTTCACGCTCTCCGAGCTGCGCGACCTCTACGCCGCCGCGCTCGGCCACGACGTCTCGGCGACGAACCTCAAGCGCGTGCTCCTGCGCCGCGACGTGCTCGAGCCGACCGGCGCCCGGCGCGAACCGGGCCGCACCGGCGGGCGTCCGGCCGAGGTCTACCGCTTCCGCACCCGCCGGCTCGAGATCACGGACCCGTTCGCGGCGCTGCGACCGCCCGCCTAGGCGATCAGCGACTGCCGCAGCGCCGTCGCAACGGCCTGCGTGCGCGTGTCGGCGTCGAGCTTGGCCATCGCCTTGCGGACGTGCGTCCGCACGGTCTCGGGCGAGATGAAGAGGCTCTTGCCGATCTCCTCGTTCGTCATCCCGTCGGCCAGGAGACGGAGGACGTCGCGTTCGCGCTGGGTCAGGTTGAGCATCTTGTCCGTTGCCGCAGAGCTCGACAGCACGCCGGCGAGGACCGGATCGACGTACGTGCGCCCGGAGGCGACGAGCTCGACTGCACGGACGACCTCCGCGAGCGGCGCCTCCTTGAGGACGAACCCGCGCGCGCCGGCGTCGAGCGCCTCCGTCAGGAGCGCGCGGTCGCCGAAGGCCGTGTAGAGGATCACCGCGGTGTCGGGCGCGGAGCGGCCGACGATCCGCGCGACCTCGATCCCGGACTGGCCCGGCATGCGCAGGTCGAGGATCGCGACGGTCGGCTTCCGCAGCTCGATCTGCTCGACCGCGTCGTTGCCGTCGCGGGCGCGCCCGGCGATCTCGATCCCGTGCTCGGCGAGCACATCGGCGACCGCCTCGACGACCGCCGGATGGTCGTCGGCGACGAGGACGGAGGTCACGGCCCGGTCCGTCACAGGGGTCTACGATCGCTTCGCCGAGGAAGCGACACCGTCGTGGGGGAGCATGAAAGGTCTGCGGCGGCCATCAAAAACTGCGCCTCGGGGCACCGATGCGCGCGAGGATCATAGAGACAATGACCTACGACACCAAAGAAACCTGCGCGCTCGCCACGCTGGGCCGCCTGACCCGCGGCGCGCTGCACGAGCTCTCGAATCCTCTTGTGGCGCTCCTGGGCTCCGCCGAGCTCGCGCTCGCCGACGCGGAGCCGGGGACGAAGCTCCACGACCGGATCGCGCTGACGCAGAGCACCGGCGCCGAGGTCGTCGAGATCGTGCGCGCCCTGCAGGGCTTCGTCCGGCTCCAGTCGCAGCCGCCGGCGGAGCTCTCCGTGGGCGCCGCGGCGGCCGATGCGGTGGCGCTCGTCGAGCGCGTGCTGCCGACACACGACGTCGAGCTGCGGACGAGCGGCGATGCCACCACGGTCGCAGGCCCCGGCGAGATCCGGCGACAGCTCGTGGAGCTGCTTCTCGATGCGCTCGATGCCCCGGGCCGCGGCCCCGTCGTCGAGCTGGTGGTCGGCGACGGCGTCGTCACGGCGACGGGCGGCGGCGAGCTGCGGCTCTAGCCCCGGAGCCGCTCGCCCTTGCGGGTCGTAGAGCGGTTCGGCGGTGACCTCGCCCGCCACCCACTCGCCGAAGATCTCCACCTCGACGGGCGTTCCCGGCGCGACGCTCGCGGCCGGCAGGTACGCGTACGCGATCGAACGGCCGACCGTGTAGCCGTAGCCGCCGCTCGTGACACGGCCGGCGAGCTCGCCGCCGACGCGCACGGGCTCGGAGCCGAGCGCGACCGCTCGGGGGTCGGCGAGCGTCAGGCAGGCCAGCCGCCGCTCCGGCTCACCCCGCGCCAGGAGCGCCTCCTTGCCGAGGAACTCCTTGTCGAGCTTGACGGCGAAGCCGAGCCCCGCTTCCTCGGGCGTGTCGTCGGCCGTGATGTCCGAGCCCCAGACGCGATAGCCCTTCTCCAGCCGGAGCGAGTCGATCGCCTTGTAGCCGCCGGCCACGAGCCCGTGCTCGCGACCCGCAGCCCAGATCGCGTCCCAGAGCCGGAGCCCGAACTCGGAGGGGCAGTAGAGCTCCCAGCCGAGCTCGCCGACGTAGGTGACGCGAAGCGCGAGGCACGGCACCGGCCCGACGTCGAGCTCACGCGCCCGCATGTAGGAGAAGTCCAGCGGGTCGGTCGTCAGGGGCGCGAGGATCTCGCGGCTCGCGGGGCCCCAGATTCCGATGCAGGCGTACTTCGACGTCACGTCCTCGACCGTGACCGAGCCGTCCTCGGGCGCGTGCTGGCGGATCCAGGCGAGGTCGTGGCGGCCGAACGCGGTTCCGGTGACGATCCGGAATCGGTCCTCGGCGAGCCGGGTCACCGTGAAGTCGCACTCGATCCCGCCCTTTGCGTTCAGCATCTGCGTGTACGTGATCGCACCGACGTCGCGCGCGACGCGGTTGTCGCAGAGCCACTCGAGCAGCTCGGCCGCGCCCGGCCCGGCGACCTCGATCTTGGCGAACGACGACTCGTCGAAGAGCGCGGCAGCCTCGCGGCAGGCGGTGTGCTCGGCGCCGATCGCAGGCGACCAGTGGCGTCCCGACCAGCCGCGCGGGCGCAGCCCCTCGTCGCCGTCCGCCGCATTGGGGTCGAACCAGTTCGCCCGTTCCCAGCCGGACTTCTCGCCGAAGGCGGCGCCGAGCTCCTGCAGCCGCGGGTAGGCGGGCGAGAGCCGAAGCGGACGCCCGGCCTCGCGCTCGTGCCCGGGGTACTTGACGTCGTAGTACGTCGAGTAGACCTCCGTCGTACGCGCGAGGGTGTACGCGCGGGTCGTGTACGCGGCGCCGAAGCGGCGGGAGTCCATGTGCCAGACGTCGAGGCTCGGCGTCCCTTCGACGATCCACTCGGCGACGAGCTTGCCCATGCCGCCGGCGCCGGCGAGCCCATGGGCGCAGAAGCCCGCGGCGACCCAGAACCCGCGGACGTCGGTCGGCCCGAGGATGAACTCGCCGTCCGGCGTGAACGCCTCCGGGCCGTTGATCAGCCGCACGACCTCCATCTCCGCGAGCGACGGCACTCGGCGGATCGCGTTCTCGAGCAGCGGCTCGAAGCGGGGCCAGTCCTCTTCGAGCAGCCTGCCGTTGAAGTCGGGCGGGATCCCGTCGAGCGACCACGGCGCCGGATCGCGCTCGTAGCCGCCCATGACGAGGCCGCCGGACTCGGGACGGAAGTACACGAGCAGCGACGGGTCGCGCATCGTCGGCATGTCGAGCGGGAGCCCGGCGGGGCGCGTGACGAGGTACTCGTGCGCCATCGGCACGATCGGCACGGTCACGCCCGCGAGCCGCCCGAGCTCGGCGGCGAACATGCCGCCGGCGTTGACGACGACGTCGGCCTCGATCTCGCCCTTGTCGGTGACGACTCCCGTCACCCGGCCCCGCTCGACCGGGATCGCGGTCACCCGGGTGTTCGTCGCGATCTCGGCTCCGCCGCGGCGGGCGCCCTCGGCGAGCGCGAACGTGAGCTGTGACGGGTCGACGTAGCCGTCGGTCGGCAGGTACGCGGCGCCGAGGACTCCCTCGGTGGTCATCGGCGGGAACAGCTCCTGCGCCTCCTCGGCGGAGATCAGCTCGAGCGGGAGGCCGAACGTCTTCGCCCAGCCGGCCTGGCGAGCGATCTCCTCGAGCCGCTCCGGGGACGAGGCCAGCCGCAGCGACCCGACCTCGCGCCAGCCCGTCTCGAGCCCGACCTCGTCGCCGATCGTCCGGTAGAGATCGACGCTCGCCATCATCATCCTCGTCAGCGAGAGCGAGCTCCGCAGCTGGCCGACGAGCCCGGCCGAATGGAACGTGGAGCCGGACGTGAGGTCGGCCCGCTCGACGAGGACGACGTCGTCCCACCCGAGCCGGGTCAGCCAGTAGAGGATCGAGCAGCCGCCGACCCCGCCGCCGATCACCACCGCTCGCGCCCGCGTTCGCATCCGGAGGAACGTAGAGCCTCCAACGTGGTGATGCGCCACGGTGGCTCCCGACATCACTGCGTTGGAGGCTCTTGCGTCAGGATGTGGGCGTGATCGTCGACTGCGCCGTCTATGGCAAGGGACGCCGCCTCAACCTGCCGAAAGCGGTGCCGGGACTGCGCGACGAGGCGAACGAGGCGGGCGGCTTCGCCTGGGTCGGGCTGGTCGAGCCGACCGCGGAGGAGTTCGAGGCCGTCCACGCGCGAGTTCGACCTCCACGAGCTCGCGGTCGAGGACGCCGTCAGCGCACATCAGCGGCCGAAGGTCGAGATCTACGACGAGACGCTCTTCCTCGTGATCAAGACCGTTCGCTACCTGGACGACGGAGGAGCGCGTCGAGATCGGCGAGGTGATGCTCTTCGTCGGGCCCGACTTCCTGATCACCGTGCGCCACGGGGAAGCGGGCGGGCTCGGCAACGTGCGCGAGCAGCTGGAGCGGCAGCCGGAGCTGCTCGCGTTCGGGCCGGGCGCGGCGCTCGTACGCAATCGTCGATCGGATCGTCGACGCATACGACCCGGTGGCCGAAGCACTGCGCGAGGACATCGACGAGGTCGAGGCAGACGTCTTCTCGTCCGCGCGGCCCGAGCCCGGTCGAGCGGATCTACCGGCTTCACCGCGAGGTGCTCAAGTTCGGCCGAGCGACGAGCCCGCTGCGTCCGACGCTCGGCGAGCTGACCGAGCCCGAGCTCCCCAACATCGACGCGAAGCTGATTCCGTACTTCCGCGACGTCGCCGACCACGCTGCGCGCGTCGGCGACCAGGTGGACGGCTTCGCCACGCTCCTCGCCGGCGCCCTGCAGGCGACGCTGACGCAGGTGAGCGTGCGTCAGAACGAGGACATGCGCAAGATCTCCGCCTGGGTCGCGATCATCGCCGTGCCGACGGCCGTCGCGGGGATCTACGGCATGAACTTCGAGCACATGCCCGAGCTCGAGCTGGCGCTTCGGCTACCCGGCGGTGCTGCTGCTGATCCTGGTCATGTGCATCGGCCTCTACGTCCGCTTCCGGAAGGTCGGGCTGGTTATGACCGAACCGATCAGGGCACGAGGCGCGTAGTCGTGTCTGACATCGACGGAAGGAGCTTCCCGTGATCCGCCGCCACTTCAGCTTCGCGATCCTGCTGCTCGTGCTCGGCCTCGCCCTGGCCGGCTGCGGCGGCGACGACAACGAGAGCAGCGGCACAACGGCCGCGACGACCGAGGCGAGCACGACCGGAGGCGAGACGAGCGCCGGCAGCGCGACGACGCTCAACGGGAGCGTCGGCCCCGGCTTCGACATCAGCCTCGACGGCACGGACGGGATCACCGCGGGCGACTACACGCTCGTCGTCAACGACCAGTCCACCGCCCACAACTTCCACCTCACCGGCCCCGGCGGCGTCGACGTCTCGACGGAGGTCTCGGAGGAGGGCGAGAAGACGTTCGACGTGACGCTGGTCGCGGGCGAGTACAAGTTCCAGTGCGACCCGCACGCGAGCTCGATGAACGGCAGCTTCACCGTGGGGTAGTCGCGGGGCGTGCGGCGCGACCGTCAAGCCGTATCCGGTCGCTGCCGATATTCGTTCTCGTGACGATGAACACGACCCTCAAGATCGTTGCGACCGTCTCGGTGCTCGCGCACGCGGCGGCGGCTGCGGCAGTTCTCCTCCCGAAGCGGTAGCTAGCCGAGCGCGCGCTTGAACGCGCGCTCGCCGGCGGTTTGCTCGAGCCGCTCGAAGTGCTGCTCGGCGTAGGTGCGGAAGTCGAAGTCCAGGTCCGAGAGGGCCTGCTGGACGACTCCCCACATCGCCTCCCGGAAGTCGGACATGAAGCGCATCAGCGTCAGCGCGCGCTCCTGCTCGGGCGTCACGGTGCCGTAGTAGGCGTGCAGGAACTCGGCCGTGTCCGGCGCGGGCAGGCCGTTGTTGACGGCGAAGTTCGCCAGGTCGAAGAAGACGTCGCCCATCCCGGCGTACTCCCAGTCGACGATCCGGATCCGCGTGCCGTCGTCGATCAGGTTCGAGGTCAAGAGGTCGTTGTGGCAGGGGCGCTCGGGCACGGCGCCTCGGGCGCGCTCGACCTCGACAGCCAATTCTCGCGCCCGCTCGAAGCCGTCCGGCAACGCGATCCCGTGCGCGGTCGCGGTGGCTGCGTACGCCTCGACGACGCGGAAGGCGTCGAACCGCGCCGGGATCGGCGGCCCGTTGTGGATCGCGCGCAGCGCGTGCGCGATCCGCCGGAGCGGCTCCGGCTCGCGGATCGCCTCCGGGACGACGACCGTGCCCTCGAGGAAGCGCGTGACGAGGTAGCCCTCCGGCTCGAGAAACGAGATCACCTCCGGCCCGACGCCGACGGCGGCTGCCGCGAGGGACGCCTCGTGCTCCGCGCGCCGGTCGATCCCGAGCAGCTCCGTGTCCCTGCCGCCGATCCGGAGCACGTACGTCCCCCCGTCGACCGAGACCTTGAAGTTGCGGTTCGTGATCCCGCCGCCGAGCGCCTCGATCCGCGCATCGCGGCCGGGCCAGACCCGCTCGACCATCTCCTCGACACGCGGCATGTCGAGCGATCCTAGAGCAGCCGGATCAGAGCAGCCGTCACCGCCGCGACGACCATCACGACGAGCAGCGGCGCCCGCAGCCAGACCGCGATCCCGCCGGCCACGACCCCGGCCAGCCGCTCGTCGATCACGAGCTCACGGTCACCGCCGACGGTCTGGGTGACGACGAGGGCGGCGAGCATCGCCGGCGCGAGCACCTCGACGACCGACGCGACACGTGCCGGCAGCTCCCGCTTGCCGAGCAGCACCGGACCCGAGGCCTTGAAGGCGATCGTCACGGCGCCGACGACCGCGATCACGAGCCAGCTCACCGGAGCAGTCCGATCAGTGCGGCGAGGCTGGCGGCCACGATCGGCACGCCGGGCGGCGCGAACGGAAGCAGCACGAGGGTGATCCCACCTGCGACGAGGGCGGTCGCGAGCGCACGGCGATTGCGCAGGTACGGCGCCAGCAGGGCGAGGAAGAGCGCGGGGAAGGCCGCGTCGAGGCCGATCGCCTCCGGGTCGAGCAGGTCGCCGATGACCGTGCCGAGCGCGGTGCCGCCGACCCAGACGACATAGAGGACCAGCCCGGCCCCGATCAGGACGCGGTACTCGAACCGGCCGCTCCGGCCGGCGAGCGCCCACGACTCGTCGACGATCAGCTGCGACTCGAGCGCCCGCCGCCGGCGCGAGCCGGGGAAGATCGACGCCACCGCCAGGCTGAGCGGCACGTAGCGCGCGTTGAGCAGCAGGGCGGCAACGATCGCGCCGCGGCGCCGCCGCCGTCCTCGAGAATCGACGCCCGCGGCGAACTGAGCCGAGCCCGGCGAACGTCGTCGCCGACATGACGACCGCGCCGAGCCGCGCCGAGCCCGGAGTCGATCGCGAGCAGGCCGAACGATGCGCCGAAGAGGAGCGGCGCGATCGCAAGCGGCAGCGCGGCACGCACGCCGTCCCGGGTGCGCGACCTGACACGCGTGAAGCTAGCAGAGAGCGTGTGGGGGCGGCCGGAGCCGCCCCCACAGCGGGTTGCGCCTACGGGAGCCGGGTGATCCGATTCAGCGGCGGCGGCCCGATCGGCGAGTTCTGCCTGGAAGTACCGCACGACCGCGTCGAGGTCGACCTCGCCGCCGAGCGGGTTCGTGCAGCTGCGTGAAGACGCTGAACCCGTCACCGCCGTCGGCGAGGAACGAGTTCATCGTCACGCGGTAGCTCGACGCCGGGTTCACGGTGACGCCGTCGATCTTGATCGACGCGGGGTCGACCTTGTTCCCGCCGGTGCCGCTCATGCGTGTACGTGTACCGGAGGCTGTCCGACGGCAGCAGGATGCGCGGGCTCGGCGTCTGCACGACGAACTGCTGCTCGAGCAGCGTCGTCGATCTGCGCGCCCGTGCAGGTCTTGACGACGAGCGTGTTCGAGAACGGCTGCACGGTGAACATCTCGCCGTACGTGACCTCGCCCGGCTGCCTCGCCACCGCTGATCTGGTTGATAAAGAGGCTCGGCCCGCACGCCGCCGGGGTTCATGAACGCGACCACCGACGCCGCCGAAGTCCTCGCCTTCGTCGGCTTCGAGCTGGGCGTCCGCGATCACGTCGCCCATCGGCTGCTCGCCCGAGGCGACCTGGCCGCTCGGCGTGTCGCGCGCCGACGGCAGGTCCGCGGTGATCGTGCCGATCACGCGGTTGCGCGATCGGATCGGAGAGCTGCTTGTACCGCGCGAGCAGCGCCGTCGTCGCCCGGGTCCTTCGCGACGGTCTGCGTGACGACGTTGTTGTCCGCGCGTCGCCGAGACGACGTCGCCGGTCGCCGGTCGATGGTCAGGTCGATCGACGGTGATCACCCGGCCGAACGAGGCCGCACTCGTGACGAGCCGGTTGTTGATCGTGCAGATGTACGGCGCGTGCGTGTGCGCGCTGACGACGACGTCGACTGCCGGGATCGAGCCGGTTGACGACGTCGAGCAGGTCGGGCCCGGTGAAGTTCTGGCAGTTGTCGACGTTCGTGAAGCCGCCCGCGTGAGGCGGCGCGTTCTGGAAGCCGCCCTGGTGCAGGAGCAGCACGATCGTCTCGACGCTGCGCTGCTTCAGGAGCGGCACGAGCGCGTTGACCGTGTCCGCCTCGTCGAGGAAGTCGAGCCCGGCGACGCCGGTCGGGGTGACGACGAGCGGCGTGCCCTCGAGCGTCTCGCCGATGAACGCGATCTTCTCGCCCGTCGAGGTGTTCACGATCTGGTACGGCGGCAGCAGCGGGTTGCCCGTGCTCTTGTCGGTCACGTTCGCCGCGAGGTACTGGAAGACCGAGCCGTAGAACGGCGTGCCGTCCTGGCAGCCGTCGACCGGGTGACAGCCGTCCGCGCGCGCCGGCGCGTAGGCGTGCCGCTGTTCGCGCCGCCGCCGGCGTGGCTCGCGGTTGCCGTACTGCATCCGCAGCAGCTCGGCCTTGCCCTCGTCGAACTCGTGGTTGCCGACGCCGATCGTGTCGAGACCGACGTAGTTCATGAACTCGATCGTCGGCTCGTCGTGGAACAGACCCGACAGCGAGCGGGCTGCCGCCGATCAGATCGCCCGCGCCGACGACGTACGTGTCCGGACGTTCTCCGAGCCGAGCGCCTTCAGGTGCGTGGCGAAGTACTCGGCGCCGCCGGCGGGACGATCGCCGCGGCCCCGTCGCCGGGTTCGACCACCCCGTCTGGATCGTCCCGGCGTCCCGGCCTCCAGATGCCCGTGGAAGTCGTTGAACGCCAGCAGCTTGACCGTCGTCAGCTTCGGCGGCTTCGGCTTCGGGTCGGGCTTTGCGCTCGGCGCAGCAAGTGCCGCCGGCGTGAAGGCGACCGCGAGCGCGAACGCCGCAATCGCCACCAGTGATCTCTTCATGTTGCTCCTTCTCCCCCTTGGTTAACCGTTCAGGAGCAGCTGCGCCTCGAGGACGAGGGCGGCGGCTGCGGTTGGAGTGATGAACCTCGGCGTCTTGTCCTGGACCTGCGCGATGAACGCGCGGAGCTGGTCGTCACCGACGGTCGGCACGCGGTCGAGGTGCTGCCGAAGCTGCGTGCACGTGTTGTTCCCGGTGATCGCCCCCGTCTGGCAGTAGTAGTCGAGCAGCGCCTGCAGCCGCGCGAGCGTGGCTTCGAGCGCGAACCGGGAGGCCATCGGATCGTGGTCGGAGAGACCACGCGCTCCGTCACCCGGGTAGTCCGCTGCGAAGTCGGCGTTCACGTGCGCCACCCGCGCCTGGGCGAGCTCGGCGAGCAGGTTGTCGGTGACGAACTGGCCGTCGAGCGTCTGGGCCATGCCGAGGAACACGTACGAATAGGCGGCCGCGGGAACCTGGGCGACCATCGTGTCCCACAGGTTCTCCAGCCCCTGGTCGTACAGCGGGCCGAGCTGGTCGCTCGGCGGCTGCAGCGGGTCATCGGGCCGCGGGAACACATTGAAGTCGCCGCCCGCGACGACCCGGACGCCGGCTCCGAGGGCGTCGACGATCTGAGCGAGGTAGCGGGCCTGCTCGCGCCGTTGCGCCACACGGCCGTCCGGCGTCGACGAGAAGTGGTTCGAGATCGCGTAGACGTCGATCCATGCCCCGACACCGACCGCCGTCCGCCAGACCCGGAACAGCCCGACCTGTGGATCGCGGGTGTACACCTCGACGCCGTCTCGCTGGCTCGCCGGCATGCGCAAGGATCTCCGGTGGCAGCGGCGCATTCAGCGACTTCGGGTTCTGCACCTGCGTGTTGTAGGCGTTGCCCTGCGTCGACATAGCTGACCTGGGGGTTCGAGCCGAGCACCGGATGTGCCGGCGTCGCGGGCAGCAGCTCGACCCGGTCGGTCCGGTACATCAGCGCCGCGACGATGCCGCGGTCGTCGGCGCCGTCCCGGTCGTAGGCCGCGTCGTACGCGCACGCCGCTCTGGGCCTTGATGCGCAGCGCCAGCTCCTGCAGCGTGTCGGGCTTGCCGTCCGCGTTGTCGGCGGTGCCGCAGACGAGTGACCCGGCGGAGACGGTGCAGATGTCCTGATCCTCGGCCTCCTGCACGAGCAGGATGTCCGGCGCGTGGAGGTCACCGACGATCTGCTGCGCGATCAGCCCCAGTCGCTCCTGATAGACCGCGTCGCTTGCCGGCACATAGTCGAACGGCGGGCTGACGCCCGGGCATCCCGTGTTGCCGGTGAAGTCGCAACCGTCGTTCGGGTCGTCGCGATAGTCGTAGAGGTTCTCGACGTTGTAGTCGCCGACGGAGTACTGGATCTGCCTGTTGCCGGCGGTCGGCGGCGCGTTCAGCGCCGGGTCGATGCCGTTCGCGAGCGAGGGCGTCACCTCGGTCTCGAGGCGGTACTTGTTGAACGAGAAGTTCAGCCCGCCGACGAGCGCGTTCGTGACGTGCGCGAACGTCCGACTTGGCGGCAGCAACAGCGTGTTGTCGTTCGCGAGCGACTTCAGGCCGAGCGCGCCGACGAGGATCCTGAAGCCATTGCCGTTGTCGACCAGACCGGGCAGGTCGTCGAGCGGATGGGCGTCGCGGAAGACCCGCTGCGCGTAGCCAGTCCGCTGCGCGATCTCGCTGTCGCCGCGGACGAGCCACATCTCGGCGTCCGCCGTGCCCGGGAAGACGTCGAGGCCGTCCGTCACGAGCGAGTTGCCCGGTACGCGGAGGCGCATGCTCTCGAGGCGCTCCCAGTAGGTATTGGCGGTATCCAGAACGGACGGAGGGTTGGCGTCGACGGGACGGGATCAGCGCGTCGACGTCCAGCGCCGTGCCCGTCATCGTGACGAAGCGCGGGCTCGCCAACTGCGTGAAGTTGAAGAACTCGGCCACGGCACCACGCAGGACGATCTCGTCGCCGACCTGCGGGATGTAGCTCGGCTGGCCCGCGACGACGTTGAGGACGTCGGGGAAACCGCCCATGAAGACCCAGATGCCGTCGGACGTCGTCGAGTCGCCGTCGGACTGCGCGGCGGTGTTCTGGATGAAGAAGCCGTACTGGTTGAGGCCGGCTGCCGTCCGCGCGAGCGTCTTCTCGTAGATGACCCCCTTGACGAAGACGGTTGCCCCGTTCCCGTTACCGCTCGCCGGCGCAAACGGTGACCGGTGCGTGAGCCCGTTGCCGGCGACCGATCCCTGCACGGAGCCGATCGTCTTGATCTCGGTGACGGTGACGGTGAACGAGCAGCTCGCCGACTGCGGAGCCGCGTCGTTGTTGGCTGCCGTGACCTGCACCGTGTAGGTGCCGGGAGCAACCGTGTCCGCGACCGACAGAGTGGCCGTGGCGGTGCCGCCGACGGCGCCGGCCGGAGCCTGGCTCGTGATCGCGATCCCGGCTGCCGGCGGAGTCACGGTCGCGCTGAAGCCCGTGACGGTGCCGTCGGCGTCCGAGGCGGTGATGCTCCTGGTCGCGGCCTCACCCTGGAGTGTCGTCAGGGCGCCGCCGCACGTGACGCTTACCGGCTGGTTCGGCGGCGGGCCGCCGCAGAGCACAGGCGACGACGCCGTGTTGCGCGGCGTGGGAGCACCGGTGGTCGAGAAATCGGTGGAGTTGTTGTCGGTGTCGGTGCAGCCGTTGTCCAGCCGCAGCGCCGCCACAGTCGCGGAGATCGTGCCGGTAGGCCCGGTGCCCTCGAAGCAGGTCGTACCGGTGCCGTAGCCGACGACGTCGACGGCGCCGGTCGTGGGACAAATCGTTCCAGCAGTGATCAGAGTCGCGTTCGAGAGCAGCGCCACCTTGCCGGCGCCGGCTGCCATCGCGATCGACCCGGTCGCATCGGGGGTCGGCGTGTCCACGGTTCCCCCGGCGCCCTGCGCCTCCCGGACGAGGAAGTAGCCGCCCGCGGGGATCGTTCCGGACAGGTCGGTCTTCTGCCAGTTGGTGCCGGCCGTCGCGGCGTACTGGACCGACCACCCTGCGAGGCTGATCGCAGCGGCCGTCCGGTTGTGCAGCTCGATGAAGTCCTGCTTGATCGTCGAGCCGGCGTTACCGCCGCCGCCGTAGACCTGACTGATGACGACGTTTCCCGCAGCGAACGCGTTCCCCGCGCCTGCGAGCGCAAGCAATGTCGCGACCGCATGCGAGCAGCCGCAGTCGAAGATGAGCCACAAGAATTCCTCCCCTGATGTTGACGAGCTCCCCCGAAACGGACCTGGCCCACTCGGCCGGGTCCGCGGCGACTTTAACGTGTCAGTCGCCCGGTGCCAACCCGGTTCTCGACTTCCTCACCGGCTGCAGGCATACTTCGAGACGTCCCGACGACGAAGGAGGTGCGAACAAGATGACAAAGCTTGCCCCCTTCGCCTATAGAGCTTCGCGGCTCTAGGTCCGTCGGCACACCCGGCAGCTCCTCGAGTCGCTCGTGCGCGCGCATAGCGTCGCGCGCCTTTCCCTTCACTTCTCGCTCAAGGAGCCTCGCTTGTACGCATTGCAGGACCTCGGCTGGACTGACAGCCACACAACCGAGTTCGAACCCCATGCCGCGGGCGGTCTGCTGCCCGCGCGCGTCGCAGCGCAGCACCGCGGCGCCTACGTCCTCTTCTCCGAGCTCGGCGAGCTGCGGGCCGACACGGCCGGCCGGCTCTCGCACGAGGCGAGCGGCGCCGGCGAGCTGCCGGCCGTCGGCGACTGGGTCGCGATCGCCGCCCGGCCCGAAGAGGGAGCCGCGACGATCCAGCACGTCTTCGCCCGGCGGACGAAGTTCTCGCGCAAGGTCGCCCTCAACGCGGCCGAGGAGCAGGTGCTCGCGGCGAACGTCGACGCCGTCTTCATCGTCATGTCCCTGAACGAGGACTTCAACGTCCGCCGCCTCGAGCGCTACATCACGATGGCGTGGGAGAGCGGCGCGCAGCCGGTGATCGTCCTGACGAAGACCGACCTCTGCCCCGACTGGGAGCTGCGCGTGCTCGAGGTCGAGGCGATCGCGTTCGGCGTCCCCGTGCACGCGATCTCGAACATCTCCGGCGAAGGTCTCGACCTCGTTCGCGCCCACCTGACTCCCGGCCGGACGATCGCGCTGCTCGGCTCATCGGGCGTCGGCAAGTCGACCCTCGTGAACACGTTCGCCGGCGAGGAGCTGCTCGCGACGCAGGAGATCCGCGAGGACGACGGCGAGGGCCGCCACACGACGACCCACCGCCAGCTCGTGTTGCTCCCCGACGGCGGGCTCGTGCTCGACACGCCGGGGATGCGGGAGCTGCAGCTCTGGGAGTCGTCGGACGGGATCGCGGAGACGTTCTCGGACGTCGAGGAGCTCGCGACCCAGTGCCGCTTCTCCGACTGCGCCCACCGCACCGAGCCCGGATGCGCGGTGCAGGCGGCGATCGAGGACGGATCGTTGCCGTTCGAGCGCTGGGCGAGCTACAAGAAGCTGCAGCGGGAGCTCGCGCACCTCGAGCGCCGGCTCGACAAGCGCCTTCAGGCGGAGGAGCGGAAGCGCTGGGCGAAGGTCGGCGCACAGGGCCGGGCGAACATGCGTGCGAAGGGCCGCTATTGAGTCTCGCCGGCTGACGGGCGTCAGCCGGCGAGACTGGCTTTCGGCCGCTCAGCCGACGTTCGCTGCTCCCTGGGTCACGGTTGTCGTGAACGCCCAGTCCGTGGCGGCGTCGTCGGTGTCGCTTCCGTTGGGAATGCGTGACAGCGAGCCCGCGACCGTGTTCGAGTCCGCGGTCGCAGTCGGGAGCACCGTGCCCTCGACGAGGTCGTAGGTCGCTCCGCCGATCGTCGCAGCCTCGATCGCGCCTTCGTACGAGAGCGCGTCGAGCAGGGCGCCGCCGGCGCCGATCAGCGCCACGCCGTCGGGAGCGCCGTTCTGGGCGTCGGCCTCGACGACCAGGTACCCGCCCGCGGCGAGGGTGCCGGTGAGCGCCCGCCGCAGGTACTCGTTCCCCGTGCCGCCGTCGACGAGCACGAGCGAGATGCCCGTGAGGTCGGCAGCAGCGTCGCCGGCGTTGTAGATCTCGATGAAGCCGCCGCTGTCGGCGCCGACCTGGTCGTAGTCGATCTCGTTGATCACGAGCTCGGACGAACCGGGCGGAGGCGGCGGCGGCGTGCCTCCCTCCTCGCACGTGAGCACGATCGCCCCGTCGATCTCGGTCTCGACGGAGACCGTCCCCTGCGTCGCGGTGCTCGTGGTGCAGGCGATCCCGTTCAACGCCTCGATCGCCGCGATCGTCCCGCCCGGACCAGGAGGCCCTGCCGGTCCCGCAGGCCCGGTCGGACCTGCCGGTCCGGTCTCGCCGCGCGGCCCCGGGTCACCCTTCGCGCCGGCAGGCCCGGGAGCCCCGTCCTTGCCGTCGGCGCCTGCAGGCCCGGCCGGCCCGGCCGGGCCTTTCACGTTCCAGCTCAGCGCCTGCTCCGACCGCTTGCACGTCTTCCCGGCGGAGGGGATCAGCAGGACGCCGGACTTGTGCCGGCAGGCCTTGATCACGCCGTCGTCGGCGGCCGCCTCGAGCCCGGCCGTCGCACCCGCGCCGCCGACCGTGAGCGCGAGCGCGATCACACCGAGCGCAACGGTGCGCAGTGTCAGCTTTCGAATCCGTGTCGTCATCGTTCCTCCTCGTGAGCTGGGAGGAGTCGTGATAGCCACGGACGCCGCGCCTGCCTAGTGTCCGAAACGGCCCGCACCGGCCGGAACAGACGGTTCTGCGCGCCAATTTCCACACACTCGACACACTTCCGTGATCGAGCTCCGCTTCCACGTCCCCGACCCGCGCCGTCGTCTCGCCGCCGTCCGCCTCGCCCACCAGCTGCGCGAGCGGCTGCCGCACGAGCTGACGCGGAACGGCCGCGTCTGGGAGCTGACGGCGGCCGCCCCCGACGTCGCGCGCTTCGAGTACCAGCTCGAGCTGATCGACCGCGACGGGCGCAGCGAGTGGATCCTCGACCCGGAGAACCCGAAGCGCGCGTCGGGGCCGTGGGGAGACAAGTCCGTGTGGGAGGAGCCCGGCTACGAGCCGCCCGAGTGGGTCGCGGAGGAACCGGTCGGCAAGCCGGAGTCGGTCGCGATCCCGAGCCGGACTCTCAAGACCGATCTACCGGCGCTGATCTGGGCGCATCCCGAGGCGACGGAGCGGAGCCCGCTCCTCGTCGCTCACGACGGGCCGGAGTACGCCGCGCACTCGTCGCTGCTGACGTATCTCGGGCAGCTTCCCCCGCTCCGCGCCGCGCTGATCGGGCCGGTCGACCGGAACGAGATCTACTCCGCCTCGGCGCGCTACTCGCGGGCGCTCGCCGAGGAGATCCTGCCCGGAGCTCCCGCCCGCTCCCGTCCGGATCGGGCTCGGCGCCAGCCTCGGCGCCCTGTCGCTCTTCCACACGCACCGCCGCCACCCGGAGAGCTTCGACGCCCTCTTCCTCCAGTCGGGCAGCTTCTTCCGGCGCGCCGAAAGCTACGAGCGGAACTTCCCGCGCTACGAGCGGATCGCGCGCTTCGTCGGCGGCGTCCACCGCAACCGTCCCGAGCGGACGATCCCGATCGTGCTCACCTGCGGCACCGTCGAGCAGAACCTGGCCCCGAACCGGGCGCTCGAGCAGTCCCTCCGCGACCGAGGCTACGACGCGCGCCTGTTCGAGATCCGCGACGGTCACAATTGGGTCGCGTGGCGCGACTCCTTCCACCCGCAACTGCGCCGCCTGCTCCAGAGGATCTGACCTGACCCGCCGCCATCACTCCCTCTACTCGCCGGCGATCGGCGCCGACGGCCGCGTGATCGCGTACGGGCACTGGGGCCGGCCGCTGCTCGCCTTCCCCTCTCAGGAAGGCCCGGCCTGGCAGTACGAGGAGCGCGGGATGATCGACGCGATCGGCGGCCCGATCGAGGAGGGTCGCGTCAAGGTCTACGCCGTCGACAGCTTCGACTCCGGCAGCTGGTACCGCGAGGGGCTCTCGCTCGAGGAGCGCGCGCAGATGCACGGCCGCTACGAGGACTGGATCCTGAACCAGGTCGTCCCGTTCATCCAGGCCGACTCGAACGCGGCCGAGATCATCGTCACCGGCGTCAGCTTCGGCGCCTACCACGCCGCCAACTTCGCGCTCCGGCACGCGCACGTGTTCCCGCTCGCGATCTGCCAGAGCGGCGTCTACGACGTCTCCGTCGTCGGCGGGCGGCGAGCGCGGCGACGCCGTCTACTTCAACAACCCGGCCGACTACGTCCAGCACCTCGGCGGCGACCACCTCGACTGGCTCCGCGGGCAGGTCAACCTGCTCCTGATCGCGGGCCAGGGGCAGTGGGAGGACACGACGGGGGCGCTCGAGAGCACGCAGCGCTTCGCGGGGCTGCTCGGCGAGAAGGGGATCCGGCACGAGCTCGACCTCTGGGGGCACGACTCGCCGCACGACTGGCCCGCGTGGCGCGCCCAGATCGCGCATCATCTCCCCCGCTTCCTATGAGCGACCGCAAGCACCTGATCGGTCTCCTGCTCGGCACCGAGGAGGACTGGCCGCGCGCGTTCGAGCACCTGCTCGCCCAGATCGGCCCGATCGAGCAGGGCGGCGAGACCCACGAGCTGACCACCGAGCGGATCACGAACGAGCCCTTCGACCTGCGCTCGAAGCCGCGCTACTCGCTCGTGATCGACCGGCTCGGCTGGTGGTACACGGTCCCGCGCGAGTGGCTGAAGAAGGTCTCGCTGATGGACGACGTCTACCTGCTCAACAACCCGTTCACGTTCCAGGCGATGGAGAAGCACTCGGCCTACTGCGCGATGATGCGGCTCGGGCTGAACGTGCCGGAGACGTGGCTGATCCCGCACAAGAGCCCGCCCGCGAACGAGCGCTTCCAGCCGACGGCGGAGCGCTACAACCTCCCCTTCGACCTCGAGGAGATCGCGGCCAAGGTCGGCTATCCGCTCTACATGAAGCCCTTCGACGGCGGCCAGTGGGTCGGCGTGACCCGGATCAAGGACGCCGCGCAGCTGCACGCCGTCTACGACACCTCCGGCGAGCGGCTGATGCACCTGCAGGCCTCGGTCGAGGACTTCGACGTCTTCGCCCGCAGCCTCTCGATCGGCGCCGAGACGATGGTGATGCACTTCGAGCCCGACCGGCCGATGTACGACCGCTACCAGGTCGACCACGACTTCCTCTCCGCCGAGACCGGCGACGAGGTCCTGACGATCAGCCGGCTGGTGAACGCCTTCTTCCGCTGGGAGTTCAACTCGTGCGAGACGATCGTCAAGGACGGCGTCGCCTCGCCGATCGACTACGCGAACGCGTCCCCGGACGTCGCCCTGACGAGCCTGCACTACTACTTCCCGTGGGCGATCCGCGCGCTCGTCCGCTGGACCGCGTTCTGCTCGGCGACCGGGCGGCAGATGCGGATCAACCAGACGACCCGTGACTACTTCGAGATCGGCGATCGCGAGGACCTGACCTACGAGCAGAAGCTGGCGGAGTACCGGCGGCTCGCCGACGCGTACTTCCAGGTGCCCGAGTACGACGAGTTCTGCGCCGCCAAGCTGCCGCACCTGGACGAGATCCTCGTCGACTGGGTCGAGGGAGCCGGCTTCGACGGCCTGCTGGTCGACACCGTCACATCGACCTTCCCGAAGCACGAGCACGAGCAGTTCGTCGCCCACTACCGCGGCCTCCTCGCGGCGTGGGCGAACGGATCAGCGCGCGGCCGCCGCGTGACCGAATACGTCCTCGAACGCACCCAGGTCGTCCCCGTCCCCATCGAGGAGGCGTTCACGTTCTTCGCCGACGCCCGAAATCTGGAGCGGATCACCCCGCCGTGGCTCCGGTTCCGGATTGTCGAGGCACCGGACGCGCTCGGCATCGGCGCGCGCCTTCGGTACCGGCTGAGCCTCTTCGGGATCCCGATCCGCTGGCGCACGGAGATCGTCGCCTGGAACCCGCCGCGCGGCTTCGTCGACGTCCAGCGCCGCGGGCCGTTCCTGCTCTGGGAGCACACGCACCGGCTGACGCCGGCGGACGGCGGGACGGAGATCTACGACCACGTCCGCTACCGCCTCTTCCTCGGCCCGCTCGGCGCGCTCGTCCGGCGGCTGCTCGTCCGCGGCTGGGTCGAGGGGATCTTCGACTACCGCGCCGCCGAGGTGCCGGGGCTGCTCAGGCCAGCGCCTGCCGTGCCGCCTCGTCGAACGGTGTGAGCTCGAACGGCAGCAGCCCGCGGATCCGCTCCTCGCGCGCGATCGTCGGATTCCGCAGCCCTTCGACGAGCGGCCGCGCGACCGATGCGTTCACCGGCGTGACGAGCTCGAGCCAGAGCGAGGAGAGGTACGGCGTCAGGACGGGCACCTCGACGATGCGCGGCGTGCGGCCGAGCAGGCCGGCGATCCGCTCGATCATCTGCCGGTACGTCATCACCTCCGGGCCGCCGACGTCGTAGCCCTCGCCGTACGCCGCCTCGTTCCCGCAGACACCGGCGAGGTAGCGGGCGACGTCGTCGAGTGCGATCGGCTGCGTCGGCGTCGACACCCAGCTCGGCGTGATCATCACCGGCAGCCGCTTGACGAGGCCGAGGATCGTCTCGAACGCTGCGCTGCCCTTGCCGACGATCATCGCGGCGCGCAGCGTCGTCACCGGCACGCCCGCGGACGCGAGGCGCTCGCCCGTCTCGCGCCGGCTCCGCAGGTGCGGCGACGCATCCGGGCCGTCGGCGCCGAGGCCTCCCAGGTAGACGATCTGGCGTACGCCCGCGCCCGCCGCCTCCCGCGGCGACGGTCTCGGCGGCGGTGCGGTCCTGCTGCTCGAAGTCGCGCGACCCGAGCGAGTGGACGAGGTAGTAGGCGACATCGGCTCCCGCAAGCGCCTCGGCGACGCCCTCACCGGTGGCCGCGTCCGCAACGACCCACCGCGCCGCCGGCGTCGTCGCGCGGCGTCCGCGAGACCGCCGTCACCTCGTGCTCGGCGAGGAGCGGCAGCAGCGCACGGCCGACGACGCCGGTCGCGCCGAAGACGGTCACCTTCACGTCCGGCTCCGTGCGAGCAGGTCGAAGTAGCGTCGGCTCACCGCCGCGTGGAAGGGGCTCTGGCCCTTGAGGTAGAGCACGCCCGTCCAGCGGGGCGCGCCCGCGCGGGCGGCCAGGCGCGGCAGGTATTCCTCGACCGTCACGCTCAGCTCGTGCCGTTCCCCTTCCGGACGCTGGGCCAGCGTGACGGAGCCGCCGGCGCGGAGCGCGAGCAGGCCGCCGCGGATCTCGTGTCGGCACGAGACGACGTCGCCGTCGAAGGTCAGCTCCGGCGGCCCGAACGTCAGCAGGGTTGCGCCGCCGAGCAGCTTCAGCTTGCCGCCGCCGCCGCTCCAGCTCGCCCGCACGCCGCCGCGCGTGAGGCGGTCGACCGCCTGCCAGTAGGTGACGCCGAGCGTGCGGGCGCCCGCCTCGGACGCCTCGACCATCGGTTCCGGCACGAGCACGCGCTGCCGCGACTCGAAGCCGCCCGAGTCGAGCACACGCTCGGTCGATTCCCAGCCGGTCATGCCGCCACTTCGATCGGCTCAGGGTACTCCGGCGTGTCGAGCTCGGGCAGATAGCGCCGCGCGTAGATGCCGTCCGGGTCGAAACGCTGCGCCTGCCGCAGCGGGCTCAGCCTCCGGTTCGCGCGGGGATCGGCGCCCGTGCCGGCGACCCACTGCCAGTTGCCCGTGTTGTTGGCGACGTCGCCGTCGACGAGGTGCTCGAAGAAGTGGGCGGCGCCACGGCGCCAGTCGATCCCGAGCTGCTTCGTCAGGAAGGAGCCGGCGACGAGACGGGCCCGGTTGTGCATGAAGCCCTCTCGCAGCAGCTGGCGCATGCCGGCATCGACGACCGTGTAACCGGTGCGGCCCTCGCGCCAGGCGATGAACGCCTCGTCGTCGTCGCGCCAGCCCGCGGCGCGCGGGCGGAGATCCTCCTGCGCGAGCTCCGGTCGGGCTGCCAGCAGCTGGTGGTTGAAGTCGCGCCAGCAGAGCTGCCGCACGAACGGCTCCGCGTCCCCGTGGTCGAGCGCCCGCGCGACCACCTCCCCGGCCGAGATGCAGCCGAAGTGGAGATACGGCGAGAGCCGCGAAGTCGCGTCGGCGCCGAGATCGTCGGCGAGCTCCGCGTAGCGTGCAAGCCCGCCGTCGAGCCACGCGTCGAGACGCCGGCGGCCGGCAGTCTCGCCCCCGGTCGGCAGCTCAGGGGCGGGTCGGCCTCGTACCAGCTCGTCGGGCTCGGGCAGCGTCCCGGCCTCGAGCCCGTCCGGGAGCAGGATCCGCGCAGGCGCCGCGAGGACGTCTCGCCGAGGCTCCTCGCGCCAGCGCCGCCAGTAGGGCGTGAAGACGCGGAAGTGGTCGTGGCCCGCGGGCGCGAGGTCTCCGGGCGGGACGACCGTGACGCCGGGGAACACCTCGAGCTCGATCCGCGCGCTCCGGAGCGCCGTCCGCAGCCGCCGTTCGCGCTCCTGGGCGTACGCGCTCACGTCTGCGGAGACGTGAACTGCCTCGGCACTCACGTCCTGAGCGGCTCTGACCGTCTCCGCCACGACATTGCCGCGGCGGACGACGAGCTTCGCGCCGCGCTCGCGCAGCCGTGCGTCCAGATCCCTGAGCGCGCCGACCAGGAAGGCGACGCGGTTCGGCGCCCCGAACGCTGCGAGCACGGCGTCGTCCAGAACGAAGAGCGGCACGACCTGCTCCGCGCGTTCGACCGCAGCGCTGAGCGCCGGGTGGTCGTGGACGCGAAGATCGCGCGTGAACAGAACGACGTTCGCCTTCATGGACAAAGGGTAGACAGGAACCTGTGACGCCAAACGTGAGCACTCACCTGCGCGCCGCGGCCGCCGGCGTCGTCGCGGCAGGCGTCTGGGCGGCCGCCGAGCCCGGACTGCGGCGTCTCTTCGGGACGCCGTACACCGACGTCCGCCTGCTCGGAGCGCCGCTCTCGCGCCGCCACTGGCGCCTCGCGGGCACCGCCGTCCACCTCGCCAACGGCGCCGCGGCCGGAGTCGCGCTGCAGCGACTCGGGGTCCGTGGCTGGCGGAGCGGGATCGCCGCGGCGCAACTCGAGGGCGCCGCGCTCTGGCCGGCGATGGCCGCCGTCGACCGCTTCCACCCGGATCGCCGCAGCGGCGCGTGGCCACCGCTGCTCCGGAACGGACGCATCTTCTGGCAGGAGGTCGCGGCGCACGCGATCTTCGGCGGCGTGCTCGGCGCGCTGCTGCGCGCCGAGCACCGGGCCGCCGGACGCTAGGCCGCGCTCGGCGGGACGAGCACGGCGTCGATGGCGTGGACGATTCCGTTCGACGCCTTCAGGTCGGCGACGATCACGCGCGAGCTGCCGTTGAGGACGAGCTTGCCGCCCTTGAGCGAAAGCGCGATCTTCTCGCCCTCGACGGTCTTCACCGACGCCTGCTTCTTCGCCGCGGCGACGGCTGCCCCGCTCGGCACCTTCTTCGGAAGCACGTGGTACGTGAGCACCTGCTTCAGCAGCGCCTTGTCGGCGGCGACCGCGGCGTACGTCGCCGGCGCGGTCTGCTTCAGCTTCGCGAAGGCGGCGTTCGTCGGTGCGAACACGGTGAACGATCCCTTTGCGGACAGCGTCTTGACAAGGCCCGCCTGTTTGACGAGCGCCACGAGGGTCGTGAAGCGCTTGTCGCCGGCTGCGACGCCGACAACCGTCTTCGGCGCGGCGGCCCGCTCGGCCGGCGCGGCAGGCGCGCCCGCGGTGAGCAGTCCTGCGCCGAGCACGGCGGCGAGCAGTGGAGCGATTCTCCTGGGCACGTTGCATCCTCCTGTAGAGTCGGACGAACTTGGACAGAAGTTGTACGACACCCATGTGGATGCGGATCAATGCCAGCTGACCGCGACGATGCGCTGCTCCTGCGTCACGTCGCCGCCGGCGACACCGACGCGCTGCGCGCCCTCTATTCCCGCTACGGCGCGGTCCTCTTCGGACTCGCGCTGCGTACGCTCGGCGACCGGCAACTGGCGGAGGACTGCGTCCAGGAGGTGTTCGTGACCGCGTGGCGCAGCGCCGGCCGCTACGACCCGCGGCGCGCGAGTGTCAGCACCTGGCTGTTCTCGATCGCGCGGAACAAGACGGTCGATGCGCTCCGGCGGCGCTCGCGGCGGCCCGCCGAGCCGCTGCCGGAGCGCTGGCCGGACGACGAGGCGCCCGACGCCGCCGACGTCGTCGTCGCAGGCGACCAGGGCGAGCGCGTCGCGTCGGCGCTCGCCGAGCTACCGCCGCACCAGCTCGAGGCTGTTTCGCTCGCCTACTTCGAGGGGCTGACGCAGGCGGAGATCGCGGCGCGCCTCGGCGTGCCGCTCGGCACGGTCAAGGGCCGGCTCAGGCTCGCCCTCGAACGCCTGCGCACCGTCGCGCCCGCGTATGCCCTGGAGACCGAGACCGGATGAACGAGACCGACCGCGACCTGCTCGCAGGGATGGCGCTCGGCGCCGTCTCCCCCGCCGAGCGCGAACACGTCGCCGCGCTCGTCCGCAGCGACGGTTCGGCGGCGGCGGAGCTCGCGCAGCACCGCGCGACCGTGGCGGCGCTCGAGGCTGCCGTCGCGCGCCAAGCGCCGTCCGCCGAGCTCTTCGACCGCATCCTCGCCGACGTCCGCCCGGCGGCCTCCGCTCGCCGCCGCCGGCCGAGCTGGCTCCCCCGGGTCGCCGCCGGCTTCGCGGCCGCGGCGGCCGTCGTGGTTGCCACCTTCGTGCTCACGGACGGACGCGGCGAGCCCGACGCGCGTGCGGCGGTCGCCGGGACGCCGCAGTACGCGGACGTCAACGGCAGTGCGACGCTCGACGGCGGCGAGCTCGCGCTCGAGCTCGAGAACGTCCCGGCTCCTCCCGCCGGGCATCACTACGAGGTCTGGGTCCTCCGGACCGAGGGCGGTGGTGAGATGGAGGCGGTCGGCTCGTTCACCCCGGACGGCGAGCGAACGCGTCTCGACCTGCCGCTGCCCGGCCCCGGGGACTACCAGGCGGTCGACATCTCGGTCGAGCCGGACGGTGGCCCGCCCGAGCATTCGAGCATCAGCCTCGCCGGCGGGCGCTTCGGCTCGTAGGCTCAGGTCAGGGCCAGCTCGGTGTCCGCGTCGAAGAGATGCAGCTTGTCGCGGGCGATCGAGAACTGCTGCTCCTCACCCGGCGCCAGCCGCTGTTCCACCGGCAGCTTCGCCAGCAGCGACTGATCGCGTGCGGCCAGGTGGACCAGCTGCTCGTCGCCGAGATACTCGACGACCTCGACCGTCGCGGAGAAGTGCGCCGCGTCCGCGTGCCCGTTGCCGACCGACACGTGCTCCGGCCGGAAACCCGCGAGCTGCCCCGACAGTCCCGCGCCCTCCATGAACGTGGCCGGCACGACGTTCATCGCGGGCGAGCCGATGAACCGCCCGACGAAGACGTTCGTCGGCGTGGTGTAGAGCTCCTCCGGCGTCCCCACCTGCTGTAGCAAGCCCTGCCTCATCACGGCGATCCGGTCGCCCATCGTCATCGCCTCGATCTGGTCGTGCGTGACGTAGATCGTCGTCGTCGAGAGCCGGCGCTGCAGCTTCAGGATCTCCGCCCGCGTCTGGACGCGAAGGGCTGCGTCGAGGTTCGAGAGCGGCTCGTCCATCAGAAACGCCTCGGGCTCGCGCACGATCGCGCGGCCGAGCGCGACGCGCTGGCGCTGGCCGCCCGACAGCTGCTTCGGCTTGCGCTTGACCAGGTCGGCCAGGTCGAGGATCTCGGCGGCGCGCTGAACGCGCCTGTCGATCTCCGGCTTCGCGACCTTGTGGTTGCGGAGGCCGAACGCGAGGTTGTCGTACACGGTCATGTGCGGATAGAGCGCGTACGACTGGAAGACCATCGCGATGTCGCGCGAGCCAGGGGCGACGTTGTTGACGACGAGGTCGTCGATCAGGATCCGCCCCGACGTGATGTCCTCGAGGCCGGCCAGCATCCGCAGCGCCGTCGACTTGCCGCAGCCGGACGGACCGACGAGGACGAGAAACTCGCCGTCCGCGACCTCGAGCGACAGGTCGTCGACGGCGATCGTCCCGTCGAAGCTCTTGGTGACGTTCTCGAAGCTGACGCGTGCCATGGATCAGGCCTCCGTGAGCGGTTGCGGCGGGAGCGCGAATCGCGCTGCGGCGAGGAACGAGTAGGCGACGGTGAGGGTGAGCAACGGCAGGAGCGCGGCCAGAGCGCCGAGCACGTTCACGAGCAGCAGGCAGCAGGGCGAGCGCGAGCGCGGCGCTCGGGCGGCCGGTGAGCGTCCGCAGCGCGTCGCCGAGCACCTGACGGAGCGGTACGCTCGCGCTCCGCGACCGCCAGCGGCCAGAGCACGAGCTGGTAGACGCAGAAGAGCCCGAGCAGGTACGCGAGCACGAATGCGAGCGGCCACGTGAACGTCGACGTGCCGCCGTAGGCGCGGACACCGATCAGGCCGGCGAGGACGACCACGCCGGACAGTGCGGCGAGGACGAGCCCGCGGCGCCAGTGCAGGACGAGCCCGGCTGCAGCGTCGTGGAGCGAGAGCTCCCCCTCGCGCACCAGCGACACGGCGCAATGCATCATCGCGGCGGCGAGTGGGCCGAGCAGGAGGAGCAGCAGGAGCGCGGGCGCCCAGAAGCTCGCCGCCGCGAGAATCGCCAGCACGCAGAGCGAGAGGACCCCGTTCAGCACCACGAGCCGCCACGAGTGCTCGTAGAAGTCACGCAGGGCGCCGCGGAGCGAGGTCGAGACCGACACCGTCATCCCTTGACACCGCTCGAGACGACGCCGGAGATGAAGTAGCGCTGGAAGACGACGTAGATGAGCGCGATCGGCAGGATCGCGATCACGCTCGCGGCCATCAGCTGCGGCCAGAGCGTCTGGTACTGGAAGCGGAGCTGAGCGAGCCCGAGCTGGAGGGTGTACCGGTCCGGGTCGCCGAAGCCGAGGATGATCAGCGACCAGAAGAACTCGTTCCACATCCCCTGGAACGTGAGGATCGTCACCGCGGCGAGCGCCGGCGTGGCGAGGGGGAGCATCACGCGCCAGTAGGTCTTGAAATAGCCGGCGCCGTCGAGCTTCGCCGCCTCCTCGAAGTCCTTCGGGATCGTCAGGAAGTACTGACGCATCAGGAACAGGTTCGCCGCCAGCACGAGGTTGATCGCGATGAACCCCTGGAACGTCCCGACCAGGTGCCAGTTGGTGAGCATCTGGAAGACGGGTACCAGCCGTAGCTGATCCGGGATCATCAGCGTCGCCAGCACGGCGAGGAACAGGAACTCCCGGCCCGGGAAGCGCAAGCGGGCAAACGCGTACCCGCCGAGCGAGCCGAGGAGGACGTTGGCCACGGTGATCGTCCCGGCGAGGAAGGCAGAGTTGAAGGCGTAGCGGGCGAAGTTGTAGTCGGTCAGCACCTCGCGATAGGCACGGAGGCTCGGATTGTCCGGGAACAGGTCGAAGCCGACCGTCTCGGGCAGCGACTTCAGCGAGGTCGACACGGTCCAGAGAAACGGGGTGAAGTAGAGGAGCGCCGCCGCGAGCAGGAGGGCGTAGACGAGGACACGGCGGACGCGCACGGCGCGCGGCCTCCCCGGGACGACGGTGGATCGCTCGAGCGAGACGGTCTCGGTCGCCATCAGGCGGTCTCGGCCTTGCCGAAGAGGAGCCGCTGGATCAGGGTCAGCGCGAAGATGAGCACGAACAGGGCCGTGCCGATCGCGGCCGCGTAGCCGAAGTTCACGTCCTTGATCGCCGTCTGGTAGAGGTAGAGGACGACCGTCTCCGTCGAGTAGTTCGGCCCGCCCGAGCCGCCGGACGCGATGAACGCCTGATCGAACATCTTCATCGCGCCGACGATCGAGACGACCGCGACGAAGAAGTGCGCCGGCTTCAGCAACGGGAACGTGATCTTCCAGAACGTGCGCCAGACGCCCGCCCCGTCGATCGCCGCCGCCTCGTAGACGTCGGTCGGGATCGACTGCAGCGCCGCGAGGTAGAAGAGCATCATCGTCCCCGAGGTCGTCCAGGCGTTCAGGCCGGCGATCGCCCAGAGCGCCGTGTCGGAGTCGCCGAACCACGGCCGCTGGCCGCCGATGATCGCGTTCAGGAGCCCGTCGGCGGAGAGGATGTAGAGCGCGATCGCGGTGATCGCGGCCGAGGAGGCGAGCGCCGGGAAGTAGAAGGCGGAGCGGAAGAACGTGCGCCCGCGGATGCCCACGTTCACGATCACCGCGACGCTGAGCCCGAGCGCCATCTGCAGCGGCACGACGACCGCGGTGTACATGACCGTGTTCTTCAGGGCCTTCCAGAAGAGGTCGTCGTGGATCAGCGTGCGGTAGTTCTCGAGCCCGAGCGTCTCGATCTTCCCGAAGACACCCCAGTCGTAGCGGCTGATGTAGAGCGCGTAGAAGAGCGGGTAGATGAAGAAGAGGACGAACACGCCCATCGGCACGGCCACGAACCCGTAGCCGACGAGCGCCTCGCGAAACCGGGCGTTGCCCGTGGAGACGGTTTTCCTTCTCGCGATGGCCGCCACGTTCACCTCCCTACCCAGCTTCGGCGCCCGCGACCCCTCCGCCCGGCCACTCGGACCGGACGGAGGGAGACGGGCTCTGTCGAACCTCTAGCGAAGGGCGTCGTTGGCAGTGCTCTCGACCTTCTTGAGCATGCCGCTGACGGTCTGCTTGCCCTCGATCACGGCCGAGAGCTCGTTGTTCGCGGTGTCGATCACCTTCGTGAACGTCGGTGCGAACTGCCAGGGCCGGGCCGCCGGCGCGGCCGCGATGAAGTTCTCACGACCGGCGGGAGGCTTCACGTCCTTGCGGGACGGAAGCGCGAGACCCTTCGAGGTCCACGTCTTCATGCCCGGCTGCCCGACGAGGTAGCGGATCAGCTGCCACGCGGCGTCCTTGTTCTTCGCGTCGCGCGCCATCGAGTAGCTGACGGTGAAGGCGAGGTTCCCCTCCTGCTTGCCCCGCACCATCTTGTTGATCTTGAAGGCGACGTTGGGGAACGTCTCGGCCATGAACGGCACGACCCAGTTGCCCTCGAACGCGATTGCCGCCTTCTCCTTGCCGAGCGCCTCGCCGCACCAGCCGACGCCGAGCTGCGCCGGCGTTCCGGCGAGACCCTGCTTGATCAGGCCGACGTAGAAGTTCGCCGCCTGTGCGACGGCCGGGGTGTTGACGGTCGACTTCGTCTTGGCCGGGTTCAGGAACGAGCCGCCGTTCTGGTAGACGAAGGCGAGCATCCGGTCCCAGCTCGCCGAGAGGCAGATCGGGCGACCGCCCGGGACCTTCCCTTGCAGCTTCTTCGCCGCGGCGGTGAGCTGCGCCCACGTCGCCGGCACCTTCGTGCCTGCCGCCGACAGGAGCTTGGTGTTCGTCTCCATCGCAAGCGGCGACCAGTCCTTCGGGAAGCCGTAGATCTTCTTGTCCGGCCCCGTGAAGCCGCTCAGGAGCGAGGGATAGAACTGCTCCTTCTTCAACTTGCTCTTCGCGATGTACGGATCGAGCGGCTGGAGCACCTTCTGCTTGATCCAGTCCGGCGCGACGTTCGAGTCGACGTACAGCACGTCCGGCGGGGTGCGTGCGGAGAACTTGGCCAGCATCGCCGCGGTGAAGTCGCCGGAGATCGGCGTGTAGTTCACCTTCACGGCTCGGGAACGTCTTCTCGAACCCGCGGATGACCTGCTTGAGCAGCTTCGTCTCGGTCGGGGACGAAGCCCAGCCCGCGAGCGTCACCTCTCCGGTCGCCTGCGTGCCTGCACCGGTATCGGTCTTGCCCTCGCTCGCGGCGGCGGCGACGCACGCCATCACGACGAGCGCGAGTACCACACCCGGCAACAAAAACTTGTTGCGCGTCATTTGTCAGACCCTCCTCACGGCCTATCAGCAATAGTTTGAAACCAGCCGTATATGGGCCGCGAAGACTAATACATCTCGAGAATTGGAATCGGCGGGTTCGTGCGGGCGCGGGCGCAGCCTCAGGCCAGCGCGACGACCCTGGTCGGATCGACGTCCGGAGCCTCGCCCGGATCCGACGTCCGCGGCAGCCAGACGACGAACGTCGCCCCCGCGCCGAGGTCGGAATGGACGTCGACCGAGCCGCGGTGTGCCTCGGCGATCTGCCGCACGATCGCGAGCCCGAGGCCGCTGCCGCCGCCCGGGCGCGAGCGGCCGTCATCGGCGCGCCAGAAGCGGTCGAAGATCCACTCCCGGTGCTCGGGCGCGATGCCGGGGCCGTCGTCGGCGACGGCGAGCCAGGCCCAGCCGTCGACCTCGCCGTGCGAGAGCCGGACGCTCGACCCCTCGGGCGCGACGCGGACGGCGTTGTCGAGCAGGTTCGTGACGGCCCGCTTGAGCACGTCGCGGTCGCCCTGCACGATCCGCCCGGGGACGACGGCCGTCTCCAGCTCGACCGCACGAGCGGCTGCGGCCGCGGCGAACTCCTCGCGCGCATCCTCGAGCAGGGCAGCCAGCGGAACTGGCTCCCGGCCGGAGGCCGGCGCGTCGAGGCGGGCGAGCGCGAGCAGGTCGTCGGTCAGCCGCGCCATCCGGTCGATCGCGCGCTTGATCACAGCGGCCGCCGTCGCGCGGCTCTCGTCGGTCGCCTCGGCGTCGGTGAGCGCGAGGTCGAGGTTCGCCTTGATGATCGCGAGCGGCGTGCGCAGCTCGTGCGACGCATCGGCGACGAAGCGCCGCTGCGAGGCGAAGGCGAGGTCGAGCCGCGCGAGCATCGAGTCGAACGTGTCCGCGAGCCGCTTCAGCTCGTCGTCAGGCCCGTCGAGCTCGATTCGGCGCGAGAGCTCGCGCGCCTGGATCTCGCGCGCGACGCTCGTGATGTGCGCGATCGGCGCCAGCACCCTGCCGGCGATCACCCAGCCGACGGCGAGGCTGGCCACGAAGAGCGCCGCGAGCGCGCCGATCGAGTACGTGCGCAGGTTGCGGAGCGTGCGTTGGTTCACCTGGTGCTCGAACGCCTTGGCGGGGACGAACGTCTGCGCCTCGGTCTGGCTGCCGTCGTTGACCGGCACCTGCTCGACGATCACGGCCTGCGAGACCGGCTCGTTGCGGAGGCTGAGCGCCAGCCCGAAGTAGAGACCGGCGACGAGGATGGCAGCGACGCCGAAGAGGACACCGGAGTAGAGCAGCGTCAGCCGGACCCGGATCGAGCTCAGAAATGCCCTCACGCGTCCTCCCTCAGCCGGTAGCCGGCGCCCTGGACCGTCTCGATCGGGCTCCCGGCGAGCTTGCGCCGCAGTGTCATCACGGTCACGCGCACCGTCCGCGTCAGCGGGTTCGCGTTCTCGTCCCAGACGTGGGTGAGCAGATCGAACTCGGAGAGCGCCTCGCCGGGGCGGGTCATGAAGTAGCGGAGCAGCGCGAACTCCTTCGGCGTCAGCGCGAGCGGCTCGCCCGCCTGCGTCGCTTCGTGACGCGCCGGGTCGAGCTCGAGCGAGCCGACGTTGAGCGGCGCGGGGCCGCCGTCGCCGTTTCGCCGCAGCAGCGCGCGCGCCCGCGCGGCGAGCTCGCCCAGCTCGAACGGCTTGACGAGGTAGTCGTCGGCCCCGTCGTCGAGCCCGGCGATCCGGTCGTCGACGCCGCCGCGCGCGGTCAGCATCAGGATCCTCGGCTGCGGCGCGCCGTCGGCGCGCGGCTCGGCGCGGATCGCGCGGCAGACCTCCCGCCCGCCGATCGCCGGCAGGTTCAGGTCGAGGCAGATCAGGTCGTAGGGGTAGACCCGCGCCTTCAGCAGCGCCTCGTCGCCGGCGTGGGCGAGGTCGACCGCATACCCCTCGCGGCGGAGGCCCGCGGCGATCGCGTCGGCCAGGTCCTGCTCGTCCTCGACGACAAGCACGCGCATCCTTAACCCATCGTACTCGCCGCTTTTATCCGCGCTTTATCGCGCGGTTGCTTGACTTGCGGCACGTAACCGCGAGCAAGGAGCGTGCCGTGAGCGAGTCCACCGTAGAGGAGCAGCGCGAGCTGCTCGAGCAGGCGCTGTTCGAGATCAAGCGGGTGATCGCCGGGCAGGACGAGATGCTCGAGCGCGTTCTCGTCTGCCTGCTCGCCGGCGGCCACCTCCTGATCGAGGGCGTCCCCGGCCTCGCCAAGACGCTGACGATCAAGACCACCGCTCAGGTGCTCGGCGGCAGCTTCCAGCGGATCCAGTTCACGCCCGACCTCGTGCCCTCCGACCTCGTCGGCACCCGCGTCTTCCGCCCCAGCTCGGCAGACTTCGACACCGAGCTCGGCCCGGTCTTCTGCAACTTCCTGCTCGCGGACGAGATCAACCGCGCGCCGGCGAAGGTGCAGTCGGCGCTGCTCGAGGTGATGCAGGAGCGGCAGGTCACGATCGGCAAGGAGACGCACGCCGGTTCCCTCGCCCTTCCTCGTGATGGCGACGCAGAACCCGATCGAGTCCGAGGGCACCTACCCCCTCCCGGAGGCGCAGGTCGACCGCTTCATGCTGAAGATCCTCGTCGGCTACCCCGAGCACGACGAGGAGCTGACCGTCGTTCAGCGCTCGCTCGTCGCCGCGCCCGAGCTCCGGCGCGTGCTCGAGCTGGAGCGGCTGCGCGAGCTGCAGGAGGCCGCCGCCGCGATCTATGTCGATCCGGGGATCATCAGCTACACGGTCCAGCTCGCGACGGCGACCCGTGATCCCGGCGCGTACGGGCTCGGCGACCTGGCGCCGTTCATCTCCTTCGGCGCCAGCCCGCGCGGCCCGATCAGCCTCGTCCAGTCGGCCAGAGCTCTCGCCTTCCTCCGCGGCCGCGACTACGTCGTCGCGCAGGACGTCGACTCGCTCGCGAAGGACGCGCTCCGCCACCGGCTCGTGCTCAGCTACCAGGCGCTGGCGGAGCAGGTCGACGCCGACAAGATCCTGGACGCGGTGCTCGAGAAGGTGACGGCGCCCGAGCTCGAGGTCGGCGAGGAGGGAGTCGGCGGCTTGACCGTCGCTCCCGAGGCGCACCCCCGCTCGCCCGACCGGCCGGGGCCGGGGCCGCTGCCGGAGACGCTGCTCCGCGCGCTCGACCTGACGATCGGGCGCCGGATCGAGGGGATGCTGGCCGGCGACCACCGCTCGTCCGTGCTCGGCCAGGGCAGCGAGCTCGCCCAGGTGCGTCCCTACGTGCCCGGCGACGACGTCCGCCGGATCGAGTGGAACGTGACCGCGCGGACCGGCGAGACCCACGTCCGCGTCGACCTCGCCGAGCGCGTGCTCGTGACCTGGCTTGCGCTCGACGTGTCCGCGTCGATGTCGTTCGGCACCGCCGAGCGGCGGAAGGCCGACGTGGCCGAAGGGGTCGCGCTCGCGCTCGGCCACCTCGCCAGCCGCCGCGGCAACAGGCTCGGCTTCGTCGCCTTCGGCGACCAGCAGTCGCGGGCGATCCCGCCGCGCGCCGGCCGGGCGGGGATGCTCGGGCTGCTGCTCGCGCTGCGCCAGGAGCCCGTGCTCGAAGGAGGCGGTGCGACGTCGCTCGGCGCGGCGCTCGGGCTGGTGGCGCGGATGGCGCAGCAGCGCTCGCTCGTCGCCGTCGTCTCCGACTTCCGCGGCCCGCGCGACTGGCGCCCGCCGCTGCTGCAGCTCGCGGGCGGCCACGACGTGCTCGCGGTCGAGATCCGCGACCCGCGCGAGGAGGCGCTGCCGAACGTCGGCGAGCTCAGGCTCGTCGATCCCGAGACCGGCCGCCAGCTCCGCGTCGACACCTCGAACGCGAAGCTGCGCGAGCGCTTCGCGGCGGCGGCGGCGGCGGAGCGGCAGGAGGTCGCGCAGGAGCTGACGTCGCTCGGCGTCGGCCACGTCGTGCTCTCGACCGAGGGCGACTGGCTGCGCCCGCTCGCGCTGCACCTGCGCCGCCGCGGAGGCAGACGGTGAGCTTCCAGTGGCCGCTCGCACTGCTGGCGCTGCTGGCCGTCCCGCTCGCGATCGGCGGCTACGTCCTGCTCGAGCGGCGCCGGCACCGGCAGGCGGCGGCGTTCGCGACACCGGCGCTGGTGCCGAACCTCGTCGGCCGCAGCCCCGGCCGGCTCCGCCACCTCGCGCCCGCGCTCGCGCTGTTCGCGCTGGCGGCCCTGGCGATCGGCCTCGCACGACCGCACGCGATGATCTCCGTCAAGCAGGAGCAGGCGACCGTCGTGCTGGCGATGGACACCTCCAAGTCGATGGCCGCGACCGACGTGCCGCCGAGCAGGCTCGCGGTGGCGCAGCAGGCGGTCCGCCGCTTCCTGGACAAGCTCCCCGAGGGCTACCGCGTCGGCATGGTCTCGTTCGCGCAGAGCGCGCAGACGGTCCTCCCCGCGACGGCGAACCGCGAGGCGGCGCAGGCGGCGCTCCGGAACCTCCGCACCGGCGACGGCACCGCGCTCGGCGAGGGGATCGCGCGGGCGATCCAGGTCGCGCAGCGGGTCCCCGCCGAGGAGGGGAAGAAGCCGCCGGCGTCGATCCTCGTCCTCTCCGACGGCGCCCAGACGCAGGGCGTGCTGGAGCCGCAGGCGGCGGCGACGCGGGCGAAGAAGCTGAAGATCCCGGTCTACACGGTCGCGTTCGGAACCGACCAGGGCGTGGTCGAGGTCGTCGACGACAACGGCTTCACGCAGCGCGTCACCGTCCCACCGGACCCGCCGACGCTGAGGAAGGTGTCGCAGACGACGGGCGGGCGCTTCTACGCCGCACCGGACGCGGCGCAGCTGAACGCGGTCTACGAGGAGCTCGGCTCGCGGATCGGCAGCGTCAAGAAGGAGCGCGAGATCACGGCGGGGTTCGCCGCGGGCGGAGCGTTCCTGCTGCTCGCCGCCGGCGCGGTCTCCGCCTTCCTCTTCGGGAGGCTGCCGTGAAGCGCGCGCTGCTCGTGCTCGCGATCGCCGCCGCCGTCGCCGGCTTCGGCCCGTCCACCGCGAGCGCGGGCACCGAGTGCGAGGGCCTGGTCGTCTGCATCCCGGTCAAGGGCCCGTGGGTGCAGGTGCCGGGCGGCGGCACGCCGACCTACTACCAGCTCTCCTGCCCGGGCCGCGGCCAGATCATCGGCGGCCTCGACGCCGACCGCGCCGGCCCGCTCGAGCTCTCGTTCCTCGGCACGCTCGGCGGCCCGGTCGGCCCCGGGCGTGACGACGAACCGCTCGGCCGTCTTCGTCGCGCGGACGACGCGCTCGCTGGCGAGCTTCCGGCCGCTGCTCGGCTGCATCCCCACCAGCGGCGGCGGCGGGCGCGCACGCACGTCGTACGAGCCGAAGCGGAAGCTGACGGCGGCCGCGCCCGGGCCGGTGGTCGACGCGACGATCCGGCGCGTCAAGAACATCCGCCTGAAGGACACCCCGAGCGAGCGCGCGACCTACGCCTGCCTCTCGGGCGAGCGTCTGCTCGCGTACTCGAGCGCAGTCGCCTTCCGCCAGAACAAGCCGCTTGCGCTCAGCGCCCTCGGCTCCGTTCGCGCGACGCCACGGCGGGCGGGCAACCGCGTCGTCGTCAATGTGCGCTCCGGGATCACGCGGCCGCCGAACGTCCGCGTCGAGCTGCAGATCCACGCGATCTGCGTGAGAGGGCCGAGTTGAGCTTCGCGACTCCGTGGCTGCTGCTCGGACTGCTGCTGCTGCCGCTGCTCGTGCTCGCCTACCGCAGGCTCGAGCGGCGGCCGAGCAAGTACGCCGTCCGCTACACGAACGTCGACGTGCTCGCGGGCGTCGTCGGCAGCACGCGCTCCTGGCGACGGCACGCCGGCCTGGCGCTCTTCCTGCTCGCACTCGCGGCGCTGCTCGTCGGCTTCGCGCGGCCGAGCATGATGCGCCTCGCCGACCGGGAGGAGGCGACGATCGTGCTCGTGATCGACGTCTCCGGCTCGATGCAGGCGGAGGACGTCGAGCCGACGCGGCTCGAGGCGGCGCAGCGGGTCGTCCGCGGGTTCATGAAGGACCTGCCGAAGCGCTTCAAGGTCGGCGTGGTCGCGTTCTCGGAGACCGCCGAGGTGGCGGCGCCCGCGACCGACGACCGGCAGCTCGCAATCGACGCGATCGACTACCTCTACCCGCAGCGCGGCACCGCGATCGGCGACGCGATCGCGCGCGGCGTCGAGGTGGCGCGGGCCGCCGACACCGGCGAGGGCGGCGTCGCACGACCCGCCGCGATCCTGCTCCTCTCGGACGGCTCGCAGACCGAGGGGATCCTGCTCCCGCAGGAAGGAGCGGCGCGCGCGAAGTCGTTCAAGATCCCGGTCTACACGATCGCGCTCGGCACGCCGGAGGGGATCGTCGAGTTCAACCGCTTCGGCGGCACGAGGATCATCCCCGTCCCGCCCGACCCGGCGACGCTGCGCCAGATCGCGACGTCGACGGGCGGCCACTTCTACGAGGCGGAGAACGTCAACGACCTGCGCGACGCGTACGACAAGATGGGCTCACTCGTGAGCAAGGTGGAACGGAAGCAGGAGGTGACGTTCGCATTCCTCGCGGGCGGCCTCGTGCTGCTGCTCGCCGCCGCCGCGGTCGCGGTCGTCACGTTCCCGAGGCTGCCGTGAGGTGGCTCGCACCGCTCGCCGCAGCGGCGCTGCTCGCGGGCTGCAACGGCGGCGGTGACGACGAGTCGACGCCTGCCACGACCGCCACGCAGACGGTCACGGTCCGTGAGTCGACGCCCACCGAGACGGCCGCCGCTCCCGACCGGGCCGGCTCGCTCGCCGCTGCGGTCACGCGCGTCCTCCCTTCCGTCGTCAACGTCCAGACGTCGTCGTTCGGCGGCGGCAAGGGCGAGGCGTCGGGCGTGATCCTGCGGCGTGACGGGCTGATCCTGACGAACAACCACGTCGTCGAGGGCACGACGGGGATCACGGTCTCCTTCAACGACGGCGTCCACACGAAGCCGCTGAAGGGAACGGTGATCGGGACGGCGCCGGAGCGCGACCTCGCCGTCGTGCGCGTCAAGGCGAACGACCTCGTCCCGGTCGCGCTGGCGCAGTCGTCAGGGCTCCGGCTCGGAGACGTCGTGATCGCGATCGGCTTCCCGGCGGGCCTCGGCGGCCCCACCGTCACGTCCGGGATCGTCTCCGGCCTCGATCGCACGATCGAGGGCCCGAACGGCGACCTGACGGGTCTGCTGCAGACCGATGCGGCGATCAACCCGGGCAACTCGGGCGGGCCGCTGGTCGACCGCTCGGGACGGCTCGTCGGGATCAACACCGCCGGCATCCGCAACGCCGACACCGAGAACATCGGCTTCGCGATCGCGATCGACGAGGCGCTGCCCGTGATCGCGCAGATCAGCGACGAGCCGCCCACAACGGACAAGTGGCTCGGGATCGCGTTCAGCTCGGTCGACTCCGAGACGGCAGCCGTCCAGCTCGGGCTCGACTCGTCGACCCGCGGCGTCGCGGTGACGGTCGTCTACCCCGGTGGGCCGGCCGCCAAGGCGGACATGGCCGTCGGCGACGTGATCATCGCCGCCGACGACGTCCCGATCCGGAACGCGAACGCGCTGACGAAGCTGATCGCGCAGAGGAAGGTCGGCGACGAGCTCGATCTCGAGCTGATCGACAGCCGCGGGCCGCGGCTCGTCACCGTGAAGGTGGCCAGGAGGACCCCGGGCGCGGTACCGTAAGGGGCGTGAGCCCGCAGCGTCCCTCGGGTCGACGCTTCGCCGCCTTCCTGGTCGCGCTGGCGCTCGCCGCGAGCGCGTTCGGCGGACTCGTGCTGCCCCGTTTCGCGGACGCCGAGCTGCCAGGGTCGATGAAGGCGAAGCCGACGCTGATCAAGCAGAAGCTCCAGGACAAGCGCTGCCGCAACGAGCACGTGGACGCCGGCACCTAGACGCAAGCCGCACAAAGGTCTAGCGTGGCCGGAGAGCCATGTGAAGCGCCGCTCTCGTCTCAGCTCTGTAGTGGCCGGCGCACTCTGCGCGCTGCTGCTGCCTAGCGTCTCCGGCTCGACGGGTTCCGCGAAGTCCGGTGGGATCTTCCGGGTCAGCTTCCAGAGCTCTGAGCCTGCAGGCGTTCGACCACATCGACCCGGCGCTCGCCTACTCGCGCGAGAGCTGGACCGCTGCTGGACACGGTCTGTGCGCGCCTGATGCGCTACCGCGACGAGCCTCCTCCTGCGGGCTACCGGCTCGTGCCGGACGTCGCGGCCGCCTTCCCGACGGTCTCGTCGGACCAGCCGGACCTATACCTTCAAGCTGCGGACGGGCTTCCGCTTCAGCGACGGCCGTCCTGTCCGAGCAGACGCCTTCGCGCAGGCGATCTACCGCACGATGGCGCCGGGCGTCGACTCGCCCGCCTACCTCTACACGCAGGCGATCGTCGGCGCCGGGGACGTCCACGCCGGCCGGACGCCGAGGGCGGCGGGGGTGACCGCGCGCGGCAACACGCTGATCATCCGCTTCAGCCGCGCGGTGGGGAACTTCGCCGCCTGGACGACGATGCCCTTCTTCTGCGCCGTCCCACCGACGCTGCCGCCCAGCCCCGAAGGCGTACGGAGCTTCCCCGCCGCCGGCCCCTACACCATCCGCGAGTACCGGCCCAACGAACGCGTGATCGTGCGACGCAACCGCTACTACGGCGGCACCCGGACCCACCACGTCGACGGCTACGACATCGACCTCAGCGCCGGCTCACCCGACGCAAGTGCTCGACCGCATCCAAGCCGGCAAAGCCGACTGGGGCTACACCATGCCGGATGCCGCCTTCGGGTCCGGCCGGGGGTTGATCAGGAAGTACGGCATCAACAATTCACGATTCTGGGTCACGCCGGGCCTGAGCGTCGCGACGCTGGTCTTCAACTCTTCGCGGCCGCTGTTCAGGAACAACCCTGCGCTGCGGCGCGCAGTCAACCTGGCCCTGGAGCGGTCTCACTTCATCAACGACAAGTCGGTGTGGACGGTGACCGACCAGCTCGTGCCGCCCGGCGTGGCAGGCTTCACGGACCACAAGATCTACCCTCTCATGGGTGACCCTGCCCGCGCGAAAGCGCTCGCCGCCGTTAACAAACGCGCCGGCAAGGTCGTTCTCTACGCGCCCGACACGCCCCTGGCGATCAGCTGTGCCCAGTGCGTGTCAGAGCGCCTGGCGGAGATCGGACTCGAGGTCGAGATCCGGCCGATCGGGGAGTGGACGACGGCGTCGGCGTATCGCGGCCGGTTGGGCGACCCGGACGAGCCGTGGGACATGGCGTTCGTGGTCTGGACGCCCGACTTCGTCGATCCCTACAGCTACATCAACCGCCTGCTCGACACGCAGGACGTCGGCGGCACCAACCTCGCGCGTTTCGACGAGCCCGAGTACATCGGACAGATGAGGCGCGCGGCGAGCCTGCAGGGTGCCGACCGCAGCAGGGCATACGCCCAGCTCGACCTCCAACTCTCACGAGATGCCGCGCCGATCGTTCCGTTCCTCGTCCTCAACGAGGCGACACTCGTCTCCGCGCGGGTCGGCTGCATGCTGCTGCGCCCGAGCCTCGTTCTGACGACCGTCTGCCTGAAACGCTAGGGCTCCTGCACCGTCACCCAGACGAGCCCGTGCGCGGCGGCGATCCCGGCCGGCGACCCGCCGACCTCGATCGTGGCGACGACCTCGGCCGAGGCCGGATCGATGCGGGAGACGGTGCCGTCGCCGGCGTTCGCGACCCAGACCGACTGTTGCGTCGACGGCGACGGCCACGGGCTCATCTCCGACCGGGATCTGACGCGTCGAGTACGAGCCGGGATCGATCCGCGTCACGACGTCGTCGCCGCTGCTCGTGACCCAAACCGCCCCGTGCCCGTAGGCGACGCCGGTCGACCGCCGCCCCACGCTCGCGCGGCCGATCGGCCCGCTGCGGAACGTCGCCGGGTTGAAGCGGTAGACGGTCGAGTCTCCGGAGCTGACGACCCAGAGCCCACCGCCGCCCTCGGCCACGGCCGTCGGCCTCGAGCCCGGCGAATGCTGGTCTCGACGTTGTTGTTGCGTGGGTCGACGCGTGCCAGCGTCGCGTCGCCGAAGACGGCCCAGACCGATTCCGATCCCGGCGCGACGGCACCCGTCGGCGGAGCGCTGCTGCGTGCGGGCCACATCGAATGACGTGATCCCGCCGAGCTGCGGATCGACCCGGGAGACCTGGCCCGTGAGGCCGTGGGCGACCCAGACGGCGCCCGACATCACCGCCACTCCGGTCGGAGTCGCCTCGAGCGTCGTCGCCGCTGTCGCGCGGAGCGTCGCTGGGTCGATCCGCGTGAGCGACTTGTCATCGAGGTTTCCCGTCCAGACCGCCCCGGCCCCGGCGGCGATCGGCCCCGGCCGGGCTCCGACGGGAATCGTCTCCACGACCCGGTTCGAGCTCGGGTCGATCACGGCGACGGAGTTCGGCGGCGCGAGCAGCGGCTCCGACCCGTCGCGCAGCGCGACAACGACGGCCACCGTCGCGACGGCGAGCCCGACGAGGAGGGCAGCCGTCCATACGCGTCGTCGCCGCGGCCGGCCGGCCGGCGGCGCGGCCGCCGCCGAAACCGGAGCGTCGAGGGCCGGGTCCTGGTCGAGCACCGCCCGCTCGAGCTCCTTCAGCGTCGGCCCTGGCTCGATCCCGAGGTTCTCGACGAAGGCATCGCGCGCCCTGCGGTACGCGGCGAGCGCGTCCGCCTGCCGGCCCGACCGGTAGAGCGCGAGCATCTGCTGGGCTCGAAACCGCTCCCGGTACGGATGGGCGGCGACGAGGCTCTCCAGCTCGGAGACGAGCTCGGCATGTCGGCCGAGCGCGAGGTCGGCGTCGATCCGTTCTTCGAGCGTCGACAGACGCTGCTCCTCGAGCTCGGCAGCCGCGGCGACCGCGAACGGCTCCGCCTCGAGGTCCTCCAGCGCTTCCCCGCGCCAGAGCGCGAGTGCGGCGCGAAGGGCCGTGGCGGCTTCACCGGGGCTTGTGGCGGCACGCGCCTGCCCCCGCAGCACCGCAAGCTCGTCGAGGTCGAGAGCCCCAGCGTCGACGTCGAGCACGTAGCCCGGAGGCTGCGTGCGCAGGCGTGAGCCGTCCGGGCCGAGCACCTTCCGCAGCCGGGAGACGTACACCTGCAGTGCCTTCCGGGCCGTCTCGGGCGGCGCGTCGCCCCAGAGCTCGTCGATCAGCCGGCTCGTCGGGACGACGCGGTTGGCGTTCAGGAGGAGCAGCGCCAGCAAGGCGCGCTCCTTGTGGGGGCCGAGCTCGAGCTCGACGCCGCCGCGGTCTGCTGCGAGCGGCCCGAGCAGCTTGAAGCGGATCGAGTCCACGAGCGCAGTTTCGCGCGCGCATCGCCGCGGCGCGCTGAAACCACCACTTTGCTCCCCGTTTGGCCGTCCTTAAGCCCTGCCCGCGACGCTCGGCCGACCACGACGGAAGGAGAAGCGATGTGCATCAGGTGGACGATGGTGGCGGCGGTGCTGGCGGCGACGGTGGCAGGTGGCGCGGGGGCGACGGACGAGCCGCAGCAGGCCCTGCGGGTGGTCGCAGCCGTGGATGTGGGCGGCGCGCCGTCCGGCATGGTGGTGGCTGACGGAGACCTCTGGGTCTCGCTCGCCGTCGACGGCGTCGTCCGCATCGACCAGGCGACGAACACCGTCGTCGCCCGGATCGACCGGCCGATGGTGGGGCTGGCCGCAGGTTACGGGTCCGTCTGGGGGATCGACGTCTTCCGCGACGTGCTGCTTCAGATCGATCCGGGCACGAATCGCATCACCCGAGAGATCCCGGTCGGTGAGATGCCGACGGGCATCGCGGCCGGCTTCGGCTCGGTCTGGGTCGCGAATACGCTCGACGGCACGGTGACCCGCGTAGACCCGGTGTCCGGCGAGGCGATCGCGACCATCCCGCTCGGTACCGGTCCGATCTGGCCGGGCGGAATCGTCGCCGGTCCGCGCGGGATCTGGCTCGTCTCCGGGGACGGCAACGTCGTCAGCAGAATCGATCCGACGAGGTCCCGCGTCGCCGCGCAGTTCCCGCTGCCCGGCGCCCGCTCCCTCGCCGTCACGGGGGGCACCATTTGGGTCGGCCTGGCGAGGAGTGAGATGCTCGTGCAGATCGGGGCTGAGCGAATTCGGACCCTCCGCCTGCGCGGGTTGCGGGCCGACGGCTACGGGCCGAGGCTCGCGGGCGGCGCTTCGCTGTGGCTGGCGGTGCCGGGGCGCGTGGCCCGCCTCGGGTCGGTTCGGGCGACATTGCGTCTGCCGGTGAAGCACTTCGTGAGCGCAATCGTGGCCGGAGACAGCGTCTGGGTCGCCGACCAGACAACGGAGCAGATCCTCCGTGTCGGCTGACCGGATCGGGCGTGCCTCACTCGGCCGTGGTCGGTGCCGCGGGAGGGCGCGTGAGCCGTTCCCGCAACTCGTCCGGCACCGGAACGCTCTCACCCCGCTCGTAGTCGTAGGAGACGAGGACGCTCTTCCCCTCCGCGACGACCCGGCCGTCGGCGGTGATCTCGTGCTCGAGGTCGAAGCTCTTCGTCCCGATGCGCGAGCAGCGCGTGCGCACCTCGACGTCCTCCCCGGCCCGCAGCTCGGAGCGGAAGTCGATCTCGACGCGGGCGAGGATGAAGTCGATCAGGTCGCCGAGGACGCCGATCCGCGCCTCCTCGAGGTAGGTCGAGTAGACGGCGTTGTTGACGTGCCCCATCGCGTCGCAGTCGCGGAAGCGGACGGTGTCGCGATGGACGTAGGGGAGGTCGGCCACGGCGACTGTCTACCACGTGGAAGATCGCCGAGGCCGCGGGCCGTCGTGAGGTCATGCGACGGGCACTCGGGATCCTCATCACCGCTCTCGCGGTCGCCGCGCTCGGGAACCGCCCTCGCCGCGAGCCCGAGCGCGATCTCCGTCTCGCCCGGCTCGACCACCGGCGGCGTGGCCGCGCTGGAGCTCGTCGATCCGGTGTTCTGGAGCGGGCGCAGCGTTCCCGCGTCGAACGGCGTCTATTTCGGCTTCTGCGACCGTGGGCCGTTGCGGCCGTGCTCACTCGGGCGGGGCGCCATCGCCGCGCGGCGGCAGGCCGTCGAGCTTGCGCTCGCCACGCTCCGCGAGACCACTGCGGACGTGGTCGTCGTCGGCTTGCCCCAGTCGCGGACGCGATACGTGCTGCTCGTCTTCGAGCGCGACCTGCTCGCGGTCGCGGACATCGATCCGCTCGCCGCGACGGCGCGACCGGCTCTACGCGATGGGCGGCCTCGTCAACTCGGAGACCGAGGACAGCCTCGTCCTGGTCAGGCTACGACCGTCTCCCGGCGCACCTCGGGGTCGGTGAAGACGTCGAGATCGTCGCGGCTCGTCGAGGAGAACTCCGAGATCACCGCGCCGTCCGGGCCGGCGGTGAAGGAGTGCAGCGGTGTCGGGCGGGATCGTGAACTGCTCGCCCGGGCGCAGGACGAGCTCGCGTCCGTCGACCCACAGGGTGACGAGCCCGCGGCGGCAGCGGAACGTCTCCTCCTTGCCGGGCGTGCCGTCGAACGGCGGATGCCGGTGCTCGGGGCACGTCTGGCCCGGGTAGAGGACGAGCTCCTTGGCGCAGTAGCGGTCGGTGTTGACGTACACGAGCACGATCAGGCCCTGCTCGCGAAGGCGCGAGAGCCCGAAGTCGGCGACCTCGATCCCGTCGCGCTCGGCGTCGGTGAGCACGATTCCGCACGCCTCCAGCTCGGCCACCGCGTAGGCCTGCGCTGCGCGCTGCTCGTCGCGCGTGATCACGCCGCCTCCACGCTCATCGGGCCCAGTCCATCGGCTCCGGCGTCGTGAACCCGGAGGTGACGGCGATCGTGCCGCCGTCGCCGGCCGACGACTCGACGGCGTTCAGGATCTCGACGACGTGGGCGGCGTGCTCGCCGGCGGCACGGTGCGGCCGCCCCTCGTCGATCGCCCGCGCCAGGTCGACGAGCGCACGGCCCCAGTCGGTCCCCTTGAACGGCTCGCGCAGCGCCGGGATCTCCGCGTACTCGCCGCCGCGCCGCTGCAGCTCGAGCGGCGAATCCGCCTGCATCCAGTCCCGCAGGTGGAACGAGCCCTCGTCGCCGTGCACCTCGATCCCGCTCTGCTTGCCCCGCCCGACGTAGAAGCTCGCGGTCAGCCTCGTGACGACGCCGGACTCGTGCTCGAGCACGGCGACGATGAAGTCGGGTGCCGCGGGCGTGAAGGCCGTGCCGTCGAGCAGCGCGCGCTCCGGCTCGAGCGTGGTCGCGTATGCACGCACGAGCCGAACCGGTCCGAACATGGCGGTCAGGATCGTGAGCGGGTAGACGCCGACGTCCACGACCGGCCCGACCGCGTAGAGGCTGCGCGGATCCGGGTGCCACCGCTCGATCCGGTCCCAGTTCGCCTCCGCGTAGGCGGCGCGCACGGTCCCGACGGCGCCGTCGCGCACGTGCTTCCAGAGCGTCTGCGGCGCCTCGCCGAGCAGTGTCGTCGGCGCGCTGCTGAGCCGCACGCCGTGCTCGCCGGCAAGCTCGAGCAGCCGGCGCGCGTCCTCGTATGCGAGCGCGAGCGGCTTCTCGCTGTGCACGTGCTTTCCCGCTGCGAGCGCCGCGGCAGCGACCTCGAAATGCGCCTGCGGCACCGTCAGGTTGACGACGGTGTCGACGCCGTCGTCGGCGAGCACGGCGTCCAGGTCGGCGTACGCGCGGCCGCCGTGCTCGGCGACGAGCGCCTCCGCGCGGGCGCCGTCGAGATCGGTCGCACCGGCGAGCTCGAGCTCCGGCTCGGCGCCGATCGCCGCGGCGTAGCGGTCGGCGACGTTGCCGGCGCCGACGAGCGCGAGCCTCATCGCACCCACTCCTCGAGCTGCTGACGCATCGCTCGGATCTCCTCGGTCGGGTCGCGGTCCTGCGGCTCGTGCTCGACCGCGAGCGCGCCGCGGTAGCCGAGCCGTGCCAGCGCCCGCACGCACGCCTCGATGTCGACGACGCCCTCGCCCCAGGCGCAGGTGTCGTGCGGCTCGCCTCGCCGGAGCACGTCCTTCAGGTGCACGTGCGCGACGTGGCCGCCGAGCTCCTCGATCGCGCGAACGGGGTCGTAGCCCTGGGTGCCCCACCAGCCGGTGTCGACCGTGGCGGCCATCGTCCCCTCGCCCGCCTCGATCTTGGCCAGCAGCTCGTCCGGCGTCCGCTCCGGATGATTCTCGATCGCGAGCGTGACGCCGTGCTTGCGGAGGACCGGCACCAGCGCGGCCGCCTCGCCGGAGAAGCCGCCGCCGATCACGCTCGTGCCGACAGCGCGCGCGAGCTCGCAGGCGCGGTCGACGCTGCCGGGACCGATCCAGGTCGCGTAGGTCGCGACCGTGAGCCCGTGTCGGCCGAGCGCCTCGCGCGCGATCGCCACGTGCTCGTCGGTCGCCCAGTCCGGCCCGAGGTGCGCGCCCCAGAGGTCGATCGTGCCGAAGCCGAGCGCGCGGGCGCGGCCGAGCAGCGCGTCGAACCGCTCGCCGTAGGTCTCGATCGGCGCGAACGCCTCGTTGGTGGCGCGGTCGCCCTCGGCCCAGTCGTGGATCGCCCAGCCGGACTCGCGCGCGACCTCGTTCGCGGTCATGAACGCGATCGGCGTCACGCGGCGTGCGGCAAGGAGATGGGCACGAGCAGCATTCTGCGCAGTTGACCATCGCACGACCAGGTCGAACGCGTCACGCTATGGCCGTGCGCTCCGGGGACGAGGTCGCGAGCAGTGGCTAGGCCGTGGTGGCGGAGCGCCGCCTTCTACCAGATCTACGTCCGCAGCTTCCAGGACTCGAACGGGGACGGCATCGGCGACCTGCAGGGCATCCGCTCCCGGTTGCCCTACCTCGCAGGAGCTCGGCGTCGACGCGCTCTGGCTGACGCCGTTCTACCCCTCGCCGCAGGCCGACCATGGCTACGACGTCGCCGACTATGTCGACGTCGACCCGCTCTTCGGCACGCTCGCCGACTTCGACGAGCTCGTCGCCGACGCGCACGAGCGCGGGATCAAGGTGACGATCGACATCGTCCCCAACCACACCTCCGACCAGCACGAGTGGTTCCGGAACGCGATCGCCGACCCGTCGCACCCCGACCGGAAGCGCTACATGTTCCGGCCCGGACGGAACGGCGGGCCGCCGAACGGCTGGACGTCGGCCTTCGGCGGCCCCGCCTGGACGCTCGACGAGCAGACGGGCGAGTACTACCTCCACTTCTTCGCGCCGCGAGCAACCCGATCTCGACTGGCACCACGAGGCCGTGCAGGACAGCTTCGACGAGATCCTCCGCTTCTGGCTCGACCGAGGGGTCGACGGCTTCCGGATCGACGTCGCGCACGCGCTCTTCAAGGCGCAGGACCTGCCGGAGATGGTCGAGCCGACGCCGCGTCCGCCGTTCGGCGACTGGCTCTCCGCCCTGATGCAGCCCGAGCTGCACCCGCTCTACCGCCGCTGGCGCCGGATCGCCGACGAGTACCCCGGCGACCGGATGTTCGTCAGCGAGATCACGATCGAGAACCAGGACACGATCGCGAGCTACGTCGCGCCGGACCAGCTGAACCTGTCCTTCGACTTCACGCTCCTGCACGAGCAGTGGGACGCCGGAGCGGATGCGAGCGACGATCGACCGCGTCCTGACGACGCTCGGCGACGCCGGCGCGCCGGCGACCTGGGTCTTCGAGAACCACGACGTGACCCGGCTGCCGACGCGCTACGGGGGCGGCGAGCTCGGGCGGCGGCGCGCCCGCGCCGCGGCGCTCCTGCTCTTCGGCCTGCCGGGCGCGGCGTTCACCTACCAGGGCCAGGAGCTCGGGCTCGAGGAGGTCGACGTCCCGGACGAGGCGCGCCAGGATCCGATCTTCCACCACACCGGCGGCGCACGGAAGGGCCGCGACGGCTGCCGCGTGCCGCTGCCCTGGACGACGGAGCCGCCGACGTTCGGCTTCACCGACGGCGAGCCGTGGCTGCCGATGCCCGAGGACTGGGGGCTGCTCAGCGTCGAGGAGCAGGAGCGCGATCCCGACTCGACGCTCTCGCTCTTCCGCTCCGCGCTCCGCCTGCGGCCGCGCCACGACCGGTTCGCCTGGCGCGAGAGCCCGCGGGGGACGATGATCTTCGACCGCGGCGACCTGACGTGCCTCGTCAACGTCGACGCGAGCGAGCTGGAGCTGCCGGACGGCGAGCTCCTGCTGGCGAGCGAGCCCGGCCTCACCACGACCCTCCCCCCGAACACCGCAGCCTGGGTGCGGAAAGGAACGACATGAAGACGAGTCTCGGCATCTGGGCCTTCGGCAACATGGCGACCCGCTTCAACGCGGCCGGCTACAAGCCCGAGCTGACCGGCAAGTCGACCGCCGACAAGGTGCGCACGGCGGTCGAGGGCCTCGGCGACCTGATCGACGACTACGAGTTCCACTACCCGCAGGAGCTCGCGCCGGCGAACCTCGACGAGGTGCGCGACGCGCTCGACGGGCACGGGATCTACTGCGTCGCCAGCGGCCTCCATCTCGACCCCCGCTTCGGCAAGGGCGCCTTCTGCTCGCCCGACGACGCCACCCGCGAGGAGGCGCTGCGGCTGACGCGCGAGGCGATCGACCTCGCCGGCGACACCGGCGCCCACATGATCATCTGGCCCGGGATCGAGGGCTACAACTACCCGTTCCAGACGCCGTACAAGGAGTCGTGGGCGCGCTTCGTCGACGGCGTCGGCCAGGCCGCGCAGCACGCGAAGGAGCGCGGCGTCACCGTCTTCCTCGAGCACAAGAACTCGGAGCCGGCGATGAAGATCCTGATGCGCAACATCGGGATGACGCTGCACGTGATCCACTCGCTCCGCCGCGAGGGGATCGACAACGTCAGCGTCAACATGGACTGGCAGCACCTGCTGATGAACGGCGAGAGCCTCGCCGAGTACGCGGGCCTCCTCGCCGCCGAGGGACTGCTCGGCCACCTGCACGCGAACGACGGCTGGGGCACCTTCGACGACGACAACATGGTCGGGACGATCCGGTTCATGGAGACGCTCGAGCTGGCGGTGGAGCTGCGCCGGGCCGGCTACGGCGACAACGGCGAGCGGCTCGGCTTCGACCTCTATCCCTACACCGAGGACGCGGTCGGCGCCGTCAAGCGGAGCGTGCTCCAGTGGCGCTTCATCGACGGGATCGCGTCGCGGATCGACGACGCCGAGCTGCGGGCGGCGCAGCAGAACAAGGACGCGGTGCGGGCGTACGAGCTCGTCTACGCCGCGATGGGCGCGTGAGGCTCCAGCACGTCTCGATCGCGATCGACGCCGACGGCGCCGACGCGGGCCGGGAGTTCTACGGCGGGCTGCTCGGGCTGGCGGAGAAGCCGGTCCCGCCGAAGCTCGATCCGGAGCAGCTCGTCTGGTTCAGCCTCGGCGGCGACCTCGAGCTGCACCTGATGCAGACCGGCGACGCGCCGCCGCCGGGAGCGCACTTCTGCATCGCCGTCGACACCGGCCTCGACGACCTGCGCGCCCGGATCGAAGCCGCCGGGATCAAGACGACGACGCCGACGGAGATCGTCGGCCGCCCGCGCTTCATGTGCCGCGACCCGTTCGGGAACCTCGTTGAGCTGACGCAGCTTCCCGCGTGACGGCCCTCGTCGGGATCGACGTCGGCACGAGCGGCGTCAAGGCGATCGCACTCTCCCCGACCGGCGAGATCCTGGCCCGGGCCGAGCGCGACTACCCGCTCTCGACGCCGCAGCCCGGCTGGGCCGAGCAGGATCCGCACGACTGGGCGCGCGCCGCCGACGCCGCGCTGGAAGATCTCGCCGTCGAGCCGGCGTCGATCGGCTGGAGCGGTCAGATGCACGGGCTCGTCGTCCTCGACGAAGCGGGCGACGTGATCCGCCCGGCGATCCTCTGGAACGACCAGCGCACGGCGGCCGAGTGCGCCGAGATCGAGGAGCGGATCGGGCTCGAGCGGCTGATCCAGCTGACCGGCAACCGCGCGTTGACCGGCTTCACGGCCCCGAAGCTGCTCTGGCTGCGGAGGCACGAGCCGGAGGCGTTCGCGCGGATCGCGCACGTGCTGCTGCCGAAGGACTACGTCCGCTTCCGGCGCACGGGCGAGCATGCGATCGACGTCGCCGACGCGTCCGGCACGCTCCTCTTCGACGTCGCCAACCGGCGCTGGAGCGACGAGGTGCTGGCCGCGCTCGAGCTCCCGCGCGAGTGGCTGCCGCCCGCGTACGAGTCGACCGAGATCGCGCGGCGCCGGCGACCAGGCCGCGGGGGCGCTCGGCGTCGGCATCGACGCACCAGGCCCGCTCTCGGTCGTCCTCGGCACCTCTGGTGTCGTCTTCGCGGCGCTCGACGCGTACCGGCCGGAGCCCGAGGCGCGGCTGCACACCTTCTGCCACGCCGTTCCCGGCACGTGGCACGCGATGGGCGTGATGCTCTCGGCGGCCGGCTCGCTGCAGTGGCTGCGGAACGCGCTCGGCAAGCCGTCCTACGACGAGTTGCTCGCGGAGGCGGCGACCTGGCCGCCGGGCACCGAGGGCCTGCTCTTCCAGCCCTACCTCCAGGGCGAGCGGACGCCGCACGCCGACCCCGATGCGCGCGGCGCGTTCGTCGGCCTGCAGCTTCGCCACGACCGCGGCGCACTTGTCCGGGCGGTGCTGGAAGGCGTCGCCTACGGGCTGCGCGACTCGCTGGAGCTGCTGCGCAGCGTCGGCGTCCAGGCCGCGGTCGCCCGGGTCTCCGGCGGCGGCGCCCGCAGCGAGCTCTGGCTCAGGATCGTCGCCTCCGTCCTCGGCGTCCCGCTCGAGCGCACCGAGGCCGAGGAAGGCGCCGCCTACGGAGCGGCGCTGCTCGGCGCGGTCGACGAGGGCGTCTTCAAGGACGCCCACGCCGCGGTCGCGGCGACCGTGCGCATCCGCGACCGCGTCGATCCGGACCCCGGCTGGCAGGCGGCGTACGAGGACGGCTACGCCCGCTACCGGCGGCTCTATCCCGCGCTGAAGCCGCTGCTCTAGCCGTCGCCGAGCAGGTTCAGGAGCGAGAGGAAGATGTTCACGATCGAGACGAAGATCCCGGTCGCGAGCCAGACCGTGTCGGCCTCGGTGCCGTGCTTTCGCAGGTAGTTGAAGTCGACCATGATCAGGAGCGCCGAGACCGCGAGGATCAGCAGGCTCAGGATCGGGCTCAGCGAGCCGACGCCGCCGAAGATCAGCGAGCCGATGCTGATCGCGACCGCGATCAGGACGACGATCGAGAGCGGCTTCATCCACGGCGAGACGTCCTTCGACATCAGCAGCCCGACCGCGCCCATCCCGACGACGATCAGCGCCGTCCCGCCCGCTGCCTGGGCGACGGCGGCCGGATCGAACTCGACGTAGTAGCTGATCGCCGGGCCGAGCCCGAGCCCGATCAGCACCGACAGGCCGTAGAGCCAGCCGATCGCGAAGCCGCCGACGCGGAACCGCTCGCCGCCGAACGACTGCGCGAGCAGCATGCCGAGACCCCCGAAGCTGCACGCCATCGCGGCGCCGCGGGAGAGATCCTGTCCGAGATACGCGCCCACGGCGAGCAGGGCGATCGCAACGGAGACGAGGAACATCACCTGGCCGAACAGGCGCGTCGTGCTGATCGCGGCGGACGGCGCCCCGGCCTCGGTGTACTCGTAGTGCGTCGAGCTCTCGTTCACTGTCTCCTCCTGGGAATGGGTCTGCTGCACGATACCGCGCTGCTCGGGCGGTTAACCTGGCCCGATGAGTAACGACACGCTGGTCTTCATCCCCGCCTGGAACGAGGAGGACAACCTCCCCGCCGTGCTCGACGAGCTCCACCAGGAGCTCCCGGCCGCGGACGTGCTCGTCGTCGACGACGGCTCGACCGATCGCACCGCCGACGTCGCCCGCGAGCACGGCGCCGAGGTGCTCTCGTTCGGCGAGAACCGCGGCCTGCGGGCGGGGATCGCCGCCGGCTACGCCTGGGCGCTCGAGCACGAGTACGCCTACTGCGGGCGGGTCGACGCGGACGGCCAGCACCCGGCGGCCGAGCTCCGCAAGCTGCTCGAGCTCGTCCAGTCCGACGGCGCCGACGTCGCGGTCGGCTCCCGCTTCGTCAGCGGCCCGGGCTACGAGCCCTATCGCTACGAGCCGGAGGGGATCCGGAAGCTCGGCACGGGTCTGCTGCGCCGATCGATGAAGGTCGCGCTCGGCCGCCCCTTCAACGACGCGACGAGCGGCCTCTACGCGGCGTCGGCGAAGGCGCTCCCCGCGCTCTCGCAGCCGTACGAGAGCGGCGCGCCGGAGGTCGAGGCCGTCCTGCGGCTCCACGACGCGGGCCTTCGCGTCGCGGAGGTGCCCGTCGACATGCGCGAGCGGGCCAGCGGCGAGTCGAAGCTGCAGGGCAAGAAGGCACTCGTGCTCGTCGTCACGGTGATCGGGACACTGCTCACCGCGCGGCGCTTCTGGCGGCGTTGACCCGCCTCGTCGCCGTCCTCGGCTACTCGACCGGCCGGCACGAGGGCCTCCACCCGATCTGCGCCGCCCGCCTCGTGGCGGCCGAAGGCCCCGCCGAGGGAGCCGACCTCGTCCTCCTGTCCGGCTTCTCGCGGCGGCGCCACCGCCCGTCCGAGGCGGAGCTCATGCGCGAGGCGTGGCGAGGGCCGGCGGTACGGCTCGTCGCCGACGGCGACGCGCGGACGACTGCCGGCAACGCCCGTGCCGTCGCGGCTGCGGCGCGGCACATCGGCGCCGACGAGGTCGTGATCGTCACCTCGTCGTGGCACGCCAGGCGCGCCCGCCTGCTCGTCCGGGCGGCGCTCGACCCGGACGTGCGCCTCTTCGTCGCGACGCCCGGCCGGACGCGCCCACCGCACCTGATCGGCCGCGAGCTCGCGTCGCTGCTGCCGAGCCGCGCGTACCTCGCGCTCAAGCGCGGCCGCTCGGCTACGTGAGCAGGATCGCTCCGGCCACGACCAGCATCGCGCCGAGCGCCGCCTTCACCGAGAACGCCTCACCGAGGAAGACGACGGCGAGGATGAAGACGAGCACGACGCTGAGCCGGTCGAGCGCCGCGACACCGGTCGCCGTGCCGTCGCGGAGCGCGAGGAAGTAGAAGAACCACGACGCCGCTCCGGCCGCTCCGGAGAGGACGATGAAGAGGAAGGCGCGTCGCGGGATGTCGCCGACGCCGCCTGCCTTGCCGAGCACCACCGCAGCGGTGACGAGGAAGGCGGCCATGACCACCGCCCGCACCGCCGTGGCCAGGGTCGCGTCGACGTCGCGGAGGCCGACCTTGCCCAGGATCGCAACGAGCGCCGCGAAGAGCGCGGCCAGCAGCGCGTAGACGATCCACAACGCCATCGCCGGAGCCTAATCCCGCGGCGTCAGCCGCGCCGGTGCCGGTGGATCACCACCGGGCACGTCGCGTGCCGCGCGACCTGGTCGCTCGTCGACCCGATCAGGAGCGACACGAAGCCACCGTGCCCGCGCGAGCCGACGACGATCATCTGCGCGTCGTTCCGCTCGGCGGCGTCGAGGAGCGCGTTGACCGGCTTGTCCTCGACCGTGAGCGGCCGGATTTCGACGTCCGCGGCGTCGCCTGCGATCTCCCGCACCATCGTCTCGACCAGAGACGCGGCATCCTCCCGCAGCTCCGTCAGGTCGCCGACGACCTCGACGCTCGGTGGAACGAGGCCGGTCGGCGCCGGCACCATCGGCACCTCCCACGCGTGGATCGCGAGCACCGGCGCCTGACGCAGCCGGCCCTCCTCGACGGCCCAGGCCAGCGCGGCTCTCGACTCCTCCGACCCGTCGACGCCCACCACGATCTCGTTCATCGGCGACCTCCCTGGCTGGGACTCGCCGAGCGTAACGCGCTCAGACGGTCAGTGCGAGCACGGCCTTCGCCGTGTGCAGCCGGTTCTCGGCCTCGTCCCACACCGCGCTGCGCGGCCCGTACAGGACGTCGGCGGCGATCTCCTCGCCCGGATGCGCGGGCAGGCAGTGGAGCACGATCGCCTCCGGCTCGGCGAGAGCCAGCAGATCCGTGTCGAGCGAGTAGCCGGCGAGGTCGGCGACACGCCGGTCGCGCTCGTCCTCCTGGCCCATGCTCACCCAGACGTCGGTGACGAGGACGTGCGCGCCCTCAGCGGCCTCGCGCGGGTCGCGCACCAGCCGGATCGACGAGTCGGTCGGCTCGTAGCCGGACGGCGCGGCGCACGTGAGCTCGGCGCCGAGCAGCGCACATGCCTCCGCGAGCGAGACACAGACGTTCGTCCCGTCCCCGACCCAGCCGACCCGCACGCCCTCGAGCGTGCCGAACCGCTCGCGGATCGTCTGCAGGTCGGCGAGCGCCTGCAGTGGGTGCGCCTCGTCGGTGAGGGCGTTGACGACCGGGACGCCCGAGACGGCGGCGAACGTCTCCACCTCGGCGTGCTCGTGCGTGCGAACGGCGAGCGCGTCGAGGTAGCGGGAGAGCACGCGCGCCGTGTCCTCGACCGACTCGCCGCGCTCGAGCTGGAGCTGCTCGCCCGGGAGGTAGAGGGCCGTCGCGCCGAGGTGCGCCGCGGCGACCTCGAGCGAGACGCGCGTCCGCGTCGAGTGCTTGCGGAAGAGGAGTCCGAGCGTGCGGCCTTCGAGAAGGCGGTGCGGCTCGCGCTCGCGCTGCTGCACCTTCAGCTCGTCGGCGAGGTCGAGAACGGCCTCGATCTCGGCCGCCGTCCAGTCGCGGATGCGCGTGAGCGAGCGGCCCCGGAGGTCGAGCGAGAGTGCGGCGGGGAGCGGCACCTAGGTGTCCCCGTCCAGGTGGTGACGGAGCTGCTCGGCGAGCTCCGCCGCGGTCGTGCCGTCGCGGGGCGCGACGAAGATCGTGTCGTCGCCGGCAATGCAGCCCGCGACCTCGGGGAGCGCCGCGTCGTCGAAGGCGATCGCGACCGCGTTGGCGCAGGCGGGCGGCGTCCGCAGCACGACGACGCCGGCGGCCGGCTCGAGCGAGACGACCCAGCGGCGCAGCGCGGTCGTCAGCTCGCCGAGCCTGTCGAGGTCTGCCGCGCCGGGATGCGCGTAGACGAGCCGGCCGCTCTCGCCGCGCACCTTCACGAGCCCGAGCTGGGCGATGTCGCGCGAGACGGTCGCCTGGACGGCGTCGAGGCCCTCGTCGCGGAGCGCCTCGACGACGTCGCTCTGCGTCGAGAGCTCGCGCTCGCCGACGAGGCGCAGGATCGCTCCCTGGCGCTCGAACTTGTTCACGCCAACACGTCCTCGAGCAAGGTCAGGCCGGCCTCGACCTCGGCGCCCGTGATCGTCAGCGGCGGCGTCAGGCGGAGGACGGTCTCCCCGGCCGAGCCGACGAGCAGCCCCGCCTCGAGCGCGGCCGCGACGACCGGGCCGGCCGGGCGGTCGAGCTCGGCGCCGAGCATCAGGCCGCGGCCGCGCACCTCGACGACGCCGGGAAGCGGGGCGAGCCCGGCAGCGAGCACCGTGCCCTGCTTGCGGATCGAGGCGAGGAGCGTGTCGTCGAGTGTCTCGACGACGGCCCCGGCCGCGGCGCAGACGACGGCGTTGCCGCCGAAGGTGCTGCCGTGGTCGCCGGGCTCGAGTCCCTCCGGCGCTCCGTCGGCGACGAGCAGGGCGCCGATCGGAAGGCCGTTGGCGAGCCCCTTGGCGAGCGTGACCGCGTCGGGCCTGACGCCGAGCTGCTCGAACGCGAAGAAGCTGCCCGTGCGGCCGACGCCGCACTGGATCTCGTCGAAGATCAGCATCGCGCCGTGCTCGTCCGCGAGTGAGCGCGCTGCGGCGAGGAACTCCGCGCTCGCCGGATGGATCCCGCCCTCTCCCTGCACCGGCTCGATCAGGATCGCCCCGGTGTCCGGCCCGACGGCCGCCGCGAGCGAGTCGACGTCGTTCAGCTGCGCGAAGCGCACGGCCGGCGCCAGCGGCTCGAACGCCGCCCGCTTGGCCGGCTGGCCGGTCGCCGCGAGCGCGCCGTGCGTGCGGCCGTGGAACGAGCCCTCGAGCGCGACGACGACCGGCTTCCCCGTCGCCTTGCGCGCCCACTTCAGCGCCGCCTCGATCGCCTCCGCACCGGAGTTGCAGAAGAAGGAGCGCGCGCCGCCGAAGCGGTCGGAGAGCAGCTCGGCGAGCCGGAGCATCGGCTCGGTCGAGTAGAGGTTGGAGGTGTGCCAGACCGCGTCGAGCTGTGCGTGCGCGGCCGCGAGCGGCGCCGGGTGGCAGTGCCCGAGCGAGACGACCGCGATCCCGGCGAGCAGGTCGAGGTAGCGCTTGCCGTCGGCGTCGGTCAGCCAGACGCCGTCGCCCGACACGAAGGTGACGTCGTGCCGCGCGTACGCCGGCAGGAGCGCCGCGGTCGTCAGCAGCGAGCTCACGCGACCACCGCCGTCGCGCCGATCGTCGCGTCGACGCCGCCGCGGGTCGCGGCCACCGCGGCCTGCAGCTTGGGCACGATCCCGCCGCCGAGCTCGCCGGCTTCGAGCAGGCGCTCGGCCTCCGCGACCCGGATCGTCGAGGCGACCGCGCCGCCGAGCAGCAAGCCGGGAACGTCGGTGACGAAGAGGAGCTTGTCGGCGCCGAGCCCGACCGAGAGCGCGGCGGCCGCCTCGTCCGCGTTCACGTTCAGGGGCCCGACGCCGAGCGGTGCGACGACGGGGACGAGTCCGGCCGCGAGGGCGTCCTCGATCGCCGCCGGTGCGGAGGGAAGCGGTGAGCCGACGTGCCCGAGCTCGGGGACGCGCACGGCCTCGAGCCCGATCTCGTCCCCGAAGAGCGGCACGGCAATCGGGCCGATCGCCGAGCACACGTCGGCGTTGACCGAGGCGAAGGACTCGCGCACGACCGCGAGCGCCGCCTCGCTCGTCACGCGGCGTCCGTCGACGAACCTGACCTCGAGCCCGGCGCGCTCGAGCTCGGCCGAGATCTGCGGCCCGGCGCCGTGGACGACGCAGACCTCGTGGCTCTGCGCCAGCGCGAGCGCGAGCGTCGCGGCCTCGCCCGCGACCGCGCCGCCGACCTTGAGGACGATCCGGCTCATGTGCGGTAGTCCGCGTTGATGCGGACGTAGTCGTAGGAGAGGTCGGTGGTCAGGTAGCTGGCCGCGCCCTCGCCGAGGCCGAGGTCGAGCTCGATCCGGCAGCTGCCGTTCGAGACGTCCGGCTCGACGCCGAGCGGCGCACCCCGTTCGAGCACCGTCGTGCCGTTGTAGGAGAGCGTCACCTTCGCCGCGTCCACAGAAGCGAAGCCGCCGTTGTGCGGCGCCGAGCCGGCGGCCGCGAGGACGCGGCCCCAGTTCGCGTCGTGCCCGAACAGCGCCGTCTTGACGAGCGGCGAGGTGGCGATCCGGGCCGCAATCGCGCGCGCCTGAGCACCGTCGACGGCGCCGCTGACCTCGATCTCGGCCAGCACGGTCGCGCCCTCGCCGTCTGCGACGATCTGCTCGGCCAGCTGCTCGCAGACGCGGCCGAGCGCGAGCGCGAAGGCGGTGTCGGAGGCAGGCGTCCGCTCGATCCCGCTCGCACCGTTGGCGAGGAGGCAGACGGCGTCGTTCGTCGAGCACTCGCCGTCGACCGAGATCGAGTTGAAGCTGCGCTCGACCGCCGGCCGGAGGAACTCGATCGCCTCGCCCGCCTCGAGCGGGTAGTCGGTCGTGAGCACCGCGAGCATCGTCGCCAGCTGCGGATGGATCATCCCGGAGCCCTTCGCCATCCCGCCGACGGTGAACCCGTCGAGCGTGACCGCCGCCTCCTTCGTCTTCGTGTCAGTGGTCAGGATCGCCTCGGCCGCGTCGGGGCCGCCCGTGGACGAGACCGCCGGCGCGGCGTCACGCAGGCCGCCGAGCACCTTCTCGAGCGGCAGCAGCGCGCCGATCACGCCGGTCGAGAGGACGAGCACCTCCTCGGCGTCGAGGTCGAGCAGCCGTCCGGCCTCGGCCGCGGTCGCGAGCGCATCGAGCTCTCCGCGCTCGCCGGTGGCGGCGTTGGCGACACCCGAGTTGATCACGATCGCCTGCGGCTCGGCCGCCGCGAGATGCTGCTTCGAGACGACGACCGGCGCGGCGAGCACCTGGTTGACGGTGAACATCGCGGTCCCGACGGCGGGCACGGTCGAGCGGACGACGGCGAGGTCGAGTCCCTTGCGGCGGATGCCCGCGTGCACGCCGGAGGCGGCGAACCCCTTCGCGGCGGTGACGCTCATACCAGCACTCCGGAGAGCCGCAGGCCGGCCGTCTCGGGCAGTCCGAGCGCGAGATTCGCGTTCTGCACCGCCTGGCCCGCTGCGCCCTTGCCGAGGTTGTCGAGCGCGCAGACGACGATGCCCGTGCCCGTCGAGCGGTCGGTGAAGACGCCGATCTCGGCACCGTCCGTGCCCTGGACGCGGGAGAGCTCGGGTGCGAGCCCCTCCGCCAGCACCGTCACGGCGGGCGAGGCGGCGTACGCAGCGTCGAGCGCGTCCCGCAGGTCCGCGGTCGCGGTCACGTAACAGGTGGCGAGCAGCCCCCGCTTCACCGGCAGCAGGTGCGGGACGAAGCAGACCGGGAAGCCGAGCGTCTGTGCGATCTCGGGGGCGTGCTGGTGCGAGCCGACCTTGTACGGCGAGACGTTCTCGAGCACCGAGGTGGCATGCGACGACGCCTTGAGCGTCCGCCCCGCGCCGGAGACGCCCGACTTCGCGTCGACGACGATGCCGACGGGCTCGATCGAGTCCACGAGCGGTGCGAGCGCGAGCAGGACGGCGGTGGCGTAGCAGCCCGGGTTCGCGATCAGCGGCCCTTCGGGCGGGAAGAGCTCCGGGATCGCGTAGCTCCAGGCGCCGAGCGAGCCGGCGGCCGGATGCTCGAACCCGTACCACTCCGGATAGAGCGCGGCGTCGTCGAGCCGGTGCGCGCCCGAGAGGTCGACGACGACGGCGTCGGCCGGCGGCTCGAGCGCTGCCGCCCGCTCGTGCTCGAGACAGCAGAAGACGAGCTCGGCGCCGGCCGCGAGCGCCTCGTCGTTGGTGACGAACGCCGGCAGCGAGCCGTTCAGGCGCGGGTCGAGCACACTCGCGGGTGAGCCGGCGAGCGAGTCGGAGCCGAGCGCGACGAGCTCCAGCTCCGGGTGCGCGAGCACGCGGTCGAGCGTCTCCTGGCCGGAATAGCCGGAGGCGCCGAGGATGGTCGTCGCAACACTCATGCTGCGTATTATGCATGAATAATGATTACTATGCAGTCAATGGACGCCAGGCTCGTACTCGAGGACGGCACCGTCTTCACCGGACGCTCCGTCGGCGCGGCCGGGATCGCCGCCGGCGAGGCCTGCTTCACGACGGCCTCGGCGGGCTACGAGCAGGCCGTCACCGACCCGAGCTACGCGCGCCAGGTGCTCACGTTCGCCTCTCCGCTCGTCGGCAACTACGGCGTCGACGAGGCGCTGCTCGAGTCGGGCCGCGTCTGGACCGAGGGCGTCGTGATGAGGCGCGCGCGGCCCGAGTGGGCCGACTGGCTCGCGCAGCGCGGCGTCGTCGCACTGGAAGAGGTCGACACGCGTGCGCTCGTCCGCCGCCTCCGCGAAGACGGTGCGATGCGTTGCGCGCTCGGCACGGCGACCGCGGAGGAGCTGCACGCCCACGCGCTCGCCCACCCTCACCTCGACTGGCCGCGCATGCTCGCGGAGCCCGAGCTCGCCTCACCCCCACCCGCGCTCGACGCCTGCGTCACCGAGCCGTTCACGGTCGGCACGGGCCGGCGCGTCGTCGTGCTCGACCTCGGCTGCAAGCGCTCGATCGTGCGGCGGCTCGTCGAGACGGGCGTCGAGGCGGTCGTCGTTCCCGGCACCTGGGACGCCGAGGCCGTGCTCGAGCTCGACCCCGCCGTGGTGCTGGTCGGCAACGGCCCCGGCGACCCGGCGCAGCTCGACGGCCCGGTCGAGACCGTGCGGGAGCTGCTCGGGCAGGTCCCGCTCTTCGGGATCTGCCTCGGCCACCAGCTCGTCGGGCTCGCGCTCGGCCTGGAGACCTTCAAGCTCCCATTCGGCCACCGCGGCGCCAACCACCCAGTCCGCGTGACCGGCTCGAAGCGCGTCCTCGTCACCGCGCAGAACCACGGCTTCGCGGTCGCGCCGGGCGACGCGGCCGAGGTGAGCCACGTCTCGCTCAACGACGGCACCGTCGAGGGCCTCCGCGGCGACGGCTTCGAGACGCTCCAGTTCCACCCCGAGGCCGCGCCCGGCCCGCACGACGCCGTTCCCTTCTTCGACAGGATCGCGGACGCGTGCCGAAGCGCACCGACCTACGCAGCATCCTGATCGTCGGCTCCGGGCCGATCCGCATCGGCCAGGGCTGTGAGTTCGACTACGCAGGCGTCCAGGCCTGCCGCGCGCTGCGCGCCGAGGGCTATCGCGTCGTGCTCGCGAACTCGAACCCGGCGACGATCATGACCGACCCCGAATGGGCCGACGCGACCTACCTCGAGCCGCTCGACGCCCTGACACTCGCCGAGATCATCGGCCGCGAGCAGCCCGATGCGCTGCTCCCCACCCTCGGTGGCCAGACGGCGCTCAACCTTGCCGTCGAACTGGCGGAGAACGGCGTCCTGGCCGAGCACGGGGTCGAGCTGATCGGCGCCGACCTGCACGCGATCCGCACCGCCGAGGACCGCTCGCTCTTCCGGGCGGCGATGACAGCGGCCGGGCTGCCCGTGCCGACCAGCGTGGTCGTCACGACGCTCGACCAGCTCGACGACTGCCCGGTGCCGGCGGTCGTGCGGCCGGCGTTCACGCTGGGCGGGCGCGGCGGCGGGATCGCGCGCACGCGACAGGAACTGCGCGAGCGCGTCGAGCACGGCCTCGACGCGAGCCCGATCGGCCAGGTGCTCGTCGAGCGCTCGCTGGAAGGCTGGCAGGAGTTCGAGCTCGAGGTCGTCGTCGACACTGCGGGCAACTGCATCGTCGTCTGCTCGATCGAGAACCTCGACCCGGTCGGCGTCCACACCGGCGACTCGTGGACGGTGGCGCCGCAGCAGACGCTCCCCGACGGCGAGCTGCAGCGGCTCCGCGACGCCGCCTTCGCCTGCGCCCGCGCCGTCGGCGTCGCCACCGGCGGCGCCAACGTCCAGTTCGCATACGAGCCGCAGACCCGCGAGCTGCAGCTGATCGAGATGAACCCGCGCGTCTCGCGCTCCTCCGCGCTCGCGTCGAAGGCAACCGGCTTCCCGATCGCGAAGCTGGCGGCGCTGCTCGCCGTGGGCTACACGCTCGACGAGCTGCCGAACGACATCACCGGCGTCTCGAGCGCCGCCTTCGAGCCGGCGCTCGACTACGTCGCGGTGAAGGCGCCGCGGTTCGACTTCGAGAAGTTCCCCGGCAACTCGGCGGAGCTCGGCACGGAGATGCGGGCGGTCGGCGAGGCGCTCGGAATCGGCCGCACGCTGCCGGAGGCGCTGCTGAAGGCGCTCGAGGGCGTCGAAGCGGGCTCCGTGCTGCCGGAGATCCCGGGCCTGCATCCGTACTTCGCCGGCGAGCTCGCCTCGATCCGCGCCGCCGAGGACGAGCTGCTCGCGACCGGCGACGTCGTCGCGGCGAAGCGCTTCGGGCTCCCGGACTCGCGCATCGCCGCGCTGCTCGGGGTCACCGAGGCGGACGTCCGCGGCCGCCGCCACCTCCCCGGCAGGCTCGCGGTCGACTCCTGCGCCGGCGAGTTCGAGGCCCGGACGCCGTACTACTACCTCTCCCACGAGCAGGACGACGGCGACGAGACCGCGCCCGGAGCGATCGTCGTGCTCGGCTCCGGCACGAACAGGATCGGCCAGGGGATCGAGTTCGACTACTGCTGCGTCCGGGCCGCGCAGGCGTTCCGCAAGCTCGGGCACGAGGTGGTGCTCGTCAACTCGAACCCCGAGACCGTCTCGACCGACTACGACACCTGCGACCGCCTCTATCTCGAGCCGGTCACGCTCGAGCGCGTGCTCGACGTCGTCGCGCTCGAGCAGCCGCTCGGCGTCGTCGTCTCGCTCGGCGGCCAGACGCCGCTCGGGCTCGCTGCCGCGCTCGCCGAGGCCGGCGTGCCGCTGCTCGGCGACCCGCTCGAGGCGATCGACCTCGCCGAGGACCGCGGCCGCTTCGGCGCGCTGCTCGCGGAACTGGGCATCACGGCGCCGGCGTGGACGTCCGCCGCGACGACCGCAGAGGCCCGCGCATTCGCGGAGGAGATCGGCTATCCCGTGCTCGTCCGCCCCTCGTACGTCCTCGGCGGCCGCGGCATGCGCGTCGCGCGCGGCCCGGAGGAGCTCGAGCTCGCCGGCCCCGCGCTCGTCGACCGCTTCCTCGAGGGCGCGCTCGAGCTCGACGTCGACGTGCTCTGCGACGGCGAGGACGGCTGGGTGGCGGCGATCGTCGAGCACGTCGAGCGCGCAGGCGTCCATTCGGGCGACTCGGCGTGCGTGCTGCCGGCGCCGTCGGTGAGCGCGCGGCTCGAGGCCGAGATCAGACAGCTCGCGTCGACGCTCGTCCGCGGCCTCGGCGCCCGCGGCCTGCTCAACCTGCAGCTGGCGCTCCACGAGGGCGTGCTCTACGTGCTCGAGGCGAACCCGCGGGCCTCGCGGACGATCCCGTTCGTGGCGAAGGCGACCGGGATCCCGCTCGTCGACCATGCCTGCCGCCTGCTTCTCGGTGCGACGCTCGCCGAGCTCGACCTCCCCGACCGCGCCGTCCCCACGCGCGCCTGGGCGAAGGAGGCGATCTTCCCCTCCGAGCGCTTCACCGGCGCCGGCGACCGCGGCGTCGAGATGCGCTCGACGGGCGAGGTGATGGCGAGCGGCGCGACTCCCGTCGCTGCGTACCGCCGCGCGCTGCAGGCCGCGGGCCGGGCCAGGGCGACCGCGGGGATCGGAGCACCGCTCCAGGCGAGCGTGTATCAGTACGGCCATGGCCGCCGACCCGCTCGTCCGGGAGACGCAGAAGCTGTACGGCCTGCCGCTGTCGCAGTTCACGGCGGCGCGTAACGCACGCGCGAAGGCGCTGAAGCAGAAGGGGGAAGAGGAGCTGGCGGCGGCGATCGCGGCCGTGCCCAAGCCGTCGGTCGCCGCGGGGGCGCTGAACGAGCTCGTCCACGAGGATCCGTCCGAGGTGCGGGCGCTCGTCCAGTCGGGCAAGCGGCTGCGGCAGGCGCAGGAGGCGGCCGTCTCCGGGAAGAAGGGCGCCGACCTCAACGAGGCGATCAAGGAGCACCGCGTCGCGCTCGAACGCGTCCAGCGCGACCTGCGCCGGCGGAAGCTGAGCGCCGCCACGCTCGACAAGGCGACGCAGACCCTGCGCGTCGCGTCGCTCGACCCCGCTCTCTGGCCGTTGCTCGAACGCGGCCTGCTGCACGAGGATCTGACCTCGTCCGGCTTCGGCATCGACCCCGGGCTGGTGCCGGCGGCGCCGAAGAAGCGCGCCGCACCGAAAGCGGCGCCGCCGAAGCAGGACAAGCGGGCCGAGGAGCGCCGGCGTCGCGCGGAACGGAAGCTCGCCGAGGCGGAGCAGGCGCTCGCGGAGGCTCAACGCGGCGCCGAGCGCGCGCTGAAGGACGTCGAGCGGGCGACAGCGGATGTGGAGAGCGCCCGCAGCGCGCTCGCCGAGCTCGACTAGGAGGGGTACTTCGGATCGAGCCGCCGCAGCGCCTCGACCAGGACCGTCGCGACGGCGTGGTTCCGGACCCAGTTGCGGTCGGCGGGGATCACGTACCAGGGTGCGTGCTCGGTCGAGGTCTCGGTCAGAGCCTGCTCGTACGCCGACGTGTACTCGTCGAAGCGGCGCGCCGTCTCCTCGTCCTTCGGGTTGAACTTCCAGCGCTTCGTCGGATCGGACTCGCGCTCGGCGAACCGCTCCTGCTGCTCCTCGGCGGAGACGTGGAGGAAGCACTTGAGCACCGTCGTCCCCTCGTCCGTGAGCAGCCGCTCGAACTCGACGATCCGCTGCGGACGGCGGCTCCAGACTTCCTCCGGCGCGAGCTCGAGCACCCTGACCGTGACGACGTCCTCGTAGTGCGAGCGGTTGAAGATCCCGATCATCCCCCTGGCCGGGCACTCCGCGTGCACGCGCCAGAGAAAGTCGTGCGCGAGCTCGACCGGCGTCGGCGCCTTGAACGACGTCACACGGCAGCCCTGCGGATTGACGCCCGTGAAGACATGGCGGATCGTGCCGTCCTTGCCCGACGCGTCGAGTCCCTGGAGGACGACGAGGACGCTTCGCCTCCCCTCTGCGTAGAGACGCTCCTGGAGCGACCCGAGCTCCTCGAGCAGGGCCTCGAGCTCCTCGGCGGCATCCTTCTTGTCGGGCAGGCCGAGCGTGTCGCGCGGGTCGCGCTGCTCGAGGCCTGCGGCCGACCCGGGCGTGACGATGAGCGCGTCGAGCATCGGCCCAGCCTACTTTCGGGAAGGTACAGTCGGCTGACGGCGGCTGAGCACGGGCGGCCGGATTTCTTCGGCACGCGGATAGGAGGGCACTCATGGCTCTGCAACTCAACGACACGGCACCCGACTTCGAGGCGAACACCACTGAAGGCCGCATCTCGTTCCACGACTGGATCGGCGACTCGTGGGCGGTCCTCTTCTCGCACCCGAAGGACTTCACGCCCATCTGCACGACCGAGCTCGGCTACATGGCGAAGATCAAGCCGGAGTTCGACCGGCGCGGCGTCAAGATCATCGGGCTCTCGGTCGACCCCTCCGACCGCCACGTCGACTGGGCCAAGGACATCGAGGAGACGCAGGGGCATGCGCCCAACTACCCGATCATCGCCGACGAGGACTTCAAGGTCTCGAAGGCGTACGGGATGCTCGCGTCGAGCGTCGAGGGCGACCCGCTCGCACGGACGCCGGCCGACAACCAGACGGTGCGCAACGTCTTCGTGATCGGCCCGGACAAGAAGATCAAGCTGATCCTCGTCTACCCGATGACCACCGGCCGCAACTTCGACGAGGTGCTGCGCGTGATCGACTCGCTGCAGCTGACCGCGAAGCACAAGGTCGCGACGCCGGTCAACTGGAAGCAGGGCGAGAACGTGATCATCGCCGGCTCCGTCAGCGACGACGAGGCGAAGGAGACGTACCCGGACGGCTGGGAGTCGCCGAAGCCCTACATCCGGATCGTCCCGCAGCCGCAGTAGCTAGGCCGGTTCGAGCCTGAAGACGGTGTCGCTGCCCTGCGAGGCATGGCTTGAGCCTGCCTCTGCGCTCCCACCGACGACGAGCACCGCACCGTCGACGACAACCGCTCGGGCGAAGGCCCGAGGCGCCGGAAGAGGCGTGGCACGCTTCCACTCGCCGTCCTCGAGCCGTAGCACCTCCGCCAGCGCCTTCCCGCTCGCCTGCGACTCGCCGCCGACGACGAGGATCGTCGCCGTCCCGGACGACGGCGCCGTGCGTGCCGCGCGGCGGGATCGCCGGACCGGGCGTCCACGTGTCCGTCTCGGGGTCGTAGATGTCGACCTCGCCGAAGTCGTCGGAGCCGCTTCGCCCGCCGATCACCCAGAGCTTGCCCTCGTGCACGACCGCGGCGGGGCTGCCCTTCGCCCGCGGCAGCGGCGCCGCCTCACTCCAGCTGTCCGACGCCGGGTCGTAGACCGAGTGGAGGTCGAGCGTCGAGACCGAGTTGCCGCCGCCGACGACGTGGATCTTGCCGTCGACGACCGCTGCGGCGTGGCCGCCCCGAGCCTCGGGAAGCGGCGCCGCCTCGCTCCAGCTCCCAGCCTCGACGTCGTAGACATGAACCGCTGCCGTGGCGTCGTTCGTCGTGCGTCCCGAAGCCGCCGATCACATAGATGCGGCCGTCGAGGAACACGGCCGCGGGGGCGTTCAGGCCCTCGCCCGGCAGCGTCGCCACGTCGTCCCAGCCGTCGCCCTCGAGCCGCTCGACCTCGAGCACCGGTTGTCCGGAGGCATCGGTGCCGCCCAGCGCCCAGACGTTCTCTCCGTCCGAGGCGATCGCATGAGCGGAGCGGCCGTGCGCGAGCGCGGGGGCCTGCTCCCAGCCCGCTTCCTCGTCGCCGCCGCCGCAGCCGGCGAGGAGCGCCACGGCGGCCACGACGGCCGCGCATCCAGCGCACCGGTGCGCTGCGACGCCCGGCTTCAGAGGGAATGGATCGCGTCGAGGAGACGATCGACCTCCTCCGGCGTGTTGAGGATGCTCGGGCCGGCACGAACGTACTCGGTTCGGTAGGGCGTGACGCTGAGAACGACGTCGTGCTCTGCGCGTAGGCGCGCGACGGCGTCCCTTGCCGCGAGGTCGCGCAGCTCGAAGCAGACGAGCCCGGACGACAGGCGCTCGTCGAGCGGCGTCCGCAGTCGTACACGCGGGTTCGCGGCCAGGCCTCGCTTGAGCCGCCCCGCCAGGCTGCGAGTGCGCTCGGTGATTCGCCGCCGCCCGATCCGCAGGTGCAAGTCGAGCGCTGCCGAGAGCGCCCAGCGGTGCTCGAACGAGTGGAAGCCGCCTGGGGTCATCAGTGGGCCGGGCGGCTCGTTCGGCGCGGTGTCGCCGTTCATCCAGGCCATGTAGGCCCTCCCGTCGAAGCTCGGGATCGTCGGCTCGAGCCGGCGCCAGGCCGCCGACCGTCCCCAGAGCAGCCCCGTCCCCCGCGGGCCGAAGAGCCACTTGTGGCAGCCGGTCGCGAACAGGTCGCAGCCGAGCTCGACCGGCGACGTCTCCTCCACGCCGAACGCATGCACCCCATCCGCGCAGAGCAGTACGCGCTCCCGCTCGGGCCGATCCCGGTTCGCCGCATGCACGACGGCGGCGATCTCGTCGAGGGGGAGCTTCACCCCCGTCGACGAGTGGACCCACGTCACAGCGAGGCAGCGAGTTCGCGGGGTCAGCGCACGAGCGATCGAGTCGACGATGCGCCCGCGCGTCGCCGTGGCCGGATCGTCGTAGAGGCGGACGAATCGAATCGCGGCGCCGCTTCGGGTCGCCGCCGCCCGAAGCGAGACATGGGTGGCGTAGAAATCGTGCTCCGTCGTGACGATCTCGTCGCCGGGACTCAGGCGCAGCCCGCGATACATCAGCCCAAGACCCATCGTCGTGCTGTCGGTCAGCGCGATCTCGTCCGGTGACGTTCTCAGGTACCTCCCAGCGGCTTCGCGAACGCCGCGCTCGAGTGACTGCTCGTTGGCGTGGAGGTACTCGACCGGGTTTGCGTCGAGCTCGCGCCGGTGCTGCTGGATCGCCTCGCGGACCTGTCGTGGGTGGGCGGCGAGCAGGAACGAGGCGAAGTGGAGGACGTCCGGCGCGAGGGCGAAGAGGTCGCGGACGCCGTCCCAGCTGTCGACGTCGGCGACGGGTGCAGGCTCGTCGGGCGAGCAGCCTGCGGCTCCAACAAGCGCGGTCCCCGCGAGGGCCGCACCGAGCCCGAGGAACTCGCGCCTGCCGAAGCGTCCGTCGTGATGGGGCTCGGCCTCGCGCACGTCGACTGCTCCTTTCGTAAACCGGTGTACGCTCCTATCGAACATGATCGCGCTTCGCGCCGTCGTCTGCATCGTGGCCATGTCGATCGCCGGCGGCTGCTCCTCCGCGGCTGTGCCTGAGGCCGTGCCGCCGCCCGATCGCGACCGCTACGTCTCCGAGCTCCCTCGCTCGGTGTCGGCGGCCCGGATGCGGCAGCACCTCGCCGCGCTGCAGAAAATCGCCGACGCACACGGGGGAACACGCGTCGCGGGTGGCCCGGGCTACGCCGCCTCCGTCCGTTACGTCCGCGATGCGCTCGCCGCGGCCGGTTACCGGCCGAAGGTGAGCAGTTTCCCGTTCACGTCGTACCGAGAGCGGCGGGAGGTCGCGCGCCAGCTCACGCCCGTGGAGCGCCCGATCCGGGTCGAGGCGATCGACTACTCGCCTTCGACGCCCACCGGCGGATTGCGCGGACACGTCGCCTCGGCCGACAACGGCTGTGAGCCCGGGGACTTCGCGGGCGTGCGCGGGAAGATCGCGATCGCGAGCCGCGGCGTCTGCTTCATCTACCAGAAGGCGCAGAACGCGGCAGCCGCCGGCGCGACCGCACTGCTCGTCTTCAATCCCGAGCCGGGGCCGATCGACGCGACGCTCGGGGATCCGAACGCCTCGTCGATTCCGGTCGCCGCCGTCGAGCCGCCCATCGCCCGCTCGCTGCTCGGAGCGACCGACGCGACGGTGAGCCTCGAGATCACGACCGAGAAGCGGCGTACGACCTCGCAGAACGTGATCGCGGGCACGCAAGCGCAGGGTCGCGTCCTCCTCGTCGGCGCCCATCTCGACTCAGTGCTCGCCGGACCGGGCATCAACGACAACGGCACCGGCGTCGCGGCGCTGCTCGAGATCGCCCGCGTCACGCGGGCGCGAGCGCCGAGGCTCGCAGTGCGGTTCGCGTTCTGGAGCGCCGAGGAGTTCGGCCTGATCGGGTCACGCGCCTACGCGAGCGGCATCGAGGCCGCCCAGCTCACGGGCTACCTCAACTTCGACATGCTCGGCACCCGCGGCGGCAGCGTGGGCGTCTACAAGGGGCCATTCGCCCAGCGGCTGCTGGGCTACTTCAAGCAGCGCGGGCTGCACGCCGAGATCGTGGACCTCACAGGCCGCTCCGACCACTTCCCCTTCGAGCAGATCGGCGTCCCCACTGGCGGCCTCTTCGCCGGCGTCGACGCTTGCTACCACACCCGCTGTGATCGCCTTGGTGGGATCGACCTCAGGCTGCTCAAGCAACTCGCCTCTGCGGCCGCCTTCGGCGTGGCGTCGATCGCGCCGATTCGGCCGGAGTAAGTGATGGAGCTAGGCGGGCTCGAACCGCCGACCTCCTGGGTGCGATCCAGGCGCTCTCCCAGCTGAGCTATAGCCCCTCGGTCGCGCATTGTAGCGCCTCAGTTGAGCGCTGCCACCAACGCGTCGAGCGTCTCCTGGTTCCAGCCGTTCATGAAGTCGGCATGCGCTCCGAAGCGGCCGGACGCCTGCAGCAGGCGGCGCTGCTCGGTCTCGGGGTAGAGGAGGATCAGGACGAGCGTCGGCACCGCGACCGGGTGCGTCCGCGGGCAGCGTCCGCTCACCGCGTAGGCCATGTGGCGCTTGTGATCGGCGCTGTCGAGGTCACGTCCGTTCCAGCAGCCCGGGAACGTCGCTCGGAGGTGCAGCGCCCGGTCGGCCGGGCAGTTGGGCACGACCGCGGACTTCGGCGGCGCCCCGAACCCGCCGCAGCCCCAGCCGACGACGGAGAGCGACTGCGGCCGCTTCGCGTTCTGGTTGCCCGCGATCATGACCAGCCCCGGCGGGAACGCGCGGACCGGTTCCTTGGTGCGGCGCACGTAGTAGCCGACGCCGACGAGCGGACGCAGCGCTCGCCCGCCTGCGAAGAGCGTCGGCACCCAGTACGCGGACGAGTCGCCGATGTCCTCGCAGCTCGACTCGCCGCCGACGAGCGAGGCGGCGGTGGACTCCGCGTTGACGGCCCGGTTGCCGATGAACGTGTGGTGGTGCGACGCGCCCGGCTTGCCGGCAAGCACGATCGGATCGTCGTTCGACATCCGGCTGACGCCGCACCCGATCACGAAGTACGGGCCGCCGGGGAAGCGCGTCGGGTCCGGATCGGAGGCGGCGCGAACGGCCAGCGCCGGCAGCGCGGCGACGCCGGCGGCGACGAACGCGGCGAGGACAAGGAGGTGTGCCGTCGAGAGCCTGCGCAGCGTGAACAACCCTCCGCTCGAGTTGAGGCGATTGTCACACAGTCGGGATCAAGAAACGGTCAAGGCGCGACCGGCTGCAGCGACTCGAGCCGGTCGATCTTCGCCATCTTCGGAAAGAGCCTCGGCCAGACGAGGGCGCAGACGATCGTCAGCGAGCCCCCGATCACGACCGCCGGCACCGCGCCGATCAGCGCTGCCGCCACGCCCGACTCGAAGGCGCCGAGCTCGTTCGACGCGCTGATGAACACCATCTCGACCGCGTTCACCCTGCCGCGGAGCGCGTCCGGGGTCGCGAGCGCGGTGATCATCGAGCGGATGTTCATGCTGATCATGTCCGCGAAGCCGCTCACTGCGAGCGCGGCCATCGAGAGCGGGAACGAGCTCGAGAGCCCGAAGACGACCATGCTCGCGCCGAAGACGGCGACCACGATCAGGAGCTTCCGCCCCGCCATCCCCTGCAGCGGCCGGCGCGTGAGCATGATCCCGGCGAGCATCGCTCCCACCGCCGGCGCGCTCCGCAGCACGCCGAGCCCGACGGGGCCGACGTCGAGGACGTCGCGCGCGAAGACGGGCAGCAGCGCGACTGCGCCGCCGAACAGCACCGCGACGAGGTCGAGCGAGATCGCGCCCAGCAGCACCGGCGTCCGCCGGACGAAGCGGAGCCCGGCCAGCAGCGACTCGAGACGCGAGCCGCTCCCGATGTCGAACGGTGCGGCCTCGATCGCCCGCAGCTTCATCGGCACGACGAAGCCGACCGCGATCAGCATCAGCACGGCCGAGGTGGCGTAGACGAGCTCCGGCCCGAGCGCGAAGAGCAACCCGCCGATGGCCGGACCGACGACCACAACTGCCTGGGAGGCCGTCGAGCGCAGCGCGATCGCGTTGGGCAGCAACTCGAACGGGACGAGCGTCGGCGTCATCGACCGGATCGCGGGGTTGCCGACGGCGGCCGAGCATCCGCTCGCGAACGAGAGGGCGAGGAACGGCCAGAGCTGGTTCGCGCCGTTGATGCTGACGACGAGCAGGAGGATCGTGATCACCGCATCGACGGCGAGCGAGCCCATGTAGATCAGCTTTCGCGGCAGCCGGTCGGCCAGCGCCCCGGCAGGGAGTGCGAAGAGGAGCAGCGGCAGGAACTCGGCCAGGCCGACGAGGCCGAGGTAGAGCGGGTTCCCGGAGATGTCGTAGACCTGCCAGCCGACGGCCACGAAGACCATCTCGCGGCCGAACCCGTACGAGACGCTCGAGCCGATCGAGAGCGTGTAATCGCGAACGTGGAGAACGTCTGGAAGGCGACGCTTCATCGGACGGCGAGGCTATCCATACGATGCGGACGTGCGCGCGGTCGTGCTCGACGCAGACGGACAGCCCCGCCTCGCGGACGCGGATGCGCCGGCCGACCCGATGCGCGTGCTCGCGTGCGGGCTCTGCGGCTCCGACGTCGAGAAGATCGGCGTCGCCCCCGCCGGGACGGTGCTCGGGCACGAGGTCGTCGCGCGGCGTGCGGACGGTGCACGCGTCGCGCTGATCCACCACCTGCCGTGCGGCGAGTGCGAGCGCTGCCTCGCCGGCCACGAGTCCACCTGCGAGCGCTTCGCCGCACCGACGATCGTCCCCGGCGGCTTCGCCGACGAGGTCGAGGCAGCCGACGGAATCGAGCTGCCGGACGCGATCGACGACGCGGTCGGCACCTACCTCGAGCCGCTCGCCTGCGTGCTCCGCGGAGCGGAGCGCGTGCCCGGCGGGCGTGTGCTCGTCGTCGGGCAGGGATTTGTCGGCCGGCTCTTCGCTGCGGTGCTGCGGACGCGTGGCGACGACGTCTACGCCATCGATGCGCGTGCCGAGCGCGCAGGGCGCGCGCCCGATGGGCCGGTCGACGCCGCGGTGCTCTGCGCCCCGGCGGCGCCGCTCGATGCGGTCGCGCCCGGCGGCACGGTCCTCGTCTTCTCCCCCGCCGCACCGGTCGACCTCGACCTCGTCTACCGGAACGAGCTGACGCTGACCGGCTCCCGCTCGGCGACGCCGCGGCACATGCAGGCGGCGCTCGAGCTGCTGCCCGAGCTCGACCTGCCCGAGCCGACGGTGCTCCCGCTCGACCGCTTCGAGGAGGGGCTCGCGCTCTACCGCTCCGGCGGCGCACTCAAGGTCGTCTTCACGCCGTGAGGGCGCTCCGCTTCCACGGCCCGGGCGACCTGCGGCTGGAGGACGTGCCGAACCCGGAGCCGGGACCCGGCGACGTGCTCGTCCAGGTCGAGGTCGCCCTCACGGACGGCACCGACCTCAAGACCTTCCGGCGCGGCCACCCGGTCCTCCTCCGCGAGCTGCCGAGCCCGTTCGGGCACGAGTTCTGCGGGATCGACGTCGCCACCGGGAAGCGCGTCGTCGCCGCCAACTCGGCGGCGACCGACGACCGCGGCGGGCCGATCGAGCTCCTGAACGGCGCGTACGCGGAGCTGCTCGTCGTTCCGGCCGAGATCGCCGCGGTCAACCTTCTGCCCGTGCCGCCGGGGCTCGCGCCCGAGGTCGCGGCCATGGTCGAGCCGCTCGCGTGCTGCCTGCGGGGCGTCGAGCGTGCGGGCGTCGCGGCCGGCGACCGGGTCGCGATCCTCGGCGCCGGCCCGATCGGGCTGATGCTGAGCGCCTGCGTCGCCGACGCAGGCGGCCGTCCCGAGGTCGTCGGCGGGCGAGCCGAGCGGCGCGTGCTCGTCCCGGAGTTCGGCGGCGGGACCGGCGACGGCGAGGGTGCCGACGTCGTGATCGAGGCGGCCGGAACGGACGAGGCGTGGCAGCGGGCGCTCGAGCTCGTTCGACCGGGCGGCACGGTCGTCTACTTCGGCGGCCGGGAGACCGGCACCGAGCTCCGCGTCGACACGTACCGGCTCCACTACGAGGAGCTGACGCTGCGGGGCGCCTTCCATCACGCTCCCCGCCACGTCCGCGCAGCGCTCGCCTTCCTCGCGAGCGGCGCTTATCCCTGGCAGCGGCTGATCACGCATCACGTCCGGCTCGAGGACGTGGCCGCGCTGCTCGCCGATCCACCGGCCGACTATCTGAAGGCGGCCGTCGTCCCCTAGATTTCCGCCATGGGGCTGGCTCACTGGGACGACGTCGAGGGATTCCGGCGCGCGAAGGGCGAGATGGACGCGACCTGGCAGCGGCTCGGCGACGCCGCCGGCACGAAGGACGTCGGCCTGAACCGGGTCCGTGTCGCAGCCCGGGCAAGCTGCCGACACCACCCCACTCGCACGGCGCCTCCGAGGAGGTCTACTTCGTGCTCGCGGGCTCCGGGCTCGCGTGGCAGGACGAGCAGGTGCACGAGGTACGCCCGGGCGACTGCGTCATCCACCGCGCCAACGAGCTCGAGCACACCTTCATCGCCGGTCCCGACGGCCTCGACTACCTCGTCTTCGGCACACGGCATCCGACGGATTTCGGCTGGCTGCCGCGGTCGGGCGCCGTCCGGCTCGGTTGGCCGTGGATGGAGGGCCGGACCGACGACCCCTGGGACCGCGAGGCGGAAGGGCCGCCGCTCGCGTACGGCGAGCCCGGCCGAGCGGCCGCCGAACATCCTCAACATCGACGAGGTCGAGCTCGAGCGCTGGGGAGCCGCGACGACGGCGCCGCTGGCGACGAAGGAGCGCTCCGATCAGGCGGGCTTCCACTGGGAGCGGCTCGATCCGGGCGGACGCGGCTCGGTGCCGCACTGCCACTCCGAGGAGGAGGAGATCTTCGTCATCCTCGAGGGCGAGGGAACTCTTCACCTCTGGCCGTCGCCGTCGTTCGCTGCGGGGACGGGAACCGAGAAGGAGGAGATCCCGATTCGTCCCGGCCACGTGATCGCGCGGCCGCCCGGCACGCGCGTCAGCCACTGGTTCCGGGCGGGCGAGGACGGCCTGACGATGCTGATCTACGGCACCCGCAAGCCGAACGACATGGCCTTCTATCCGCGCTCGAACAAGATCGCCTGGCGCGGGCTCGGCGTGATCGGCCGGATCGAGATCCTCGATTACGACGACGGCGAGCCCGAGGACTAGCCGAAGAGGGTCAGCTCGGGCTCGCGCTCGCCGCGCAGGACCGCCAGATCGACCTCGACGCAGGCGAGCCCGCGCGACTCGGCGAGCGTCACCGCCTGCGGCTTGAACGACTGCGCCGCGAGGATGCCGCGGCAGCCCGCCTTGGCCGGATCGGCGCGGATGAAGCCGAGGTAGCGCGTCAGCTGCTCGACCGCCTCGATCGTCCCGACCCGCTTGATCTCGACCGCGACCCAGCCGTCGTCGCAGTCGCGGCACATCAGGTCGACGGGGCCGATCTCGGTCATCCACTCGCGCCGGTCGAGCCGGAGCTCGGCCTCGAGCCATTCGGGCGCGGCGGCGAGCGCCTCCTGCAGGTGCTTCTCGACCCCGTCCTTCTCGAGCCCGGCGATCTCGTCCATCTCGTGGTCCTGGTCCGAGAGCACCTCGACGATCCGGATCTCGAGCCGGTCCTCGGTCTTGCCGGCGCGCTTGCGGACGACGATCAGCTCGTCCGACTCCTCGATCACCGTCGGCGGCGTCATCCAGTTGCTCGGCCGGTAGCCGCCGCTGTCGGCGTGGACGAGCACGGAGCCGTCGGACTTGATCATCAGCAGGCGCACCGCCTCCGGGAGGAAGGCATCGAGGCGGCCGGTGTAGGTGACCTCGCAGCGGGCGACGAGCAGGCGCATGGGCCGCTCAACCTACTGTCCCTTTCGGACGTGTCCCGGTTAGCGGCGGCGGACGAGCGTGACGCCGTCGCGCACCGTCAGCTGGACGACCGCCGACGCGGTCGTCGGCTCGCAAGCTTGTCGTTCAGCGCCGCGATCAGCCTGGTCGTCTCGTCGGGCGGGTCGAGCACCTTCCCGCTCCAGAGCGTGTTGTCGATCGCGATCAGGCCGCCCTCCGACAGCCGCGGCAGCACGGCCTCGAAATACGCGTCGTAGTTCTCCTTGTCCGCGTCGATGAAGACGAAGTCGAACTCGCCCTCGAGCGTTTCGATCGTCTCCAGCGCCGGGCCGAGATGCAGCGTGATCTTGCCGCCGTCGGGGCTGCGGTCGAAGTAGCGCTGGGCGACCTCGGCGTGCTTCGGCTCGATGTCGAGCGTGTCGATGCGCCCGTCCGCCGGCATCGCCGCCGCCATCGAGAGCGCCGAGTAGCCGGTGAAGGTGCCGATCTCGAGCACCCGCTTCGCCCCGGTGCCGGCGACGAGGAGCTCGAGGAAGCGGCCTTCGATCGTCCCCGTCAGCATCTGCGGCATCGCCATCGTCGCCTTCGTCTCCGCCGCCAGCTCGGCCAGCAGCGGGTCGGGCGGCGTCGTGTGTCCGTCGGCGTACGCCTCGACCTTCTCGTCGGCGATGAAGCTCATCGCTCCACCCGTGAGCCGCCGATGATCGCCTCGCGGCCGTCGCCGAAGCGCACCATCGCCTTGCCCTTGCCGTCGTAGTCGGGCGACCAGACGACGAGCGTCGCGTCCTCGCCGCCGACGCGAACCGCCTCGTCGATCGACGCCGCGTCGCCGCGCCAGTAGCGGACGAACGGGTTCTCCTCCCACTCGCGCCCGATCGTCGTCTCGTCCGTATGGCCGGGCAGGACGCGCACCTCGTGGGGCAGCGTCATCAGCGTGTCCATCACGGACGCCCGAATCGGCGCCGCGTCCGGCCCGCCGCCCACCGCGTCCTTGAAGAGGATGTCGGCCGTGAAGGCGACGGTCTCGTTCGCGACGAAGGCGAGGTGATCGGACGCGTGGCCCGGCGTCTCCAGGGCCTCGATCGTGAGACCGCCCGTCTCGAGCGGGCCTTTGACGATCTCGACGCCGTAGCGCTCGACGAGCTCGGCGTCCCCGGCGATGTGGTCGGGGTGCGAGTGCGTCGTCAGCAGGTGCGTCACGTTCAGGCGCTCGCGCTCGACGATCTCGTGCAGCGGCTCGAGCGGCGCGCCGCTGTCGATGAACACCGCCGTCCCGCCGGGCTCGTCCGCGAGCAGGTACGCGTTCGAGAGCCAGTCGGGATGCATGCTCCGCTCGATCAGCACCGCGAGACCGTAACACCGCGAGAAAGGATCGCGGCCCGCGAAGCCTCTTCTCTGAGTGGGTGCGCGCGCTCGAGAGAGCCGCACGCGCCTGGAGCCTCTTCCTAGGGCGCGTGCGGCAGCGTCGGAAGAGGGACCGCAGGAACCGGCAACGGCGGAGCGCTCGCCCCAGCGGCGCCCGCCGCGCCGGTCGCGGCCTCGACCACGTCCGGGACGGGCTGCAGTGACACCGGGAGCGGAGGCAGAGCGACCGGAGGCAGCACAACGGCAGGCAGCTGAACCTGCGGCAGCGGCAGCGCCGCCGGCACCTCGAGCACCTTGTCCACGACCGTTGCCGCCACCCGCGTCGGCTCGAGCGTCGGCACGGCGCGCGGCGTGCCCGCGCTCGGCGCGGCGTACGGCGTCGCGGCGGTCGCCACAACGGTCGGCTTGGACGGCGCAGGTGCAGGATCGGGCGCCGCAGCGGGCGCAGGCGTTGCGGCCGGACGCGGCCGCTGCGCCGGACGCGTCGCTGTCGCCCCGACGGCACGGACTCGGATGCGCGACGTCTTCGGCGCACCGGCTTTCGGCTTCGCCGCGGCAGGAGCGGCCGTATGCTCGGCGTCGGCTGCGACCCTCGCTGCGACCGCGTCCCGCCCGAGCCGCCTGCGGCACCGGCACGGCGACAGCTCGCGCCGGCGATCGTGAGCACGGCGGCCCCGAGCGCGCCGGCGGCACGCGGCGTCAGCGTCGCGACCTCGATCCGCGACCACAGCCCGACGAGCCAGCCGGGCAGCGGCGGCAGGAAGATCGGCCGACGCGACACGGTCGGCGGATCGAGCTGGTCGCGCAGCGAGCGGCGCGCCCGGAAGAGCAGCATCTGAACCGAGGCGACCGTCGAGTCGAGCTCCGCGGCGATCTCGACGTAGGTGAGCCCGACGACCTCGCGGAGCACGAAAGCGCGTCGGTGCTCCGGCGGCAGAGCCGCGAGAGCCTCGGAGAGCGCACGGGACTGCTCGTGCGGGAGATCGGCGGTGAGCGGGAAGTCGGCGTCCTCGACGAGGTCCTCGCGCGGCCGGCGCTGAGCGGTGCGGAAGCGGCGTCGACGCACGTTCTCCGAGATCGCGAGCAGCCAGGCTCGGGGCGACTGGGGCCTGGTGCCACGTAGCACCGCGCGGTAGGCGTCGACGAACGCGGCCTGCGTCACGTCCTCCGCGTCGTGCGCGTTGCCGAGCTCGCGCAGGGCCGCCCGATAGACATCGGCGCGATGCCCCCGATAGAGCTCTTCGAACGTGAGATCTACGGCGGCTCGAGCGGAGCTGGCTCGACTCGTGGCCATCGTCAGCACAACGGCCGGAGCGCCGGAAAGGATGCGGGTCAGCGCTCGGCGCGCTGCTTCGCGGCGTGGAGCCAGCGGCGTCGAATCAGGCCGCTGAAGGGCCTGACCACGAGCCAGTAGGCGCCGAAGCGGCGCCGCGCCGCGGCGTCGGTGAGGAAGACGCGCGTCTCCGTCTCCAGCCGTGCACCTTCGCCGTCCGGGAGCGCGCGGAGATCCATCGCCATCTTCGCGTAGCCCGGCTCGCTGAAGCCGAGAAAGTCGTCACCGGCGCGAAGGCTGCCGCCCCGCGTCCAGGGCCGTCCGATCAGCGTCAGCGTCTCCGGATCGTGGAGCCGGAAGCCGCGGTTCTGCATCGACGTCCAGATCGGCGTGTCGCGACCCGACCGCAGCCCACGGAGGCGGAAGAGCATCGACACCAGCGGAACGTCCTCGGGTCGCGTCTCCCTCGCCGCCGCGAGCGCGACGTCCGGCGGGGCGTCGATCCAGATCGAGTGGTGCTCGCGGTGGTGGTAGACCGGCAGTGCGTCGGTGACCGTCATCCGGCGATCCTCGCAAACGGCGAGAATCGCCCGATGCGCCTGGCCCTCGTCTTCCTGGCCCTGCTCGTGGCCGCGCCGGCGCAGGCCGGCGTCCGCGTCGTGGCGCCGTTCGACCCGGCCGAGTACGCCGACCGGGCGGCGGTGGGCCTGCTCGTGCCGGGTGCAGGGCCGACGGTGACGCGGGAGGCAGCGCTGGCCGCGCTCCTGCGGGGCAAGCTCGAGCACGGGCTGCTCGGCGGCATCGCCCCGGGCGAGAACCGAATCGAGCTCGGAGCGCCGGGCGAGCCCGAGATCCTCGTCTCGCTGCCGCCCCCCGGCCGCACCGACAACGACGTCCGCTACCCGATCGCACTGCTCGGGAAGCGCGGGCTGCTGACGTCGGACTCGACCCGGATCGACGGCCTCGTCTCCGTCACCGACGTCGCGACCGGCCGACTCCGCGTCGTGCCGGACGACGATCCGGCGCAGACGCTCGAGCAGCTCGACCGGAAGATCGAGCGCAACTCGGACTGGCGGCTGCCCCTGACGATCGCGCTCGCCGCGCTTCTGATCGCACTGGCGCTCGTGCGGCCGAGGTACGCGCTGCGTGCGCTTCTCGTCGCGCTGGCCGCAAATCTCTGGCTGAGCCCGCTGCTGGCCGTCGCCGCCGGCCTCGCTGTGCTGCTGCTGCCGCTCGGCTGGGCCTGCGCGGCGATCCTGCTCGCCTACCTCGTCTCGATGGGGATCGACGCGGAGACGGTGGCGCTGTCGCCGTTCGGCCCCTCGCAGTCGGGGCGCTTCTACGGGATCAACAACCTGCTCGAGACGATGCTGCTCGCGCCGGCGCTTCTCGGTGCCGCGCTGCTCGGGCGGCGCGCTGGGATTCTCGTCGCGGCGCTCGCCTTCGTCACGATCGGCGGCAACCGCTTCGGCGCCGACGGCGGCGGCATCGTCGTCCTCGCAGTCGCCTATCTCGTCCTCTGGCTGCGTTTGCGCGGCGAGCGGCTGACCTGGCGGCTCGCCGGGCTCGTCGCGGCGGGCGCGATCGCCCTGGCGCTCGTGCTGCTCGGCCTCGATGCGGCGACCGGAGGCTCGAGCCATGTCACCGACGCCGTCGGCGACGGCCCGGTCGCGCTCGCCCGCGACATCGCCGACCGGATCGAGATCTCCGTCCGCCGCACCGCGGCGGGCGTCGGCGCCACGGTCGTCGTGCTCGGCTCGCTCGCGATCCTGGTCGCCGTGGCCCTGCGGGCACGCCGGAGCCCCGTGCTCGACGCCTTCCTCGTCGGGATCGCGGTCTCGCTCGTCGTCAACGACACCCCCGGCGACGTGCTCGGGATGGGCGCCGCGATCGCGATCGCGCTTGCCCGCTACACACCCGAGCACGGCTGGTTAAGCTCTGAAGCGATGCGTCGCGCGGCCGTTCTGCTCACGATCTTCGCCTTCTCGGCCGGCCTCGCGGGGTGCGGCGGCGGCGAAGAGGTCAGCCCCACGCCCGAGACGATCGTCGGGACGCTGCCCGAGGCGACGACCGCCGAGCAGCCGACGTCGACTCTCCAAGGAGACGCCTCGAACGGCGCCAAGGTCTTCGCCTCTGCGGGCTGCGGCGGCTGCCACACGCTCGAAGCGGCCGGCTCGTCGGGCACCGTCGGCCCCAATCTGGACCAGGCCCAGCCGGATGCCTCGCTCGTGACCCAGCGCGTCACCAACGGCCAGGGCGCGATGCCCTCGTTCGCGGACAGCCTGAGCGAGCAGGAAATCGCCGACGTCGCCGCGTACGTCTCCGAGTCGACGCGCTGACGCTCCCTGACGGCTTCCCGCGCGACGTCGCCGCGATCGCGTGCGACCTCGACCGGACGCTGACGTGGCAGGACGGCGTGCTGCGGCCGCGGACGACCGCGGCGCTCCGAGCCGCCCGCGCCGCCGGGATCCACGTCGTCATCGCGACCGGCCGCATGTACCGCTCGGTGCGCCCCTATGCCGATGCGGCCGGGATCGACGCGCCGCTCGTCTGCTACCAGGGCGCCGCCGTCGTCGACCCCGGCACGGGCGAATGGCTCCTGCACGAGCCCATCCCGCTCGAGCTCGCGCGCGAAGCGATCGCGGCCGTCGAGGCCGAGGGCTTCGCGCTCAACTGCTACGTCGACGACGACCTCTACGTCGCCGCGATCACCGAGCACGCCCGCTCCTATGCCGACTTCCAGAGCATCCCGCTGCACGAGGTCGGCGACCTGCTCGGCTGGATCGAGCGGCCGCCCACGAAGCTCGTCGTCGTCGACGATCCCGACCGCCTCGATGCGCTCAGACCTCGGCTCGAGGAGCAGTTCGGCGGCCGTCTCTACATCGCCAAGTCGCTGCCGTACTTCCTCGAGCTGGCCAGCCCCGCGATCTCGAAGGGAAGCGGGCTCGCCTTCGTGGCCGAGCATGTCGGCTTCACCGCAGAGCAGACGGTCGCGTTCGGCGACGGCGAGAACGATCTCGAGCTGCTCGACTGGGCCGGCTTCGGCGTCGCGGTCGAGAACGCGAACGACGGATTGAAGGCCCGCGCCGACTGGGTCTGCCCGTCCGCCGAGGAAGAGGGCGTCGCCCAGGTGATCGAGGCGCTCCTAGACTTGACGCCATGATCGACCTCAAGGCCGCCCGCAACGACCCGGACGCCTACCGCGCTGCACTGGCGCGGAAGGGCGCCGGCGACACGTTCGACGCCCTGCTGGAGGCGGACGAGCGCTGGCGCGCGCTCGTGCCGAAGATCGACGAGCTGCGCGGGAAGACGAAGCTGAAGGGCAAGCCCTCGCCGGAGCAGCTCGCCGAGCTGCAGCAGGTGAAGGAGCAACTGCGCGCCGCCGAGGAGGAATACGCCGCGGCCGAGACGGCGCGCGACGAGCTGCTCACCCAGGTGCCCAACCCGCCGCACGAGTCCGCTCCGGACGGCAGCGAGGAGGAGGACGCGGTCGAGATCTCGCGCTCGGGCGAGCCGCCGCAGCTCGCGGAGGCGCGGGAGCACACCGAGGTCGGCCGCTTCGACATCGAGCGCGCCGCGCGCCTCTCGGGCTCGCGCTTCGGCTACCTGATCGGCGACACCGCGCTGCTCGCGTTCGCGCTCTACCGCGCGGCCCTCCAGCATCTGGCGGAGAACGGCTTCACGCCCGTGATCCCGCCCGTGCTCGTGCGCGAGGAGGCGATGACCGGCACCGGCTTCTTCCCGACCGAGCGCTCGAACATCTATGCGCTCGCCGACGACGACCTCTATCTGACGGGCACCTCGGAGGTCGCGCTCGCCGGCCTGCACATGGGCGAGATCATCCCGGCCGAGGAGCTGCCGCTCCGCTACGCGGGCTTCTCGACCAACTTCCGCCGCGAGGCGGGCGCCGCCGGCAAGGACACGCGCGGGATGTTCCGCGTCCACCAGTTCAACAAGGTGGAGATGTTCGTCTACACGACGGTCGGACGAGTCATGGGCCGAGCACGAGCGGATGCTGGCGCTCGAGGAGGCGTTCGTGCAGAAGCTCGGCCTGCCGTACCGCGTCGTCAACGTCGCCGCCGGCGACCTCGGCGCCCCGGCCGCGAAGAAGTACGACATCGAGGCCTGGTTCCCGTCGCAGGAGCGCTACCGCGAGATCACGTCGTGCTCGAACACGACCGACTTCCAGTCTCGCCGGCTCGGGATCCGCGCCCGCGGTGAGAGCGGGATCGAGCCGCTGCACACGCTGAACGGGACGATGGTCACCGACCGGGCGCTGCTCGCGATCCTGGAGAACTTCCAGGGCGACGTGCCGGACGCGCTGCTCGAGTTCGGCGCCCCCGAGCGCGTCACGCGCTAGGCCTCCGCCGACACCACCGGTTCGTGCAGCTTGAAGCGCTCGTGCACGGCCTGCACCGCGCGCTCCGCCTCGCCGGCGGGGACGACGCACGAGATCCGGACGGCCGAGGTCGAGATGATGCCGATGTTGATCCCAGCCTCGGCGAGGGCGTCGAACATGTCCGCCGCCACACCCGGATGCGTGCGCATGCCGGCGCCGACGAGCGAGATCTTGGCGATCTCCGGGTCGTGCGCGAGCCCGCGCGCGCCGATCTCGTCCGCCAGCGGCCGGAGCACCTCCTCGGCCCGCCCCATCTCGGACTTGGGCAGCGTGAACGAGATGTCCGTGTGCCCTTCGGCCGAGACGTTCTGGACGATCATGTCGACGTTCACGCCCACGTCGGCGAGAGTGCGGAAGACGCGGGCCGCGATCCCCGGCCGGTCGGGGACGCCGAGAATCGTCACCTCCGCCTCCGAGGTGTCGTGCGCGATGCCCGAGATGATCGGCTGCTCCATCAACTCCTCCTGACTGACGACCCAGGTGCCCTCGCTCTCCGAGAACGAGGAGCGCACGTGGATGCGGACTCCGTGGTTGCGGGCGAACTCGATCGAGCGCAGCATCAGCACCTTCGCGCCCGATGCGGACAGCTCGAGCATCTCCTCGTACGAGAGGGCGTCGAGCTTGCGCGCCTGCGGCACGACCCGAGGATCCGCCGTGAAGACGCCTTCGACGTCGGTGTAGATCTCGCAGGTGTCCGCCCCGAGCGCGGCCGCGAGCGCGACGGCGGTCGCGTCGGACCCTCCCCGCCCGAGCGTCGTCACCTCGTGCGCGGTCGAGACGCCCTGGAAGCCGGCGACGAGCACGATCGCGTCCTGCTCGAGCGCGCTGCGGATGCGCCCCGGCCGGATCTCGAGCACCTTCGCGCGCGTGTGCTCGGTGTCCGTGACGACACCGGCCTGCGAGCCGGTCAGCGAGATCGCCGTGTGGCCGAGGTCGTGGATCGCCATCGCTGCGAGCGCGCACGAGATCCGCTCGCCGACCGACAGCAGCATGTCGAGCTCCCGCGGGTCCGGCGCGGGCGAGATCTCGTGGGCCAGGTCGACGAGCTCGTCGGTCGAGCCTCCCATCGCCGAGAGCACGCCGACGACGTCGTTGCCGGCCTCGCGGGCGGCGACGAGCCGACGCGCGACCGCCTTCAGCCGCTCAGGCCCCTCGACGGACGTGCCGCCGAACTTCTGGACGACGAGACCCACGAGGACGGACGCTACACGCCTCTACACTCGATCCCTCGGCGGGGTGCCGGAGCGGTCGAACGGGGCGGTCTTGAAAACCGTTGGGCGTGCAAGCGTCCCGTGGGTTCAAATCCCACCCCCGCCGTCTACAACAGTGGTGGACTGACGTACCCCGATGCGGGAGTAGAGTGACGGCGTGGCCGAGCTGTACGCAAAGGGGACCAACGGCGTGGTCGCGATCGACGGTGACTGGTTGACGATCGACCGGAAGGGCGTCGGGGACCGGCGAATCCCACTCGCATCGATCACCGCGGTGGAGGTGCAACAGGCTCGCATGTTCACGAACGGCTTCATCAGGTTCACCGTCCCCGGAAGCCCCGAGTTCCGAGGCGGCGTGCAGAGCGCGATGCGGGACGAGAACGCGGTGACCTTTCGCTGGGGGCAGGCCAAGGGGTTCAACATGATTCGCGCGGCTGTCGAGCAATCCATCAGCGCGCACCGCCGGCGCCCCGACCGGGGCGACCGAACCCGACATCCCCGAACAGATCAAGAAGCTCGACGAGCTGCGCGACCAGAAGCTGATCACGGACGAGGAGTTCGAAGCAAAGAAGGCTGAGCTGCTCGATCGGTTGTAGTCACTGCCTCCGGAGGGACGGATGCACGTGAGACGGGAGACTGTCGCCGCCCTGATCCTTTTGATCGCAGGCGGCTGCGGCGGTGGCGGAAACGACGCGGAGGGTTCCACGCTTGCCGCCGTCGAGCCCTGCCTCGCGCGGCTCGCCAAGACGACTCCGGTGCACGGCGGCGTGGCCGAGGGCGCGGCGGACGCGGTGCGGCTGCGCCTGCCGAGCAGTGTCGTAACCGTCCTCTTCGCGGCGGATGCGGACGCGGCGAGCACTCTCGCCGAGCGACTATGGGGTCGCCCGCGGCGACCGGACCCAGCTCGGGAACGTCGTGCTGGCGTGGGAGGCCGTACCGGAGACCCAAGACGAGGGTGCGGTCGAGGCGTGCATCAGGTAGGCCGAGGCGCTGAGCTACGCCGGCCGCGACCGGTTGGGTCGCTAGGGTGCGCCGATGCTCCGCGTGGCGGCCGTCGTCGCGTTCCTGGTCCTCGCCGTTGCGCCGTTGAGCGGCGGTGGCGCAGCTACAGCGGGTAGCACCGGCGTCCGCTCGGCAGCGGCGCCCGCACCCGTCGCTGCTCCACGCTTCGTGCGCAACATCAGCACCGGCGAGACGGGCTGGTTCTCCTCACCCGGGCTCGTCGACCTGAACGGCGACCGCCGGCTCGAGCTCGTTGCGCCCTTCTACTCGACGTTCGTCTTCGACGCGAAGGGGCGCCAGCTCGGCAAGGGCACCGCGACGAAAGGGCGGGTCTACGCACCCGGCGCAGTCGCGGATCTCGACGGCGACGGGCGGATGGAGATCGTCGTCGGCGGCAACGAGGGCACCGTGGCTGCGTACGAGCTTCGCGGCGGCCGCCTCCAGCTCGAACCGGGCTGGCCCGCCTCGACGTGCAGCGGCGGCCAGTGCCCCGAGGCGCGGGGGCTCGCGGCGGCCGATCTCGACGGAGACGGCCGGACCGAGGTCGTCGTGACGACGACGAACACCTCGCCGACCGGCGCGCAGGTGTTCGTCTTCGGCGCGCGGGGCTCGCTCTACCGGCCGAAGGGCGCGCCGGCCACGGCGTGGCCGCGGTACAACCGGCTGCGCGGCGCGGGCAACGACGCCGACTTCAACGGCGCCGGCAACCGCGGCTACGGCGCCTACGGCGAGAACGTCGGCATCGGCAACCTCGACGACGATGCGCAGCTCGAGATCGTCGTCACCTTCGACAACCACCAGATCAACGTCTTCAACCACGACGGCACCTCCGTGCTCGCCTCGCCGTGGTTCCGCAACCGTGAAAGCCAACACGCAGGACGGCGGCTGGGCTGGGGCCAGTTCATCCGCTGGCTCGATCCGGCGGTGGAAGCGCGCCACTACCACGAACATGCAGGCCCCTGGCCCGACGTTCGGAAGACGATGTGGCTGCAGTGGACGGACTCGCCGCCGTCGATCGGCGACCTCGACGGCGACGGCCGGAACGAGGTGATCGGCCTGCCGAACGCGGAACAGAAGGAGCCCTACGAGACCCAGGCGTATGCGTTCATGGTGCTCGACGGCGCCTACGGCGACGGCTCCAGATCCGCGCGCCGCCACCCAGGCTTCACAACGTTGCCGCGGTCGGGCAAGCCGGCCGTACGTCCTTCCGGGGACTGGTATCCCCCGTCCGGGATCCCGGCTCCCACGCTCGTCGACATCTCCGGCGATCGGCGACCGGAGATCGTCGCGTCGGTGCCCGACGGCTTCGTCTATGCCGTCAGCCCGACGGGCAAGCGGCTCTGGCGCTTCGACTACGCCCGGGGCGCGCCGAAGACGTTTGCCTCCGAGGTCGTGGCCGCCGACCTCAACCGGGACGGCAAGCCCGAGCTCGTCTTCGGCACCTACGCGCTGGCCCCGGGCTCCGGCCGGCTGGTCGTGCTCTCGGCGGCGGGAAAGCGCTTGCACGACATCCGACTCCCGCGCCAGGGGAAAGACGGGAACGGGATCGGCGTTCCCGCGGCGCCGTCGATCGGCGACCTGGACGGCGACGGCACGCTCGAGATCGTGCTCTCGACGTTCGACCACGGCCTCGACGTGTTCCATGTCCCGGGCTCGGGCACGAACCTCCTGCCGTGGCCGACGGGACGCGGGAGCCTCCTCCGCAACGGAACAGGACCGGCGACGGCGCCCTGAGCTACGGCGAGGCCGGTGCCGTGTCGACGACCTCGGCGAGCTCGTTTCGGACTGCTGCGAACTCGGCCTTCGGTGCCCGGAGGCCGGCCGGGCGCACTCCGTACGCCTTGAGCACGTAGAGCCGGTGCCGGCGCGCGGCGATCTCGTCCAGGAGCTCGGCGACGCGGCGTTGACGCTTCCGACGGACGCTCATGGGATCTGTTGCTGCGAGGCTGGACATCTCAGGCCGCCTCGTCGAGCAACGTCGGCTCGGGCAGCGCGGCCGTCTGCTCGTCAGCGACGGTGGCCGGGCGGATGAAGATGGCCGCCACTGCGGCACCGAGCAGGAGCAGCCCGGTCAGAGCGGCGAGGGCCGTCTGGTAGCCGCGGTCGAGCGCGGCGAGGCTCGTCACCGGGCCGTCGCCGTAACGGCTGGTTGCCGCCGCGGCGATCGCGCTCGAGGCGGCGATCCCGATCGCGCCGCCGATCTGGCGGCTCGTGTTGATCAGCCCGGACGCGACACCGGCGTCGACGCGGCTGACTCCCGCGAGACCGAGGATCGTCACGGGGACGAAGGAGAGCCCCATACCGGCGCCGCCGAGGACGAAGGCCGGGAAGAGATCCCAGAAGTACTGGCCGTCCACCGGTAGCCGGATCAGAAGCGCAACCGAGACCGCCGAGGTCAGAAGCCCGATCGTGAGCGTCGTGCGGGCGCCGATGCGCGCGACGATCAGCTGCGCCAGGTTCGAGACGACGACGACCGTCCCGGCGAAGGCGACGAACGCGACGCCGCCCTGCATGGCGCTGTAGCCGAGGATGTCCTGCAGGTAGAGCGAGAGCAGGAAGAACTCGGAGAACGCGACGGCGCCGATGATCGCCATCGCGACGTTCGCGGCGGCGAGGGACGGGCCGCGGAACAGCCGCAGCGGCAGCAGCGGCCACGGCGACCGTGCCTCGAGCGCGATGAACGCCGAAAGCAAGGCGACCGAGCCCACGAGCGGCAGGAGCGCTGCGGCCGAGCCCCAGCCCTCGGTGGTGGCACGCGACAGCGCGTAGACCAGCAGCATCAGCCCAGCCGTCGCCGTGACGGCGCCACGGGCGTCGAGGTGGCGATGCCCGAGCTCGGGCCGGCTCTCGCCCAGCAGCACCACTGCGAGCAAGGCGGCCACGATGCCGACCGGGACGTTGACGAAGAAGATCCACGACCAGCTCAGATAGCTCGTCAGGACACCGCCGAGCAGGACGCCTGCGGCGGCGCCACTCCCGGAGGCAGCCCCGTAGATGCCGAGCGCGAGGTTGCGGTCGCGTCCTTCGGCGAACGTCGTCATCAGCAATGACAGCGCTGCGGGGACGAGCAGCGCACCCGCGAGCCCTTGGACGGCGCGGAACCCGATCAGCGATGCCTCCGACCAGGCGACACCGCAGAGCAGGGAGCTCGCCGCGAAGAGCAGCAGCCCACCGACGAAGAGGCGGCGCCGTCCGAGCAGATCGGCAAGCCGGCCCCCGAGCAGCAGCGCGCCGCCGAAGAAGATCGCGTACGCGGACACCACCCACTGCAGGCTCTCGTCGGAGAAGCCGAGATCGGTCTTGATCGACGGCAGCGCGACGTTCACCACCGCGACGTCGAGAATCACCATGAACTGGGCCGTCACGATCACAGCCAGTGCAGCCCAGCGCCTTCCAGAATCCGTAGCAAGCCTCATCAATTAATCTCCTCTACCGTTGATGATGTCAACAATATACACAAACAACGGTATCGGCGCTACACTTCTTTCGTGACCGAGATCGAGACAAAGCCGGTTCCGCAGCGCTTCCCCGAGGAGCTCGTGGCGTCCGCCCTCTTCCTGCTCAAGCGGCTCGGGATGACCGCCAAGGAGCGCTCCTTCACCGCGTACAGCGAGGCGGGCCTGCACCCGTACCACCACGCGATCCTCGCCGTCCTCGACGAAGGCTCACTGGCGAGCCAGGGCGCGATCGCCGACACGCTCGGCTACGACAAGGGCCAGCTCGTCGGGCTCCTCGACGAGCTCGAGAACGCCGGCCTCATCGAGCGCCGCCGCGACCCCGACCGACCGCCGCCGCCAACTCGTCCAGATGACGACCAGCGGACGGAAGACGCTCGAACGCCTTCGCAGCCTCTCCAGCCGGCTCGAGAACGAATTCCTCGCCGCTCTGAGCGACGACGAACGAGCACAGCTCCACACCCTGCTCCTGCGGCTCGCCGAGCAGCACCTGCCGAACTGCCAGCTCAGCTCGACTGATCAACTCGAAGTAGGCGTCGCTACGTCGCCGTACCGCTGAACTCGGCCGTGTCGAAGTCGGCGAGCGGAACGTCCACGTCGCCCTTGCGGGGCTGGTAGATCGTGACCGTCACGTAGTACTGGCGGCCTGCCTTCGGCGCCGGCACCCAGACGAACCACTTCGCCGCCTCCATGTTCGTCGAGGGCGTGATCGCGACCGCGCCGTTGCCGCCTTCGTCGCCGTCGACGCCGACCCGGTCGTTCGTCTTCGCGTCGACGAGCTCCCACTGGATCGGCAGCCGCTTGCCCCGGAAGCCTGCCGCCTCGTAGTCGAACTCGATCAGCAGCCCGCGGCGCTGCCGGAACGCCTTGGTCATGCCCATCGGCGGCAGGTGCACTCGCTCGAGATAGCGGCCGAACGTGACCGGCTGGCGGACGCTGGAGTCGACGATCTTCAACGTGCCGACGTCCGGCGGGGGCTCCGGCTTCCAGCCGGGCTTGAACACGAAGAGCAGGCCGACCACGCTGGCGATCAGCGCAACGACACCGGCCGCCTGGCCGACGTAGACGAGCGGGTTGCGCTTCTGCAGGAAGTACGCGATCGGATTCCGCTTGCGCGGGCCGGCGGGCTCCTCCGGCGCGGGTGCAGCGTCCGCAGGCGTGGTCATGGCCTCGGCAGCAGCACGCCGCGCCCGGGCAGGGCGAGCGTGCCGCCGTCGGGGTTGACGACGCTGGTCGCGAGGCGGTACGGCCCCTGCGGGACTCGCCGCGGCACCCGCAGGCGCAAGCGGTTCGTGCCGGGCACGACGCTGAAACGGGCCGTCAGCACCTGGCGCCCGCCGCGGAGCAGTCGCAGGCGCGCCGTCGTGGCGCGGTTCACCCGCACGGAGGCGACGACCGTCCGGACACCGCCGGCGCGCCCGACGCCGACGCCGGCCAGGCGGGCGGCGAGCGCGCAGGGACGTGTCTGTGTCGTGACGCTCGCCCGCTGCGACCTGTTCCCGAGCCCGTCCACGGCGTCCACCGCCACGGAGTACGTGCGGCCGCACTTGAGCCCCTCCAGCGTGTACGCCGTCGCCTGCGTCTCGCCTGCAGGAGCGTCGTTGACATAGACGCGGTAGCCGGCGAGCTTGACGTTGTCCGTCGATCCCGCCCAGGAGATCGCGATGCTCGCGCGGGTGCGGCTGCCGATCACCGGCGTCCCGGGCGTCGATCGGGGCGGTCGCATCCCGGGTGAACGCCGCCCGGATCGACGTGATCGGACCCGCCGGGAACGTGCAGGTCAGCTGCGTCCGCGCGCAGACGCCGTTCCAGCCGTCGAAGAGCGAGCCGTCGTCGGGATTCGCCGTCACCGTGATCGCCTTGCCGAAGCCGAAGCTGGCAGTGCAGACCGTGCCGCAGTCCAGCTTCGAGGCAGTCACGCGGCCGCTGCCGTTGCCGGTCTTGCGCAGCTTGAAGCTCGACGTTGATCGTCGGCGCGAGCCCGAAATCCGCGTCGCCGTCAAGCCTCGCGCCCGCCCAGGTCGGCTGATCTTCGACGGCGATCGTGCAGGTCCTCGAGGCCAGCGGCTCGCACAGGTAGTTCGGGTCGGGCTGCGCGTTCCAGCGCGTGAAGACCGACGTTCCGTCCGCCAGCGTCGAGCGTCACGCGCGTGTGCGGCGCAAACGCGCGGCAGAAGTCCGCGTCTCCGGCTGCGCGTCGAGCACAGGGCAGACCCGCCGGCGTTGAAGGACACGGTCGCGCCGCCCGGCTCGGAGAACTTTACCGCGAGCATCAGCGGCGAGAAGACGGCGACGACCGAGGTTAGATCGTCGTCGAGCTTGACGTGCAGCGTTGCTCGTGCCGCAGTCGGGCTCGCTCCAACCGCGAGAAGCTACTTGCCGGCGCCGACGGTAGTCGACCGTCGCGTCAGCCTGACGGACGTCCCGCGCTCGTACGTCCACTGCAGTCGTCTTCGGCGTCGTGCACTGTGCACGGAGTCGGGTCGGCCCCGCCGATCGGCACCGCGGAGACGCTGCCGGGTCCGCGCGCGGCGACCTGCAGGGTGACGGTCGCGTCGCTCGCGTCCACCGCTGCGAGGGCAAGCGCGGCCACAGTCAGGGAAGTCAAAGCCCCACCCAAGAGCGCCGCAGCAACGATCCATCGAGCCCGTCGCATCGCGCACCTTCGTCGCTGGACAGCAGCGTGTCACCCACGTCGTCGAAAGTCAAAGCCGCTGCAAAGCCTGGTCTTTCGGCCACTGTTCGCTGTGCTGACTCTGGTCTACATTGGAGGCTCCGATGTGGCCGGAATCCGAACCCTTGCGCGTCGTCATCGCAGACGACGACGAACGCTATGCCGAGCTGATTGCGATGCTCCTGCAGAGCCGGCCCGAGCTCGAGGTGATCGGGATCGCGAAGGACGGCGAGGAAGCGGTGCAGCTCGCGTGCTGGCAGGACGCCGACGTCGTGCTGATGGACATCGACATGCCGCGCATCGACGGGATCGTGGCGACGCGGCTCGTGCGCGAGGCGAAACCGAGGATGTGCGTGCTGATGCTCTCGGGTGCGGACCCGGGACGCTTCGAGGAGGCACGGGAGGCCGGCGCGATCGGGTACGTCAACAAGCTGGACGCACCGGCCGACCTCGTACCCGCCCTGCTCGCGCTCTGCACGACCCCGGCCGCGAACGTCGACTGAGGGGACGCCGCTCCACCTGATCCGGCGATTGCGCCCGAGCGCGATCGCGGCTACCTTGCCGGGCTTCAACCCGTCCGGCCGCCGGACGGAACCCGACAGGGGGGAACTACCACGTGAAGACTCTTCTCAGGCGGGCGCCCGGGCTCGTCGCAGTGATCGCGGTCGTCGCGGTCGTCGCGGCCGCACCGGCGCGCGTCCCAGGAACACCCGCCGTCGCCGGCGCCGCCGTCGGCGACTGCACGCCGGGTGCCGACTGGGGCACGCTCCGCCAGGATCTCGCGACGCAGGTCGTCCAGCTCGTCAATCAGCACCGGGCCTCGCTCGGGTTGCCGCAGCTGACCGTGACGACGCCGCTCGCCAACGCGGCCGTCTGGAAGTCGCGCCACATGGCGTACTACCGCTACATGCAGCACCCGGACCCGGCCCCGCCGGTCGCGCGCAGCGTCGGTGACCGCCTCCTGGCCTGCGGCTACCCGGCGACCACGGCGGGTTGGGGCGAGAACATCGCCTACGGCTTTTCGAGCGCGAACGCCGTGATGCAGGCCTGGCTCAACTCGTCCGGGCATCGCGCCAACATCGAGAACGCGAGCTACCGCTCGATCGGCGTCGCCGCCGCCGCGTCGAGCAGCGGCACGCTCTACTGGACGCAGGAGTTCGGCACATCGACCACCGGTGGCGGGACGCCGCCGCCACCGCCGCCTCCTCCTCCGCCGGCCCCGACCTACGCCTGCTCGAACGGCGCCGACGACGACGGCGACGGCAAGGTCGACTACCCGGCCGACCCCGGCTGCACGAGCACCACCGACAACGACGAGTACAACGCTCCAGCCCCGCCGCCGCCCGCCCCGAGCTACGCCTGCTCCAACGGGAAAGACGACGACGGCGACGGCAAGATCGACTATCCCGCCGACCCCGGCTGCACCGGCACCACCGACAACGACGAGTACAACGCTCCGGCCCCGCCGCCGCCCGCTCCGAGCTACGCCTGCTCCAACGGCAAGGACGACGACGGTGACGGCAAGATCGACTACCCGGCCGACCCCGGCTGCACCGGCCCGACCGACAACACGGAGACGAGCGGCATCTTCGGCTAGCACGACGCAGTGAGAGGTGGGGCCGCCGCAAGGCGCCCCCACCTCCTTTCCGCGGGACCAACGCCTGCGACCACGCCTGTCTACGATGGCGACGTGGAGGGGGCTTCCGCATCGGTCGACGCACGCCACAAAGCGCTGCTCGACGCACTACCCGACTTGCTCCTGCGCCTGCGGGCCGACGGCACCTACCTCGAGATCGGCGGCGACACGTCGAAGCTCGCGAACCCGCCGACCCAGGTCGTCGGCGCGACCACGCACGAGCTCCTGCCCCCGGACGTCGCCGAGCGCCTGATGCAGTGCGTCCGCACGTCGCTCGAGCAGGGCAGGCTCGCCACCGTCGAGTACACCCTTCGCACCCACCTGGGCGACGAGCGCGAGTTCGAGGTGAGAGCGGCTCCGTCCGGGCCTGACGAAGTGGTTGCCGTCGTCCGCGACGTCACCGAGCTGCGTCGCGCGATGCGCGATCTGACCGACTCCCGGGCGCGGATCGTCGCCGCCGGCGACGCCGAGCGGCGCCGTGTCGAGCGCAACCTGCACGACGGCGCCCAGCAGCGGCTCGTGACCGTCGCGCTCCATCTCCACCTGGTCAAGCGCCGCCTCGAGACCGACCCGACCGAGGTGGCGAAGCTGGTCGACTCGGCCCAGACCGAGCTCACACTCGCGCTCGAGGAGATCCGCGAGCTCGTGCGCGGGCTGCATCCGCGCCTGCTCAGCGACCGCGGGCTCGGCCCGGCTCTCTCCGGTCTGGCCGAGCGCGCCGTGCTGCCCGTCGAGATCGCAGAGACGCCGTCGGAACGGCTGCCGCCGGCGGTCGAGGCCGCCGCGTACTACCTCGTCGCCGAGGCTCTCGCCAACGCGGGCAAGCACAGCGAAGCCTCCCTGGTGCGCGTGCGCGTGATCACCGACGGGGCCTGTACGGCAGTCGAGGTCGTCGACGACGGCGTCGGCGGAGCGGATTCGGCGACGGGATCGGGCCTGCGCGGCCTCGCCGACCGGGTCGCGGCGCTCGGGGGGAAGCTCGACGTCGTCAGCGAGGTCGGACAGGGCACGACGCTGCGGGCGACGCTGCCGCACGACAACCCGCACGAGTGAACCACCGGCGCGTTTCGGGCGAATAACGACAGGAAAACGTGCTCCCTGCGCGGATTCCTGCCCAGCTATCCCCGGAGGTAGGACATGCAACGCACACTCGTGCAGAACGTCGCCCGACTGGTGGGAATCGTCTTCCTGCTCGTCGGCATCGCAGGCTTCATCCCCGGTTTGACCACGAATCTCTACGACGGGCTCGAGTTCGCCGGCAACGACGGCACCGCCGAGCTGCTCGGCATCTTCCAGGTGAGCGTCCTGCACAACATCGTGCACGGTCTCTTCGGGCTCGCCGGGCTCGCGCTGGCGGCGACGCCGAGCGGTGCCCGGACGTACCTGATCGGCGGCGGCGCGATCTACCTCGCGCTCTTCGTGATCGGCATCATCGGCGGCGGCGACTGGATCCCCGTCAACGACGCCGACAACTGGCTCCACCTGCTGCTCGGCGCCGGGATGATCGGCCTCGGCGTCCTGACGACGCGCGAGAGCAGGATCGCCTCGACCGCCTAGCCGTCTCCGGATCGACTCTGCCGAAGGGCGGCTTCACAGCCGCCCTTCGCATTTTTCCTACTTACAAGAGTTACCGAATCACTCAGACGAGCGGTGCACCCCCAGGTACCGGCTGCCGACGCAACACCCAGACGTCCCCGACCTGGGAGTTTCCTCATGCGGCTTCGCCTCACCGTTCTGTTCGTCATCGTCACCGCCGTCGCAGTGCCGGCCACCGCCTCGGCCTCGGAGATCATCGACCGCAACGCCAACGACGTCTCCCTGAAGGTGGCGCAGAACGGCCAGGCGCTCGTCAGCTACAGCGCACGTGGCAAGCGCTGGAACGTCCTCGCCTGGGGCGCGCTCAACGCGGTGCAGCCGACGCCCGGCCGGCAAGCAGGTCGAGTTCAAGCTCGACTACTCCGGCGGCTACGGCACCTACAAGAAGGACGTCTGGAAGACGTTCAAGAACGCCTGCCGCGCGTACGACGGCCCCGAGCTCCAGTGGTTCATCGCCGGCTGCAAGGCGGCCGACGGCTCCTACTGGGCGCTCCAGTCCTGGCAGCGGATGCTGCCGAACTACGGTCTCACGGCGACCCCGAAGCAGTCCGTCTGGGAGCTGCGGCTGTCGCACTTCCGCGGCGAGCTGCCCGTCCTGACGGTGAACCTGAACTGGGCCTACAAGAAGTTCCACCACATCTTCGGCTCGTTCACCTACCTCGGCCGCCCCGTGCACGGCTTCAAGTCGACGCCCGCCGGCGTGCCGCTGGACACGTTCGGCCGCAACCTCTACGTCGACACGTTCGACTCGGCCTACGGCAAGGGCTGGCTGCGCGAGAACAGCTTCCTGATGCACAAGGGCACCGGCAAGTTCTGTTACGGCTTCTACAGCCACGGCAGCCGGCCCGAAGGTCACGGCACCAAGTACCGCGCCACGATCATCGGCCCCGGAGTCCTGCCCGACATCTACTGGGAGGCCGACGCGCTCGGCGCGTACGACAAGGCCTTCGACCTGCAGATGCACGAGACGCAGAAGCAGTTCCTGGCCGGCGACCCGCTCTGCAAGCGTCTGATCTTTGCGCATGTTGAGCATCCGCAGAAGCGGATGCTCACGCGCGAAACCCCTGAAGGGGCCGGGGCCGCAAGCGGCCCGGCCCGATGTCTCCGTCTCCGCCGTAACATCCGCGCCGTGGCGAGCGGCGAGCAGTTGAGAGCGGTGATGCGGCGCTACCCCTTCGGGGTCGCCGTCGCCACCGTCGAGGTCGACGGCAACCGGCTCGGCCTGACGGTGTCGTCGCTCGCCTCGCTCGCGCTCGAGCCGCCGCTCGTCGGGCTCTCGATCTGGCGCCAGGCTGCGTTCCACGAGCTGCTCCGCGAGGCGGGCGGCTTCGCCGTCTCGCTGCTCGCGGGCGACCAGCTGGAGCTGGCGCAGCACTTCTCACGCGGCGTCCCGCCGATCGCGATGTGGCACGGGATCGACGTCCGGGAGAGCGATCGCGGCCCGCTCCTCGAGGGCGCCGTCGGCTGGCTCGAGTGCGAGCTCGGCGGCGAGCTCGAAGCCGGCGACCACACCCTCTTCCTCGGGCGCGTCGAACGCGTGGAGCCCGGCGCCGACACAGCGCCGCTGCTGCGGCTCGGCGGCGACTACCGTCCCGCATGATCGACGCCGTCGTCTTCGACATGGACGGCGTCATCGTCGACTCCGAGCAGGTCTGGGACGATGTCCGCGAGCAGCTCGCGAAGGAGCGCGGCGGGCGCTGGCACGACGGCGCACAGGCGGCGATGATGGGGATGAGCTCGCCCGAGTGGTCGGCGTACATGCACGACGAGATCGGGCTGCCCGAGTCGCCGGAGGAGATCAACGCCGAGGTCGTCGAGCGGATGCTCGAGCGCTACCGCGAGGAGCTGCCGCTGATCGACGGCGCGGTCGAGGCGGTGCGGCGGCTGGCGCCGGAGTTCCGGCTCGGCGTTGCGTCGTCCTCGAACCGGCCGCTGATCGAGGCCGTGCTCGAACGAGCCGGGATCGCGAACGTCTACGACGCCGTCGTCTCGTCCGAGGAGGTCGCGCGCGGCAAGCCGGCGCCGGACGTCTACCTCGAGGCGATGCGCCGCCTCGGCGCGGAACCGACGAGCACGGCCGCGATCGAGGACTCCTCGAACGGGATCCGCGCCGCCCACGCGGCCGGGATGCGCGTGATCGCGCTCCCGAACGCGCACTACCCGCCCGCGCCGGATGCGCTGGCGCTCGCGGACGCCGTGATCGCGTCGCCGGACGAGCTGACCCCGGAGCTCGTTCGCGGCTGACGCCTAGACGCGGCCGAGCAGGACGCAGCCGTTGTGGCCGCCGAGGCCCATCGCGTTCGAGAGGGCGACGTCGAGCTCGACCTCGCGCGCCTCGTTCGGGACGTAGTCGAGGTCGCACTCCGGGTCGGGATTGCGGTAGTTGATCGTCGGCGGCAGCAGCTGGTGGTGGAGCGCGAGCGCGCACATCATCGACTCGATCGCGCCGGCGGCGCCGAAGCAGTGCCCCGTGACCGACTTGGTCGAGGAGACCGCGAGCTCGTAGGCGTGGTCGCCGAAGACCTGCTTGATCGCACGGGTCTCGGCCGCATCGCCGAGCGGGGTCGAGGTGCCGTGCGCGTTGATGTAGCCGACCCGCTCGGGCTCGACCCCGGTGCGCTCGAGCGCGGCACGCATCATCCCCGCAACGCCGGTCGCCTCCGGCTCCGGCTGGGCCATGTGGTGCGCGTCGTTCGACGCCCCGTAGCCGAGCACCTCGGCGTAGATCGTCGCGCCGCGCGCCTGCGCCGACTCGAGCTCCTCGAGCAGGAGGATGCACGCGGCCTCCGACATCACGAAGCCGGCGCGCGTCGCGTCGAACGGCCGCGAGGCCTTCGTCGGGTCCTCGTCCTCGGCGACGAGGCCGCGCATCGCGCAGAAGCCGGCGAGGATCAGCGGATGGATGCACGACTCCGTCCCGCCGGCGAGAACGGCGTCGGCGTCGCCCCGGCGGATCAGCTCGGCTCCTTCGCCGACGGCGTGCGAGCCGGTCGCGCAGGCTGAGACGGGCGCGTAGTTCGGGCCGCGGATCCCGAGCGAGATCGCGATCTGGCCGCTCGCCGAGTCGACGAGCACGCTCGGGATGAAGAACGGCGAGATCCGGTCGGGGCCGCGGTCGCGGAGCACGTACGTCTGCTCGACGATCCCCGGCAGGCCGCCGATCGCGGAGCCGACGACGACGCCGACGCGCGCCGGGTCGACCCCGTTGAGACCGCCTTCCCGCCAGGCCTCCTGCGCGGCGCCGAGCGCGAGCAGGACGTTCCGGTCCATCCGGCGCGCCTCCTTCGCCGGCGCGACCGTGGTGGAGTCGAAGCCCTTCACCTCGCCTGCGATCCGCACCGGATACTCGCTCGCGTCGAACGCCTGGATGAAGTCGATGCCACTCTCGCCGGCGACTGCGGCCTTCCAGGTCGAGGGCGCGTCGAGGCCGAGCGGCGTGATCGCTCCCAGCCCGGTGACCGCCACCCTTCTCATCGAGCAATCCTAGTCAGCGGCCGACGCGGCGCATGGCGAAACGGCCGAGCAGGCGGCCGCGGTAGCGCGCGACGCCGTTCCACCAGCCGTCCTCGCCCGGCTCGACCGAGTCGACGAGGCCGCGGGAGAGCCGGCCGTCGTACCGCAGCTCGCGGCCGACGACCGCGAACGGCGAGTGCAGCGGGCCGAGCAGCGTCTCTCCGCCCGCACCCTCGATCCGCTTGTGCACGCCGTACAGCGGCGGCAGTGCGCCGCTGACGCGCCGCACCTCCCACTCGCCGTCGAGCTCGCCCATCGCAGTAGCCTTGCAGACGTGCCCGGCCCGAACGTCCCCTTCCCGCCGATGGAGGCTGAGCTCGTTCGCGAGCTCCCCGCCGGCGAGGGCTGGCAGTACGAGCCGAAGTGGGACGGGTTCCGCGGCGTGCTCGAGAACGACGGCGGCGAGCTCGCGCTCTGGTCGCGCAACGGCCGCCCGCTCCTGCGCTACTTCCCCGAGCTGGCGCCGCTCGGCGAGCTGCTCCCGCCCCACTCCGCGCTCGACGGCGAGATCGTGATCGCCCGCGACGGCGTGCTCGACTTCGACTCGATGCAGACGCGGCTGCATCCGGCCGAGAGCCGCGTCCGCAAGCTGTCGGCGGAGATCCCGGCGATCTTCATCGCGTTCGACCTCTTGCTCTGGGACGGAGACGCGGTCCACGAGCGGCCGCTCGAGGCGAGGCGAGAGGAGCTGCTGCGGCGAGGCGACGGCTTCTGGATCTCACCGGCGACCACATCCCTCGAAGCCGCAACTGCGTGGCTCGACCGCTTCGAGGCCGCCGGGCTCGACGGTGTGATCGCGAAAGCGGCTGGGGCTCGCCTACATGCCCGGCTCGCGCGAGGCGGTCGTCAAGGTGAAGGAGCACAAGACGGCCGACTGCGTCGTCATCGCCGTCCGCTGGAAGCCCGGTCGCGAGAAGCTCGCGACACTGCTCCTCGGGCTCTACCGCGACGACGGCGAGGTCGACTACGTCGGCTCGGCCGCGATCGGCGCCCGCAACCACGACGAGATCGCAGGACGCGTCCTGCCGCTCCTCGACGAGAGCTCCGACCGCCATTTCGGCGAGCCGAACCGCTGGGGAACGAACGGCCTCGAGCAGACGCCGCTACGACACGAGCTCGTCGCAGAGGTGCGCTACGACAAGGTGCAGGGGAACCGCTTCCGCCACGGCACGAAGCTGATCCGCTTCCGTGACGACAAGGACCCGGACCAGTGCACGTGGCGCGAGGTGAGGCCGCCCCGGCGCGCCGACGACCCCACGGTCGAGACGCTGCTCAGCTCCTCCACCTGAGGAAGCCGAGCGCGGCGACGTAGGCGAGGCCCGCGATCGCGCCGAGCTGGACATACGGGCTGCCGTCCTCGCCGTGCGCCCACTCCCACGCGCACATGCCGATGATGGCGACGATCAGGACGTTGCCGGCGAGCGCGGTCGCGTGGACGTCGATCCGCTGCCAGTACTCGTCCCGTCCGTCACCGCGGAGGCCGCGGATCAGGTCGCTCCGCCCGCCGAGCAGAAAGATCAGGCCGAGCACCGACATGATCACGAGCGACTCGATGCCGGCCTCGCGCTCCCCGCCGGCCCAGAGCGCTCCGAGGAACAGCAGTCCCAGCGCGACCGAGAACAGCGGCAGGAACCACTTCGTCTTATGCAGTGCCGTCATCGAAGACCTCCTCCACAGTCATGCCGAAGTACCGGGCGAGCGCGAGCGCGAGCGGCAGCGACGGGGTGTACCGCTCCGTCTCGATCGCGTTGATCGTCTGCCGCGAGACCTGCATCGCCTGCGCGAGCTCCGCCTGCGACAGCCCCCGTCCCGCTCTCAGCTCACGGATCATGTTGAGCACGGTGTCAAGTTAGCTTGACACCGCTCACATGTCAAGCATGCTTTACATCGACCGTATCATCCAGGCATGAGCGACTACACCAAGTACAACCTCAGAGAGGTCGAGAACGCCGCGCCGAAGTTCCAGATGCCGGAGGACATGGAAGCGCGGTTCGCACGCGGGGCGATCGAGGGAGAGACGCTCGGGCTCAGCCTGTTCACGCTCGCCCCGGACTTCCGCATCCCGTTCGGGCACAAGCATCCGAACCAGGAGGAGGTCTACGTCCTCGTCAAGGGCAGCGCCCGCATCAAGATCGAGGACGAGATCGTGGAGCTGCAGCCGTGGGACGCGGTCCGGATCGGCAAGGACACGATGCGAGCCGTGGAGGCCGGTCCCGACGGAGCCGAGTACATCGCCTTCGGCGCCGGGACCGACCCGCGGGATGCCGAGATGAAGCCCGGCTGGTGGTCGGACTGACCCGAGACTGACGCCGGAAAGATCAGGGTCGAGTCAGGGACGTGCCGGATGGCGTAGAGCCCTCTCCCCCACGCACGCTGGTGGGAGATCATCAACAGGAGGCTCACGATGTCCGACACGCTCGACCCGACCACGACCGATGACGCGCCGCCCCGGCGGCTCGTCCGCCCGACCGACGGCCGCTTGCTCGGGGGCGTCGCCGCCGGACTCGGCCGCTACTTCGACGTCAACCCGGTCGTCTACCGGATCGCGTTCGCCGCGCTCGCGCTCGTGGGTGGCACCGGACTGCTCCTCTATCTCGCCGCGTGGCTCGTGATCCCCGGCGAGCACGACGACGAGTCGATCGCCGTCGAGGCGCTGCGCGGACGCCGCGACCAGCCCTGGCTGCTCGTCGGAGTCGGCCTGCTCGCCTTCGGCGCGCTCTTCGCGCTCTCCGAGGTGCACTTCTGGCCGGGAACCGGCAACGTCTGGCTCGCAGCGACCCTCGTCGGGGGCGCGATCGTCTGGTGGCACGTGTCGCAGCGGGCCGACCGTCCACGCGCCGTTCAGACCGCCGCCGCTCCCGTCGAGGCCGCCGTTTCGGCGGACGAAGCAGCGCCGCCCGACGAAGCGACGACGAGAGTCCAGGCGCCGCCGCCTCCGCCCGCCCCGGCCGCCGAAGAAGCCGTCGCTGTTCGCGCCCGTCCTCGGCGCGCTGTTCGCAGCCGCCGGCTTGTTCGGGCTGCTCGCCGTGCTCGACATCTACGACGTCGATGTCGCAGCCGCACTCGCGGCGGGCGTCGTGATCGTCGGCGCCGCGATCGCATTCGGGGCGCTCACGCAGCGGCGCGTCGGTGGGCTCGTCTTCCTCGGCCTGCTCCTGCTGGCCGCGTTCGCCGCGGCCGCGATCACACCCGTCTCCGTCAGCGCGGGAGTCGGGGAGAAGACAGAACGACCGACGACCGTCACGGCCCTGGACTCGAGCTACGAGCACGGGATCGGCGACCTCGAGCTCGACCTCAGCGACATCACGCTCCCGGCGGGAACCACGTCGGTCGACGCCAGCGTCGGCATCGGCAAGCTCGTCGTCACGGTGCCGCAGGACGTCGCCCTCGTGATCGACGCCCACGCGGGAGTCGGCTCGATCGACCTCCTCGGCGCACGCGACGACGGCGTCGACGCGGATCGACAGCTGACGCTGCCCGGCTCGACACCGGACGCTCCCGTGCTCGACCTCGAGGCCGACATCGCGGTCGGCGACATCCAGGTCCAGCGCGGGTGAGCACGACGCCGTACCGGCTGCCGCTGACGCTCCCTCGCCTGCGGCGCGCGCCCGGCGAGGGAGCGGTCGCAGGCGTCTGCGCCGGGATCGGACGCAGCCTGCGCGTCGACGCGACGCTCGTCCGGCTCACGTTCGCGCTGCTCGCGTTCGCCGGCGGCGCCGGGGTCGTCGCCTACGGCGGAGCCTGGCTCGCGCTCGAGCCGGAGAGCGGTCCGGCGCCGTCGTCGAAGCGGCGACTGCTCGGCTACGTCGCGCTCGCGGTCGCCGGCGCGATCGCCCTCCGGGGCTTCGGCTTCTCCGACTCGCTGATCTGGCCCGCTGCGCTCTGCGGGGCCGGGATCCTGCTCGCCCGGGGCCGGCAGGGCGCCTCCGTGGTGGCGGGCCTCGCACTCGTCGCCGTCGGCGTGATCCTCTTCGTCGACCAGAACGCGACGTCCGACGGCCGCGATGCGGCCTTCCAGTCGAGCGCGGTCGCGATCACGCTCCTGCTCGTTCTCGGCCCCTGGGCCTGGAGGCTGGCGGCCGAGCGAAACTCCGAGCGCGTCGCGCGGATCCGCTCCGAGGAGCGCGCCGAGATGGCGGCGCGCATCCACGACTCCGTGCTGCAGACCCTCGCGCTCGTCCAGCGCGAGGCAAACGACCCTCGCCGCGTCGCAGCCCTCGCGCGCCGGCAGGAACGGGAGCTGCGGGGATGGCTCTATCCCGACGCGCGGACGGAGGGCGCGAGCCTGGCGTCCGCGATCGAGTCGGCGGCCGTCGAGGTCGAGGAGCTTCACGGCGTCCCGGTCGAGCTCGTCCGTACCGGCGACGCGCCTCTGGACGACCGGGTCGAGGCGCTCGTGCTCGCGGCCCGCGAAGCGATGGCGAATGCCGCCGAGCACTCCGGCGCGGACGAGGTCTCTGCCTTCACCGACGTGGGCGACGATGAGATCGCGGTCTATGTCCGCGATCGCGGCACGGGGTTCGACCCGGACGAGCTGTCGCCGGACTCGCACGGGATCGCCGACTCGATCCGCGGCCGCATGGAGCGCGTCGGCGGCACCGCGGCGATCGTGTCCTCGGCGGACGGCACCGAGGTCGAGCTGCGGCTGGAGAGGCGGTCGTGAGCCGCCGCCGCGTCGTCCTCGTCGACGACCACCACATCTTCCGCTCGGGCGTTCGGGCGGAGCTCGGCGAGGCGGTCGAGATCGTCGGCGAGGCCGGCTCCGTCGCCGAGGCCGTGCCGTTGATCCGCGAGCTCGATCCCGACGTCGTCCTGCTCGACGTCCACCTGCCGGACGGCGGCGGCCATGCCGTGATCGCGCAGGTCGCACCCGAGCGGCCGGGCGTCCGCTTCCTCGCGCTCTCCGTCTCGGACGCCGCAGAGGACGTGATCGACGTGATCCGCGCCGGCGCCCGCGGCTACGTGACGAAGACGATCTCAGGCGCCGAGCTCGTCGACGCGATCAACCGCACCGCAGACGGCGACGCGGTCTTCTCGCCGCGGCTCGCCGGCTTCGTCCTCGACGCCTTCCGCTCCGGCGAGGCGGCGGTCGACCCGGAGCTCGACACGCTGACCGCGCGCGAGCGCGAGGTGCTGCAGCTGATCGCGCGCGGGTACCGCTACAAGGAGATCGCCGCGCGCCTGCACCTCTCCGTGAAGACGGTCGAGAGCCACGTCTCCGCCGTCCTCCGCAAGCTGCAGCTCTCGAGCCGGCACGAGCTGACGCGCTGGGCGGCGGAGCGGCGGCTGATCTAGCGTCGGCCTTCTTCGCCCGCGACGGCTGCACGCGCTTCGGCTCGCCGGGCATCTTCGGGAACTGCGGCGGGTACGGCGCCTCGCCGACGCCTGACTTCTCCTCCCGCTCGACCCATTCGAGCAGGACGTTCAGGTCGCAGACCGCGTCGTCGATGCCGGCCTGAACGTCGCCGAGCTTCGCGAACCGCGCCGGCATCGTCGCGAGCGTGAAGTCCTCGGTCTCGACCTCCGGCAGCTCGTCCCAGGTCACCGGCGCCGAGACCGTCGCGTCGGGCCGTCCGCGCACCGAGTAGGCGGACGCGATCGTGCGGTCGCGGGCGTTCTGGTTGTAGTCGATGAAGACGCGCTCGCCGCGCTCCTCCTTCCACCAGGCGGTCGTGACGAGGTCGCTGCGGCGCTCGACCTCGCGCGCGAACGCGAGCGCGCAGCGGCGCACGACCGGGAAGTCCCACTTCGGCTCGATCCGGCACGCCACGTGGATGCCGCGGTTGCCGGAGGTCTTGGGCCACCCGGTCCACCCCATCTCGTCGAGCGTCTCCCGGACGACGGCCGCGACACGCTTGCCGTCCTCGAACGAGGTCCCGGGCTGCGGGTCGATGTCGATCCGGAGCTCGTCCGGCTTGTCGACGTCGGCTCGACGCGACGGCCAGGGGTGGAAGTCGACGACCGCGAGGTTGGCGGCCCAGGCGACCTGCGCGACCTCGGTCACGCACAGCTCGTCGGCGTGGCGGCCGGACGGGAACGTGACACGCGCGGCCTCGACCCACTCCGGCCGCTTCTCGGGCACACGCTTCTGGTAGATCATCTCGCCCTCGACGCCGTCGGGGAAGCGGCGCAGCTGCGTCGGGCGCTCGTAGAGCGCGCGCACGATCCCGTCGCCGACCGAGAGGTAGTACTCGACGAGGTCGCGCTTCGTCTCCTGCCGGGCCGGAAAGAGCACCTTGTCCGGGTTCGTCACCTTGACGGTGCGGCCGCCGACCTCGAGCTCGATGAACGGGGACGCCATTTGCGGGAACCGTACCCCTGCGTGGTACGTTCGAGGCCGTTCTTGCAAACCGGGAAACCAGAGGGAGACATGGGCATGCGCAAGGTTTTGATTCCGCTCGGCGTGGTCGTATTGGCGATCGCGGCGGCGGCCGTCGGCGGTCGAGGCGAAGTAGCGGCGGCGGCGCCGGCGGGCTGCGCGAAGGCCAACCTCGATCTGGTCAAGGACGGCCAGCTCTCGATCGGCACCGACAACCCGGCCTACCCGCCGTGGTTCGCCGGGGGCGAGACGAAGGGCCGGCCGTGGAAGATCAACGACCCGGCCAAGGGACGGGGCTTCGAGTCGGCGGTCGCGTATGCGGTCGCGAGGCGGCTCGGCTTCGCGAAGAACCAGGTCAACTGGGTCTACACCCCCTTCAACAAGGCGATCGCGCCCGGCAAGAAGTCGTTCGACTTCGACATCAACCAGGTCTCCTACTCGCCGCAGCGGGCGAAGGTCGTCGGCTTCAGCCAGGGCTACTACGACGTCAACCAGTCGATCGTCGGCCTCAAGGGCAAGCCGATCTCGTCCGTCCGCTCGAAGAACGGGCTGAAGAAGTACCGGCTCGGCGCCCAGCTCGGCACGACGAGCTACCAGTACATCGTCAACTCGATCAAGCCGTCGCCGTCGGTCAAGGTCTACGACACGAACGACGCCGCCGTCCAGGCGCTGAAGATCGGCCAGATCGACGGCCTCGTCGTCGACCTGCCGACCGCGTTCTACGTCACGGCCGTGCAGGTGCCGAACGGCAAGATCATCGGCCAGTTCGAGGCCGCGTCGGGGCAGGAGCGCTTCGGGATGGTCTTCCGGAAGGGCAGCCCGCTGATCGCCTGCGTCAACAACGCGCTCGCGAACATGAAGCGCAGCGGCGTGCTGAAGCGGATCCAGCAGATCTGGCTCGCCAAGGTCACCGGCGCACCCGTTCTGAAGTAGTGCGCTGAGCCGGGACTCGAAGATCCTCGGGGGTGGCGGCGCCGGCCGCGCCGTCGCCCTCGCGCTCGTCTCGACGGTCGTCGTCCTCGCGGTCGTCGTCTACGCGGTCACGCACGCCCCGAACTGGCCCGAGGTCAAGGCGTCCTTCTTCGACTGGGACGTCTACAAGAGCTCGTTCCCGGGCATCGCCCGCGCGTTCCTGCTGAACGTGAAGATCTTCATGATCGCGGAGGCGATCATCCTCTTCACGGCGCTCGCCCTCGCCGTCCTGCGCAGCCTTCCCGGCCCCGTCTTCTTCCCGATCCGGGCGCTCGCGATCGCCTACGCCGACTTCTTCCGCGGCGTGCCGACGATCCTCGTGATCGCGCTGCTCGGCTTCGGCGCGCCGGCCCTCGCGATCGAGGGGATCCCGACGTCGACGACGTTCTGGGGGATCGTCTCGCTCGTCCTCATCTACACCGCCTACGTCTCCGAGGTGTACCGCGCCGGGATCGAGTCCGTGCATCCGAGCCAGGAGGCCGCCGCCCGCTCGCTCGGCCTCACGCGCGGCCAGGCGCTCACCTCGGTCGTGCTCCCGCAGGCCGTGCGGCGCGTGATCCCACCGCTGCTGAACGACTTCATCGGGTTGCAGAAGGACACGGCGCTCGTGGGCATCCTCGGCTCGGTCGAGGCGTTCAAGCAGGCGCAGATCGACGTCTCGGCCGACTTCAACTTCACCAACTACCTCGTGGCCGCGACGCTGTTCGTCGCGATCACGATCCCGCTCGCGCGCTTCACCGACTGGCTCGTCGCACGCGACCGGCGCAAACGGCAGGCGGGAGGTCTCGTATGAGCGCGGTCGAGATCGAGGACCTGCACAAGTCCTTCGGCAAGAACGAGGTGCTGCGCGGGATCGACCTGGAGGTCGCCGAGCACGAGGTCGTCTGCCTGATCGGCGCCTCCGGCTCCGGGAAGTCGACCCTCCTGCGCTGCGTCAACCTGCTCGAGCCGGTCGACGCCGGCCGAATCGTCGTCCAGGGCGAGGAGATCACGGCGCGGGGCGTCGACGTCAACCGGATCCGCCGCGGGATCGGGATCGTCTTCCAGGCGTACAACCTCTTCCCGCACATGACGGTGCTCGAGAACGTGACACTCGCCCCGCGCAAGGCGCTCGGGCTGTCGCGGCGCGAGGCGGCCGAGCAGGCGACCGAGCTGCTGGCCCGCTTCGGGCTCGCGGACAAGCGCGACGACTACCCCGACCGGCTCTCGGGCGGCCAGCAGCAGCGCGTCGCGATCGTCCGCGCGCTCGCGATGCGGCCGGAGGTGATGCTCCTCGACGAGGTCACGAGCGCGCTCGACCCGGAGCTCGTCGCCGAGGTGCTGCGCGTGATCCGCGAGCTCGCCGACGGCGGCATGACGATGCTGATCGCGACGCACGAGATGGGGTTCGCCCGCGACATCGCAAGCCGCGTCTGCTTCCTCGACGAGGGCGTCATCCTCGAGCAGGGCTCGCCGGAGCGGATCTTCAGCTCGCCCGAGCAAGCGCGAACGCGTCAGTTCCTCGACCGGATCATCGAAGCAGGGCGTCTGTGACTTCCGCAAGGGAGGCGGCAAAGCCGCCTCCCGCGGAGAGAAAGGCAAGACCCCTGAAGTAGAAAGGCAAAGAGCGGCCTACACTTCAATCGTGCTGGAGAACAACACCACGCGGGATGTCGTGCTGGAGCCGCTGGACGACTGGATCGTCGTCGAGCCGCTCGACGACTCCGAGACCGCGAGCGGCCTGATCGTGCCGATCAACGAGGGCGCGCAGGTGCGCCAGGCGATCGTGGCGGCGGTCGGGCCGGAGGTCGAGTCGATCGACCCCGGCGACAAGGTGCTGTTCCCGCGCGACGCGGGCTTCGAGGTCAGGCTCGCGCGCTCTGCGCACCGAGTCCGCGTGCTCAGGCGCGAGGACCTGCTGGCCCGCATTCACGACTGAGCCCGTCCGGGACCAAAGTACGAGGCGGGGCGATCCGCCGCATGGATCGAGCTCCCGCCTCGTTGAGCTCGCTGCCCCGCCGCCCGGGGCTACGAACCTCTGCTCGGCATCCTGGACGACGAGGACCGCTTCACGCCATCCCCCGGTCAGTGGTTGACCGCGTTACTTCACTTGAACGAGGGATCGGGCAACAGCGCCCCGCAGACGATGAACTGGTCATCAAGCTCAGCAAGGTGGGGGCCGCAGCCCACCTGCAGAGTCTCGAAAGACCGCGTCAGGCGCAATTCCCAGTGCCGACCGCGGTCTTTCGCACATCTGGAGACAGAATCGCCGACAGCCTGCCGCCCGCAGGCCGTTCGGCGTGGCTCCGCGAGCCGGCTAGCCGCGTGCGTTGCGGAGAACGTCGCGGGCCAGCGTCATGTGCTTCGCCGCTGGGAGCGAACGGCGCGCGGCGACCTCGACCTGGAACATCCGGGCGCCGGCGCGGAAGAAGAGCACGTGCAACGTGAGTGCCGGCTTGCCGTTGACGATCGCGTACCTGTCGTAGCTGTAGCCCTGGTTGCCGAGCGACACCTTCTTCAACTGCTTCACGTACACCGGCTCTTCCTTGAGACCGGCCACGACCCAGTCGAAGTCGGCCGACGGCTCGCTGCGCACGGTCACGCCGACGGAACCTCCGTACTTGACCGAGCAGATGCGCTGCCGGGGACTCTCCTTCTCGGCAAGGGTGGCCGTGGCTCCGAGCACGGCCCGTGCCTGGGCGACCTTCAGGTCCGTGCACGAACCGGGCGTGGGGGTTGCCGCGCCAGCCGATCCCACGGCAAAGCCGAGCACCACCACGAACGCCGCCATCCCCCGCATCGACGGGGACCGTAACACCCTCCTCGCGTCGGGGCAACGTCTCTCCGCTGGCGACGACGTGAGACGCCTGATCGTCTGCGGGAAGAAATCGGCCCGCGCGGCCGTCGGGTGGTCACGAGGGGAAGCAGGAGCATCGATTCGCTCCCGACACGCCCCACCCCGAAGCACGAAGGAAGGAAGCCATGTTCAGGATTTCCGCCATCACTCGCGTCGGCCTCGTCGCCGTCGCTTGTGCTGCCGTCGCAGCGCCGTCTGCGCTTGCCAAGCCCCCCGTCAAGAGTCTCTACGGGTACGCGATGTCCTACACGCCGTCGAAGGCGACTCCGAAGAAGGCCGCGACGGTGCAGAGCGTGCACTACGGGTACGCGATGTCCTACACGCCGTCGAAGGCGACTCCGAAGAAGGCCGCGACGGTGCAGAGCGCGCCCTACGGGTACGCGATGTCCTACACGCCGACGAAGGCGACTCCGAAGAAGGCCGCGAAGGTGCAGAGCGTAGAAGGCGACGCCGAGCAGCAACGACAAGCCTCCGCGCCGATCTGTCCAACGCCTACACGCGGGGCTGCCAGAACGGCACCGTCTCCGATCGCACGATGGGCGGCGACAACAACAACTACGAGTACTACGGCGACGTATGCACCGCCTCGGCCCCGGCCGACCGCTCATAGGTGCCCGTAGCGTCGAAGTACATTGTCCGGCCCGTCAGCCCGTCTCGAAGCCCTGAGCCACAAGCTTGGATCGACGAGACCGGGCCGGCGGGCCGCCTCGGCTTACTCGCCGTTCGAGGCGGATGAAGCTCGCATCATCGTCGCCTGAGGTAGTACGGCAGAAACGCGAGCACGAGCAGCCCGCGCACCACCAGGCGAACTGCGGAAAGGGCCGCCCAGACCACCAGGGCGATCATGATTGCGGCCGCGGCGATCATCGCGTCGTATTCTTGCGCAGCCGGGGAGCGGTCGAAATGCGCGACACGCTCTGCGACAGCAAGCACGCGCGCCCGAGTCGCCAGCACCGGAGAGGAGGTCATTCGCAACCGCCCCACCTAGTTACAACAGGAGGCAGTTATGAGTTCCACCGTCCAGACCGCCACCGAGATCCGTCCCTTCCATATCGAGTTTCCCGAAGAGGCGCTCGGCGAGCTGCGCGACCGCATCGCCGCCGCGCGCTGGCCCAGTAAGGAGCTCGTCGCCGATCGCTCGCAGGGTGTTCAGCTGAAGACGCTGCAGGAGCTCGCGAGCTACTGGGAGAACGAGTACGACTGGCGCAAGGCCGAGGCGAAGCTCAACGCCTTGCCGCAGTTCACGACCGAGATCGACGGGGTCGACGTCCACTTCATCCACGTCAGGTCGGCGCACGAGAACGCGTTGCCGCTGATCATGACCCATGGTTGGCCCGGCTCCGTCGTGGAGATGATCGACTCCGTCGGCCCGCTGACGGACCCGACCGCGCATGGCGGCAGCCCCGAGGATGCCTTCCATCTGGTGCTGCCTTCCCTGCCTGGGTACGGGTTCTCGGGCGAGCCGGGCGAGGTCGGTTGGGACCTGGGCCGGACAGCACGGGCCTGGGCCGAGCTCATGCTCCGTCTCGGCTACACCCGCTATGTCGCCCAGGGTGGCGACGTAGGCGCCGGCGTCACCGACGCGATGGGGCGCCAGGCACCCGATGGGCTGATCGGAATCCACACGAACCTGCTCGTGCCGGCGCTGGGCGGCACCATGCCGACCGACAGCGATGAGGAACGCGCCGCGGCCGCGCAGATCGCCACCTTCCAGCAGTCCGGAAACGGCTACTTCGTCGAGATGGCCACCCGCCCGCAGACGATCGGCTACGCGCTGCTCGACTCCCCGGTCGCTTTGGCCGCCTGGATGATCGACCACGACACCGACGCCTACTACAAGATCTCCCGGGCGTTTGTGGACCGGCAGCCCTCCGGCAATCTCACCCGCGACCACATTCTCGACAACATCACGCTGTACTGGCTGACGGGCACCGGGGCTACGGCGGCCCGGTCCTACTGGGAGGCCTACGGGCCGGACGCCCCGACCGCGGGTGGCCAGCCTCTGCCGCCGCCGACGATCCCGTTCGGCTTCACGACGTTCCCTGGCGAGATCTGGCGGACGCCGCGCAGCTGGGTCGAGGCGAGCTATCCGAACGTCATCTACTTCCACGAGGTCGACAAGGGCGGCCACTTCGCGGCCTGGGAAGAGCCGGATCTCTTCTCGTCGGAGCTACGAGCGGCGTTCAGGCCACTGCGTTGATCTGCGCGTGAGCGGCGCGCACGAACGTTACGCGCCGCTCACTTGTAGAGCGGAGAGGGAGGGATTTGAACCCTCGACGAGCCTAACGACCCGTAACGGTTTTCGAGACCGCCGCATTCGACCGCTCTGCCACCTCTCCGAGCGACGGACAGCGTAGCCGGGACGCGAGAGCGGAGAAGGAGGGATTCGAACCCTCGATGGAGGAATTCACCCCCATAACGCCTTAGCAGGGCGCCGCCTTCAGCCACTCGGCCACTTCTCCGGGACGGCCATGGTATCGCACGGTCCCGAGCGGAAATCCCCCTTCGGGGTCATGCCCGAGCGGGGCGTCGAAATGACCATGTGTGTGCCGGATTTCCCCCTCACTTCCCCCCGGCATCTGCGGCGCCCGTTTTCTGCGGCAACAGGAAGCGGGCGTTTCGCGTTTTCGGGGGCGGAGAGCAACATTCAAGGTGTGGGGGCCGGAATGCCGAAACGAAGGAGCATGGGCGCCGCGGTAGCCCACCCCATCTCCCCCGAGCTCGTGCTCGTCTGTCCCGAGCTGCGCGAGCACGCGCTGACCCTCCTGCCTGCGGTCGACCCCGAGGAGCTGTTCGCGGTCGAGCCGAGACCGGCGGCCGCGCCGCCCCGCCCGGTGGCCGCGCCCGTCCCGGAGCGGCCGAAGCTCGCGCTCGTCGAACCCGAGCCGATCGCAGAGCCCGAGCGCCGCGCCCCGCTCCCGCTCGCGCTCGTCGCCTACCTGACCGAGGCGATCTTCCTCAGCGCGATGCGCGGCGCAGCACTCACGGCCTTGATCGTCGTGCTGGCATTCGTGCTCGCACGCTGACGGTTGACCGCGCGCGACCGGCCGACGAGGATGGCCGGCATGGACGCCGGAGCGACTCCGACCGGTGGGAAGACGTGGCCGTTCCTCGTCGTCGGCGCCGGGATCGGCTTCGCCCTCGGCATCCTCGTCAGCATCGCGACGGACGTTCCGCTCGCGCCTGAAGCGGGACTGGTGCTCGGAGCTCTCGCAGGCTGGGTCGTGCGCAGGCTGCGCGCGTAGCCGAAGGATCAAGAACCCGGCCCTCTCGAGCCGGGCTCTCGAAACAACCTGCAGCGGAGAGGGCGGGATTTGAACCCGCGACACGCCTTTCGACGCGTACGCGATTTCCAGTCGCGCTCCTTCGGCCGCTCGGACACCTCTCCGGGCGCGGCACAGGGTATCCGGCGGTGGCTAGCCCTGCGTGGAGTCGACCACGTACGCGGCGACGTCCTGAATCTGCTTCTCGCTCAGCTGGCCGGCGAACGAGGGCATCACGCTCTTCCCGTGCGTGACGCGGTCGATCACGAGCGCCTGCTCGGGCTTCGCCTCGTCGAGGTTCGGGCCGACGGTCCCGGTCGCGCCGGCAGCCTCGAGCGTGTGGCAGCCGCCGCAGCCCGCTGACGCGAACACGGCCTCGCCCGCTGCCGGGTCGCCCGTGGGCGCGCCGGCGGCCTCGGTCGTCGTCAGCGGCTCCTCGCCGGTCTCCGTGCCATTGGTCTCGGTCGCCTCGGCGCCGTGCGCCTCTTCCTCCTCCGCCGCGAAGAAGATCACGCCCGCCATGGACCCGACGAAGAAGAGGGTGGCCACGGCGATGTAGAGGCCGAGCCGCTTGCCGGGAAAGTCCGGGTTGCGGCGGGGGAAGTAGAAGGCCGAGAGCAGCGCGAAGACGATGAACGCGCCGGCGAGGATGCCGAGCCCGAGCTTCCCCTCCGAGGTGATCGCGAGCAGCACGGGCCGGAACCTACCAGGGCTAGAGGCGGTCGAGCGGGGCCATCGTGAGGCCGAGGTCCTTGAGCTGCTCCCAGTAGAGCTCGGCCGGCTCCTTCAGACCGGACCAGACGACGGCACGGCCCGTCGAGTGGATTCTGTTGGCGAGGTTCATCCCCTGGTCGAAGCCGACACCGGGCAGAACGGACGAGAGGGCGAACGCAACCCCGTCGAAGGTGTTGTGGTCGTCGTTCAGGACGATCACCCGCCACGGCGCGTCGAGGTCGCCGCCCGGATCGCCGGCTCGCGGCTTCCGAACCGGTGTCACGGTCGCCGGGCTCATCGCCGCGGACGCTACCAACGGCGAGAGATAGGCTTCTCCGCCATGACTCCCGAAGAGCGCCTCGAGCGCTACGCCCGTCTCGCGGTCGAGGTCGGGTCCAACGTCGGCGAGGGCCAGGTCGTCTGGGTGATCGCCCTGCCCGAGCACGCGCCGCTCGCACGAGCCGTCGCCCGCATCGCGTACGAGAAGGGCGCCCGCTACGTCGACGTCGACTACACCGACCAGCACGTCCGCCGCGCGCGGATCGAGCGCGCGCCCGACGACTCGCTCGGCTGGACCCCGCCGTGGGCGCTGGCCAGAGTCGACCACGTCATGGAGGAGCGCGGCGCGCTGATCCAGATCGTGGGCGACCCCGAGCCCGAGCTCCTGGCCGACCTCGACGGCAGCCGCGTCGGCAAGACACGCATGCGCGAGCTCGCCGAGCGTTACGTCAAGGCGCTGAACGAGAAGCTGATCAACTGGACGATCGTGGCCTATCCGAACGAGGGCTGGGCGACGTCGGTCTTCGGCGAGCCCGACGTCGAGAAGCTCTGGGACGCGGTCGGCTCGGCGACCCGGCTGGACGAGCCGAACCCGGTCGATGCCTGGCGCGCGCACATCGACAAGCTCGAAGAGCGCGCGGCCCTCCTGGACGAGCGCGCGTTCACGGCCGTCCGCTTCCACGGCCCCGGCACCGACCTCACCGTCGGCCTCATTCCCGGCGCCGTGTGGTGCACCGCGCTCGAGGAGACGGTCGACGGCCGCCGCCACGTGGTGAACATGCCGACCGAGGAGGTCTTCACGACGCCGGACCGCCGACGCACCGAGGGGGTCGTCCGCTCGACGATGCCGCTCGCGCTCTCAGGGAACGTCGTCCGTGACCTCGAGCTCCGCTTCGAGGCCGGCCGAGCCGTCGAGGTCAACGCGAGCAGCGGCGCCGAGCTGATCCGCGAGCAGCTGCGCCAGGACGAGTACGCCTGCATGCTCGGCGAGGTCGCGCTCGTCGACGGCGACTCGCGCGTCGGCCGCTCCGGGCTCACGTTCCTGAACACGTTGTTCGACGAGAACGCGAGCTGCCACATCGCCTACGGCGCGGGCATCCTCGACGCGATCAAGGACGGCACCGCGAAGAGCGAGGCGGAGCTCGAGGAGCTCGGCTTCAACTCGTCGACGATCCACACCGACTTCATGATCGGCGGCCCTGACGTGGAGGTGGACGGGATCGCCGCAGACGGGACCGCGGTACCGATCCTGCGCGGGGACGCATGGCAGCTCACCTGACCGGCGGCTGCGGCTGCGGCGCCGTCCGCTTCGAGGTGCTCGAGCCGTTCGCCTCGTCGAACTACTGCCATTGCACGCGCTGCCAGCGCCGCACGGGAACGGCCGCCTCGGCGAACGGCCGGACGGTGCCGGAGTCCTTCCGCGTCGTCTCGGGCGAGGAGCACCTGCGCGCGTGGGCTCCCGAAGGCGGCGGTGAGAAGGTCTTCTGCAGCCTCTGCGGCTCGGCCGTGTTCAGCCGCTCCGGCGATCCGCCGACGATCGGCGTCCGCTTCGGCGCACTCGACTCCGACCCCGGGATCAGGCCGCAGTGGCGCCAGTACGTCGCCTACGCCGCGAGCTGGGAGGAGATCCCGGACGACGGCCTGCCGCGCTACCCCGAGGGCAGGACGTAACGCCCGGTCACGCGTTCCGTCTTCGTGTGGCCTCAGCGGGGGGCGTTCACGTCGCCGGCTCCGGTCAGGCGAGACCGCGGCACCTGAGAGGGAATCCTTAGCGCTGCTTCCTTCCGGACCTGACGCGGTTCGGATGCTCCCAGTGCGCGGAACCCGACCATCGACGCCACGTGCGCGAAGCCTGATCCCGTTGAAGCCGCCCTCGGACGGCGTTCGGTCCCGCTGGAGCGGATGTCGGGTTCAGGGAACCGCTAACTCCCCACCTAGCGCGACCGGGCGAGAAGGAGCCTAGCAGCGCCGCTATCCTGTCCACGTCCCGGGCGCATAGCTCAGCGGGAGAGCGCTCGCTTCACACGCGAGAGGTCCCTGGTTCAATCCCAGGTGCGCCCATTCACGCCTAGGCCGCGAGGATCGTCCCGCGTTACGCTCGCCCCAGTCGATAACCACTTGCACCGGCGAAAGGGCGGGCGATGAGTGCGAATCCGAACAAGGCACTGTGGGAGAAGGGCGACTTCACGCGCATCGCGGAGAGCATGCGGGAGAGCGGCGAGGCTCTCGTCCGGACGTTGGGAGTCGGCGAGGGGCTCCAGGTCCTGGACGTCGGTTGCGGCGACGGGACGACCGCCGTTCCGGCGGCGGAGCTCGGAGCGGATGTGCTGGGCGTCGACATCGCGAGCAACCTCGTCGAAGCGGGGAACGCGCGCGCACAGAGCCTCGGCCTCGACAAGTGCCGCTTCCAGGAAGGCGACGCCTCTGCGCTGAGCGAGCTCGAGGACGACAGCTTCGACCTCGTCATCAGCATCTTCGGCGCGATGTTCGCTCCACGGCCGTTCGACGTGGCCAAGGAGCTCGTGCGCGTCACGCGGCCGGGCGGCCGGATCGTCATGGGCAACTGGATCCCGAATGACCCGACGCTCGTGGCTCAGATCCTGAAGATCAGCTCCGCCTACTCGCCCCCTCCTCCGGAAGGGTTCGTCAGTCCCATGACCTGGGGCGTCGAGGAGCACGTGATCGAGCGATTCACGGGCGCAGGCGTGCCTGCCGAGAACGTCTCGTTCGAGCGGGACACCTACACGTTCAACTTCCCAGGCTCGCCGGCGGAGTTCGTGGATGTGTTCAGGACGTACTACGGACCGACCATGAACGCGTTCGAGGCTGCGGCGGCTGACGGCCGCGAGTCCGATCTACAGGCGGAGCTGGAGTCCCTCTTCAACGCCCAGAACACCAGCGCGAACGAGAACGCCACCTCGATTCCGGCGACGTTCCTACGCGTGACGGTCGCAGTTTGAGGCAGGAGAACCCCTCGTAAGGACAGGATCCCCCGAACAGGGGTAGCCCGGGCCGTTCTTCACTCGTCCGAGGGATTACAGGGCCGCGGATATCACCCTTAATGGGCATGGACGCCGGGCGACAGCCCAGGCGCATGCGGCTCACATCTGCGGAACGGGGGAAGAACGGTGACTCGATTCAGGGCGGGAACGACTGCGGTCCTTGCGTGCCTGGCGGCGCTGGCGGTGGTGCCTGCGGCGCTCGCGCACCACGCTCGCATCAGCGGCAGCATGGATTGCCAGGGCAACGTGAGCTTCACGGCGTCGGCCTGGCAGACGAGCAGCACATCCGCGCGGACCCACAACGACGTTCGGATCTACGTCGTCCAGTCGAACGGCGTCACGGTCAGCCCGGCGCAGCAGGTCGGCAGCGGCCAGTTCAAGTCGTCGAACGGCTTCACGTTCTCCGGCAGCTTCGCCGTGCCGGCGCTCGTGAACTCCGTGAAGCTGAACGTCAAGGAGATCGGCGCCTGGGGGAACGGCACCCCGTCGAGCAACGGCACCGACCCGGAGAGCTCGATCGTGATCACGCGATCGACGAGCGGCTGCACGCCTCCGCCTCCGCCGCCGGACGCCTGCCCGAACATCGCGGGCACCCAGGCATCCGTTCCGGCCGGGATGGTCAAGGACACGAGCGGCAACTGCGTCACGCCGCCACCGCCGCCGACCGATCAGTGCCCGAACATCGAGGGACTGCAGACGTCGGTGCCGGCGGGAATGGTCAAGGACGCCAGCGGCAACTGCGTGACGCCGCCGCCTCCTCCGACCGACGAGTGCCCGAACATCGCCGGGCTGCAGACGGCGGTGCCCGCGGGAATGGTCAAGGACTCGAGCGGCAACTGCGCGACGCCTCCGCCTCCGCCCCCGCCCCCGCCGGCGCCTCCGACGGATGAGTGCCCGAACATCGACGGGATCCAGACCTCGGTCCCCGACGGGATGGTCAAGGACGCGAGCGGTACCTGCGCGACGCCGCCTTCGGCGCTCGTCACGGCGACGCCGACCAGCGTGGCGACGCCGGTCGTCAAGGCGACTCCGAAGGTGAAGGCGAAGGTCAAGAAGGCGATCAAGAAGAAGGTCGTGAAGAAGAAAAAGGTCGTCAAGAAGAAGGCGGTCAAGAAGCAGTCGACGGCAGCGAAGGCGAAGCCTCGTGCGCTCCCGTTCACTCCTTAGCGGACTGCTCGTCGCGGTGGTGGGGCTGGCTCTCGCCGGCCCCACCGCGGCGTCCTCCCAGGGCTCGAGCCTCGTGATCCCGAGGCTGGGGCTCGACACGCGGCTGGCGCCGTCGCTGAACCAGGGCCCGTACGCGTACTACCAGGACGCTGACACGCTCGCGGTCGCCGGGCACCGGACGACGCACAGCCACCCCTTCTCGCGCCTGCCCCTGCTCCGCCGCGGCGACCGGATCCGCGTCGACGACGTCGTCTTCGTCGTCCGCCGGACGGCAGTCGTGCGGCCGTGGGAGACCTGGATCCTGCGTTACCGCGGCGTCGTGCTCTCCGCCTGCCACCCGGCCGGCAGCGCCGCCTATCGGTACGTCGTCTTCGCCGCGCCGCTCTAGGCGACGAAGGTCTCCAGCCGCTCCGCTTCCTCTTTCAGCGCGCGCTTGACGCCCGCGTCGAGCTTCCCGAACGGCTCCAGGACGACGCGGCCCTGCTCGAGCTGCCACGTTCCGGCGACCATGCCGTCGACGAGAATCGTCGCGTGCACGAGGCCGTTGTTGGTCACGATCCGCGACGGCGGGATGTCGCCCAGGATCCGCGAGCGGTCGGCGTGCGACAGAACGAGGTTGTCGAACCGCGGCACGAGTCGAGGCGGCGCGGGCGTGTCCGCATCTGGGAGAGGCGCGCGAGGAAGGTCGTAGAGCACCTTCCCGTCCTCGCTCGCGAACGTCCGCAGTGACAGTCGCTCGAGCGATTCTGCGATCGGCTTCATCCGCGGCACGCCCGCCCACTGGCCGACGTCCTGCTTCGTCGCAGGCCCGTAGGCGGCGAGGTACGCGCTCACAAGCCGGTCGAACGCCTCCTGCGGCTCGGGCGGCTCGCCGCGCACCTTCCCGGTCGCCGCGGTGTAGACGCCGCGGCCGCCGTAGCCCCAGATCCCCGACGGGGGCACGTGGATCACGTACGCATTCCCCTGCACCCGCCGCCAGAGGAAGGTCGGCGGCACGCCCTCGCGCGCGTGCGGCTCGAGCAGGGCGCGCACCTCGTCGTAGGTCAACTCGTTCCCGTCGAGCTGGGCCTGCACGTCCTCCGCGAGCTCGGCGATCCGCGCGGCGGGCAGCCGCGCCTCGTACGACGGCGGCCAGAGCGACGCGGCGAGCTCGCGCCGGACGGTCATGATCGCCCAGTACGTGCGCGGCGCGGCGACGTGCAGCGTGCCCCGCTGGAGCAGCGCTTTCACGAGCCGGCGACTCGTGAGCGCCTTCGTCAGCTCGTCGCGCTCGAAGCCGTCGAGCCGCGTCCAGAGCGAGAGATACGGGCTCGGCGTCGACTGCGCCTGCAGCCCGCCGAGCCGCTCGACCGCACGCACGGCACTGAGCGGCTTCCGTTCGAGCAGCAGCTGCCGCTCCAGCAGCGCGCGGTTCAGCTCGCGCCGTGTGAGGAGACGCTCCGGGCCGGTCACCGCGGCGAGGCTAGCAGCGCGGCTGCCCCGGTTTACGATGCGCCGGTGGAGTTCCAGGAGCTGCTCCGACAGCGGCGCATGGTGCGGCACTACGAGGCCGAGCCGATCCCGCGCGAGACGCTGACGCGCCTCGTCTCGACCGTCCGCCGTGCCCCGAGCGCCGGGTTCAGCCAGGGCCAGCGGCTGCTGGTCGTCGACGACCCTGCGACTGCTCGGGCAGCTCGGCTCGACCGAGCACGCCGGGCTCGAGCCGTGGTTCGAGAGCGCGCCGGCACACATCCTCGTCCTCACCCGGGAGGCCGACTACCACGAGCGCTACACGAAGGACGACAAGCTCCAGGACGGCGACGAGATCGAATGGCCGGTGCCGTTCTGGTTCGTGGACGCGGGAGCCGCGCTGATGCTCGTCCTGCTCGCGGCCATCGACGAGGGCCTCGCGGCCGGCGTCTACGGCGTGCCGGTCGAGGAGGATGCGCGGTGGCGGGAGCTACTCGGCATCCCGGCCGACCTCCGCATCGTCGCCGGCGCGACCGTCGGACGGCCTCTCCCCGACCCGGGGTGGAGCAAGGTGACGAGCCGGGCGACGCAGCGGCGCCGGACGCTCGAGGAGCTCGTCGGCTGGAACCGATGGTCGGACTAGGGGCCTCGAACCCGTCGACTACGATAGGCGGGTGACGGCGCTCTACCGCAAGTACCGGCCGCAGGACTTCGACGACGTCGTCGGCCAGGAAGCGGTCGTTCGCACGCTGCGGAACGCGATCGAGCTCGGCCAGCTGCGCCAGGCGTACCTCTTCGCCGGCCCGCGCGGCACGGGCAAGACCTCGATGGCCCGCATTCTCGCCAAGGCGCTCAACTGCGCTGCAGGCCCGACGGTGTCCCCGGACAACGTCTGCAACGCCTGCGTCTCGATCGCCAACGGCACGTCGCTCGACGTCGTCGAGATGGACGCCGCCTCGCAGCGCGGGATCGACGACATCCGCGAGATCCGCGAGCGGGTGATCCTCCAGCCGGCCGAGGGCCGCTACAAGGTCTACATCCTCGACGAGGCGCATCAGCTCACGGATGCCGCGTGGAACGCCCTGCTGAAGCTGATCGAGGAGCCGCCGCCGCATCTCGTCTTCGTCTTCTGCACGACCGACCTGGCCAAGGTGCTGCCGACGGTTCGCTCGCGCTGCCAGACCTTCGTCTTCGCGCGGCCCCGCCTGCCCGAGCTCGTACGCGTGCTGCGGCGCATCGCCGACGCCGAGAAGATCGAGGTGCCCGACGCGGCGCTCGCCCTGATCGCTCGCGGCGGACGCGGCTCGTTCCGCGACGCCGTCTCGACGCTCGACCAGCTCGCCTCCGCAACGGGGAACCAGATCGACGTCCAGTCGGTGCTGCAGCTGCTCGGCGCCGTCGAGGAGGACGCCCTCTTCCGCCTCTGCGATGCGATCGTCGACCGCGACACGGCCGGCGCGCTCACGTTCCTGGAGGAGCTCGCGGAGCAGGGCCAGGATCTCAGCCGGCTCGTCACCGACCTGCTCGAGCACCTGCGGCATCTGCTCCTCGTCCAGCACATGGGCCACGTGCCCGACTCGCTGCCCGTCACCGACGAGACGCGCGAGCGGCTGCGCGAGCAGGCGAATCAGCTCCCGGCTCCGACCGTGCTCCGGCTCTGCGACCTGCTCGCGATCGCCGTCGAGGACTCCCGGCAGGGCGCCGACCCACGGCTGCCGCTCGAGCTCGCGCTCGTCAAGGTGACGAGCCCCGGCTCCGATCTCTCGCGGGAGTCGCTCGCGTTCCGTGTCGAGCAACTCGAACAGCGGCTGACGGGAGCCCCCGTCGCTCCGCCCCCCGCGCCTTCCCCGCCGGCAGCGCCGACCACTGCGACGGCGGCCGAGCCGACGCCGGTCGCGCCGCAGCCGGCGCCAGAGCCGGCCGCACCCGCTGCCGGCGGCGACGGGCCGCCGCTCGCGCTCGACCAGCTGCAGGACGCATGGCAACGCACGATCATTCCGGCGGTCCAGACGCGCTCGATTCCGGTCGCGTCGCTCCTCGCCGACGCGCGCCCGGCGGCACTCGAGGGCGAGACGCTGACGCTCGAGTTCCCCGCGACGGCCGACTTCCACCGCCGCCAGGCCGAGGAGTCGAAGAACGTCACGGTCATCCGGGAGGCGCTCTACGAGGTCACGGGCCACCGGCTCGGCGTCACGCTGTCGCTCGGCGAGGACGTCGAGACGTCGCCCGACGAGGACGAGCAGCTGAGCGAGGACGCTCTGATCTCGATGTTCAAAGACACGTTCGACGCCCAGGAGGTCGAGGAGCCCCGATGAGCAAGTTCGACATGAACAAGCTGATGCAGCAGGCACAGCAGATGCAGTCCCAGATGCAGCAGGCGCAGGAGGAGGCGGCGAACGAGGTCGTCGAGGCCTCGGCCGGCGGTGGCATGGTCACGGTGAAGGCGACCGGCGGCGGGGAGATCGTCTCGATCGAGATCGACCCGAAGGCGATCGACCCGGACGACCCGGAAATGCTCTCCGATCTGATCCTCGCAGCGGTGAACGAGGCGCTCCGCAGCGCCAGTGCGCTGATGGAGTCGAAGATGCAGGGCATGATCCCCGGCGGCCTAGGTGGCCTAGGCCTACCGGGGATGTAGCGCTACGTCTTACGCGGCGCCGGCGAGCCGCTCGCGCGACGGCAGCGGCTCGGTGCGGAGCTTCTGCTCGAGGCGACCGAGCGCGGTCGTCTCGAGCTGGCGGATCCGCTCGCGCGTCAGCCCGAGCTGCTTGCCGATCTGCTCCAGGCTGGCGCCGTCCTCGCCCTGCACGAAGCCGAAGCGCAGCTCGAGGACGAGCCGCTCCCGCTCCGGCAGGTCGGCGAGCGCGGCGCGGATGCGCTGCTGCTCGAGCGAGATGTCTGCCGACTCGATCGGGTCCTCAGCGGTGCGGTCGGCGAAGAGATCGCCGAGCTCGCCGTCGCCGTCGCCGATCGTCTGGTTCAGCGACACCGACGCCTCGACAGCGTCGAGCGCCTCCTCGACGTGGTGCAGCTTCAGCTCGGTCGCCTTCGCCAGCTCCTCGATCGTCGGCGGACGGCCGAACTTGGCCTCGAGCTGCTGCGTCGCGCGCCGCAGCTTCAGCCGGCGCTCCTGCACGTGGACCGGGATCCGGATCGTGTCGGACTGGTTCGCGACCGCACGCTGGCAGGACTGGCGGATCCACCACGTCGCATACGTCGAGAACTTGAAGCCCTTCCGGTAGTCGAACTTCTCGACCGCGCGGTTGAGGCCGATCGTGCCGTCCTGGATCAGGTCGAGCAGCGGCAGGCCGTGGCCCTGGTAGCGCTTGGCGATCGAGACGACCAGGCGCAGGTTCGCGTTCGTCATCCGCTCCTTGGCGGCGTTGTCGCCGCGCTCGATCCGCTTCGCGAGCGCGACCTCCTCGGCGGCGGTCAGCAGCTCGTGGCGGCCGATCTCGTTCAGAAAGAGCTGGAGGCTGTCGGTCGTGCCCGTCGGGGCCGAGGGGCGAAGGTCGAGCTCCAGCTCCGGGTCGTCGGACTCCTCGATCTCGACGTCCGCGGCCGCGAGGGCAGCGCGAAGCGCCTCGAGGGCCTCCTCGTCGAGGTCGTGCTCGACGTGCAGCGCCTCGAGCTCGGCGGCGGCCACGCTGCCGCGCTCCTCAGCATCGTGCAGGAAGGCGGTGATGGCCGGGTTCAGTTCAAGGGCGTCAGTGCCCAAAGCTTCATTCGTGCGCAATTGATCCTCCAAGGGGGTATTCGGGTGCTAGCCGACACAGTCGTCGCGGCAGCCGCTACGGGCGGCCGGGTGCGTCGCTACGAGTTAGAACGCCGGCAAACGCCCTTTCATTTCACGCAATCGGCGATCTGTACACATCCTTAACGTCTACGCAGCAATACGCTCCGGCTCTGGAAGCGGTTCAGGAGCGGGCCGCGGCGCCGGTTGAGGCACCGGGCGCAGCTTCGGGCGGCGGCGCAGCTGCAGGATCACGACGGCCGAGACGACGAGCCCCGCGCCGAGCAGCTGGACCGGCCCGAGCCGCTCGCCGAAGACGAGCGCGGAGAGCGCAATCGTCACCGGCGGCTCGATCGTGCCGAGGATGGTCGCCCGCGAGGGGCCGATCCGGTGCACGCCGCCGAGGAACGCTGCGATCGGCAGCACGGTCGCGGCGAGCGCGATCGCGCCGACGAGGAGCAGCGTCGAGGGCCGCGGCGCCTCGAGCGAGCCGGTGGCGGCCCCGCCGAGCGCGAACGCGGTCGCGGCGCCCGCGCAGAGCATCGCCGCCAGCACGAGCGGCTCGGTCGTGCCGAGCAGGCGGTCGGAGACGAGGACGTAGGCGGCATAGGCGATCGCCGCTCCGAGCGCGAGCCCGATTCCGATCGGGTCGAGCGCTCCGCCGACGCCGCCCGCGAGGACGAGCACGACGCCCGCCAGCGCGACGACGAGCGCGATGCCGCGGCGGCGCGACGCACGCTCGCGCCGGAGCAGCACGGCCCCCGCCACGACGAGCGCCGGGTAGCTGCACATCAGGAGCGACGCGAGCGAGACATCGATCCGCTCCAGCGACGCGAAGAAGAGGCCGGTCTCGAGCCCATAGATCGTCAACCCGAGCACGAACGGCGCCAGCAGCGTCCGGGCCGGTGCGGCGGCGATCGCCTTCCGCGCCAGCAGGGCGAGCGCGAGCGCCGCGAGCGCGAAGCGGATCGCGCCGACCGAAGCGACGCCGGCGCCGCCGTCGAAGGCGAGCTTGACGAGGATGGGCTGGAGCGCGAACGAGCCGCCCGCGACGAGGCAGAGGAGAGCGCCGATGCGCTCGGGTGAGCGGGAACGGAACATGCACTCACGGTAGGTAGGAGCGAGCGGAAGGGCTAGTCTGAGTTCTCTTGAACTTCCATAGGGACAGCCTATGACTCTGCAGCAGCTCACCTACTTCCTCGCCACGGCCGAGCACGGCTCGTTCAGCCGCGCCGCCCGCGAGCTCTACCTCGCCCAGCCGTCCCTCTCGGAGCAGGTGCGCTCGCTCGAGGCCGAGCTCGGCGTCGCGCTGTTCGCGCGCGTCGGCCGCGGCGTCGTCCTCACCGAAGCGGGCCGTGCCTTCCGTCCCGAGGCCGAGCGGGTGCTGGCGGCGCTGTCGGACGCGCGCGAAGCGGTCGCGGAAGTGCGCGAGCTGGCCGGCGGCACTCTCAGCATCGGCATGTTCGGCACCGCCTCCGGCTTCCTCCTCTCCCGGCTCGTCGCCGACTTCCGCTCCCGGCACCCGAACGTGCGGCTGCGGCTCGTCGGCCAGAACTCGTCCGAGGTGGCCGAGGACGTGCGCCGCGGCCGGCTCGAGGCGGGGCTCGTCGTGCTGCCGGTCGACGACGAGGGGCTCGACATCCGCCCGATCAGGCGCGAGGAGGTCGTCTACGTCAGCCGCGAGCCGGAGCGCGTGCGCGAGCCGGTGACGATCGAGCGGCTCGCTGCATCGCCGCTGATCCTCTACGACGCCCACTACGGCTGGAGCGATCCGACGCGGCGGCAGCTGCAGGAGCGCGCCCAGCGCGCCGGCGTCCAGCTCGAGCCGGTGATCGAGATCGAGGACATGGACGCGGCCCTCGAGCTTGCGGTCAGCGGGCTCGGCGACACGATCGCGCCGAAGGCCGCCCTCGAGCACCGGCCGTCCTTCCGCAGACTCGGGCGAGTGTCGTTCGCCGAGCCGCTCTACGACGACTTCGCCTTCATCGCGCGCCGCGGCGCCCCCGTCTCCCCGGCGGCGCGCGCCTTCCTCGAGCTGGCCGAGCGCCGACTCGCCGAGTTCGGCGAAGGGGTGCTCTATGCGGGCGTCGCGGCCGAGGACGCCTGATCAGGCGTCGATGATCGTCGCCTCGACCGGCGGGTGCAGGCCGCGCCACGCCGCGAGGTAGAGGTCGAGATCGCGGCGCGCGCGTGTGCGGTCGCCGACGCTCGGGAGCGCCACCTCGAGCACCGATCCGTGCACGGCCTCGGTCGTGCAGAACGCCCGACCCAGAAACTCGACCAGATCAGGCACGAGTGCCGGCTGGCTGACCCGAATCCTCATGTGCAACCCCCTCGCCGCAGAGAAACCGTGGACTCATGATGATCCGGAGCGAGCGCCGCGGAAATGACCGAAAGTGCAGATTCGTACGAGACCCCGGTCAGACCGACGGCCGCCCCCCGACCAAGAAGGGGCGGCCGCCCGCGCGACAAGAAGTCGCTGGTCGCATCGTCGGAATCCAGCCGGTTGGATACGACCCCCGATCGGGTGACGAAGGTGCTCAGGCTTGGTCCCCCGAGCACCTCCGTTCACCGCAGCCGCAGGCCGGTGAAGACCCGGCAGCCGCAACGACGAGGGGCGGCGGCCCACCCAGCGTCGTCAAGCCGAACGTACCGCCTTCCGGGCCTCCAAACCGCTGGACGAAGGGATGGGTTCGAGGTGGGTTTTCCAGGCGTCACGTCCGAATTGGACGGCTAGGCTGCGGCAATGCTGAGCCCGTCCGTGGACAACCTCGTCGCGCAGCTGACCCGCCTGCCCGGGATCGGCTCGCGCACGGCCCAGCGGCTCGCCTTCCACGTCCTCTCGACGCCGAAGGACGAGGCGCTCGCGCTGGCGACGGCGATCGAGGAGGTGAAGGAGCGCGTTCGCTTCTGCCGCGAGTGCGGCAACCTGACCGAGGAGGAGCTGTGCGGGATCTGCCTCGACGCCCGGCGCGACCGCACGGTCGTGTGCGTCGTCGAGCAGCCCGTCGACGTGATCTCGCTCGAGCGCACGCACGAGTACCGCGGCCTCTACCACGTGCTCGGCGGCTCGCTCTCGCCGCTCGACGGCGTCGAGCCGGAGCACCTGCGGATCGACGAGCTGCTGCAGCGGGTCGCGCAGGGCGAGATCCGCGAGGTCGTGCTCGCGACCAACCCGAACATGACCGGCGAGGCGACGGCCGCCTACCTCGCCGACCGCCTCCGCGACCGCGCGACCGTGACGAGGCTCGCCAGCGGCCTTCCCGTCGGCGGCGATCTCGAGTACGCCGACGAGGTCACGCTCGGCCGCGCGCTCGCCGGCCGGCGCGAGATCTAGCGTCCGGACGATTTCTGCGCAAAGAGCGAACTTTTGTCCCGCGGCCGCTTGACGGCATTCGGGGCGATCCGTAGATTCTCCCCATCTGAACCGACGGGCCTTCGGGTTCGTCGGTTCAGTGTTTTTTTGGGCCTTTTCCGTGACGTCTCCGGGGCCTCATCTACACTCGCCGACAGTGGCCACGACCGAGTACGAAGCCGTTCCGGCGGTCGACGCGGACGCCGAGGCGCCGCCCCGCGGCACCCTCGTGCTCAAGTTCGGCGGCACGTCGGTGGGCGATCCGGAGAAGCTGAAGCGCGTCGCGGCGCGGCTCGTCGCCGCACGCGAGGAAGGGCATCGCGTCGTCGGCGTCCTCTCGGCGATGGGCCACACGACGGACGAGCTGCTCGACCTCGCCCACCAGGTCTCGCCGACGCCGCATCCGCGGGAGCTGGACATGCTCGTCTCGGTCGGCGAGCGGATCTCGTGCGCGCTCGCGGCGATGGTGATCCAGGATCTCGGCCACGAGGCGATCTCGCTCACCGGCTCGCAGGCGGGGATCGTCACCGACACCGTGCACGGCAAGGCGAAGATCGTCGAGGTTCGCGCCCGCCGGATCCACGAGGCGCTCGACGAGGGCACGATCGTGCTCGTCGCCGGCTTCCAGGGCGTCTCGACCGCCTTCGAGGTGACGACGCTCGGCCGCGGCGGCTCCGACACGACCGCCGTCGCGCTCGCCGCCGCGCTCGGCGCGGACTTCTGCGAGATCTACACCGACGTCAGAGGCGTCTACTCGGCCGACCCGCGGCTCGTCCCGGACGCGCGCCAGCTGACCCGCGTCAGCTTCGACGAGATGCTCGAGATGGCGTCCTCGGGCGCGGGCGTCCTCGCCACGCGCTCGATCGAGGTCGCGCGCAGTCACAATGTGCGGCTCCACGTCCGCTCGACCTTCGAAGAAGGAGAAGGGACGTGGATCCAGGAGGAGGACGATTGAAGATGCTCGAGAAGGCCCTGATCTCCGGCGTCGTGCACCAGCGCGAGGAGACCGTGTACCGCGTCGACGGCGCCAGGCCGGCGCAGCTCTTCGGCGCGCTCGCCCAGGCGGCCGTGAACGTGGACACGATCGTGCAGACGAACGCCGAGATCGTCTTCTCAGCCCCGGTCGAGGACAAGGCCGACGCGGCGCGGACGCTCGACGGGCTCGGCCTCTCCTGGACCGCGCGCGACGACCTCGGCAAGGTCAGCCTCGTCGGCGCGGGGATGAAGAGCCACCCCGGCGTCGCCGCAAAGACCTTCGCCACGCTCGAGGGCGCCGGGATCGAGGCGGCGATCGTGTCGACCTCGCCGATCAAGATCGCCTGCCACGTCCCGTCGACCGACGTCGATCGCGCCGTGCAGGCTCTCCACGAGGCGTTCGAGCTTGGCTAATCAGCCCCGGATCGGCGTCGTCGGCGCGACCGGCGCGGTCGGGACGATCACGCTCGAGCTCCTGCGCGAGCGCGGCTACGACGACGTGCGCCTCTTCGCGTCCGCCCGCTCGGCGGGAACCCAGCTCGGCGGCTCGATCGTCGAGGAGGCGACGCCGGAGGCGCTCGCCGCCGGCGACCTCGACCTCTGTCTCTTCTCCGTCGGCACCTCCGCCAGCCGCGAGCTCGTCCCGCACGCCGTCCGCGGCGGCGCGATCGCGATCGACAAGTCGGCTGCGTACCGGCTCGAGCCCGGCGTGCCGCTCGTCGTCCCGGAGGTCAACGGCATCCGCGCCGCCGAGCACGACGGCATCGTCGCGAATCCGAACTGCTGCGCGATCCCGCTCACCTGCACGCTGAAGCCGCTGCACGATGCGGCGGAGCTCGTACGCGTCCGCGTCGCCACCTACCAGTCGGTCTCCGGGGCGGGGGCGCAGGCGATGGAACAGCTCCGCGGGCAGTCGCCGGACGACCTCGACCTGCGGATGGACTGGAGCTTCGACGGCGTCGAGTTCGAGGAGGAGGAGAAGCTGCGCGAGGAGACGCGCAAGATCCTCGAGCTGCCGGCGCTGCCGGTGAGCGCGACGTGCGTGCGCGTCCCCGTCATGGTCGGCCATGCAGAGGCGGTCTGGCTCGAGACCCGCGAGCCGCTCTCCCCCGAGGACGCGACCTCGATCCTCGCCGGCGCGCCGGGCATCACGCTCGAGCAGTTCCCGACGCCGGGCGGTGCCTCGGGCCGTGACGACGTGCTCGTCGGCCGGATCCGCAAGGACCCGACGATCGAAAACGGCCTCGCGCTCTTCCTCGCCGGCGACAACCTGCGCAAGGGCGCAGCGCTGAACGCGATCCAGATCGCGGAGCTGCTCCTGGCGTCGCAGCGCGTCGCGGCTTGATCCTCGCGGCTGCCGTCGCCACTGCGCTGTCGCTGCTCGCGCCCGCACCGGCGCGGACGCTCGTCGCGGCCGGCGACATCGCCTCGTGCCGCTCGTCCGGGGACGAGCAAACGGCCGCGCTCGTGGCGCGCACACCCGGAACCGTCGCCGCACTCGGAGACATCGTCTACGAAGCGGGAACGGCGGCCGAGTTCCGCGACTGCTACTCGTGGCGCCGCTTCCGCGGCCGCACACGCGCGGCGCTCGGCAACCACGAGTACGGCTCGGCGGGCGCACGGCCCGCCAAGGCGTACTTCGGGCTGCCGGATCGCGGCTACTACTCCTACGAGCTCGGCGCCTGGCACGTCGTCGTCCTCAACTCGAACTGCGGCCCGGCCGGCGGCTGCCAGGACGGGTCGCCGCAGCAGCGCTGGCTCGCCGCCGACCTCGCGCGCAGCTCGGCCCGCTGCACGCTCGGCTACTGGCACCACCCGCGCTTCAGCTCCGGCCTGCACGGCTCCGACGAGACGATGGCCGCGCTCTGGCGCACGCTCGCCCGCGCCCGAGCCGACGTCGTGCTGGCGGGCCACGACCACCACTACGAGCGCTTCGCCCCGATCGACGGGATCCGCTCGTTCGTCGTCGGCACCGGCGGGCGCAGCCACTACCCGGTGCTGTGGCGGGTGCGGCGGAGCGAGGTCGTGAACGACACGACGTTCGGCGTGCTGCGGCTGAGCCTGCGGGCCGACGGCGTACGACTGGCGCTTCCTGCCGGTCGCAGGGTCGAGCTTCAGCGACCGCGGCTCTGGCACCTGCCGCTGACGCGAAACGGCTCCCGCGTGCGCCGTGCTGGCGCGCGCGGGAGCCGGAGTGCCCTCGAAGATCGGTTAGCCGGCGGTCGCGCTGCTGGCCGGGGTCGAGAGCAGGCCGTGGAGCTGTGCCCAGCGGCTGGCCTCGGTCCGGTTCGCGACGTCGAGCTTGCGATACACGTTGGACAGGTGGAACTTGACCGTCTGCTCGGTCACCCAGAGCATCTTCGCGAGCTGGGTGTTCGAGTGACCCTCCGCCACGAGCTGCAGGATCTCCAGCTCGCGCCGCGTCAGGTCGGGCAGGTCCTCGGTCGGGACATGGGTGCTCTGCACCGCCGCCGCCGTCCGGCTGCCGGGCAGGTACACCGAGTGTGCGAAGGCCTGCCGGATTGCCGACCGAAGGTCGTCCGGGTGGGCCGTCTTGATCACGTACGCGACCGCGCCTGCCGCCAGGGCCGCGTCGATGTGCTTCGTGTCGTCATGGATCGAGAGCACGATCGCGCGAAGCGTCGGGACGTTCTCCCGACCGATGCGCACGAGCTCGATGCCGTCGATATCGCCTGCCGGCATCTGGATGCCGGTGACGAGAACATCCGGGCGCTGCTCCGTCACGAGCGCGAGTGCATCGCGCGCTGACGTCGTAGTGCCGACGATGGTCATGCCGAGGTCCTCGACGACCAGTCTCACCGCGTCCAGCCAGAGCGGGTGCTGATCTACGAGTACCGCAGTACGTCCGTTGTACTGACTCATCCGAAAGGGCCGCCTTTCGTATCACTTGTCTTGCGTGGTGCTTCCCTACCTCCACGCTCCAATTACCCCACGCGCTCAACCTAGCGCAGTTTCGACGAGAAAGTGAAGCCTTTTCTGGAGAAAGCTTAGGAAAGCTGTCGTGTCACAGTGGTGAACCGAGCTCGCGCGCCCGGAACGCGATCACGTTCTCTCGTCCGGAACGCGCGCGGGAAGCGACCGGCTCTGCCAGGCCGCGGTTCCTGCAGGAGAGCTCGAGCGCCTCGACCACGGCCAAGGGCTGCGGAGGCCTCGCGGCCGAACGACGTGTCGCCCGTTCGAGCGCACCGCGGTCAGGAACCGGGAGCAGCCGAGCCGAGCCCGTCGTCCGGCAGCCTGGCGGAACGCGACCTTGTCGCCCGGCTCGACCGGCAGCTCGTCGAACATCGACGGCGTCGAGCCGTTGACGTAGACCGAGAGCGCCCGCTCCGGGTCGGCCGCGTCCAGCACCGCCGTCGCCTTCGAGCCGACGACCGAGATCCGCTCGGCCGACTCGCCCTCGAGACAGGAGAGGTGCAGGTAGACGCCGATGCCGGTCGCGAAGCGGAGCTTGGAGAAGATCACGTCCGGGCGCTGGCGGCCGAGGTACGACTCGCCATACGCCTCGGCCTCGACCGGCTCGTCGCCGAGCAGGTCGAGCGTCAGCGCGACCAGGTCGAGGCCGAGGTCGCGGAGCAGGTCGAGCTCGAGCTCGGGCCGCAGCGCGAAGCGGCGCGCGTGCACGTAGAAGATCTCGCCGAGCGCGCCGCGGTCGATCAGCCGGTGCAGCCGCAGCACCTCCGGCCGCAGCAGCACCGGAGCCTGCGTCAGGAGCCGGCGGTTGCCGCGCGCGGCCGCGGCGACGAGCCGGTCCGCCTCGGCCGAGCTCGAGTCGAGCAGGCCGTCGACGAAGACGTGCTTCTCGGACTCGAGCGCCGCGAGCGCTCGCCCGTGACCGGCGAGCTCGGCGGAGCCGAAGGCGATCGCATCGAGGTCTTCGTCCTGGAGCAGCTCGTCGAAGTCCCTCGTCCACGCGGTCGACGGGGCCGTAGCCGATGCTCGAGGCGCGCGTCGCGTCGTCGCAGATCCAGCGCAGCGTCGCCTGCGAGCAGCTGCGTCGAACGCCCGCGCGAGCGTGTCGCCCAGGCCGTTCGAGCCGCAGACGACGCCGACGGAGACGGGCGTCCTCACCGGGACTCCTGTCGGCGCAGCAGCGCGAAGCCGAGCAGCGGGACGGCAGCGGCCGTGCCGACCGCGAACGCGACGGCGACCTGCATCAGCGGACTACCCGGCGAGACGAAGTAGACGCCGAGGAAGATCACGGACGAGACGATCCAGCCGGCCGCCGCGATGCGGCCGCGGTCGAGCGCCAGCAGCGCCTGCGAGAACGTCGACGTCGCCAGGTAGCAGCCGACGCCGACTCCGAGCAACGCGAGCTCGAGCCGGCCGACGACGTACTCGGAGCCGTAGACCGCCTGCATCGCCTCCGGCCCGACGAGGGAGACGGTGACGACGATCAGCACGGCGCAGCCGGCGAGACCGGCCGCGGCACGAAGAACGGCGCGCCGGAAGAGCGCGGGCTCCGACGCGGCGTGGAGGCGCGTCAGGTTGGGGAGCAGCGAGGTCGCGATCCCCTGGAAGACGAAGACGGGGATCCGGACGAGCATCGTGGCCGCGAAGACGAGCCCGGCCACCTTGCCGACGTCCTCGCCGCCGCCGAGCATCACGAGCAGCGGCCCACCGTTCACGAGCACCTGGTCGGCGACCGCGATCACTGCCGCCGGCCAGGCGAACGCGATCGCCGCGCCGACGTGGAACGGCTTTCCCGCACCCGGGGCTCGTCAGCGGCGTCAGCACCCTGCGGCCGACGGCGACCGGCAGCAGCACGCTCGCAGCGGCTGCGGCGACCATCGCCGCGGCTGCGAGATCCCGCGAGGCGACGGCGACGAGCGGCAGCACGACCACGAGCCGTGCAGCGCCGTCGGTGACGAGCAGCAGCGCGTAGCCCTTGAACCAGCCGACGCCGGCGCAGACGCCGCGGAGGACATAGGCGACGCCGTACGCCGCCAGGCCGACGAGGAGCGAGCCGACGAAGAAGCCGTCGCCGAGGAAGAGCTTGTCCGCCAGGAGGCTCCAGCCGACGACGCCGGCGATCCCGACCACGACGGCGACGACGAGATAGATGCGGAACATCGCCCGCAGCACGGAGCGCACTTCCTGGCCGCGGGCGAGCCGGTCGGCGAGCGCGCGGGACGTCGTCTGCTCGAGCGGCCGGAAGAGCACGACCACGAGCAGGAAGAGCGCCGCCCAGAGAACGGCCACGAGACCGTAGGCCTCGGGCCCGAGCGTGCGTGCCGCGAGGACGTGGTAGGCGTAGGCGAAGACGCCCGACGCGAGCGTCGCCCCGGAGAGCAGCGCCGCGCCGTCAAAAGTACGCGGCGTCCGCTCGACGGCGACGGGCTGGCCGACGGCCATGTCCGTCACGATCGCGTTACCCGCCGGAGCTTCGTATCTGATCGCCACATGTGTTGAATCATGCGCAGCAGCGGTGCCGCGATAAATCCCCTTCGGGACAGGATGCGCGAGGCCACGAAAGGCCTCCACCCCCCGGATGGCTAGTACCCCCGACCGCTGGTTGGTCTTGCCGTTCTGGCCTGGTTTGGCCGCAATTGCCCTCCTAGGCTCCTCACAGGCAAGCGGAACGGCAACCGATTGCGGGAGTGGGGGCAAGTGGAAGGGACGCAGCACATCTCAATGCCGGCGGCAGCGGCGCCGCACACGGCTCAGGCGGAGCCGGCACAGCTGCTGTTCGTGATCCCGGCGTTCAACGAGCAGGAGAACCTGCCGACGCTGTTCGACGACCTGTTGCAGACGACCCGGCTGCTCGGCGCGGGCTCGCGCATCTTCATCGTCGACGACGGCTCGGTGGACAAGACGCCGGACCTCGTGCGGGCCTACGACGGCCCGCTGCCGGTCGAGCTCGTCCGGCTTCCGGAGAACCAGGGCCCCGGAGCGGCCTTCCGCGAGGGCTTCAACTCGGCGCTCGCGTGCGCGAACCCCGATGCGCTGATCGTCACGCATGGAGGCCGACACCACCGGCGACCTCGGTGCGCTGCCGCAGATGCTCGACGAGGTCGAGCGCGGCGCAGACGTCGTCCTGGCGGACTGGCGGATGGTGGGCGTCAGCGCGCACCGGCGCCTGCTCAGCGCCGCGGCGGGCTGGGTCGTGCGGCAGGGCCTCGGGCTCGAGGCGACCACGGTCTCCTCCTTCTTCCGCGTCTACCGGGCCTCCACGCTCCGGGAGGCGTCGGCCCGTTACGGCGACCGGCTGATCCGGGAGCGCGGCTTCGCGTGCAAGGCGGAGCTGCTCGGCAAGCTCGCGGCCATGAGCGCGCGGATCGTCGAGGTGCCGGTCTCGCTGGACTGGACCAAGCGCAACGGCGACAGCAAGATGCCGGTCTTCAAGACGATGCTCTGCTACTGGCGGATGCTCTTCCGGCAGCGCTCGACCGCTCCGGAGCCTCTGCCGGCGGCGACCGAAGGCGCGCTCGGCGCATGAAGCCGACGGTCGGGATCGTCGGCGGGGGCATCCTCGGGATGACCGCCGCGTATCGGCTCGCGCAGGCCGGCGTCGCCGTCTCGCTCTACGAGCGCGCGCCCGACCTCGGCGGCCTCGTCGGCTCCTTCGACTTCGACGGCACCGCGGTCGACCGCTTCTACCACGTCGTGCTCCCGTCGGACGATCGCGTGATCGGCCTCGCCGAGGAGCTCGGGCTCGGCGACCGCTGGCGGTTCCGGCCGACCAGGGTCGGCTTCTACGGCGACGGACGGCTCTTCTCGATGACCTCGCCGAAGGAGTTCCTCACCTTTCCTCTCCTGCGTCCGCACGAGCGGGCACGGCTGGCGATGTTCGTCGCCCGCTGCCAGCTGACGAAGGGGCACGACCGGCTCGACGACCTGTCCCTCGAGGAGTGGCTGCAGCGGCACTCCGGCAAGGGCGTCGTCGAGAAGCTGTGGAAGCCGCTGCTCGACTCCAAGTTCGACGGCAACTTCTCCGACCTCCCGGCCACCTATATCTGGGCGCGGACGCGCCGGATGGGCTCGACCCGCGACAAGAGCGGGCGCGAGGTGATGGGCTGGCTCGAGGGCGGCTACCAGACATTGATCGATGCGCTCCAGAAAGAGATCGTCGCCCTGGGCGGCGAGGTGCGCGCAGGGGCGACCGTCGAGTCGATCGCCGCCGAGGGCGGCCGCGCCGTCGGTGTTGTCGTCGACGGTCGCCTGCGGCGCTTCGACCATGTTCTCTGCACGCTGGCGCCGCCGATGGCGCGCCGGCTGCTGGCACCCGAGCTCGTCGAGCAGGCGCCGGCCGACCACTGCCGCTACCTCGGCGTGGTCTGCTTCCTGCTCCGGACGACGCGCAGCGTCAGCCCCTACTACCACCTGAACATCACCGACCGGCGCGTGCCGCTGACGACGGTGGTCGAGACGACGCACGTCGTCGACCCGGAGAAGGTGGGCGGCCACCTCCTCTACGTCTCCAAGTACGTCGACCCGGGTCATCCCGACCAGGAGGCGTCGCCGGAGGAGCTCGAGGCGAAGTACATGGGCTACGCGCGCACGATCTTTCCCGACCTGCGCGACGACGAGATCGTCTCGAAGGTCGTGCAGCGGGCGCGCGTCACCGAGCCCGTTCATCTCGTCGGCGGGGCGAAGCGGCTGCCGGAGATGTTCTCCGTGCCCGGGCTCTCGCTCGCGTCGACAGCACACGTTTACCCGGAGATCGTCAGCGGCCAGGCCGTGATCGGCGTCTCCAACACGGTCGTCCCCCAGATCCTCGAACGGCTTCCGGCCGAACAGCGGGCGGCGGCGTGAACTGCGGCCAATTTCACAGCTTGATGAGGAGGGTCTGATGAAGAAGATCGGAGTGACCGGTGCGGCCGGATTCGTCGGCTCGCATCTGTGCGAGCGCTTGCTCGCGGAGGACTACGAGGTCGTCGGCGTCGACGACCTCTCGTACGGCTCGATGGCGAACATGGAGCCGTTCCTGCACCACCGCGGCTTCACGTTCGAGGTGCTCGACTGCACCCAGCGGCGCCCGCTGCGGGCGGCGTTCGACGGCTGCGACGCGATCATGCACCTCGCGGCGAAGAAGATCCCGCGCTACGGCGGCACGCTCGCGACGCTCGAGGTGAACGTCACCGGCGTCAACGCGGCCTGCTCGGTCGCGCTCGCGCTCGACGCCGACGTGATCGTCACGTCGACGTCCGACGTCTACGGCGACGGCACGCCGCCCTACCGCGAGGACGGCCAGCTCGTGATCGGCCCGCCGACCTCGAAGCGGTGGGCGTACGCGGTCTCGAAGATGTACGACGAGCACCACGCGCTCGCGCTCGCCGACGAGCGCGACCTGAAGGTGACGATCCTGCGGCTCTTCAACGTCTACGGCCCGCGGAACCACCTCACCTGGTGGGGCGGCCCGACCGTCACGTTCATCGAGTCGCTCCTCGACGGCGACGCCGGTCGAGATCCACGGCGACGGCCTCCAGACGCGGAGCTTCACCTACGTCGAGGACACCGTCGACGGCTTCATGCGCGCCCTGCAGACGCCGGAGTCGCGCGGCGAGGTCGTCAACATCGGCTCGACGGACGCGCTCTCGATCCGGGATCTCGCTCGAGACGATCCAGGACCGGATCGGAGATCCGCGCAGCCGCTCCGCGCCAAGTTCATCGGCTACGACGAGATGCCCGGGCAACTACCAGGACGTGCGGCACCGCGATCCCCGACACGACGAAGGCGCGGGAGCTGCTCGGCTTCGAGGCGAAGGTCTCCCTCGACGACGGGCTGACGCGGACGATCGATTGGCACCGCGAACAGCGGCAACTCTCCCACAGCGTGTCGGCTCGGGGCCTGAGACCGACGAGAGGCCGGGGGGCGCACGTGAGCACGACGAGCAGCAATCGTCTCGGCCGTCGCGGCCGGGCTGGCGGCGCTGGCCTGCCTCGCCGTCTGGCCGGCCTGGCAGGACCCGGTCGAGTGGACACCCGACGCCCTCTACTACCAGGCGCGCGTCCTCGAGCTCCGCGGCGAGGACGGCGCCGTCGACGAGGTCTTCCACGGGCCTCTCGCCGCCGAGCTACGCGCCCGCGACCCGGGCCATACGGGCAACGACGCCTGGGTCGAGTACAACGAGCCGTTCTACGAGCGGCGTGTCGCGGTGCCGCTCGCCGCCGCGGCGATCTACCCCGCTGCCGAGGAGCGCTCGCTGCTCTATCTCTCGCTCGCCGGCTACGTCGCGGCCGTGCTGGCGCTCTTCGGGCTCCTGCTGCTGCGCTTCCGACTCGTCGTCGCCGCGGCTGTGACCGCCGCGGCGGCTCTGCTCCCGCCGCTGACGACTCACTCGTCGTTCCCGCTGACCGACAGCTGGGGTCTCGCGCTCGAGACCGTCGCCCTCGGTGCGGCGATCCTCTCGCTCAGACGCGGGCTTGCCTGGCTGCCGCTCTGGATCGGTGCGATCGCCGTCCTCGCGTTCACGCGCGACAGCACCTGGATCCCGATCCTCGCAGTCGGCTGGTGCGCACTGCGCTACCGATCCCGGGTACCCGTCACGCTGTTCGCGACCGGCATCGCAGCCGCGCTACCGGCGCTCCTTCTCTTCTCGACTCCTGTCCGCGATCTGCTCGCGTTGCTCGTGAACGACTCCGAGCCGTCGACCGACACGTCGTTGGGATTCATCGCGGGCCACTACCCGGGCGCGGTCGTCGAGCTGGTCCGCGCGAACGTCGGCTTCCTCCGCCGCGGCGAGTGGTACACGGCGCTCTTCCTCGTCGGCGGCGTCCTCGCGCTGTTGCTTCTCGTCTGGCGGCGGCGCGAGACGCGCAGCGTCGAGACGACGCTGATGTGCGCCGCATCGGTCCTCGCCCTCGGCTACGTCCTCGCCGCACCCGTCTTCAGCGCCTTCCGGCTCGAGCTCGTCTTCGTTCCGATGGCAGCGTTCGGGATCGGGCTTCTGGCCGAGCACGTCGCCGTCCGCCTGGGACAGCGCGACGGCTCGCTGGCACGGCGGCTCGCCGGATCTCGTCGAACCCCGACGCATGGATAGGCCGGTCTGAACTTCCGGCCCTTGTCCGTCTGCGACGTCGTCCGAGATAACCAGAGTCTCGGCCGCAGCCGGGCGGACTGACCATGCGGACGAACTGCGGCAAACACACAACGGCTCTGGCGCGGGATTCCCTCGTGGCAGCGCAGCGCTGCTCGCGATGCTCGCCGTGCTCGTCGGCGCTCGTTCAGCTCGGCGGCTCGAGCGCCGCGCCGGGCGACCCGCCCGAACGTGATCGGCGACTGGAGCGCGCCGTTCGCGTGGCCGATCGTCGCCGTGCACATGTCGCTCGACGTCGACGGGCGAGGTCTTCTCGCTCGACGGCTTCGACGCGGCGCTGAACTCGGAGCGGCTGTGGAATCCGCACGACGGGCATCTTCCGCGTCGGTTCCGTACGGCCGCAACCTCTTCTGCTCGGGGCCACATCCAGCTCGCCGACGGCCGGACGCTGATCGTCGGCGGTCACATCGACGCGTACGAGGGGCTCGCCGACACGACGCTCTTCAACGCGCAGACGAACACGTACTTCCGCGGCGCCGACATGGCGGAGGCGCGCTGGTATCCGACGGCGACGCAGCTGCCCGACGGCCGGGTGCTCGTCTTCGCCGGCGACCGGATCGTCCAGAACCGACCCGGGGCAGCCGCCGCCGTTCTCCGATGCGTCCGTCAACTCGCTGCCCGAGGTCTACAACCCCGCCGACGAACACGTGGACGAGCCTGACGAGCGGTCAGCTCACCTCGCCGCTCTACCCGCAGATGTTCGTGCTCTCGGACGGGCGGATCCTCGACGTCGGCCCCGACACGACGACGCGCGTCCTGACCCCGGGATCGTGGACGTGGTCGACCGTCGCCACGAGCCCGTTCGACGGGCACAGCGCGGTCATGTACCGGCCGAACAAGATCATGAAGTCCGGCACGTGGGCCGACCCCGACTTCCGGCGGAGTCGCTCGCCTACGACACGGACGGCCGCACGGCCGTGATCGACATGAACGCGCCGACGCCCGCCTGGCGCGAGACCGCGCCGATGGCGCACGGACGCTCGTACCACAACCTGACGCTGCTCCCCGACGGCACGGTGCTCGCGAGCGGCGGCAGCTCGCGCTCCGACGGCGTCGACCTGACGAAGTCGGTCCTGCCCGCCGAGATCTGGAACCCGGACACGGAGACGTGGACGACGGTCGACTCGCTCCAGAACGGCCGCCAGTACCACTCGACGGCGCTGCTGCTGCCCGACGGCCGCGTGCTGATGGCCGGCGGCGGCGCGGTCGGCGGCGGCACCGACATCAGATGAACGCGCGAGATCTACTCGCCGCCGTACCTCTTCAAGGGCGCCCGCCCGACGATCACGAGCTCGCCCGGCGACGATGTCGTACGGCGCGAGCTTCGACGTGAACACGCCGAACGCGGCCCAGATCGCGCACGTCTCGCTGATTCGCTCGCCGTCGGTGACGCACGCGTTCGACATGAACCAGCGCTTCCAGTTCCTCAACTTCACGGCGGGCTCGGGCAAGGTGACGGTGAGGCGCCGGCGAACGCGAACCTCGCGCCGCCCGGCGACTACATGCTCTTCCTCGTCGACACGAACGGCGTGCCGTCGGTCGGCTCGTTCATCCGCGAGAACCCGGCACCGCTCTCGGGCGACACGACGCCGCCGACGGTCTCGGTCACGGCGCCGGCCAGCGGGCGACGTCAGCGGGACGATCAACGTGACCGCGAACGCCACCGACAACGACGCGGTCGCGGGCGTGCAGTTCAAGCTCGACGGCGCGAACCTCGGCGCCGAGGACACGACGCGCCCCGTACTCGATCGTCGTGGGACACGACGACCGCGCTCGAACGGCGCGCACACGCTGACCGCGGTCGCGCGCGACCTGCCGGCGAACGCTGCGACCTCCGCCGCCGTGCACGGTGACGGTGGCGAACTCCGGCGCCGCCGCCGGGGGTCGTCGCCGCCTACGGCTTCGACGCCGGCAGCGGCACGACGGTCACCGACGCAGTCGGGCAACGGCAACAACGGCACGCTGACGAACGCGACCTGGGCCGGCGCGACCGCGGGCAGGTTCGGCAACGCGCTCTCCTTCAACGGCACGAACGCCTCGGTCAGCATCCCCGACTCCGACTCGCTCGACCTGACGACCGGCATGACGATCGAGGCGTGGGTCAACCCGACGGCGCTCGGCAACACGTGGCGCACCGTCGCTCTTGAAGGAGCAGCCCGGCTACTACGCCTACGGGCTGTACGCGAGCACCGGAGCGACACGGCCGTGCCGAGCGGCAACGGGATGATCGGCGGCGTCGACCGCGACGTCCGCGGCACGGCCGCAGCTGCCGCTGAACACGTGGACGCATCTCGCGACGACCTACGACGGCAACGTGCTCTGCGGCTGTACGTCAACGGCGTCCAGGTCGGCGCACGCTGCCGCCACCGGCTCGATCGTCGACCTCGACCGGCGCGCTCAAGATCGGCGGCAACGCGATCTGGGGCGAGTGGTTCTCCGGCCTGATCGACGAGGTGCGCGTCTACAACCGCGCGCTGACGCCGGCCGAGATCCAGGCGCGACATGACGCGTCCGGTGACGAATCCGGATGCGGCTGCGCCGTCGGCGCCGGGTGCGTTGTCGGCTGTCGGGCGGGTTGAGCTCGGCGTCGTTGTCGTGGGCGGCGGCGACCGACAACGTGGGTGTGGTGCGCTACAACGTGCATCGCGGCACGAGCGCGGGCTTCACGCCCTCGGTGGCGAACCGGATCGCGCAGCCGACGGGGACGAGCTACATCGACACGGTCTGGCCGCGGGCACCTACTACTACAGGGTGACTGCCGAGGACGCGGCCGGCAACGTCGGGCCGGCCTCGAACGAGGCGGCGGCGACGGTCGGCGACACGCAGCGCGCCGTCGCGCGCCGGGGACGCTTGCGGCGGTCGGGGCGGTCGGGAAGGCGACGCTGTCCTGGGCGGCGGCGACCGACAACGTCGGTGTGCTGCGCTACAACGTCCACCGCGGCACGCAGCGCCGGCTTCACGCCGAGCGCCGGCAACCGGATCGCGCAGCCGACGCACGCCCGGCTACGTCGATACGACCGCGCCCGGCAGCTACTTCTACAAGGTCACCGCCGAGGACGCGGCCGGCAACATCGGCGCCGCCTCGAACGAGGCCGCGCGCGACGGTGCGCGCCGACACGACCGCGCCGAGCGCACCGGGCGGGCTTGCCGGCACGGTCGCCGGCAGCACCGTCAACCTCAGCTGGACCGCCTCGCACCGACGACGTCGGCGTCACTCCGCTACAACGTCCACCGCGGCACCAGCGCCGGCTTCACGCCCAGCGCCGCGAACCGGATCGCGCAGCCGACCGGGCCCAGCTACGCCGACACCGGCCTCGCGACCGGCAGCTACTTCTACAAGGTCACCGCCGAGGACGCCGCCGGCAACATCAGCGCCGCCTCGAACGAGGCCAGCCGCCACCGTCGCCGACGCCACCCCGCCCAGCAGCCCCGGCACGCTCGCCGCCACCGTCGCCGGCAGCACGGTCAACCTCAGCCTGGGGCGCCGCCACCGACAACGTCGGCGTCAGCCGCTACAACCTCCACCGCGGCACCACGAGCGGCTTCACCCCCAGCGCCGCCAACCGGATCGCGCAACCGACCGGGCTCAGCTACGCCGACACCGGCCTCGCCCCCGGCAGCTACTTCTACAAGCTGACCGCCGAAGACGCCGCCGGCAACATCGGCCCCGTCTCCAACACCGCCAGCGCGACCGTCGCCGACACCAGCCCGCCCAGCACCCCCACGACCTCGCCGCCACCGGCGGCGCCGGCCAGGCCAGCCTCACCTGGACCGCCGCCACCGACAACGTCGCCGTCACCCGCTACAACCTCCACCGCGCGACCACGCACCGGCTTCACCCCCAGCACCGCCAACCGCATCGCGCAACCCACCGCCACCAGCTACACCGACACCGGCCTCGCCGCCGGCACCTACTACTACAAGCTCACCGCCGAGGACGCCGCCGGCAACATCAGCCCCGCCTGCAACGAAGCGACCGCCACCGTCAGCGCCCCGCCCGTCACCGGCCTCGTCGCCGCCTACGGCTTCGACACCGGCACCGGCACCACCATCACCGACCAATCCGGCACCGGCAACAACGGCACCCTCACCAACGCCACCTGGGCCGGCACCGGCCGGCAAGTACGGCAACGCGCTCACCTTCAACGGCACCAACGCCACCGTCACCATCCCCGACACCAACTCGCCTCGACCTCACCACCGGCATGACCCTCGAAGCCTGGGTCCGACCCACCGCCCTCGGCAACGAGCTAGCGCACCGTCGATCATGAAGGAGCAGCACCGGCAGCATGTCGTACGGCGCTCTACGCCAACGGCGCCGGCACCGACCACGGCGCCGATCGGCGAGGTCTACATCAGCGGCTACCGCGACGCGGTCGGCACGGCGCAGCTGCCGCTGAACACGTGGACGCATCTCGCGGCGACCTACAACGGCAGCGTGCTCGCGCTCTACGTCAACGGCGTCCAGGCCGGCCAGCTCGCTCATCGCCGGCTCGCTCGTCGACGTCGACCGGCCCGCTGCAGCATCGGCGGCAACACCGATCTGGGGCGAGTGGTTCCAGGGCGACATCGACGAGGTCCGCATCTACAACCGCGCCCTCACCGCCACCGAGATCCAGGCCGACATGAACACCTCGATCACGAACCCGGACTCGACTGCCGCCGATCGGCGCCGGGCGCGCTTGTCGGCTGTCGGGCGGGCTTGAGCTCGGCGTCGTTGTCGTGGGGTGCGGCGACCGACAACGTCGGCGTCGTGCGCTACAACGTGCACCGGGGTACGAGCGCCGGCTTCACGCCGTCGGCTGGCGAACCGGATCGCGCAGCCGACCGGGCGCGAGCTACACCGACACCGGTCTGCCGCGGGCGCCTACTACTACCGGGTCGCGGCCGAGGACGCGGCCGGCAATGTCGGGCCGTTCTCGAACGAGGCGTCGGCGACGGTCGGCGACACGCACGCGCCGTCGGCGCCGGGGACGCTGTCTGCGGTCGGGTGCGATCGGGAGGGCGACGCTCTCGTGGGCGGCGGCGACCGACAACGTCGGTGTGGTGCGCTACAACGTCCACCGCGGCACGCAGCGCCGGGTTCACGCCCGGCGCCGGCCAACCGGATCGCGCAGCCGACCAGCGCCCGGCTACGTCGACACGACCGCTCCCGGCAGCTACTTCTACAAGGTCACCGCCGAGGACGCGGCCGGCAACATCGGCGCCGCCTCGCAACGAGGCGAGCGCGACCGTGCATCGCCGACACGACCGCGCCGAGCGCACCGACCGGGCTCGCCGCGACCGGTCGTCGGCAGCACCGTCAACCTCAGCTGGACCGGCTCGCACCGACGACGTCGCCGTCACCCGCTACAACGTCCACCGCGGCACCACCGCCGGCTTCACGCCCAGCGCCGCGCAACCGGATCGCGCAGCCGACCGGGCACGAGCTACGCCGACACCGGCCTCGCGACCGGCAGCTACTTCTACAAGGTCACCGCCGAGGACGCCGCCGGCAACATCAGCGCCGCCTCGAACGAGGCCAGCGCCACCGTCGCCGACGCGACCGCGCCCAGCGCACCCGGCACGCTCACCGCCACCGCCGCCGGCAGCACGATCAACCTCAGCCTGGGGCGCCGCGACCGACAACGTCGCCGTCAGCCGCTACAACCTCCACCGCGGCACCACGAGCGGCTTCACCCCCAGCACCGCCAACCGGATCGCGCAACCGACCGGGCTCAGCTACGCCGACACCGGCCTCGCCCCCGGCACCTACTTCTACAAGCTCACCGCCGAGGACGCCGCCGGCAACATCGGCCCCGTCTCAGCAACACCGCCACCGCCACCGTCGCCGACACCAGCCCACCCAGCACCCCCACGCCTCACCGCCACCGGCGGCGCCGGCCAGACCAGCTCTCAGCTGGACCGCCGCCACCGACAACGTCGCCGTCACCCGCTACAACCTCCACCGCTCGCACCAGCAGCGGCTTCACCCCCAGCACCGCCAACCGGATCGCGCAACCCACCGGCACCAGCTACACCGACACCGGCCTCGCCGCCGGCACCTACTACTACAAGCTCACCGCCGAAGACGCCGCCGGCAACATCAGCGCCGCCTCAGCAACCAGGCGCACCGCCACCGTCACCGCACCCCCCGTCACCGGCCTCGTCGCCGCCTACGGCTTCGACGCCGGCACCGGCACCACGATCACCGACCAATCCGGCACCGGCAACAACGGCACGCTCACCAACACCACCTGGGCCGGCACCAGCACGGCAAATTCGGCAACGCCCTCACCTTCAACGGCACCAACGCCACCGTCACCATCCCCGACACCAACCGCCTCGACCTCACCACCGGCATGACCCTCGAAGCCTGGGTCAGGCCGACCAGCGCTCGGAACGAGCTGGCGCACGGCGATCCTGAAGGAGCGCACCGGGCACCTGACGCTACGCGCTCTACGCCAACGGCGGCGACACCGGGACGACGGTGCCGACCGGCGAGATCGTCAGCGGCGGCTACCGCGATCGCCGGGCGACGCGCCCACGCTGGCGCTCAACACGTGGACGCACCTCGCGGCCACCTACGACGGCACCACGCTGCGGCTCTTCGTCAACGGCGTCGCAGGCCGGCCAGCTCGCGCATCAGCGGCGCGATCACCACCTCGACCGGCGCGCTGAAGATCGGCGGCAACGCGATCTGGGGCGAGTGGTTCCAGGGCGACGATCGACGAGGTCCGCATCTACAACCGCGCCCTGCACCGCCACCGAGATCCAGGCCGACATGAACACGTCGATCAGCGCGCCGGACACGACGCCGCCGAGCGCGCCCGGGAACGCTCACCGCGACCGGCGGCCTCGGCCAGATCGCGCTCGGCCTGGGGCGCGGCGACCGACAACGTCGGGCGTCGCCCGCTACAACGTCCACCGCGGCACGAGCGCCGGCTTCACGCCCTCCGCCGGCAACCGGATCGCGCAGCCGACCGGCACGAGCTACACCGACACCGGCCTCGCCGCCGGCACCTACTACTACAAGGTCACCGCCGAGGACGTCGCCGGCAACGTCGGCCCGGCCGGGAACGAGGCGAGCGCCGCCGCCGCCGCCGACACGACGCCGCCGACCGTCGCGATCACGGCGCCTGCGCCGGGCGCCACGGTCTCCGGCTCCGTGCTCGGTCACTGCGACCGCGTCCGACAACGGCACCGTCGCCGGCGTGCAGTTCAAGCTCGACGGCGCCAACCTCGGCGCCGAGGACACGACGCGCGCCGTACTCGATCGCCTGGGACACGTTCTCGGCAGCGCAACGGCGCCGCACACGCTGTCGCGCGGTCGCACGCGACGCCGCCGGCAACACGACGACGTCGCGCCGAGCGTCGTCGTGACCGTCTCGAACACCGCGCCGCGTCGGCCTCGTCGGCGCCTGGGCGTTCGACGAGGGCAGCGGCACGACGACGGCCGACCAGTCCGGGCACGGGCAACACCGGCACGCTCGCCAACGCGACCTGGGTGACCGACGGGCAAGTTCAACAGCGCGCTCTCCTTCAACGGCACGAACGCCTGGGTCGCGTCGCCCGACTCGGCGACGCTCGACCTGACGACCGGGATGACGCTCGAGGCCTGGGTGCGGCCGGCCGTCGCGGGCGGCTGGCGGACGGTGGTCGCTCAAGGAGCAGGCCGGCGGACCTCGCCTACGGCCTGTACTCGAACACGAACGGCAGCTTCCCCGGCAGCGAGGTGTCGATCGGCGGGCACCTCGCAGCGACGCTCAACGGCACCGTCGCGCTGCCCGTCGGGCAGCTGGAGCCACGTCGCGGCCACCTACGACGGCGCAGCTGCTGCGCCTCTTCGTCAACGGCGACGCAGGTCGGCGCAGCTCGCGGTCGCCGGCTCGATCGCGACGCTCGACCGGCCGCTGCAGCATCGGCGGCAACGGCGTCTGGGGCGAGTGGTTCAACGGCACGATCGACGAGGTTCGCGTCTACAACCGCGCGCTCAGCGCCGCGCGAGATCCAGAACGACATGGTCCGCAGCATCACGCCGGACACGATCGCGCCGACGATCACCGCGCGGACGCCGGCGCCCGGCGCCGCGGGCATCAACGCCGGCACCTCGGCCGACCGTGACGTTCAACGAGCTGATGGACGCCGGCATCGATCACCGCCTCGAGCTTCCAGCTGAGGGACGCGGCCAACGCCGTCGTCCCGGCGACCGTCGACGTACGACGCCGCGACGCAGCACGGCGACGCTGACGCCGCAGAACGCGCTCACGTACGGCGCGACCTACACCGTCACGGTCAAGGGCGGCGCCGGCGGCGTCACGCGACCTCGCCGGCAACCCGCTCGCGGCCGACTCGACGCTGGTCGTTCACGATCGAGGCGTCGCCGCCGCCGATCCTCGTCGTCGGCTCGACCGGCGAACGCGTTCGGCGTCGTACCTCGGCGAGATCCTGCGCAACGAGGGCCTGAACGCGTTCACGACGATCGACGTCGCGTTCGTCTCGCCCGCACTGCTCGCGCAGTTCGACGTCGTCGTCCTCGGCGACACGCCGCTGAGCGCCGGCCCAGGTGACGACGCTGACGGGCTGGGTCAACGGCGGCGGCAACCTGATCGCGATGCGCCCCGACAAGCAGCTCGCCGGCCTGCTCGGACTGACCGACGCGGGCACGACGCTCGCGAACGCGTATCTGCAGGTCGACACCGGCACGGCGGCCGGGCGCCGGCATCGTCGGCAGCACGATCCAGTTCCACGGCACCGCCGACCGCTACACGCTGAACGGCGCGACGTCGGTCGCGACGCTCTACTCGAACGCGACGACCGCGACGACGAACCCGGCCGTGACGCTGCGCTCGGTCGGCGTCGAGCGGCGGCCAGGCAGCGGCGTTCACCTACGACCTCGCGCGCTCGGTCGTCTACACGCGCCAGGGGAACCCGGCCTGGGCGGGCCAGGAGCGCGACGGCGTCGTCGGGCATCCGCCCCGACGACCTGTTCTACGGCGCGCAGGCCGGCGACGTGCAGCCCGACTGGATCGACACGAACAAGATCGCGATTCCGCAGGCCGACGAGCAGCAGCGGCTGCTGGTGAACCTGATCACGGTCGATGGAGCGCGACAAGCTGCCGCTGCCGCGCTTCTGGTACCTCCCGCGCGGCGAGAAGGCGGTCGTCGTGATGAGCGGCGACGACCACTCGCCGACCAGGCCCCGGCGGCACCGCGAGCCACTTCGACCGCTACAAGGCGCTGAGCCCGGCCGGCTGCTCGGTCGCCAACTGGGACTGCGTCCGCTCGACGTCGTACATCTATCCCGAACGCGACGCTGACGAATGCGCAGGCCGCCGCGTACAACGCGGAGGGCTTCGAGGTCGGGGTGCATCCCGCTCGTCGCCGTCGTGCCCGACGACGCCGATCACGCAGGCAGAGCTCGGCGCGCTACTACGACACGCAGCTGCGCCTCGTTCCAGGCGAAGTACACGAGCGTCCCGCGCCCAGGTCTCGAGCCGGACCCACTGCGTCTACTGGCCCGACTGGGCCTCGAACGCGAAGGTCGAGCTCGCCCGCGGGATCCGGCATGGACGCGCAACTACTACCACTACCCAGGCCCGTGGATCGGCGCGAAGCCCGGCTTCATGAACGGCGGCGGCTTCCCGATGCGCTTCGCCGACCTCGACGGGACGCCGATCGACGTCTACCAGGCAGAACACGAACATGACCGACGAGTCGACCACGAACTATCCAGACGACGATCGACGCGCTGCTCGACAACGCGATCGGCGCCGCTCGGCTACTACGGCGTCTTCGGCGCGAACATGCACACCGACGACGACGGCGCCGCACCCGGGCGCCGAGGCGATCGTCGCCTCCGCGCAGGCCCGCAGCGTGCCGGTGATCTCGTACAAGCAGCTGCTCGACTGGGTCGACGGCCGCAACAGCTCGACGATCCGCGGCCTCAGCTGGAGCGCAGGCACGCTCACCTTCGTCGACGACCGTCGGCGCGGGCGCGAACGGCCTGCAGACGATGCTCCCGATCCAGGGCCCGACCGGGACGCTGACCGCGATCACGCGCGCGCGGCTCGCCCGTCGCGCTACACGGTGCAGACGATCAAGGGCGTCCAGTACGCGTTGTTCACCGCCGCGACGGCGACGTATCGTGGCGACTTACTCCTAGAGCAGACCTCCACCGGTCGGCTAGGAAGACCCTGGCCTCCCGCGCGTTGTCCGCAGCGGACGACGGCGACGGAGAATGAAGCCACTGGGGAGACCGGTGCGGCGCTCGCATGGCGCATGTGAGTGGGAGCGGGAGCTGAACTGATGCGGTTCGGACTGGCGATAGGTACTGGCGCTGCTCGCCTTGGTCGCTGGCTGCGCCTGCGCTGGCGGCGCCGCCGCGCCCGGCCTCGTCGCCGCGTATGCGTTCGACGAAGGCTCCGGCACGACCGCGGTCGACGCGTCCGGCAACGGACGCGCCGGCGCCGTCGTCGGCGCGACGTGGGTGGGCGGCCGCTACGGCGGCGGGCTGTCGTTCGACGGCACCAACGACTACGTCGGCCTTCCGGGCCTCGGCACGTTCTACAACACCGCCTTCACGCTCGAGGCCTGGGTGCAGAAGAGCGGCGCCGAAGAACGACGTCGGGATCGTCGGCACCTGGACCGGCAACGGGCCGATGCTCTGGATCGACCACATCGCCGGCCGCCACCAGCTCACGCTCGGCGGCAGCCTCTCCACCTATCTCGACTCCGGCGTAAACCCGATCGTCGGCCAGTGGCAGCACCTCGCGGCCACCTTCGACGGCACGACCGCGCGCTATCTACGTCGACGGCGCCGAGGTGGCATCGCGGGCGGTCTCGGGCAGCGTCGGCAGCTCGAACACGTGGCGGATCGGCGCCTACGGCAGCGTGCCCGGCGGCTTCTTCGACGGCGTGATCGACGAGCTCCGCGTCTACGACCGCGCGCTCGGCGCCGCGGAGATCCAGGCCGACCGCGACCAGCCGCTCGGGATCGCCGACCCGGGCGCGCCGACGGCGCCCGGGAACCTCACCGTCACGCGGAAACACCCAGACCGTCGGTGTCGCTCGGCTGGACCGCCTCGACGGACGACAGCGGGCGTCGCCGGCTACACCATCTATCTCGGACGGCGCCGTCGCCGGGACGACGACGGCGACCGTCGTTCACGGTCACCGGCCTCGCCTGCTCGACGAGCCACCAGCTCGAGGTGGAGGCCTTCGACGCGTCGGGGAACACGTCGCCGCGGGCGACCGCCAGCGGAGCGACGACTGCCGTGCGACTCGACGCAGGGCCTCGTCGCCGGCGTACGCGTTCGAGGAGGGATCGGGCGCGATCGCCAACGACGCGTCCGGCAACGGTCGCAACGGGACGATCGCCGGGGCGAGCTGGGCTGCCGGCCGCAACGGCGGCGGGCTCTCGTTCGACGGCGTCGACGACAACGTCGCCGCTCGGCGCACTCGGCACCTTCTACAACACTGCCTTCACGCTCGAGGCGTGGGTGCAGAAGGCAGGCGCCAAGAAGGACGTCGGCATCGTCGGCACCTGGTCCGGCAGCGGCCCGATGCTCTGGGTCGACCATCTGGCCGGCCACAACTACGCTCACGCTCGGCAGCAGCCTCTCCTCGTATCTCGACTCGGGCCAGAGCCCGGTCGACCGGGCAGTGGCAGCACGTCGCGGCCACCTTCGACGGCACCGCCGCCCGCTACTACGTCGACGGGGCTCGAGGTGGCCGCGCGCGCGACGTCCGGCAGCGTCGGCAGCTCGAACACGTGGCGGATCGGTGCCTACGGCGGCACGCCCGGCGGCTTCTTCGACGGCGTGGTCGACGACGTCCGCATCTACAACCGCGCACTCAGCGCGGGCGAGATCCAGTTCGACCGCGACCACGGCGTCGCCCGCCGGCCACGCCTCCGGACACGACTCCGCCGTCGCAGCCAGGGACGCTGACGGCGACCCCGGCGGCGGCCAGGGCGTCGCTGTCCTGGGGTGCGGCGACCGACAACGTCGGCGTCACCGCTACAACGTCCACCGCTCGACGACCTCCGGCTTCACGCCCGGCCGCGAGCAACCGGATCGCACAGCCGACGGGGACGAGCTACACCGACACGGGTCTCGCGCCGGCATCTACTACTACAAGGTGCTCGCCGCCGACGCGGCCGGCAACGTCGGCCCGGCTTCGAACGAAGCGGTCGCGAGCGTCTCCGACACGACGGCGCCGAGCGCTCCCGGAACGCTGGCTGCGAGCGGCGGGATCGGCCAGGCCATCGCTGTCCTGGGGCGCCGCGACCGACAACGTCGGCGTCGCTCGCTACAACGTCCATCGCTCGACGACGCTCGGCTTCACCCCGTCTGCGGCGAACCGGATCGCGCAGCCGACCGGCCTCGGCTACACCGACACCGGGTCTCGCGGCCGGCACCTACTACTACAAGGTCCTCGCCGAGGACCTGCGCCGGCAACATCGGGCCGGCGTCCAACCAGGCGGGCGCCGTCGGTGACGGCCGACACGACGCAGCCGAACGTCTCGATCACCGCTCCGGCGGCAGGCGCAACCGTCTCCGGCGTCACGACCGTCACCGCGACCGCGACCGACAACGTCGCCGTCGCCGGCGTGCAGTTCCGGGTCGACGGCGTCAACGTCGGCGCCGAGGACCTGACCGCGCCGTACGAGCTCGCGTGGGACACGCGCGCGCGAGCTGAACGGCTCGCACACGCTGACCGCGGTCGCGCGCGACGCGAGCGGCAACACGCGCACGTCCAGCCTCGGTGACGGTCACCGTCACGAACACGGGCGTCTCGACCGACGGGCCTGCGCGTCGCCTACGCCCTCGACGAGACCTCCGGGACGCTCGCCGCGGACTCGTCCGGCAACAACCTCACCGGCACGCGCGTCGGGCACGACGTGGACCGCGCGGCCGGTTCGGCGGCGCCGCCTCGTTCGACGGCGTCAGCGACCGGATCGACCTGCCGGCCCTCGGCACCTTCTACACGTCCGGCTTCACGCTACGAGGCGTGGGTGCGGAAGCAGACGTCGCAAGAAGGACGTCGCGGTGCTCGGCTCGTGGACCGGGAACGGGCCGATGATCTGGGTCGACCACATCGCCGGCCGCTACTACCTCACGCTCGGCGGCAGCATGGCGCACGTACCTCGACTCCGGGCCGCACGCCGACCATCGGCCAGTGGGAGCACGTCGCGGCGACCTACGACGGCAGCGACCGCGCGCTTCTACGTCGGCGGCGTCCAGGTGGCGAGCAGCGCGTTCTCCGGCAGCGTCGGCAACTCGAACACCTGGCGGCTCGGCGCCTACGGCGCGCACCCCGACGCGGCTTCTTCGACGGGCTCGATCGACAACGTTCGCGTCTACGACCGCGCGCTGCAGCCCCGCCGAGATCCAGACGGACATGGCGTCGCGGATCCAGCCCGAGTCGATCCCGCCGACCGTGACCGCGAAGACACCGGCCGCCGGCTCCGCCGGAGTCAACGCCGGCACCTCGGCCACGGCGACGTTCAGCGAGCCGATGAAGTCGAGCACGATCACGTCGACGACGTTCCAGCTCAAGGACGCGTCGCAACGCCGTCGTCCCGGCGACCGTCAGCTACAACGCGACGACGCTGACGGCGACGCTGACGCCGCAGAGCGCGCTCGCGTACGGGGCGACGTACACGGCGCACCGTCAAGGGCGGCGCGGGCGGCGTGACCGACATCGCCGGCAACGCACTCGCCGCCGAGCGTGAGCTGGTCGTTCACGATCGAGGCGTCGCCGCCGCAGATGCTCGTCGTCGACGTCGAGCGCGCGGCCGTTCGGCCTCTACGTCGGCGAGATCCTCCGCGCCGAGGGCCTGAACGCGTTCACGACGATCGACGTCGCCTTCCTCTCGCCGGCGCTCCTGAGCGGCTTCGACGTCGTCGTGCTCGGCGAGGCCGCCGCTGAGCGCGGCGCAGGTGACGACGCTGACCGGCTGGGTCAACGGCGGCGGCAACCTGATCGCGATGCGCCCCGACAAGCAGCTCGCCGGGCCTGCTCGGGCTCACGGCGGCGAGCGGCACGCGCTCGAACGCGTACCTCAAGGTCGATGCGAGCGTGCCGCCCGGAGCGCGGGATCGTCGGCAGCACGATGCAGTACCACGGGACGGCCGACAACTACACGCTCAACGGCGCAACGGCGGTCGCGACGCTCTACTCGACCACGACGACGGCGACGACGAACCCCGCGGTGACGCTGCGCTCGGTCGGGATCGAACGGCGGCCAGGCGGCCGCGTTCACCTACGACCTCGCCCGGTCGGTCGTCTACACCCGCCAGGGCAACCCGTCCTGGGCCGGGCAGGAGCGTGACGGGGTGGCGGGCATCCGCCCGGACGACATGTTCTATTCGACGTGGCTGAACACGGCGCAAGATCGCGATCCCGCAGGCCGACGAGCAGCAGCGGCTGCTCGCGAACCTGATCACGCTGATGGACGCCGACCAGATGCCGCTGCCGCGCTTCTGGTACCTGCCGCGCGGCGAGAAGGCGGTCGTCGTGATGAGCGGCGACGACCACTCGCCCGGCAACGCTCCGGGCGGGACCGCGTTCGCGTTCGACCGCTTCAAGGCGCTGAGCCCGGCCGGCTGCAGCGTCGCCGACGTGGGAGTGCGTCCGCTCGACCTCGTACGTCTACCCGAACAGCGCGCTCACGAATGCGCAGGCGGCCGCCTACGTCGCGGACGGCTTCGAGGTCGGGCTCCACCCGCGTCGTCGACTCCTGCCCGACCGCTGCGATCTCCGCAGCCAGCTCTCCGCGGTACTTCGACACGCAGCTCGGCGCGTTGGCAGGCCCGGTACACGAGCATCCCGGCACCGGCACGAGCCGCACCCACTGCGTCTACTGGCCCGACTGGTCGTCGAACGCCACGGTCGAGCTCGCGCACGGAATCCGGATGGACGCGAACTACTACCACTACCCCGGCGCGCTGGATCGGCGCGAAGCCCGGCTTCATGAACGGCGGCGGCTTCCCGATGCGCTTCGCCGACACTCGACGGGACGCCGATCGACGTCTGGCAGCAGAACACGAACATGACCGACGAGTCGACGACGGCGTATCAGCCGCACATCGACACGCTGCTCGACAACGCCCTCGGGCGCGAACGGCTACTACGGAGCGTTCGGCGCGAACATGCACACCGACAACCCGTCGCAACACCCGGGCGCGGAGACCATCGTCGCGGCCGCACAGGCGCGCGGCGTGCCGGTGATCTCGTACAAGCAGATGCTCGACTGGGTCGACGGTCGCGACGATTCGACGATCCGCGGTCTCAACTGGGATGCGGGCAAGTTGACCTTCGACGTGGCCGCTGCCGCGGGCGCAAACGGCCTGCAGACGATCCTGCCGGCCACGGGCCGTCCGGCACGCTGACCGGCATCACGCGCGGCGGCAGCCCGGTCCCCTACACCGTCGAGACGATCAAGGGCATTCTCTACGCCCGGTTCGGTTCCAGCGACCGGGGTGTACGAGGCGACGTACGCGAGCTAGATGCTTCCCCAGCGCCGCGAGTGACCTAGGTCAGGGCTCCGCTGCTCGACGTCTGCGCTCCGACGTCGTCCCCGATCTGGAGAAGTCGACGACGTAGTAGCAGACCATGCGTAGGAGCTCGCCGAGGTAGACAACCTTCCGCCGAACGGCTCATCGAGGCCGAGGATCTTCACCGCGTCGCGGGCGAGGATGCCGGCCGCCTCTCGGATCGTTCGTCTCCGCGACCGCGGGCGATCATCATCATCGAGGACGCGATTGATGTCGATCATTCGGAGCGCCTGCGCACGGGCGTTCTCGTGATGCGAGTGGAAGACGGCTGCCGTCCGGCTCGTAGACGATCGACCAGCCGGAGGGCGACGACGCGGTGCGCCCAGTCGATATCCTCGGCCGCCGGCAGCGTGAACGGCTCGTCGCGCCAGACACTGCGGCGGATCACGGAAGCGGCATTGCTGAACACGACGGAGTCCGCCGGAGCTCCGCGAGTAGATGCGGTCTGCCTCGCCGAACTGGCTGCTGCAAGCGATGGACCTCCTGCCAGGGCGCATCCGGCCACGGCACCTGTCGGGTCGCGACACCGGCCACTTCCGGGGCGGCGAAGGGGCGCGCCATCGCCTCGAGCCAACCGTCGTCGACCGGGATCGCGTGCGCGGAAAGGCTGACGACGAGTCTCGCCGCGCTACCGCCTCGATGCCCACGTTCAGCGCCTTCGAGTAGTCGAATTCGCCAGGGGGCAGCTCGAAGACTCCGACATCCGAACGAACGCGCGATCTCGATCGTCGCGTCGGTCGAGCCGCTGTCGACGACGAGGACGTCGAGATCGAAGTTCCCTCGCTGGCGCTGCAGCGTCTCGAGGCAGCGGCCGATCAGTTCGCTCTCGTTGAGCGTGCGGATGATGACGTCCACGTCTCTGGGTGGCGAATTTGGCGGTGTGATCTCTGTCCGCATCGGAGTCAAGCTGGATCGCCGCAGCGTCCGCCGCGGCGCACAGTCCTCGCACGAACGCTAGCCGCAGTGGCCGGACGGGACGACGGGCCAATGGGACAGAGAGCGGCCCGAGTGGGCCTATGCCAACGGATAGCCCGAGCTTGACAGCCCGTCCGGGCCTCGACTACCCTGCCGCCCTTCGGCGCCCGGACAGGCATGTCCCGCCGCTCTCGCGGGTTACGAACGGAGTCCCCTGATCCATTACCACGGCTCGAAAAAGCTCCGTGTCATCCGTTACGTCTCAGCGGCTGTCTTGCACTTCTGGGCTCGGCGTGGATCTCTGCCGGCTCGTCGGCTGCGCCGCCGGCGACGCAGCCGACTGTCTTCATGGCCGCATCAGGGTCCGACAGCGGACGCTGCTCGCGTGCGCGTCCGTGCCGGACGTTCGATCGGGCGTACCAGGTCGCGGCCCCCGGTGCGACGATTCAGGTCGGTGCCGGACCTACCCGGGGCAGGCGATCAATTCTCGACCCGCACAAGCGGTCGGCCGGCCGACGTCGTCTTTCGGCCGGCGCCCGCAGCCAAAGTCGTCGTCAAGGCGGAGCTCGACGTGCGCGCAGCCCACCTGGAGTTGCGTGGCATGACGATCGAGCAGGTCAACTTCCTGCGCTCCGCCGACGACGTCACGCTCCGCAACATCGACAAGCTCGGCATGTGATGAAGGCTCCTCCAACATCTCGATCATCGGCGGCGAGATCAGCTGCGGCGATCTGCGACTACCACCCGCAGATGCAGAACGAGCGGCAGCCGACGTCGCCCCCGCCAACATCCTCCTCGACGGCGTCACTTCCACGACTGGCAGTCGGCGACGTCGGGCAGCACACCGAGTGCCTCCAGATCCTGCGGCGGCGACGGGATCACGATCCGCAACTCGACCTTCCGCCAGTGCGCCACCGCCAACCCGCTCCCGGGCCACCGCCGCGATCTCACATCAGCTGGCTACGGCATCGGCCCTGTCACCGGAACGTCCTGCTCGAGAACAACTTCATCTACGCCTCCGGCAACTCGTTCACGATCCAGGCCAGCGACTTCGACAACCTCGACCTAAGTACAACTCGATCGCCGGCCCGATCATCATCTTCGACCGCGAAGGCGGCGGCACCGGCATGGACTTCATCGGCAACAACATGGGCTACGCGCCGGCGGCTGCACCGCCGAAAACAGCGGCGTCCCGATCAACTGGCGCTACAACGTCATCAGCGGCGGCACCTGCGGCCCCACCGACAGGAACGCCGCCAACGGCTTCATCGACCGCAACAACAACCTCCACCTCGCACCCGGCTCCGCTGCCGTCAACGCGCGGCGATCCTCAGCGATCCCCGACACCGACATCGACGGTCAACGCCGCCCGACCGGCAGCCGCCCCGACGCCGGCGCCGACGAAGCTGCGGTAGCACTGACCCTCGATGCGTTGTGCCTAGCTCGGCGAGAGCTCGGACGGGCGCCCAGGCGTCACCGGGGTCGGCGCGCCCAGCTGCTGAGCCAGATACCCGCCGAGATCGTCGCCGAGCCACGGTACGTCGCGCATCGACCCCGGCGGTGTGCTCTCTGCTGCGAGTGCTGCGGACAATGCCGCGGCATCGTCAACGGCAGTGACAAGGCCGGCCGCCTCCAACCGTCGCGCGAGCTCGAGCTGGTGATCGTCCACATGCTCGCCGAATCGGTGTTGCCGAGCCATCACGATCGGCCGCCTGCCGTTGGCGAGCGAGACCATCACGGAGCCGACGCCGGCGTGCATGACGACGGCGCGTGACTGCCGAATGTAGCCAACGACCTCGTCGAATGACAGGTACTCCGCTTCGAGCGCCCGTTCGGACCGAATCTCGATGGGCCGTACTGGACAACGAGCGGTTCGTCGAGTTCCAACTCGTAGATCGTGGCGAGCATGCGATCGAACGGTGCTTCGTGCGTTCCAACCGAGACGAAGATCATCGGTGCGCGAACACGTTTCCGGCGTAGCGCGCCTTAGCGAGGCGACCTTCCATCTCGGGCCATTGCACGTAGGTCCGATTCGCAATCGGGCTGACGAGGCGGCCGGTCAAGGAGGGACCCTCGATCCTGGTGAAGCTCTCCACATAGACGATCTCCAACCGGTGACGCGACCGAGCCAAGCGAAGGGCACGGCAACTCCCGCCCCTGTCGTGAGCATCACGCGAGGACGGAGCCTCCGGAGCGTGCGCCACGCCAAGACGAGGTTGCGAAGGAGATTCTTGAGGCTCCGGTTCGTCGGCGAGTACGCATACACGACGCGCTCGTCGCGCAGCAAGGATCGAGCGTCGCTCTTGTCGAACGTCACCCAAACGTGCGAGTACGGTTCCCAGGCCGGCTTCAAGGCGAGCATCTGTTGAAGATGCCCCCCGATGAGCAGACGAGCAGAACGTCGACTCGATCGTGCGCTCGCCATCAGGGGCTTCGGCTGCTCGCGCCGCCCGCGCGCTTCGAGCGCGCGATGCCGGAGATTACGCGGGCTCTGCTGGCGGCGAAGATACGCGCGCGCTTCGACGTCCCGATCCGCTCGGCTCGCCGTGAGCGCGGCGGCTGCGTAGCCCCAGATCATGCCGAGTGCCGCCGGCTCGCGGCGCGCGTTCCAGAGCGCGCGCAGCGCGAGATACCAGGGCCGGTAGCCGATGTAGTGCGCCGCATGGCCCTGGTCGCGCGCGCGCGCAGGCCGCGCCGTCGCGCTCTCCCTCGCGGCGATGGTGGCGGAACGGCAGGTCCTCGAAGGTCATCGTGCGCCAGCCGCGCGCGTTCGCCTTGAACTCGTCGATGCCGTCCCAGCCACGCGCTCCTCGAGCGGCAGCAGTGCTGGAGGCACTCCCACCGATACGCGCGTGACGCGCCCCAGACGGTCGTGCCGGTGACGTGCCGCTGCCGCCAGTCGCCGTCGCTCGAGCTCGTGGCAGCTGCCGCTCGCGATGCCGAGCGCCGGGTCGGCGTCGAACTTCGCGAGCAGGCGCTCGAAGTAGTCGGGCTCGAACGAGACGTCCGCGTCGACGTTGACGACGAACGTCGGCGGGCTCGGCCGAGCGCCTCGATGCCGGCGTGGAACGCGCGCACGATCGGCGCGCCGCGGTCGGCGACGCCGTCGCCCGGAACGCGAGCAGGACGCTGATCCAGTCGTGCTCCGCCGCGAGCGCCTCTGCGACCGTCGAGCGTCTCGTCGGTCGACCCGTTGTCGACGATCGAGCCACGCGCGCGGCGGACGCCGTCTGCGCTGCGAGGCTCGCCGCGAGCCGCGGGAGGTTGTCCGCCTCGTCTCGCGCAGGCGTCACGACCGCGTACGAGCGGATCATCTCGACGGCGACGCGTCTCGCGCGCTGGACGTCGCGGCGAGCCGAGCGCGCGCGGAAGGAACGACGACAGCCACACCTCGAGCATCAGGATCGAGAGCAGGACGCGAGTCGTTGCCGCGTGTCCGCCGGTCGCATGGCCGCGACGAGCCGCTCGACCGCGGCCGCGGTCGAGGAACTCCGCGTAGCGCGGGCTCGGCCCGAGCAGGTAGTCGCTGATCGCGCCGCGCGTCTGGGCCCGGAACCAGCCGTCGACGCGCCGTGTGGAAGAAGCCGACCTTCGGCTTGTCGATGATGCGGTCCGGGACGAGCCCGCGCGCGGCGTGCTTGAGCAGGTACTTCGTGTCGAGCCGCCGCACCTTAGGCGCGCCGGGATCGTCGCGCAGAGCTCGACGAACTCGTGGTCGAGGAACGGCACCCGCACCTCGAGCGAGTGCGCCATCGACGCCCGGTCGAAGTAGTGGAGCATGTCGTCGACAAGGCCGAGCTGCGCGTCGAGGTACAGCGTCGCCGGCAGCGGATCGTCCGGCGACGTCGCCGAGGCGCTCGCGACGATCGCGCGCAGCGCGGCGCTGCCGTCGAGCTCCGCGAGCGGTCCGCGCACGAGCTCGCTGCCGCAGCGCCGGGCGTCGAGTCCGCCGCTCATCGCGAGGAGCCGCTCGGCCGGGTCCGCCGCGCCGCGAGCGTCCGCGCCGCGCGGCGCGAACCGCGCCGGCGCGCGTGGCGCAGCCGCGAGCCCCGACTGCCGCGCACCGGGCCGGGCAGTCGCTGCCAGCGTGCCGGCGAGCGCCGCCGCGCGGTGCTTTCGGTAGCCGCCGAGCAGCTCGTCGGCGCCCTGGCCCGACAGCGCGACCGTCACGTGCTGCGCCGCGAGCTCGCGACAGCGCGAGGAAGCCGAGCGCGGAGAGGTCGGCGAGCGGCTCGTCGAGATACCAGACGAGCTCCTCGAGGTCGACGGTCTGCTCCGCGAACGAGAGCTCGAGCTCGTGGTGGTCGGTGCCGAAGTGCTCGGCGACGAGGCGCGCGTCGGCGAGCTCGTTGCCGCTGCCCGCCTCGGCGAAGCCGACCGAGAAGGTCTTCACCGGCTCGCGTCATGTGCCGCGCCATCAGCGCGACGATCAGGCTCGAGTCGAGCCCGCCGCTCAGCATCGCGCCGAGCGGGACGTCGCTCATCAGCCGCAGCCGCACCGACTCGTCGAGCTCCTCGAGCAGCCGCTCGCCGGCTTCGTCGAGCGCTCGCCGTCGACGGGCGTCGGGCTCGGGATAGCGCCAGTACGCGCTCGCTGCGGACGCCGCCGTCCTCGACGACGAGGAGGTGTCCGGGCATCAGCTTGCGACACGCCGGCGAGCGGCGTCCGCGGGCCGGGAACGAAGCCGAGCGTCAGGTAGGCGTCGATCGCCTCGTAGTCGAGCTCGGGCTCGACGAGGCCGCTCGCGAGCAGGCTCTTCAGCTCGGACGCGAAGACGAGCAGGTCGTCGGCGTCGCGCGTAGTAGAGCGGCTTGATCCCGAGCCGGTCGCGCGCGAGGACGCGCGCGCCGCTCGCGGCCGTCCCAGACGGCGATCCCGAACATGCCGCGCAGCTGCTCCGGGAACGCCGTGCCCGTGCTGCTCGTAGAGGTGCGGGAGGATCTCCGTGTCGCAGCGGCGTCGCGAAGCGGTGGCCGCGCCGCGCGCAGGTCGCGTCGCGGAGCGTCGACATGGTTGTAGAGCTCGCCGTTCTGGATCGCCCAGACCGTGCCGTCCTCGTTCGCGAACGGCTGGTGGCCGCCCTCGACGTCGACGATGCTCAGCCGGCGGACGCCGAGCGCGACGCCCGGCGCGCTGTACGTGCCGCGGTCGTTCGGGCCGCGATGCGTCATCACGTCCGTCATCCGGTCGAGCACCTCCGGCGAGACGACTGCGGCGGGGCTCCCCCCGCAACTGAACGACTCCGCAGATTCCGCACATAGCACGTCCCACGCTAGTCGGGCATCGCGCGACATGGCGACGGCCGTTCGGCCAGAGCGCCGCGCGTTCGGCTAGCCGAACGGCTAGCTCGTCCGCGATACGTGGCAGCGCAGCACGCAGCGAGCGAGCGTGCCCGGCACGGACCGGTCGACCGCCTCGCGAGACGACCGGATGTGTGAGCGCCTCGAGCGCGACGCCGCCCCGCTCGAGCAGCGCAGCCGCGGGCTGCGATGCTTCTTCGCATACCGGATCCGGCTCGCGGCGAGAACCGGAAGGAGCGACGCCCTCGGGGCCGACGCGCCGCCCTCGTGCGCGACCGGGGCTCGGGGCTCGTAACGCAACGCGTGGCCGGCGGCGCGCAGAGCGCCGGCAGAGGTCGATGTCCTCGCAGTACATGAAGAAGCCCTCGTCGAATCCGTTCAGTTCCTCGAGCACCGACGCGGCGCACGAGGAGGCAGGCGCCGGACACCCACTCCGGCGTGGCTCGGCGCTGCGTAGCGCCTGAGGATCACGGACCAGTTCGTCGGTCCACGTCGCCGCTGGGAAGACCCGATGCAGGAAGAGCGCCGCGCATACGTCGACCGAAGCCGCGGAAAGCGCCGCTGCGAATAGTCCAGTGATCCGTCGGACGTGGAGGATGCGAGGTGCCACGGCGCCGACATCCGGCTTGTTGCTCGAGTACTCGCACGAGCACGTCCAGGGATTCGGCGTCCGATGCGAGCGTCGGGATTCAGGAACAGGACGTAGGGGGCCTGGCCCGCCTCGCCAGCCTGCGTTGCAGCCGTGCGAGAAGCCGCCGTTTCGCTCGAGAGCGAATCGTCTCGACGGCCAGGTCCGCCACCGCCTCGAGGCTCCGGTCGCTCGAGGCGTTGTCGACAACGGTGACGTGCACTGCCGGGAGCGCGGAGAGCGGCTCCACGCACCCGCGGAGCTCATCGAAGCTGTTGTACGAGACGACAACCACGTCGAGGGCGATCACCGCTCGAGGGTAACAGCGAAGGGCGCCGCACTGGCCGATTCTGCGCTCGCGCCGCTGTGACTTCCTCCACCCAGTCCGCAGAAACGGCTTGGTTCGGAGCCTGAGAGCCTGCGAACGGTTCCGCCGCCGTCATCCGGGGAAGTTGCTAGCCTCCGGCGCGATAGTTTCGCGGCTTCTGCTGGTGGCGACGAATCGCCCAGTGAAGTATGTGTCGCCCAGCCGCCACAAAGCCGCTCAAAAGCGACGTTTTCGGCTCAAATCCAGCGATCACCTGGAGCATACGTTCGTTCCGCCACGAACCGCCGCCAACATGCCGTCAAGTGCATGCCGCCACGTGAAGCCACTCTTGTCAACGCAATCTCACTCTAATGCGATGACGCACGGATCCCGATAAGGAGGTCGCATGCGCCGCCTTCGCCCGACCAAACGCTCCGCGACAACTCATCTAGCACTCGCTCTAGCACTGCTCGCAGTCGTGGGCGCCTCCGCGGCGACGAGGGGAGGAACGCAGGCTGGAGGGGTCAAGCCGCCTGCTTCCCCAACCGCCGCGAGCGGCCTCGTCGGGGCGTACGCATTCGACGAGCGAAGCGGTATGTCGATTTCTGACGCCTCCGGCAAAGGGAATCGCGGGACGATTTCCGGTCCGAAGTGGGCTGACGGCCGCTGGGGCGGCGGGCTTGCCTTCGACGGCGCCAACGACCTCGTGACGATCGCCGACTCGCCAACTCTCGACCTCACGAAGATGACCCTGGAGGCCTGGGTCCGGCCTTCGCGGCTCGAAGGTTCGTGGCGCACCGTCATCGTGAAGGAGCAGCCAGGGCAACTTGCATACGCGTTGTACGCGAAATCCGATGCGGGTCCAGCAGGCAACGTCAATACCGGCAGAGGCGCGGATGTCTTCGCGAATGCCGAGGCAGCCTTGCCGCTGAACCGCTGGACCCACCTCGCGGCGACCTACGACGGCTCGACGATCCGCCTCTTCACTGACGGCATCCAAATCGCCAGCAAGGTCACTGCCGGCGCGATTGCCGACTCCGCCATGCCCCTGCAGATCGGCGGAAACAGCATTTGGGGCGAATGGTTTGCCGGCACCATCGATGACGTTCGGATCTACAACCGGGCACTCTCGCGGACCGAGATCTCCCGCGACATGCTCACGCCGTTCACGAGCGGAGGGGTGACGGCGACTGCCAAACCGGAGCCGCCATCACTGCTCGCCGTCGAGTCCAGGTCGACGACATCGCTCACCGTCTCCTGGAGCCCGAGTCCGAGCGCAACCGTTTCCGGCTACGGGGTCTATCGCAACGGCGTGCTGATGAACAGCACATCCGGCACGAGCTACACCTTCAACGCACTTGCGTGCGGCACCTCGTACCGGTTGAGCGTCGACGCCTATGACGCGATCGGCGCCCGTTCGACGCAAAGCGCCATCGATGCGTCGACGTCATCCTGCCCAGACGCGCAGGGGCCTTCCGCGCCGGCATCGCTTGCTGTCTCCAGCACGACACGAAGTTCCGTCTCCTTGACGTGGGCATCTTCGACGGACAACGTCGGAGTGACCGGCTACAACCTCTACCGCGACAGCGCGTTGATCGGCAACACGACCGCCACGTCCTTCACGTTCACGTCACTGGAGTGTGGTCAGACCTTCGCGCTCGGTGTCGCCGCATACGACGCATCGGGGAATCGCTCCCCGCGGGCCTCGGTGACGGGGTCGACCGCGCCGTGCGCGACACCTTCCGACACTCAAGCGCCAACGCCGCCGACGGGTCTCGCTGTGACGGCGGCGAGTGCAACGTCGATATCGGTGTCCTGGACGGGATCCTCCGACAATGTCGGCGTCGCGGGATACGGCGTCTACCGAAACGGCTCCTCGATCGACTCCTCGTCGGCGACCAGCTACACGTTCAGCAACCTCGCGTGCGGTAGCAGCTTCACGTTCGCCATCGATGCGTACGACGCCGCCGGTAACCGCTCGGCGAGAGCATCAGTGGGCGGTCAGACGAGCGCATGCACGGCCCCTGCGGACACCCAGCCGCCGACGACGCCGGGAACGCTCGTCGTCACGTCGAAGACCGCCTCATCGATTTCGGTGTCGTGGGCCGCCGCGACGGACAACGTCGGCGTCGCTGGTTACGGCGCCTATCGAAACGGCGCCGCCGTGGGCTCGACACAAGCCGCGAGCTACACCTATACCGCTTTGGCGTGCGGCTCCGACTTCACGCTGGCCGTGGACGCATACGACACCGCCGGCAATCGCTCGAGCAGGGCTTCCGTCGCAGCCTCCACATCCCCGTGCCCGGACACCCTCGCGCCTACCACGCCGGCAGGCTTCCGAGTGCTCACCGCCACCGTGGACACGGTCTCGGTCTCCTGGACACCTCGCTGGACAACACCGGCGTTGCGGGTTATGGCGCCTACGTCAACACTGCACTCAAGGGCACGACACCCACTACCGGTTACACGTTCTCCGGTCTGAGCTGCGGGCGGAGCTACACATTCGGTGTCGATGCATTCGATGCTGCGGGTAATCGCTCGGCGACAACGACCGTGGTCGCGGCGACGTTGGCGTGTCCGGTTTCGGTGGATATTCAGCGTCCGTCTGTGCCTCAGGGGTTGGGTTTTGGCGCGATCACGGCGACGAGTGTGGCGCTTGTTTGGAACGCGTCGAGCGACAACGTCGGCGTGACTGGTTACCGGCTCTCGCGCAACGGGGTCAACGTGGCGACTGTGACGACGCCCGGCTATACCTTCGCGGGCTTGACCTGCGGTACCGGGTACTCGTTCATGGTCGAGGCCTTTGACGCCGCGGGTAACTATCTCGATCGGCCCGAGGCTGTCGCGACGACCTCCACCCTCGCCTGTAGCGGTGGCGGAACACCGCCACCGCCACCGCCGACACGCCACCGCCGAGACGCCACCGCCGACGCAGCCGCCGCCTGCTGGTGGGGCGAGCGTCTATCTGTCAGCCGTCGGGTTCGGATACGGCGGCGTGTTCTGCGAGCGCACCCTGTAAGTCGTTCGCGCGCGCCTACACGGTCGCCTCGAGCGGCGCGGTCGTCTCGGTCGGCGCCGGTGTCTACGGCTCCCAGTTCTTCGCCGGCGGCTACGGCGGCTCGCAGTCGCAGGGAACAAAGACGCTGACCTTCCGTGGTGAACCCGGAAACAGTGTCCGCCAGCTCCACTTCCACTCTCCCAACCTCACCTTCGACGGGATCAACGTCGACGCCGGCGGCGCCCAGCTCGGCGACACCGATGGCGCCACCTTCGAGAACGGCGGCGAACCATTCACGTTCAAGAACGGCTCAATCGGCAACGTCGTCGACCAAAAGGGCGCCATGATCGACGGGCCAGGAATGGTCTTCGACAACGTCCGCTTCCACGACGTCGTCATCCGCACAGCCGGAGTCCACTCCGAATGCATCTTCGCCTCCGTCCCCGAAGGCATGATCGTCCGCAACTCCACCTTCGAAAACTGCGCCGTCATGGACATCTTCTTCGTCTACCCCGACTGGTGGAGCCCCCTCCCACCCGTCTACGGCAACGTCGTCCTCGAAGGCAACAACTTCGGCCACCCCGACGGCACCTACGCCCTCTACATCGCCAAAATCGGAACCAGCATCCCCTCCTCAGCCCCCGTCAACGGCTGGCGAATCCGCAACAACAACCTCGGCGGACCCGTCAACATCGACGCCCCAATCGGCACAGGCAACATCTTCTGCGGCAACACCGGCTCCACCCCAACAGGCTGGAACAAAACCTGCTAACACCAGCCGGCTGCACGGTCAACCGCGACACCATTTCGCCATCCACAAGCAACAGAACTGAGTCGGGGCTTCGCGCGGCGCAGCTGGTTTACCTCGGTTTCCGGCCGGCGTAGACGAGCGTCGCGTAGTGGAGCCGGGGATCGCGCCCGTCCTCGCGGACAGATCCTTGCGGAGCACAGTGAGGAGTGGCTCCAAGTGCGGTTCGAGATCTTCCCGGCGAAGCCGAATTGGGTGGCCGACATCGTGCGGATGACGAGCGACGTCCTCCTCGTCGCTGAGGTCCTGGCCCAGGAGGAAGTAGCCGCCCGGTCGAAGGAGCCCGATCGCGGTCTGCATGCACAGGTCGGCGTCGCGGACGTGATCGAGAACGTTGATCATCACGACGAGATCGAAGCTCTCGGGAGCGAACGATGAGTCTTCGATCGCGCTGTCGTCGATCTCGACACGCCCGGCCGCGTATGCCTCGGCGAGCCAGCGTCCTCGGAAGGTGATGTAGGACTGAATCAGCGGATCACTGCAAACAACGCGCTGCGGACGTCTGCCGGCCAGCACCAACCGCGTGTTCGTGTAGGGGCCGCAGCCGAGCTCGATGAAGTCCCCGGGCTCGACCGGAAGAAAACGGTAGCCGTCGAAGCGATCCTTCCACCAGTGATTCCAATCGTCGCCCCACGACCGACGCCAGTTCAGTGCGCGGAGCAGCGGAGCGACCACCGGCCACACGAGCCGCTTCCAGCCCTTCTTGCGCTGACTCTCACGCCAGAGAGAGAGCTCCCACTGCTGCGCCTCGTTCCACCGCTCAGCGCTCACGCGCCGCGTCAACCGACCGTCGGGAGCGGTCGCCGGCGACCAATTCTGTGTGCTTCGCTGACTCAAAGAGACCCCCCATTTCTGTAAGAAGCGGACGCGCGTTGTAGACCGGTGGAGTACGCATCGAGGAGACGTGCACCGGCCGCCGCCCAGGTCAAGCTGGGGCATGAATACGCGCCTGCGCACGCAGTCCATCGAGGAATTCGCGATCGCGATCAACTCGACGCAGATGGTCAGTGAGCGTCGCCAGATCTCCCGGCTCGTGGATCAATCCTTCGCCGAGATGGGTGCACGGTGCGCCCGCTGCGGTGGAGACGAGCAACGCGCATCCAGCCCCCTGTGCTTCATACGTGACGAGGGCGCTTCCCTCCGTGAGGCTCGGAAGGACCAGGACGTCAGCTTGACCCATGGCGCCGGCCACGTCCGAGACGAAACCCAGCTCATCAACGCTCGGATGTGCAAGAAGGGCCGCAATCTTCTCTCTGTACGACGGCAGTATCTCCCCGCACACCAGCAGACGACCGTGCTCGGCGGCTCCCGAGTCGAGCCAACCACGTAGCGCGAGATGAAGTCCCTTGTTGGGCTCGCCGCGTCCGACGAACACGGCCGTGAGTCCCTGGTTGCGGCCGCTGGCAGCGATCACCTGATGCTCGAACATCCTGGGATCGAATCCGTAGCCGTGACGGAGCAGCTGCCTCGACGAATGGCCGCGTTCGAGAAACGTCCGTTCCACGTAGTCGGACGGCACGAGCAGGAAATCAGCGGCGGCGAATTCCTGCAGTTCCCGCTCGAGGTGGCGCCGGTCGTATCGGTGATGATGATTCGACGGCAGTTCAATGCCGAGCGCAGTCGCTTCGCGGGCGGCGTCCTCGTACGCGGTCTGTGTATGAGCGCTGGGAACCTCCCGGAAGCTTGGAATGCCGAGCGAACGAGCTGAAGCGAGCGTCTTCTGGCAGGCGGCGGGCCAGCAATGGACGAGGTCGACGTCATGTCGGAGCCGCCCGAGCAGCAGTGCAGCCCGACCATCGTGGCGGCGGTAGGCCCTGTGGACGCCGAGCGCGCGGTGCGGCACTCGCCTTCCGAACAACCGCATTGTCTCGACAACGCGCCTCGCACCCGGGATGTCACGAGCAAGGCTCGTGCAGATGACGTCGACTGTCGCGCCGGCGCCGATGAGGCCTTCGATCTGATGAAAGGCCGTCGTCGAAATGCCCGGCATGCCGAGGGTGTGTGGGAAGCTGTAGAGGACGCGCACGTTCTAGACCTGGAGCTCCGACAGCGCGGGACGAGCCTGCATGACCTGGTCGAACATGCTCAGGACGGTGCGACAAACCAACGAAATCGCGCGTTGAGCCGCCCGAAGAACGGAATGCGGTACAAGGCCCGCTTAACCGCGGTCCTCCTGGCGCGTCGTTGTTCGTAGGCCCCCAGTAGCGGCCTTCTCCTTCGGCGTGACGGAATAGTGCGGGCCACCGGTGTGATGCACTCTCAAATCGGCCAGAACCGCCGAGCGGAACCCAAGCTGAGCGATGTCGCCGATGTACGCCTCGTCCTCGAGCCAGAAGACCTGCTTCTTGTCCTCGCGGAATCCGCCCACGCGTTCATTGAGCTCCCGCGACGTCATGGCACAACCTCCACCGGCAGGTCCGCTGAGAAGCCGCACGCCGTTCTCCTCCACGAGCGTGTACTCGTGCGGGCGAATGTGATGCCGGTACCGGGACGCGAGATCGTGAGGATCGTCCTCGAGATCCGCAGCCAAGAAGCCGACGTCCGGAAGTCGCATGAACGCATGGAGCATCGTCCGGTCCCATCCGGCGGGCGCGTCGACGACGTCGTCGTCGAGTTCGATGAAATAAGGGGCTGTCGTGAGCTTGAATGCCCCGGGCGTATCCGTTCTGGCCGATGTTCTTGTCGCTGTGCGACGACGCGGATGCGGGGATCGACGAGCGACTGGAGATAGTCGGCCGTCCCGTCTGGTCGACGCGTTGTCCCAGATGACGATCTCCCGCGTGGCGTCGGACGTCCTGAGAAGAACGTTCTCGACACACTTGTTGCAGGAGATGCACTCGATTGTGCGTCAGCACCACGACCGCGATCTGGTCGATCGGCGCGGTGTCGTCACGGGATAGCGTCTGGGCGCAGCAGTTTCCACGACTGAATCGTAGGAGCCGTGAGGCTGAGCATCGACGGTCGTCCGGTCAGGATTCCTGCCGGTGGCGCCCTAGCCGCATGGCTAGTGACGCTCTGGCTGTCTGCTGGTAGCGGCGTCAGTACGAGACTACGTTGGTGAATGGCCGGCGCCGCGGATAGGAACCTGCGTCTCGACGCGGTGACGCCGACCGAGGCCACGCTGTCGCTTGCTTTCGTGCGCGAGCGATGATCGCCGACGCCCCGGCTCGATCGGGTCGCGAATCAGGAGCGGTCTCGCGTGGAAGGCCGGTTCGCAGATCATTCTTCAGATCTCGCGCATGGTCGTGGCGCTCGTACTCGCGCGCCTGCTCGCGCCCCACGATTGGGGTCTCGCGGCCATGGTCGTGGTTTGTCGGGCTTCGTGGTCGTGTTCACCGACAGCGCCTTGGGCACCGCGTTGATCCAGCGCCGCGACCTTCACGACGAGCGACCGTTCGACCGTGTTCTGGGCAAACCGGGGATCGGACTCCTGCTCGCCCTCGTCGGCATCGCTGTGGCCGGTCCGCTCGCGAGGTTCTACGGGGAGGCGGAGGTCGGCCGCTGTTCGCCGTGCTCTCGATCGGCTTCTTCGTAGCTGCGCTCGGAGCGACACACTCCGCGCTCCTCGTGCGCGCGATGCGCTTCCGCCACCTCGAGCTCCGGCAGATCGCCGCTACTGTCGTCGGCGCGGTGACGGGCATAGGGCTCGCCTGGCCGGCTTCGGTGCATGGGCGATCGTCGGTCAGCATCTCGCGGAAGCCGTGGTGTCCACCGTGCTGCTTGTGGTACCTGGCACGGTGGCGACCGTCCCTAACCTTCTCGATCGCGAGCGTTCGCCGACTCGGTGGATTCGCGGGCACCGTCTTCGCGGAGAACATCCTCTACCAGGCCGGACGGAACGTCGGCAGCCTGATGATCGGACGTTTCCTCGGCGCCGCATCGGTGGGCGCGTATCTCCTCGCGACCAACGTCATCCTCGTCCCGTTCTCGCGCATGGCCGGGCCTTTGCAGCAGGTCTTCTTCCCCGCCTTCTCGCAAATGAGCGATGACCGTGAGCGGATGGCGGCCGTCTGGATACGGGCCACTCGTCTGATCGGCATGATCTCGGTCCCCGCTCTCGTCGGACTCGTCATCGTCGCGCCCGACTTCGTCCAGGTCGTGCTCGGGCCGAAGTGGCATGAGGTCACACCGCTGATCCAGATCCTCGCGTGCGCTGGGATCATCCAGTCGTTGCAGACGCTGAGCGGAGAGGTGCTCCTGGCCCTCGGCCGCGCGTCGACTGGCTTCTCCGCTTCACGTCGTCTGGTTCGCCGCCAACGTCGGTGCGCTCATCCTCGGCCTTCACTGGGGGGTCATCGGGGTCGCCGCCTTGCTCCGTCAGCGCAACCTTGCTGTCGAGCCGGTGCGCACTCACATCACGGCGCGGGCGCTTGGCATCCCTCCCTCCCGATTCTTCGCCGCGCTGTCGGGCATCGCGCAGGCCACGCCGCGCTGATGGCCGGTTCGCTGTCGTCGCCGCGTCGGCGCCTCGTCGCGGCGCGCGCCCGCGGCGCGCGTCTCGCGCTCCTCGTCGTCGCGGGCGCCGTCGTCTAGTGCCTGGCGTGCCTTGGCGTGCCCCCGAGGTGGCCGACGAGATCCGTGACGCGCTCGTTCGGCCGCCCGAAGGCGAGCCACTCCCGCACGCATCGAAGCCTCCGCTCGAGGCGTGGCTCTAGCCGAATCGGCTAGGCGACGCGGGGGCGAAACGCTGACCCAACGGCCGTGGGCGCCAGCGCGCGTCGCTCCTAGCATGGACCGTGCTCGAAGCTTCCAATCAGAACGGCGCAGACGAAACAGCGGGCGCGCTAAAGGCCCTGACGCCGCGCGAGCTCGAGGTGCTCGAGATGATCTCTCCGGGGCTGACGAACGCCGAGGCCGCGCCCGCCTGCACCTCAGCGTCCACGCAATCAAGTTCCATCTGGCGGAGATCTACAGGCGGCTCGGCGTCGCCAACCGGACCGAGGCCGCGGTCACCTATTACCGGCTCTTGAGCAGAATCCACTCGACCCCGACAGCTCCGGGCGACTGAGGTGGACTTCAGCTCTACGCCCGCGTCCTCTGGCGCTTCCGCATGCTCGTTGTCGCGGGTTCCTCCTGGCGGTCACGCTCGCGTTCCCTGTCGATCGTCAAGGTCGGACACCGATGGCGCTGGAGTACCGCCAGCAACAGCTGTGGTCGAGCCGAACTGCGGCTGCTGGTGACCCAGCGGGGCTTCCCCGAGGGCCGCCTTTACGCGCAGAGCCGACCGAAGGCGAGCCGCCGGCGCAAGAGGATAACCGGCTCCCGGTCGCCGACCCGGCCGCTTCAACACGCTGGCGATCCTCTATGCGGAGCTCGCGACGAGCGACCCTGTCCGCCGACTCATGAGCGGCGGCCGCCCCGTCCGAGGCCGCTGTCGTCGCGACGCCCCTCCGGGACGACCAGTCTGGCGTCTCCTCTCCCCTGATCGACATCACGGCGATCCCGACTCCACGGCGCGCTGCAGCCGCTCGCCCGACAGAACGCCGCCGCCCTGAGCACGTTCATCTCGGAGCAGCAGCGCGTCAACAAGGTTCCCGCTGCCGACCGTGTCGTCGTACAGACGATCGTCGACCCAAGCCGCGTCTCCCTCTTCCAGCCGCGATCGAAGACAATGGCCATGGTCGTGTTCCTTGCAGTCATGTTCGCCACGATCGGCCTGGCGTTCATTCTCGAGAAACACCAGGCCCCGCCGGCCACTCTCGCAGCATCGGCCGAATCGGAGCTTCGAGACGCGAGATCACCGGCGCTCTGCGTAGCTCGTGGCGATCGCCACCAAGGGAGCGCAGCCTCGGCATCACGTCGTTCATCGCCGGCGGTATTACTCACCGCCGTCCTCGGGGTCTGGCACCCTGGCCAGCATCAGTGGGAACTTCATTCCCGCCGCGGCGGCAGTGACGGTGCTCGGCACGGTCGCTCGCCCTCAGCCGACTCGCATATCGTCGCCTGGCCTAAGATCTCATCGGGGTCCTGATCCTGATCATCCTCTTCGTCCCGATCCGGCGGTACACCCTTCCGGGCAGCCTGCCCTTCCAGCTCGAGCCGTATCGAGTGTTCGTCGCGGTGCTCGTCGGCGGGTGGCTGGCTTCCCTCCTCGTCGACCGACGTACCCGCTTCCGGCGAACAGGATTCGAGGGGCCGCTGCTGCTGATCGTCGGCTCGGCGATCGCCTCGGTCGTCGACGAATCCGGAGCGTGTCGCGCAGTTCCCGGCCGAGGTGAACAAGAGCCTGATGTTCCTGCTCAGTTACGTGCTGATCCTCTACGTGATCTCGAGCGTGATCAGGCGCGTCGAGAACATCGATCTCCTGGCGAAAACACTTGTCGCCGGCGGAGGAGTCGTGGCCGTCCTCGCGATTGTGGAGGGACGGACGCAATTCAACGCGTTCAATCACTTGTCGACCGTCATGCCCTTCCTTCAGGACCAGGGCGCCGACGTCGGCGGATACCAGCGGCTCGGGACCGCAAATCTCCGTGTATTCGGCTCCGCGCAGCACCCGATCGCACTGAGCGCCGCACTCGTAATGCTCTTGCCATTGGCGATGTACCTCGCGCGGAGACATGGGCAGCGACGGTGGATCGCGTGCGGGCTCGCACTCGGCATTGCTTGCGCGGCAACGATCTCGCGGACGGGCATCCTCATGTTCGTGGTCGCGGTCCTCGTCTTCCTCTGGTTGCGCCCAAAGGAGGTGCGGCGGTTGTGGCCGCTCATTTTCCGGCTTTGATCGCCATCCACTTCGTCCTTCCGGGCACGCTGGGCGCAATCAAGCAGTCGTTCCTCCCGGCCGGAGGCTTGGTCGCCGAGCAGCACGCAAGCGCGAACTCCAGGGCAGCGGCCGTCTCGCCGATCTCGGGCCTGCGCTCACGCTTTGGCAAGAGCAGCCTCTGTTGGGGCAGGGATACGGGACCCAGGTCGTGAACCTCAACGCCGGAGGCATCGAGACGAACATCTTCGACGACCAATGGCTCGGGACGCTGCTCGCAACGGGCGCGATCGGCTTCTTCGGCTGGCTCTGGTTCTTCGTCCGGGCGGTCCGGAGATTCGGTCGAGAAGCGAAACGCGACGACTCCGAGCGAGGCTGGCTGCTGGCGTGTCTGCGGCGGGAATCGCCGCCTACGCCGTCGGGATGCTCACCTTCGACGCATTCGCCTTCATCCAGGTGACCTTCTTGCTCTTCATCTTCGTCGGCATCGGCGCAGCACTCCTCGCCGAGCGTCCTGCAACGCAGTCGCCCGGCGAGACCGAGATGGACCTGCCGCGTCCCGTTCCGGGTGCGTAAGCCGCTTCCTCCTCAGGCCTGCGCTAGGGTGGAGCCAGCCGTCCGGGAAAGCCGATAGATGCCCGTTCCTCGTTCCCGCGCCGCCCGCCCATAGTGACTCCCGCCCGCCGAACTGTGCTCACGATGCTCGCAGGTTGCTTCGGCGCGCTACTCGTTGTCGGCTCTAGCCCGGCCGTCAGCTCAGTCGCGCCGGCGGCCGACACGCAGCCGCCCTCGGTGCCGCAAGGCATGCAGCGTTGTAGGCAAGTCCCGCACCATGGTGGTACTCCAGTGGCGGGCGGCCACCGACGATGTCGGAGGTGGTCGGCTATCACCTCTATAAGAACAACGCGCGCGTCGCGACGATCGCGGCGCTTGCGTTAACGTTCCGCGGTCTCCGATGCGGCACGCATTACACGCTCGCGCTCGAAGCAGTCGATGGTGCCGGGAACTCTTCCTACCGGCCAGAGGCGGTGGCCTCGGTCGCGACGAGCGCATGCGTGACGGCGGTGAAGCATCCCACGGCGGCGCCACGGCACGGCGGCGCGAAGCCCTCGTCGGCTCCACCGCCCGGCAGCGCCCACCTTTGGGTCGACACGAACGGCGGCTCCTGTCGACGCTCGGCCGCGCCGCGCGCATACGTCGACGGTCAAGCATGCTCGAGCCTCCAGTCGGCGTACAAGGCTGCACGGACGGGCGACACCGTTGGCATCAGAACCGGCGTCTACCCGGGTCAGACACTGTCGGCCGGCACCAAGGGCGTGACCTTCCGAGCCGCCGGACCGGGTCGGCCAAGGTTCGGGCACTTCGTCAGTGCCGCGACAAACATCACGGTTCGCGGGATCCTCATCCAGGACCGTTCGGAGCAGAACGGCGCCTGCAACACCGCCCCCTACGGGGTGCTCACCCCTGCGGCCGGTCCCAGACCTATGACAACGTCATCGTCGACGGGCTGAACAGCGGCGACAAACACGGAATCGAGACGCCTGGCGACGGTTTTACGCTGAAGAACAGCGAGATCCGCAACATCCGCGACCGGAAGGGCTTCGAGGGCGGCGCCGACGACATGCTGATCGAGAACAACTACTGGCACAACATCACGATCCGGACGGACGGCGTCCACAACGAGTGCATGTACATCAACGGCGGCGATCGCAGCGTCTATCGCGGCAACCTTTTCGTCGGCTGTCCCGTCATGGCCATGTTCTTCACCAACTGGGACGGAGGCCCGCCGTATCGCGACGTTGTGATCGAAAACAACGTTTTCGGTCACACCCTCGACGACGATGGCAACTGGCACTCCGGTCCGGCATTGCTGCTCGGAGGCGGCTTCAACAATCAGAACACGTGGTTCGGCTGGACGGTTCGGTACAACACGTTCGAATCAGCGGTCTATGTGGGACGGGCTCCCGGCGGGTCGAGCGAGTGGTACGGAAACCTGGGCGCAATCGACTGCGTCCCCGCCTTCACCTACAGCTACAACGTCGGCGAGACATGCGGCGGCAAAGGTGAGGTGTCGGTGAAAAATGCGACCAACGACGCACGGAATCGAAATAGAGCACCGTTCTACATGAATGCCCCGGCCAGCGACTTCCGCCTGCGGGCCGGTGCGGCAGCAATCGACAGAGGCAACCCAAAGGCGCATCCGCCAACCGACAAGAGCCGAAAGCGCCGCCCCGTCGGACGCGCACCGGATGCTGGTGCGTACGAGTTCAGCCGCTGATTGCAGGGGAATTCCGCCCTTTGGCGATTCCCAATCTGACAACGTAGTCACTCGATTGAGTCATTCAGGCTTCGCCCATTCGTGCCCGATACGGGATGCGCTACCCAAAGCCGTCCTAGGAGCACGCAAATGTGGAGAGCCGCACTCCCTTGCAGGCAGCACCGCCTCGCCCTGGTGGGCCTGATCGATCGCCGCCAGCATCGCCGGAACAGCCGTTTCGGCCGACAGGTCGCCGGCAGCCGCTCCGGCAGACAAGCTTTGGGCAATCGCGCTGCCCACGAAGTTCAAGATGGTCTCGCCGGCGCAGCTCAGGTGGCTGGCTGACCGCGGTGCGACAACGGTCGTCGCTTTCAACGCGCCGAAGGGGTCGCTTTCGAGACTCGCGACGGCGGCAGCCAAGGCGAAGCTAAACGTGATCGCGCCAATGCCGCACAGGCCCAAGACCGCGTGCAAGCCGAGTCCGCGGGTCGCTCCGCACTTGCGCGGCGTCCGCATCGACCGCGATCGGGGCCGTGAAGCTCGCGCGACAGTCGCTCGTCGACTACGTCGTCGTGCGCGTCAGCACGCCACGCCAACTGCGGATGCTGCGTGGGACCGGCGCGAAGCGTAGCCGCATCATCGCGGTTCTCCCGCTCAGGCAACGGGCGGCTGCACGAGCCGCATGGCAGGCCGGTATTGCGTATGCCGCCGCCGATCCGGCTCTCGACCTGGCTGTGGCCTCAGCTCCTGGCCGCACCTCACTGCTCGGCAGCTACCTGTCCGGCCTCCCCGGTCCCGTACGGCGTCTGGAGCAGGGCCGATCGCGCCGCCCAACTCGCTCACGGTCGTCGACCGCTCCACGTCGACCGTCTCGCTTCGCTGGGTTGCTCCTGCAGGCACAGTCGGCGGCTACGGCCTCTACGTCGACGGTGCCTTCGTCCTCGACGTCAGCGCGCCGGCGATCACGATGACCGGGCTCCAGTGCGGTCGCACCTATTCGTTCGCCGTCGACGCCTACGACACTGATACCGCCTCCCGCTCCGACCGTGTCGCAGTCTCGACCTCGACAGACCCGTGCCCCGGCGGCGGTGGAGCCGGAGGTGGGGGGAACGCTGCGAGCGATGGAGTTGCTCCGTCGACGCCACTCGGTCTTGCGAAAACCTCGTCCACCCAGACGACCGTCGTCGTCTCCTGGGCCCCCTCCACCGACAACGTCGCGGTCGGCGGTTACGGGCTGTATCGCGGCGGCGCCCTGGTCGGCTCCTCGATCGTGCCTGCGTACTCCTTTTCGGGGCTGAGTTGCGGCACGACGTACTCGCTCGCCGTGGACGCCTACGATGCCGCTGGCAATCGCTCCGGTCAAACGACGATTTCGGCGGCGACGAGCGCGTGCGTAGCCGGCGGGGACACGATCCCGCCGACGGCACCAGGCTCGCTCTCCCGCACGACCGCAACCACGACCTCGATCACGGTGTCGTGGGGCGCGTCGACGGACAACATCGGCGTCTCCGGATACGGCCTCTACCAGAACAACGCGTCGGCGGGGTCTAGCACCACGACCAGTGCGACGTTCTCGGGCCTGTCGTGCGGCGCGAGCTACACACTCGCCGTGGATGCGTACGATGCTGCCGGCAACCGCTCGGGAAAGACCTCCATGAACACCGCGACGTTGGCGTGTCCGGTTCCGGTGGATATTCAGCGTCCGTCTGTGCCTCAGGGGTTGGGTTTTGGGGCGATTACGGCGACGAGTGTGGCGCTTGTTTGGAATGCGTCGAGCGACAACGTCGGCGTGACTGGTTACCGGCTCTCGCGCAACGGGGTCAACGTGGCGACTGTGACGACGCCCGGCTATACCTTCGCGGGCTTGACCTGCGGTACCGGGTACTCGTTCATGGTCGAGGCCTTTGACGCCGCGGGTAACTATTCGATCGGTGCCGAGGCTGTCGCGTCGACCTCCACCCTCGCCTGTAGCGGCGGCGGAACACCGCCACCGCCACCGCCGACGACGCCACCGCCGACGACGCCACCGCCGACGCAGCCGCCGCCTGCTGGTGGGGCGAGCGTCTATCTGTCAGCCGTCGGGTTCGGATACGGCGGCGTGTTCTGCGAGCGCACCCTGTAAATCGTTCGCGCGCGCCTACACGGTCGCCTCGAGCGGCGCGGTCGTCTCGGTCGGCGCCGGTGTCTACGGCTCCCAGTTCTTCGCCGGCGGCTACGGCGGCTCGCAGTCGCAGGGAACAAAAACGCTGACCTTCCGTGGTGAACCCGGAAACAGTGTCCGCCAACTCCACTTCCACTCTCCCAACCTCACCTTCGACGGGATCAACGTCGACGCCGGCGGCGCCCAGCTCGGCGACACCGATGGCGCCACCTTCGAAAACGGCGGCGAACCATTCACGTTCAAGAACGGCTCAATCGGCAACGTCGTCGACCAAAAGGGCGCCATGATCGACGGGCCAGGAATGGTCTTCGACAACGTCCGCTTCCACGACGTCGTCATCCGCACAGCCGGAGTCCACTCCGAATGCATCTTCGCCTCCGTCCCCGAAGGCATGATCGTCCGCAACTCCACCTTCGAAAACTGCGCCGTCATGGACATCTTCTTCGTCTACCCCGACTGGTGGAGCCCCCTCCCACCCGTCTACGGCAACGTCGTCCTCGAAGGCAACAACTTCGGCCACCCCGACGGCACCTACGCCCTCTACATCGCCAAAATCGGAACCAGCATCCCCTCCTCAGCCCCCGTCAACGGCTGGCGGATCCGCAACAACAACCTCGGCGGACCCGTCAACATCGACGCCCCCATCGGCACAGGCAACATCTTCTGCGGCAACACCGGCTCCACCCCAACAGGCTGGAACAAAACCTGCTAACACCAGGGCCTTCGAGAGTCGAAGACGTCGCCAACGTCCGAGTCGCGAGCCGCGGTCGCCGTGCGACTCAGTAGGCGCCGCGCCGGCCGAGCACGACCGGGATCGTCTGGCAGAGGATCTTCAGGTCCCACCAGAGCGACCAGTTGGTGACGTAGAGGTAGTCGAGCTTCGTCATCTCCTCGAAGGGGATGTCGTTCCGCCCGAGCACCTGCCAGAGGCCCGTGATCCCCGGCGTCATGTCGAGGCGCCGGGAGGCCCAGCCCGTGATCAGGTCGGCCTCGTAGACGACGAACGGCCGCGGGCCGACGAGGCTCATCTCGCCCTTGAGCACGTTCCAGAGCTGCGGCAGCTCGTCGATCGCTCGTCTTGCGCAGGAACGCGCCGACCCGCGTCACGCGCGGGTCGCGGCCCTTGATCTTGAAGAGCGGCCCGTCGACCTCGTTCATGTGCAGCACCTCGGCCCGCCGCGCCTCGGCGCCCGATGGACATCGTCCGGAACTTGAAGATGTGGAAGGTCGAGTTGAGCCGGCCGCGGCGCGCCTGCCGGTAGAGCGCCGGGCCCTTGCTGTCGAGCTTGATCGCGACCGCGACCGCCGCGAGGAGCGGCGCGAGGACGAGCAGCGCCGTCGCCGGAGACGACGATGTCGACCGTCCGCTTGAGCGCCCGGGCGCTGCGGCCGAGCCGGATCGGCGGCAGCGTCACGACCGGCATGCCCTCGACGTCGTCGAGCGTCGCGTACGACGTGAAGATCTCGAAGTAGCGCGGCACGATCGAGACGTGCACGTCGGGGCGGTGCACCGTCCGCACGCAGGTCGAGCGTCTCCTCGTGGCTGCCGACCGAAGATGCGATCAGGATGCGGTCGATCTCGTAGGAGTCGACGATCCCGGCGACCTCGGCGGCCGAGCCGATCACCGGCTCCGGCAGCCCCTCGTCCTGCTCGCCCTCGGCGCTGAGGAAGCCGACGACCTCGAGCCCGTACTCCGGGTGCGCCTTGATCTTGCGGTAGACGAGGAGCGCCTCGTCGCCGCTGCCGACGATCAGGGTGCGACGCGGCTGCATGACGCGCGGGAAGACCCAGCTGCGGATCGACCCGCGCGCGACCGGGATCAGCACCAGCGCGACGCCGAGGAAGATGAAGGCCTCGACCGGCGTGTAGACCCACCAGCCGAAGAAGTGGTCGACGGCCTGCGACAGGAGCAGATAGCCGAGCGAGCCGACGAGCATCGCGTGGAAGAGGTCGCGCGTCTCGTCGAAGCTCGAGACCGAGATCCGGAGGCTGTCGTTGTCGTAGAGCTTGTTGGCGGTGAAGATCGTCGAGCCAGACGAACGGCGCCGTGACGCCGACGAGCAGCGAGGAACCACGCCGAGCCCGAGACGGGCGGTAGCGGCGCGATCCGGTCGGCGATCAGGTACGAGACCGTGTAGGCCAGCGCGAGCATCGCCAGGTCGCTCAGCGCCAGGATCCGCGTGCGTCCACGGCGCAGCCGGTGTTTCCGCGCCGTCTTCGCCGGCGCGCGAACTGCCGCATTCACTCCGGTGCTCATATTCGCCGGTGTCCTCCCGTGCCGCAACGGCGGGCCCATCCCGCCTGCCTTCACACTCTAGGAGCGTCTGCGCGCTGTTCTGAGACCAGATCGAGAAACTCACCATGCGGCCAAATGCGCTCTCGGCACTGCCCGAATGGCTAGGTGCGGAGGCGTCAGGGCGACTATCCGACG
>CAWETB010000015.1:0-1574754 GCA_963811885.1 uncultured Gaiellaceae bacterium
CTCCGGCCCGAGTCGCAGAGCCAGATCCGCAGAAACAAGCCATCGGGTTCGTGCGATTCGGGCCGTTTTTGCGGTCCCGTGATGGACCGGTGATGGACCCGCAAATGGGCACTTTTTGCCGTGAGGCCTTCGGCGGTGAGAGGATCGCCGCCGTGGCTGTCGAGAACGACTACAACCTGCTCGTCTTCACGCTCAACGATCTCGCCGCGACGTTCACCGCCCTCCGTGACGACATCGAGCAGCGGCTGCTGCGAGAGAAGCACGTCCTCGTTGACGAAGCCGAACTCGACTACAGGAGCCTGCTGGCATGACCGACGAGGTGGATACGCGCACCGAGAAGCGACCAAGGATCACGCCTGCAGACGTACTCAACGAGTTCTGCCACCTCTTTTTCGACGGCGACGATACGTATTACTGCGGCTTGCCCCTGAAGATGTGGACGGGCGTTCACTTCGACTACGACGGCCAGAACATCTGCCCTGTGTGCGGACTGCCCGTCTGCCCCCGGTGCAAGCAGATCTGTGCGGTTCGTGCGAGTCGGTGATGGACCGGTGACCCACCGCTGGCGAGAAGCGACGCACAGGTGTGGCGAAGGTCGTAGGGCCGGAAGGGTGGCACCCCGGCTGCTCGTACGTGCCGTCTGAAGTTGTCGCCAGGTTGAGAGTCCAGCGACGGTAGGCATCCGCAGCTCCAAGCACGGCCTTTTTCGCATCGCTTTGCGCTCGGACGTCGCCGCAGCCGACCCCGCACCAGCCAGAGTGGGCCGCCCGATCCGACGTTGGACTCGTCACACCTCTCTCGGAACGTGGCCGTTGAGCGTGAAGAGGAACCTCATCGCCTTGTGGCCGGGATCGGCGGTCGGAGCGAACATGCACGGACAGCCGCCATCGATCACGGAGATGCCGTGCGCGCGCCCGTACCTCGTTGCCGTTTCGGAGACGCTGCCGGCACCGGGACCGCGATGCATCCACGCGTGCTCGATCCCGAGCTCGACGCACTCGCGCATCGTTGCCTCGGCGCGCTCGGGCCTGGTCGCAATCACCACCGCCTCGACACCACCGGGGATGGAGCGCAGATCGTCGTAGGCGGGGTCGCCTTCGACCTCGTCGGCGTTCGGATTGACGGCGAAGACCTCGTAACCGCGGTCGCGCAGCCGGTTGTAGACGACGTTGCCACCATGATTCCCCGGCGATCGCGAGACGCCGGTGACGGCGATGCGCTTGTGCCCGAGGAACTCGGCGGCAGCAGTCTTGATTGTGGTCATGTCGACCTCCTCAAGGGAATCGTTAGGTCAGTACCGCTCCGTCGCGCGCCACCTAGAGGCACGCAATCGGATCAGCCCTGACTCGTCGTGGATCGCCCCCACCGCCGGATCGCTTCTCCAGCCCGCTCGAATCCACCGAGCAGATAGAAGAGCGCTGCGGCAAGGACGTAGCCCGAGCAGAGAATCACCCAGTCGATCAAGCCACCGGTCCACATGGCTCCCTCCATTTCACCGTTGCTTAGAGATTCGCCCGCGCGCACCGCCGCGCGATCAGGGTGCTCTCTGATGCTGCTCGGTAGAAACCTGAAGGGCGCCGCGTGCGCCTCCCCAGATAGCTCCTGAAGCAGGCGCGGCATCGGCGAACCGACGTGGACGGCGATCGATGGATCGTCGACGGCGACAAGGCCCAGCGATCCAAACGCCGAGGCGAGCAGAGCCGCCGCCCGCGCCGCGTTCGGGAGCGGTCAACCCCGCCAGACGACCCCATGGAAAAGGGCCGTACGGGGTCGCGCGCGCATTGTCAGCCGGCGTCCGCCAGTGCTGCGGCGATGTCGAGTGTCGAGATCACGCCTACCGGCCTCAGCAACCCCACGTCCACGACGACGAGATGCGACGTGGCGTGCTCGGTCATCAGCTGCGCGGCACGCTCGAGCGTCTCCGTTGGTGTGACCATGACGATTGGGCTCGCGGCCGTGCCGCCCGCGGTCTGGTGGTCGAGGTTGCGAACCGTGGCCGCCGCGATGAGATCGAGGTCGGAGACGACGCCCCAGAATGGGCCGCCGTCACCGGTGTCGTTCTCGACGACGACGCAGTGAATCGACCGTTCGGCCATGACACGGGCAACGTCCGCGAGCGAAGCCTCGCGGTCGCAGGTCAGAACGCCGCGATGCATTGCTTCGCCGACACATCCATCAGTGAGCAGTAGTTGTGAGGTGTTCGATGTCATGTCGTCATCGTCAGCCAGTCCGCCGCCCGCCGCATCGGCGTGTGGTCGGATCCGAGTTGCGGAGAACTACGCGCACGACCCGCTTGATCCGGGCCGGCGGCGCGGAAGCTGGGGCGCCGAGCGCGTCTGCGCCCGGCGCCCCATGCTCCTAGACGGTGAGCGCCGCCTCCGCGGGCTCGGGCCGAGCAGCAACTGGCTCGGCGGTCAGGACGACCTTGAGCGCATTGGTGTTCGCAGCGTCGGAGAAGACGTCGTACGCCTGCTCCGTGTCGGAGAGCCCGAAGCGGTGCGTCGCGAACGGCGTGGCGTCGAGCCGGCCCTCGGCGATCAGCTTCAACAGCTTGGGAGTCGTGAAGGTGTCGACGAGGCCGGTAGTGATCAGCACGTCACGAATCCAGAGGCGCTCCAGATGAAGCGTCGCCGAGCACCCGTGCACGCCGACGTTCGCGACCCGGCCGCCCGGCCGAATCAGCTCCGTGCAGAGCTCGAAGGTCTCAGGGACGCCGACCGCCTCGATCGCGACGTCGGCGCCGAGGCCGTCCGTGAGCTCCTGGACACGAGCGAGAGCGTCCTCGCGGCCGTTGTTGATCGACGATGTCGGCACCGAACTCGAGTGCCTTGTCGAGCCGTGCATCGGCGAGGTCGATCGCAACGATCTTGCCGGGCGTGAACAGCTTGGCGGTCATGATCGCTGCCAGCCCGATCGGGCCTGCACCGACGATCGCCACGGTGTCACCCGGCTCGACGCGGCCGTTCAGGACACCGCACTCGAACGCCGTCGGCAGGATGTCCGCTAGGAAGAGCACCTGCTCGTCGGAAAGCTCGTCCGGCACCTTGTACACGGACGTGTCGGCGAACGGGACTCGTGCGTACTCCGCCTGCAGGCCGTCGATCAGGTGGCCGAACACCCAGCCGCCTCCACCTGTGCAGAGGCCGTAGCGCGCCTCCTTGCAGAAGCGGCAGCGGCCGCACGAGCTGATGCACGAAACGAGGACGCGATCGCCCTCGACGAGGGTCGTGACCGCTGCGCCGACGGCGGTGACCGTACCGACTGCCTCGTGGCCGAGAATCGTCCCCGGCTTCACCTCGGGTACGTCGCCCTTGAGGATGTGCAGGTCGGTCCCGCAGATTGTCGACGAGTCGATCCGGACGATCGCGTCCGTGGGATCGATGATGACTGGGTCCGGAACGTCCTCCCAGCTTCGCTGGCCCGGCCCGTGGTAGACGAGAGCCTTCATCGGATGTGCTCCTTTCGGTTCCGCTTCACGCGGTTGCCGCGACAAGGGCGGCTGTGGGATGGACGACGAGGACTGGGCGACTTGCCCGCTTGAGCACCTCCTTGGAGACGCTGCCGAGGAACGTCGTCCCGAGCGCGCCGTGACGGTTCGAGCCGATCACGATCAGCTCGGCGTCGATCTCGTCCGCCGTGGCCAGGATCGTCTCGTAGTCGAATCCGGCAACAAGCCTCAGGTCGAATGGCACGCCCTGGGTGCGGGCGATCTCAGCGGCGGCCGACAGAATCTCGTCGTCCTCCGGGTTGCCCTGCTCGACCGGGTTGACGATGATCGGCCCGAATGATGGCGCCACCACGTCGACCTCCTCGACGACGTGGAGGAAGACAACGCCGGCCAGCTGCTCGGCTGCCAACTGCACGCCCGCCTGCACGGCGGCGTCTGCCGCGGGCGAGCCGTCGGTTGCGATGAGAAGTCTGTTCATCGGGGCTCCTTTCGTCGGCACCTGCGCCGCGTCTACCTCGGCCCTGTTGGGGGCAGCGTGTCGGGGGTCGGGGACGCGTAGTCGAGGCGGTCGCGGAGCTCGAGCAACAGCTCGGGCAGTCCTGGCGTCGCGCCCAGATCTGCACGCAGTCCGGCCACGACACACGTGTCGTCGCTCCAGAACTGGCAGAGCTCCTGCGGGCACTCTTCTGAGCGGCCGAGAGAGCTCTCGATTCGACACAGATGCGGTTCCATGACCGCACTGTCGCCCTGCGGAAACGCCGGCGAATCAGGAGCGACACTGCACTCCGTTCCGTAGTTTCTACGGCTTGGGGCTTGCCCGCCGAACTCTCGGGAACTGCGAAGGGCGGACACGAGGCCCGCCCTTCGTCGTCCAGCCGCGGGTGGATTAGGTCGCGGCCGACGCCGTGTGAATCTTCGTCTTCCGTTCCGGGAGCGCAATCCATCCGAGCGCGCCGCCGAGCGTCAGGACGAGGAAGCCGATCCCGGTGAGCAGGAGCGCGATCCCCATCACGATCGAGAAGTACGCGACCCGCTCGGCGAAGTAGGAGGTGTTCAGCGCCGTCGTCAGCGCCGTCTCGGTCACCCACATGTTGCGGAGACCGTTCTCGACCGGCTGACCCGTCGGCCCCTTCGCCGCCAGCGCCTCGTCATTCGTGTCCGTGCCCGAAGCGGTCAGGAAGCGGCCCATCTCGGCATACCGCTTGCCGTTGGTCGCCTTCAGCGTGTGATGCTCCATCACATCGGCGAACGAGCGCGCCTCGGCGCCCGTCGTGATCGCCTGGCCCGGCTGCAACGCGCCGCCAGTCAACTCCGCCGCGTCATCGGTCGCCGTGATGTTCTGCGCCGAAATCTCGTCGCGAACCGTGTTGTAACCGTTGACGCCAATCACGATCGCGCCGATCCCAAACGCCACCAAAATCACACTTGCGGCGATCCCTCCATATCCAAACCACTTCCTCATCACCGTCTCCTTTCGTTCCGTCGGCCGTTACCTTGCTCGGAGAATCGCGGCGACTAGGGCGCACGCCATCCGCATGTGTGCGGAACTGTGCTGCGGAGGACTACGGAGGCGCGATCGGGGAATGAGTCGCCGCAGACCGCGCGCGCTGAGGGCATCTGCGCCCACTTTCGGTCGCCGCGCCAGGGTCGTGTCTCGGTAGAACGCCGTCCCCGAGATCCGCGTGGGTCCGGATGCGGTTCTGGCCGGGTGGGCCGAACATCGCCTTGATGGAAACCCAACGTCCTCCCGGTCTCGGCGCGGCCCTGACGCCCCCTCGGCGCAGACGTCGCGTTCGGGGTCGTGGCGCTGCTCCAGCCCACCGGTTGCGCGCCGCCGTCGATCGAACGCCGGGCCGAGCCAGCCTGGACATGCTCGCCTTGCACTGGCAGCGCGCGCTGGACGCGAACGAGCGAGCGCTCCACGCTGCGGCCGGCACGCTTTCGCCCGCATATCTGGGCCAACAGCGCCGCGAGCTTGCTCAGGAGCGGCGCGAGACCGCACTGCTGCTCGCGGATGTCGCGCGCGCACGAGGGATCAAGCCGTTGCCGTGGCTTTCACCAGTGCCGGTGCGCAAGGAGATGCTCGGCCTGGTCGCGTCGACGCAGGCGTGCCTCTTCGACCTGGACGGCGTGCTCACCGACAGCGCGCGTGTCCACGCATCTGCCTGGGCGCAGGTTCTCGACGAGTTCTTGCTCCGGATGAGTGCGAGCACCGGCTGGCACTTCATTCCCTTCGACCCCGACGCCGACTACCGCACGTTCCTCGACGGGCGCCCGCGGCTGGAGGGCATCCACGCCTTTCTCGACAGCCGCGGGATCCGCCTCCCCGAGGGAAGAATCGACGATCCCGCGGATGCGGACACCGCCAGCGGAATGGCGAAACGCAAGGGTGAGGCGCTCGCCCACGCCCTCCAGCAGCACGGGGTGACTGCTCTCCCGGGCGTGCATCGCTACCTCGACGCCGCGGGACGCGCCGGGCTCACGCGAGCCGTCGTCTCGGCCAGCGCCAGCACCTTGTCGATGCTCGAACTCGCCGGACTCGCCGGGCTGGTGGAGGTGTACATGGATGCCGACGTCATCCGCTCTGAGAGCATCCGCACGCCACCCTCGCCCGAGGTGCTGCTTGCGGCATGCCGCCGCCTCGATGTCAGTCCGCAGGACGCCGTTACGTTCACGCACAGCCCCGCAGGCGTCGCCGCCGGACTGGCTGCCGGAATGACCGTCTTCGGCGTCGGCCAAGGTGCGGACGCAGAGCTGCTGCGAGGGTTCGGCGCTGCTCGGATCGTCCCCGCGTTGAGCGTGCTGCTCGCGCCGTCGCTCACCGCCGGCGACGAGACCGAGATCCGCCGGTAGGCACGGTTTTTCCGCAGGGTCGGCTCGGTTTCCCTCGCAGACGACGCGCACATTGGAGCAACGACGCCGCTCGGTTCCACGGATGTGGAAAATCGACGCGACCGCCAACCTTAGGGCGTGTCAACACAATCCATACCTCAGAACACACCAGTCGAGTCGCACGCCTATGCGGAGTCTCTCTACAGCTACGCAGCTTGCCGGCTCGACGCATTCAGCCTCCGTTGCTGGACCATCAGGCGGCTCATGTTCGACCTCGGTCTCGACCACCAGCGCGCCGAGGAGCTGTTCGAGGACGTCCACACTGCAGGACGAAGGCGGGCGGTTCTTCACCGGAAGCGCCGTCACTTTCATCCTCGTCGTTCGACCGGTCGCGCCCGCGCGTAGTTGATCGCAGGATGCGGAAAGCCCGCAGAATGAGCGCGGAGAGGCGGCACTCAGATTCAGCGCCAGACCCGATGGCCCCAGCGGGTCAGTGGCGAAGACTCCCACTGACCTGCCGGGTATCACCGACAAAAGGAGCTCCGATGAACACACAGCGACAGCGCGACCTGAAGACTGGCTCCTATCCGGCTCTGGCCACGCTGCGGGTCATCGACGCCATGCATCCCGCGTTGATCACCTGCTCGCCGGACAGCTCACTGCGCACGATCGCGAGGATGATGGCGACCTACCGCGTGCACGCCATCCTCGTGACGGCCCATGGCGACGAGGAGCTGGCCGGGGGAAGCTACTGGGGGATCGTTTCCGACGCCGACCTGCTGCGCGCGGCCGAGAGCGGAGACATCGACGAGCAGAAGGCGCGCACGCTTGCCGCTCAGCCAATCGTCACGATCGCGAGCAGCGAGGCGCTCAGCCAAGCAGCGCAGCTGATGGTCGACCGCGATGTCTCACATCTGATCGTGATCGAGTCCCGCTCGGCCAGGCCGATCGGCGTCCTCTCCACACTCGACGTCGCGCGCGCGCTCGCGGGCTTCCCGGAACAGCACCCGGCGTTCCGATAGAGACGACCGCCGCCCGCTCGACCGGATCGGTAGTTCCCCACACGCGGATCGGCGTGCGCGCCGATGCCATCGAGGTCGACCGCGACAACACTGGGGGTGCATCTCGACGAAGGAGGAGTCATGCAACGCATTGCTGTGATCGCAAAGCTGCGCCCCGGAGCGTCAGAGGAGGCGGCGAAGCTGATCGAGCTTGGGCCACCGTTCGACCCGTCCGCTCACGAGATCGAGCGGCATACGGTCTTCCTTGGCCCCGACGTCGCAGTCTTCAGCTTCGAGGGCGGACAGGTGTCGAGCCTCCTCGCCTCACTCGGAGGCGAGGACGAGCAGTCGGTGCTCGCAGTCTGGGAGCCGCTCCTCGACGGCACGCCGCTGATCGCGAGCGAGGCGTACCACTGGGTCAACCCGGACCGTAGCCTGCAGGAGATCTAGGGCCGAGCAGCCGTTCAGCGAGGCGCTCAGCCACGCCCAGCACAGCTGATGGCCGGACGCGACGTCTCGCACCTGATCGTGCTTGGAGTCCCGCTCGGTCAGGCCGATTGGCGTCCTCTCCACGCGCGACGATGCGTGAGCGCTCGCAGGCTTCCCGGAGCATCACCCCCGCATCCGGTGGACCCGACGGCGACGCTACCGTTTCGGAAGCGTCGCCGATCCCGGGCTAGCTTGTCCGACGAGAACCGGCCATCGCCGTCACGACGAGCACGAACATGAGTATCGCGGTCGGCGCGAACACAGCGCGCTCCGACGAGCTCTGCGTCGCCAGGTTGAGGACAACCGCGAGTGCGGAATAGATGGTCGTGAACCAGGCGAGGGCGGTCACGAGTCTCCCCGGAGCGTTCTTGAGCGGACCCTCGTGCACTCGGGCCAGGATGGCAGCGGCCATCACGAGCAGGATCGCGCACGAGACCGCAGCGAAAACTCTTCCGGATGCGTCGAGCGCGCCCTCCGTCTGGCCTCCCTGCGTGTAAGCGCCCCACGGTGCACCCAAGACGAGTGCAACTTGAAAGCCTGCGATGCCCACCATCACGACGGCAGCAGCGCGGGCCGCGAGAACTGGCAGCATGAGGCCCGACTGTAACGCCCTACCAGCAGCACGCCGCGCGAGCGTTCGGGACGTTAGGGAAGGCGGATGTCTCGATTGTCGGCCGCCGTCCGGTCCTGTTCCTCGGTCAGCTCAGATCGCCTCACTGGCGTCACGATCGACCAGTGGGTGCCGACGGGGCAGCGTTGAAGTCTCCAAGGGCCGAGCCGGAGCGCCTTTACGGAGACACCGGGAACCCAGATGGTCGTGAAGAGATGCCCCTCCCGGCACCGAACCACGACGTTGCCAACGGGCGGATAGCCGCGCCGCCTCAGCACAATCACCTCGGGAAGGACGCTCACCGCGACCGTGAGTAGCCGCCGGATGCGTGAGTTCGGACGGGAACGTCGGCGCCCGCGATGGGCGCTGGTCTTCATGCCGCGACCATACAGGCGAACGTCAACGACGTTGCGAGGATGACTCCGAGACCGGTTCAGCCTGCGACCTGTCCAGCGTCGGTTTGATCAGTGTCGGAAGCCGTCCGATCCGGGAGACTGTCGTTCAGTGTCCTTGACTGCGAACGTCGAGCCGCACCCAATCGATCCGCGCCGTCTGGAGCCGCTGATCGGCGTCGAGCGCGTCGAGGCGCTGATCGAGGCCGCCTCGGCTCTACGCACGTTGCTCGGCGGTCGGCGCATCCTCAACATCAATTCGACGGCGAACGGCGGCGGTGTGGCGGAGATGCTTGCGACGCTGCTCGGCTATGGCCGTGGGTTGGGGCTGGGGTCGGACTGGCTGGTGATCGGAGGCGACCCCGAGTTCTTCACCGTGACCAAGCGACTCCACAACGGCCTCTACGGCGGGCCGGGCGACGGCGCTGACCTGGGGGAACACGAGCGGGCGATCTACGAACGAACGCTCGCGGCCGACCTCGAAGCCGTCCTCGACGAAGTCAAGAAGGGAGACTTCGTGGTCGTACATGACCCGCAGCCAGCGGGCCTCATCGCGCCTCTCGTCGCGCGAGGCGCCCACGTCGTCTGGCGGTGCCACGTCGGCTACGACGCGGAAAATGAATGGACCCAGCGCGCCTGGGCCTTTCTGCGACCGTACATCGAGCCGGCGAAGGCACACGTCTTCTCGCGTGAGTCGTTTGCCCCGAGCTGGATCGATCGCGCGAGGCTTCGAGCGATCCCGCCCTCGATCGATCCCTTCACGCCGAAGAACCGAGCGCTCGAGCGTCACGAGGTGGAGGCGCTTCTCGAGGCGGCCGGACTCATTACTGGCAACGGTGAGGCCTCGGACATTCGCGTGCGACACCGAACGGATGTCGTTGGCGAGGGCCGCCGCCCGATCGGGGCGTACCGCTCGTGGTTCAAGTCTCCCGGTGGGACCGGATGAAGGACATGCCGGGCGTGCTCGAGGGCTTCGCTCACCACGTGCACTCCGCGAACGCGCACCTCGTGCTCGCCGGGCCGGCCGTGCAAGGAGTCAGCGACGACCCCGAAGGCGAGGCTGTCTGGGAGGAGACGGTGGCGGCATGGCGATCTCTGCCGCGATCCAATCGGGCGCGTGTCCACCTCGCCTGCGTCCCGATGGACGATCCGGTCGAGAACGCGCTCATCATCAACGCTCTCCAAAGCCACGCCGCCGTCGTGGTGCAGAAGAGCCTCGCGGAGGGCTTCGGACTGACGGTAGCGGAGGCGATGTGGAAGTCCCGTCCGGTCGTCGCCAGCGCCGTCGGGGGCATCGTGGATCAGGTGATCCACGACGAGACAGGTCTCCTCGTCGAGGACCCGTACGACCTCGAATCCTTCGGCGCGGCGGTCGATCGGCTGTTGCGCGATCCCGCGGACGCGGAGCGGATTGGGCGGAATGGCCGTCGTCACATCGAGCATCGGTTTCTCCCCGACCGTCACCTGCTCCAGTACGCCGAGTTGCTCACCGACCTCCTCGGCGAGACGTAGTGCGGAAGGTGCGCCAGCCTTGTTGAGGCGCCGGGTTGTCGGGCTCGGTTCGATCGGCGCAGCGGCGATGCTCTACTGGGTGCTGCTGCGCCGACCGATCCTCAACTGGGGCGCCACCAGGGCCGAGGCACAGGCGAGGCTCCCCGGCGATGAGCTCCTCGAGGACGCGGACGGCGTCGCGACGCGCGCCATCACGATCGATGCGCCCGCGGCCGCCGTGTGGCCCTGGATCGCGCAGATGGGTCCCTCGCCGCGCGGCGGCGCGTACACCTACGACTGGATCGAGAACCTGCTCCGGCTCGACATGCACAGCGCCGGACGCGTGCTGCCCGAGTACCAGCACCCGCAGGTCGGTGACACCCTCAGCTACGGCAAGAACCGCATGCGCTTTGAACGTGTCGAGCCGCAGCGCGTGCTTGCGACGCGATCCGAAGACGGCAACTGGGTCTGGACATTCGTCCTCGACGAGCAGGAAGGAAGAACCCGGTTGATCAGCCGCAACCGCTTCCGGCTCCCATCACTGATCGCGAAGATCGGGATGGTTCCGATGGAGCCGGCATCGCTCGTGATGGAACGGAAGATGCTCAGCGGTATCAAGCAGCGCGCCGAACGCCTCGCCACCGACGCGAACGAGCAGACGCACGTCTGAGCTCGGCGAGGCGTTTACAGCCACGATCTGGGCGAGTAGACACCGGCCGCGCTAGTTCAACCGTTGAGAGGAAGCGCCAGTCGTGAGGTTCGCGATGTCCTTCCCCGCGATGTCGGCCAGGAACGGCGCCAGATAGCGGCTTGCGATCTTGCCCTGCTCCTCCGCCCCGACGGTGGTGACGGCGCCCGCCTCGAACCGGAGCGCGCGATCCTGATCGCCGGTCAGGAGGAGACCACGCAGCACCGGGTCGAATGGAACGGCCTGAACGTCGGCGCCCACGAGTGAGGAGATCGACGTGGCCGCCACGTCGGCGAGCTGCGCGGCGACCCCGCCCTGCTTCACCGGAAAGTCGACGATGTCCCCGGCGGCATACACGCCGTCACAATCCTCGACACGCGCGTACGGATCGATCGGGATGAAGCCGAGGCGGGTCTGCGGGAGGCCTTCGAGCCACGCGCCGCGCAGGCGTGGCGCAGCGACGACGCGGTCCGCCTCGAGCTCGCGCTCCGGACGCAGCAGAAGCACGCCGTCCCGGAACGAGAGCGGGCTCGCGCCGCACAGCAGCGAAATCCCCCGTTCTCCCAGTAGCAGCCGCACTTCGATGCCCGCTGCGTCGCCGAACACCTGCAGGGGAGCGGCCTCCGGCGTCGCCAACGTCAGCTCGACCTCCTCGATCCGGTTCTGCGCCACGTACGCCGCCGTCAGCAACGCGAGCTCGTACAGTGGCAGCGGCCAGACTGCACCCTCGGGGACGGCGAACGCGAGGCGTCGTGCCCGGCCCGCGACGACGTCGTCCAGCAGGGACTCGAGCTTCTCGCGGTCCGCAGCACCGCGGAATGTCACGGCACCCGCCACGGCCGGAGACGGCAGCACCCCGACCGCGACGAGCAGGAAGTCGTAGCCAATGTCCCCGACAGACGTCTTCGCCTCGCGGCGCGCAGCGTCCACGCCGAGCAGCGTGCCCGGTGTGAAGTGTGCGCCGGCCGCCACGGCGAGCGCCGGCAGCTCGTACCGCGTCGCCTCCCCCTGCGCGAACGGCTCCGTCACCGAGAGCGGTCGGTACCAGAAGTGATGCTCGGGTCCGAGCAGCTCGACGTCGACGCGGTCAGCGGCCAGAGAGCGCAGCGCGAGCGCCGCCTCCAGCGCGGCGACGCCGGCGCCGGCGATCAGCACTCGGGCGGGCATCAGCTCCGGCCGGAGCCGACCAAGGTCCGGCCGCCGCACTGCTCGAGCAGCGCCAGCCAGTCCTCTTCGACCTGTGCCTGGATGTCGGCGACCACCGTCGCGTTCTCCGGGCGCAGCAGGTGCGCGAAGCGCCCCTGGAGTGCCAGCCACTCCGCGACCGGCAGCACCGCCGGCGGCAGATACGTCAGCGCGTAGCGTCCTTCGACGACCTCGTACAGCGGCCAGAAGAGGCTGTCGACCGCACCGTCGATCACCTGCGCGAAGAGCCGAGGCTCATGGCCCCAGCCGACCGGGCAGTCGGTGAGCACGTTGAGGAAGGCGGGGCCTGGTGCGGCGACGGCGCGCTCGACCTTGACGCTCAGGTCGTGCCAGTGCGTCGCTGCGGCTTGCGCGACATACGGCACGTGATGCGCGACGGCGATCGCTGTCATGTCTTTGCGCTGCTGCGCTTTCCCCCAGCTCTCCCGTCCGGCGGGGCTCGTCGTCGTGCTCGCGGCGAACGGGGTCGCGCCCGAGCGCTGCACGCCGGTGTTCATGTAGGCCTCGTTGTCGTAGCAGACGAAGAGAAAGCGATGGCCTCGCTCGAGAGCGCCGGAGAGCGCCTGGAGACCGATGTCGTACGTTCCTCCGTCCCCCGCGAAGACGACGACCGCGACGTCCTCGTCGGCGGGCAGCGCGTGCCGCCGGCGCAAGCGCGCGCTGGGCGCTCTCGACGCCGCTCGCGACTGCGGCCGCGTTCTCGAACGCGACATGCAGCCAGGGCACGTTCCACGCGGTGGTCGGGTAGCGCGTCGTCGCGACCTCGAGGCAGCCTGTCGCGTTGACCACGACGACGGGCTGTCTGATCGTGCTGAGGACGGTCCTGACGACCATCGGTACGCCGCAGCCCTGGCAGAGGGAGTGTCCCCCGCGCAGCGGCGGGACGCCCTTCTGATTCCGCACGAGTGTCTTCAGACGCGACATGGGTCACCTCGCAGGCCGACGTAGGACGGGGCGGCGCCGGCGAAGAGCGGCGCGAATGTCGGTGGGGTGCAGGTCGCGCCCGCCGAGGCCGTAGACGGCGCCGCTGAGCTCGCAGCTGCTGCCGAAGAGCGCGGCCGCCACCTCGGCGTGGAGCGGCGGCGTGGCGCCGGGCGAGTCGGCGCGGTCGAGGACGACGACGGAGTCGACGCCGCTCAGGGCTGCCGCGATCGCCGCGGCGGGGAACGGTCGGAACGACGTCAACTTGAGCAGGCCGACGGACTCGCCCTCCTCGCGCAGCTCGTCGACGACGTCCTTGACCGTTCCCGCCGTCGAGCCGAGGGCGACGACCGCCGTGGCGGCGCCCTCGAGCCTGTACTCCTCGATCTCGCCGTAGTTGCGGCCGCTGAGGCAGGCGAACTCGGAGGCGAGCTCGCCGAACGCGGTCGCCGAGGCCTCGATCGCGGCCGCCTGCTGGCGGCGGAACTCGTAGTAGTAGTCCGGCATCGCGAACGGCCCCTGCGTGGTCGGGCGCGCGACGTCGAGTACGTCGTTCGGGATGGAGTAGTCGCCGACGAAGTGCCGGACCGCCGCGTCCGGGAGCAGCGTGACCGGCTCGGCCGAATGCGTGATCGTGAACCCGTCCTGGCAGACGAGCACCGGTAGCAGCACATCCGGGTGCTCGGCGAGCCGCGGCGCGATCACAGTCAGGTCGTACGCCTCCTGCGCGCTCTCGGCGAACAGCTGGATCACGCCGGAGTCGCGGATCAGCATCGAGTCGGAGTGATCGCAGTGGATGTTGATCGGCCCGGAGAGCGCACGGTTGCCGAGCGCCATCACGATCGGCGCCCGCATCGACGCAGCGATGTAGACGATCTCGGCCATCAGGGCGAGGCCCTGCGACGAGGTGGCGGTCATCGTGCGCGCCCCGGCAAGGGCGGCGCCGATCGCGGCGCTCATGGCCGAGTGCTCGGACTCGACGTTGACGATCTCCGTCTGCGCAGCCCCGTCGGCGACGAACTTGGCGAAGGTCTGGATGATCGGCGTCTGCGGTGTGATCGGGTAGACGGGGACGACGTCGGGGTCGATCTGACGCATCGCGTGCGCGACCGCCTCGCCGCCGGTGAGGAGCCGGACGTCGTTCATTCCGGCACCATCGCGATCGCACCGACCGGGCAGACCTCCGCGCAGATCGCACAGCCCTTGCAGTAGTCGAGGTCGAAGCCTGTGAACGTCTCGCCGTCGAGGACGATCGCCGAGTCAGGGCAGTAGAACCAGCAGAGCAGGCAGTTCACGCACTTGGAGAGGTCGACGGCGGGCCGCTCGCCCGTGCGCCAGCCTCCGGTGAGCGGCCGGGCGGCCTCCTCCGGCCGGACGGCGCCCGCGACGGGCAGGTGTTGCCAGTCCCTCAGCTCAGCCATGCGTATCCCTCCGCGACGGTAGAGCGGACGTCTGCTTCCGGCACCTTCTTGCCGAGCGTCTCGACCGCAGCGTCCTGCAGGTTCCCGAGTTCGGGCTCGCCGAGCGCCGCTGCGACTGCGCCCAGCATGACCATGTTCACGAAGCCCGAGCCCTGGGTTCCGGCGAGCCTCGCCGCCGGCACGCAGCGCACGTCGACGCCGTCCAGCTCCGGCGGCGGGTGCTCGCCGTTGAAGAGCACGAACCCTTCCTGTCGCAGCCCGTCGGCGATGCCCGCCTCGTGGACGAGCGACGGCTCGAGCACGACGACGAGATCCGGATCGGTGATCGTGTCGTGCCGGCGGATCGGTCGGTCGGCGACGCGAGTGAACGCGCGCAGAGGCGCGCCACGCCGCTCCGGGCCGTACTCCGGGAAGGCCTGAACGCCCTTGCCGTCCCGGAGGAGCGCGAGGGCCAGGATCTGGGCGGCCGTCTTGGCGCCCTGTCCGGCACGCGCGTGCCAGCGGATCTCGGTCATGTTCGTCATCGCAGCCACCCGTCCAGCGCGCGAACCGCGCGCTTCGCTCCGGCCACGGCCTCGACCACGCTTGCGCCGCCGTTGACGGCGTCTCCAGCGGCAAAGATCTTCTCGTTCGACGTCCGTCCCTGCTCGTCCACGTCCTCGAGCAGTGACCGGAACTCGTCGCGGGGCCGCTGGCCGATCGCCTTCACGACCGTGTCGACGGCGATGACGAACTCGCTGTCGGGGACCGGCTCGGGCCGGCGGCGGCCGCTCTCATCGGGAGCGCCGAGCCTCATTTCCGCACAACGGACGCCCTCGACGCGGTCGTCGCCGACGATCGCCACGGGACTCGTGAGGAAGCGGATCTCGACGCCCTCGTGGCGGGCGAGCTCCACCTCGTGCTCGTACGCCGGCATCTCGTGCTCGGTCCTGCGGTAGAGCAGCAGCGAGACGTCGGCACCGAGTCGCTTCGCCTCGACCGCCACGTCGACGGCGGTGTTGCCGCCGCCGATGACGGCGACGCGACGTCCCGTCCGTGGCGGCGGTCCGGTCTTGAGCTGCTCGATGAACGGCAGCGACTCCCAGACGCCGTCGAGGTCGTCGCCTTCGTACGAGACGTCGACGTCGGGCCCCATCCCGACCGCGAGCACGACGGCGTCGAACTCCGCCTCGAGCTCCGTCAGCCTGGCCGCGTCGACGCGCGAGCCCAGCTGGAACTGGACGCCGAGGTCCGTGAGCAGCCGCGCCTCGTCGGGCAGCGGCTCGTTCGACTGGCGGTACGGCGCGATCCCGTAACGGACGAGCCCGCCGATCTCCCGGCGATCGTCGTACACAGTCACCTCGTAGCCGCGCGCGCCGAGCTCACCGGCCGCCGCGAGACCGGCCGGCCCGGCGCCGATCACAGCGACGCGCTTGCCATTCTGCGGCATCGGTGTGCGCAGGGGCACGGCGTTGGAGTAGGCCCACTCGGTCGCGTAGCGCTGGAGCGCGCCGATCTCGATCGGCCGGCGCCCCTCGTGGATGAGCACGCAGTCGCTTTGACAGAGCACCTCGACGGGGCAGACGCGCGCGCAGGTTCCGCCGAGGATGTTCTCGGCAAAGATGATCGTCGCGGCGGCACCCGGGTCTGCGTCCGCGATCGAGGCGACGAAACTCGGCACGTCGACCCCTGCGGGGCACGACGTCACGCAGGGCGCGGCCGCGTATGCGCCTCCACACTGGAGGCAGCGATCGGCTTCCACGACGGCGGCTTGGGCCGTCAGCGGCGGCCTGAGCTCGCGCGACAGCTCGTCGATGACTTCGCTCATGGAGCGAGTGTCGGCGCCATTCGGCGTCTGAGCATCGGCGACAGCCCCGAAGTGGCCTGCGGGAAAGCCGCAGATCCACTGGCCCGATTCTCCGATGGCCGGATCTCGGCACGGCTCTACCGTCGAAGCAGAACTTCAACCAAAGGAGGAGTCATGGCTGTCCGCGTTGCCATCAACGGCTTCGGGCGGACGGGGCGAGCCGCGTTCCGGGCCGCAATCGAGTCGGATGCAGACATCGAGTGGGTTGCCGTCAACGACGTCGTCGACCCGCCGATGCTCGCTCAACTGCTGAAGTACGACACCGTCTACGGCCCCTTCGACGGCACGGTCGAAGCTGCCGACGGCGCGATCGTCGTGAACGGAGTGCGGATCGAGACGCCGATGGAGACCGACCCGGCGGCGCTCCCGTGGGACGATCTCGGCGTCGATGTCGTGATCGAGTCGAGCGGACGCTTCCGCGCCCGCGCGGATGCCGAGAAGCACCTGCAGGCTGGAGCGAAGAAGGTGATCGTCTCGGCGCCTGCGAAGGATCCGGACGTCACCGTCGCGCTCGGCGTCAACTTCGAGACCTACGACCCGGATGCGCACAACATCATCTCGAACGCGTCCTGCACGACGAACTGCCTCGCACCGGTCGCGAAGGTTCTGCACGAGGCGCTCGGCTTCCGGCACGGCGTGATGACGACGGTGCACGCGTACACCGGCGACCAGCAGCTGCTCGACGGGCCGCACAAGGACTACCGTCGCGCGCGCGCGGCGGCGGCGAACCTCGTGCCGACCTCGACCGGAGCGGCGAAGGCGATCGGGCTCGTCGTTCCCGCCCTGGCAGGGAAGCTCCAGGGCTTCGCCGTGCGGGTGCCGCTGCCGACGGGATCGCTCGTCGACCTGACCGTCGAGATGGAGCGACGGACGTCCGTCGAAGAGGTGAACGCCGTCCTCGCGGAGCGAGCCGACCGGGCCGAGCTCGCCGGCATTCTCCGCTACAGCGAGGAGCCACTCGTTTCGTCCGACATCGTCAAGTCGTCGTACTCGTCGATCTTCGACGCGCCGCTGACGATGGTCACGGACGGGAGGCTGGTCAAGGTCGTCGCCTGGTACGACAACGAGTGGGGTTACTCCAACCGGCTGGTCGAGCTCGCCCAGCGGGTGCTGGTGCCGGTCCCCGCGCACGTGTGAGCATGCGCCCATGAGGGCGATGCTGCTCGATGCACCGGGAACGAAGCTCCGGGAAGCCGAGATCCGGCGCCCGGAGCTTCGGCCGGGCGAGGTGCGGCTCCGCGTCAGTGCCTGCGGTGTCTGCAGGACCGATCTGCACATTCGCGACGGCGAATTGGCCGACGCCAAGCTACCCCTCGTCCTCGGCCACCAGATCGTCGGCACCGTCATCGAGGGCGACGAGCTTGCGGTGGGCTCGCGGGTCGGCGTCCCGTGGCTGGGCTGGACCTGCGGCACCTGCCGGTACTGCCGCTCCGGGCGCGAGAATCTGTGCGACCGCGCGCGCTTCACGGGCTACACGCTCGACGGAGGCTACGCCGAGGAGACCGTCGCCGACGGGCGCTACTGCCTGCCGCTTCCCGCCGGTCACGCCGACGAGCAGCTCGCGCCCCTGCTCTGCGCGGGGCTGATCGGCTACCGCGCTCTGCGGGCAGCCGGCGACGGCGAGACGCTCGGCCTCTACGGCTTCGGCGCCGCCGCCCACATCGTCGCGCAGCTGGCGGTGCACGAAGGCCGCCGTGTGCTCGCCTTCACGCGGCCCGGCGACGGGGCAGCGCAGTCGCTGGCACGAGAGGTCGGCGCCGAGTGGGCGGGTCCCGTCGGCGAGCGGCCGGAGGAACTGGACGCAGCGATCATCTTCGCTCCCGCCGGTGAGCTCGTTCCCGAGGCGCTCGCGGCGGTCGCCAAGGGCGGCACGGTCGTCTGCGCAGGCATCCACATGAGCGCGATCCCGTCCTTCCCGTACGAGTTGCTCTGGGGCGAACGGGTACTGCGGTCGGTCGCGAACCTGACCCGCGACGACGGTAGCGAGCTGTTCCGGGCCGTAGCGAAGCACCCGGTGCGGACGGTCGTGGAGACGTTCCCACTCGCCGCCGCAGAGGAGGCGCTCGACCGCCTGCGCAGCGGCACCGTTCGCGGCGCCGCCGTCCTGACCGTCTAGCGGAGCGCGAAGGGCGGCGGCTTGGTCGCTCGCACGCAGCGCACGTCGAGCGCCGCAGCACTGCCGCGGTCGACGAAGAGCTTGACGAGGTGCGGCAGGCAGCCGTACTGGCCGACGCCGTGCCCGTGCTCGGGCAGGACGACGACGCGCGCCTTCGGCATCGCCGCGCCGAGCCCGGCAATGTTGGTCGGCTGGATCCTGCGGGTCGGCGCCGCCGACGAGCGCGAGCACCGGAACCCTTGAGCGGACGCGGCCGAGATTCGAGGCGGGCTCGGCGTGGTCCGGCAGGTACGCGCACACAGAGCGGTAGCGCTCGAGCTGCGAGGCGGTGTAGCCGTCGAGGTACGTGCCCCAGGGGCCGCGCGCATCGAGCCCGACCCAGCGCTCGTTGCACCAGATCGACCAGAACATGAGCGGGTTGTCGCCGCCAGTCGGGATCTGCTGTGCCAGCGACGCGTAGTCGCCGCGGGCCGCGCGTGTGACGGCGAGCGGGATCGACGCCGCCGACGACGCGTTGAGCGTCATGAGCTGGATTACGCCGGCGAGGTCGTTCCCGGAGAGAGTGACACCGGGCCTGATCGCGGCGGGCTTCACGTTCCACGTCTCGATCAGGGAGCGGAGCTGCTGCGTCCAGCCGGGGAACGAGCGTGCGCAGGCCGGCTGACGCGCGCAGCGCCGCGCGACGAGGTCGAGCGCGCGCTGCCCGTTGACAGCGAACCTGCCGAAGAATGGGACGTCGATCAACGTCGCCCCGTCGAGCACCATCGACCGCACCGAGCGCGGGTGCCGCGCCAGGTAGACCTGCGCGAGCGTCGCGCCGTACGAGATCCCGTAGAGGTTCAGTGTGCGGTAGCCGACCGCGGCGCGGACGGCCTCGAGGTCGTCCGCGGCCGCCGCGGTCCCGTACTGCGTCGGGTCGCCGTTCAGCGACGCGAGACAGGCTCTGATCATGACGCTGACGTCCTCGTTCTCCTCCGGCGGCGGGCAGGCCAGCGGGTGCGAGCCGCCGGTGCCGCGCTGATCGACGAGGACGATGTCGTGGCGCTCGTGCACGCCGCTCCAGATGCTGTTGACCACGGCGGTCTGCTCGGATGCGCCGACGCCGGGACCGCCGGCGAGGTATGCGAAGGCATCCGGCCGCGCCGGCTTCAGCCGTGCCGGCACGACGACGACGCGAAGCCCGATCCGCGGCCCCAGACCGGTGTCGCGGTTCTCGGGGACGAGCAGCGTGCCACACTTCGCGGGCACGCCCTGCACGACGCAGGCACGCAGCGGCAGCTTGGCCTGCGACGTCGTCGCCGCGGCGAGCAGGATCGCGAGCGCGCTGGCCAGCACGGCTAGCCGCCGGCCACGACGTAGCGGCCCGCGCCGCTCTCCGCGAGCACCGCCTGCGCCGCCGCCAGCCGGGCGACGGGAACACGGTAGGGCGAACAGGAGACGTAGTCGAGCCCGAGCTCGTGGCAGAACCGCACGGACGCCGGGTCGCCGCCGTGCTCGCCGCAGATCCCGATCGTCAGCTCCGGGTTGACGTTCCGCCCGCGCTCGACCGCGATCCGCATCAGCTCGCCGACGCCCTCCTGGTCCAGGGTCGCGAACGGGTCGTGGGCCAGCACCCCGTCCTCGAGGTAGTGCGTGAGGAACTTGCCCTCCGCGTCGTCGCGCGAGAAGCCGAGCGCCGTCTGCGTCAGGTCGTTCGTGCCGAACGAGAAGAAGTCCGCATGTGCGGCGATCTCGTCTGCGCGCATGCATGCGCGCGGCAGCTCGATCATCGTTCCGACCAGATACGGGAGGTCGCATCCTTCCTCGGCCGCGACGCGAACGGTGAGCTCGCGCAGCCGGCGCAGCTCCTCGGCGAACGCCACGAGCGGGTGCATGATCTCGACCTGCGGCGTCTCGCCGGTGCGCTCGCGCACGGCCAGGGCGGCCCGCACGATCGCGCGGACCTGCATCTCGTAGATCTCGGGCCACTGCAGCCCGAGCCGGCAGCCGCGTGTCCCCAGCATCGGGTTCGCCTCGTGCAGCGCCAGGATCCGGTTTCGCAACCGCTCGTCGGTCGCCTCTTCGAGCGACGGAAGGAACTCGTGCAGCGGCGGGTCGAGCAGCCGGATCGTCACCGGCAGCCCCGCCATCGCCTCGAAGATGCCCTCGAAATCGCTCTGCTGGAAGGGCAGGAGTCGATCGAGCGCTGCGCGGCGAGCCGACTCGTCGTCCGCGAGGATCATCTCCTGGACGACCGGCAGGCGCTCGTCGCCGAAGAACATGTGCTCCGTACGGCAGAGCCCGATCCCCTGAGCGCCGAGCTCACGCGCCTTTGTCGCGTCGGCCGGGGTGTCCGCATTCGCGTGCACTTCCAAGCGCCGGACGTCGTCCGCCCAGCCGAGGATCGTCTCGAGGTCGTCGTTGAGGGTCGCAGGCACGAGCTCGACCCCGCCGAGGATGACGCGGCCGGTGCCGCCGTCGAGGGTGATCAGCTCGCCCTCGGCGACCGCGTGCCCGGCGATCGTCGCGACCCTGCTCTCCATGTCGATCGTCAGTTCGGCGCAGCCCGCGACACACGGCTTGCCGAGCCCGCGCGCGACGAGCGCCGCGTGCGAGGCGATGCCGCCGTGCGCGGTGAGGATGCCCTTCGCCGCGATCAGGCCGTGGATGTCGTCCGGGCTCGTCTCCCAGCGCACGAGGATGACGTCCTCGCCCTCCCGGCCGCGCGCCTCCGCGGTGTCCGCATCGAAGACGGCACGGCCGGACGCGGCACCGGGCGACGCGGCAAGGCCCTTCGCCACGACATCGAACGTCGCGGCCCCGTCGATCATCGGGTGCAGGAGGTGGTCGATCTGCGCCGGGTCGATGCGCGAAATAGCGTCGTCGCGGTCCAGCAGCCCCTCCCCGACCATCGCGACGGCGGCTCGGACCGCCGCGGCGGCCGTGCGCTTTGCGGATCGGGTCTGGAGCAGGTACAGACGACCCTGCTCGACCGTGAACTCGATGTCCTGCACGTCGCGATAGTGCTGCTCGAGCCGATCGACCGTCTGCTCGAGCTCCGCGAACGCGGCCGGGAACAGGTCACGCATGGCGTCGAGCGTTCGGGGCAGCCGGATACCCGCGACGACGTCCTCCCCCTGAGCGTTGATCAGGAACTCGCCGCAGATGCCGCGCTCGCCGGTCGAGGGGTCGCGGCTGAAGCAGACGCCTGTCGCGCAGTCGTCGCCCTTGTTCCCGAACACCATCTGCATCACGTTCACGGCGGTCCCGAGCTCCTCGGAGATCTCGTAGGTCTGCCGGTACACGCGTGCGCGCGGCGAGTTCCACGAGTCGAAGACCGCGCAGACCGCACGCAGCAGCTGCTCGTGTGCGTCGAGCGGGAATGGCCTGCCCGCCTCGTCCTCGTAGATCCGCTGGTAGCGCTCGATCAGCCTCAGCAGATCGGGCGCCGCCAGCTCGACGTCCTCGTGGATGCCGCATTCGGCCTTGAGCTCCGTGAGCGCCTGCTCGAAGCGGCGCCCGTCGATGCCCTCGACGACCTCGCCGTACATCTGGATCAGCCGGCGGTACGAGTCGTAGGCGAAGCGGCCGTTCGCCGTGGCCGCGGCCAAGCCGAGCGCGGTCTCGTCGTTGAGCCCGAGGTCGAGGATCGTGTCCATCATCCCCGGCATCGAGATCGCGGCGCCGGAGCGGACCGAGACGAGCAGCGGGTTGATGGGATCGCCGAAGCCCGAACCGGTCGCATGCTCGAGCCGGCGCGATGTGCTCCTCGATCTCGTCCTCGAGACCGGGCGGCAGCTCGCCGCCGGTCGCCATGTAGGCGCGGCAGGCGTCGGTCGTGATCGTGAAGCCCGCGGGGACGGGCACGTCGAGATGCGCCATCTCCGAGAGCCCGAGGCCCTTGCCGCCGAGCAGTTCGCGGCCCCCGTGGATGGCCTCGTCGAACGAGTGGACGAATCTCGTGACCGTCTGCTGCTGCGGTGCGGTCTTCATGGCGAAGCTCCTCTCGGTGTCAGCTCTGCAGTTCGCCGCGGACGATCAGCGTCGAGCAGAGGGCGCGGTGAGCCACGCGCTCGGAGACCGAGCCGAGCGACTTCAAGCCGTGGAGCCCTCTGCTGCCGAGCACGAGCAGGTCGGCGCCTGCTGAGGCAGCCGTGAGCGCGTGCACGGGCTCATCCGGGACGATGTGGAACCCGTCTCCGACGATCTGCGAGATCGCCGCGGGGTCGATCAGCTTCTTGCCCTCGGCGACGACCACCGTGACGTCGGCGTCGAAACGCCCTGCCAGATAGCGGGCGACGCTGTACGCCGCGGCCGACTCGGGCGAACCGTCGACTCCGACCACGACCCGCCGCGGTGTCAGGTGCGCGGTCTCGCGCGCCAGGAGCACCGAGCAGGGCGCATCGTGCAGCAAGAGAGTCGCCGTCGATCCGAGCAGGATCCCCTCGGCGCGCCGCTGGCCGTGCGAGCCGAGTGCGATCAGCGTCGATCGCTCGTGGGCGGCAGCGTCGATCAGGGCGTGGCCGGCAAAGCCGTGAACGACGATGGACTCCGCCGACGGGATGAACGCCTGCGCGCTTCGCACGGTCTCTTCAGCGACGCTGCGGGCCTCGCGGTCGTCGGCCTCCCGCGATGGCATCACCGTCGTGGACGTGACCACCGGCGGAGCGAGGTTCCATGCCGCAAGGCAGGTGATCGTTCCGCCCGGCGCCTTCAAAAGCGCCGCTTGCCTGAGTGCGTCGCGCGACTCCGGCGTCACGTCCACGCCGACGAGCACGCGGCTGAAGATCTTGTTCGCCTCGACTACATGGGCGTCTGCGTCGATGGTGGCGCTCATGACGTGCCTCCTCTTCATGCGGTGGAGACATCAGCGTGTGCCGCGACGGCCGAACGCGCATCAGGCCGCGCCCCGATCCGGATGCGGGAAAGTACGGCACGGCATGGAGGGCATGTGGGTAGTTCGCCGAAGGGACGTCAGCGCTTTCGCCGATGTGCCCTCGAGCCTGGCGGGCGATCCTGGGGAGGACGAGACCACAAATCACGGAGGAACGATGAACGCGAAGCGCGACGTGCAGGCACACCCTGGCGACGTCGTCGTCGTCCATGGTCATGCGACGGGCGACCCCGGTCGGACGGGGGTCATCCTCGAGGTGCTCGACCGCGCCTCCGCGCACGAGCACTACCGAGTGCGGTGGGACGAAGAGCACGAGTCACTCTTCTGGCCGGGCTCGGATGCGAGCATCCGGCCCGGCACCGGGCGTCGACTCAAGACGCCGATCTGATTGCGTCCTCGCGATCAAGCGTGCCCCGGAGCGTCGCGCGGCTACTCAGCATCGGGAATGCACTGACGCAGGATCCGTGCGCCCCCGGATGGCGCCTCGCGCGAACTCGGGGATGGTGTCGGTGGAGGTTCACCCATGTCGACACGTGCGCACCCTGCGCCTCATCGGGTTCATCGGCGGCGTCGGTGGGTTGTTTGGTCTTGGTCGGCCTGGTAGCCGTCGTCGGCATCGGCGTCGGTGTAGTCGTCGGCGTCGATCGAGCGTTCTTTCGCGAAGCGCAGTGGTCGTGGCCGCCGGAGCCGTGCATGGTGCAGGGGGTCGACGCACGCTGCGGCACCTTCGTCGTCCCGGAGAACCGGACGAAGCCGAGCGGCCGCACGATCGGGCTCCACGTGGTCGTCCTACCTGCGTTCTCGAGGCCGCCCCGAGCTGACGCTGTCACCTACCTCGCCGGCGGACCAGGGGACGCCGCCACCGGGCTGGCGGCCGATGTGAGCCAGCAGTTGAGCGCGCTGAATGTGTATCGCGACATCCTGCTCGTCGACCAGCGCGGCACAGGGCGATCGAGCCCACATGGCGGCGACGTGACTCAATACGGGACGCGGATGGCGATGGACGACCTGGAGTCGGTGCGGGCGGCGCTCGGCTACCGGCAGCTCGACGTGATCGGCAGCTCCTACGGCGCAACCGCGGCCCAGGTCTACCTGAAGCTCCATCCCTCGTCGGTGCGCACGCTCATCCTCTCGGGCGCGACCGCGATCGACGTTCCATTCTTCGGCCGCTTCGCCGTCAACGCCCAGCGCGCCCTCGACCAACTCGCGAATCTCTGTACCTCAGACCCCGACTGCCGGGGGACGTTCCCAGGTTGGGAGCGGCAGTTCGGCGAGCTCGTGAAGGCGTGGAACGCCGACCCGAAGCATGGCATGACGGGCTACGAGCTCGCCTCCATCGTCCACGTGCTGCTGCTCGACGGGACGAAGGCGGTTTCGATCCCGCTGGCCGTCAGCAGCGCCGCGAAGGGCGACTACCGGCCCCTCGAAGACACGGACTCGGAAGCTCTCGACGTCGAGCTGAACCTCATGTCCCAGTCGATCTGGTGCAACGAGCCCTGGACCGGCCTCGATGCGACGGGACCGTGGGGCACCGACTTCGACAGCTACACGTCCGCCCGGATCGCGGCTTTCCGGAACGCCTGCTCCTCCGTCGCCAAGCGCCCTGAGCCGCGGTCACTCTGGACGCTCCCCACGTCCAGCCCCGTGCCAGTGCTCGCTCTCGTGGGTGGCGCCGACCCGCAGGACCCCGTCGAAAATCTCTCCGACCTGAAGCAGCACTTCCCCGACAGCCGCGTCATGATCTTCCCGCACGTCGGGCACTCGTTCGGCTCTCGGCGGCTGCCTCTATCCGATCCTGACGGACTTCGTCGACCGCGGCACCACCAAGGGTCTCGACACAACACGCTGCGACGGCGCGGTCGTGGTGCCCCCGTTCTGGATGCCCGACTGAACGAGAACGTCTTCCGACGTGCGTAGTTCGCCCCTGCGGATTCCGCGTCGCCACTGATCGCTGCGAACGCGTACGCGGAGATCCGAGGACGACGAGAGGAGACAACCATGGATGTCGTCACACCCGGCGGCCGCAGCCGGCACACGCGCGCTCATCCGACCGCGGTTGCGGCGCGCCACGGTCAGTGGCTCTGGCTCGCCGCCGGGCTCGCGCTCGGTTTCGCGATCCCGTTCGTGCTGACAGACCTGACGTCGGTCGACCGCGACCTGTACTACGCCGTGTACGTCGCCGCGGTGTTCGGGTTCGTCGGCGCCTGGCTGCGCTTCGGGGTCGCGGCCCCGCGCGAGCTGCTGACACGTCACTGGCGCAGCGGAATCGTCGTCGGGCTCGCGTTCGTCGCGGTGATGGCCTGGATCGTCCAGCGCGAGCCGGCGACCGGGCACCCACACGGGCTGGAGTTTGCTGCCGCGATCGCCTGGCGGGGCGTCGTCTACGGATTCGCGGACGGCGTGATTCTCTCCGCGTTCCCGATCATCGCGGTCTTCTCCGCGTTCGAAGGAAAGCGCGTGCTCGAGCGACGGCGCGGCAAGCTTGCAATCGGCGCCCTCGCGCTCGCCGTCTCGCTCCTCTTCACGGCCGTCTACCACCTCGGGTACTCCGACTTCCGCGGCGAGAAGCTGCGCAAGCCGCTGGCCGGCGACGCGATCTGGAGCGTTCCGACCCTCGTGACGCTGAGCCCTCTGGCCTCGCCGATCACGCACGCGGGGCTGCACGTCAACGCGGTCGTCCACAGCTACGACACGGACACGTTCCTGCCACCACACCGGTCGTCGGCCGCCGCCGCCCGGCCCGAGCTGCAGGCGATCCTGGACTCCCTGATCGTAGGTCGCGGCCGCATCGCGCCCGGCGCGACTGCATACGTCCTCGATGCACGGGGAGCGTGGCTCGGCGCGGCAGGCGTGGCCGACGTCCAGAGCGGCGAGCCGATGCCGGTGGATGCCCGCATGCGGCTCGAGAGCGTGTCGAAGATCTGGACGGCGTGCTGATCCACCAGCTGGCGGAGGAGGGCAAGCTGCGGCTGTCGGACAGCGTCGAACGCTGGCTGCCCGGTCTGCTGCCCTACGGCGACCGGATCACCGTCGGTCAGCTGCTGGTCCACACGAGCGGGCTGATCGACAACAACGACGTCGCGAAGAACCCCGATGCCTACATCGCAGACGTGACCGATCCGGCCGTGAAGGAGCAGCTCCTGCGGGTCAAGCGGCGGCTCGATCAGACGCCGATTGCCGAGTTCTCGCCGCTCCTGTGGATCAAGCTCGCTTCGTTCCAGCCTTTGCTCGCGGAGCCCGGAACCACGTACCACTACTCGAACATCGGCTTCGAGATCCTCGGTCTGATCGCTGCTCGCGCCGGCGGCGGAAGCATCGAGTCGCTCTATCGGGAGCGGATCTTCGAGCCGCTGGCGCTCCGCAACACCGCGTACGACCCCCAAGGCCCCATCACGGGCGAGCACGCCCGCGGCTACGCCGTCGCCCCCGGCGGCCCGCTTGCGGATATGACCGCGGCGCACGCGGGCATCGGCGCAGAAGGCGCCGTCGTCTCCAACGCCGAGGACACCGCCCGATTTCTCATCGCGCTGATGCAGGGCAAGCTCCTTGGGCCGGAGCAACTGGAGCTCATGAAGACGAGCGGCTTCTGGAGCGGCGGGGACCCGACCGGGTGCGGCGGCGTCGCCTACGGCCACTCGGGAGGCGGTGCCGCCTTCAAGACGAACGTCTGGGTGTCCGGAGACGGCCGGCGGGTCGCCGTCCTGCTTCTGAACGGCCGCGGCGATGCCGCGGCGGATCTCCGCGCCGGAGCGGCGATGACCCACCTCTACTGCGCCGCCGTCGCGGAGGCCGTGCGAGGTGACGCTCCGTGACCGCCACGAGTCTTCGCCGCCGCCGCGGCCGTCGTCGCTATCCACACGATCACGGACGCGTTCGTTGCTCCTGAGCCGGGTGTGGAGCCGGCTGACCACGTCGGTGTCCGGACTCGTTCCGCTGGCGCTGCTCGCGGGCGCGTCGGCCTGTTTCTGGCTGAGTCGCGAAGGACTGCGCGCGGTGCTCGCCCTCGTGCTCGGCGTGCTAGCTCTCGAGGGGTTCGCCCTGGCGGTGGCCGACGCGCGTGCGGTAGGCGTGCGCGGCGACGACTGGACCGGCTTCGCCCTCGCGCCGGCGGGGCTTGCGCTGGTCGCGCTCGGCCTTGCGCTGCTATGGCGATCGCGGAAGCACGGCGGCCGCCGGCTTCTGCGGCGCGGCCTGATCGCGGCCGCCGCAGTGCTTGGGGTCTACTGGGTGCTCGTACCCGTGGCGATCGCGCTGATGGCAACGCACCGGCCCCGCGAGGCTGCTCGAGACGGTCGAGCTCGGACGCGCAGTCGCAGCCACTCACGCTTCGGACTGCGGATGGACTCCACCTTCACGGCCGGTATGTGACCTCGCGGAACGGCGCGGCCGTGATCGTCTTCCCCGGCACCGGCGGCCGTGCGGCGCAGGCGCGTGCGCTCGTACGCCAGGGCTACGGCGTCCTGATGCTCGACATGCGCGGCTACGCAGACAGCGACGGCGACCCGAACATGTTCGGCTGGAGCGGCACGAAGGACGTTGACGCCGGAGTCGCCTTCCTCGCCCGGCGGGCGGACGTTCGGGACGGGCGAATCGGCGGCCTTGGCTTCTCCGTCGGCGGCGAGGTGATGATGGAAGCGGCGGCGGGGAACCCTGGTCTGCGTGCCGTCGTTGCCGACGGCGCCGGCGAGCGATCGGTGCGCGAGTCGCGCCTACGTGGTCGCGCGGGCTGGCTCTCCTTGCCGTCGTACCTCATGCAGACGGCGGCCGTGGCCGTCCTCAGCGGCGACCGCCCGCCGCCTTCGCTCGTCGACGTCGCCCCGAAGATTGCGCCTCGGCCGCTCTTCCTGATCGGCGCGGGCGCGGACAACGGCGGCGAGGACCTCCAGCCGCATTACTTCGCGGCAGCCAAGGAGCCGAAGGCGTTCTGGAAGATCCCCGAGGCCGGGCACACGGGCGGCTTCGCCGCTCGTCCACGCGAGTACGCGCGTCGGCTGACCGACTTCTTTGACTCTGCCCTGCTCGCGCCGCGCGCCACTCGGTAGTTCTCCACGACTCGCTCAGGCCTTTCACCGAGCCGCAGCTCCTCGCCGTGGGTGATCGGAAGGCCGTCGAAAGGAGTGTGTATGGCTGCCATGCGAACTGTTGGAGTCGGCCACCGACCCTCCGCTCACGCGAACGTGCGCGAAGACGCCTCCGAGTACGTGATCGAACTCGAAGTCTCCGATTTCCTGGAGAGCGAGCTCGCGATCGAGGCGGTCGGACCCCGCGTAACCGTGCGCGGCGACCAGGTGGAGGAGCAGAACGACGACGCAGTCGCGCTCAGGCTGCATGAGCGGCTCGAAGAGTCGTTCCGCCTGCCCGACGACGCTGTCGTCGACCTGATGAAGGCGTTCTACGCCCACGGAACGCTCGAGTTGCACGTGCCGCGCAGCGAGATCGAGCCTCGTCGCATCGCGATCGAGCACAGGTCGCCCTTCGTCGGCAACCCCAACGCACAAGCCTGCTGAAAGGAGGAGAGATGTCCGTCGCAACCTCAACAACCAACGGGCACAGGGAGGTGGTGGGAAAGCCCCGGCTGAAGCGTTCGATGGGACTTTGGATGGCGACCGCGCTCGTGGTCGGCAACATGGTCGGCTCGGGCATCTTCACGCTGCCTGCGGTGCTCGCCGGCGAGGCGGGACCGGCCTCGATCCTGGCGCTCGTTTTCACCGGCATCGGCGCGATGCTGCTCGCTCTCGTATTCGCGAACCTCGGTCGAGCGCACCCGCACACCGGCGGGCCGTACTACTTCGCCCGGCGCGCGTTCGGCGACTTCGTCGGCTTCCAGACAGCCTGGGCCTACTGGATCGCCGCCTGGGTCGGCAACGCCGCGATCGCCGTCGCCTTCGCCGGCTACCTCGGCGTCTTCTGGGGCGACGTCAACACGACCAACTGGCTGGCGGCACTCGTCGCGATCGGCGCGATCTGGCTGTTCACGCTCGTGAACATCCTCGGCGCCCGCGAGACGGGTGTGGCGCAGGTGCTGACGACGGTGCTGAAGTTCGTGCCGCTCGCCGTCATCGGCCTCATCGGCCTCTTCTACATCGAGGGCGGCAACTACACACCGTTCACGCCCGCAGCAGGCGGCTTCGACTGGCACATCAACGCCGCCGCGACGCTGGCGCTCTGGGCCTTCATCGGGCTCGAGTCGGCGACGGTGCCTGCCGAGGAGGTCAAGGACCCGGAGAAGACGATTCCTCGGGCGACGATTCTCGGCACGCTCGCGACGACGCTGCTGTACCTGGTGGCGCTGATCGCGATCGTCGGCGTCCTCTCGCAGGCCGCGCTTGCCGGCTCGTCGGCGCCCTTTGCCGACGCCGCGAATGCGATCTGGGGCGGAACGTTCCTGGGTCTGAGCTGGGGCAAGTGGATCGCCCTGGTCGCCATGGCGGCGACCCTCGGCGCTCTGAACGGCTGGATCATGCTGACCGCCCGCGTCTCGATGGCGGCGGCGGACGACGGCCTCTTCCCGAAGCCGTTTGCCCGCGTGCACGGCGAGCGGCGAACCCCGGTCTTCGGTCTGGTCGTCTCCTCCGTCCTGGTCAGCGGACTGGTGCTCTACAACTGGAACGCCAGCTTCGCGGATCGCTTCACGGACGTCGTCCTACTCGCGACCTGGATGACGCTGATCGCCTACGCGTACGCGGCGGCGGCCGAGCTCGTCCTGTTCTTCCGCGAGCGGGAGCTGTTCACCTGGGCAAAGCTGGCGCGCGACTCGGTGATCGCCGGGCTCGCGTTTGCCTACTCCGTCTGGGCGATCTGGGGATCGGGAGAGGAGTGGCTCGCGAAGGGCTTCATGCTCCTGCTCTTCGGGATCCCGGTCTACATCTGGATGAAGTGGCGCCAGGAGAAGACACCGGTCCCGGCGATCGAGGACTTCGACCGCGGGCTCCTGCGCCGCGAGTACCTGCCGGCGGACAAGCCATCAGCTCGAGCGGCGCGTCCCGGTGGGCGTCGAGTGAACCACGAACCAGGCCCCGGCTTCGGCCGGGGCCTGATGAAAGGAGAACGACATGCGCAAGGTCATCATCATGGGAGCCGGCGGACGCGACTTCCACAACTTCAACGTCGCCTTCCGCGACGACCCGGACACCGAGGTCGTTGCCTTCACGGCGACACAGATCCCGGGCATCGACGAGCGCGTCTACCCCGCGTCTCTGGCAGGCCCGCTTTACCCGAACGGGATCCCGATTCGGCCCGAGGAGGTGCTCAGCGAGCTGATCGAGGAGTTCGACGTCGATGAGGTCATCCTCAGCTACTCCGATCTCAAGCACGAGACGGTGATGCACAAGGCGTCGATCGTCCTTGCCGCGGGCGCGGACTTCAGGTTGATGGGGCCGGACACGACGATGCTCGAGTCGTCGAAGCCGGTGGTCGCCGTCTGCGCGACCCGGACCGGCTGCGGCAAGAGCCAGACCAGCCGCAAGGTCGGGCAGGCGCTGCTCGACGCAGGCCTCAAGGTGGCGCTCGTCAGGCATCCGATGCCGTACGGCGACCTCGAGGCGATGCGCGTCCAGCGCTTCGCCACGCTCGAGGAGATCGACGCGTCGCATCCGACGGTCGAGGAGCGCGAGGAGTACGAGGAGCCCGTGCGGATGGGGATGATCATGTACGCCGGCGTCGACTACGAGGCGATCCTCCGCTCCGCCGAGGAGGAGGCCGACGTCGTCATCTGGGACGGTGGCAACAACGACTTCCCGTTCTTCGCGCCTGATCTGCTGATCGTCGTCGCCGATCCGCTCCGGCCCGGCCACGAGCTGCTCTATCACCCCGGCGAGACCAACCTGCGCATGGCCGATGTCGTCGTGATCAACAAGGTCGACTCGGCCGAGGCGCACAACGTCGAGCAGGTCGTCGAGAACATCGCGGCGGTCAACCCGATGGCAAAGATCATCTTCGCCAAGTCGCCGCCGAAGCTCGACTTCGGGCCCGAGCTGCTGGGCCGGCTCGTGCTCGTCGTCGAAGACGGGCCGACGCTGACCCACGGCGAGATGCCGTTCGGAGCCGGCCTGGTCGCGGCGCGCAACGCGGGCGCCGCCAAGATCGTCGACCCGAGGCCGTATGCAGTCGGCTCGCTCAAGGAGGTCTTCGCCAAGTGGCCGCAGCTGACGAACGTGCTGCCGGCGATGGGCTACAGCGACGAGCAGCTGCACGAGCTGGAGGAGACGATCAATGCCGTCGACTGCGACGTCGTCGTCACCGGGACGCCGATCGACCTGACGCGGCTGATCACGTCGCGCCACCCGATCCGCCACGCTCGCTACGAGCTCGAGGAGGTCGGCACGCCGACGATCGCAGACGTGCTTCAGCCGATCGTCACCCAGGCGAAGACCGCCCACCCCGAGACGGTCGTGACGGGGTGATCACGATGAGCGCAACGACCACATCAAACGACAGGAAGGGAGGTGTGGGCGCGATGCGCGCCCACACCGTCTCCCCGAACTTCACCCGCGTCGCCGACTTGACGCAACAGGAGTTGCGCGAGTTGCTCGATCTGGCTTCATCGATGAAGGCGACGCCCGATCTCTGGGACGACGAGCTTCGCGGAGAGGCGATCGCCTGCATCTTCGAGAAGCCGTCGACACGGACGCGGGTGTCGTTCGCGGCGGCGATTGCACGGCTCGGAGCGACGCCGATCACGCTCTCGACGCAGGAGCTGCAGCTCGGCCGCGGCGAATCGATCGCCGACACGGCTCGCTCGCTCTCCGGATACGTCTCGGCGATCGTGATCCGCACGTTCGCGCAGGAGACAGTCGACGAGCTGGCACATTGGGCGACGGTGCCGGTCGTGAACGCTCTCTCCGACGAGCACCATCCGTGCCAGGCGCTGGCGGACTTGCTCACGATCGAGGAGGTGTTCGGCGACGTCGCCGGACGCCGGCTCGCATTCGTCGGCGATGGCGGCGACAACGTCGCCCACTCGTTGCTCGAGGTGGCTGCGCTCGCTGGCCTCGACCTCACGATCGCGTGCCCGCCCGAGTTCACCCCCGACCCGCGGGTCTTCGCGAATGCGATGCGTCTCGCCCGGCGCTCGGGAGCCGAGCTCACGATCGTCCACGACCCCGCCGCCGCCGCGTCCGGCGCTGACGCCGTCTACGCCGACGTGTGGGCCTCGATGGGCGAAGAGGGTGAACGTGACGTACGGGCGAAGGCGCTCGGCCCGTTCCAGGTGACCGAGCAGCTGATGGCGCTCGCAAAGCCCGAGGCGGTCTTCCTCCACTGCCTCCCGGCCAAGCGCGGGGAAGAAGTGGCGGCCTCGGTCATCGACGGGCCTCAGTCGGTCGTCTGGCAGCAGTCGGCGAACCGAATGCCGACCGAGGAAGCGCTCCTCCTCGCCCTAACGCGAGGAATGGACGAGACGGGGCGACGACGGTGAGAACCGTCGTCGCCCTCGGCGGCAACGCCCTCCTTCGGCGCGGCGAGCCCGCGGAGGCGGCCATCCAGCGGGCACACGTCCTCGAGGCCGCCCCCGCCCTCGCCGCACTGGCCCTCCGCGACGAGCTCGTCATCACACACGGCAACGGCCCCCAAGTCGGGCTTCTCGCACTTGAAGCAGAGGCCTACAAGGACGTGACGCCGTACCCACTCGACGTGCTCGGAGCTGAGACACAGGGGATGATCGGCTATCTCCTCTCCCAGGCCCTCCGCAGTCGGCTAGCGCAGCACGACGTCGTCGCGCTATTGACGCAGGTGCTCGTCGACCCCGGCGACCCCGCCTTCCTACACCCGACGAAGCCAATCGGCCCCGTCTACTCCGAACATGAAGCGCGGCAGCTCGCGAGAAGCCGCGGCTGGTCGATCGCCCGCGACGGGGACTACTTCCGACGTGTCGTCGCGTCGCCGGAGCCGCAAGCAATCGTGGAGCTACACGCGATCGAACGGCTCCTCGCCGCCAGGAGCATCGTCATCTGCGCTGGCGGCGGCGGCATCCCCGTTGTTGCCGACCAGGACGGTTTGCACGGAGTCGACGCGGTCATCGACAAGGACCTCACTGCCGCCTTGCTCGCCGAAGAGCTCGATGCCGACCGCCTCATCATCCTCACTGACGTCCCTCACATCGAGCGCGACTGGAACACTCCCGCCGCTACTCCGATAGTCACCGCGACCCCCGCCGACATGCGCCAGCTGTTGTTCGCGCCAGGATCGATGGCCCCAAAGGTCGAGGCTGCCTGCCGTTTCGTCGAGCGCACCGGCGGCGAAGCCGTCATCGCCTCGCTTCCCGATCTGGAAGCAGCTGCCGCCGGCCGCGCCGGAACCCGGATCACCGCTCCGCTCGCATTCGCGCTTCCGTAGTTCTCCAGCAGGGCGTGCGGGCGTCTGCGGATGTCGGGCGGAGTACTCGGATCTATCGTCGCAGGAGATGAAGGGTTCGACCTCACCTGCGGGCGAGCGAGAACACGAAGCGCAGCTCGAACCCGCTTCCACAGCCCGTGAGACCGCTCGCCGCCGCAGCTTGGTGTGCGCTGCGCAGAGAGGTGACCGCGCCGCACGCGATCAGCTCGTCACCTCGAATCTCGGCCTCGTGCGCTCGGTAGCAGCGCGCTACCGGGACCTGGGCCTTCCGTTCGACGATCTTGTCCAGGAGGGTGCGATAGGTCTTCTGGACGCGGTCGATCACTACGACCCAGGCCGCGGTGCTTCTTTCGAGACCTACTCCTGTTTCCGGATCCGGCGGGCTATCCGGAACGCACTTACCGAGAAAGCGCGCCTGATCAGGCTCCCGAAGCAGGTCGTCGAACGCCGGCGGGCGATCGAGCACGCCGAAGGCAGGCTCGTTGCCGCGGCCGGCGGCCGGACGCCGACCCCGGAAGAGATCGCCGCCACTACGGGCCTGTCGGTGGCGGCAGTCAAGGACGCTCGCTCGGCGAGCGTCGCGACGGTCTCGCTCGACGAACCCGTTCTTCCCGACGGTTCCCCGCTCGAGGGTCTGGTCGCTGACCCGCGAGCGGCCGACCCAGAGCTGAAGCTGCTCGAGCGCGAGCAGACGAAGCTGTTGGCCGCCGCACTCGCGGATCTCCCGGAGCGGCAGCGGCAGATCGTCAGCTGCAAGTGGGGCATCGGCGAGGCTTCGACGCCGAATCGGGTGCTCGCCTCCAAGCTTTCGCTCTCACGGCGTCGCACGCAGACGATCGGCCGCGATGCTCTCTATGAGCTCCGGAAAGCGCTCGATCCCGTACGGAGCGGGCGGTGAGCATCTCGGCGGCGCCTGACGGCGTGAGGGGCGGCGCTGATCTCGTCGTCGAGCTGTCACGCCGGCTCGCGGAAGATGCTGAGCAGCTTCGCTAGTGCTCTTCGCTCTCGTCAAACAGCTGCGGCGTCGTCACCACCATCCGGCTTTCGGGGCGTCCCTCCGTCGGTTCCGGCTTCCGCTGTTCGTGCTCGTGTTCGGGCCGGGGTTGCTCGCCGGCCTCTCCGACGACGATCCGGCCGGGATCACGACGTACTCGATCTTGGGTGCGAAGTACGGCTACGCGCTCCTCTGGGTTCTGGTCCTCTCGGTTGCTGCGCTCGTGGTGTTCCACGAGCTCGGCGCCAGGATGGGGCTCGCCACCGGGCTTGGGCTCGTGGCCCTCACACGCACCTCCTACGGGCAGGGCGCCGCGATGCTCGTCACCGGGACCCTCGTGGTTGCCAACGCCGGCACGACGTGCGCCGAGTTCGCCGGCGTCGCGGCGGGGCTCGAGCTGGCAGGCGTGAGTCGGTATGTCTCGGTGCCTGCAGCAGCCTGCCTGGTGGGCTTCGTGGTCCTTCGGGGAAGCTTTCACCGCATCGAGCACGTGCTCCTGCTGCTGTCGACCGTGTTCGTCGCCTATGTCGCGGCCGCGTTCCTGTCCCATCCCGACTGGGGTGAGGCCGGCCGGGGGCTCTTCGTGCCGCAGTTGCCTGCCAGCCGCGAGGCGTTGATCGTCGTCACCGGCGTCGTCGGCACGACCTTGGCCCCGTGGGGACTCGCGTTCATTCAGTCCTATGCAGCCGACAAGCGTCTGACGAAGGCCGACCTGCGGGCCGAGCGCGTCGACGTCTTCGCCGGCGCGATTCTGACCGGCGTGATCGGCGCCTTCGTGGTCATCGCGTGCGCGGCGACCCTCCACGAGACCGGTCCGCGCGACATCGAGGACGCTCGCGACGCAGCCGTTGCACTCGAGCCGCTGGCGGGCGACCTGGCGTCAGCGCTGTTCGGCTTTGGGCTTGTCGGGGCCGCATTGCTGGCGGCGGCGCTCGTACCGCTTTCGACCGCCTACTCGGTCTCGGAGGCATTCGGGCGCGAGGCGAAACTCGACGACTCGTTCGGCGATGCGCCGTTCTTCTACATCTCGTTCTTGGGCATTCTCGGCTTCGGCGCAGCCGTCGTGCTCATCCCCGGCGTCCCGCTCGTGGCGATCCTGTTCCTGACCCAGGTGCTGAACGCGGTGCTCCTGCTGCCGCTGCTGGTCGCGATGCGCGGTCTCGGCCGTGACCGCGGACTTCTGGGGACGCTGGCGAACGGACGCGGTCAGGATCTGTTGACGTTGGGCGCGCTTGCGATCGTCGCGCTCTCGATCTTCGGCTTGGCGCTAGCGCTGTTCGTCTAGCGACTACGCCGGTGCGGCAACGAAGCGTCAGTCGAGGTGCGGCGGATGGAAGACGTCGTTGTGATCGTGATGGATGTGGGTGAACGGCCGGATGAGGGCGTACAGCATGAAAACCAGCCCTGCCAGAACCATCACGAACGTAATGATGAGCCCGATGTTCATGGAGAACCTCCTGTTGTGTAGGTAGCTGTACGTTCGCCCTTCCGACATCCCGCGCCATCGGGGAATTCATCGATCATGCTGCGGAACAACCGCAGCAGACTCAGCAGGGACCCGGCAGGTGCTGGGCACAAGATGGCTGGCACTACTTGTGGCTCAGCGGTCAGGCGGCGACCCGGCTCACGCCGAAGCCGGCTCGAATCCGACGGACGCGCGACCGAAGCTCCTCCGGCGGCCGCGCCGGATCGAAGAGTGGGCTCTCCACGAAGTCGGTCAGCAGTCGCTTGCACATCACGGCGGAGACAGGGTCGAGCGTCAGCTCGTCGTCTTCCAGCTCGGCGGCGAGCGCCTCCAGCTCCTCGGCCGCAACCATGACGCGCTCGCGGTAGGGCAGCTCCGTCTCGGTTAGCGCCGTGCGAATCCGCGCTGCGTACATGTGCCGTCTCTCGAGGGTCGCCTCCCGGGCCGCGAAGGCCAGGATCTCGGGGATCACGTGCGCCTCCTGCTCGCCGGCGAGGTGTTCCACCAGGTCCCAACGGCGGCACAGCGCAATCGTCCCGCGTACCCCGACAACGACACCACCGAGCAAGAATGGCATCGCGAACGCGGGCCGGATCTGGGTTGCGGCGAAGGCAAGCCCGAGCGAGACCGCCGCAAGCGCCAGGTCTCCACACTCCTCCTGACGGAGCTCGCGCAGACGCGCCGCAGCCTCATCAACCGATCTCGCGTACATGGTGAGAGGAATTCTCCGGGCCGATCCCGCCTCAGGCATCCGTGGCGCATCGGACTGGGATCGCGGCTTTCCCGCAGACTCACGTGCCGGCGTACACCGTCCCGAAGAACCGCGAGGACCTCGCCGGCGCTCAGGGCCGTCATCCTGGCCGATGCACCCCACGGCATGCGAGCGCCTACTCGCGGGAGGCTGATGGCTCGAGGGTCGCCCGGCTGTGTTCTGGCGCTTCGGCTCCGATTCTGGCGACCCCCGATCTCACTGCAGCCTCGGCGACCGCCCGCGCGACGAGAGCCGAGATGGAACGGTCGAAGACGCTGGGGACGATGTAGTCGGCGGAGAGCTGGTCTGACGGAATGACTCCCGCGAGTGCGTGGGCCGCCGCGAGCTCCATCTCTTTGGTGATCGCGCTTGCCCGCGTATCCAGTGCGCCCCGGAAGACACCGGGGAAGACGAGGACGTTGTTGATCTGGTTCGGGTAGTCAGACCGTCCGGTAGCGATCACAGCGGCCAGGTCGTCGATGTCCTCGGGGTCGATCTCCGGCCGCGGGTTTGCAAGCGTGAACACGATCGCGTCCTGAGCCATGCGTCCGATGCCGGCGCGCGTGACTGCTCCCGGTACCGAAACTCCGATGAAGACGTCCGCATCGACGAGCATCTCGTCCGCGGTTCCCGACTCACACTCCGGGTTCGTCAGGTCGGCGTAGTCCCGTTTCGCCTTCGACAGTCCGGGTCGGCCGGCGTAGAGCGCGCCATGCTCGTCACACCCGATGATGTGCCTGGCCCCGGCGGCCAACAGGATTTTTGTCACTGCTGTGCCCGCCGCCCCGCAGCCGGTGGTCACGATCCTGACGTCTTCGAGCTTCTTCCCAACGACGCGGAGAGCATTGACCAGCGCGGCGAGGACGGCGATCGCGGTGCCGTGCTGGTCGTCGTGAAAGACCGGAATGTCGAGTTCGTCGCGTAGGCGTTCCTCGATCTCGAAGCACCGCGGCGCTGAGATGTCCTCGAGGTTGATACCGCCGAAGCCCGGCGCGATGGCGCGCACGGTCGCAACGATCGTCTCCACATCCTTGGTCGCGAGGCACAGCGGGAACGCATCGACGCCACCGAAGTCTTTGAAGAGCATGGCCTTGCCCTCCATGACGGGCAGCGCGGCTTCGGGACCGATGTCGCCGAGACCGAGCACGGCCGAGCCGTCGGTGACGATGGCGACCATGTTCTTCTTGGTCGTCAGCGTCCATGCCTTCTGCGGGTCGGCTGCGATCGCCTGCGAGACCCGCGCCACGCCCGGCGTGTAGACCATCGAGAGGTCATCGCGGGTCTTCAACGGCGTCTTCGCGACCACCTCGATCTTGCCGCCGTCGTGCAGTTGGAAAGTGCGATCCTGGACTGAGAGCACCTCGGTGCCATCGACTCTGCGCATCGCTTCTACCACCCGTGCGAGATGCGTCGCATCCGTCGCGAGGACGGTAACGTCGCGCACTTTGGTCGCCCGCTCCGCACTGACGAGGTCGATCGCACCGAGAGACGCGCCGGCTTCGCCTACTGCCGCCGCTAGTCGTGCGAATGAGCCAGGGCGATCCTCGATTCGAACCTGCACGGCCGCGCTGAACGAAGCGGAGAGATGCGACATGCCCGCACCGTAGGGGAGGAGGTTTGGATTGGTATCGGTGTGATCTCCGCGATCGAGTGCGGAAAAGTACGCCGTCCGGCGGCCAGCTACCCGGCGGTCGAGCTCAAGCTGCCTAGGCCGGCGATGTGGCTGGCAGTGTGGCAGTCATCGCCAATGCCCTGCGCGCGCTCAAGGGCTGACTGTCGGCCCAAGAATCTCTGGCAGTTGGGATCGCGCAACGAGCCGAGGTCACAGCTCGGCGGGCATCGAAGCGCCGGCCTTCGTCGCTGCCGGCCGCAGCCGCATGACGGCGTCGAGGCCGCCTGAGGCCGCTTCGCGGAGTTCGATCTCACCGCCATCTGCGACGAGCAATCGCTCGACGATCGCGAGACCGAGCCCGAACCCGTCACCGCCGTCGCGGGCGCGCCAGAAGCGATCGAACGCGCGTTTTCGCTCGTCGGCGTTCATGCCCGGCCCTTCGTCGATCACGTGTAGCTCGACCCAGCCGTCTGCGCGGTGAGCTGAGACGGTGATCGTCGCTCCGTCGCGCGATGCATCGAGGGCGTTGGCGAGGAGGTTGTCGAGTATCTGTTCGATCCGGCCGGGAGTGACGAACGCGGCAAGGGCCGCGTCAGGCTGGTGTTGGAGGTGGACGTCGCGTTCGTCGGCGAGCGCAGACCAGGCGGCGAGGCGTTCCTCGACGACAGCCTGAAGATGGATCGCATGTGGTGCTGCGGAAGCGCGGTCTGCGCGCGCGAGCGTGAGCAGGCCGTCGACGAGGGCGGAGAGCCGTTCGACCTCGGTGAGCGCACCGTCGAGCTCGGGCTTGCCGGGGGCGGCGACGTCGCGGTCGAGGTTCTCGAGCCGGAGGCGAAGCGCAGCCAGGGGCGTTCGCAGCTGGTGCGAGGCGTCGGCGAGGAACGCATCCTGGGAGCGAACGAGCGTGTTCACCTTCGCACCCATGGTGTTGAAGGTCTCGGCCAGGCGCCGAACCTCAGGTGGGCCTTCGACCGTGGCTCGGGCGGTGAGATCTCCGGCGCCGATGGCGTCGGCGGCTTGCTCGAGGCGGTCGAGTGGTCGGACCATCCAGCGCGCGAGCACCGCTGCAGTCGCCGCCGCGACGGCGAGGACGGCGGCGGCGATTGCGGCCAGAACGGTCCAGTAGCGGTGGATGCGTGAGTCCACGGAGGACGTCGGGTAGGTGATGCGGACGGCGCCGTGGACGACGCCGCTGGAGGCGGCCGGCACGGCGACGTAGAGCAGGTCGGTGCCGAGCGACTGCGAGGACCGCGTGCCGGAAGAGATCTCGCCGGCGAGTGCTCGGGCGATCTCCGCGCGCGACGAGAAGTCTCGGCTGCCGGTGGGCGCGGAGTCGACGATGGCGCGCCCGCTGCTGTCGACGACGAGGACGCGGCCGCCCGTGTGGGTGGTGTAGTCGGCTGCGATCCGTGGAACCTGTTTCGGCACGGGCGTTCCCTGCTCGAGTGCGTCCTCGACGAGGGTGGCAAGGGCGACGGCGTCGCGTTCGACCTTGCCGGCGAGGTCTTGCCTCTCGCTGTGCGCGTAGGAGATCGCGAGCGGGATCTCGAGCAGCGCGAGCACGAGTACGGCGACGGCGAGGTAGGTCGCGAGGAGCCGGCCTCTCATGGCTGCGGCGCGAGCCGGAGACCGACGCCGCGCACTGTCTCGATCCAGCGCGGGTCACCGAGTTTCTTTCGCAGCGAGGCGACGTGGACGTCGATCGTCTTCGTCGGTCCGAACCACTCGGTGTTCCAGACCTCGCGCAGCATGTGGTCGCGGCTGACGACGGCGCCCGGGTCGGAGGCGAGCAGAGCGAGCAGGTCGAATTCTTTGGGCGTCAGTGCGAGCTCGCGTCCGTCCAGCGTCGCGCGACGGGAGCGAAGGTCGAGTTCGAGCGAGCCGGCGCGCAGGCGGATGTCGTCCGCGCCGCGATGTGTGCGCCGCAGTACGGCCCGGATCCGTGCGAGGAGCTCTCGGAAGCCAAACGGCTTGATGACGTAGTCGTCAGCGCCGAGCTCCAGACCGACGACCCGGTCGATCTCCTCGCCCTTGGCGGTGACGACGATGATCGGCACGTCGGAGCGGGCGCGCAAGAGCCTGCAGACCTCGGTTCCGTCGATGTCGGGGAGCCGGAGGTCGAGCAGCACCAGATCCGGAAGCGGGGCGGCGAGCGCCGCAGCGCCGGTCGCGACGCGGCTGACGTCGAAGGCTTCACGCCGGAGTCCCTCGACGAGGGGCTTCGCGATCGCGTCGTCGTCCTCGACGACCAGGATCCTCATACACGGGATCGTGACACGCTGCCGCGCAGCCGCCTCGGTGGAAAACCGAATCTTTACTTCGGCTTGGAGTTGATTTACCTGCGCCGCGCCAGACCCTAACCGGCGCGCTCCTACTGTCAGGGCATCGACTCGAAACGGAGGTTCCCATGCACCGTAAGCACCTGTTTCCGCTCGTCGTACTCCTGGCCGCCGCTGTTGTCGCCGGGCTACTCGCCCTCACGCGCACCGTTGATCTGGGCCAGCCCGCGACGGCGTCGACCGGCTCCGATCCGGCGATCGCCTTCCGGCTCAAGGAGCTCGACCGCTTCGAGTTGTCGCTGCGCCAGCAGCTCGCGAAGGCCAAGACACCGGCCGCCGCTGCTCCGAAGACCGTCTACCGGCGAGCGGCCGCGCCTGCGTCGCGGGCCGGGTACTCCGAGCACGAGGACGAGCACGAGGACGAGGGACGGGATGACTAACCACGTCGCGCGTCTTTACCTCCTCGCGGCGTCCGTGCTCGGGTTCTTCGTCGCCTGGGCAGGCATCGCCGCGCACCCGTGGCACCAGGCGGCGGCACCGGCTCCTGCTTCGCCCGCGCTCCTCGCCTACGAGCAGCGCCTCCGCGACGACGCCGCCCTAGTCCGGCGGCTGGTCGCCCTCCGCCAAGCCAGGCCGGCGGCCCCGGCTGTCCGCGTGGTCACGCTGCCGCCGCTGACGACGACCCGAACTTCCTGATGCTCCGTCACCACTTCAAGGCCATGGGCACCGAGATCGAGCTCCTGCTCGAAGCAGACGGCGCCAACTCGCCGCTTTTCCAGGCGGAGGGCGAGTTCCGGCGGCTGGAGTCGCTGCTCTCCCGCTTCCAGCCCGACTCGGAGCTCTCCCGGCTGAACCGTGCCGGCGAGCTGAGCGTCGGGCCTGAACTGCTCGAGCTCGCCGAGCTCGCCGTGGCCGCCCGCGAGCGCACCGCCGGCCGCTTCGACCCGACCGTCCACGACGCGGTCTGCGCGGCTGGGTACGACCGGTCGTTCGAGCTCATCGACGGTTCGGCCGGTGGGTCGGCCGCGGCGCGGCCGCGCTGCGGTGGCCGCGTCAGCGTCGATCGCGCCGCGGCCCGCGTCACGCTCGAGCCCGGCTATCGGCTCGACCTGGGCGGCATCGCCAAAGGTTGGGCGGCAGATCGTGTGCTTGCCGGTCTCCGCGAGGCGGGGCCTGCGCTCGTGAACGCCGGCGGCGACGTTGCCGTGGCCGGGCGGCCGTGGCCGGTCGGGGTCAACACTCCGGACGGGACGATCACGCTCGAGCTCGACTGCGGCGGGCTTGCAACAAGCGGCTGCGACCGCCGTCGCTGGCGCCAGCAGAGTCAGGAGCGCCACCACCTGATCGACCCCGCCACCGCGCTCCCCGCCCAAGGGGACCTGCTGACCGTGACCGTCGCCGCCCCCACCGCCGCCGAGGCGGAGGTGCTTGCGAAGACCCTCTTCCTCGCCGGCAGCGCGGAGCGGGCGACCGTCGAGGCGGAAGCCCTCGGTATCCCCGCCGTACTCGTCACGCGCGCCGGCGCGACGCTGCTCGCCGGAGGACTCGGATGAAGAGCGACCCGACGTTCTGGATCCTCGCGCGCGCCAGCGGCCTGATGGCCTACGCGCTGCTGACGTCCTCCGTCCTCGCCGGACTCGTCCTGAAGGCGCGCCCTTTCGGACGCTCGCTCCGGCCCGCGTCGGTGACCGACGTCCACCGGTTCCTTGCCCTCCTTGGCCTCGGTGCGCTCGTCCTGCACGCCACGACGCTCGTCCTCGACAACGCCGTCCACATCTCGCCTGCGGCGCTCTTCGTCCCCGGACTCGTCCCTTACCGGCCCGTCTGGACGTCCTGCGGCGTCCTCGCAGGCGAGCTGATGCTGCTGATCTACGCCTCCTTCTCGATGCGCCGGCGGATCGGAACGCGCGTCTGGAGGCGCCTCCACTGGTTCACCTACCTCGTCTTCGCCCTCGCCACCGTCCACGGGCTCGCGGCCGGCACCGACAGCGGGAAGCCGTGGGCGCTGGCGTTCTACGGCGCCGCAGTCGGCTCCGTCCTTGCCGCCACCGGCTGGCGCGCGCTCGTCCCACCTATCCAAGGAGGTCAGACCCGTGTTCCGAATCGAGATCGACCGCACGCTGTGTAGCGGCTTCGGCTCCTGCCTCGACGCTGCGCCCGGACTGATCGAGCTCGGCGGAGACGGCATCGCCGTCGCCCGCGTCGAATCGACCGACGCTCCGGCGGCATTCGAGGCCGCCCACTCATGCCCAATGGGCGCGATCACGATCGTCGAAGTGCAGGGGAAGCTCGCCGCGTGAGCCCGGCTCGCACCCTCGTCGTCGGCGCCGGGCTCGCCGGTAGCCGGTGTGCCGAGACGCTCCGCGCGGAGGGCTACACGGGCCGAATCGTCGTCGTGGGCGACGAGCCGCACCCGCCCTACGAGCGGCCCGCGCTCTCCAAGGGGCTACTCGCCGGCACGCGAACGGACCTCGAGCTCCGTCCCCGATCGTTCTGGGACGAGCGCGAGATCGAGCTCCGCCTCGGCACCCGCGTCCTCGACCTCGGCCTCCGCGGGCGTACGGCCGAAACGAGCGCCGGGCGGATCCGCTGGGACGCGCTCGTCCTCGCAACCGGCGCCCGCGCACGACCGCTGCGTTCACTCCCTGACCGGCCGGACGTCCACAGCCTGCGCACCCGCGCGGACGCGGACCGTCTCCGCCGCCGGCTGGCACCCGGTGCGCGGCTCGCCGTCGTCGGCGCCGGCTTCGTCGGCACGGAGGTCGCGTCCACCGCCACTGCTCTGGGTGTTCAGGTGACGCTGCTCGAAGCCGGGCCGGCGCCGTTCGAGCGGCTGCTCGGTCGCGAGGTCGGCCTCGTGCTTGCGGACCGCTATCGCGCCCACGGCGTCGAGGTCCGAGTCGAGGCGGGCGTCGAACGCGTCAGGACAGGCCTCGACGGCAGGCCGCACGTGCTCCAGCTCTCCGACGGAGCCGACATCGCCTGCGACATCGCGCTCGTCGCCGTCGGCAGCGAGCCATCCGGCGACCTGCTTGGCCCTGCTGCGGTACCGACCGACGCCCTCGGACGGACGAATCTGCCCGGCGTCTACGCCTGCGGCGACGTCGCGGCCTGGTGGCGGCCGTCGCTCGACCGGCACATCCGACATGAGCACTGGACCAGCGCCGCCGCGCAGGGAGCAACCGTCGCCCGCGCCCTCCTCGGGCACGGCGAGCCGCTCGACCAGCCCGGCTACTTCTGGTCCGACCAGTTCGGCCTCCGCCTGCAGCACATCGGCGGCGACGAGCCCTGGGCGGAGATCACGCTCGACGGGACACCAGACGCCTTCACGGCCCGGTACATCAACGCCGACGGCCGCGTCGTCGCCGCTCTTCTCGCCAACCGGCCCCAGCACGCCGCGTCCCTCCGACGGGAGATCGCAAAGGTGAGGATAACGCCAACGTCGATCGCCTCTTGAGCCGGGAGCAAGCTCGAGAGCCACGCCACTTCCACGATAGGGTCTCCGGCGTGCACGGCAGATTCGTCGCCCGAGAGGTCGGGCCGGCGATCATCGGCGTCCTCGTTCTAGCGGAGGCCGTCCTCTGGATCGTCGCGCGGCCCGCCGGGGAGCCCGCCGCGCGCTACATCGGGCAACTGCTGGGCGCAGAGTCGATCCTGCTCCTTTCGATTGGGCTCGTTCTCATCAGCACGCTGCCGTGGGTTGAAGAGTGGTTCGACGGGATCGACAAGGCGGCAGTCTGGCATCGCCGTGTTGCGATCACCGGCCTGGTCCTGCTGGCTCCGCACGTGCTGCTGGCGTCGAACCCGGACAGCACAGCGCTCGGCGGGCCACTTGGCGCCATCGGGGCGATCGGCCTGGTGGCGCTCGCGCTCTGGGCGATTCTGCCGCGATGGCAGTCGGTGGCGCCGGCGCCGCTGCGGGGTCTCGTGCTCGCGTCCCGCGATGCACCGATCGTGCGTGATCTCCGCCGCATGCTCGGCGGCTACGAGCGTTGGCGGGCGCTGCACCGAACCACGGGGCTGTTCGTCGCCGCCGGTTTCGTGCACGGCGTCCTCGACGCGACGATGTTCAACGAGGCACCGGTCCTGCGCTGGAGCTACGTGGCAGTCGGCGCCGTCGGGTTGGTGTTCTACGCCTACCGTGAACTCCTGGCGCGCTTCTTCCTGTCGCTGCACGACTACCAGGTGGAGACGGTCCGCGAGATCGACGAGGGCCTGGTCGAGGTCGCGCTGCGTCCGATCGGCCGGGCCATGACGTTCGTGCCCGGTCAGTTCGCAATGATCTACCTCGAGGCCAAGGACGGCTGGCACCGTCATCCATTCACGATCTCGAGCTCTCCGCACGAAGATGTCGTCCGTGTCACTGTCAAGGCGCTCGGCGACTACACGTCACGCCTTCAGGAGCTGATCGAGCCGGGGATGCCCGCGGTCATCGGCGGACCGCACGGACGCTTCAGTCACTGGCGCGGAACCGAGCGTCAGGTGTGGATCGCCGCCGGCGTCGGCGTCGCGCCGTTCCTGAGCTGGCTACGTGCGCTCGACGGTCAGCTGCCGCATCGCGTCGACTTCTTCTACACCGCATCCGGCGAGGCGCCGTTTGCCGCTGAGATCCGCGAGATCGCCGACCGCCACGAATCGCTGCACGCGCATCTGATCGACACCGCCAGCGATGGCCGCCTCAGCTCCGAGCGTGTTCTCGCCGTCGCCGGTGGCGACCCACGCGAGCTGTCGGTCTTCATGTGCGGTCCGCGGGCGATGGTGCGCAGCTTCGAGAGCCAACTGCGGCTGGCGGGCGTGCCGTCCAGGCGCATCCACCGCGAACACTTCGACTGGCGATAGTCGGACATGAGGGAACTGCCCGGCGTTCAAGACGTCATCTGGCCTGCGCGTCTCGCCTGGCCTCCTCTTCCATCCGTGCAAGCCGCGTGTAGTAGTCGGGGAACTCATTCAAGTGCGCCAGCGCGATCTTCCCCGTCACCACGGGGTCGTTGTTGGTGACGTCCGTGACGGGATCGTGAAGACCATGCTCCAGTTCGACCTCCAAACCCATGCGGAACTGCTCGACGTCGAACGCGGCCGTACTCCAGTCAACGCCGATCTCCGACCCGATCTGCTTAGCCTCGTCGCTCGTGAAGCTTGCCCCTCCACTCATGACTGCGCACCTTTCGTCTCGTCCGTCCAAACTGTCTATCGAACGTAAAAGTCGGCGAACTGGCCGGTCTTGTAGTGGCCTGGCAGGTTGCAGATGAGCGCGTAGTGCCCCCGACTGAGCCTGAGGTTGAGCGTCCTTGCCTGACCCGGCGGCACACCGCCGATCTCACCTACGGCGCCGGTCTCGTCGGCCTCGTTTCCCTTGAGCAGGTTGCCGGCAGGTTTGTTCGTCTTCAAGACGACGAACTCGTGCTCGACCTTGCCGATGTTCGTGACCACGAACCTGACCTTGCCCTTTGGCGCGCCCTGTGTCCCCGGAAAGACGCTGAACTCGTCGACCTGCACCGCGACGAGAGGCTTCGACGTAACCGCTCCGGCCGACAATGCACCAATCGAGACGGCGATCACCGCGACCGCACCGATCCCAAGAGAGAGCTTTCGCATGATGCACTCCTTTGCCTCGTGCTGGATGTCACGCAAGCTCGCAGATGAATTCGGCTCGGGCATCCGGGCTTTTGCTGACTGCCTTGCGGGATTTCACGCGGATCAGTGCTGACGCAGTCGCCCCTCGACGAGGACGTCGGCACCCGCATCCGCTGCCCGCGGCGCACGGACGACCCGCCAACGTTGGAGGAGCATCAAGCTCCTCGGCCGAACATCCGAGACGGGGCGTCTCTCGTCACCGGAGCCGGCTTGAGACACGTCCGGACCATAAATTCAGCGAGCCGGGTGCGCTTTTGTCCTCCACCCCAACGGACCTTCGGCGTTCCGCCTTGCGGCTTCTTCCTACGGCCTACTGGTGTGGACTCGACCTACTCGCGTCCCGTGCTCGCTGCGAGAGGCAACCTAGGTGTGACTGGCTCGAGCGTCAAGGGCAGCGGTGGGGCATTGCCGGAAATTGCGGTTCTTTCCGCTCGAGCTGCAAGACCGCAGCGCGAGTGTGGAACGCCTCGGCACATCGGCGCACTGGCGGGTTCAATGCCCGTGGAGCGGTGCCGCGTCGTATAGTCCTCCCCCGGAGGGGAGGCGCCGCATGGACAAGACTCGTGCCGTACTGGTCGTGCTCGTAACGAGCCGTGCTCGTGCTGCTCCCCGCTGCAACCGCGTCGCACACCCCCGCGCCGCTCAGCGTCACCGTCGCCGGCTCCCTGCAGTCGGAGGCCGGATGCCCCGGCGACTGGGATCCGGCCTGCGCGGCCACGCACCTGAGCTTCGACGCGAGCGACGAGGTCTGGCAGGGGACGTTCTCGCTCCCCGCCGGCAGCTACGAGTACAAGGCGGCGCTCAACGACTCGTGGACGGAGAACTACGGCCTGCACGCTCAGTCGGGCGGGGCGAACATCCCCGTGAGCCTGCCGTCGGCGGGCTCCGTCAAGTTCTACTACGACCACGAGTCGCACTGGGCCACCGACAATCGGAGCTCGGTGATCGCGGTCGCGCCGGGGAGCTTCCAGTCCGAGCTCGGCTGTCCGGCGGATTGGGATCCCACATGCCTGCGCTCGTGGCTCGAGGACCCCGACGGCGACGGCACCTACACCTTCGAGACCACGGCACTGCCTGCAGGCTCGTACGAGACGAAGGTCGCGATCAACGAGGACTGGGCCGAGAACTACGGCCAGGGTGGCGTTCTCAACGGCTCCAACGTCCCGTTCAACGTCCCCGTCGACAACACGAAGGTGACCTTCAGCTACGACGCGGCATCCCACGTGCTGACGGTGACCGTCGCGACGCCGGCCGGCGCGCCGGGCTGGCCGGGCGCCCTGTCGCACTTCGACCTGGCGCGCAAGGATTGCCTCGGCACCGCCCGCAACTCGACTTCGAAGGTCTGGTACACGGTCGCGAACGGCGTCCTCAGCGACGTCTACTACCCGACGATCGACAACACGAACGTCGAGACGCTCCAGTACGTCGTCACGGACGGATCGACGTTCACCGACCTCCAGACGCGCGACATGACCTACGCCGTCGAGGCGGTTCCGGAGACGGGCGGCATGGTCTGCAGGGTGACCGCGAGGGCAAAGAGTGGCAAGTACACGATCGAGACGGAGTACCTCACCGATCCGGCCCGCAACACGGTGCTCCTGAACGTCAGGCTCGAGCCCAAGCGGGCGGCTACCGGCTCTACGTTCGCCTCGACCCGACGGTGAACGGCAACGGTGGCGGCGGCGTTGGCAACGGCGGCGCGGACTCGGCGACGATCGACCGGACGGCGGGGCACCCGGTGCTCGTCGCCTCCGACCCGATCACGGCGACGAACGCGGCCAACCGCGACTACGCCCAGCCCGTGTATGCGCCGCTCGACGGCGCCCTGACCGAGGCGACGAGCGGCTTCGCCGGCTCGGCGAGCGACGGGCTCGTGCAGCTCGACGCGGCGCATGCCCTCACCCGGGCGGATGACGACGCCAGCGGCGGGAACGTCGTCCAGACGGCGCGGGTGGCGATCGCTTCCAACGGCAAGACCAAGCTTGCGCTCGCGTTCGGCGCCTCCCAGGCCCAGGCGGTCGCCACCGCGGCGGCCTCGCTCAGCCCGTTGGTCGACAAGGCGCTCGCCGAGTACAAGGAGGGGTGGAAGCGCTACGACGCAGTCGCTGAACAAGCCGCGCACCGAGCAGCTCAAGAGTCTCACGCCCGCCGAGCGGAAGCAGGTCGAGGACGAGTACTACCTGAGCGCGAACGTGCTCAAGGCCTCCGAGGACAAGACCTTCCCCGGCGCGATCGTGGCGAGTCTCGCCTCGCCGTGGGGACAGGCGGTCTCGGCCGGCGACCCGGCGAACACCTACTTCGGCTCCTACCGCGAGGTGTTCGCGCGCGATCTCTACGAGACCTGGACCGGCCTCGTCGCGGCCGGCGACATCGCCACAGCCCGCGCCGCGACGCTCTTCCTCTTCGAGCGCCAGCAGCTGCCAGACGGGTCGATGCCGCGAAACAGCCTCGTCAACGGCAAGCCGGCGCCCGACTCGTTCGGGACGCAGCTGGACGAGGTCGCGTACCCGATCCTGATGGCGCAGCAGCTCGGGCTCACCGACGCCGCGCTGTACGCGAACCACATCAAGCCGGCCGCGAACTTCCTGATCTCGCGCGGCCCGGCGTTCGGATCCGAGCGCTGGGAGGAACAGGGCGGCTTCTCGCCCTCGACGATCGCGGCCGAGATCGCGGGCCTCGCCGCGGCGGCAGACCTTGCGCGCGTCAACGGCGACACGTCCTCCGCCGCCCTCTGGCTCGGCGTCGCCGACGACTGGCAGCGCTCGGTGAAGGGCTGGACGGTGACGACGAACGGGCCGCTGGCCACGCATCCGTACTTCATCCGCCTCTCGAAGACGGGCGACCCGAACGCCGCGATCTCCTACAACGTCGGCAACGGCGGCCCGACGCTCGACCAGCGCGCCGTGATCGACGCCGGCTTCCTCGAGCTGGTGCGGCTCGGCGAGCTTCCCGCGAACGATCCGGCCGTCGTCCAGTCGCTCCCGATCGTCGATGCGACGATCCGGGCGCAGACCGCGAAGGGGCCGGGCTGGCACCGCTACAACGGCGACGGCTACGGCGACCGGGTGACCGACGGCCGGCCGTGGGCGCCGAGCGGCCAGGGCACGGGACACGTCTGGCCGGCACTTTCCGCCGAGCGCGCCGAGCACTCGCTCGCGACCGGCGACACGGCCGGGGCGGCGGCGCTGCTGAAGGGAATGAGCGCGTTTGCCTCCGGCGTCGGGCTGATCCCGGAGCAGAACTGGACCGGTAACGCTTTGCCGGCCTCGCCGTTCGGCACCGACCCGACGCTCGCCTCGATCGGGTTCACCAACGGCGGCGCCGCGGGCTCGGCCTCCCCGCTGACCTGGTCGGCGGCATCGTTCGTGCGGCTGACGGGAGATCTCGCCGCGGGGCGCAACGTCGTTCTTCCTGCCGTGACGAGCTCGCGCTACGTCACGCGCACGCAGGGAACGACGACGCTGACGGTGACGAGCCCCGCCGACGGCTCTTCCGTCGCCGGGTCGCCGGTGACGGTCACCGGAACGACCGCACCCGGCAACCGGGTCTACGTCTCGGCGACGAACATCGACGTCAACTCGCCGACGACGACCGCCTCGACCACGGCCGCCGCCAACGGCTCGTTCAGCGTCGACGTTGCGGTCACGGGCGGCACGAACGTCCTCAATATCGTCGCCGTGAGCGCAACCGGCGGCACGGCACACGCCAAGCGCACCGTCCTCTTCGACTTCGTTCCGGGAACGGTGCTCCTCGACGTGACCGATCCGGACGGGGACGACAACGGCCCCGGGAACTACGCCTATCCGACCGCCGGCGACTTCAAGCCGGGCGCCTACGACATCCAGCAGTTCCAGGTCTACGACGCCGGCTCCGAGGTGATCTTCCGGCTGAAGACGCGTGACCTGACGCCCACCTTCGGCAGCCCGCTCGGCGCGCAGCTCGTCGACGTCTACGTGCGCGTGCCCGGCGCCGCGACCACCTCGACCGCGGCCGCCAACCCGACGCGCAACTTCGCGATCGCGCCGCCGTTCGCCTGGAGCAGGCTGATCCAGGTGCAGGGCTTCGGCCAGCGCTACGTCGATGCGGGCGGCGCGACGCTCGGGACGGTGTCGATCAGCGCCAACTCGATCTCCCGCTTCATCACCGTCCGGGTGCCGAAGGCGTCGCTCGGCACTCCCGGCCCCGGGTGGGGCTTCACCGTCGTCCTCACGGGCCAGGACGGCTTCAGCTCGGACCAGGCCAGGGGCTTCCAGCCGACGCCGGCGCCCTTCCAGTTCGGCGTCTGCGCCGCGGCGAGCGCCGACCCGCACTGCACGTTCAACCCGGGGCTCGTCCCCAAGGCGGTCGACGTGATCACCCCGCCGGGCGTGCTCCAGTCGAACGAGCTCGACTACACGATCCACAGCCCCGTGACGATCAGCGGCGTCACGATTCCCTAGGGGGCCTGCTCGGACGCGCTCGATTCAAGCCGTGTTCCGATCCCAGAGAACGCGGGCAAGGGATACCCATGAGCAAGCGGCACGGCCTCAGAGCTGTCGCCACGATCCTCGTTCTGGCAACCGCCGCCGCCGTTGCGGCAGCCGCAGTCACCCGGTCAACCGCCGACTCCGCGTTGCCCCTGAGGCTGGTTGCGAACGTGCCGCTGCCGGGGCCGAGCAACCGCTTCGACTACACGAGCCTCGATCCGACCACGGGCAGGCTCTACATCGCCCACATGAACGCAGGACAGCTGCTCGTGTTCGACACCAAGACGCGTCGGGTGGTGAAGACGATCGCGGCGCCAGGCGTGCACGGCGTGATCGCCGTGCCGCAGATCCACCGCGTCTATGCGTCCGCCACCGACGCGCGGCAGCTGTTCACGATCGACAGCCGAACCGGCCGCATCCTCAACCGCGCCCCCGCCGGCGACTACCCGGACGGCCTCGTCTACGACCCGGCTGAGCGAAAAGTCTTCGTCTCGGACGAGAGCGGCGGTGTGGAAGCCGTCTTCAACGCTGCCGGCCGACGCGTCGCCACGGTCCAGCTCGGTGGGGAAGCCGGCAACGTCCAGTACGACCCGGGGAGCGGCAACGTCCTCGCCGACGTTCAGTCGCGCGACCAGGTGGCGGTGATCGATCCGCGCTCGAACCGTGTCGTCCGCCGGGTCGAGCTTCCGGGGTGCGACCACCCGCACGGGCTGAACATCGACGCGCCCAGCCGGCTTGCGTTCGTCGCCTGCGACGAGAACGCGCGGCTGCTCACGCTCGACCTCAAGACGATGAAGGTCGTCGGCAGCATGGGAATCGGCTCGAGCCCGGACGTGCTCGCCTTCGACAAGTCGCTGAAGCGGCTCTACGTTGCAGCCGAGTCAGGCGTCGTCGCCGTCGCCGCCGAGCGCGGCCGGAAACTCGTGAAGCTTGGCCAAGGGAAGCTCGCTCCGAACGCGCACACCGTCGCGGTCGACCCCGCAACACATCTCGTCTACTTCCCGCTCGAGCGGGGACACGCTGGGCGACCAGAGCTGCGGATCATGAAGCCAACCGGCTCCTAGCGAACGCGCGCGCACGAGCTGCCGTCATCGCCTAGACGACGGTGCGGCGCTTGCGAACCCTCGCCGTGAGCCAGAGCGCGACCACGGCCACGACGAAGATCCCGATCGCCGTCACGCCCGTCACCAGCAGGAAGTCGAGCCAGTCGGAACTCACGCTCACTCGGTCACCTGAAGCCTTTCGTCTGTCGGGGTGGGGAACGCTCGGAGCAGCTGCTCAGCTCGCTCCGAGGCCGGAATCAGACAAAAGTAGTGCCCGCGTTCAGGGCCAGATAGGACACGATCGGGTCACTTACTTCGGCTGGCGCAGAGGGCATGCTGGCCCGCGTGACTGTGGGCATCAAGCTGAGAGTGCAGGGCACCGACGGCGGCGATCTCGGGATCGCCCATGCGCCGGCACCGGTCGAGCGAGGCGATGTGCTCGCGCTTGCAGACGGGTCGATCTGGCGGGTGGTCAACCTGATCGACCTCGGCGACCTCGGCAACGTCAGCCGCGTGATCGACATGCTCTGCATGGTCGAGCCCGCGTAGCCGAGAGCCGAAACGACCCGATTAGGTCAGTTGAACTCTTGACCGGACGGTCGATGGCACAATCGATGTTGGCGAACCGTTCGCTCCGGTTGCTCTTTGCGCTGCTCGGACTCAGCACGACCGTCGTCCTCGCCTTCGGGGCTCTCGGCGACTATCCGCGGGACGCAGGTCCCGGGGTCGTCGCGGTGGCGAACGGCCAGTTTCTCGCCGGGCTCGGCGCCAAGGCCCTGATGGGAAGTGTTTCGATCCTGATGCGTGCGCCGTTCGTGGCGCTCGCACAGGCAGGAGGCCTTGGCGAGCTCTGGCAGTACCGCGCCGGCGCGGTCGCATGTCTGGCGCCGGCAGCGGCGGTGGGCGTCGGGCTTGCCGGTCGACTCTGGGCGAGACCGCAGTCGGATTGGGTTCCCGCGATCGTCGCGATCCTGGCGGTGGCAAATCCCGCCACGGCGGCGGCGGTCAGGTTCGGGCACCCGGAAGAGGTACTCACGGCTGCGTTGGCCGTCGGCGCTGTCGTTCTCGCCGTCCGGGAGCGCAGCGCTGCCGCCGGTGTGGTGTTGGGCCTCGCGCTCGCGACCAAGCAGTGGGCTCTGGTCGCGGTCGTGCCGGCGATCGTCGCCGCCCCGCGCGCCCAGCGCCTGCGACTCCTCGGCATCGCAGTTGCAGTCGCTGCGGCGCTCACGTTGCCCGTGCTCCTCGCCAACCCGACCGGCTTCCTCGAAGTCGGCCAGCAGGCCGCGACCACGCCCCTCTCGATCACACGCACGAATGTGTGGTTCCTCCTGGCTCACCCGCACACGGTCCAGCTCGACCTCCCGGCGGGCTTCCCGTCCGAGTTCGTGCTCTACCGGATCCCGGCGTGGGTGGGACGCGTGAGCCATCCGCTGATCGTCGTCGCGGCAGTGCCGTTTGCCGCACTGTTCGCGCGCCGACGGACCGCAGCTGTCGATGCGCTCGCGCTGCTCGCCCTCGCGTTTCTTCTGAGGTGCGTACTCGACCCGGTCGACAACGCCTACTACCACGCGCCGCTCGTTCTGGCGCTCCTGGCCTGGGAAGCTCTGTCCCGCAGGCGGCGGTTGCCGCTCGCGTCGGTGCTGACGTGCGCAGCGCTGTGGATCACGTTCGACCTCGTCGAGCCGGCTGCGCAGCCGGCGCTGACGAACCTCGTCTACCTCTCCTGGACCACGCTGCTGTTCGCCTACCTGGTCTCGGTGCTTGCGCTCCGCCCGTCGCTGGACGGCAAACCGGTGGGGTCAGCACTGCGGCGGCTCTCCGCATCCGTGTTCGCTCGGCCGGCGCCGGACTCGTAGTCCGCGGCTCTTCGGGGAGACCCGACCCAAATGGGGCAATTGGGGCGTGGGGCACTTGAATGCCGGGTCGAGGACGTCATGCTCGTAGAAGGCGATGAACAAGCCATTGCTTCTGCTTTTTGGGCGATCTCCCAAAACGGTTTCGCAGAAAATCTTGGTTTGGCCATTGACTTCCGCGAATCAATATGCCTAGAGTCCCGGAAACGTTTTCGGAACTATTTCGGAACCACTGGGAGGCGGAGAATTTCCACGATTCGGGAAGTCGCGGCGCGAAGTGGTGTGTCGGTGGCGACGGTGTCGCGCGTGTTCAACGGCTACTCGGACGTGAGCGCCGAAACACGCCTGCGGGTGCTCGCATGGGCACGGAAGCTCGACTACACCCCGAATGCGGCGGCGAGAACGCTGGTCAAGCGCCGGTCGCAGCTCATCGGCGTGATCCTCTTCACGGGCGAGTCGAATCCCGATCTCCAGCACCCGTTCTTCCTCGAGGTTCTCGTCGGCCTGAAGCACTCGCTCGGGGCCGACGGCTACGACGTCCTCCTCTTCGCGCACGAGCAGCCGGGATCCGGGCATGGCCCGCATGCCTACGCGCGCCGCGCACGCCACCACGGTGTCGACGGCGTGGTCGTGCTCGCAGTCGACGATGCCGAGGAGCCGGAGCTGCAGAAGCTGATCGCGTCGGGCACGCCCGTCGTCGCGGTCGACCTCGCCCTGGCCGGCGAACGGGCGAGCTACGTCGCCTCCGACAACCTCGGCGGCGCGCGGCTCGCAGTCAGGCACCTGCACGACCTCGGCCACACGCGCATCGCGACGATCGCCGGTCTGGCCCACACGAAGCCCGCCGCCGACCGCCTGCTCGGTTACCGAGCCGAAATGCAGGAGCTCGGGCTGACCCCCCAGCCTGGCTATGAGGCGGCGGGCGACTTCTACATGGAGAGCGGTGAGGCCGCGATGCGGTCGCTCCTCGCCCTCCCGGAGCCACCGACTGCGGTCTTCGCAGCGGCGGACATGATGGCCGTTGGCGCGATCCGGGCGATCGAGGACGCAGGCCTCAGCTGCCCGGACGACATCGCCGTCGTCGGTTTCGACGACATCCAGCTTGCAGAGCTCGTCAGCCCCGCTCTGACCACGATCCGCCAGGACAAGCAGGCCCTCGGCGCCGCTGCGGCGAGATCGCTCGTCCAGCTGATCGACGACACGGAGACGGCGCCGCACGTCTCCGTGCTTCCGGTCGAGCTCGTTCTTCGAGAGTCGTGCGGCACCGCGAAGGAGGTGGCCGTCAGCGCGAACTGAAGGGTCGATGTACCTCCAAACGGCTTTTCCCTCGCAGAACGACTAGAGAGGAAACGAATGATGGGCAAGGTGACAGAAAGAAGGCAGCGCAGGCGTATCGTCGCCGTGGCGCTCGTCGTAGCGACCGTCGTCGGCACCGGATACGCCGCGACGACCGCTGCAGGCAAGAGCAAGGCCGAGCCCGTGGAGCTGACGATCAGCCTCTTCGGCGACTTCGGCTATCACGATCTCTACAAGCAGTACGAGGCGTCGCATCCCGGCGTCACGATCAAGGAGTCGATTCAGGACTACGCGGTCCACCACTCGAACCTCGCGAAGAGCGTCGCCACGAACGCCGGCGCCGCCGACATCGAGGCGATCGAGGTCGGCTTCATCGCGCAGTTCAAGGCTCAGCCCCAGCGGTTCGTGAACCTGCGCCAGTACGGTGCGGGAGCGCTCAAGGACCGGTGGCTGCCGTGGAAGTGGCAGCAGGCGCTCGGCAGCAAGGGTGAGATCGTCGGACTCGGCACGGACGTCGGCAGCCTGGCGATCTGCTACCGCCGCGATCTGTTCCAGAAGGCGGGCCTGCCGACGAACCGGACGGCTGTCTCGAACCTCTGGCCGACCTGGCGGGCGTTCATCGAGACCGGAAAGCGCTTCCAGAAGAAGGCGCCGAAGGGCGTCACGTTCTTCGACTCCGGCAGCAACGTCTACAACGCGATGATCGGCCAGGTCAACCCGGCCTACTACGACAAGAACGGCAAGGTCATCGTCTCGTCGAACCCGAAGGTCAAGGCCGCCTGGGATCTCACCATGGCGGGGATCGCAGCCGGCGAGTCGGCCGGTTTCGCGGCCTTCAGCAACGACTGGAACACGGGCTACAAGAAGGGCAGCTTCGCGACCGTCACCTGCCCGGCGTGGATGATGGGCTACATCCAGGGGCAGGCCCCGGCGACGAAGGGCAAGTGGGACATCGCCCTGACGCCGGGAACCGGCGGTAACTGGGGCGGCTCCTATCTGGCCGTGCCGGCTCAGTCGAAGAATGCGGCAGCAGGCCGCCGACCTGGTCAAGTTCCTGACCTCGCCGGCGTCCGAGGCGGCCATCTTCAAGCAGACGGGCAACCTGCCCAGCCAGCCCGCACTGCTGAAGAGCAAGGCGGTCTCTGGGTTCAAGAACCCGTTCTTCAACAACGCGCCGGTGGGGCAGATCTTCGCCACCTCGGCGCTCAGGCTGAAGCCGCAGGTGATCGGGCCGCAGCAGGGCGCGATCCAGACGGCCTCCTCGAACGCAATCCAGCGCGTCGAGCAGAAGAAGCAGTCGCCGGCCAAGTCCTGGTCGCAGTTCCTCAAGGACGTCAAGGCGCTGTCGTAGGAGCGCAGGGCGTGCCGGGCCGACACCCTCTCCCGGCCCGGCACGCCCCCTCGCGCAGGAGGATGATGGGAGCGACATGAGCGATCGAGCTGCAGCCGCACCGACCCCGGTGGCACGGCGCCGGAGCGCGACGCGCCGGCGGCTGCGGCGAGTCGACGCGAAGGTCTCGCCGTACCTCTACATCGCGCCGTTCTTCATCCTCTTCGCGATCTTCGGGATCTTCCCGCTGCTGTACACGGCATGGGTCTCGCTCACCGACCGAAACCTGCTGAACCCGACCTGGAGTTTCATCGGGCTCCAGAACTACACGCGAGCTCATGCACGACTCGTACTTCTGGAACGCAGTCGTGAACACGCTCGGGATCTGGGTGCTCTCGACGATCCCGCAGCTCGTGCTCGCGCTCGTGATCGCGCACGTGCTCAACCGCAGCCTGCGCGTGCGGACGTTCTTCCGCATGGGCATCCTCCTCCCCCAGGTGACGTCGCTCGTGGCGGTGGCGCTGATCTTCACCCAGCTCTTCGGCTACCGCTACGGGCTCGTCAACTACCTCCTGAACCAGGTCGGAATCGAGAACGTCAACTGGGAGGCGGGCCGCATCTCCTCCTGGATCGCGCTCTCGACGATGATCACCTGGCGCTGGGTCGGCTACAACGCGCTCCTCTACCTCGCCGCGATGCAGTCGATCCCGGACGAGCTGTACGAGGCATCCGCGGTCGACGGCGCCCGCACCTGGCGGCAGTTCATCCACGTGACGGTGCCGATGATCCGGCCGACGATCATCTTCACGGTGATCATCTCGACGATCGGCGGGCTCCAGCTCTTCACCGAGCCGTTCCTCTTCCAGCCGGTCAAGAGCGGCAGTACCGGCGGCTCCGGCCGCCAGTACCAGACGGTCGCGATGTACCTCTACGAGAAGGCGTTCGGAGGCACGCAGTTCGACTTCGGCTACGCGGCCGCGATCGCGTGGTGCCTCTTCCTCCTGATCGCCGTGATCTCGTTCGTCAACTACCTGCTCATACGCAGGATCAGGTCGGCCGACTCATGACCGCGATCCCGTACCGGGCACGGGCGGCGACGCGCCGCGCCAGGCGCCGCCGCGACTATCGCCGCGGCGGCATCTGGACGTACGTCTTCCTGCTCCTGCTGATGGCGTTCTCGCTCTTCCCGCTCTACTGGTCGTTCGTCGTCGCCTCGCACGACAACTCGGCGCTCGGCGCCTACCCGCCGGTGCTGACACCCGGAGGCAACTTCCGCGAGAACGTCGACCGGCTCTTCAACGCGGGGATCGTCAACGTCGACTTCGCGAAGGCGCTGATCAACTCCGCGATCGTCGCGAGCGTCGTCACCGCCTCCGTCGTCTTCTTCAGCGCGCTCGCCGGCTTCGCCTTCGCGAAGCTCAGCTTCCGCGGCAGCAAGCTCCTGTTCGTCGTCGTGATCGCGACGCTGATCGTGCCGGTTCAGCTCGGCGTGATCCCGCTCTACATCGAGATGAACAAGTTCGGCTGGCTCAATCACCTGCAGGCGGTGATCGCGCCGTTCCTCGTCACCGCCTTCGGCGTCTTCCTCATGCGCCAGTACATCTCCAGCGCCGTTCCGAACGAGCTGATCGATGCGGCCCGCGTCGACGGGTGCCACACCCTGCGCGTCTTCTGGCACGTCGTCCTGCCGGCCGTGCGCCCGATCGCGGCCGTGCTCGGACTGCTCACCTTCATGAACACCTGGAACGACTTCTTCTGGCCGTTGATCGTGCTCACTCCACACAACCCGACCGTGCAGGTCGCCGTCTCGACACTCGCGGGAGCCGCGTACGTGCCGGACTACGCGCTCATCCTCACCGGCACGTTCGTCTCGATCCTGCCCCTGCTTGTCGTCTTTCTCGTGCTCGGCAAGCAGATCGTGGGCGGGATCATGAAAGGAGCGGTGAAAGGATGACCTTCCCCAAGGATTTCGTCTGGGGTGCCGCGACAGCGGCGTTCCAGATCGAGGGCGCGACGAAGGTCGACGGCCGCGGCGAGTCGATCTGGGACCGCTTCGCAGACACGCCGGGCAAGGTGCACAACGGCGACACGGGCGACCCGGCCTGCGAGCACTACTACCGCTGGCGCGAGGATCTCGACCTGATGTCCTCGCTCGGCCTGCGCGCCTACCGCTTCTCGGTCGCCTGGCCCCGGATTCAGCCCGACGGCCGCGGGCCGGCCAATCAACGCGGGCTCGACTTCTACCGCCGGCTGGTCGAGGGGCTCCGGGAGCGCGGGATCGCGCCGCTCGTGACGCTCTACCACTGGGATCTGCCCCAGGCACTCGAGGACGACGGCGGCTGGGCGTCGCGCGACACGGTCGACCGCTTCGCCGAGTACGCCGAGCTCGTCTTCGACGGCCTCGGCGACCTGGTCGAGGACTGGACGACGCACAACGAGCCGTGGGTCACCTCCTTCCTCGGCTACGCGCACGGGACGAAGGCTCCCGGCGCGACCGACTGGCCGCGCGCCATCCGAGCGGCGCATCACGTGCTCCTCTCGCACGGAACGGTCGTGCGCGCGTTCCGGGACACCGGGCGAGCGGGCCGGATCGGGATCACGCTCGACCTGACCGTGGCGCGGCCGTTCAGCGAAAGCGACGAGGACCGGGCGGCGGCGCGGCGGCTCGAGGGCTACCACAACGGCTGGTTCCTCGACCCGATCTTCCGCGGCGCGTACCCACCCGAGCTCCTCGAGCTCTACGAGCGGCAGTTCGGCCCGCTCGACGCGATTCGCCCCGGTGACCTGGAGACGATCGCCCAGCCCATCGACTACCTCGGCGTCAACTTCTACCGGCCGAACCTCGTCACGGCGTCCGACGACGGCTCCGTGCTCGGGCTCGTCGAGGTGCCGCAGGAGGCAGCCAAGACCGCGATGGGATGGCCCGTCGTCCCCGAGGCGTTGACGGAGCTGCTCGTCGGCGTGAAGCGCGACTACGGCGACGTGCCGCTCCTGATCACCGAGAACGGCGCCGCCTTCGTCGACCGCAGGAACGGGGGCGACGTGGTCGAGGACCCGAGCCGGCTCGCCTACATCGAGGAGCATCTCGCCGCCGTCGAGCGCGCGATCGCCGCCGGCGTCGACGTGCGCGGCTACTTCGTCTGGTCGCTGCTCGACAACTTCGAGTGGGAGCACGGGTACTCGCAGCGCTTCGGGATCGTCTACGTCGACTTCGAGACACAGCGGCGGATCCCGAAGCGGAGCGCGCTCTGGTATCGCGACCGCATCGCCGCCGCCACCGGGGAGGTCGACTGATGGCGAACATCGAGTTCAACGAGCTGAAGAAAGTGTTCGACGACGGCACCGTCGCCGTCGAGGACTTCAACCTCTCGATCGGGGACGGCGAGTTCGTCGTCCTCGTCGGCCCCTCCGGTTCGGGGAAGACGACGGTGCTGCGGATGACGGCGGGCCTCGAGGCGCCGACCGACGGCGAGGTCCGGATCGGCGGGGAGCCCGTCAACGACGTCGACCCGCAGGACCGGAACATCGCGATGGTGTTTCAGAACTACGCGCTGTACCCGCACATGTCGGTCTACGACAACATGGGTTTCGGGCTGCGGCTGCACAAGCTGAAGAAGCGCGAGATCCAAGAGCGGGTGCTGCCCGCGGCCGAGATGCTCGGGCTCGGCGACCTGCTGAAGAAGAAGCCCGGCCAGCTCTCCGGCGGCCAGCGCCAGCGCGTCGCGATGGGCCGCGCGATCGTCCGCGAGCCGGACGCACTGCTGATGGACGAGCCCCTCTCGAACCTCGACGCGAAGCTGCGCGTGGAGATGCGCGCCTACGTCTCGCTTCTGCACCAGCGCGTGCGCACCACGACGCTCTACGTCACCCACGACCAGACCGAGGCGATGACGATGGGCGACCGCGTCGTGGTCATGCGCGACGGGCGCCTCGAGCAGTGCGACGTGCCACAGCGGCTCTACGACAGTCCCGAGAACCTGTTCGTCGCGGGCTTCATCGGCTCTCCGGCGATGAACCTCATTCGCTGCAAGCTCGAAGCCGGCGACGGCGCACCATGCGTCGAGTTGTGCGGGACGACGATCACGTTGACGCCGTCACTGCTCTCGCGGCGTCCGCGTCTCCGTGAGTACCTCGGCCGCTCGGTGATCGTCGGGATCCGTCCCGAGGACCTGGCGGACGCAGCGCTGCTGCCGGACTCGAACGGCGCCTGCCTCGACGTGGACGTCGCCCTCGCCGAGCCTCTGGGCGCCGAGCTGATCGCCCACTTCCCGCTCCCGGGCGACAGCTCGACGGCCGATCCCACCGGTGACCTCGAGCAGACCGCGGGCGCGACTCTGACTGCGCGGCTCAGCCCACAGTCCTCCGCCCGCGCGGGCCGGCGGCTCCGGCTCGCCATCAACGTCGACCGGCTGCACTTCTTCGACGAGGAGACCGAGCAGCAGATCTGAGCACCCTCGAATCGCCCCCGTGACGCCCGCCGTGCGATGCTCAACGCACGGTGTCCGCTGACGGAGCCGGGGGCGAGGAGCAGGCGACGGTCGAACACCCGTTCATCTACGAGATCAACACGTGGGTCTGGCTCGACGAGCTGAGCCGCCGCGAAGGCACCGCGATCGACCTTGCGAGCGTGCCCGCGAGCGAGTGGGACGCGATCGCCGCGCTCGGCTTCGACGTCGTCTGGCTGATGGGCGTCTGGGAGCGCAGCCCCGCCGGGATCGCGATCGCGCTCGCCAACGACGGCCTGGTGGAGAGCTTCCGGCGCGCCCTGCCGGACGTCCGGACGGAGGATGTCGTCGGCTCGCCGTACTGCATCCGCGGCTACGCGGTCGACGCGCACCTGGGCGGGCCGTCCGGCCTCGCGGCCGCGCGGGCGGCGCTCGCCGAGCGGAACGTGGGCTTGATCCTCGACTTCGTCCCGAATCACGTCGCCCCCGACCACCCCTGGACGCGCGAGCATCCGGAGTACTTCGTGCGTGGGAGCGACGAGGACCTCGCGCGCGACCCGGCCTCGTTCGTGCGCGTCGGCGACGGCGTGCTCGCGAACGGCCGCGACCCGTACTTCCCCGCCTGGCCGGACGTCGTGCAGCTGAACGCCTTCTCGCCCGAGCTGCGCGCGGCCGTGATCGAGACGCTGGGCGCGATCGCCGCGCAGTGCGACGGCGTGCGCTGCGACATGGCGATGCTGATGATGAACGACACCTTCGAGCGCACGTGGAGCGAGCGCGCCGGCCCCAGGCCGGAGGCCGACTACTGGCCGACCGTGATCCCCGCCGTGAAGAGCGCTCGGCCGGAGTTCGTGTTCATGGCCGAGGCGTACTGGGATCTCGAGTGGGCGCTGCAGGAACAGGGCTTCGACTACTGCTACGACAAGCGGCTCTACGACCGCCTCGTGCACGACGGCGCCGAGGCCGTCCAGGGGCACCTGAACGCCGACCTCGGCTACCAGCGGCGGCTGGTCCGCTTCGTCGAGAACCACGACGAGCCGCGCGCAGCGGCGACGTTCTCCCGCGAGCAGGCACGCGCCGCCGCCGTGGCGACGCTGAGCCAGACCGGGGCCCGGCTCGTCCACGAGGGGCAGCTCGAGGGCCGCAAGGTCCAGCTGCCGGTGTTCCTCGCGCGCCGGCCCGACGAGCAGCCCGATCTCGACGTGCACGCGTTCTACGACCGGCTGCTGAGCGCGCTCGGCGACGGCGTCTTCCGCGACGGCGAGTGGCAGCTCGGCGAGCGACGCGGCTGGGACGGCAACGAGACGTGGCGGAATCTCGCGGTCTGGGGCTGGCGCGGAGACGAGTCCCGCAAGCTCGTGGTCGTGAACCTCGGGGACGCGCCGGCGTCCGGCGACGTCTCGCTGCCGTGGGACGACTTCCGCGGCCGGACCTGGCTGCTCGACGACGCCGCGAGCGGCGAGGCCTACGAGCGGAGCGGCGACGACCTCCGCGACGGGCTCTACGTGGCGCTCGGCCCCTGGTCGTGGCACCTCTTCGACGTGACCCCACTCGACTCAACGGAGGACTGACCATGCCGAGCTCCAGCACCCCGGCGACGGCCGAGCACGCCCGGCTGGCCGAAGCGACCGGCCGAGCCGAGGACGATCTCTTCTCGGCGAACCCGTGGTACGAGTGGGGCCCGTACCTGAGCGAACGCGCCTGGGGAACGGTCCGCGAGGACTACTCCGAGGGTGGCAACGCCTGGGAGTCGTTCCCGCACGATCATGCGCGCTCTCGCGCGTATCGCTGGAACGAGGACGGCATGGCCGGCATCTCGGACATCCGCCATGAGCTCTGCCTCGCCCTCGCGCTCTGGAACGGTGAGGACCCGATCCTGAAGGAGCGGATGTTCGGGCTCACGGGGCCGCAGGGGAACCACGGCGAGGACGTCAAGGAGTACTGGTGGTACCTCGAGGGCCTGCCCAGCCACGCCCTCCTGCACTGGCGCTACCACTACCCGCAGGTCGCCTTCCCGTACGACGAGCTGATCCACCACGGCCGTGGCCTCCAGGATCCCGAGCTCGAGCTGCTCGACACCGGCGCGTTCGACGACGACCGCTACTGGTCGGTCGACGTCACCTACGCGAAGGCCTCGCCGACGGAGATCCTCGCCCGCATCGTGGTCGAGAACCACGCGGCCGAGGAGGCGACGCTGGAGGTGCTGCCGACGCTGTGGTTCCGCAACACGTGGTCGTGGGGCGAGGATTCGGCGCGGCCGCGCATCGCAGCCGACGGCTCGGCGCTCGCCGTCTCCGATCACGCGCTCGCCGGTTACCGGCTCGAGGCGGCACCCGGGCCTGACGGCGCGCTGCCGGAGGCGCTGTTCTGCGAGAACGAGTCGAACGCGCCGCGCGTGTTCGGGTCGGCCGCGACGACGCCGTATCCGAAGGACGGCATCAACGACCACGTCGTCTCCGGCGCTGCGACCGTCAACCCGGACGCGGTCCGGCACCAAGGCGGCGTTCCGTTATCGCCTGACCGTGCCTGCCGGCGGCACCGCCGAGCTCCGGCTGCGCCTGCATCGCCCGGACGGCGCCACGCCGGCGGCGGCCGACTGGGCCGGCGGGGCCGTTCGACGAGACGGTGGCCGCGCGCGAGGCGGACGCGGATGAGTTCTACGGCGCGCTGGCGCCGGCCGGGACCGGGCCGGAGCAGCTGCAGATCCTGCGCCAGTCGTGCGCCGGGCTCGTCTGGAGCAAGCAGATGTACCCCTACGACGTGCGCAGCTGGCTGGACGGGGATCCCGGAGCGCCGCCACCGCCGGCGGCGCGCAAGCACGGGCGCAACAGCAGCTGGCGTCACCTCGACTCGTTCGACGTGCTCGCGATGCCGGATCCGTGGGAGTACCCGTGGTTCGCGGCGTGGGATCTCGGCTTCCACACGATTCCCTGGGCGCACCTCGATCCCGCGTTCGCGAAGTACCAGCTGCTGGTGCTGCTGCGCGAGTGGTTCAAGCATCCGAACGGGGCGCTGCCGGCATACGAGTGGAACTTCGACGACGTCAATCCGCCGGTGCACGTGATGGCGGCGATCCGCGTCTACCGCATCGACGGCGGCCGCGACCGCGAGTTCCTGGAGCGCATCTTCCAGAAGCTGCTCGTCAACTTCACCTGGTGGCTGAACCGCGAGGACGCCGACGGCAACAACGTCTTCAGCGGCGGCTTTCTCGGTCTCGACAACATCAGCCCGATCGATCGCTCCAACCTCCCGGAGGGCGTTGCGCTCGAGCAGGCCGACGGCACCGCGTGGATGGCCTACTACGCGCTGACGATGCTCGTGATCGCGATCGAGCTCGCGGAGGAGAACGACGTCTACGTGGACATGGTGATCAAGTTCCTCGAGCAGTTCGTCCTGATCGCGCGCGCACTCGAGCATCAGGGCCTCTACGACTCCGACGACGCGTTCTTCTACGACCGGATCGTGTATCCCTCCGGCGAGAGCGAGTCCGTGAAGGTGCAGACGATCTCCGGGCTGATCCCCGTGCTCCCTGCCGTCGGGCTGCCGACGAACGGGGTCGAGACGACCGGCGCGCTCGGCAAGCGCTTCGCCCGTTTCCGCGAGCGCTGGGCGGAGACCGGCGGGGGCGGGATCGGACACGTGCAGGAGGTCGGCGACGAGCGGACGGTCCTCGTCTCGGTGATCGACGCCGAGGACCTGCGGCGGACGCTGGCCGAGTTCTTCGACGAGGACGCGTTCCTCTCGCCGTACGGGCTCCGCGCGGTCTCGAAGCGCTACGAGGGGAACCCCTACACGCTGGACGGGGTCCCGGGCGCCACGATCGACTACCAGCCGGCCGAGTCGACGACGAGCATGTTCGGCGGCAACTCGAACTGGCGCGGACCGATCTGGATGCCGGTCAACTACCTGGCGATCCGGCAGTTCGTCGTCTATCAGCGCTTCTTCGGCGACGGCTTCACGCTGGAGTACCCGACCGGCTCCGGCGAGGAGCACACGTTCGGCGAGATCGCGCAGGACCTCGCGGACCGGCTCGTCGCGATCTGGCTGCGCGGCCCCGACGGGCGCCGGCCGGTCTACGGCGAGACCGGGAGACTCCAGACGGATCCGGCGTGGAGGGACAACCTGACCTTCAACGAGTACTTCCACGGCGACAACGGTGCCGGCCTCGGCGCGACGCACCAGACCGGCTGGACGGCGCTCGTCGCCGACCTGATCCTCGACCCGCCCGGATCCGATCAGCTCGGGCCTGTTGTGGGCTGAACCGACGCTCGCCGGTCCGCGACCCGGTTCACGATCCAGACGGCGATCACGGTGTAGGTCCAGCCGAGCAGGATGTCGAAGACGTAGTGCTCGGCCGTGTAGACGAGCGCGAACGCCATCGCGAGCGGATAGGCGGCCAGCAGCACCCGAGCCCAGCGAGGGGCCGAGCGCCAGAGGAACAGGGTGATCAGCAGCGTGTACGCCGCGTGCAGCGACGGCACCGCGGCGACCGGGTTCGCGTACTCGGATCCCCGCTCGTACAGCCCCTCGAACGAGAAGGCGAGGAACGGCACGTGGCCGGAGATCGGGCCGATCAGCCGCGTCGTCGGGTCGAGCTCGCCCATCCGGCTCGCGAGCCACGGCGGTGCCGCCGGGAAGAGCGCGAAGGTGACGAACGCCATCCCGGCGAGGAGCGCGACGCAGGCGACGTAGCGGCGGAAGCGCCGGCGGTCGAAGAACCAGAGCAGCCCGGCGACGAGATACGTCGCGACGAAGTAGCTCATGTAGACGGCCCAGGCCGCGAAGTCGTACCAGCGCAGGTCCGCCGTCCCGTGCCAGAGCCGTTCCTGCAGCCAGACCGTCGGGACGGTGCCGCCGGCGAGAAAGGCGTCGGCTTCGAGCTGCGGCCGGTACCAGGTCGAGAAGAGCAGGCCGTCGGCGTGGCCGCGCAGCAGGTCGTAGACCGCGAGCACGAGCGCGAGCGGCAGCCACTCGAGCACGACGCCGCGCATCCAGCCCATCAGATTGGCCGTCGAGAGCGCGAGCAGGCCGAGCACGATCCAGACGAGCAGCCGCTCGCGGCCGACGGGAATGCCCTCGCGCCACATGTACGCGCTCAGCGCGAGGACGTAGAGAGCCGGCGCGACCCAGCGGATCGGCTGAGGCGAGGGGAGCCGGATCTGCACGCGCCGAGGCTATCGCGGCGCGAGCAGAGGCCCGCTGCTTCGGCCTACGGGTTCCAGCTGCCGCGCAGGAACCGGGTGACGAGCACGAGCATCGTCAGCAGCAGCGCCCCGACGATCGTCAAGACGGCGATCGCGACGAACGGCTGCTCGTCGGCGACGTCCGTCGCCGCGCCGAGCACACCGGAATCCGGAAGGCCCGAGGCGCCGTCGTCGTTCTCGTCGCCCGATGGGCTTCCCGCCGCCGTGCCGGCGAGGCTTGCGGTGGGTCGCGGCTTCGACGTCTTCGCCTCCGCCCCGGCGAGCACCGTCCGCTCGATCGCGTCGGACGTGGACGCGCCGGCGACGTCGCTGCAGGACGGCTTCGGCGTGCGCTCGGGTAGTGGGACCGAGCGGCGACGCGAGACGACGCGAACGTACTCCGTCGCTGCGGCCGGATCGAGGCGGCGGTTCGTCGAGAGCGAGAGCAGATAGACGCCCGGTTCGAGGCGGCGCCCGTGCACCCGACCGGCGAAGAAGACGGTGTTGGCGCCCTTGTGCCCACGCACGGGGATGTACCCCGCGATCCGGCACGAGGGAGCCGGGCCGCGCACGATCACGAACAGCCGGTCTGCCTTCGGCAGCAGGAACGCAAGCCGGACGCTGACGCGGTTCCGCGATCGCTGGACTCTCGCCTGCAACGCCTCCGCTGCGGGCGCGCCGTCGCGGACGGGCGTCGCGCTCGAGCTCTGCGCGCCCGACGACGTCGAGGCCGAGGAGGGGGTGTAGGTGCGAGCCGTTGGACGGCGTCGGCGACGTCCCGCGGGTCGCCGGCTGCGAGGGGACGGTGACCGTCGTCGAGGTCGTCGGCTGAGCGGGAGCGCGGTGTCGGCGCCGGACGGGCGGTCGTCACGGGCGGCCGGGGCACGGCCGGCGGCAGCTGCACGGGCGGGGGTGCCGTCGTGGCCGGCGGCGGTACGGTCACCGTCGGTGTAGGCGTCGAGGGCACCGGGACGGGGACCGTCGGCGTCGGCACGGACGGCACCGGCAGGGTGGGCGTCGTCACCGTCGGGACCGGCAAGGTCGGCACGGTGACGCTCACTGTCGGCACGGGCGGGATCGCCGCCTTCCCGTCCTGGGCGAGCAGATGCGCCGCGGCGAAGCCGCCGACCGCAGCGACCAGGCAGAACAGCCTTCCGAACCACTTCATCCGCCGCAGACCTCCAGTTCGAGGCGTCTGCAACTACAACGTCTGGACCCTACAACGGGATTCGGCCTCAAGCGACCGGGTTCTCGCCCTCCTCCGCCGGTGCGGTCTCCGGCGCGGCCGGCTCGTGCGAGTGGTCGTGCCCGGCATGGTCATGCCCGTCATGGTCGTGGCCCGCGTGGTCGTGGTCTGCGTGGGCGTCCGCCGCGTCTGACGAACCTCCCGACAACATCGACTTGAGCTTGTCCATCAGTGACATCGACGGCTCCCTGTTCGAGGGTGAGCGCCGATCCTAGTGCAGGGGCCTCCGCCGCAACGGAAGCCCCGCTACGGAGTTGTCGCCTGTCGCTCCGCCGCCGTCAAGCTTTCTTGACGAGCAGCGTGGCGCGCATGCCTCGAGCCCGGTGATCGGCCAGGGAGCACCAGAGCCGGAAACGGCCGGGGAGGAAGCGCGCCTCGAGCTCCCGCACGTGGCCGGGCGCCACCGTGCCGACCCGGTAGACCTTCGTGCCGCCGATCCTGCGCAGGCGCAGGTCGTGCTCGTCCTCGCCGAAGTTGGCGAGCTGCACGATCGCCGGCCCCGCCTTGATCGATGCGCGCGAGAGCGTGTAGCCGAACTCGTCGGCGCCGACCTGCACTCGCGCCGGCGCGGGCGCGGCGAGCGTGAGCAGCACGAGCGCCGTTGCGATCAGCGGATCACCTTCGGCCGCGCGAACTTGCGCGCGTTCGGGATGATCGCCTCGGCGTCGGCGCCGAGCCACTGCTCGAGCACGGCGCTGTAGAGGCCGCGGAAGTCGGAGGTCGCACGGAGGTTGCCCTGCTCGTCGAGCTTTGCGAGACCCGGGAACTCGCCGATCATCGTCCCGTTCACGCGCGAGCCGATCAGGAAGCCGGCGCCGGCGGCGCCGTGGTCGGTCCCGTTCGAGCCGTTCTCCTTCGCGCGCCGTCCGAACTCCGACCAGACGTGGACGACGACGCGGTCGGCGATGTTGCGCGCCTCCAGGTCGCGCTGGAACGCCAGCAGGCTGTCTGCGGTCAGCTTGAGGCCGTCGGCGAGCTCCTGCGGCTGGTCGTCGTGCGTGTCGTACATCCCCGGGGCCGAGAGCGCGACGACGCGAACCGGCAGGCCGGCGCCGAGCATCGCGGCAAGACCCGCCAACCGGCGGGGAAACTCGTCGTCGCCCTTCGGGTACGCGACGGGGCTCGTGAAGCCGGGCTTGTCGTTCTTGGGCGTGAAGGGGAGCAGCTGCTGGCGCAGCCGTGCCGACTGGAGCGCGGCGGAGGTGGCCTGCTCGAGCGCGGCGTCGCCGTTCGTCGGCAGGTGGCCGAGGGCGCCGATCGCGTCGAGCATTCGCTTCTCGACGTCGCCCCAGACGTTGCGCGTCCAGAAGCCGTACTGGTCGGGGCCGTCGATCGAGGCGACGGGCATCTTCGCCGTCGCGAGCGCCGGCTGCAGGCGCCAGTCGAGCGAGAGGCCCTGCAGCGGGTTGTCGGGCGAGCCGCTGCGGTCGAGGTAGCGGCCGAGCCAGCCGGTGCGCAGCTGCTCGCTCGTCGCGCCGACCTCCCAGAAGTGCCGCGAGGTGAAGTGCGACTGGTTCGGCCCGGTGTAGCCGACGCCGGCCATCACCGCGACCTTGCCCTCTCCGTGCAGCTGCGCCAGCCCGCCCAGTGACGGGTGCCAGCGGAGCCGGGGATCCTCGCTGAACGGAAGCCCTGCCGACGTCGGCAGCGCCAGGCGCGGACGCAGCTTCCGGTAGAGCGGGTCGCCGTCCGGGAAGAGCAGCGAGAGCGAGTCGGCGCCGCCGTCGAGGAAGACTGAGACGAGCACCTTCTGCGGGCCGGCCGCCGTCGCCGCGGCGATGCCCTCCTCGAACGCCCGTGGCAGGAACGCCGAGCTGCCGTAGACGGCCAGCGCGAGCCCGGCCGTGCGGGCGAGGAAGCTGCGCCGGTCGAGCCCCGTGCCTGCGGGCAGCGGCATCCCGTTCTCGATCGCCGGCAGCCCGCGGCCGGCTTCCGCGGCGGCGCGGCGGAGGAGGTCGGTGCGCGAGAAGTCGTTGCAGCAGCGGGCCATGGCGTCCTTACGAGGTCTGGAGGTCGGGGGAGACGGCGATCAGCTGGCGGAGGGCGTTCGCGGTCAGGAATCGGTAGCTCGTCTGCTTCCACTTGGCGTTCGCGTCGCCCATCGCTCGGTTCGCGAAGGTCAAGAGCGCGGCGCGCGTGGCCGGACGCAGCGTGGGGGAGCCCCAGAACTCGATCGCGGCTTCGACGAGCGCTTTCGGCTCGGCGGGCAGCTTGGCCGCCTGCTTGTCGGTGAGCGCGTACGGCTGGCTCGCGTAGTTCGCGACCCACCAGCGCCCGCGGAACGTGGCGGTGTCGAGCCAGCGCTCGTCGTCCCAGCCGGCGACGTTCGGCGGCATGAAGAGGCGCTGGCCGGTCCCCGAGGCGAGCCACGCCCACGAGGTGGTGTCGATGCCGCGGCCGATCCCGCGCAGGAGTCCGGCGGTGTAGACGGCCGGCGGCTTCACCATCCGCGGGCCGGTGTAGAGCGCCGGGTGGCGGAGGATCGCATCGACGATCGGCCGGATGTCGTAGTTCTTGCGGTACATCGCCTCGAGCGACCGCCGCGTGCCGGCGTCGGGCGCGACCGGGATGAAGTAGTGCCAGAGCTTGTCGACGAAGAACGGCGCGTGCTTCGGGTGGTGGAGGCAGAGGTTGACGGCGTCCTGCCAGTCGAAGGTGCCGCTCTTGCCGAAGATCCGCTTGCTGCCGCCGTCATGGCGCTCGCGGTCGTAGCGGAAGTTGACGTTGCCGGCGCCGCGCTTCCAGTCGTTGTCGAAGCCGGTGAGCGCGCGCGCCTGCTCGCGGACGTCGCGCTCGGTGTAGCCCTGTCCGGCACCGAGCGTGAACAGCTCCATCAGCTCGCGCGCGTAGTTCTCGTTCGGCGACCACTTCGTGTTCTCGGTGCCCGAGAGCCAGAGCAGCATCGCCGGGTCCTTCGTGACCTCGCGCAGCATCGTGTCGAACGAGCCCAGCGAGAGGCGGCGCAGGAGCTTGTTCTGGTTCAGCATCAACTTCTGCGAGCCGACGCCCGCCAGCGAGGTCGCGAACCAGTCGTGCCAGACGAGGGTCATCCGCTCGACGAGCGGGCGCGAGGTGCGCACCATCCGGTCCATCCACCAGAGGTGGTCGTGGCCCCAGGCGTCGCCGGGCGCGAGCCCGCGGCCCTTGTCGTCGTGCGGCGCGGGGCCGACGAACTTCTCGCCGCCCGGACGCGTCAGCGAGCGGACGGCGCCGTCGAGCCCGAGCTTCGCGAGCGCCGCCGCCTCACCCTTCCTCGGCCCGAAGCCGGCACGCCAGAGCAGACGCTCGGCCTGCTCGCGTCCGAAGGGGCCTCTATAGGCGGCAACCCCCATCCCGCTGTTTTATCGGCAGGACGGGGGTTTTCCTTCACCTGATCGAGTGAGTCAGTGCTTGCGGGCCGTCGCCTTGCCGCCCTTGCGGCCTGCGGCCTTCTTCTGCGCGGTGGTGCCGCCCTGCGAGGAGTCGCCGCTGCCGGAGTGCGACTTCTCACCCCCGTGCTTGGAGGCGTCCGGGGAGTTCGCGATCCTGGCCGCGCGCTCCTTCGACATGCCCTTGTCCTTCAGGGCCTCGTACTGCTTCTCGTTCTTGACGTTCGCCGACTTGCTCGGCATTTCGGACCCCCTTTCGTTTCTACTGCGAGATCTTCTGGACGACGTCGCCGGTCAGCGTGTCGTGGCCCGCGGCGGCGACGTCCGCCTGTGCGAGCATCCCGACGAGCCGGCCGTCCTCCTCGACGACCGGGAGGCGCCGGATCTGGTGCTCCGCCATCAGCCGTGCCGCTTCCTCGAGGCTCTGCTGCGGATCGATCGTGACGACATCCTTCGAGGCCAGCTCGCGCACGGATGTCGCAGCCGTCGAGCCCGTCCGCGACTCCGCGGATGGCCAGATCGCGGTCCGTGATCACACACGTCAGGCGGCCGTCCTCGACGATCGGCAGCGCGCCGACATCCTCGCTCTTCATCAGCTGGGCCGCTTCCTGCACGGTCGTCTCGGGCGTGATCGCCGTCGGATTCGACGTCATCGCCTCCTGAACGGTCTGATGCCCCATGGGTCTCCTTTCCTCGGTGCGAACGAGGTACCCGCGGCGGCGGCCGGAAAAACAGCGCTAGTCGGCGGTCGGCACGTCCTCGGCGTCGCCCGTCTCCTCCTCGGGATCCGGAACGGGCGTCCCGTCCAGCTCGTCGTTCCTGTCGTCCTCGCGCGGCTGCTCAGTATCCTGATCTGTCATGCGCGTGGTTCTCCCCGACTCGTCGGAACTCGAACTTCCGGACGGCGCCACCGGCCTCGACGCCGCGCGCGCGATCGGCCCCAAGCTGGCCGAGCAGGCGGTGCTGATCCGCCAGAACGGAAACGTCCAGGACCTGCGGCTGCCGCTCGAGGATGGACAGCCGATCCAGATCCTGACCACGCGCGACACGGAGGATCCCGACGCCCTGTACGTGCTCCGCCACTCCGCGGCGCACCTGCTCGCCGAGGCCGTGCGGCGGCTCTACCCGGGCGTCAAGATCGCGATCGGCCCGCCGATCGAGAACGGCTTCTACTACGACTTCGAGTTCCCCGAGCCGATCCGCGAGGACGATCTCGAGAAGATCGAGGCGGAGATCCAGCGCGAGCTGAAGGAGGGCCGCTCCTGGGAGCGCGAGGAGATCTCGGCCGAGGAGGCGAAGCAGCGCTTCGCGGCCGAGGGCGAGCCGTACAAGGTCGAGCTCGTCGACACGGCCGAGGGCGAGATCTCGCTGTACACGCAGGGCGACTTCACCGACCTCTGCCGCGGCCCGCACCTGCAGGACTCGAAGCCGATCAAGGCGATCAAGCTGACCTCGCTCGCCGGCGCGTACTGGCGCGGCGACGAGCAGAACACGCAGCTGACCCGGATCTACGGCACCGCCTTCTACTCGCAGGCCGATCTCGACGCGTACCTCGAGCGGCTCGAGCAGGCGAAGGCGCGCGACCACCGGCGCCTCGGCCGCGAGCTCGACCTCTTCCACCTCTCCGAGGAGTCGCCGGGCTCGCCGTTCTGGCACCCGAAGGGGATGGTGCTCTGGAACGAGCTCGAGGACCTGCGCCGGCGCGAGAACAAGAAGCGCGGCTACAACGAGGTGAAGACGCCGCTGATCTACGAGAAGACCGTCTGGCAGACGAGCGGCCACTGGGACAAGTTCCGCGAGAACATGTTCCTCGTCGTCACCGACGACGACCCGGACCCGCACGCCGGCCTGAAGCCGATGAACTGCCCCGGGCACATGCTCCTGTTCGGCTCGCGGCTTCGCAGCTACCGCGACCTGCCGATCCGCTACGCCGAGAGCTCGACGTTGCACCGGAACGAGCTCGCCGGAGCGCTGCACGGGCTGCTCCGCGTCCGGCACGTCACCCAGGACGACGCGCACATCTTCTGCACCGAGGAGCAGGCGGCGGCCGAGATCGACGCGTGCATCGAGTTCGCCAAGGACCTCTACGCGCTCTTCGACGTCACCCCGCACGCGGAGCTGTCGACGCGGCCCGACAACCGGCTCGGCACGGAGGAGGAGTGGGACCACGCGGAGGGGATCCTCCAGGCGGCGCTCGAGCGGCACGGGATCGAATACGTGATCAGCCCGGGCGAGGGGACGTTCTACGGCCCCAAGATCGACCTGCACATGAGCGACGCGATCGGCCGGACCTGGCAGATGGGGACGATCCAGGCCGACTACCAGATGCCGCGGCAGTTCGGCCTCACCTACATGGGCGCCGACAACACCGAGCACACGCCGATGGTCGTCCACCGCGCCCTGCTCGGCTCGCTGGAGCGGTTCATCGGCATCCTCACCGAGCACTACGCGGGCGCGTTCCCCTTCTGGCTCGCACCGGTACAGGTGCGGCTGATCCCGGTCGCCGAGACCCACCGCGAGTCCGTCCAGGAGCTGCGGCAGCGGCTCGCGACCGAGGGCTACCGCGTCGACGTCGACCAGCGCGAGGAGACGCTCGGGAAGCGGATTCGCGAGGCCGAGCTGGAGAAGATCCCCTTCACGATCGTCTACGGCGACCGCGAGTCGGACGCGTCGCTGGCGGTGCGGGAGCGCGGCGGCGGGCAGTCGACGCTGAGCCTTTCGGAGCTGCTCGAACGGTTCCGGGCAGAGCTTGCTACGATCCGGGCCTGAAAGAAGGAGCGGACCACTGCCCCTCACCTTCCCGGGCCCAGAGCTCCGCGAGGGTTCAACCGAGCCGGTTGGACGAGGAAAACGTGGCCGCTGCTTGCAGCGGTTTTTGTCGTCGATTGAGGAGGATTCAACGAGCTTGGTGAAGAGCCTTTGAGGCCGAGACGCCGTCCGGAAGACCGGCGCGTTCCACAGCCGCAGGACCGGATCAACGAGAACATCCGCGTTCCCCAGGTCCGCCTGGTGGGCGAGGACGGCGAGCAGATCGGGATCAAGTCGACCGACGACGCACGCGAGTACGCCTACTCCAAGGGCCTCGACCTGGTCGAGGTCGCGGCGGGGGCGGACCCGCCGGTCGCGCGGGTGATGGATTACGGCAAGTACCGCTACGAGCAAGAGCAGAAGGCCAAGCTCGCCCGGAAGCACCAGACGCAGATCAACGTCAAGGAGATCAAGTTCAGGCCGAAGATCGGCATTCACGATTACGAGACGAAGAAGGGCCACGTCGTGCGCTTTCTCAACCAGCGCGCGAAGGTCAAGGTGACGATCATGTTCCGGGGGCGGGAGAACCTGCATCCGGAGCGGGGTCGCGACCTGCTTCTCCGCCTCGCAGACGAGATCAAGGAGATCGCGGTGGTCGAATCGCCACCGCTGCTCGACGGGCGCAACATGGTCATGCTGCTCGGCCCCACGAAAAACGCAGGAGTGAAACCAGATGCCAAAGATGAAGAGCGGGAGCGGAGCGAAGAAGCGCTTCAAAGTGACGGGGACGGGAAAGATCCTGCTCCGCCGGCGCCGTCGGACGACACCCCCCGGCCAGATGATCAAGACACGCCCGGGGAAGCGGAAGCGAGCGCAGCAGGACAGCCTGGTCGCGTCTAGCGACCAGCCGCGCGTGAAAAAGCTGCTGGGGTTGAAGTAGATGCCAAGGGTCAAGCGATCGGTTCACGCGCGCAAGAAGCGCCGCAAGGTTCTCGGCGAGGCGAAGGGCTACTGGGGCCTCAAGAGCCGGAGCTACCGCTACGCGAAGGAGCAGGTCGAGCACTCGCTCGTCTACGCCTACCGCGACCGCAAGAACAAGAAGCGCACGTTCCGCCAGCTCTGGATCGTCCGCATCAACGCAGCCGCCCGCGCCAACGGGTTGTCGTACAACCAGTTCATCTCGGGTCTGCACAAGGCCGGGATCGAGCTCGACCGCAAGGTCCTGGCCGATCTGGCCGTGGCCGATCCGGCCGCGTTCACCGCGGTCGTCGAGCAGGCCAAGGCCGCGCTCGCGTCCGACAAGGCCGCGTAACGTCCTTGATCACCTCGGCGTCGAATCCGACGCTGAAGCTCGTCCGCAAGCTCCTCGCGCAGAAGCGCAAGCGCGAGGAGCTCGGACTCTTCGCCGTCGAGGGCGAGGACCTGATCGAGGCGGCGAGCGCGGCCGGGATCGAGCCGATCGAGCTGCTCGTCGCCGGCGAGACCGTCGAGCCCGACCTGCTCGCGGCGGTCTCGACCCTGGCGCACCCGGCGCGCGTCGTCGGGGTCTACCGCAGCGCGGCGCTGCCGCGGGAGCCGCGCGAGACGACCCTCGCGCTCTGGCGCATCGGCGATCCCGGCAACGTCGGCACGCTGCTGCGCGCCGCCGACGCGTTCGGCGCCGCGGTGGCGCTCTCCGAGGGCTGCGCCGACCCGCTCGGCTCGAAGGCGCTGCGTGCATCGGCCGGCGCGATCTTCCGGGTCCCGCTGCTGGCCTTCGACGACGCTCCCGGCACGCGCGTCTCGCTCGTCGCCCACGGCGCGCCGCCGCTGCAGGAACTCGAGCTCTCGGGGCCGACGACGTTCCTGCTCGGCGCGGAGCGCGACGGGCTGCCGCAGGAGCTCGTCGATGCGAGCGACCATGTCGCCACGATCCCGACGAGCGGCGCAGCCGAGTCGCTCAACGTCGCCGTCGCCGGGGCGATCGCGCTCTACGAGCGCTCGCGCAGCTAGCCCGGCGCGCCGGCGAGGAACCAGCGGACGGCGGCTTTCGAGGTGGCCGGCGAGACCTCGTGGTCGCCGCGGAAGCGGCGGTAGGTGACCGGGTAGCCGGCCCGGCGGAGCTTGCGGACGACCGCGTCTCCCGCCTGCCCGATCGGAAGGACGCTGTCGAGCGTTCCGTGTGAGACGAAGAAGCGCGGGACGCCCCGCTGCTCGCCGGCGACGATTCCGCCCGGGGAGAACGCGATCACGGCCGGGAACAGGTCGCCGTTCGAGACGCCGAGCGACAGCGCGTAGGTGGCGCCGTCGGAGAAGCCGCCGACAGCGATCCGGCGGCGGTCGATCGTGCAGCGCTCGTACGCCTCGGCGAGCGCGAGGTTGACGGACTCGAGGTCGAGATCCTGCTGCGAGCGCAGGATGCTCCAGGTCTGGCCCTTCGAGGCGGGCGCGATCAGGACGAGGCCCGGCTCGTCCCAGGCGCCGCTGAACGCCTCGAGCGCCCCTGACGGCGTCCCCCCGGCGCCGTGGAGGGCGACGATGAGAGCCCGTTGACCGTCTCCCGGCGTCACCTGCATCCGGGCCGGTTGGCCGTTGCCGAGCGTGAGCTCGTGCACGCCGGGGCTGCAGGCGTCTGCCGCGGTCGTCGATCCGGTCGTGCCCGCCGTCGTAGCGGCTGCCTGCTCGTGGTCGCCGCCGCCGCAGCCGGCGACGAGCATCGCCACCGCGGCGAGCAACCACGGTCTCACCAGGCGCCGCCTCCGCCCCCGCCGCCTCCTCCGCCGCCACCGCCCGAGAAGCCGCCGCCGAACCCGCCGGAGCCGGACGAGGGGGGAGCGAGCGCCGAGCCGAAGCCGGACGCGAGGTCGCCGATGCTCATCGACGTCGGTCCCGACGCGAGGTCGCCGTGCGGGCCGATCCAGTAGAGCGTGCTCGCCGTGGCGAGCGCCTCGGGCATGTGCAGCTGCGCCCCCTGCAGGACGCGCTCCGCGATCCCGAAGGCGATGCCGTAGACGAGGTAGCGCTCCCAGAGCTCGAGCGACGCCGCCGGCGCGATGTCGAGGCGCGGGAAGTCGGTCAGGTAGCGCCGGAACGCCTCCCAGCGCTCGGCCTCGGCCTGCGCCTCCGGTGAGCGCCGCCGCCAGAGCCGCCGGTTGAAGGCCGACGCGACGAGGACGGCTGCTCCGAAGAGACCGCAGACACCGAGGGCGATCGCGACGACGCTGTTCCACGTCGGTGCGACCGAGTTGTACGAGCCGATCCCACCGAACAGCGTCAGCCCGCCGGCGACGCCGAGCACGGCCGCCCCACCGAGCAGGGCGGCAAGCCCGATGTTCCGGAACCAGTGCCGGTTCTTCTCTTCCGTGGCGACGGCGGACTTGAAGGAACTGAAGCGCTCGGAGTTGCCCGTCCGGTCGTCCTCGATCCGGTCGCGGAAGCGCGAGAGCCGCTCGGGGCCGTCGACGACGATCGAGTCGACGACCTGCGCGACCGGCGCCTCGAACGCCTCCACAGGAGCTTCCACGTCTCCGAGCGAGAGCTCGAGGTCGGAGATCTGCTGCGTCTTCAGCCCGCCCCAGATCTTCCGCTCGGTCGTCACCTGCTCGGCCCGGTAGCGGCCGCGCCGGATCAGGTCGAAGAGCGTCGCCGTGAACTCGAGCGAGCCCGCGGCACCTCCCTGCGCGAGCAGGCCCGGCACGAGCGCGGGCTGCGTCTCGGTCGGCGGCTCCTGCTCGTACTCGCGGTCGTAGCTGGTCCCGCGCTCTCGGCCCCAGCGCAACCAGACGAAGCCGATCACGGCGAGCGCGGGGAGGAGCGCGATCGCGAGCAGCTTCGCGATCGTCGCGCCGAGATTGTCGAGCGCGTCGTCGATCTTGCGCTGGTCGCGCTCGAAGGCGGCTGCGTCCTCGCGCTCCTCGGCCACGATCTTCTCGCAGGCCGAGCCCGTCGACGACCTGCATGCCCGCGGTCGAGGTGAAGAACCGCCGCGGGACGACCGTGCGCAGCTCGACGAACTGGCCGGCGGGGATCCGCTCCGCGCGGAGGTCGACCCGCGGGCCGTCGATCGTGACGTCGCCGCGGACGCCGACGGGATGCCCCCAGGCGCGCAGCACGTCGCCGGGCGCGATCATCGCGGCGGTCAGCTGGTCGAGGCCGACCTCCCACTCGTCGCCCCAGACCTGGAGGTTGACGTCGACGACGTCGTCGTAGGCGACGGCGAGGCCGCGCAGGCGGTAGTGGACGCGGAAGCGCCGCTCCTCGTTCGAGGCGCTGTAGTGCCAGACGATCCGGACTCCCTTGTCGGTGCGCGCCGTGCCGAACGTCCCCGGCGGGCTCGAGCACTGAAGCTCGGCGCAACCGCCCGGTTGGTACTGCTGCTCGCCCTCCGACACGAAGACCTGATCGAGCGACTCGCCCTCGCGGAGCGGGATCTCGCGGTAGGCGCCGCTGAAGTCGCCGCTGAACGAGAACACGATCACCTCGTCGACGACGAGGGTGCCGTCCTGCTGGATCTGGACGGTGACGTCCGCGGCCGGCAGGGAGAACGACTTCGCTGCGGCGTCTCCAGTGAGCGCGAGCGCCGCTGCCGCCGAGGCGGCGAGCGCTAGAACGCGACGCGTGGCGCCTCCCGGGCCTCGTCCTCCACCTCGAAGAAGTCCTTGCGCGTGAAGCCGAACGGCCCGGCGAAGAGGTTGCCCGGGACCTGCTGGATCGCGGTGTTGTAGGTGAGGACGGTGTCGTTGTAGACCTGGCGCGAGACCGCGATCCTGTTCTCGGTCTGCGCGAGCTCCTCCTGGAGCTGGCGGAAGTTCTCGTCAGCCTGCAGCTCGGGATACGCCTCGGCGACGGCGAAGAGGCGGCCGAGCGCCTGGCCGAGGATGCCTTCGGCCGCGCCCTGCTCCGCCGGCCCCTGCGCCTGCTGGGCGCGCGTGCGGGCGGCGGTGACGGCCTCGAACGTCTCGCGCTCGTGCGCCGCGTAGCCCTTGACCGTCTCGACGAGGTTCGGGATCAGGTCGTAGCGCCGCTTCAGCTGCACGTCCACCTGCGCCCACGCGTTCTCGACGCGATTGCGGAGGCTGACGAGCCGGTTGTAGAGGACGACGGCCGCGATCAGCAGCAGCACGACCACCCCGACGATGATCCAAATCATGCGCGGACTCTACGCATCCCGGCGGACCGCGGCAAAGACGACGTCCTCGCCGCCGGCGTACGGCCTGCGGTCGAACCAGCCCCACTGCGCCGCAACGTCGAAGCCGGCGCGGTCGAGGAGCAGACGCCACTCGGGCGGCGAGAGCCAGGCGAGCAGCATCGTCGACGCCTCCTCGCCCCGCCGGACCGACAGCGTCAGCGTCCGCTCGTTCTCGTCCCAGTCGGCGCGCTCGAAGATGCCCGGCTCGCGCTCGAGCCAGTGGCCGTGCGTGTCCTCGACGTCCTCGGCGCTGGGTGCGAACACGTCGAAGACGAGCCGCCCGCCCGGGAGCAGCAGCTCGCGTGCGGCCCGGAGCGCCCGCAGCCGCTCGTCCTCGGTCGTCATGTGCAGGAGCGAGCGGAACGGGATCAGCACGAGCGGAACGCGCTCCGGAACGGGCGGCTCGCGCAGGTCGCCGAGCCGGAGGTCGAGCTCGACGCCCTCCGCGGCTGCGTACTCGCGAGCGACGTCGAGCATCCCGGCCGAAGCATCGACGCCGATGACGCGGATGCCGGCCTTCGCGATCGGGCACGGAGATCCGGCCGGTGCCGCAGGCGAGCTCGACCACCGGGCCACCGGACGCACGCGCCTCCTCGACGTAGAACTCGACGTCCTCCGTGACGCTCGCGCTCCACGCGTCGTAGAGCCGCGCGATCGGGTTAGTACGGGCTTGCGGACAACCCAGACGAACTCGGTCGCGTTCTCGTCGAACGGCCGGCGATCGAAGCCGCCGTACAGCGCCTCGACTTCGAAGCCGGCCGTCTCGATCAGGCCTTCCCACTCGGAGCGGTTGAGCCACCAGAGCGAGATCGCGTCGCCGCTCTCGAGCGTGATGTCGACGCGGTTGTCCTGCTTGACGTGGTCGATCCGGTGGCGGACGCCGTTCTGCTCGAGCCACTCGCCGTCGTTGGCCGCCGCGATCTTCGGGTCGAAGACGAAGAAGTTCCAGGCGAAGCGCCCGCCGGGGCGGAGCGACGCGTACGCGCGCTCGAAGACACGGCGGCGGTCGGCCCAGGTGGGGAGGTGGCCGAGCGAGCGGGCGGGGACGTAGATGAGCCCGGCGGGCTCCTCCAGCTCGAGCTCGCGCATGTCGCCCTCGCGCAGCTCGAGGTCGACTCCGGCCGCGGCTGCCCGCTCGCGCGCCTGCGCGAGCATCGCCGGCGACGAGTCGATTCCGAGCACCTTCCGTCCGGTCTCGCGCGCGACCGGGATCGCGACGCGGCCGTTCCCGACCGCGAGCTCGACGAGCGGCCCGTCCGTCTCCCGGGCGAGCTCGACGTAGAAGGCGACGTCGTCGGTCATGTGCGCCGACCAGTCGTCGTAGATCGGCGCGAAGGCGTCGTAGAAGCTCATGTCGCGCGCTATCGTTATCACGTGACCACGCACGCGCTGCAGCTGTTTACGCGGCCCCGGCTCGCCGGGGCGGCGCGCGTGTAGCCGCACCTCCGGTTTCGAGTCGGGGCGTTTCGTTCCCGTACCCACGACACCCGGAGGAGGACATGGACGACAGGAGAGGTAGTCTCGCCGCCGTGGACGCCCAGGCGCTGACGGCAGAGGCGGCCGCCGCGATCCGCGGCGCCGAGAGCACGGAAGCGCTCGAGGAGCTGCGCGTGCACTACCTCGGCCGGAAGAGCGAGCTGAAGCTCGCGCTGCGCGAGGTGCGCGATCGCGAGACCGGGATGGCGCTGAACGCGGCCCGCCAGGCGGTCGAGGAGGCGCTGGCCGCCCGGGAGGCCGAGCTCGCCGCGGTCCCCGGCGACGATCCGACCTTCGACCCGACGCTGCCCGGGGAGCCCGTCCCGCGCGGCAGCCTGCACCTGATCACGCAGCTGCGGCGTCGCATCGAGGACGTGTTCCTCGGCATGGGCTACGAGGTCTACGACGGCCGCGAGGTCGAGACCGTCTGGCACAACTTCGACGCGCTCAACCAGCCGGAGGCGCACCCGTCGCGCGACCCGCGGGACACGTTCTACTTCGACGCGAACACGCTGCTGCGCACGCACACGTCGCCCTCGCAGATCCGTGCGATGCAGGCGCAGGAGCCGCCGATCTACCTCGTCTCGCTCGGGCGCACCTACCGGCGCGACCCGCTCGACGCGACGCACACGCCCGTGTTCCACCAGGTCGAGGGCCTCGCCGTCGACCGGGGGATCACGCTCGCCGACCTGCGCGGCACGATCGAGCTCTTCACGAGCGCGATCTTCGGCAAGCGCGAGGTGCGGATGCGGACGAGCTTCTTCCCCTTCACCGAGCCGTCGGTCGAGTTCGACATCACCTGCTACCTCTGCGACGGCCAGGGCTGCCCGGTCTGCAAGCACTCGGGCTGGATCGAGATGGGCGGCGCCGGCGTCGTCGATCCGAACGTCCTCGAGGCGGTCGGGTACGACCCGGAGGAGTGGCAAGGCTTCGCGTTCGGGCTCGGGATCGACCGGATCGCGTTCCTGCGTCACGGCCTGCCCGACCTGCGGCTCTTCTGGGAGAACGACCTGCGCATGACGAGGCAGTTCTGATGAAGGTCCCGGTGTCGTGGCTGCGCGAGTACGTCGACTTCGACTGGCCGGTCGAGGAGCTCGCGGCGGAAGCTCGTCTTCACGAGCTGCGAGGTCGACCGGGTCGTCCACCGAGGCGTCGTCGGACGTCGACGGCAACCTCGGCCGCTTCCTCGTCGGGCACGTCGTCGAGGCCGGCAAGCACCCGAACGCGGACCGCCTGCAGCTCTGCCGCGTCGACGTCGGCGAGGGCGAGCCGCGCCAGATCGTCTGCGGCGCCTGGAACTTCGGTGCCGGCGCAACGGTTGCGGTGGCGCTGCCTGGCGCGCTCCTGCCCGGCGCGGATCAGCCGCTCGGCGAGGCGAAGCTCCGCGGCGAGACCTCGCGCGGGATGATCCTCTCCGAGCGCGAGCTCGAGCTCGGCGACGACCACAGCGGGATCATGGTGCTCGACGGACGGGCTCGAGCCGGGGACGCCGCTCGCGGACGTGCTGCCGCTGACGGAGACGGTGCTCGAGATCGAGACTGGCTTCAACCGGCCGGACCTGACGTCGATCTACGGCATCGCCCGGGAGGTCTCGGCCCTGACCGGTGCGGAGCTGGCACCGCCGCCGGGGCAGGACCCGGAGCGGGCGGGCGACGAGCCGGTCGACATCCGCGTCGAGGACTTCGAGGGCTGCCCGCGCTACATCGGCCGGATCTTCCGCGGCGCCCAGGTCGGCCCGTCGCCGGCCTGGCTGAAGGCGCGGCTCCTCGCCGCCGGCATGCGCTCGATCTCGAACGTCGTCGACATCACGAACTACGTCATGCTCGCGCTCGGCTCGCCGCTGCACGCGTTCGACCTCTCGCTCCTCGAGGAGGGCCGGATCGTCGTCCGCCGCGCGCAGCCGGCGGAGAAGATCCGGACGCTCGACGGCCACGAGCGCGAGCTCGCGCCGACCGACCTCGTCATCGCCGACGGCAAGCGGCCGGTCGCGGTCGCCGGGATCATGGGCGGTGAGGACAGCGAGGTCCGCGACGAGACGACGGACATCCTGCTCGAGGCGGCGAACTTCGACGCGCTCACCGTGCTGCGGACGTCGCGGCGGCTGCGGCTCCGCACCGACGCCTCGACGCGCTGGGAGAAGGGCGTCGACCCATACGTGGCCGAGCAGGCGGCGGTCTACGCGACCGAGCTCCTCGTCGCCGTCGCCGGCGCGAGCTGGGCCGGGCATACGCGACGTCCACGGCGAGCTGCCGAGGCCGGCTGTGGTCCGCCATCGGCCGGAGCTCGTCGAGCGCCTGTCCGGGCTGGAGATTCCCGTCGAGGAGCAGGTCGACCGGCTGCAACGGCTCGGCTTCGAGGTCGCAGGCGACCAGGTGACGGTGCCGACGTGGCGCATGAACGACGTCACGCGCCCGGTCGACCTCGTCGAGGAGGTCGTGCGCTTCCGGATCGAGGAGGTGCCGTCGACGCTGCCCGAGCGCGCCGCGCCGTCCGTCCAGCTGACGAAGGAGCAGCGCCTCCGCCGCAGGGTCGAGGACGTGCTCGTCGGCGCCGGCTACGCCGAGGCGTACACGTGGACGCTCGTGCCCGCCGAGGACGGCAGGCTGGCGCTGCGAGGAGCCGTACACGACCGAGATGGCAGCGCTGCGGACCGACCTCCAGCTCGGCCTGCTCGAGTCCGCCGAGCGGAACCGGAACGCCGGCGGTCGAGCGGATCGCTCTGTTCGAGATCGCGCGCGTCTTCCGGCCGACGGGGGAGGAGCTGCCGGAGGAGCACTGGCACGTCGCCGGGATCGCCGAGGGAGGCTTCTTCCGCGCGAAGGGAGCGGTCGAGGCGCTCCACCAGACGCTCGGCGTCCCGCTCGGGCCGGTCGAGCCGCGAGGCCGGCCGCGCCGCCCGCACACCGTACGGCCGCATCGCCGAGCTGCCCGGGGACTGGGGGTACTTCGAGCTCGATCTCGAGACGCTCCTCGCCGCAGGTGCCGGACGCGATCGCCTACGAGGACGTGATCACGTTCCCGCCGCTCAAGCAGGACTTGGCCTTCGTCGTCGACGAGGCCGTCGACTGCCGGCGAGCTGGTCGCAGCGGCACACGAGGCCGCCGGACCGGAGCTCCGCGAGCTGCGGGTCTTCGACGTCTACCGCGGCGAGCAGGTCGGCGCGGGGAAGAAGTCGGTCGCATTGGCGGCGGCGTTCCAGTCGCCGGAGCGCACCCTCTCCGACGAGGACGCGGCGAAGCTGCGCGAGCGGATCGTCGCCGCGCTCGCCGAGCGGTTCGGCGCCGAGCTGCGCGCCTAGCGCCAATCCGTTCCGGTCGCGAACGCGTAGACAGTGACGATGCGCCTTCGGGGTCTTCTCGTTCTCACCGCCTGCGCGGCGCTCGTGCTCGTCCGGGTGCGGCGACGGCCCCGGCGCAGGCCGTCCACCTCAACGGCACCGTCGGGCCCGGCTTCACCATCACGCTCGCGGACGCCAACGGCCGCCTGGTCACCCAGCTCGATCCGGGCACGTACGAGATCACGGTGCGCGACCTCTCCGACGAGCACAACTTCCGCCTCTTCGGCCCCGGTGTCGAGGAGTTCACGCCGGTCGAGACGACCGGCACCGTCACCTGGACGGTCACGTTCCGCGAGGGCCGCTACACGGTCCAGTGCGACCCGCACTCGACGCAGATGTTCCAGAAGTTCACGGTCGGCAACCCGCCGCCGGTGACGACGACGCCGAAGCCGCCGCCCGCGGCGCCGACGCCGAAGCTGCTCGCGACCGTCGGCCCGAAGAACACGATCTCGCTGCGGAGCGCGGGCGGCGCCGTCCTGCACCACGGCGTCAAGGCCGGGACGTACTCGATCGTCGTCCGCGACCGGTCGAAGCTGCACAACTTCCATCTCGTCGGCAAGGGCGTGAACAAGAAGTCGACGGTTGCCGGCACCGGCACGACCACCTGGAAGCTCAAGCTCGCGAAAGGCCCGCTCCGGTTCTACTCGGACGCGGCGCCGAAGACCGTCAAGGGCTCCGTCACCGTCACCTGACGCTAGGCGCGGCTCTCCACCTGGCGGTCGAGCTCGGAGTTGAGCTCGGCGCCGAAGAGGAGCGCGAACGCCGAGTAGTGGAGCCAGAGCAGCAGGATGATGCCGCTCGCGAGCGCCCCGTAAGTCCTCGAGTAGGAGTCGGAGAAGCTCGTGTAGAGGGCGAAGAGCCCTGAGAGCACGAGCCACATGACGCTGCCGACGAGTGCTCCCGGCGTCAGCCACTTCCAGCTGCGGATGTCGAGGTTCGGCCCGAGGTAGTAGACGAGCCCGAAGAAGGTCAGGATCGCGAGGAACGCGATCGGCCAGCGGAGGATCGACCAGAGCAGCTCGAAGGCGCCGCCGAGACCGGCCTGGTCGGCGATCGCCGTCCCGAGCGGGCCGCCGAAGACGATCAGGAGCAACAGGCCGGCGAGCACCAGCCCCATCAGCATCACGAGCGCGACCCCGATCAGCCGCACCCTCCAGAACGGACGCGTCTCGTCGCGGTCGTAGGCGCGGTTGACGGCCTTGATCACGGCGCTCATCGCACCGCTCGCCGCCCAGACGGCGCCCGCCGCTCCGAGGACGAAGGCGACCGCCGACGTGCCCCTGGACGTGTCCTGCTGCAGGGTGTCGACCGTATCGAGCACATCGCCCGGAGCGACCGGCACGAGGAAGTCCTTGAGCGCGCCGTACGCGCCGATCAGGTCGAGCAGGCCGACGAGGAAGACGACGGCCGGGAAGAACGCGAGCAGCGAGCTGAACGCAACCTGGGCGGAGAGCCCCATCGCATCGTCGGCCAGGAACGCCTTGAACGTTCGCTTGAAGACGTCGATCCACTCCCTGGGCGGGAGCCGCCAGGGACTCGCCGGGACGCGGCCGATCTCGGCGGCGGGAGACGACACGTCAGCGGTCGCGGCCGGATTGCGGCATGGAGACAGCGTTTCCCGGCCGCCGCCGCTGCAAACGTGGAGCTACGCGAGGTGCAGGTCGCCGTCGTGGATCTCGGCGATCCGGTCGGCGACGACTTCCTCGTCGGGCCCGAGCAGACCGCGGTCGACGAGCACGCCGTGGAAGATGTCGGCCTGCTCGTCGGCGAGCACTTCTTTCACCTTGCCGACCTTCTCACCCTCGGCGTCGTAGACCGTCCAGCCCCGCTCGATCAACAGCCAGGAGACCGGGTCGCCGGACAACGTTCTAGACCGCCTTGCCGGCCACGCGCCACACGGGGCCCTGCGTGGCGACGTTGTGTGTGTCGGACAGCACGTGCAGGACCGCGAGGCGGCCGCGGAAGTCCTCGGCATCGAGGCGCTCGAGGCAGCGGCGCGTCATCTCCGGCGAGGCGCCGTAGCCGAACATCCGCGCGACCCGAAAGCGGAAGGCCGTGCGGTCGGGCACGCGGGTGGGGTTGACCGGCGCCGCCAGCAGAGCCGCGCGCGCGAGATGGTCGGTCGAGGTCAGCTGAAGCTCGCAGAGCAGGTCGCTCCAGTCCGCGGGCAGCCCCGCGAGCGCCGCGTCCCACTGACCGGCGACCGGCTCCCGCGGCGCTTCCTCGCGCTCCACCCGCTCGTCGACCTCGACGAGCGACAGGGTTGCGCGGATCCGCTCGTCGTCGAGCTTGCGAAAGAGCTTCTCCGCCTGGTCGGGGCCGATGCCGCCGCCGGCCCGGTGCACGGAGACGCGCAGGTCGTCGCCGAGCCGTCCCGGGCTCGCGGGGCCGAGCAGCGCGGCCGCCCGCGAGCGCTGTTCCGGCTTCGCGGCCGTCACGTTCAGCTTCGCCTCGCCCCAGTCCTCGGGAAGTTCGGACCTGATCTGACGCCATTGCTCGACGAGTCCCATGCGGGGGTCAGCATAATGAGGGCCGATGGCGAAGGTCGAGGACAAGCCCGAGGGGGCGCGCGCCGATCGGAGCGCGCTTTCGGACGAGCGTCTGCGCGAGCTCTTCCGCGAGATGCTGCTGATCCGGCGCTTCGAGGAGAAGGTCGAGGAGCGCTTCCGCGCGGGCGAGCTGCCGGGCTTCCTGCACGTCGCGATCGGCCAGGAGGCGGTCGCCTCGGGCGTGATGGCGGCGCTCGAGCCGGACGACGTGATCGCCTCGACGCACCGCGCGCACGGGCACACGATCGCCAAGGGCACGCACGTCAACGCCGTGATGGCCGAGCTGTACGGCAAGCAGGAGGGCTGCTCGGGCGGCTACGGCGGCTCGATGCACCTCTACGACCTCGCGAAGGGCAATCTCGGCGCGAACGCCGTCGTCGGCGGCGGCCTGCCGGCGATCACCGGCGCCGCGCTCGCGTTCCAGTTCCGCAAGCAGCCGCGCGTCGCCGTCGCGTTCTTCGGCGACGGCGCCACCAACACGGGCACGTTCCACGAGTCGCTCAACCTCGCCCAGCTCTGGAAGGTGCCGGCGCTCTTCGTGCTCGAGATGAACGCATGGGCGGAGTCGACGCCGATGAGCCAGCACGCGCCGATCGAGGACTTCGCGCAGCGGGCGGTCGCGTTCGGCATGCGCTCGATCGACGTCGACGGCCAGAACGTCGAGGACGTCTACGAGGCGACGCGGAAGGCGCGCCAGCACGCCGTCTCCGGTCAGGGCCCGGTCTTCCTCAACGTCCGCACCTACCGGCTGGTCGGCCACTACATCGGCGACCCGCAGGTCTACCGGGAGAAGAGCGAGCTGGAGGAGCTGCGCGAGACGAAGGATCCGATCGAGCTCCTGCGCGCGCGCCTCGGGATCGGCGACGACGAGTTCGAGGCGCTCGACACCGAGATCGAGGCGATCGTCGAGGGCTCGGTCGAGTTCGCCAAGGCGGGCACCGACCCGAAGCCGGAAGACGCGCTCAAGTACGTCTATGCCTGAGCTGACCTATCGCGAGGCGGTCCGGGACGCGCTCTCGAGCGCGATGCGCTCCGACGACGACGTCTTCATCATGGGCGAGGACATCGCCGAGATGGGCGGCTCGATGGGCGTCACCCAGGGGATGCTGGCCGAGTTCGGGCCGGAGCGCGTCCGCAACACGCCGATCTCCGAGATCGCGATCGTCGGCACCGGCATCGGCGCCGCGATGCAGGGCATGCGCCCGGTCGTCGAGATCATGTACCAGGACTTCCTGACGCTCTCGATGGAGCAGCTCGTCAACCAGGCCGCCAAGCACCGGACGATGAGCGGCGGCCAGCTGAAGGTGCCGCTGACGATCCGAACGCAGGGCGGCGCGGGCTGGAGCCCCGGCGCGCAGCACGCGCAGCAGCTCGAGTCGTGGTTCGTGCACGTGCCCGGCCTCAAGGTCGTCTTCCCCTCGACGCCCGAGGACGTGCGCGGCCTGCTCTGGAGCTCGATCTACGACGACAACACGGTCATCTTCTTCGAGCACCGGCTGCTCTATCCCCTCAAGGGCCCCGTCCCCGACGAGATCGAGCCGATCCCGCTCGGGAAGGCGCGCGTGATGCGCGAGGGCTCCGACGTGACCGTGATCGCGATCGGGCGGATGGTGCCCGAGGCGCTGCAGGCGGCGGAGGAGGCCGCCAAGGAGGGGATCTCGGTCGAGGTGATCGACCCGAGGACGCTGCTGCCGCTCGACGAGGAGACGATCATCGCCTCGGTGAAGAAGACGACGCGCGCGGTCACGGCGCACGAGGCCGTCACCCGCGGCGGCTTCGGCGCCGAGCTCGCGGCCGTGATCCAGCAGGGCGCCTTCGACTACCTCGACGCGCCGATCGAGCGCGTGGGGGCGAAGTTCGCGCCGCTGGCGTTCGCCCCGGCGATGGAGCAGTGGGTCGTCCCGCACGCCGCCGACGTGCTCGAGGCCGTGAAGCGAACGGTGGCTCGGAGCTAGGGCATGGCGACCGAGGTCAAGCTCCCGCGGCTGGGCCAGGGGATGGAGTCCGGCACGATCGTCAAGTGGCTCAAGGGCGAGGGCGAGCCGGTCAAGAAGCGCGAGCCGCTCTACGAGCTCGACACGGACAAGGTGACGCAGGAGGTCGAGGCCGAGGCCGACGGCGTGCTGCTGAAGATCGTCGTCGACTCGGGCGAGGTCGAGGTCGGCCGGACGATCGCCTTCATCGGCAGCGAGGGCGAGGACGTCCCGTCCGGGAACGGCGCCGCGCCGGCCGCAGAGGCCGAATCGGACGAGGCGGCGGTCGAGGAGGAGGACGAGCCGCAGACCGAGGGCAGCTCGGCTCCCGGCATGGACGACCAGCGTGCGCGCGGCCAGGAGGCTGCCGCCGCGACCGCAGAGGCCGCGACTGCCGCCGTCGCCGACGCTCCAGTGCGCCCCGACGGCCGCGTCAAGGCTTCACCGCTCGCGCGCAGGCTCGCGCGCGAGAAGGGGATCGACATCGCGACCCTGAGCGGCAGCGGCCCCGAGGGCCGGATCGTCGCCGAGGACGTCGAGCGCGGCGCCGTCGCCGCGCCGAAGGCCGCTCCGGCAGCAGTCGCCGCTCCTTCCGGCGAGGTCGAGGAGATCGAGCTGACCTCGACGCGCAAGACGATCGCGCGCCGCTTGACCGAGGCCTGGCAGGCGCCGGTCTTCCAGCTGACGGTCTCGGTCGACATGACCCGGTCGCTCGAGCTGCGCGAGCGGCTCGTCGGGCGCCTGCGCGAGGGCGAGACGAAGCCGACCGTCAGCGACCTGCTGACGAAGGTGGCCGCGGCCGCGCTGCTGCGCCACCCGGCTGTGAACGCCCACTTCACGGGCGACAAGATCCTGCGCTTCCCGTACGCGCACGTCGGCATCGCGGTCGCCGCGCCGAACGGGCTCGTCGTCCCCGTGATCCGCGACGCCGACCGGAAGACGATCCAGGAGATCGCCGCCGACCGAGCGGCCCTCGTCGGCCGCGCCCGCGACGGCAAGCTCCAGCGCGACGACCTCGCGGACGGGACGTTCACGATCTCGAACCTCGGCATGTTCGGGATCGAGCAGTTCGTCGCGGTGCTGAATCCGCCGCAGGCGGCGATCCTCGCCGTCGGCGCGACCGAGGAGAAGCCCGTCGTCGTCGGCGGCCAGGTGGAGGTGCGCCCGCTGATGAGCATGACGATCACGTGCGACCACCGGGCGATCGACGGTGCGGACGGCGCCGGGTTCCTGCGCACGGTCAAGGAGTTGCTCGAAGAGCCGGCGCTCGCGTTGTAGGTTCACTGTGATGGCAACAGTGTGGTACCGCGTCCGCGACCTCGACGCAGGCCGCGCCTTCTACCGCGACGTGCTCGGCTTCGAGGAGGTCTTCGTCGACTTCGAAGACGGCTGGTCGCGACTCCAGCACGGCGGCATGGAGATCGCGGTCGCCGTGGGCGAGCCGAGCGAGTCGAGCGGCGTCGCCCACGTCGACGTCGCGGACGTGAAGGCCGACGCCGAGCGGCTGCGCGCAGCGGGCGTCGAGGTCGGTGTCGTCTTCGAGCTACACGGGCAGATCCGGCTGGTGGACGTCTTCGACCCCGACGGCAACCGCGTCCAGCTGGCGCAGTCACTGAACTGATGGGCGTCGTGCTGCGGAGAGGGGGAGCCCAGGACGTCCGCTTCCTGCGCGACATGCTCCACCACGCCTATTACTGGCGCGAGCGCGTCCCGGGCTCGCTGGTCTCGCGCTACGTGCGCGGGTGGGGAAGGCCGGGAGACACCGCCGTGATCGCGCTCGAGAACGGGTTCCCCGTCGGGGCGGCGTGGTACCGCGTCTTCACGCTCGAGGAGCCCGGCTACGGCTTCGTCGACGACCGGACGCCGGAGCTCGCGATCGCGGTCGTCCCGTCGAAGCGCGGCCACGGAGTCGGCGACGAGCTCCTGCAGGAGCTGATCGCGAAGGCGCGGGACGCCGGCTACGAGCGCCTCAGCCTCAGCGTCGAGCCCGGCAACCCGGCCCGGAAGCTCTACGAGCGCCACGGCTTCGCGGTCGTCGACGAGGGCGCCGAGGCGTGGACGATGGTCGCGTCGCTCGCCTAGCTCTTCGGTGCGTAGACGTTGACGACGATGCCGCTCTGGAAGGGCGTCGTCTCGACGCGCTCGAGGTGCGTGACGTCGATCCCGTCGATCAGGCGCTGGCCCCCGCCGACGAGCACGGGGAAGATCCAGACGTGCAGCTCGTCGAGCAGACCGTTCTCGAGCAGCGTCCGCGTGAGCTCGCCGGTGCCGTACTTGAGCAGGTCCCCGCCGTCCCGTTGCTTCAGCTCCGCGACTGCCTCGACCGCGTCCCCCTGGAGCGGCTGCGCGTTCCAGGTCAGATTGGTCAGCGTCCGCGTGGCCACGTGCTTCGGCATCGCGTTGATCTTGTCCGTGAACGGGTCGCCCGACCGCTGCGGCCACGCCTCGGCGAACCCCTCGTACGTCTTCCGGCCGAGCAGCAGCTCGTCCGCGCTCGACATCAGCTTCTGCGCCGTAGGCCGCGTGCTCGTCGTCCCAGTAGGGCGGGCTCCAGTTCTGGGGGTTGTCGATGGCGCCGTCCAGCGACATGAAGGTCGATTCGATCAACTTCCTCATCGGAGGCTCCTCTCGTCTCGGTGGGTGATCCTACGACCGCGCCCCGGCGGGAAACTCATCGCTAGCATCGGACCAGACTTCGACGGAAAGGTTGAGAGATGGAATGTGACGTCGCCGTCCTGGGCGGAGGCCCCGGCGGGTACACGGCAGCGATCCGCGCAGCCCAGCTGGGCGCGAAGGTCGTCTGCGTCGAGCAGGAGCCCGAGCTCGGCGGCACTTGCCTGCGGGTGGGTTGCATCCCGACCAAGGCCTGGGTGCAGACCGCGCATGCGATGCACCAGGCGGGCGAGACGTTCGCCAAGTTCGGAGTCGAGGTCAGCCAGCCGCAGCTGAACTTCGGTCAGGCGGTCGAGTGGAAGAACGGCGTGGTCAAGCAGATGACCGGCGGCGTCGCCGGGCTCTTCAAGGCAAACGGCGTCGAGTGGGCCAAGGGACGCGGCCGCTTCAGCGGGCCGAACACGATCTCGGTCGAGGGCGGGGAGGACGTCAACTTCAAGAGCGCGATCGTCGCGACCGGGTCGTTCCCGCTGCGCCCGCCGATCGACGGGATCGACTCGCCCCGCTGTATCGACTCCACCGGCCTGCTCGCGCAGACCGAGGTGCCGCGCCGGCTCGTCGTGCTCGGCGGCGGCATCATCGGCTGCGAGTTCGCGTCGATCTTCCAGCGCTTCGGCACCGAGGTGACGATCGTCGAGATGCTCGACACGCTGATCCCGCAGGAGGACGCCGACGCGGCGAAGGAGCTCGCGAAGGCCTTCGGCAAGCGCGGGATCGCGCTCCAGCTCGGCAAGCAGTGCAACGGCGTCGAGGACCAGGGCCACCAGCTGCGCGTCCACTTCGGCGACGGCGAGTCCGTCGAGACCGACCTGATGCTCGTCTCGATCGGCCGCGGGCCCGCTCGTCGAAGGGCTCGGGCTCGAGGAGATCGGCGTCCAGCTCGACCGGCGCGCCGGGATCGCGACCGACGAGCACCGGCGCACGACGGTCCCGCACATCTACGCCGTCGGCGACTGCGCCGGCTACTGGCAGCTCGCGCACACCGCGTTCCGCGAGGGCGAGGTCGCGGCCGAGAACGCGTGCGGCCACGAGGCGACGATCGGCGACCCGGCGGTGCCGCGGCCGATCTACACCGATCCGGAGATCGCGGGCGTCGGCCTCACCGAGGCGCAGGCGCGCGAGCGGCACGGCGACGACATCGCCGTCGGCACGTTCCCCTGGGTCGCGAACGCCCGTGCCGTGATGCAGGCGGAGACGGTCGGCTGGGTCAAGTCGATCCACGAGACGAAGTACGGCGAGCTGCTCGGCCTGATCATGGTCGGGCCGCACGTGACCGACCTGATCGAGGCCGGGACGGTGGCGCTCGACGCCGAGGCGACGGTCGAGACGGTCGCCGACGGCATGTGCGCTCACCCGACGCTCTCGGAGGCGATCAAGGAGGCCGGGCTCGTCGCGCTCGGGCGGGCGATCCACCTTCCGAACAAGAAACGGGCGCCCGCGCAGACCTAGCAACAAAAGTTTTCAAAGTCGCGCAAGGTTTCCGCAAGGGCGGCATCTTCTATAGCCAAGGACGTGCCCTCGTCCCAACATAGGGGCCGTGCCGCCCGCCGGCCCCGCCTTTTCTCCCAGAGCCGCCCCCTTGCCGCAGAGGGGGCGGCTCGCTTTTTTGGCCGTCGCATGACTCGGGATCCGCGGGAGCGGATCCCGAGTCGCGCAAACCCCTGAAGGGTCGCTTCGCTCCCGACTCAGCGATGAGACCGGCGTCCGTTGTGGACATGTCCCAGGGACAGTCCCTCGGACGTGGCCGATTCGGCCACGGGCGCGCGGTGTTAGCCTCTCGCGATGAGCATCTTCAACAAGCGCTACGCGGTTCTCGGCTGGCTCACGTGGGTCGGCGCCAAGACCGTGGTGAAGCACAAGGCACGCCAGGCCGTGCCGGGCACGGTCGAAGGCTCGAAGCGGCCGAACAAGGGCGCGATCGCCGCCGGCGTCGCGGCCGTCGTCGGCGTCCTCTGGTTCTGGCGCAAGAGCTCAGGCGACGCCGAGTTGCCCCCGGCTGCGGAGGAGTAGCCTCGCGATGAGCCTCTTCCGGGCCGCCATCGACGGCCTCGTTCCGTACGAGCCGGGGAAGCCGGAGGAAGAAGTCCAGCGCGAGCTCGGGCTCGCCCGGGTCGTCAAGCTCGCGTCGAACGAAGGCCCGTGGGGCCCGTTCCCGGCGGCGCTCGAGGCGCTCGAGCGCAGCGCCGGCTCGCTCAACCGCTACCCGGACGGCGGCGCCTTCCACCTCCGCAACGCGATCGCCGCGCGCCATGACGTCGAGCCGGCCAACGTGATCACGGGCGCCGGCGCCGACGCGATCATCGGCCACCTGTCGCTCGCAGCGCTCGATCCCGGCGACGAGGTCGTCACGGCCTGGCCCTCGTTCATCAGCTACGTGCTCGATGCGCTGAAGGTCGGCGCCGTGCCGCGGAAGGTGCCTCTCGTCGACGACCACTACGACCTGGACGCGCTGCTCGACGCGATCGGGCCGAAGACGAAGCTGGTCTACGTCGCGACGCCGAACAACCCCACGAGCACGATGACGACCCGCGAAGAGCTCGACTCCTACTTCGAGCGCGTCCCCGAGCACGTCCTCACCGTTCTCGACCAGGCCTACTTCGAGTACATCGACCGGCCCGACTATCCCGACGGCGTCGCGGAGTACCTCGCCCGCGGCCACCGGGTGCTCGTGCTGCGCACGTTCTCGAAGATCTACGGGCTCGCCGGCCTGCGCGTCGGCTACGGCGTCGGCCCGGCGGACGTGATCCAGGCGATCGGCAAGACCCGGCGCGCATTCGACGTCGGCACGCAGGCGCAGGTCGCCGCGCTCGCCAGCATCGACGGGGCCGCCGAGCTGGCCGAGAGGCGCCGGCTGACCGCCGAGGGGCGCGCCACGCTCGAGCGAACGCTGCGGGAGCACGGGCTCGAGCCCGCGGGGCCTGCGGTCGGGAACTTCCTCTTCGTCGAGGTCGGCGAGGACGCGCCGGCACTCTTCGACGCGCTGCTCCGCCAGGGCGCGATCGTCCGCCCGATGGGCGCGTTCGGCGCTCCGGGGGCGCTGCGGATCACGGTCGGGACGCCGGACGAGAACGCATTCTTCGCCGAGGCGCTCGCTTCCGTCAGGGCGGCGACGACCTAAGGCTCGGCTATCCTGGGGGCCGTCGCGGGCGCTGAGAGCCCGCTTTCCCTATGCGGACCACCCTAAAGAGAGGAATCGGCCGCGGAGCGGGCGTCAACGGCAACGGCCGGGCCGTTCTGCCGCCCGGCGCGCTCTCGCCGATCACGATCTACCGCCAGCCGGAGCCGCCGCCGCGCTCGCGCTGGGCGTTCGTCCGCACGGCACTGGCCTGGGCCGGCGTCGCTCCTCCTCGTCCTGATCGGCTCCGCGGCCGGCGGTGCGTACCTCTGGTTCCACCAGAGCGTCGCCGAGGTCGTCGCCTCGACGCCCGAAGTCAAGGTCGCGGCGAAGCGGCTCGACGTCGCGCTGCCCGGCCAGCCCGCGACGGCGCTCGTGATCGGCTACGACAAGCGCGCCGGCGAGGGCAAGGGGACGCACGTCGCGCTCCGACACGATCATGCTCGTGCGCGCCGATCCCGAGACGAAGTCGATCTCGATGATGTCGTTCCCGCGCGACCTCTTCGTCGCAGATCCACTGCCCGGGCAGGCCGCCGTTCGGCGCGCGGATCAACAACGCCTACGCGACGTGCGGCACGAAGGGCACGCTCGAGACCGTCCGCAAGCTGACCGGCGTGCCCGTCAACTACCTGATCACGGTCAACTTCCGCGGCTTCCGCCAGCTCGTCGACGCGGTCGGGGGCATCTGGATCGACGTCGACCGGCGCTACTTCAACGACCGCGGCGGCGACTTCGGCTTCGCCACGATCAACCTCTTCCCCGGCTACCAGAAGCTCGGCGGCTACCAGGCGCTCGACTTCGTCCGCTACCGGCACACGGACTCCGACCTCTACCGCGTCGCGCGCCAGCAGCTGTTCGTGCGCGCGTTCAAGGACCAGATCAAGGCCAACACGGGGCCGTTCGACCTGCCCAAGGTGATCAAGACGATCACGAAGAACGTCGAGGTCGGCGTCGGCGGCAACTCGGAGCTCGACGGCAAGACCGTGCTCGAGTACGCCCTCTTCGCGTACTCGCTGCCGCCGGGCCACTTCTTCCAGTCGAAGCTCGAGGGGATCGAGGAGCGGTCGGGCTTCGACATCGACCGTCCCGAGGCGAACATCCAGAAGGCGGTGCAGGAGTTCTCGCATCCGGACGTCGAGTCACCGCAGAAGGCGACGCAGGTGGCGCTGAACGAGAAGCCGAAGCCCTCGGCGAAGAAGGCGCCGGCGCCGCGCGAGACGACGATCACGGTGCTGAACGGGAACGGCGTCACCGGCTCGGCCGGCACCGCCAGCTACCTGCTCTCGCAGCGCGCCTACCAGATGATCTATCCGCCGGACGGCAAGAACGCGAACGCGCCGAACTGGGATTACTTCAAGACGCGGATCCACTACGACAAGGCGCAGGCAGGCGCGGCGGCAGCGGCGAAGAAGGTCGCGACGCTGTTCGGCACCGACGACGTCGTGCCGCTCAACGCCAAGGTCGGCGCCCTCGCGAACGGCGCGATGCTGACCGTGATCGTCGGCCAGACCTTCCACGGCACGCTCGCCGAGGCGCCGGTCGACAAGACGCCCCAGAAGCAGCCCGCCAACGTCGAGCCCGGCGCCGAGGCGTCCCTCGCCTACCTGCGCGAGCGGCAGTCGAAGGTCCCGTTCAAGCTGATGGTGCCGACGGTGATCGAGAAGACGTCGTGGATCGACCGCGAGAAGCCCGTGCGCATGTACCGGATCGACCCGGACCGGAAGCACAAGACGGTCCGGCTGACGTACAAGCTCGGCACCGGCACGAACGAGTACTGGGGCGTGCAGATGACCGACTGGGAGGACGCGCCGGCGCTGTCCGAGCGCAACTTCGTCCGCTCGATCGGCGGCCGCACCTACGAGCTCCACTACACCGGCCCGAAGCTGCACATGGTCGTGCTCCGCCAGGGCGGCGCCAGCTACTGGGTCGTGAACACGCTCCTCGACTCGCTCTCGAACGAGACCATGCTCGCGATCGCGAAGGGTCTCAGGCCAGTCGACAAGATCAAGTAGGTAGGTTCACCGGCCGTGAGCAGAGTGGCTGTCTTCGGCGCCGGCTACGTCGGCCTCGTCACCGGTGCGTGCTTCGCCGACCTCGGCCACGACGTCGTCATCCGCGACGTCGTCCCCGAGCCGGATCGAGCAGCTGCGCGCCGGCGAGGTGCCGATCTACGAGCCGGGGCTCGAGGAGCTGCTGCGCAACAACGCCGAGCGGCTCACCTACACGCTCGACGTCGCGGAGGCGGTGGCAGGACGCCGACTTCCTCTACGTCGCCGTCGGGACGCCGCCCACCTACTCGGGCGACGCCGATCTCTCCGCCGTCTGGACGGTCGTCGACGAGCTCGGCGGGCTCGATCGCCGCGCCGTGATGGTGATGAAGAGCACCGTCCCCGTCGGTACCGGCGAGAACGTCCGCCACCGGCTCGACGCGCGCGGCCTCGAGAACGTCGGCTACGCCTCCAACCCCGAGTTCACGGCTGAGGGCACGGCGGTGCGCGACTTCCAGCATCCGGATCGGATCGTGATCGGCGCGTTCGACGAAGCCGACGGCGAGGCCGTCGAGCAGCTCCACGCCGGCATCGACGCGCCCGTCGTCCACTGCGACGTCGCCTCGGCCGAGATGATCAAGCTGGCGGCGAACGCGGCGCTGATGACGCGGATCAGCTTCATCAACGAGATCGCGAACGTCTGCGAGGCGACCGGCGCCGACGTCGTCCGCGTCGCCGAGGGCGTCGGGCTCGACCGGCGGATCGGCTCGAGCTTCCTGCGCGCCGGGATCGGCTACGGCGGCAGCTGCTTCCCGAAGGACTCGCTGGCGCTGAAGCAGCTGGCGGCCAACTCGGGCTACCACTTCCAGCTTCTCGAACGCGGTGATCGAGGTCAACGAGCTGCAGAAGCGACGGGTGATCGGGAAGCTGCAGCAGCACCTCGGCAACCTCCGTGGCAAGACGGTTGCGCTGCTCGGCGTCGCCTTCAAGCCGAACACGGACGACATCCGCGAGGCGCCCAGCCTCGTGCTCGCGGGCCGGCTCGTGGCCGAGGGCGCGCACGTCCGCGCGTGGGACCCGATCGCGAAGATCAACGGCCTCCCGGGTGTCGAACAGGTCGACACGGCCGCCGCTGCAGCTCGCCGGCGCCGACGCCGTCGTGCTCGTGACCGAATGGCCCGAGCTCGCCGAGGTCGACTGGGCGGAGGCACGCGCCACAGCCGGCTCGGCGCAGCCGGTCTTCGTCGACGGCCGCAACATGCTCGACCCGGCGCGGATGCGCGAGTCCGGCTGGGTCTACGAGAGCATCGGCCGTCCCTCCGCGTGAGCCTGCCTGCGGTCATCCTCGTCGGCGGCCTGGGCACGCGCTTGCGGCCCCTGACCGACCGCACCCGGAAGGACATGCTGCCGCTCGTCGACCGGCCCCAGCTGGCCTACACCTTCGAGCATCTGCGCCGCTTCGGGGTGACCAGGGCGATCATCTCGTGCGGCTACCTGCCGACCCAGATCCAGGAGTACTTCGGCGACCGGTACGGCGACCTCCGGCTCGAGTACAAGATCGAGCAGGAGCCGCTCGGCACCGGCGGCGCGATCCGCTTCGCCGCCGAAGGGATCGACGAGCCGTTCTTCGCGCTCAACGGCGACTCGCTGCGCGAGACCGACCTCGGCGCGCTCGTGGACTTCCATCGCGAGCGGAAGTGCCGCGCGACGATCCTGCTCACGCCCGTGGAGGACCCGAGCCGCTACGGGCTCGTCCGCGTGCACAGCGACGACGGGCGCGTGCTGAGCTTCCTCGAGAAGCCGAGACCCGAGGAGATCGACACGAACCTGATCAACGCGGGCATGTACGTGCTCGAGCCGGACGTGCTCGAGCTGATCCCGCCCGGCCGCCCCGTCTCGATCGAGCGCGAGGTCTTCCCGCAGCTCGTCGAGGAGCAGGGCGTGTACGGCGTCGCGCTGGCAGGCTACTGGCTCGACATCGGGACTCCCGACGCCTATCTCCAGGCGCACCGTGACGTGCTCGAGCGGAACTTCGTCACCGAGCTCGGCGACCGGCTCGGGCCCGAGTACACGCTCGTGGCGGACGGGGCCGAGACGGCAGGCGCTCGGCTCGTGCCGCCGGTGTTCGTCGGCGCAGGCGCCAGGATCGGCGCGGGCGCGCGGATCGGCAGCCTCGCCGTGATCGGCGCGAACGCCGTGATCGGAGAGGGGGCGTCGGTCGAGTCGTCGGTGATCGGGGCCGGTGCGGTCATCGGCCCGCGGACGCACATCTCCGGCTCGATCGTCGGCGAGCACGCCGAGCTGGGGGAGGAGTGCGAGGTGCGTGGGCTCTCCGTGATCGGCCCTGGCGCCCAGGTCGGCGACAGGAATATGCTCGACCACGGGATGCGGGTTGCAGCGAACGTGACGATCGCGGCGGGGACGGTGTCGTTCTCGTGAGCATCGACTCACCGAACCTCGACTCGCTCGACCGCTGGACGTTCGGCGTGCGCAAGGTCGAGAAGCCCTGGGGCTACGAGCTGATCTGGGCGCTGACGGACGTGTACTGCGGCAAGGTCCTGTTCGTGAAGGCCGGCGCGGCGCTGAGCCTGCAGTTCCACAACGAGAAGGACGAGTCGTGGCTCGTCCAGTCGGGGCGCGCGAAGCTCGAGCTCGGCGAGGTGGGGCAGGCGGTCCTGAACGAGGAAGTGATCTCGGCCGGCGCCGCGTTCCACTACAAGCCCGGCACGGTCCACCGGATCACCGCGATCGAGGACACGACCATCCTCGAGGTGTCGACGCCGCACCTGGACGACGTCGTCAGGCTCGAGGATCTGTACGGCCGCGAGGGGACGTCGGCGCCCTAGAGCTCGAAGTCGCAACCTTCACAACAGCATGGTAAGGTTGCGCCGATGGAGGCTCTGACGATCGCCGACGCCGCCGCCCGGACGGGCTGGTCGGCGCGGATGCTCCGCTATCTGGAGACCGTCGGTCTGGTCGTCCCGGCGCGCACGGCGGCCGGGTACCGGATCTACGGGACCGACGAGCTTCTCCAGCTTCGGCAGCTGAAGCTGCTGCGGGAGCAGTTCGGGCTCGAGCTGGACGAGGTCGCCTTTGCGGCGCGCCTCCGCCGCGAGCCCGAGCTCCGCACGGCCCTCGACGATTGGATGCGCTCCGCCGGTCCGGGCGCGGACTGGGTCGAGTGGGAACAGCGAAAGCACGAGCGGCTGATCTCGGCCGCCTAGCGAAGGGAACACATGGCTACGACCAAGCGATATGACGTAAAGGATCTTGCGCTCGCCTCCGACGGCGTCCGCAGGATCGAGTGGGCCGACCGGCAGATGCCGGTGCTGGCCGCGATCCGCGAGCGGTTCGAGACCGAGCAGCCCCTGTCGGGCTACCGGATCTCGGCCTGCCTGCATGTGACGACCGAGACGGCGAACCTGATGCGCACGCTCCAGGCGGGCGGCGCCGACGTCGTCATCTGCGCGTCCAACCCGCTCTCGACGCAGGACGACGTCGCTGCCGCGCTCGTCGACGAGTACGGGATCTCGACCTTCGCGATCAAGGGCGAGGACAACGACTCGTACTACCAGCACATCGAGGCCGCGGTCGACCACAAGCCCCACATCACGATGGACGACGGCGCCGACGTGATCGGCGTCCTCCACACCGCCCGCCGGGAGCAGCTCGGCGACGTGATCGCGGGCACGGAGGAGACCACCACCGGCGTCATCCGCCTGAAGGCACTCGAGCGGGACGGCAAGCTCGCGTTCCCGGTCGTCGCGGTCAACGAGGCGAAGACCAAGCATCTCTTCGACAACCGCTACGGCACCGGCCAGTCGACGCTCGACGGCATCATCCGCGCCACGAACGTCCTCCTCGCCGGGCGCACGCTCGTCGTCGCCGGCTACGGCTGGTGCGGACGCGGCGTCGCGATGCGGGCGAAGGGGATGGGCTCGAACGTGATCGTCACCGAGGTCGACCCGATGAAGGCGATCGAGGCGGTCATGGACGGCTTCCTCGTGATGCCGATGGAGGAGGCCGCCAAGGTCGGCGACATCTTCATCACCGCGACGGGCGACAAGTCCGTTGTCGCGAAGAGCCACATGGAGCAGATGAAGGACGGTGCGCTCCTCGCCAACACGGGCCACTTCAACGTCGAGATCGAGCTGCCGGCGCTGCGCGCGCTCGCCAGCGAGACCCGGCAGGCGCGTGAGTTCGTCGAGGAGTTCACGCTGGCGGACGGCCGCCGGATCTACCTGATCGCGGACGGCCGCCTCGTCAACCTCGCCGCTGCCGAGGGGCATCCGGCCCAGGTGATGGACATGTCCTTCGCCAACCAGGCCCTCTCCGCCGAGTACGTCGTCCAGAACGCGACGTCGCTCGAGAAGAAGGTCTACGTGGTGCCGGAGGAGATCGACAACGAGATCGCGCGCCTGAAGCTCGCGACGATGGGCGTCGAGATCGACCAGCTGACCGAGGAGCAGGCGAAGTACCTGGCCTCGTGGGACGAAGGAACCTAAGCCCCGAGGAGATCGTTCGTCTGGAAGCCGGTGCGGTCGTCCTGCTCGACCAGCGCCGGCTTCCGGACGAGGAAGTCGAGCTCCGCTGCGAGTCCGCCGCCGAGGTGGCCGACGCGATCCGGACGCTCGCCGTGCGCGGCGCTCCGGCGATCGGCGTCGCCGCGGCGTACGGGTACGCGCTCGCGGCGGAGCGTGGGGAGGACCTGGACGCGGCGTACCGAGTCCTGGCCGAGTCGCGGCCGACGGCCGTCAATCTCGTCTGGGCGCTCGAGCAGATGCGGGACGACCCGTCCGCCGAGCGGGCTCGCGCCCTGCACGAGGCCGAGGTCGATCGCTGCAAGCGCATGGGAGCGCATGCAGCCGTCCTGTTCGGGCCGGGCACGAAGGCGTTGACGCACTGCAACGCCGGCGGGCTCGCGACGGGCGGCTACGGCTCGGCCGTCGGGGCGCTGCGTGCGGCGTGGGAGGAGGGCCTGTTGGCGCATGTGTGGGTCGACGAGACGCGGCCGCTGCTCCAGGGGGCGAGGTTGACGGCCTGGGAGCTCGAAGCGCTCGGTGTTCCGCACGCCGTGATCGCCGACTCGGCGGCCGCGCATCTGATGAGCCGCGGCGAGGTCGACTGCATCGTCACCGGAGCCGACCGGATCGCCGCCAACGGCGACTCCGCGAACAAGATCGGGACGTATGGTCTCGCCGTGGCCGCTGCCCATCACCGGATCCCGCTCTATGTCGTCGCGCCGACCTCGACGATCGATCTTGCGACGGCGACCGGAGCGGGGATCCCGATCGAGGAGCGCGACGGCGCCGAGATCACCAGCCGCTTCGAAGCCCACAACCCCGCCTTCGACGTCACTCCGGCAGAGCTGATCGCGGCGATCGTGACGGAGGACGGCGTGCACCGGCCGCCGTACGGGGAGTCGCTGCCGCGATGAGCGTCATCGACGAGATCACGCGGGAAGTCGAGACCGATCCGGCTTCCGTCGGCCTGATCCTGCACGGGTCGCGGGCGGCCGGAACGGATCGGCGAGGGCTCGGACTTCGACCTGATGCGCGTCGTCACCGACGAGGCGTATCCGTCCTGCGCGGCGCTCCGCGAGAAGCGGACGGGCGCCGATGGGTTGGCGGCCGACATCTTCTACTCGTCGCCCGAGCGGCTGTCGGACCTGGCGGAGCGCCCCGATTGGCGGGTACGGCATGCTCGTCACCGGCCGCGTCCTCGTCGACCGCGGCCCGCTGGCTGCGCTCGTCGAGACCACCCTCAGCCGCGCGGGCGAGCACGCACACGCGCAACTCGACGAGCACTACGACGCACTATCTGAACTGCCTGGTCCGCTCGCTGAAGGCGTGGCGTCGCGGCGACGAGCTCGGGGGGCGCATGCAGGCGTCGGAGTCCGCGCTCCACCTCGTGCGCACGCTCTTCGCGCTCGAGCACCGGTGGCATCCCTACCACGACCAGCTCGCCGGCCCGCTGCGCGAGCTGGAAGCCGCTCAAGGGTGGAGCGAGGGCGAGCTCGCCGAGCTGCTGCTCCGGCTCGTCCGTGATGCCGACCCGACGTTCCAGCAGGAGCTCGAGCTTCGCGTCGAAGCGCTGCTGGAGTCCCGCGGCGTCCAGCACCAGTGGGGTCCCGAGGACGATCTGCAGCCGCTCAAGGAGCACCGGTTCCGATGAAGGCGATCATCCTCGCCGGCGGCTACGCGACGCGGCTGCAGCCCCTCACCGACGATCTCTCCAAGTGCCTGCTGCCGGTCGGCGGCAAGCCGATGGTCGACTGGATCCTCGACCGGGTCCGAGCGGCCGAGGAGATCGAGGAGGTGCACGTCGTCACGAACAGCCGCTTCGCCCGTGACTTCGAGCACTGGGCGCTGGCAAAGGACGACGTCACCGTCCACGACGACGGGACGCGCTCGAACGACGACCGGCTCGGCGCGATCGGCGACGTCGCCTTCACGCTCGAGCGAGCCGCGCATCGTCGACGACGACGTGATCGTGATCGCGGGCGACAACCTCTTCGACTACGACCTGCAGGACTACATCGACTTCTGGCGCGGCAAGGGCGTTGCCAGCGCGGTCGCCGTCCGCGATGTGGGCGACCTCAGGCTCGCGAGCCAGTACGGGATCGTCGAGCTCGACGGCGACGACCGCGTGATCGACTTCGTCGAGAAGCCGCCCGAGCCGACAAGCACGCTCGCCGCGACGGCGACGTACATCTACCACCGCGAGCATCTGCCGCTCGTCGCGCGCTATCTCGCCGAGGGCAATGCGCCCGACCAGTCCGGCAGCTTCATCGAATGGCTCCGCTCGCGCGAGCCGGTCTACGGCTACTCGTTCGCCGGGATCTGGCTCGACATCGGCGACAAGGAACAGCTGCTCGCCGCGGACAACATGCTCCGGCGAGCGCACGGCCTGCCCGAGCGCGACGAGTACGAGCTCGAGATCTAGCGAATCGTCACGACTGCGTGACACACCCGTGACGGCTGCGTCCGTACGGTCAAGGCAGTGCTCCTCGACGTCCTGTTGCCGCACCGGTGCGCCGCATGCGGCGTGCCCGGGTCCGCGTTCTGCGCCGGCTGTCACGACGCGCTGATCCGGCTCGCGCCGCCGCTCTGCGATCGCTGCGGCTCCCCCGGCGCCTGGCCGGTGAAGCGGTGCGCCGAGTGCAGCGGCAGGCGGATCGCGTTCGCGAGCGCGCGGGCCGCGATCGTCTACGACGAGCCGGCGCGGCGGTTCGTCCAGGCGTGGAAGGAGCACGGGCAGCGGCGCCTTGCCCGCGAGGCGGCCGCGATCGTCGCCGAGACGCTGTCGCGTCCTGCCGTCGCTGCGATCGGGTTCGTCCCGGCCGACGGGGAGCGGGCGCTGCGCCGGGGCCACCGGCCGGCCGAGGCGCTCGCGCGCGAGCTCGGCCGCGTCTGGGAGCTGCCGGTCGCGCCCTTCCTCCGGCGTTCGCGCTCGGTCGAGCGTCAGCGAGGGCTGGGGCTGCAGGAGCGGCGGCGGAACGTTCGCGGTGCGTTCGTCCCGGCGCGCGCGTCGCCGGCCCGAGTCTGCCTGGTCGACGACATCTACACGAGCGGCGCCACCGCCGGCGCCGCGGCGTCCGCGCTCCGGCAGGGCGGCGCGCGAAGAGTGGAGGTGGTGACGCTGGCACGCGCCGTTCGCTGAGTCGAGGCCTCGGCCCTCCTGACCCAAGTGGGTTACCCTGAAGGGAACCACCGGATGGAGGAGACGCGATGCGACTCGAGGTCAAAGGCCGAAACGTCGAGGTCAACGATTCGATCCGGAGGTACGCCGAGGACAAGCTCGACAAGATCGAGAAGCAGCTCCCGGAGCCGACGCAGATCGAGGTCGAGCTGACGCTCGAGACGAATCCGTCGATCGCCGACGACCACATCGCCGAGGCGACCGTGTGGACGAAGGGCTCGACCATGCGCGTCCGCGAGCGCTCGGCCGGCTTCGAGGCCTCGATCGACCAGCTCGCCGACAAGCTCGAGCGGCAGGTGAAGCGCTACCGCGAGAAGCGCAGTCGCCGCGAGACGGGCCGGCGCGCCAACGGCAGCGGCTCCGACGAGCCGACGTTCTCGGGCCGGCAGCTCGAGCGGATGATCGTCAAGTCGAAGCAGTTCGACCTGCAGCCGCTGACGCCCGACGAGGCCACGGTCGAGCTGGAGCTGATCGGCCACGACTTCTTCGTCTTCGTGAACATCGAGACGGGACAGCAGAACGTCGTCTACCGCCGGCGCGACGGCGCGTACGGGTTGATCGAGCCGCAGCAGTAGCGTGGGGCTCTTCCGGCGCGACAAGCCTCTGCACGAGCAGCTCGCGGAGGAGGCAGACCTGGAGATCGGCTCCGACGACGGAGACGGCCGAGCCGGGTCCGCCGGACGCCGTCACGGCTCGCCGGGCTGATGCACGGGCTCGCCGACGGCTTCCTGTCGGCTCCGCCGGATGAGTTCGGCCGGCCGTCGCCGTTGGGTGAGGTGGCGCTGCACGGAGTCCCGCGCCCGCGCGAGTGGGACACGATCGCGACCGTCGCGGCCGAGCTGCCGGGCGACGACGTGCACTTCACGTCGCTTCCCGACGGCACGCTCGTGGTCGAGGAGGACGTCCCCGACGGCGCGCTGAATCCGCTTGCCGACGCGATCGAGGCTGCGATCAACCCGCCCTACTACGCCGAGGGCGTCCGCCGGGGCGACGCGGTCTGGGCGGTGGGCGCGAGGCGAATCCAGGTGCGCTCGTTCCCGGACGTCGAGGGGGACGAGCTCGAGCTGGTCGAGGACGGCCAGTTCGTCGTCGGGCGCCGGATCGACGGCGACCTCTTCGAGGTCCAGGTCTCGCCTGTCTAGAAGGCGGCGTTGACGATCGCCCAGACGCTGAAGCCGAGCTTCCGTCCGGACGCGTAGGCGAGCCCGCGCCGCCCGAGCTGCGCGTGGAACCGTGGCTCGAGTCGGCGGAAGAGCGTGTCGTGGCCGTTCTTGAGCTGGCGCAGCCGCAGCTCGCGGCCGAGCCCGTACGCGACGAGCCCCTGGGAGTAGCCGAGGAAGCGGGCGTTCCGCGGCAACGGGTAGTTCTGCGTCGGCGCAGCGCTGTGAATCTCCAATCCGGCAGCCGTCTTGACGATCAGGCCCGGGGCGGCGAGCACGGCGGCCTGGACGGCCCCGGGTGCGAACGTGCGCTCCCGGATCAGCCGGCCGGCGGTCGAGAACGTCAGCACGCTGCCGTTCTCGAGCACCGCGGCGTAGCCGCGCGAGTGCGCGCTCAGGTAGACGACCGGGTCCGAGGCCGTGAACGAGAAGCGCCGCGACCCGTTCGGCGCGAGGACGACGATCGTCCGGCCGGTCGCGTACGGGAGCGACCCTTCCCAGACGCTGCCGAGGATGACCGGCGGCGGCCCGTCCACGTCGGCCGGGAGGAACGCGAGGCGCTTCGCCCTCGCCAGGCCGCCCTTCGTCCAGAGCGACCATTCGCGGATGTTCCCGCCGGTGTAGGTCAGCCAGAGCGCGCGGCCCTCGCGTCGCGATCACCCCTGCGACGCCGCTGCCCGTGCTCGTGCTGACGAAGCAGTGACTCGCGAGCCGGCGGTCGCCCCTGGTGGCGACGTTCCAGAGCCTCACTTCATGGCAGCCGTGCTTGTACTCGTCCGCGTAGGACACATCGGTACCGGCGACGGCGACGCTCGAGATCGGCCCCGCGACCTGCCGCTCGCGCGCCGTTGCGGCGGCGGCGGCCGGCACGACCGCGAGAATGAGACCAAGGGCGAGGAACTCGACGCATCGCGTTGGACGCTACTCCGGAGCTGTTAGTCCGCCGTGAAGTCGGGGTGAAGAAATAGCCGAACGGCTACCCTGTGGCGATGGCGACTGCAGGCTTGGGGAAGCTCGAGAAGGTCCTTCGCGTCGGCGAAGGCCGCCGCCTGAAGCGGCTGGCGCAGCAGGCGGCGTACATCGCCACGCTCGAGCCGGAGCTGCAGGCGCTCTCGGACGAGGAGTTGCGCGGCACGACCGCCCGCCTCCGCGAGCGGCTCGAGAACGGCGAGCCGCTCGACGATCTCCTCTTCGACGCCTACGCGGCCATCCGCGAGGCGCGCTGGCGCGAGTCGCAGCAGCGGATGTTCGACGTCCAGATGATGGGCGCGATCGTCCTCCACGAGGGCGACATCGCCGAGATGAAGACCGGTGAGGGCAAGACCTTCGTCGCCTCCGCGGCGCTCTACCTGAACGCGCTGCCGGGCACGGGCGTCCACCTCGTCACCACGAACGACTACCTGGCCAAGCGCGACGCCGAGTGGAACCGGCCGGTCTTCGAGCGCCTCGGCATGACGGTCGGCGCGATCCAGAACATGATGCCGTTCGCCGAGCGGCGGGAGGCCTACGCGGCCGACATCACGTACGGCACCAACTCGGAGTTCGGCTTCGACTACCTGCGCGACAACATGGCCGTCTCGAAGGACGGGCTCGTCCAGCGCAGTCACGCCTTCGCGATCGTCGACGAGGTCGACTCGATCCTGATCGACGAGGCGCGGACGCCGCTGATCATCTCCGGCGAGCCGGAGACCGCGGCGACGACCTACTACGACTTCGCGCGCATCGTCAAGGACCTGCACGGCGCCCCCGCGACGCGCAAGAGCGAGAAGGGCGAGGACGAGACCGAGCTCTCGGGCGCCGACTACCTCTACGACGAGAAGCACAAGACGGTCTCGCCGGCACAGACGACGATCGATGCCGTCGAGCGCGCGCTCGGGATCGAGAACCTCTACGACCCGCGCAACGTCCAGCTCGTCAACCACCTGATCCAGGCGCTGAAGGCTGAGTCGCTCTACCAGCGCGACGTCGACTACGTCGTCCAGGACGGCGAGGTCAAGATCGTCGACGAGTTCACCGGCCGCCTGATGGAAGGGCGCCGCTGGAGCGAGGGCCTCCACCAGGCCGTCGAGGCGAAGGAGGGCGTCCGGATCCAGGAGGAGAACCAGACGCTCGCGACGATCACGCTCCAGAACTACTTCCGGCTCTACGAGAAGCTCGCCGGCATGACCGGTACCGCGAAGACGGAGGAGAAGGAGTTCGTCGAGATCTACAACCTGCACGTGGTCGAGATCCCGACCAACGTCTCGGTCACCCGGCTGGACGAGAACGACTACATCTTCAAGACGAAGGAATCCAAGTTCAAGGCGGTCATGGACGACATCGTCGGCCGCCACGAGGAGGGCCAGCCCGTCCTCGTCGGCACGATCGCCGTCGAGACCTCCGAGCACCTGGCCGAGCTGCTGACGCGGCGCGGGATCCCGCACAACGTCCTCAACGCGAAGGAGCACGAGCGCGAGGCCGAGATCATCATGGACGCCGGCCAGCCCGGGGCGGTCACGATCGCGACGAACATGGCCGGCCGCGGCGTCGACATCAAGCTCGGCGAGGGCGTCGTCGAGCTCGGCGGCCTCTACGTGCTCGCGACCGAGCGGCACGAGTCGCGCCGGATCGACAACCAGCTCCGCGGCCGCTCCGGCCGTCAGGGCGATCCCGGCGAGACGCGCTTCTACCTCTCCGGCGAGGACGACCTCGTGCGCCTGTTCGCGGGCGACCGGATCAAGAACATCATGGAGCGCTTCAAGCTCCCGGACGACCAGCCGATGGAGGCGAAGATCCTCTCGAACCAGATCGAGAACGCCCAGAAGAAGGTCGAGGAGCAGAACTTCGTCGCGCGGAAGAACGTGCTCAAGTACGACGACGTCATGAACACGCAGCGCGTGGTCATCTACGAGCAGCGCCGGCGCGTGCTCGAGGGCGACGACCTCTCCGAGGACGTGCGCGACTGGATCCGCGAGGTCATCGAGACGAACGTCTACAACGCGACCGACGCCGAGTTCAACGAGGACTGGGATCTCGGCGCGCTCGTGCAGCAGATGCAGGGGCTCTACGGCACCGACATCACGGTCGACGAGCTGCGGGAGGAGGTCGAGCTCGAGCGCGAGGCGCTGATCGAGGAGTTCGTCGAGGACGCGCTCGAGACCTACGACGAGAAGGAGCAGCAGTACGGCTCCGAGCTGATGCGCGAGATCGAGCGCTACGTGATGCTCCAGGTCGTCGACTCGCGCTGGCGCAGCCACCTCGACTCGATGGACTACCTCCGCGACGGCATCCACCTGCGCGCGATGGCCCAGAAGGATCCGCTGGCCGAGTACCGCGCCGAGGGCCATGCGATGTTCAACGACCTTCGCAACACGATCCGCGAGGAAGTCGTGCTGACGCTCTTCCACGCCCAGGTCGAGCTCGACGACGGCGGCGCCGGACAGTCGGCGGCGCTGGAGCCGGACGGCCCGAACGGGAGCCTCCAGTACGCGCACGAGACCGCCGCCGGCTCCGACGCGATCGCGGCCGCCGGCGTCGGCGCGACGGGCGGATCGGTCGCGACCGCCTTCTCCTCGCAGGGCGGCGGCAGCACGGCGACGGCGGCCGTCAACGAGCACAAGGACGTCGGCCGCAACGATCCCTGCTGGTGCGGGAGCGGCAAGAAGTTCAAGCGCTGCCACGGCGCCTGATCCAGCTCTTCGTCCGGAGCCCTGTAGCCGCCCTTCCGGCGGTACGATCCGTGCGTGTCCGAGACCGCCATCCCGCTCGACCAGCAGCTCGAGGAGATCAGAGCCCAGCTCGCCTGGGTTCGTGATTACCTTTGACCCCGACGCGGTAGCCTCCCGCGTCGCCGAGCTCGAGCAGGAGATGGGCGCGCCCGGGTTCTGGGACGACCAGGCCCACGCGACCGCCGTCTCGACCGAGCACGCCCGCCTGTCGAAGCGGCTCGAGCGCTACGAGCGCCTGCAGGGCGAGCACGACGACGCCGCCGAGCTGCTCCAGCTCGAGCCCGAGCTCTCGGCCGACATCGAGAACCAGCTGCAGCCGCTCCGCCGCGAGCTCGAGCGGCTCCAGGAGGACGCGCTCTTCAACGGCGAGTACGACGCCGGCGACGCCGTCGTCTCGATCCACGCCGGCGCGGGCGGCACCGACGCGCAGGACTGGGCCGAGATGCTGCTGCGCATGTACCTGCGCTGGGCCGCCGGCCGCGGTTTCCAGGCCGAGCTCGTCGAGGCGAGCCCCGGCGAGGAAGCCGGCCTGAAGTCGGCGACGCTGACCGCGAAGGGCGAGAACGCCTACGGGCTCTTCAAGGCCGAGCGCGGCGTCCACCGGCTCGTCCGCCTGAGCCCGTTCGACAGCGCCCATCGCCGCCACACGGCGTTCGCACAGGTCGTCGTCGCGCCGCTCCTGCCCGACGAGAGCGCGGTCGAGATCGACGAGAGCGACCTCCGGATCGACACCTACCGCGCCTCGGGGGCCGGCGGCCAGCACGTGAACAAGACCGACTCCGCCGTCCGGATCACGCACCTGCCCAGCGGCATCGTCGTCCAGTGCCAGAACGAGCGCTCGCAGATGTCGAACAAGCAGACGGCGCTGCGCATCCTCAAGTCCCGCCTCGTCGAGCTCCAGGAGGAGGAGCGCGAGGCCGAGCTCGCCCGCGAGCGCGGCGCCGCGCAGGACACCGGCTTCGGAAGTCAAATCCGGAGCTATGTGCTCCAGCCCTACCAGCTCGTGAAGGACCTGCGGACGAATTACGAGGTCGGGAACGCCCAGGGCGTGCTCGACGGCAACCTCGACGGCTTCGTGCGGGAGTACCTGCTCGCGAAGGCATCCGGGAAGGCCGTCTAACCGACCTGTCGGCTAGACTGGGTCGCCCCACAGATGCCGGAGCGGCGCACGTGCGGCCGAACTCCCCTTCATTCCGGTGACTGACCTCGATATGCAGACAGACGTGAGCGAAACCGTGCAGGAACCAGTAGCTGTGCCGGAAAACGGCGTGCCCGTCGATCCCGCGATCGCGGGGACGATGATCGTGTTCGAGGGCGTGACCAAGGTCTACGACCCGAACGTCGTCGCGCTCAACGACGTCTCGTTCGTGATCGAGAAGGGCGAGTTCGTCTTCGTCGTCGGCGCCTCCGGCTCCGGCAAGTCGACCATGATCCGGCTGCTCCTGAAGGAGCTCGAGCCGAGCTCGGGACGGATCCTCGTCGGCGGCCGCGACCTGACGCGGCTCAAGCATTCGAAGGTGCCGCTGCTGCGCCGCAACGTCGGCTGCGTCTTCCAGGACTTCAAGCTCCTGCGCGACCGCTCGGCGGCCGAGAACGTCGCCTACGCGCTCAAGGTGCAGGGCGAGAGCGCGACGAACATCCGCCGCAAGGTGCCCGAGGTGCTCTCGCTCGTCGGGCTCTCCGACAAGATGAGCTCCCTGCCGGACGAGCTCTCGGGCGGCGAGCAGCAGCGCGTCTCGATCGCGCGCGCCGTCGTCAACCATCCGCCGCTTCTGATCTGCGACGAGCCGACCGGGAACCTCGACCCCGACACCTCCGTCGGGATCATGCAGCTGCTTTACAGAATCAACCGTGCGGGCACGACGATCCTGATGGTCACCCACGACCGCGAGATGGTCGACAAGATGCGCCGGCGCGTGATCGCACTCGAGGACGGCCGGCTGGCGCGCGACGAGCGCCGCGGCGGGTACGAGAGCGAATGAGGCTCAAGCTCCTCTTCTCCGAGTCGGTCCGCTCGCTGGGCGCCAACCTCTCGACCACGATCGCGGCGACGATGACCGTGCTGATCGGCATGTTCCTGCTCGGGCTCTTCATCGCGCTCGGCTCCTGGGCGCAGGCCTTCGGCGACCACCAGAAGGAGAAGCTGCTCGTCAAGGTCTACTTCTGCACCGAGTCGACCTGCAAGAGCGAGGCGACCGACAAGCAGATCAACGCCGTCCGCATGAAGCTGGACTCGGATCCGCTCGTCAAGGACGTGCGCTGGGTCCCGAAGGCGGCGGCGCTCGAGCGGATGCGGAAGTTGCAGCCCGAGATCGTCGAGAACCTGCCCGGGAACCCGCTTCCCGACGCGTTCGAGGTGACGCCGGTCGACGGTGAGCACGCGAAGGAGATCGGCCGCAACCTGCGCGCGCCGACGCTGCCGCCCGGGATCGAGAAGATCAACGACGGCGGGGTCGTCTCCGACCGGGTTCTCACCGTCGCAAAGGTGCTCTCGACCGCCTTCCTGCTCGCGACGATCGTGCTCCTGATCTCCTCGACGCTCCTGATCGCGAACACGATTCGGCTTTCGATCTTCTCGCGGAAGCGTGAGATCGAGGTGATGAAGCTCGTCGGGGCGACGAACTGGTTCGTGCGCGGGCCGTTCATGCTCGAGGGGTTGATCTGCGGCGTGCTCGGCTCGGTCGCCGCCGTCCTCCTGCTGATGATCGGCAAGGCCGTCGTGCTCGAGCGGATCACCAACCAGTTCGACGCCGGTGCCGGCGTCCAGGCCTGGTCGTTCGCGACCATCGCCCTGATCGTCATCCTCGTCGGCCTGACGGTCGGCGCCGTCGGCTCCGGAATCACCCTCCGCCGCTTCCTCCAGGTCTAGCCCGCAGTGGCCTCCCGCCGGGAGCACCGCGGTCGCCAGAAGCGGCCGAGCCGCGGCCAGCGCCGGGCCAAGCGCGACGCGCATCTCCGCGTGCCGGAGCCCGAGATCGTCCTGCCGTCGAGGCGCACGGAGCCGGAGACGGTCGTCGCCCACGTCGGTCCCACCAACTCCGGCAAGACGCACGCCGCCCTCGAGTTCCTCGCCGAGACCGGCCGCGGCGTCTTCGCGGCGCCGCTCCGGATGCTCGCCCAGGAGGCGCACCGGCGCCTCGCCGCACAGCTCGGCGCCGACCACGTCGGCCTGGTCACCGGCGAGGAGCGGATCAACGAGCGCGCGCCGATCATCTGCTGCACGGCGGAGATGGCGCCGCTCTCCGGCGAGGTGCTCGTGCTCGACGAGGTGCAGTGGGCCGACGATGCCGAGCGCGGCTCGGCCTGGACGCGGCTGCTGCTCGCCGGCGAGTACCGGCACATCCTCCTGCTCGGCGCGGTCGAGGCGCTCCCGCTCGTGCAGAACGCGTTTCCGGAGGCCGAGATCCGCTTCTTCGAGCGCAAGGCGCCGCTCGACTGGACGGGGGCGGTCTCGTTCCAGAGCCTGCAGCCCGGCACGGTCGTCGTCGCGTTCAGCCGGCGCGCGGTGCTCGCGCTCGCCGGCGAGCTGAACCGCCGCCAGCCGGGGAAGGTCGCGGTGCTCTACGGCGCGATGCCGCTCGCGTCGCGCCGGCTCGAGATCGACCGCTTCATGAACGGCCAGGCGACCGTCTGCTGCGCCACCGACGTGCTCGGCCACGGCGTCAACCTCCCCTGCGAGACGCTCCTCTTCGCGGAGTCGCAGAAGTTCGACGGGGAGGAGCGACGCGACCTGCACGCGTGGGAGATCGCGCAGATCGCCGGCCGCGCAGGCCGGTTCGGCCTCGTCGAGCGCGGTCATGTCGGTGTGCTCACCGGGATCGTCTGGGCGAACGCCGACCCGGAGCTGATCGAGGCGGCGCTGCACCCGACCGTCCCGCTTCCCGGCGGCCACCTCGGCTACCGGGTCGTCGACACCGCTCGGATCCGGCCGCGGCTCGAGGATCTGCCGATCGAGAGCCCGGCGCAGCTGCCGGCAGCCCTGCGCGCGTGGCACACGGCCGCGCTCCGTCAGTGGGCGACCGACGGCTGGCTCTCGGTCGAGTCGATCGGGCCGCTGCTCGTCCGGCTCGACGCCGTGCAGCGGCGGCTGCGCGAGCGCGGTCGCCGGCTTTCGCTCGAGCAGGTCTGGAAGCTCGTCAACGCACCGGTGGACGAGGACAATGCCGAGCTGCTCGGCACGCTCGCACTCGCCGTCGCGGGCGATCGCGCCGCGAGGCCGCTGCTGCAGTGGCTGCTCGACGTGAACCGGCTCCGCGACGCCTCGCTGGAGGACGCCGAGCAGGCTGCGCGGACGGCGAGCATCCTCCGCTGGTTCGCCCTTCAGTACCCGGACGTCGGCGGGGTGACGCTCGAGAAGGCGGCCGAGCTGGAGGAGACCGCCTCGCGCCGGGTCAGCGAGAAGCTCGCGGCCGAGGTGAACGATCCCTCGGTGGGGCGGTGCAAGAGGTGCGGTCAGAGCTGTGCGCCCTGGTTCGCGCTCTGTGAGCGCTGCTACGCCCGCGGGCGGTAGCGGAGCGTGATCACGATCGTCGCGACCGAGACGATCGCCGCGACGATGTTCGGGATGATGATCGCCCAGTTGTCGCTCGCGATCCCGTACGCGAGCCAGAGCAGGAAGCCGACGAGCAGCACACGCTGATAGCCGGCGGAGACGCTGGTCGAGTCGCGCGAGCGCAGGATCGCGCGGATCTGGAGCATCGGCGAAACCGCCATGAGCACGCCGTAGCTCGACGCGACGAAGGCGAGAGTGGTCTCCGGGTCCACGAGGGCGGACGCTACCTACACTGCCCGGATGGCCCGTCCGACCGGAACCAAGCTGATCGCCGAGAACCGCCGCGCGCGGTACGACTACGAGCTGCTCGAGCGCTTCGAGGCCGGCATCGCACTCGTCGGCACCGAGGTGAAGTCGCTGCGGGACGGCCGCGTCACGCTGGCGCACGCCTATGCCGACGTGCGCGACAACGAGGTCTGGCTCGTCGGCGCCGAGATCTCCGAGTACGCGCAGGGCAACATCGCGAACCACGACCCGACCCGAGACCGGAAGCTGCTCCTGAAGCGCGCCGAGATTTCCGACCTCGTCGGCAAGGTGCGCGAGAAGGGGCAGACGATCGTCCCCACACGTCTCTACTTCAAGGACGGCAGGGTCAAGATCGAGGTCGCGCTCGCGCGCGGTAAGGAGAAGGGCGACAAGCGGCGCACGATCGTCGATCGCGACGCCAAGCGTCAGATCGACCGGGCGCTCAAGACCCGGCGCTAGCGGGCGCAAGGTAGTAACCTCGCGGCGACTCGCACCGCTGACGAGGAGAGCTGACATGAGGCATGTCTCGCTTGCTGTCAACGGCGTTCGGCACGAGCTCGACCTGGAGCCTCGAGAGCTCCTGGTCTACGTCCTGCGCGATCGTCTCGGGCTCACCGGGACGAACGTCGGCTGCGACACGTCCTCGTGCGGCGCCTGCACCGTGCTCCTGAACGGGGAGTCGGTCAAAGCCTGCACCCTGCTCGGTGTCCAGGCGGACGGGATGGAGCTGACCACGATCGAGGGGCTCGCCTCGAACGGCGACCTCCACCCGCTGCAGCAGGCGTTCCACGAGCAGCACGGGCTTCAGTGCGGCTACTGCACGCCCGGGATGGTGATGGCGGCGGCGAGCCTGCTCGCGGAGAACCCGGAGCCGAGCGAGGCCGAGATCCGGCACGCGCTCGAAGGCAACCTCTGCCGCTGCACCGGCTATCAGAACATCGTCGCGGCCGTGCGCGCCGCGGCCGTCGGAGTGGAGGCGTGATGGCCACCACCGAGACGCTCACCACCGGCCGCGTCGTCGGCACGCCGGTCCCGCGCAAGGAGGACCGGAAGCTCGTCACCGGCAACGGTCAGTTCATCGACAACATCAACCTGCCGGGCCAGGTCTGGCTCGCCGTCGTCCGCAGCCCGTATGCGCACGCGCGGATCGGCAAGGTCGACCTCGCCGCTGCGCGGAAGGTCAAGGGCGTCGTCGCCGCCTTCAGCGGCGCGGAGCTCGCAGCCGACTGGGCCGGCTCGCTGCCCTGCGCGTGGCCCGTCACCGAAGAGATCAGGATGCCGTCGCACTTCCCGCTCGCGTTCGACAAGGCGCGGCACGTCGGCGACGGTGTCGCAGTCGTCGTGGCGGAGACGCGGGCGATCGCGAAGGACGCGGCCGAGCTCGTCGAGGTCGAGTACGAGCCGCTCGAGGTGGTCGCGGATGTCGCCAAGGCGCTCGACGCCGACGCACCGCTCGTGCACGACGACTTCGGGACGAACGAGTGCTACGTCTGGAAGCTCGACGCCGGCGAGGTCGACCAGGCGTTCGCCGAGGCCGACGTCACGGTCAAGGGGCAGTACCGCCAGCAGCGGCTGATCCCGGTGGCGATGGAGCCGCGCGGCGCCCTTGCCCAGGAGCTGCCGGGTACCGGTGAGCTGACGCTGTGGACCTCGACGCAGATCCCGCACATCGCGCGGCTGACGCTCGCGGGGGTCGTCGGGCATTCCGGAGGCGAGGCTGCGAGTGATCGCTCCGGACGTCGGCGGCGGCTTCGGCTCGAAGCTCGACGTCTACGCCGAGGAGGCGCTCTGCCTCGCGATCGCGCGACGGCTGCACCTCCCGGTGAAGTGGATCGAGGAGCGCTCGGAGGCGTTCACGTCGACGATCCACGGGCGCGACGTCCTCCAGGAGATCGAGCTGGCGGCGACGTCGGAAGGGTCGGTCACGGCCGTCCGCGTCCGGCTCGTCTCGGCGATGGGCGCGTACCTGCAGCTCGTGACGCCTGGGATCCCGCTGCTCGGAGCCTGGATCTACGGCGGCTGCTACGACATCCCGGCGTACAGCTTCCAGTGCACGGGTGTCTTCACCCACACGACGCCGACCGACGCGTACCGAGGTGCGGGGCGGCCCGAGGCGACCTACGCGATCGAGCGGGTCATGGACGCCCTCGCGACCGAGCTCGGGATGGATCCGATCGAGCTGCGCCGCCGGAACTTCATCACCGAGTTCCCGGCCACGATCGCATCCGGCCTCACGATCGACTCGGGCGACTACAACGCCTCGCTCGACAGGGCGCTCGAGCTGCTCGACCTCGAGGCGGTCCGCGCCGAGCAGGCCGAGCGTCGGGAACGTGGCGATGCGAAGCAGCTCGGGATCGGCTTCTCGACCTACGTCGAGATGTGCGGCCTCGCTCCGTCGGGGATCCTCGGGGCGATCCGCTACGTCGCCGGCGGCTGGGACGCGGCCACGATCCGCTGCCTGCCGAGCGGGACGGTGCAGGTGCTCACCGGCACCTCGCCGCACGGGCAGGGACACGAGACGGCCTGGTCGCAGATCACGGCCGACGAGCTCGGCTATGCGGTCGACGAGATCGAGGTGCTGCACGGTGACACGAGCGTGAGCCCACTCGGGATGGACACGTACGGCAGCCGCAGCCTCACGGTCGGCGGGATCGCGCTCCACAACGCAGCTCAGAAGATCGTGGCGAAGGCGCGGACGCTCGCCGCGCACGAGCTCGGCGTCGCCGAGAGCGAGCTCACCTACGAAGGCGGCACGTTCAGCAACGGCGACGGCGCGGTGACGATGAAGGAGTTGGCCTTCACGGCCTGGTCGGCGCACAATCTGCCGCCCGGCTTCGAGCCCGGCCTCGAGGCGACCGCCGTCTATGACCCGCCGAACTTCAGCTGGCCGGGTGGTGCGCACGCGGCCGTGGTCGAGATCGACACCGAGACGGGTGACGTGCAGCTGCTGCGGTACGTCGCGGTCGACGACGTCGGCAAGGTCGTCAACCCGATGATCGTCGACGGCCAGATCCACGGCGGGATCACGCAGGGGGTCGCCCAGGCGCTCTTCGAGGAGGCGGTCTACGACGAGGACGGCGTGCTGCTGACCTCGTCGCTGACGAACTACCTCGTCCCGTCCGCGGTGGAGGTGCCGAACTACGAGCTCGACCGGACGGAGACGCCGAGCCCGACGAACCCGCTCGGGGTGAAGGGCGTCGGCGAGACAGGTGCGATCGCCTCGCCGGCGGCGGTCATGAACGCGGTCATCAACGGGCTGGCGCCGTTCGGCGTCACGGACATCGACATGCCGGCCACTCCCGAGCGGGTGTGGCGGGCGATCGAGGAGGCACGGTCATGATCCCCTCGTCGTTCGACTACGAGGTCGCCGAGTCGGCCGAGCACGCGGTCACGCTGCTCGGCTCGCAGGAGGACGCAAAGCTGCTCGCGGGCGGGCACTCGCTGATCCCGTTGCTCAGGCTCCGCTTCGCCCGGCCGTCCCTGCTCGTCGACATCGGTCGGCTTCCCGAGCTCTCGTACGTGCGCGACACGGGCGAGTGGCTCGCGATCGGGGCGCTGACCCGGTACAAGGCGCTCCAGGACGACCCGTTGATCCAGGAGCACTGCCCGATCGTCTCGCACACCGCCGGATTGATCGGCGATCCGCAGGTGCGCCACCGCGGCACGATCGGCGGCTCGCTCGCCCATTGCGATCCCGCCTCGGACTTCCCGGCCGTGATCCTGGCGCTCGGGGCCGAGCTCGACGATCGCAGGCCCGGCCGGCGAGCGGACGGTTCCCGCGGCCGAGTTCTTCCAGGGGGTCTTCGAGTCGGCGTGCGGGGCGGGGGAGATGCTGACGGAGATCCGGATCCCGAAGCTGGATGCGTGGACCGGCTGGTCGTATCTGAAGTTCACGCGGCGCGCCCAGGACTGGGCGACAGTCGGCGTCGCGGCGCTCGTGCGGCGCGACAACGGTGACGTCGACGACGCCAGGATCACGCTGACGAACATGGGCCCGACGCCGCTGCGTGCGAACGCCGCGGAGGAGGCGCTTCGTCGGCGGCGACGAGGATCCGGCTGCGCGGATGGCGGAGGGCACCGACCCGCTGACCGACACGGCCGCCAGCGCCGAGTTCCGCGCGCACCTCGCCCGTGTCGTCGGCCGCAGGGCGATCGAGGAGGCGATGCTCAGGTAGCGGCGAGCGTTCGGCGCACGATCACGACGCCCGGCTCGAGCACGTACCCGTGCTTCGCGTTCAGGTGCCGGATCGGCGCATTCCGGACCTCGTTCGAGGTCTGCAGGCTCCGGTAGCCGTTCTCCTTCGCCCAGGCGATCTGCGCCGCCTTCAGGACCGCCGCGATCCCGCGGCCGCGGTGGGCGCGCTTGACGCCGGTGAGGTCGTGGAACGCGCGCTCGGTCGTCTCGTCCGAGAAGGCGAGCTTGGCGTAGCCGAGGACCTCGCCCTGCTCGACGGCGACGAAGACGGCCTCGGGCCGGTCGCCGCTTCCGCGCATGTCGCGCTCGAGCCACTCGTCGAGCGGGCCGGTGTCGGTCTCCTCCTCGCCCGGGATATCGGGTGCTGCCTCGCTCGCCACCTCCCAGAGACCCTCGGCGAGCTCGGGGCGCTCCGCCCACGTGACGATCTCGATCCCGGGCGGCGGCTCGACCGCCGGCGCCTCGATCGTCGTCAGGTCGAGCACCATCCGCGAGTTGCGCCCGGCCTCCTCGTAGCCGCGCGCTGCCGCCCAGGCAAGGCTGCCGGCGTCGTCCTCGGAGACGGGGCCTTCGAGCTCGGTCGCGCCGTGCTCGGCCGCCCACCGCTCGAGCTCGGCGCGGAGCTTGTCGCCGATGCGATGTCCGCGCCGCTCCGGCACGACGAGCGCGGAAGCGATCCCTCTGTGGGGCGGGGTGTGCCAGCCGGTGAGGGCGTAGCCGGCGCCGACGGCTTCCTCGTCCTCCTCGGCCAGCAGCCAGATCATCGCCTCGGCCTGCCGGCGCCAGTCGATCAGGCCGGTGACGCCGCCCGTGTCCTCGCGCGGCATCGCCCGCGCCAGGACGTCGACGAACGCCTCGAGCTCGTCCTCGCCGATCTCGCGAATCCTGGCCACGCGGCTACAATATGGTCACAACACATACGGGGGCGACCTGGTTTCGACGTGGTCGGTTCTCCGGTAGAGCTGCAAGCCGAGGTCCCCGGTCGGCCTCGTAAAACCACCGGGAAACGAACAAATGCGAAGAACGAACTCGCAATCGCTGCCTAAGTAACCCTTAGGACTGGCGACGTCGCTCCCCGCTCGGCCCGAGGTGGGGAATGCGGCGCCAACATCGGGCTCGGCGCCAAGGGAGAGCCAATCGCCCGCGGCGCGACACTCAAAGGATGGCTAGCCCGTCGGGTGTGTCGTCTCGGAACCGACCGGCGGGCGAATCTGAATCCGGGACTACGCTTGTAGATGCTCTTTCCGGTGCGTCCGCGGACGCGGGTTCGATTCCCGCCGCCTCCACCTTTGGCTCAACCAAGCGGTTCCTAGAGCCGGTCGATTGAAACACTTTCAGTCGGTCGGCTCTTCGTCCTCCCTGCGCGAGCGCGCCAGCGCCTCCATCGCGCGCTCCAAGTCGCTGAGGTCGTAGTGGCCGTAGATCGCAGCTGTGGTCGAGAGGTCGGAGTGGCCAAGAGCCTGGGAAGCCGCGCCGGCTGACATCCACGCGGCGGGCGAACTCGCCGATCCGAAGTGCTCCACGTCCGGTCTCATCGCGTAGCTCGCAGCACGGTCACTGGACACCCGGCCGCGCGGCGACTTGCTCTTTGGGAGCCTTCTCGCCGATCCGATCTCGTCGCCCCAGCGCGGACGGCCACCACGTCTTCTCCCCGATCGAGAACGTGAGCGCGGGGACGAGGATCGAGCGGACGACGAAGGTGTCGAGGAGGACGCCGAGCGCGACGGTGATCCCGATCTGCGTCAGCGCAACGAGCGGCAGGACGGCGAGGACGGAGAACGTGCCGGCAAGGACGACCCCGGCCGAGGTGATGACGCCACCGGTGACCGCAAGCCCCTTCAGCATCGCCTCCTTCGTCGGCATCGCATGCGCCTCCTCGCGCACGCGTGCCATGAGGAAGATGTTGTAGTCGATACCCAGTGCCACGAGGAAGATGAAGGCGAAGAGCGGGTAGCTCGGATCCTCGCCCGGGAAGTCGGCGAAGAGCTCGAAGACGAGGAGCGCAAGGCCGAGCGCGGCGAAGAACGAGAGCACGACGGTGGCCATCAGCACGAGCGGACCGAGCAGCGCGCGGAGCAGCACAGCGAGGATGGCGAAGACGACGAGGAGCACGAGCGGGACGAGGAACAGCGTGTCGCTTCGGACGGCCTCGCGCAGGTCGTGTTCCTCAGCTGTCGCTCCGCCGACGAGCACGGCGTCGCCGCCCAGAGCACGCAGCTCGTCGCGCAGTGGCTCGATCAACGCGAAGCCCTCCTGGCTGAACGGGTCCTCCGTGAGCGTCACGGTGAACAGCGCACCCGGCGCAGCTTCTTGCACGGGGCCGACCTCGGCCACGGCGGGAGACTTCTCGGTTGCCGCGATCACGGCGTCGAGCTGCTCCGGGTCGGTCACGATGACCGTCGTCGGTGCGCTCGCACCCGCGGGGAACGAGCGCTCGAGTAGCTCCTGCCCTTCGACCGACTCGATCTCGCCGCGGAAGGCGTTGCCGGTCGTGAGGTTCGAGTCCAGTGTGAGAGTCCCGAGTGCGACCGCGAGCAGCGCGAGGGTGGTCACGATCCAGACCGGGCGGTGGCGGCGTTCGATCCATGGGCCGAGCCGTCCCCAGAACCCGCGCCGCCAGGAAGTCCCGTTCTCCGGCTTGCCCGGCCGGTCAAACTGGGGCACGAATGGCCAGAAGGCGCGGCGGCCTCCGATCAGGAGGAGGGCCGGAAGCACCGTGAGCATCGCCGCCGCGGCAACGGCCACACCCATGGCGCCGACCGGGCCGAGCCCCGCGGTCGAGTTGACCGACGCGAGAGAGAGACAGAGAAGCGCCGCGACGACGGTGCCCGCCGAGGCGAGGACCCAGGGCCCGCCTGCCGCACCGCGATCCGCATCGCCTCGTGCTTGTCCTCGTGCCGGTGGAGCTCCTCGCGGTAGCGCGCGGTAAGCAGGAGCGCATAGTCCGTTCCGGCTCCGAAGACGAGGACGAGGAGAATGCCGCCCGTCTGGCCGTTCACGACGACGCCTGCGTCGACGAGCAGCGAGCCGATCCCGCGTACCATCGCCTCGGCGAAGAAGACAGAGAGCAGCGGGAGGATCCAGAAGATCGGGCTGCGATAGATCAGGACGAGTAGGACAAAGACGAGCAGCGACGTGGCAAGGAGCAGCGTCGAGTTGATCCCTTCGAATGCCGCGCTCGCATCGGCCGAGTACCCGGCCGGCCCCGTGACTTTCGCCTCGAGGCCCGTCGGCAGGCCTTTGGAAACCGTCTCGCGTACCGAGTCGACCGCCTCGATCAGGATCTCTTCGTCGCCTCCGGTGACGATCTGAACGACGAGGAGTGCGGCTTCGCCGTCCTCCGACGGCCGAGGCGGGCTCACTAAGACAACGCCGTCTGGGGGATTCGCGTCGAGCTCCGCCTGGATGTTCGCGATCTGCTCACGGTCGGCGGGAGTGAGTCCGCCCTCGCGCGAGAAGACGACGATGCCTGCAACTCCCTCCGCCGAGGGGAACTGGTCGGAAAGCTCGAGAGCGCGCACCGACTCGGCATCGCCAGGGAGGAAGCTCGAAGGCTCGTTTCGCTGCTTCGACTCGAACGAGCCGATCAGCGGTCCGAGCGCGGCGAGCGCAACGAGCCAGGCGGCCAGCACGACGAACTTCGAGCGGTGGCCAGATACGAGGCGGGCGAATCTGGTCACGGGAGACTTTTATACAGACTTGAGACAAAAACGCGACAGCACCCAGAACGCGGCGGCCTGATCATGACGAGCGCGAGGCAGACTACGTCGCAGTCGACATCTCGGTCGAGCCCGACGCGAGTCCGCCCGAGCACTCGGGTACGAGCCTCGCCGGCGGCACGTTCAACCGCGGGACGACGTAGTCGCGGGCCGTAACGGACGGACGCTCCTCTCCACGTTCCCGTACAAACCGAAGGCGAGCCGCACGTCGATTGAAATCTTGCGCGGGTTCGATTCCCGCCGCCTCCATCTTCCTCTTGATCAAGCCGTTCCTGCCGGATCACCGGGAGGAACGGTTGGGCGGCGAACCCTCACTCTCCGCGATCGCATCGGCGTACAACTCCATTGCCCGTTCGAGATCGGTCGCGTCCTGGTGTCCATACGTCTTGAGCGTGGTGTCCAGGGCTGACGCTGGCTAGTTGTCGGTTGCTTGCGGCTCCAGGTATCTGTAGGCGAGCGCCACCGCCATCGCTCCGTCACCGACGGCGCCTGCGACGCGCTTGGTCGAGCCATACCGGACGTCGCCGGCCGCGAAGACGCCGGGCCGGCTGGTTTCTAGCGGTAGCGGATCGCGGTCGAGCGGCCAGGCTGCGGGGCGCCTGCCGCTGTCGAGCAGGTCGAGCCCGGTGAGAATGTAGCCCGCGGTGTTGGTCAGCACCCCCTCGGCGGCGCACCATTCGCTGTGCGGCTTGCCGCCGATGCAGATGAACAGGGTGGTGACGCGCAGCGTTTCCTCCATGCCTGCCGGGCCGGCGATGTCGACCTCGGCGAGATGTCCGTCCTCGGCCCGCAGAGCGGTCACCTGGGTGCCGAGCCGCACGTCGATCAGAGGATGCGCTTCGATCCGGGCGACGAGGTAGGCCGACATGCTCTTGGCGAGCCGGTCGCCGCGCACGATCATCGTCACCTTCGCCCGGGCGTCGGCGAGGTTCAACGCAGCCTGCCCTGCGGCGTTACCCGCCCCTACCACCGCGACGTTCTCTCCAGAGCATTGGGGAGCTTCGCTGCGACCGGCCCCGTAGTAGACGCCGCGGTCGATCAGTTCGTCGACGCCTTCCACCTCGAGCCGTCGCCAATCCATCCCCGTCGCCGCGATTACGACCGAGGTCGCGACCTCCACGCCGCTGTCGAGGAGAATCACCGGCGGGTCGGCACCTGGACGGCTGCCGACAGCCTCGCGCAGGAACACGAGCTCCGCCCCGAACCGCTCGGCCTGGCGGCCCGCTCGGCGAGCGAGCTCGGCACCGCCGATCCCCTCCGGGAAACCGAAGAAGTTCTCGATCATCGAGGTATGCGAGGCCTGACCGCCTGGAAGGTCGCGTTCGAGCACGATCGTCGCGAATCCGTCAGAGGCGGCGTACACCGCCGCTCCGAGCCCCGCCGGTCCAGCGCCGACAATCGCCAGGTCGTAGTGTGAGCGCTTCGGTGCGGTGGGGAGGTTCCAGGCCGACACGAGCGTCTCGACTGTGGCTCCGACGTACGCCCGGCCTCCATCCACAACGACCGGCAGCGGCGGCTCGACGAGCCCCATCGATGCGAGCAGCCGATCCGCCTCGGGTGTGCCGGCCTCGAGCCACTCGTGGGGCTGCGCCGCCCTTGTCAGGAAGTCGCGCAGCCGGTGGTCGCCGGCTTCGAAGCGCCTGCCTATGACCGTGACGGCGGACCGGACCGGGCTCACCGCGACTCCTCGTAGCTCTCGACAACCGATCCGTCCCGCGCAGTCGCACCGACCGGTTCGAGCCCGGCCTCCCGACGAGTTCGGCGCTGACGCAGGCTGTCCCAGCAGGTGTCCAGGGTTGCGGTCAGCTCCGCGTGCCTGCGCCGGTCGGCTTCCGAGTGCTCGCTGCTCGCCTGGTCCCGGAGCCGGTGCTCCTCAGCCAATTTGATCGTCCGATGGATCGGGCTGTCGTCGATGTGACCCTCCTTCGGCCCGAAGACGTCCTCAGCGTACGAGAGGCAACGCGGGCCGCGAACGCCGTTTGACCGAATCGCGGGGAGATGGGAGGTGCGCGAGGCTGCGGTGAGGCTAACGATTCGAGTCCCTCGATGCCTCGACGCGCAGAGTTCCGTTCGCCGCGCGCTGGACTACGAGGATGCACTGAGGAATTCTTCGGCCTCCCTGTCTTCGGGTAAGGCGGTTCCCGCGTAGGCCGCCTCCCGGACGGCTGTGTCAGACTCGAGCACGGTGCCGAGGGCGCCGGCGACCGTGGCAAAGGAAGCCGCGAACCAGGCGAGCCTGACGTAGTCACGCGCCGATGTGTCGCGGCCGAGCGCGTCCGCCAGCACCGGCTCGGTGATCACGAGTACGGCGCCCGCGAGGACGAGAACGAAGAGCGCTGCGTAGAGGGTCGCGATCCCGATCGTGACGGTGAGCGCCGTGGTGACGTTGAAGAGCAGCACCTGGGCGCGGACGCGCGGATCGGGCGCGCGCTCCCACAACTCGTGCGCGACGATCACAGCGACGATCGTCACTGCGAGCGAGCCGAGGCACGCGGCCAGGAGCCGCCACCAACTGAGCGCTGTCGAGAGCCGCCACATGTCGGACGCGAGGATGCCGAAAGCGCCCGCGGCAAACGCCGCGGCGAGAACGCCGTAGAGCCTCGCGGCCAGGCGCCAAGGCCGGTTCGCGCGCACCATTCCCGCCAGCAAGCGGAGATGCCCGAAGATCACCGTCGGCACGTAAGGGAACCTCGAGACGTCCTCGTCATCGGCGGCGATCTCACGCAACGAGCTCCCCGTCCCGACAAGCTCCCCGGCCAGCTCGCGGAGCACGCGCCGAAGCCGCCGCTTCAGGTGAAGAGGGCCGAGCGCCGGCAGCGAGACGAGGGCGACGCCGTGCGTGCGGCTGGCGTGGCGCGAGACCGGGCGGCTGCCGTGCTGTAGTGGGAGATCGGTGACGACGACGGCGAAGTCCCAGCCCCGCTCGAGCAGCGCGCGCCGCGCCGCCTCGACCAGCTGGGTCGTCTCGGCCGGCGGAACCACGAGCCGGTCGACGACGAACTCCGTCCGCCAGCCGAGCGCGCCGTTCGCCTCGCGCAGGTCCTCGGCCAGATCGTCGGCGATCCTGGTCGAAACCTCCTCCGGCAGGCCCGGCGCGACGAGCACGCCCAGACTGACACTTCGTTCAGGGTCGCTCACGCCGAGTGCGTCGCCTCGGCGTTTCTTCGATCACGCTCGCCCGACGCCTCCTCGCGCGTGCGCCCCTGGCCGTGTGCGCGGTGGACCTCCGGAATCGAGGCGACGATCGGGCCGTCCTCGCCCGGTTCGCAGACGATCGTCACGCACAGCGACTCGCCCATGTCGACAACTTAGCCGAGTGCCTTCGGTGGGCCTTGATCGGACTCGAAGCAGACGAACGAGAACAGCCCGTACCGTCCAAGGCCAGGGTCGAGGCTGACGGGCCGCTTCGGCGGACCGACAACCGACGCGTCCGGCGGCGCCGAGCAGTAGCATCCGGCACAACCTAGGCGGGCCCCGTTGCCCAACCCTCGCGTGCCGGCAAGCCCGCTGCGAGGAGGTTCTGACAAATGGCCACCACGATCTGCGAGATCGATGGGGTTCGTCCGGCTGTTGCGACGGTTCGGATCAGGCAGAACGGCGAAGAGCGGACGATCGCAGTCTGCGAAGAGCACCTGCGGGAGCTCCAGGCGCAGACCAGCGGAGCGGCGCGGTCGCCCTTCAGTGGCCGGAGCAGCCTCTTCGACGAGTTCTTCTCCGACTTCTTCGGCGATCGCGGCCGCACCCCCGGCGATGGCGGCATGACGACCACGAGGCCGCGCCGCCCTGCCGAGCAGATCGACGTCACGCAGTACTTCAGCGACGCCACCCGTCAGCTGCTCCAGCAGCCGCGCAGAAGGCGATGGAGTGGGGGAGCCTGGATGTCGACTCGGCCCATCTGCTCTGGGCCGCGACCCAGGACGAGGTCGTCCGGCACGTCCTACAGCAGGTCGGTGCGGATTCCGCCGCGATCGCGGCCCAGATCGAGGAGGAAGCAGACATCCAGGAGCGCACGGACGTGGCGCCGTCGCTGTCGCCGGACGCGAAGGCAGCCCTCCTGGCCGCCTACGAGGAGTCGCGCCAGATCGGCGCCTCGTACGTGGGGCCGGAGCACGTGCTCCTCGCATTGGCGCAGGACACCGAGACCGAAGCGGGCGAGCTGCTCGAGCGGTTCGGGCTCACGCACACGAAGCTGCGCGGCGCGGTCATCCGCGGCGTCGAAAGCGGCGAGGCGGGTGGACGCCCGGCGAGCACGACGAAGACGCTCGACGAGTACGGCAGGGATCTGACCGAGGATGCTCGCCAGGGCAAGCTCGACCCCGTCATCGGCCGCGCCGATCAGATCGAGCAGACGATCGAGATCCTCTCGCGCCGCACGAAGAACAACCCGGTGTTGCTCGGCGACCCCGGCGTTGGCAAGACCGCGATCGTCGAAGGGATCGCGCAGCGGATCGTGAACGACGACGTCCCCGAGACCCTGACGGACAAGCGCCTCGTCGCGCTCGACATGGCCGGGATGATCGCCGGCACGAAGTACCGCGGCGAGTTCGAGGAGCGCCTGAAGGGCGTGATCGACGAGATCACCGAGAACGCGGACAGCCTGATCGTCTTCATCGACGAGATCCACACCGTCGTCGGCGCCGGCGCGGCCGAGGGCGCGATGGACGCGGGCAACATGCTCAAGCCGGCGCTCGCGCGCGGCGAACTGCACATGATCGGCGCAACCACGCTCGACGAGTACCGGAAGAACATCGAGAAGGACCCGGCCCTGGAACGGCGCTTCCAGCCCGTGCTCGTCTCCGAGCCCACCGTCGAGGAGACGATCGAGATCCTCACCGGCCTCAAGGACCGCTACGAGGCGTTCCACCGCGTCCGGATCACGGAGGAGGCGATCATCGCCGCGGCGGAACTGTCCGATCGCTACATCCGCGACCGCTTCCTGCCCGACAAGGCGATCGACCTGATCGACCAGGCGGGCGCACGAGTACGGCTCCGGTCGAAGGCGAAGCCCGAGGACACGCGGGCCGCCGAAGAGGAGCTCCGCCGCATGGGCCGCGAGCGCGACCAGGCGATCTCGGCCGAGGACTATCAGCGGGCGGACGAGCTGAAGGTCGCAGATCGACGATCGCCGCGCGCAACAGGAAGGCCGCAAGGAGGCGCGTGCCCGGGCGCCCGAGGTGACGATGGAAGACATCGCCGAGATCGTCTCGCGGCGAACGGGCATTCCGGTCTCGCAGTTGACGCAGGAGGAGCGCGACCGGCTCCTGAGGCTGGAGGAGCGGCTGCACGAGCGCGTCGTCGGCCAGGACGAGGCGGTCGAAGCTGTCGCGGAGGCCGTCCGCCGCGCCCGCGCCGGCCTCGCCGACCCGAATCGACCGGACGGAAGCTTCCTGTTCCTCGGCCCAACCGGGGTCGGCAAGACCGAGCTCGCGCGGACGCTCGCGGACGCGCTCTTCGGCAGCGAAGACGTCATGGTCCGCCTGGACATGAGCGAGTACCAGGAGCGGCACACCGTCAGCCGGCTCGTCGGCGCGCCACCCGGCTACGTCGGCCACGAGGAGGCCGGACAGCTGACCGAGGCGGTCCGCCGCAAGCCGTACGCGGTGCTCCTCTTCGACGAGATCGAGAAGGCGCACGCAGACGTGTTCAACATCCTGCTCCAGATCCTGGACGACGGCCGGCTCACCGACTCGCAGGGCCGGACGGTCGACTTCAAGAACACGATCCTGATCATGACCTCGAACCTCGGCGCAGACCGCATCCAGGCCTTCGCGCGGAAGGAGAGCGGCTCGTTCGACGAGCTGAAGGAGGAGCTGATGGAGGTGCTCCGGCACAGCTTCCGGCCGGAGTTCATCAACCGGATCGACGAGATCATCGTCTTCCAGGCACTGACGAAGGAGCAGCTGAAGCAGATCACCCGGCTGATGCTCGACCGGGTCGCGCGGCGTCTGCGTGCGCAGCACATCGAGGTCGAGTTCTCAGATGCGGCCGTCGAGCACCTGGCCGAGGTCGGCTTCGATCCGGAGTTCGGCGCGCGGCCGCTGCGCCGCGCGATCCAGCGGGAGGTCGAGAACGAGGTCTCGCGGCTGCTGCTGAGCGGGGCGCTGCAACCGGACGACCGTGTCCGGGCCGACTATGACGACGTGCAGCTCACCTTCGACGTCGAAAAGGGAGCCGCCGAGCAGATTGAGGAGGTCGAGGAGCCGGAGTCCGAACCGGCACACGTCTAGCGGGACACAAAAGCACGGCCGGTGGAATTCAGGCTCTAGTGGAGACGCTGCGCGCGGTGAGGCCTCGCCTGGTGAGGTCAGGCGCGGCTTGCGCCGAGCGAGCCGGCCGCTGCTCCGATTCCTTCTCGATCGTCATTGAGCGCGAGCGCGACATCGCGTTCGTCACTAAGTGACGCTTCGGTTGCAGTCGTGAGCAGGTCGAGCTGGAGGTCGAGGATCTCCGTGCGATCGGGAGGCGCGATGGATTTGAGGTCGGTGAGGGCCGCTTTCAGCCGCCGCGCCACCTGAGGCGAACCGGCTCCTGCCAGGCGGATCTCGTTGAAGGCGAGATGCACGTACGCCTCCCAGCTCATCGTTCTCACGGTGAGTCGGACGTGTCCCGCCTCGTCGTGATGGCGGCCGTCGGGGAAGGGCCGACGGGCGAGCTGTCTCAGGATGTCGTGGAGTCGGTCGATCGCTTGCACTGCAGTCGTGGGATCTTGGAAGGGGGAGTCGGCGAGCGAGCGCTCCGCGATGTCGACGAGGAGACGGACGCCGTAGGCGACGTCCTCATCGAGCGTTGGCTCCAAGCTGACGATGAGAGCCGCGCGCAACGCGGTCCTCGTCCACGGCAGCGGATGCTCCGTGGACGCGGAAGAGCGGAGCGCCGGCGGGCACGAACTCGCCGAGGGCTGGAACGAGCTCGAGCAGGCAGTCCGCGCGTTGTCCTTCCTCGACAAGTTGCTCGTAGCCGATCCCTGTGATCACGCCAGACTCGGTCGCGCAAACGACCGGAATACCGTTCGCTTCCGAGGCGAGAGCAGGCCCCTTGTCCGGGTAGCGACGATCGAGAAGCGTCCGCGTCTCGTCACCGACGAGTTCGATCAGCGCCGAGACGCGGAGCGCTTGACCGATGTGGTGGACGTAGATCACGAGGACGGCGATGCTGACGAGAACGAGGGTGAACGCCGTCACGACCGCGACGCCGGGCACGTTGCCCGTGCCGTCGCCGTTGATCGTCACCTCGCGGAGCGCGAGGATGGCGTGGACGAACGTGGCGACGAAGAGGCCGATCGCGAGCTGGCTCGGCTTGTCCCGCAGGATGCGCTGGACGATCCGCGGAGAGAACTGGCCCATCGCGAGCTGGACGACCACCATCGTGATCGTGAGGACGAGTGCGGTGAGGCTCACCATCGAGGCGGCGACGGTCGAAAGGATGTAGGCCGCCGCATCCGGTCCACCGACGACGCTCGTCGGCACCGCCTGGTAGTCGAAGTAGCGGTCGACGGCGATCGTTGCGAACGAGAGAGCGGCCCCGGCGAGCACGCAGAGCACGGGGATGAACCAGAGGCTCGACTTGAGATGGATCAGCAGCTTGCGAAGTCTCATGGAGATGCAACGGTTAGCGCCGCGAAAACGTCTCGGCGCGCGGCCTCGGATCAGGCGGGGCAAAGGCGCCCCGCCTGATCCGGATCCTCACCTCACTGCGCTGGTGCCGACTGCGAGCTGCTACCGGCGGACTCCTGCACCCTGTCTTGCAGGTTCGACGCCAGCTCCTGGCTCTGCTCGCGACCGCTTTCCTTCGCCGTCTCGGCGGCTTCTTGCGCGACCTGTTTGCCGCGCTCGACGGCGTCTCCCGCGGTTTCCTTCGCGGCGTCGACGAGGCGATCAGACATCTCGCCCATCCGCTCGTTCTCCACTTTCGTGGACGGAATCAGCAGACCGGCGACGAAGCCCACGGCGGCCGCCCCGACCGCAAGACCGATCGGGTTGCGCTCGGCCGTGTCCTTGACCCGACTGACGCGTTCTCCGCTCGGCATTGCCTGCGAGGCGGTTCCGGTCACCTTGTCCTTGGCGCCGGTGATGGTGTCCTTCACGGCCTGCTTCTTCTCGTCGACGTAGTCCCCGACGCGGGCGGAGACATCGGTCTTGTAGCTGAGCGCGTCGACTTCGTCGCCGACCCGGCTGCGTGTCTCTTCTAGCTCCGCGCGGATGTCGCTCGGGTTTTGGCCCATTCCACGTCCTCCTTCACATTTTCGATGGTCTGCTCGGGGACCGGGGCGCCGGCTTCGCTGACGCGCTCCTTCCCTTGCTTGACAAGCACATAGGCAACAGCGGCAAGGACGCCGCCGACGGTCAACGCCGACGCCCATTCCGGCAGGAAAATCGAGAGAACGAGGATCAGGAACGCCGTCAAGGCGCCCGCTGCCATCAACCCCACGACGCCCGCGCCGCCGATCATCCCCAGTCCCGGCGCCGCGACGCGACCCTTCTCCGCCATCTCCGCCTTGGCCAGCTCGACTTCCTGCCGAACCAGCAGCGACACGTCCCGCGTGAGGTCGCGTGCGACCTCACCGAGCGGCCGCTCACGCATATTCGCGCTCTGCTCGTTGCTCACCACCGAGCTCACCTGCCCGTGCCGAGCTCACGGCCGGCATTGCCGTAGCTGTACGTACGTCTGTATCCGTTGCCCTGCGCCGAGTCGTAACGGCGCTCGGACGACGCCTTCAGGAAACGGGAAGCCGCCAGGCCGACCATCAGCCCCAGCCCCGCCACCATCCAGGGCCGCTGGCGCGCGAGCGCTTCGGCGTCACGAAGAAACTCCTCGCCGCTCGTCCGCTCGAGATAACCGCCGAGCCGCTCAATGCGATCGGCTGCACCATCCGTCACACCCGCCACCTGCTCTCCTTCACCTTGCTCGCGTAGCTGTTCGCCGCTACGCCGAAGCGCCTGCGCCATCTGCAGAACCTGACCACCCGCCTGCGTCGTCCGCCCGTCGAGAGTCTCGCTGAGCTTGCTCCGACCCTGATCCTTCAGCTCGGAAGCCTTCTGCTGAGCAGTCGCGGCTGCGTCCTCCAGCTGCGACCCCGCCTCGCCCACGAGGCCTTGCCGGCCCGTCTCGCTAGCCGTGTTCGTCATGCGACCCCTGCCTTTCCTCGGAGAGTGAGAGAGAATGGTTGCCCCACTGGGCCTCGACTAAACCAGGACATGTCGGCGACCGGCATAGATCGGTCCGCGGAACGAAAACGCCACGAACGTCAAGCTTCTCGGCCACGAGCTGGCGCGCTGCCTACGCTTCAGGCGCTATCCCGCTGACGCTTGTCCATGCGGGTCCGCTACTGAGGAGGTCGTGATGGCTAGGAGAGTTCTGATCGTAAGCACGGTCGAGCACGGTAACGACGTGCTGCAGGCACACGTCGGGGAGGCCGACGAGATCAAGGTGGTGGTGCCGGTGGTCCGACAGGGAGCGCTGGACTGGCTCGCAAATGACGACAAAGCGTTTGGGCATGCGGAGCGGGTCGCTGAACGCACGGCCGATCAGCTCCCTGGCGAGACGGTCGAGACGGTTGCCGGGGAAGCAAACGTCGGTCTGGCGATTCGCGATGCTCTGGCAACGTTTCCGGCCGACGAGATCGTCGTTGCGGTGCGCCCCAGTGACGAGGAAGGGCTGGTCGAGTCGGTCGCGACTGACAGTGCTCCCCAACGATCTGTAGAGGGCGTGCCGGTTCGCTTCGTGGTGATTCCGGATTAGCTCGGGTACCGAGAGCGCGCAGGTTCGGTTGTGCCGCTCCCCTGCTCAGGTCTAGCGAAGGAAGAGCACCGCGAGGACGAGCGCGATCCCGCAGGCGAGGAGCCAGAGCGTCCGGGTTAGGGACAGGCTCCGCCGTCTGCGCTTTCGACCAGGCTCCAAATACCGCACAGCGAACAAACGCCGCGACTGAGCCGGAAGGTTCGCAGCGACGGTGTGTCTTCGGCTCCCGTTCAGGTGAGCTTGGGTTGGAGCTCCTGTTCCCAGAAGCGGAAGAACCCGGTCTGGTCCGGGCCGACCTGGTGGATCGCGATCCGGTCGAAGCCGGCCTGCTTCCAGGAGTCGATCGCGTCGAGGACCGGCGTCGGATCCGGCCCGCACGGCACGTCCTCGACCGCCATCTCGACGGTGACGCTCTCCGCCACTGCGTCGAAGTCGGACGGCCGGGGCAGCTCCTGGTTGATGGTGCCGCCGAGCCCGCTGTGCCGCCAGAGGCGGAAGACCGTCTGCTTCGCCTCGTCCTCGCTCTCCGCCCAGCAAATCCGGACCTGTCCATACCGGGGCCCTTCGCCGCCAGCGTCGCGGTACTGCTGGACGGTGTCCTCGTTGGGCTCGGTCGAGACGAGCGCGTCGCCCGCGCGACCTGCCAGCTCGGCGGCTTTCGGCCGCGCCGCGGCGATCGCGATCGGGATCGGCTGTTCTGGGAGCGTGTAGAGCCTCGCGTGGTCGAGGGTGTAGTGCCTGCCCCGATGGGTCTGTTCCCCGCCCTGCCAGAGGAGGCGGATCATCTCGATCGCCTCCTCGAGCATCTCGATTCGCTCGTCGGGCGCGGGCCAGCGCGAGCCGGTGATGTGCTCGTTCAGGTTCTCGCCTGTACCGAGGCCGAGCGTGAACCGGCCGGGCAGCATCGCGCCGATGGTCGCCGCGGCCTGAGCCACGATCGCCGGATGCGTTCGGATCAGCGGGCAGGTGACGCCGGTGGCGAGCTCGAGTCGCTTCGTCGCCTGCGCGATCCCGCCGAGCACGCTCCAGACGAATGGGCTCTGGCCCTGGGCGTCGATCCAGGGGTGGAAGTGGTCGGAGATCATCGCGAAGGAGAAGCCCAGCTCCTCCGCCCGCGCGGCGGTGCGAACGAGGTCGAGCGGTGCGTGCTCCTCGGACGAGAGCCAATAGCCGAACTCCGTCATGGCGCGCTTGGTACCGCGCGTCTCCATAGCCGAAACCCCCGGGCCCGCATGCAGACGCGACCCCGCGGCGTCCACCGTCTCTGATTGGAACTGGCTCGAGACGGGCACGTTCCGTGAGCTCGTAGCTGTCCAACATGTACGGGAAGGGGTCGAACGGTGGCAGAACTGACAAATCTCGAGTCGAAGCTCGGCGAGGTCGTCGGGCTTGCAATGGCCGCCCAGGAGGCCGGTCAGAAGGTCGCAAGGCTCGCGAAGGAGGAGGGGAATGACGAGCTCGTCGGCACCCTCGAGCGGATGCGTGCGCAAGCGAAGGAGACTGAGGAGCGCGGGACCGAAGTCGCGGGCTCATTCGAGGGAAAGAAAACGGCGATCCTGGATGAGGCTCGGGACGTAAAAGGCAAGGCGCAGGAGATGATGAAGACCTACCTCGACCAGGCTTCCGACACACTCGACGGGTTCGAGTTTCTGACGATGGCCGAAGCGGGCGAGGTCGGGCACTGGGAGATCCTCGACACGCTGAATAAGCGCGCGGCGAACCGCGACGTCTCAGAGCTCGTTGGCTGGGCGTTGCCGATCCAGCAGCAGCACTTCGAGACGGTGCGCTCGAAATCACTCGAGCTCGCCGCCGAAGAGAACCCGGACGAGCCCGCGGCCTAGGCCGAGGGAACTCAGCTGTTTGACGCCGTGATGGCGCGTTCGTTTTGGCTTGCCACGAAGCCGGACGTCCGCTTCGCCCCGCTTGCGGGTGACGTGACGGTCGATGTCGCCGTGCTCGGTGGCGGCATCACGGGGGTCACGACGGCGCTGCTGCTGAAGCAGGCGGGGAAGACGGTCGCGCTGGTCGAGCTGCGTCGGGTCGGCGCCGGCGTCAGCGGCAACACGACCGCGAAGCTGACGTCCGGCCATGGTCTCCAATACGCAAAGCTCATTCGGAAGCATGGGGCGGACGTGGCGCGGGTCTACGCGGAGTCGAACGAGGCGGGGCTCGCCAAGATCGCCGAGCTGGTGCAGACGCACGCGATCGAGTGTGACTTCGAGCGCTCCGACAACTACGTGTACGGCACCGCTGCGGCGGATGCAGCGGACTTACGCGAGGAAGCGCGGGCGGCGCAGGAGGCGGGCCTCGATGCCGGCTTCGTCAGCGAGCTCGCGCTTCCGTTCCCCATCACCGGCGCCGTCCGGCTCCGGGATCAGGCGCAGTTTCATCCCGCGAAGTACCTCGCCGCCCTCGCCGAGTTGATCGACGGCGACGGCAGTCACGTCTTCGAGGAGACGCGTGCAGTCGGCGTGAAGGCCGGAGCCCCGTCGACGGTCAACACGAGCGGCGGCACGGTCCGGGCCGATGATGTCGTCGTCGCTACCCATCTTCCGTTTCTCGATCGAGGCCTCTACTTCGCCAAGGCGCATCCGCAGATGTCGTATGCGGTCGCCGCTCCGGTCGAGTCGCCGCCAGAGGGGATGTATCTCTCGATCTCGGAGCCGACCCGTTCGATCCGAACAACGCCACACGGGGGTGAGCGGCTGCTCGTACTTGGTGGCGAGGGCCACCCTGCGGGCAGGGACGGAGACACCCGACAGCGCTACGCGGCCCTCGAGCGCGACCTCGCGGACTGGTTCGGCGGGGAGCCCCAATACCGCTGGTCGGCGCATGACTACGTCCCCGTCGACGGACTGCCGTACATCGGTCGTCTCACGCCGCGGACAAAACGTCTGCACGTTGCGACCGGGTTCGCCAAGTGGGGCCTGACGAAAGGAACGCTCGCGGCGATGATCCTGACCGACAAGATTCTTGGGCGCCCGAATCCGTGGGCACACACGTACGACGCGTCCCGGCTCGACCTCACTCGCTCCTTCGCCGGCTTGCTCACCGCGAACGCTCGGATCGGCGCACGCTTCATCGCTGACCGGCTCAGCGCGCACACGCTCGGCTCGATCCCCAAGGGCGAGGGCGCAGTCGTCAGACATGGCCGGAGCCAACTCGCTGTCCACCGTGACGACCAGGGACAGCTGCACGCGCTTTCGGCCCGTTGCACCCACCTGGGCTGCATCGTCGCCTGGAATACCGCAGAGCGCACCTGGGACTGCCCGTGCCATGGATCCCGATTCGACACGGACGGGCGCGTCTTCGAAGGGCCGGCGACGGCCGACCTGGAACAGCGATCTGTCCTGTGAGTGGCCCGCGGCGGATGTGACATTCCGGGGTTAGTCGCCGCGCAAGCCCGCTAGCGCGAGGCCAGTGCGTTTCTACCTCCGCGGAGCGGGGAAGAGTCCGCACACTTCGAGCGGTTACCCATCGCAAGCAATAAGGGGGTCTGAGAGATGGGAACGATCCAGAAGCTCTCGTCGCAGGTGATCGACTATGCGGAGCGCGTTTCCGATATGGCCGATGCCGCCCAGGGCAAGCATCATCAGCGGACCGGCCTGACGACTCGCTGGCTGCTGCTCCCGGCGTCCGGAGCGGCGCTCTACGCGCTCGTGAAGAGCGATGCGTTCTCACGCCCGGCAAAGGAGGTCATGGACGAGGCCAAGGCACGGGCCTCCGAACTCCCCGACGACCTTCTTGGCATGGTGCGCCAGAGCACAAGCAGCACGTCCAGCCGGAACGGAAGCACTACGAGCTCTTCCGCTTCGACGTCCCGGAATTCGACGCCCAAGTCGAATTCACGCAAGACGGGCGGGACGCGCAGAAGGAGTCCTGCGCGGAAGACAACAGCGGCGTCCGCACGCTGACTTCACCGAACGCTGGTGGAGTGGGACCTAGGCTGCGTCTAAGGAGGCGGCGGAGTCAACCCGGACGTTGATTTCGCCGCCTCGCCGCGAGCCGCGTCGAGCGGGACAATGTCCGGGCGACGGCTCGTCGTGATCAGGTATTACGGGTCCCACGACTAGCACCGCCGATTCACGGGTATCCCGTCGAGATGGCGCCCTCGGGCGATTCCAGAGACTCGGTCGTCCATCGGGCGCTGCCGATTTATCTCGGGCTGCTCTTCGCCATCTTGACCGTCGTCGCGGTTCTCTTCCTGTTCATGGTCCGCCATGTCCTGCTCGTCCTGTTCGTGAGCGTGCTCTTCGCCGCGGCGCTGACAGGGCCGAGCGAGTGGCTGCACCGGCGCTTACGCCTGCCGCTCGCGCTGGCCGCGGTGGCGATCTACATCGCGTGCTTCGCAGTGATCGTCGGCATCGGCTGGATCGTCGTGCCCCCGCTTCTCGGCCAGGTGGTCGAGTTCGCCGACCGTGCGCCGGAGTACGCCGACCGCTACGCGGGAATCCGTGAGGCGTACGCCGAGCTTCGGTCCGACTTTCCTGCGCTGCCGCCATTCGAGGAGCAGCTATCGCGGCTCGGGAACTCGATCCTGGACCGTGCAGGCGACCGGGCTGCCGCGCTTCCGGGCGACCTTTTCTCGATCTTTCTCGACCTGCTTGCGGTGTTTTTCGTCTCGCTGCTCCTCCTCACCACTCGGTTGCGGATCCGTGACTTCGTCCTGTCGTTGACGCACCCCGATCATCGGCGTCGCACCGGCTTCGTGCTCGACCGGACCTGGCTGCGGATCGGCGGATACCTCCGCGCGAAGGTGATCGTGATGGCGATCGTCGGCGCGCTCACGTACGTCTCGCTGATCGTGATCGGAGTGCCCTTCGCGATCCCGCTCTCCGTGATCGTGGCGTTCGGAGAGTTGATCCCGCTCGTCGGCAGCTGGCTCGCGCGCATCCCACTCCTCGCGATCGCGGCGCTCGACAGCCCGCGGACCTTCGTGCTCACGTTCCTGGCGTCGATCCTGATCCAGAATCTGCAGGGGTATGTGATTTCACCGGTTGTCGAGGGCGATCAACTCGACATCCACCCGCTGCTTGTGTTCGTCGCGGTCCTCGTCGGTGCCTCTCTCGGCGGCGCCCTCGGAGCGTTCATTGCCGTTCCTTTCGCGGCGATCGTCGACCTTGTCGTGCGGGAGGTCGTCGTCCCGTGGCGTCGTGCACAGCTCAGGGGCTCCGCTGCCGCCACGCCGCGCCGCCCCACGACACACGCACCGTGAGTGACGACGCCCTTGTCTGGGCTGGGTGTCTTGGCACCCACCGAGCGTCCGGAGCTTTCGCATCGCGACACGCGTACCTGCATGCGCCCCCATCTCGTTCAACGAGACGAGGACGGAGTAGAGGGAGTCCGTTCGATAGGGGGTCGAATCCTTCGGGGTTCAGGCGTGAGGTTCGCGCTCGCAAGATGGCGGAGGAACGACGGCAGCGAGCGCGAACCTTAGGCCGCTTTCGAGCTGGACCTATCCGTCAGCTCACGGCCGCGCGTGTCGAGCGTTCAGGCTTACACGCCGGGTGGCAGCAGGCCGAAGCGCTGTAGCGCGCGGGGTAGGTTGACCGCCATGCCGGCTGAGTGCGACCAGCTTCCGGCAACGCCGGTCACGGCCGCCACAATCGAACCAGCGGATTCCCGCGTCCGACAGTCAAATGTCAGCCGGGGACGCCAGTTCGATTTCTCCCGCGCCAGGCGCCCACTACAACGACCACCCGACGCGATCATCGAGACTTCGATCGTTGCGAGTACGGGGCACTCGTCAGGAGTAGCTGGGGCGAGTAGGCAGCGATGGGGGTAGCGTCGTGCCAGTCGCACTCGGTTTCGGCGCACCGAGACTCGGGCAGAACGACAAGGTTCGAAGCGGCGTTTTCACTTGTACGGCAAGGAGCAACACGATGGACACCGAACCGCTCAAGGCCCCGGCCACCCGGGCTACCGAACCCTTTGACGCTCGCCGGATCCGGCTTGCCAAGAACCAATCACTCTTCCGCGCCGTCAACGACCAGATCGAATACGTGGCGAGGGCGCAGTCCACGGTCCTGCCGATCCGAATCCTCTGTGAATGCGCAGATCCTGACTGCGACGCTCATGTCGAACTCACCCAGGGTGAGTACGAGGCAGTCCGCCAGAACCCCACTCAATTCCTCGTTCTTCCCGCTCACGTCTTCCCAGAGTTCGAGACGATCGTCGAGACGCGAGGCCACTACGTCATCGTCGAGAAGTTCGGGTCGCCACCGCAATCACAGAAGCGATCCACGAGGCGCGATCGAGCATTGCCGGCGTTCTCCAGAAGATAACGGCGTCGCTGACCAAGAAGACCATCGCGAGGTTTGCTGGGGAGCGCGCCTGGGTCTGGATCATCCTCGGCGCCGTCACGCTCGTCGGAGTCTGGTTCGTCGGTGACACTCGCAAGGCTGGACACGCCCGTCGCATCGCACAGCCCACGCTGCAGAACCACCCCGTGACCTACACGATCGCCGCCGCCTCCGTGCTCGTGCTGGGGCTGGTCGCTCCACTCTTCGCGCGCGGCTGGATTGAGCTGCTTCTACTGACGGCCCTGATCATCGTCGGCGTCGAGGTGGTACGAAACATCGTCCAACGAGAAGTAGAGACGGCAAGCAGCTGACGGACGGCCGGGGCGGCAAGCCCCGGCCGTCTGCGTGCGGTGGCGCGACGCTCGAGCTCAGCCTCGACGCACCACCAGGTGGCCGAAGCCGACCTCGGCATCCAGCTCGAGCGTCGGCGCAGCCGACGTCGAGCCGCGGACGGCGACGTGCTCGTCGGGGCGAGTGCCCTCGTCCGTCTTGCCGAGGACCGTCATCTGACCGCCGTCGGCGTGCGCCCGAATCTCGAGCGCGGCGTGCTCCGGGACCCGCACGAGCAGGTCGCCGATGCCGAGTGCGACGTCGATCTTCGTCGTACCCGGCGGCAACGCGACGTTGGTGAGGTCGACCGTGTAGTCGCCGATCCCGAACTCGTAGCTGCGCTCGAGTTGTCTCGCATCGAGCGGCCGCTCGTCCTTGTCGCCGATGCCGGCGGAGAGGTTCACCGGCGACGAGGCCGCTGTGGCGAAGGCTGCGAAGAGCACGACGCCGAACGGAAGCAGACCGCGGACGCGTCGCCTGCTCACCGCGCCGAGTGCGATTGCCCCGACGACGACGCCGAGACCGGTCGCAAGCGCCACGGTCAGGGAGACGTCATAGGTGCCGCTCGTATCCAGGAAGCTGAGCACGCCGGTCGCCACGAGAAGCGCACCGAATGCCGGGCCGACGAGCGACCGTCTGTTCCGGCGGCGCCGAGTGGCGACCGCCGCCGCCGGGGCGGCGACAGGCGTCGGCTCGGTCTCGAGCGGAGACGCTGACTCGGACACGTCGAACCGGGGCAGCCACTCGAGCCACCGGGGCAGGTACCAGTTCCAGTCGCCGAGGAGCTTCATCGACGCCGGCAGCAGCACGCCGCGCACGATGGTCGCGTCGAGCAGGATCGCGGTCGCGAGCCCGACGCCGAACTGCTTGAACATCAGCATCGAGAGCGTCGCGAAGACGGCGAAGACGCCGACCATCACGATCGCGGCGCTGGTGACGACACCGGCCGTCGACTTGATGCCGCTCGCGACGGCCTCGTCGGTGGTCGCGCCTCGCTGAACAGCCTCACGGATGCGGCTGAGCAGGAACACGTGGTAGTCCATCGAGAGGCCGAACAGGATCACGAAGAGGAGCAGCGGGACGACCGGGTCGATCCCGCCCGTCGGGGTGAAGCCGAGGAAGTCGCTGCCGTAGCCGTGCTGGAAGACGAGCACCAGCACGCCATACGCGGCGGCGACGGAGAGCAGGTTGAGGACGATCGCCTTCACCGCGATCACGGGCGAGCGGAACGCGACGAGCATCAGCGAGAAGGCGAGCAGGAGCACGAACCCGACGACGATGGGGAGGTTCGCCTTCATCTCGTCGGTGCTGTCCTTCCACTGGGCGGCCGCACCGGTGACGCCTGCCTCGGCGCCGGCGACGCGCGCCGACCGTGGCCGGCACGATCTCGTTGCGCAGCTGCGCGAGAGACGCGTTCGAGGTGGAGTCGGTGCCTTTGCCGTCGATCGGAACAACGATCTCCGCAACCGTCCCGTCGTCGTTGACGTCGACGGTGATCGGCTCGTGCATGCGCCCGGTCGCGACAGCCTGCTGACGGAGCCGCTGGATCGCGGACTGCATCTCCTTCGAGTTCACGTTCGGAGCCTTGACGACCACACTGGCCGGGAGCGCCGAGCCGGGGAACGCCTGCTGCATCCGCTCGTACGTCTGCACGGCGGGGAGCGAGTGCGGGAACGTGTCGGGGCCTGGCTTGACCATCCGCATCTGCAGGGCCGGGATCGCCAGGGCGACCAGGAGCCCGCCGGCGAGAACGGCCGAGAGCAGTGGCTTGCGCAGGACGCCATTGACGATCGCGCCCCAGATCCGGCCCTCGCCGTCGTCGCGGCGGAGCCGGCCGACGAGCGGCACGCGGCCCCGGTCGACGCGGTCGCCGAGCCGCGACAGCAGTGCCGGCAGCACGGTCAGCGACCCGATCATCGCGATCGCGACCACTGCGATCGTGGCGATGGCGAACGACTCGAAGACGGGGTCGCCCGTCAGGAACATGCCCGCCATGGCCGTCATCACGGTCAGGCCGGAGACGAGCACGGAGCGGCCGGACGTCGCGGCTGCGGCCTCGAGCGCGGCACGTTCGCTGCGTCCGGCGGCCCGTTCCTCGCGCTCGCGCTTCAGGTAGAAGAGCGAGTAGTCGACGCCGACGGCGAGCCCGATCAGGAGCACGAGCGCGCCGGCCTCGTTCGCCATCGGGAAGACGTGGCTGGTCCCGGCGACGACGCCGAAGGTGGCAAAGACAGCCGTCAGGGCGAGCAGCAACGGGATCCCGGCGGCGGCGAGAGCGCCGAACGCGATCACGAGGATGACGAGCGTGATCGGGAGCGACAGCATCCCGGCTTTGCCGAGGTCCTGCTCAACGGTCGTCGCGAGAGCGTCGACTGCGCTGGCCATGCCGAACTCGCCGACGTAGAGCTGCGGGTGTGCCTTCTGGGCTGCGTCGACCTGGGCGAGAACCGGATCGAGCTTCTCCGCCGCCTTGTCGGCTGCGCCGCGGATCTCGAACTCGACCAGCGCCGAGTGTCCGTCGGGGGAGACCTGTCCGGTGTGAACGTTCTGCACGACGTCGAGCTTCGAGAGCCGCGCCACGACGTCGCCGACCGCGGCCGTGAAGGCGGCGTCGGTCGTCGAGAGCTTGCGGCTCTGAATCAGGACGCTCTCCGCGGCCGGGCGCTTGAAGCCCGCGTCGAGAATCCTGTCCATCCGGCCCGACTCGCGCGGCCCGGCGGTGTTCGGGTCGATCGACTTCGTGCCGGCCATGCCAAGCGCGAAGGCGACGAGGACGAACGCGAGCCAGCCGAACGTCGCCGTCTTCCAGTGGTCTGCACTCCACCGCCCCATGCGGGCGGCGAGGTTGTTCTTGGGGGTCGTTGCGGGCACTTCCTGCCTCCTTGGCGTGTGTGAACTTCCGCCATCGACGCTACGGAGGAAGGGCCGCCACGACGTCGTCGGAAGGCCGTGTTCGCGCTCCGACCCGGCGACGATTCCGGCTCCTACCTGAGTAGGAGGCGGCTTCCGAAGCGCTGGAGTACGTTCACTGCGTGAGCGACCTCGGCCCTCTCGTCCGCCGGTACGGATTCGACGCGTTGATCGTGCTCGCGGCGATCGTGATCGCGCTCGAGGGCGCCTTCCGCGACGGCGCGGACCCGCCGACGACGACGCGGTGGTTCACGGTGCCGGCACTCGCGCTGATCGTCCTGCCGCTGCTCTTGCGGCGCCGCTTCCCGTTCGCGGCACCGGCGGCCGTCTGGGTGATCGCGGCGGGGTGCGCGGTCGTCGACGGCCGGCTCGTCGTGTTCAGCGTGATCTCGTCGGTGGCCGGAATGATCGCGGCCTTCCTGCTCGGCAACCTGCGCGACGAGACGCAGGCGCGCCTCGGTCTGGCCGTCGTCGTCGGCGGCGCTGCGATCGTCATCTACAGCAACCCCAAGCATGCTCCCGGGGAGCTCGTCTTCGTCCCGGTGCTGTTCGCGATCGGGTGGCTCGCCGGCTATGCGCTCCGGGAGCGCGCCGCTCAGGCCGAGCAAGCCGAGGAGCGCGCGCTCGAAGCAGAGTTCAAGCGCGAGTCGGCGGCCCGCCTCGCCGTGGCGGAGGAGCGCGCGCGGATCGCGCGCGAGCTCCACGACGTCGTCGCCCACGCCGTCAGCGTGATGGTGCTCCAGGTCGGCGCGGTCCGCCACAACCTCCCGACGGAGCTGGCCGCGGACAGCGACGCACTGAAGGACGTGGAGCTGGCAGGCCGCTCGGCACTCACGGAGATGCGGCGCCTGCTCGGCGCGATGCACGACGGCGAGGACGCGGATCTGGCGCCCCAGCCCGGGCTCGACAGCCTCGACGCGCTCGTGGAGCGAGTCGGCAGGGCCGGACTTCCGGTGCGGCTCCAGGTCGAGGGCGACGCCGTCCAACTCCCGCGCGCGGTCGATCTCTCCGCCTACCGGATCGTCCAGGAGGGCCTGACCAACTCGCTCAAGCACGCGAACGCGAGCCGCGCCGACGTCACCGTCCGCTACGCCCCGGATGCCGTGCAGCTCGAGATCCGCGACGACGGCGTCGGTGCCGGCACGACCGACGGCCTCGGCCACGGGCTCGTCGGCGTCCGCGAACGCGTCAAGATCTACGGCGGCGAGATGAATGCGGGCACGGCACCCGAGGGCGGCTTCGTCCTCCGCGCGCGCCTTCCGGTCGAGGGCCGGCGGCGATGAGCATCCGCGTCCTCGTCGCCGACGACCAGTCGCTCGTGCGCGGCGGCTTCCGCATGCTGCTCGCCGGGGAGCAGGACATGGAGATCGTCGCCGAGGCGAGCAACGGGCTCGAGGCGGTCGAGAAGGCGGCGCGCTTCCACCCGACGATCGTGCTGATGGACATCCGCATGCCCGAGCTCGACGGGCTCGAGGCGACGCGGCGCATCCTCGAGGCCGACGCGGAGGCGCGGATCCTGATCCTGACGACCTTCGACCTGGATGAGTACGTCTACGAGGCGCTGAGGTCGGGTGCCAGCGGCTTCGTCCTCAAGGACGAGCCGCCCGAGCAGCTGCTCGCGGCGATCCGCACCGTCGCAGCCGGCGAAGCACTCCTTTCCCCGAGCGTCACGATGCGCGTGATCAAGCAGTTCGCGCGCAAGCCGCGCCCCGCGCCGCCAAAGGAGTTCGACGAGCTGACGTCGCGCGAGCAGGAGGTGTTCCGCCTGATCGCCGACGGTCTATCGAACGTGGAGATCGGGCAGCAGCTCTTCATCAGCGACACGACCGTCAAGACCCACATCACGCACATCCTCCAGAAGCTCGGCCTCCGCGACCGCGTCCAGGCGGTCGTCCTCGCCTACCAGACCGGTCTCTTCGAGACGGACGCACCGTCCTGAGTCAGCCGCATCGGGCCGTAGCTCCTGGGTGGCGGGGCGCTTCGGCGCCCCGCCACCGAAGCCGGTCGCGCCGCAGAAGGAGTTCCCTCCGGAGTGGGTGAAGGACGGCCAGCAGCCGGCCGAGCGAAGCCCCCGAAGCGTCGTTAGTCTCGGCCCGGCGATGAGGGCGGGAACTTCGATGATTGTCCTGACGCTCGTCCTCGCAGGCTGCGCCGGCGACTCGAGCAGTGTTGCCAAAGCTGATCTCCCGAAGGTCGTGCTCCAGCCGGCTGACCTGCCTGAGTCGTTTGAGAGGTTCGACGAGGGGCGACAGGCAAGCGCGGATCAGCCGGAGGGCGCCAGGGCGGACACGGCTCGATTCGGCCGCATCGATGGTTGGAAGTCGCGCTACCGGCGCCGCGGTGGCGTTGAGATCCGCGGCCCGCTCGTGATCGAGTCGCGCGCGGATGTGTTCAAGTCCTCCGGAGGAGCCGAGGATGAGCTCGACGAGGTCGCGCGGGAACAAGCTGTCGAGCCGAGCGATCGAGGTATAGGAGACGAAGCTGTCGTCGTCTCGACCACTCAGGCCGGCTTCCCTCGCCCACTCCGAACGTTCGTCGTGTACTGGCGCACCGCGAACGTCGTGGGCGCGATCACCGCGAACGGCTTTCAGGGCCGCGTCAGCGAGAAGGACGCGCTTCGGCTGGCACGCCGGCAGCAAGCGCGGATCGCGGCCGCGACCGGCTGAGCCGCTGGTGGCCGCGCCGCGCTCGAAGTCGTATAGTCCTGCCCTCGGCGCCTTCGAAGGCGCCACGAAAAGGGGGAAAGATGAGGCCAAGAAACGGGCTTCTCGTACTGAGCGCAGCGGTCCTTGCGCTCGCCGCCTTCAGCACGTTCGCAGCAGCGAACCCGGCGTCGTTCGTGGCCGGACGCGCCGGTGCGACGCTGGCACCGTCGGGGTCGGTCGAGTACCGCGACATGACCCTCGGGACAACACTGACGGAGTGCCCGCAGGCGGGCAAGATCGACCGGGATCCGAAGCCGCTCGACCGGCGGGCGATCGACGAGGTCGAGAAGAAGTCGAGCGGTGGCGACGATCGCCGGCTGAATCAGGATTACTCCTGCTTCCCGCAGGACGAGACATCGATCTCGATCAACCCGGCGACGCCGAAGAACATCGTCGCCGGCGCCAATGACTACCGGTTGGGCACGGGCTCCTCGGGGTTCTACGCCTCGACCGACAACGGCAGTAGCTGGTACGACGGGATCATTCCGTTCCCGACCACGCCGGTGACGCCGTTCAACGCCAACGGCTTCCTGCCGAGCGGCGGCGACCCGGTGATCGCGCACGATCGTGCGGGTACCACCTACTACGCGCAGATCGCGTTCAATCGCTACAACGACACGAACGGCGTCTTCGTTCAGCGCTCGACGAACGGGGGCTTCACCTGGTCGCGCGCGTGCGTGCCGATCAACGGCCCCTCGACAACGGACGACGTCGCCTCGTGCGGCGCGCTCGGTGATCCGCGCCAGCCCGGCGACGGAACGGTGATCTACAACCAGGACGTCGACAACGTCGCCAACGGCAACATCCCCTTCAACGACAAGGAGTGGCTGACGGCCGGGCCGCGGCCAGCAGGCGTCACACCGCAGTGCTTCAAGCCCGAGACGCGTGCTCCGGTCGCGTGCGACCCGGCGGTCGTCGGCGTCGACCGGCTCTATGTGACGTGGTCGAAGTTCGGTGCGACCGGCTCGCCGATCAACTTCAGCTACTCCGACGACCAGGGCCGCTCGTGGTCGGCGGAGAAGGTGATCAGCGGGGCTGCCTCGTTCTGTGTCTTCAGCGCTGGGAATGGGTGCGAGTTCAACCAGGGCTCCGTGCCGACGGTGAACCCGGTCACGGGCGGGCTCTATGTTGCTTTCATCAACGGCAACACGCCGGACGAGGACCAGTACCTGATGGTCCGCTCGATGGACGGCGGCCAGACGTTCCAGGGTCCGTTCCTGGTCACGTCGGTCTTCGACCTGAACTATCCACGGTCGGGGACGACACGGCCGGACTGCACGCCGCGGGGCCAGCAGGGCAACCGGCAGGTCCTGACCAACAGCTGCTTCCGGCTCAACTCCTACGGGAACATCACCGTCGACAAGCGCGGAGGCGCGTTCGCGAACGACCTCTACGTGGTGATCTCCGACAACCGCTTCGGCACCGCCGCGAGCACGAACACGGACATCTTCCTGTTCAAGTCGATCGACGGCGGCACCAACTGGGTTGGCCCGACGCGGGTAAACGACGATCGTTCGGTCGCTCCGCCTGACCGCGACTGCGGGCGCAACGACGGCTTCTTGCCGACGCTCGCGAAGGTCAACGCAGAGTGCACCGCCGGAGCGAACTTCGGCAACGACCAATGGTTCCCCTGGGTCGACATCTCCGAAGACGGCGACGTCAACGTGGTCTTCCACGACCGGCGTCTCGACACCGACTCGACCGGTTCGGAATGGCCGACGAGCCGGCAGCGGCCCGGCAACTACCTGGGCTGGTTCTGGGGCGGCGTCTGCCGCGTCTCGACGGCGGACTCGCGCGACTGCGTGGCTCCGACAGCGGGTCCCTCTGGTCTGCCCACGGCCAATCAGGACTGCCAGGACCAGGCGACACCGAACCTCAGTTGCCAGGATCCACCGCGAGGAGCGGCGGCGGGCTCGAACCAGACCGTGTTCCCGTTCAAGAACTACACGGTCTCCGACTCGCCGTACAACTTCGACTACACGTTCCGCGCCGGGATCTTCATGGGCGACTACGAGAACATCGACATCGTCGGTAACACCGCAGCCGCCTCTTGGACGGACGCTCGAAACGGCCGCTCGTCCGGCAACTCGACGTCACCGAACTACCAGTTCGGCCGCAACCCCGCGTGCGAGCAGTCCGACGCGTTCTTCGACCGCTTCTCGGCGAAGAACGGCGCGGGCGGTGCGGACAAGAGCAGCAAGGCGGATGACGCGTTCGTCGTCACCCCCTGCCCGACAGACATCAAGGACAAGGGCCAGAAGTAAGGCCGCGACGATCTCTCTCCCCTGAGAGAGCGAGCGAGGGCCGCCGGACTGGCGGCCCTCGCCGCGCTCAGGGCTACGGAGGATCGAGCGGCATCGGGCACTCGACCTGAGGCACCTTCGCCACAGCGAAGCGTCCGGTCGCGCTCCGCGCGGTGACCGTGCCGCCACCGTCGCAACGGTGCAGAGCGACCGCCGCGAAGCTAGCGGTGAACCCACCCGCGGAACCCGAGCGCACCGTGCGGCGCGCCACGATCTCGCCTGCACGGGAAACGGTGATCCTGACGCTTTGCGAGCTGCCGAAGCGCGCTCCCTGAACGGTCAACGGAGCGTTGTCGACGAGCCGCAGCGACGGCTGACGGGTTCCAGCAGATGCGGAAACCGCGGCTCCGAAGAGCACAACTATGAGGATGAATGTGCGCATCGCCACCAAATGGTAGACGGGCGTTGCGATCGTCGCGTAAGTCAGAAGGCCGCGAGAGTAGAGCTTGACAAGGGGGAGGCCTGTTCTCAATACTAAGGTGAATGCCTGAGTATTCAGATCAGCTGAGTCCTGTCTTCCACGCCCTGGCGGACGGCACCCGCCGGGCGATGGTCGAGCGCCTGACACGCGGCCCCGCTTCGGTCAGCCAGCTGGCTGAACCGTTCGCGATGGCCCTGCAGAGTGCGGCTCAGCACATCGGCGTGCTCGAGGCGGCCGGCGTCGTGACCACGACGAAAATCGGGCGCGTGCGAACCGTTCAACTCGTGCCGGCCGCGCTCGCGGCGGCGACGCAATGGATCGGCCGGCAGCAACTTCCCGCCGAACAACAGCTCGATCGGCTGGAGTCGTTCCTCGCCGGTTCCGACGCCCCATCCCGACAAGGAGAGTGACCATGAACGAGCTCAGCGAACGCAGTCAGGTCCACGCCACGTTCGTGATCGAACGCGACTTCGACGCCCCACTCGACCGCGTCTGGCACGCGCTCTCGGACAGCGACGCCCGGGATCAGTGGTTCGGCGGTGGGCCGACGTTCGACACCCAGGAGAAATCGCACGCCTTCCGCGTCGGCGGAGGTGCGGTCGAGGACGGTCAGTGGCACGACGGCCCGAGATCGCGATTCGAGTCCACCTACACCGACATCGTCGTCCAGCAGCGGATCGTCTTCACCTACGACATCTGGGTCGACGACCAGCACCTATCGACCTCACTCACCACGATCGCCATCGCACCCGAGGGCGACCGCACCAGCCTGACCTACACAGAGCAGGGCGTGCACTTCGACGGCCTCGACAGCGTCGAAGGCCGCGAGCAAGGCACCCGCGGAATCCTCGACAAGCTCAACAACTACCTCGGCGCCGCGCGCTAGCAGGCGCCGATGAAAGGCAGACCGATGACACTCGTGACCGCGCAGATGTCCGTGTCGCTGGACGGCTACTACGCCGGCCCAAGACAGGGCGACGCCGATACCTCCGACCTACAGTCCTGGCTGAACGGCCCGGAAGCCGCAGGCTTCTTCCGCGTCACGCGCTGGGCCATCGACGCGGAGGCCTGGCGGCAGTGCCTCGGCTTCTCCGGCGGAGAGAAGACTGCTCGACGAGCTCCACATCGCGCCGGTCATCCTCGGCGACGGCATGCGGCTGCTCGACCACCAACTCGAACTCGACACGAGCGAAGAAATCGAGCTCACGCCGGACCGCGTCACCGCCACCGACGACGTCACCCACATCCGCTACCGAGTGCGCGAACGCCGTCCCGTCCTGCTCGACGACCGCGGGAACGACGAGCAAGCCAGGCCAGCGGCATGAGCGCAAGCCGCTGGAGCCAGCGTGGTGGGAACGTGGCCTGCACCTCCTCCTCGAACTCGCGCGTGAAGAGGGGCGAGGTCGAGCGGCCTGGGTATGCCGCCCGAGCATCGTGCGTCCCTGCTCGGCGACGCGCGACCGCGGACTCGCCTACCGACCTGCGGCCGTTGCGTCGGCGATGAGTTTTGCGGGCGAGAGGGGTCTAACCTCATAGAGATGTCCGTCACATCGACACGCCAGCTGAACGAGCACGAGCTGCTCGACGCCGCGCGAGGGGGCGACGAGGAGGCCTTCCGGCACATCGTCGAGAGCCACCGCGGCGAGCTGCACGCGCACTGCTACCGGATGCTGGGCTCGGTTCACGATGCGGACGACGCGCTCCAGGAGACGCTGCTGCGCGCGTGGCGCGGCCTGTCCGGGTTCGGGGGTCGCAGCGCCCTTCGCACCTGGCTGTACCAGATCGCGACGAACGTGTGCCGCGACGCGATCGCGCGCCGGTCGGAGCGTACGCTGCCGATCGCCTACGGTCCGGCTATCGGGCCGGGCGACGACGTCGGCGAGCCTCTCGTCGAGTCGGTCTGGGTCGAGCCGTACCCGGACGAGAGCCTCGGGCTCGAGAGCGGGTATGCGGCGCCGGACGCTCGCTACGAGCAGCGCGAGGCGCTGGAGCTCGCCTTCGTCGCGGCGCTTCAACACCTGCCCGGGACGCAGCGGGCTGTCCTGATCCTGCGCGAGGTGCTCGGCTTCTCGGCTCGTGAGGTCGCGGCGTCGCTCGACACGACAGTGCCGTCGGTCAACAGCGCCCTCCAGCGCGCCCGGAAGGCGGTCGCCGAGCGCCTTCCCGCCCGGAGCCAGCAGGCGACGCTACGCTCGCTCGGCGACGGACGGATCCGCCAACTCGTCGAGGCCTACGTCGATGCCTGGTCGAAGGGGGACGTCGACGCCGTTCGAGCACTCCTGGCGGCGGACGCGACCTTCTCGATGCCGCCCTGGTCGAGCTGGTGGCGCGGCCGGGACACGATCGCCGAGATGGCGAAGGATGCTGCGGAGTTCTGCGCTGTGTCGCTCGCTCTGCCGGTCTCCGCGAACGGACAGGTCGCCGTCGCGTACTTCCACCTCGACTCCGAGACGGGCAGATACGTGGCAACGGCGATCGACGTCATCACGTTCGACGGCGAGCTCATCGCCGACATCACCGCCTTCGTCAGGCCGGACATCTTCGCCCGGTTCGGCTTGCCGGAAGAGCTCGCCTGCGCCGTTCCCCACTGACGTCACGGTTATCGTGTCGACGATGCAGCGGCTGCCCGCCCTCGTTTCTCTGCTCGCGCTCGCGGCCGTGGCGGGTGTCGGCCTGGGACTGGCTGGAGGCGGCAGTGGCAGAGCGCTGGCGGCGGCGACCGGCCAGACGCCGCAGTCGCCCTTCACGGCCACGCTGGCCGGCGAGGTCACGACTGCCGAGATCGAGACGACTCCGATCGAGACGACTCCGGTCGAGACAACTCCGCCGGAAACCGAGCCGGCCCCCAGCGTGACCACCTTCGAGCCGGAGACAACCCCGGTCGACACGGAACAGCCCGGAGAGGAGCAGCCTGTCGAGCCAACAGCTTCGACGAGCGATACGCCCTGGGGCTGGATCATCTTCGGCGTCCTGCTCGCGACCGCGCTTGTGGGCACGATCGTGGCCTGGCGACGTCGTCAGACCGGCTCGGCCGCCTGGTCGAGGCAGATGGCTGACCTGACGCAACGCTGCTTCGTCCTCGTGGACGATGTCCTCGCCCAAGGATCTGTCGTCACGGGCCATGTGCATGCGCTCGCCGCTCGAGCGCAGACGCTCGAGACCCGAGCACCCGACGATCGCTCGAGGAGCGCGGCCGGGCGAGTTCGGGCGCAGCTCGCTGAGCTTGCGGCTGCACTCGAGACCGACCGCACGCTGCGACTCGGGTCACCACCGCCGAGCGCGGAGCAACTCTCGTACTCGACCGCCGTGATCCGCGAGCAGGTCAGGGAACTGCAGGCCGTGCTGCGGCCGCCGGGCAGCACGCCGACCTGACCCGTAGCCGGCCGAAGAGGCCGGGGCTACCGGCCTCTTCGTAGGGAGTCGAATGCGGTCAGTCCGTCGGTCTCAGCGCGTGGGGCTTGCTTTCTGCCAGTACTGCGCTGCCTCCACGTACGCGTTCATGAGCGAGGCGGTCGTCGGCGGTGTGGCCGGCAGGGCGCTCGCGACGGAGACCGGCCTGTTCTGCCAGTACTGCGCAGCCTCGACGTACGCGTTCATGAGCGAGGCCTTGGTCGGTGGGTGAGCCTCGGTCGATCGCGTCGTCGTCGTGTGAGTCGTGGCTGCGATCGCCACGACGGCTGCGATCAGCAGGCCGGTGATGGAGATGAGACGCTTCATGAGCTTGATGCCTCCTTGTGAGAGTCGAAGTTGTCTCAGGAGGCTAGGTCCCGGGCCGCGCACGCACATCGGTATCCCCACCTATGTTTCGGGCGACGGCAACCTATTTTCCGCGGCGCCCACGCTGGTCACTGCTGCATCTTTGGATCGTGCGTCGGGTCGGCGTACATGGCCGGGCAACCGCGATCGATGGCTTCGGGGCGCAGTTCGTAGTGCCAGGGTTCGTTGCCGTAGATCTGGCACAGCCCGTACTCGGCGCCGTGCTCGGACAGCCACGCCGTGGCATCGGAGCGCCCGATGTCGACCGCGTCCCCCGACACGTGAGCAGACGTCTCCGCCGTGGCCACCCACCGGGCGGCTTCCTCGGCGGATCCGTACTCGGAAACCGCCTCACGAAGAAGCTGATTCTGGTACTCCGGGGAACGCCAGCCACTATCGACGAAGAACTCGACCCCGTCGTCCGCGGCATCAATCGCAGCTTGGCGCAGGGCGCCGAGGAGAGCTGGGTCGAGGTTGGCCACACCCGGAATCTCGTCATCGAAGACCGTCGTGCCGTCGGGGACGGCACCGTCAGCCTCGCCGAGCGCACCACGGTGCTCACTGCGAAGACCACGGGGCTCGCTGCGAAGAACGTCGATGGCTGATGCGGCCGTCGAGGACGAGGACGCCAGCAGCTGGTAGCCGAACGCTGCGGCGATCGCCGCGATGACGACGAGCAGGCCGGCGACACGGTTCCTGCGAATCCGAATCCGACGGGTCGTTGTTCGTGCTGGTTCGCGGTAGGCCACGCCTCCATTCAAGGCAGCCGGCTGTTGCCAGCACGTATGTGGTTTTCGATATGCCGACGACATGCGCCAGCTCGTACCATCGGAGCATGCGTGTGTTGCTCGTCGAGGACGAGCCCTACATGGCGGAAGCCATCCGCGACGGCCTACGCCTGGAAGCGATCGCGGCAGACATCGCCGGTGACGGCGACACCGCCCTGGAGCTGCTGAGCGTGAACGCCTACGACATCGCCGTCCTCGACCGAGACATTCCCGGACCCACCGGCGACGAGATCGCCGAACCGCATCGTCGCCTCCGGCAGCGGCATGCCGATCCTCATGCTCACCGCTGCCGACCGTCTCGACGACAAGGCCACCGGGTTCGAGCTCGGCGCCGACGACTACCTCACGAAGCCGTTCGAACTCCAAGAACTCGTGCTCAGGCTCAGAGCGCTCGACCGCAGGCGCGCCCACAACAGGCCACCCGTGCAAGAGATCGCAGGTCTGCGGCTGGATCCGTTCCGCCGAGAGGTGTACCGCGACGGCCGCTACGTCGCGCTCACCCGGAAGCAGTTCGCGGTGCTCGAGGTCCTCGTCACTGCCGAAGGCGGTGTCGTCAGCGCCGAAGAGCTCCTGGCGCGAGCATGGGACGAGAACGCAGACCCGTTCACCAACGCCGTCCGCATCACCGTCTCGGGTCTGCGCAAACGCCTCGGCGAACCCTGGCTCATCGCCACCGTGGCCGGCGCCGGATACCGCATCGACACGCAACCACACCAGGCGTGAGGGAGAAGAGCGTGGAGAGAGCCCCTGGCCTGAGCGTTCGTCTCAAACTCACCCTGAGCTACGCCGGGTTCCTCATGGTTGCAGGCGCCTTGATGCTCGCCGCCGCGTGGGTCGCCGGCCAGCCCGGGCAATCGTCCGAGTTCCTCCTGCGATACGTACCCGACGGTGTGATCAGCACCATGGGCGGCTTGGTGCCCGGGAACAACTCCTTCCTCCTGCGCGCCTTCGCTCCGGCCGCGGCCGTCGTGCTGGCGTTGCTGCTGGTCTTCGGTCTCCTGGGAGGATGGCTTCTCGCCGGCCGGATGCTCGCCCCCCTGACTCGCATCACAGAGGCCACACGCATGGGCGCGAACGGATCGCTCTCCCACCGAATCCGGCTACCGGGCCGCAGAGACGAGTTCCGCGAGCTCGCTGACGCCTTCGACGCCATGCTCGCACGGCTCGAAGCACATGTCGCCGAGCAGCAGAGATTCGCAGCCAATGCCTCCCACGAGCTCCGCACGCCGCTGGCGATCACGCAGACACTTCTCGACGTGGCCCGCAAGGATGTGAACCGCGACAACGGCGAACTCGTCGACCGCCTCCACGTCGTCAACACCCGAGCGATCGACCTCACCGAAGCACTGCTCCTGCTCAGCCGCGCCGACGAAGGGTCCTTCACCCGAGAACACGTCGACCTGTCTCTCATAGCGGAGGAAGCCACTGAAACACTCCTCCCGCTCGCGGAACAACGCGGCCTCACCATCGAGACCTCCGGCGACGCGACCCGCACCATCGGCTCGCACGCGCTCCTGCTGCAGATGGCGACGAACCTCGTGCAGAACGCGATCGTCCACAACCTGCCTGAACGGGGCACCGTCTGGGTCACGACCACCGTTCACCCCAAGAGTGTGGTGCTCACCGTCGAGAACACCGGCGAGAAGCTCACCCCACAGTTGGTTTCCACGCTTGCCGAGCCGTTTCTTCGCGGCACCGAACGCATCCGCACCGACCACGCAGGTGTCGGCCTCGGACTGGCAATCGTCACAAGCATCACCCAGGCACACGACGGAACCCTCACCCTCACCCCCAGGGCCGCGGGCGGGCTCCGTGTGACGGTGCAACTACCCGCCGCGCCACCGCTCACTGGGAGCTGACGATCGGACTGGGACTGCGCGCTTCCGGGTAGACGGTCGTGCAGGCGAAGCGGCCGCGACCACCGAGGATGGCAATCGCCGAGCGACTGATCAATGTGAATGGAGTCGAGCTCTGCACCGAGTCGTTCGGTGACCCTGCAGATCCGCCGCTCGTGCTCGTGATGGGTCTCGGCGGCTCGATGCTGTGGTGGGAGGAGGGGTTCTGCCGGTCGCTCGCCGGCTACGGCCGGTTCGTGATCCGCTACGACCACCGCGACACCGGCCGATCGACGACCTACGAGCCCGGACGGCCGGGCTACACCGGAGGCGATCTGCTCGCGGATGCGGTCGGAGTGCTCGACGCCTACCGCCTCGATGTCGCGAACCTGGTCGGAGTGTCGGCAGGTGGGGCGTTCGTCCAACTCATCGCACTCGACTTCCCGAGCCGCGTCCGCTCGCTCGTCCTGATCAGCACCTCGCCCGCCACCCCGGGTGATCGGAACCTCCCACCGCCGACCGCCGCCTTCGGGCAATTCGTGCGCTCGGCAACGGTGGACTGGTCGGACGCCGACTCGGTGATCGACTACCTCGTGGCCTATGCGCGCGTGCTCGCGGGAGAGGAGCGCCGCTTCGAGGAGGCCGAGGTGCGCGACCTCGTCCGACGTGACGTCGAGCGCGCACGCGACTTCGCGGCACTTCAGAACCACGATCTGCTCGAGGACGAGGACAAGCCGCGCGGGCCCCTGTCGTCATACAGGCGCCGACGCTCGTCATCCACGGCACGGCCGATCCCATGTTCCCGCTCGCTCACGGCCAGGCGCTCGCGAGCGAGATCCCGAGCGCTCGGCTGCTTCGGCTCGAAGGGGCGGGCCACGGCGTCGAGCGCGCCGACTGGAACGCCATCACGGAGGCAATCGCAGCACACACTGCCGCGGGCTGACCAAACGGGGTACGGCGCGTCGCCTTCAGTGGTTCGTGTTTCACACCGGAGGACGCCTGCAGGCCGCACGCCGCCTGGCTCATCGGGACCGGATCCTTCGTAGGCCCCCATCCACGCCTGCCTACGGCAGCGAAAAGGAGTCCGATATCTCGTCCACGCAACCACAGCCCCGCACGGCATCACCCGATTTGGCAAGCCCTGAGCTGCACACGCTCGACCGCGAGACACGTCCCGCACGCGTTACGGCGGCGCCCGTCGTCACTGCCCACGACCTGACCCGTCAGTACGGCAGCGGCGAGACCACTGTGAACGCGCTGAGCGGAGTCTCGGTCGAGGTCGCGAGCGGCCAGTTGACTGCTGTGATGGGCCCGTCGGGCTCCGGCAAGTCGACCCTGATGCACATCCTCGCCGGCCTCGACAAGCCGACCAGCGGCGAGGTCTACGTCGCCGGAACGGCCATCGGCACGCTGAAGGACACACAGCTGACGAAGCTGCGTCGCGAGCACATCGGCTTCATCTTCCAGTTCTTCAACCTGCTGCCGATGCTCACCGCGAAGGAGAACATCGTCCTGCCGCTCTCGATCGCAGGCGTCAAGCCGGATCCCGAGTGGCTCGAGGAGCTGACGACCGCGGTCGGCCTCACCGAGCGCCTCTCCCATCGTCCCTCCGAGCTCTCGGGCGGCCAGCAGCAGCGCGTCGCGATCGCGAGAGCGCTCGTCTCCAAGCCGACGGTGATGTTCGCCGACGAGCCGACGGGCAACCTCGATTCCCGAACCAGCTCCGAGATCCTCGCGCTCCTGCGCGACTCCGTCTCGAGCTACGGCCAGACCACCGTCATGGTCACCCACGACGCGCACGCAGCCGCGATCGCCGACCGCATTCTCTTCCTGGCCGACGGCCTGATCGTCAAGGATCTCGGCCCGTCCACCTCGCAGGAGATCCTCGAGACCCTCCAGGAGGTGACGAGTCGATGATCGGCGTCGCCCTCAAAGGGTTGCTGGGCCGAAAGCTCCGTGCAACGCTGACGGCGTTCGCGATCGTGCTCGGCGTCGCGATGATCAGCGGCAGCTTCATCCTCACCGACACGCTCAGCAAGAGCTTCGACGGCATCTACGAGGAGTCGTACAAGTCGACCGACGCAATCGTCACCTCCAAGGTGGCGATCAAGACGGCGGACGGCGACTCCGAAGCGCCGGCCTTCTCAGCCGGCGTTCTGGCCAAGATCGCCGACCTGCCGGGCGTCCGCGACGCCCAGGGGTCGATCGAAGACAAGGCACGGCTGATCGACGAGGCCGGCAAGCCGATCGGCAAGGTCGACGACGGGCTCGCGCTCGCGCTCGATACCTCCGCCGACCAGACCATGAACCCGTTCAAGCTCGTCACGGGCGAGTGGCCGCGCGGCGACGGCGAGATCGCGATCGACAAGTCGACCGCCGAGAAGCAGGGCTTCGAGATCGGCCAGACCGTTGGCGTCCTCGCCGACGGCCCGGTGGCGAAGTACCGGATCGCCGGCATCGTCGGCTTCGGCTCCGTCGACTCGATCGGCGGCGCGTCGATCACGGTCTTCGACCTCGAGACCGGTCGTCGTGTGTTCGACAAGGTCGGTCGGCTCGACGTGATCCGCGTCGCAGCGGAGCCCGGCACCACCGAGCCGGAGCTCGTCCGCCAGATCACTCCGCTCCTCTCCGAGACGACCCAGGTCAAGAGCGCGGAGGCGCAGGCCGCTGCGGACAGCAAGTCGACGCAGGACGACATGAGCGTGATCAAGTACATCCTGATCGGGTTCGGCGGAATCGCGCTGTTCGTCGGGAGCTTCGTGATCGCGAACACGCTCGCAATCACGGTCGCCCAGCGGATGCGTGAGCTCGCGACCCTGCGCACCCTCGGTGCATCCCGCCGGCAGGTGCTCGGGTCGGTCGTGCTCGAGTCGGTCGCCATCGGCGTCATCGGCTCGCTCGCCGGGCTGTTCCTCGGGCTCGGGATCGCGGTCGGGCTGATGAAGCTCCTCGCGGCGGCCGGGATCGAGCTGCCGAGCAGCACGCTCGTCTTCGCTCCCAGGACGGTCTTGATCAGCCTGGGCGTCGGGACGCTGATCGCCGTGCTCGCGAGCCTCCGGCCCGCGATGCGGGCGACGAGGATCGAGCCGATTGCTGCCGTTCGGGAAGGCTCGGTCATGCCGGCCTCGCGGTTCGCCCGCTACGCAGTGGGCGTCTCGGCGGTCGTGTTCGTCACCTCGCTTGGGCTCTTCTCCTACGGCGTGTTCGCGAGCGGACTGGACGTCCTCGTCCGGATCGTCTCGCTCGTGCTCGGCGTCCTGCTGCTGTTCGTCAGCGTCGCGATGGTCGCGTCGCGTGTCGTCCGGCCGCTCGCGCTCGTGCTCGGCACGCCGGGAGCACGCATCGGCGGCGCAGCAGGGAAGCTGGCTCGCCAGAACGCGGTGCGGAACCCGTCGAGAACGGCCTCAACCGCAGCCGCGGTGATGATCGGGCTCGCCCTGATCACCTTCGTCGCTGTGATCGGCCAGGGCGTCCGCACCTCGTTCACGGGTGCGGTGAACGAGCTCTTCGTCGCCGACTACGCCGTCTCGTCCGGCTTCGAGCCGGTCTCGAGCAAGGCCGCCGCAGCGGTGGCCGAGACCCCCGGCGTCGTCGTCTCCGAGCTCCGTGGCGGCGACGCCCGGCTCGCAGGCAGCAAGATCCACGTCAGCGGCGTCGACGCCAACCTGCCCAAGGTCGTCAACCTGACCTGGCAGAGCGGCTCCGGCAACGTCGCTGCTCAGCTCGGCAAGGACGGCGCCTTCGTCACCGACCGGTACGCCGCCGACCACTCACTGCAGGTGGGCTCGCCGGTCACGATCAAGACACCGACCGGGAAGACCCTTGCCCTGCACGTCGAGGGAGTCCTCGACGCGCCCAAGGGCGGGTCGCCGTTCGGCGAGGTGTCGATCTCGAAGACGACGTTCGACAGCTCGTTCGCGAATCACGACAACGAGATGACGCTGCTGAACATCGACGGCGGCGCCAGCGACGCCAACACGGCTCTGCTCGAGAAGAGCCTCGTCGCGTTCCCCGACCTCACGGTCGATACCCGCGACGAGTTCAAAGACCGGCAGCTCGGCGACCTCACGACGACGCTGAACATGCTCTACCTGTTGCTCGGCCTGTCGGTTGTCGTCAGCCTGTTCGGCGTCATCAACACGCTCGTCCTCTCGGTCTTCGAGCGGACGCGCGAGCTCGGGATGCTCCGGGCGATCGGCATGACACGCCGGCAGACCCGCCGGATGATCAGGCACGAGAGCATCGTCACCGCCCTGATCGGCGCGGCGCTCGGGATCGGCGTCGGCATGTTCCTCGCCGCCATCACCTCCCTCGCGCTGTCCGACTACGGCGTCGTGTTCGCGGTTCCGTACGGGACGTTGACCGTGTTCGTCGGCGTTGCGGTCCTGGCCGGGATGCTTGCGGCGATCCTGCCTGCACGCCGCGCCGCGAAGCTGAACGTGCTCGAGGCACTGCAGTACGAATAGTGAGTAGCAAGGCGAGGACCGGCCGCTGCACCAACGCGGCCGGTCCTCGCCGACCACGGGTTCAAGCCTCGGGGCAGGGAATCTCCGCGGTGATGTGGGTGCCGCGTCCCGGCGCGCTGTCGACGTCCAGGTGGCCGTTGAGCGCCTCGACGCGGGCCGCCAGCCCGCGGAGGCCCGAGCCGCCGGCCGGGTCGGCGCCCCCGACGCCGTCGTCTGTGACGCTCACCGTTGCGGCTCCGTTCGTCCGGCTGATGCTGACCGTCGCACCCGATGCGTGCGCGTACTTGCCGACGTTCGTGATCGCTTCGGCGACGACGTAGTACGCCGCCGCTTCGACGGGAGCCGGGAGACGCCCTTCGGGCAGCTCCGTGATGTCGACTCGGATCGGTGCCCGCGACAGCAGGGCGTCGAGCGCCGGGCCGAGACCCCGCTCCGTGAGGACGACAGGGTGGATGCCGCGGGCCAGCTCGCGCAGCTCCGTGAGCCCGCGGGCGAGCTCCTCCTGGGCCTCGGTGAGAACCTTCCGCGCGGCCGGCGGGTCACTCTCGAACTTCGCGGCGACGATGCTCAGCTCGAGGGAGACCGAGACGAGCCGCTGCTGCGCGCCGTCGTGCAGGTTGCGCTCGAGCCGCATGCGTTCGGCGTCGCCGACCTCGACGAGCCGCGCTCGCGATGCGGCCAGCTTCTCGTACGCGTCGGCGTTGGCCAGAGCCTGCGCGACGAGTTCGGCGAAATCGCACAGCCGCTGCTCGAGACCGTCGGGTAGGCCTTCGTCCGATGTCGTCACCCCCACCAGCACGCCCCACAGCCTGCCGCCGACGGTGACCGGCGCCGCCACCGCGGCGCGGTAGCCGAAGCTCCGCACGGTCTCGGCCAGGGTGCCGCTCGCTTCCTCGTAGTCCACGCGCTGAGCAGTGCCGCTCCGCAGCACCTCCGCGACGACGGTGTCGCCGTCGAGATCGAGCGAAGCACCGACCGGGAAGCGCGGCTTGCCGTCCTCGCTCCAGGTCCCGACGATCGTGGCCGTTCGAGCCCCGTCGTACTGCATGACGCTCGCGGCGGGGAGTGCCAGCAGCCGGCCGACCTCCTCGGTCACGTGCTCGAAGACGCGGCTTGGCGCTGCCTCGCCCGCAACGAGCGTGGCGACCCTGCGCAGCGCCGCCTGCTCGTCGGCGAGCGCGCGCTGAGTCGCCTCGGCGGCCGCCAGCGCGCGTGCTGCGGCTCTGCGCTCGGCGGTCACTGCGGCGAGGATCAGCGACGTGATGGCGGCGATCGCGATGAAGAGCTGCGTTGCGAGGAGGCTGTCGGTGATCGATTCCCGCACAAACGGTCCCTCGCTTTGCGCCGTGTTCCAGACGGTGATCGAGCAGACGACGAGGATCGCCGTGGCGGCGCCGCGAGGCCCGAGGCGCAACCCAGCCCACAAGAGCACCGGAAACACGATGTAGGGCACGTCTTGCTGCGGCGACACCTCGGCCAGCACCACGAGCACGGCGAGCATGACCGCTCCCTCGACGACGTCCTGCCGTCGGATGCCCTTCAAGCCTGACGCGGACCAGGTCAGGATGGCGGGCGCGAGGACCAGGACGCCGGCTGCGTCGCCCAGTGTCCAGGTGCGAAAGACGCGCACGAGTTCGTCGGCGGGGATCACGTCGCCGAGGTACAGCGACATCGGCCCGAAGGCGGCGCTGATGATGGCGGCGAGGAACGCGCAGACGACGAGGGCCAGCACGTCGAAGACGCGTTCGAGCTCGCCTCGCCCGCCGGTCAAGCGGCGCAGGACCAAGGCCGCGACGACGAGCGCCAGCGTGTTTCCCACCGTCTGGCCGACGACGGTCCCGAACGGCGTCGAGTAATCCCCGAGCCAGAGGTCGCCGATGACAATGCCCGGCCAGAGCCGAGCGCCATAGAGAAACAGCACGGCAAGTCCGAACCCGGCAGGCGGCCACAGGGCCGCCACCGCACCGTTGAGATAGGCAAGCTCGAGGCCGATCCGTCCCGTCAGGTAATAGCCCACGGCAACCAGCGCGACGGAAATACCGTAAAGCACGAAACCGCCGTGCCGAGTCCCGCGCAACGCCGCGAGCGGTCTGCGCACGCCGTGGTGGCGCCGGTCGGCGCCAGTAGCAAGCGTTGCCGCCATGACCCTCCCTCGGGCCGAGTCTAGTCCTGTCCGACCGGCGATGCCAACCACTCGCTTTGCGGCGTCGACCCGCCTAGAAGTCGGCGGATGCTCGCCGGTCCTCGGCGAGAAGGTCGATGATCGTTGCGCGGATCATCGGGGCGAGACGGGTCGCGAAACGCCGCTCGAGATCGTCGAGCTCGTCTGCGCGCAACGCTTGCAACGCCTCGAATTCACCATGGATCGCCTTCAGCTCGGCGCGAGTTGCCTCGACCTCGGCTCTGGCTGCGAGCAGCTCTGAAGCCAGCAGACGCTCCGGACGCGGCCGCGTCGATCGGAGCGCGAGCAGGGTGTCGGGATCGACGTCGAGGGCGGCGGCGATCGCGCGCGTGCTGCGTTCGTTCGGGACGTTGTAGCCGTTCGCCCAGCGGGCGACTGCGCGACGTCTCGACTCGATCGCGTCGGTGCGGGCGTCTCCGGTCAGGTCGGGTCGGGCCGCCTCGATGAGCATTCGTGCGAGCGTGCGGAGGCCGAGGCCACGTGACTGGAGCAACTCGCGGAGACCAACCGCGAACGACTGCGTTGGTGGGGAGTGCTCGTAGGTCCCGATGCGTGAAGTGGGAGACGCCCGTCCACTCTCCGTGAGGTCACCCGACACGGAACTCGCCCAGCATCAGCAGGAATGCGACGAAACCCGCCCTACGCATTGCGTCTCCTCTCTACCGAGTCCGTGTAAGAGGTCGGGGGCTCAGTCCCCCTGAAGAACGCGCCGACTCTCCCGCAGTCGCGCCAGCATCGCCAGATGCCCAGCGTGAGTCAAGCCCTCGCACCAACGGGATCGCACGCCGCCGGCAGGGCCGTCGCGCGCGTCGCGCCTCGTCAAACGGCCCGAGAGCCCTCAGTCGGGTGGGATGTCTGGTTGAGCCGGAACGTCGCTCCTACTGCTCGTAGCCCTCGACCACTTCCGGCCGCCTGAGGTCGGCCGCGTCCGGGTCGCGACCGTCGTCGCGCAGGGCGCGGCGCTGGCGCAAGAGGTCCCAGCACTGGTCGAGCGCGACCTTCAGCTCGCGGAGCCGCTGACGATCGCCGTCGGTCCCGTTTCCTGCGGCCTCGCGGTCCCACAGCTCGTGCTCCTCGGCGACCAGTTGCTCGATCTTCCCGTGAACCTGCGTGTCGTCCATCATTCCTCCGCTCTTTGTGTTGTCGGTTCGAGGCGCGCGCGGAGCCCGCTCAGCTGCGATGGGCTGGGACACCAGGAAGACGCGAGCGCGGACTGATCCCAGCCGGCCAAGCTCGCGCCTGCTCGATAGGCGCTCTCCAGGAAGGTCAGGAGTGCAGCTCTCGGATCGAGCGCCTGCTGGACCGCGTCGTAGGGGAGGAGCGCGAGCGAGCCGCTCCCTTGTGCCGCCCAGTGCGCCTCGCTTGGCTGCAACGGCTGCTCGCGAAGGCCGGCGGGCTCGGGCGCCGTGTACGAGTAATAGGTCGGCTCACGCACATTCGCGTCCCCTGGCCAGAACCCGAACGAGATCACGTCGTGGGAGTACGCCTCTCGGTCGACAGGATCCGCGTCAGGGCGCGCCGGCGCACGGCCGCCGCTGAACCGGGTATACGCGAGATCGAGACCGTGCCAGAAGAGGTGCACGGGGCTCGACTTGCCGCAGTACCAGCCCGCGAACTCCTCCAGCACCCCGTCCGTCCACTCGAGGACGTGCCAGAAACGCTCGACCGCATCCCGGTCGTACGACGCATGCCGGCGATCCTCAGGGAACGGTGTCGTCGTCGGAACGTGGTACGGCTGCTCGAGGATCGGGACGTCGATCTCCAGTCCAGCGAGCGTCGCGTGCAGCTTCTCGTCGAAGTCGGCAACGGACAGCCCGTCGGCGAGCTCGAACGACTCGACATCGCCACGGTCGGTCGCGACAACCAGGCGATGGTCGACGAAGTCGAAGTCGATCTCGAAGGCGACGTCGTTCTCGGCATGCATGCGCCGCGTCGTCAGGCCACGCACGTCGACATAGAGCGGAACGTGCCACCAGTGGTTTCGCGGCGCCGTCGAGGCCATGCGCACCTTGCCGACGATCTGCGCCCAGAGGTGCAACGTGTCCTTCGTTTCCTCCCATTGCGCCAGAGGAAGCTCCGGCAACCCGCGCCGCGCCTTCCTGGTCGCGCTCAGCGGGCGCACTCGGCGGTCTCAGGGATAGTCGACGACAAAAACTGGGCTGCCGATGCGGGTCACGTCAGCCGCGTCGCCCACACCGTTGACGACATGGTCGATCGTGCCGGCGCTGAGATTGACAGTCATGACGTGGTGCAACCGGACACCCGCGGTCTCGGGGACCTCGAAGCCGTTCTCCGTGTGGATCGAGGGATTGTTGCGGTTGAAGACGTACACGCCGCCGCCGTCGAGCCGGTGGGTCTTCACGTTGTCGCCGACCTTGTAGCCGGCCCAGCCCTCGACGCCGCCGTGCATCCAGTCCGCCTGGGTCGGAGGGTCGTACGGCAGCTCGTTCTGGTACAGGATCGTCCTCCCGTTCTCGCCGTTCCAGATGACGTTGTACTCCTGGAAGTGCTCGACGAAGAGACCTGTGGCCGTCACGTTGTCGCCGTTGACCACGACGCCGTTGCGGCCCGTGTTCGTGTTCCAGCGCTCGGTGTCTCCGGAGAAGCCCTCGATGCCGTGATCGGCGCGCCACACCCAGGTGTGGTCGATCAGGACGTTGTCCCGGTTGACCTCGAGCGCGACGTCGGCCTTTCCGACGTGCGGGCCGCCGACGCGGAAGTAGACGTCCGACAGCGTGGTCGGGTTCGACGGATCGTTTTTCTTCGGGCTGTGGTTGCCGTTCTTCTTGCCGACCTCGAGGAGCACGGGCGACTCGACCGTGCCGGCGTCGATCGTGACGCCCGCGACGATCACGCCGGGGACGTCGGCGACGGTCAGTGGGATCGCCCCGCCGACGGCGGTGAGCGTCGCGTGTCCGAGGCCGAGCACGACTGTGTCGGCGCGCTTGACCGCGATGCTCTGCCCGACGTCGTAGACGCCCGGGGTGAGCAGCAGGTTCTTGCCGCGAGCAAGCTGGTTGTTGATCGTGTGGACCGAGTCCGACGGTGTGGCGACGAAGAAATCGCCGAGCGGGATCGTGCGCCCGGCCGTCATCGCCGAGCCCCACGTCGTGCCGCTCGTGTCGGTGTGCGCCGACGGAACGCGGACCGCGTAGTCGCCCTGCGCGTCCAGGAACAGGTACGGCTTCTCACGGCTGACCGGCGTCGTCGCGAGCGTGGTGTAGGGCGGGTTCGGGAACGTCACGTCCGACGGTGCGCCCTCGACGCCCGCGAAGACCTGATTCCACACGGCGTTCGACCAGCCCCCGATCCGGCTGTTGCGGATCAGCCACTGTTGCTGCGAGCCGTTGATCACGAACGGGAGGTTCGAGTCGGCGATGAAGCCGCCGCTCGCGAACTGCGGCCCCGCCGTGCAGTAGTCCATCAGTGAGAGGTTGGCGCCGGTGATGTTGAGACGGCGCATCGACACCGCCTGCGAAACCGCCCAGAAGTTCGCAGACGCGCGACAGCCGTCCTGCCCGAGCGAGTTGATATTGAGCGTCAGGTTGGAGAGCGTGCGCCAGAAGTTGACCAGGGCGACACAGTTGTCCGGCGCGAGGCATTGGTTGTACACCTCGATCTTGCCGTTGATCGTCACATCGGTCGGCGAGGCACCGAGCCCGGCGATCTCGGTGTAGTAGCCCACCTTGATCTGGAGCGGCTGGGCGGCAGTGCCGTAGACGCCTGGCTTGAACAGGAGCGCATAGCGGTTCGTCCCCATCTCGGCGTCGACCTGCTGCGCGTGGATCGCGTCGATGGTCGTCTGGATCTGCCCGACCGGCGTGCTCGGGTCGAAGACGATCACGTTCGGCCCGAACGAAGTCGCCGTCGTGGCCGCCGAGGATCCGCCCGCGCCCGCACTCGACCCGAGGGCGAGCAGCGCCAGTGCAAGAGACAGAATCGTCGTCGCTCGAGCCCGTGCCATGGCGTCCTCCTGCTTGCGGACGTGCCCCGACAGCAATGGCTCGAAACACCCTTCTAGTGGAGTTCGACGGGCCGACCGAGCCCGTCGAGAGCTCTACGAGCGGGCGAAGCGCTTGCCGGACGCTGCGACGCGCGCGAGGGCGACGTCGGGCAGCGGGCCGCTCGAGCGGGCGCTGAGCAGATAGCCGACGTGCGTCTTCGGTGAGGTGACGCAGCGCCAGGCGATCCACTCGCCGCCCCAGCCGCCGTAGTAGACCTTGTTCCCGTCCATCTGCAGGATCCGGTGGAACGAGCCCTGGAGGTCGCACCCCATGCCCTGCGGGACGCGCTCGACCTGGAACGTGAACCGGTCGGCGGAGTTCTTGTGCTTGAACGTGACCACGAGCTTGCCGGTCGGCCGCTGCCAGCGCTCGTAGCGGTAGCCGAACGGAAGCCGGGTCGGCAGATAGGAGAGGTCGCCCGCATTCGCCTGGATCCGCTTGAGCGAGAAGGGAGGGACCTGCGCGCCGGAGGCGGCGTCGGCCGTGCCCGCGAGCAACGCGGCGCAGAGGGCGGCCAGAACGATCGGGACGAGTCGTCTCATCGCCTGCATCGTGCCCGCGCCAGATGAAGCTCTCATGGCCCGCGTGTGCGGATTCTGTTCGGTCGGCCGTCATTCAATCTCTCCTGCTGTCATGCTGTTGCTATAAAAATGCTGTGACCGTAAAGATCGTGAAAGAAGGATTGGGCGTGCAACCGGGACTACGAGAACGCAAGAAGCAGCAGGCGCGCGAGTTGATCGCGGAGACCGCACGCCGGCTCTTCGCCGAGCGCGGCTTCGAAGGCGTCACCGTCGCCGAGATCGCACGGGAGGCCGACGTCGCCGAGAAGACCGTCTTCAACTACTTCCCGACCAAGGAGGACCTCTTCTACTCGCGGCTCGAGGCGTTCGAGGACGAGCTGCTCGAGGCGGTTCGGACACGTGCGCCGGGCGAGTCGGTGCTCCAGGCGTTCAGCAGGTTCCTGCTCGCGCCCCGCGGTGTCTTCGCCAGGCTCGAAGGGGACGACTCCGACGCTGCCCGCGAGCGGTTGCGCACGATGACCCGCGTCGTCATGGAGAGCCCTGCGCTGCTGGCGCGGGAGCGGCAGGTCTTCGACCGCTACACCGAGTCCCTCGCGGCAGTGCTCGCCGAGGAGAGCGGCGCCGCCGCCGACGACGTCGAGCCGTGGGTCGCCGCGAGCGCGCTCTTCGGCGTCCACCGGGCGCTGATCGACCACGTCCGCCGGCGAACGCTCGCCGGAGACGACGACCCGGCCCGCCTTGCGCGCGACCTCCGCGCCCGGGGCAAGCGTGCCTTCCAGCCTGCTCGAGGCCGGTCTCTCCGGCTACGGGCTTAGCGCTGGAGAGGGTGGGGGGAGACGCGTGACCGAGCAGCAGGCACCCCGCGTCCGCCTGATCTTCGGCGCGCTGATGCTGGTCCTGCTGCTGGCGTCGCTCGACCAGACGATCGTCTCGACCGCGCTGCCGACGATCGTCGGCGAGCTCGGCGGGATCGAGCACCTCTCCTGGGTCGTGACCTGCGTACCTGCTCGCGTCGACCGTGGTCGGGCCGCTGTACGGGAAACTCGGCGACCTCTACGGGCGCAGGATCGTGCTGCAGACGGCGATCGTGATCTTCCTCATCGGCTCGGTGCTCTGCGGGCTCGCCCAGGACATGGGCCAGCTGATCGCGTTCCGCGCCGTGCAGGGGATCGGCGGCGGCGGCCTGATCGTCACGAGCATGGCGGTGCTCGGCGACATCGTGCCGCCGCGCGAGCGGGGCAAGTACCAGGGGCTCTTCGGCGCAGTCTTCGGCGTCTCGACGGTGATCGGGCCGCTCCTCGGCGGCTTCTTCGTCGACAACCTCTCGTGGCGCTGGATCTTCTACATCAACCTGCCGTTGGGCGCGCTCGCGTTCGGCGTGATCGCGGTCGCGTTCCACAGCCCCGCCGTGCACGTCCGTCACAAGATCGACTACCTCGGCGCGACGCTGCTGGCGGCCGGCCTCTCGGGCATCGTGCTCTTCACGAGCCTCGGCGGCACGACGTGGCCGTGGGACTCGGCCCAGATCATCGCGCTGATGGTCGTGGGCGTCCTCTCGCTCGTCGCGTTCGCGTTCGTCGAGCGGAGAGCCGCCGAGCCGATCCTGCCGCTCGAGCTCTTCCGGAACCGGACATTCACGGTCACGAGCGCGGTCGGCTTCATCGTCGGCCTCGCCCTCTTCGGCGGGATCACGTATCTCCCGCTCTACCTGCAGGTCGTCAAGGCCTACAGCCCGACCGAGTCCGGGTTGCTGCTGACGCCGATGATGGCGGGCGTGCTCGTCACCTCGATCGGCAGCGGGCAGCTGATCAGCCGGCTCGGCCGCTACAAGCCGTTTCCGATCATCGGCACCGCGCTGATGACGGTCGCGATGTATCTCCTCTCGGGGATCAGCGTCTCGATGCCGATCTGGCAGACCGCCCTTTACATGCTCGTGCTCGGGTTCGGGCTCGGGATGACGATGCAGGTGCTCGTGCTCGCCGCTCAGAACTCGGTCCCGTACGAGCAGCTCGGCGTCGCCACCTCCGGGTCGACCCTCTTCCGGCAGGTCGGCGGCTCGATCGGCGTCTCGGTCTTCGGCGCGATCTTCGCCAACCAGCTCGCCAGCAACCTCGCCGACGCGCTGCCGCCGGGAACGCAGCTTCCGGACGCGGTCAGCCCGGGCATCATCGCGCAGCTGCCGGCGGCGGTTCACGCGCTCTACCTCGACGCGTTCGTCACGGCGCTCGGGCCGGTCTTCAGCGTCGCCGCGGCGGTCTCGCTGGTCGGCTTCGGGCTCACCTGGCTGCTGCGGGAGGTGCCGCTGCGCAAGAGCGCGGCGGCCGAAGGCATCGCCGAGAGCTTCGCGACCCCACGCGACGCGAAGTCGCTGCCGGAGCTGGAGCGGATCCTGGCCACGCTCGCCACGCGGGAGAACCGCTGGCGCGTCTACGAGCAGGTGGCCGACGACGCCGGAGTCGATCTCGATCCGGCCGAGCTGTGGCTGCTCGCACGGCTCGGAGAGGACGCGACAGTCGACCTCGACGATCCCCTGCTCGTCGCGGCCGGCGTCTCGCTTCGCGAACGGGGCCTGATCGAGGACGACCGTCTCGGCAGTGACGGCCAGGACGTCTACGGCCGCGTGCTGGCGGTGCGACGGCAGCGCCTCGCCGAGCTCCTCGAGGGCTGGTCGCCGGAAGAGCACGACGAGGTGAGAGCGATGCTCGACGACTTCGCCCGCGAGTACGTCGCCGAGCCGCCCGCTGCCAGCCGGACCTGAGCAGAATGCAGGGGTGATGCCCGAAGCGCCACTCGAGCAGACGGAGCACGGACGCGTCGCGGCGGGCGAGGGCTGGTTCGTCCTCAACGCCCGCGACGCCCGCTGGCGCCACCGGGAAGGGAAGGCGACTCTGCCCTTCGAGGGCGAGGCGGACTTCCCGCAGCTCGGGATCAACCTGATCGTCCTCGCCCCCGGCGAGCCGATGGCGATGTACCACTGGGAGACCGATCAGGAGGAATTCCTCGTCCTGTGGGGCGAGGCGCTGCTGATCGTCGAGGGTCAGGAGCGGCCGTTGCGGCGCTGGGACTTCGTCCATTGCCCGCCGCGGACACAGCACGTCATCGTCGGCGCGGGGACGGAGCCGTGCGTGGTGGTCGCCGTCGGTGCGCGCGAGCACCAGACCACCCGTGGCCCGGACGGGACGCTCGAGTGGGTGACGGACTGGGGCGCCTACACCGTCGACGAGGCCGCGCTCCGGCACGGCGCCGGCGTCGAGGAGGAGACGGCCGACGAGGAAGTCGCATACGCCCGCTTCCCGGACTCCGAGCCGTCCGGGATATCGAGAGGGCTGGCTTCCGGGCTAGCTCTCGGACTCGGTGCCGGCGGCGACCAGCCCCGGCCCGAGCCGCGCGAACGCGACCTCGTAGTCGACGACGTCCTCGATCTGCGCACCGGCGATCGAGAGGATCCGTTCCCGGAACTGCGTGCGCGCATGGTTGTTCCGCTCGGCGACTTCGCGGCTCGCCCAGAACGCGAGCCCGACGGCCTTCGTCTCGCTCGCGAGTAGGAGGAAGCCCTCGAAGCCTTCTGCTTCGCGCAGCCAGCGGTCCATTTCCTCGCCGACGATGGTGGCGTCGCCGATCGTCTCGCCGGTGATGTCGGTCGTCGTGACTGTGACGTGCATGCGCTCCTCCTTCAGCGGGACGTCCGCAACCTATCCGGGGCGACGTTAGCCGTCGGCCGGGTCTGCGAGCATCGGCCGCGTGTTCAGCGTCGACGACCGCGACCGTGTGCGCGAGCACGTGCTCCGCATGGCCGAGGCCGATCCGCGCGTGGTCGCGGCCGCCGTGGTCGGCGGTCTCGCGGACGGTCCGGGCGACCGCTGGTCCGACCTCGACCTCACCTTCGGCGTCGATGACGCCGCGTCCGTCGCCGATGTTCTCGACGAATGGACGCAGGAGGTCGCAGCCGGGCTCGGAGGCATCCATCTCTTCGACGTGGCGGCAGGGGCTGCGATCTACCGGGTCTTCCTGCTGCCCGGCTGCCTTCAGGTCGACCTGTCGTTCGCACCCGCTTCCGCTTGGGGCGCGCGCGGTCCACGGTTCAGGCTCCTCTTCGGCAGCGCGGCGGAGCTCCCGCACTGGTCGCCGGCCTCGGCGGACGAGCTCTTCGGGCTCGGCGTCCACCACGCCCTGCGGGCGCGGTTCTCGATCGAGCGCGGCCGCTGGTGGCAGGCGGAGCACTGGATCAGCAGCGTCCGCGAGCAGGCGTTTCTCCTCGCCTGCCGCCGGCGTGGGCTCGAAGGGGGCAGACGCTTCGACGATCTGCCGGCGGAGGCGCTGGAGGCGTTCGAAAGCACGCTCGTTCGCTCGCTCGACCCGGAGGAGCTCGACCGGGCGCTCAGCAGTGCGATCTCGGTGTTGCAGCGCGAGTCGGAGGAGGCGGCGGAGCTCGCGGCCGCGGTCGAGGAGCAGCTTCAGGCGCTGGCGTCGCCCACGTAGGCGAGGACGCGGTCGAGCGGCTCGGGGACGCGCTCGAGGTCGAGCGCCTCGACGAGCGGCGCCGCGTAGCGGATCTTCCAGTTGTGGAGCCAGCCGTGGAGCTGCGCCTCGAGCGGCTTCGCGCGCTGCGCCGGCTGCTTCCGGTAGGTCGTGAATGCGCCGAGCTGGCCGCGGCCCTCGACGAGCGCGAGCATCCGCTCGGGGCCGAGCGCGCGGACGAGCTCTCCCTCGAGGTCGGGAACGCACGCGAAGAACCCGTCCGCGCTGACGCCGGCGCGCTCGAGCCCTCGCAGCACGGCACGCTCCTCGGCGACGTCGTAGAGCCCGGCGACGCGGACGCCTGCCACACCGCGCAGAGCCCGCGCGATCGCCTGCGCACCGCCGATCGACACAACCTCGACGCCCTCGGCCTCGAGGTCGCGGCCGCGTCTCGCAGCGAGGGTCTCGACCGCGATCCGGTCGCTCTGTCCCTCGACGAGGATCAGACCCCGCCGTGGCTGTCGAGAAAGATCGTCCACGGCCGGATCCTGCCGATCCCCTGGATGTCGCGGCCGTTGCTGCACCACGGATCCGGCTCGAGGAGCTCGCGCGCTTCGCTCTCGTCCGCGACCCGCATCACGAGCATCGCGCCGGAGTCGTCCAGGAACGGCCCACCGAGGGCGATCAGGCCGCGTTCGAACAGGTCGTCCATGAACGCCGCGTGCTCGTCCCACAGCGGCTGCTCGCGCGCACCTTTGCCGGATACCCACTCCGCCCCCGCCGGTCGATCGACGACGAAGAGTGTCTCGCCTCGCATCAGGCCTTGACCCTGATCGTCAATGTTCGCCGCCTGCCGTCGGCATCGATCACCGTCAGCCGGGCGAGGTACGTACGGCCGGGGATCAGCTTGGCCGCGCCGACCCGCGCCTTGAAGAGGTACGCGCCGGCGCGCAAGACCCGCGCGGCGGCCGTCGGTCGTGCCTTCGTCGATCGGATGCCCGCGAGCGAGCTTCCCGCGAGCAGTGTGATCGGCCGCGTCGAGGTCGTTGTCGTCAGGCGCCCCTCGAGCCGGGCGGAGCCGCCGAGCGAGAAGCGGACGGAAACGGTCGCGACGCCGCGCGCCCGCGTCGGCCGTGTCGGCGTGCCGGCCGCGCGGAGCGTGGGGCGGATGATCGTCGGGCTCCCCACCGCTGCCCGAGGCCCGACGACCGTGGAGACGCGGGCCGTGTCGTTCGCCGGCTGCGGGTCGGCCGGCTGTGCCGAGGAGACAGCCGCGAAGTCGAGCGTCCCCGGTTCGCGGACGACGCCGCTGATCCGCACCGTCGCAACGAGATCGCCGGCGAGGAAGTCGAGGTCGCAGCTGAGAGCGGACGTGCCGGAGCAGCCCGGGCCGCGGTCGCTCTGGCTGCCGGTGTAGGCGACCTGCGTCGGGAGCTGGACGGCGAGGAGCGCACGCGCAGCCGGGCCACCGAGGTTCCGGACCGTGACCGTGTACGTGATCGCGCCGCCGACGGTCGGTGCGGCCGGCGTCGCGCTCGCCTGGACGACGAGATCGGGAGCGGGACCTCCGCCGCCCGACGGAGCGGGCGAAGCCGGGGGAGGCGGCGCCGACCGCGATCGCCTGCGTCGCAGCCGTCTTCCCCGCAGCGGCCGCGGTGACCGTCGCCGAGCCGGCGACGGCGTCCCGGAAGTAGACGCTCGCCGCCGTCGAGCCTGAGGCGATGGGGGTCGAGAGCGTTGTCGCCCAGGGTCCGTCGGGGCTCGCCGAGAGCTCGGCTGTCGGCGAGGACGACGAAAGTGCGACGTCGACCGGGACGCCGGCCGTGTAGGCCGTGCCGGCGTTCGTCTGGAGCTCGACGGTCAGCGGCGTCGACGCGGCGCCCGGCGCCACCGTCTGCTCCGGCGACGTGAACGCGAGGCGCGAGGGCTTCCACGCTCCGAACGTGCTCCAGGCGGCCGTCGCCGCCGCGCCGGCGAGGCTGCCGCTGCACCAGCTCGCGCCGCAGGCAGCGTCCGGGGTGTCGCCCGAGTCGGCGATCGCGGCGGCGAGGCGGACGAGCAGCGCGTCGGTCTGCGCGTTGAAGTCGGCGGTCGGGATGGCGGCCAGGTTCTTCGGCGCCCACGCGTAGCCGAAGCGGCCCGTGGCGGCCGAGCGCATGGCGTATGTCTGCGCCGACGCGTAGTCCTCCATCAGCTCGACGGGCACGTCGGTCCAACCGAAGGCGGCGTCGTAGCGCCAGGCGGCATTCGCGAGCGGGCTCGAGAACGCGGCCAGGAAGCTCCGCGCGGCGTCCGCCGACGGCGGCGCGACGCCCGCGAGGGCGGTCTGGTGCTGGAGGTACTCGTTCAGCCGGTCGCGCCGCGTCTCCCGAGCCGCACCGGCGACGGCGTAGTTGCGGACGTCGCCGTAGACCTCCTGCGACCAGTCGCTGGCGAACCGGCTCAGGTCGCTCCAGAAGGCCGCATCCTCGTACCAGTCCTGTAGCCGCGCCTGGTAGAGGGAGAGGTCGGTCGTGCCCTGGCCGATCCCGGCGACGAAGACCGTTCCACGAGCTGTCGGCAGCACGCCGTCCCCGTCGTAGAGGCCGTTCAGGAACGCCCGCATGTTCGCGCGCGCGTTGCCCGTGCCCTGCCGAACGGCCGACGAGAGCTCGTTCAGCGCCCACGTGTCGCCGGCGGCGACGTCGTAGCCCGTGGCGGCCATGCGCCGCCGCGCCTCGACGCCCGCCTGGTACCAGGAGTTGCCGGTCGCGGCGACCCAGGCGGTCCAGCCGGTGACGTTGATCTCCGCGAGCGCGTGGAACGCCGGCCCGAGCGCGCGGATCCGGTTCGCCTCGTTCGGACGCAGCTGCGACTTGTCGGCCGCGAGCGGCGGGACGGAGATGTAGTACTGCGCGCACGGCGACGCCGTCGCCGCCAGCTTCGTCGTCAGGCGCAGCCAGTCCGTCGCCGCGTAGAAGACGGCGCGGAGCGGCCGGCAGTCCGCGGTTCGGAGTGCGTGAACGCGCGGCCGTTGGACGAGCTCGGTCCAGAGGCGCTGAGTCGCCGCGGGCGTCAGCGATCGAACCGGCTGCGGCGACGACGCAACAGCCGGACCGGCGATCGCGAGTACCGCGACCACACCGGCGCACAGCACGAGCAGTCTCCGCACCACGAGAACCCCCTCCAGGCCCGCGAACAACGGGCAGAGTAGCCGGACATGCTCGAGCTCGATACCCCGCACGGCACCGCACGAGCCCACCTGCACCCGGCCGCCGAGCCTCGCGCGGCGCTCGTGCTCGGGCACGGGGCCGGGGGAGGGGTCACCGCGCCGGATCTCGTCGCGGCCACGGCCGCCGCGCTCGCCGCCGACGTCTCCGTCGCGCTCGTGGAGCAGCCCTACCGAGTCGCGGGGCGGCGTTCGCCGGCGCCGGCCACGCAGCTCGACACCGCCTGGATCGCGGTCGTCGAGCAGCTGTGCGACGGTCCGCTGGACGGCCTGCCGCTCCTCACGGGCGGTCGCTCGTCCGGCGCGCGTGTCGCCTGCCGCACGGCCGCTCCGACCGGTGCTCGCGGTGTCGTGTGCCTCGCGTTCCCGCTGCGCCCGCCCGGACGGCCGGACGCTCCCAGCCGGCTCCCGGAGCTCGAGGCGGTCACGGTGCCGCTGCTCGTCGTCCAGGGCCAGGGCGATCCGTTCGGCATCCCACCTCCGTCGGAGCTGCGAACGGTCGTCCTCGTGCCGGGCAACCACAGCCTCCGCAACGCCAAGCCGGTGACCGAGGCGGTCCAGGGCTGGCTTTCACAGCAGCTCTGACTATGCGAACATATGTTCGTGTCACGACGGGCGACGATCCTGCACGCCGACCTGGACGCGTTCTTCGCGTCCGTGGAGCAGCGGGACGAGCCGCGGCTGCGGGGGCGGCCGGTGCTCGTCGGCATGGGGGTCGTGCTCGCGGCGAGCTACGAGGCGAAGGCGTTCGGCGTCCGGACGGCGATGAGCGAGCGCCAGGCGCGGCGGCTCTGCCCTGACGCCGTCGCCGTCAGGCCGCGCTTCTCCGCCTACGTCGAGGCGAGCAAGGCCGTCTTCGAGGTGTTCGACGACACGACGCCGCTCGTCGAGGGGCTCTCGATCGACGAGGCGTTCCTCGACGTCCGCGGGATGGAGCGGGGGTTCGGGACGCCTGTCGAGATCGCCCAGCAGCTCCGGCGCGACGTGCTCGAGCGGGTCGGCCTGCCGATCACGGTCGGCGTCGCCAGGACGAAGTTCCTCGCCAAGGTCGCGAGCGCGGTCGCGAAGCCGGACGGGCTGCTGGTCGTGCCGCCGGACAAGGAACTGGCGTTCCTGCATCCGCTCCCGGTCGAGCGGCTGTGGGGCGTCGGCCCCGTCACGGCCGCGAAGCTCCGCGCGCGCGGGATCGCGAAGGTGAGGCAGGTCGCGCTGCTGCCGGAGCCGGTGCTGGTGTCGATGCTCGGCCGCGCCTCGGGCCGCCACCTGCACGCGCTCGCCCACAACCTCGACCCGCGCCCGGTGCGGACGGGCCGCCGGCGCGGCTCGATCGGCTCGCAGCGGGCGCTCGGCCGAGCGCCGACCTCGGCAGAGGCGCTCGACGCAGCGCTGATCGGGCTCGTCGACCGCGTCACGCGGCGGCTGCGGGCCGCCGGACGCGTCGGCCGCACGGTCGTGCTCCGGCTGCGGTTCGACGACTTCTCGCGGGCGACGAGGTCGCACACGCTCGATCGGCCCACCTCGCAGACGCACACGGTCCTCGCGACCGCGCGAGGCCTGCTCGCGGCGGCGACGCCGATGATCGAGCGGCGGGGTGTCACCCTCGTCGGGGTGGCGGTCGCCAACCTCGAGAACGACCACGCGGTGCAGCTGATGCTTCCCTTCGATCCCCGCAACGACGGCGCGCTCGACGCGGCGGTCGACGAGGTGCGCGCCCGCTTCGGCTCCGAGTCGCTCACACGGGCGGTGCTGCTCGGCCGCGGCGAGGGGATCGCGATGCCCTTGCTGCCGGACTGACGCGTGAACCCGCGCCGGTACAGTGATCCCCGGATGGACGGGATCGAGATCAGTCGACGCAGGCGCGCGATCTACGCGGCGCTCGCGCTGCTGTCCCTCTTCTCCGCGGCGCTGATCGTCACGCGCTACGTCTACTCCAGCGAGCAGCTCTTCGGCGGCCTGATCTGGAACCTCTTCCTCGCCTGGATCCCCTTCGGGCTCGCGATCCTCATCTACGACCGCCACCGCGCCGGGACGCGGCCGTTGCGGCTGCTCCCGCTCGCAGCGCTCTGGCTTCTGTTCCTGCCGAACGCGCCGTACATCATCACCGACTTCAAGCACCTCGTCCCGAGCCCGGTCGTCCCGCTCTGGGTCGACATCGTCGTGATCGCCGCGCCGGCGTGGACGGGGATGCTGCTCGGCTTCCTCTCCCTCTATCTCGTCCAGGCGGTCGTGCGCAGCCTCGCAGGCCCACGCGTGGCGTGGGTGACGGCCGTCGCCGTGCTCGGGCTGGCGAGCTTCGGGGTCTACCTCGGCCGCGTCCTGCGCTGGAACAGCTGGGACGTGCTGACGCATCCGCGGCTGCTCTCGGACCTCGACGTGGTCTTCGTCGACCCGCGCGCGATCGGGATGACCGTGCTCCTCTCGAGCTTCTTGACGCTCAGCTACCTGGTCCTCTACGCGTTCATGCGGCTGGAGGGCGTCGAGGAACGCTGAGCGGGGTGCGGCGCGTGGCCGCACCCCACCGCAGACGTCTAGGGAAGCCTGACGACGTGGTAGGCCTGGTCGGTCGGCGTCGTCGTCCCGAAGCGCGCGTTGACGACGTACAGGCGGCTGCCTGAGCGGTCGATCGTCGTCGGGACGTCGAGGTTGCCGGGATCCGTGATCGCGCGCACGAATGTCGCGGAGCTCAGATCGGGCGACAGCTCGAAGACCGCAACCTTGTTGTCGCGGTTCTGGACGACGTACAGCGTCCGGCCGTGGAGGAGCAGACCGTCGCCGTTCGTGAGGTCGTAGCCGCCGAGGTCGATCGTCGCGGCGGCGCCGGTCTCGGGGTCGATCGTGAGCAGCTTGCGCGAGATGGTCTGCACGGCGATCAGCGTCTTGCCGTCCGGCGTGGCGACGATCCCGTTCAGGTTGAACTGGCCCGCGACATGGACGTAGTCGCCGCCGAGCGGAATCGTCGTCACCGGGCCTGGGCCGACGATGCCGCCGAGGCCGACCTTGTAGATGACGGGCCGCTGCGAGTCGGTGAAGTAGACCCCATCCTTCGTCACGACGGCGTCGTTGATGAAGGTCGCGCCCGGCCCGGTTGCGAGCTGGATCTCCTTCATCAGCGCGCCCGTCTTCGCGTTGTAGAGCAGGGCGTTGCCGAAGCGGGCGCCCGAGACCCAGAGTCGGTCGCCCTCGAGCTCGAGCCCGGTCGCGGAGCGCACGTTGGGCACGCCCGCGATGAGGATCCGCCCCGAGCCGGTGCGAAGGTCACCGGTGTAGACGGCGCCGGTTCCGACTGAGCCGACGTAGAACGTGTTCCCCGTTCCCGATCTCGAGCCCCTCGGGCGCGAAGCCGTCCGGCAGCGCGATCTTCTTCGGGAAGGCCTCCTGCGCCAGGGCGATGGGCGCCGCCAGCGCCAACAGGACGAGTGTCAACAGGATCCGTCGCATCCGTTCCCCCTCGTGTTGTTTTCCTTCTCTACCGCTACCCAGCCGGTTCGGATTCCGAGCATCCGGGCTGGGATCGACTCGTAAGGACTCCGTAAGGCCAGCACCCGGCCCCTCTGCTGTGTCGTTTACAAGTCGTAATCCTGACGAAAGGATCTCGACCGTGAATACGCGACGAATGCTGACGAGCTTTGGGATGGTGATCGCCGCCCTGGGGGTCTGGGCCGGCGCGGCCGTGGCCGCTCCGCCCGCCAACACGAGCGCTCCGACGATCACAGGGACGCCGAAGGTCGGCGAGACGCTGACCGCGCAGAACGGAACCTGGAGCAACAGCCCGACGGCCTTCCAGTACCAGTGGCAGCGCTGCAACGCGAGCGGCGCCGGCTGCGCGAACATCGCCGGCTCCACGGAGAAGACGTATCTGCTCACGCCCGCCGACTCCGGCCGGACGATGCGCGTCCGCGTGACCGGGATCAACGCGGAGGGCGCGGTCAACGCGCGCTCAGCGGCGACGACGGTCGTGGCGCCGAGTGCGGCTCCGCGGAACACGGCTCGGCCGTCGATCACAGGTGATCCCGAGGTCGGACAGGAGCTGACGGCGGAGGACGGCACGTGGACGAACACGCCGACGTCCTTCGCGTACCAGTGGCAGCGCTGCGACATCGACGCCGCCTCGTGCGTCGTCGTCGCCGGCGCGACCGGCAAGACCTACGGCGTCCGTGCGGCCGACGTCGGCTTCCGGCTCCGCGCGGAGGTCACCGCCCGCAACGCCAACGGCGCAGGCTCGGCGGTCTCGAGCTTGACCGGCATCGTCGTGCCGTCCGTCCCGGTGACGAACGCGCGCCCGAGCGTGAAGCTGATCTCGGTGCGCTTCCTCGGCGCCCGCGTGTACGCGCGCTTCCGGATCTGCGACGACTCGCCGCGGAACCTGACGATTCTCGCGACCGACTCGCGCCCCGGCAAGGCGTCGCAGACACGCCGGTTCACGACCCGGATCGCTCCGGATCCGTGCGGCGTCTACACCCGCAGCTGGGTGCCTGCCCAGCGCTTCCGCGGCAAGGGCCGGTACACGGTCACGATCGCCGTGCGTGACACCTCGGGCCGCACGAGCGCACCCGTCCGCAAGCTGTTCAGCCGCGGGTAGCGCCTCTGCGCAGCTCGTCCAGCGCCTGCGCCTGGACGTCGACCCGCTCGTCGCCGCTGAGCTCGATGGCGACGAGCGGGTCGCTTCGCTCTCGGACGAGGGCGAAGCACGCCGCCGCGTAGCCAGGTCCGCCGCCGCCGTGTCCGACCAGGAGGCCGTCTTCCCAGCCCGGGTCGGTCATGAGGCCGATCCCGTAGCTCGGCCGCACGAAGCCCGGAGCGTCGAAGCCGATCTCGACCGATTCCGTCAGCCGCGCGAGGTCGCAGAGCTCGCCGGCCGTCAAGCGCGCTCCAGAAGCGGTGTTGGTCCGCACTCGTCGAGATGAGCGTGCGGTGCCCGACCCAGCAAGGGTGGTAGCGGCCACGGACGTCCCGGCGTCCATCGCCGACCTGGTGGCTCCAGCCGGGAACCAGCGCATCGAGGTCGGCGAGCTCGAGCGCGAGCGACGTCTCCGAGAGGCCGAGCGGGCCCAGGAGCTCGCGCTCCAGAGCCCCCGCGAATCCATCGGCCGCCGTGAGGTCGACGATCTGCCGCACGAGCAGGAAGCCCGTGTTCGAGTACGCCCAGCCCTCGCCCGGCGCGAAGTCGGGGCCTCCTGCGAGCGACCGGGCGAGCAGCTCCTCGTCGCTCCACGGCTCGGAGGGCGTGTCGCGGACGGCCGCGGCGTACTCGGGGAGGCGGCCGTAGTCCGGGATCCCGCTCGTGTGGTTGAGCAGCTGCCGCAGCGTGGCGCGCGGCAGGCGCTCGTCGTCGATCCACGTCGCGACGGGCGCCTCGAGATCGAGGTCGAGCCGGAGGCAGAGGACGCCGAGGAACGTCTTCGTGACGCTGTAGACGAGGTGGCGCCCGCGCTCGTCCACGCGGCGATCGTATGCGAGGATCGGAGCATGAAGCAGTCAAAGCTCGACCCGGTGCAGGCCGGGGACGTCGAGGGATCGCTCTCCGGGTAGCCGGGGCAGCGGTCTCCGGGGGGAGCGTTAGCGGCCAATGCGTCTACTGCGTCGTCGAACGAAGCCGGAGCTTGCTCCGCCTGTCGTCCTGCCGTCGCTCGACCGGCTCGCCGGGCTGATCGAGCGGGTCGTCGAGCTCGTGGACGAGGTGGCCGGCGCGCGCCGCGGCGAACTCGAAGCGCCCTGCTCCGGTCGCACCTGCACCGCCCGCGCCGCCGCAGGTGTTCGAGCCTGTCGCGCCGCCGCCCGTCGTCGAGACGCGACCCGCCGTCGTGTCGACGCCTGCCGCTGAGCAGGGGTGGCTTGCCTTCGTCCCGTCGCCGGACGGGTATGCGCTCGTCCCGCGCCCGGGATCTCTGCCCGTCCCGGGCGACGTGCTGGAGCTCGACGGCGCCGCCTTCCGCGTCCTCCGCTACGCGCCCTCGCCGCTCCCGGGCGACCGACGCCGCTGTGCCGTGGTCGCGAGGGAGGAACCGCCGGAGCCGGAGCGAACCTCCGACGCGTGAAAGAGGAGAGCCAGATCGACGAGATGCGGGCCGCGCTGCGCGGCGACCGTGAGCGGGCCGAGCAGTCCCGGCAACGATCGACCGAGAACGTCTTGGGACTGATCGAGCCTCGGGCGGACGAGCCTGTCGCCGAGCCGCAGCCGGAGCCGGAGGTCCGCCGCGGCCTGCTGGATCGCCTGTTCGGCCGGTAGCGCTACCGTTGCCGTGTGAGGCGGCGCGAGCGCGAGCGGATCCTGCGGCAGGGGGTCGTCCTGCCCGAGACGCCGCGTGACCGTCGCAACCTCGAGGCGCTCGAGGCGGACATTCGCGACAGCCCGCTGCGGGGGCGGGAGCTGGCGCTGCGGCTGCGCAACTTCCGGCCGGACGCCGGCAGCTATCTCGCCTCGCTCGGCGGGCCGCTGCCGTACATGGGGCGGCTGCGCGACATCGACGCGCTCACGATCGAGCACGAGCAGCGGCTGGCCTCGGCCTACGAGACGCTGGGCGCCGATCCGGAGGCGTGGCAGGCGCTCGCGCGCCGGTGGGACTTCGGCGAGGTGAACGAGCTGATCGAGCGGCACAACCGCTGGTACCCCGCAGAGTCGCGGCTGCCGATGGATCCGCGGACGGGCGACTACGCGCTCGTCAACGGGCGGAGCTACCGTCGCCGGCCACTGGACGCGTCGTGGGTGCTCGAGCGGTTCCCGTCGCCGCGAGCGTGAGCAGGCAGAGCGTCGCGGCGAGTGCGTAGGGGACGGCGTCGCCCGCCGCCTCGGCGACGGCGCCCGCGAGAGCCGGGCCGGTCATGTTCCCGAGCGCCCAGGCCGTGTTCATGATCCCGAAGCCGATCGCCTGGGAGAGTCCGGCCGCCTCCGTCCGGTCGGAGACGAGCGCCATGCCGGGCGTATAGAAGGCGCCGAACGTGATCGCTGCGAGCACCGTCAGCACGGCGATGGGGTAGGGGTCGCTGGCGCCTGCGAATGCGAGCGCGACGACGACCGAGGCCGCGAGGGCGATCCTGATCGGGAGCAGGCGCCCACGGCGGTCGGAGAAGCGGCCGAGAAACGGGTTGGCGACCGTCTCGACGAGCCCTGCCGCGAGGAAGACGGCGCCGATCGCGAACGGCGTGAAGCCGCCGTCGTCGAGCTGGAGCGGGACGAGCACGACGAGCGTCCCGAACAGCCAGGCGGGCAGCGTGTTCAGCCAGAGGCCGCCGATGAAGCGGCGGTCGGCGAATGCGCGCGAGACGGCGCCGGGCGCCTGCTCCTCGGGCGCGGCGCCCGGCCGGGTTGCGGCCCAGCCGGCGAGCGCGGCGGCGACGACGCCGACGGTGGCGAACGAGATGCCGATGCCGACGGCGTGCGCCACGGCGCCGAACATGGGGCCGAGGATGGCGCCGAAGACGGCGGCGCCGAACGCGGTCCCGATCAGCTCGCCGCGGCGGTCGCGCGGGGTTGCGACCGTGAGCCAGGCGAGCGCGCCGGCCCAGGTGGTCGTGCTCGAGAAGCCCTGGACGAGCCGCGCGAGGCCGAGCGCCCAGGGCCCTTCCGCGGCCGCGAACGCGAAGCTGGAGACCGTGAGCAGGACGAGGCCGGCGACGACCGCGCTCTTCGGCCCCCAGCGCGCTGCGGCGAGCCCGCCGGGGATGCCGCCGAGGAGCGCCCCGGCGCCGAAGGAGGCGACGAGCAGCCCGGCGCCCGTCTTCGAGAGCCCGAACTCGTCCGCGTAGCCGGGAACGAGCGGCGCGAGCGCCCCGAACAGCATCGCGTCCACGAACACGACCACGGAGACGAGAACAAGAAGCCGACGCATCAGCAACCCGACGTTACCGACGATCCGAAGGACTCAAAGCCGCGGGCAGCCCCGAGCAGCTTCAGGGGTCTTGGCGCGAAGAAACGGGATCCGCTCCCGCGGATCCCGTTTCGATTCTTGCCAAAATAAATTCAGCGAGCCGGTTGCGCTTTCGTCCGCCCCTCCGACTGACGTTTCGGCTTCCGCCTACTCGTCCTCCGGTGGAGCCTCGACCTACTCGCGCTCCGTGCTCGCTGCAAGGGGGAATCTAGGGCGTCTCGGAGTGGTGGTCAAGAGGTCGAAAAACGGAGAGCTCGCAAATTGCGGTTTTTTCTTCGTGAGACGCTGCGATTTGCGATTCGCGCCTTTTGGACCACAAAAAATTCAGCGAGCCGGGTGCGCTTTCGTCCCCCGATCCGACGAACTTTCGGCTTCCGCCTACGGCCTACCGGATCGGACTCGACCTACTCGCGTCCCGTGCTCGCTGCAAGGGGGAAGCTACGGCCTCGAGCAGGGAGCGTCAAGACCGCTCGGAGCGCCGCGTCCGCAAATTGCGGCTTTTTCTTTACACAATGGCGTGTTTGCGCATCGCAGCAAACGCTCTAGCGGTCGATTTCGGAGGTGTTCCCGGGCCGGGGCGACGACGGAGGTGGGCCGCGGGGAACCGAAAATCTATGCTGCGCCCCCTCGACTCACAAGAGACGCGGGCACACGAACTTCACGCAAAGAGCGAAAAAAGGAGCGGGATGGAGGCACTGACGGGCAGGCACGTGGTCGTCACGGGCGGCGGACGAGGGATCGGCAAGGCGATCGCGGAGCGGCTCGCGGCCGAGGGCGCGTCCCTCTCGTTGCTGGCGCCGAACCTGGACGAGCTCGAGGAGGTCGCAGCCGGGATCGGCGGCGACGCGCATTTCTGCGACATCCGCGACCGCGCCGGCGTCGACGCGGCGTTCGCCGCCGCCGCCTCGGCGCGCGGTCCCATCCACGCGTTCGTCGCCAACAGCGGCGTCGGCGGCCCGAACGCCGACGGCGCCGACGATCGCTTCGAGGAGATCGTCCAGACGAACCTCTTCGGCGGCTACTGGTGCGTCCGCGCGGCCGTCAGGCATCTCGCGGACGGGCCGGAGACGCGCCACGTCGTCGTGATCGCATCGATCCTCGCCCGGATCGCAGTGCCGGGGTACACGGCCTACAGCGCCTCGAAGGCAGGACTGCTCGGGCTCGTCCGCTCGTTCTCCGCCGAGCTGGCGCCGGCCGACGTGCAGGTGAACGCGATCTGCCCGGGTTGGGTCGAGACGGACATGGCCTGGCAGGGCATCGACGCGCTCGTCGAGGCGACCGGGATGACCCGCGACGAGGCCGTCGCGGAGGCGATGAAGGCCGTCCCGCTCGGCCGGATGGGCCAGCCGGAGGACATCGCCGGCACCGTCGCCTGGCTGCTCTCGCCCGACGCGCGCGGCGTCACCGGCCAGGCGATCGACCAGAACGGCGGCGGCTGGACGGGTTGACGGGAAGGGGCGCCGAGGCGCCCCTTCCCGTGAGATGTCCTAGGCCGCAGGCTCGGGATGCATCCCCTGGAGTCCTCGAGCCGCTGCTCGAGCTGCTCCAGCTCCTCTTCGCTGCCCATGCGGACCGGGCCCTTGAACCACTTCTTCGCCGAGATGACCCACCAGCCGCCGAAGAGCAAGAGGGCGCCGCCGACGAGGATCGGCGCGTAGTTGACCGCCTCCCACGTCCAGCCCTCCGTCCCCGGGATGCTCGCCTTGTAGGGCGGCAGCAGGAAGAGGATCGAGATGAACGCGACCCAGATGATCGCGATCGCGTCGATCCACTTGTAGTGCTTGCCGAGGCTCCAGGCGCCGTGCTCGAACTTGTCGCCGAGCCGGAAGCGCAGGATCACCGGCAGGATGAACGCGACGTAGAGGCCGATCACGGCGATCCCGGTGCCGACGAGATAGCCGACGAGGTAGTTCCAGATCGCCGGGATCATCACTGCGGCCGAGAGGACCGCGATCGCCGCGCACGACAGCTGCGGCACGCGGTTCTTGCCGACCTGCCGCCAGAGCCGGTGGCCGGGAACGGCGCCGTCGCGCGAGAACGCGAACAGCATCCGCGAAGCCGACGTCAGCGACGCCGTGACGCAGAAGAACTGCGCGACGACGCAGATGAAGAGCAGCGCCTCGGCCCAGTTCTGGCTCATCGACTCGGTCCAGATCCAGGGGACGAGGAAGCCGAGGTTCTCGACGGCACCGTCGGTGCTCGGGATCGCCAGCGTCACGGCCACGAGCAGGATGAACCCGAAGACGACGGAGACGACGACGGACATGTACATGCCGACGGCGGCCATCCGCGAGGCCTGAGTCGTCTCCTCGGCCATGTGCGCCGAGGCGTCGAAGCCCGTGATCGTGTACTGCGCCATCAGCAGGCCGGTCGCGAACACGTACCAGAAGATCGGGCTGGAGAAGTTCATGTCCGCGTTCCCGAAGCCGGAGGCATTCACCGTCTCGCCGAAGACGTAGCCGAGCGACTGGTGGTGGTCCGGGACGAACAGCAGCACGATCACGATGAAGATCACGCCCGCGATGTGCCAGTAGGCCGAGATCGTGTTCAGGAACGCCGTGAAGCTGACCTTCATCAGGTTCACGGCCAGCGCCAGCGCGAGGAAGATCACGTAGAGGAGGTAGATGTACTCCTTCGTGTTCGGATAGTCGAACCAGAAGTTCAGGAGCGCCGTCCCGAACGTCGCCAGGCCGTAGCCGATCGCGGCCGTGACGGCGATCTGGCCGATCAGGTTGAACCAGCCCGTGAACCAGCCCCAGGCAGGGCTGCCGAGCTTCGACGCCCAGTAGTAGAGGCCGCCTGCCGTCGGGAAGGCCGACGCGATCTCCGCCATCGCGAGCGAGACGATGATGCTCATCCCGCCGACGAGCAGCCAGCCCCAGCTGACCGCGACCGGGCCGCCCTGGCCGAAGGCGATGTAGTACGACGTGAGGCATCCCGCCAGGATCGAGATGATCGTGAAGGAGATCGCGAAGTTCTGGAAGCCGCCCATCGCGCGGAAGAGCTCCTGCGCGTAGCCGAGCTTGTGGAGGATCTTCTCGTCCTCGTCGGTGTGGTAGCTGCCCGCAGGTGGTGCCGGTTCCATCAGCCCTCCCCAACGTTGGTGTCGTGTCAGCGCTATTACGCGCGTCTGGCACAAGCGTTGTCAACGTGTCGGACGGCACGAACGTTAGGATCGCCTCCGTGCTTGGCTTCGACGAGCTGAAGGCCGACGTGGAGTCGGGCGCGATCGACACGGTCGTCGTCGCCTTCACCGACATGCAGGGCCGGCTGATGGGAAAGCGGCTCCACGGCGAGTTCTTCGTCGAGGAGGTCGGCGCCGGCCATCCGGTCGAGGGCTGCAACTACCTGCTTGCGCTCGAGATGGAGATGGACCCGGTCCCGGGCTACCAGCTCGCGAGCTGGGAGCGCGGCTACGGCGACTTCGCGCTCCAGCCCGACCTGGCGACGCTGCGGCGGATTCCCTGGCTCGAGGCGACCGCGCTCGTCCTCTGCGACGTCGGCTGGCACGACGGCTCGCCGGTCGCGCCCTCGCCGCGCCAGGTGCTGCGCGCGCAGGTCGAGCGGGCCGAGGCGCTCGGGTTCACGCCGATGATCGGCTCCGAGCTCGAGTTCTTCCTGCTCAAGGAGACCTACGAGGAGGCTCACACGCAGGGGTACGAGAACCTGACGCCGTCCGTCCCCTACATCCTCGACTACCACATCCTCGCCTCCACCTACGACGAGGGGTTCATCCGCCAGATCCGGAACGGCATGCAGGCGGCGGGGATGAGGGTGGAGACCTCGAAGGGCGAGGCCTGGCCCGGCCAGCACGAGATCAACTTCCGCTACGCCGACGCGCTGACGATGGCCGACAACCATGTCGTCTACAAGAACGGCGCCAAGGAGCTCGCGCATCTGAACGGGTGCTCGATCACGTTCATGGCGAAGCCCGACCACAGCTGGATCGGCTCGTCCTGCCACATCCATTCCTCGCTCTGGCGCGGCGACCGCAGCGCGTTCGCGGGGGAGAGCCCGACCTTCAAGCGCTGGCTCGCCGGCCAGATCGCGAACCTGAAGGAGCTCGCGATCTTCCTCGCGCCGAACGTCAACTCGTACAAGCGCTTCGCGGCCGGCTCGTGGGCGCCGACAACGCTCGCCTGGGGCCACGACAACCGCACGTGCGGCTTCCGGATCGTCGGACACGGCCCGGCGCTGCGGACGGAGACGCGGATCCCGGGCGCCGACGCGAATCCGTACCTCGCCTTCGCCGCGATCATCGCCGCCGGGCTCGACGGGATCGAGAACAAGCTGAGGTTGCCGAAGCCGCTCGAGGGCAACGCCTACGAGTCCGACGCCGACCGCTTCCCGCACTCGCTGCGCGAGGCGATCGCCGCGCTCGAGGGAGGCACGATGGCGCGGGGCGCGTTCGGCGACGAGGTGATCGACCACTACCTCAACTACGCGCGCACCGAGCAGGAGCTGTTCGACCGCGTCGTCACCTCGTACGAGCGGCAGCGGTTCTTCGAACGTGGCTAGGCCCGTGATCGGGATCACGGCGTACGCCGAGCCGAGCGTGCGCTGGGGCGCCTGGGACGTGCCCGCGGCGGTGATCCCGCTCGCGTACGTGCAGCAGGTCGAGGCGGCCGGGGGCCGTGCACTGCTGGTGCCGCCGAGCGAGGACGGGATCGAGGAGACGCTCGACGTGCTCGACGGTGTCCTCTTCTCCGGCGGCTCGGACATCGAGCCGCTCGAGTACGGCCAGGATGCACACACCGAGACGACGGGCACGCGTCCCGAGCGCGACCGGGCCGAGCTGGCGCTCCTGCGCGCCGCGCTCGACCGCGACATGCCCGTGCTCGCGGTCTGCCGCGGCTCGCAGGTGTTGAACGTCGCCCGCGGCGGCGACCTCGTCCAGCACCTGCCCGAGGTCGTCGGCGACGAGAAGCACAAGCAGACGCCCGGCGTCTTCGCCGACCACGAGGTCGAGGTCAAGGAGGGAACGCGGCTCGGCTCGCTGCTCGGTGAGCGCGCCCCGGTCAAGTCGCATCATCACCAGGGCTTCGGCAAGGTCGGCGAGGGGCTCGTCGAGTCGGCGTGGGCCGACGACGGGACGCTGGAAGCGCTCGAGGATCCCGAGAAGCGCTTCGCCGTCGGCGTCCTCTGGCACCCCGAGGAGGGCCAGGACGGGGCGCTCTTCCGCGCGCTCGTCGACGAGGCGCGGGCCTACCGGGCCGCCAGGCGCTAGCCGGAGACCGGCGGCGAGAGCGGCGGTGAGCGGCGCGGCGCGGGCGGCGGGACGGTGCGCAGGCGCGGCGGCGGGGCCGCGAAGACGGGAAGCTCGACCGGTTCAGGCGCGGGCGCCGCGACCGGGGCAAGCGCGACCGGAGCCGGGGCTGCCGGCTCCGCAGGTGGCTGTTGCACGGTGGCACGCTGGGCCGCCGCCGCCCGGGCGGTGAGCGCCGTCAGGAGCTGGCCCATCCGCGCGTCGTTCTGGGAGATCCGCTGCTCGAGCTGCAGCTGCAGGCGGGCCTGCTCGGCCATCCGCTGGTAGAGCTTGCCGCGCGGGTCGCCGACGACATATCCGATCAGGACGCCGACGACGAGTCCGCCGAGCAGCGTCGCGAACCCGTAGCTCGACGGAATCGGCCAGGCGGCCCGGATCGGGCTGAGGGGGATCGAGCCGATCAGCACCCCGGCGAACGCGCCGATCGCGACGCCGGTCCGGCTGACCGCCCGAGCCTTCGCCTCGTAGTGCGCGACGAGCTCCTCCACGGCCGAGTGTGAGGCTTCGTTCACGGGTCCCACGCCTCCTTCATCGGCGGCCGGGGCACCGCGCTTGAGGTGAAGATGGTGGAATAGCCCGATGCTGACGGTTCTCAATCCCGCGACTGAGGAGCCGCTCGCCGAGCTGGAGCAGGCCGGGGTCGACGAGGCCGATGCCGCCGTCGCGCGGGCGAAGGCGGCGTTCCCGGCCTGGCGCGCCGTGGCGACCGCCGATCGCGCCCGGCTGCTGCGGCGGCTGGCGACGCTGGTCGAGGAGCACGGGGAGGAGCTGGCGCGGATCGAGTCGCGCAACGTCGGCAAGCCGATCGCGGGCGCGCGCGGCGAGGTGGGCATGGTCGCGCAGGTCTTCCACTTCTACGCCGGCGCCGTCGACAAGCACTACGGCGAGACGATCCCGGTCGCCGGGGGCGAGGCGTTCACGTTCCGGGAGCCGCTCGGCGTCGTCGGCCTGATCGTGCCCTGGAACTTCCCGCTCAACATCGCCTCCTGGAAGCTCGGGCCGGCGCTCGCGACCGGGAACACCGTCGTGCTGAAGCCGGCCGAGCTGACGCCGCTCTCGGCCTTGCGGCTCGCGGAGCTCGCGCTCGAGGCCGGGATCCCGGAGGGCGTGATCAACGTCATCGTCGGCAAGGGCTCGATCGTCGGCACGCGCCTCGTCGAGCACCCGGACGTGGCGAAGATCGGCTTCACCGGCTCGACCGAGGTCGGCCAGCTGGTGATGAGCGGAGCGGCGGGCACGATCAAGCGCGTCACGCTCGAGCTCGGCGGCAAGTCCGGCAACGTCGTCTTCGCAGACGCCGACCTGGAGCGGGCTGCGGCGTCGGCCCCGTATGCCGTGTTCGACAACGCCGGCCAGGATTGCTGCGCACGCTCGCGCATCTTCGTCGAGCGCAGCGCCTACGACCGCTTCGCCGAGCTGCTGATCGGCGCGACGAAGGCGATGAAGGTGGGGGATCCCGAGGACGACGCGACGGAGATGGGGCCTCTGATCTCGGCCGCGCACCGCGAGACGGTGGCCGGGTTCGTCGACGGCGAGCCCCTCTACCGCGGCGAGACGCCGGGTGGCAAGGGCTTCTGGTACCCGCCGACGATCGTCGAGGCGTCGAACGACGACCGGGTCGCGCGTGAGGAGGTGTTCGGGCCGGTCGCCGCGCTGATCCCGTTCGAGGACGAGGCCGACGCCGTTCGGCTCGCGAACGACACGCCCTACGGGCTCTCCGGCTCGATCTGGACCCGCGACGGCGCGCGGGCGCTCCGCGTCGCGCGGGCGATCGACACCGGCGTCCTCAGCGTCAACTCGAACTCGTCCGTCCGCGTGACGACGCCGTTCGGGGGCTTCAAGCAGTCGGGGTTCGGCCGCGAGCTCGGGATGCACGCGCTCGACGGCTACTCCGAGGTCAAATCGGTCTTCTTCTCGACGGAGGGTTGAGGTGGCGGGACGTCTGGACGGCAAGGTGTGCGTGATCACGGGCGCCGGCGGCGGGATGGGCCGCGAGGCGGCGCTCCTCTTCACCGCGGAGGGCGCCAAGGTCTGCGCCGCGGACATGAACCTGGCGGCGGCGGAGGAGACGGTCTCGCTCTGCACCGGTGACGCCTTCGCGTTCCAGGCGAACGTCGCCGAGGAAGCCGACGTCGAGGCGATGATGGCCGCCACCGTCGAGCGGTTCGGCGGCATCGACGTCCTCTACAACAACGCCGGGATCTCGCCCGACGACGACGCCTCCGTCCTCGACACGTCCGTCGAGGCGTGGGACCGGGTGCAGGCGGTGAACACGCGCGGCGTCTTCCTCTGCTGCAAGCACGGGATCCCGCACCTGCTCGAGCGCGGCGGCGGCTCCGTGATCAACGTCGCCAGCTTCGTCGCGATCCTCGGCGCCGCGACCTCCCAGATCTCCTATTCGGCCTCGAAAGGCGCCGTGCTCTCGATGTCGCGCGAGCTCGGCGTCCAGTTCGCGCGCCAGGGCGTGCGCGTGAACGCGCTCTGCCCGGGACCGGTCGAGACGCCGCTGCTGCTCAACATCTTCGGGGACAACCCGGAGGCGCTCGAGCGGCGCCGGATCCACTGGCCGACGGGGCGCCTGGCGAAGCCGCGCGAGATCGTCAACGCAGCGCTGTTCCTCGCGAGCGACGAGTCCTCGTACGTGAACGCGTCCACGTTCCTCGTCGACGGCGGCCTCACCGCCGCCTACGTCACGCCCGGAGAGTAGCGAACTCAGACGCCGACGACTTGGACGAGCCAGCGGCGGTCGCGCTCGCGGTCGAGCTCGAGGAAGAGCACGCGCTGCCAGGTGCCGAGGCAGAGCTCGCCGTCCGAGACGGGGATCGACTCGCCGGCCGGGCCGAGCAGCATCGACATGCAGTGGGAATGGCCGTTGCCGAAGTCCATGTCCTCGGGGCAGACGTTCTCGGTGCGGCGATCCCAGTCGTCGTGGGCGTAGTAGTTGTCGCTCGGGACGAGCCGCTTCAGCAGCAGCGCGAAGTCCTCGAGGAAGCCGCTCTCGAACTCGTTCACGCGCACCGAGCACGTCGTGTGCGGCGAGTAGACCGAGCAGATCCCGTTCCGGATCCCGCTGGCGGTGACGGCCTCCTGGACCTCCTCGGTGATGTCCTTGATCGAGAGCCCGCCGGCGGTCCGGAGCTCGGTCACCTGCTGGTAGGCCTTCACGCGCGTCATTGTGACAGTCGCGGGACCAGGCCCGTCGCGGAAACCGGCCCGACGAGTTCGTGGACGTCTTCGCCCGTCCATGTCTTTCTGACGCAGGCTCAGTCCAAGCCTTCTTCTCCGTCCGACCATGGGACCGCGCTTCCGCGTCTGAACACCAGGTCGTTCTCCCCGTCTCCCGGCCACACGCCGATCTTGTCGCTGTCCGGATAGACGGAGACGGCCGGCGCCCGCGAGCTCGAGAACATCAACGTCCTCGCCGGCGACGCGCTGCGGTTGATGAGCTGATGCGCGCCGGCGGGACCGGCCGGGAAGCACACCACGTCGCCGCGCTCGACGGTGCGTTCCCCGTCAGGCGCGCGCAGCACGAGCGTGCCCTCGACGACGAGCAGCCATTCCTCCTCGAACTCGAAGTGATACGGGCACTGACGCTCGCCGGGCGCGACGTCGTAGATGAACATGAGCGTCGCCGTCGAGCCGACGGCACGACCCACGTCGATCCTCCCCTCGACGTTCTCGGCGCTGAAGATGTTGACGATGTCCACGCGTCCTCCCTCGACGTGCTGGCGGTTCGGGTGCATCTCGAGTCGATATGGGCCCGCCTGGATTCGAACCAGGGCGCGACGGATTATGAGTCCGCTGCTCTGACCACTGAGCTACGGGCCCCGGGGACGAGCGTAACCCAGACCTTCGCGGGCCATTCGACCGCTTCACCGTCAAGCGCGGCGGTGAACCACCTCCTGGGTGATTGGTCAACCGGTGGGTCCTGGGTGATGGTGTTCTCAGACGGCAACGAGCTTCACGGGCCTCCTGCGGTGGGCCCGAGAGGTTTCTCACGAGAGCGAGCGGGGCCTCTGCGGCGGGCCCCGCGTTCTCACCGCCTGTGGCATGTGGCAACTGTGGCAACTGCGGCGCTCGAGGAGGAAGGGAAATGTCGAACGGCACGTTTGTGCTGGCTCTCGCCGCCGGCGCCTGGTTCTTGGCTCTGTGGCTGCACGTGCGGTTCCCGTCGCTCGCGCCCGAGCGGCTCGGGCACACGATCCTGCACGCGGCGAGCGCGTTCGTGCTGCTGCAGCTGATGCCGTCGCTCGGCGGGTCCGAGACGGCGCTCACGGTCATCTTCGTGTTCGTGCTGCCTGCGCTCGTGTACGCCCTGCTCTGCGCGATCTGGATGATCCGGCAGGCGCAGGTCGCGCTCGGTCTGTCGCGGTAGCTAGGCGGCGGTCAGGCGGTCGCCGACCTGCACGCCGCGGCGCTCGCACTCGCCGGCGGCGAGCTCGACGACGGTCTTCGCGCCGCGCCGCCCGGCCGTCTTCCACGGCGGCAGCGACGGCTCGATCCCGACCACCGTCTCATCGCGGTCGAGGAAGACGACGTCGATCGGGAAGCGCATGAAGAAGGTGTGAACCGATCCGGCCGGGCGGAGGAGGATCCCCTCGCCGGCGGGGAGGGTCGCGCGGCCGAGCAGGCCGCGCATCCGCGCAAACGGCCGCGTCGCCACGAGCAGGTGCTCGCAGACGACGCGGCCGTCCGCACGGACGAGGCTGGTGCGGCTAGTAGCCGATATGGATGTGATCCCCGTGGTCGCGGAGCGGGAACGAGGGACCGCCCAGGCCGAGCAGCGAGATCACCTGGCGCGGCTGCAGCTCGCTCGGCAGCAGCAGGATCGAGCGCACCGCGTCCTCGGTGATGCCGCCCGGCTGCTGGTGCCCGGCGATCGACGTGCCTGCGACTGCGGCGACGTCCACGGCGTGACCGTACATGTGTGCCGAGACGACGCCCGGCCGGGCGAACATCCGGTGGCCGGAGAACAGGCTCGACACCGTGAGCCGGTCGTACCGCTTCGCCAGATAGCCGAGCAGGACGACGACGCGGACGTCGACGCGGCCGGCCTCGAGATCCTCGCGACCGCCCTGGTAGATCAGCACGCCCTCGGCCTCGAGCAGCCGCTTCGTCAGCCGCTCCTTCGCCTTCTCCAGCCCGGTCACGAGCGCCTGCAGACCGACCGAGCGATACAGGTCGGCCAGCGCGGCGGCCTGGTCGGCGAAGTCGGTGCGGCCTGACAGCGCGAGCGCGCCGCGCCACGTCTGGCGGCCGGCGAGCCGGTCGGCGAGACGGTTGAGCTCCTTCTGTGTCGCCGGGACCGAGCCGCGGTGACCGTCGGCGCGAAGCACGGCGAGCACCGCGGCCCAGTCGGCGCCGTGCCGCTTCGCCGTGAGCTTCAACTTCCGAGCGAACGATGGCTTCAGGCGCGCGGAGGCGGGCGTCGGGTCGGGAAGCGCCCGGTTGAGCCAGATCGTCGGCTCGCCGTGCTCCCGCTCGATCTCCGGCACGGGAGCCGGGGCGGCGGCGCGCTTGAGGACCGACTTCGCAGCCGGTTTCTTGGCGGGCGTGGCCGGCTTCGCTGCCGCCGGCTTCGGCTTCGCCGCACGAGCGGCGGGAGCCTGGGCAGTGCTCGCCTTGCGAACGCTGGGTGCTGCGGCGGTTGCCGCGGCCTCGGCTGCGGGCTCGGCGGCGGTCGCCGGCGTCGGAGCGGCGGCCTCGACAGGAGCTGCTGCCTCCGGTGCGGCGGCGGGAGCCGCGGCCTCGGGCGCAGCTGCTTCAGGTGCAGGCGCGGCGGCTTCCGGTGCGGCGGCCTCCGGCGCAGCCGACTGCTCCGGAGCCGGCGCAGCGGCCGGATCGGCCGCGGCGTCGGGCGCCGGAGTCTCGGCCGCCGGTTCCGTGCTCGCGGCCTCGAGCGCCGCGGCGTCGTCGTCGGCGAGCCTGACCATCTGGTCGCCGGCGCCGGCGGTGAACGCCGCTCCGGCGAAGAACAGGGCGGTGAACGCCGCGGCGACCGCGTAGCGGCGGCCCTTGCGGCGCGGAGCCGGCGGCGCGCTCTTCGGCGCCTCGTCGACCTCCACGGCCTGATCGGCGACCTCGTACTCCCAGTTGTCGCCCCGTCGTCCCAGCAGCGTCGCGAGTGCGACGGCGAAGACGCCGAAGGGCACGAGCAGTCTGAAGAAGTGTCGTTTCCGTCCTGGCATTCGGCCCAGCTCCTCCGTGATCCGGGCGCCGGGTCCGTTGCTCGAGCGTCGGCGCCATGATTTCGACCGCGCCGCCGACGGTTCCTGTGGTGCTCTTATCGGCCGCGCCTTTAGCGCCACTCACTCGGACGAGTGAATTTGAGCTGGATCCGCAAGAAGTCACTCGGAAGGGGCTTCTCAGCGACCGACCCGCGAACGATCCTGCGGCCAGCGGGATCTCAAGCGCAATTCGTCCGCGTGCAAAGGAGGTGAAATACAAGTGCTGAAGCTTTTTGTCGCCATCCAGAACACGCTCGCCGCAGGGCGTGACGAGGAGGGCCAGACGATGGCGGAGTACGGCGTCGTTCTCGCCGTGATCACGATCGGAATCGTGGTCGCGCTGACCGCGCTCGCCGGCGGGATCAACGGGGCCCTTTCTTCCGTGACCTCGAAGCTCTGAGCAAATTCACTCCAAAGGGGGAACTTCGAGCGATTGCGCAAGAAGTCCCCCGGATGGGGCTTCTTAGGTCTCGAACGCTGGGCGATGTTTCGGCCAGCGGAATGAATCAAGACAGGCGAAGCGGCTCGCCGATGAGAGAAAGGTTTCTCACGTGCAGGACTGTTTCGCCCAGATGTTCCGACTCTCAGCCGAACATTCCGGGCAGCCACATATGCCCGGCCGTCCATCCGCTCTCTTTGCTCGAAGGGAGGTGAAGTAAGTGCTGAAGCTTTTCATCGCCGTCCAGAACAGGCTCGCCATCGCGAAGGAGGAGCACGGTCAGACGATGGCGGAGTACGGCGTCGTTCTCGCCGTGATCACCATCGGGATCGTGGTCGCCCTCACCGCGCTCGCCGGCGGGATCAACGGGGCCCTCACGAAGGTCACCGGAAAACTGTAGAGCCAAGAAAGGAAGTGACATGACGAGAGACGAGATCGAATTCCAGGAGCAGCGAGGCCAGACGATGGCCGAGTACGTCGTGGTTCTCGGAGTGATCACGCTCGCGATCGTCACGTCCTTCGCCGCCATGTCAGGAGCAATCCAGGGAGCTTTCGAGCGAACTCTGGGACTGCTCAGCACCATCGCATGAGGAACGGGTGGGTGTCCCGGCTCGCCGGGGCACCCACCACCAACACGACGCCGAAAGCAGAACACCAAATGACCCGCCGCCGCAGCATCAGAGAGCAAAAGGGACAGACCATGGTCGAGTTCGCCCTGGTCATGCCCGTCCTGTTCCTCGTGCTCTTCGGGATCATCCAGTTCGGCGCTCTCTACAACGACTACATCACGGTCACGGACGCAGCTCGGATCGGCGCCCGCAAGGCAGCCGTGAGCCGGCAGACCGGCAACCCGGTCGGACTGGCCACCACCGCGACCAAGAACGCGGCGTCCGACCTCGACGACCTGACGAAGCTGGGTGTCACGGTGACCGCGACCGCCTGGGTACCAGGCGCGGACGTGACCGTGCAGACCTCCTATCCCTACTCGATCAACATCCTCGGGATGGTCGTCGCCAGCGGAAATTTGAAGAGCTCCACCACTGAACGAATCGAATAGCCAGACAAAAACATCGTGTGAAAGCCGTCAGTCAAGACAGCAACACAAAAAAGGAAGAAGACGCTCATGACGTACCGCCTGAGAAACATCACTATCGCGATCGCGCTGGCGCTCGTCGCTGCCCTGCTGACGAGCTTCTACGTGTCCAATTACCAGCGCAACGTTCGCGCGGACGAGACCAACGTCGCCGTTTGGGTCGCCGCGCGTGACATCCCGGCCGGCACCACCGGTGCCGGCGCCGTCCAGAAGGGCTTCCTGGTGAAGAGCGAGATCGTCCGCCGGAGCGTCGTTCCGGGCGCGATCTCCGACCCGGAGCAGCTCGCGGGCCTCGTCCTGTCGGACAAGGTCCTCGCCGGCGAGCAGGTCACGAGCCGGCGCTTCGTCGCGCCCTCCGAGCGCGGCATCCACGCCCAGCTGAAGGGCGTCCAGCGCGCCATCTCGGTCCCGGGCGACAAGAACCAGCTGCTCGTCGGGACGCTCGAGGACGGTGACCGGGTCGACCTCGTCGCCACGTTCGCCGCGCCCGAGTCGGCCCAGCTGCACTTCACCCGCGTCGTCCTGCGCGACGTCCCGGTCCTCCGGGCGCCGACCAGCGACGCCGCCGCAGCCGAGAAGCTCGCCACCCAGGACGGGGCGCACTCCGTGCTCCTGAAGGTGACCGACACGCAGGTGTCCAAGCTGCACTGGGTGCTTTCGACCGCAGAGGACTGGCACCTCGAGCTGCGGCCGGCGACAGACGCCGCCGACAGCCCGGAGAACGTCGAGAGCTGGTACTCGATCCTCCGCGAAGGTGTGAGCCGCAAGCAGCTCGACGATGCCGGCGCCGATGGTCTTCCGGCAGTCGGCGAAGGAGGTCAGTAATGGCTGACAGCATCCGCATCTACGTGACGGGCTCCTGCGACGGCCTCGACGGCCTGCGCGAGGCGCTCGCCTCCCATCCGGAGCTCGACTTCGTCGGCTGGAGCGACCACGTCGCCGAGGCTGCACCGGCACTCGCCGGCGGCCACCTGCAGGTCGTGGTCCATGCGACCAGCTCGCAGGCGTTCCCGGCCGGTGAGATCGCCGCGATCCGGGAGCACACGCGCTCACCGATCGTCATTCTCGCCTCGGGCGAGGCCTCGGCCCTGCTCGAGGAGGCACTCGATGCCGAAGGCGTCGCCGATGTCCTGCTGCTGCCGCAGCTGACCGAGAACGTCGTCTTCGCGCTCCGCAAGGCCGGTCACGCCGGCCGCAGGCTCCAGGCCGAGGGCGGCACGTCCCGCCACGGCCGGATCATCACCGTGTTCTCGCCGAAGGGCGGCACGGGCAAGACCGTCACGGCCACGAACCTCGCGGCGTCGTTCGCGAAGCACGAGGGCCGCCGGACGCTCCTGCTCGATCTCGACCTCCAGTTCGGCGACGCCGCGATCATGCTCGGGCTCGAGCCGGCGAAGACGATCTACGACCTGGTCGTCGCCCCGGGCGAGCTCGACTCGGAGAAGCTCGCGGGCTACATCACGAAGCACACGTGCGGGCTCGACGTCCTGCCGGCGCCACTGCGCCCGGAGGATGCGGAGCTCGTGACCGAGTCGAAGCTGGCCCGGCTGCTCGAGGTGGCGCGGGAGTCGTACGACCTGATCGTGGTCGATACGTCCCCGTTCTTCCACGGGCCGATGCTCGCGACGCTCGACCGGACCGACGAGCTGCTGATGGTCTGTGGGCTCGACGTCCCGACACTGAAGAACGTGCGCCTGTCATTGCAGACGCTCGAGCTCCTCTCGTTCCCGGCCTCCCGGATCCGCTACGTCCTCAACCGCGCCAATTCGAAGGTGGGGATGAAGAAGAAGGAGGTCGAAGGGGCGCTCAACATCACGATCGGCTTCGAAGTCCCGTCCGACCGAGCCGTGCCCCTCGGGGTCAACCGCGGGCTGCCGCCCGCGATCTCCGACACGGGGTCCGACTTCGCGAAGGCGATGCGCGTGGTTGCCAAGTCGCTGCTCACCACACCACAGGAGCAGACGAAGAAGAAGCGCGCATTCGCATCGCTGGCGAGGGCGTAGGTCATGGGTCTCCACGACAGACTTTCGAAGCAGAACGGGAACGGGGCCGCGAACGCGATCGCCGAGCGTCCGGTCGCGCTCGCCGGCCCCGTTGCTAGCCCCGCGGTGCAGAACGAGGCCGCGGCCCCACCGCGTGCGGGCGATCCGTACGCGGAGATGAAAAGTGCGATCCACCATGCCGTGATCGCAAAGCTCGGTCCGGAGCTGTTCAAGCGGGAGACCGCCGACGACCTGATGGAGCGCGTGCTCCACGCCGTCACCGAGCAGCTCGCGCTGGACCGCACACCGCTCACGCGCGACGAGCGGCGCCGGATCGTCCGCGAGATCACCGACGACGTCCTCGGCTACGGGCCGCTGGAGCCGTTCCTCCGCGACGACTCCGTCACGGAAGTCATGGTCAACGCCCACGACCTGATCTTCGTGGAGCGTGAGGGCCGGCTGGAGCGCGCCGACGCCTCGTTCGTCGACAACGCCCACCTGCTCCGGATCATCGACAAGATCGTCTCGCAGGTCGGACGCCGCGTCGACGAGTCGTCGCCGATGGTCGACGCACGCCTGCCGGACGGCAGCCGCGTCAACGCGATCATCCCGCCGCTCTCCCTCAAGGGGCCGACGCTGACGATCCGGAAGTTCTCGCGCGACCCGTACACGATGGACGACCTGATCAACTTCAACTCGCTCACGCCGCAGGCCGCGCAGTTCCTGGCGGCGTGCGTCAAGGGGAAGCTGAACGTTCTGATCTCGGGCGGCACCGGCTCCGGCAAGACGACGATGCTGAACGCGATGTCGTCGTTCGTCCCGGCCGACGAGCGCATCGTCACGATCGAGGACGCGGCCGAGCTCCAGCTGCAGCAGGAGCACGTGATCACGCTCGAGTCCCGGCCCCCGAACATCGAGGGCCAGGGCGAGATCCGGATCCGCGAGCTCGTCCGGAACGCACTGCGGATGCGCCCCGACCGGATCATCGTCGGCGAGGTCCGCGGCGCCGAGACGGTCGACATGCTCCAGGCGATGAACACGGGCCACGAGGGCTCGCTGACCACGATCCACGCGAACACCCCCCGCGACGCCCTCTCCCGGCTCGAGACCCTGGTTCTCACGGCCGGCGTCGACCTCCCGCTCCGCGCGATCCGGGAGCAGACCTCGAGCGCGTTCGACGTGCTCGTCCAGATCTCCCGGCTCGTCGACGGCTCGCGCCGCGTCACGCACATCACCGAGGTGCTCCGGATGGAGTCCGACGTGATCACCCTGCAGGACCTCTTCGTCGCGAAGGCGCCGGACGAGGACAGCGCGGCCACTGCAACGCGCACCTCGCGCCTCCTGCAGCCGCTCGCCTGCAGCGGCCTGAAGCCGCACTTCCTCGAGAAGATGGCGGCGAACGGTGTGCTGCTGCCGCCGCAGTTCTTCCGTGCCGAAGCGGCGGGCGGTCGCCCGACGTTCTCGGCCGCGCCGTACGGGAACATGCCGTGAGACGGCTTCTGATCACCGTTTTCGCGGTTGCACTGCTTCCCGGGGCCGCGTTCGCGGCGCCGCAGAGCATCACGGCCGTCGACACGTCGGACTACCCGACCGTGCGCGCGACGATCGTGACGACGAGCCCGACGAACCACGTCCCGCCGCTCCGCGAGAACGGGCGGAAGGTCGTCGGCTTCGAGGCGACGAACCTCGGTCGCGAGAAGAGCGTCGTGCTCGCGGTCGACCGGTCGCAGTCGATGAGGGGCCAGGCGATCCTGGACGCATCGGCCGCCGCCCGGGCGTTCGTCCGCACGAAGCCGGCGCGGGACCGGATCGCGGTCGTCGCCGTCGGCAAGCGGGCGATCCAGCTCACCGACTTCTCCGCCGCGACGGCGGAAGCCGACTCGGCGCTCCGCAACATCCGGGTCGACAAGATCCGCGGGACGGCGCTCTACGACGCCGTCCTCCTCTCGGTCCAGGCGCTGTCCGCCGACCGTAGCGGCGCCCGTGTCCTCGTCCTGCTCACGGACGGCCAGGAGGTCTCGAGCGACGCCAGCCTGGCGTCGGTGATCGAGGCGGCCCAGCGACGCCGAGGTGACCGTCTATCCGATCGCGATCGAGAGCCCGAGCTTCCGGCCCGCGCCGCTTCAGCGGCTGGCCGAGGAGACGGGCGGCCGCTACCAGGGCGCGAGCGAGACCGGCGCGCTCCAGGCGATCTACGCCTCGCTCTCGCAGGAGCTCCGGCGCACGTGGCAGGTCTCGTACGTCACCACCGCCCGCCCGGGCGAGAAGCTCGCACTGACCTCGGCCGGTGCGAAGGCAGTGGCAGTCGTGCCCGGCAAGTCGAGCGGTGGGGGCGGTGCGTCCGTGCCGGCGCCGCTGCTCAAGGCAGGCCCCGTCTTCGTGGTCACGTTCGTCGGCATCTGTGCCCTGCTCGCCGTCGTCTTCCTGCTCCGGGCGCCGCTCGGCACCGGGCTGAAGCGCCGGATCGCGCCGCACCTCGGCGAGGGCGACCGCAAGCGCGCCCGCGGCCCGGCGGAGGAGCGCTTCGCGACCGCGTCGACGATCATGAGCGCGACCGAGGCGGCCTTCGGGCACCTGCAGGTGTGGCACCGCGTCCACCGTCTGCTGGAGCGCGCCGACCTGCCGCTGAAAACGGTCGAGCTGCTCTACATCTGCGCGGGAAGCGCGATCTCCTTCGCGGTCCTCGCCGCCATCCTCGGCACCGGCTTCCTCCTCTCGGTTGGGCTGCTGGCGTTCGGCGCCGCGCTCCCGATCATGTTCGTGTCCTACAAGGCGAAGCGCCGACTGACCGCGCTCGAGGATCAGCTGCCCGACCTGCTGATCACGCTCGCCGCCTCGTTGAAGGCGGGCCACAGCTTCCGCCAGGGGATCCAGGCGGTCGTCGACGAAGGCCAGCCGCCCGCGAGCAAGGAGTTCAAGCGCGTCCTCACCGAGACCCGGCTCGGCCGGCCGATGGACGCCGCGCTCGGCGACATGGCGGAGCGCGTCGGCTCCAAGAACCTCTCGTTCGTCGTCACCGCGGTGACGATTCAGCGCCAGGTCGGCGGCAGCCTCGCCGGCATCTTCGACATGGTCGCCGAGGCGGTGCGGAACCGGCAGCAGTTCGCCCGCAAGATCCGCTCGCTGACCGCGATGGGCCGCGCGTCCGCCTACGTCCTCGTCGGCGTCCCGTTCTTCATGCTCGGTGCGATCACGGTGGTGAACAAGGAGTACATGGACCCGCTCTACCACACCCCGACCGGGCACAAGCTGATGATCGGGGGACTGCTGATGATGGGCTTCGGCAGCCTCCTTCTCCGCCGAATCGTTTCCTTTAGGGGCTGATCACATGGTTCTCGCACTCGCCATTCTCATGCTCGCCGCCGCCGCGTACTTCGCCGGCGAGGTCGTCACCCAGCCGTCGCGGGATCGCCAGCGTGCGGTCAAGCGGGCGGCGGAGTACGGCCGGATCCGGTCGGCGGTCGCCGGCCTCGAGCGGCTGCGCTTCCACGAGCGCGTGATCGTCCCCGCGGCGGGCTCGCTCGCCGGAATCGTCCTTCGCCTCAACCCGCGTCTGACCCTGGAGGCGACCGCGGCACGGCTGATGCAAGCCGGCATGGGCCGCAGCGTGACGCCGACGATGTTCCTGGCCGCCAAGGGCGCGCTGGGGCTCGGCCTCGGCTTCTTCGGCCTGCTGATCGGCGGCATGGTCGGCGGCGCCTCGATGGGCTTCGTCTTCGCCCTGCTCTTCGGCGTGGGCGGGTTCATCGCACCCGGTTTCATCGTCGGTGTCCGGACGCGCAAGCGGCGGGACGCGATCCGGGCTCAGCTGCCCGACGCGCTCGACCTGCTCGCCGTCTCGGTCGAGGCCGGCCTCGGCTTCGACGGCGCCGTCGACAAGCTGACGGAGCACATGGAGGGCCCGCTCGCCGAGGAGTTCGCGCTGACCCTGGGCGAGATCCGGATCGGCGAGTCGCGGCAGGACGCGCTCAAGAAGCTCGCCGAGCGCGCCGCGGCGCCCGAGGTCGCCTCGTTCAGCCGCGCGATCATCCAGGCCGACCAGCTCGGCATCTCGCTCGGCCGGATCCTGCGCGTGCAGGCCGCGGACTCGCGGCTGAAGCGGCAGGCGCTCGCCGAGGAACGGGCGATGAAGTCGCCGATCAAGATGCTCTTCCCGACGGTGCTCTTCATCTTCCCGGCCATGTTCCTGGTCATCCTCGGCCCGGCGTTCATCAACCTGGCCAAGCTCTTCTGATGGCCACGCGCGAGCACCACGAGACCGAGGGGGGCTTCGGCACCGGTCTTCGCGGCAAGCTCGAGCGGCGCCGCGATGAGGAGGCTGCGCCCCCCGTCGAGCCGGACAGCCCGCCGCCGGTCGCAGTCGCAGCCGCCGCCCCGGCCGAGCCGGTCGAGGTTGCACCCGCCGCTGCGGTCTCGCTGCCGGACTTCGGCGAGCTGGAGGGGCTTCGCACCGATCTCGCACAGGCGCTCGTCCGTGAGCAGGATCTGCGCGACGAGCTCGAGGAGCTGCGGGAGGCGCTGACGCACGGGAAGGTCGATTCGCAGACCCTCTCGATCCGCTCGGAGGAGATCGACGGCCGCGCTGCCAAGCTGGCCGCGGCGCAGGCTGCGATCGAGGAGCGCGAGCGGGAGATCCACAAGCGCGCCGAGGCGGCCACCGCCGAGCAGCAGCGCCTGGCGGAGCTGAAGTCCGAGCTCGCCGCGGCGGAGATGCGGACGAGCGAGCGCGAGAAGCAGATCACGATCAAGCTCCGCGAGCTGGACGCCGGCGAGCGCGAGCGCACGTCTGCGGTCACCGAGCTCGCGAAGCAGGAAGCTGCACTCGCTCAGCGCGAGCGCGCACTCGAGCGGAAGCTCGGAGAGCTCGAGTCGACGGTGGTCGAGTCGACCGGCCGTGTCGAGGCGCGCGAGTCCGTGCTCGCACAGCGCGAGGCGAGCCTGCGCGAGCAGGAAGGCGAGGTCTCGAGCCGCGACCGCGAGATCGGAGAGCGCGAGCGCGAGCTGATCAAGGCGCGCGCGATGGTGACGGCACGCGAGGAGGCTCACGACGCCCGCGAGGCCGAGCTGAAGGCGAAGGCCGACCGGATCACCGCCGATCTCGAGCGGCTCGCCGACGAGCGCTCCGGCACGGGCGAGGTCGTCGCAGCGATGAGCGCCAAGCGCGCCGAGGTGTCGGCGAAGGAGTCCGAGCTCGCCGCCCGCGAGGCGGAGCTGAACCGGCGCGAGTCGCAGCTGCGCCGCGACGAGGCAGACGAGCAGACCGCGGCCCATCTCGAGGACGAGGCGCGGCGGCTCGACGACCTGCGCCACGAGCTCGCCGCCCGCGAGGCCGAGGTCACGAGCTCCGAGACCCTGCTCGAGTCGAATCGCGCCCGCGTCGAGCGGCGCGAGAAGCGCCTCGGCCAGACCGAGGAGTCGATCTCCGACCGGATGCGGGAGCTCGACGAGCGCGAGGCCGAGATCGAGGAGCGCTGGGCGCGCCTCGAGGCCGACTCCGAGCTGCGCGACATCAAGCTCGAGCAGCGCGAGAAGACCGTCGGCGAGCTCGAGCTGCGCCTCGGCAAGCGGGAGAGCGACCTCGCCAAGTACGTCGGCCAGCTGCAGCAGCAGATGGACCAGCGCGAGACCGACTGGTGGTCGAAGCAGCTCGGCGAGTCCGTCGCCACGAACGGCTAGCGAGGACCGAGAGCCAGAGCGGCCGAGCTGATCGACCGCGGCCGGGACAGAGCAGCTTCAGGGGTGTTCAGCGCGGACACCGGCTTTGCCGGTGTCCCTGCGCATAGCGAAGGGCCTGCGCAGAGCGCAGACCCCTCTACCGAACGCTCCTTTCTGGGCCAGACGGCGAAGCCGCCGAGGCAGCCACTCCGTCTGGAGGGGGAGAGGAGTCGCGTTCGGTATGCATGTTCTCGCACATTCGAGCGTGGGATGCGAGCGTGGCTACACTCCGTCCCATGACCGAGACCGGGACGATGCGGGTCAAGAGCGGGCTTGCAGAGATGCTCAAGGGCGGCGTGATCATGGACGTCGTCAACGCCGAGCAGGCCAAGATCGCGGAGGACGCGGGAGCCGTCGCGGTGATGGCGCTCGAGCGCGTTCCGGCCGACATCCGGCGCGACGGCGGCGTCGCGCGCATGTCCGATCCGGCGATGATCACCGAGATCCAGGAGGCGGTGACGATCCCGGTGATGGCGAAGTGCCGGATCGGCCACTTCGTCGAGGCGCAGATCCTGCAGGCGCTCGAGATCGACTACATCGACGAGTCGGAAGTGCTGACGCCGGCCGATGTGGCACACCACGTCGACAAGTGGGCGTTCGAGATCCCGTTCGTCTGCGGCGCCACGAATCTCGGCGAGGCGCTGCGCCGGATCGCAGAGGGCGCGGCGATGATCCGCACGAAGGGCGAGGCCGGCACGGGCGACGTCGTCAACGCGGTCACGCACATGCGCGCCGTCTTCGGCGGCATCAGGCGGCTCGGGTCGCTGCGCGAGGAGGAGCTCTACGCCGAGGCGAAGGAGCTGCGCGCCCCGTACGAGATCGTCAAGTGGGTCGCCGAGAACGGGAAGCTTCCGGTCGTGACGTTCACGGCGGGCGGCATCGCCACTCCGGCTGACGCCGCGCTCTGCATGCAGCTCGGCGCCGACGGCGTCTTCGTCGGCTCGGGGATCTTCAAGTCGGGCGACCCGGCGCTGCGCGCGAAGGCGATCGTCGAGGCGACGACGCACTTCCGCGACGCCGACATCCTCGCCCGCGTCTCCGCCGGTCTCGGCGAGCCGATGGTCGGCATCTCGACCGCCTCGCTCGAGCCGAGCGAGCTGCTCGAGACCCGCGGCTGGTAGCCGCCGCTGCGCCGTCCGGCGCCGTTGCCAGACTCGCCGACGATGAGTCAGCTTCCTGTCGCGCTGCGGCCGGCGTGGTCATCCTCGTCGTTCCTCGTCTACGCGGGAGCTCTGACCGTGCTTCTGGCGCTCGCCGCGCTGCTCGGCGACCTCGGCAACCGCAACGGTTCGTGGGGTCTCGCCGGCTGGACGGCGGTCGTGCTCGCGATCCTGATCGCGCTCGTGGCCCGCTTCGAGCGCGACGGACGGCCGGTGGTGGCCGGGTTGGCGGCGTTCGTCGCCGTCGCGGTCACCGGGGCTCTGGCCGGCGCACTGCTGAACGCGGTCGGGCTCGCGGACGGCGTCGTGCCGTTCGACGACGACTTCGAGCTGGCGCCGCTGCTCGTCGAGGTGACCGTTCTCGTGGCGGCGCTCGTCGCTGCCAGGCGCCTCCGGTTCCCGCTGCTGATGCTTGCCGCGACCGTCGCCCAGGTGGTGCTGGTGCTCGATCTCGTGGCGGGGATCCTCGGCCGCGGCAACTGGCTCCAGTGGGCTGCGCTCTTCCTCGGCCTCGTCGAGCTTGCGATCGCCCGTGCGCTCGACGGTGACCCGGGACGGCGTCCCTGGGCGTTCTGGAAACACGTCGCCGCGGCGCTCCTGATCGGCACCGCGATCGTCACCCTGCTCGACTCCTGGGGGATCGGCTGGGTGCTGATCGGGCTGCTCGCACTCGGCTTCATCTCACTCGCCCGCGCATTCGAGCGCTCGGTGTGGGCGGTGGTCGGCGCGTTCGGGCTCGTCCTCGTCACGACGCACTTCGTCGACGAGCCGGACACGGTCGTGGCCAGCCTCCCGATCGTGCCCGTGCCGGGAAACGGCGAAGGGCTCGAGGTCTGGCAGGCGTCGCTGATCTACGTCGGCCTCGGCGCCGCGTTCGTGCTGCTCGGCAAGCTGCTGCGCCAGCCGACGCTGCACGACGACGGATCCCCCTAGAGCGGCTTCTACAATCAGAGCATGAGGATCGGTGTCCTTGCCGTGCAGGGCAATTTCCGCGAGCACGCGGCGATGCTGCGCGCGCTCGGCGCGGACGTCGCCGAGGTGCGCCTGCCGGAGCAGCTCGAGGGCCTCGACGGGCTCGTGATCCCGGGCGGGGAGTCGACGGCGATCACCCGCCTGATGCGGCTCTACGGGCTCGAGGAGGCGGTCCGGCGCTTCGCCGGGCCGGTCTTCGGCACCTGCGCGGGGATGATCCTGCTCGACCGTGCGCATCTCGGGCTCGTGGACGTCGACGTGGAGCGCAACGGCTACGGCCGCCAGCTCGCCAGCTTCGAGGCCGATCTCGACCTCGGCGACGACGCAGAGCCGATGCGGGGAGTGTTCATCCGCGCACCGCGCGTCACCGATGCCGGCGGCGACGTCGAGGTGCTCGCGAGCCACGACGGCGTCCCCGTGCTCCTGCGGCAGGGACGCTTCCTGGTCGCGTCCTTCCATCCCGAGCTGACCGGCGACACGCGCGTGCACGAGAAGTTCCTGGAGCTCGTCCGAGAGGAGTCCGGTGTCAGGGCATAGCAAGTGGTCGACGATCAAGCACAAGAAGGGCGCTGCCGACGCGAAGCGCGGCAAGCTCTTCACGAAGCTCTCGAAGGCGATCATCGTCGCGGCGAAGGAGGGCGGCGCCGACCCGGCGGCCAACCTCTCGCTGCAGAACGCGATCGAGAAGGCGAAGTCGTACTCGATGCCCAAGGACACGATCGAGCGCGCGATCGCGCGGGGCGCCGGCACGGACGCCGATGCGGCCGCCTACGAGACGATCGTGTACGAGGGCTACGGCCCCGACGGCGTCGCCGTGCTCGTCGAAGCCCTGACCGACAACCGCAACCGCACCGCCTCCGACGTGCGGCACACCTTCTCCAAGCACGGCGGCAACCTCGGCACCACCGGCGCGGTCGCGTGGCTCTTCGAGCGCCGCGGCGTCGTGCTGGTCGACGCCGAGGGAGCGGACGAGGACGAGCTGACGCTCGCGGCGGCGGAGGGCGGGGCGGACGACGTCGAGCGCGACGGCGACGTCTTCCAGGTCTCCTCGGCGCCCGAGGAGCTCACCGCCGTCCGCGAGGCGATCGAGGCGGCCGGGATCGAGATCCAGTCGGCGGAGCTGACGATGATCCCGAAGACGACGGTCGAGGTCGCCGACGAGGCGTCCGCGAAGAAGCTGATCCGCCTGATCGAGGCGCTCGAGGACAACGACGACGTGCAGGACGTGTCCGCGAACTTCGACATCCCCGAGCAGGTTCTGGAGGCCGTGGCCTCGTAAAGGAACGTCCGACGGCTGCCTAACCTTTCTTCGTGAAGGTTCTCGGCATCGATCCAGGGACGGCTGCTTGCGGGTACGGGATCGTCCAAGAAAGCGGAGGCCGTATCAGGGCACTCGACCACGGGTGGTGGCAAACCCCCGCGGCGGAGCGCCCGGAGCTGCGCCTCAAGACGATCTTCGACCGGGTGCAGGCGCTCATTGCGGAGCACGAGCCCTCCGCCGTCGCAGTGGAAGAGTCGTTCGTCGGAGCAGATGCCCGCATCGCGCTCTCCGTCGGGCAGGCGCGCGGAGCGGTGCTCGTCGCCGCCGCGGCGGTCGGCGTCGAGTGCGTTGAGTATCCGCCCGCCCGGGTCAAGCAGGCGGTCTGCGGCTACGGCCGCGCCGAGAAGGCGCAGGTGCAGCGCATGGTCCGGGCGATCCTGGCGATGGAGTCGAACCCGACGCCGAGCCACGCCGCCGACGCGCTCGCGGTCGCGATCTGCCACGCGCTCGCGCCACCGCTGATGCGGATCGCAGGATGATCGAGCCGGCTGCGCGGCCAGCTCGTCGGCCGGACGCCCGACGGCTTCGTGCTCGACGTCAACGGCGTCGGCTACCTGCTCGCTGCGACTCCGGGCGCGGTTCGGGCGGCCGAGGGCGGGGGCGAGGCCGTCGTCGAGACCTATCTGCACGTGCGCGAGGACGCGCTCCAGCTCTACGGCTTCGCCGACGCATCCGAGCGGCAGCTCTTCCTGCACCTGCTGACCGTGGCGGGGATCGGGCCGAAGGTCGCGCTCGCGATCGTCTCGGGAGCGCCGGCGGCAGACCTGCGCCGCGCGATCGTGCTCCAGGACGCCGCGCGCTTCCAGGCCGTTCCCGGCGTCGGCAAGAAGACCGCCGAGCGGATCGTGCTCGAGCTGAAGGAGAAGCTCGGCGCCGAGGATCCCGTGCCGATCTCGACCGCAGCCGGAACGTCCGTGCACGTGACGGCGCGCGACGCGCTCGTCGAGCTCGGCTACTCGGTGCTCGAGGCCGAGCAGGCGCTCGCCTCGGTCGATCCCGACCTGCCCGCCGAGGAGCGCGTCCGGCTGGCGCTGAGGCAGGCGGCTAAATGAGCGCTGTCGCGGCGGAAGTCCTCGGCCCCGAGGAGGAGGAGCTCGAGCGCTCGCTCCGGCCGCGCAGGCTGGACGAGTTCGTCGGCCAGGAGGGCGTCAAGGAGCAGCTCGCGATCGCGCTCGCGGCCGCGAAGGCGCGCGGCGAGGCGCTCGACCACGTCCTCCTCGTCGGCCCGCCCGGGCTCGGCAAGACGACGCTCGCGCAGATCATCCGCGAGGAGCTCGGCGTCGGCATCCGCACGGTCGCCGGCCCGGCGCTGGAGAGGAAGGGCGACATGGCCGCGATCCTCACCGGCCTCGAGCTGAAGGACGTCCTCTTCGTCGACGAGATCCACCGGATCAACCGCTCGATCGAGGAGATCCTCTACCCGGCGCTCGAGGACTTCCGGCTCGACATCATCGTCGGCCAGGGACCCGCGGCGCGGACGCTGACGCTCGACCTGCCGCAGTTCACGCTCGTGGGCGCGACGACGCGGACCGGCCTGCTGACGACGCCGCTGCGCGACCGCTTCGGGATGACGTTCCGGCTCGGCTACTACGACGCCGAGCAGCTGAGCGCGATCGTGCGCCGCTCGGCCGGCGATCCTGGGCGTCGCGATCGAGGACGAGGCGTGCGCCGAGATCGCGAGCCGCTCGCGCGGCACCCCGCGGATCGCGAACCGGATCCTTCGGCGCGTCCGCGACGTCGCCGAGGTGCGCCACCAGGGCGCGGTCACGAATGCGGTCGCGCGCGAGGCGCTCGACCTGATGGAGATCGACGAGGAAGGCCTCGAGGGCACCGACCGCGAGCTGCTGCACGCGATCGCGTTCAAGTTCGACGGCGGCCCGGTCGGGCTCTCGACGCTCGCCGTCACGCTCGGCGAGGAGACCGACACGATCGAGGACGTCTACGAGCCGTACCTGCTCCAGCTCGGCTTCCTCCAGCGCACGCCGCGCGGCCGCGTGATCACCAAGCTCGGCCGCGCGCACATCAACGCGCCGGCGGCTCCCGAGCCGCAGCCTGTTCGACTGACGGCGACGCCGCTAGATTCGGAGGCGTGAGCCATCCGGAGCTGAAAGCAGAGCAGGCCTACGTCGACCACGCCTACGCCTGCCTCGAGCGGATGCGGGAGATCGTGCTGCGGGCGGGCGATGCGGCCGACGGCGAGGTCGCGCAGGCCGCGCTCGACGCGTGGGCGGCGAAGCGGCTCGCGACGTTCGAGGACGCGGAACGGGGGCTCATGTTCGGCCGGCTCGACTTCGAGGCGGTCGAGCGGGCGCTCTACGTCGGCCGGCGCTGGGTGCACGACGACGAGGGGGAGCAGGTCGTCGTCAACTGGCAGGCGCCGGCGGCGAGGCCGTTCTACACGGCGACGCCGCAGGACCCGCAGCGCGTCACCCTCCGTCGCCGCTTCCGCGCCCAGGGGCGCAGGCTCGTCGACATCGCCGACGAGGCGCTCGACGGCTCGACGCTCGACGGGGCCAGCGTCGGCGACTTCCTGCTCGAGGAGCTCGAGCGCAGCCGCGACACGCACATGCGCGACATCGTCGCGACGATCCAGGCCGACCAGTACCGCCTGATCACCCGCGAGCCCGGGCGTCCGCTCGTGATCCAGGGCGGGCCGGGCACCGGGAAGACGGCCGTCGGCCTCCACCGTGCCTCGTGGCTGATCTACACCGAGCGGGAGAAGAACGCGCGCAGCCGCGTTCTCGTCGTCGGGCCGAACCGGACGTTCATGGAGTACGTCTCGCACGTGCTTCCCGCCCTCGGCGAGGGAAGCGTCGAGCAGCTCGCCGTGTCCGAGCTCGTCGCCGGCGTCGAGCCGACGCTGAAGGACTCGTCGGAGGTCGCGCGGCTGAAGGCCGACACGCGGCTGGCGGACGTGATCGGCCGTGCCGCGGAGCTGCGCCTCGCCTCCGAGCCCGAGGAGCTGATCCTGAAGCTCGAGGGTGAGTACATCCGGGTGCGGGTGCGCGAGCAACAGCGTCTGCTCGACGAGATCCGCGAGCAGCACGGGACGACCGCGGCCGCGCGCGAGCGCTTCCGGATGGGGATCGTGCGCAGCTTCTACGGCGAGTACGGCCGGATCCTGCAGGGCGGCGCGATCCGCGACGGCGAGGACGTCGAGAAGGCGCTGAAGGCGAACGGCTACCTGAACCGCGTGCTCGAGCTCGCCTGGCCCGCCGTCACGCCGGAGAAGCTCGTGCGTTCGCTGTTCACGACGCCGGCGTTCCTCGCCGAGGCGGCCGACGGGATCCTCGACGAGGACGAGCAGAGGCTGCTGCGCCGGCGCGGCACCGGCTGGAGCGAGTGGGACGTGCCGCTGCTCGACGAGGCGCACGCGCTCGTCGGCGAGCCGGCGCGCACGTACGACCACGTCATCGTCGACGAGGCGCAGGACCTCTCGCCGATGCAGCTGCGGATGATCGCGCGGCGCGCCCGCGAAGGAGCTCTGACGATCCTCGGCGACGTCGCCCAGGGCACCGGCCCGGTCACGTACGCGAGCTGGGGCGAGGTGCTGCCGCATCTCCCGAGCGGCGACGACGCCGAGGTCGAGGAGCTCCTCCACGCCTATCGCGTCCCGCGCGAGATCATGGAGCTCGCGCTGCCGCTGCTCGACACGATCGCACCGGGGATCGAGCGGCCGCGGGCGTACCGCGTCGGCGCCGCCGAGCCTGTGATCCGCCAGGTCGACGAGGGCTCGCTCCTCCGCGAGGCGTACCACGAGGCGGGGAGGCTGGCCGGCGAGGACGGCCTCGTCGCGCTGATCGTCCCGGACGAGCTCGTCGAGCCGGCGCTCGCGCACGAGAGCGCGTTCGACAGCATCCCGCTGCTGACCCCGCGGGAGGCGAAGGGGCTCGAGTTCGACCACGTCATCGTCGTCGAGCCGGCGCTCGTCGCCGCGCACGAGCGCGGCCTGCGGGAGCTCTACGTCGCGCTGACCCGGCCGACGACGACGCTCGTGGTCGTCCACGCGCGCCCGCTCCCGTCCGAGCTCGGCCTCTAGAGTCTCGGTCGTGCCGGAGCTCTGGACACCCGGGATGGCCGGGCCGCTCGAGGATCTCGTCACCCGGATCCATCGCCGGATCGAGGCCTTCGCCTCCGAGCACGGGCTCGAGCAGGCGATGGTCGAGGTCGAGCTCGCGGACGGCGCGCTGCTGCGGCTGGAGTCGCTCTCCGCCGAGCCGGGCTACGGCTTCCTGACGCTCGTCCCGCACGGGGACGAGCCGCAGGAGCTGATCGTCCCGATCGGGACGATCCGTCAGCTCACGCTGAGTCGGGCAGAGCCCGCGAGCCCGATCGGATTCTCGCTGCCGAGCGAATGAGCACGGGCGCGAGCGCCAGCGCGACGATGTCGAACCAGACGTAGCCGGAGGCGACGCCGCTCGGCGGGTTCCCCTGCGGTACGGACGTTCCCGGGATCGTGACCGCCCACTCCCAGGTGCCGATCGCGGTGCCGTAGAGCTCGAGCCAGGCGACGACGAGGAAGACGCCGGCGTAGATCTCGGGCGCCCGGCCGCGGATCAGATAGACGGCCAGCAGCGCCGCTCCGATCGCGCCGCCGACGTCGGCGCGCGGCAGGACGGTGACGCCGGCGATCCCCCAGGCGACGACTGCCACGAGCGCGACGCGGACGAGCAGCTGCTTCCGCGGCGCCGCCCAGACGGCGAGCGAGGCGCCGGCGAGGTAGACGAGGCCGTGGCTGGGCGGCACGAACGAGGGCAGGTTCTCGAGCCGGTAGGTGTAGACGCCCCAGATGATCGAGCCGACGATCTCGGCGCAGGTGGCGACCACGACGACGACGAGCGTCTGGGCGCGGAGGAGGGGAGGGAGGCCGCGAAGGGCGAGCGCGAGCGCGATCCAGGCGGCGAGGCCGAGCAGCAGCTGGGCCTGCGCGTCCACCTGCGTGTCCACGGCGAGCACGACGCCGATGAACGACAGATCGCGAGCGTGCGCGTCAACGCCGGAACTGGAGCTCGTGCCAGGAGGGCACCGGCGCGAGCTCGAGCAGCGCGCGCCCGCCGCGGGGCTCGGCGTAGCCGAAGTCGCCGCTCTCCTCGTCCCAGGCGACCTCGAGCAGCCCTTCCTTGACGCGGTGGTCGAGCCAGGCGCCGCGGAAGACGAGCTTGCGCAGCCAGTAGACGAGCGACTCTCCCTCCAGCAGGCCGACACGCTCCCAGTGGCGGACGAGGTAGCGGCCGAGCGTGGCTGCGGGCGTCGGCGATGCGGCCGTCGGCGGCGAGCTCGACGAGGTCGGCGGTCTCGTCCTCGTCGAGGTCGTTCGAGCCGATCAGCCCGAGCCGGACGGCCGCGGCGGTGATCCGCTCCTCGAAGTCCTCGGCGTTGAACCCGAAGCGGTAGCCGAGGAACTCGACCACGTACTCGTCGCCGGAGGCGTAGTTCGGCTCGCTCATGTGCGCCGAAGGGTACCCTCGTGCCGTGGACAGAAGGCTCGTACTCCCGATGATCTTCGTCGTCCTGGCCGTGTGGCTCATCGGCACCTGGGTGACGAAGTTCACGCTCTCGGAGATGGCCGTCTTCACGCCGGTCGCCATCCTCGCGCTCGGCGCCTTCGTCGGCGTGATCATGCTGTGGGTGAAGATCGTCCGCGAGTCGCTGCGCAGCCGGGGCGCCCCGGACCAGAGCTAGCCCCGACAGCGAGTCGGGCCGCGCCAGCGGCCCCTTCAGGGATCTGCGCGGCCGGAATCCGCTCCCGCGGATTCCGGCCATGCGACAGCTAGTACAGCGCCGTCCGACGCCGCCCGTACCGTCGTCAGCCCATGCGCGACGGTTCCTGGACGATCGAGCCCTGCGAGTACGCCGAGGTGAAGGCGCTCGCCGACGAGCTCGAGCTCGGTGAGGTGACGGCGTCGATCCTCGTCCGCCGCGGCTACGCGGACGTCGAGGAGGCCCGCCGCTTCGTCCGCGGCGAGATCGAGCCACACGATCCCTTCCTGCTCGGCGACATGGCCGTCGCTGTCGAGCGGATCCGCGCCGCGATCGCCGCCGGCAAGCGCATCTGCGTCCACGGCGACTACGACGTCGACGGGATCTGCGCCACCTCGCTCGCCGTCCTCACGCTGCGCGAGCTCGGCGCGGACGTCGAGTGGCACCTGCCGAGCCGCTTCGAGGAGGGCTACGGCGTCTCCGGCGACACGATCTCGCGTCTCGCCGACGAGGGCTGCGCGCTCCTGCTCACCGTCGACTGCGGCATCACCGCCGTCGAGGAGGTGGCGGCCGCGAAGGCGCGCGGGCTCGAGGTGATCGTCACCGACCACCACCGTCCCGGCGCCGTGCTCCCGGACTGCCCGATCGTGGCGACCCGCCCCTCCGACTATCCCTTCCCGGAGCTCTGCGGCACCGGCGTCGTCTGCAAGCTCGCGCAGGCGCTCGGCGTCGACGTGGCGCCGTATCTCGACCTCGTCGCGCTGGCGACGATCGCCGACGTCGTGCCGCTGCTGGACGAGAACCGCTCGCTCGCGATCGCGGGCCTTCGCGCGCTCGCGCGCACGCAGCGCCCCGGCCTGCAGGCGCTGATGCGGAACGCCCGCGTCGATCCGGCCGCTGTCGACGCCGGCGCCGTCGGCTTCCGGCTCGCACCGAGGATCAACGCCGCCGGCCGCCTCGGCCGCCCCGACGCCGCGCTCGAGCTCCTGCTCACGACGGATGCGGACGAGGCCAGCCGTCTCGCCGACGAGCTGGAGACCCTGAACCGCGACCGTCAGGCCGTCGAGGACCGGATCCTGCGCGCGGCCGTCGCCGAGGTCGAGTCGTGGCCCGAGGCGAGGCGCCGCCGTCGCGGCTACGTGATCTGGGGCGAGGACTGGCACGAGGGCGTGATCGGGATCGTCGCCTCGCGGCTGGTCGAGCGCTTCAACCGGCCGGTCGTCCTGATCGCCGGTGGCGACGGCGACTGGAAGGGCTCGGGCCGCTCACTGCCGGCGTTCGACCTGCACGGCGCGCTCGGCGCGTGCGCGCAGCACCTGAAGCGCTTCGGCGGCCATCGCGCCGCTGCCGGCCTCTCGATCGAGCCGTCCAGCCTGGAGGCGTTCGCGGCCGCGTTCGCCTCCCACGCAGATGCCGTGCTCGAGGACGACGATCTCGCGCCCGTGACGCGGATCGACGCGATCGTCCCCGGCTCGGCGCTGACACTCGGCCTCGCGACGGAGCTCGACCGGCTGGCGCCGTTCGGCCTCGGCAACCCCGACGTGACGCTGCTCGTCCCCGCGTGCGAGACGGTGCAGCCCGGTGTCGTCGGCGAGGGCAAGCACCTTCGCTTCCGCATCCGCCAGGGCGGCCGCGACGCAGGCTCCGCGATCGCGTTCGGGCTCGGGCCACAGCTCGACCGCGTCGACCGGCCGGGGCGTCACGACATCGCCTGCCGGCTGAAGGAGAACCGCTGGAACGGGACGGTCTCGCCGCAGCTCGTCGTCCGCCGGCTCTTCGACACGCCCGCGGGCTACGAGGAGCTGCGCGAGCACCTCGGGATGCTCTGGAAGGCGGGCGAGGCGGCCTGGACGGGCGACGCGCGCGAGATCTTCGCGGAGCTCGAGCTCGCCGACGGCGCCCGGCGCCAGCTCTACGAGTCGGCGGCGTTCAGGGCGTTGCTGGCCGAGACGTCGGTCGAGCTGCCGCGCGCGGCCTAGGACGCCCGCACGGAGTTCAGCGAGACACGGTTTCGGCGCGGGACGTGAGCCCGGCGCGACCCTGCGGCCTCGTCCAGAGCGACGAGGAGGCGGGCGACGCGGACGGCCTTGCGCTCGCGGCGGCGGCGTGAAAAGGGCATGGGAAGCATGCGTTCTCTGTCCTAACGGACACTCCTGCGGGGGAGATTCGCCCGCAGGGGGTCGGAGTACACTGGCCTCATGGCTGTCGTCGACGCCGAACGTCACCACCAGGACCTCGTCGATGAGCTGATTGCTGCCGTCGAGGCGTACAACCCCGGCGTCGACAAGGATCTCCTCGCGCGCGCGTTCCACTTCGCCGCGACCGCGCACGAAGGCCAGACCCGCAGCTCCGGCGAGCCGTTCGTCCACCATCCGTGGGCGGTCGCGAAGATCTGCGCCGAGCTCCATCTCGACGAGCAGTCGCTCGCCGCCGCCCTCCTGCACGACGTCGTCGAGGACACCGAGACCGAGCTCGACGAGGTCCGCGCCGAGTTCGGCGACGAGATCGCGCAGCTGGTCGAGGGCGTCACGAAGCTGACCCGGACCACCTTCCAGACCCGCGAGCAGTCGGACGCCGAGAACTACCGGAAGATGATCGTCGCGATGGCGCAGGACGTCCGCGTCATCCTGATCAAGCTCGCCGACCGGCTCCACAACATGCGCACGATCGAGTACCAGGGCAAGCAGGCCCAGGTCCGCAAGGCGAAGGAGACGCTCGAGGTCTACGCGCCGCTCGCCCACCGCCTCGGCATCCATGCGATCAAGTGGGAGCTCGAGGACCGCTCGTTCGAGATCCTGCACCCCCGCAAGTACGCCGAGATCAAGCAGATGGTCGCCGAGCGGCGGGCCGACCGCGAGGCCGCCGTCGCGAAGGCGGGCGAGGTGCTCGGGACCGAGCTGGCGAAGGTGGACATCCCCGCCGAGATCGCCGGCCGCGCGAAGCACTTCTACTCGATCTACGACAAGATGGCCAAGAAGGGCCGCGAGTTCAACGAGATCTACGACCTGACCGCGATGCGCGTGACCGTCGAGCGCGCCGGCGACGAGGGGACGCGCGACTGCTACGGCGCGCTCGGCCTGATCCACTCGCTCTGGAAGCCGATGCCGGGGCGGTTCAAGGACTTCATCGCGATGCCGAAGTTCAACCGCTACCGCTCGCTGCACACGACCGTGATCGGGCCCGAGGGGACGCCGCTCGAGATCCAGGTGCGGACGCGGGAGATGCACGAGGAGGCGGAGTACGGGATCGCCGCGCACTGGCTCTACAAGCGCGGCAAGGGCAAGCAGGACGACGACTGGCTCGCCTGGGTGAAGTCGCTGATGGACTGGCAGCAGGACGAGGCCGACCCGCGCGAGTTCATGAAGACGTTCCGCACCGACCTCTTCGACGACGAGGTCTACGTCTTCACGCCGAAGGGCGAGGTGAAGACGCTGCCGCAGGGCGCGACCCCGATCGACTTCGCCTACGCCGTCCACACCGACGTCGGCCACAAGACCGTCGGCGCGAAGATCAACGGCCGCATCGTCCCGCTCCACTACCGGCTCAAGAACGGCGACTTCGTCGAGATCCTGACGTCGAAGTCGGGGCGCGGGCCTTCGCGCGACTGGATGAGCCTGGCCGCGTCGTCGCGGGCGCGCAACAAGATCCGGCAGTGGTTCCAGCGCGAGACGCGCGGCGAGACGGAGGCGAAGGGCCGCGAGCTGCTCGACAACGCGCTCAAGGGACAGAACCTGCCCTACCGCAAGCTCCAGGGCTCCGCCGTCCTCGCGCAGGTGATCCGGGAGACCGGCTTCCGCAAGGCCGAGGACTTCTACGTCGCGCTCGGCGCCGGGAAGCTCCAGTCGGGCCAGATCGTCAACAAGGTGCTGAACCGGCTGAAGACGGAGGAGGTCGCCGAGGAGGCGATCGTCCCGCTGAAGCCGCCGAAGGCCCGCTCGACGGTCGCCGGCGAGAGCCTCGGGATCAAGGTGCAGGGGATCGACGACGTGCTCGTCCGGCTGGCGAAGTGCTGCACGCCGGTGCCGGGCGACCCGATCCTCGGCTACATCTCACTCGGCCGCGGGATCACCATCCACCGCGAGGACTGTCCGAACGCGAAGGCGCTGATGCGGAACCCGGAGCGGTTCACGCCGGTGGAGTGGGAGGGGACGGCGACGACGTCGAGCTTCCGCGTCCAGATCGCCGTCGACTCGTTCGACCGGGCGCGCCTGCTCGAGGACGTCGCGCGGAGCTTCGCGGAGCACGGCGCCAACATCGTCTCCTACGGCGGTGTCGTCGAGGACGGGATGGCGCGCAACTGGTACACGGCCGAGGTCGGCGACGTCAAGGAGCTGCGGGCGCTCCTGAACGTGCTGCGCAACCTCGAAGGCGTCTTCGACGCCTACCGCAAGACGACGTCGAGCTAGGCGGCGTCGTCCGGCTCGAGCTCGCGCGGGCCGCCGAAGCCCGGGCCGAAGCCGGGAGGGCCGAAATCGCGGCCGAAGCCGGGACCTCCCCGGCCCTTGAGGGCCGGGAAGTCACCGTTCACGATCGCCGTCGTCCGCTCCTTCAGGCCGGCGACGATCTCGTCGCGCTGCGCCTTGGTGATCCGGCCGGCCGCGACCGCTTCGTCGAGCCGCTTCGCCGTCCCGGCGACGATCGCCGAGACGAGCCCGTCGACGGACTTGCCCTTCTCCTTCGCGACCTCCGCGAGCGTGTCTCCGTCCCGAAGCCGCAGGCGCAGGGCGTCCTCGCTGATGCCGAGGTACGCGGCTGCGGAGTCGATGTCCCGGAAGCCGCGGTGGGCGAACCCGCGCGGGCCGGCGAAACCGGCCCCGCCGAAGAGCGGGAAGTCGCCGCTCTCGATCCGCTGCTTCATCGTCCGCCCCTGCGCCTCGGTCAGCCAGCCGGCCTTGACCGCCTCGTCGATCCGGTTCTCGAGCGCCTTCTGGAGCGCGTCGGTGAGCTTGGCGGGATCGACGCCGAGCTGCTTCGCCGCGTCCGCGACGACGACCTTGCTCTCCTCCTTCGGCGTCAGCCGGTCGGCTGCGACGGCGCCGCTGGCGCCGACGACGGCGAGGGCCGCGCCGGCGCCGACTGCGAGCTTCGTGCGCTTCTGCATGGTCGTGCTCCCTTCGGTCACTGGCTGGATCAGGCGCTCGGCCGCGTGCCGAGCGTGACGGTCACGGTCTTGGTCGTCCCGTTCCGCTTCACGGTCACCTCGACCTGGTCACCGGGATGCTTGGAGTCGACCAGCCGTCGGAGCTCGTCGGCCGAGCCGATGCTCGCGTCGGTCGAACTTCGTGATCACGTCGCCGGTCTTGAGGCCGGCCCGGGCTGCGGGCGTCCCCGAGCGCACCTCGGCGAGGCGCGCGCCGGCCGTGCTGGTGGCGGAGTCGTCGATCGCGACGCCGAGATAGGCGTGCTCGACCGAGCCGTTGTCGATCAGGGCGGCGGCGATCCGCGAGATCGTGTTCGACGGGACTGCGAAGCCGACGCCGTCGTTGCCGCCCGAGTCGCTCTCGATCTGCGAGTTGACGCCGATCACGTCGCCGTGCATGTCGAGCAGCGGGCCGCCCGAGTTGCCGTGGTTGATCGCCGCGTCGGTCTGGATCGCGTTGTCGATGGAGAAGTTGTTCGGCGAGGTGATCTGACGATGCAAGGCGCTGACGATGCCGGTCGTGACCGTCTGGTCGAGCCCGAACGGGCTGCCGATCGCGATCACGCCGTCGCCGACCTCGACCGCCGAGGAGTCCCCGAGCTCGAGCGGCTTGAGCACCGATGCGGGTGCGTTGACGTCGATCACGGCGAGGTCGGTCGACGGGTCGGCGCCGACCACCGTGGCCGAGTACGTCCGGCCGTTCGCGAACTTGACCGACACCGACTGGGCGCCGTCGACGACGTGCTGGTTCGTGACCACGTGGCCCTGGGTGTCGTAGACGAACCCGGAGCCCCGTCGCCTGCTGCGTGCCGCCGGTCCCGCCCGTGGGGACCTGCCTGGCCCGCCGAGGTGACCGTGATCTCGACCACCGAGTCGCCGGCTTTGCTTGTAGATGTCGCCGACCGTCTCCGTGCTCGAGCTCGCCGCCGCGGCGGCGTTCGTGACGGTGACCTGGGGCGGCGCCGCCGTGGAGGCGCTGTCGTCGAAAACGATTGTGAGCGCCGCGACGCTGGCCGCGCCCAGGAGGGCTGCGCCCGTCATCGCGGTCGCGAGTGCTGCGCGTGAGTTCTTGAAGACCTGCATGGCCGTTAGTCCTTTCGAGTACGTCGTCGTGACAGTCAGCAGACCAGCCGCGTCTAAGCCGAAGCTGAGATCCGCTTAAGAAATGGCTAAGAATCCGCGCCGCCCCGGCCGGGGAGGGATCGGCCGGGGCGGGGGAGGGGAGGAAAGCGAGCGTCAGGCGTCGGGGCCTGTGGCGCTCGGCTCCACGCTCGGCGGAGGGCCGCCGGGCCCGCCGCGGAAGCCGAACGCGAACTCGCCGTTGACGACGTCGTCGACGCGCGACTCGAGGTCGGCGAGGATCGACGTCCGCTGGGCCGCCGTCAGCTGGCCGGCCGCGACCTTCGCGTCGAGATCGGCCTTGGCGGCGGCGACGAGCGCCTGCTCGAGCCCCGCCGCGGTCTTGCCGTTGGCCTTCGCGATCTCGGCGAGCGTGTCGCCGCTCTCGAGGCCCGCCCGGAGCTTCGCCTCGGTGATGCCGAGATAGTCCGCTGCCGCCGCGAAGTCGACGAAGCCGTGGTGGCCGCGGTGATGACCGAAACCAGGCCCGACTCCGACCAGCGGGACCTCGCCGGCTTCGATCCGCTGCTTGAGCTCGGCGGCCTGCGCCGCCGTGATCGTGCCCGGCCTCGAGGGCGGCGTCGACCCGGTTCTCGAGCGCCTGCTTCAACGCTGCGTCGAGCTTGTCGGCGCTGACGCCGAGCTGCTTCGCGGCGTCGGCGACGATCGCGTCGCTCTCCTCGGTCGGCGAGAGCTGGTTCGCGGCGACGGCCGCGCCGCCGCCGATCACTGCCGCCAGCGCAGCCGTGCCGCCGGCGATCTTGAGCTTGAGTGCCTTCATCTGCCTGCTCCTTTCGGGTGCGTTGCGTTGACACACCCAGCCTCCGTGGGCGGCCTAAGAGCCCCCTGAGGGCGGCCGAAGAAGTTCCTAAGACTTGGCGTGCAGCGTCAGCCGCATCAGCGTGCCGCCGCCGTCGGCGCGGTCGGCGACGACCGTTCCGCCGTGCGCCTCGGCGACCTGGCGGACGATCGCGAGCCCGAGCCCCGAGCCGGGCATCCCGCGCGCGGACGGCGCACGGTAGAAGCGGTCGAAGACGAACGGGAGGTCGGCCTCGTCGATCCCGGGGCCGTGATCGCGCACGGTCAGCTCGCCGTCGCGCACCGTCACCTCGACCTCGCCGCCCGGAGGGCTCCACTTCGCCGCGTTGTCGAGCAGGTTCGAGACGGCACGCTCGACCGTTGCCGGGACGCCGCGGATCAGCGACTCCTCGAGCTCGGGCCTGAAGCTGACGCCCGGCCGGTTGCGGCGAGTGCGCTCGATCGCGTCAGCGGCGACGAGGTCGAGGCGGACGTCCTCCGGCTCGGTCGGCGCCTGGTCGCCGCGCGCGAGCTCGACCAGCTCCGCGATCAGCGCCGTCATCTCCGTCAGCTGCTCGGTGACGTCGCGCAGCAGGGCCTCCCGGTCTGCGGCGGGCATGGCCTGGTCGCGTGCGAGCACCTCGATGTTCGTGCGCAGGCTGGTCAGCGGCGTGCGCAGCTCGTGCGACGCGTCGGAGACGAGCTGCCGCTGCGCCCGCGCCGAGTCCTCGAGCGCGCCGAGCATCGTGTTGAACGTCGCCGCGAGCCGCGAGAGCTCGTCGGTGCCGGATGCGTCGATCCGGCGCGAGAGGTCGCGCGTCTCCGACACCTCCTCGGCCGTCCTGGTCAGGCGCTGCACCGGTGCGAGCACGGCCTTCGACACGATCGAGCCCGAGTGCGGCCGCGAGCGCGATCCCGACGGCCGCGATCAGGAACAGGAGCACTCTGATCCGGTCGAGCGCGGCGTCGACCTCCTCGAGCGGCCGCGCGATCTGGAGCGCGAGCCCGGGGTTGTCGACCGGGAGCGTGTAGACGCGGAGATGCGTGCCGGCGACGCGCGCGTCGGCGAAGAACGGTCGATGGTCGCCGGCAGCCGTCTGGCGCGCCCGCTGCGCTGACGGGCAGGTCGACGGTCGCATCGGGGGAGCGGATCGCCTCTCCAGCCGAGGTGACGAGTTGCGTGATCCCGGCGGCGCCGCCGAAGCGGTCGGGCGGGAGGTCGAGCTGCGGCTCGCCGGTCACCGGATCGGTGACCACGCGCAGCCGGACGCTCGAGACGCGCTCCCGCAACGCGTCGTCGACCTGGCCGCGCAGCTCGTTCCGCACGAGCACGTAGGTGATCGCCGACGTCGCCGCGACCGCGACGGCGACCGCGAGCGCGACGGCGAGCGTGAGCCGGGCGCGAAAGCTCATTGCTCGCGGAGCGCGTAGCCGACGCCGCGGATCGTCTGGATCAGGCGTGGCTTGCCGCCCTGCTCGGTCTTGCGCCGGAGATAGCCGATGTAGACGTCGAGCGAGTTCGAGCCGAAGCCGAAGTCGTAGCCCCAGACGCGCTCGAAGATGATCGACCGCGTCAGCACCTGCCGCGGGTTGAGCAGGAAGAGCTCGAGCAGCGTGAACTCGGTGCGCGTCAGCTCGATCGGGTCGCCGCCGCGGCGCACCTCGCGCGTGGCCGGGTCGAGCTCGACGTCGGCGAAGCGGAGCACGTCGCCGTCCTCGGCCGGCGCGGCCCGGCGCAGCAGCGCCCGCAGGCGCGCCAGCAGCTCCTCGAGCGCGAACGGCTTGACGACGTAGTCGTCGGCGCCCGCGTCGAGGCCGGCGACGCGGTCTGCGACCTCGTCCCGTGCGGTCAGCATCAGCACCGGCAGAGCGCTGCCCTGGCTGCGGAGGCGGCGGCAGGTCTCGAGCCCGTCCAGCCGGGGCATCGAGACGTCGAGCACGACGGCGTCGACGGTGTTCTCGCTCAGCCGGTCGAGCGCCTCCTGCCCGTCGCCGGCGAGCTCGACCTCGTAGCCCTCGAGCTGCAGCGCTCGGCGGAGCGATTCCCGCACGGCGGGCTCGTCGTCGACGACCAGGATTCTCATGGAGGACATTGTGCGCATGGACATGAACGCCGCCTAAGAACAGGTTCACTCGAACGGGGGATCATCCCTCGATCGAGGGAGGTAACTCATTCAGGGGATGGACGGGAGCAAAAATCCGACTACAACGTGAAGTAAGGGGAGAGGGGTTGCGGGCGACTGCGGCGCCCGTCCGAAGAGGCCACATCTTCGGCGGGCGCGCCGCCCAAGGGCGTCTTCTGCGACTGCGGGATGGGGGCTAGGGCGTCCGCCTCTCTCCACCCGTGCCTCCGTCAGGCTTCGAGATCCTCGCCCTCGAACGAGCGGATCAGGCTGCGGTACTCGTCCGGGATCTCGGCGGGGCGGCGCTCCTCGAGGTCGACGAGGACGAGCGTCTGCGTCGCGGTCACCATCAGCTCGTCGTCCTCCATGCGGTAGGCGGCGCACTCGTAGGTCGTGCTCGTGCGACCGATCCGCGCCGTTCGGACGAAGATCTCGAGCAGGTCGTCGAAGCGGGCCGGCGCGTGGTACTCGACGCTCGAGGCGCGCATGACGAACTCGCGTCCTTCGAGCCACGGCCGAGCGGCCGAGGTGGCGGTGGTACTCCGTCCGGGCGTGGTCGAAGTAGGGCAGGTACCGGCCGTAGTAGACGATCCCCTGCGCGTCCGTGTCCGAGAACCAGACGCGGGCGATCGCCGAGTACTTGAACGGCGGCTTCCGGTCGGTGACCCGGCCGAGCTCGATCGTCGTCACGAGCGGATCAGGTCGAGCACCTCGTCCCGCTTCCGCTCCATCTGCTCCTGCGAGAACGCCTCCAGGTTGAGGCGCAGGAGCGGCTCGGTGTTCGAGGGGCGCACGTTGAAGTGCCAGTCGTCGTAGTCGACCGAGATCCCGTCGAGATGGGTGACGGTGCCGTCGGCGTAGCGCTCCTCCAGCTCCTGCAGCTTCGACGGCACGTCGGCGACGGGCGTGTTGATCTCGCCGGTGAGGAAGAACTGCTCGCGGTACGGCGCCAGGATCTCGGAGAGCTTGCGGCCGCTCCGCGAGATCAGCTCGAGCAGGAGCAGGAACGGGACGACGCCGGAGTCGGCCTGGGAGAAGTCGCGGAAGTAGTAGTGCGCCGAGACCTCGCCGCCGAAGACGGCGCCCTCCTGCCGCATGCGGTGCTTGATGTAGGCGTGGCCGACGCGGTTGATCAGCGCGGTGCCGCCGGCGCGCTCGATCGTCTCCGGCACGGCGCGGCTGGCGCGGACGTCGTAGATGACGCTGCCGCCCTGCTCCTTCTGCAGGATCGACTCGGCGAGGAGGGCGGTGACGAAGTCGCCTGGCACGAACTCGCCCGTGTCGTCGACGAAGAAGCAGCGGTCGGCGTCCCCGTCGTAGGCGACGCCGAGGTCGGCGTGCTCCTCCAGGGTCTTCGCGACGATGAACTCGCGGTTCTCCGGCAGCAGGGGGTTCGGCTCGTGGTTGGGGAAGCTCCCGTCCGGCTCGAAGTAGCAGGTGACAGCGTTGATCGGCAGACGCTCGAGCACCGGCGGCAGCATCGCGCCCGCCATCCCGTTCGCCGCGTCCAGCACGACCTTGAGCGGCTCGATCGCGGAGACGTCCACGAACGAGAGCACCTTGTCGACGAACCCGTCCCAGATGTTCTTCGCCGTCGCCTGACCGCGCTGCGCGGGCGGGCCGAACGGCTTCAGAGCGCGGTCGCGCACGTCCAGCAGGCCCGACTCGCCGCCCACCGGCAGCGCTCCCTCCCGCACGATCTTCATCCCCGTGTACTGCTTCGGGTTGTGTGACGCGGTGACGCAGACGCCGCCGTCGAGCCCGAGCTCGCCGACGGCGAAATAGACCATCTCCGTCCCGACCATCCCCAGGTCGAGCACGTCCGCGCCGCCGTCGACGGCGCCGTCGATCAATGCCGCGGACATGGACGGGGAGGAGAGCCGCATGTCGCGGCCGACGGCGATCTGCTTCGGCCCGAACTGCTCGACGTAGGCGCGGCCGATCGCGTACGCGCCTTCCTCGTCCAGCTCGTCGGGATAGAGACCGCGGACGTCGTAGGCTTTGAAGGCCTTGGGATCGAGCACGCGCTGACGCTAGCGCACGCGGGAGGACGAGGCTCGCGGCAGTCGTAGCCCACCGGCTCGTAACTACAATTACGTGATGGAACGAAAGCTCGCGACAGTCGTCTTCGTCGATCTCGTCGGCTCGACCGAGCTCGTCGCAATGCGCGATCCCGAGGTCGTCCGCCGGCGCGTCAACTCGTACTTCGAGCACGTCTCGCATTGCATCACCACGCACGGCGGCATCGTCGAGAAGTTCGCCGGCGATGCGGTCATGGCCGCTTTCGGGATCCCGCAGGCGCACGAGGACGACGCCGAGCGCGCCGTCCGCGCCGCAGCCGCGATCCTCGACTCCGTGCACGAGCTCGGGCTCGAAGCGCGGATCGGCGTCGAGGCGGGCGAGGTCGTCGCCGACGAGTCGGACTCGACGTTCGCGACCGGCGAGGCGGTCAACGTCGCCGCGCGGCTGCAGCAGGCCGCCCAGCCCGGGCGAGATCCTGGTCGGGCCCTTTGCCCGGCGGCTGACCGCGAGCGTCGTCGAGACCGAGGAGGTCGGCCCGATCGAGGCGAAGGGCTTCGGCGAGCCGCTGCTCGCCTGGCGCCTGGTCGAGATCCGCGACAGCGACGGCCGCGTGCCGTCGGTCGCCGCGCCGTTCGTCGGCCGCGACTTCGAGCTCGAGCTGCTCGAGAACACGCTCGGCCGCGTGATCCGGCACAAGCGCGCGCATCTGTTCACGATCTACGGCGAGCCCGGAGTGGGGAAGAGCCGGCTCGCACGCGAGTTCCTCGAGGGCGTCGAAGAGGCGAGCATCCTCGTCGGCCGCTCGCTTCCCTACGGCGAGGGCGTCACCTACTGGCCGCTCGCCGAGATGGTCAAGGTCGCGGCCGGGATCGCGGACGACGACCCGGTCCAGGAGGCGATCTCGAAGCTGCGCGCCCAGTGCGGCGACGACGCGGTCGCCGACCTGCTCGCGCTCGCCGTCGGCGTGCTCGAGGGGATCGAGACCGAGCGCAGCCAGCAGGAGATCGCCTGGGCGGCGCGCGAGTGGGCCGCCGAGCTCGCCGACGCGAGGCCGCTGATCCTCGTCTTCGAGGACGTCCACTGGGCCGAGGAGCCGCTGCTCGAGCTGATCGAGCACCTGGCCGAGCGCGTCAAGGACGCGCCGCTGATGATTCTCTGCCTCGCCCGCCCCGAGCTGCTCGACATCCGCCCGAGCTGGGGCGGCGGCCGCCTCCGCGCCGCAGCGACCGAGCTCGAGCCGCTCGCGCCCGAGGAGAGCGAGGAGCTGCTCGACGCGCTGCTCGCCGACCGCGAGCTGTCGCCGTCGGAGCGGAAGGCGTTGCTCGAGAAGACCGAGGGAAACCCGCTCTTCGTCGAGGAGACGACGCGGATGCTGCTCGAGGGCGGCACCTCGTCGAAGCGGATCCCGGACACGCTCCAGGCGATGATCGCGGCGCGCATCGACCGGCTGCGCCGCAACGAGAAGCGGCTGCTCCAGCGCGCCGCCGTGATCGGCCGGATCTTCTGGGAGGGCGCCGTCGCCCACGTGATGCCCGAGGTGGAGGACCTCGAGCCGGTCCTCGACGACCTGCTCCTGCGCGACTTCATCACCCGCGAGAGCCGCTCGTCGATCACGGGCGAGCACGCGTACCGCTTCAAGCACGTCCTGATCCGCGACGTCGCCTATGCGGGTCTCGCGAAGGGCGCCCGCGCCGAGCTGCACCAGCAGGTCGCCGACTGGCTGCACGAGGTCGCGGGCGAGGAGCTCGTCGAGATCCGCGCCTACCACCTCGATCACGCGGCGACGCTGCTGGAGGAGCTCGACGGCGAGGCGCCCGAGGAGCTCGCCAAGCGCGCGGCGGGCGCGCTCGAGAAGGCGGGCCGCCGCGCTCTGGCGCAGGAGGCGAACCAGGCTGCACGGCGTCTGCTCGTCCGCTCCGTCGAGCTCGAGCCGACGCTCCAGCGCCGCTTCCTCGCGGCCCGGGCCGCACGCCGGCTCGCCGATCTGCCGGCGCAGGCGGTCGAGATGGAGCGCGTCTTCGCCGACGCGACCGACGCCGGCGACGTCCGCCTCCAGGGCCTCGCGCTGACCGCGCTGGCCGAGAACGCCCTCATGCGCGACGCCGATCTTCCCCGCGGCCGCGAGCTCGTCGAGCAGGCGCTCGTCCTCCTCGACGACGCGGCGCCCGAGGACCGGATCGAGGCGCTCGCCACCCGCGCGCGGATCGGCTGGTGGCTCGGCGACCTCGACGACGACGAGCGCTGGAACACGAAGGCGCTCGAGGTCGCGCGCGAGATCGGGCGCAAGGATCTCGAGGCGGCCGCCGTCGACGAGCTCGCGAGCTCGGCGATCGCGCGGCTCGACCTGGATCGCGGGATGCGGCTCGTGGCGGAGGCGCTCGAGCTCGCCGACGAGAGCGGCAACATCACCGTCCTCGGCTGGGCGCTCGTCTCCCAGGCCCGGATCGACTCATTGCGCGGCCGGCTCGACGAGGCTGCGGCCGGGCTCGCACAGGCGGAGGAGCTTTTCTCCGAGTCCGGGGACCAGTGGGCGCTCGCACGGGTCAACAACCACTTCGGCTGGGTCGAGCGGCGACGGGGCGACCTGCCTGCCGCCGAGCGCCGGTTCCGCGACGCGATCCGGATCCTGAAGCCGCTCGAGGACCGGGGAACGCTGTGCGAGAGCCAGCGAGGCCTGGCCCAGATCCTGGTCTCGCTGAAGAAGGTCGACGAGGCGGAGCGCTTCGCGCTCGAGGCCCGCGAGACCGTCGGCCCCCACGACACGATCTCCCGCGCGACGACCCGGATGGCGCTCGGGATCGTGCGGGCCGCCCAGGGCCTCGACGAGGATGCCGAAGCGCTGCTGCGTGAGGCGGTCGCCGTCGTGGACGGGAAGCCGCTGCTCCTGATCCGGCGCGAGCTCGTGACGGCACTCGCGCGCTTCCTGCGCGAGCGCGACCGCATCGACGAGGCGGAGGAGTACGAGGCCGAGCTGGCCGACTACGAGGCGGCGCTCGCCCCCGCCTGAGCCTCGAGCACGGCCTTGATCGCCTGCGACGAGCTCTCGTCCGGCGACTCCGAGATCACCGTCGCGGGCCGTTCGAAGCGGCCGAGCGCGTCCCGCAGCGGCTCTGCGCGCAGCGTCCCCTCGCCGTAGGGCAGGTGCTTCGTCTCGTTCCGGTTCGCGAAGGCGATGTCGGAGAAGTGGATGTGGAAGGGCGCGCCGGGGTCGAGGACGGCGTCGGCGCTCTCGAGCACGGCGGCGAAGCCGTCGACGTCGGTGAAGGCGCCGTCCGTGGTCGCGTGCATGTGCGCGAAGTCGATCACCGGCCGCACCCAGTCGAGGCGCGACGCGATCTCGACGACGTGGTCGATCGAGCCGAGCTCGCTGACGCGGCCCATCACCTCGACCCCGAACGGCACGGCGCGGTCCTTCGACTCGAGCTTCTCGCGTAGCGTCTCCAGCGAGGCGACGACGTCGTCGATCGTCTGCTCGGGCGTGCGTCCGAGCCAGAAGCCGGGGTGGATGACGATCACCTCGGCGCCCGCGGCGGCGGCGATGCCGGCGGTGCGGTCGAGCGCGCCGAGCGCCATCTTCGACTTCTTCTCGTCGGGGTGGCCCGGGAACGCGAACAGCGGTGCGTGCACGGACAGCGCGATGTCCTGGCTGCGCGCGAGCTCGCCCAGCCGCTCGGCCCACGGGTAGTCGAGCCAGAAGCCGCTCTCGAGGTCGAGCTCGCAGGCGGAGTAGCCGCGCTCGACGAGCAGCTCGACGGCGAGGTCGGGAGACTCCCGCGAGGGACAGCGAGCAGGGCCGACGCGGATCGCTCCCACGACCCGACCGTACCGGACCACCTGCAATGTCGTCCGATGGGGGTCCTACCCTTTTCCACATGGCGAAGGCACCGACCCGCATCGACCTGCTCGAGCTCGACATCGACCTCCGGCTCGCCGACCTCTGGCGCGAGGCGGCAGAGGTGTCCGAATGGAACCTCGAGGTGATGGCTGCGTTCATGCGCGCCGCCTACGGCAAGGGCTACTGCGACGCGCTGACCGAGGACGATCCCGGCTCGCTCTGCCACGACCACGGCTACCGCATCCCCGCCAGGCGCGAGACCGCGCCCCGTTCCGCGTAGCGGCGCTACGATCCAGGCGTGGCACGGAAGCGCAATCCCGCGCGGCTCGTCATCGCGCTGTCGGTCGCGGCGGTGCTCGCAGTCTTCCTGCTCTACACCTCGATCGCGGGCGGCGGCACGCCGTCGGTCGCGCCCAGCGAGCTGGCCGGCAAGACGGGCGTCGTCTCGCTCGCCGGCCGGGTCCAGCCCGGCTACAAGGGCGATGCCTACGGCGACGGACTTCGCTTCCGGGTCCGGGACATCAAGGGCGGCTCGACGAAGACGGTGACGGTCGTCTACACGGGCTCGGTCTCGGATCAGTTCCGCGCCGGCCGCGAGGTCTCGGTCAAGGGTGAGCTGCGCAACGGCACCTTCGTCGCGGTCAAGGACTCGCTCGTGACGAAGTGCCCGTCGAAGTACACGGCCAAGAAATCCACGTAGATGCCTGAGCTCGGCCGCGCCGCGCTCGTCGCCACGCTGGGTCTCGCGGTCTACGCCGTCGTCGCCGGCTCCTACGCTGCCTGGAAGGGTCGCCGCCGACTCGCGCTCTCGGCCCAGAACGCGCTCATGGCGGCCTTCGGGACGAGCGTCGTCGCCTCGCTCGTCCTCGTCGCGGCGCTGATCCGGCACGACTTCTCGTTCGTCTACGCCGCCGAGCACACGAGCCGCGAGCTGCCCACCGGCTACACGATCTCGGCCTTCTGGGGCGGGCAGGAGGGCTCGCTCCTGCTCTGGCTGCTGATCCTGACCGGCTACTCGACCGCCGTCCTGCTCGTGAACCGGCGCACCGCCCGCGACCTCGTCGCCTGGGTGACGCCCGTGCTCGGCGGCGTCACCGTCTTCTTCGCATTCCTGCTCGTCGTCGTCGCGACGCCGTTCGCGACGCAGGCGGCGCCGGCGGACGGCAACGGGCTCAACCCGAGCCTCCAGAACCCGTACATGATGGCCCACCCGCCGCTGCTCTATCTCGGCTTCGTCGGCCTCACCGTCCCGTTCGCCTTCGCGACGGGAGCGCTGCTCGCACGTCGCAACGACGAGCGCTGGATCATCGCGACGCGCCGGTGGACGCTCGTCGCGTGGACGGCGCTCGGCGTCGGCCAGCTGCTCGGCTCGCACTGGGCCTACCAGGAGGTGGGCTGGGGCGGCTACTACGCCTGGGACCCGGTCGAGAACGCCGCCCTGATGCCGTGGCTCGCGGCGACGGCGTTCCTGCACTCGGTGATGATCCAGGAGAAGCGCGGGATGCTGCGCGTCTGGAACCACCTGCTCGTGGTGATGGCGTTCTGCGCTCTCGCTCTTCGGGACGTTCCTGACCCGCTCCGGGATCGTCAGCTCGATCCACTCCTTCACGCAGAGCTCGATCGGGCCGTGGTTCCTCGGCTTCATCTGCATCGTCGTCTTCGGCTCGCTCGCCCTCATCTTCGCCCGGCTCCCGCTGCTGCGGTCGAAGACGCGGCTCGAGTCGCTCGTCTCGCGCGAGGCGACGTTCCTCTACAACAACCTGCTGCTCGTCGCGCTGACGCTGACGATCCTCTGGGGCGTCGCCTACCCGATCCTGCACGAGGCCGTCCTCGGCGAGTCGCGGATCGTCGGCCCCGGCTACTACAACTTCTTCCTCCGCGTCTTCGGGCTGCCGCTGCTGCTGCTGATGGGGATCGGGCCGCTCGTGGCCTGGCGGCGGGCGTCGCTGCGCAGCCTCGGGATCACGTTCGCCTGGCCGGCCGCCTTCGCGCTGCTCGTCGGCCTTGTCCTGCTCCTCCTCGGCGCGGGATCGTCGGTCCCGGGCCTGATCGCCTACACGTTCTCGGCGTTCGTGCTCGCCTCGATCGCGCTCGAGTTCATCCGCGGCACGCGCGCCCGCCGAGCCCTCTCCGGCGGCCCCTGGCCACTGGCCTTCTCGTCCCTGATCGGCCGCAACCGCCGCCGCTACGGCGGCTACATCGTCCACGCCGCGATCGTCCTGCTCGCGATCGGCATCGCCGGCTCGAGCGCCTACGACACGGTCAACGAGCGCCGGCTCGTACCCGGCGACACGCTCGCCGTCGGCGGCTACACGGCTGACCTATCGCGGGCTCCAGGAGCGGGAGGCGGCGAACGCCACCGAGATCCGCGCCGTGGTCGGCGTCGAGCGGGACGGCAAGGCGCTCGGCACCGTCGAGGCCGGCAAGAACGCCTACACGGCCGAGCGCCAGGTCTCGAACGAGGTCGGGATCCGCAGCGACCTCGTGACCGGGGAGGACCTGTTCGTGATCGCGGAGCAGGTCAACGCGGACGGCTCCGTCTACATCCGCGCCTTCGTCAAGCCGCTCGTGAACCTGATCTGGCTCGCCGGCCTCGTCTTCGTGCTCGGCGCGCTGATCACGCTCTGGCCGGACGCCCGCGAGCAGCGCCGCCTTGCCATGCGCTACGAGGGCGCCGAGTCACCGGCGCGAACGTGAGCGCGGCGCTCGTCCTCGGCGCGCTCCTCGCCGCGGCCTGCGTCGTGCTCGTGGCGCTGCCGTATCTGCGCGAGCCGCAGGCCGACCGGGACGTCCTGGACGAGCCCAGCGAGGTCGACCGCCGCAGGCTGGAGCTCGCCGAGGCGCGCGACCGCGCGCTCGGGGCGCTGAAGGAGCTCGAGCTCGACCACCGCACGGGCAAGGTCTCGGACGAGGACTACCGGGCGCTCGTGGGGCCGCTGCGGCGAGAGGCCGCCGAGGCGCTGCGGGCGCTCGAGCCGCGCGCGGGCGCGCAGGAGCGTGTGAGGGTCGAGCGGCCCGGGTAACCACCCGGCATGGAGCCGATCGAGGTCCCGGAGCCCTACCCGCCGCCCGACGAGGCCGATCCGCCGGAGCCGGTCGTGATCCCGGAGCCGTACCCCTCACCCGATGAGGGTGACCCGCCGGAACCGGCGATCGTGCCCGAAATCCCCTCTGAGCAGTAGCTTTACGCAGAATCGGGGCTACACTGGCGCCGGCCGCCCCGCGAAGGGACGGCCGATCCCCCGACGAAACTATTCCTCGGATGCGTCTACGCCTCAGCATCGGCCTGCTTCTGGCCGGCCTCGTGCTCCTCGCCTCCCCGGTCGCGTCGGGCCAGGAAAGCGCCTCCGACCAGAAACGGATGGTCGACGGCCGGATCAGCTCGCTCCAGGAGAAGATCCAGGCCGCGCGCGAGCGGGAGGGCGTGCTCAGCTCCGAGATCGAGGTCGTCAGCGAGAAGATCGACGCGCTCCAGAACGACGTCGACGCGGCGTCCGCGAGGCTGAACGAGCTCGAGACGGTCCTGGCGCTGCACCAGCGGAAACTCGACCGCCTGAACGCGCTCTACGAGCTCCAGACCCGCAAGCTCGTCTTCCTCCAGCGCCAGCACAAGGAGGCCGTCGCCCGGCTGAGCAAGCGGCTCGTCGAGATCTACACCTCCGAGCGCACGTCGTCGATCTCGGTCGTGCTCGATTCGGGAAGCTTCTCCGACATGCTCGACCAGCTCGAGTTCCTGAACACGATCGGCCGCCAGGACCACAAGATCGCCAACGAGGTCGAGACCGCCAAGCTGCAGATGCAGGAGACGCGGAACTCGACGCGCAAGACGCGACGGCAGGTGGCGGAGACAACGGCTGCCGTCGCCGCGCGAACGGCCGAGCAGCGCGCCGTCCGCGACCGGCTCGCCTGGAGCCAGCGCGAGCTCGCAACGGCCCGCCGCGACAAGCGGACGACGCTGGCATCGGTGCGGGAGGACAAGGAAGACGCGATCGGGCACATGCGCGACCTGCAGGCGCAGAGCGCAGCGCTCGGGGCCAAGATCCGCTCCGCGCAGAGCTCCTACGTCGTGCCTGCGCCCACCGGCGCCGCATCGGCCGCCGGCTTCGTCTGGCCGGTCCAAGGTGTGATCACGAGCGGCTTCGGCTGGCGCTGGGGCCGGATGCACGAGGGCGTCGACCTCGCCGTCCCGAACGGCACGCCCGTCGTGGCTGCGAAGGCAGGTGTCGTGATCGTCGCGGGCTGGATGGGTGGCTACGGCAACCTCGTCGTCGTCGACCACGGCGGCGGCGTCGCGACGGCCTACGGCCACAACACGAGCGTCACGGTCGGCGTCGGCCAGTTCGTCGAGCAGGGTCAGCTGATCGCCTACTCCGGCAGCACCGGCCACTCGACCGGCCCGCACGTCCACTTCGAGGTGCGGATCAACGGCAGCGCCGGTCGACCCGATGGGCTACCTGTAGCCGCGCTAGGCGGCGCGGCGCGCGGGGCGGAAGCTGTCGCCCGTGAGGTGGGCGGGCAGCTCCTCGACCGCGACGACGTGCAGGTCGGGCAGCGAGCGCCAGCGCTCGTCGAGGCCCAGGCCGTAGCCGGCGAAGAGCTCGTCGGGAACCGTGAAGCCGACGTAGTCGAGCGGGACGTCGTCGACGAGCCGGCGGTACGGACGGTCGAGCAGCGTCACCGCCGTCAGGCCGGCCGGCTCGCGGAGAGCGAGCGTGCGGGAGAGGAAGTTGAGCGTCAGGCCGGTGTCGACCACGTCCTCGACGACGATCACGTGGCGGTCGACGACCGACGTGTCCAGGTCCTTCAGCAGCTTGACGGCGCCGGAGCGCCCGCTGGCATAGGCGGCGAGCTCGAGGAAGTCGATCGCGTGGGGCACCGGGAGCGCCCGCGAGAGGTCGGTGAGGAAGACGGCGCTCGACTTCAGCGGCGCGACCAGCAGCGGCTCCTTGCCCGCGTAGGCGTCCGCCAGCTCGGCGCCGAGCTCGGCCACGCGCCGCATGATCTCGAAGCGCGAGAGGTAGACCTCCCCGATGGGGTGGCCGTCGGCCGCGAGGCGGGCCGCTAGGAGGCGAGTTTCAGCCGTAATCGCTGGGCGAGGCGCTCGATGTCGCGCCGGTAGAAGAGCTTGACCTTGACCTCCGGGTACTGCCGCTTCAGCTCCCGCAGCTTCCGGTTCTTGCGGGTCACGAGCGACTGCCGCATCACCGTCACCTCGACGTAGAGATCCTGCTCCGGGAGGTAGAAGTCGGGCGTGAACGCGCTCGTGACGCGGCCCTCGGCGTCGCGCTCGAGCACGAACGTGCGTCGGCTCGTACTCCCACGGGACGCCGTAGTAGTCGAGCATCTTCGCGCACTCCAGCTCCACCTCGTTGACAAATCTGGGCGGGTCCGAACCGGCGAAGGCGCGAAACACGGGCTGGTGCGCGGGCACGAACCTCAAGGTAGCTGGAGGCTCGGACGACCTATGCTTCGCCAATGTCCGAGCCGCCGGAGGGGACGACGTTCACGATTGCGCACCTGTCCGACCTCCATTGCGGCGGCCAGTACTTCGTTCCGGGGCTGCTCGACCGGGCGATCAGCGAGATCAACGACCTGAAACCGGACATCGTCGTCTGCTCGGGCGACCTGACCACGTTCGGCTTCAAGCACGAGTACGAGGAGGCGCGCCGCTACCTGGACAAGGTCGAGTGCGAGGCGATGGTGGTGATCCCGGGCAACCACGACTCCCGCAACGTCGGCTACGTCCACTTCGAGGAGCTCTTCGGCGACCGGAACTCGGTGCTGCGGGTCGGGCCGGCGACCGTCGTCGCGGTCGACTCGACCGAGCCCGACCTCGATCACGGCCAGATCGGGCGCGGCCGCTACCGCTGGATCGAGGAGCAGTTCGCGCAGGGCGACCCCGGGCTGCGCGTCTTCGTCTGCCATCACCATCTCCTGCCCGTGCCGGGGACCGGCCGCGAGCGGAACGTGATCTACGACGCCGGCGACACGATCGAGTGCCTCCAGCGCGCAGGCGTCCACCTCGTCCTCTCCGGCCACAAGCACGTTCCGTACGCGTGGAAGCTCGAGAACCTCTTCGTCGTCAACACCGGCACCGTCTCCTCGCTGCGGCTGCGCGGCAACACGAGGCCCTGTTACAACGTCGTCGAGGTCTCCGGGAGCCACGTCGCGGTCTGGCGCAAGCATCCGTTCCACGGCCAGGAGCGGATCATCCAGTTCTCGCTCGAGACGTTCGAATACGAGAAGTACACCGGACGGATCGAGGACGAGGTCACCACCCGCTCGTGATGAGGGCGATCGCTCTGATCGACGGCGAGCACTACGCGCCGGTCGTGCGCGCCGCGCTCGAGGAGCTCCCGTACGACTTCGTCGCGGCGCACGTCGTCGGCGGCACCGAGAAGCTGCGTGGGGACGCCGACTACGGCGTCGGCGTCGCGGCCGATCTGGACGCGGCCCTCGCCGAGCACCGCCCGGAGCTCGTCGTCGACCTCTCCGACGAGCCCGTCCTCGGGCCGAGGGAGCGCTTCCGGCTCGCCAGCCGCGTCCTCGCGGCCGGGCTGCCGTACGTCGGCGCGGACTTCCGCTTCGACCCGCCCGCGCTCGAGCCGTTTCCGCTTCCGTCGATCGGGATCGTCGGCACCGGCAAGCGGGTCGGCAAGACGGCGATCACGGCGCATGCGGCGCACCTGTACGCGCGCGAGCGCAAGGTCGTCGTCGTCGCGATGGGCCGCGGCGGGCCGCCGGAGCCCGAGGTCGCCGATATCCGTCCCGACCTCGATCAGCTGCTCGAGCTCTCGCGCGGCGGCCGGCACGCGGCGTCCGACTACCTCGAGACGGCGGCCCTCGCGGGCGTGACGACCGTCGGCTGCAATCGCTGCGGCGGCGGCCTGGCCGGGGCGGTGGCCGTCTCCAACGTCCGCGAGGGCGCGCGCATCGCGGCCGGGCTGGCGCCCGACCTCGTCCTCTTCGACGGCAGCGGCGCTGCGATCCCGCCGGTCGAGACGTCGCGCCGGATCCTCGTCGTCAACTCGGCGAGCGACCCGGAGGTGGCGACCGGCTACCTGAACGAGTACCGGCATCTCGTCTCCGACCTCGTCATCCTGACGATGGCGGAGCCGGGAACGGGCTGGGAGGAGCTGCACCGACGCGCGCTCGCGCTGGCTCCGGCCGTCGTCGCGACGACGCTGCGGCCGCGGCCGACTGCGGACATCGCGGGGCGCAAGGTCGCGTTCTTCTCGGCTGCGCCCGAGTCGGCCCATGCCATCTTCGCGGCGCATCTGGCGGAGGAGTACGGCGCCGACGTCGTCCACGTCTCGGGCGCGCTCGCCGACCGCGAGACGCTGCGCTCCGAGCTGGAGGAGCGTCGACGCGGAGGTCTTCCTCGTCGAGCTGAAGGCGGCGGCGATCGACGTCGTCGCCGAGGCGGCGAGCGAACGTGGGGTGGAGGTCGTGCTCGCGGGAAGCGACGTGCGCGCGGTCGACGGCGAGGATCTCGATGCCGAGCTGTTGCGGCTCGCTTCGGAGGCAGCCGCATGAGCGAGCGGCGCAAGGGCGAGCGGAACCTCCTCGGCAGCGCCGAGTCGCCGTACTCGAAGGGCCTGATGGCGCGCGCGCTGACCGCGGTCGGCCTGCGCGAGGACGAGGCGTACGAGCTGGCGCGCCGGACGGAGTCCGATCTCGCCCAGCGCGGGGAGGTCTCGGTCGATCTCGACCGACTGCAGGAGCTCGCAAGCGACTTCCTCGGCGCCGACCGCGGCCCCCGCGCGGTGCGGCAGCTCCGCCGCATCCGCGACCTCCAGGAGCTCGATCTGCCGGTGATCCTGCTCGTGGGCGGCGGCACGGGCACCGGCAAGTCGACCGTCGCCACCGAGGTCGCCTACCGCCTCGGGATCACGCGCGTCACGTCGACCGACTTCGTCCGCCAGACGATGCGTGCGTTCTTCGCCAAGGAGTTCATGCCGTCGATCCACTACTCGAGCTTCGAGGCCGGACTCGGCCTGACGAAGGCCGAGGAGGAGGAGTCGGGCGACGCGGCGCTGCTCGGCTTCCTCGACCAGACCCGCAACGTGCTCACCGGCGTCGAGGCCGCGCTGCAGCGGGCGCTCGACGAGGGCTGGTCGATGGTGCTCGAGGGCGTCCACCTCGTGCCCGGGATGATCACGACCGAGCTCAAGGGCGCGCTCGTCGTCCAGTGCGTGCTCGCGATCCACAACGAGGAGATCCACAAGACGCACTTCTGGATCCGCGACGCCCACTCCGACGGCGTCCGGCCCGTCGACCGCTACATCGCCGGCATGCCCGAGATCCGGATGATCCAGGAGTACGTGCTCGAGCGCGCAGCGAGGAACGACGTGCCCGTGATCGAGAACGAGTCGCAGAACGACGCGATCGGCGCCGTCATGAACCTCGTGCTCGAACAGGCGGAGCGCGCCGCGCGCGGCGTTCCGCGATGATCGTGCCGTGAGCGACCCCGCCCGCGACCCCTGCCCCTGCGCCCTGTTCGCCCGGGCGACCGAATGGGCGGCGCTGGCCGGCGCGCGCTGGCTCGGCCGCGACGACCAGGACGCGGCCGAGGAAGCGGCCGAAGTGGCAATGCGTGCGGGGCTGGACCAGGTGCCGATGGCCGGCACGATCGTGATCGGCCCCGACGACGGGGACGTGCTGGCGACGGGCTCCGCCGTCGGCGCCGGGGGCGAGGCGTTCGACCTCGCCGTCGACGCGCTCGAGGGCCGCGGCGTCGTCGCGCGCGGCGGCACGGGCGCGATGTCGATGCTCGCTGTCGGCCCGCCCGGCAGCCTGCTGCGGCTGCCCGACATGTACATGCGGCGGATGGCGGTCGGGCCGCGTGCGCGCGATCAGATCGACCTGACGAGGCCGGTCGCCGACAACGTCGCCGCGGTCGCGCACGCGTTCGGCCGCAACGCGAACGACATCACCGCGCTCGTCCTCGACCGGCCTCGCCACCACGATCTGATCGAGGAGATCCGCGGCGCCGGCGCCCGGATCAAGCTGATCCAGGACGGTGACGTGACGGCGTCGATCTCCGCCGCCATCCGCGGCACGAACGACCACCTCGCGGTCGGGATCGGCGGGACACGGCAGGCCGTGCTCTCCGCCGCGGCGCTCCGCTGTCTCGGCGGCGAGCTCCAGGCTCAGCTCTGGCCGACCACCCGCGCCGAGATCGAAGCCGCCAAGGAGCACGGGATCGAGGACGTCAACCGCGTCTTCACCTCCGAGGACCTCGCGCCGGGCGAGGTGATCGTCGTCGCAACCGGCGTCTCGAACGGCGACCTCCTCCGCGGCGTCCGCTTCCTCACCGACAGCGCCCGCACCCACTCGCTCGTGATGTGCATGCGCTGCAACTGGGTCCGCTTCGCCGAGAGCATCCACTTCTTCGCGCGCGAGCGGAAGGAGGAAGTGCGCCTCCTCGGATAGCCTGTGCTCATGATCGACCGCGCAGAGATCGTCAACGCACTCCACACCGTCGAGGACCCCGAGCTCGGGATGGACATCGTCGAGCTCGGCCTCTTCTACGACGTCGAGATCGACGGCCCCAAGGTGAAGGTGATCCACACGCTCACGTCGATGGGCTGCCCCGCCGGGCCGATGATCCAGGAGGACATCCACAACGCGACCGCTGCGGTCGAGGGTGTCGGGGAAGTCGAGGTCGAGCTGACATTCGACCCGCCGTGGACGCCGGACAAGATGTCCGACGACGCCAAGTTCATTCTTGGCTTCGGCTAGCTTTGCGGCTTGGCGCTCCCCGGCGTCGTGCAGGTCGTCGAATCAGGGCGTCTGCGGAGCTCAAGGATCTCCGCGGGCAAGGCGGCTGCGATCACGGCCGCAATAACCGTGGCGAGCGACCACTGATCGTCGCTCTGACGGAGGTCGAGCAGCACGCGGTACGGTCTTGCCACTGGTCACGAGCTCCAGCGTTACGGGCGCGCAAGGCCGGCGGCGACGATGGTCGAATGCCGTGCGGAATCGGCACGACCGACGTCTTGTTGCCCGAGCGCGAGGTTGGCGAGGAGCGCTCGCCGTGTCTCCCAGGGCTGACCGTTACGTCCTGAGGTTCACTTCGCGCTCGTCGGGCGATTCGGCGCACTGATCATCAAGCTCGGCGACCCCGCGACGCTCAGGAAGCTGCGCGTGGGATCACGAGTAATGTAGTCGGCACTCGTCCGCGCATCCGAACGACAGCGTGACGATTGAGGCTTGGTCAGTGCGATTGAGAGCGACTCGACGGCGAGCGCCGGATCGCTAGACCCTAAGGCTCCGGCGCCGAACTGGCCCTCGGCCAGTCCGCGCAGTAGAAGGCGAGCCGCGGTGTCTCGTATGACGGCGGCGGCGTGCCGCGAATGCTGCCGCGGCGAGCTGCGCGTCTTCCAGCGCCAGGTCGTCTGACTCGAGCGCGAGCCGGCCGACCCATCGCGTCGACGCGCTGCCGTACTTCGGGGAGTCCTCGCCGCATACAAGGCGAGCAGGCCAAGTGCGTCGCGGACGGAGACGAAGCCCACTCCTTCGCCGCGATCTCCGCGCCGACGATGTGCCGGCGCTCCAACGCACGCCGGTGGCGAGTCCACGCGAGTCCCTCGTGACACTTGCGTCTTGGCGCGGACTACAGGAAGGTAGCGATCACTCGAGCAATCCCGGGGTCAGAAGGGGACGAGGAAATGCACCCCATGCGGATTAGACGGCTCGCGTGCTCGGCCTGGCAGTTGCACTCGCAGTGCCGGCCGTGCGTCTTCGGCCAACGAAGTGACGAAGTAGAACGAGCTCACCGTGAACACCGTGAACGCGCAGCCGCCGCTCGCCTCGGCACCGAACGCGGGGAGCATCTTCGTGGCGATGGTGCAGGGCCGGTCTACGGCGCAGCCAACGCGGTCGACGGAACGCAGGCCGTATCTCGTCAAGCACAGCTTCCCGAAGGCGTCGGCAGAGGCTGCCCGCGACTGCGGCTTTCCGGGGCTGAACACGCTCTTCCCGAGCGCAACGGCTGCAGACGGCGTAGACGCTTCGCTTCAGGAATCCCGAACGGGGCGCGCGGACAGGGCAACGGTCGGTGATCCCTCCCGACGGATCTCCAGCGGGAACGACGGGCGCGTGCTGATCCGTGCACGCTCGACGCGGCCCGGTGTCTGGAGGGCGTAGAGCGTCCCACTGGGGCCGCGGCGTGCGACCATCGCGAAGGGAAGCGCGGTGCGGATCGTCGGTCAAGGGCGACTGAATTCGCACGGTCGGTAGTCGTAATGACGACCGCCAGCGATAGAGACCGGCAGCCGGCACAAGGAGAAAGGCTCGTTGAACAGCGACGCACTCGACACTCCGGAGCTCCAGCTCGCCTTCTGGCAGACCATTCCCGCGCGCATACGACGCGACGGGCGAGGGCGTACCATGTTCTTGCGCGATCTGAGCGACAGGCACGCCCGTCCCGATTCGGCCAGACCAGCAGCCCTGTCGCCAGAAACACGAGGACCGCAGTCTTCTTCCGCATGTCTGGCCGACTACCCGGCCGGGAGCATGGAAAAACGCGAGTGGCGCTCCTATCGGCGCGGCCGGAGAGGCTCTAGAGTCGATTCGAACCCTCGACGAAGGAGGCAGTCATGCCGCTTGCACGAGTCGTGTCCTTCGATGGCGTCAGCGCCGAACGAATGGCGGAGATGCAGAGCCGAATGCAGGAGAGCGATCGCCCGGACGATGTGCCGGCGCGCGAGATCATCGTCCTCAACGACGCGGAAAACGAGAAGTCAGTGGTCATTCTGTTCTTCGAGAACGAGGACGACTACGCGCGGGGCGACGAAGCATTGAGCGCGATGCCGGCCAGCGACACGCCGGGCAGGCGCGCGTCGGTCGGGAAGTACGAGGTCGCGTATCGCATGACGCAATAGAACGCGCCGCCCCGCGCTCAGGCGAGCTGCATCCAGACGAGCGCCAGCGCGAGCGCGACCATCCCGGCCGAGAGCGCGCGCAGCGCCGCCTCCGGCGCCCGTGTCAGGGCGTCCGCGTCGACCACGTCCTCGTGCCCGTCGCGGTAGCGGACCGTCCCGCTCACCTGTGTGACGCGGCGTCGCACGGTCCGCACCTGGGTCGAGAGCGAGCGCTGCGCCAGGCTCGTCGCCAGCGCGAACGCCGCCGCGAGGAAGGCCTCGGGCCGCAGCGTCTCCGCCGCGCCCAGATACCCCACCAGCACCGGGAACGCCCCCCAGGCAAGCCCGAACCAGAGATCCGTGTGGAACACGCCTCCGAAGAGCTCGAGGGCGTAGGCGGGGACGAGGAACGCTCCGGCGGCGACGAACGGCAGCAGCCAGAGCGTCCACGCGAGCGCGGCGCCGATTCCGATCGCGACGGCCGCAACGAGAGATGCCGCTGCCAGCCAGATGAGCACGGGCCGCGGGATCGCCGTCTGCAGCGGGCGGCCGTGCAGTTCGTCGAGTGCGTGTGCGCCCACGCCCAGGGCGAGGGCGAACGCTGCGAGCCCCCAGAGCAGTCGCTCTGCATCCAGCTCCGGCGCGAGCGCGGCCCCGATCGCGACATAGGAGAGATGCCAGAGCGTGTACGGGAGATGGAGCAGGGTGACGTAGTCGCGCCAGCCGCCCCGCGCGAGCGCGTAGAACGCCGGACGGCGCTCGACGCTCATCCGCGTCTGCCCCAGACCACCACGCCGCCGCCGAGGCTGAGCCGGCGCGCGTGGAGATCCGCCAGCCCGGCGTCCGACCACAGCTCGAGCTGGTGCTCCAGCGGGAGGCGCGCCTCGAAGTCGCGAATGCTCGGACCGAGAAAGCGTCCGACCTCGTGCCAACCCGGCGAGAGCAGGCGTCCCGCGAGCGGCAGGACGAGCCGAACGTAGACCTCCCAGAGCGCACGCACAACGCCTGCCGGCGGGACGCCGAACTCCAGCATCGCCACCGTTCCACCAGGACGCACGACGCGTGCGAGCTCGCGCAGCGTCGCGGCCGGATCGTCGACGTAGCGCAACAGATAGGTGACGGTGAGAGCGTCGAACGACGCGTCGGCGAACGGCAGCGCCTCGGCTCGTGCCTCGTGCAGCTCGATCCTCGACGCGAGTCCGCGGGCGGCGATGCGAGCGCGGGCGACCGCGAGCATGTCGGCGCTCCGGTCGACGCCGACGACGGAGCAGTCGTGCTGCCGGACGAGCTCGAGCGCGACGGCGCCCGTGCCGGTGGCGACGTCCAGCACCCGGGCGTTCGGTCGGAGCTCGAGCCGACCGACCAGGAAGCGGCGCCAGCGTGGGTCCTGGCCGAGGGAGAGGAGCCGCGAATAGCGGTCGTACGTCGGCCCGAGCGGCGCGAAGAGGGACGGCGCGACGCTGCTGCCCGGCTCCGGCGTCACGGGATCGTGAGCACGATCTTGCCGAGCTGCTCGCCGGCCTCGAGCCGCTCGTGCGCGGCGCGGATCTCCGAGAGCGGGAACGTCGAGTCGACGTGCACCCGCGCGCGGCCGGTGCGGACGAGCCCGTAGGCGCCGAGGAAGTCCTCACGCGTCCCCATCGTCGAGCCGTAGATCGTCAGCTGCTTCCACCAGAAGCGATGCAGCTGCGCCGGCGGGTTGGGGCCGCTGGTGGCGCCGCAGACGACGACGCGTCCGCCGGCCTTGACCGCAGCGAGCGAGTCCTTCCAGGTCGCCTCGCCGACCGTCTCGACGACGAGGTCGACGCCGCCGAGCTCCTTCGCCGCAGCCGCCGCCTCGGCATGGGGGACGGCGAGGTCGGCTCCCCAGGAACGAGCCGTCTCGAGCTTGGCGTCCGAGCCCGAGGTGACGAGCGTCTTCGCTCCGATCGCACGGGCGATCTCGAACGCCGCCGTCGCGACGCCGCCGCCGATGCCCCAGATCAGGACCCATTCGCCCGGCCGGAGCTGCGCCCGCGTGACGAGCATCCGGAACGCGGTCTCGTAGACGAGCGGGAAGGCGGCGGCCGTCTCGAACGAGATCCCGTCCGCCAGCGGAAAGACGTTCGTCTCGGGCACCGCGATCAGCTCCGCATGCGTGCCGTCGGTGTGCTCGCCGATCACGGTGATCCTGTCGCCGTGCTCGATACCCGGGTTGATGACGACGCGCTCGCCGGTGTCGACCCGGATGCCGGCGCCGTCCGCGCCGAGGATGCGCGGCTTCGGCACCGACGGAAGCCCTTTCCGCACCCAGAGGTCGAGGTGGTTGAGCGACGCCGCCCGTAGCTCCACGAGCACCTCGCCCGGCCCGGCGACCGGATCGGCGACCTCTTCGTACCGAAGCACCTCCGGGCCGCCGTCCTCATGGATCCGCACCGCCTGCACGGGCACAATCCTGTCATGACGGCTGCCGAGCTGACCCGGCTAGGCGACGAGCTCGGCCTGGACGCGATCGGCGCCGCGCCGGCCGCGCACTACGAGGAGACGGAGCGCCACATTCGCGAGCGGAAGGAGCGCGGTCTCTTCGCGACGATGGGCTTCACGACGCGGCGGCCGGAGGTCTCCTGCCACCCCGAGGCGCTGCTCCCGGGCGCCCGGACCGTGATCTCGGCGGCGCTCTGCTACTACGCCGACGCCGATGAGCCGGGGCCGGGGGAGGGCAGGCTCGCCCGCTACACGTGGTCCGACCGCTACGCCGAGCTGCGCGAGAAGCTGGACGCGCTCGGGCGACGGCTCGGCGGCGGCTACCGCGTCCTCGTCGACGAGAACGACCATGTCGACCGCGAGGGCGCCGTGCGGGCGGGCGTCGCCTTCTACGGCAAGAACACGCTTGCGATCACCCGCCGCCACGGCTCGTGGGTCGTGCTCGGGACGCTCGTCAGCGACCGCGACGTCGAGGAGTCCGAGGCGCTCGACGCGGGCTGTGGCTCGTGCACGCTCTGCATCGATGCCTGCCCGACGGGGGCGCTCGACGAGCCGGGGACGCTCGACTCGACGCGCTGCCTCTCCTACTGGACGCAGGCGCCGGCGCCGGTCCCCGTCGAGTACCGGGCCGAGCTGGGCGCGTCCGTCTACGGCTGCGACATCTGCCAGGACGTCTGTCCGTGGAACCGCGGCGTCGAGAAGCGCCGGGCAGGGATCCGGCCGCCGGACGACGCGGAGCCGGCCGTCTCGCTGGTCGACTGGCTCGAGGGCGACGGCGAGGAGCTCGTCGCCCGCTACGACAGGCTCTACGTGCCGAGGAACGATCCCCGCTGGCTGCGCCGGAACGCGCTCGTCGCTGCGGGGAATGTGGGCGGCGACCTCGAACGAGAGGCCGTGGCCACGTACGCGAACGGCGACGACGAGCTTCTCCGCGAGCACGCCCGGTGGGCGCTCGCCCGGATCGACGAGCGGAGCGGATCGTGAAGCTGATCCGGAACCTCGCCTTCGTCCGCGTCGCGCTCGTGCCGCTGGCGGTGACCAAGGTGGTGTTCGACCACGACGACTACCCGTCGCAGGGATACGAGCGGGCCGCCTGGGCCGTGGTCGGCGGCTACGCCGCGGTCGCCCTGCTGCTGGTCTGGCTGTCGTATCGCTGGCGCGGGCGGCTGCGCTACCTCGCGGCGCTGAGCGTCGTCACGGACTTCGCGATCACGACGGCCCTGATGTTCGCGTTCGCGTGGGAGCCGGCCCAGCCCCTGCGGTCGCTCCAGCTCCTGGTCGTGCTGGAGGCGGCGCTCTTCTTCCGCCTCGCCGGCGGGTTGATCGCCGGCGCGGTCACGTTCCCGATCCTGCTCGTCCTCGATCTCTGGCGGGAGGCGCAGTTCGACATTCCCGTCCGGTACGACGCGCTCGTGCTCCGGGTCGTCGTCGCCATGTCGCTCGGCGCGGTCGTGGGTCGGCTCGTCGACATGGAGCGCGGCCAGGCGCACGACGCCGAGGAGCGGGCTGCGGAGGCGGAGCGCCTCCGCGACGAGCTCGGCCGCCGGGTCGACCTGCTCGAGGCGACCAACCGCGCAGCGCGCGCGCTCGGCTCGTCGCTCGACCTCGAGCGGGCGTTCGCCGCGTTCGTGCGCGAGTTGCGCAGCCTGCTGCCGTTCGACCGCGCCGCGATCCTGCTCGCCGAGGGAGGCGGCGCCCGCGTGATGGCGACCGCGGGCATCGGCGCCCAGGACTACCTGGAGCCGGGGACTGCGATCACGGTGCCGGGCGAGATCCTCGAGGCCGTGATCGAGGACGGGCGCACGATCTACCGCGAGGACATCGCCGAGGACCGGTACCCGGAGGAGGCCGGCCTGCTCGCGCTCGGCGTCCGCGCCCGGGTGCTCGCGCCGCTCCAGCTCGGAACGCGCTCGATCGGCGCCCTCGCGATCGCCCGCACCGAGCCCGCATCCTTCCGGGAGGAGGAGATCGCCCTGGTGACGTTCCTCGGGCGCCTCGTCGCGACGGCGGTACAGAACCTGCGCACCTACGAGGCCGAGCGCGCAACGGTCGACGAGCTGCGGCGGCTCTCCGCGCTCCGCGCCGACTTCGTCTCGCTCGTCTCGCACGAGCTCCGCAGCCCGATGGCGGCGGTGATCGGCTCCGCCCGCACGCTGCAGGCGCGCTGGCGCGAGCTGAAGCCGGAGCAGCGCGAGGCGTTTCTCGCGGTGATCGCGGACGAGACGACGCGGCTGGCGGCGCTCGTCGGCGACGTGCTGGACACCTCCCGGATCGAGGCCGGCACCTTCGGCTATCGCTTCGACAACGTCGACCTGGCGGAGGTTCTGCGCGACTCGGTCGCGGCCGCGGAGATCGGGCAGGACGAGGTCCGGCTGACGGCGGAGCTGCCGGCCGCGCTGCCGAGGGTGCGCGGCGACGCGGAGCGGCTGCGTCAGCTCGTCGACAACCTGATCTCGAACGCGATCAAGTACTCCGACTCGGGCGGCGAGGTCATGGTGGAGGCAGGCGCCGACGACGGACACGTCGTCGTCCACGTCCGCGACTCGGGCCCGGGCATCGGCCTGGAGCACCAGACTCAGATCTTCGAGAAGTTCGGCCGCGTCGCCGGCTCTGCGAAACCCGGGACCGGCCTCGGTCTCTTCCTCTCGCGCTCCTTCGCCGAGGCGCACGGCGGCTCGCTCGACGTCGAGTCGTCGCCCGGCGAAGGCGCCGTCTTCACGCTGCGTCTGCCGGCGGGCTAGCCGGGGAGCTTGACGCGCGTGAGCTTGAGCTCGCGGAGGAGCTGTGCGGCGCGCTTCGCGATCGCGGGCCGGACGTCGGCGGGCTCGAGCACGACCGCCTCGCCGCGGTCGGCGAGGATCTCGCTGATCAGCCAGTCCCGCGTCCCGACCTGCAGGGTCGCGAGCGCCGAGCCGTCCGTCAGCCTCGTCGCGCCGCGCTCGACGCGGTAGCGGGCGACGGGCTTCGCGTAGCGGACGCGCACCTGGTGGGCGTCCTCGAGGAAGTGGGGGTCGAAGCCGTCGCGGGGCTCGAAGCGCTCCTTGGTGACCCGCGCCGACCGCATCCGGTCGAGCCGGAAGGAGCGCTCGCCGTCCGAGGAGCGGTCCCAGGTGTGGATGATCCAGTTCGGGAGCACGCGCTCGAACGTGTACGGCTCGACGAGCCGCTCGGTCGGCGTCTCGTCGCCCTCCTTCATGTACTCGATCGCGACGACGCGGCGCTCGGCGATCCCGCGCGACAGCGTCGCGACGAGCTCCTCCTCGTCGAGCTCCGAACGCGTCTCCGGCGTCTGGTGGTCCTCGAACTGCCCGAACGTGTCCTCGAGCTTCTTGCGGACGCGGTCGAGCGGCGTGTGCACCTGCGCCGCGATCGACGGCCCCACGATGTCGAGCGCGAGGCGGATCGCGCGCGCCTCGAGCGGTGTCAGGCGCGGCGCGAGCCGGAAGACGTCGCCGTACAGCTCCTTGTCGACGCGCACCGCGTTGCCGTCGAGCTCGGCGTAGACCGTGTAGCAGCCGCCGCCGAAGTTGACGAGGTTGAGCAGCGAGAGGTGATCCTGCAGCTCTTCGCGCGGGATGTGGAAGCGCGCGGCGAGGTCGTCGGCGTCGAGCTGCGCGTCGCGGCCCTCGCCGCAGGCGGCGAGCAGGTAGGCGAGGAGCGCCTGCAGCACCCCGAAGCGCTCCGGCGCGACGGCCGGCGCCGGCCGGTCGATCCCGTCCGGTGAGATCTCGGCGGCCTTCTCCCGCGCCAGCTTCGGCGGCTCGGCCTCATGCGCCTCGCGGACCCGGCGCAGCCCCTCGGCACAGGCGGATCGGAGCTCCTCGGGCTCCAGCGGGAGGGCGCGGCCGTTCTGGCGGAGCACCCAGCCGGCGAGCGGCTCGATCGCGGCGTACTCGGTCTCGAAGACGCCGTCCACGAGCGTGCCGGCCTCGTGCAGCGTCCGGTGCACCCACCAGGCGGTGTCGCCGTTGACCTCGATCTTCGCGGTTCCCTGAACGGGGCCGTGCTGCCAGTCCTCGCCGACGCGGTAGGCGTCGACGTCGAAGTCCTGCGGCAGGCGGAAGTCGCGCTCGCGGCGGGTGGCGAAGCGGATGTCGCTGCGCACGCGCGAGACGCGGAAGGTGCGGATGTCGTCGTTGTCGAGATCGTGGCCGACGACGTACCAGGTGCCTCGATCGCGGCGCAATGCGTAGGGATTCAGCGTCCGCTCGCGCGTCTGGTCGCGCCGGGGCGACCAGTAGCTGAACTTGATCGTCCGCTGCTTCGAGATCGCCGACTCGAGCTTCGACAGGCGGCCGGCCATCTCGGGCGAGTAGTCGGGGTCGCGCACCTGGACGCTGGCGGCGGTCTCCGTCGGCGCGTCGTCGAACCCGGGGCGCCCGAGCGCGAGGTTCTGCAGCGCCAGCCGCAGCGGCTCGGCGTACGCGAACGTCCCCTCGAGCATGTAGAGCGCCGTCTGCAGCGCCGCCAGCTCGTCGTCGTCGAGCTCGAGCTCGTCCAGGAAGTAGTTCTCCGAGCGGAGCGTGTACAGCTCCTCGCCGGTGAACTCGTCGCGCTGGGAGTGGAGCGGGACGCCGAGCGCGATCAGCTCGGCGCGGTCGGAGTAGAAGCGGCGTGCGAACGCCTCGTCCGACATCTCCGAGTACCCCTCGACGTTGCCCTTGACGTCACGAGCCGTCAGCGGTCGCCGCTCCGCCATCAGGAAGGCGACCAGCGAGAGCTGACGGATCAGCTTGTCGGTGTCGTGCGACACGGCCGCCCGACTCTATCGGCTTCGCGAAATGGCTACGCCGCGGCGAGCGAGCGCTCGAGGTGCTGGTGCGACGGGCAGTAGTCGCGCTCCGGGAGCGGTGTCCGCTGGCACGGCTTGCCCTTGCGCGTGGTCGCGCGGCAGCGCGCGACACCGCCGTCGAGAGCGCCCGCCTCGAGCTGCTCCTCGATGAATCCGACCGCGGCGGCGATGCCTTCCTTGACCGCCCAGGCGACCTGGGCCTGAGCCGTGATCGGGAAGAAGCGCCGAATGTCCTGGAAAAGTGCCCGGTCCGGCTTGGAGAAATAGTGCGGGTCTGCGGCGAGCCGCTCCATCGTCTGCTCGCACTGCTCGAGCACCGCACGGCGCGATTCGAGCTGGACGGAGGCCTCGGCGTAGGGGTCGATCAGATCCTTGATCGAGCGATAGATCGCTCGCGAATACTGATACATGCAGGCCTGCAATTGCACGAGTTGGGCTTCCATCTGTGCGGTCATCGCTCCCTGTCTATCCCGCAGTCAGGCCGAAAACACGGGTTTCGGCGGGGTGGTCGACACCGAGTATACGGACTCTCGGCGCTGTTACAAAGTCGCTGACATAAGTTTTCAGAATCGGAAACGCGAGGCGTCCGGACGGGGGTTGCTTGCGACGGCGTGTGCCCCGTCTCCAGACTCCTTACACCTCGCGTCTAGGGGACGATCTCACGTTGGTACGCAGAAGGGAAGACCGCGCGGGCGCGCTGCAGCGCCGATGACGCTTCGGCCTCGTCGTCGTAGACCCCCTGGAAGACGACGTAGTAGCCGGGATGGAGGCTCGCGTAGCGCGAGGAATCGAGGATGCCGACCCGGCGCAGGCCGCCGTCGCGAGCCTTCTTCGCCTGCGCTGCGGCGGCATCGCGGCCGTTCGCCTGTGGCAGCGAGAGGAGGACGATCGTCCAGCCGCGCTCCCCGGCGGGCCACGTGATCGCGGCGGGGTTGGCCGGGGGCGGGGGAGGAGTCGTCGTTTGAGTCGGCGCCGTGGTCGCGGTCGGTGCCGTCGTCGGCTCAGGCGCGGTCAGCGTCGGCGTGCCGCCGGTGACGGTCAGGCTGCCGCCCGTCGCGGTCGGGATCGCCGTTTCCTCCTCGCCGTCTCCGGAGATCGCGATCGCGGCACCGGTGCCGAGCACGGCGATCACGAGACCGAGCAGCGCCGGCACGAGCCATGTGCCGGCCCAGTCGTGTCGCTCGGCGACCGACGTGGACGCCCGGGCGACGGGACCCGCCGGCTCCTGGACGAGGCGGTTGCCGCACTCGAGGCAGTACTCCTGACCCGGCTGCACCGTCGCGTTGCAGCGCGGGCAGCGGGCCTGTCCCGCGTCGCTCATCGCGCGTTCGCCGGCGCGTTGGCGACCGGGCGCCCGCACGTGGCGCAGAAACGGGAGCCCCACAGCAGCGGCGCGCCGCACTCGCATCTGGCGGTCTTCGGGACGCCCGGGGCGCGATTCGCGGTGCCGAGGAGCACGTCGAGCTCGTGGATCCGCGCCTCGAGCCCGATCAGCTCGGCGCAGCGCTCGAGCAGCAGATCCTCGCGGAAGCGGTCGCGCCGGTACATCTCGAGCGAGAGGCCGCCCAGGTCGCGGAGCTTCTGCTCGCGCAGGCGCATGAGGGCGCGGCGCTCGCGCCGCAGCTCGCTGGCCGGCGGTGCGGGACGGCGGCGAGGACGGGCCGGCTCTCGCCGCAGCAGTCGTGGGAAGCGCACCACGGCGCCGAGTCTAGAGATCGATCACGACGAGGCGATCCTCCGTGAACTCACGAACGGCGTAGGCAGGCCCTTCGCGTGTGTTGCCGGAGTCCTTCACGCCCCCGTACGGCATCTGGTCGGCGCGGAACGTCGGAGCCTCGTTCACGGTGACGCCGCCGAACTCGAGCCGGCTCGCCGCCTCGAGAGCGACCTTCAGATCGCGCGTGAAGATGCCGGCCTGGAGGCCGTAGCGCGTCCCGTTCGCGAGCTCGATCGCCTCGTCCAGCGTGTCGTACGCGGTCACGGTGCACACGGGGCCGAAGACCTCCTCGCACGAGACCTTCAGGTCCGGCGCCGCCTTTGCGATCACCGTCGGCCGCACGAGCTCGCCCTCGAGCTCGCCGCCGGTCAGGATCTCGGCGCCGGCTGCGCGCGCCTCGTCGATCCAGGCCAGCACCCGCTCGCGCGCATCGCGGTCGATCAGCGGGCCGACGTCCGTCGCCTCGTCCGCGGGGTCGCCGACGACGAGCGCCTCGACCTTCGGGACGAACCGCGAGACGAGCTCGTCGTGGACCGCGCGCTGGACGTAGACGCGCTGCACCGAGATGCAGCTCTGGCCGGCGAACGAGAACGCATTCGCGGCGAGCCGCGTCGCGACGTCCTCGAGGTCGGCGTCCGCCTCGACGATCACCGGCGTCGCGTTCCCGAGCTCGAGCTTGACCCGCTTGCGCGGCGCCCGCTCGGCGAGCTTCCAGCCGACGTCGCCCGACCCCGTGAAGGTGATCGCGCGGACACGCTCGTCCTCGACGAGGACGTCGCCGATCTCGGACTGCGGGGCCGACCAGGACGTTCAGCCAGCCGGGCGGCAGCTCCGCCTCGGCCATCAGCTCGGCGAGGAGGAGCGCGGAGAAGGGCGTCTGCGACGCGGGCTTGAGGACGGTTGCGCAGCCGGCCGCGAGCGCGGGGGCGATCTTGTGCGCGACCAGGTTGAGCGGGAAGTTGAAGGGCGAGATCGCGCCGACGACGCCGAGCGGCTGCCGCAGCGTGAAGGCGAGCTTCCCGGCGCCGGCCTGCGACGCGTCCATCGGGACCATCTCGCCGGCGAGCTTGCGCGCCTCGACCGCCGCGAACGTGAAGGTGGACATCGCGCGCGAGGCTTCGACGCGGGCGGCCTTGAGCGGCTTGCCGGCCTCGGCCGAGATCGTCTGCGCGACCTCCTCGTGGCGGCGGCCGAGCTGGCCCGCGACGCGGACGAGGATCTCGGCCCGCTTGTGGGCCGGCAGCGGCTCCCGCATCGCCGCCTCGGCAGCGTCGACCGCCCGCCTGGCCTCGGCTGCGCCTGCCTTCGCGACCCGCCCGACGACGTCGCCGGAGTAGGGGGAGCGCACCTCGACCCAGTCGCCGGTCTCGACCCACTCGCCGGCGATCAACAGCTTCTTCTCGAGGGCTGTCGTGGCCACGTCCCGAGTCTATGCTTCAGCTATGGCCACGGACGCGCTCATCATCGACGCCGTTCGCAGCCCGATCGGGCGGCGGAACGGCTCGCTTGCGGGGACGCGCGGGGACGAGCTCGCGGGCCAGGTGCTGAACGGCCTCGTCGCGCGTCACGACCTCGATCCGGCCGAGGTCGAGGACGTCCAGATGGGCTGCGTCACCCAGATCGGCGAGCAGGGCTGGAACATCGGCCGCATGGCGCCGATGGTCGCCGGCTGGCCCGAGACGGTCTGCGGCACGACGGTCGACCGCCAGTGCGGCTCGTCGATGCAGACGAACTTCAACGCCGCCGCAGCGATCTGGGCGGGCCAGCTCGACGTCGTCGTCTCGGCGGGCGTCGAGATGATGTCCCGCGTCCCGATGGGCTCGAACGGCGGCGATCTCTCCGACAAGCTGACCGAGCGCTGGCAGATCGTGCCGCAGGGAATCTCCGCCGAGGCGCTCGCGTCCGAGTGGAACCTCTCGCGCGAGTCGCTCGACAGCTACTCGCTCGAGTCTCATCGCCGTGCGATCGCGGCGAGCGACGACGGCAAGTTCGAGAACGAGATCGTCCCCGTCGAGGTCGGAGCCGCGGGCGCGGCCGTCCTCTTCGCCGTCGACGAGGCGCCGAGGCGCGACACGTCGGCCGAGAAGCTCGCCTCGCTCCAGCCTGCGTTCCTGCCCGACGGCGTCGTCACTGCCGGGAACTCGAGCCAGATCGTCGACGGCGCGGCTGCCGTGCTCGTCACCAGCGAGGCGGCGGCATCGCGACTCGGCCTCGAGCCTCGGGCGCGCTTCGTCTCCTTCGGCCTCGCCGGCGTCGACCCGTACCGGATGCTGCACGGCAACCCCGAGGCGTGCCGCAAGGCGCTCGCGAAGGCGGGGCTGACGTGGGACGACATCGCCGTGATCGAGGTGAACGAGGCGTTCGCGTCGGTCGTGCTCCAGTTCGCGCACGACGCCGGGCTCGAGGACCGCTTCGACGACATCAACCCGAACGGCGGCGGCATCTCGCTCGGGCATCCGCTCGGCGCCACCGGCGCCCGGGTGACGGCGACGCTGCTGAACGAGCTCGAGCGCCGCGAGGCGCGATACGGGATCGCCTGCATGTGCATCGGCTTCGGCCAGGCGATCGCCGCGGTGATCGAGCGGGTTTAGGCAGCGAGCGGCGCGAGCGACGCGCCCACCTCGGCGCAGACCTCACGCGCGACAGCGGCGAAGGCCTGCGATGCGGGGGAGCGGTGGCGGTCTCGGTGCCAGGCGAGAGCGATCCGACGTGCCGGGATCTCCGGCTCCAGCTCGAGGATCGTCACGCGCTCGTCGTTCGGGTCGATCGTCAACAGCGGGACGAGCGCAGCGCCGAAGCCGGCGCCGACGAGACCCTGCACGGTGCCGTTGTCGTCCGATCGAAACGCGACGTCCAACCCGACCCCGCGGGTCGTCAGCTCCCCTTCGGCGAGTGCGGTGCTGCGGCAGGCGCGATTGCCGATCAGGGTCAGGTCGCCGAGGTCGCCGAGGCCGGCTCGTCCGAGTCCGGCGAGCTCGTGGTCGGTCGGGACGAGCAGCACATAGGCATCCCGGAGGAGCTCTTCGGTCTCGAACGGTCCCTCGAGGGTGGGGAGCATCGCGAAGGCGAGGTCGAGCTCACCCCGCTCGATCAGCCGAAGCAGGTCGTCGTCCGACGCCGACTCCGTCAGCTCGAGCCCGACGAGAGGCCAGGCGGCGAGGAACCGCCGCATCACCTCGGGCAGGACCTTGGCGCCGACGCTCTGGAACGTCCCGATCCGCAGGTGGCCGCTCTCACCCTGGGCGAGCGCGGCCATGTCCGCCCGAGCGGCGTGGAGGCGGGAGATGACCGCCTCGGCGTGTCGCAGCAGCAGCGAGCCCGCTTCGGTCAGCGACACGGCGCGCGGACCGCCCGGTCGCTCGAGCAGCCGCTCTCCGACGATGCGTTCGAGCGTCTGGATCTGCTGGCTGACGGCGGACTGCGTGTACCCGAGCGACTCCGCCGCGCGCCCGAACGTCCCCTCCCGGGCGACGGCCTCCAGGGCGGCCAGGTGGCGGAACTCGACGCCGAGCCAACTATCAGGTTCCATGATCGAGTCGAAGAATAACTCGACTTGCTCTAATAGAGCAAGCGACGCATGCTACGAACATGACCATCCTCGTGATTCTGTTCATCGTCGTCGTCGGTCCGCTCGCAGTGCTCTACGGCGCTGACTCGCGCCTCGACGAGCCCCGCCGGTAGCCCCGTCTGTAGGATCGCGCGCCGTGGAGGTGCGCAAGGTCGGAGTGGTCGGGCTCGGCGCCATGGGCGCCGGCATCGCGCAGCTCTGCGTCGAGGCAGGGATCGACACCGTCGGCCGCGAGGTCACGGCCGAGCTGGGGGAGCAGGCGGGCGAGCGGATCGGCCACTTCCTCACCCGCAAGGTCGACAAGGGGCAGCTCGAGCAGGCGGCGCGCGACGACGCGATGAGCCGGCTCTCGCTGACGACCGAGCTCGGCGACTTCGCCGACTGCGACGTCGTGATCGAGGCGATCGTCGAGGAGCTCGAGCCGAAGCGGCAGCTCTTCGCCGAGCTCGAGCGAATCTGCCGTCCCGACGCCGTCCTCGCCACCAACACCTCCGCGCTCTCGGTCACGGAGATCGCGGCCGCCACGTCGACGGCCGGTCGGGTCGTCGGCATGCACTTCTTCAATCCCGCGCCGCTGATGCCGCTCGTCGAGATCGTGCGGGCGGAGCTGACCGAGGACGGGCCGTTCGAGACGGCGTTCGCACTCGGTGAGCGAATCGGCAAGACGCCGATCCGCTGCCACGACACGCCCGGCTTCGTCGTCAACCGCGTCCTGATCCCGCTCCTGAACGACTGCATCCGCGTCCTCGACGAGTCGCGGGTGTCGCCGGAGGACCTCGACACCGGGATGAAGAACGGCGCCGGCTGGCCGATGGGGCCGTGCGCGCTCGTCGATCTCGTCGGGATCGACGTGCACGTGCACGCGTCGGAGGCGCTGTACGAGAAGACGCGTGAGCAGCGGATGGCGCCGCCGCCGCGGCTCGTCGCGATGCGGAACGCGGGCCTGCTCGGCCGCAAGTCCGGCCGCGGCTTCTACACCTACGACTGACGTTCCATCGGCACGTTCAGCCGCTCGGCGACCTTCGGCACGAGCGTGCCCTGGACGAGCACCGAGAAGAGAACGACGACGAAGACGATCCCGTACATCTCGGTCCCGTCGTCGACGTCGGCGATCAGCGCCAGCGACGCCAGCAGGATCGGCACGGCTCCCTTCAGCCCGCTCCACATCACGAAGAGCCGCTCGCCGCCGTCGAGCCGGACGGGGAGCAGCAACGCCCCGACGACGAGCGGGCGGATCGCGAATGCGAGCAGCGCCGCGAGCGCAAGGCCCTCGAACCACGCGTTCGAGTCGAACAGCTGCGTCAGGTTGATCGTGAGGCCGAGCGCGACGAACATCGCGATCTCCGCCAGGCTGCCGATCGAGGCGAGGAACTCGTCGATCTCGCGCCGGTGCGGCACCGGCCGGTCGCCGATCAGGATCCCGGCGACGAACACCGCCAGAAAGCCGGAGCCGTGCACGAGCGTGGCCGCTCCGTAGATGACACCGGCGGCGGCGACGACCCGCAGCGGGTAGAGCGCGGGCGAGGGCAGCGTCACGCGCCGCATCAGCGGCAGGAGCAAGGCCGCGCGCGGCCGCACCGACCGCGATGCCGCCCGCCATCTCGACCGCGAACTCCTCGACGACCGACCAGAAGGAGCCATGGTCGCTCGTGGCGAGCTCGATCATCCCGATCATCAGCGCGATCCCGACCGGGTCGTTCGCCCCGGACTCGCCCTTCAGGATCGTCCCGGTCCGGCCGCGGATCTCACGGCCGCCGAGTACCGAGAAGGTGACCGCGGGATCGGTGGGCGCGAGCGCGGCTCCGAGCATCCCGCTCGTGATCCAGGAGAGGTCGAAGAGCACGTGCGCGGCCGCCGCGATCAATGCCGCCGAGGCGAACGTCCCGAGGACGCCGAGCGAGAGGATCGGCACGGCCGAGCTGCGGAAGCGGCCCCAGCCGATGTCGAGCCCGCCCTCGAAGAGGATCACGATCAGGGCGACCACGCCGATCCGCTCGACGGTGACGAAGGAGATCTCGTCGTGGATCCGCGGCACGAGATCGGAGATCACGGCCGCGGCGACGAGGAAGAGCGCGGCGCTCGGGATCGCCAGCCGTTCCGTGATCGCGCGGCCGTACAGTGCCAGGGAGACCCCGCCTGCGACCACGAGCACGATCAGACCGAAGTCTCCGATCTCCGACATCGGGTAAATCTAGGGCTACACCACCTCTGCGTGGCTGCTTACACTTTCCTTACATGAACCTGACCGCCGCCACACGCCCCATCCCGATACTTCGATCCATGCGGAAGACGTATCTCTGCCTGGCCCTGCTTGCCCTGATTCTCCCCGTCGTGGCGCTCGCCTCGGTGGACGCCGGAGATGGGACGCTCTCGGTCGAGGACGGTCGCGGCAAGATCAACCTGCAGGCGCGCGGGGGCGTCATCGGCCGGATCGACCGCGGCACGCTGACCGTCTACGACACGACGCCGACCGACGCCAACTTCCCCGTCGTCACGGGCGCCGACGAGCCCGAGTTCTTCGTCGCCGGGCAACGGCGTCCGCTACCGCGGCGCCGGCATCCGCTTCCGCGTCGTCGGCGGCGGCTTCAAGCTGGTGATCCAGGCCCGCGGCATCGACCTCTCGGTCGTCGGCAAGGGCTCCGGGTTCATCGAGGGCGACACGCTCGAGCCGGGCGTCTACTCGCTCAACGGCGCCGACTGCCGCAAGAACCGCGCCAGCTGCGACGACCTCCCCGATCCGGGGATCCGCTTCAAGCTCGGCGCACAGGAGAAGGGCACCCCGTAATGGCTTCCGGCGCGCAGACCATTCTCGTCGTCGAGGACGAGGCCTCGATCGCGTCGTTCGTCTCGCTCTATCTCAAGAACGCGGGCTACGACGTGCGCGCCGTCACGACCGGCGCTGCCGCGCTGGCGCAGGTCGCGGCCGAGACGCCGGCGCTGATCATCCTCGACCTGATGCTGCCCGACCTCGACGGGATCGAGATCTGCCGGCGCGTCCGCAAGACCTCCGACGTGCCGATCCTGATGCTGACCGCCCGCGACGAGGACGTCGACAAGATCATCGGGCTCGAGGTCGGCGCCGACGACTATCTGACGAAGCCGTTCAACCCACGCGAGCTCGTCGCCCGCGTGAAGAGCGTGCTGCGCCGGTCGGCGCCGGAGCGGCGCCGCGACGTCGAGGAGGAGCTCCACCACGGTGACCTCTCGATCAACGCCGGCCGCCGCGAGGTGAAGGTGGGCGTTGAGGAGATCCAGCTCGCCCCGAAGGAGTTCGACCTGCTCTGGGAGCTGCTCGACCACAAGGGTCTCGTGCTCACGCGCGACCAGCTGCTCGAGCGGGTCTGGGGGTACACCTTCGCCGGCGACACGCGCACCGTCGACGTGCACGTGCGGCAGCTGCGCCGCAAGCTCGGCGAGGCCTCGCCGATCGTGACCGTCTGGGGCGTCGGCTACAAGGTCGGCCCCGAGCGGGCTCCAGCGCCCGCGGCGTAGGCCATGCTCAACTCCCTGCGCTTTCGCCTGCCGGCGCTCTTCCTGGCGGGGATCGCGCTCTCGGGGCTCGTCACGAGCCTGATTGCGCTCCGCCTCTTCCAGGACTACACGCGCACCGCGTCCCTGAACGAGCTTCGCCGTGAGGCACGCGGGCTCGCCCAGCTCTACGCCGAGTCGGCCGTGCGCGCCGTCGACGAGGAGAAGGCGGCCCCGGCCTTCGCGGCCTCCAAGCTCGAGGCGGCCACGGGTGACCGGCTCTACTTCCTCGGCACGTCGCTGTCGCCGGGCGAGGACAGCGGCCTGACGCGCGTCACGCTCAAGGACGTCGGCGTCGATCTCTCGACGACGCGGATCGTCACCTTCGAGTTCAAGCCACCGGGGCAGAGACGGACGTTCCTCGCGGCCGCGCACCCGATCCGGCCGGGCGGCCCGACCGTGTTCGGCTACCTGATCGTCGCGAAGCCGAAGGACGAGCTGCGCCACGCCTGGGTGACCCTGCTCTCGCGGCTCGCGATCGCGTTCCTCTTCTCGCTCGTGGTCGTGGGCGCGCTCGCCTTCTACCTCACGCGCAGGATCACCGGGCCCGTGCTCGCCCTCTCGGACGCGGCCGACGAGGTCTCCAGGGGCAACTACGGCGTCGAGGTGCCGCGCGTCCCCGGCGGCGGCGAGATCGGCCACCTCGCCGACCGCTTCCGCGAGATGACCTCGCGGCTCGCCGAGGCGGAGGAGCTCGAGCGCAACTTCCTGATGTCCGTCTCGCACGAGCTGCGGACGCCGCTGACGGCGATCCGCGGCCACGTCGCCGCGCTCCGCGAGGGCGTCGTCAACGACCCCGAGTCGATCGACGCCTCACTCGAGATCGTCGCCGGCGAGGCCGAGCGGCTCGGACGGCTCGTCGGCGACGTGCTCGACCTCGCGAAGCTCGACGCCCACCGGTTCACCGTCCTGACCGAGGAGGTCGACATGGGGCGGGTGCTGGAGCGCGCGTACTCCACGTTCTCGGAGGAGGCCCGCCAGCGCGGGATCGAGTACACCAGCGAGGCGGAGTCGGCGCCGGTGATCGTCTCGGACGGCGACCGCGTCCTCCAGATCATCTCCAACCTGCTCTCGAACGCCTTCCGCTGGACTCCGGACGGCGGCCGCATCGACCTGGCGCTGCAGACCGCGAACGGGACGGTCACGGTCGACGTCGCCGACAGCGGCCCGGGGATCACGGCCGACGCGCGCGAGCGGATCTTCCGGCCCTTCTGGTCGACGGACGGGCGCGGCACGGGACTGGGCCTGCCGATCGCGCGCGAGCTGGCGGTGGCGCTCGGCGGCCGGATCGAGCTGCAGACCGAGGTGGGCAAGGGGAGCCGCTTCCGGCTCGTCCTGCCGAACCGCAGCTTCTAGCGCGCTCTAGGCTGCTTCGCGGTGCGCGAGGGCGGGCGCAACCGCATGCTCGACGCGCTCGAGCCGGTCGCTGACGCCCCGCCAGCCCGACGAGACGAGGTCGACGAGCAGTGCGAGATCGTCGATGCGTGCGTGGCGCTCGGCGAGGACGTCGCCCTCGAGCCGCTCGAGCCGGCGGATCACCTGGTTGAGCAGCCCGCGGATCTCGGCCAGGCTGCGCCCGACCGGGACGACTTCGGCGCGGAGGCCGTCGTGCACGGCCGCGCTGACCTTCTCGGGCAGGGTGCCCTCGAGCTCGGCGGCGGCCGCGGCGAGCGACTCGACCTGGATGCGCGTGCGCTCGAGCGCGGCTTCCAGCTCGGCCGGCGCGATCCGCCCGGACGCGGCTTCCGCGATCCGTGCTTTCGCCCGTTCGAGTGTCTTCTCGTCCACGCGCAGGAGGCTACGCTGGCCGTCGGATGGACACCTCCGAGCTCGACTACGACCTGCCCTCGGAGCTGATCGCCCAGCATCCGCCCGAGCGCCGCGACGCTTCTCGCCTCCTCGTCTACGACCGTGCGACAGGCGCGGTCCGGCACCGGGGGTTCGCCGAGCTGCCGGACGAGCTCTCGGGTGAGCTTGCGGTCGTCAACGACACGAGAGTCGTGCCGGCGCGGATCCGGATCGAGCAGCCGAAGGGCGAGGTGCTCCTGCTCGAGCACGAGGGCAATGGTGAATGGCTCGCGCTCGCGCGCCCGACGCGAAGGCTCAAGGCAGGGGGCCGGCACGGGCCGGTCGAGCTGCTCGAGCACCTGGGCGAGGGCCGCTGGCGGGTCCGGCTCGACGGCGAGCCCGACGGTGAGGCGCCGCTGCCGCCGTACATCACCGAGCCGCTCGCCGACCCGGCGCGGTACCAGACCGTCTACGCGGACGAGGCAGGCTCGGCCGCGGCTCCGACGGCCGGCCTGCACTTCACGCCGGAGCTGCTCGGGCGGCTCGACGTCGAGCGCGTCACGCTCCACGTCGGCCTCGACACCTTCCGCCCCCTCGCGACCGACACGCTCGAGGCGCACGAGCTGCACGGTGAGCGCTACACCGTCCGGCCCGAGGCGTGGCAGCGGATCGAAGCGGCGGACCGCGTGCTCGCCGTCGGCACGACCACGGTGCGCGTGCTCGAGACGGTGGCAAGCACCAGACTGTTAGAAGGCCGGACGTCGTTGTTCGTCACGCCGGGCTTCGAGTTCCGGCGGGTCGACGCGCTGCTGACGAACTTCCACCTTCCGCGCTCGACCCTGCTCGCGCTCGTGATGGCGTTCGCCGGCATCGAGGAGACGCGGCGGCTGTACCGGCTCGCGGTCGACGAGCGCTACCGCTTCTACTCCTTCGGCGACGCGATGCTGATCCTGTGAGCCACTTCGACGTCACCGCCACCGACGGCGCCGCGCGCGCCGGGATCCTGCGCACCGCCCACGGCGAGGTCAGGACGCCTGCGTTCATGCCCGTCGGGACGAAAGCGACGGTGAAGAGCCTCGACCCGGACGAGTTGCGGACGGTCGGCTCCCAGATCATCCTCGGCAACACCTACCACCTCCACTTCCGCCCCGGCGACGAGCTGATCGCGCGGCTCGGCGGGCTGCACGCCTTCTCCGGCTGGGACGGGCCGATCCTGACCGACTCGGGCGGCTTCCAGGTCTTCTCGCTCCGGGACACGCTGCTCGACGTCGACGACGACGGCGTCACCTTCCGCTCCGTCTACGACGGCGCCCCGGCGCGCTTCTCGCCCGAGATCGCGGCGCGGATCCAGCGCAACCTCGGCTCGGACATCGCGATGGCGTTCGACATCTGCCCGCCCGCGGGCGTGCCGCGGAGCGAGCTCGAGGAGGCGGTCCGACTGACCACGCACTGGGCGGCGCGACAGCGCGAGCAGGAGCGGGCGCCCGGCCAGCTCCTGTTCGGGATCGCGCAGGGCGCGTCCGACCCGGAGCTGCGCCGGCGCTCGATCGAGGAGATCGCGGCGCTCGGGTTCGACGGTCACGCGCTCGGCGGGCTTGCGGTGGGGGAGAGCCGCGAGGAGATGTTCGACGCGACCGGCTGGGCGGCGCCGCTGCTGCCCGCCGACAGGCCGCGCTACTTCATGGGGATCGGCGATGCGGAGGGGATCCTGCGTGTGATCGGCGCCGGGATCGACATGTTCGACTGCGTCCTCCCGACCCGCACGGCCCGGACCGGTTCCGCCCTGACCGCGACCGGCCGCCTGAACCTCCGCAACGCTCGCTTCGCGAACGACCCCCGTCCCCTCGAGGAGGGTTGCGGCTGCCCCGCCTGCAGCCGCTTCTCGCGCGCCTACGTGCGCCACCTCGTCAACCAGGAGGAGGTGCTGGGGCTCCGCCTGCTGAGCCTGCATAATCTGCACTTCCTACTCGAACTGACCGCGGGCGCGCGGGCGGCGATCGAACGCGGCGAGCTCGAGGTCTACACGGCCGCGGCGCTCGCCCGGCTCGCCGGCGGGCCGCAGGAGGAACCTTGGAACCAGGAGGGCTGATCGTTCTTGCCGCGCTCTTCGTGGGCTTCTGGCTGCTCGTGATCAGGCCGCAGCGCCGCCGCGCCCAGGAGCAGCGCACGCTGCACGAGTCCGTCGCCGTCGGCGACGAGATCGTCACACTGGGCGGACTGCTCGGCAGGGTCAAGTCGATCGACGAAACCGACGATACGCTCGAGGTCGAGATCGCGCCCGGGACGAACGTCAAGGTCGTCCGCCGGGGCGTCGCAGCAGTGATCGACCCCCAAAAATCTCATGAAGAATTCATACGAAATGAGTGAGAACCCAGCTACCCTGCTGTCCGCGTGAACCGCCGACCCTCCCTCATTCTCGTTGGGCTGATCATCGCCGGAGTGATCGGCGTCGCCCTGCTCGCGATTCCCGCATCGCCGATCCATGACAAGGCCGACGCTCGGGCTCGACCTGCAGGGTGGGCTCGAGGTGACGCTGAAGGCGGTGCCGCCGCCGAATCGCCCGCTGCAGAAGTCCGACCTCGACCGCTCGGTCGAGATCCTCCGCGACCGAGTCGACCGGCTCGGCGTCGCGGAGCCGGAGATCCGCAAGCAGGGCAACGACCAGATCGTGATCGATCTCCCCGGCGTCAAGGACCCGGCCCGCGTGATCGGCATCCTCGGCCAGACCGCCCAGCTCGAGCTCTTCGACCTCGAGGCGAACCTGGCGCCGCCGTCGAACTCCGGCGGCTTCGCCTCCCCGAAGGAGTCGCTCTACGAGCTGCTCGCGGGACAGCAGGCGCTCGTCAAGGACGGGACCGAGACGAACTGGTACCTGTTCGACGAGAACAAGAAGCTGGTCGCAGGCCCGGTCACCGACCGGGACAAGCTGCTCGAGAGCGACGCGGTCAAGGAGGCGGGCGCCGCACGGGAAGCTGCCGAAGGGCTGGAAGACCTTCGGCGTCCCGCCGAACACGGTCGTCGTCAGCTGCGGCGTCGGCGAGGTCGTCTGCCCGGGCGTGAGCGTCGAGAACCCGAAGCAGAACTTCTACTACCTGCTCAACTACGACCCGGACAATCCGGACCCGAACAAGGTCGTCCCCGAGATGACCGGCGCCGACCTGAAGCTCGCCGGCACCCGCCAGGACTTCGACACCACGACCGGCGAGCCGATCGTGACGATGCAGTTCACGGACAAGGGCGGCGACAGGTTCGGCGAGATCACCAACCGCGAGGCCGACCGCGGCCGCGCCCGCCACAACATCACGGGCGGCCAGGGCGATCCGTCGCAGTCGTTCCAGCACTTCGCGATCGTGCTCGACCGCCAGATCAAGTCGTGGCCGTCGATCGACTTCGAGCAGTACCCGAACGGGATCGGCGGCGCGAACGGAGCCCAGATCACCGGCATCGGCTCGCTCACGGAGGCGAAGGACCTCGCGCTCGTGCTCCAGAGCGGCGCCCTCCCCGTCACCTTCAAGACGCTCGAGACGACGGCGATCTCGGCGACGCTCGGTAAGGACTCGCTTGCCGAGGCCTGGAAGGCCGCGATCGCCGGCCTGATCGCCGTCGCGCTCTTCCTGCTCATCTTCTACCGCGTGCTCGGCATCGTCGCCGTGATCGGCCTCGGCATCTACGCCGCCTTCCTCTACGCCGCGATCCTGATCTTCAACGTCACGCTGACGCTGCCGGGCTTCGCCGGGATCATCCTGACGCTCGGCGTGGCCGCCGACGCGAACATCGTCATCTTCGAACGCGTGAAGGAGGAGTACCGCGCCGGCAAATCCGTGCGCGCCGCGATCTCGGCCGGCTACGGCAAGGGCTTCTCGACGATCATCGACGCAAACGTCGTGACCGTGATCACGGCCACGGTGCTCTTCCTGGTCGCGACCGCAGGGGTGAAGGGCTTCGCCCTGATGCTCCTGATCGGAACGCTGATCTCGCTGCTGACGGCAGTCGCGGCCACGCGCGCGATCCTCGGCCTGCTCGCCGGCTTCAAGTGGTTCGACAACCCGAAGCTGATGGGCGCCGAGGGCGAGCCGCCGAAGTGGATCAGGCGCGACTTCATCGGCCTGCGCAGGTGGTGGTTCGGGATCTCGGCCGTCGTCGTCGCGATCTCGCTGCTCGCGATCGGGATCAAGGGCCTCAACCTCGGGATCGACTTCGAGGGCGGCACGAAGATCACCGCATCTGTGCCGTCCGACGGCCGGGTGGCGATCGACGACGTCCGCTCGCAGGCCTCCGACCTCGGCCTCGGGAACGCGCAGATCGTCGGCCGCGGTGCGGCCGTAGACGGCAAGTACACCGGCTTCCAGATCCAGACCGAGGAGCTCTCGACCGAGGAGACGCAGACCCTGACCCGGCAGTTGGACCAGAAGTTCAACGCCGAGTCGAGCGTCCAGACGGTCTCGGCGAGCTTCGGGCGTCAGATCGCGAAGGGGGCGATCCTCGCAATCATCGTCTCGCTGCTCCTGATCGCGATCTACATCTCCTTCCGCTTCCAGGCCAAGTTCGCCGCGCCGGTGATGGTCTCGCTCGTCCACGACGTCGTGATCACCGTCGGGATCTACGCGCTGCTCGGACGGGAGGTGACGACCGCCACGGTCGCCGCGGTCCTGACCGTCCTCGGGTACTCGATCTACGACACGATCATCATCTTCGACCGCATCCGCGAGAACATCCCGCTGATGAAGCGGGCGTCGTTCCGGACGCTGGCGAACGTCTCGCTGTGGGAGACGATCCCGCGCTCCCTGGCGACGACGTTCATCACGCTGCTGCCGATCTCGGCGCTCTACTTCTTCGGCGGCGAGACGCTCAAGGACTTCGCGTTCGCCCTCCTCGTCGGCATCGGCGCCGGCGCCTATTCGTCGATCTTCATCGCCGCGCCGATGCTCTCATGGCTGAAGGAGAAGGAGCCGGAGTACGCGCGCCGCAAGGAAGAGACATTCGATCCCGGCTCGGTCGGCGGCCTGCTGAAGGAGGCCGAGGAGCTCGCTGCCGCGCAGCCGACGCCGGACCTGATCCCGGACGCGTTCCAGCACGGCGACGAGGATGCCGCCGAAGCCGGCGGAGCCGTCCCGGAGCCCGCCACGGCGACGGCCACAGGCTCCCAGTCGAAGCGCGACCGGCGCCGCCAGCGGCGCTCGACTCGCCCGCATGGCCGGGCAAGATAACCAGGTCTTCGCGCTCCGCCAGCTCGTCGACGAGCTGGCCGCGCAGCTGCGCTCCGGCGTCGACAAGCTGGCCGATCTGCCGCAGGAGACCGGTGAGCGGCTCGCGCACGAGCTCGGGCTCGTCCGGCGCGAGGAGCTCGAGTCGGTCGAGCTTCGCCTCGCCCAGCTCGAGCACCGGCTGAAGCTGCTCGAGCAGAAGCCCTAGACGCGGCGCCGCCAGCGCGAGAAGACGTCCTCCAGGTCTGCGCGCATCGTGCGCGGGATCAGGACGAAGAGCCGGTCGCCGGCCTGGACGACGGTGCTGCCGCGCGGCGGGATCGTCTCCTCGCCGCGGTTGATCACCGCGATCAGCGCAGTGCGCGGCAGACCGAGCTCGCGGACCGCTGAGCCGTTGACGGCATGGTCGCCCGCGACGGCGAAGTCGACGAGGTCGAGCTTGCTGAGCGGCCCCACCTCGAGCGGCGCCTCGTGCACCGGCGGTGCGGGGGCGAGCAGGCCCAGCCGGCCCGCCACCCACTCGAGCGTCGTCCCCTGCACGATCGCCGAGACGACGACGACGAAGAAGACCGCGTTGAAGATCGTCTCCTTCTCCGGCACGTCCGAGGAGAGCACGAACGTGGCCAGCACGATCGGAACCGCTCCGCGGAGGCCGGCCCAGCCGAGCAGGAGCCGCTCGCGGTTGGTGAAGTCGTGGAAGGCGGTCGATGCCCACACCGAAGCCGGCCGCGCGACGAGCATCAGGAACAGGCGCGAGCGCCAGCCCCGCGATCGCCACGTCCGGCAGGTCCGAAGGGAACACGAGCAGGCCGAGGACGATGAAGAGCGCGACCTGAGCGGCGAACGCGAGCCCCTCGTGGAAGGAGACGAGGTGGCGGCGGTAGCGGGACGGCGTGCTGCCGACCGCGAGGCCGACCAGATAGACCGAGAGGAAGCCGCTGCCGCCGATCACGTCGGCGACGCCGAACGCGAGCGCGGCCGCCGCGAGCGACGCCACCGGCGCGAACGCGCCGATCGAGTGCGGCAGGCGGCCGAAGACCCATGACGCGACCGCGCCGAGCGCGACCCCGACGACGAGGCCGAGACCGAGCTGCTGGACGACGAGCAGGAGCAGGTCGTCGACTCCATAGGCGCCGGGCCGCTCGATCCAGGCGATCAGGCCGAGCGTGAGCGCGATCGCCATCGGGTCGTTGCCGCCCGACTCGGCCTCGAGCGTGCGCGCGAGGCGGCGGCGGATGTGCGTGAACCGGAGCGTCGCGAAGACGGCAGCGGCGTCGGTCGAGGAGACGACGGCGCCGAGCAGCACGGACTCGAGCCACGAGAGGTCGAAGAGCATGTACGCGGCGAGCGCCGGTGAGGACGGCACTGACGACGACGCCGACGGTGCTCAGGAGCGCCGCAGGCACCGCGACCTCGCGCAGGCGGCGCCACGACGTCTGCAGGCCGCCCTCGTAGAGGATCAGCGCGAGCCCGACCACGCCGACCTCCCGGGCGAGCTTCGCGTCGTCGAACTCGATCCCGCCGGGGCCGTCGGAGCCGAGCAGCATCCCGATCGCCAGGAACGCCGAGAGCACGGGCAGCCCCGTTCGCGCAGCACCGAGGGCGACGACAATGCTGCCCGCCAGGATGCCGCCGACGAGCAGAAGCAGAAGGCCCTCGTCCACGCTCCTATCTTTCCTGTTCGGGGCGGAGCGGGGTTTCGCGCGATCGGAATCGCTCCCGCGGATTCCGATCTTGCGCAGCTGGAAGCGGAGTCCTTACCGCGGCGTGGAACACTTCCTGGATGGCGACTCGACCGCGCACGCGCAAGATGGGCCGGCTCTCGGAGATCGCGCAGGTAGCCGTCCGGCACGGCTTCGGCTACTTCTTCGAGCGGCACAAGCTCACCGACATTCTTCCGTGGACCGCGCGGGTCGAGGCGGGCGCCGAGTCGGCCGCCGGCTCGGAGCGCGGGCGGCACCTGCGCGAGATGCTCGACGAGCTCGGCCCGACGTTCGTCAAGTTCGGCCAGCTGCTCTCGACCCGGCCCGACGTCGTCCCGCCGGACATCGTCGCCGAGCTGCGCGGGCTGCAGGACGACGTGAGCCCGTTCCCGTTCGCGCAGGTGCGCGAGGTCGTCGAAAGCGAGCTCGGCCTGACGCTCGAGCAGGCGTTCATCGAGTTCGGAGAGACGCCGATCGCAGCCGCGTCGATCGGCCAGGTGCACCGGGCGGTGCTGCCGAACGGCGACCAGGTCGTCGTCAAGGTGCAGCGGCCGAACGCGCCGACTCAGATCGAGAACGACCTCGCCCTCCTCTACCAGGCCGCCCGCCTGATCAGGGAGCGCGTCCGCGCGCTCGACTTCATCGACGTCAACGACCTCGTCGACGAGTTCGCGCGCTTCATCCGCCAGGAGCTCGACTACAAGCTCGAGGCGCGGCACGCCGACACGTTCAGGCGCAACTTCGCGGACACGGACGCCGTCGTCGTGCCCAGGGTCTACTGGGACTACTCCGGCGTGCGGATGCTGACGCTCGAGTACCTCGAGGGCGTGCAGCTCGCCGATCTGGAGCTCGAGACTGACGGCGGTGGACGCCCGCCGCGAGCTGGCGTACCGGGTCACCGACACCTGGATGAAGATGATCTTCCGGCACGGCTTCTTCCACGCCGACCCGCATCCGGCGAACGTGCTCGTGCTCGACGGCGGCCGGATCGGCCTCGTCGACTTCGGCCTCGTGGGCAAGCTCACCGAGGAGGACATGGAGCGGCTGACGCGGCTCTTCATCGACGCCGCCACCGAGAACGTCGACGCGCTCCCGCGCCGTCTCGCCGAGCTCGGCGTCCGCTACCCGAAGGAGCGCGAGGACGAGTTCGCCACCGAGCTGCGCGAGCTGTACTACCGCTACTACGGGGCGAGCCTCGCCGACATCGACCCGATCCAGGTCATCCGCGAGGGCTTCGCGCTGATCTACTCGATGAACCTGCAGCTGCCGACGCGTTTCGTGCTGCTCGACAAGGCGATTGCGACGCTCGGCGGCGTCGGCGTCGAGCTCTACCCGGCGTTCAACGTCTTCGAGGTGGCGCGGCCGTACGCGCGCGAGCTGATGGTGGAGCGGTTCTCACCCTCACGGCTGGCGTCGAACGCGCAGCGGCGCGGGCGGGAGCTGTACGAGATCGCGAGCGAGCTGCCGTACCAGATCCACGACGTGCTCCAGGAGGTGCGGGACGGGCAGATCGAGGTCGGCTTCGTCCACAAGGGGCTGGACGACTTCATGCACAAGATGGACGTCGTCGCCAACCGGCTGGTCGTGGCGCTCGTCGTCGCCGGCGGCCTCCTCGGCTCGTCGCTGATCGGGATCCTCGCGACCGACGGCCCGCACATCTTCGGGATCCACTTCCTCTCGGTGATCGGCTTTGTCATGTCCGGCGTGCTCGGCGCCTGGCTGCTGATCGGCGTCCTCCGCAGCGGCCGGATCTAGCTACGGCCGCACCGACTCGACGGCGCCGCTGACGGTCAGCCCCGGCTGCGGCCCCCCGGCGACGGCGTAGACGCGACCGGCGTGCGCGACGACGCCGAGCCCGTGCCGCGGCGAGGGCAGGTCCGCGAGCCGCTGCCAGCGGCGTGTGCTCAACCCGTAGGCGTACACCGATGCGATCGTCCCCTGCGGGCGCTCGCCGCCGACCGAGACGATGCGGCCGTTCGCGAACGCCGCACCGGTGCCGCCTCGCGCCTGTGGGATCGCGGCCAGCCGCGTCCAGCGGCGGGTGCGGGCGTCGTAGACCTCGAAGCGCGTCGTGTTCGTGTCGATCCCGGCGCTGCGGCCGCCGACGGCGTAGACGCGCGTGCCGGCCGCCGCGGCCGCCAGATGCTCGCGCGGGGCCGGACCAGGGATGCGTGCCCAGCGCCGCGTCTTCAGGTCGAGCGCGAACGCGACCCTGGCGAGGCCGCGCCTGCCGTCGACGCCGCCGAGGACGTAGAGCCGGCCGCCGGCGATCGCGGCTGCCGCGGCGGCGCGGGCGTCGGGCAGCGACGGGAGACGCCGCCAGGTCGTGTCCTTCCCGAGCACGAAGGCCGTCGCGAGCGGGTTGCGATCGCCGCCGTAGCCGCCGACGACGTAGACGCTGCCGTTCGCGCTCGCCGACGCGGCGTGGTCGACCGCGACGGGGAGGTCCGGTAGCCGGCGCCAGGTGTTCCGCGCGATCGAGTAGGCGTCGGTGCGCGCCGAGTTGCCGCCGTCGGCGGTGAAGCCCCCGACGACGACGATCTCGCCGCCGGCGACGCCCGCCGCCACCTCGGTTCGCGGCTCGGGCAGCGGCGCATGCGCCTGCCAGGGCGCCGGTGCGGCCGCGGCGGCGAGCGGCACCGCCCAGACGAGCCAGGTGGGGAGCGATCGTCGCAGAATCGTTGGAAAGGACATCTTTCGGCCCGGAAACTGCATTGCTAGCTTCGAAAGCATGACAGCCGCGCTGCTCCTCGCCGAGCCGGAGCCCGCGATCCGCGGCTATCTCGAACGTCAGCTGCAGAGCGACGGCTTCCACGTCCTCCAGGCCGCGTTCGGCGGCGAGGCGCTGGCACTCGCGGAACGCAACCGTCCCGATCTTGTCCTCTGCTCCGAGCTCGAGCTCTGCGCGCGCCTCCGCCAGGGCGAGCCCGGCCGGACGTGGAACCGCGACGTGCCGGTGATCGTGCTCGGACCGGCCGAAGGCGATGCCGTCGATCGGGTGCGGGCGTTCCAGCGCGGCGCCGACGACTACCTCCACCGGCCTGTCGTCTACGACGAGCTCGTGGCGCGGATCCGGGCCGTGCTACGCCGCGTGGCGCCGCCGGCGCAGCAGCGGCTGGAGGTCGGAGACCTCGTGATCGACCTGCCGGCGCGCGTCGTCACCGTCCGCGGCGAGCCGGTCCATCTCGCCGGCAAGGAGTTCGAGCTGCTCGCGGCACTCGCGGCCGAGCCGAAGCGTGTCTTCACGAAGGACGAGCTGCTCCGCGACGTCTGGGGCTACAGGTCGTTCACGCGCACGCGGACGCTCGACTCGCACGTCAGCCGCCTGCGCCAGAAGCTCGAGCGCTCCGAGGACGATCGTTTCGTCGTCAACGTCTGGGGCGTGGGGTACAAGCTCGTCGAGTGACTAGAGGATGGCGCCTTCGAGCCGCAGCAGCCGCTCCTTGACGTCGAGCCCGCCCGCGTAGCCGGTGAGGCTGCCGTTCGCGCCGACGACGCGGTGGCAGGGGAGCACGATCGGGATCGGGTTGCGGTTCATCACCGTCCCGACCGCGCGTGCGGCGCGCGGAGCGCCGACCTTCGCGGCGAGCGTGCCGTACGTCGTCGTCCGGCCGTAGGGGACACGCGCGAGCTCGCCCAGCACCTGCTGCGCGAACGGGGCGGCGCCGCGCAGGTCGACGTCCAGCTCGAAGGAGCTGCGGTCGCCGGCGAAGTACTCGTCCAGCTGGCGGTGCGTCGAGTCGACGCTCGATGCGGAGCGGAGCACGCGCGGGCCGTAGGCCTTCGCGAGCCGCTCCAGGTGCAGCTCGGGCTCGGCGTCGAAGTAGATGCGGGCGAGGCCGCGACCGGTGGCCGCGACGAGCAGCGGGCCGATCGGCGAGTCGACGACGTCGAAGCCGACGTCGAGCAGCCCTTCGGTGGCTGCGGCGTCGCGGAAGCGGCGATCGAGATCAGGCGTGACGGTCATGAAATCCTCCCAGCTCTGAGGCGGCGAACTCCGGACGAGGCGGCCTGGCGGGCGGCTTCCGGCGTGGAGTCCAGCGCGAGCGCAATGTCGTCGTAGGCGAGGTCGTAGGCGTAGCGGAGCACGACGGCGGCGCGCTCCGTGGGCGGGAGGCCGCCGGCGAGGTGCTCGATCTGGGCGTACGCGGGCCGTCCGTCCTCGACGGGCAGCTCGGGGAGCTCGTTGGTGACCGGCTTCGACCGCCTGCCGGTGTCGATCACGAGCCGCGCGGCGATCGTCAGCACCCAGGCGCGCAGATGCTCGCCGTGGTCGAGCCGGTCGTACGCGCGCAGGGCGCGCAGGAACGTCTCCTGGAACGCGTCCTCGGCCGCCTGGCCGCCGAGCCGGCGGCGCAGGAAGCCGAGCACGACGTCGCGGTGCTCGACGTAGAACGTCTCGAACGGGGGGACGGCCACGATTGCCTCCATCATCGTTACTAACGCGGCGGCGGCCGCATCTGTGAGAGTGCGCCCATGAACTCGGTCACGTTCCTGGGTCGTCGCTCGCGGTGCGGAGGCCGGCGGAACAGTACGGAGGTACGGGCCGCAGGCCGGAGCGCCGCGAGCGACGACAGCCTTTCGCGGAGCCCGGCTCCGCCGGGCGGGAGCGAAAGGCGGCCAGGGACGTGAAGATGGCTGTGGTCGGGCATGTGGAGTGGATCGAGTTCCTCCGCGTCGAAGCCGTCCCGAAGCCGGGCGAGATCGTCGCGGCGACCGAGGTCTGGGCCGAGCCTGCCGGCGGTGGTGGGGTTGCAGCGGTCGAGCTGGCGCGGCTTGCGGGCGGCTCCGCGCTCTTCTGCCGGCTCGGCGGCGACGACCTGGGCGCGCAGAGCCGCGTGAGGCTGGAGGGTGCCGGTGTCCGCATCCACTCGCCTGCCGTCGAAGAGGCCCAGCGGCGCGGTTTCTGTTACGTCGACGAGATCGGGGAGCGCACGATCACGGTGATCGGCGACAAGCCACGCCCGCCCGGGAACGACGGCGGGATGCCGTGGGAGGAGCTCGACGACGTGGACGGCGTCTACTTCACCGCCGGTGACGCCGCGGCCGTCCGGCAGGCACGGCGGGCACGAGTGCTCGTCGCGACCGCGCGCGAGCTGCCGACGCTTCACGCGGCGGGAGTCGAGCTCGACGCGCTCGTCGCGAGCGGGGAGGACGACGCCGAGCGCTACCAGGCCGGCGACCTCGATCCACCGCCGCGCCTCGTCGTCTCGACCGCGGGCGCCCTTGGCGGCTGGGCGCAGCCGGGCGGGCCGTACAAGCCGGCCGTGGCGCCGGGTCCGATCGAGGACGCCTACGGCGCGGGCGACTGCTTCGCGGCGGGGCTCACGTTCGCGCTCGCCAAGGGCATGGAGATCCAGGACGCGCTCGCGTTCGCCTCCGAGCGGGGCGCACTCGCGCTCACGCGTCGCGGGGCCGGTCTCAGCAGCTGACGGGCGCCAGCCGCACGTCGGCGGCGAGCCCGAGGAAGCGCGCGAGCCTTCGTCCCTCCGCCGCGACCGAGGCGACCGCCTTCTTCGAGAGCGGGACGTGTCGCACGACGATGCCGTCGGCCTCCGCGCGCCAGATCGCGCGCACGAGGCCGTCGTGGAGCACCGAGCCCCAGCCGACCGACCACACCGGCCCGAGCAGGGCGCGATCGGGCGCCGAGACGAACCGGCTGCGGTCGTCGTGCGACAGAAGCACGTTGTCGTACTCGGGCAGGAAGCGGACCGGCGCGGGCGTGTCGGGATCGGGCCGCGGTGCGGCCGGAAGGTCGAAGAGCTCGCGGCCGCGCTCGTCGCGGACGGTCACGAGCTGCGGCCGCAGCCGCTCGACCACCGCGCGCAGGCCGGTCAGCCGGCACCACGTCGTCACGTCCGCGACCGACGCAGGGCCGAACGCGGCGAGGTAGCGCAGCACGACGTCCTCGAGCGAGGGCGCCGCGTTCGAGCGGTCGGCCCAGCCACGACTCGGCCGTCGTCCACCGAGCCTGAGCGCTCTTCCTCCAAAGGCCGCGGGGCGGCACCTGCACGAGCGCCAGCCGCATCTGGCAGGCGTAGGCGAGTGCTGCCGCGTCGAGCTTCGGAAATCGCGCCGCGAGGAACGCTCGTAGCTCGGTCCCCGTCCGCGGCTCCTCGAGTGTGAGCCGGCCCGCCTCGATGACCGGATCCAGATCGACGCCGCGCAGCTGCGGCGAGAAGTCACGATGCCGCCACAGCTGTCCTTCGAAGACCGGCTGGGTCGCCGGGCGGAGCACGAGACAGTCGTCGGCCGTGAGCAGGTGAATCGTCCCGCGCATGACGCCGATCCGCACCGTCTCGCGCTGCTCGAGCGCCGCCGACAGCGTCTCCGGCCGGAAGCCGGCGAGGCGCGACCAGAGCGCCGGTGTAGGGGTTGTGCGGCACCTGCGACTGGAGCCCGACGAGATGCCGGACGGCGTCGAGCGGAGCCAGCTCGGCCCGGTCGAGCAGCAGCTGCCGCGCGAGCGTCGCCCGGTTCAGCGCCCGTGCTCCGAGGACGGCGCTCACGGAGCCGATTCTGCGCGAAAGGGGGATCTTGGGAGACCGGGGTGGACAAGTGGGGAATCGTGGTTTAGAGTGGGGCGAAGTGGGAGACAGGAGCGCATGAACACATGTTCCTTGGCGAGTACGAGCACACGATCGACGACAAGAACCGACTCACGCTGCCGGCCCGTTTCCGGGACGCGCTCGCCGGCGGCGTCGTGCTCACCCGCGGGCTCGACGACTGCCTCGACGTCTACGCGCGGAAGGACTGGAACGCGCTGGTCGAGGCCCGTCTCGCCACGCTCGACCCCTTTTCGAAAGAGGCGAGGGACTTGAAGCGGTTCTTCTTCAGCGCCGCCTCGGATGCGGAGCTCGACAAGCAGGGGCGCGTGCTCGTCCCGCCGGCGCTGCTCCGGCACGGGCGGCTCGGGCGGGAGGTCGTCGTGGCAGGCGTTCACGACCACCTCGAGATCTGGGACCGCTCCGCCTGGAACGACAACGTCACCAAGGTCGAAGGGAGTGCTGACGATGTTGCCGAACGTCTTGCAGAGAAGCGCGTCTGATCACGTCCCGGTGCTCGCGGAGGAGGTGCGCGAGCTCCTCGGCGTGCAGCCCGGCGAGACCGTCGTCGACGCCACCTTCGGCGCCGGCGGCCATTCGCGCCTCCTCGCGGCCGACCTCCACGGCGAGGGCAAGCTGATCGCGATCGACCGCGACCCGTCGGCGCGCACCTACTTCGACCAGTTCAAGGCGGGCAGCGGCGGGGTGCAGGCTCGCTTCCTGCGCGGCGAGTTCTCGCTCGTCCTCAACCAGTTGGCCGCCAACGACGTACAGGCGGACGCAATCCTGCTCGACCTCGGTGTCTCGTCGATGCAGCTCGACCGGCCGGAGCGCGGCTTCAGCTACGCCGCCGACGCGCCGCTCGACATGCGCATGGACACCGCGGCCGAGCTCTCGGCGCGCGAGCTCGTGAACGAGGCCGACGAGCGCGAGCTCGCGTTGATCTTCAAGCGGTTCGGCGAGGAGCGGTACGCGCGGCAGATCGCCCGCGCGATCGTGCGGCGCCGGGCCGAGCAGCCGTTCGAGCGCACCTCGGACCTGGCCGACACGATCAAGCAGGCGATCCCGACGCCGGCGCGCTTCGGCGACGGCCATCCGGCGAGACGCGTCTTCCAGGCGCTTCGGATCGCCGTCAACGACGAGCTCGGCGCGCTCGAGGCCGCGCTCCCGGCGGCGATGCGGATGCTCAGGCCGGGCGGCCGCATCGCCGTCATCAGCTTCCACTCGCTCGAGGACCGGATCGTGAAGCAGTTCGTCCGCGAGCAGGCGCGGGGCTGCACGTGCCCGCCCGAGTTCCCGATCTGCGTCTGCGGCAACGAGCCGGTCCTGCGCGACCTGACCCGCAAGCCCGTGCGTCCCGGAGCGCGCGAGCTGGAGGCCAACCCGCGCGCCGCATCCGCGAAGCTGCGCGCCGCCATGAAGGTCGGTGAGTGATGGCGAGCTGGGCCGGGGCCGCCCAGGTCGACTCTCCGCCCGTCCCGCGCTCGCGGCCGCGGACGCGTCCCCGGACGCAGGCTGCTCCGAAGCGCAGCGCGAGGAGCCGTCCGTTCGGCGGCGTCGTCTGGATCGTCGTGCTCGCCGTCCTGCTCGCGGGTGTCGTCGCCGTCAACGTCGCCGTGCTCCAGCTGAACGTCCGCCTCGACGAGCTCGGCCGCGAGCGCGTCCAGCTCCAGGGCGAGACGAACAGGCTCAGCTCACAGCTCTCGAGCGCGTCCGCGAACGCGCGGATCGAGTCCCAGGCCCGCGCGAAGCTCGGGCTCGTGCGCGCCGACCCAGAGCTGACCTTCCACATCCAGCTGGCGCCGCCGACGAAGTGACCGAGCGGCTCTCCAACCGCCGCATCCGCCTCCTGCTCGGCCTCTTCGTCCTCGTCTTCGCGGGGACGCTCGCGCGTGCGGTCTGGATCCAGGGCGTGCAGGCGTCGCGCTTCGAGGGAATGGCCGAGCGCCAGCACCAGGGGACGACCGTGATCCCGGCGGGGCGCGGGACGATCTTCGATCGCACCGGCGAGCCGCTCGCAATCGGCGAGCAGGCGACGACCGTCTACGCCGACCCGCGCGAGGTGAAGGATCCCCGTCGGGTCGCGCTCGCCGCTGCCAAGGCGCTCGGCGTCGACGCCGAGAAGCTCTACCCGGTCCTCGCCGATCGCTCGAACCACTTCGTCTACGTCAAGCGCAAGGCCGACCCGGCGAAGGCGGCGGCGCTCGAGAAGCTGAGCCTGCCCGGCCTCGGCTTCTACTCCGAGGAGCTGCGCTACTACCCGCAGCGCGGGGTCGCAGCGCACGTGCTCGGCTACGCCGGGATCGACAACAACGGCCTCGAGGGGCTGGAACGCTCGCTCGACAAGGAGCTCGTCGGCAAGCCCGGCAGCCAGACGACGGTCCGCGATCCGAGCGGCCGCGTGATCGACGTGATCGCGACCAAGCCGGAACGGGCCGGCGAGGACGTCTTCCTGACGATCGACCACCGGATCCAGTCGACTGCCGAGGACGTGCTCCGCGACACCGTCAGGAAGTGGGGAGCCAAGGGCGGCAGCGCGGTCGTGCTCGACCCGCGCACCGGCGCCGTGCTCGCGATGGCGGTTGCGCCCGGCTTCGACGCGAACAAGTTCGGCTCGACGCCGGCCTCGAAGCGGCGCAACCGCGTCGTCACCGACGCCTACGAGCCCGGCTCGACCTTCAAGGTCGTCACCGTCGCCGCGGCGCTGTCGGAGAAGATCGTCACCCCGATGACCGCGTTCACGCTGCCGTCCTCGATTCGAGTCGCCGACCGGATCATCCACGAGCACGAGCCGCGCCCGACTCAGCGGATGACGGTCGCCCAGATCCTCTCCCAGTCGTCGAACGTCGGCACGATCACGCTCGCGGAGAAGCTCGGCCGGTCGCGTGTCGAGAACTGGATCGGCCGCTTCGGCTTCGGCAAGGTCACCGGCGTCGATGCGCCGGGCGAGACGCAGGGGCTGCTGCCGAGCTACTGGTCCGGCTCGACGATCGGCAACGTCCCGATCGGGCAGGGCATCGGCGTCACCCCGATCCAGATGGCCGCGGCCTACGGCGCGATCGCGAACGAGGGCGTCTACCGGAAGCCGTATCTCGTCAAGCGTGTCGGCAGCCACCCGCACACGCGCTCGCCGGCGCGGCGCGTGCTCTCGAAGACGGTGTCCGCGCAGATGATGGCGATGCTGCGCGACGTCGTCTCGGCGGAGGGCGGCACCGGCGCCCTGGCCGCGGTGCCCGGCTACACCGTCGCCGGCAAGACCGGCACCGCTGCGAAGCCCGTTCCGGGGGGCTACTCGACGTCGAGGTACGTGGCCTCGTTCGTCGGCGTCGTGCCCGCGAAGGACCCACGGCTGGTCGTGCTGGTCTCGATCGACGAGCCCGTGGGCGCGATCTGGGGCGGTGTCGTCGCCGCGCCCGCGTTCTCGGACATCGCCCGCTCCAGCCTCGTCGAGCTCGAGATCGCGCCCGATAATTAGCCGTCGCATGCTCGGAATCCGCAGAAGCGGACTCCGAGCGCGCAAACCCCTGAAGGGTCGCTTCGCTCCCGGTCAGACCCGGTAGCGTGTCGCGCCATGGAGCTCGAGCGCCTAGTAGCCGCGCTCGCGCCTGAGGCGGTTCTCGGCAGCCCCGACCCCGTCGAGGTGCGAGATCTCGCGTACGACGCGCGCGCCGTCACCCCCGGCGCAGCGTTCTTCGCCGTTCCCGGAGAGCGGGCGGACGGGCACGACTTCGCGGTGGAGGCGGTCGAGAACGGCGCCTCCGTGCTCGTCGTCGAGCGCGCCGTCGAGCCCGAGGTCCCGCAGCTCGTCGTCCCGTCGACGCGGGCGGCGATGGCGACGGCGGCGGACGTCTTCTTCGGCGAGCCGACGCGCGAGCTCGAGGTCGCCGGCGTCACCGGCACGAGTGGGAAGACGACGACCGCCTTCCTGCTCTACTCCGTGCTCGAGGCGGCCGGTCGCAGTCCCGGGCTGCTCGGGACGGTCGAGAGCAGGGTCGGCGGCGAGGTGCGGCCGGTCGTGCGGACGACGCCGGAGGCGATCGACCTCCAGCGCACGTTCCGCGAGATGCTCGACGCGGGCAACCGCAGCGTCGCGCTCGAGGCCTCCTCACACGCCGCGGCGCTGCATCGCCTCGATCGCGTCCGCTTCGATGCGCTCGTGTTCACGAACCTGAGCCAGGATCACCTCGACTTCCACCCGTCGATGGAGGACTACTTCGCGGCCAAGCGGAAGCTGTTCACCGGGGCAGCGCCGCCGCCTGCTGCGGTCAACATCGGCGACGCATGGGGCCGGCAGCTGGCGGACGAGCTCGCCGACGTCAGCCGTGCGCCGTTGATCACGTTCGGCTTCGCGGACGATGCCGAGATCCGGCCCGACGACCTCGACCTCGGCCCGTCCGGAGCGACCTTCACGGCCGGCGGAATCGAGATCCGGTCGAGCCTGCGCGGCCGCTTCAACGTCGAGAACGTCCTCGGCGTCGTCGCCGCGGCGATCCTGCTCGACGTCGACGAGGAGGAGATCGCGGCAGGGATCGCCGCCCTCCCCGGCGTACCGGGACGGTTCGAAGCGGTCGATGCGGGGCAGCCCTTCACGGTCGTGGTCGACTACGCCCACAAGCCGGATGCGCTCGACAACGTCCTGCGCACAGCACGGGAGCTGACCGACGGGCGCGTCGTGCTCGTCTTCGGCGCCGGTGGCGACCGCGACCGCCAGAAGCGGCCGCTGATGGGGAAGGTCGCACGCGACCTCGCCGACGTCGTCATCGTCACCTCCGACAACCCTCGCAGTGAGGATCCGCTGGCGATCATCCAGGACGTGCTCCAGGGCGCCGGCACCGACGTCGAGATCGATCCCGACCGGCGCTCGGCGATCGGCCGCGCCCTCGGGCTCGCCGAGCCGGGTGACGTCGTCGTGATCGCAGGCAAGGGGCACGAGCAGGGTCAGGAGATCGCGGGCGAGAAGCTGCCGTTCGACGACCGCGTCGTCGCCCGCGAGGCGCTGCAGACGTGATCCCGATCGCATTCGACGAGCTCGACGCGCTCGGGCTCGGTGAGCTGCACGGCTCGGGCGAGATCACGGGCTTCCAGATCGACTCGCGCCGCATCGGCGGCGGCGACCTGTTCGTCGCGATCGGCGGGGGACGCGAGTTCGTCGGCGACGCGCGAGATCGTGGCGCCATCACGCTCGTGCCGCATCACGAGTTCGACGCGATGGCGGTGATCGGGCAGATGCTGCGCGCTCGCAGCCGCGCCCGCTTCGTCGGCGTCACCGGCTCGACCGGCAAGACGTCGACGAAGGACATCCTGGCTGCACTCTGCTCGGCGGTGGCGCCGACGGTGTGGACGGAGGGGAGCTACAACGCCGAGCTCGGCGTGCCGCTGACGCTCGGCCGGCTCGAGCCGGAGACCGAGATCTGCATCGTCGAGATGGGGATGCGCGGCTTCGGTCAGATCGCCGACCTCTGCGACATCGTCCGGCCGCACGTCGGCGTGATCAGCGCCGTCGGCCCCGTCCACCTCGAGCTCGTCGGCTCGGTGGAGGGTGTCGCGCGCTCGAAGGCGGAGCTCGTCACCGCCCTGCCGCCGGACGGGATCGCCGTCGTGCCGGAGTCGGCCGACCTCGAACCGCACCTGCGGAGCGACATCGAGATCCTGCGCGTGCCGCCGGTCGACGTCGAGCTGCGCGAGGACGGCGCCCACGTCGCCTTCGGCGAGCGTCGGATCCGCTTCCCACTCACGTCGCGCCACCAGGCGCAGAACGCGCTCACCGCCCTGACGGCCTACGAGGCGATGGACCTGCCGCTCGACAGGCTCGAGGAGGGTGCGGCGCGCGTGCAGCTCTCGAAGTGGCGCGGCGAGGAGCTGCCGCTGCCCGGCGGCGGCTTCGTCGTCAACGACGCGTACAACGCGAACCCGACCTCGATGGTCGCCGCGCTGCGGCATCTCGCCGAGCGGGGAGAGGGGCGCCGGCGCCTCGCCATCCTCGGCGGCATGGCCGAGCTCGGCGACCAAGCCGAGCGGCATCACCGTGAGATCGCCGAGCTTGCAGACGAGCTCGGAATCGAGGTGCTGGCGGTCGGCGACCTCGCGCTCGCCTACCGGGCCGACGCGTGGGAGCCGGATGCGGCCTCGGCGCTCGCGGCGGCGAGGCGGCTCGTCCAGCCGGGCGACGCCGTGCTGGTCAAGGCGTCGCGTTCCGTTGCCCTCGAAGGCATCGCCCCGACCCTGGCGAACGACACGCCGTAATGGTCCGAGTCTTCATCGCCGGCCTGATCGCGATGGTCGTCTCCGTCGTGATCGGGCCGAAGTTCATCGAGTTCCTGCGCCGGAACGAGCTCGGCCAGCCGATCCGCGAGGACGGGCCGGCGGGCCACGTCGTCAAGCAGGGAACCCCGGTCATGGGCGGGCTGCTGATCCTGCTCTGCGCGGTGATCCCGTTCCTCGCCCTCTCGAAGTTCACGTTGCCTGCGCTGACCGTGCTCTTCCTGACGGTCTCGTGCGCCGCGGTCGGCTTTCTCGACGACTTCATCAAGGTGCGGCACCGCCGCTCGCTCGGGCTCCAGGGCCGGTGGAAGCTGATCCTGCTCGCCGCGATCACGGTCGTGGTCGGCATCGCCGTCCACGCGCAGAGCCAGCTCGACACCTCGATCTACATCCCGATCGTGAACGTCGACGTCCCGCTCTCGTACGCCTACTACCCCTTCCTCTTCCTCGTCATCGCGGGCGCGGCGAACGGCGCCAACCTGACCGACGGCCTCGACGGTCTCGCGGCGGGGGTCGGGATCATCGCTCTGCTCACCTTCCTCTCGATCAACGTGATCGGCTACATCCGGTCTGGTGACGTCGGGTCCCGGACCGCCTTCCTGCTCGACCTCGCGATCCTGGCCGCGGCGCTGATCGGGGCTGCGATCGGGTTCCTCTGGTACAACGCCTTCCCCGCCGAGCTCTTCATGGGCGACACCGGCTCGATGGCCTTCGGCGGCGCGCTCGCCGGGTTCGCGATCGTCACCGGCACGGAGGCGTTGCTGCTCCTGATCGCCGGTATCTATGTCATCGAGGCGCTCTCCGTGATCATCCAGACGATCAGCTTCAAGTACTGGGGCCGCCGGGTCTTCCTGATCGCGCCGATCCACCACCACTTCGAGATGAAGGCGTGGTCGGAGACGAAGATCATGGTGCGCTTCTGGATCATCGCGGCGATCCTCTCGGCGTGCGGCTTCGTCCTCTACTACCGCTACTACCTCCAGTTCCGGCTTTGAAGCGGGTCCTCGTCCTCGGGCTGGCGCGCTCGGGCCGGGCCGCGCAGGCCGCGCTCGAGGCGGGTGGGACCGAGGTCGTGGCGGCGGACCGGACGCTCGGCAACGACGAGGATCTCGCCCTGCTCGACGGCGTCGACGTGCTGGTCAAGAGCCCCGGCGTTCCGGGCGAAGCGGCGCTCGTCGTGGCGGCGCGCGAGCGCGGGATCCCCGTCTGGAGCGAGATCGAGCTGGCGTCGCGGCTGCTCCCGAACCCGATCGTCGGCGTGACGGGCACGAACGGCAAGACGACGACGACCGAGCTGCTCGGCGCGATGCTCGGCGCCCGTACCGCCGGGAACGTCGGCACTGCGCTCAGCGAGCTCGTCGGCGACGTCCCCGCGGACGACTGGATCGTCTGCGAGCTCTCGAGCTTCCAGCTCGAGGACGTCGACCGCTTCCGGCCCCGGATCGCGGTGCTGCTCAACCTGGAGCCCGACCACCTCGACCGGCACGGCGACTTCGACGCGTACCGGGCCGCCAAGCTGCGGATCTTCGAGAACCAGGACGCCGACGACGTCGCCGTCGTTCCCCGAGGCTTCGGCGACGTGCCCGGCGGCGCGCGCCGCATCGAGTTCGCGGCCGACGACCCGCTGCCGGCCGAACCGTTGATCCCCGGCGCGCACAACCGCGAGAACGCCGCGGCTGCGACGGCGGCCGCCCGGGCCGCCGGTATCGACGACGCGCAGATCGCGGAGGCATTGCGCACGTTCCCCGGCGTCGAGCACCGGCTCGAGCTCGTGGCCGAGCTCGCTGGGATTCGCTACGTCAACGACTCGAAGGCGACGAACACGGCCGCCGCGCGCCGGGCGCTGACGGCGTACGACGCGCCGATCCATCTGATCCTCGGCGGCCGGGCAAAGGGGGAGAGCTGGGAGGAGCTCGCCCAGGCCGATTGCCGCCGCGAACGTCGTCACCGCGTACCTGATCGGCGAGGCTGCGGAGCCCCTCTCGGTCGATCTCGCCTACGCGAGCGTCCCCTTTCTGATCTCGGTCACGCTCGAACGCGCTGTCGCCGAGGCGGCGAGCGCGGCCTCGCCCGGCGACGTCGTCCTGCTCTCGCCCGCGTGCGCGAGCTACGACCAGTTCCGCGACTACGAGCAGCGCGGAGAGGAATTCAGGAGGCTGGTACAGAACCTCGAAGGGTGAAGGCTCCTCGTGGCCAGCTCGAGCAGCGCCTGCTCGTCCTCCTGACGCTCGCCCTCGTCGCGTTCGGCCTCGTGATGGTCTTCAGCGCCACCTCGGCGGCGGCCGCGCTCGGGAAGGGCGACCCGATCACGTTCCTCGAGCGACAGGGCGTCTACGCGTTGATCGGCGTCGCGCTGCTCGTCGCCGCGTCGCGGTTCGACCACCGACGGCTGCGGAACATCGCGCCGCCGCTCTTGCTGACCGCGCTCGGGCTCTGCCTGGCGGTGCTCGTCGTCGCGCCGCCGATCAACGGCGCGCGACGCTGGCTCACCGCCGGCCCGCTCACCTTCCAGCCGTCGGAGCTCGCGAAGCTGGCACTGCTCATCTGGGCCGCCGCGTACTTCTCACGCAAGGGAGCTCCGCGGACACTCGGCGAGCTGTGGAAGCCCGTCGGCATGGTCACCTGTCTCTTCGCCGCCCTGATCGTCGATCGAGCCCGACCTCGGCACGACGATCGCGCTCCTGCTGATGATCGGCGGGATGCTCGTCGTCGCCGGCACCCCCGGCCGGACGCTCGGCGGCCGCCACCACGATCGCGACCCTGGGCGGTCTCGCCGCGATCTGGATCGAGCCGTACCGGCGCGCGCGGCTCTTCAGCTTTCTCGATCCGTGGTCGGACCCGCAGGACACCGGCTTCCAGACCGTCCAGGCCCTGATCGGGATCGGCTCCGGCGGCGTCACCGGCAAGGGCCTCGGCGAGGGCGTCCAGAAGATCAACTACCTCCCCGAGCAGCAGACGGACATGATCCTCGCGGTGATCGGCGAGGAGCTCGGCCTGATCGGCACGGCGGCCGTGATCGCCGCCTTCGCCGCGTTCGCGTTCGCCGGCTTCACGGTCGCGCTGCGCTGCCGCGACCCGTTCGGGAAGCTGCTCGCCGCCGGGATCACGTCGCTCGTGTGCGGTCAGGCGGCCGTCAACCTCGCGGCCGTGCTCGGCGTCGCCCCGCTGACCGGGATCCCGCTCCCGTTCGTCTCCTACGGCGGGTCGAGCCTCGTCGTACTGCTCGCGTCCGTGGGGATCCTCCTTAACATCGCCTCGGATGACCGAGCACCCCAGCGAGTTGCGAGCCCTGATCGCGGCCGGCGGAACAGCCGGGCACGTCCTGCCGTCGCTCGCAGTCGCAGCGGCTCTGAAAGAACGCGGCGTCAGCGTGACGTTCGCCGGGTCGCCGGATCGCGTCGAGGCTAGGCTCGTTCCCGAGGCAGGCTACGAGCTCGACACGTTCGAGATCTCAGGCTTGCCGCGCCGGCCGTCGGCGGCGCTGCTCCAGTCCATGATCCGCGCCGGCCGCGCGCCCGCGCGCGTGCGCGGCGATTCTGAAGCGGCGGCGGCCGCACGTCGTGCTCGGCGGCGGGGGTTACGTCGCCGGGCCGATGGTCTACGCGGCCTGGCGGCAGAAGCTCCCGGCCGCGCTGACAGAGGCCGACGCGCACCTCGGGCTCGCGAACAGGCTGGCGGCGCCGTTCGCGCGCCGCGTCTTCCTCGCCTACGGGATTCCGGGGCGGGACGGCTCCAAGTACCGCGTCACGGGCAGACCGGTGCCGGCCGACCACCGCGGCGTCTCGAAGGCGGACGGGCGCGACCGCTTCGGCCTGCCGGCGGATGCCCCCGTGATTGCCTTCTTCGGCGCGCTCGCCGGCGCGCGCAGCCTCAACGACTTCGCCGTCGACACCTACGGCGACGCAGGGCCGGCGGTCTTGCACATCTCCGGAGAGCGCGACTACGAGGGCCTGCGCGAACGAGTCCACCGGAGCGACTACGTGCTCGTCTCCTCGACGGATGCGTTTGGGGCGGCCCTCGCCGCACCCGATCTCGCGATCTCGCGCGCCGGCGGCACGGTCTGGGAGCTCGCCGCCTCGGGCACGCCCGCGATCCTCGTTCCCTACCCGCATGCGACCGCCGATCACCAGACGCTGAACGCGCGGCACTTCGAGCGGGGCGGCGGCGCAGTCGTCGTGCCCGAGCCGGAGCTCGACCGCGTGCCGGCGCTCGTCGACGAGCTGCTCGCCGACCCCGCCCGGCTCGAGTCGATGAGCGCCGCGATGCGCGCGATGGCCCGTCCCGAGGCGGCGGAGCAGATCGCGGAGGAGCTGATCGCGCTTGCTGCCGCTGGCCGGTAGGCGCCTCTGGTTCGTCGGGATCGGCGGCGCCGGGCTCTCGTCGTACGCGTTCCTCGCGCGTGCGTGGGGAGCCGAGGTCGGCGGCTGGGATCGGGTCGAGACCCCGTACCTGCGGCGGCTCGACGGCGTCGACGTGCGGATCGCGCCCGAGCCGGTCGTGCCGGACGGCTGGGAGGCCGTCGTCTCGAGTGCGTACCCGTCGGTCGTCGGGACGCGGCGCGCGGAGTTCCTGGCCGAGCTCGTCTCGCTGCGGCGGTCGATCGTCGTCGCCGGCGCGCACGGGAAGACGACGACGACCGGGATGATCGCGTTCGTCCTCTCCGAGCTGGGCCTCGATCCGGCCTGGCTCGTCGGCGGTGAGATCGCACAGCTCGACGGGAACGCCGGAGCGGGGGAGGGCTGGCTCGTGGTCGAAGGGGACGAGTCCGACCGCACGGTCGAGCGGCTGCGACCCGAGATCGGCGTCGTCACGAACGTCGAGCTCGACCACCATTCGACGTTCGGCTCCGCGGCCGAGGTGGAGGCGATGTTCGACGGCTGGCTCGCCGAGGTGCCGCAGGTCGTGCGCGGGTGGCAGCTGGCGCCGGTGTCGTTCGAGCTGGCGCTGCCCGGTGAGCACAACCGCCGCAACGCGGCGACGGCGCTTGCCGCGCTCGAGCTTGCGGGCGTCGAACGTGCGGACGCGGAGCCGGTGCTCGCGCGCTTCCGGGGCGCGGGCCGCCGCTTCGAGCTCGTCGGCGAGGCCGGCGGTGTCACCGTCGTCGACGACTACGCCCATCATCCGTCGGAGATCGAGGCGACCGTCGCCGCCGCGCGCGAGCGCACGGAGGGCCGCGTCCTCGTGCTCTTCCAGCCGCACCTCTTCTCCCGCACCCGCCATCTCGCGCACGAGCTCGGGGCGGCGCTGTCGACGGCCGACGCGGCGTGCGTGACCGAGATCTACCGCGCCCGTGAGGAGCCGGTGCCGGGCGTCGACGGCAAGCTCGTCGTGGACGCGCTCCGTCCTGGGATGCGCGCCGGGCTGGACCCCGGCCGTCGAGGACGGCGCGCGGCTCGTCGCGTCGTGGGCGCAGCCGGGCGACCTCGTCCTCACCGTCGGCGCCGGCGACGTCGAGCGCGCGGGGCCGCTCGTGCTGGAGGCGCTGCGGTGACGCCCGAGGAAGGGGTCTCGCTCGCGAGGCTGACGACGATCGGGACCGGCGGCCCGGCGCGCGCGTTCGCGCGGCCGTCGACCCTCGCGCGAGCTGGAGGACGTGCTCGGGTGGGCCGTCGAGCGCGAGCTTCCGGTCGCGACGGTCGGGCTGGGCTCGAACCTCCTCGCAGCCGACGAGGGTGTCGACGCACTCGTGCTGAAGCTGAGCGGCGACCTCGCCTCCGTGCTGGTCGAGGGCGACGTGATGATCGCCGGCGGCGGCGCCGCGAATGCGGTGTGCCTCCACCAGGCTCGCGGCGCCGGTCTCGGGGGCTTCGAGTTCGCGTGCGCGATTCCGGGAACGGCCGGCGGTGGCGTGCGCATGAACGCCGGCGCCTACGGCAGCGACTGGTCGGACATCCTCGTCCGCGCCCGCGTCGTGTCGGCTGAAGGTGACGCCTGGCTGACGCCGTCGGAGCTCGGGCTCTCGTACCGGCACTCGGAGCTCCGCCGCGGTCAGGTCGTCGCGGAGGTCGAGTACCGGCTCACTCCGCGTCCGCCGGACGAGATCAAGCAGACCGTGCGCGAGCTGATCGCGCAGCGCAAGGCGACCCAGCCGACGAACAAGCGCACATTCGGCAGCGTCTTCAAGAATCCCGAGCACGAGCTCGGCGCCGGCAGGATGCTCGAGTCGTGCGGGCTGAAAGGGCACGCGATCGGCGGCGCGATGATCTCGCCGATGCATGCGAACTTCATCGAGAACGCAGGCGGCGCGACCACCGCCGACGCGCTCGCGCTGATGACCGAGGCGCGTCGCCGCGCCCGCGAGCAGTTCGGAGTCGAGCTCGAGCACGAAGTGCAGCTGCTCGGTCCGATCGCGGTCACGTAGGAAGGGCCGCCACCGTGGCGAAACCCGCCACGTGGCCGGAGGGAGAGGATCTCGGAACAGTTCGCGTCCGCGAGCGCGCGCGGTAAGCGCTAGCGCTTCCTTCCCGCGCAGCGCCTCGGGCGGTCGCCTCGAGCTGTCCCGCGTCGCTCCCTCCGGCCGTTCACTCCTCATCGCGTTCCTGATCCTGTTCACCGGGCTCGGCCTCTATGCCGCCGCGCGCGCCACGTCCGCGTTCGCGGTCGACCGGATCGCCGTCCAGGGTGCCTCGCCCGAGGTCGCGGCCCAGGTGCGAAAGGCGCTGGCGCCCGCTCTCGGTGAGAGCCTGCTCGGGCTCGACCTCGACGAGCTGACCCGCCGCGCGGAGGGCGTCCCGATGGTGGCGGCCGCGTCGTTCGACCGCGCCTTCCCACACACGCTCGAGATTGCCGTCGTCCCCGAGGCGCCGGTCGCGGTGCTCCGCCAGGGAGCCTCGTCCTGGCTCGCCGCGGCCGGCGGCCGCGTCGTCGGTGCGCTCGACAAGGGCGCGCGCCCCGGCCTGCCCCGAGTCTGGCTGAAACGCGACGTCGACGTCCGCGTCGGCGAGCCGCTGGCCGGTCCTTCGCGGCGAGCGCTGACGGCGGTCGCGCCGCTCGTCGAGAGGCCGCTGCCGTCCGCGGTCAACTCCGTCGTCGTCGGCCGTGACGGCCTGACGCTCGAGCTCCGCTCGGGGATCGAGCTCCGCCTCGGCGACACCTCCGACCTGGCCGTCAAGCTCGAGGTCGCCCGCCGCGTCCTGCCGCAGCTCGGCGACCTCGATGGCTACCTCGACGTCAGCGTTCCGGAGCGTCCCGTCGCGGGGGAGAGTCTCAACTCTCAGGTAGAGGTAGAGACTACAACCTCGACCAACCCTTGAGTTTCGGATTGACAGTGCCGACAAGGAGACGTACCCTGGACGCGGAAAGGAACGTCATGACCCCGATGCTCAAGTCGAGCTTCAGGTCGAGAGAGATCGAGACACTCCTTCAATGAGAGATTCCTCAGGCAACTATCTCGCGGTGATCAAGGTCGTGGGCGTCGGCGGCGGCGGCACGAACGCGGTCAACCGCATGGTCGACGCAGGCCTCGGCGGCGTCGAGTTCATCGCCGTGAACACGGACGCGCAGGCGCTCCTGATGGCGGACGCCGACGTGAAGATCCACATCGGCTCGGAGGCGACGCGCGGTCTCGGCGCCGGCGCCGATCCAGCCGTCGGTCTCGCGGCCGCGAACGAGAGTCGCGACGAGCTGAAGGAGGCGCTCAAGGGCGCGGACATGATCTTCGTCACCGCCGGCGAGGGCGGCGGCACCGGCACCGGCGGCGCACCCGTGGTGGCCGAGCTCGGCCGCGAGCTCGGAGCGCTCACGGTCGGCGTCGTCACGAAGCCGTTCGCGTTCGAGGGCCGCAGGCGCGCCGAGCAGGCGGAGCTCGGGACGCAGAACCTGCGCGACCAGGTGGACACGCTGATCGTGATCGAGAACGACCGTCTGCTGCAGGTGGTCGAGAAGAAGACCCCGGTCACCGAGGCGTTCCGGATCGCGGACGACATCCTCCGCCAGGGTGTCCAGGGCATCACCGACCTGATCACGGTGCCCGGGATCGTCAACCTCGACTTCGCCGACGTGCGCACGATCATGCGCGACGCCGGCTCCGCGCTGATGGGGATCGGCGCCGCGTCGGGTGAGAACCGCGCGGCCGAGTCGGCACGCACGGCCGTCTCCTCGCCGCTGCTCGAGCAGTCGATCGACGGCGCGACCGGGATCCTGCTCAACGTCACCGGCGGCCCCGACCTCGGCCTGTTCGAGGTGAACGAGGCAGCCGAGGTCGTGACGGGCGCTGCCGACCAGAACGCGAACGTGATCTTCGGCGCCGTCATCGACGACTCCCTCGGCGACGAGGTCCGCGTGACCGTGATCGCGACCGGCTTCGGCACCCGCATGCGCCGCCGCCGCGTCGAGGCGTCGGTTCCACAGCCGGTCGGCGCAGGCGAGCAGCCGGTCGAGCGCTCGGACGCCGAGCTCGAGATCCCGTCCTTCCTCCGCGAGGACTGATCCGCGCCTCGAGGTTTCAGGTTTCGCCGAGCGCGGAATCCTGCGCGCATGCCCTCTTGGCCGACTGCCCGGTCGGTCTAGGAGACCCGGTCCGAGGCCCCGGTTCGCCGGGGCCTCGTGCTTTCTCCAGCCGTTAGAGTCAGCGCCGTGCAGACCCTCCTCCGCACGCCGCTCCACGCGCGCCACGTCGCGGCCGGCGCACGGATGGTTCCGTTCGCCGGCTGGGAGATGCCCGTCCAGTACGAGGGCGTCATCCCCGAGCATCGAGCCGTCCGTAGCGACGCCGGTGTCTTCGACGTCTCGCACATGGGCCAGTTCCACGTCGAAGGCCCGACCGCGCACGAGCTGCTCCAGTCGCTGCTCTCGAACGACCTCGACAAGATCGGGGACGGCGAGGCGCAGTACACGCTCCTGACGAACGAGCGCGGCGGCATCGTCGACGACCTGATCGCCTACCGCATCAGCCCGCACCACTACCTCGTCGTCGATCAATGCGGGCAACCGCGATGCTGCGTACGCCTGGATGAAGGAGCGCGAGATCCGCGGCTCCGAGATCCGCGACGCGTCCGACGACTACGCGCTGCTGGCCGTCCAGGGCCCGCGTTCGCTGGAGCGCCTCGGCCTCCCCGAGGCGAAGCCCTTCACGCACGCCATGGGCGAGCTGGACGGCGTCGAGGTGATGGTCAATCGCACCGGCTACACCGGCGAGCTGGGAGTCGAGCTGATGTGCCCGGCCGAGGACGCGGAGGAGCTCTGGGACGCGATCGTCGCCCGCGGCGTGACGCCCGCAGGGCTCGGCGCGCGCGACACGCTCCGGCTCGAGGTCTGCTACCCGCTGCACGGCAACGACATCACGCCCGACACCGACGCGATCTCGGCCGGTCTCGGCTGGACGTGTGCGCTCGGCAAGGACTTCAGCGGGGCCGAGGAGCTGCGCCGGATCAAGGAAGCGGGTCCAGCGCAGAAGCTCGTCGCCTTCGTGATGGAGGAGAAGGCGGTGCCGCGTTCCGGCATGCCCTTCGCCGGCGGCGGCCACGTCACGAGCGGCACCCACTCGCCGATGCTCGACAAGGGCATCGGCATGGGCTACGTCCCGGCAGACTCCGCGAGCCCGGGTACCGAGCTGACGATCGACGTCCGCGGCAAGGACCGGCGCGCGACCGTCGTCCCGAAACCGATCTACAAGCGAGAGGACTGACGATGGCTGCAGCCGAGGACTATCCCGAGGGGCTCAAGTACCACGCCGAGCACGACTGGGCGCGAATCGAGGGCGACGAGGCGACTCTCGGCGTGACCTGGTTCGCGCAGGACGCTCTCGGCGAGCTCGTCCACTTCGAGGCCCCTGCCGACGGCGGTTCGACGACGAAGGACGCCTCGTACGGCGAGGTCGAGTCGGTCAAGGCCGTCTCGGACGTGATCGCGCCGCTCTCGGGTGAGATCCTCGAGGTGAACCAGAAGGTCGTCGACGCTCCCGAGACCGTGAACGAGGACCCCTACGGCGACGGCTGGCTCGTCCGGATCCGTCTCGCCGACCCCGCCGAGGTCGACGCGCTCCTCGACGTCGAGGCGTACAAGCAGCATCTGGCCGAGCAGTAGTGGGTCAGCTCTCGACAACTGACTCTGACCGCGAGGAGATGCTGGCGGCGATCGGCGTCTCGTCGGTCGAGGAGCTCTTCCGCGACATCCCGGCCGGGGTTCGCTTCCAGGGCGAGCTCGATCTCGAGCCGGCGCTCTCGGAGCCGGAGCTCGTCCGCCACCTGGAGGAGCTCGCGGCGAAGAACGTCGACACGACGAAGGAGCTCTCGTTCCTCGGCGCCGGGATCTACGACCACTACGTCCCCGCGATCGTCGACGCGGTCCTGCAGCGCGGCGAGTTCCTGACCGCCTACACGCCGTACCAGCCGGAGATGAGCCAGGGCGTCCTGCAGGCGATCTTCGAGTACCAGACCGCGATCTGCGAGCTGACGGGAATGGACGTCTCGAACGCCTCCGGCTACGACGGGACGACGGTGGCCGCGGACGCCTGCCTCGTCGCGAAGCATGCGACCGGGCGGGCGAAGGTCGTGCTGGCGGAGACGCTCAACCCGCAGGTGCGCCAGGTCGTGAAGACGTACGCGGTCGGCTTCGGGCTCGAGGTCGTCGAGGTGCCGCACGAGGGCGGTCTGACCGACCCCGCGGCCGTGCGGGCCGCGGCCGAGGACGCCGCGGCAGTGATCTTCCAGCAGCCGAACGTCTTCGGGATCCTCGAGAACGCACCCGAGCTGGCGGCCGCCGCAAAGGACGCCGGTGCGCTTGCGATCGCGCACGTCGACCCGATCTCGCTCGGCGTCCTCGAGGCGCCCGGCAACTACGGCGCCGACCTCGCGATCGGGGAAGGTCAGAGCGCCGGCAACTATCAGTCGTATGCCGGCCCGCACTACGGCTTCCTCGCCTCGAAGGCCGAGTACACGCGGCGGCTGCCGGGCCGGATCATCGGCGAGACGACCGACCTGAACGGCGACCGCGGCTACGTGCTGACGCTGCAGACCCGCGAGCAGCACATCCGCCGGGAGAAGGCGACCTCGAACATCACGACGAACCAGACGCTGCTCGCGCTCGCCGGGCTCGTCCATCTCTCCTGGCTCGGCCCGCAGGGGCTGCGTGAGGTCGGAGAGACGTGCATGAGCCTCGGCGCCTACGCGAAGGAGCAGCTCGGCCTGCCGCTCGCGTTCGCGGACCGGCCGACGTTCAAGGAGTTCGCCGTCCGCTTGAAGCGGCCCGCCCGCGACGTGATCCGCGACGCGCGCGCGCACGGCGTGCACCCGGGCTACGCGATCGGACGCGACTACGAAGGCATGGACGATGTGCTGCTCGTGGCGGTCACGGAGAAGCGCAGCCCCGCCGACATCGACCGGCTCGCGCACGTCCTGCACGAGGTGCGCGCCTGATGGAGCTGCTCTACGAGAAGTCGAAGGCGGGCCGCCGCGCGGCGACGCTGCCGAACTACGACCTGCCCTCGGCCGAGGTGCCGGAGGACCTGCGCCGCGCCGAGCCGCCGCGCCTGCCGGAGCTCGCCGAGCCGGAGCTCGTGCGCCATTTCACCGAGCTCTCGACGCGGAACTTCGGGATCGACACCGGCTTCTACCCGCTCGGCAGCTGCACGATGAAACACAACCCACGCGTCAACGAGCGCGTCGTCATGCTGCCGGGCTTCAAGGATCTCCATCCGCATCAGGAGGAGGACGGCGCCCAGGGCGCCCTGGAGCTGATGTGGCGGCTGCAGGAGATCCTCGAGGAGGTGGCCGGGCTCGACGCCTGCTCGCTCCAGCCGGCCGCGGGCTCCCAGGGGGAGCTGACCGGGCTGATGCTGATGCGCGCCTACTTCGAGGACATCGGCGAAGGCGACCAGCGCGACACGATCATCACCGCGGACACCGCGCACGGGACCAACCCGGCGAGCGTGACGATGGCCGGCTACAAGCTCGAGAAGGTCGCGACCGACGCGCGCGGCAACCTCGACGTCGACGATCTGCGCGCGAAGGTGAACGAGCGCACCGCGGGGCTGATGCTGACGAACCCGTCCACGCTCGGCCTCTTCGACGAGAACATCGAGGAGGTCGCGAAGATCTTCCACGACGCCGGGTCGCTCCTCTACTACGACGGCGCGAACCTGAACGCCGTCTGTGGGATCTCCCGGCCGGGCGACATGGGCTTCGACATCGTCCACATCAACCTGCACAAGACGTTCTCGCAGCCACACGGGGGCGGTGGTCCCGGCGGCGGGCCGATCGTCGTCCGGAAGAAGCTCGAGCAGTTCCTGCCGGTGCCCGCGATCGTCAAGGACGGCGACGCGTTCCGGCTCGACCACGACCGGCCGAAGTCGATCGGCAAGGTGCGTGGCTTCACAGGCCCGTTCGGCGTCTTCGTCCGCTCCTACGCCTACATCCGGGCGTACGGGCCGGCGCTGCGGGAGATGTCGGAGACGGCAGTGCTGAACGCGAACTACCTGCTCGCGAAGCTGCGCGACGCCTACGACCTGCCCTACGACCGGCTCGCGATGCACGAGTTCGTGCTCAGCGCGCGGACGCTGAAGCGCGAGCACGGGATCACCGCGCTCGACGTCGCCAAGCGGCTGATGGACTACGGCTACCACCCGCCGACGATCTACTTCCCGCTCGTCGTCCCCGAGGCGCTGATGATCGAGCCGACCGAGACCGAGCCGAAGGAGCGCCTCGACGCCTTCGTCGACGCCATGCTCGCGATCGCGGAAGAGGCCGCGGAGACGCCCGAGCTGCTGAAGGAGGCGCCGACGACGCGGCCCGTGCGCCGGCTCGACGAGGTGAAGGCGGCGAAGCGAGCCGTCGTCAAGTACGGCTTCGACGAGCACCCGGATCTCTCCGCCGATGCGGGCGAGGTCCGCCAGCTCGAGGCGCAGAAGGGCGCCTGACGGTGGACCGCGCCGACCTGGAACAGCGCGTCGACGAGCTCGCCGAGCTGTACTCGGGCCAGGACTTCGCAGACGCGATCAAGGCGCTGGCCGCAGACCTGAACGGCGACGAGGAGGAGCTGCTGAAGGAGATCCTGCTCGAGCGCGGCGCGAACTTCGACAAGGCGGTGATGGACCGCGTCGACGCCCGGGGCTGGTTCCAGCGCCAGTGGGACAAGGCCTCCGGATCAGGCAGCGACAGCGACCCGCGGATCGCGAAGAAGCCCTAGCCGCTCGAAGGTCACGCCGATCGCGTCCGCGACCGGCTCGAACTCCGCTGCCGGCCAGACGAAGACGTCGTCGCGTTCGATCAGGTCTGCGAGTGCGCGCCGCAGCGTCGGATCCTCGGAGCGCGTCAGCACGGCCTGGGCGTAGCTCCGCGCCCACAGCTCCTTGGACGAGGTGAAGTAGCGGCGGCGCGAGCGGCCGACGCCTGCCGGAAGCCGCGACGGCAGCCGCGAGACCGCCGTCCGCCAGTCCGCGAACGCGCCGTCCTGCCCCGATGCCCACGTGGCGCCGAGCTCGTGGCCGAGCTGGTGGTCGACGAAGTGCCCGAGCTCGTGCAGGAAGCTGAGCGCGACGCGGTCGTGGCGCCGCGAGACGCGCAGGTCGACCGGGTCGCCGTCGCGGAGCCGGTAGCAGCCGCTCTGGCTCGTCGTCGAGGTCGCACGCACCGGCACGGGCTCGAGGTCGGAGTGGAGGACGTGCAGCGCGCTCGCCGCCGCCAGCGCCCGGGCGAGCTCCGGATACAGCGGGCTGCGCCGCGGCAGCTGCACGAGGTCGGACAGGCGGCGCAGGCGCGGCTCGCCGCTCCTCGGGACCGCAGGCGGCCGGCGCCGGGGCTGTCTGCGGCGTCGGCGCATGGGCTGAATCTACGGGTGCGGCCGGACGCGGCCGATACAGGTCAGATGCGCGTCGTCGTCCTGCTCCTGATCCCGATCTTCCTCTTCTCCGCCTGGCAGTACACGCGCCGGGAGGAGAACGAGAACCGCCTCGCGCTCGTGGCGAGCGAGGTCGCGCTGCGGGACGTCGACGTCAGCTGTCCCGGCTTCTGGATGCGTCTCGTCGAGATCACCCCGAACGCGGGCTGGGTCGACTTCGACGAGCATGGTCGGCCGTCGGACGAGACGAGCCTGTCTGCGTCGACCTGCTCGAGTCTCGAGCACGTCTGGCGCGGGAAGCAGCGATCCTTCGGCTGCCTGCTCGCCGGCGGCTGCAGCCGCGGGACGCTCGACGCGGTCAGCGGCGTCGTCACGCTCGCGCACGAGTCCTGGCACCTGCGCGGGATCCTCGACGAGGCGCGGACGCAGTGCTACGCCGTCCAGACCGCGGAGAGGGTCGCGCGAAGCCTTGGCATCGAGGCCGAGGACGCTCGGGCGCTCGCGGCGCGTGTCGCCGCGGACGACGCCCGCGAGCCCGTCGGGCAGTACCACTCGACCGAATGTCGGCCCGGAGGCCTCTTCGACCTCCACCCGGACACGCCCGACTGGCCCAGTAGCTAGCCGCGCTGGACGAACACGCACGGCCGCCCGTCGCCGGGAAGCGGCGAGCTGCGCCTGCCGGCGACGACGAACATGCCCTCATCCACGTCCGGCAGCTCGAGCGGGGTGCTCGGGGCCGGGGGAGGACCGTCGCGCGAGATCAGCTCGTAGCGCTCGTCGAGCTGGACGAAGACCAGGTGGCTCGCGGGTACGACCGGATCGGGCTCATCCGGTTCCGGCGGTACGGGTGCGTTGCGCAGCTGCTCGACTTCCTCGCGCAGCCGCTCGTTCAGCTCCTCGAGCCGATGCAGGTCGTGCTGGTGCCTCTCGGTCAGCTCGGCCAGCTCGCGCTCGCGGTCGGCCGATTCCGCGAGTTCGCGCTCGCGGCTCTCCAGCTGCTCGCGGAGCTCCCGCTTGCGCTCCTGCACCTTGCCGTCGCGGTCGAGGCGCTCGGCCAGTTCGGCGAGCTCGCGCTCGCGGCCCTCGGCCAGCTCTCGCAGTTCCCGCTCGCGCTCGTGCGACTCCGCGAGTTCGCGCTCGCGGCTCTCGGCCAGGTCTGAAAGCTCTGCCGCGCGCTGGGACAGCTCTGCGAGCTCGCGCTGGCGGCTCTCGGCGAGCTCCGTCAGTTCGCGCTCGCGATTCTCGGCGTGCTCGCTGAGTTGGCGCTCGCGCTCGGCCAGCTCGGCAAGTTCGCGCTCGCGGCCCTCGGCGCGCTCAGTGAGCTCGCGCTCATGCTCGCTCCGCTCGGTCGCGACGCGCTCGCGGTGCTCGGCCAGTTCTGCAAGCTCGCGCTCGCGGCTCTCGGCCAGCTCTCGCAGCTCCACTTCGCGCTCGGCCGACGCTGCGAGGTCGCGCTCGCGGCTCTCGGCCAGCTCTGCGAGCTGTTGCTCGCGGGTCTCGACAAGCGCTCGGAGCTCGCGCTCGCGGTCGGCCAGCTCGCCGTCGCGATCGCGCTGTTCGGCCTGTTCTGTGAGCTCGCGTTCGCGCTGCTCGGCCAGCTCTCGAGTTCCCGCTCGCGCTCCGCCGACTCTGCGAGCTCGCGCTCGCGGCTTTCGGTCAGCTCGGAGAGCTCTTGCACGCGGCCGGCCAGCTCTGCGAGCTCGCGCTCACGGCTCTCGGCGAGCTCCGTGAGTTCGCGCTCGCGGTTCTCGGAGCGCTCGCTGAGCTCGCGCGCAGCTCGGTCATCTCCGCGAGGTCGTGCTCGCGGCTCTCGGCCAGCTCTCGAAGTCCTCGTTCGCGCTCGGCCGACTCGGCGAGCTCGCGTTCGCGGCTCTCGGCCAGGTCTGAGAGCTCACGTGCGCGCTCGGTCAGCTCTGCAAGCTCGCGCTGGTGGTTCTCTGCGAGCTCGGCCAGCTCGCGCTCGCGGTTCTGCGTCTGTTCCTCGAATTGGCGCTCGCGCTCGGCGAGCTCGGCGACCGCACGGTCCCGGCTCTCGGCCAGCTCTGCGAGCTCGCGCTCGCGGCTCTCGGCGACCTGCGCGACGTCGCGTTCGCGGCTCTCGAGCAGCTCAGCCAGCTCTCGCCCGCGGCTCTCGGCGAGCTCGGTCAGCTCGCGCTCGCGCTCTGCAAGACCCGCGAGCTCACGTGCGCGGCTCTCGGCTTGCTCCGCGAGCTCGCGTTCGTGCTCGGCGAGTGCCGCCTCCGCGGCGGCGAGCTTCGCCCACTGCTCCTCGAGCTGGGCGAGGAGGGCCGCTTCGCCGGAGTCCGAGGCCTGCTCGGGCGCCGGAGTGAACTCGTAGATCTCAGCCTCGCCCTCCGGCTCGACATCGCGACTCGACCGCGGCATCGGCGTCGGCGTCGGGCACGAGCTGGACGACGCGCTTCCGGTCGCTCTCGTGCCGCCGTTGGATCTCGGAACGGAGCCCGGTGCCGAAGCCCTTCTCCGTCGTCAACTCGATCCCGTACTGGGCCGCAAGCGCGCTCGCGAGCTCAGGCCCGGAGACGAAGCCCAGCTTGACGATCGTCTCGCCGAGGCGCTGCCCCGTCACCTGCTGCTCCGCGAGCGCCTTCTCGAGCTCGTCGCCCGTGAGCAGTCCACGCTCGACGAGAAGTCGTCCGAGGGGCCGCCAGGTGATGTGGGCCGCTTCCACCAAGTCTCTATCGGCAGCGGTGCCCGGTGGGGCAAGTACGTCGTGCGAAATGCCCCGAAAGGGGTAGCTCGCGGCGCACCTGGTGAGATGATGGCCGACGGTCCAGCCACGACAGAGAGGAGCGGCCGATGTACGCACGCATCGCTCGATTCGAGGGCGGCGATCCCGGTGCAGTCGACGAGCAGATCTCGGAGATGCGGAGGCAGGTCGAGGGCGACGTGCCCGCGGACGCGCCCCCGGAGGTGCGCACGCTGATGGAGACGGTGGCGCGCTTCATGCAGCTCGTCGATCGCGAGTCCGCGACGTTCGTCGGGATCACGTTCTGCGAGACGGAGGACGACATGCGCCGCGCGGACGAGGCGCTCAACACCATGTCGCCGGGGACGGGCGGCGGCGGCCGCACGGCGGTCGACATCTTCGAGGTGGCGATCGACCGGAGCTTCCGCTAGCGGGTCGCGGCGAGCTGCCCGCAGGCCGCGGCGATGTCGCGGCCGCGGGTCAGCCGCACCGTGGCCGGCAGCCGCGCCCGGTCGAGCACCGCCTTGAAGGCGGCAATCGCCTCCCGCGACGAGCCGTCGTACATTCCGGTCGGGTTGTACGGAATCAGGTTGACCTTGAACACCTTCGGATCGAGCAGAGCCGCCAGCTCCTGCGCCCGCTCGCGGCGCGTCGTTGACGCCGGCGAGCATCACGTACTCGACGAACACCTTCCGGCGGCGCAGTTCGACGTAGCGGCGGCATTCGGCGAGGACGTCGGGCAGGGGATAGCGGTCGTTGACGGGCATGATCTCGGAGCGGAGCCGCGGGTCGGCGGCGTGGATCGAGAGCGCGAGCCGGATCGGCTCCTCGACCTCGTCGACGAAGCGCGTCAGGCCCGGCATCCAGCCGACCGTCGAGATCGTCGTGCGGCGGTGGGTGATCCCGATCTCCGGCAGCCGGCGCGCGGCTGCGAGCACCTCGTCGTAGTTCAGGAACGGCTCACCCATGCCCATGAAGACGAGGTGGTTGACCGGCTCGATCCGGCGGAAGTGGAGCACCTGGTCGAGGATCTCGGACGAGCGCAGGTTGCGGCCGAAGCGCATCGCGCCGGTGGCACAGAACGTGCACGTGAGCGGACAGCCCGACTGGGACGAGACGCAGACCGAACGGCGGCCGTCCCGGTAGCGCATCAGCACCGCCTCGACCGGGTGGCCGTCCGCGGTGCGGAAGAGCGCCTTGACCGTCCCGTCCTTCGCCACTGCCTCGTCCTCGACCGTCAGAGTCGAGAACGGCACCTCCTCGGCGAGCGCGTCGCGCAGCGCCCGCGGCAGGTTCGACATCTCCTCGTAGCCGGCTGCTCCACGCGCCGTCCACTCCCACACCTGGCGGGCGCGGAAGGCGGGCTGGTCGAGTGCGGCGAGGGTGTCGTCGAGGAGCTCGAGATTCACACGGGCAGGGTAGCCCCGTGCTCCCGCAGGAGCCGCGCGAGCTCCTCGTTCCCGTTGGCCTCCGCGGTCTGGAGCGGGACGTTCTCGCCGCTGTCGACGCCGTTCGGATCGGCGCCCGCCTCGAGCAGGATCTCGACCGCCTCGAGCTGTCCGGCGAAGACCGCAGTCCCGAGCGGCCGCACCCGCGCGAACGACGCCTCGGCGAGACGCTCGAGCGGGGCGCCGCGCTCGACGAGGAGCCGCACGGCGTCGGCGCCGCCGGCGAAGCAGGCGAGATGGAGCGGCGTGAAGCCGTCGTCCGAGAGCGTCGCGGCCAGCCCGGGGTCGGCGTCGAGGAGCTCTCGCAACCGGTCGACCCGGCCGAGGGCGGCCGCGTCGAACACGTCCAGCTCGACCCCCGCCGCCACTGCTTCGGCTCCGGCGCGGTCGCCCGCGTACAGCGCCTCGCGCACCGGCGACGTCTGCGGCCGGTTCCAGCCGAGCTCGTCGGCCTGCGACCGGTAATCCGGCAGCAGCTCCTCGAACCGCCGTTGCCAGGCCTCGAGCTGGATCGCACCGGCGAGGGCGTCGAGGTGCGCGTGCCACCCAGCGGCGTACCCCGCACCCGAGGTGCGGCCGAGGCGCCGGTGGTCGAGGACGAGCAGCGTGCCGTACTCCTGCGGCTGCAGCTCGAAGCGCACGACCGACTCGTCCTCGCCTGGGAAGCGCCACTCGTACTCGAGCACGCGGGGCTCGTCCCAGGTGAGGATGCGCCCTTCGGTCGTGCCGTCGTCGAACGCGATCGTCACCCGGCCGCCGACGCCGCCTTCGAACCGCGGCGCCTCGGCGAGCCACCGGCGCAGTCGTTGCTGGTCTGTGAGCGCCGACCACAGCTCGTCGGGCGTGAAGTCGTAGAGGCGCTGGAACCGGACGGCGCACCGGTCGTCGTCGTTCCGCAGCTCGCCGTGTACGGCCTGGGTCTCGGTCACGTTGTCTCCCTTCGCGTTCTTCGGAGCTCCGTCTCGAGCGCGTCGAGCCGCTGCGCCCAGAACGAGCGGTAGCGGCCGAGCCAGTCGTCGAGCGCCGCGAGTGGGGCGGGGTCGAGCGAGTAGACGCGCCGCTGGGCGTCCGGCCGCGAGCGGACGAGCCCGTGCTCGCGGAGCACGCGCAGATGCCGTGAGACCGCAGGCTGGCTGATGGCGAAGTGCGCGTTCAGCTCGCGCGACGTCGTGCTCGCCGCTCCGCGAGCAGCTCGACGATGCGTGCGGCGGGTCGGGATCCGCGAGGGCGGCGAGCGCGTCCATGGTCTTGTTATATAGCAGATCGGTTATGGAAGGCAAGCGGATAGGCTGCGCGCGCGTGATCGACCTCCGCTCGGACACCGCCACCCGGCCGACGCCGGCGATGCGCGCCGCGATCGCGGCCGCCGCCGTCGGCGACGAGCAGCAGCGGCGAGGACCCGACGGTCAACGAGCTCGAGGAGCGCGCCGCGCACCTGCTCGGCCAGGACGAGGCGATCTTCCTGCCGACCGCGACGATGGCGAACCAGATCGCGATCCGCCTCCACACCGAGCTCGGCGACGAGCTGATCGGCGAGGAGAACTGCCACGTCTTCATCTCCGAGCTCGGCGGCCCGGCCGTCCACTCCGGCGTCGTCACGCGCGGGCTCCCCGGCGTGGCCGGCCGCTACAGCGCCGAGCAGGCCCGCGCTGCCTACCGCGTCCCCGCGATCCACTCGCCGCGGACCCGCCTGCTCTGGATCGAGAACACCCACAACGCGAGCGGCGGACGGATCTGGCCGCTGGAGGAGATCGGCGAGCTGCACGCGCTCGCGCTCGAGCTCGACCTCGGTTCCACCTCGACGGCGCGCGGCTCCTGAACGCAGCGGTCGCGCTCGGCATCGACGCGGCCGAGATCGGCTCGCGCTTCGACACGGTCACGCTCTGCCTCTCGAAGGGCCTCGGCTGCCCGCTCGGCGCGATCCTCGCCGGCGACTCCGAGGTGATGGCCAACGCGCGGCGGCTGAAGCATCTCTTCGGCGGCGCGATGCGCCAGGCCGGAATCGTCGCGGCGGCGGGCATCTATGCGCTCGACAACAACGTCGACCGCCTCGCCGACGATCACGCTCGTGCGAAGCGGCTGGCGCTCGGGCTCGCCGAGGCGGGTCTCGCCGTCGATCCCGACGTCGTCGAGACGAACTTCGTCCAGATCGACGTCGCGCCGCTCTCGAAGGAGGAGGCGATGACGCGGCTGGCCGAGCAGGGCGTCGGTCTGTCGGCGACGATCCATCCGACGATCCTGCGCGCCGTGACGCACCTCGAGATCTCCGACGAGGACATCGACGTCGCGCTCGACGCGATCCCGCGGGCACTGGGAGCGCGTGTCAGCGCCTGACGCGGCTCCGCGAGGACTTCGAACGCCGGCTCGGCCGCCGCTCAGGCGGAGGAGCGGATGCCCTCGGTCAGCGCGGCCGTCTTCCGGGACGGCGAGACGCTGTGGGAGCAGGCGCTCGGGCACGCAGACGCGGAGGCGAAGCGCGACGCGACGCCGGAGACGCAGTACCGGATCGGCTCGATCACGAAGACCTTCACGGCCGTCGGGATCATGCAGCTGCGCGATGCCGGCGCGCTCTCGCTCGACGATCCGCTCACCGCCCACCTTCCGGAGAGCGCGCACGGCCCGACGATCGGCCGCATGCTCACGCACTCCTCCGGGCTCCAGCGCGAGCCGCCGGGCGAGATCTGGGAGACGATGAAGGCGCCGTCGCGCGAAGAGCTGCTCAGCGGGACCGCGGACGCGGAGCAGGTGCTCGATCCGGGTACCTGGTGGCACTACTCGAACCTGGCGTTCGCACTGCTCGGCGAGGTGGTCGCCCGTGCCCACGGCGGCACCTGGGAGGACGCGCTCCGCGAGCGCATCCTCGAGCCGCTCGGCCTCGAGCGGACGACGCCGGACGAGACCGAGCCGGCCGCACGCGGGTACTTCGTCGAGCCCTATTCCGACGCCGTGCGGCTCGAGCCCGAGCTCGATCTCGGCGGCGCCGGTGCGCTCGGCAAGCTCTGGTCGACGACGGGCGACCTCGCCCGGTGGGGCTCGTTCCTCGTCTCCGGCGACGATCGCGTGCTCTCGGCCGCGACGCTCGAGCAGATGTCGCACGTCCGCGCGATGGTCGACCACGCCGGCTGGACCGTGGCCTGGGGGACGGGGCTCGAGCTCTACCGCCGCGGCGAGAGCCTCTTCGTCGGCCACGGCGGGGCCATGCCCGGGCACCTCGCCGGGCTCGTCGTCGACCGGAAGACGAAGATCGGCGCGGCCGTGCTGACGAACACCGGGGCGGGAGCTTCGCCGGAGAAGCTGGCGCTCGACCTGGCGACGGCGGCGATCGCCGCGCTGCCCCCGGCGGCCGAGCTCTGGCGGGCCGGCGAGAGGGCGCCGGCCGAGATCGAGCCGCTGCTCGGGCCGTGGTGGACGGAGGGCCACGAGATGGTGCTCTCGTGGCGGCAGGGCCGGCTCGAGGCGAAGCTGATCGGCGGCGTGCCCGGCCGCGACACGTCCTACTTCGAGCCCGACGGCGACGATCGTTTCCGCAGCGTCGAGGGCCGCGAGCGCGGCGAGCTGCTCCGCGTCGTCCGCGACGAGGCGGGAGCGATCGAGAAGCTCTACTTCGCCACGTACCCGCTGCTGCGGTCGCCGTAGCCCTGTTTCAAGCTGTTTTCGGCGACGCTGGGTGCGCTCAGGTCACGTGAGTCGGGTAGAAGATTGGTAGAAGGTCCGAGCAGTCGAGCCGCAGGCCGGCCGCGCTCGACGCGCGAATCGGCACGGGCGTCCGGCGAGCATTGCCACCGCGGGCGAGGCCGTAGGGCACGATCCGTGTCCAACCCCAGTAGGGAAGTCGAAGCCGACCAAGCACCGGGGGAACCCCTCTTCGCGCTTGGGCCGCCTTACGCGGCATCCCATTCCCTCGGCTGCTTCCGACCCTAGCGCGATGCCCGTCGCTTTTGTGAGTCGCTTTCCTCGAGCGCACCGGGCGTCTCGAGCAGTACCGATGCCGGCGGGCGATCGCTCACGTAACGTCACCGCCATGCCCGACCGTCTCGACACCATCACCGTCGCGCTCAGCCGTGGCGACGTCACCATCAGTTGGGAGGCAAGGCAGGCGCTCCTGGCGCGACTGCAGCACGTCAACGAGTCGTCGAGCCTTCGCGCCATGTTCGAAGCCGTCCGCGCCACCCGACCCGTCGAACTCAACCCGGCCCAACGCGCCACGCTCCTGGGCGTCCTCGACGAATGGACACTCGACCGCGACACCTGGGAGGGGATGCCGGAAGCGCTCCTCGAACTCCGCAACGCTCTCAGCGAAGACCTCGCCGACCTCGCGTAGTCCAGACTCGCGCCGGCTTTAGAGGTCGTGCTGGTACTGAGACTCGACGAACAGCACCCCCGGCCAGACGAAGAGCGGGAGCGCCCACCAGCCGAGCGTGGCCGCGATCTCGACGAGCTGGTTCGCCACGATCGAGGCGACGAAGTACGCGACGACGAGCGCCGACAGGGCCACGAGTCCGAAGACGAGCGCTTTCACAGGAGCCACAATGCCCGCGCGATCTCGTTCGCGCATCGTCACGGAGCTGCCCGATGGCGTAACGTCGCCGGCGTGGAGGTTGAGATCGTGACGTTGTCGCTCGGTCTTCAGCCGGTCGATCTCGCGTACGTCGACGTCAAGGAGATCCGCGACCGTCTCGTCGAGCCCGAGTCTCTCCGCTCAGGGGCTCCGCCACGTGCTGAGCAACGCGCTCGACTCAGGCCACGGCAGGATCGACGAGAGCCACCGTCTCGAACTCGTCACCACCCTCCAGGCGATCGAGAGCGAGCGCCCAGACTTCTTCTCGCCCGCACTCGGCCGGCTCTACGAGGCTGCGCAGGATCCGATCATCCCGACCGGCTAGAGCCCTCGCCACCGGGAACGGTCTGGTTGAGCCGTTCCCGCGAGAAGCTCTATTCCGCGACGTACCCGCTGCGCCGCGAGCCGTCGACCTCCTAGCGGTCGCCGGCGATGTAGAACGCGGTCGCGACGGCGACGTACGCAACGATCAGGATCGTGCCCTTGAGCCTGCTCGAGCGGCCGTCGATGAGCAGGATCGACGTGACGACGACCGAGAAGGCGAGGGCCGCCAGCTCGATCGGGCGAAACGAGAGCGCGAACGGGTTGATCAGGAGCGCCAGCAGCGCCACCGCCGGGATCAGGAAGACCGCGACCTGCGCGCTCGAGGCGAGCGCGATCTCCGCGGCGAGCTTGATCTTCCCGCGGGCTGCGACGACGACGGCGCCGCCGTGCTCGGCCGCGTTGCCGACGATCGCGACGATCACCGCGGAGACGAAGAACTCCGACAGGCCGACCTCGTGGGAGAAGACCTCGAGCGTGCCGACGAGGATCTCCGCCACGAGCGCGGTAATGACTGTCGCGCCGGCGAGGACGACCAGAGCGAACTGCAACGACCAGCCCTCGATTTCCTCGTCGCTCGCGACGTGCATCGCCGCGTGCCGGCGCAGCGAGTACCACGTCATTCCGACGTAGGCGAGCAGCAGCACGATCGCAATCGGGATCGAAAGCGCGACGAGGGTGTCACTGTCGGGGTCGCCGTCCCAGCCCGGGACCGACGGGATCAGCAGGATCAGCGTCGTCGCGCCCACGAGCCCGAGCGCGATGAAGCTCGACCGGCGGTCGATCTCGCCGCGGCCGCCGAAGAAGAGCGAGAAGCCGAGGACGAGCAGCAGGTTCCCGATCACGGATCCGGTCAGCGAGCCACGCACGACCTCGTTCAGCCCTTCGTTGACGGCGAGCAGCGCGATGATCAGCTCGGGGGCGTTGCCGAAGGTGGCGTTGAGGAAGCCTCCGATTCCGGGGCCGGTGTGCTCGGCGGCGTGCTCCGTCGCCTCGCCGATCAGCCACGCGAGCGGGATCAACGCCAGGGCGGAGAGGACGAACTCGACGGTCTCGTCGAGGTCGAGCGCGTAGTGCATGAGGACGACGAGCGGCGCGAACGCCGACCGAGGCGAAGAGGATGCGGCGAACCATGAACCGGCGATCCTACTGGCGGCTGGACAGTCGCTGGACGGTCGGACGCCCCGGCTCGTGCCTGAAAATCGGGCACTTGTCAAGTCTTGCGGGGCGCGTGGAGGGTGACCACAATCCGACCATGGACGAGGCTGCACAGGCCCCCGTCGAGCTCCCTCTCCGGCCTCAGGACGAGGTCGAGTGCCGACGGTGCGAGGTGCACTGCGACAAGGTCGTCTACCCGGGAGCCTGCATCGAGCGCTCCTGCCCCTTCGTCTACGCGTACGAGGCCTGGGGCCACACGTACGTCGGCTGCATGCAGCGCGTCTATGCGGTCGAGATCGATCTCGACCTGCTGCGCGCGGCCGAGGCGAAGCGCGAGGGCTTCGGCGGCATCCGCGCGACCGGGGCGCCGCTGCCGATGTGCAAGGTCGAGGTGTCGCCCTGCTACGAGAGCCGCGGCGACGAGCTCGGCTGCCGCAATCCCGAGTTCCACGAGGTCCCGCTCGAGCGGCCGAGCTTCCGCGTGATCGCGCAGATCAACCCGGCGACCTAACCCGTTTCTTCGAGGTGCGCTTCACCCAGCGGCCGTGCAGGTCTCGCAGCTTCTGCACCTCGGCCGCGTCCGGGCCGTGGTCGTCCGGGCCAGGCGTCTCCATCAGGGCGGGTAGCCCCTGAACGGACTTGTGGGCGAGGAACGCGCCGAGCCGCTCGCCGAGCTCACCCTCGAGCACGTTCGCGTGCCGGTCGCGGTTCGAGCCGAGCGGTGCGGCCGCGTCGTTGACGTGCAGGGCGCGCAGCCGCTCGAGCCCGATCCGCGCGTCGACCTCCTTCAGCACCGCGGTCACCTGCTTCGGCTCGCCGACGTCGACTCCGGAGACGTAGAGGTGGCAGGAGTCGAGGCAGACGCCGAGCCGCTCGTGCCGGTCGAGCGCGTCGACGATCGCGGCGAGCTCGTCGATCGAGCGGCCGATCGTGCCGCCCGCGCCGGCCGAGTTCTCGAGCAGCAGCCAGGTCGTGTCGGAGCAGCGCTCGAGCACCTCCCGCAGCGCGGGCACGCAGCGCTCCAGCCCGGCCTCGAAGCCCGAGCCCAGATGCGAGCCGACGTGGAAGACGACGCCGTCGGCCCCGATCGCGCAGGCCGCGTCGACCGTCGAGCGCATCGTCTCGACGCTCTTGCCGTAGATCACCTCGTCCGGCGTCGCGAGATTGCAGAGGTAGAGCGCGTGCACGAGCACGGACCGGATCCCGAGCTCGTCGCGGCGCTCGCGGAAGCGCGCCAGATCCTCCTCCGCATGCTCGGGGAAGTGCCACCTGCGCGGGCTCTGGGCGAAGAGCTGCACGGCATCCGCTCCGATCTCGGCCGCGCGGTCGAGTGCGCCCTTGATCCCGCCCGAGCAATGAGCGCCGAAGAGCACGCCGCTAGGCTAGCCGCCTGATGTCCGTCCGCGTCCGCATGGCTCCGAGCCCCACCGGCTTCCTCCACATCGGCGGTGTCCGCACCTTTCTCTTCAACTGGCTCTTCGCCCGCGGCCAGGGCGGCGAGTGCCTGCTGCGGATCGAGAACACGGACACGAGCCGCGAGGTCGCAGAGTCCGTCGAGCAGATCCAGAGCTCGCTGCGCTGGCTCGGGATCGACTGGGACGGCGAGGTCACCTTCCAGCTCGACCGGCTCGAGCGCTGCGCGCAGGAGGCGCGTCGGCTCGTCGACGAGGGCAAGGCGTACGAGGACGAGGGCGCGATCCGCTTCCGGATGCCCGACGAGGGCACGACGGCCTGGGACGACGCGGTCAAGGGCCGGATCGAGTTCCCGAACGAGCAGCTCGAGGACCTCGTGCTCGTCCGCACGGACGGCCGCCCGACCTACAACTTCGCCTCGCCGGTCGAGGACTGGCTCGACGGGATCACACACGTGATCCGCGGTGACGACCACGTCTCGAACACGCCCAAGCAGATCCAGATCCTGCAGGCGCTCGGCTCCGAGATCCCGACGTACGCGCACGTGCCGAACGTCTTCGGCGAGGACGGCAAGAAGCTCTCGAAGCGTCACGGCGCCGTCTCGGTGGACGAGTTCCGCGAGGCGGGGTACATCGCGCCGGCGCTGATGAACTTCCTCGCGCTGCTCGGCTGGGCGCCGGACGGCGAGACGACGATCATGTCGCAGGACGAGCTGATCAGGCGCTTCTCGCTCGAGCGGGTCGGCGCCAGCCCGGCGACGTTCGACTACGCGAAGCTCGACTGGATGAACGGCGTCTACCTCCGCGAGCTCTCGCCGGAGGACTACGCCGACACGCTGATCGGCTACCTGCGCGAGCAGGGATACGACTGGCCCGACGAGCGGATCCGTGCCGCGGCGCCGATCGTGCAGGAGAAGATCGCGAAGCTGGGGGAGTTCCCCGAGTTCGCCGGCTTCCTCTTCCACGAGGTCGAGCCCGATCCGGCCCTGCTCGACCGAGACGTGCTGACGGCGGCCGCGGCGGCGCTCGACGAGGTCGAGCCGTGGGAGGCGTCGCGGCTGGAGGTGACTCTCAAAGCAGGTGACCGAGAGTCTCGGCATGAAGCCGCGCCAGTCGTTCCAGCCGATCCGGGTCGCGGTGACCGGATCGAAGATCTCACCGGGGCTCTACGAGAGCCTCGAGCTGCTCGGGCGCGACGAGTCGCTCGCGCGGCTCAGGGCCGGGGCGGCGGCAGCGGCTTGATCGGCGCGAGCGGATCGAGCGCGCGCTGGAACGTGATCCACGCCTGACGGCGGTAGCTCGCGCTCGGCGTCGGCAGGAACTTCTGGTCAGGCGTCCTCGGCCTTTTCCTCTCGTCCTCGGGTTGCCGGTCATTTCTCATTTTCAATAGGTAAACGAATGTCTACTGTCCTCCGGTACGCGCCGGAGGTACAGTGCGCGGCCTGATGGACGTTCCCGGGGGGCGGCACGTCAAGGACGTGCTCGTGGTCGACGACGAGCGATCGCTCCGCCTGCTCTGCCGCGTCAACCTCGAGTTGGAGGGCCACACGGTCCGCGAGGCAGCCACGGTCGCCGAGGCACGGCGGGAGCTCGAGCTGGCGACGCCGGACGTCGTCCTGCTCGACATCCATGTCGGCGCCGACGACGGGCTGGAGCTCCTCGACGAGATCGCCGCGCTCGAGCTGCCGACGCGCGTGGTGCTGCTCTCGGGGACGAGCGAGGTCGGCCCGGAGCTGCGCGCGCGCGTCGACTCCGTGCTCGGGAAGCCCTTCGAGCTGCCGCGGCTCTCAGCCGCCGTCTCCGGCGGCCCACTGCTCCGGTAGGCTCGCCCGACGTGAGCGTGACGGGGGTGAGGACGCCGGTCGAGTACGAGGAGCGCCTCGCGCGCTACCTCTTCGAGCGCTCCGAGGAGGGTCGCGCCGTCCGGGTGGGGGAGAAGGAGACCTCGGAGCAGGCGGCGATCGTCGAGCGCTACCGCGACCTCTTCTCACCCGGGCAGGTCGAGGTTCTACGCGAGGCCGAGAACGCGGCGGAGGGCGGCGAGCGCGAGCGCCTCTACCGCCTGCGCAAGACATGCGAGGCGGGGATCGTCTCGGCGGAGCTGGCGGCGCGCGAGGACGAGCTCGAGAACCGGATCCTGGCCGCCCGCGTCGACTGGCGCGACGAGGAGCTGCCGCTGCGGACCGCGCAGGCGAAGCTCGCCGTCCTGCCGGTCTATGCCGACCGGGACGAGCTGGGCTCGCTCGCGAACGCGGTCAGCGCGGGCTTCAACGACGACCGCCGCGATCTGCTCGCAGCCGGTGAGGCGCTCGAGGCGGAGCTCTCCGGCGAGCCCGACGCGATCGCGCGGAACGGCGAGGAGAAGGGAATCTCGCTGCACGAGCTGGAGCGGGCGCTCGACGCCGCCGCGCGCGCATCCACCGGCGCCTACGACGAGGCTGCGGGAGCGCTGGTTCGAGAAGCTGCTCGGCCCCGACCGCGCCGACGTCCCGACGTCGAACCACACGAGCTACCTCCGCCGGCTCTCGCCGCTCGAGCAGACGTACACGAAGGAGCGCGCGGTCGAGGTCTGCATGGCGACGCTGCAGGCGATCGGCCTGAACATGGACGAGATGCCCGGGATCCGGCTCGATCTCGACGACCGGCCGCAGAAGTCGCCGCGCGCCTGCGTGATCGCGTCCGACCCGCCGAAGGTCGTCCACCTGATCACGCGTGCCCAGGGCGGGCTGCACGACTACCAGGCGTTCCTCCACGAAGCGGGGCACGCGCTCCACTACGCGAGCGTCGATCCGGCGCTCCCGTACACCTTCCGCAAGATCTCGCGCGACCACGCGCTGACGGAGATCTACTCCTACATCGTCGAGGCGATCTCGCGCGAGCCGGGCTGGCATGCCGAGCACTTCGGGCTCGACGACGAGCAGGCGGCCGAGAACGCCGAGGCGACCGTCTTCCTCGAGGCGCTCCTCTTCCGCCGCTACGCCGCGAAGCTGCGCTACGAGCTCGGCTTCTGGGGCCGGTTCGCCGAGGACGGCGGCACGCCCGGCGGCTACTCCGAGTATCTGACGGAGGCGACCGGCATCCACTACCCGGCCGAGAACTACCTCTCCGACATGGACTCGGGGTTCTACTCGGCCGACTACCTGCGCGCCTGGATCCGCTCCGCGCAGCTCCGGCAGTACCTCGTCCGGGAGGTCGGGGAGGACTGGTGGCGCCGGCCCGAGACGGGCGAGCGGCTGCTCGCGCTCTGGCGCGAGGGGACGCGTCCGACGAGTGAGGAGATCGCCTCGCGGATCGGCTACGAGCCGTTCGACACCGGCCCGCTGCTGCACGAGCTCGGCGCCTGAAATCTGACTCAGGCGGGTCTTGACACTTGCCGATCGCGGCCGTACCTTAGACCTGAATCGGGTCTCAGGTTTGCTGCGGATCCGTCCATGTTTCCTCACGGAGGTCAGGGAGATGCAGGCAAGGCACTGGCGTGGCGTCGCGGCATTCGCGGCGGTAACGACGCTCCTCGCGGCGTTCGCGGGCGGCGCGCAGGCTCGTACTGACGGCGGCAGCGGTGCAACCGCCGCGGCATCGTACAAGGTCGGGATCGTCTACTCGCGCACCGGCCTGCTGGCCGCATACGGCGCCGAGTACATCCAGGGTCTCCGCTACGGCCTCGCGTACGCGACCAAGGGCACGATGAAGGTCAACGGCCGCCCGATCGAGCTGACGATCGTCGACGACGGCACGGATCCGACCAAGGCCGTCGCAGCCGGTCGCGACCTGATCGGCAAGGGCTACAAGATCCTGGCCGGCAGCGTCTCCTCGGGCGTCGCGCTGCAGATGGCGCCGCTCGCCGCGCAGAACAAGGTCCTCTTCATCTCCGGCCCGGCGGCGACCGATGCCGTCACCGGGATCAACAAGTACACGTTCCGCTCCGGCCGCCAGACGTATCAGGACGTGAAGACCGCAGCCACGTTCCTGAAGGGCGTCGGCAAGAAGGTCACCGTCTTCGCGCAGGACTCGGCCTTCGGTGTCGGCAACTACGCGGCGGTCAACTCGATCGTCGGCTCGCAGGGCCACACCGTCGGCCGGATGCTCGTGCCGCTGTCGGCGCAGGACTTCACGCCCTTCGCGCAGCAGGTGAAGCAGGCGAACCCGGATCTGCTCTTCGTCGCCTGGGCCGGCACGACCGCGCCCGCGATGTGGCGCGCGCTCGAGCAGCAGGGCGCCTTCGGCGTCTCGAACAAGATCACGACGGGCCTCGCCGAGCGGGCGACGTGGTCGACCTTCGGTGACGTCGCTGCGAAGATCGACTTCCTCTCGCACTACGTCTACACGGCGCCGAAGAACAAGGTCAACGACTTCCTCGTCACCTCGATGCGGAAGCGCGGCCAGGCGCCGGACCTGTTCACGCCGGACGGCTTCGTCGCCGGCCAGATGATCGTGCAGGCGCTGACGGGCGCGAAGGGCGACGACGTCGACAAGATGATCTCGGCGCTCGAGGGCTGGAACTTCATCGGCCCCAAGGGCCAGCAGTCGATCCGCCAGTCCGACCACGCCATGATCCAGCCGATGTTCCAGGTCAAGCTGGTGAAGCAGGCGAACGGCAAGTGGGCGCCGAAGGTCGTCGCCCGGATCAAGGGGCAGTTCGTCGCCCCGCCGGAGCCGAAGAGCTAGAGCCGATTCCCTGACCTCGGGGATCGTGGCCACCTCCGCACCGATCCTCGCCACGCGGAACCTCGGGCTCGACATCGGCGGCGCGAAAATCGTCGCCGATGTCTCGCTCGAGGTCCGCGCGGGCGAGCTCGTGGGCATCATCGGGCCGAACGGCGCCGGCAAGACGACGCTCTTCAACCTGCTCTCGGGGCTCATGCGCCCGACGGCGGGGAGTGTCGAGCTGCACGGCCGTGACGTGACGGGAGAGTCGCCGTACCGGCGCGCCCGTGCGGGGCTCGGCCGCACGTTCCAGGTCTCGAGCGTCTTTCCGCTCCTGTCCGTCTACGAGAACGCGCGTCTCGCGGCCGAGTCCGAGCTCGGTGGGTCGCTGCGGATCTGGCGCCGCGCCGCCTCGGTCAAGGAAGCGCGGGACCGGGCGAGTGAGGCGCTCGTCCGGGTCGGCCTCGGTGCGCGGATGCCCTGGCCCGCGGGGCTGCTCTCGCATGGCGACAAGCGCAAGCTCGAGCTGGCGATGCTGCTCGCGAGCCGTCCCGACGTGATCCTGCTCGACGAGCCGATGGCCGGCGTCTCGGCCGAGGACGTCGACGAGCTGGTCGAGCTGATCCGGTCGGTGCACAAGGAGGAGGGAAAGACGGTGCTGATGGTCGAGCACCGGATGGAGGTCGTGATCGGCCTCGCCGAGAAGATCGCGGTCATGCACCACGGCTCGCTGCTCGCCTTCGACGAGCCGGCCGCGGTGATGGCGAACGAGACCGTGCAGACCGCCTACCTGGGAGAGCCGCTCTAGTGGCGCTGATCCGCGTCGGCGACCTCCACGTCCACCTGGGCGAGTCGCACGTGCTCCAGGGCGTCTCGTTCGAGGTGCCGGAGGGCGGCGTCACGGCGCTGCTCGGCCGGAACGGCGTCGGCAAGACGACGACGCTGCGGGCGATGATGGGCCTGGTGCCGCGACGCGGGACGGTCGCGCTCGCCGGTGAGGAGCTGACCCGGCTGCCGACGCACGCGATCGTCCGGCGCGGGATCGGCTACGTGCCCGAGGACCGCGACGTCTTCGCCGGGCTCTCCGTCGACGAGAACCTGCGCCTCGCCGAGCGCAGCCAGAAGCCTCGCTACGAGCTCGTCTACGAGCTCTTTCCGGAGTTGAAGGTGCGCGGCGCGCAGAAGGCCGGCACGCTCTCGGGCGGCCAGCAGCAGATGGTCGCGATCGCGCGGGCGCTGCTGAACGACAACCCCGTGCTGCTCGTCGACGAGCCGACCAAGGGGCTGGCGCCGCTGCTCGTGACCGAGGTCGCGGCGGCGCTCGAGCGGGCCGCCGAGCTGACGACGGTGCTCCTCGTCGAGCAGAACCTCGCCGTCGTCGCGCGCGTGGCGCAGCAGGTCGTCGTGCTCGACATGGGGAGGGTCGTGCACTCGGGTCCGGCCGCCGAGCTGCTCGGCGACCCGCAGAAGGTGCGCTCGCTCCTCGGCGTGCACGGAGGCTCGCATTGAGCACCTTCGTCCTGCTCACGATCACCGGCCTCGGCCTCGGCGCGATGTACTTCCTGATCGCGTCCGGGCTCTCGCTGATCTACGGCCTGATGGGCGTGCTCAACTTCGCGCACGGGGCGCTGCTCACCGTCGGCGCCTACGCGACGTGGTGGACGTCGACGAAGGTCGACGGCAGCGTCGGGACGAAGCTCCTCGTCGGCGCGGTCGTCGGGCTTGCAGTCGGCGCCGTGCTCGCCGCGCTGATCGAGCTCGTCCTGATCCGGCCGCTCTACCGCCGCCCCGTCGAGCAGGTCCTCGTCACCGTCGGCCTCGCCTTCGTCCTCAACGCGCTGGTGGAGGCGATCTGGGGCTTCGACGCGCGGCCGTTCCCCGTGCCGAGCTGGATGATCGACACGACCAGCGTGCTCGGCGCCTCGATTCCGAACGACCGCTTCGTGGAGATCGCGACGGCCGCGCTCGTGCTCGTCGGCCTGAACGCGTTCCTTCGCTACACGCGCTACGGCCTGATCATCCGCGCCGGCGTCGAGAACCGGGCGATGGTGACCGCGCTCGGGATCGACGTGCGCAAGGCATTCACGCTCGTCTTCGCGCTCGGCGGCGTCCTGGCGGCGCTCGCGGGCGTGCTCTCCGGCGTCTACTACGGCGTCGTCGATCCGAGCCGCGGCACGTCGCTCCTGATCTTCGCCTTCATCGTCGTCGTCATCGGCGGCTTCGGCTCGATCGGCGGCACCGCCGTCGCGGCGGTCGCGGTCGGTCTGATCCAGCAGTACGCGAACTACTACGCGTCGAGCGGGCTCGGCGACCTCGCCGTCGTGCTCCTGCTCGCGATCGTGCTGCTGCTGAAGCCCGAGGGGCTGGCTCCGAAGGTGGCCCATTGAGCCGCGTCCGGCCGCTCCTCGTGCCCGTGGTGCTCCTGGCGGTCTTCGCGGTCCTGCCGCTGCTCTCGCTCGACATCCCGGTCATCTTCGGCGGCCCGCTCGACAGCCCCGGCACGCTCGGCCTGCTGGCGCTCTGCCTCACGTTCGCGGGGGTTGCGCTGACCTACGACCTGCTCTTCGGGATCACGGGCCTGCTCTCGTTCGGGCACGCCCTCTACTTCGCGATCGGCGTCTACCTGATGACGATCGCGCTGACGAAGTGGGAGTGGGGCTTCGCCCAGTCGCTGCTCGTCGTGGCGGTTGCGGGGATCCTGGTGCCGCTCGTGCTCGGTGCCGTCAGCCTCCGCGTCGGCGGAATCGCCTTCGCGATGGTCACACTCGCCTTCGCCCAGGCGGGCCAGGTGCTGGTGCAGAAGAACCCGAACGGCCTGACAGGCGGCGAGGAGGGGCTCGGTCTCAACTTCGAGGCGATCCCGGACTTCTTCGTCGGCGTCCTCAACACGAAGCACCTCTACTGGCTCGCGCTCGGCTACGCGGCCGTCGTCTTCGTCGTCGTGCGCTGGGCCGTGAACAGCTCGCCGGGGCACGTCTGGCAGGCGATCCGCGAGAACGAGCGCCGGGTCGAGGTGATCGGGCTGCAGCCGTTCCGCTTCAAGCTGCTCGCGTTCGTGCTCGCGTCGTTCCTCGCCACGGCCGGCGGCGTGGTCTGGCTGCTCGTGCTCGGCACCGGCGCCTCGCCGCAGGTGACGACCGCGAGCTTCACCCTGACACTCCTCGTGATGGTCGTGATCGGCGGCGCCGGCACCCGGTACGGCGCGCTGCTCGGCGGCTTCCTCTACACCCTCGCCGACCAGCGGCTCGGCTCGCTCGCGGGCTCGTCGCGGGTCGACGATCTGCCGACGGTGCTCTCGACGCCGCTCTCGGAGCCGCTCTTCATCCTCGGCACGCTCTTCATCCTGCTCGTCTTCTTCGTCCCCGGCGGGCTCGCGAGCATCGCCAACCGCCGCTGGCGCCGCCGCCGGATGGAGCCCATGGAGGGAATGCAGTGAGGATCGCCTGGGAGCGTCACGGCAGCGGCGCAGCCGCTGCTTCTGATCCACGGCCTCGGCTATGCCCGCTGGGGCTGGGAGCCGGTCGTCGAGCCGCTGGCGCGGTCGTTCGACGTGATCCTCTTCGACAATCGCGGCATCGGCGAGAGCGACGCACCGCCGGGGCCGTACACGGCGGCCGGGCTGGCCGCGGACGCGGCGCAGGTGCTCGACGAGGCCGGGGTCGAGCGTGCCCATGTGCTCGGCACGAGCCTCGGCGGCATGGTCGCGCAGGAGCTCGCGCTCGCCGCTCCGGAGCGCGTCGACAGGCTCGTGCTCGCCTGCACGACGCCCGGCGGGCCGGAGTCGTTCCCGATGCCCGAGCAAACGGTGAAGCTGCTGACGAGCGGCGCCACGCTGCGCCAGTTCGTCGAAAATGCGCTCGCGCCGGACCCGGACGAGGAGATCGTCGAGCGGATCCTGCGCCACCGCGAGGCGACGGCGCAGCCGTTCGACGCCTGGAGCGCGCAGGCAGCGGCGGGCGCGGCCTTCGACGCCCTCGATCGTGTCGAGGGGATCGCCGCGCCGACGCTCATCCTCCACGGAACGGAAGATGCGGTCGTGGACTCGCGGAACGCCGCCCTGCTCGAGCGCCGGATACCCGATGCCCGCGTCGAGCTCTTCCCGGGCGCCGGCCACCTCTTCTTCTGGGAGCAGCCCGATCGCTTCGTCGAGATCGTGACGGAGTTCCTCGGCGGCGTAGGCTTGACGGAGCCGCGCGGAGTCCGAGTGAGTGAATTGACGCTCGGCCGCTGGATCCGCGACCGTGCCCGGACGACGCCCGCGCGCGTCGCGATCGACTGCGGCGGCGAGGTGACGACCTATGCCGAGCTCGATGCGCGCTCCGACGCCTCGCGGCCGGCCTGCTCGAGGCCGGGCTCGCGCCGGGTGACCGCGTGGCGACGCTGACGGCGACGAGCCCGGAGCATGTCGTCGTCTTCTTCGCCTGCGCCAAGGCGGGACTGATCCTGATGCCGCTGAACACGCGGCTCGCGGCGCCGGAGCTCCGCTACCAGCTGGAGGACGCGGAGCCGTCTGTGCTCCTCTGCTCGCCGGAGTTCGCCGAGCTCGGCGCGAGCCTGCACGAGCGAACGGCGCCGCTCGAAGCCTTGCAACAGCCTGTTGCAAAGTCCCTCCCCGAGCCCGAGGACGGCGACGGCCTCTTGCTCGTCTACACCTCGGGCACGACCGGGAAGCCGAAGGGCGCGCTGCTGACGCACGCGAACTGCTTCTGGACGAACCTCTCCTTCGACCGCGTCGCCGGCCTCAGTGCCGAGGACACGGTGCTGCAGGTGCTGCCGCAGTTCCACGTCGGCGGCTGGAACGTGCAGCCGCTGCTGGCGTGGTGGAAGGGCGCCACAGTCGTGCTCGAGCCCGCCTTCGATCCGGCTCGCGCGCTGCAGCTGATCGCCGAGAAGCGGGTCACGACGATGATGGGCGTTCCAGCGACGTACCTCTTCATGGCGCAGGATCCCGGCTTCGCGAACGCGGATCTCTGGACGCTGCGGCGCGCGGTCGTCGGCGGCGCGCCGATGCCCGAGGCGCTGCTCGAGACCTGGCACGAGCGGGGCGTCGAGATCGTCCAGGGCTACGGCCTGACCGAGGCCGCGCCGAACGTGCTCTGTCTGCCGCCCGAGGATGCGGCGCGGAAGCGCGGCTTCGCCGGCAAGCCCTACCCGCACGTCGACGTCGCCCTCCGCGACACCGAGAGCGGCCGCCTGCTCGACGGCGCCGCCGAGGGCGAGCTGCTCGTCAAGGGGCCGAACGTGTTCGCGGGCTACTGGCGCAACACCGAGGCGACCGACGCCGCCTTCGCGGGCGGCTGGCTCGTCACCGGCGACGTCGCTGCGCGGGACGACGAGGGCTACTACCGGATCGTCGGGAGGACGAAGGACATGGTCATCTCGGGCGGCGAGAACGTCTATCCGGCCGAGATCGAGAACGTGCTCCACGAGCATCCGGCCGTGAAGGAGGCCGCGGTCGTCGGCGTGCCGGACGAACGCTGGGGCGAGGCATGCCTTGCGTTCGTCGTGCGCGACGGCGACGCGACCGAGGAGGAGCTGCTCGAGCATTGCCGCGGCCGGCTGGCGCGCTACAAGGTGCCGAAGGGCTTCCGCTTCGTCGACTCGCTGCCGCGGAACGCGCTCGACAAGGTCGTCAAGTCGGAGCTCCTGGAGCTGGCCCGATGAAAAGCAGCTGACCGCACGCGGCGAGCGCACCCGCCAGAAGCTGCTCGAGGCGGCCGAGCGGATCTTCGCCGAGCTCGGCTACCACGACGCGTCGATCGTGAAGATCACCGAGGCCGCCGGTGTCGGCCAGGGCACCTTCTACCTCTACTTCGCGAGCAAGAAGGAGGTCTTCGACGAGGTCGTGCTCGATCTGAACGTCCGTGTCCGCCATGCGATGACCGACGCGGCCGAGAAGGGCACGACGCGCGCGGAGCAGGAGCTGCTCGGCTTCGGCGCCTTCTTCCGCTTCACCGCCGATCACCCGGCGCTCTACCGGATCATCCGGCAGGCCGAGTTCGTCTCGCCCGAGACGCTCGTCACGCACTACGACCGGCTGATGCGGCCGTACGCGGCGGGCCTGGAGCAGGCGATGGAGGCCGGCGAAGTGGCGCAGGGCGACCCGGAGGTGCTCGCGTGGAGCCTGATGGGGATCGGCGAGCTCTGCGGCATGCGCTGGATCCTCTGGAACGGCGAGCACGGCATGCCCGAGCAGGTCTTCGACGAGCTGGCGCGGATCATCGTGCGCGCGCTCGGCGCGAAGGACCTCGATCCGTGATCGGGCTCGCCGCGACGGCGACCTACCTCCCGGAAACCTGGATGAGCGCCGCCGAGATCGCCGGCGCGAGCGGGATCCCGGAGCAGGTGATCCTGGAGAAGTTCGGCCTGCGCGGGAAGCACATCGCGGGCGCGGACGAGCACGTCAGCGACATGTCGGTCGAAGCCGCGTCGCGCCTGCTCGGCCAGAACGCGATCGACCCGGCCGACATCGACGTCGTCATGTACTACGGCTCGCTCTGGAAGGACTACCCCGTCTGGCAGGCGGCGCCGTGGATCGCGCACCGGCTGGGCTGCAAGAACGCCTACGCGCTCGAGTACGCGAACGTCTCGTGCGGGACGCCGGTCGCGCTCCGGCTGGCGCGCAACTTCCTGCTCGCCGAGCCCGACGTCCGCAACGTCCTGATCGTGGCTGCGTGCCGCGAGTCGCACCTGCTCGACTACGGGAACGAACGCTCGCGCTTCATGTTCAACTTCGGCGACGGGGCGGTTGCCGGGCTGCTGACGCGCGACGACGGTCACGAGCTGCTCGGCTGCCATGCGCTCACGGACGGCTCGTTCTCGCTCCAGGTGAAGGTGCCGGCGGGCGGCTCGGTCGAGCCGGCCTCGGCCGAGAGCGTCGCGGGCCGCCGCCATTTCCTGGACGTCGCCGACCCGGCGGAGATGAAGGGCGGCCTCGACGAGGTCAGCCTGCCGAACTTCGTCGCCGCTGCCACTGGCGCGGTCGAGCGCTCGGGTGCGAAGCTGGAGGATGTGTCCTACCTCTGCGGGATCCACATGAAGCGCTCGATGCACGACGCGATCGTCGACGCGCTCGGCGGCCCGCGCGCGGCGTATCTCGACGACACCGGCCACATGAGCGGCGTCGACTCGCTGCTCGCGCTCGACCGGGCGTCGCGGGCCGGCGAGCTCTCGGAGGGCGATCTCGTCCTGCTGCTGGCGGCGGGGACGGGCTACACCTGGGCGGCGTCGGTGGTCCGATGGTGATCGAGGACCTGATCGGGCAGGAGCTCGTCTCGGAGTGGCGGTCGATCGAGCAGGAGCGGATCGACGAGTTCGCGCACGCCACCGACGACCCGCAGTGGATCCACACCGACCCGGAGGCCGCCGCGGCGGGGCCGTTCGGGACGACGATCGCGCACGGGTTCCTGACGCTCTCGCTCGTCGTGCCGATGTTCGCGGAGGCGCTGCCGCCGCTCGAGGGGTACGGGATGACGCTCAACTACGGGCTCAACCGGGTCCGCTTCACCTCGCCGGTGCCGTCCGGGGCGCGCATCCGGGGCCGCTTCCGGGTCGAGGACGTCGAGGACGTCGCCTTCGGCAAGCAGGCCCGTGTCGCCGCGACGATCGAGCTCGAGGGGCAGGAGAAGCCTGCCTGCGTCGCGGAGGCGCTCTTCCGCTTCCTCAATCCAGCGTGAGCCGCTCGCCCAGCCGCAGGACGCGGTAGGCCTGGCCGAGCCGCTCGCACTCGGCGACGAATGCGTCCGGTGACGCCGTGTTGAACTCGAACATGTCGTAGTGGCACGGGACGGCGAGCGCCGCGTCGACCGTCTGCGCGAGCCGCGCCGCCTCCGGCCCGTCGAGGTTGCCGAGCTTGCCGTTGATCGGGAGGAAGGCCACGTCGACGCCGCGGACGCCGGGGTCGATCCAGCTCGTGTCGCCCGAGTGATAGAGGCGACGCGGGCCTGCCTCGATCACGAAGCCGACGCAGTGCCCGCCGTAATGCATGGCGGGGACGGCCTCGACGCGAAAGCCGCCGACCTCGATCGTCTCGCCCTCCGAGATCGCGGTCACCTCGCCGCCGCTCCTTTCGCGGGCGAGCTCGACGATGCCGGCCGGAGCGACGAGCGGCGCGCCGATCGCGCGCAGCGTCTCGCCGTCGAGGTGGTCGGTGTGGCCGTGCGTCGAGAGCACGACGTCGACGAACGCGAGCTGCTCGGGCGCGACGACACGCGGGTGCATCCGGACATGCGGCGTCTCGGTGCCCTCGTACTTCGCGGTCAGCGAGTCGGAGAGATAGGGATCGACGAGCAGGTGCCGGCCCTCGTGACCGATGAGGAAACCGCTCTGCCCGAGCCACCAGATGTGGGTGCCGGCGGCGGAGGGCTCGATCACAGCTCGTCGCGGACGAGCCGGACGCCGGCGACGAGGTTCGCGAGCTTCCGCTTCGCCGCCCAGCGCGCCGTCTGGCTGAGGCCGCAGTCGGTCGAGAAGGCGAGCCGCTCGGGCGGCGCCAGCTCGGCGAACCGGCGGACGCGCGCGGCCACGTCCTCTGGCGTCTCGACGTAGTAGCTCTTGACGTCGATCACGCCGACGGCGACGTCCTTCGTCTCGGCGATCGTGCCGACGAGCTCGGCCTCGGCGAGCTCGCGGCTCGCCATCTCGAGGTGGATCTCGTCGACGGCGACGCCGAGGAAGGCGGGGAAGAGCGGCGCGTACTGCCGCGGCGCGACGGCGCGGCCCTTGTAGTTGCCGAAGCAGAGATGCGTCGAGAGCCGCGCCCGGCCCACCACCGGCGCCACCGTGCGGTTGAAGAGGTCGACAAGCCGCTCCGGGTCCTCGCGGTGCGCGTAGCAGCTCATCGAGGGCTCGTCGATCGCGATCTCGGCGCAGCCCGCGTCGGCGAGCGCGACGAGCTCCGCCTGCACGATCGGGAGCAGCGCCTCGGCGGTCTCCCAGCGCTCCCCTTCCAGCCGCCCGGCGAGCGTGTACGGGCCGGGTACCGCCACTTTCAGCGTCGGGCCGGGAGGCGCGACGCGACGCAGACGCTCGAACTCCTCGACCGTGCCGAGGCCGCGCGGGGCGGCGAGCTCGCCGACGATCCGGTGCTTCGCGCGCTGGTCGTGCGCAGGCGGGCCGAAGCGGCGCGGCGTCTCGCCCTGCTCGATCCCGTCGATGAAGCCGTAGAAGCCGAGGTTGAAGTCGAGCCGCGTCTGCTCGCCGTCCGAGATCGCATCCAGCCCGGCCGCGACCTGGTCGTGCACGGCCGCGATCACCGCGTCCTCCTGCAACTCGGCGATGTCGTCAGGCCCGAAGTCGGCGAGGTTCGCGGCCGCGTGCTCGAGCCAGCCGGGGAACGGATAGCTGCCGATCACGGTCGTGCGGAGCGCCGTCATTGCCGTATCCTCGCATCATGGTTGAGGCCAACAGAGTCGGGATCGAGACCCTGGAGTACCGCGACGTCGCGAAGACGATCGACCACTCGCTGCTCCGCCCCGAGCTCGACCTCGCCACGGTGCGCGAGGGCGTCGAGCTCGCCGTCCGCTACGACGTCGCCTCGGCCACGGTCCGACCGGCGGACGTCGCCGACGGCGGCCGAGTTGGTCGCCGGCTCCGACGTGCTCGTCTCGACCGTCGTCGGCTTCCCGCACGGCAGCCACACGACGCAGACGAAGGCCGCGGAGACGGCCGAGCTGATCGCCGCCGGCGCCGACGAGATCGACATGGTGCTGAACATCGGCCGCCTGATCTCGGGCGACGACGCGTACGTCGAGCAGGACATCCGCGCGGTCGTGGAGGCCGCTCAGGGACGGCTCGTGAAGGTGATCTTCGAGAACGCCTACCTCGACGACGCGCAGAAGATCCGCGCCTGCGAGCTGACCGCTGCCGCCGGCGCAGGCTTCGTCAAGACGTCGACGGGCTTCGCCCCCTCCGGCGCCACGCTCGAGGACCTGAAGCTGATGCGCGAGCACAGCCCGGCTCACATCCAGGTGAAGGCGGCCGGCGGCGTCCGCACGCTCGACGCGCTGCTCGACGTCATGAACGTCGGCGTCACCCGCATCGGCGCGACCGCCACCGAGACGATCCTCGAGGACTTCAAGGCACGCAAGGCCGCGCTAGCCACGGCCGGCGCCGCGTAGCGCCGCACCGACGGCGCCCGCTCGCACGCTGAGCTCCGCCTGCACGATCTCGACCGGGACCGAGACGAACACCCGCCGCTCGACCTCCCGCCGCAGCGGCTCGAGCAGCTTCTCGCCGACGGAGCCGACGCCGCCGCCGACCACGACGCGGTCGGGGGCGAGCAGGACGATCGCGTTCGCGACGCCGATTCCGAGCAGCTGCCCGGCCCGCCGCAGCCGACGCTCGGCCAGGGCCTCCCGCACGTACGCCTCGAGGCAGCCGTGGTTGCCGCACGTGCAGCTGCGGGCCTTTCTCGCCGATCGTGACGTGCCCGATCTCGCCGGCGCGACCTGCACGGCCCTCGTGGAGGCGGCCGCCGACCGTGATGCCGCCGCCGACGCCCGTGCCGATCGCGACGAACACGGCCGTGTCGCAGCCGCGTGCGGCGCCGAGCTCCGACTCGGCCAGGGCGAAGGCGCGGGCGTCGTTGATCAGCGCCGTCGGCGCTTCGAGAGCCTCCGCGAGGCGCGGCACGACCGGGACGCCGGGCCAGCCGCCGGGCATGTTCGTGAGGAAGGTCGTCGTCCCGCTCGCGGCGTCGAAGAGGCCGGGCACCCCGATGCCGACGGTGTCGACCGGACCCGCCTCGCGGCCGGCGGCCACGAGCCTGCCGATGACGCCGTCGGGCCCCTCGGCGGCGCGGGTCTCGAGCCGTCCGTCGGCCGTGACCTCGTCCCCTTCGAGGACGACCCACTTGATGTACGTCGCGCCGAGATCGAGCCCGAGGTGCCTCACCGGACCGCCCAGCCGCCGTCGACGGTGAGCACGGTGCCGGTGACGAACGGCGCCGTCGCGAGATAGAGCGCCGCGCCGGCGACGTCCTCGGTCCGGCCGAAGTCGCCCGTCAGCGGGTGGAGCTCGGGCAGCCGCGCGACGATGCCGGGGTCGGACTGCGCCCGAAGGCTCATCGGCGTCGCGATCAGGCCGGGCGCGATCGCGTTGACGCGGATCCCGTCGCGGCCGTAGTGGTAGGCCATCGCACGGGTGAGCGTGATGATCCCGCCCTTGCTCACCTGGTAGGCGTGCGTTGTGAAGTCGTCGTCCCCGGCCATCATCCCCATCACCGAGGAGAGGTTGACGATCGCGCCGCCGCCGGCCGTTCGCAGGAGCGGGATCGCGTGCTTCGAGCAGAGGAAGACGCTCCGCAGGTTCGTGTCGAGGACCGCATCCCACGCCTCGACGGTGCACTCGTCGACGGGGCCGTCGCCGAGCGAGCGGCCGCTGATGCCGGCGCCGTTGAAGAGCACGTCGAGCCGGTCGAGGGCGGCGAAGAACGACTCGACCTCCTCGGGCTGGGTCAGGTCGGCCTCGTCACGGTCGAGCCCGATCACCTCGGCGCCCGCGTCGGCGAACGCCGTCGCGACGGCGCCGCCGATCCCGCCGGCCGAGCCGGTGACGACTGCAACCTTCCCTGAGAGCTGCACGGCGCATCGATCCTCTCACGCGGGTTAGATTCGACGAAGGGATGAGCGGGATCGGGGCAGCCGTCGTCGGCACGGGGTTCATCGGGGTCGTCCACGTGGAGGCGCTGCGGCGGCTCGGCGTCAACGTGACCGGCGTCGTCGGCTCGTCGCCCGGCCGCGCGCGCCAGAAGCCCGGCCTACCCGAGCCGTACGACAGCTTCGAGTCGATGCTCGACGACGACCGCGTCCGCGTCGTCCACCTGACGACGCCGAACCATCTCCACTACCCGCAGGTGAAGGCGGTGCTCGCCGCCGGCAAGCACGTCGTCTGCGAGAAGCCGCTCGCGCTCACCTCCGCGGAGTCGGGCGAGCTGCTCCGGCTCGCCGAGGACAGCGGGCTCGTCCACTGCACGAACTACAACATCCGCTTCTATGCGCTCTGCCGGGATGCGCGCGCGCGCGTCCGCCGCGGCGACATCGGCGCCGTCCACGGCGTCCACGGCGTCTACGTCCAGGACTGGCTGCTGAAGCCGACCGACTGGAACTGGCGGCTCGACCCCGGCCAGGGCGGCGCGTTGCGCGCGGTCGCCGACATCGGCACGCACTGGCTCGACCTGACGAGCTTCGTCAGCGGCAAGCGGATCGCGTCCGTCTTCGCCGACCTGCACACCGTGCACACGACACGGCGGGTCCCGACCGGGCCGGTGGAGACGTTCGCGGGCGACCAGGACGGACGTCGAGCGCGTCGACCGTGCGATCGAGTCGGAGGACATGGCGCACGTCCTGCTGCGCTACGAGGACGGCTCGCGCGGCAACGTCACGATCTCGCAGCTCGCCGCCGGCCGGAAGAACTGCCTCGTCTTCGAGCTCGACGGCGCCGAAGGCTCGCTGGCATGGTCGTCGGAGCGGCCGGAGGAGCTCTGGCTCGGGCACCGCGACCGGCCGAACGAGCTCTTCCTCCGCGACCCGAGCCAGCTCGACCCGAGCGCCGCGGCGTTCACCGACTACCCCGGTGGCCACGCGGAGGGATTCCCCGACACGTTCAAGCAGCTCTACAGGGCGGTCTATGCGGCCGTCGAGGAGGGACGCATGCCGGCAGAGCCCGACTTCCCGACCTTCGCCGACGGGCACGAGGAGATCCTCCTCGGCGAGGCGATCGCCCGCTCGGCGGCCGAGGAGCGCTGGATCGAGGTGGCACGGTGAAGCTCGGCTTCCTCACCGCCGCGCTGCCCGACCTCTCACTCGACCAGGTCGCAGCCTGGGCGTCCAGCGAGGGCTTCGAGTCGCTCGAGGTCGCGTGCTGGCCCGGCGGCGGAGGAGAGCGGCGGCGCTACGCGGGCGTCACCCACATCGACGTCGACTCCTTCGATCCGGGCGAGGTGCGCGACATCCTCGACCGGCACGGGCTCGAGATCTCCTCGCTCGCGTACTACCCGAACAACCTCCATCCGGACGACGCGCACCGCGAGGAGGTCAACGGCCACCTGCGCAAGGTCGTCGACGCCGCGGCCGCGCTCGGCGTCGAGGTCGTCGGCACCTTCGTCGGCAACGACAAGGACCGGCCACTGACGGAGAACCTGGAGCGCTTCCGCCGGATCTGGCCCGATCTCGTCAGCCACGCGAGCGGCCAGGGCGTGAAGATCGCGATCGAGAACTGCCCGATGATCTTCAGCGAGGACGAGTGGCCCGGCGGCAACAACCTCGCCTGGTCGCCCGCGATCTGGGAGCAGATGTTCGAGGCGATCCCGGACGAGGGCTTCGGGCTCAACCTCGATCCCTCGCACCTCGTCTGGCTGATGATCGACTACGAGCGCGCCGTCTACGACTTCGCCGACCGGATCTTCCACGTCCACGCCAAGGACCTCGAGGTGCGCCGCGACGGCCTCTACCGGCACGGCACCTTCTCCGCCGGGATGGGCTGGCAGGTGCCGCGGCTGCCCGGGCTGGGGGAGGTGGACTGGTCGCGCTTCGTCTCGGCGCTCTACGCCGTCGGCTACGACCGCTGGATCTCGATCGAGCACGAGGACCGGCGCTTCGAGGGCGACGAGGAGCTCGTCAAGCGCGGGTTCCTGCTGGCGCGGAACGCGCTCCGCCCGCTGATCGTCTGAGCGTGAGGGATCTCCCGAACGACATCGAGACAGACGCCGTGGTCGGGGCTCTGGCCGCCGGCTGGGCGTTCAAGGCCGACGCGATCGAGTATGCGGCCGTCGGCGCCGGGAGCTATCACTGGATCGCGTCGGATGCCGTCGGGCGCGCGCCGGTTCGTCACCGTCGACGACCTCGACCACAAGGCGTGGCTCGGGGAGACGCGCGACGCCGCCCGCGACGCGCTCGGCCGCGCCTTCGACACCGCCGTCGCGCTCCGGCAGGCCGGGCTCGAATTCGTCGTCGCGCCGATCCCGAATGGCGGCGGCGAGTCGTTGCGGCGGATCGGAGAGCGCCACACGGTCGCGGTCTTCCCCTTCGTGGACGGCGAGGGCGGCCGCTGGGGCCCGTACGAGCCCGGCGCGCGTGCCGCTGTCGTCTCGATGCTCGCCGAGCTTGCACCATGCGACGCCCGTCGGCTCCGTGCGCACCGTCGGCCTCGAGCTGACCGGCCGCGGCGTGCTCGAGGCGGCGCTCCGAGACGTGAACGAGACCTGGTCGGGCGGGCCGCTCTCCGAGCCGGCGCGGCAGGCGTTCTCGAGCCACGCCGACGACGTGCCCGCGTTCCTCGCGCTGGCCGACCGTCTCGCCGCCGCGGTCGAGCAGCGCGGGGCCGCGATGGTGGTCACGCACGGCGAGCCGCACGCGGGGAACGTGCTGCGCACCGACGAGGGTCACGTCCTCGTCGACTGGGACACCGTCGCGCTCGGCCCTCGCGAGCGCGACCTCTGGTGGCTCGCGGACGAGCCCGGCGACCTCGCCGCCTACACCGCTCTCAGCGGCCACGAGGTCGACCCCGACGCGGTGGCGTTCTTCCGGCTGGCATGGGATCTCAACGACGTCGCCCAGTACCTCAGCGTCCTCCGCCTACCCCACGTCGAGAGCGAGGACACGCTCGACGCCTACGCGGGCGTGACGCGGTGCATGCCGAGCCGCGAGCGGTGGCTGGATTGACGACTGGCTGACGACGTCAGGTGAGAGCACGGTCGCGCAGGCCGCGGATGCCTTGTTATCGGATCAGGCCGTCAGCCTCTGCCACCGCGTGATCGGTGAATGAGATGAGGGCGGAATGCTGGTCATGCACATCGGCGCGGTAGGTCGCTCGGGCTTCGTTGATAATGCACATCGGCGCGGTAGGTCGCTCGGGCTTCGTTGATGTAGCTCGACCACTCTGGGTATCTGGCTGCGGCCCAGGCCGCCGCCTCGTCCTTTGTCGTCTGCTCGCCTGTTGCAAGAGCGTAAAGGGCGCGGCAGAGCGTCATCACCACGTAGCCCTGGTGCGCGGGAACGTAGGCGACCCACGGCGCACGAACTCTGCTCGGCCACTCGCTCAGCAGGGCTTCCACAGCGTGCCTGTAGGCACCGGGGCTGACCGTCGGGCCGAGATCAAGCGGTGGAGGACCGAGAATTGTCTCGCCCTGTGTGGTCACGCTGTGCCAGTCGAGGGTCGAGTCAAAGCCTACGTCCCGTATCTGAAGCGGCTCGCCGGGGTTGATCACGGCGATGCGGCCGCTCGGGCGATCACCGAACGTTCGCAGCACCCCGCGATCCACGTATGCGACCTCAACGCGCTCGACCCAGGCAGGCCGCTCGGACACGAAGGCGTCGTGGAGACTTCTCAGTGACTCAAGCTGCTGCCCCTCTTCGACCTCGGCCGCGACGATCGCCATCAGGTCAAGGTCGCTCTTGCCGGGGTAGAACGCGCCTGCGGCAAGCGAACCGAACAGGTACAGCCCATGCAGATCTGAGCCGAAGTGACTGACTATCGCAGACGTCAGTTGCTTCAGCGTCTCCCGTGCACCCGTCGCGGCGGCGTCGCCCATAGGCGGACATCTTGCCGTCGACATGGCAACCTCGACGCAGCAGCCTGTCCCGCTCAGGCGTCATTCCCGAACACTGGCCCACGCTGTGGTTATTGCGCGTTGGCGATCACCGCAACAGGCTGTACGGTCAACAGCGTGAGCGCAGAACACATCGTTGTGCGTGAGCCGACCGACGTCATGCTCGTGCGAGTCGCAGACGAGCTGTCGGAGATCCAGCGTGCGTGGGCATCGTTCGAAGCTGCGGTCGGTCTCCGCGGACGCAAGTTCTACGGAGCGTTCGACCCGGTGACGGCCAGCTACAGCGTCTGCGCTGTACTTCGACCGGGAGATGATCCGTCCGATTTTGGCGCGGAGCGTGGGACGCTCCCCGGCGGGCGTTACGCGTGTGTCCGTCTCCACGGCGAGCCTCCCGGTGTCTACGCGAAGATCGGGCCGACTGCGGAGCGCCTCGCGCAGCGGGCCGACGCCGATCACACACGCCCGACCTTGGAGTACTACCGCCGTCACGATCTCATCGACGTCCTCGTGCCGGTCGTTTGACCGGAGTCGCGAGGACTCGCTCAGGGGACATTCCCGAACACTGGCGCAGACGAGATAGCCGTCGCTTGGACTGCGAGAATCTGCTGCGTGAACGAAGCGAGGCTTGAGGACGCTGGCTCCGGGCTTGCCCCCGTCACGGAGGGTTGGTTTGTCGTCAACGTGCGCGATGCCGAGTGGTTCTCGTCGGAGACGAGGGGCGCGGCGTGTTGGTTCGCCAACGAGTACGGCGAGTCAGCGATCGAGTTCGCACAGTTCGGAATCAATGTGACCGTCCTCGAGCCCGGCCAGAGCAGCGTCTACCACGCCGAGGCGAATCAGGAGGCCTTCCTCGTTCTGGCCGGTGAGTGCAGGCTGCTCGTCGAGGGCGAGGAGCGAGTCCTCCGAGCCTGGGACTTCTTTCATTCACCTCCCTGGACGGAGCATGCCTTCGTGGGAGCTGGCAATGCCCCGTGTGTGGTCCTGATGGTTGGCGCGCGCGTAAGTCCGGAAGTGCGGTATCCGGTGTCAGACCTCGCAGCACGCTACGGCGCGAGTGTGGAGCAGGAGACATCCGATCCGGAGCAGGTATATGCGACGGCCGAGAGGTTCCGGCGACGGCGGCCGTCGTACTGGTCACGGCTGCCTTGGGGCTAGAGGCGTTCGCGGTAGCCGTCAGGCGTCATTCCCGAACACTGGCCCACGTGAACGGCCACGTCCATGAGCTGCGCCTAGTCTTCGTCGAGGTGGACGTGAGCTGACGCGCGGTCCTGTAGCTGGTCAGCCGCCGGAAGCGTCGCGACGGCGAGAACAAGTCCAGCTGCCACGGCACCTACGACGAGAACTATCCGGAGGCCAAGCCCCTCAGCTCGATTTCGCAAGCGGCGAGGCAGCTTCCAGACGTGCGCCAGTACGTGGACCGCAGCTGCCCCGAACCAGACGATGAAGCTCGCCTTGTGCAGGCCGACAAGAGTCCCTTCGGTCTGATCGAGAGCGAGTAGTGCGGTACCGGTCGCGAGCAGCACGATCGTCGAGACGATCAGCACCGGCGCGACGAGCGCCCGCAGTAACAGAGGTGGGGGGCCTTCACCGACGTACTCGGCCCCACCGCCGTAGTAGCGGAGCATGCGCCAACCCGTGCTCGCGAACTTCAGTGCGACCACGGGGATCAGCAGCATCCCGACGAAGGCGTGGACGGTGAGCAGTGGTTGCAGTCGCAGCAGCGTTGCTCCCTCCACCGCGAGCAGCAAGAGCAATACCGCTGCCACGGCAGCCGTTAGATGCTCGTTCCCGGTGCTCCCGCCTGCGAGCAGTCGCCTGATCCAGGTCATCGGAATCGCATCGAACCAGAGAAACGTAAGAAAGCTCTAAGCGTTCTTGACCTGGCCGATATCGCCGCGACGCACGCGATGGAGATCGTCGGCCCACCGTCCGAGCGCTACGTCTGAGCTCTCGCGTCGGCGCTTGCTCAGGCGTCATTCCCGACCACTGGCCCACGCGAGGGAGTGCGTCCCATGCCAGGATGCACCGGTGATCGTTCGGGCGCAGCAGGACAACGATTACGAGGCGATTCGGCACGTCTACGAGGAGGCTTTTCGCCGGCCGCGGTTTCGGCCGCCGCAGGACACTGGGTCGGTCCCACCCGAGGTCGGTCTGTTCGAGGCGCTGTGGGAGGCGGGCGACGTCATTCCCGAGTTCTCGTTCACGGCACTAACCGACGATGGCGTGGTCGCGCACGTTACGGCGAGCCAGGCGACCGTCGCCGCCGACCCAGTTGTTGCCGTGGGGCCGATTGGCGTCCTTCCGGATCTTCAAGGCAACGGCATCGGGAGCGCCCTGATGGACGCGCTTCTCGCCGGTGCTGATGGCGCGGACGTGCCGTTGATCGTTCTCCTCGGCGCGCCGGAGTACTACAGCCGCTTCGGGTTCCGTCCGGCGCAGGCGTTGGGCGTGATACCTCCGGAGCGGGAATGGGGAGATGCCTTCCAAGTCCGACCCCTGACCGCGCACACGGGGTCTGTGGCAGGACGGTTTCAGTACGCCCCGGCCTTCTCGTCTGAGTCGCTCGGGTGACATTCCCGAACACTCGCGCAGGCGACTGCCCTCACGCTTCCATCCGCTTGACCGTGCCGCTGGTTAAGGGCGAGCCCGGATCGGTTACGCTCCGCCGTCGTGCCCGAGTACATCGTCAGAGCCCTTGACGAGTCGACGTGGCCTGCGTTCGCCGCGCTGGTGGAGGACAACAACGGGGTCTTCGGGGGCTGCTGGTGCATGGGGTTCCACGAAGACGCTAGAGGCACAGAGCCCCCCAAGCGCGAGCGGAAGCTGGCTCGCGTCCGGGCAGGCACGGCTCATGCAGCCCTCGTGTTCGATGGGGAAAACTGCCTGGGCTGGTGCCAATTCGGCGTGCCCGGCGAGGTGCCGAGGATCAAGAACCGCGCCGCGTACGAGAAAGACCTCACGGTCTTGCCGGACTGGAGAATCGCGTGCAACTTCGTCGGCAAGGGCCACCGCCGTCACGGTGTCGCCACTGCGGCGCTCGCAGGTGCGCTCGACCTGATCGCGGATCTCGGCGGCGGGAGGGTGGAGGGTTATCCAGAGGATGCAGGCTCCGTTCCTGCGGGCTTTCTCTATCACGGCGCTCTCTCGACGTACGACAGCCTCGGATTCGTCCGCGACCGCAAGATCGGCAAGCACCGCTGGGTCGTTGCGAAGGTGGTCGAGCCAAACTCGTAGCTGACCAGCGGCACGCCACCTTCAGGCGTCATCCCCGAACGCTGGCCCACGCGACGGATTGGGTCGCGACGCGCCGCGTGTCAGCTCATGGTGTCGTGAAGCTCGTACCAGGTCTCGCGGTCGGGCGGGGTGAGGCTTTCCGGGTCGGGGTGGGCGGCCATGATCTCGTCGAGGACTGGTTGGAGCTGCTCGCCGATGAAGCGGTCGCCCTGCTCGCGGGTCTCCCAGACGTCGAGGATCCGGAAGACCCCGGCGTCGTGATCGAACCCGGCTGTATGAACAATGAGTCCGTCGGGAGCGGTGGTGAGCTTCATTTTCTCGACAACACCGTCATAGTTGGTGGTGCTGGTGTCGCCGTCCACGATCTTGAACTCCTGCAGGTATGCGACTGCCATCGAGGTCTCCTCTGTCGGGCTTCCCAGCGTACTCCGTCGGGGCTGGCTACCGATATTCAGGGGACATTCCCGAACACTGGCCCAGGCGAGATCTGGCTGCTCCAAGCGTGGCAGCGGCTGGGTCGGCCGACCGCTACACGCGCTGCGCAGCGTCAGGTCGGTCGTCGAACCGCCCGCCAGTGAGGGCGACTGAGGGCGTCGGCGCTCAGGCGTCACGCGCAGCGACGATGAGCGCGAAGTCGTCGTCGACCGCTGCGCGGCGACTGTCGGGAGCGTGCTCCTGGATGGCGTAGGGTGAGTGGCGCAACAACACGTCCCGACTGAGGAGGAGACAATGGTCCTGGCAACGGCGAAGATCGGGGATTTCGACCGCTTCTGGAATACCTTCTCAACCAAGGGCGCCGAGAAGCGAAAGCAGCACGGTTGCAGGGGGTCGCACGTCTTTCGGGATCCAAATGAGAGCGACCGGGTTTGGGCGATCTTCGACTGGGACGAGGCGGGCTGGCAGAACTTCACCTCGGACCCGGAGGTCCCGGCGATCTTCCAGGAAGCCGGGTTTACGCAAGGTCCGCCCAAGTCGGCGGAGTTCCTCCGCCAGCACGACGCCTAGAGAGGAACCCGCCTAGCCTCAGGCGTCATCCACGAACACTGGCCCAGGCAGCGGATCAGTCGGGATTGCTCGATCGTTGGCCTCAGAGCAGCTCTGTTTGGAGCGACACCGTTTCGACGATGCTCCACGGACGGAGCAAGGTTGTCTGACCGGCGGGAAAGCGAATCCGGTTCAGCTCGGTGACCTCAGAGACACCCAGCTCGACGTTGCGTACCGGTACAAGCGCGCGGCGCAGATCCTCTGGATCGTGCTCCTCTCTCGTGACGCCGATCGTCATGTGAGGAAGGAACGTGGCCGTATCGGCTTCGGTGCCCGCAACGAACGTCCGGAGAGGCGGAGCCTCCACCTCAACCACGACCGCGGAGTGGAAGCAGTTGATGCGCCGGTAGACGGCCTCGAAGCTGCTGCTGTTGCGCAGCTCCTCCGGCTTTGTCGCTACTCCGGTGCCGCCAACCCAGACGTGCAAGAAGTGCTTCGGGACCGGTACCAGCCAGTCAAGGCCCGCGAAGACGCCTTGGAGGTTCAGGGCAGCGTGTTTGATCTCCCGCGGCGGCTCGACGACCCATCCCTCGGCAACGAACTCTTCATCGTCTGGGAACTGGCCGTAGAACCGCTCCAACGCCTCAGTCCGCCCGAGGAAGAACGCCCACGCCTCGTCAAAGCTCGTGAACAAGCGGCCCATCGCGACACGATCCTACGACCTTCTGTCCGCGTCCAAGGAGCTGTCCTCAGGCTAGGTCACCGCGGCAGCGGGTTCGGGCCGGTGGCGGTGACGAGACGCTGCGGCACCCAGTCGTCGACGTGGCTGAAGCCGTCGAAGCGGCCTACCTCGTCTTCGACGACGTCGAAGAAGGAGCGCCGGTAGAACTTCACGTGGGTGAAGTCCTCGAACAGGATGTAGACCGGCTCGATGTCGGGACTCTGGAACTGCTGCCCGGTCAGCACGGCCCGATGCACTCGCGAGAACTCGTCGACCTCCTCGCCGACGACGACGCCGAGGTGCTCGAGGCCCATCCGGTAGACGCGCTGGTGAACGGGCGGGATGAGCTCGATGCGCGAGACCGGAGTCCCATCGAGGACATCGAGCGGCTCGGCGAGCACGATCAAGGAGATCGGACGCCCGTTCCAGAAGCTCTCGCGGTTCGCCCTCGCGTGGCGCTCGAGAAGCGTCCGCTGATGGACGTACAGGTCCCAATCGGCGACGCGGACGGCGAGGTGGCTGAGTGCGTACGGTGAGATGTCGATGCCGCGGGCAGAAAGACGGTCGCGCTGCATCGCCGCGAACGCTCGATAGTCCCCGATGATCTCGGCGATCGGATCAGACTTCGCCACGTGGCATCTCCGCGGCCATCGTACGAGATGCCCGGCCCGCTGCCCAAAGCGGCGCGGGTCGCCCGGGTCACCCGCCGCTGATGGCGGCGATCACGTCGACCCGGGAGCGCGGCTCGAGCGCAGTGTCGAGCGTCGCGCGCTCCCGGTCGACGTAGACGTGAATGTGCCGGCGCAGCTCCGGGCCGGGCTCGCACAGGCGGTCGCGCAGGCCGGGCCACCGCTCGTCGAGGCAATCGAGCGCCGCGTCGACGGTGTCGGCGTCGAGCTCGAGGTGGCGCGGAAGCCCCGCGAAGAGCGGCCGCAGCGTCGAAGGCAGGTAGAGCTCGGCCATGGCTAGTCGACGATCGCAACCTCGACGGACGCGATGCCCGGCAGGTAGCTCGCGATCTCACGCCAGCTCTGGCCCTCGTCGGCGCTCGCGAACAGCTGTCCCGTGCTCGTGCCGAAGTACACGCCCGGCACTTCGTGCCTGTCGATCGCCATGCCTTCGCGAAGGACGCCGACGTAAGCGTCCTGCTGCGGCAGCCCGTCATCGAGCCGCTGCCACGTCGCGCCCGCGTCAGGCGTACGCCAGACGGCCGCGCTCCCGTCGGGCATGCAGCGCCCGTGGCCGGGATCGAGCGGGATCACGTAGAACGTGTCGCGGTCGTGCGGGTGTGCGCCGGCCGCGAATCCGAACTCGGTCGGAAGGCCATCCGAGATCTCCGTCCACGACAGGCCTGCGTCGTCGCTGCGGTGCATGCCGACGTGGTTCTGCTGGTAGAGCCGGTCGTTGTCGACCGGCGACATCACAAGCTTGTGAACGCAGTAGCCGACCTCGGGGTTCTCGAGCGGCCAGTCTGCGCGCAGCCCCTTGTTGCGGGGCGTCCACGACGTGCCGTCGTCCGTGGTCTCGAAGATGCCGATGCCCTGGACGATCGCCCAGTAGCGGGCCGGATCTTCGGGGTGCGGGAGGATCGCAGGCACGCCGAGGTGTCCAGGTGGCTGGTTCGCCGGGTCGTTCCACGACTCGCTGCCCGGCTGGCCCTCGAGGGTGCTCAGCACCTTCCAGGTCTGGCCGCCGTCACCGCTCTCGAAGACGCCGGGCATCTCCGCGCCGGCGAAGAGTCGCCCGTGAGCCGCTGTGAGGCCCGAGACCTTCGAGAGCTTGAGCCCGGAGTCGCCGTACTCGAGGCCCTCGCTCGACTGCGTCCACGTCTCGCCGCGGTCGAGGCTGCGCCAGATGCTCGCTCCGTGCCATTCGCTCGCCCCGGCCGCGTAGATCGCGCCGGTGTCGGCGTCGTGGACGGCATGGTAGATCGGCCATCCTTCGCAGAACGGGCCACGCAGCTCCCATTCCTGCCGCCGTTCGTTGCTCTCGAGGAGGAAGCAGCCCTTGCGGGTCCCGACCATCACGAGCGTCTTCGACATGGATTCACCTCCGGTAGCGACGGCATACGCCGGTCACGGTTCAGACGGCGCGGCGACGTGAAACTCATCGGTACGACGAACGGCGAGCGTCGGAATCGACAACCGCGGCGTTCCGTCAGCTGACGACGTCGACGAACTCGCCGGTCGCCTCGTCCTTGAGGATCAGCTTCGAGCGGCCGTCCGGCATCTTCTCCTCCTTGATCACCGTCTTGCCGTCGTGCTCGCGGCGGGCACGCGCGATCCGGGGCACGCCGGCGCCGCGCCAGTCCTCGAGCTGCACGGCTCCCACTGCCTGCTCTCGGCGGAGCGGTAGCAGGCGTCGATGATCGCGTTGACGACGTAGCCGTCGTAGAAGGTCTCCCGCGGCGCGCGGCCCTCGTCGATCGCGTCGAACATGTCCGTGAACATGTCGACGTAGCCCAGCTCGGCCACCTCGTCGCCGACCGGGAAGAGCCAGCCGCTCGCGCTCTCCGCCTTCTCGGCGACGTAGCCCTCGCCGGCGCCCGACGTGAAGACCTCGAAGCCGGTGCGGAGGAAGTGGTTCGTCCAGATCGTCCCTTCCGTGCCGGCGACCTCGTCGCGCAGGTCCATGCCGCCGCGGAAGGTCCAGCTGACCTCGAACTGGCCCATCGCGCCGCTCTCGAAGCGGATCAGCGCGATCGCGTTGTCCTCGGCCTCGATCGGGTGGACGAGCGTGTCCGTCCAGCACATCACCTCGACGGGCCGGTTCTCCTTGCCCATGTACGAGCGGATGATCTCGATGCAGTGGCAGCCGAGGTCGACGATCGGCCCGCCGCCCGCCTGCGCCGCGTCCCAGAACCAGGCGCTGTGCGGGCCTGGATGCGTCTCGCGGGAGCGCGCCCAGAGGACGTCGCCGATCTGGCCCGCCTGCACGGACGCGACCGCCTTCAGCGTCTTCGGCGTGTAGACGAGGTCCTCGAGGTAGCCGCCGAAGACGCCCGCGCGCTCGATCGTGTCGAGCATCCGCTTCGCCTCCTCGGCCGTGCGGGCGAGCGGCTTCGTGCAGAGGACGGCCTTGCCGTGCTTCGCGCAGAGCTCGACGGCCTCCTCGTGCAGCTGGTTCGGCAGCCCGATCACGACCGTGTCCGTCTCGGGATGCGCGATCGCCTGCTCGAGGTCGGTCGTCCACTCCGGCACGTCGTTGTCGGCGCAGAACGCCTGCGCACGCTCCTCGGAGCGGGAGTAGACGACGTGGACCCGGTCGCGGTTGCGCTGCCCGTGCAGCGTTCTCGTGTAGAAGAGACCGATGAGACCCGTGCCGAGCATGCTCACCCTGTGGCCGACCACCGTGCAGCTTCCTCCCCGTTCGACGACGACGTGAGCACGGAGCCTACGCGGTACCTCGCAGCCGCCAAAGACCTGCTGGAGCGGCTCGAGAGCCAGAGCGCGGCCGTCGCCGAGGTCTCACTGCTCTGCGCCGACGCGATCGCGAGCGGCGGTCTCGTCCACCTCTTCGGCACCGGCCACTCGCGGATCCCGGTCGAGGAGATGTTCCCGCGCTACGGCTCGTATCCCGGCTTCCACCCGATCGTCGAGCTCTCGATGACCTTCCACACGCAGGTCGTCGGCGCGAACGGCCAGCGGCAGGCGATGTTCATCGAGCGCGTCGAGGGGCTCGCCGAGGCGATCCTCTCCAACTTCGAGCTCGGGCCGCCCGACGTGATGATCGTCTTCAGCGCCGGCGGCGGCACCGCCGTCCCGATCGAGATCGCGCAGGGAGCGAAGGCACGGGGACTGACGGTCGTCGCGGTGACGTCGCTCGCCCAGGCCGAGGTGGGGGAGGGGCCGCGTCTCCGTGACCATGCGGACGTCGTCCTCGACCTCTGCACGCCGGTCGGAGATGCGCTCGTCGAGCTCGACGGGCTCGAGACGCCGGTCGGCCCCGGGTCGACGATCGCGGCCGTCGCGCTCGTCAACGAGATCAAGGTGCAGACCGCGGCGCTGCTGCTGGAACGCGGCGCGCTGCCGCCGGTGCTGACCAGCCCGGCGCTCGTCGGCGCCGAGGAGTCGAAGCGCCTCTTCGACGCCGCCTACGCCGAGCACGCCCGCCGCGCGGGCGCCGCGCTACGCGTGTCCGGCGGGGCTGCCGGCGGCGAGCCAGCGGGGTAGGTACTCGCGGGCGAAGAGCTCGTTCGCGGCCATCGTCGCCGCGCCGATCACGCCGGCTCGGTCGTCGAGAGCCGAGCGCCGGACGGTCAGGTCGCGCGTCGCGAGCGGCAGCGACCGCCGGTAGATCGCCTGGCGGATCGTCGCCAGGAGCAGGTCGCCCGCGCCCGGCGACGCCGCCGCCGATCACGATCAGCGAGGGATTGAAGAAGTTGACGATCCCGGTCAGCATCTGCCCGATCAGGCGTCCCGCCTCGGTGATCAGCTCGATGCTGACGGGGTCGCCGTGCTTCGAGGCGACGGCGACGTCGGCGGCGTCGAGGAAGCCCTTCTCGTCGAGCAGCCCACGCAGGATCTCGCTGCGGCCTTCGCGCGCCGCGGCTTCTGCGTCGCGCGCGAGCGCGGCACCGCCGGCGAATGCCTCCAGGCAGCCGCTCATCCCGCAGCGGCAGGTGACCTCACGGCCGGCCTGGACGTGGATGTGGCCGACGTCGCCGGCCGAGCCCTTGGCGCCGCGGTGGATCCGGCCGTCGACCACGATCCCGGCGCCGATCCCGGTGCCGATCTTGACGAAGACGAAGTCGTCGGCGCCGCGGCCGCAGCCGGCCGTCAGCTCGCCGAGCGCCATCACGTTGACGTCGTTGTCGACCCACACGGGCACGCCCCGCTCGGCGAAGCGCTCGCGCACGGCATAGCCGTCCCAGCCCGGCATGATCGGCGGCGAGACCGGCCGGCCCGACTCGAACTCGACCGGCCCGGGGACGCCGATGCCGATGCCCCAGAGCGAGCCGGTGACGTCGGCCTCGTCGACGATCTCGTCGAAGAGCTCCTCGACGCGCGCGAGCACCGCGTCGGGGCCGGTGGAGATGTCCGATGCCTCCTGCCGGTGCACGAGGATCTCGCCGGCGAGGTCGGCGAGCGCGACGTCCGTGCTCGTCGCGCCGAGGTCGGCGACGAGCAGGTAGCCCGCGTCGGCGCGGAAGCGGAGCAGCCGGGGCGCGCGGCCGCCGGTCGAGACGCCGACGCCGTCCTCCGCCAGCAGCCCGTGGTCGAGCAGCGCGTCGACCCGCTGCGTCAGGACGGAGCGCCCGAGCCCGGTCGCCTGCGCGAGCTCGGCGCGGGACGACGCGCCGTGCGCGCGCACGTGGTCGAGGACGGCGACGAGGCCGTCCGGCTCGAGCGCGATGCGGGCCTGTGTGGCCACTTCGGCTCCGAGTGTAGGCACATCTGTAGCAATCGACAAGACTTCTCTTGAATTTCGACAAAAGAGGCTGTAGGGTCGCCGCGATGGCACGAGCGCCGATTGTTCGACGCGTCTCGAGGGTCGTAGACTCGTCCCTGGAGTCTCCAGGAGAGGGAGGAATCGCATGACGCAAGGCAGGGTTCGCGGCCGCGTAGGCGCGCCGCTCGCAGCACTCCTGATCGTGACGCTCGTCGCGGTCATGGGCATCGTCGGTACAGCCAGCGCCAAGCCGGTGGGCAGCCAAAAGTGGGTGCTCGGCGTGAGCAACACGCTCGTCGGCAACGGCTGGCGTGAGGAGATGATCTGCGCGGTCAAGGCCCAGGCGCTTTCGAGCGGCAAGGTCTCGAAGGTGATCGTCGCCAACCGCAACGGCGGCCCGGCGGAGCAGATCGCCGACATCCGCAACCTGATCTCGGCCGGCGCGAACGCGATCATCATCAACCCGTCGAGCGCGAGCGCGCTCAACCCGGTCGTCGCTCAGGCGGCCGCGCGCGGGGTGAAGATCGTGTCGGTCGACCAGCGGATCACGGCACCGCAGGCCTACAACGTGACGAACGACCAGGTCGCGTACGGCCGCCTCGGCGCCATGTGGCTGTTCAAGCAGCTCGGCGGGAAGGGCAACGTCGTCGAGATGCGCGGCATCGCCGGCGTCCCGGCCGACACCGACCGGCACAAGGGCTTCCAGCAGGCGCTGAAGAAGTATCCGGGGATCAAGGTCGTCAAGCAGACGTTCACCCAGTGGTCGTTCGCACCGGGTGGCAAGCAGATGCTCGACATCCTCAACTCGGGCGTGAAGGTCGACGGCGTCTGGACGTCCGGGATCGACTACACGATCGTGAATGCGTTCAAGACGGCCGGCAAGCCGTACGTTCCCGTCGTGGGCGCAGACAACAACGAGTTCCTCAAGCAGCTGATCAACCTGAACCCGAAGTTCAAGGGCTCGGCTGTGACGAACCCGGCCACGATCGGCGGCGTCGGTGCCGCGGTCGCGATCAAGGTGCTGGGTGGTGGGACCGTCAAGAAGTGGACGAAGCTGACCCCCGAGGTCTGGGACATGAAGACCTCGGCGAAGACGATCAAGTCGTACTACTCGCCGAAGCGGCCGCCGACGTACAGCTCGCAGCTGTTCATCAAGCCGTGGACGACGTACACCGCGGCCCAGCTCACGGGCTGCAAGGGGCCGTAGCCCCTGGGGCGAAGAGGGAGGGAGCGCCGCCCGGCGCTCTCTCCCTCACCCACGCATGAGCCTCCTGACCGCACGCGAGGTGTCGAAGCGCTACGGCCCGGTCGTCGCGCTGCGGTCGGCGACGCTGGTCGTCGAGCCCGGGGAGGTGCACGCCCTGCTCGGTGCGAACGGCGCCGGCAAGAGCACGCTCGTCAAGGTGCTCACCGGCGTGATCCGGCCGGACGGCGGCACGATCCTCGTCAACGGCCAGGCGAGCAGCGTCTCGTCGCCGGCGCAGGCGGCGCGGATCGGGCTGGCGCCGGTCTTCCAGGATCCCGCCCTCGTGCCGGACCTGACCGTCGCGCAGAACCTGCGCCTGACGAGAACGCCCGTCGCCGCGGTCCGCCGGCACCTGCGCGACCTCGACCTCGACATCGACTTCGACGAGCAGGCGTACGACGTGCCGCTGCCGCTGCTGCGCATGATCGATCTTGCGCGCGCGCTCGCCCGGGACCCGCAGCTCCTGATCCTCGACGAGATCACGGCGGCGCTGCCCGCCGACCTCGCCGAGCGCGTCTTCGACGTGATGCGCCGCCAGAAGGAGAGCGGCCGCTCGGCGCTCTTCATCACCCACCGCCTGCGTGAGGTGATCGCCCACTGCGACCGCGCGACCGTGCTGCGCGACGGCGGCGACGTCGGCACGCTCGATCCCGCAGGAGGGCGGCGAGGAGAAGATCGTCGAGTTCATGCTCGGCGAGGAGGTCGCGCGTGCGGCCGGCGTCGCCGAGGCGACCCCGGAGCGGGAGCGGATCGAGCTCCCCGCCGGGCCGACGGCGCTCGAGGTGCGCGGGCTCCAGGTCGGCGAGACGCTCACCGACGTGTCGTTCGAGCTCCGTCCGGGCGAGATCCTCGGGATCGCGGCGCTCGAGGCGCAGGGCCAGGACGAGCTCTTCGACGTGCTCTCCGGCCAGCAGCGCCAGACCGGCGGCGACATCCTCGTCCAGGGGAAGCCGCTGCGTGCGCGCCATCCCTACGACGCGATCCGCGCCGGCGTCGTCCTCGTGCCGGCCGACCGGCTGCAGGCGCTGCTGCCGCAGCGCTCGATCGCCGAGAACATCGCCGCCCCGCGGTTCAACAGCGCGCGCCGCTGGGGGCCGGTCGGCATGCGCGAGGAGCGCAGGCGTGTGCAGGGCGCGATCGACGCACTCTCGATCGACACGCGCGCCCAGCGGCAGGTGCGCCGGCTCTCGGGCGGCAACCAGCAGAAGGTGACGATCGCGCGCTGGCTCGCGAACGGGTTCCAGACGCTGCTCTGCTTCGACCCGACCCGAGGCATCGACGTCGGCACGAAGCGCCAGATCTACGCGCTGCTGCGGCAGCTCGCGGCGGACGGAGCCGCCGTGCTCCTGTTCACGAGCGAGCTGGCCGAGATCCCGCTCGTCTGCGACCGCGCCGTCTGCCTCTACGGCGGCAAGGTGACCGCCGAGCTCGACGCCGATCGGCGCCGACGAGGCGACGCTCCTGCGCGCGATGCACGGGCTCGAGAGCGACGCAGCATGAGCGCTGTCGCCGCGGAGCCGGCGCGGACGGGGATCCACTGGCGGCGGCTCGCGCGCCGACACGGCTGGACGGTGGGCGTCTACCTCCTCCTCGTCGCCCTGATCCTCTACTGGCGGACGATTCCGGCCGGAGTGGGGGACCTTCGACGTCCAGTCGCTCGCGATCGACGCGCTCCCCTTCGCCTTCGCCGCGATGGCGCAGGCGGTCGTGGTCATTTCCGGCGGGATCGATCTCTCGATCGGCTCGCTGATGAGCCTGATCAACGTCGTCTCGGCGAAGTACATGTTCGACGCGACCACGGGGCAGGCGGTCAGCTTCCGCGAGGCGATCGTGCTCTCGTTCGTCCTCATCCTCGGCGGCGCGCTCGCCGGCGTGCTGACCGGGGTGATCATCACGGTGACGAAGGTCGCCGACATCATCGTCACGCTGGCGATGCTGTTCGTCTGGGGCGGAGCCGCGCTCGCGGTCATGCAGATCCCCGGCGGCGGCGCGCCGCTCGAGTTCACGAAGCTGGCGATCGGCTACACGCTGACACCCTGGCTCCCGTCCGGGCTCGTGATCCTCGCCGCCGTCGTGCTGATCGTCTGGGTGCCGATCCGCTGGCGCAGGCCCGGGCTCGCGCTCTACGCGATCGGCTCGAGCCGGAACGCGTCCTTCCTCGCCGGAATCTCGGTCGCGCGGACGCGGATCGGCGCCTACGCGCTCGGCTCCGCCTTCGCGGCGATGGGCGGGCTTGCCCTGACGGCCACGTCCGGGATCGGCGACGCCCTCTCCGGCCAGTACTACACGCTCAACAGCGTCGCCGCGGTCGTCCTCGGCGGCGTCGCCCTCGTCGGCGGCGTCGGCGGCCTGATCGGGCCGATCGCAGCGGCGTTCATCCTCACGCTCGTCAAGTCGATCATGATCCTGAAGGGCGTCGACCAGAACTGGGCGCAGGTGATCCAGGGGACGCTGATCGTCCTCGTCGTCATGGTCGGCGGCCTCGCGCTGCGCCAGCGGGGGAAGAATCTGTGAGCTCGGCACCGCAGGCCGCCGAGCCGTCGACGCCGCGCTTCGACCCGCGGCGACTCTTCGCCGACAACCCCGTCGTCGTGCTGACGCTCGTCTTCATCGGGCTCTTCGTCGCGACCGACATCGTCAACCGCGTCCAGTCGAGCGAGGCCTTCCTGACGCCGAAGCAGCTCTCGACGACCTTCCTCTACGCGGCCATCCTCGGCCTGATGTCGGCCGGGCAGACGCTCGTGATGCTGACCGGCGGCGTCGACCTCTCGGTCGCCACCACCGCCACGACCGGCGCGTTCATGATCTCGAGCTTCGCCACCGACGGCGCGGCGAAGGCGATCGGCGTCGCCCTGCTCGCCGGCCTCGGGATCGGGATCGTCAACGGGATCGGCGTCGCGATCTTCCGCGTCAACCCGCTGATCATGACGCTCGGGGTGAGCACGGTGACGCTCGGCGCGCTCACGATCTACGCCCAGCAGCGCTTCCTCGCGCCGGCGCCGGACCTGGTCAAGAAGCTCGGCTCCGAGCGCTTCTTCACCTACATCCCGTACGGCCTCCTCGTCTGGGTGCCGATCTCGGCGCTGATCATCCTCGGCCTCCGCTACAGCGGCTTCGGCCGCATGATCTACGCGGTCGGCGACAACGCGATCGCGTGCCGGCTCGCCGGCGTGCGGACGTGGCAGGTGCTGCTCGCGGTCTATGCGCTCTGCGGCACGCTCAGCGCCGCCGCCGGCATCCTGCTCGTCGGCTTCAACGACGCGGCCGACCTCGGCATCGCCACGCCCTTCCTGCTGCCGTCGGTGGCGGCGGTCGTGATCGGCGGCACGTCGATCTTCGGCGGCGTCGGCGGCTACGCGGGGACGATCCTCGGCGCCCTGATCCTGACCGTGCTCGACTCGCTGCTGACGATCCTGAATGCCTCGCAGGCGGTCCGCCAGATCCTCTACGGGCTGATCATCCTCGCGCTCGCCGCGATCTACGCCCGCGCCGCCTCGGTCGACTGACCCACGCGGCCGGCGGCGCCACGCGGCGCGGCCTTCGAGCTGACCCTGCCCGTTCCGCTGCCCGCGTAGAGAGGAAGTCGGGCGCGCCCAGCAGGAGCTGCGGCACTCCCACAAGTTGCGATCGTTGACCTCGAGCACCTCCGGGGGACCGGGGGGTTGCTCGGGCGGCTCGGTCGCAGGGCGCGCCCAGACTCACTGTGCCCCGAAGCGGGGAGGGCGGAGTCCCCTTTTCGGGGGTCGCAGCGTTAAGAGGAAGTTCACCGCAATCGGGACTACACTCCGGCTATGCGACAGTCCTGGGGCGACTTCCTCAAGGGCGCCTGTACCCACTCCCACGGTGTGCAGGTCTACGAGGACGCCGTTGACCTCGCTGACTCCGTCGCCGCGTACCTCGTGGCGGGGTTCGAGCGCGACCAGCCGGCGGTGCTCGTCGCCACGCCGGAGCACATGAGCCTGTTCGCCGAGCGGCTCGACGCGCGCGGCTGGGGGCTCCGGGACACCGAGAGCGCAGGCCTCCTCGTCGTGGCGGATGCGGAGGAGACGCTGGCAGGGATCATCGGCCCTCACGGGCTCGACCGGGGGAAGTTCGAGCGGGCCGTGGCCGACATGCTCGACCGCGTCCAGGGTGGGCCAGGGGTGCAGGCGCGCGTGTTCGGCGAGATGGTCGACGTGCTCAGTCGTCGGGGCGACGCGGACATCGCCGACGAGCTCGAGCGACTCTGGAACGACGTCGCCCGGGCGCAGCAGATCTCGCTCCTGTGCGGCTATCGCCTCGACATCTTCGATCCGCAGACGCAGCTCGAGACGCTGCCGCACATCTGCCGCGAGCACTCACACGTCTTGCCTGCCCGGAACTACCCACGCTTCGCCCGCGCGGTGGACTCCGCGTTGCGCGAGGTGCTCGGCCCGAACCATGCGGCGACGGTGTACGTCCTCGTCTCGCGCGAGGTCGGCCACGATCAGGTCCCGCTCGCACAGTCGATTCTGATGTGGGTGAGCCAGAACCTGCCGACACGGTCGAGCCAGATCCTCGCTTCGGCGCGGGCGCACTACGTTCGGCCCGCCGCGTAAGTCTGGCCAATTGTTGGTGGAGCACGCCGCGTTCGACCTGCCATGCTGCGCGCGGCGGGGTAGGCGTCGGCCGGGCCGCCGAGCCGGCGCCCGCCCCCGTTTTCGACCCTCGCGAGCTGTCCGCCGCGCAGGGGTGTCACCGCCGGGGTCGAACGTGAAGCGGGCGCGCCCAGCGACCTGCCGCCCGAGACGCCAAGTCCCCGCGGCGCTCGTGGTCACGTCGTGTTCGAGGGAGGTGCCGCACTCCTCGGGGCGCGCCCACCTGTCTCAGCTTGCGCCGAACTCCCGTTCCGCGCATTCCGGGCAGTAGAAGGAGAGCCGCGGGTGCTCGTCCACTTCGGGATCGTCCGACCGGAATGCCTTCCAGCCGCGTGCGTTGACGCTGCTGACGCGCGGGCACTCGGCGCACGCGAGCACGTGCACGTCCTGGTCGGTGGCGCGTCTTCTCTCCATCGCCTGATGATCATCGCCCACGACGGGCTCCGCGACTGACCGAAGGTCTGGACGGCGTGACTTCTGGGGCTAGACTCAGGCTACTTGGGCGGGATCAAAGGGCCGAGACGGTGCCGCAGCCGGCTCGGCCCTTTCCTTTTCCGGCGCTGGTCGCCACGCGCCTGACGCAGTTGCGTTATTTGCGCACAGAGCCGGCAGTTGGCTCTGGCGTGAGGATCGCCGACCACTCATAGTGAGCTTTCGAAAGAAAGCAATAGAAATCGACAGAACCCTCCGCGTCCTGCTCTCGGAGGGCTCGACGACACAAAGGGGTCTGATGAGGAAGTCGATCGTTCTCGCCGTGCTCGCGGTCGCGATCCACGCCGGCGTCGCCAACGCTGAGAACCAGTCCAACCCGGTCTTCGACCAGATCGCGACCGACGTGGCGGGCAAGCCCGTGACCGTCTACTGCGAGGACGACTGGTATCCGTGGATCAAGTCCTTCGAGGAGGACGGGCTCAACGGGACGTTCGTCACCGGGTTCACGTTCCCCGACACGCCCATCGTCTTCGTCTCGCCTCGGCAGTGCGAGACGCTGTGGGCGCTCCACGAGCGCCAGAGCGTCGGGACCTACTACGCCGCGAGCGCGATCTTCACGCTCGCCCATGAGGCGGTGCACCAGCGCGGGATCGCGGACGAGGGCCTCACCGATTGCACCGCGCTGCCGCTCGTCGCCGGGCTCGCCGTCAAATACTTCGGGATCACCGAGACCGTGACGGAGCGGTACCTCGTCCCGAAGACGATCAAGCGGACGGTCACGGTCGCCAAGAAGAAGAAGACCGTCACGGTTCGGACGACGGTCCAGGCGACTCGCACGGTCCCGAACCCGTGGTTCCAGCAGCTGAAGGTCGACACTGTCAGCTGGCACAAGGCGAAGCCGGCGGAGTACCAGGGCAACTGCTGAGCCCACACCGACGTTGTCGCGGGCGAGCGGCCGGATGTGGCGGCCCACCTCGGCGCTCGTCCCGCGACGCGAAACCTTCCCACGGGTAGCGACTGACATGACACCGCTGCACGGCGGAATGACCCATCTGGGTCAAACGATTTCGAGCTGGCGCGAAGGAGGGCCGCTCCCCCACGCGCCTGCTCTTCGGGGATGGTGCCACCTCGGCGCCGCCGGGACCGGCCAGGTTTTTTGACCACGGCGGCTAGGTTGGCCTGTGGCAGGCGCGGCTAGTGTTGGTCCGTGGAGGCCCACGTCGTCCGGATCTCGATCGCTCCCGTGAAGTCGCTCGGGCTCGTCCACCCGGAGAGCGTCGACCTCCGGTCCGACGGTGTGCAGGGCGATCGCCGCTTCTGGCTCGTCGACGCCGACGGACGGCTCTTCAACAACAAGCGGAACGGGCCGATGATGACGATCCGGCCCGCGTGGGACGAAGCAACGCGGCAGCTCTCCCTCAGCTTTCCGGACGGCACGCAAGTGGCCGGCCGGGTCGAGCTCGGTGACCCGGTCGCGCTGGAGCTCTACGGCCGTCCTCATCCGTCCCGTCGCGTGATCGGGCCGTGGGAGGACGCGATCTCGCGCTCCGTCGGCAGGCCGCTCACCCTGCTCTGGTCCGAGAACCACGCCACGGACCGCGGTCATGACGGCGGCACGGTCTCGCTGGTCTCGCGCGGCTCGCTCGAGCGTCTGCGCGAGGAGGCAGGTGTGGAGGTCTCCGATCGACGGGCGCCGCTTCCGGATGATGTTCGAGATCGACGGCGTGCCGGCGCACGCGGAGGACGAGTGGATCGGATCGTCGGTGCACGTCGGCGACGCTGAGATCGTCGTCAACGGAGACGTCGGCCGGTGCCTCGTGACGTCACAGGACCCTGACCGTGGCGTCACCGACCTCGACACGCTCGGAACCCTGGCGCTGTATCGGCGCGAGGGCAGGAACGAGCCACTGCCTTTCGGTGTCTACGGCGCCGTGACGGCTCCCGGCCGGGTGCGGGTCGGCGACACCGTGCGTGTACCGAACAACGGCCGAGCGCAGGGGTAGGCAATCACCGTCTGCGCAGCGCGGCGTCCTCGATCGACGGCGGCACCCACCCGCTGTCGGCGCTGCTGAAGGTCGTTCCCGGCGGCACGATCTCGTCGATCCGGTCGAGCACGGCCGCATCGAGCTGCACATCGACCGCACCGAGCTGACTCTCGAGCTGCTCCATCGTCCGCGGCCCGATGATCGCGGCGGTCACCGCGGGATGGCCGAGCACGAAGGCGAGCGCCAGCTCGATCAGCGTCAGACCGGACTCGTCGGCCAGCCGCGCGAGCGCCTCGGTGGCTTCCAGCTTCCGTTGGTTCGCGGGCAGCGAGAGGTCATACCGGCCGGGCAGCCGTTCGGCGCGCGTGCTCTGGGGCGCCTCCTGTCCCTTCCGCCATTTGCCGGTGAGCCAACCACCCGCGAGCGGGCTCCAGGAGATCACACCCATGCCGTACTCCTGGCAGACGGGCAGCACTTCGGCCTCGGCGCCGCGCACCAGCATCGAGTAGGGCGGTTGCTCGCAGACGAACCGCTCGCGACCGCGCCGCTCGGCGGTCCACTGCGCAGCGACGATCTCGCTCGGCGGATACGTCGACGACCCGATGTAGCGCACCTTGCCGGCGCGGACGAGGTCCGTGAGCGCCCCGAGCGTCTCGTCATGATCGGTGTCGGGATCCCAGCGATGGATCTGGTAGAGGTCGATCCAGTCCGTGCCGAGCCGGCGCAGGCTCGCGTCGCACTCGCGCACGAGCCAGCGACGCGAGTTGCCACGCTCGTTGACGTCGTCTCCCATCGACCCGTGCGCCTTCGTCGCCAGCACGACTCGATCACGCCGACCCTTGAGCGCCTTGCCGACGATCTCTTCGGACTCGCCCCGCGCGTAGACATCGGCGGTGTCGACGAAGTTGATCCCCGCGTCGAGGGCGCGGTGGATGATCCGGATCGAGTCCTCGTGATCGGGATTGCCCCAGGCGCCGAACATCATCGCGCCGAGGCAGAACGGGCTCACCTTGACCCCAGTGCCTCCGAGCGTCCGGTACTCCACCCCTCAACCCTACGCATCCCGGCCTAGGATCTGCTCGTGGAAGACCTCGGCTTTGCTGCGGTGCCGTTCGCACTCGACTGGCTGCGCTCGCCCGCAGAGTGGGCTGCCGAGCCGGCTCGGCTCGTCGTGAGCGCACCGGCGCAGACGGACTGGTTCATCGACCCGATCAGCGCTCGCGCCGTGGATACGGCGCCGGTGCTCGTCGGGCCGCCGCCGACAGGGGACTTCACGTGGGAGGCGCACGTCGCCCTCGAGGGCGACGCCATGTTCGACGCAGTCGGCCTCTTCGTCTACGGCGACGACGACCACTGGGCCAAGCTCGCTCTCGAGGTGACCGCGGCCGGCCCGACGATCGTCTCGGTCGTCACCGACACCTACTCCGACGACTGCAATTCGACCGTGCTCGCGCAAAGCAGCGCCTGGCTGCGATTGGCGCGTGTCGGCGAGGCGATCGCCTTTCATGCATCCGACGACGGCGGGCGCTGGGAGCTCGTCCGGGTCTTCCGAGCGCCGAGCCGGGAGCCGCGCATCGGCCTCATCTGCCAAGCCCCGACCGGCACCGGGTGCACCGGGACCTTCGACGCCATCACCTTCACTGCCCGCTCGCTGAGCGACATTCGCGACGGCAGCTGAGCAAGGCGACCGCCGACAGGCGAGGACGCCGGCAGTCGTCAGTCCTCCGCCACCTCGGCCAGTGACCGCGGCGCGGACACCTTCTCGAAGCTGACGTTGCCCGCCGGGACCATCCAGGTCATCACCTCGACCGCGAGCCGGCCCGCCTGCACCGCCGGGTCATCGCTGCTGAGCCGGCGCGCCGTCTCGGGGTCGCAGGTCCAGAGCGAGATGCTGCGCAGGCGCTCGTCGTCCTGGTCGACAAGGGGGCCTCCCGCGATGAGGTAACCGCGCTCGCGCAGATCGGCGCGGAAGGCGAGATGCCGATCCTGGAGCTCGGCCGCCTCCTCGTCCGTGAGCACCGGTGCATCGGGCCGGAGCACCAGCAGCACGAGCGTGTGCCGGTCGAACTGCATGCAGCGAATTAGACCAGGTCTTGTCGAGCGCTCTCGGTCTTCAGCCGCTGGTGCGGTCGAGCAGCTGCAGGAGCTCGTGCGCGGCGAGCTCGACGTCCTTGTGGCGCCATTCGGCCGCGCGGTACACGCAGGCGATCAGTCCGTCGCGGTGGACGCGCCGAAAGTCCCCGTAGACGAACGCGTACCGCGCCTTCGTCTCGTCCGAGGCGCCTTCGGTCAGGCCCAGGTGCCAGTCCGCGTACTCGTCCCAGGAGTGCGACTCGAGGAACGCGTTCTCGTCCGCTGCGCTCGGCTGGACGTCGCCCCAGTCGCTGTCGAGCACGTACTGGCGGCTTTCGATCAGCCCACGGGCCTTCGCGACCGCACGCTTGTTGACCGAATAGGAGGCCATTCCACATTGTGACGCGCCTGTCTGGCCGGCTGACCTACGCGTCCGCTCTACCGACTGCGTGGGTCGAGATGCTCGACGTATTCGCCGGCGTCACCGGACTTGCGAACGATCCAGTGTGAATCCGCCTTGCTGATGACGTCCTCGATCTCGGGCGTGTAGTGGTCTGGCAGCACGACGAATTGCTTCGGATCCGAGCGGATGGTCTCGTAGACGGCCAGCGGGAGCGTGACGCGAAAGGTGCAGTCGGCGTTCGCGCATTCGCAGACGAACTCATACGGGACGTCCGGCCCGAGCCTGTGAGCGATGGCCTCCACGCGCTCGTTCACTTCCCGGAAGAGAGCCTCGTTCTGAGCCATGCGGCGTTCGCGCTCGTCCACGCCGCCAGGGTATTCAGGCCTCCTTGAGGATTCCCGACGCCCGCCTAAGCTTGGCGCGTGTACCTGCTGTTCAAAGCGCTTTTGTCGGGTGCAATCATCGCGGTCGCGAGCGAGCTCGCGCGACGATCCTCGCTCATGGGGGCGATCCTCATCTCCCTGCCGCTGTCATCGATCCTCGCGGCGATCTGGCTCTACCGGGACACGAATGACACGGACGAGGTGGCGTCGCTCTCGTGGTCGATTCTCTGGGTTGTCGTGCCGTCGCTGGTGTTTTTTGTCGTCTTCCCGGCGGCACTGCGCGGCGGGGTCAGCTTCTGGCCCGCACTCGCTTTCGCGTGCGTCGCCACGGGCGTGAGCTATGCCGTCTGGATCATCGTCGGTCGCCGGCTGTTCGGCATCGATTTCTGACCGCCGAAGCCAAGCTAGTCGAGATGCTGCCTGACTGATCTCCTCTTGGGCCGGCTTGGCGGAAGACCGTGAAGGCGTTGGCCGACGTGCCGCGCTCACGGATCGAGTCCTTCGCGTTGCCGCCACTCGTGCGCGCTAGAGGTCGACTCGTGAGAGGGTAAGTAGGGCGAATCCTCTAGGAAGGAGTCAGCAATGGCGATCGCACGAGTCGTGTCCTTTGACGGCGTCAGCGCCGACCGCATCGCGGAGCTGCGGAGCGAGATGGAGAGCAGCGACGGGCCTCCGTCCGATGTCCCGTCGAGTGAGATCATCGTCCTTCACGACCCCGAGGCCGAGAAGTCCGTCGTGATCGTGTTCTTCGAGAACGAGGACGACTACGCCCGCGGTGACGCAGCATTGAGCGCGATGCCGGCTGGCGACACGCCCGGTCAGCGCACCTCCGTCGGGAAGTACGAGGTTGCGTTTCGCATGAAGGACTAGCGGCCCACTAGCGTGGAGTCGCGGCGCTTCGCAAGGGCGGCAGGGGCAGTGTTGACTGCTCTCCTTGCGAGCGGCTGCAGCCTAGGCGGCGACAAGAGGCTCGACTCACCCGTCAACCTCTCCAAGCGCATCGGCTGCTCAGCCTCCTACGAGGCGATGACGACCGAAGCGCTGGGCGTGAAGGAGCAGGGCAGATGCACCTTCCGCGGCTACGAACTCTCCCTTGTCACCTTCGACGACAACGGCCAGCGCAACAGCTATGTCTGCTCGACCTGCGGCTTCACTCTCGACACCGACGCGAAAGCCACATCGGTCGTGACCATCTGCAGGGAACGTCGACCAGGTCGGCGATGTTCCAACAGGTGGAGTCGCAGATCGGACAGTTATCGGGCACGGTCCAGAGCCGTCTAAGCGTTTCCGAATACTTGTCGCGCAGCTCTTGCCGAGCCTAGAAGCGCCCTCGGAAGAGGAACAGGAGCAGGAGCAGGAGCAGCAGCAGGAAGAGGAACTTGCTGACGAAGATGCCACCGCCGAGGGCGAGGATCAGGATCAGGATCAACAGGATGACGAGCATCGATTCCCCTTCGGTTCGGTGACGTGGGCGCGAACCTACCTCACTTCAGTGGGCCTGCTCATTGTGAAGCGCCGCGCGACCCTTGGCCGGCTACACGACGCCCCGGTTGCACAAAGCTCTAACGTCTGGTTCCGCGAGGCGGCGGCGTCTGACTTACTCGCCAATCCCGAGCGGCTGGGTGGAGTCTGCGGCAAACGTTCGTCGCCTCGCGGTTCGACCATCGGTGAAGCCACGACGGCTAGCCCCGCCACCGCTCCGCGCCGTTGAGGCGTCTAGGGCCGGGACGGCAGTATCGCGTCCCGGCCTTCTACTTTTCCGGCTAACGGTGGGGCTGGGCTGTACCAGCCCCACCGTTTTTGTGGCCGCGGCGCCCTACGGCGTCGCAGTCGTGGCGAACGCGTCCGTTCGGTTCGCCGTGTTGCCGCTGTTGGCCAGGACGAAGAAGGGCACGAAGGTGTTGCCGAAGTGGTCGAGCCCCTCGTAGTCGCCGGTGAAGAAGCCGCCGGCGTCCGGCGCCGTCCGCATATCGAACGGGCCTCCGAGGTGCTGCTCCGCGCCCCAGGTGCCGCCGCCGTTCGTCGAGTAGCGGATCCAGTAGTCGGTCGGGAGCGTGTTCGGGTCGGGCGTGTTGTTGCGGAGGTCGTAGTACGTAACCGCAACGGTGCCGTTTGCCGAGACGTCGACGCTCGCCGTGAACGAGTCGATCCCGGACGGCGTGCCGGCCACCTTGACCGGGTCCGACCACGTCAGACCGCCGTCGGTCGACTTCGAGAGCACGATGTCCGCATGCGCGCCCCCCGTGAACCGCCCGTCTGCCCACACGACATAGAGAGCGCCGTTGTTCGGATCGACGGCGGCGTCGGCCAGGAACGTCCCGACGCGGAGGAAGTCATCCGGATTATCCGGGTCGCGGATGTCGACGTCGTAGTCCTTGGCGATCCGGATTGGATCCGACCACGTCGCGCCCTTGTCCGTCGAGCGCATGACCGCCCGGGAGCGTCCGGGGCATCGACGGCGACCTTCATCACTCTGGCCCAGCCGGTCGGCTTGAACGGGATTGTCGATAACTCCCCTCAGCTGATTGTCTCGAAGCAGCTGCCGCCGGGAAGCTGGGCTGTCGTTGCAACCGTCAACTCGAAAATCCTTGAGAAGGCCGGGGGCGGTGACGTGACCTCGGATCTCACGTGTCAGCTCCGAAGCGGCGGCAACGTGATCGGAAGCGCCACTGACCGTCGCTTCTCGCCCGGAGGCGATTTTTCAAGGCGTACGCTCTCGATGAATGGAGCGCGTTCGTCGAAGCGGGCACCGGCCCGGTCAGTATCTGGTGCGGGACGAACTTCGCCGAGACGATCGAAACCGCTCAGATCATGATGATTCAGGTCGGCGGCTTCTCCTGATAGAGACGAGCTTCTGAATACACCTAATGAGGTGGGCGTGAGCCAGCCGCTCACCTCAAGACGGTGCCAGCACGGCCGTCAACGGCCCACATCGCCGAGCGTTTGCAGCGCTCATGCTTGCCCTTCTCGCATCGAACCGAGCGCGGCCGCCGCAGCTGGACATCGTCGAGCGAAAGGTCCTTGGACTCGAATGCGTGCTCAGTCATCGTTCGCTGGCAGGGCGTCAGATCACGTAGCGGTCGGAGAGCGCTTGGTCGGCGTCGGAGGCTTCACGCAAGAACGGTTGCGTTGCGATTCGCGGGGAGGCGAGGAGGGCGTGGAACGTGCCGTCTTCGATTAGGGAGTTCAAGTACTGATCGGTACCACGGTGAACAGCGAGCCAGTCTTCGAACTCGGCGCCGGGCTCAGCGGGAATATCGGCCAGGATGCGGTCGAAGGCAGTTTCATTGACGGCAACGCAGTGTGTGCAGGTGATCCCACATGGGATCTGGAGGGCGGTGCTTCGTGGCGAAAAGGAAACGTCTGCGCCCAAACCGCCGCGCCTAGGTACAGGAGGTCCCACGGACGGTGCTCGAGGTCTGCTTCGATGGCGCGCAAGACGTCGATCGTCGAGTCGTGGAAGATTGCATCGTCTTCCACGAGGAGCAGATTTCGGTAGCCGCGGAAACGAGCGTCGGCAACGATCCTTCGAAAGGAGAGAGCATGTCCGGCGTGATGATTCTCCGGCGTTCTCAAGGCGGGCACGCGTTCGACGCGCCAGGCGATGCCGAGTGCTTCGAAGCGCCGACTCATCTCGTTCCAGCGATCTCCCTGTTGATTGAGATTGAGGCAGAAGATGGCGTCGAAGAGCGAGAACGGACTTGAGACTCTCGGCGCGCTTGGGTCAACAGCTGCGTTGCCTCCCGCTCGTCAAGCAATTCCCGGAAGTGCGTCGCGATGGCCGACATGTCCCAGCCGAGCTCACGCCAGCCGAGGAGGTAGTTCCGCGCCCGGTCATTCCAGGTGTTTGCGTAGGGAACTCCATTCGGGCGCGAGAACCGGTGCGCCCAACCGAGTGATGGATGGCAGAGGACGCGGCCACCCGCGCGCCTGAACTTCTCCTGCAGGTATCCCTCTTCACCGCCGAAGCCGCGAAAGAGCGGGTTGAGACCCGGCCATGCCTCGCGCCGGCAGGCGAAGACACCAAGGCCGTTCATCTCGACCTCGAACGGTTCTCCGCTCGGGTCCGAGGCTCTCGTCACTTTCCCACTGCCCGAACATCCCAGCGCCCCAGGACGCGCCGAAGTGGCTGCCGTAGACGCCGTCCAGATCGTCACCCAGCAGCGGTCCCTGAATCAGGTCGCGACTCGTCGGATGCCGCTCGAACCAATCGAGAACGCTTGCGAGTGCGCCGGCTGCAAGAAACGGGCAGTTGACGCACAGGACGATGTCGGCGTTCGCCTCACGGAAAATGAGATCGCGTACTGCCGTCGAGCGAAAGCCGCGGAATGGCACGTAACGCAAATGTGGAATGCTCTCGTCGAGAGCCTTCAGGTGCTCTGCGTCAGGCCCTTCGGGGTGGTTATCGAGCACCAGGAACGAGGTACGGTCGAGAACCTCCGGCTCATTAATTCGCATCGCCTGGATCGTCGACCACACGCCTGCGTAGTCATCGAACGTCGCCATCCCGACGCACAACGTTCGATGCTCGCCGCGAGGCGTGGCGTCCGGAATGCTTCTGTCTGCTCCTCCTCGGTGTCGAGTCGGCGGGCGACTTCGTCGAGTAACCTGCGCGCGTTCGACTGCTGCACATGCTGAGGAGCAGACGGGGCCTCCTTCGTCGGCACGCTGGGTTCGGCTGGGGCTTGCACTTGGTCAATGATGACAAGCTCGCAATAGGGTGTACACGTGAGCGAAAGATCCAGGCCTCCCCAGTCGACCGAAGCAGACTGAGGAGTTGGATGTAAGCGACGTTGCCGATGGACTCGTCGTTTACCAGCATCGTCCAGAGCGGGTGCACTACCTGAACCGGACTGCGTCACTCGTGTTCGAGCTTTGTACCGGAGAGCACTCGCCTGAGGACATCGCCCGCCTGCTCGGCTTGGCCTTCGCCCTGGTGGAGCCGCCCACTGACGAGGTGCGAACCTGCCTCGAACAGCTGCGATCGCTAGGAGTCGTGGCGTAGCGATCGGTCTTCCCGGCCGGCCCGGAGCTAGCGTTGCGGTTTCGCTGGCATCGCCGCTCGAGCTGAGTTAGCATCACGCGCAGAGTTCCCTGCGGACCGCCGCCACGAGCAGCGGGAGGGCTAATGAGTGAGGACGAGGCCAAAAAGTCGTCGAGGCGTTCCCTCATTGCCGCACGTTCGTGAAGCGATTGATCGCCGGAGCGTTCGTGGTCCCCGCAATCGTGACTTTTTCGGAGGCGGGTGTTAGCGAGGCGTCCGCGCACGCTCCCCCTCACGGGCACGACCCCCATGGGCACCACCCAAGCCCGACCACCACCCTGCCGCTCCCGCCCACTACGCCAGCGCCGGCAACGACCATTTTCAACACCACCACGCCCCCGCCGACGACGGTTTTCAACACCACCACGCCCCCGCCGACGACGGTTTTCAACACCACCACGCCTGCCCCGACAACGACCCTCGCTAGGTAAGCACGGAACAACGAGGCATGGCGCGCACGATGTCTCGCTAAGTCAGCCGAAGGTGGGGAACCGATGCACACCCCTAGAGTCGGCGGGTCGCGGCTGGAGCGGCGAACCGCTGGAGGCTGCGGGAGAGCGCTGCGGAACCAGTTGCACCTGAGCACCTCGGTGGGTCTTGTTGGCCCCGCGCGTTGCGTCGAACCTAATCGTGCGTAGCAGTCAGCCGCGCAAGCAGAACGCCCTGGCTGCGCGCGTTGCCGATCATGCGCGCGATGCAGAGCATCAACGTGCTTCCTCTATGACGACGAAGCCGATTTGTTACTAGCGGCGACCGCGCGGGTGCTGGCGATGGCGGGGCCGCCGCGGGCGGTGGTCGAGATCGGAAGTTACTGCGGAAAGTCCACGGTCGGTAATGGGCATGACCGCGAGGGTGCTTCATCCGGACGCGAAGGTGTATGCGATCGATCCGCACCAAGGGGAGCTCTCGGTTGGGGATGAAGATCGTTCCTGGCGAGCCGACGTTCAAGCAGTTTCAGCGCAACATGGCGGAGGCCGGATTGGAGCAGGTGGTGGTGCCGATCAGGCAAGCACTCCACCGACGTTCGTTGGAATTTGCCGATTGGTCTCCTCTTTGTCGATGGCCTCCACGACTACCTCAGCGTGTCACGGGACTTCGGTCACTTTGGCGCCGTGGGTCGTTCCGGGCGGTCTCGTCGCGTTCCACGACTAGGCGGAAAGCGAGACTTTCCAGGGGTGAGGAGCTTCGTCGACGAAGCCGTCGCACGTGGGGGCGACCTGCTCGTGCAGCGTGCCAGCGGGTTGGTCGTGTTGGAGAAGCTGGACACGCGAAGGAGGGTTCTGAGGGGTGCCAGTGTCGGCTGCTATATTGCATTCGAGTTTATATGCCTTCCCTTGGACGGAGCAGAGCGACCGTTGAGTAGTGGGTGAACCTGAAACACGGCGGCCCGCGCCGACGAGGCAGCCTCGTCGAGAGTCAGAGACACACCCAGAATCAGGACCTGTGCGGTTAAGACAGTAAAGCCGACGACCAAACCAGCGAACAGCGCGGCACCAAGCTCGCGGAAACCGCCGCCGAACCCGCCAACCGACCGAGCCAGCGCGTTGAGGGACATGGCCGTCGAGGACCTGTCGACGTGTTCCAAGCGAAGAAGGTCAAGAAGGACGATCGCTGAGCCGGTCAGGCGACCCAATCCCGCGTCGCCGAACGAAAGGAGAGTCATCATGCAGAAGCATTCATCGATCGTCGTCCTCGTGAGCGGGCTGAGCGCGCTCGCACTCGGTGCCAGCCCGGCCGGCGCGCACAACGCCGCGCACTTCTACCTTCCAGGCGGCACGTGCCACGAGGTGGGCTCCAACAAAGATGCGCCGATCGTGGGCGCAGGAAACCCCAATCAGAGCCCCGGCTCGAACAACCAGCCCGGCCAGACTCGACCTGATCCCCGGCAGCGGCGACCAGTACGGGGCCCGTTGGGCAGCCGAGAACAGCCCACGGCTCCTTCCGGGTAATTGCCCCTGATCCAGCGCCGCGCGAGGACATGAATGGAAAGCCCTGCATTCGCGGGGCTTTCCTGTAGAGCTTGAGGTCCCTCGGTCAGGTGAGAAGCTGATCAGAGCTACGTCGGCGGACTATCGAGGGAACCGCGCCGACGGCGGCCACTTCAGCGAGCTTCGGTCATGCCATCCGAATCCTTTGTCCTCGTTGACGATTGGTTCGAGACCGGAAGGGAAGCTCTCGCGGCCCAAGGCTCTGATCGAAGAGGCCGGTGCGACCTTCGTGGGCGCGTCGGTGATCGTCGATCAACTGCCACTCGACGCACGACGAGAGCTGGGCACCTTCGCGGCCGTTAGTTCACAGCGATTCGTTTGCCTCGAGAAAAAAAAAAAAAGCCTGACCGGCGCCGTCAGGCGTCATTCCCGAACGCTGGCCCAGTCGAGCACTCACTACGTGGAAGGATGCTGCGGTTGCCCCACCCGATGCCTCGCTGGCCTCCGCTCCTCCGAATTTCCCGCGCTGCGGGAGGAAGGAGCCGGGCCTCCTTCCTCCCGCAGCGCTGTTGCTATGGAGTGAAGCTGTAGATGCTTCCGGTCAGGTCGCCTAAATACACCTTGCCGCCGTACGCGGCGAGCGCGACGACCGGCGCGACGAAGCCGACGAGGGCCGGTGCGTACTTCCCACCCGAGAGCGGCATCGACACGACCTCGGGTCCTTTGCCCGTCCCGCTGAACAGCGCGACGTAGAGCTTGCCGCCGAGCGCCCCAAGCCCCATCGGCGAGGAGTGCGCCGGAAACACCGCAAGCGGCTTGTCGAACCCAGAGCAAGTACGGGCCTCGCCGGACACAAAGGGAAGCCGAAGTCGCGCCCTGGCGCAGCCTCGACTACGCGGTCGATCGGACGTTTCTTGCCCAGGTTCTCCTGGCCGAGGTCGGCGATCAGCGGGCCGCTCGTGGCCCGGGACAAAGACCGGCTGCCAGGGCTGCCGCAACCCTGTCGCGACGACGCGGACCGTCCCGAACGAGGGTCGACCGAGACGACGTCGTTCGCGTATAGCGTCGAGCCCTTGCTGTAGTCGTCCGTCTTCTTGTCCCCGAGACTAACCCCGGCGTACAGCTTTCCGTCCGGCCCCATAGCGATGCCGTTGAAAGAGGTGGATCCCTTGCGCGGGGCGACAACGACCCGCGACTTCGCGAAGCGGGTGCCATTCAGCCGCTCCAGGCGTAGATCCCGCCGCCCCTGGCTCCGCCGCTCACGTAAAGCGTCCCGCCGCTGTAGGCGAGCCCAAACACGTGCGCAGGCGACCCGGTGAAACTTCCACCGGCTCCTCACCCTTGATCTACGTAGACACCGCCGGTGACCTTCGGGTTCTCCTCGTCGCTCGAACCCGGCAACAAAAATCCGCCCGCCGCCGAAGGCGAATGTGGTCGGCGTCGGCACGCTACTGGCGACAACGGTAACCGGCGTGGCCGTCCACCGCCTCCGGTTGAGGTGGCGGACCCTCCGCCGCTCCGCCGCGGAGACGCCTCGCGAAGACCGCGACCAACGCGACCCGAGCCGCAATTCGGGTGTACATGAAGAGACTCCTTCCTGCCTCAAGAAAGCGACTCAGGGCAACCGAGACGAAGTATCCGTCTTTTTGACTCGATGCGTCACCAAGTCCCAAGTCAGGTTCTCCAACCACCCCGAAGCGCCGCCGCACCGCGACGGCTCACCACCGGCCGTGTGCGCGGGATTGGGTGAGTCCCTTCACCTTAGGGACACGCCTTCGTCAGGCGTCATCTTGAACACTGGCGCACCCGAGCTACCGAGTTGTGCGAAGCCACGTGAGTCGTTCGGCGAGAAGCGGAGCAAGCGGCGGCTGATTGGTTGCCTGCTCGAGGAGTAGCACGCATGTCAGCGCCACGAACGCGCGCAGACAAACGTGGATCAGTTCACGGTCGCACGGCCCGTATGCGGCCAGCGCTCCTGGCGGCTTCACCGTCCTGTCGGTGAACCCAAGTCCTGCATCACGAGCGTCGCTAGGTCAGCCTCATGCGGTCCGCGCGCAGCAAGGTCGAAGTCGATCCAGTCACCTCCCGCGATGCAATTGCTTACGGCTGCGTCGCCATGTAATGCCTGGACACGTTCGGCCGGCAGCGAGAGCGCGTCGCGCAGCACCTCATGATCGGGGGTCTCAGCGAGACTCCCAAGCCGACGAAGTGCTTCGGTTGGATGCGCGAAGTCGGCGAGCGGCAACGGGAAGTCCGCTAGCGCCTCATGGAGCTCGCGGAGTCTTCGCCCGACGACGCGAGGCTCGGCGGTCTAAGGGTGTGCGACCCTTTCCCAGAAGGAGACAACCATCCCCTGCCGAAAGTGCGGGCCGGGATCAACGAGACGTGATGGCGGAACGACAGGGCCTCCCCTTGCCGCCACGTGCTTCGCGATCGCGACGGCGTCGCGGACGCTAAGCCCAGGTTCAGCCACCCGCGCTCACGACTCCGCCGATGTCAACCACGGTCGTCAAAGCGCTGGCGCCGAGGACTCGACCTTCGCGCGCCGGAAACGCATGCTCACGAGCAACAGCGACCGCAAGAGCGACCCGGTTCTGCATCACGTGAGGGGAATCTCGACCCGCTCGGTGCCGCCGAATCGCCTCCTCTCAGTCCGGCAACGCAACCCGTTCGCTCAGGTACTGGGTACGACGAAGAAGTCCGTTCCGATGGGAATCGGCCCTCGTGGGGGCGGAGGCGGAGGTCAGCGGGCGGGTGTTGGGCGTGGTGGCGGACGATGAGGAGGCCGCCGAAGGCGAGTGCTACGCCTGCGACGGCGAGGCCTCCGATCAGTGCTGCGAGCCAGTCGAACGAGGTCGTGTCGCTCGCGTTCATCCGGATCACGACGGGCGGGATGGCGGTGCGGGCGTCGACCGCGTCTGGGAGTGTGCGGCCGTCGGGTCGGCCGGTGACGACGGTCGGTTCGGTCGAGGAGCTCGGTGTGAAGCGGTCGGCACGGTCGTCGGGGCGTGTGGCGGGTGCCGGTGGGATGTCGGCGCCGTCGGGGAGGAGCCTGGCGGCTCGCTGCGAGACGGTCGGCGTGGTCTGATCGTCTGCCGCGGCGGCGATGGCCGTGCAGGTGAGGGCGAGGAAGACGGCGAGGATGAGAGGAATCCGGAACACGGTGGGGCTCCTTTTGCTCGGGCCGCTGGGTGCGGCCGATGAGCAGACCGTGGAGTGGGCTCGGCGGCAGGGAGGGAAATGCCGGCTGCAACGCGGCTGCAAAGACGGCTCAAGACCCGTAAACCAGGTGGCTTCTGCCCGATGAGGGTGGTACGGTCGCCCGGATGACAAGAGTGCGCTTCCGCGTTCTCGGCTCCCTCGAGGTCGAGGTTGACGGGGTCGCGGCCGAGCTCGGCGGCACGCGTCAACGAACCGTCCTGGCCGTGCTGCTGCTGCACGCGAACGAGCCCGTCGCCACGGATCGACTGGTCAGCGAGAGCTGGGGAGAGAACGCGCCGGCTTCGGCCACCAAGACGGCTCAGGTCTACGTGTCGCGGCTTCGGGGAGCGCTCGGAAACGACACGCTGACCGCGACGCCCGGCGGCTACCTGCTGGGTGTGGCCCCGGGGGCGCTCGACACCGACGAGCTCGAGGAGCTCCGCGCCCGAGCGCGCGAGGCCGACCCTCGCGAGGCCGGCCGGCTGCTGCGGCAGGGTCTTGCCCTCTGGCGCGGCCCGCCATATGCCGACCTGCGCTACGAAGAGGCGCTGCAAGCCGGAGATCAGACGCCTCGAAGAGCTTCGTCTGGCGACGCTCGAGGAGCGCATCGAGGCCGATCTCGCCGCCGGAGAGGCGTCACAGCTCGTCGCCGAGCTGGAAGCGCTGGTCGGGGAGCACCCTCATCGGGAACGGTTGCGCGGGTTCCTGATGCTTGCGCTCTACCGCTCCGGCCGCCAGACAGAGGCCCTCGAGACCTACCGGCAGGGCCGGCAACTGCTCGACAGCGAGCTCGGTCTCGAGCCCGGGCCGGAGCTGAAGGAACTGGAGCGCGCGATCCTCGCCCACGACCCCGCGCTCGACGGCCCCCAACGAGCAATCCGGCGGACAGCGCGGCGACGCTCGGGCGCACTGGTGGCCGCCGGAGGGGTGCTGCTGCTCGCCGCCGCCCTGACCGCCGTCTTCGTTGTTCGGGACCGAGGTGGAGAGACCACAGCTCGAGGCGCGGGCGCTGAGGCGCTCGACTCGAAGACGGGCAAGCTCCTGGCGACGGTTCCTCTCGGCAGTTCTCCCTCGAGCGTCGCGGTGGGGGCGGGAGCGGTCTGGGTGCTCGACGCGGACGACAAGACGATCTCGGCGATCGATCCGGAGACGCGGTCGCGCGAGAGTTTTCAGCAGCTCGTCCACCCCGACCGACCTCGCCGCAGGTGCCGGGGCGCTCTGGATCGGGAACGCGTTTCGCGAGCGCCCGTTCTCGGCTACGAGCTACCCGGAGAGCGTCTCGCGCCTCGACCCGGAGACGCGCGCCGTTGTTGCCACGATTCGGCTTCCTCGCCCCAGCGTCGTTCAGTACAACGCGGCGTCACGCTTCCCCTGGCTGCTGGAGCACATCGCGGTGACAAGCGATGCGGTCTGGGTGGTCGGCGCCGACCTGGGCGTCTACCGGATCGACCCGCGAACCAACCAGCGTGTCGGCGGCCGGGTGAAGGGCCTCAAGGCGGTGGCCATCGCCGCCGGAGGCGGCGGCGTCTGGGCGATCGAGTTCGGGGACGACCGCGTCGCGAAGATCGATCCGCGCACGAACACGATCACGCAGAGGATCCGAGTCCGGTCTGAAGGCCTCAGCTCGATCGCCGTCGGCGCCCGCGACGTCTGGGCGGCGGACCCGTTCGGTGGCCGCGTGTGGCGTATCGACCCCGGCCTGAAGCTCCCGCGCAAGATCCCGCTCGACCTCGGCGTGAGCTGGGTCGCCGCCGGTGCGGGGGCCGTCTGGGCGACGAACGAGCTCGCCGGCCTCGTCTACCGGATCGATCCGAGCACGAACAAGGCGCACGTCGTCAGACGGACGGACGGGCCTGCGACGGTCGCCGTCGGCGGGGGCGCCGCCTGGGTCAGCGTCGCCGGGCCGCCGCCCGCCGGCACGGCTCTGCCGACCTCGGTCTGCAGCAAGATAGCCGCCGGCGGAGAGGCCAACCCGCGCTTCCTGATCGTCTCCGATCTCCCGCTGAAGGGCTCGGAACATCGCCTAGCACACACCAGATGGTGGAGGCGATCCAGCTCGTCCTCGAGCGGCGTCGCTACCGGGCCGGCGCATACACGGTCGGCTACCAGTCCTGCGACGACTCCACCGCCCAGGGCGGTGGGTGCGACATCATTCGCTGCTACTCGAACGCGAAGGCCTACGCGCGAAACCCCGACGTGATCGGCATCATCGGCTCCTACAACTCCGGCTGCTCGGAGGAAGAGATCCCGGTAGCGAACCAGGCCCCGAACGGGCCGCTGGCGATGATCAGCCCTGCGAGCACGGACACGGGTCTCACGCGGCTGGTACCGGGTGTCAATTCCCCGGAAGATCTCAAGCATCTGTATCCGACGGGTGAGCGGAACTTCGTTCGGACGGCGGCCGCCGGCCACTTGACCGCCACGGCGATGGCCCAGTTCGCAAAGCAGAAAGGCGTCAAGCGGCTCTTCCTCTCCTGGAACGGCGACCCGTACTGGGCCGCATACGCCGCCGACGTGGGACGCGCAGCCCAGTCCCTGGGAATCCAGATCGCCGGCGCCGCTCCGTTCGACCCGGAGGCACGGAACTACGATCGGTTCGCTCGACGGATCGCAGCGACCCGCGCCGACGGGGTCGTGCTCGCGGCGTACCTGCCTCCCAGCACCCGCGCACTGCTGCGCGATCTCCGCGCCGGCCTCGGTCCTCGGGTAACGCTGATCGGAGGCGAGGGCTTCCGAGCCGACTCTTCCGCGAGGCCGGGCCTGCCGCCCTCGGGATGTACATCGCCTACCCCGGCGCGGACATCTCGCTCCTCCCCCCGGCCGGAAAACGGTTCCTGAAGGAACTCAAAGCCCGCACCGGCAAGCCAAGCGAGTTCTACACCGCCTCCGCCGCCCAGTCAGCCGAGATCCTGCTCGACGCGATCGCCCGCTCCGACGGCACCCGCGCCTCAGTCACCAAACAGCTGTTCAAGACGAACGTCGAGAACGGCATCCTCGGAAACATCAGCTTCGACAACAACGGTGACCCAATCGAAGCTCCCATCACCATCTATCGCGTCGTCGGAAAGCTCGCGCGGACCGGACGGATGGGTCGCCGACCGCGTCATCATCGCCCGAGCAGCACTGCTGCCCTGAGAGCCGCCTGATAGCTCCAAATAACCTCTCGATTTTGCCTGCGACTCACTCTTCCTCCCTTCCCACCGAGCCGCGGTGAAGGGGGTGGGTTGTCGGGGCTCGTCGACGCGGTCCGTCCCCGTGTGGTAGCTTGGGCGCAATTTGTGGTTCTTTGCGTCCACTCCTCTCGACTCGAGCTGAATGGGACGGCGGTGCGCAGCTGAATTAGAGGGGCTTTGATGTTGAATTCGCGGTCTTCGTTCTGGCCGGAAACGCTGGCTCAGGTGATGGAAGCCTGGCGTGGGCCCGCCGGCATCGCTCGTGGCGGTCGACTAGAGGGGCTCGCCCTCGGTGCGGCGAAGTTCGCCTTCGGCGCCGACCGCCTCGACATCCCACTCCGCCCCGAACGCATGCAGCCCTCGGACCAGATGCGGCCGATCGCCTCGGGCACGTGCGGGTCGAGCCGAAGCTCGCCGTCGCGGGCCTCGAGACCGAGCATCGACTGCACGAAGACGAAGGGGGCGCGCGGTGGCCCACGCCTGGGGGCTGCAGGCGGTGGGATACGGACGGGAAAGCGGCCGACCCAGCGCTCGAAGCCGGCGAACGCCTCCGGCAGGCGGTAGCCGGTGAATACGGCCGCCTCCAGCTGCGCCAGGGCGATCCGGTTCGCCTCGTCGCGGAAGCCGTCGCGCGCGAGTCCGAGCGCGATGATCGAGTTGTCGTGCGGCCAGACGGTGCCGAAGTGGTAGCCGATGGGGTTGTAGCCGCGATCGTCGGTCGAGAGCGTCCGCACGCCCCAGCCCGAGAACATCGCGTCGGACATGAGCTGCACGGCGACGAGCCTGCGCGCTCCTCGGGCACGATGCCCGACCAGAGCAGGTGCCCCATGTTCGACGTCAGCGAGTCGATCTGGCGCTTGTCGCCGTCCAGGCCGACGGCGTAGTAGCCGCCGCGGTCCTCGACCAGAAGTCGTCGTTGAAGCGCGTCGTCAGCTCCTCGGCCTCGCGCTCAGCCGCTCGGCCAGCGCGGACGTCGCCGCGAGCGCGCCCGGCGAGCTCGGCGACGCGTAGCTTCGCGTCGTAGACGTAGCCCTGGATCTCGGCGGTCGCGATCGGCAGGTGCGGGATCGTGCCGTCGGCGAACTGGACGCCGTCCCACGAGTCCTTCCAGCACTGGTTGCCCAGGCCCTGCGGCGACCGCGTCTGGTACTCGACGTAGCCGTCGCCGTCGCGGTCGCCGTACCGGTCGATCCAGTCGAGCGCGCGCGCGACGTTGTGCCAGCGCCCGCAGCACGAATGCGTCGTCGCCGGTGAAGCGCCAGTACTCCGAGAGCAGGATCAGCCAGAGCGGCGTCGCGTCGGCGGTGCCGTAGTACGGGCTGTGCGGCTTCAGGCCGAGCCGGGTCAGCTCGCCGCTGCGGACCTCGTGCAGGATCTTCCCGGGCTCCTCGTCCCTGAAGTCGTCGACGCGCGTGCCCTGCAGGGCGCCGAGCAGGTAGCGCGCCGCGTGCAAGCTGGGGGCCGACCAGAGCGACTGTAGCGACGTGATCAGGGTGTCCCGGCCGAAGAGGGTCAGAACCACGGCAGCCCGGCTGCCGGGAGGACGTACTCCTCGCCCTTGATATCGCCGCTGACGCGCAGGGCCGCGAGGTCGACGACCGACTGCCGGAAGACACTGGTGAGCAACGCGCTCTCCGCCTCGACGCTCGGAACGCGCTCGAGCCAGCCGCTCAACGGCCCCTCGACGGGCTGATGGCGCCCGCCGAACCCCTCTGCTGCCGGCTCAAAGGTGACGTTGTTCACCCGCACGCCGACCTTGACCAGGGTCAGGAACGAGCAGCGTGGCGGCAGCTTGAGCGCCCAGACGGCTTCTGTCCTGGTCGATGTCTGGCCGCACCTCGGCGACGACCTCCTCCGAGGCGCCCTCGACGACCGCGCTGCGCTCGACCCGGATGTTCGTCTCGGCGAGGAAGCCTGGCACCCCGTAGCGGAAGCTCAGGGCGTGTCCGCCGCCGCCGACGGTCGGGATGGTGCCTGGCGGTGCGGTCTCGCGGACGCGGCTCCTGATCTCGAAGAGATCGGCGAAGTCCGCCGCGCAAAGAAGCCGCAACTCGCAGCTGATCGAACCGAGGTGGTGTTGAAGACCTCGATCTGCTCGAGGAGGGCCGCCGCCCACGAGCCGCAGGCGACGTACGGCCACGCTGCGGGCGCGGAGGCGCGGTGTCTCGGGATTCGTCAGGAAGAACGCCGCGGAGTCGTAGTCGACGGCTGCCGATTTGAGCAGGGAGAGGGGTTTTCCGTCGAGCCGGAGCTCCCAGCGGCTCACGAAGCGGGTGTCCTCGTGCACGAGGCCTCCGATCGAGCCCGGCGACACGTCGCCGCGCGAGTCCGAGAACATGAACGTCCGCCCCTCCAGGACCGCGATTGCGTCGGGGCCGAGCTCGGTGGGAGGCGGTCGCGTGTCCCTCACTGTCGGAGGCGGCCGGGGCTGCGGATACGGGTCAAGCGGCGTCGGGCGGCGCTCAACCGCCGCCGTCTCGCCGCCAGTGCCTCCATTCGCGCTCACGGCGGTAAGACTAGAACGGCTCCAGCAGTCACGTCGGCCGACGTCGGCTGACCGGCCAGAGCTCTGCGCCCACGCGCCTTGGAAGCGGCGGTGCGGTCTTTGCGTCCACTCCTCCTTCGGATGAGAGGGCGCTCGCGCAGGCGCGTCGGTCAAGCCTTGCGCCGATAGGCGATCAGCAGACGAGTGATGCGCGCCGCATGACGAAGCTCTCCTGGGATCAGGTCATCGCGTTCCGCCTCGAGCGCCAGTTCCTTCGTTCGCGCGCCTGCTGGCAGCCTGTTTGAGGTCGCGAGTGCGTTGTGCGGCGTCCGTGCGCAGCTCCCGCTCACGGCGGAGCTGGCACCGACGGCCTGGCGCCCGTCTGCGACCCTGCAGCCGATGAAAGCCCTCATGCTGGCGGTCATTTCATTCGTCGGCGCGGGACTGCTCGCCGTTCTGCTGCCGAGCACTTGGCCGCTTCTCGTGGCGAGGATCGTCCTGATTTGCCTTGGGGTCGCGGTCGTTGCCATCGGTCTCCGGCAACGACAACGGCGCGGCGGCAACGCCTAGCTCCTCTGGCGTCATTCCCGAACACTGGCCCACGCGACGGCCTGGTCTACCAGCCACGGTCGAGCACGGTGCTGATCGGATACGAGTAGTCCTCTCCCATCGTGTCGCGGATGATGTCTGCGCATGCCTCCAGGCCGCGTTCGCTGTTTGTTAGACAGACAAGTCCGTGGCGGTCGGCGCGTGAGGCGACGGCGACGCACTGGAAGTCTGTGAAGCCCATATCGCCCCAGTGCCAGAACGCATCGCCCGCGAGCCCCCAGCCGAGTCCCCACGCGAGCGGCTCATCAAGCTCGATCTGAGGTGTCAGCAGCGCCTCGCCGATCTCCGATCGCAGCGTTTCGGTGACCAAGCGGGCGTAGTCGCCTGCCGTGGTGTGCAGGCTCCATGCCGCGAAGGCCTTTCGGAACTCGTGGCCCTGGCTCCGGCACCGGCCACGAGCTCTCTCTGCCGGAGCCCCGTCGGAACGCCAGAGATACGAGGTCGACGTCATTCCGAGCGGCTGGAAAACCTCCGCGTCCGCAACCAGCTCGAGCGGCGATCCAGTCAAGTGCTCGATCACCGCCTGCAGGTAGAGGTAACCATCACCGGAGTAGCGCCAACCCGTCCCCGGCGGAAACGCGAAGGGTCCCACGTCTGCTCCTCGAAGTTCCCGAGGCCGGAGGTGAAGCGAGCACGTGACGACCGGTGACATGCCCGAGTCCGGGCGCTTGCGATTCGAGCCCATGTGCGTCGTAGGTTCGGGGTCGAACTCAGCGAGCGGCGTGTCGAGGTCCAGGAGACCCGCTTTGCATAGCCGGAGGGCGAGATGCGCGAACGGTGGCTTGCTTAGCGAAGCGACGGCGAAGACCGTGTCGGCCGTTACTCGATCGCTGCTCTGACCGCGACAGGAACCGAAGCCTTCACTCCAGACAACCAGACCGGATTCGATGAGAGCCGCCGACAAGCCCCTGACCCCGGTGTGCCGCATCGCTCGCTCGATGGTGCTTTCAAGTTCGCTCGTGCGGATCACAAGTGTGATTGTCCCGAAGTCGGCCCGATCCGAACCCGGGTCGCGGTGGCCGCCGCTCAGGCGTCATTCCCGACACTGGCCCAGGCGACGGTGGCGTCAGGTCTCTCAGCGGTTCAGGGGCCGCGCGGCGACGGCGGTTCGGGCTGCCGTTCGACTCGTCCGAGCTGCTCTCGCGGCAGTCGGCGCAGTCCTCAAAACGGCATTGGACGCTGGATAGGGGCCGTTTCTCGTTGCGGTCTTCTAAGGCCGCTCGGTGAACGGCGATGCATTGAAACCGGCGTCGGGCGGGTATCACATCCTCATTCGACACGACAAGGGAGAGGAACGATGGCTGACGGTCTGCTCACCACGTGCATGTGGTTCGACCATGGCAAGGCCCGCGAAGCGGCGGAGTTTTACGCATCCGTGTTTCCCGACAGTCGGGTCGGGGCCGCCCTCACGGCGCACGGACTTCCCCGGCGGCAGGAAGGCAACGAGTTGACGGTCGAGTTCAGCGTGCTCGGGCAGAATTTCCTTGGCCTCAATGGCGGCCCCAACATCAAGCCGAACGAAGCGGTCAGCTTCATAGTGGAGACGGAGGATCAGGCTGAAACTGACCGCTACTGGAACGCTATCGTCGGCAACGGCGGGGAGGAGAGCGATTGCGGATGGTGCAAGGACAGGTGGGGATTCTCGTGGCAGATCACGCCGCGCATCCTGCTCGACGCCACCACCAGCCCTGACAAGGCTGCGGCCAAGCGCGCTTTCGAGGCGATGATGCCCATGAAGAAGATTGATGTCGCCAGGATCGAGGCGGCCCTCAGCGGAGAGACCGTCGATGCCGTGAGCTGATCCGCGCCGGTGCTTAGGGTACGGCCTGGTTGCAACTGATCACGGCCTCTGCTGACATTCCCGAACACTGGCCCAGGCGAACGCTCATCGTCAGGTGACACACTCACTCAGTTCGGCTTGAGACGAAGTCGGCGAACCAGTCGACCCATTCCTCCTGCTCGCTCGTCTCGACTGCGCCCGAGTCGTACGGAGCCGAACCAAGCGACAGCCTCGTGGCGAGGGACGCCCGACAGAAAAGCCATGCACGCCAAGACCTTCCCGTTCGACCGAGGCCGCCGAGACAGCCAACCTCGACAAGCTCGCCGCGTCGTGCGCGCCCAAAGGCCGACTCGATCAATCCGGCGGCTGACTCCGCATCAGCGGACAGCCCGAAGTCCCTCCACTCGATCAGATCAGCCGGCCAAGTGGGCGCCCACCGCGAGTCGAGGTAGAGCCCCCATGACCGATCACGATCGTCATCGCGGCGATCGGCGATCGAGGACGCACGGACCCGTGAACCATCGGGAAAGGTGACGATCACGCGCTTGAGAGCCTAACGCCGCGCATGGCGGCGCAGAACCGCTGACGCGCGCTTCGGGCGTGATTCCGGAACGCTGGCGCACGCAATGGCACTGTGGCGGCGGGGTAGCGTATCGACGCCGTGGCCGAAGAGACGATCATCCGTGAGTTCCGCAAGGACGACCTCGGGGCGATCGTTGAGTTCTCGCTGCGCGCCTGGGAACCCGTCTTCGCGTCACTGCGGCAGGTCCTAGGCGACGACATCTTCCTCCGCTTGCACCCAGACTGGAAGGAAGACCAGGCTGACGAGGTCCGATCCGCGTGCACCAACGAGGAACGGGACGTGTTCGTCGCGGTGACGGACGGACGGCCGGTCGGTTTCGTCGCGGTTGCCCTGAACGCCTTTCATGAGGGGATGGGCGCGATCGACATCATCGGCGTCGATCCTGACTATCAACGGCGTGGCATCAGCTCGCGGCTGACCGAGTTCGCGACTGAGCACATGCGCAGCCGTGGCATGGACATCGCCGTGGTGGAGACCGGCGGCGACCGGGGACACCAACCTGCGCGGGCGGCGTACGAGGCAGCGGGGTTCACCCTCCTGCCCATCGCCCGATACTTCCGACTACTCGACTAGGAAGGCCGAGTAGCGTGCGTCAGGGGACACTCCCGAACGCTGGCCCAGGCCGCGCGCCACTCCTACGAATCGCTAAGTGAAGGCAAGTGGATGAGCCCGGCGAGCGTTGGCCGGAACCCACTCGCATCAAAGTAGAAGGGCTCCAGTTCCGATGCGAAGTCGACGTGGAGCCACTCGCAACCCGCGGCCTTCGCGTGCTTGACGGCTAGCTCGACCAGGCGAGTCCCGATGCCTTTGCGCTGGAACACGCTGTGCGTCTTCGTGTCGAGTAGGAACGCGTGATCCCTGCCATCCCACGCGACATTCACGAAACCGATCACTCCACCATCACTTGCCCGCGCGGTGACCCAACCGAGACTGTAGGCGCGTATCTGATCCCACCAACCTTCGACAGCGCGCCCGCCATGCGCGCGCACCAGACCAACCATCTCAGCATCCGTCAGTTGACCACGCCACCGATACGTGACTCCATCGAAGCCGAACTCGTGTTCTGGATCAGGCGTGCCCAAGTCCACCGAGACTATCCCTGCCTGTTCCTTCTCAGAGGACGTTCCCGAACGCTGGCGCACATCAGTGGAGCGTTACGTTGCGTTTGCCGCCGTTCCGAAGCTCGCGACTACTTCGCGTCGGCTGTTCGCGAAGACGGACTTGAGGTGATCCTGCAGGGTGTGGCGGGAGATGGCGAGGCGCTCGGCGGCTGCTCGCGTGTCGAGGCCGGCCGTGGAACGGGACATCGCCAAGGCAGCGGATCCGCAGATTGACTCTCGCGCACTCGGAGAGGAGGATCCGGTTTCCAGGACAGGCCACGGGAAAGGAGATCCCATGAAGGCACTGTTCGCGCTGCTTGCCGTTACATCCGCTGCGCTTCTCGGCGCGGTCACGGTGTCGGCAGGCCCGCCGACCGTCCGGCGGTTCTCGGACACGTTCGTTGACGTGAACCCATGCACGGGACTACTGCACACGGTGACGATCAACGTGACTCAGTATGTCGTCTCGCCGGTTCTCGACCGCGGCACGCATGAGATCACCACAAGCTCCGGGTTCGTCGGGCGCGGCGTCGAGACTGAGGTTGGCCTCAACGACGAGATGTCTTGCTCAACGACACGCTCGTGAACGCGGGGACGGGCGAGCGGATCCACGCGCAGTTGATCATTGTCGAGAATCCCGCGACCGGTGAACTGCAGGTCTTCCGCCAGACACTGACGTGCATCCCAGCGAGGTAACGGCCTAGAACCTGACCTGCATCGTCACCCTCAAGGACATTCCCAAACGCTGGCCAGGCCGCCGTTCTGGCCCGGCAGCTACGTGTCTGCGAGAGGACCGCGTCTGTCCGGCTCCCATGCCGCTTCAACGACGTAGCCGTCGGGGTCGCTGCACTTGACGCTGACGTAGTCGGGCTCGTCCCATTCCTCGACGATAGGAATGCCGTCGTCGGCCAGGCGTCGCCGGAATGCGTGAACGTCGGCGGGCGTTTCCAACCCGATGCCAAAGTGGAGGAACCTGGGTAATCGGATCGATTCGTCTGTTTCGCCCAGCGCGAGAGAGAACCCGTCCCGGTTGTAGAGCATGAGTACACCGTCGTCGTAGCGCCGTGCGGGTTGGGCGTCGAAGCCGAAGTAGGTCTCGTAGAAGCGACGTGAGCGTTGCTGATCGGAGACTGCGAGTGCCAAGTGCTTCATCTCTGCAGGAGGCGAAGCTATCGTCTGGCGCGCGCTCGATCAACGCGTTCTGCCGCTGTCGGCGCACCGCCCTGCGCCTCGGGACATTCCGGAACACAGGCGCAGGCGCTGTGTTCTGGCCCATTTGATCCACGCTACTCAGCGCGGAAGGCCCGACGAGCGATGACAGGGCGAGAGCACGCCTGGCACAGGCGAGCCGATGCGCCTGGAGTCGCTAGGAGCGCCCGCGTTGATGCTCTGGCCTGCGTCCGCTCCGAGCCTGATCCCGAGTGAGCCGCACTTCTCTCGCGACGTCCGACGGCTCGAATGGCCGCCGGCCTCCACAGTTACTCCACGTTCGCGAGAGCGTATGCCACTGCTTCATCGAGCGTTGTCGCTGTGCCGGCCTCAAAGTTGGCCGACGTCTCCGATCCGTGCTCAAGCGCGCCGAGGACTCGCTCGTATCGGTCCCTCTCGACATCGTGCAGGGGCGTGCCGGACGTTCGCTCGAAGGCGATGACGCTGGACCAAAGCCGAGCTGCCTGGTCAAGCCTGCCTCGTTGCGCGCTCACCGCTGCGAGACCGGCGAGGCTATACGCGGTCTGCATGTCGTCTTTCAACTCGAGCCCGATTTCGATGCTTTCCCGGTAGAGTCGCGCAGCCTCGTTCACGTCTCGGCGATCGAGAGCTTGATCGCCGAAGCCGTGAAGTCTCGCCGCTAGACCCCACATGGCGAGCCGAAGCGGTTGATCCGAGATGTCCGTGTGGTCCGAAAGCCACGCGATCGCGGCGCGAAAATTGTCGTGCTCCGGCGGCAGCTGGTCGACTGCTCCGGCTGCCTGCGGACTGCGGATGAGCCGTTCAACCGAGCGGGCTTGTTCAAGGTAGTAGTCCGCGTGGCGCTGTCGCCACCATCTCAGCTCGCCGCTTTCCTCCAGGCGTTCGAGGGCGTACTCGCCGATCGTCTCGAGCATGAAATAGCGGTCGCCTTCGCGGCGGAGCAGGCTCTTATCGATCAGCGCGGCGACGGTATCGAGGCTCACTTCGCATGCCTCTTCGGCCGCTTCCAGCGTGCAACCGCCTGCGAACACAGCGAGCGGGAGAAGGCGCGCTGCTCGTCCGCCGCTAGGAGCTCGTAGCTCCAAGCGATCGTGGCCCGCAGCGTTCTCTGGCGTCCGGTGCGTCCCGTGAGCCGCCGGCGAGAATCGGCAGGCGCCGATCGAGACGTTTGAGCAACTCGGCCGCCGAGAGCACCTTGACGCGCGCCGCCGCGAGTTCGAGCGCGAGCGGGAGGCAGTCGAGCCGTTGGCAGATCTCCACGACTGCTCCGTCATCGGTGAAGTCTGGCTTCGCCGCTGTCGCCCCTCGACGAAGAGTGCATCGCCTCCCGCTCTCGCAACGGAGCGACCGGATACTCGTATTCCGCAGCAAGGTGGAGCGGTTCGCGGCTCGTCACGAGCAGCTTCAGTTCAGGAAACTGTGCGGATAGGGTCCCGACCCTGGACGCGGAGGCGAGCAGCTGCTCGAAGTTGTCGAGGACGAGCAGCAGGCGTCGTTCCGAGCCGTCTCGGCCTCGGTCTCGCCTGTCCCGAGGCTTGCGCGATCGTCGGCAGGACCAGCTCGGGATCATGGAGCGCCTGCAGCGGGACCCATACGACACCGTCGGGAAAGTCCTCGGCCGCGTCGGCCGCGAGCTGAAGCGCGAGGCGGGTCTTTCCTGAGCCTCCGGGGCCGGTTAGCGTGACGAGCCGGTGCGCGCGCAGGAGTCGCGGCCGCCCGGAGCTCTTGCTTCGCGCCCGAGGACGGCGTCGGCCGGAACGGGCAGGTTCGTCCTGTGGCTGCTCTTGAGCGGCGGGAACTCGCCTCTGCCAAGCTGGAACACGCGCTCAGGTGCGATCAGATCCTTGAAGCGGTGCTCGCCGAGGTCGATCAGTTCGGCTTCGACTAGGGGGCCGTCGACGCCGAAACAAGCACCTGCCCGCCGTGGGCTGCATCAGCGACACGAGCGGCGCGGTGCACATCGTGGCCGACGTAGCCCTCGTTTGCGACGAACGGCGTACCCGTATGCAGGCCCACGCGGACGCGGATAGGTCAGTGGCCGCGAGGCGTTCGGTCAGACTCGCTGCGGCCGCGATTGCAGCCGGCGCGGTCGCGAAAGCAAAGAAGAAGGCGTCGCCCTGTGTGTCCACCTCGACGCCACCATTTCGGAGGCGCACGCCTCCCGAATCAACCTTCGATGATCGGCAAGTGCCTTGGCGTAGTCCTCCGTCTCGAGTTCGCCCAGGAGTACGTTGAGCCTTCGACATCCGTAAAGAGGAAGGTGACTGTGCCAGTCGGAAGCTCGGGCCGCACGCGCGGAGATCATCCGCCGATCACAGGCTTCGGGCAAGCCACTTGTCTACTCGAGCAGCTTTCCGCGCGCAACGATGCATGGACGAGCGGTTCCTCGAAATCGAGCTCCAAGCCTCGCGCAGACGAGCGTGTTCTGTCCTATTGATCCACGCTGCTTAGGTGAACAAGTCCCGCCGAGTCAGGATCGAATCCAGGCTTGGAGATCACGGACGCCGGCGGCAGCTTCGGCTTCGCGCGCTGTCAGCTCGAACGTCTCAGGGGATCCGTTCGAGCGGACGAGGTCGCGCTCGAGCAGCCACCGGAGAATCTCGCTCGTGGTCAGTGGGCCGTGTGGGTCGTCGAGGTGGATCTTGTCGACCGTCAACGTGACCCCCGGGATGGCGGTCCGTCCAGAACGGTGTTCACGTTCTGAGCCTAGGAGCGGAACCGGGAAACCGCGGCGAACGCGAGCATGGTTCCTAGGGTGCGCGATAGGCCCGGACATCCCGTGCCGCGTTGTGCAAAGACGCTTGGCCGCGAGAACTTGGTCTCAAGACGCAGAGAGCCCGGCTTCCGCCGGGCTCTCCATCTGACTGCTTAGTGCTGCGGTTGTGGTGCGTTTAACCCCAGCTGGGTTAGGCGACAGGCGCCGCAACCGGGGTCACCGGAAGCTCAAGGTCTTGGTGCCGTCGGTGACCTGCACGACGTTTGTGGAGGTGAAGCTGGAGGTGGTGGCGGGGCTCATCCAGTCCCAATCGCTGCCCGCCGGGCAGTGTAGAGCTCCTGCCCCGTGGGGGTCTGGTTTTCCTGCGTGCCGGAGCCATTGAACCCCTTTAGCATCCAGTCGGTGACCTTGCCGGCCTTGTTCGTCACGGTCGCGACGTCGAGCGGGCGGATGATCTGCCGGAGAACTGCCGCTGTGGGTCTTGCCGTTGGTGCACATCCACGAGACGGCGAGCGTGTCGGACTGCTTGTTAGCGAACGTCACCTTCGCGGCGTTCTGCTGCATCTTGCTGTCGTTCCAGCCGAACAGGCTCTGCACGTCCCCCTTCCACGTGGCCGACGCGAGCGTCGTCGTAGGAGACAGCGGCGTTGGCGAACGGGAAGGCTATCGCAACTGCGAGCACTGCGAGAGAGGCAATGGTGATGAGCTTGCGCATTGTTACTTTGATTGCAGGCAATCAACAGTGATCGCCGTATCCCTTGCAGCATCGTGTCTCCCCACCGCGCGGGCCAGGACACGATCGGGTCCATCCGGAGCCAATCCAGTCGTTCGCCTTGCCGCCAGTCGGTGCTCGTTAGTCAGCCCCGGGAGTCTCCCCGGCGGCGGACTCGAACCGCCGGGGGAACTCAACTCGAGCGTGGAGAAGTCAGCCGGCAGCATCGCCTCATTCCACTTCGCCCGCTGGACACGAATGGGTCTAGCCGCAGAGGAGTCGCACGGGGCAGAGTCCGGCACGGTCGCCCCGACCCCTATGCCGATATTCCCGGGGGTACTCCGGGGCGACCAGTGGCTGTGATGCCCCCAGGCGTTAGGGCGTGAACAAAAGAACGCGAGTCCCGGACATTAAGCGGATCGCAGCCGCAGCGAGCTTCACGGATCGAGACCTTCGCGCTGCCGCTGATGCTCGCTCAGAAGGACGGCGCGGAGTTCGGCGAGCGCCTCGGGTGGGTCGTCGAATACGGAGAGGATGACCGCCCTCTCGTCGATCGTGAGCGCGAACACCTTCACGTCGTCGGCTAAGGCCCGTTCCAGCCGGTTGGCGAGCTTGTCCGCGCCAACCCTCCTAACCGATCCTGCGAGCGCCGCGACCGGGTGAGGGTTCACAGGTACGCCGGCGAGCTTCACCGGGCGAGCATAAAGGCCCGAATCCGGTGTCACACCGGTGTCACATAATTTGCGCCGTGACGGCTACTCCGTCACGGATGACCAAACCCGGATTTAGTCGCAAACCCTGTTCCCATGCCGGATTGCCCTATTAGACCATCTCGCTTGCAAGTATAAAAAGGGAGTTCAAGCCCCATACGGGATTCGAACGCTGCCAAGCCTCACGTCTGGCTCGTGATCGACTCCCGGTCGGCCGGCCTGTCTTCAGCGAGGGCGGCGGGTACAGAACGGGTACAGACGGGCTGCGGCTGTGCTCGAGCAGGCATGGGTCAAGGAGAAGGAGAAGCGGCCAGGGACGCGTAGAATCCGCAACTCTCGCCGTAACCGCATGGCTGCTCCGCAAGCGGCGAGGTTCTACCGACGCTTCTATCATTGCAATGCGCCGCACGCCAAAACGAGCGCAGCGACGAGCGACAGTCGAGTTCGACTCGAGATGTGACGCAATCCGAGGTTGACGTAAACCGCCAGCCGTAGGACGATCGCGAGGCCGAAATAGTCGAAATGAGGAGGAAGTGTGAGAGTTCTGCGAACCGGGCGTGCGCGCCTTGGCGCCGCCGTCGGCATTGCTGCTCTCGTCGCGGGCGCCGTCGCGTACGGGGCGATCCCGAACTCCGAAGGGACGATCTGCGGCTGCTCCGTGAACAAGGACGGGACGCTGCGCGTCATCGACCCCACCGCGGGCGAAACGTGTGACCCGAAGCGAGAGACGCCGCTGAGCTGGAACCGCACAGGCCTGCAAGGCGTCCCCGGCACGATTGGCGCCGCCGGCCCCCCAGGCCCTGCCGGACTCAGGGCGCACCGGGGCCTGAGGGCCCCGTCGGCCCGAGCAACGCGTACACGAACTACGGCGTGAACCAGGACGTCGGACGGGGGCTGACGCGGACCGTCGCGGCGTGACCGTGCCTGCGGGAAGCTACACGCTGTCCGGCAGCGTCGACGTGTTTCCGACCGACAGCGACAACGGCGACCCGACGCTCGTCTCCTGCAGCTTCGTCGCGGAGGCACCGTCGAGGGACATGTCGCAATCGCCTCCGTCGAGGGGGACATCGGTGACACGATGCCGCTGCTCGGCTCGGTCACCACCGCGACCCCGACGCCGATCTTCCTACGCTGCACGGCGCTGACCGAGTCCGCCCATGTGTACCGCCCAGAGATGATCGCCACAGAGGTGGGCTCGCTCACGCCGTCGAATAACGGAAGTGCTGTCGCGCTCGGTGACGACGGCGTCGACCGCCAACTGAGGTTTTGAAAATTCCAGGCATACTCCTGGCTAGGGTCTCATACTGCACAGCGCAGGTCGTTCAGCGGCGGGGGGTGGGGGGCCGCCGGCCTGGAACGCGGCCGGAGGGGCGGGATCAGCGTCTGCGCCTGCCGAGGTTAGTGACCCAATCGTGTCCGGTCGAGTCAAGGCCGCGCGGACTAACTTCGTCCGAGCCTCAGTTTCACTGAACTCCCAAGCGTTGAAGAGGACCGTGTGCACCCTTGGGCTGGCGTGGTTCAGCAGTCCTTTGTCAGCCGCGACCTGCCGCTGGGAGATCTCGTTCTCGATGTGTTGGAGCAGATTTTCCGCGCGGCCTCGTCAGTGATGCCAAGGTCGAGGAAGGGGGCCCTTCAATCGAGCCCTTCGTGCGCCGCCACTGGTGCTCGTTGAATCAGCCCGCGGGAGAGCACCGTTGACACGGGGCACCACTCGCGAAACGCTGACGACAACACCGAGGTAGGGAGGTGAGGACGTGAACTGCGTTCGGAAGGTACTGGCAGGAGCGGTGCTCAGCCTGGTGCTTGTGACGCCTACGGTCGCAGCGCCCGTGTCTCCGCAGGCGGAGCAGATCGGGTTCGCGCTCGTGGTCGGCCACGACATCGTCGACAATCCCAAGATCCCTGGCCTGAGCTATGAGATCGATGTGTTTGTCGTTCGGCTCCCCGGTGGCAGCGTCAGCGGCTACTACCGCCACGGCGGCCCTGGCGGCGACGTCGTCGAGGCGCGGTGCGTTCGCGTCGAGGCGGGTCGCGCGCTCGTCGGCGGGATCATCGTCAAGTCCTCGATACCGCAACAGATCGGCATGGGCGCCAATCTCGTCGTCGACGATCGTGGCAGGTGGGGCTCCGCTGGGAGACCGGATCATTTCCGGGATCGGACCGGCCACGGCGAACCTCTGCCCGTTCTCCCCCGCGCAGGTCGCGGGTCCGTGGGACGACGTGGTGCGGGGTGACTTTTCGGTTGTCGCCGCCCCGTTCGGCCACCTAACGCACGGCGCAGGTTGAAAGACGACTTTCTGGGCCGGGAGGCCTGCCTGGACTCGAACACCACTGCTAATGGCAATACTTGGTGAGGGAGCGGGCGCGCGAGCTTTGCCGCCGAACACCCGCCGCGCTCCAACTCCCTCAGTGGGAGGCTTCTCCACTGCGAGTGGAAAGGCACTGCACGAAAGGACAGATTCGCTCGTTTGGGGCGTTCGGGCGCGGGCGCCCAACCAGCGGATGTTCGCTCAGCCGCGCAAGGCGCCGGCTCGTTCGAGCTCCAGCTGCCGGAGCTCGATGCGCCGGATTTGCCCGTAAGCGTCTTGGGAAGGTCGTCGACGAACTCGATTCGCCGCGGGTAGGCGTACGCGGACAGCCGCTCGCGGACGAACGCCTTGATCTCGTCGGCGAGCTCGTCTGACGGCTCGTGGTCGCCGCAAGCACGATGAACGCCTTGACGACGTTGCCGCGCAGCTCGTCGGGCGAGGCGACGGCCGCCGCCTCGCGCACGGCCGGGTGCTCGAGGCATGCGGACTCGACCTCGAAGGGGCCGATCGCGGTAGCCGGCGGCGATGATCACGTCGTCGGCGCGCCCCTCGTACCAGACGTAGCCGTCCTCGTCCTCGCGGGCGGCGTCCTTGGTGTGGAACCACTCGCCGCCGAACACCTCCTCGGTGTCCTCCGGCCGGTTCCAGTAGCCGAGCGGATAGTGCGGGTTCGTGCGGGCGCGCAGGCAGATCTCGCCGCGCTCGCCCTGGGCGACCGGCCGCTCGTCCTCGTCGAGGATCGCGACATCCCAGCCGGGCATCGGCTTGCCCATCGAGCCCTCGCGGACCTCCATGAACGGGTAGTTCCCGACCAGCGGATACGACTCGGTCAGCCCGTAGTAGTCGAGCACGGTGACGCCGTATTGCTCGCGGAACCAGCGGATCGCCTCCGGGTTGAGCGGCTCGCCGGCCGAGCAGACCCGGCGGAACTGCTGCGGATAGCGCGTCCCGGCATCCTCGATCGCCATCATCGCCCGCATCGCCGTCGGCGTCGTGAAGACGTTCGTCACCTTGTGGCGGCTGAGGAAGTCGAGCTGCTCGGTGCGGATCGAAGCCGGCCTCGCGCTGGTACACGCACTGCACCGCGCCGAGCCGCCACGGGCCGAGGAGCGGCGCGATCCCCGCCGCCCACGCCCATTCGCCCATGCCGTGAAAGCGCTCGCCGTCGGCGACCTCATGGCAGTAGACGAACTCCTCGTGCCCGAGGATGTAGCGGTGGGCATGCACGATGCCCTTCGCAAGCCCGGTCGTTCCCGACGTGTAGTAGAGCTGCGCGGGATCGTCGGCCGAGGTGTCGCCGGCACGGGCTCGGTCGGGGCGTCCGCGAGCGCGTCGGCGTCCAGGGCGAGCGTCGGCAAACCCGAGTCGCGAAACGCGCCGCGTTGTCCGCGTCGGTGACCAGCAGCTTCGCCCCCGAGTCCGAGAGGCGATGCGAATCCCGTCGTCGCCGTAGAGGACCGACATCGAAAGCAGCATCGCGCCCAGCTTCCAGACGCCGAAGAAGATCGCCGCGGTCTCCGGCGTCGGCGGCAGCACGACCGCGACGCGGTCGTGGCGTTCGACGCCGAACTCGCGGAGCAAGTGCGCCGCCTGGTTAGCAAGGTCCTGCAGCTCGCCCCAGCCAGCTCCCGATGGGGCCATCGAAGCGCTCCCACACCAACGCGAGCTTGTCGCGAGGGTGCTTGTCGCAGACGTCGGCGCGATGTTGTAGCGCGCAGGTACCTCCCACCGGTGCTCTCCGCAAGCCTGCTCGTACGACGTAGTGCTCATGAGCTCAGGGGAGGATGCCACCGTTTGAGCCACGGGTGGGGCAGGCGGCGCGCGGTGCAATAGGGCGACGGCGTCGCATCGGGTGGAGCGCGAAGGATGGTTGGATCGGACGTTGAGGATCTGGTGAGCGCGAAGCCCCCGCGCTCGGGTGAGAGGACGCTCGCTCAGGCGACGATCGCTGGCGGTGCCACGTGATTTGCTGAAACACGATCACGGTTATGGGGCACGGGAAGGTGATGGAGTCATTCGCGTCGGATGCGGAGGTAGTGGAGATCTCGTTAAGGGAGCCGGCGGCGTTCGAGCAGATTTTCGACCGGCACTTCGATGTCATCCACCGCTACATCCATCGACGGGTTGGCCCTGATCTCGCTGATGACCTGGCAGCGGAGACGTTCGCGCTCGCTTTCGAGCGCCGCGCGAGCTGCCGAGCTGGGGGAAGCGTTCTGCCGTGGCTCTTCGGGATCGCGACCAACCTTCTCCGACGCGGTTGGCGCGCGGAGCGCCGGGAGCTGCGCGCGTACGGCCGCAGCGGAGTCGATCAGTGGGTTGGCTACGAGGACGAGGCAGCAGCTCGTGTGGACGGGGCGTCTCTCGGTGCTCGGCTGGCTGCTGCGCTTGCAGAGATGCGCCCGAGGGAGCGAGATGCGTTGCTCCTTTATGCGCTCGCCGAGCTGAGCTACGAGGAGATCGCGTCCGCGCTCGATGTCCCACTCGGGACGGTGAGCACGTGGCTGCACCGGGCGCGCCGGTGCGCCCAGAGCGAACTCGCCGAGGATGGAGACGTCGTTCTCACGACAGAAGGAGTTGATCCGAGTGGATGAGCTAGACCACTTTCGGCACTTTCGAGCGGGGGTCCCAGCTGCAGCGAGGATGCTCGCCAGCGAGCCTCGCAGCGGCTTCAAAGCGCGATCGCTGCCGAACGGACGCGCGGGACGAGTAGCGGCCCGCGCCGGTTCGGGAGGCGTGGGTACATGGTTGTCGCCTGTGCGGCGCTCGTTGGTGTGAGCGCGATCGCGCTCTTCGTCAGCGCGCCATGGAAAACGTCAACCGGTTTCCTCGAGCGCGCACACGCAGCGCTGGCGCCACCCGCCGGGACTGTCTTGCACATGAAGTGGGAAGAGGGGGTCGATTCGATTGACCGAACCTGCGTCTTCACACGCTTCGGCTCCGGCATGGTGTCGCGGGGGCCGCATGAGGCGTGGGTTGACCAGGGCCGCCGCACAACTGGCGCCTCGTCCTGACTTGGGTGGACGGATCCGGGGAATGCGGACCTGACGCTGTCAAGCGAGATGAGTGGGGAGGCGATCTCGACTCGGGCGAGGAGTTCCTCTTCGTCTCGCCGGACCAGCTAGCAATCTGGCCGTTGGGTAAGGCCAACAAACCGCCGGATCCCGTGACAGAGCTTCGCGATGCGATCAGCGCGGGTCGTGCGCACCTTGAAGGCAAGACGCAACTCGATGGGCGCACCGTTGAACGCATCCGTATCGAGCCCGTGCGGCAATGCGCCACATGTCCGCTGACGTCCGGCTACGTCTACGTCGACCCGGAAACCTTCCACCTCGTTGGAACAGACAGCCTTCCCGAAACGGACAAAGCGGGCCGCACCGGGAAGCGCGTCCAGCGCTACCTGACCTACGAGTACCTGCCCCGAACGCCCTCCAACATCGCGCTCGCCGACATCCGAGCGCAACACCCGAACGCCGGGCCCTAAGCTCCAGCGCTCCAGGCGTACAGTCCCGGACGGTCGGGCAGGCGAGGGCGTCCTGTTCGTACCCACGAGCTCAGGCGTCATTCCCGAACACTGGCCCACCGGAGGGTGCGCTCGCTAGGCGGCGTACGCGAGCGCCGAGGGCGTCTGGCGGCCGACGATCGCGGGGGCCTTGTGAACCAGTTCGTCGTTGTCGAGAGCCTCCACCATGAAAAGGGCGAAGTCGACGCGGCGCGTGATGTTGCTCTCGAGAATGGGATCACCCACGTGCCTGCTCCACACGGGCAGGCCCTGACTCTCGCCCTCCTCAAGGTCGCTGCCGCGTACGACGGTCCACCGCGTGTCGCTGGCGAAGATCCGCCGGGCCGCCTCCACCTGGTCGTCGAGATCGGCGAAGCGAGCGAGACGCGCAAGCGGGCCGAAGACCTTCACGAGGGTCTTGAGCTTCAGCGAGTACACGTCCTGGCCGTCGAGGGTGATGTGCCATCCGCACGAGAAGATGAGGCGCGCGCCTGGAGGCGCATAGTCGAGCACCGCCTGGGTCGTTCCCGTCGAGTACCCGTGGACGCCTCGCGGGGTCATCACGACGAGAACCCCGCCGCATCCCGCGACAGCGCGCTTGATGACCTCGCGGTCGTCGGTCGCTCCCGGGATGACAGTGATGCGCCCCTTGAACGCGTCGAGCTTGCCCACGCTTTGCTCGCGGCACACGCCAACCACCTCGTCACCGCGATCCAGCGACTGCTGGACCATGTACTGCCCAAGCTTCCCAGAAGCCCCAACGATGCACACTCTCATCTCTTCCTCCCATCAGTGGACAGGCACTCAAATTCGCCTGCATTCCGGGCACGACACGAGAAAGAGAACGCTGGCGTCACCGAGGCTCAGCAAGGCCGACCCTCAGAGCAGCGGCGTGAGCGAAGGCTTACCCGCGTTTGTATCTAGCTTCACAATACTGCGCGCCGACATGAAGCCGTAGCGCCCGGCTTCGAAGGCGATGACTCGTCGGGCGTCATTCGCGAACACTGGCGCAGCCGAGAATCTCGATTACCACCCCGTCTCCCTAGCTGCGACTCCTCTCCAGGGCTTGGAGAAGGGTGTAGCTGTCCCCGCGCCTTGAAGTCTTCGCGCCGTTCACGCGCAGCGAGGTAGTCGGCGGGATCTTCGACGTGGAGCTGGACACCGGCCGCGTACGCAGAGAGAGACATCACGGGCATCCCGCGCTCCTCCCAGACAACGACGGTTCGATCACCGTCGGGCGTCAAGGTGATCTCGATCTCCTGCTCGTCCGGCTCCTCCGAGTCGGCGATCCGCACAAGGAGTCGCCGGAAAGGAATGCAGTCCTCGACGCGACCGCTGCCTTCCCATCCGCTAGCGAGCAGGTCGTGCGCGGTACTCACCGCCGGGCGCGTAGGTCAGCATCGACGCTGCCGTACTTCAGCCTCGAGACCGCGACGGGCCGCTGAGCCGACGACGTCGGGTTCACGGGAGCGATCCCGACGATGTCGAGGCTGACCTGTGCATCGACAGAACGCGGATCTACGCGATGGGGATGTCGAACGGCGGCATGTTCGTCTCGACGCTTGCGTGCACGCTCGGCGACCGCATCGCCGCCGTCGCGCCGGTCGCTGGGGTTCACCTGCTCCCCGACTGTGGCGGGCGGCCGGTGCCGATCATCGTCTCGCATGGCACCTCTGCCCTTGCCGTCGACTGATTCCAACGTTGGCGTCGGATCCCGACCGGCTCCGGCATCTGCTCATTCGCCAGGTTCAGCTCCGGATGTTTGAAGTGGTGTCCGAGACGCCGGTCACCTCGTGGTCGAGTCGTGGGTGAGACACAACGATGCATCCACATGAGTCGGGTCCACCGACGGAACATGGTCGAGCGAACGCTAACCAGAAGCGACGCGGAGGAGACCGCCGTTCGCGGCGTCGGGTCAGGCGTCATTCCTGGACGCTGGCCCAGGCGAGCGCGGTGGTGGTCGCCTCGTCCAATCAGCGGACTCCCCGGAGCGTTCGGCGGTTCCGGCCCGGCGCTATCCCCGAACGATGGCCAGTAGCTGCATGCTCGGGGGTCGCGGTGGGACGTCGCATGCCTCGCGCCCGGTGCGGGCAAAGCCAATTCGCGGTCGTCAGCGATGGGCGGTCACCGGTGTCATCTGCTACGGGCTGACTTGGGATCCGAATCAGTGGGTGCCGTTCGCGACCGCAGACCGACTGCGGACGGCGATCGCCCGTCGCATGCACCGCGTCCGGCGTTCCCGCCTTCAGCCCTCACGACCTGGCGCACGCCGCGCCAGCTTGCACACTCGGACGGTCTCGGCCGCGCAGGCGTCGTCCTGGCTCGGCCATTCCGCACAGGAACATCTGCGGACTTACGCGCACCGAATAGAGAGAAGGCCCATACGGGATTCGAACCCGTGCCGCCGCCGTGAGAGGGCGGTGTCCTAGGCCACTAGACGAATGGGCCGTGGCGCTGCGGCAGTGTAGCTGAACCGAGATCAAGGCTTTACCAAGGCTTTGCCTTCGCTTGCCCGGCTGTTGGGAGGCCCCCGGGCATCCTCCTCCTCGTAAGCAATTCGAGGAGGAAATCGATGATGACGAAGCTTCTGATCGGCCTGTTGGGGGCCGGTGTGATCGCAACGCGGCGGCTACGCCGCCGCGACCGGGCTCGAGACCGACCCGGCCCGCACCGTCTCGCTCCCCGGTGCCACGAGCACCGAGGACACGACGACGGCCGCGACCTCGGCCGCGACGACGACCGACGATCTCAACGACGTCTCCGGCCCGTGCGACGAGGCGGAGCACCGGAACGATCCGCGCTGCACGGGCGCCGCGCACGCCGGCGCCGGCACCCGCGCCGGTCGTGACGACGGCTGACGACGACGGGCCGGGCGACATCTCCGGACCCTGCGACGAGGCCGAGCACCGCAACGACCCGCGCTGCACCGGCGGGGCTGCAGCCGACGACCGGGGCCACGACGACGACCGCGGCGGCGACGACAGCTCGGGCCACGGCTCCGGCTCCGGTGGCGGCGACGACCGCTCCGGCTCGAACAGCGGCAAGGGCTAGTCCACGACAACCACAACCATCCGAGGAGAACACACGATGAAGCTGATCCTGCTCAGCCTGATCGCGACGGCTGTCGCGGCCGTCTCACTGGCTGCGGTCGCGCAGAGCGCCACAACCGCCCAGACCGTCCGCGTGACCGAGGTCGACTACTCGATCCGGCTCTCGGCCAAGCCGAAGCCGGGCGTCGTCAAGTTCGTAGTCCGGAACGCCGGCGACGACGGCCACGACTTCTGGGTCAAGGGCGGCGGCAAGACCTGGAGGACGCGCGTCATCGGCCAGGCGGGGGCGGCGACGCTCACCGCGAAGCTGAAGAAGGGCGTCAAGTACGCGTTCTGGTGCAGCGTCGGCTCGCACCGGTCGAAGGGCATGAGCGGAAGCTTCGTCGCCCGCTGAGCTGCTCCGCCCGCTCCGCGCTTTCGGGCGCGGGGCGGGCGGGCACACTTCCTCCCATGGCGCACGCGAAGCGGACGATCCTGCTGGTCGAGGACGAGGAGTCGATCACGACCCCGCTCGCCGAGGCGCTCGAGCGCGACGGCTTCCACACCGAGATCGCGCACACCGTCGCCGACGGGCTCGCCAAGGGAAAGGCGAGCCGCCCCGACCTCGTCCTGCTCGACATCGGGCTCCCGGACGGCTCCGGGCTCGACGTCTGCCGCGAGCTGCGCATGTCGTCGAGCGTCCCGATCATCATCCTCTCCGCGCGCGGCGAGGAGGCCGACCGCGTCGTCGGGCTGGAGCTCGGCGCCGACGACTACGTCGTCAAGCCGTTCAGCGCCCGCGAGGTGATCGCCCGGATCCGCGCGGTGCTGCGGCGCGCCAGCGCGCCCGCCGGTGTCGGCGACACGCCGATCGAGATCGGCCCCGTCCGCCTCGACCCGGCCAAGCGCACCGCGACCCTGCACGGGGAACCCGTCGAGCTCGCCCGCAAGGAGTTCGACCTGCTGGCGCTGCTGATGCAGGAAGCGGGGAGCGTCGTCACGCGCGAGCGGCTGATCGACGAGGTCTGGGACGTGAACTGGTTCGGCTCGACGAAGACGCTCGACGTCCACATCAGCACGCTGCGCAAGAAGCTCGAGCCGGGCCTGATCCATACCGCGCGCGGCGTCGGCTTCCGCTTCTCCTCTCCCGAGGAGCTGACGTGAGCCTGCGGCTGAAGCTGCTGGCGGCGTTCGCCTACGTGCTCGTGCTCGTCCTGATCGCGCTCGAGATCCCGCTCGTGCTCAGTCTCTCCAGCAGGGTCGACAGCGAGGTGCGCTCGCAGGCGACGGCGCAGGCGCAGGTCGTGGCTGCCGCAGCCTCGGCGAGGATCGGCGACCGCGCGCAGCTGCAGCGCGTCGTCGCCCAGGCGGGACGCGATCTCGGCGCCCGCGTGATCGTCGTCGGGCCGCGCGGCGCGCTGCTCGCCGACTCGGCCGGCAGTGGGCTTCGCAGCGAGTCCTATGCCAACCGGCCCGAGATCGCGTCCGCGCTCGCCGGCACCTCGCGCCAGGGGACGAGGCACAGCGACACCGTGGGCGAGGAGCTGCTCTTCACGGCCGTGCCGATCCTCGACCAGGGACGCACCGTCGGCGCGGTCAGGGTGACGCAGAGCAACGCCGCCGTGTCCGAGCGGGTGCGCCGCAACGTGCTCGTCGTCGTCGGTGTCGGCCTGGCGGCGCTCGCCCTCGGCCTCGGGCTCGCCTGGGTGCTCGCAGGCTCGCTCGCCCGGCCGCTGCGAGGGCTGGCGCACACGGCCCGCCGCGTCGAGGACGGCGAGCTCGATGCACGAGCGGACGTGATCGGCGCGCGCGAGCAGCAGGAGGTCGCGATCGCATTCAACGAGATGACCGACCGGCTCGGCCAGGTGCTGGAGGCGCAGCGCGAGTTCGTCGGCAACGCCTCACATCAGCTGCGGACGCCTCTCACCGGCCTCCGGCTGCGACTCGAGGCTGCCGGGCTGAAGAGCGACGACCCCGCGGTGCAGCGGGAGCTCGAGCTCGCCGAGGCGGAGGTCGAGCGGCTGACGCGGCTGCTCAACTCCCTGCTCACGCTCGCCCGGGACGGCGACCGGCCGACGCTGCGGGCGCCCGTCTCGCTCCGGAGCGCCTCCGAGTCGGCGTACGAGCGCTGGCTCCCGCGGGCCGAGTCGAGCGGGCATCTGCTGGCCCTCGACGGCGACGGCGACGCGTTCGTCCGCGCCGCGGACGAGGACGTTGCGATCACGCTCGACAACCTGATCGAGAACGCGCTCGTCTACGCGCCGGCCGGAACGACGGTGACGGTGACCTGGGACCCCAACGGCCATCTCGCAGTGCTCGACGAGGGGCCGGGCGTGCCGCCGGGTGACGAGCGCCGTGTCTTCGAGCGGTTCCGCCGTGGCCGCACCGACAGGCCCGGAACCGGGCTCGGCCTCGCAATCGTCGAGGCACTGGCGCGGCGCTGGGGCGGCTCCGCGTCGATCAGCACGCGTGACGGCGGCACCGGCACGCGCGCCGAGGTCGTCCTGCCGCTGGCGGGGACGAGCTGATGCGCACGGTGCTGCTCGGCCTGCTCGGGCTCGTGCTCGCCGTGACCGTGGGCCTCGGCGTCCACCTGCTCACGCGCGGCACGATCTCGCTGCCCGTCGTCCGCCTCGAGCCGGCGCCCGCGCTCGCGCCTCCGGCGGCGACGACGACGAATCGCACGACGAGCGAGCGCACAGAGACGGAGACGCGGTCGACACCGAGCACGACGAGCGGCTCGACCGAGACCGGCGACGACAACTCGGGCCGGGGACGGGGGAGAGGCCGCTCCGGCGACGACTCCGGCGGCAACAGCGGCCGTGGCGGCGGCGACGACTGAGCCGCGCGTAGGCTCTCTTGATGGGTCTGACGCTCTACCGGATCCCGTTCTCGACGAACGTGGAGCGGGTCGCGCTCGCGCTCGCGCACAAGGGGGTGGACGTCGACTGGGTCGACGTCGATCCCGACGACCGCGGCCCGGTGGTGGCGATCAGCGGCCAGGAGCTCGTGCCCGTCCTCGTCGACGGCGACCTCGTCCTGCACGACTCGCCGCGCATCCTCGAGCACCTCGAGGAGCGCTTCCCGGAGCCGCCGCTCTTCCCGGCCGACGTCGCGCGCCGCGAGGAGCTGCGGAGCTTCCTGGACTGGTTCAACCAGGTCTGGAAGCTGCCGCCGAACCTGATTGCCGCGGAGGAGCTGAAGCCGGCGCCGGACCGGGAGCTGATCGCCGAGCTCGCGCGGCAGGATCGCAGCCTCGCTCGACCGCTTCGAGGCGCTCCTCGCCGGCCGTGACTTCCTCTTCGGCGACGCGCTGACCGCCGCCGACGTGACCGCGTTCCCGTTCCTGAAGTACGCCCTGCTCTGGACGGACGGCGATCCCGACCGTTTTCACGAGATCCTCCGCGAGACGATGCCGCTCGGCGATCGCTATCCGCGGCTCGAAGCGTGGATCCGGCGCATCGACGATCTGCCGCGCGCGTAGGGAAGAAGCCGACCCGCTCCACCGTCCTGTCGTCAGACGACGGAAAGGAGCACCCGATGCATCCGACACTCATGCACGAGATTGCGCGGTATCGCCAGGCCGACCTGCTCCGTGAGGCCGAGCGTGCGCGGCTGGCCCACCAGGCCAGCACAGAGGGGGAAGCACCCGGCGCCGCTGGCTGCGCCGGCGCGAGCGCACGGCCTTCAAGCCGGCGTTCGGACGGTAGCGGCGGCCGCTACCGGGCAGCTGATGCCGCGACGGCGCGCCGTGCAGCGTCCGTCGCGGCGTCGGCGAGCCGTTGGGCGTGCAGGACTCGCTCGTCGCCCGGCATCGAGACGAGGTTCGCCGCGACGAGGCCGGCGGCGGAGCGCGCCGCGGCCTCGGCGAGAATCGACGCGGCAGCCGCGTCCTCGGCGCCGCCGCGGCATGCATGCTGCGCCGCCTCCGCGCCGAGCAGGGCGACGTCGTAGGCGCATTCCGCGATCGAGAGCGGGAGCTCGGCGGCGGTCTCGAGCGCCTTGCCGATCGCCTGGTCGCGCCCGCCGTCCTCCGACGCGCCGTCGATCAGCGCCAGCGCCTCGAGGTAGGCCTCCTCGTTCGCCTCCGCGAGCCGCTCGACCCGCGAGCGCAGCGCCTGCGCCTGAGCGGAGACGCCCTTGCCCTCGTCCCACTCGTTCGAGCGCCGCGCGGCCGAGGCGATCAGGCCCGGCGGCCATCGCGACCACGACGGCCGAGACGGCGCCGGCACCGGGAGCAGCCGACGGCCCGGCGATCTCGTCGAGCATGACACGCAGGTCGCGGTCGTAGAGCGCCACTACAGCATGAGCATCACTGATCGAGCTCGGGCAGGCAAGCCCGGACTGCTTCGACCAGCTCGTCGGTCGGCTCGTAGCCGGCCGCCGTGAGCGCCGCCTCGAGGTCGTCGACGAGCATGACGCGGAACTCTGCGTCGACGCGTGCGCGCTCGACGATCTCGTCGATCCCGAGACGGGCAGCAGGCAGCTCTTGCGCAGCCCGAACCCACCCGGCCGGAGCCGGGGGCAGGTCGCTCAGAAGCTCGCCCAGGCGTTCTTCGTCGTATCCGGATGTGGCGCTCACGATCCTCCAGACGTATCGGGGCTCGGTTTTCTTCCCTCGAGTTTTTCACGCAGTTTGCCGAGGCACCGGGAGATCCTGCTGGCGATCGTCCCGGCCGGCAGCTCGAGCGCCTCGCCGATGGTGCGGTAGCTCTCGTCGCGGGCGAAGAAGCGGTCGAGAATCTCGCGGCAGTCGGCCGAGAGCGCCTCGAGCCCGTCGTGGACGTCGAGTGCCTCATCCAGGCGCTCCAGCACCGCGTCGGTCTCCTCGGCGGCCGGCTCTTCCGCCGGCTGCTCCCGAGCCGACGTCCGCAGCCGGTCGACGCAGGCGTTGCGTGTCAGCTGCGCCAGCCACGGTCGGATCGCGGTGTCGTCGCGGAGCGAGCCGAGCCGCTCGTACGCGCGGGCGAAGACATCCTGGAAGACGTCCTCGGCGTCGTGCTCCGGCAGCCGGTAGGCGCGGACGGCGATCGCGTAGACGTAGCGCGAGAAGCGCTCTACGAGCTCGTTCCAGGCGGCCGCTTCACCTGCCCGACACCGTCCGACGAGCTGTGCGTCGCTGAGCTCCATCGTCATGGCCGAACAGTCATTCAAGCGCGATTCGACGTCGAAAGGGAAGAAAGCTGTGCCCTCCTCCGTCTAGCTGGCTCAGGCAGGGGTCGAGCAGGAGGAGGAGCAAGATGTCGTATCGCAGAAGGCACCGCTGGTTCCGCCGGATGGCGCTCGGGCTCGCGTTCGCATCGGTGATGTTCGCCGGCCGCGCGTCGGTGGCCGCGGCAAAGATCGATCCTGGCACGGGCGGCTCCCGCTATGTGGCGGCGGGCGGCTGGTCGGGCGAGGTCGACCCCGAGTCGGGCATTCCGCTGTCCGCGGGCATCCCGCAGGGCGACGAGCAGTTCATCGACACGAAGGCCGTGCAGGTGGTCCCGTACCTCTCGCACGGGCTGCTGACCCAGGAAGCAGGCTGACGCCGCCGCCGCGCAGGCGATCCACGACCCGTACCTGACGGACACCTTCGTCCGGCCGGGCGAGTCGCTGGGCGGCCCCGACGGCGACGCGGTCGCATTCGCCAATGCGCTCCGGTCGCAGCAGCCGACCGTGATCCCGTACCTCTCGCACGGGATCCTGACCGAGACGGATGCGCAGGCTGTGGCCGCGCGGACGATCCATGACCCGTATCCCGACCTCGGCCCGCGAGACCGGTCTCGACGGTGACACGGTCGCGTTCGCCAACGCGATCCACGATCCGTATCCGAGCTCGACCCGGGAGACCCGTCTCGACGGTGACACGATCGCGATCGGGAACGCGATCGAGGCTCAGACGCTGGCGGCAGCGGAAGCGCTCCGCACCCCGTACAACTCGCCGGGAGTCTTCGGCGAGGCAGTGAAGACGGCCAACGTGGCGGACGTCAAGTTCGTCCCCGGCGTGACTGACTTCCCGGCCACGCCGCAGACGGCGCCCGACAACCGCGTCGAGCGTGCCCTCAAGCAGGGTCCGCAGGTGATCCCATACCTGAGCCAGGGGATGACCTCCGACGACGTCGTCGGAGTCCGGCCGGACGACCGCGCGGATCGCTTCGCGCACTCGGACGTCTCACCGCGGCCGCAGATGGCGACCGCACAGCGGCTCGACGATCGACTGGGACAAGGCCCTGATGGTGGCGTATCGGCGGACTCGTTCTCGTCCTTGGCCTCGGTCTGGCGCTCGGCTACCTTCGCCGACCGCGGCTCGCAGGCCTCTAGAGATCACCTGGGGCGGTGACGCGGAGCGGGCTCCTCGGAGCCCGCTTTCGCGTGGTCCTACGTGCTCTCGGCGTCGCGGGCGTCCAGCCGCTGCTCGAACAGCTCGCGCAATGCCTCGCCCGTCGTCAGGACCTCTTCGTACCGCGGCCGGCGCGGCGGCAGCTTCACGATGCGGACGTCGTTGTCTCGGTGGCCGTGGCAGCGCGCGTACGCAGCGGCCTCGTCGAGGGGGGTGAGCCCGGAGCGGCGGCCGAGGCGCATGGGGGAGGGATACCAGAGCGTGGCCGTACGGGCAACGCGTGCCAAGACGAAGGGGCCCCGGAGGGCCCCGCCGCCTGCTTGGTGGACGCGTTCTCAGAGGGGAGAGACAGCGTCCGGGTCCCGTGTCCGCACACGGGAAACGCAAAGGAACTTTGCGAAGATTGAGAAAGTATACGCCTATCGAACCAGCGCAACAAGAGGCGAATGCAAAAACCCCGCCTGAGCGGGGCTTTTCAGAGCGAGCTGCGGGACTAGGATTCGAACCTAGACTACTCGGTCCAGAGCCGAGCGTCCTACCATTAGACGATCCCGCACCGGGACGCGGTCAATTCTAGCGCTAAGAAGGGCTCGCCGAAGCGGACGCTGAGCCGCCCAGCCACGCTACTCGCGCCGATGCGGCGTCCTCAGTCGCGTCGATAGCAGCAGCTATCAACGCTCCCTGCGTCCTTGCCTCGGCGCGAGCATCGCGTCCGGACGACGAGGCACGCTCCGGCGAGCCCTTCTAGGTTTCGAGCCGGTAGATCGGGACGAGCCGCTTCTCGGCGTCGGTGTCGATGTGTGCGATCACCTCGACGTACGGCTCCAGGCCGGAGCCACGGAGCTTCGCCTTCAGCAGCCCGTCGACCTGGAAGAGGCCCGACGAGTTGTTCATCACGATCTCGATCATCACCGGCCGCGCCTCGCCGTCCTTGATCGAGACGTCGTCGATCGCGGCGGCCGAGAGCGAGTGCATCGAGACGCGGCCCTTCTCGAACGGGATCCGGGAGCGGCCCTCGGCCATGTCGAGCGCGTCCGCGACCCGCAGGATCCCGGCCTCGAGCGCGAGCGGCTGGCCGTCGGCGCGGTGGCTCGTGATCGCCTGCAGCACCTCCGAGACGATCACGGTCAGGTTCGGCTCGTCGTAGATCCCGTCGAGCAGCTCGCGCATCTTCGGCTCTGAGAGGAAGAGCGAGAAGTCCTCGTGGCCGTGGCGGTGCACCGACATGCCGACGCAGTGGAAGAGCGCGGACAGCGCCACGATCACCTCCGCGTCGTCCTGCTCGAGCCCGAAGTCGCGGACGGCGGACGGCTCGATCCCGTGCTTCGTCAGTTGCCGCAGCAGCTTGAGGGCGATGTTGGCCACGATCTGGATGTGCACCCAGGAGTGGTCGTTGATCTCCATCCGGACGACCGCGTTCACGTTCGAGACGTGCCACCACGCCTTCACCTGCTTGTCGTCGTTGACCCGCTCCAGCAGCTTCCGGAGCTTGCGGTTGCCGCGCACCGGCAGGTTGACGCGCATCTTGTCGACCGCCTGCGCCGGCGAGAGGCGCGTCTCGCGGACGGCCTCCTCCGAGACGGGCTCCTCGATCCGCTCCTCGGTCTCCTTGTCCAGGTCGGTCATGTCCGCACCACGACGCTGCGGGCGAACTTGTCGTGCAGCGCCTGGTTTCTCCGGTCGCGGAGCGGCCAGAGGTGGTCGACGATCGCCGGGATCCAGAAGAGCGCGCGCATGGCCGCCGTCGAGAGCCAGCGTCTGAACGCGCGCAGGTAGCCGATCGGCGCTCGGCTCTCGGCGTCGACGATCTTGATCCCGAGCGCCATCTTTCCGACGGTCTGGCTGCGCGAACCGACCATCCAGGTGTAGTAGATCGCCTCGGGGATCAGGAAGAGGACGATGACCAGCAGCGTCTCGCCGTTCTCGACGCGATCGCGCAGCTCGTCCGCGGGCATGCCGGCGGCGACGAGCGCCACCGAGATCGCGACGACGAGCACGATCACGTCGACGAGCAGTGCGGCCAGACGGCGTCCCCAGCTCGCCAGTTGCTGCTCGTCCACGGTTACAGGTTAGGCGACCTCGTCCGCCCAGTCTCCGTAAAGGCTCATGTAGAGGCCACGGCGGGCGATCAGCTGCTCGTGCGTGCCCTGCTCGACGACGCGCCCATGCTCGAGCACGACGATCAGATCGGCGTCGCGGATCGTCGAGAGCCGGTGGGCGATCACGAACGCCGTCCGCCCGGCGAGGAGCCGCCGCAGCGCCGTCTCGATCTGGCGCTCGGTGCCGATGTCGACCGACGACGTCGCCTCGTCGAGGATCAGGATGCGCGGATCGGCGAGCAGCGCCCGCGCGAACGCGATCAGCTGGCGCTGGCCGAGCGACAGCCGCGTGCCGCGCTCGCCGAGCTGTGTCTCGTATCCGTCCTCGAGCTCGAGGATGAAGTGGTCGGCGCCGACGGCTTGGGCCGCTGCCTCGATCTCCTCGAGCGGTGCGTCCGGGCGGCCGAAGGCGATGTTCTCCGCGACGGTGCCGCCGAAGAGAAAGCCCTCCTGGGGGACGATCCCGAGCTGGCGGCGGAGGGAGTGCTGTGTCACCTCGCGCAGGTCGGTGCCGTCGATCGTGATCCGCCCTTCGGTCGGGTCGTAGAAACGGGCGATCAGCTTCGCGATCGTCGACTTGCCGGCGCCCGTGTGCCCGACCAGCGCCACGGTCGTCCCGGCGGGCACGTCGAGCTCGAGCCCGTGCAGGACCTCGGGGAACTCCGGGCCGTAGCCGAAGCGGACGTTCTCGAAGTGGACGCGGCCGTGGATGCGGCCCAGCGACCCGGCCCCGCCGGGGTCGACGACCTGCGGCTCCTCGTCGAGGACGCCGATGATCTTGTCGAGCGCCGCGATCGCGGAGAGGAACGTGTTGTAGAGCTGCGACAGCTGCTGGATCGGGTCGAAGAAGTTCGAGAGATAGAGCGCGAAGGCGAAGAGCGTGCCCGCGGTCATCTCGCCGTGGTAGACGAGCCAGCCGCCGTAGCCGAAGACGATCGCGGTGGCCGCCGTCGCGAGCAGGTCGACGGCGGGGAAGTAGATCGCGTTCAGGACCGTCGTCTCGTAGTTCGCGGCCCGGTAGCGGTCGTTGACGCCGTGGAACGCCTTCTGCTGCACCGGCTCGCGCGTGAACGACTGGACAACGCGCATCCCAGCGATGTCCTCGGCGAGCGTCGCCGTCACGAGGCCGAGGCGCTCGCGGACGCGGCGGTAGGCGCGGTTCGAGCGGCTGCGGAACCACGCCGTGACGAGCGCCATCGGGAGCAGCACCGTCAGCGTCGCCAGCGCGAGCTGCCAGTCGAGCAGGAAGAGGACGACGGCCGTGCCGACCAGGAGCAGCGTGTTCTGGATCAGGCTGGTGACGCCGTCGGTGACGAGCTGGTCGAGCGCCTCGACGTCGTTTGTGATCCGGCTGATCACGACGCCGGCGCGGTTGCGCTCGTAGAAGCCGAGCGAGAGCCGCTCCAGGTGCGCGAAGAGCTTGTTCCGGAGGTCGGCGAGGACGCGTTCGCCGACCCAGCCGGTCAGGTACGTGTTCGCGGCGGACAGGACCAGCGCGAGCACCGCGGCGCCGAGGAAGACCGCGATGATCAAGGTCAGCCGGCTGAGGTCGCCTTCCTTGATCCCCTGGTCGATCGCGAGCTTCGCCAGGTACGGCGGTGCGAGCGCGACGACGGTGTAGGCGAGCAGCGTCGCGAGCGAGAGCGCCGTTCGCCCGCGGTAGGGGAGCGCGAGACGCACGAGCAGACCGAGCCGCCGGCGCGTGCGCTCCCACGACCAGTCGCGCACCTCACCGCCGCGTTGCTCGCTCAGGTGCGAGCCGGCCTGCCAGATCTTCACGCGGTCTCCTTCAGCAGGCCCTGCAGGAGCCCGTGCTCGTGGATCTCGCGGTAGACGGCGCTCGTGGTCAGCAGCTCCGCCTGGGTGCCGCGCGCGGCGATCCGGCCCTGCTCGAGCACGACGACCTCGTCGGCGAGCGCGATCGTCGAGAGCCGGTGGGCGATGATGATCGTCGTCCGGCCGCGCATCGCCTCGGCGAGCCCGTCCCGGATCCGCGCCTCGGTGGTCGCGTCGACGGAGGCGGTGGCGTCGTCGAGGATCAGGATCCGCGGGTCGATCACGAGCGCGCGAGCGATCGCCAGCCGCTGCCGCTGGCCGCCCGAGAGCGTGATCCCGCGCTCGCCGATGACGGTGTCGTAGCCCTGCGGCAGCTCGAGCACGAACTCGTGTGCCTGCGCGGCGCGGGCCGCCCGCTCGACCTGCTCGTCGGTGGCCTCGAGGACGCCGAAGGCGATGTTCTCGCGGACGCTCGCAGAAAAGAGGAACGGATCCTGGGAGATGACGCCGATCTCCCGGCGCAGCGAGCGGCGGGTGACGTCGCGGATGTCGACGCCGTCGACGAGGACGCGGCCCTCGGTCGCGTCGTAGAAGCGCGGCACGAGCGCGGCGAGCGTCGTCTTGCCGGAGCCGGTGTGGCCGATCAGCGCCACGGTCCTACCCGGCGCAAGCACGAGGTCGATCTCCTCGAGCACGGGCCGGTCGGCCGCATAGCCGAAGGTGACGCCGTCGAAGCGGATCTCACCCGGGCCGGGCGGCAGCTCGCCCGCGCCGGGGCGGTCGTCGACACCCTCGGGCTCGTCCATGATCTCGAAGATCCGCTCGCCGGACGCGGTCGCTCGCTGGCTCTGGCCGACCCACATTCCGAGGCTGCGGAGCGGGACGATCAGCATCGCGAGCAGGAGGTTGAAGACGAAGAACTCGGACAGGCCGAGCGAGCCGTTCACGACCATCCGGCCGGCGGCAAGGAGGACGGCGCCCTGCGCAAGCAGCGGCAGGAAGGAGAGCAGCGGGACGTAGAGCGCGCGCTGCCGGAAGGCGCGGACGGTCTGCTCGAAGACGGCGCCGGAGGCGCGCTCGAACTGGGCCTGGCGGCGATCCTCCTGCGCGAACGCCTTGACGACGTGGACGCCGACGATCGACTCCTCCGTCACCGTCGCGACGTCGCCGAGCTTCTGCTGCACCTCGCGCAGAACCGGGTGCGAGACGTGGCTGTAGCGGTAGGCGATCGGCGACGATCAGCGGCGTGATCGCGAGCGCGATCAGCGCCAGCTTCCACTCGACGATGAAGAGCACGACCATCACCGAGACGACGGTGAGCGCGTGCTGGAAGAAGAAGATCAGGCCGAAGCCGAGGAAGAAGCGCACCGACTGCAGGTCGACGGTCGCGCGCGACATCAGCTGGCCCGTCTGGTGGCGGTCGTAGAAGCCGAACGAGAGCCGCAGCAGGTGCGCGTACAGCGCCTCGCGCATGTCCTTCTCGATCCCGAGCGCCTGCCGGCCGGAGATGATCCGGCGGCCGAGCATCAGCGCCGCCTTGACGACGCCGACGATCGAGATCGCGACGACGAGCCAGGCGAGCACCGTCGTGCCCCGGCCGGCCTCGATCCCGTCGATCGCCTCGCCGACGAGCAGGACGATCGCGATCGCGGCCGCCTGCGAGAGGACGGCCAGGATCGTCGAGACCAGCAGCGACCAGCGATACGGCCTCAGGAAGCCGAGCAGGCGCACGAACGTGCGGCGATACGGGACGTCGCTCACCGTCGGAATCTAGCTGCGGCTCTTCTTGCCCCGGCTCGGCCCGCGGGTGAGGATGAGCCATGGAGCACGTGCCGCCGGATGTCTTCGGCGAGGACTATCTGTATTTCTACGAGGAGTGGCTCGACGACGAGCTCTCGGACGCGCAGGCCGAGCTGATCTGGGACGTGCTGGGGCTGGAGGAGGGCGACGAGGTCCTCGACGTCCCGTGCGGGCACGGACGGATCGCGAACCGGCTGGCGCGGCGTGGCGCGCGTGTGACCGGCCTCGACGCGGACACGGTCTTCCTCGAGCATGCGCGGGCGGACGCCGACGCCCGCGGCGTCGAGGTCGAGTACGTGCAGGGCGACATGCGTGAGCTGCCATGGGTCGGGCGCTTCGACGCCGCTGTCAACTGGTTCACCTCGTTCGGCTACTTCGACGACGAGGGAAACCGCTCGTGGCTGGAGACGGTCTTGGGGACGTTGAAGGCAGGCGGGCGGCTGGCGATCGACGTCCACAGCCGCGACGTCTTCATGCGCAACCGCATGCCCGCGTCGGTGTACGAGCGCGACGGCAACCTCGTCGTCGACAGCCACAGTTTCGACGTCGAGACAGGCCGGGAGGCGACGGAGCGCTGGCTCGTTCGCGACGGGCAGGTGCGGAAGACCGGGTACTCGGTGCGCTTCTACACGTACACGGAGTTGCGCGACCTGCTGCTCGGCGTTGGCTTCTCGTCGGTCGAGGGCGTCGGCCACGACCGTAAGCCGCTGACGCTCGAGAGCCGGCGCATGATCGTCATCGCGACTCGCTGATCCGCGCCAGCTCGCGTCGCACGTGCGTCAGGGCCTTGCCGAGCCGCGCGCGGTTGGCCCTGTCGTTGAGCCACCCGCTCGCTCCGGAGGGATGCGGGAGCGGGATCACGATCGAGTCGCCGCGCGTGAAGCTCTTTCCGATCGCGCCCGTCAGGGTTCCGATTCCGAGCAGCCGCCTCAGCGCCAGCCCGCCGACCGTCACGATCAGCTCGGGTTGCAGCAGCTCCAGCTCCCAGTCGCGCCAGAAGGCACAGAGATCCTGCTCGCGCGGCGTCGGCGTCCGGTCTCCACGACCGGACGAAGGGCGGCCCGGATAGCAGCGCGTCACGGACGCGCAGTAGAAGCGCTCGTAGAGCTCGTCGCCCTCGAGCTCGAGCCAGCGGCGCAGGGTCTGGCCGGCGCGCCCCCGCCACGGCAGCCGCTCCTGCCCTTCGACGATTCCCGGAGCCTGGCCGTACAGGTACGCGCGCTGGCCGTGGAAGGGCGCGGCCACCGGCCAGGACTCGATCTGGAAGCCCGCTTCCAGGCAGGCTCGGCAGCGGGCGTTGTCGCGCTGGAGGGAGCGGATCGAGCGGTACGAGCTCTTCCGGACGGTCACCCTGCGGCGGGCGTGCCGATCCTGAGGCGGTTGCCGTCGGGATCGGTGAGCTCGATCTCGCGCATGCCGTAGTACGCGAGCTCCGCGGTCTCGCCGAAGTCGGCGGCGATCGCGTCGACGTCGTCGACGTAGATGTAGAGCAGCCCGTCCGGGTGCGCGTCGCCCGTGTGCTCGGAGAGGAAGATCAGCGCGTCGCCGTTCGAGACCGCGACGAAGAGCGGCAGGTGTGGTTCCGCGCGCGTGCGCCACTCGACCGAGAACCCGAGCCGGGCGTACCACTCGGCGCTGAGCTCGGCGTCGGCGACCCGGATGAAGGGTGCGACCTTTGTCATGGCGTTGATCGTACGGCCACGAACCAGCGGCCCGCGAAGAGGATCTCGCCGCCGCCGAGCTCGGCCATCAGCTCGTCCGGCTCGAAGTAGCGCTTGAAGACCTGCCAGCGCGAGCCGTCGCTGAGAATCCGCTCCTGCTGCTCGGCCGGCTCGACCTCGTCGCGGAGCGCGGAGTCGACGATGACGAGCTCGGGCGCCACACGGCGGGCCTCGGCGAGGAAGCGGCCGCGCTCGGGATCCTCGAGATGGCCGTAGAAGTGACTCGTGAAGACGCGCTCGAACGTCCCGTCCTGGAACGGCAGGCGGAGCGCGTCCGACTGGACGAAGCCCGCGTCCGGTACGCGCGCGCTCGCGAGCTCGAGCATCGCCGCGCTCTGGTCGAGCCCGGTGAGCTCGCCCGGCAGGTGCTGGGTCAGAAAACCGGTGCCGCACGCGACGTCGAGCGTCCGCGCCGCCGGCAGGGCGGCAATCGAGGAGATCATGGCCTCGCGCTCCTGATCCCAGCCGGGCCGCTCGCGCTGCTCGAAGAGGCCGGTGCCGAGCCACCAGTCGTCGTACTCGGGCGCCCGCGCCTCGTAGTAGGTCTTCACGTCCTTCCTAGAGTACGAGTCGTGCTCGAGGCCGTGCCGAACTTCTCCGAGGGGCGAGACGAGGGCGTGGTCGACGCCCTCCGCGGCGCCCTCTCCTCGCCGGCGCGGCTGCTCGACGTGCACGTCGACGCGGACCATCACCGCTCCGTCTTCACCCTCGTGGGCGAGCCGGACGAGCTGGTGGAGACGCTCCTGGCGGGGATCGCGTGCGCGCGTGAGCGGATCGACCTGCGCCGGCATGACGGCGCTCATCCGCGGATCGGGGCCGCCGACGTCGTCCCGATCGTGCCGATCAAAGCCGGCGACCTGGAGCGGGCGAAGGAGGCAGCGGGGGTGCTCGCGCGGCGCGTGGGCGAAGAGCTGAGCCTCCCCGTCTTCCTCTATGGCGAGCTCGCGCCCGGCCGCGGGCCGGCGTTCTTCCGGCGCGGCGGTCCGGCAGGAGCTGCAGCGGCGGATCGACGCGGGCGAGCTGGCGCCCGACTTCGGCCCTGAGCGGCTGGACGAGAGCGCGGGGGCGGTGATCGTCGGCGCGCGCCGGCCGCTGATCGCGTTCAACGTCAACCTGCGCGGCGAGCTCGCGGCCGCGAAGGCGGTTGCGGCGATCGTGCGGGAGACGGGCGGCGGCTTCCCCGGCGTGCGTGCGCTGGGACTCGACCTGCCGCGCGCGGGCGTCGTCCAGGTCTCGATGAACGTCGAGGACTGGGAAGCGGCGGCGCTGCACGAGATCGTCGCGCGGATCGAGGAGGAGGCGGCGGCGCACGGCGCCGAGGTGGTCGGCTCCGAGCTCGTCGGGCTGATGCCGGCGGGCGCTGCGGCCGCTGCCGCCGGCGCGATGCTGCGGATCGACGGCTTCGACGAGTCGCATGTCCTGGAACTGCGCCTCGTTCCGTGAGAGGGTTTCGCGACCCCGGGGCTTGCGGTAGGTGAGTTCCGACAACGACCAAGGGGTAGAGATGAGAAAGCTTTTGCCGCTCACGGTGGCCGCGGGGATCGCGGCCTGGTTCTTCGCGAGGCACCCGCGCGGAAAGGTGCTGTTCGGAAAGCTCCACGGGAAGATCTCGACTGTGGTTCCGAAGCAGTACGACGACGCGACGCTCAAGGACAAGGTCGAGAGCGAGCTCTTCCGCGACGAGCACGAGGTGAAGGGCGCGATCAACATCAACGCGCAGGAGGGCATCGTGCAGCTGCGTGGCGAGCTGCCGTCGCAGGATCTGATCGACGCGCTCGTCGAGCGCACGCAGAGGATTCAGGGCGTCCGCGAGGTCGAGAACCTGCTCCACACGCCCGGCACCGAAGCACCCATGCATCACTGACCCGCCTTCGCCCGCTCGGGCCGCTCGGCGGCCCGACTTCAGGGATCTCGCGCGCTGGGCATCCGCTCCCGCGGATGCCCAGCTTGCGCCTAGTATCGACTCGTGATTGCCAGTCACGCGCTGAACGGGAACGACCTGCGGTTGGAGGACGTCTGGGAGGTGGCAGTGCACCGCGCGCCCGTCGGTCTCGCCGACGAGGCGCGCGGTCAGATGGAGGCCGCGCGCGCGCTCGTCGACCAGGCGGCCGAGAACACGTACGGCGTCAACACGGGCTTCGGTCGCTTCGTCTCCGAGTCGATCTCCGCCGATCAGGTCGACGAGCTCCAGCTGCGACTGCTGCGCAGCCACGCGTGCGGTGTCGGTGAGCCGTACCCGCCGGCGGTCGTGCGCGCGGCGATGCTGCTGCGGGCGAACGCGCTCGCGAAGGGGTTCTCGGGCGCGCGGATCGAGACGGTCGAGCTGCTGATCGAGTGCCTCAACCGTGGTGTCCTGCCGCGGGTCCCGGCGCGTGGCTCGGTCGGTGCGAGCGGCGACCTCGCTCCGCTGGCTCATCTGGCGCTGCCGCTGGTCGGAGAAGGGCATGCCTGGTTCGAGGGCACGCTTCGACCGGGCGGCGAGGCGCTTGCGGCGGCCGGGCTCGAGCCGGTCCGCCTCGGCGCGAAGGAAGGCCTGTCGCTGATCAACGGGACCCAGTTCATGGCGGCAATGGCCTCGATCGCGCTCGTGCGGGCACGGCGGCTGGCGCGGACGGCCGATCTCGCGTGCGCGCTCTCGCTCGAGGCGCTGCAGGGCTCGCGGACGAGCTTTCATCCGGCGATCCATCAGGCGAGGCCGCTGCCCGGGCAGGTCGACTCAGCCGCCAACCTGCACCGCTTGCTCGAGGGCTCGGCGATCATCGAGTCGCACCGCTGGTGCGACCGCGTCCAGGACGCCTACTCGCTTCGGTGCGCGCCGCAGGTGCACGGGGCGAGCCGCGACCTCCTGGCGCACGTCGAGGCGACGGTCGCGGTCGAGCTGAACGCGGCGACGGACAACCCGCTCGTCCTCGTCGGCGAGGGCATCGTCGTCTCGAACGGGAACTTCCACGGCCAACCGCTCGCCTTCGGGCTCGACGCGCTCGCGATGGCCGTCTCCGAGTTCGCGAGCATCTCCGAGCGCCGGGTCGAGCGGCTCGTCAACCCGTCGCTGTCGGAAGGGCTGCCACCGTTCCTGACGCTGGAGGGCGGGCTCAACAGCGGCTTCATGATCCCGCAGTACGTGGCGGCCGCGCTCGTCTCCGAGAGCAAGTCGCTCTGTCATCCGGCGAGCGTCGACTCGATCCCGACGAGCGCGGGGCAGGAGGACCACGTCTCGATGGGAAACGCCGCGGGCCTGAAGGCGCTGCAGGTGCTCGCCAACAGCGAGCGGGTGCTGGCGATCGAGCTGCTCGCCGGCGCGCAGGCGGTCGAGTTCCTCGCGCCGCTCGAGCCCGGCCCCGGCGTCCGCGCGACGCACGGCGCCGTGCGTGAGCTCTCCGAGCGCGTGCGCGACGACAGATCGCTCTCGGAGGACATCGAGCGCGTCGCCGTCGCGATCGCCGACGGGTCGATCCTCGCGGCTGCCGAGGCGGCCGTCGGGGAGCTCCGATGAGCGTGTCGTCGCTCGACGCGCAGGTCGAGGCCCTTGCCGGCGATCTCTCGGCGATTCGTGCCCCGCGCGGCGCGCAGCTGAACGCGCGGTCGTGGCAGACGGAGGCGCCGCTGCGGATGCTGCTCAACAACCTCGACCCGGAGGTGGCGGAGCGCCCGGAGGACCTCGTCGTCTACGGCGGCTCCGGCCGTGCCGCCCGCTCGCACGACGCGCTGAAGGCGATCGTCCGGACGCTGTTGCGGCTGCGCGACGACGAGACGCTGCTCGTCCAGAGCGGCAAGCCGGTCGGTGTCTTCCGCACGCACGAGGGCGCGCCCCGCGTGTTGATCGCGAACTCGCTGCTGGTGCCGCGCTGGGCGAACTGGGACGAGTTCCGGCGGCTCGAGGCGGAGGGGCTGACGATGTTCGGGCAGATGACGGCCGGGAGCTGGATCTACATCGGCACCCAGGGGATCCTGCAGGGCACCTACCAGACGTTCGCGGCGGCGGGGGAGAAGCACTTCGGCTCGGCCGACCTCTCCGGGCGGACGATCCTCACCGCGGGCCTCGGCGGGATGGGCGGGGCGCAGCCGCTCGCCGCGACGATGGCCGGCGCCGCGATCCTGTGCATCGAGGTCGACCCGACGCGGATCCAGCGCCGACTCGAGACGCGCTACCTCGACGAGGTCGCCGACTCGCTCGAGGACGGCGTCGCGCGGGTGCGAACGGCCGCGTCCGAGGGCCGCGCCCTCTCGGTCGCCGTGCTCGGCAATGCCGCCGAGATCGTGCCGGAACTGTCAAAGAAGCGTGAATCTTTCGACCTCGTCACCGACCAGACAGCGGCCCACGATCCGCTCACCGGCTACGTGCCGGCAGGTCTCTCGGTCGAGGAAGCCGCATCGTTACGCGCTTCCGACCCGGACGAGTACCTCCGGCGGGCACGCGAGTCGATCGCGGCGCACGTCGAAGGCATGCTCGAGTTCGTCCGCGCCGGCAGCTACGTCTTTGACTATGGCAACAACCTGCGAGGGGAGGCCCATGAGGCAGGCGTAGCGGAGGCCTTCTCATACCCGGGCTTCGTCCCGGCCTATATCCGGCCCCTCTTCTGCCACGGCATCGGACCCTTCCGGTGGGCCGTCCTCTCGGGCGACCCGGCCGACATCGCGGCGATCGACGAGGAGTTCCGGCGGCTCTTCCCCGACGACGCGCTGCTCCAGCGCTGGCTCGAGCTCGCACCCGAGCGCGTCGCCTTCCAGGGGCTGCCGGCGCGGATCTGCTGGCTCGGCTACGGCGACCGGGCGAAGGCGGGTCTCGCGATCAACGAGCTGGTTCGGACTGGCGCGGTCTCGGCGCCGGTCGTGATCGGCCGTGACCACCTCGACTCCGGCTCGGTGGCGTCGCCGTACCGCGAGACCGAGGCGATGCGCGACGGCTCGGACGCGATCGCGGACTGGCCGATCCTGAACGCGCTGCTGAACACGGCGGCGGGTGCGACCTGGGTCAGCGTCCACCACGGCGGCGGCGTCGGGATCGGCAACTCGATCCACGCCGGCATGGTCGTCCTCGCCGACGGCAGCGCCGACGCGGCCGAGCGGCTCGAGCGGGTGCTGACGGCCGATCCCGGCACCGGCGTGATGCGGCATGCCGACGCCGGCTACGACGAGGCGCTCGGGGCTGCGCGCGAGCATGCACTCGATCTACCCAGCCTCGACCTGCCCGGCCTCGATCCGCCGAGCGCCTGACGTGTCCAAGCTGCTGATCCGCGACCTGCGCCAGGTCGTCAGCCCCGCGGGCGTCGACGCGCCGCTGCGCGGCGAAGCGCTGGGCGAGCTCGAGGTGATCGAGAACGGCTACGTGCTCTGCGACGGCGAACGGATCGAGGCGGTCGGTCCGATGAGCGAGCTCGGGCTCGTGGACAGCGATGTCGAGGACATCGACGGGAGTGAGTTGTGCGCGATCCCCGGCCTCGTCGACTGTCACACGCATCCGGCATTCGGCGGCGACCGCGTCGAGGAGTTCTCGCTCCGCGCCGGCGGGGCGAGCTACGAGGAGCTGCACGCGGCCGGCGGCGGGATCCTCTCGACCGTGCGCGCGACGCGCGACGCGGGGGAAGAGGGGTTGCGGAAGGCCGTCGAGCGTCATCGCGGCTGGATGCTCCGCGCCGGGACGACGACGTTCGAGGGAAAGTCCGGCTACGGGCTCGACCGCGAGACGGAGCTCGCGTCGTTGCGCGCGATCAAGGCCGCCGGCGGCGTCCCGACGTTCCTCGGCGCCCACGCGACGCCGCCGGAGTTCGCGGACGCGGACGCGTATCTCGACTTCCTGCTCGCGGAGGTGCTCCCCGAGGCGGCCGAGCTCGCCGAGGCCGCCGACGTCTTCCTGGAGCGCGGCGCCTTCGACGCGGGTCAGGCCCGCCGCTACCTCGAAGCCGCCCGTGACCACGGCCTCGCCCTCCGCCTCCACGGCGACCAGTTCACGGAGTCGGGCGCGATCCCGCTGGCGGTCGAGCTCGGCGCCCGCTCCGTCGACCACCTCGAAGCAACCGGCCCCGACGGCATCGCCGCACTCGCGGGCAGCGAGGTCACCGGCGTCTTGCTACCGGCCAGCGCTCTCTTCCTCGGCCGCCCGATGCCGCCGGGACGTGCGCTCGTCGACGCCGGGGCCGCCGTCGCGCTCGCGACCGACTTCAACCCCGGCAGCGCCTTCTGCGAGAGCCTGCCGATCGTGATGTCGCTCGCGGCGACGCAGCTGAAGCTGAGTCCGGCCGAGGCGCTGTCGGCCTGCACCGTCAACGCGGCGCACGTGCTCGGCCGCGCCGACCGCATCGGCAGGATCGCCCCAGGCTACGCCGCCGATCTCGTCCTGCTCGACGCGCCCGACTGGCGTTACGTCGCCTACCACCTCGCCGGCGATGTCGTCGCGACGGTGATCAAAAGCGGCACCGTCGCCTTCGGACGAGCGGCATACTGAGCCGGTGGCGAACAAGAAGCAGCAGCGCCGCCGGCAGAAGCTGAAGCGGCACGAGTACGAAGAGGTTTACGTCGACGACGAGGGGAACGAGCTCCCGCCCGAGGAGGCGGAGGAGCTCGTGGTCGCAACGTCGTCGCGCAAGGCCGAGAAGAGCACGCAGAAGCGCCCGACGAACCGCGCCGGCCGCGTGATCGATCCGCCGTCCTGGCGCAAGACGGCCAAGCGGGGACTGCTCTTCTTCCCGCTGATGCTGATCACGGTGATGCTCCTCGGCAAGGACTTGACCCTGCCGCAGCAGATCTTCCAGACGATCGTGCTGATGGGATTCTTCCTCCCATTCAGCTACTTCATGGACTCGATGATGTGGCGCTCGCACCAGCGCCGGATCGCCCGCGCCGGCGACTCGAAGAAGCGCTAGACCGCGGGCCGGGCCGCACCGAGTGAAGCTCGAGGAGGCACTGGCCGCAGGAGCGTTCGAGCCCGACCTGTCGCTCTGGGATCCGTGGCGCCCGGAGCAGGTGGCGGCGCTCCTGGAGGGCGTGGAGGCGCCGTGGTATGTCGCGGCCGGATGGGCGATCGACCTCTTCCTCGGCGAGGAGCAGCGCGGGAGCACGAGGATCTCGAGATCGCCGTCCCCCGCGTGCGGTTCCCGGAGATCGGCGAGAGGCTGTCCGGCTTCGAGCTCTTCATTCCCGACAGCGATCTGACCGATCCAGGACTCGTCTGGCCGTTCGCGCAGGCGCCGAGCGCGCTCGCCGGCAACCACCAGACGTGGGTGCGAGAGCCGGAGAGCGGACGCTGGCGGCTCGACGTCTTCCGCGAGCCCTCCGACGGCGACGTCTGGATCTACCGGCGCGACGAACGGATCAGGCTGCCCTATCGAGACGTGATCGAGCGGACCGACGGCGGCATCCCGTTCGCGCGACCGGAGCTCGTCCTGCTCTTCAAGGCGAAGCAGGTCGTGCGGCCGAAGGACGAGGCCGACTTCGAGGCCGTGCTACCGCGGCTCGGGTCGGACCGACGCCAGTGGCTCGCGGATGCGCTTCGCCTCGTCCATCCCGGCCACCCCTGGTCGGAGCGCCTCTAGGCGGATGAGCCGCGGTAGTGGCCCTCGCCGGGCCACGGCGCGAGCAGGAGGAGGATCCGCGCACCCTCGTCGCTGGTGAGCGAGTGGCGCTCGTCCGGGTCGAAGCGGAAGAGCATCCCCGGCGCCGCGGCGACGGTGTCGCCGCCGGCCGAGACGGTGGCGCTCCCCTCGAGCACCGTGATCCAGGCGTTCTCCTTCACCTGGTGGTCGCCGAGCTTCTGCCCCGCCGTCAGCACGATCACGACCGCGCGGGCCTCGTTGCCCGAGTGGACGACCATCGGATCCCGCGTGCCCGATGGCGCGTCGATCTCCATCAGGTTCCAGCTCTGCACGGGGGCCAAGGATAGACTCATCCGCCCATGAGCCTCGCGATTGACCAGCTTTCCCTCGGCCAGATCGGCACGAATTGCTACCTCGTCCGGGCCGATCCGGATGCGACGGAAGCGGTCGTGATCGACCCCGGCGCCGAGCCTGCCGAGATCGAGCAGGCGCTCGCCTCACACGGCGCGGCCTGCGCCGGGATCCTGCTCACGCACAGCCACTACGACCACTTCGGCGCGCTCGCCGAGCTGGCCGAGTCGACCGGCGCGCCCGTCTGGCTGCCCGAGGGCGAGCTCGACGTCTTCCGCCGGCCCGAGACCTTCTTCCCCGGCATCACGATGCGCGCCTACACCGGCGACGCGACACTCCTCTCCGGCGGAGAGACCGTCGACGTGGCCGGGATCTCCTTTCAGGTGCGCCACGTCCCCGGCCACTCGCCCGGTCACCTCTCCTACTACGCCGACGGCGCGCTCTTCTCCGGCGACGTTCTCTTCTCCGGCTCGGTCGGCCGGGTCGACCTTCCCTTCGGCGACTGGGAGACGCTGCTCGCGTCGATCCGCTCGCTCGCGGACGCGTACCCGCCCGAGACGATCGTCCTGTCCGGGCATGGGCCGGCGACGACGCTCGGCGACGAGCTCGAGCGGAACCCGTTTCTCGCCGAGCTCCGCGCGTGACCAAGATCGAGCGGCCGCGGGGCACGCACGACATCCTTCCGTCGGAGCAGCCGCGCTGGCGGCACGTCACCGGCGAGATGGAGCGGCTGGCCGGGCTCTACGGCTACCGGCCGATCCAGACCCCGGTCTTCGAGGACACCGACCTCTTCCTGCGCACGTCCGGCCAGGGATCCGACGTCGTCCAGAAGGAGATGTACACGTTCGCCGACCGCTCCGACCGGTCGCTGACGCTGCGCCCGGAGGGGACGGCGCCGATCGCGCGCGCCTACGTCGAGCACGGGCTGCACCGGGAGCCGCAGCCGCAGAAGCTCTACACGATCGGGCCGATGTACCGGTACGGCGCGCCCGGCCGCGGCCGCTATCGCGAGCACTGGCAGCTCTCGGTCGAGGCGATCGGCACGGACGATCCCGCGATCGACGCCGAGATCATCCAGCTCTACGACACGCTGCTCCGCCGGCTCGGGATCGCGACCTACCGGCTGGAGCTGAACTCGATCGGCTGCCGTGACTGCCGGCCCGCGTACGTCGAGCGGCTGACCGCCTGGCTCGAGGAGCACGAGGACGAGCTGGACGAGGAGGCGAGGCAGAAGCTGCGGACGAGCCCGTTGCGCGTCTTCGACGTCAAGAACGAGCGGACGCGGGCGCTCCTGCAGGACGCGCCCAAGATCGGCGACTCGCTCTGCGACGCGTGCCAGGCGCACTTCGCCGCCGTCCGGGCCGACCTCGATGCCACCGGCGTCGCCTACGAGCTCGTCCCGACCCTCGTGCGTGGGCTCGACTACTACTCGCGCACGACCTGGGAGTTCATCGGCCCGATGGACAACGAGAACTCGACCATCTCCGGCGGCGGCCGCTACGACTACCTCGTCGAGGAGATCGGCGGGCCGCCGACGCCGGGCGTCGGCTTCGGCGCCGGGATCGAGCGGCTGCTGATCGCGATGGAGGACGAAGGCGTCGCGGAGCCGGCCGCGCCGGGCGCCGATGTCTTCGTCGCGGTCGAGCCCGACGCACCGCGCGAGCTCGTGCCACCCCTGCTGAAGGGACTGCGCGACGCAGGCATCGCCGCCGACACGGACTACGCCGGTCGCTCGCTCAAGGGCCAGCTGACGCAGGCCGGCCGCTCGGGCGCGCCGACGACGGTGATCGTCCGTCCGGCCGACGCGCTGATCCGCCGCGCCGGCGAGCAGGACGAACCGGTCGCCCACGCGGACGTTCTCGGCAGACTGTCCCGATGACCACGTGGCGCACCCACATGGCGGGCGAGCCCACGAAGGAGCTCGTCGGCGAGAAGCTCGTCCTCGCGGGCTGGGTCGCGCGCCGCCGCGACCACGGCGGCCTGATCTTCGTCGACCTCCGCGACCGCAGCGGGATCACGCAGCTCGTGATCAACCCGGAGCTTGCGGCCGAGGCGGCCGAGCTCGCCCACCAGATCCGGAACGAGTTCGTCCTCCGTGCCGAGGGAACGCTCGTCGCGCGGAGCGCCGAGACCGTCAACCCGAACATGCCGACGGGCGAGGTCGAGCTCCAGGTCGAGCAGCTCGAGATCGTCAGCCGCTCGACGCCGCTGCCGTTTCAGCTCGACGAGGAGAACGTCGACGAGACGCTGCGTCTCCGCTATCGCTGGCTCGACCTGCGCCGCGAGAAGCTGCAGCGCAACATCACCCTGCGCGCGCAGATGGTCGGGATCATCCGCCGGGAGATGGAGGAAGCGGGCTTCCTCGACATCCAGACGCCGATCCTCTTCAAGCCGACGCCCGAGGGCGCGCGCGACTTCGTCGTCCCGGCGCGCCTGCAGAAGGGCCGCTTCTACGCGCTGCCGCAGAGCCCGCAGATCCTGAAGCAGCTGACGATGGTCGCCGGCTTCGACCGCTACTACCAGATCGCGATCTGCTTCCGCGACGAGGATCTCCGCGCCGACCGCGTCCAGGAGATCACGCAGCTCGACGTCGAGATGAGCTTCCCCGACCAGGAGTTCCTCTACGCGACGATGGAGCGGATGTACGCGCGGATCTGGCGCGAGTGCCTCGGGATCGAGATCCCGACGCCGTTCCCGCGGATGACGTTCGAGGAGGCCGACCGCCGCTTCGGCACCGACAAGCCGGACACGCGCTTCGGCCTCGAGATCGAGGATGCAACCGAGGCCACGCGCAACTCGGAGTTCGGCGTCTTCAAGAGCGCCGACGCCGTCCGCTTTCTGCGCGTGCCGCAGGCGTACTCCCGCGGCGACCTCGCCAAGCTCGAGGAGCTCGCGAAGGAGTGGGGGGCGAAGGGGCTCGCCTATCTCGTCTTCGACGAGGAGGGCGAGGTGCGCTCGCCGATCGCAAAGTTCCTCTCGGAGGAGGAGCTCGCGCTCTTCCGCAGCGATCCCGGCTCGACCGTCCTCTTCGCCGCCGACAGCCGGCCGGCGACCTCACGCGTCCTCGGCGCGCTCCGCAGCCATCTCGGCAAGGAGCTCGGCCTGATCGACGAGGAGGCGTTCACCTTCCTCTGGGTCTACGACTTCCCGATGTTCGAGCGCGACGAGGAGGAAGGGCGCTGGACGGCCGTGCACCATCCCTTCACCCGGCCGAACGATGAGTGGAAGGGGCGTTTCGCCGACGATCCGGAGCATGCGCTCGCGCACGCGTACGACCTGATCGTGAACGGGAACGAGCTCGGCGGCGGCAGCTTCAGGATCCACGAGCCGGAGATCCAGGCGAACGTGTTCGAGCTGCTCGGTCTGAGCGAGGAGGAGCAGCGGTCGAAGTTCGGCTTCCTGCTCGACGCGCTTGCGATGGGAGCGCCGCCGATGGGCGGGATCGCGCTCGGGATCGACCGGATGACGATGGTGCTGGCGGCCGAGCCGAATCTCCGCGACGTGATCGCGTTTCCGAAGAACCAGGCCGGCGTCGACCCGATGAGCGGAGCGCCGTCCGACGTGACGCAGGAACAGCTGGACGAGCTCGGAATACGTCTCGTCGAGCAACCGAGTTGAAGATTTCCGTTCGTCAGCCGATGAAGACGGCATACTTCTGGCGAGCCGCGCCGCGGCCTGCCTAACGAACCGAGAAAGCGAAGGAACATGTCGTCAGGTGAGTCAGAGCGTTCGTCCGCGGGGCTGACCGCGCTTCCGAGTCTGGATCAGCTTCAGCGCGCCGGTGACGGCTACGAGGAGCAGGGCGTCCGCGAGGCGTTCGACTCGTTCCGCCGTCACACCGCCCAGCTTCAGGCTCAGCTACGGGTGCTCCAGGCCGCGCGCAAGACCGCGAACGTCGAGCCCACGGGGCACGCCGTGCGCATGGACTCGCTCCATCTGATCCGCGCCGCCGCCGAGTTCGCCGACGTGCTCGAGCGCGATGCGCAGGCAGCGTCGGCATCGCAGCTCCAGCGCACCGAGGAGGAGGTGCGCGCGAAGCAGCGCGAGTTGCAGGAGCGCGAGGCCGAGATCGAGCGCTACCGCACCGAGTCGGAGCGCCAGCGGGCCGAGATCGTGAACGCCGCGAAGGCGGAGTCGCGCGACCTGCTGACGAAGTCGAAGGCCGACGCCACGCGCGAGCTGCGCGAGGCCGAGACGCGCGGCAACCGCCTGCTCGAGCAGTCGCGGCACCAGGCGACCGAGCTGACGAACTCCGCCCGGGCAGAAGTCGAGCAGACACTCGAATGGGCTCGCGCCCAGGCGACCGCTGTCATGGCCCGCGCCCAGAAGGGCGCCGAGCAGCTGCTGGCTGCGGCCGGTCTCGGTGAGCCTGCGATCGCCCAGGTCGTTCAGTCGATCATGGAGGCGAACGAGAGCGAGATCGCTCGCAGCGGCGGCTCGGCGCCGACGGCGTCGACGCGGCCCGCAGAGGCTGTGGCCGAGCCTGAGCCCGACGTGGACGACGAGCCGGCCGCTCCGCCCGTGACGCCGACCGCCGACGCCGACGAGGCGCAGGAGGAACCGGCCGAGGGCGGGGAGCCCGAGCCCGAGAACTAGGGCGGCCGGTGCTCGGTCGCATCTGGCCACGCTTCGCGCTCGAAGCGTTCTTCCTGATCGCGGTCGCGCTCATTGCCGGCCTGCTGAACCTCTCGGTGATGGGGGTCGTCGTCGTGATGGCGGTCGCCTACCTCTGCACGGTCGTGTTCGAGTTCGTCACCTGGCGGGCGCGCCGGTCACGCCCAGCCGTCGCGGCGGCAGCGCCGATCGAGGAGGTGACGGTTCACGAGCCGGCCGGTGGTGTCGTCGCCGTCCGCGCCGGCGACAGGCCGCCGCGGCCGGAGGAGGACGAGACGTGGCTCGATCAGCTCGCGCCGGCCGAGCCGGAGCCGGAGCCCGAGCCGGAGGCGGAGCTGGTGGTGGTGGAGGTCGAGCCGGAGTCGAGCCCGAGCCGGAGCCGGAGCCGGAAGAGGAGGAGGCTCGAACCAGAGGCCGAGGCCGAGCCGACGGCCGAGCCCCAGCCCGCGGAGCCGCAGCCCGATGTCGAGGAGCCCGAACCGGAACCAGAGCCGGAGCCCGAGCCCGAGCCCGAAGCCGAACCGAGCCGAACCCGAGCCAGAACCAGAGCCCGAACCCGAGCCCGAGCCGGAGCCCGAGCCGGTCGCGGTCGCACCGCAGCTCGTCGCCGTGCCCGAGCCGGAGCCCGAGCCCGACGTGGAGCCGGAGCCGGTTCGTGAGCCCGAGCCGGCAGCCACGGCTGTCGCGACGCTGCCGCTGCCGCCACAGGAGCAGGAGTGGAACCTCTGGGAGCTGGAGCGGCTGACGCGCGAGCGCAGCGGTGACGATCGCGACCGCGACGCCGAGTGGGGGTACCTCGTCGTCTACCTGCGCGAGTTCGCGCGCCCCGACGGGACGCTGCCGACGGAGTTCGACGCCCTCGTCCGCGAGTCGTTCGGCGAGCTGCTCGCCGGCCGGGCCAGGTGACCCTCGGCGTCCTCCAGCGATCGGTGGCGCTCGCCGCCGTCGCGCTTCTGGCCGCGGTCGCGGCCCTTGCCCTGAGCCGGGAGACGAGTGGCGGCGACACCGCACCGGGCGAGGCGACACCCGTGACCGTCGAGGAGACGGGCTGGTACACGGCCCTCGCCGGCTCTCGCGGCGCCCCTCGGGACGCCGAGAGGACGACGTGCCGGCGCGTCCTCACGAACCGGTCGCTGGGCGTCACCCACCCCGTGCTCCCGTGCGGCGTCAAGATCTACATCTCCTACGGCGGCACCGAGGTGCTGACCGAGGTGATCGACTCGCGCCTGAAGCGGCAAGGGCGCCAGTTCGAGCTGACCGAGGCGCTCGCGCAGCGTCTCGGCATCGACGGCACGCAGCAGATCCGCTGGCGGTTTGCGCGGCCCTAGCCGTCGCGCAAACCCGTGAAGCGGCCGGTCGTCCACCCGATGGCACTAGAATGGTCCTGCTCGACCCTGTACGTGGCCTTGCGCGTAAACGTGAACCAACGCTCACGTGAAGGGAGCCTGGGTTCGGTCTAGACCTCACCCGTCGATGTCCGGCACGGCACCCACCTGCTAAGGCAGGTTCGCATCGGCGCAAGGAAGCATCGGCAGGGTGGAGCAGTTTTCGGCGCAAGATCGGGATCCGCGGGAGCGGATCCCGATCGCGCTAAGACCCCTGAAGGGTCGGCCCGCCTCCCAAAACCAGAGGGACGAGCCGCTAGCCTGGCTTCATGCTCGAGGTCTTCGGAGATTCTGCGCGCGGCGAGGAGTTCGCATTCGTGCGGCTTGCGGTCGACGGCGACCGGGTCGTCGAGGCCGACGCGCCCGGGATGGCCCGGCCGCTCGCCGGGCTGACGCTGCTGGAGGCGGCCGCCGTGCCGGGCGAGACGCTCGCCGCCGACGCGCTCGCGAATGCGCTCGCGCAGGTGTTCCGTGCCGACCCGGATCCCGATCGGATCGCAGTCGCGATGAGCGGCGGCGTCGACAGCGCGGTCGCGCTGCTGCGGGCCGGGCCGAAGGCGATCGGGGTCACGCTCCGGCTCTGGCTCGACCCGGCCGGCCCCGACTCGGAGCGCGCCTGCTGCTCACCGGAGGCCGTGATCGCCGCCCGCGAGACGTGTCACGCGCTCGGGCTGCCGCACGTGACGCTCGACCTGCGCGAGGAGTTCCGCCGCGCCGTCGTCGACCCCTTCGTCGCCTCCTACGCCCGCGGCGAGACGCCGAACCCGTGCGGCCGCTGCAACGGCGAGTTCCGGTTCGCGGAGCTGCTCGACTTCGCCGAGCGCGCCGGCGCGACCCGTCTCTGGACGGGCCACTACGCGCGGATCGTCGAGCGCGACGGCCGCAAGCTGCTCGCCCGCGCAGCCGACCCGGAGAAGGATCAGTCGTACATGCTCGCCCCGCTCGATCCTGCGCTGCTCGACCGGATCGAGTTCCCGCTCGGCGAGCAGACGAAGACGGAGACGCGCAGCGAGGCAGGCGCTGCCGGGCTGGAGGTCGCCGAGCGCCGCGAGAGCCAGGAGGCGTGCTTCCTCGCCGGCGACGACTACCGTGCTTTCCTCGAGCGGCGGGGGCTCGAGGCCGCCGACGGCGCGATCGTGGACGAGGACGGCGTCGAGCTCGGCCGCCACGAGGGCGTCTGGCGCTACACGCCCGGGCAGCGTCGCGGGATCGGCGTCTCCGCGCCCGAGCCGCTCTACGCGCTGCGCTCGGACGCGGCCACGAACACGCTCGTGGTCGGGCCGCGCGGCTCGCTCGCCTGCTCGACCGTCGAGGTGCAAGGCGTCCTCTACGCCCCGGCCGAGGACGTCGAGGCGAAGCTGCGCTACCGCTCACCGGCGCTGCCGGCGCGCGTGACGCCGACGGCGACCGGATTCACGCTCGAGCTCGCCCAGCCCGCCTACGGGGTCGCTCCGGGTCAGATCGCTGCGCTCTACGCCGACGGCGCGGTCGTCGGGTGCGGCGTGGTGTCGTCTGCCGGTCGCAATTAGGATGCAGCCCGTGCAGCTTCTAGCCGCCAGCGCGGGCGAGATCGCAGACTACGCCCTCGCCGTCTTCCTGCTCGCCGTCGGTTTCGGCCTCGCGTACGCACTTGTGCGCCTGGGCGGAACCTTCGCCCGGCTTTCTTCGTTCATCAGAGGGACGGAACGTCGAACTGCTGCCCGTCATCCACAAGGTCGGCGAGAGCGTCGACCGGGTGAACGGGCAACTGGACAAGGTGGATCAGGTGACGGACAGCGCAGTGGACATGGCGGACAGCGCGGACACGGCAGTGCGTGCCGTGAGCATGGCGATCACACGCCCTGTGCAGAAGATCTCCGGCCTTGCCGCGGGATTGACGCACGGGTTCGCCACGCTGAAGACCCGCCGTGATGTCGGCGAGGCCGTCCGGAGCGCGAAGGAAGCAGCCGCACGGCGGGAGCGAGACCTCGAAGAGGAGCTTCGCACCGCCGGCACCGGCACGACTTGATGGAGACGCAGGTGCAGGACACCGTCGAGATCACGATCCCACGCGAGCGCGACTTCTCGATCATCGCGGAGCTCGTGATCGGCGGCATCGCCGCCCGCCACGACGTCACGCTCGAGGTGCTGGACGACCTTCAGCTCGCGCTCGCCTCACTGCTCGAGCACGACGAGGCCGACGACGGTGAGGTCACCGTGCTGCTGCGGGTCGGCGACGACACAATCGACGTCGCGGTCGGGCCGGTCGGCGAGCACACGGCCGACGTGCTGGACGACGATGCCGGCGAGACGCTCGGCCTCCGCAGGCTGCTCGACACGACCGTCGACGAGGCGCGCGTGAGCCGGCGCGACGGTGGCGCCTGGGTCGACCTGCGCAAGAGCTTCGTCCCCGGGGAGGCGCACTCGTGACGCGCATGTCCGACAAGGTGCTGCTGCGCCGCTACCACGAGCAGGGAGACCTCGCCGCGCGCGAGCAGCTGATCGAGCAGTACCTCTCGCTCGTCCGCTCGCTCGCCCGCCGCTACGCCTACCGGGGCGAGCAGCTCGACGACCTCGTCCAGATCGGCTGCATCGGCCTGATCAAGGCGATCGACCGCTTCGACATCGACCGCGGCGTCGAGCTGACGACGTACGCGACGCCGAACATCATCGGCGAGATCAAGCGCCATTTCCGCGACAAGGGCTGGGCCGTGCGCGTTCCGCGCGGCCTCCAGGAGCTGAACGTCCAGCTCTCGAAGATCGTCGAGGACCAGACCGTCCAGCTCGGGCGCTCGCCGACGATCCCCGAGCTCGCCAAGGCGGCCGGCGTCGAGGAGGAGCTCGTGCTCGAGGCGCTCGAGTCGGGCCGCGCCTACACGTCGCTCTCGCTCTCGACCGGCGGCTCCGACGAGGACGGCGAGCTCGATCCGCTCGAGTCGCTCGGCACCGAGGAGCACCAGTACTCGGTCTCGGAGGATCGCGCCGTGCTCGCGCCCGGCTTCCGCGTGCTCGACGAGCGCGAGCGCCGGATTCTCCACCTGCGCTTCTTCGACGGGCTGACGCAGAGCCAGATCGCACAGCACGTCGGGATCTCGCAGATGCACGTCTCGCGCCTGATCCGGCGGGCGCTGGAGAAGATCCGCGACGAGATCGCGACCGACGAGCAGCTCGAGGCACTGGCGCCCAAGCGCCGGGCCAGCTAGTCACGGGCGGCGCTCCCTACAATCCCTGGGTGCGTACGAGCGCCGAACTGCGCGAGGGCTTCCTCGCCTTCATGGAGGAGAAGGGCCACAAACGGCTGCCGTCGTGGCCGCTCGTGCCGCGCGCCGACGACCATTCGACGCTGCTGACGACGGCCGGGATGCAGCCGCAGATGCCGTTCTTCCTCGGCCGCGAGGACCCGCCTGCGCCGCTGACGGCAACCTCGCAGAAGTGCTTCCGGACGCCCGACATCGACGAGGTCGGCAACGACGGCCATCACCTCACCTTCTTCGAGATGCTGGGCAACTTCTCGTTCGGCCAGTACTTCAAGCCCGGGGCGATCGAGTTCGCGAAGGAGTTCATCATCGAGCGCCTCGGGCTCGACTGGGACCGGATCTGGGTGACCGTCCACGCAGGCGACCCCGTCTTCGGGCTCGGGCCGGACGAGGTCGCGATCAAGGAGTGGGAGGCCGTCGGGATGCCGCCGGAGCGCATCGTCGCCCTCCCGAGCTCGGAGAACTTCTGGTCGGTCGGCGGCCCCGGGCCGTGCGGGCCGGACTCGGAGATCTACTGGGACTGGGGCCTGGAGTACGGCTGCGGCGACCCGACCTGCGCGCCGGCCTGCCCGCGCTGCGACCGCTTCCTCGAGTTCTGGAACCTCGTCTTCATGGAGTACGAGCAGCATCCCGACGGGACGCTGACGCCGCTGCCGAAGCAGAACATCGACACGGGGATGGGGCTCGAGCGCCTGGCGGCGATCGTCCAGGACGTCCCGAACCGCTCCGTCTACGAGACCGACGGCTATCAGGCGATCATGGACTGGGTCGCCGCCGAGAGCGGCGTCAAGTTCGGCGACTCGCCCGCGGCGACGAAGGCGCATCGCGTCCTCGCCGACCACGGCCGCGGGATGACGTTCCTCGTCGCCGACGGCGTCACGCCGTCGAACGAGGGCCGCGGCTACGTCCTGCGCCGGATCATCCGCCGAGCCGTCCAGCAGGCTCGCACGATCGGGCTCGACGACCTCTGGCGGATCAGCGACGTCGTCGTCGACCAGATGGGCGCCTGGTTCCCGGAGCTGACGGAGAACCGCGAGCGGATCCAGGAGGTGCTCCGCGCCGAGGAGGAGCGCTTCACCGAGACGCTCGCGCGCGGGCTGAAGCTGTTCGAGGAGGTCGCCGCGAGCGGCGCCATCTCGGGCAAGGACGCGTTCGACCTCTTCGCCACCTACGGCTTCCCGTTCGAGCTGACGCGCGAGCTGGCGCTCGAGCGTGGGATCCCGGTCGACGAGGACGGCTTCCGCGAGCGGATGGCCGAGCACCGCGAAGTCTCGCGCGGCGCCGGCTCGCGCGCGGTCACGGCACTGGCCGGGCCGCCGAGCCAGTTCGTCGGCTACGAGCAGACGGAAGTGCTGACTGCGATCCTCGCCCTCGAGGATCTCGGCGACGGCACGTTCGAGGCCAAGCTCGAGCGGACGCCGTTCTACTCGGCCGGCGGCGGCCAGGTCGCGGACCAGGGCTGGATCGAGCACGAGGAGACCGGCGCGCGCGCCGAGCTGCGCGACGCCGTTCGGATCGGCGACGACCAGACGCTCGTCTTCGAAGGCGAAGGCTTTGCCGTGGGCGACCGCGTCAAGGCCGTCGTGCCGTGGGCGGTGCGCTTCCCGACGATGGCGAACCACACCGCGACGCATCTGCTGCACGAGGCGCTCCGGCGCGTGCTCGGCGAGCACGTCCAGCAGGCGGGCTCGGCCGTGCGCCCCGACAAGCTGCGCTTCGACTTCACGCACGGCCAGGCACTGACCGGCGAGGAGCGCGCGCAGGTGGAGGAGCTCGTGAACGAGCACGTCTTCGCCGCGCATCCCGTGCGGACGTTCGAGACGCCGATCGACGAGGCGCGGCGGCTGGGAGCGCAGATGCTCTTCGGCGAGAAGTACGGCGACATCGTCCGCGTCGTCGAGATCGAGGGCTTCTCGCGCGAGCTCTGCGGCGGCACCCACGTCCGCTCGACGGCCGAGATCGGCCCGTTCGTGATCCTCTCCGAGGGCTCGGTCGGCTCGGGCGCGCGAAGGATCGAGGCCGTCACCGCCGGCGAGGCGTTCGCGCTCCTGCACGAGCGCGCGAAGGAGGGCGACGAGCTGCGGAACGAGCTCGCGAAGGTGCGCAAGGAGGCGAAGCAGGGCGGCGACGGCGGCGGCAAGGCGGACGCCGACTTCACCGTCACGCGCGAGACGGCGGCCGGCGGCGTGACCGTGCTCGTCGTCGACGTCAAGAGCGGCGACCCGCTCGACGTCTCCGACAAGCTCAAGCAGCAGCACGCGCCCGCGGCTGTGATCGTCGGGGTGCGCGACAACGGCGCCGCCCAGCTCCTGATCAACCTCGACAAGTCGCTCGAGGGACGCGGCGTCAACGCCGGCGACGTGATCCGCGAGGCGGCGGCTCTGATCGGCGGCAAGGGCGGCGGCAGGCCGACGATGGCACGCGCCGGCGGCAAGGACGCCGCCGGGCTCGACAACGCAGTCGCGCTGGCCGAGCAGACGATTCTCGAGGCGCTCGCCTGAAGGTGATCGCCCTGGACTACGGCTCGGCGCGCACCGGCGTCGCCGTTTCGGACGCGACGGGGACGCTGGCGCGGCCGCTCGGCGTCGTCCGACACGCGCTGCCTCGGAGGCGGGCCTGCGGGAGCTCGCCGAGCTCGTCGCCGCGGAGGAGGCGGAGCGGGTCGTCGTCGGCCTGCCGTTGACGCTGCGCGGAGCGGCGGGCGCCCAGGCGCAGGAGACGGCGGCGTTCGTGGCGTCGCTCGAGGCGCTGCTCGACGTCCCCGTCGAGTCGTTCGACGAGCGCTTCACCACCGCTCTGGCCGCGTCCGGGCCGTCCTCGAAGGCCCCGGAGGATGCTCGTGCCGCGGCACACCTGCTCGAGAGCTGGCTGGCGTGGACGAGCCGAGAGGGGTAATGCCCCCGAAGCCCGGCCGCCCGCCAGAGCGGCCGCAGAAGGGCCAGATCGCTCGCCGCCGCGCCATCGCGGCGCTGCTGCTCGTCGCCTTCCTCGGGTTCGCGCTCTGGCTGGGCGTCAGCGCGTTCGGGGACAGCGACACCGAGAAGCCGCCGCCCGCCACGACGGTTGCAGCACCGAAGCCGACGATCCTCCGGATCGTCTTTCCGGAGGGCTTCACGCGCAAGCAGATGGTGGTGCGGGTCGCGGAGGTGCGCCAGATCGCCAAGCGCAAGCGGAACGTGACGCCGACGATCTCCGGCAACACCTACGCGAAGGCGTCGACGACCGCACCGGTGCCGCCGACGTTCCGGAAGGAGGCGAAGGGGAGAATCGAGGGCTTCCTCTTCCCCGCGACCTACGAGTTCACGCCGAAGACGACGAGCGCGCAGCTGGTCGACGACCAGATCGAGCACTTCGAGTCGAACTGGGCGAAGGTCGACCTCGCCGCGGCGAAGAAGAAGAACCTGACGCCGTACGACGTGCTGATCATCGCGTCGATGGTCGAGAAGGAGACGATCGCGCCGGACGAGCGGCCGAAGGTCGCGGCCGTGATCTACAACCGGCTCAAGGCCCGCATGCCGCTCGGGATCGACGCCACGATCCGCTACGGGCTCGACGTCCCCGGCACCGAATCGCTGCGCGTCTCCCAGCTCGAGAGCGACAACCCGTACAACACGCGCAACCGCACCGGGCTGCCGCCGACGCCGATCGCGAATCCCGGCCTGGCGTCGATGCAGGCCGCCGCGCACCCGGCGAAGGTCGACTACCTCTACTTCGTGCGCAAGCCGGACAGGATCCACCACTTCTTCACGGCGAGCGAGTCCGAGTTCTTCCAAAAGGCCTGCGAGTACGGCTTCTCCTGCGGCTGAGTCGTGATCGGCGGCACCACAGCTCTCGTCGGACTCCTGCGCGACCCGAAGGTCGGCTCCCTTTCGCCGCGGATGCAGAACGCCGCCTTCGCCGCGCTCGCGCTCGACGTCGCGTACGTGCCGCTCGGCGTCGCGCCCGAGCAGCTGGAGGACGCGGTGAGGGGAATGGTCGCGATGGGGTTCCTCGGCGCCAACGTGACGACGCCGCACAAGCTCGCAGTGGTCGCGCTCTGCGATGAGGTGGAGGGCGCGGTCGAGTCCGTCAACACGCTCGTGATCCGGGACGGCCGCGTGCTCGGGTCGAGCACCGACACCGCCGCACTCGGCGATCGTCGGCCGCGACGCGCCGCCGTGGTCGGCGCCGGCGGTGCAGCCGCAGCCTGGATCGCGGAGCTGGAGTCACGCGCCGCGCACGTCGAGGTCTTCTCCCGCAAGGGCGAGTGGCCGCCGCGCACCGACGACGCCGAGCTCGTCGTGCACGCGACGCCGGTCAAGGACGAGCTGCTCTTCGCCCCGCGGGCGGGGCAGACGGTGATCGACCTGGCATACCGCGCCGAGGGAGGCGAGACGGCCCATGCCGCCGCCGCCGTCGCTGCCGGGAGCGAGCTCGTCGACGGGCTCGACGTGCTCGTCGCGCAGGGCGCCGCCTCGTTCGAGCGCTGGACCGGGGTGCCAGCCCCGGTTGACGTGATGCGCGCCGCAGTACGCTCTGCCGCGTGACGCTTGCTCTCAGCACCGCCGGCGAGTCGCACGGGCCGGCGCTCGTGGCGATCCTGACCGGGCTGCCCGCCGGGCTCACGCTCGACCGCGCTGCGATCGACGCCGACCTGCACCGGCGCCAGCAGGGCTACGGGCGCAGCCCGCGCCAGCAGCTCGAGCAGGACGAGGTCGAGGTGCTCGCCGGCCTTCGGCACGGGCGCACGCTGGGAACGCCGCTCGCGCTCGTCGTCCGCAACCGCGACCACAAGAACTGGACGTGGGGGATGAGCCCGTGGCCGCCCGAAGGCGAGCCGTCCGGCAAGGGTACGAAGCCCGTGACGCTGCCGCGCCCCGGCCACGCCGACCTCGCCGGTGTCCTGAAGTACGGCCACGAGGACGTGCGCGACGCGCTCGAGCGGGCGAGCGCCCGCCATACGGCCGTGTTCGTCGCGGCCGGCGCCGTCGCCAAGGCGCTCCTGCGCGAGCTCGGGATCGAGGTCGCCGGCTCGGTGCTGGAGGTCGGCGGCGAGCGCGAGAACTGGGAGGAGGCGATCGACGCCGCACGGGCCGACCGCGACACGCTCGGCGGCATCGTCGAGGTCCGCGCCACGGGCGTCTTTCCCGGGCTCGGCTCGTACGCCACCCGCGAGGACCGGCTCGACGCGCGGCTCGCGGCGGCGCTGATGGGGATCCAGGCGGTGAAGGGGGTGGAGGTCGGCGACGGCTTCGCGCTCGCTCGTGAGCGCGGTTCGGCGGCCCACGACGAGATCGAGCCCGGCCTGACGCGCCGCTCCAACCGCGCCGGTGGGATCGAGGCGGGGATCTCGAACGGCGAGGAGCTCGTCGTCCGCGCCGGCATGAAGCCGTTGCCGACGCTGATGCGCCCGCTCGACTCGGTCGACCTCGCGACCGGCGATCCGGCGCAGGCCCTCGTCGAGCGCAGCGACGTCGCAGCGGTCGAGGCGCTGGCCGTCGTCGCCGAGGCTGCGGTCGCCTGGGAGCTCGCGCGGGCCGCTCGCGAGAAGCTCGGCGGCGACGCGCTCGTCGACATGCTCGCGGCGCACGCGGCCTACCTGCAGCGAGTCCAGGAGCGGAAACGCACGCCCTAGACCGTCACGTTGCGCTGATCGGCTTCATGGGCGCGGGGAAGTCCACCCTGGGGGCCGCGCTCGCGGAGCAGCTGGGGCGGCCGTTCGTCGACGTCGACGGCGAGATCGAGCGCGAGGAGCCGATCGCGCGGATCTTCGAGACGGGCGGCGAGGCTGCGTTCCGGCTGCGCGAGTCGAAGCACGCGCTCGAGGCGCTCGGCGCGACGACGCCGGCCGTGATCGCGCTCGGCGGCGGCGCGGTCGGCACCGACCAGATCCGGAAGGCATTGCGCGATCGCGCTTTGACGGTCCTGGTCGAGATCGACGCCGAGGAGGCATGGCGGCGCGTCGCCGGAGAGAGGCCGCTCGCGCAGGACGAGGCGGCATTCCGAACGCTGTACGACCAGCGGCAGCCGCTCTACGACGATGCGGCGGACGCGCGGGCTGCGGATCTCGACGGCGCCGTCCTCGCTGCCGGCGGCGTCCACGTCGAGCCCGGCGCGCTGGAGCGGCTCGGCGAGCTCGTCCCGGCCGAGGGCCAGGTCGAGATCGTCAGCGACGCGCGGGTGGCGGGGATCTACGGCATGGACGTCCAGCTCGCGCTCGGCGCACGCGCCCGCGCCGTCCACGAGCTCGCGCCCGGAGAGCAGGCGAAGACGGTCGAGTCGCTGGAGGCGCTCTGGCATGCGCTGCGGCTCGAGCGGTCGGGCACGCTCGTCGCGCTCGGCGGCGGCTGCACGACGGACGTCGCCGGCTTCGCTGCGGCCACGTACTTCCGCGGGATCGACTGGGTCGCCGTGCCGACGACGCTCGTCGGCCAGGTCGACGCGGCGATCGGGGGCAAGACCGCCATCGACCTCCCCGACGGGAAGAACCTCGTCGGCGCCTTCCACTGGCCCGTCCGGACGGTGATCGACCCCGTCACGCTGGAGACGCTCCCCGAGGAGGAGGTCGCGAACGGGCGGGCCGAGGTCGTCAAGACCGGCCTTCTGGCGGGCGAGCCGATCTGGGAGCTGCCGCCCGGCGAGCAGGTCCGCCGCGCCGCCGCATTCAAGACCGCGCTGTGCCTGCGCGACCCGCACGACCGCGGCCAGCGCGCGCAGCTCAACCTCGGCCACACGTTCGCGCACGCGCTCGAGGCGGCCGCGGACTACGCGCTCCCGCACGGCCGGGCGGTCGCGCTCGGGCTGCTCGCCGCGCTGCGCCTCTCCGGCCTCGACACGACGGTGGTCGAGGAGACGCTCCGCCCCGAGCCGGTCCGGGTCGATCGCGACGCGGCCTGGGCGGCGCTCGCGCGCGACAAGAAGGTCGTCGACGGGACGCCGCGCCTCGTCCTGCTCGAGGCGCCCGGCAGGCCGCGCGTCGGCGTCGAGGTGCCGTCGGCCGACGTTCGTGCCGCTCTCGACGCTCTGATCGCCGGATGAGGCCGAGCCGGGCCGCGTAGCGGCCCCTTTAGGGGTCTTGCGCGCAGGGCATCCGCTTCCGCGGATGGCCTGCTTGCGCGGGCGGATAGAGTCGCGCGCATGCGCGTTGCCGTCCTCAACGGGGTCAACCTCGACGCCCTCGACAAGCGCGACCCGACCATCTACGGCGGGCTCGGACTCGCTGAGCTGGAGAGCCAGATCTATGCCTGGTCGAAGGTGCTCGAGTGCACGACCCGCTGCCGGCAGACGAACCACGAGGGCCAGTTCGTCGACTGGTGCCACGACGCGCTCGACTGGGCCGGCGGGGTCATCGTCAACCCCGGCGCCTGGTCGCACTACAGCTACGCGATCCGCGACGCGATCGAGCTCTTCAAAGTGCCCGTCGTCGAGGTGCATCTGTCCAACATCGAGGAGCGGGAGGAGTGGCGGCGGCATTCCGTGATCGCCGACCTCGCCGCGAAGCGGATCCTCGGCAAAGGCCCGGAGGGCTACAAGGAGGCGCTCGAATGGCTGGCGAAGCAATGAGCAGGGTCGAGCGGCTCGCCGCGCTGCTGGACGAGCCGCTGCTCGTCACGAGCGGCGTCAACGTCCGCTATCTCATCGGTCTCCAGAGCTCGAACGCGGCCGTCCTCGTGGAGCCCGACGGCGAGGCGACGCTCTTCACCGACTTCCGCTACGCGCAGAAGGCCCGCGCGCTCGAGGGCGTCCGCTTCGAGCAGACGGCGCGCGCCGTGATCGGCGACCTCTCGACGAGGCTGGCGGGCCGGACGATCTGGATCGAAGGCCACGTCGTCACCGTCGCCGCGAACGAGCAGCTGCGGGAGGGCGGTGTCGACACCGTGCCGCAGTCGGGACTCGTCGAGCGCCTGCGCGCGGTCAAGGAACCGGGGGAGATCGCGACGATCCGGGAGGCGGCTGCGATCTCGGACAAGGTCTTCACCGCGCTCGCCGAGGAGCAGTTCACGGGGCGCACGGAGCTGCAGCTGGCGTGGCGGGTGCGCGAGCTCTTCCACGAGCACGGCGCCTCGGAGCTCGCCTTCGACACGATCGTCGCCGCGGCCGAGAACGGCGCCAGCCCGCATGCGGACGTCCGCGACGTCGAGATCCCGGCGAACACGCTCGTCACGATCGACGCGGGCTGCCGGGTCGACGGGTACGCGTCGGACTGCACCCGCACCTTCGCGACCGGCGACCTGCCGGACGAGCTGGCGCGGGCGTACGAGGTCTGCCTCGAGGCGGAGCTCGCCGGGCTCGAGGCGTACGGCCCCGGTGTGAGCGGGCGCAACGCCGACGCGGCGGCGCGCGATCTCATCACCGCAGCCGGGTTCGGCGAGAACTTCGGCCACGGCCTCGGCCACGGGATCGGGCTCGAGGTGCACGAGCAGCCGGCGGCGCGCGCCGAGTCGACGGACACCTTCGAGGCCGGGAACGTGATCAGCTGCGAGCCCGGCATCTACCTCCCCGACGTCGGCGGCGTCCGGATCGAGGACATGGTGCTCGTCACCGACGGCGGCAGCGAGCGGCTCACCCACGCGGACAAGCAGCTGACGACCGTCAGGTAACCTGCGCGCGCCGTGGCCGACGTCGTCAGCACCAACGAGTTCAAGACCGGGATGCACATCGAGCTGGAGGGCTCGGTCTGGCGGATCGTCGACTTCCAGCACGTGAAGCCGGGCAAGGGCGGCGCCTTCGTGCGCACGAAGGTGAAGAGCGTCAACTCGGGCTCCGTCGTCGACAAGACGTTCCGGGCGGGCGAGAAGTTCCCGCGCGTCTTCACCGAGGTCAAGAACATGCAGTACCTCTACGACTCCGGTGACGAGGTCGTCTTCATGGACGAGCAGACGTACGAGCAGATGTCGCTCCCGCACGCGTCGCTGGAGGCCGAGCTGCCCTACATGCAGCCGTCAACGCCGGTGCAGCTTCTCTTCGTCGGCGGGCAGCCGTCGGGCGTGCAGCTGCCCTCCTCGATCGAGCTCACGGTCACCGACACCGAGCCGGGCGTGAAGGGCGACACGGTCTCGAACGTGACGAAGCCGGCGACGCTCGAGACGGGCGCCGTCGTCGCGGTGCCGCTCTTCGTGAACCCGGGCGACCGCATCAAGGTCGATCCGCGCGAAGGCCGCTACATCAGCCGCGCCTGAGGCTCCCCGCGCGGCGCACTCGGTAGTCTCCGCACGTGCCGCGGCTCGTCGACACCACCATTCGCCTGCTCTCGCAGGAGCCACTCGCCGGGCGGGTGCCCACCGGCGAGCTGCTCCGGATCGCCGAGGTGCTCGACGGCGCCGGCTTCGCACTGCTCGAGGTCTCCGGCGGCGGCGTCTTCGACACGGCCGTCCGGCGCGGCGTCGAGAGCCCGTGGGAGCGCATCCGCGCGCTGAAGTCGCGCACGTCGACGCCGCTCGGCCTGGCGCTGCGCGGCCGCTTCCTCGTCGGCGCGCGGCCCGTCGGCGCCGACTTCGTGCGCCGCTTCGTCGCCTCCGCGGCCGAGAACGGCATCGACGTCTTCCGTCTCCACGACCCGCTCAACGACGTCTCCAACCTCCGCGAGCCGGGTGACGCGATCGTCGCGGCCGGCAAGGAGTTCTACGCGGGGCTCGTCTACAGCCCGGGCGACGAGAGCGCGATGGACAAGCTCGTCGAGCAGGCGAAGGAGTTGTCCGACATCAAGGCGACGCGCGCGCTCGTCCACGACCCGAGCGGCGGCCTCGAGCCGCACCAGGCTGCCGAGCTCGTCGGGCGGGTGAAAGAGGCGTCCGGTCTGCCGGTCGGCTTCTACAGCCAGGGCGCCGGCGGGACCGCTCTCGCGGACTCGCTCGAGGCCGCCCGCGCCGGGGCCGACCTGATCGCGTGCGCCGTCTACCCGCTCGCGCTCTCACTCCATCGCGTCGCAGGCGAGTCGCTCGCCTCCGCGCTCGCCGGGATGGGGATGGACACCGGTGTCGACGTCGCCAGGCTGTGGGGAGCCTCCGACCTCGTCGACGAGCACATCGGCGACGAGATCGTGACGCCGCACGCGCCTCGGATCGCCGTGCGCGCGGCGGAGTACGACCTGCCGCCGGGGCTCGTCGCCGCGCTCGACACGCACCTGCGCGCGCACGCGGCCGACGATCGCCTGCTCGAGACGCTCGACGAGCTGCAGCAGATCCGGCGCGAGACGGGCTGGCCGCCGCTCGCCGCGCCGATCGGCCAGATCCTCGCTTCGCAGGCGCTGATCCACGTGCTCTCGGCCCGCCGCTACGGCACGGTCGTGGACGAGTTCCGCTCGCTCGTCCAGGGCGGCTTCGGCAGCCCACCCGGCTCCGTGGACCCCACCGTCGCGAGAGCGGTCGAGCTCCTCTCCGACGGCATGGCGCCGCTCGACGAGGACCCGCCGACCGCCGAGGACGTGCGGATCGAGGCGGAAGGCCTGGCAGCGAGCGAGGAGGAGCTCGTCCTGATCGCGCTCTTCGGCGAGGAGGCCGAGGCGCTGCTGCGCACGATCAGGGCCCGTCACAACCGCGACGACCGCGGCGAGACGACGCTCGAGGAGACGCGCGAGCAGCGCATCCGCGAGCTCGTCCGGATCGTCCAGGAGAGCGGCGTCGCCGAGGTCGAGATCGAGGACGAGGGGATGCGCGTCTCCGTCCGCCGCGCCGACGAGCGCCCGGCGCTGCAGCTCGCCGCCCCGCTCGCCGACGACGAGCCCGGCGAGCTGCCGGTGCTCCCGGCCGCGTCGGCCGGCTCGATCCGGGTCGAGTCGCCGATGGTGGGCGTCTTCTACCGCCAGTCCGAGCCGGGGACACCGCCGTTCGTGGATGTGGGCGACGTCGTCACGCCCGGCCAGACGCTCTGCCTGCTCGAGGCGATGAAGCTCTTCAACGAGCTGAAGGCGGATGCCACCGGCAAGGTGACCGCGATCCACGCCGAGAACGGCAAGCCGGTCGAGTTCGGGCAGCTCCTCTTCGAGCTCGAGCCGATCGCCGCGCCGCCCACGCTCTGATGTTCAACCGCGTGCTCGTCGCGAACCGCGGTGAGATCGCCGTCCGGGTCATCCGCGCGATCCACGAGCTCGGCGCTGAAGCCGTCGCCGTCTACTCCACCGCCGACCGGGACGCGCTGCACGTCCGCCTCGCCGACCGGGCCGTCTGCATCGGCCCGCCCTCGGCCTCGGAGAGCTACCTGCGCATCGCCAACGTGATCGCCGCCGCCGACACGACGGGCTGCGAGGCCGTCCACCCGGGCTACGGCTTCCTCTCCGAGAACCCGGCCTTCGTCCGTGCCTGTGAGGACAACGACCTCGTCTTCGTCGGGCCCGGCGCGGACGTGATGGAGCGGATGGGCGACAAGGCGCGCGCGAAGGCGGAGATGAAGGCCGCCGGCGTCCCGCTCGTGCCCGGTACCGAAGGCGGCGCGTCGCTCGCCGACGTGCGCACCGCCGCCGAGGAGCTCGGCTACCCGGTGCTGCTGAAGGCGACGGCCGGTGGTGGCGGCAAGGGGATGCGGCTCGTCCATGGCCCGGACGAGCTCGCGGCGGCGTACTCGACCGCCCGCGTCGAGGCCGAGGCTGCGTTCTCGGACGGGTCGCTCTACCTCGAGAAGGCGCTCGTCCCCGCGCGGCACGTCGAGATCCAGGTGCTGTGCGACAAGGACGGCGGCGTGCTCACGCTCGGCGAGCGCGAGTGCTCGATCCAGCGCCGCCACCAGAAGCTGATCGAGGAGTCGCCCTCGCCCGCATTGGACGCCGACACGCGTGAGGAGATGGAGGCGGCGGCGGAGCGGGCGTGCAGGACGATCGGCTACGAGAACGCCGGCACCTTCGAGTTCCTGCTCGGCGCCGACGGCACCTTTCACTTCATCGAGCTGAACGCGCGCCTCCAGGTCGAGCATCCCGTCAGCGAGCTCGTCACCGGCGTCGACGTCGTGCGGGAGCAGCTGCGGATCGCCGCAGGGGAGCCGCTGTCGCTGACAGGCAGGGCGCCGCGGCGCGGGCATGCGCTGGAGATCAGGCTCAATGCCGAGGATCCTGCGCGCGACTTCGCGCCCGCACCGGGGACGATCACGCGCTTCCGCCCGCCGCTCGGCCCCGGCGTCCGAATCGACACGCACCTCGAGGAGGGCTCGGCGATCTCGCCGTACTACGACTCGCTGATCGCGAAGCTGATCGTGTGGGCCGAGGACCGGCCGGCGGCGATCGCGCGCGGAATCCGCGCGCTCGAGGAAATCGGGCTCGACGGCGTGCCGACGACGCGCGGGCTCGCACTCGACATCCTCCGCTCGGCCGAGTTCGCAGGCGGCGAGTACTCGACGAGCTTCCTCGCGGAGATGGAGGGGCGCCTGCCGGCGCTCACCGCGGGATGAGCCGGGACGGGCACGTGCTCAAGGGCGCGCAGGGCGAGATCCGAGTCGAAGGCGATGCGCTGGCGGCGCTCGTGATCTCGGCGGCCGAGCTGGTCGACGGCGCCCGGGCGCGCCGCCCACGGCGCGGCCTCGACGTGAGCGTCGCCGACGGCGCCGTCCAGGTCGAGCTCGAGCTCGCCGCCCGCTACGGCAGCGTCCTGCCCGAGCTCGCGCGCGCCGTGCAGGAGAGCGTCACCGACGCACTGCGGACCGCGGCGGGCCTGACCGTCGAGCGCGTCGACGTCTCGATCGAGGAGCTCGACGCATGAGCACCGGTCGCCGGCAGGCGCGGCGCACCGCGCTCTTTCTGCTCTACCAGTGGGATCTGACCGGGCAGCCGCTGACGACGCTGTACGAGGGTGAGCCGGACGCGTTCGCGCTCGAGCTCGCCGAGAGCGTCTCGGCTCGCGCGGAGGAGCTCGACCTGCGGATCACGGCGTCTGCGGAGGGCTGGACCGCCGACCGGCTGGGTACGCTCGAGCGGAACATCCTGAGGATCGGGATCCACGAGCTGGAGGAGGAGAGCGTGCCGCCGGAGGTGGCGATGAACGAGGCTGTCGTGCTGGCGAAGCGGTACGCGTCCGAGGACGCCGCCCGGCTCGTGAACGGGATTCTGGCCCGGGTGGCCAGGGAGGAGGTCGCATGAGCGAGGCCGGATCCGCGGACGAGGCGCTCGGACGCGCCGAGGAGCTGCTCGAGCGGCTGAAGGCGACCCGCGAGGAGCTGGAGCGGCTGGCCGCCAAGGAGGACGCCGAGGCGGCCGTCGAGACCCTGACTGAGCTCGCCGAGCTCGCGAAGGAGGTCGAGGCCGAGCTCGCGAAGGCTCGCGCCCGCGCCGATGCTCCGCAGCCCTGACGAGCTTCGCGCTCTCGTCGAGGGATATCTCGGCGAGCTCGCGTTCACACCCGAGCTGGGCCGCCTCGAGGAGGCGCTGCGGTATCCGCTCGAAGCCGGCGGCAAGCGCGTCCGGCCGGTGATCGCGCTGGCGGTCGGCGAAGCTGCGGACGCAGCCGCCGAGCACGTCCTGCCCGCCGCTGCGGCCGTCGAGCTCGTCCACACGTTCTCGCTCGTCCACGACGACCTGCCCGCGCTCGACGACGACGACGAGCGCCGCGGCCGTCCCTCCGCCCACATCGCCTTCGGCGAGGCGACGGCGCTCCTGGCGGGCGACGCGCTGCTCGCGGAGGCGTTCCGGCTCGCGCTCTCGTATCCGACGCCGATGGTCGGCCGCGAGCTCGCGCAGGCGACGCTGGGGATGATCGGCGGCCAGCACCGCGACGTCACCGGCGACACCGCCGACCTCGCGGCACTGCACCGGCTGAAGACGGGCGCGCTCTTCTCCGCCTCGGTGGGCGTTGCGCTCTGGGTCGCGGAGGTGCCGGAGGGCGAGCAACCGGCCTGGCGGGCGTTCGGCGACGAGCTCGGCCTGCTCTTCCAGATCGTCGACGACCTGCTCGACGGCGACGGCTACGCGGCTGTGCACGGGATCGAGGCGGCGCGCCGGCACGCGGACGAGGCTGCCGAGCGCGCGCAGACTCGGCTCGACGCGATCTCCGCGGACACGAGCGTGCTCGCCGAGATCGTCGCATCGCTCGCCGCCCGCACGGCGTAGTGCGCCCGCCCGCGGCCGTCCTGGCGGCATTCGGTGTCACGGCAGAACCCGAGCGGCTGCGCGGCGGCATGGAGACCTCCTGGCGGTGCGGCGACCTCGTCGTGAAGCCGCTCGATCTGTCCGTCGAGGAGATCCGGTGGTGGGGAGCCCTGTTCGAGCAGCTCGAGTGCGACGGCTTTCGCGTCTCGCGGCTGCGTGGCGTCAGCGACGGCTGGTGTGCCTGGGAGTACCTGCCCGGCGAGCACCGAGAGCGCGCCTGGTCGGAGATCATCGCCGTCGGGGAGCGTTTCCACGCCGCGATCGCGGCCGTCCCGCGGCCGTCGTTTCTCGATCGCCGCACAAACCACTGGGCGATTGGGGAGCGCGTCGCCTGGGGTGAGCTTCCGGTCGATGAGTTCGCCCACGTCAAGCACCTGCCGAGACTCGCGGCGGCGCTCCGGCCGGTCGACGAGACGGCGAGCCAGCTCGTGCACGGCGACCTCACCGGCAACGTGCTCTTCGCCGACGACCTTCCGCCGGCGGTGATCGACTTCTCCCCGTACTGGCGGCCGACGGGCTTCGCGTCTGCCGTCGTCGTCGGCGACGCCTTGCTCTGGGAGGGCGCCGATGCAGATCTCCTGAAGGAGGTCGACCACGTGGACGACCTCCCGCAGCTGCTGCTGCGGGCGCTGATCTACCGCGCCGTCGTGGACGCGCTCATCCGGGCGGGCGAGCCGTGGCGATCCGACGAGGACGACTTCTTCCTCGCGCCGGTCGAGCTCGCGTGCTCGCTGGCCGGATAGCATCGCGGCGTGGAGCAGCGGCTCAGCCTCGTCACCCTCGGCGTCCGCGACCTGGCCAGCTCGCGCGCCTTCTACGAGGCGCTCGGCTGGACGACGGGCGCCGCGCCGGACGACGACGTCGTCTTCTTCCAGGCCGGCGGGATGATCGTCGCGCTCTGGGGGCGGGACAGCTCGCTGCGGACAGCGGCGTCGAGGACGGCGGCGGCTGGGGCGGCGTCACGCTGGCGTACAACACACGCTCCCGGCTGAGGTCGATGCGGTCATCGCGGAGGCTGAGGCGGCCGGCGCGACGATCGCGCGCCACGGTGCCGAGACGTTCTGGGGCGGCTACTCCGGCGTCTTCATCGATCCCGACGGTCACCCGTGGGAGGTCGCGCACAACCCGGGCTGGACGATCGCGGACGACGGCTCGATCTCACTCGGGGGTTAGCGCTCGTCCGTCAGGGCATGAGCGGCCTATGGAGTGCCGCTGCACCCACGTCGACATCCTGTACGACTCGGAGGCCACGGAGTACGAGGAGAAGCACCTCGTCTCCGACGGGCAGGCGCTCGTCTGCCCGAACACGGGCGCCCGCTGGCAGGTCGAGCAGCGCGGTCCCCAGCTCGTGCTCCGCCAGATCGATCCCGAGCGGCACCTCACGCGCCGCCCGCAGCACTAGGCGGCCGCGAGGACGCGAAGGGCGTCCAGGGTCAGCAGGTCGCTCGGGCCCGAGCCCCAGTCGACGACCTCGACGTTGCTTCCCTTCGATCCGGGCGGCCTCCACCAGCGTCCGCCTGGGCGCCAGCGTCCGTCGCCGAGCCGGCGCTCCTCCAACAGCTCCAGCGCGTCGGCGGCCCGCGGGTCGCCGGCCCGGCCCATCCTGGCCAGCACGACGAGAGCACGGAAGAAGTCGTAGTGCCAGAACGGCGGCTGGTGCATGACGACGAACGAGGGACGAATCGGCTCGCCGGTCGCAAGCGTGCGAAACAGCCGATGCTCGAGCAGGAGCTCTGCCGTGCGCTCCGCTGCGTCCTTCGCCGCAGTCTCCCCGGTGGCGACCCAGTACTCGTGCAGACCCCACATCGGCGGCAGCGACTCGTTGAACGAGGAGCGGTAGCCCGTCGCGTTCTTGTCGCAGTTCCAGCCGCCGTCCGGCCACTGCCACTCGACGAGCGACTCCGCGAGCAGCCGGACGCGCGGGTCGTCCGCAAGCCCGAGCCGGCAGCAGACCGCCAGGGCATTCCCCTCCTGCGAGCCGCACCGCCGGACGAGCCCGTCGATCGTCGGGATCCGGCTCCGGTGGCCCTCTCCGGTCAGCCACGCGAGCACGGTCTCGACCGCGGCGACGCAGCGGGGCTCGCCGGCCGGGACGCCGAGCTCGACGAGCGAGACGAGCCGCCAGTGGGCGCCGCCCCACTTGGCGTAGACGTTGACCCCGAAACCGCCGTCGGGCTGCTGCCCCGCGAGGAGCGCCCGTACCTTCGGCCCTTCGAGGACCTGGGCGGCCTCAGGTGGATCCGGCTCGCCGAGCAGGTCGCGTTTCGCCTGGAAGACGATCCCGGGCTCGTCCGAGTCGAGCAGCCAGTCCAGGGCCGATGCCGTCACCGTCATGTCAGCTCCTTTGCGAGGAGGTCGAGCAGCAGTCCGTCGCGCCAGACACCGTCCGGATCGCGCCAATACTCGCGCATCACGCCGACGGGGCGGAAGCCCACCTTCTCGTAGCAGCGGATCGCGCGCTCGTTGTGCGCGGCCGGGTCGATCGTGAGCCGGTGGTGCCCGCGATCGCGGATCAGGTGGCGCGCCACCGCTCGAACGGCGTCGGCGCCGAGGCCCCGGCCCTGGAAGCCGGCCGAGAGGAAGACGTCGATCCCGGCGTGGCGGAAATCTGGCTCGTTCTCCTCGTAGTACTGGATCAGCCCGGCCGGCTTCGCCCTCGACGAAGATCGTGAAGAAGGTCTCGTCGGGCTCCTCGCCGCGAGCTTTCTTGCCGAGATCCTCGGCGGATTGCTCGCCCCACCAGCGGACCACCTCAGGCTCGGTCGCGATCTCGGCGAGGCGGGGCACGTCTGCTTCGGCGAGGGGGCGCAGCACGACACGCTCTCCGCGCAACTCCATGACGGTCCTGTAGCACACCCCGCCACTACCCTGGACGCGATGAAGAAGCGCCTCGACGTCCTCCTGGTCGAGCGCGGGCTCGCAGAGAGCCGCGCTCAGGCACAGGCACTCGTGCTGGCCGGGCTCGTGCCCGGCTACGACAAGCCGGGCCATCAGGTACCCGAGGACGCCGAGCTCGCGGTCAAGGAGCGGCCGCGCTTCGTCTCCCGCGGCGGCGAGAAGCTCGCGAACGCGCTCGAGCAGCTCGACGTCGAGCTCGACGGGCGCGACGCGGTCGACGTGGGCGCGTCGACGGGCGGCTTCACCGACTACCTGCTCCAGCACGGGGTCGCGCGCGTGCTCGCGGTCGACGTCGGCTACGGCCAGCTCCACCCGAAGCTGCGCGCCGACCCGCGGGTGACCGTGCTGGAGCGCACGAACGCCCGCGAGCTGACCGAGCTGCCGTTCCGCCCCGACCTGCTCGTCGCCGACGTCTCCTTCATCAGCGTCCGGATCGCGCTGCCGCCGGTGCTGCGGCTGCTCGCGCCCGGTTGGGACGCGGTCGTGCTCGTCAAGCCGCAGTTCGAGGCCGGGAAGGACGAGGTCGGACGCGGCGGCGTCATCCGGGACGCGGACATCCACCGTCGCGTGCTCCGGGAGGTCGTCGACGCCGCTCTGGAGTGGGGTGGGACGACGGTCGGCGTCGTAGACTCCGGACTGCCCGGACCGAAGGGCAACCGGGAGTTCTTCGTCCACCTGATCAACCGCCCCGACCCCGTGCTCCTCGATGACATCGACCAGCGCATCGACCGTGCCGTCACAGCAGCCTAGGGCCGTCAAGCGGGCGGCCGTGGTCACGCACGGCAAACCGCAGGCGATCGGCTCGGCGCTGGCGCGGCTCGCGAACGTCGCGCGCGAGTCGGGCGTCGAGCTCGTCTTCGCGGCCGGGGAGTCGGAGAAGCACGGGCTCGGCCCCGACGGCGCCGAGACGTCCGATGTGGACATCGCGGTCGTGCTCGGCGGCGACGGCACGATGCTGCGCGCACTCGCGCGCTATCTCGGCACGGGCGTGCCGGTGATCGGCGTCAACTTCGGCCGGGTCGGCTTCCTCGCCTCGATCGAGCGGGCCGAGCTCGAGAGCGGGCTCGCGCGTGTGTTCGCCGGCGAGTACCGCCTCGAGGACGTGCCCACGTTGGACGTCGAGGTGGGGGACGAACGCCGCGTGGCGGTCAACGACCTCGTGATCGCGAGTGCCGTCGTCGGCCGCATGATCCAGCTCGAGTGGGCGGTCGGAGGCGAGGGTCTCGGCCGGCTGGCGTGCGACGGCCTCGTCTGCGCGACTCCGTCCGGCTCGACGGGCTACAACTTCTCGAACGGCGGCCCCGTGCTCGTCTGGGGGCTCGATGCGATGGCGATCACGTTCGTCGCGCCGCACTCGCTCAACGCCCGCCCGCTCGTCGTCCCGCGCGACGACGAGCTGATCGTCTGGAACCGGACGCCCGACGTGCCGGCGACCGCGCTCGTCGACGGCCATCGCGTCGGCGACCTCGCCCCGGGCGGTCGGGCGGTCGCGCGCCTCGGCGAGCAGCGCTCCTTGCTCGCGACCCTGCCCGAGGTGACGTTCTTCAGCCGCTACAGCCGGACCTTTGCTTCGTAGCCTGCGCATCGAGAACCTCGTCCTCGTTCGCGACGGCGTCCTCGCGCCGGGACCCGGGTTGACCGCGATCACGGGCGAGACGGGCGCCGGCAAGACGATCCTGACGCAGGCGGTCGGACTGCTGCTCGGGGCCAAGGGCGATGCGAGCATCGTCGGCGCCGCAGGCACCGAGGCGTACGTCGAGGCCGAGCTCGACGTCCCCGACGGGTTCTTCGACGACGACGAGCTCAGCGGGCTGGCCGAGCTGGCGCCGGAGGACGAGCCCGGTCTCGTGCTCGCCCGGCGCGTCTTCGGCGACGGCCGCACGCGCGCATACGCGTGGGGGCGCGCCGTCGCCCGCGAGGATCTCGCAGCCGCCGCCGAGCGCCTGATTGCGATGTCGGGCCAGTTCGAGCAGCGCCGTCTCGGCCGTCCGTCGTACCAGCTCGACGTGCTCGACTCGTTCGTCGGCGAGGAGCAGCAGCGCCGCCGCCGCGAGGCCCGGGTCGCCTGGCGCGAGCTGGCCGCCGCCCGCAGGCGGCACGACGAGCTGACGCGCGGCGCCGCAGCCGAGGAGTCGCGTCTGCGCGAGCTGGCGGCGCTCGTCGAGGCGACGGAGGGCTTCGAGCCGGGCGGCGAGCAGTCGCTCCGGGACGAGCGTGAGCGGCTGCGCCACGTCACCGAGCTCGCCGAAGGAGCGGCCCGAGCCGCCGAGGCGATCGCGCCGGACGAGGGCGAGGGCGCGACCGGGCTCGCGGCCGCCGCCGAGCGCTCGCTCGCCCCGCTCGAGCGGCTCGCGCCCGAGCTCGCCCATGCGGGTGAGGAGCTGCGCGACGTCGAGCTGCGCCTGCGCGAGGTCGGCTCCGACCTGCGCGCGTTCCTCGCCTCGCTGGAGGCCGAGCCCGACCGCCTCGAGCACGTCGAGGGGGAGCTGGAGCGGATCTCGGACGCGCGGCGGCGCTTCGGCGCCGCCGACTACGACGACCTGCTGGCGCGGGCGACGGCCGCCCGCGACGAGCTGGCGGCGCTCGAGGGCGGTCTCGACCCCGCTGCGGCGGCCGCGGAGGCGCTGGCCGCGGCGGAGACGCGGACGAGCGAGCTCGCTGTCGATCTCCGCGAATGCGAGGCGGGCCTCCGTCGACGCGTTCGCCGAGGCCGTCGCCGAAGAGCTGCGCGGCGTCGGCATGGGCGAGGGCGAGTTCCGCGTCGAGCTGCGCGAGCGCGACCCCGGCCCGACCGGCGCCGACGAGGTCGTCTTCCTGATCCGCCCGAACGCCGGGCTTCCCTTCGGGCCGGTGGCCGAGACAGCATCCGGCGGCGAGCTCTCACGCGTCGCGCTCGCGATCGCCGCCGTGGCAGGTGGGGAGACCATGGTCTTCGACGAGATCGACGCCGGCGTCGGCGGCGAGACGGCGCACGCCGTCGCAGCGACGCTGAAGCGGCTGGCCGAGCGCGCGCAGGTGCTGACGATCACGCACCTGCCGCAGATCGCCAGCGTGGCCGACACCCACTACCGGGTCGAGAAGGTGCCCGGCGACCCCACCCACACGCGAATCGAGCCGCTCGACGACGCGCAGCGCCGCGACGAGCTCGAGCGCATGCTCGGCGGCAAGGAATTCATCTCGACGCTCGATGATCCGCGATGAGCCTGATCGAGCACACCGGCACGGCACGCCTCGGCAAGCGGACGAAGGAGCTCGTCCGCCGGCTGCACCCGAACGACATCGCCGTGATCGACCACACGGACATCGACCGCGTCTCGGCCGAGGAGCTCGTCGAGTCCGGCGTGCGGGTCGTCGTCAACGTCGCTCCCTCGCAGTCCGGGAGCTACCCGAATCCCGGCCCGCTCCAGCTCGTGCGCGGCGGCGTCCGCCTGATCGACGTCGACGACCCGAGTCTCTTCGACGAGCTCTCGGACGGCGAGCGGCTGACCGTCCGCGGCGCGAGCCTCTTCCGGAACGGCACCTGCCTCGCGACCGGGCGGGCGCTCGAGGAGCACGAGCTCGCCGGCGCGCTGCTGGAGCAGCAGGGGCGCGTCACCGAAGCGCTGCAGGAGTTCGCCGACAACACGCTCCGCTACCTCCGCGACGAGGGCAAGCTCCTCGCGGAGGGAATCGACTTCCCCGCGCTCGAGACGAGCTTCCGCGACCGGCACGCGCTCGTCGTCGCCCGCGGGCCTGGGTACAAGCGCGATCTCAAGATCGTCCGCGGCTACGTCCGGGACTTCCGGCCGGTGCTCGTCGCCGTCGACGGGGGCGCCGAGGCGCTGATCGAGGAGGGCTGGAAGCCGGACGTGATCGTCGGCGACATGGACTCGGTCACCGACGCGACACTGCGCTCGGGCGCCGAGATCCTCGTCCACGCCTACCGCGAGGGCCACGCGCCCGGCGAGGCGCGCCTGCAGCGGCTCGGCGTGCCGTTCCACACGGTCGCCGCACCGGGGATCTCCGAGGACATCGCGCTCCTGCTCGCGCACGACAAGGGCGCCGAGCTGATCGTCGCGGTCGGCACCCACTTCAACCTGGTCGAGTTCCTGGAGCGGAGCCGGGCCGGAATGTCGTCGACGTTCGTCACGCGGCTGAAGGTGGGGGAGATCCTGATCGACGCCAAGGGCGTCTCCCGGCTCGTCAGCCGGCGGATCGGCGTCTGGCCGCTCGCCCTCTTCGGGATCGCCGCGCTGGCGGCCCTGCTGGTCGCGATCCTGGCCTCACCGGCACTGCGGAACGTGTTCGGCCTCTAGGCTGCTCCCGGGTGTTCGACCTCCGCTACCACGTCGCGTCGCTTGCGGCGGTGTTCCTGATGCTCGTCGTCGGGATCCTGATCGGCGTCGGTATCTCCGGCCGCGGCTTCGTCGACAACGCGGAGCGCGACCGCTTCAACGCCAGGATCTCCGGCCTGGAGAGTCAGGTCGACGCCGCCAATGCGAACGCGGACGACTTCGAGCGGCGCCAGCAGGCGGCCGAGAACTTCGTCGAGAGCGCGTACCCCGCCCTGGCCGCCAAGCGGCTCGACAAGAAGAATCTGGCCGTGCTCGTGCTCGGGCCTGTCGACCCGACCGTGAACGCGGTCGAGCGCGAGGTCGAGGAGGACGCCGACGGGAGGGTCTCCCGGATGCGCGCGCTCGAGCTGCCTCTGCGCCTGGAGGCGGTCGAGGCAGCGCTGAGCGAAAAGCCCGAGCTCGGCGGCTACGTCGGCGACGACCAGCTCGGCAACCTCGGCCGCGATCTCGGCCGCGAGCTCGCCGCCGGCGGTGCCACACCGCTCTGGGACGCGCTCGAGTCCGAGCTGGTCGAGGTGCGCGAGGGCGACCTGCGCGAGCCGGTCGACGGCGTCGTCGTCATGCGTACCGGCGACCCGCAGACGGGCGACAGCGCCCGCTTCCTGGCCGGTCTCTACCAGGGGCTCGGCAGCGCGGGCGTGCCGGTCGTCGGCGTCGAGCCGACCCGCGTCGAGCAGAGCGCGATCCCGGTCTTCCAGCGCCACCGCCTCTCGACCGTCGACGGCGTCGACACCCCGGTCGGCGCGCTCGCGATGCTGCTCGTGCTGGCCGATCCGGACGCTGCGGGCAACTTCGGCGTCCGCGACACCGCCGACAAGATCCTGCCGCCGATCGAGCCGCTGCCGGCCACGAGTGGGTGAGCCCCTCACCATCCTGATCGCCGCGCGCGACGAGGCCGAGCGGATCGGGACGACGATCGAGGAGCTGAAGCGGCAGTTCCCGGACGCGGAGGTGATCGTCGCCGACGACGGCTCGCGAGACGCCACCGCGGCGATCGCAACAGAGGCGGGCGCACTCGTCGTCAAGCTGCCGCACCGCGGCAAGGGCCAGGCGCTCACGATCGGCGAGCGGCTCGCGGCCGAGGGCGACCTCCTGCTCTGCGACGCCGACCTCCGCGGCGACCTGCGCCCGCTGCTCGAGGGCGACAGCGACCTGACGGTGGCCACGTTCGCCCGGAAGCAGGGCGGCGGCTTCGGGATCGCGAAGGGCGTTGCCCGGCGGCTGATCGCGCTGACGTCGGGCTACAGCTCACCGGAGCCGCTCTCCGGCCAGCGGCGGCTGACGCAGAAGGCGCGCGCCGCCGTCTTCCCGCTCGCGGCAGGCTTCGGCTGCGAGTCGGCGATGACGGCCGACGCAGCGAACGCGGGGCTCGCGATCGGTCACACGGCCATCGACCTCGAGCACCGCGCCACCGGCCGCGATCTGCGCGGCTTTCTCCACCGCGGCCGGCAGCTCCGCGACATCCTGCTGGCGTTCGGCCCGCAGGGCCGCAACCACCGCGGTCTGCGGCTCCCACTCGTCGGCTGGGTCGTCGGGCTCGCGCACCCTGGCGTGCTGCCGGTTGCCGCCATCGGCGTCGCCGACGACCTCTGGAGCGGGGAGGAGCGAGGCTTCCGCGCCCACCTCGGCAAGGGTGCCTCGACCGGGGTCCTGAAGCTCGTCGGGATCCCGGCGTTCGCGCTCTGGCGGACCCGGTCGCTCTCGGGAGCGGTCCTCGTCGGCCTCTCCGCCAACCTCCTCAACCAGCTCGACACGAAGCCCGGACGCGCGCTCAAGGCCTATCTGGCGGCGTCCATTCCGCTCCGCGCGCCAAAGGCGATCGCCGTCCTGCTCGCGCCCTACGATCTTCGAGAGATGGCGATGCTCGGTGACTCCGGATCGAACGCGCTCGGCGCCATGCTAGGTTTCGAGTCCGTGGGCAGGTTCACGGAGAGGCAACGCTGGAGCGCAGTCGCGGCGCTCGCGGGTCTCACGATTCTCGGCGAGCGCCGGTCACTCGGCGCGCTGATCGAGCGGACGCCGGTGTTTCGACAGGTCGACGGCTGGGGCAGGCAACCCTCATGAGCGCAAACGAGACCGGGCAGACGAAGTACATCTTCGTCACCGGGGGAGTGGTCTCGGCGCTCGGGAAGGGCATCGTCGCCGCGTCGCTCGGCCGGCTGCTGAAAGCCCGCGGCCTCCGCGTCCAGGCGCAGAAGTTCGATCCGTACCTGAACGTCGACCCCGGCACGATGAGCCCGTTCCAGCACGGCGAGGTCTTCGTCACCGAGGACGGCGCCGAGACCGATCTCGACATCGGCCACTACGAGCGCTTCGTCGACGAGAACATGTCCCGCAACGCCAGCCACAGCGCCGGCGCGATCTGGGACGCCGTCCTGCGCAAGGAGCGCAAGGGCGAGTTCCTGGGCGCCACCGTCCAGGTGATCCCGCACATCACGAACGAGATCAAGGCGCGGATCAAGCGCGCGGCGAAGGCATCGCCGGTCGACATCGTCATCTCCGAGATCGGCGGCACCGTCGGCGACATCGAGTCGCTCCCGTTCCTCGAGGCGATCCGCCAGTTCCGGCGCGAGGTCGGCCAGGAGAACGTGCTCTACCTGCACTGCACGCTCGTCCCCTACATCGAGGCGGCGGGGGAGCTGAAGACGAAGCCGACCCAGCACTCCGTCAACGAGCTGCGCCGCATCGGTATCCACCCGGATGTGATCGTCTGCCGCTCGCACGAGGAGCTCTCGCAGGACATCAAGGACAAGATCGCGCTCTTCGCCGACGTCGACATCCGCTCCGTGGTCGCCTCTCCCGACGTCTCCGACGTCTACCTCGTTCCCGCCGTGCTGCAGGCGCAGGGGCTCGACGAGCTCGTCGTCGAGAAGCTCGGGATCGACGCGCCGCCGGCCGTGCTCGGCGAGTGGCAGGACCTGATCGACCGGATCGGGGAACCGCGCGAGGAGGTCACGATCGCGTTGGTCGGCAAGTACGTGAAGCTGCACGACGCCTACCTCTCGGTGCACGAGGCGCTCAAGCACGCGGGCGTTCACCAGGGCGCGCGGATCCGTGTCCAGTGGGTCGACGCCGAGGACATGTCCTACGAGGAGGCGGCCGAGCTGCTCGAGCAGGTCGACGGCGTGCTCGTGCCGGGCGGCTTCGGCTCGCGCGGCTGGGAGGGCAAGATCCTCGCCTGCCAGGTCGCACGCGAGCGCGGGATCCCGTACCTCGGCATCTGCCTCGGCATGCACGTCGCCGTCTCCGAGTTCGCCCGTAACGTCGCCGGGCTCGACGGCGCCAACTCGACCGAGATGGATCCCGAGACGCCGTATCCCGTGATCGACCTGCTGCCGGAGCAGAAGGAGATCGAGGATCTCGGCGGCACGATGCGGCTGGGAGCGCAGGCGGTCGAGCTCGCGGAGGGGACGCGCACGCGCGACGTCTACGACGAGGCGGTCATCCACGAGCGCCATCGCCACCGCTACGAGGTGAACAACCAGTACCGCGACCAGCTGATCGCCGCCGGGCTCGTCGTCTCCGGGACGTTCCAGGAGGGCCGGCTCGTCGAGATCGTCGAGCTACCCGATCACCCCTGGTTCGTCGCGAGCCAGTTCCACCCGGAGTTCAAGTCGCGGCCGACGAGGCCGGCGCCGCTCTTCCGCGAGTTCGTCGGCGCCGCGGCCGAGCGCAGGCGCTCGCGCACCGGCGTGCCGCTGCGCGCCGCTTCCGGCTAGTCGCCCGAGACGGGCCAGCCGACCGAGACGAAGAACGGCATCCCGGCGACCTGCGCCTCGCAGGCGCGGAACTCGATCGCGACCTCGCTGCCGTCCTTGCGCCGGAGGAGGGTGGTGCCCTCGAGCCGCCGGGCGGTCAGCGCGTTGACGAGCTGCTCGTCCAGCGCGAGCTCGGGTGCCAGCTCGCGCGCGCTGAGCGAGAGCAGCTCCTCTCGCGTGTAGCCGAGCAGCGTGCACGCATACTGGTTGACGGCGATGTGACGGAGGTCATCGCCGACGACGAAGACGGCCACGGGACCGTTGTCGAGCGCCTCTGCGAGCAGAGTTGCTTGAATCAGCGGCTCGGCGACTCCCACACTCCAAAAGGTACATCTTTCTGCCGAAATCTCCATCCCTCACTCTGCCCCTCTTCCTCGAGCTGGCTGCGATCCAGAGCCCTCCGGGAGAGGAGCGCGCGGTCGCCGACCGCGTGATCGCCGAGCTGCGTGCGCTCGGGCTCGAGGTCGACGAGGACGACACCGGCGCGGCGACGGGCTCGACGATCGGGAACCTGCTGTGCCGGCTGCCGGGCCGCGTCGAGGGCGGGACGCCGATCTTCCTCTGCGCGCACCTCGACACCGTGCCGCCCTCGGGGCCGCTCGAGCCCGTCGTCGGCGAGGACGGCATCGTCCGGAACGCCGGCGGGACGATCCTCGGCGCGGACAACAAGTCGGCGGTCGCGGCGATGATCGAGGCGGCGCGACGGATCGTCGAGGAGGGGAGACCGCACGCCGGCGTGGAGCTTCTCTTCACGTCGAAGGAGGAGGTCGGGCTGATCGGCGCCGGCGCCTTCGACATCTCGAAGCTCGAGGCCGAGCTCGGATTCGTCTACGACCAGGCCGCCCCGATCGGCGACGTGATCATGGGCGCGCCCTACCAGCGCTCGATGCTCGTCCGCTTCCACGGACGACCGGCCCACTCGGGGATGGTCCCGGAAGAGGGGCGCTCCGCGATCGCGGCCGCGTCGCGCGCGATCGCCGACCTGCGCCTGGGCCGGATCGACGAGGAGACGACCGCGAACGTCGGGCTGATCAGCGGCGGGAGCGGTCGCAACATCATCCCCGAGTGGTGCGAGCTCGAGGCGGAGGCGCGCTCGCACGACGCGCGCAAGCTCGCCGATCTGATCCAGGAGATGCTCGACACGTTCGCGTACGCGGCGAGCACGGCGGAGTGCACGCTCGAGACCGAGGTCAGCGACACGTATCAGGGCTACCGCTTCAAGGACTCCGACCCGGTCGTCCGGCTCGCGGCGGCCGCGCTCGAGCGCTGCGGCTACGAGTTCGTTCCCACCCTCACGGGCGGCGGCGCCGACGCGAACGTCTTCAACACCAAGGGGCTGCCGTGCCTGAACCTGGCGAACGGGATGATGGAGATCCACACCGCCGACGAGTACATCGCGGCGGACGACCTCGACGCGATGGTCGACGTGACCCTGGCGCTCGTCGATGCCGCCCGAGATGCCAATCAGCCTTAGACGTGGGACCGTCTCCGCGGTCACGGAGCGCGACACCGGGCTGATCCGGCTCGAGGTCGACGGGATCGCCTGCGTCGCATATCCACGGCTCACCGGCGAGGTCGAGGTCGGCGACGACGTGCTCGTCAACGAGCAGGCACGCCTGCTCGAGCTCGGCTCCGGCGGCTTCGACGTCCTCTACGCGAACCTGACGCGTGGGCTCGGGCTCGCGGCGGAGGAAGGCGCGCACGTGATGGCGCTGCCGTACACGCCCGGCCAAGTAACACTTTGTTGCAAGGAGGAGTCGGACGAGCTGGCCGACGTCGCTCGAAGGGCTCCCAGTCGTCCTCTGCACCCTGCACAGCCAGGTGGCGCCGGTGTGCGCCGGCCTCGCCGGCGCCCGGGTCGCCTACGTCCAGGTGGCGGGCGGCGCGCTGCCGGTGTCGCTGTCGGACACGGTGCGGACGCTTCGCGAGCGCGGTCTGATCGGGATCGCCTGCGCCGTCGCGCCCTGCCTCGACGGCGACGCCCAGTTCGTGACCACCGCGGCGGCGCTCGCCTGGGCGAAGGCGCAGGGCCACGAGGCCGTCGTCTGCGCCGTCGGGCCGGGGATCGTCGGAACCGGCTCGCGGCTCGGCCACGGTGCGCTCACGCTCGCCGATGCCGCCAACGTCGCCGCCGCGCTCGGCGGCCGTCCGATCCTGGCCGTGCGCCAGTCGGAGGCGGACGCCCGCGAGCGGCATCGCGGCGTCTCGCACCATGCCGAGACCGTGCTCGAGCTGGCGCTCGCGGACATCACCGTGCCGGACACCGCGGACGGCGAGGGCTGGGAGGAAGCATGCGCCGGGCTCCCGCTCTCCCACATGGGTCGAGGCCCCGACGAGGATCCCGTCTTCTTCCGTGCCGCCTACGCCGCGGGCGTCTCCGCACGCCGGATGCTCGGCTGATGGAGGAGCGCCGCCTCGGCCCCGTCGTCGGGCTCGGCACGTGGAACACGTTCCGGGACGACGCCGCGCTGGCCCGAGCCGTGGTCGCGGCGGCGTTCGACGCGGGCGTGCGCTGCTTCGACACCTCGCCGATGTACTCGTCGGAGCGGGCGCTCGGCGCCGCGCTCGAGGGCCGCCGCGACGAGGCGACCGTGCTGACGAAGATCTGGACGCCGTCGGCCGACGAAGCACGCAGCCAGCTCGAGGATCAGCTCGGCTGGTTCGGCCACGTCGACGTCGAGCAGGTGCACAACCTCGTCGCGTGGGAGGAGCACCTGCCGTGGCTCGAGGCCGAGCGCGACGCGGGGCGGATCGGGAAGCTGGGAGTGACGCACTACTCGTCCTCCGCGTTCGGCGAGCTGGCCCGCGCGCTCCGCACCGGGCGCTTCCAGACGCTCCAGATCCCGCTGAACCCGCACGAGCGCACGGCCGAGCGGGAGTTGCTGCCGCTCGCGGCCGAGCTCGGCGTCGCGGTGATCGTGATGGAGCCGTTCGACTCCGGCGCGCTGGTGCAACGGCAGCCGCGAGCAGAGGAGCTCGCGCCGCTGCGCGAGTTCGGAGTCGAGACCTGGCCGCAGGCGCTGCTGAAGTGGATCCTCTCCGATCCGCGCGTCGATCTCGTCATCCCGGCGACGTCGAAGCCCGAGCGCGCGGCCGAGAACGCGGCGGCAGGCGAGCCGCCGTGGCTCGGGCCGGAAGAGCGCGCCTACGTCGAGCGACTGGCCGGCTAGCCGCGGACCCGGATCGGCGTCCCCGCAGGCGACAGGACCCACCAGATCTCGAGGAAGCGCTGCCCGTTGACGTCGCCCGGCTTCTTGTCCGCGACCAGGCCGAAGCTCGCTGCGCCCGCATCCGTGTAGAGCGGGTGGCCCTTGTACTGAACCTGCGTGCCCCCGGCGCGCTTCAGCGTCCCGAGCAGCGATGCCTTCGCGCCCGCGCCGGCGTGGGGCGCGCCCTTGGTCAGCAGGGGCGGCCACGCCTTCGAGCAGTGGTACGTCGCGTCGTTGACACAGGCGGAGCTGCCGGCGGAATCGGGCGGTGTACATGTAGAGCGTGAAGCCCCGGCTGTCCACGAGGATGGACTTCTTCAGCTTCTTGTTGAACGCGACCTTGACGACCGCATGCGCAGGAACGGTCGCCTTCTCCGCGCTCGCGAGCGGCGCGAACAGCAGCGACGCGAGCAGCAAGAGCACTGTCGTCAGCCTCGTCATGGCCTCTCCCTTCGGGCAATCCCGTCCCCAGCATGGCACGTTCCCGCTGCCGACTCAACGACGCCGGAATGTAAGGTCCGGCGCGTGAGAATCGGCGTCGCCAAGGAGATCAAGCCGCAGGAGTACCGGGTCGCGCTGACGCCCGCAGGCGCGCGCGAGCTGGTGCAGCATGGGCACGAGGTCGTCGTCGAGAACGACGCCGGCGCCGGCAGCCAGTTCACGGACGACCAGTACGAGGCGAACGGCGCGCGCATCGCGTCGGTCGACGAGGTCTGGGAGAGCGCGGAGCTCCTCTTGAAGGTCAAGGAGCCGATCGCGCCCGAGTATCCGCGGCTCCGCCCGGGGCTCGTGCTCTTCACCTATCTGCACATCGCCGCGGACGAGCCGCTGACGCGCGCGCTCGTCGACAGCGGCGTCACCGGTGTCGCCTACGAGACCGTCGAGACGGACGACCGCCGGCTGCCGCTGCTGGCGCCGATGAGCGAGGTCGCGGGCCGGCTTGCCGCCCAGGCGGGTGCGCACTACCTCGAGCGGCCGAAAGGCGGCCGTGGCCTGCTGCTCGGCGGGGTCGCTGGCGTTGCCCCCGGCAAGGTCGTCGTCATCGGGGGCGGCATCGTCGGCTACAACGCCGCCGTGATCGCGCTCGGGCTCGGCGCGCAGGTGACCATCCTCGAGCGCTCGGTCGACCGGATGCGCCACCTGGAGGAGACGCTGCACGGCCGCGTCAGCCTCGTGATGAGCTCGACCCTGCAGATCGAGGAGTCGGTGCAGGAGGCGGACGTCGTCATCGGCGCCGTCCTGATCCCGGGTGCGCTGGCGCCGAAGCTGCTCACACGGGAGATGGTCAAGGGGATGAAGCAGGGGAGCGTCTTCTGCGACGTCGCGATCGACCAGGGCGGCTGTGCCGAGACGTCACACGCGACGACGCACGACGATCCGGTCTACGAGGTCGACGGCGTCGTCCACTACTGCGTCGCCAACATGCCGGGCGCGGTGCCGGTCACGTCGACCATGGCGCTCACGAACGTGACGGTGCCGTACGTCGAGGCGATCGCCGATCACGGCCTCGCCGCCGCGGTCGCGCGTGACAGGACGCTCGCGCGCGGCGTCAACGTCATCGACGGCAAGGTCACCTACGAGGCCGTCGCCGAGGCGCACGGGCTCGAGTACACGCCGCTCGAGGACGTCCTCGCGGCGCCGGCCGTCTAGCCGCGGTCGGGCAGCTGCTGCACGGCCCAGGTGTTGCCGTCGGGATCGCTGAAGAAGACGAACGAGCCCCAGTCGAACACCTGCACCTCGCTGACCTCGACGCCGCGCTCCACGAGCTCGGCCCGCGCGGCCTGGATGTCGTCCACGACCAGCTGCAGGCCCTCCTGCGAGCCGGGCTTCATCTCCCCGAGTCCCGTTCCCATCGCGATCGAGCACGCCGATCCGGGCGGTGTCAGCTGGATGAACCGCAGCTCGTCGGTCACCTGATAGTCGTGGTCGGCCACGAAGCCGACCTGTTCCGTATAGAAGCGCTTGGCGCGATCGACGTCCGAGACGGGGACCTGCACCAGCTCGAGCCGCCAATCCACGTGCTAGCCCCCAGCTGCCTGCTTCGCCCGCCGGGCCTCGAGCTGCTTCTGCGCCTTCGAGGGGCTGAGCTTGACGACGACCCACGTGACGCCCGCCGCGAGGCTGACGATCGAGACGATGTAGAAGACGAGGCCGATCAAGCCGAGGACAGTGTCCATACGCGCCGTACAATAGCCAGGTGCCGCGGGCCTGCGTAATCGTGCTCGATGCCGTCGGTGCGGGAGAGTTGCCAGATGCGGCCCAGTTCGGCGATGAGGGGTCGAACACGCTCGGCAACGTGGCCCGCGCCGTCGGTGGTCTCGACCTGCCCGCGCTCGAGGCTCTCGGCCTCGGGAACGTGATGGAGCTGGAGGGCTGCCCGCCCCAGCCGGGCGCGCCGGCGGTCGCCGGGCGGCTGCTCGAACGGTCGAAGGGCAAGGACACGACGACGGGCCACTGGGAGCTGATGGGCGTCGTCACGCCGACCGCGATGCCGACGTACCCGCACGGGTTCCCGCACGACGTGATCGACCCGTTCATGCACAAGACGGGCCGCGGCGTGCTCGGGAACAAGCCGGCGTCGGGCACCGACATCATCCAGGAGCTCGGCGAGGAGCATCAGAAGACGGGCAAGTGGATCGTCTACACGTCGGCCGACTCCGTCTTCCAGATCGCGGCGCACGAGGAGACGATCCCGCTCGAGGAGCTCTACGAGGGGTGCAGGATCGCGCGCGAGATCCTCACCGGCAAGCACGCGGTCGGTCGCGTGATCGCGAGGCCGTTCGCCGGCTCGCCCGGCAGCTACGAGCGGACGCCGAACCGCCACGACTTCTCGCTCGAGCCGCGCCGGCCCAACTACCTCTCGCTGATCCGAGACGCCGGGAACCAGGTGCATGCCGTCGGCAAGATCAGCGACATCTACGCCGGCTGCGACATCGACGAGTCGTTCCCGACGAAGTCGAACGTGGACGGGATCAACAAGACCGTCGAGCTGCTGCAGACGATCGACGGCGGCCTCGTCTTCACGAACCTCGTCGAGACGGACATGCTCTGGGGGCACCGCAACGACCCGGTCAACTTCCACCGCTGCCTGCAGGACTTCGACCGCCGGCTCGAGGACATCCTCGAGGCGCTGCGGCCGGGCGACCTGCTGATCATCACGTCCGACCACGGCTGCGATCCGACGACGCCGTCGACGGATCACTCGCGCGAGCATGCGCTCCTGCTCGTCTATGCGGCGGGGCGGAACGCGCAGGGCGCGGTGCACCAGGGCGAGTTCGGCGACGTCGGCGCGACCGTGAACGCGTGGCTCGGCGGCAAGGCGCCCGGCCGCGGGATCCCGGGCACGCCGATCCTCCAGCCGTGATCCACCCCGCGGAGCTGATCGAGCGGAAGCGGAACGGGGAGGAGCTCCCGTCCGAGGAGATCTCGGAGCTGATCCTCGGCTACGCGCGCGGCGAGATCCCCGACTACCAGCTGGCCGCGTTCTGCATGGCCGTCTACTTCCGCGGCATGACGCCGGCGGAGACGTACGCCCTGACCGACGCGATGATCCGCAGCGGCCGGACGCTCGACCTCGGCACCGCGCTCGGCCGCAAGGTCGTGGACAAGCACTCGACCGGCGGCGTCGGCGACAAGACGACGATTGCGGTCGGCCCGATCGTGGCTGCCTGCGGCGTGCCGGTCGGGAAGATGAGCGGGCGCGGCCTCGGCCACACGGGCGGCACGCTCGACAAGCTCGAGTCGATCCCGGGCTTCAGCGTCGATCTCTCGGTCGACGACTTCGTCCGGCAGGTCCAGGACGTCGGGCTCGCGATCGTCGGCCAGACGGACGACCTCGTGCCGGCGGACAAGAAGCTCTACGGCCTCCGGGACGTGACGGCGACCGTCGACATCCTGCCGCTGATCGCGTCGTCGATCATGTCGAAGAAGATCGCCGGCGGCGCGGACGCGATCGTGCTCGACGTCAAGGTCGGCGACGGCGCCTTCATGAAGACGCTCGACGACGCGCGGGCGCTCGCGCAGACGATGCTCGAGCTCGGCGAGCACGCCGGCCGCGAGGTCGTCTGCCTGCTCACCGACATGGACCAGCCGCTCGGCGCCGCTGTCGGCAACTCACTCGAGATCGCCGAGGCGCGCGACACGATTCGCGGCGAAGGACCGCCCGACTTCACCGAGCTCGTGCTCGACGCCTGCGCGCGGCTGCTCGCGCTCTCCGACCTCGAGATCGACGAGCAGGAGGGCCGACGGCGTGCCGAGGCTGCGGTCGGAGACGGCTCGGCGCTCGCCGTCTACGAGCGCTGGATCCAGGCGCAGGGAGGGGATCCCGATCCGGCTGCGCTGCCGCAGGCGCCGGTCGTGCTCGAGGTGCGGGCGCCACGGGCCGGGTCGGTCGTCCGTCTCGGCGCGATCGCCGTCGGGATGGCAGCGCTGCACCTCGGCGCCGGCCGGCGGACGAAGGAGGACTCGATCGACCACTCCGTCGGCGTCCTCTGCCGCGCCAAGCGCGGTGCGAGCGTCGGCGTCGGTGACGTGCTCGCCGAGGTGCACGCCCGCGACGAGGCGAGTGGGGCGGAGGCCGTCGCGGCCGTCCTGGCGGCCTACGAGCTGGGCGACGAGCCGCCGCGCGAGCATCCGATCCTGCTCGACGTCGTCGCGTGATCGTCAGGCAGGAGCGCGCCGGCGACGAGCTCGAGCTCGCCGCGCTGATCGACGCCGCCTTCGGCGACACCGAGACCTCCGAGTTCACGGCGAAGATCCGCGCATCGGCGGGCTACGTCCCCGAGCTCACCTTCGTCGCCGACGACGACGGCGAGCTCGTCGGCTTCACGATGCTGAGCTACGTGACCGCAGGCGAGCGGGACGTTCTGGTCCTGACCCCGATGGCCGTGCGACCCGACCGGCAGCGCGCCGGCGTCGGCAAGCAGGTCGTCCGGGCCGCGATCGCGGCGGCCGATGCCCGCGGGGAGCCGGTCGTGCTCGTCGAGGGCGTGCCGTCGTACTACCCGCAGTTCGGCTTCAGTTCCGCGAGCGAGCTCGGCTTCGAGCGCCCCGACCCACGCATCCCGGAGGCCGCCTGGATGGCGCTGCCGCTGACCGCCTGGGATCCGGAGGTCGCGGCACCGGTCGTCTACCCCGGCTTCTTCCCGCCGCCGCCGAATGCCTGAGCTGCCCGAGGTCGAAAGCGTCCGGCGCCAGATCGCGCCTGTGCTCGAGGGGCGGCGCCTCGAGCATGTCGAGATCGACGACGTCCGGCTGACGCGGCCCGGAGGACCCGCTCGAGATCGCGGCCGAGCTCACCGGCGAACGGGTCGAGCAGGTCGACCGGCGCGGCAAGTACCTGGTCGTCCGCTTCGCCTCGGGCCGTGCGCTCCTGATCCACCTGCGGATGACCGGCAGCCTCCTACGGGAGCCCGCCGAGGCGACTCATGTCCGTGCGGTGCTGCGGCTCGACGACGGCAGCACCGTCGGCTACCGCGACGTGCGCCGGTTCGGGACCTGGCTGCTGCTGGAGCCGGGCGAGCTCGAGCCGTATCTCGGCGCGCGGCTGGGCGAGGAGCCGCTCGTCGCCGCGTTCACGGCGAAGGGTCTCGGCGAGCGCCTCGACGGCCGTCGCGCGCCGCTGAAGGCCGCGCTGCTCGACCAGCGGACGCTCGCCGGGCTCGGGAACATCTACGTCGACGAGGCGCTCTGGTACGCGAAGCTCCATCCCCTGCGTCCGGCGGGATCGCTCGAGCGCGACGAGCTGCGCCGGCTCCACCGTGCGATCCGGAAGGCGCTGGAGCTCGGGATCGCCCGCCAGGGCTCGACGCTCTCCGACTACCGCCTTCCGGACGGCTCCGAAGGCGGGATGCAGAAGGAGTTCCGGGCCTACGGCCGGACGGACGAGCCGTGCGATCGCTGCGGCACGCCGCTCGTCAAGACGCGCGTCGGCGGTCGGGGCACGTGGTACTGCCCGGTGTGTCAGACGCTCTGACGGAAGCGCCGCTCGATGCCGTCCAGGCGCGCGTCTCGGGCCGAAAACAGCGAGAGGCCCGGACGTGCCGGACCTCTCGCCTGCCGTTAGGAGTGGGGGACTCCTAGGGTTTTCCGCCTTTCCCCTTGCCGTTGCCCTTGCCAGGGTTGTCGCCGTGGTCTGGACTCTTGTCCTGCTTCTTCTCAGCCTTCTCGGCCTTCGCCTTCTCTGCGTTGGCCTTCGCAGCCTCGGCCTTGGCCTTTGCGGCCTTCGCCTTCGCAGCCTTGATCTTGGCGGCCTTCGCAGCCTTGGCCTTCTTGGCCTTCGCCGCCTTGGCGGCCGCGCTCGCGCAGGTACCGAGCGTGTCGCCGTGGCGCTGATGGGCCGGCCAGGCGGCCTTGGCGATGCTGATCGTCTTCTTGCCCTTGTGGCAGACCGTCACCTTCTTGCCGTACGCACCCTGGGCGGAGCTGATCGCGCTCTGGGCGACGCCGACGCCGCCGAGCGCGGCCAGGGCGGTGAGCAGGCAGACCGCCATGGCGGCGGCGGCTGCGATGCGCGAGCGTTTTCTCGATGGATCGGTCAACTGGGCTCCCTTCAAGCTGCAGAAATCACTGGGTCTGCCACGGTGGACGCGCGAGGAGGCGATCCCCTGCGTTGCCAGTCGTTAAGGATTTGTTCGGAGTTCATGCGACCTCAGGGCTGAGCGGGTTGAGGGCAGCCGCTCGATCAAGGGCCTGCTGCCGCTCGAGTCCGCGGCTCGCCGCGGCGAGGTCGAGCCACGCGCTCCAGCTTTCGGGATTCCGCTCGAGCGCATGGGAGAGGCTCCTGCGGGCTGCCCGAGCGTCTCCGAGCTCGAGCTCCGCCTCACCCCGCAGCTGCCAGGCTTCCTCCGACCACGGCGCCCACGCGGCGGCGCGCTTCGCCTCGGCGAGGCCGCGTTCCGGCTCTCCGGCCTCGGTCGCGGCGATGCTGGCCGAGGCGGCGCGGTTGCCGACGTGTGCCGACGAGCGCGACAGCGGCGAGCGGGGCCAGCAGCGCGAGCGCGTAGCCGCGGCGCCTGCCCGTCAGCGAGCGGCCCTTCCTCCGGCCGCTCGACGGCGAGGAGAACCGCGGCGCAGAAGATCACGGACACCGTCACGGCCGGGAGCTCCCAGTCCCAGTCGACACCCGCATGCACGAGAAAGGCGGCGTAGGCGGCCGCCGCGGCAGGTGCGTGGGCGAACCGGCGCGCTCCGGGAAGCGCGAGCAGCGGGAGCGCCAGCGTCGCCAGCAGCAGGGCCAGCCCGACCGGCCCGAGCTCGGCCAGCGTCTCGAGGTAGAGGTTGTGCGCGTCGCGGGCGTGGAAGGGGACCGACCGCTCCCGGAACCAGTGGGCCTCGAAGCTCCCGGCGCCGGTCCCGAGCAGAGGCTCGTCGCGGACCATCGTCCTGGCGACGCGCCAGTAGTCGCTGCGCCCGTTGCCGGACGCGCTCAGCAGCCGTCGGTTGAGATCACCGGTGCCAGGCGCCGGTGATTCGCGGAAGGCGTCCCTGGCATCGGTGACCACCGACACCGGCCCTCCGCCGGCGACGAGAGCGCCGACGGCAACGAGCACCGCCGCGAGCGCGACGCCGGCGACGAGCGAGCCTGCCGGCGCGGGCCGGAAGGCTCAGGCGGCCCTCCGCGACGATGCAGGCCGACGGCGACTGCGGCCGCGACCACAGCCAGCACGACGAGGATCCAGGCCAGCTCGCGGCCCTCGCGCTGTGCGGTTGTGAGCGAGTCGCCCGCGGTCGTCAGCGCGTGGTAGCGCGACGCCAGGAGGACACCGGCCAGGGCAGGCGCTCCGACGAGGAGGCCGGTCGCGAGGAGCCGCGCGCGCCGCGGGTCGACGACCGCCTGGACGACCGCGCCGACGACGAGTGCCACGAGCGCGCCGCGTGAGAACGTGAAGTAGAGCGTCGCCAGCAGCACGACGAGGCTCGCCGCCGCCAGTGCCCGGATTGCGACGTGGCCGCCGTGCGCGGCCAAGCCGCCGGCGAGCAGGATCGCGATCGCGGCGAGGATCCCGAGCGCGTTCCAGTACCCGAGCGGCTCCGCGAGCTGGTAGCCGCTCGACGGGTCGTAGGCGCCGCCGACATGGCCGGGGAAGAGCCTGGTCGCGAGCGCGTAGAGCGAGACGGCGACAGCTCCTGCGACGACCCCGCCGAGGAGCGCAGGTGCCGCATCCCGGAACGACAGCAGCAGGAGCGCCGCCGCCGCGGCGGCGACGTAGAGCAGGCCGCGCTCCGCCTCCAGCACCGGCGCGGTCGCGCCCGGCGACCAGGCGGTGGAGGTGAGCGCCCAGAGCGCCAGCGCGGCGAGACCGCCCACGAACGCGAGCTCGCGTCGGCCCGGGGCGAGGCACGTCGGCCGACGAGCACGATCGTCGCGGCGATCAGCGTGAACGATGCCGTCGCCAGTCCCCAATCGCCGGGGAAGTAGCCGCCGTCGACTGCGCCGAGCCCGGCGACCGCGGCGAAGGCCGTCAGGAACGGCGCCGCCGCACGTGCCGTCCGAGGAAGGAGCGAGTCGTCCGTGCCGGAGACTCTAGGCGGCGAGCCGGGCGTCGAGCTGCCCCGACTTGTCGAGCCGCCAGAGCTCGGTGTAGCCGCCGATCGGCCGGCCGTCGATCAGGATCTGCGGCACCGTCCAGCCGCCGGTCAGCTCCTGGATCGTGCGGCGGAAGGCCGGGTCGTCGTCGAGCATGATCTCCTCGTACGGAATGCCCTTGTCGTCGAGGAGCGCCTTGGCGCGGACGCAGTAGCCGCACCAGCGGGTCGTGTAGATCTGGATCCTGCTCATCGGGCGTACAACGTAGTTGAGAGCCGATCGGTTCCCGTCGGGTGCGCCGCTCTAGACTCGGAGAGTGGCGAGGACGTACAGAACCGAAGCGGTCGTGCTCCGTTCGTTCAGGCTCGGCGAGGCCGACCGCGTCCTCCACGTCTACACGGCGGACCGCGGGCGCGTCGGCGCGGTCGCGAAGGGCGTCCGGCGGACGAAGTCGCGCTTCGGCGGCCGGCTCGAGCCGCTCTCGCACGTCGAGCTGATGCTGCACCAGGGCTCCGGCGAGCTGCAGACGGTGACCGGAGCCGACCTGCGCTCCTCGCACCACGAGGCGCGCGAGGATCCCTACCGGCTCGCGGTCGGGCTGATCGGCGCCGAGGCGATGCTCAAGCTCTTCACCGAGCAGGAGGCGAACGAGCGCGCCTTCACCGCGCTGACGCGCTTTCTCGACCGGCTCGACGTGATCCCCTCGCGCGCTCCGGCGAGGCCGGCGCTCGACCCGCTCGTGCTCTCGTTCCAGCTGAAGCTGCTCTGGCTCTCCGGCTACATGCCGCATCTCGACGGCTGCGTCGAGTGCGGGGCGGACGAGGGGCTCGTCGGCTTCGCCCCTGCCGCGGGCGGCGCGGTGTGCGCTGACTGCGGCGGCGGCTCGATCGCGCTCTCGCCGGACGGGCTGCGCGGGATCTCGACGCTCGTCGCGACGCCGATGTCCGACGCGCACGATGCGGGTCTCACCGACCGCGGCGCCCGGGAGGCGCTGGCGCTCGTGACCGCGTCGTACGAGCACCACGGCGGCTTCCGCCTCCGGACGCTGTCAGCTTGACTTCGGCGTCTTCCAGTCGGCGGCGAGCAACTCGCCGACCTTCGCCCGCGCGCCGCCGATCGGGATTCGCTCCTGGGCGAGCGAGTCCCGGTCGCGGACGGTGACGGTGTCGTCCTCGAGCGTCTGCTCGTCGATCGTCAGCCCGTAGGGCGTGCCGATCTCGTCCTGGCGGCGGTAGCGGCGCCCGATCGCGCCGTTGTCGTCGTACTCGACGCTGTAGTGCCGGCGAAGCTCCTCGTAGAGCGCGCGCGCCTTCTCGACCATCGCCGTGTCCTTGCCGATCAGGGGCAGGATCGCGGCCTTCACCGGCGCCAGCTGCGGGTGGAGACGCAGGACGGTGCGCTCGCGCTCGCCGACGACCTCCTCGTCGTAGGCGTCGATCATGAAGGTCAGCATCGAGCGGTTGACGCCGAGCGCAGGCTCGATCACGTACGGCACGAAGCGCTCGCCGCTGCCGGCGTCGACCCACTCGAGCTTCGTCCCCGACGCGTCGGTGTGCTGGGTCAGGTCGAAGGCGCCGCGGTTCGCGATCCCCTCGAGCTCGGACCAGCCGATCGGGAAGAGGTACTCGATGTCGCTCGTGGCGCTCGAGTAGTGCGAGAGCTCGTCCGCGTCGTGCGGGCGCACGCGGAGGTGGCTCTCACGGACGCCGTAGCGGAGATGCCACTGCAGCCGCGCGTCGACCCAGTAGCGGTACCACTCGTCGGCGTCGTCCGGCGGGACGAAGAACTCCATCTCCATCTGCTCGAACTCGAGCGTGCGGAAGATGAAGTTGCCGGGGGTGATCTCGTTCCGGAACGACTTGCCGACCTGCGCGATCCCGAAGGGCGGCTTGCGGCGCGCGATCTGGGCGACGTTCTTGAAGTTGATGAAGATCCCCTGCGCCGTCTCGGGCCGGAGGTAGACGTCGACGCCGGTCTCCTCGAGCGCGCCGACGCGCGTCTGGAACATGAGGTTGAAGTTGCGCGGCTCGGTGAGGTCGCAGTCGGGCGTCTCGCCGGGCTTCTTGCTCGGCCGCTTCCCGCACGACTCGGTGTCGAGGTGGTCGGCGCGGAAGCGCTTCTTGCAGGTCTTGCAGTCGATCAGCGGGTCGCTGAAGCCGCCGACGTGGCCGGATGCCTTCCAGACGTCCGGGTGGAGGATGATCGAGGAGTCGAGCGCGACGATGTCGTCCCGCTCCCGCACCATCGCCTCGAGCCAGCGCGCCTTGACGTTGTCCTTCAGCAGGACCCCGTAGTGGCCGTAGTCGTAGGAGCTGCCGAGGCCGCCGTAGATCTCGGACGAGGGGAAGACGAACCCGCGCCGCTTCGACAAACTGACGATCTTGTCCATGGTGACGGCATCGGTGCTCATGAGTCCGCAGAGGCTACCGGGATGACCCCGGCGGTCGTCGCGGCCGAGCGGGCGGGAATTCCGTTCACGCTGCACGAGTACGAGCACGAGGCCGGGGCCGCGTACGGGCTCGAGGCGGCGGCGAAGACCGGGGTCGACGCGGCGCGCGTGTTCAAGACGCTCGTCGTCACGCAGGACGGCGCCCTCTCGGTCGCGATCGTCCCCGTCGCCGCCCAGCTCGACCTGCGTGCGCTCGGGAAGCGCGCCGCGCTCGCCGACCGCGCGGCCGCGGAGCGCGCGACCGGCTACGTGCTCGGTGGGATCAGCCCCCTCGGCCAGCGGAAGCGGCTGCCGACGCTGCTCGACGAGTCGGCCCTCGCGTTCGAGACGATCTTCGTCAGCGCGGGCCGGCGCGGCCTCGAGATCGAGCTCGCGCCGGACGACCTCGTCCGGCTCACCGATGCCCGCGTGGCGGCTGTAGCCTCCGGCGCGTGATGCCCGCGCGCGAGGCCGTCGAGCTCCACATCGTCTCGGACTCGACGGGGGAGACCGCCGCGCGCCTGGTCGCCGCGCTCGAGGCGCAGTTCCCCGAGCAGCCGTTCGAGGAGGTCAGGCACCCGCAGATCCAGACGCTCGACGACCTCCAGCTCGCCGTCAGCCGCGCGAAGGGCCGGCCGGCGGTGATGGTGTACACGCTCGTCGAGCGCGAGATGCGCGAGGCGATGCGCACGCTCTGTCGCAGCGCGCGGCTGCACTACTGCGACCTGCTCGGGCATCCGATCGAGTCGATCGCCAAGGTCTCCGGGATGGCGGCGCGGATGACTCCCGGCGCGCGGCCGCCGCTCAACTCCGCGTACTTCAAGCGGATGGAGGCGATCGAGTTCGCGGTCAAGTTCGACGACGGCGTCGGCAGCGGCCTGCACGAGGCCGACGTCGTGCTCGTCGGGGTCTCACGAACGTCGAAGACGCCGCTCTCGATCTACCTCGGCTACCTCGGCCAGAAGGCGGCCAACGTGCCGGTCGTGAAGGGGATCAAGCCGCCGCCGGAGCTGTTCGAGATCGATCCGATCACGATCGTCGGCCTCACGATCGACGCCGAGCGGCTCGCGGAGATCCGCGCGACTCGCGTCCGCGGGATGGGCGGCGAGAACCGCCGCTACGCCGAGAGGCTCGAGATCTACGAGGAGCTCGACGAGGCGGCGGCGCTGCATCGTCGGCTCGGCTGTCCGGTGATCGACGTCACCGGCCTCTCGATCGAGGAGACGGCCCACCGCGTCGTCCGTCTCGTCGACCGGCGCCGGCAGGAGGCACATGCGTGAGAAGCCGCCCGTGCCGCTGTGGCGGTGGGGGCTGTGGTGGACGATCCTCGGCGCCGCCGTCTTCGTCTTCTACGTCCTGCTGACGCCGATCTGGCTGGGGTTGCGTGCCGCCGCGTGGGCGGCCGAGTGGAGGTCGCGCAGGCGACGGACTTGACAAACGTTCCCGTGTTTGGTCAACTGGCTTAGTCATATGCCTAAGACAGGAGGGGAACGATGACGCAGTTCAACCTCGTATTCGAGGCACGGCCATGAGGCGCCTTGGACTCGCACTCGGTCTCGCCGCGGCGATGGCGGCGGCGTTCGCGATCGCGCTCGAGTCGCAGTCGGCGGCGGGCAGTTCGTCCCCGCGCATGGCTGAGCACAACCATGCCGCCAACGCGAAGCAGGAGCGGTATCTCTACGTCACCACGCTCGCGAAGAGCGCCGACGACCCCGACTTCATCGCCGTGATCGGCGCGGACCCGCGCTATGCCGACTTCGGTCGGATCGTGAACCGCGTCGATATGCCGAAGGCCGGCGACGAGCTCCATCACTTCGGCTACTCGCCCGACCAGAAGCGCCTGATCGTCCCGGGCCTGTTCTCGAACCGCGTTCACGTCTTCGACGTGAAGGGAGGCGGGAAGAGCCTGCGGCTGCGCGCGCTGAATGAGGATCTCGCAGCCGACAGCGGCTACGTCGTCCCTCACGGCGTCATGGCGATGCACGGGAAGCTCATCGCCCCGATGATCGGAGCCGCAACCGACTCGACGACGCCGGGCGGCCTCGTCGAGCTCGACGATAAGACCGGCGAGTTCGTGCGCTACTTCGGCCCGGGGCCGGCGCGCGGGCCGGGACTGGCGCCGAAGTACATGTACGACTTCGCGATGCTGCACGAAGCAAACCGGGGGATCAGCACGGCGTTCGGGCCGCCGGCGCTGTGCGGCGGAGGTATCGACCCGACGTGCCTCGGCGACGAGGTCGCCGTCTGGGACCTCAAGCGGGAGAAAGTGATCCAGACTGCCGACCTGGGCGCGAACAACGGCGCGCTCATGGTCCGCTTCGTCCAGTCGCGCGGTGTCCGTCGCGCGTTCATCAACATGCCGGGGACGAGCTCCGTCTGGCTCGCCGACGACGACGACCACAACGGCGTCTTCGACTTCCAGCAGGTGCTCGGGCCGGACGACGGCCTGTTGATCCCGGCCGACCTCCTGCTCTCCTACGACGGCCGCTACATGTACGTGACGAACTGGTTCGGGAACACGGTGCAGCAGTTCGACATCAGCGACCCGTTCGAGCCGAAGCTCAACTCGACCGTCTCCGTGCCTCACCCGAACATGCTCCGGCTGAGCAGGGACAACCGGCGGCTCTACGTCACGAACTCCCTGATCTCGACGTGGGACGACGACACGCGCTTCGGCCCGGCCCGCAACGACAAGTACGGGCTCTGGCGCCTCGACGTCGACCGCAAGACCGGGAAGCTGAAGTCGGTCACGCCCGACGGCAGCGCCTGGGTCAGCTTCGAGAACGTCCGCAAGAAGACGACGACGGGGGCGGCCGGGCCCCACATGATGCTCTTCGACCCCAGCGTCAAGCTCGGGCCGGGGGAGCACTGACGAAGCGCCTGTCCACGACCTTTAGGAGGCCGAGACGCCATGCAGCACGAACACGACAGACCCGCGTCGTTCCACCGCTCCCCACAGGACGCGATGACGGCGCCGAAGGAGGAGTTCCTCTACCTCGCCTGCCTGCACGAGGGCACGGGCGTCGACCGGCCGGACTTCCTCGCCGTCGTCGACGCGGAGGAAGGCCGGATCGTGCACGAGCTGCCGATGCCGAACGTCGGCGACGAGCTGCACCACTTCGGCTGGAATCGCTGCTCGTCCGCCTGCCACGGCCCCGACCGCTCGCACCTGGTCGTGCCCGGCTTCCGCTCGTCGCGGTTTCACATCGTCAACGTCGCAGACGACCCGCGCCGGCCGTGGATCGAGAAGGTGATCGAGCCGGACGAGGTGATCGCTGCGACCGGCTACACGCGGCCGCACACCGTGCACTGCATGCCCGGCGACAACATCGTCGTCGCCATGCTCGGTGACGCCGACGGCAACGGTTCAGGCGGCTTCGCCGTCATCGACGCGAAGACGTTCGAGGTGAAGGGCCGCTGGGAGAACGGCGGCGCGCGGCCGCCGCTCAACTACGACTTCTGGTACCAGCCGCGCAAGAACATCCTCGTCTCGTCGGAGTTCGGCGAGCCGAACGCATACGAGCCGGGCTTCGACCTCGCCGACGTCGGCGCCGGCAGATACGGGCAGCGGATCCACTTCTGGGATCTCGAACGGCGGACGCTGGAGCAGACGGTCGACCTCGGCGAGAAGGGGCTCGTGCCGCTCGAGATCCGCTGGCAGCACGACCCCGACTCCGAGCAGGGCTTCGTCGGCGCGGCGCTCTCGAGCGTCATGTTCCGCTTCCACCGCGAGAACGGCTCGTGGGCGGCCGATCCGGTGATCGAGGTCGAGAGCGTCGAGCTCGACGGCTGGCCGTTCCCCGTTCCGGGGCTGATCACCGACCTCGTGCTCTCGATGGACGACCGGTTCCTCTACTTCGCGAACTGGTTGCACGGCGACATCCGCCAGTACGACGTCTCCGACCCCGCGCGGCCGAAGCTGACGGGGCAGCTCTGGCTCGGCGGTGTGCTGGGGAAGCCGAGCGACGGGGCGCGTCAGCTGAGCGGCGGCCCGAACATGATCCAGCTCTCGTACGACGGCCGCCGCCTGTACGTGTCCAACTCGCTCTACTCGACCTGGGACAACCAGTTCTATCCGGAGCTGCAGTCCTGGCTGCTGCGGATCGACTGCGACCCGAACGGCGGGATGCAGATCGACCCCGACTTCTTCGTCGACTTCTCCGATCGCCCCGGCGGGCCTGCGCGCGCACACGAGGTGCGCCTTCAGGGCGGCGACTGCACGACGGAGATCTTCCAGTGATCGTCGGCCACGTCCAGGGAATCCCGATCGAGGAGAGCCTCCTCCAGCTCGCGCCGGCCGGTGCGGCGATGCTCACGGCGGCAGCCGTCGCCGGCCGGGCCGGGGTCGACCGCCTGAAACGCCGGCTCCAGCGCGCGAGAATGAGCAGGACGTGAGCGAACCCGCTGCGAAGACCACGGCCCGCTCGGCCGCCGAGGACGCGCTCCTCGACGCGGCCGAGCGGCTGCTGGTCGACATCGGCTACGCCAAGATCACAACGCGCCGCCTGGCCGAGGAGGCGGGCGTCAACCATGGCCTCGTCCACTACTACTTCGGCTCGAACGAGAGCCTGCTCGTGCGGGCGCTCGAGCGGTTCACCGAGCGCCTGATCGAGCGGCAGCGCGAGCTCTACGCCGCCGACATGCCCTTCGTGGAGAAGTGGCGCACGGCGATGCGCTACCTCGTGGCCGAGGACCGCACCTACGAGAAGGTCTGGCTCGAGCTGCAGGCGATGGCCTGGAACGACGCCGGGTTGCGGGAGCGGCTCGTCCGCGTCAACGGCGAGTGGCGGGCCGTGCTCACGGACGCGTTTCGGGAGCCGCACCGGGAGCTCGGGATCGACATGCCGCTCGAGGCGCTCGTCTCGCTCGTGATCACGTTCAACGTCGGGATCATGGTCGAGCGCCTGGGCGGGATCGACACCGGCCACGCGGAGCTCCTGGAATGGATCGACGGATGGCTGTCGAGGTGACCTCGACCGGCGACACGACGCGCCGCGATCGTCGCGACGGCGCTCGACTACTTCGAGGGCTGGTTCGACGGCGACGCCGTGCGGATGGACCGCGCGCTGCACCCGGCGCTCGCGAAGCGGTCGCTCGGACAGGTGGCTGCCGCCGGTGCCGACCTGCGCAGCGTCACGAAGGAGCGAGATGGTCACGTGGACTGCGGCGGGCGAAGGAAAGGAGGTCGATCCCGGGCCGGACCGGCGCATCGACGTCTCCGTGGTCGACGTCCACGAGGAGATCGCCAGCGCCGTCGTCGACTCGGATGTGTACCGCGAGTACCTCCATCTCGTCCGGAACGGACGACGGCTGGAAGATCGTCAACGCGCTATGGCAATCGAGCGTAGCACCGGGCCGCGAGCAGACGCGGGCGCGCTATCCGGACGAGTCCGGGTACGTCGAGCGCGACGGCGTGCGCGTCTTCTACGAGGTCTACGGCTCGGGCGAGCCGACCGTTCCTGCTGCTGCCGACGTGGTCGATCATCCACTCGCGGCAGTGGAAGGGGCAGATCCCGTTCCTGGCGCGCGAGCACCGCGTCGTCACGTTCGACGGGCGCGGCAACGGCCGCTCCGACCGTCCGTCGGAGTCCGGCGGCCTACGACGAGCGGGAGTTCGCGCTGGACGCGCTCGCGGTGCTGGACGCGACCGCGACCGACCGCGCCGTCATCGTCGGGCTACTCGCTCGGAACGCCACGGGGGCTGATCCTCGCGGCCGAGCAGCCGGAGCGCGTCGCCGGGCGCCGTCTTCATCGGCCCGGCCTACTCGGGCGGCGGCGAGCCGCTCCCGGAGCGCGTCGATGCCGTGGGAGGACGAGCTCGACACCGACGAGGGCTGGGCGAAGTACAACCGGCACTACTGGCTGCGCGACTACCGCGGCTTCGTCGAGTTCTTCTTCGGGAAGATCTTCCGGGAGCCGCACTCGACGAAGCAGATCGAGGACTGCGTCGGCTGGGGGCTCGAGACGACGCGGAGACGCTGATCGCCGCGCACTACGGCGCGAAGCCGGAGCCCGAGGAGGCGCGGGAGCTCGCGCGGCGCGTGCGCTGCCCGGTGCTGGTGCTCCACGGCGTCGACGACGCGATCGCGTCACACACGCGCGGACGCGCGCTCGCCGAGCACACGGGCGGCGACCTCGTCCTGCTCGAAGGCGGCGGGCACGCACCGCACGCGCGGGATCCCGTCTTCTTCAACCTTCTGCTGCGCGACTTCGCGCGGAGGCTCGCGTGACCGTCGTCGCGGCCGACACGCGAGCAGACCCGCGCCCGCTACCCGGACGAGGAGGGCTTCGTCGAGCGCGACGGCGTGCGCCTCTTCTACGAGGTCTACGGATCGGGCGTACCGACGGTCCTGCTGCTGCCGACGTGGGCGCTCATCCACTCGCGCCACTGGAAAATGCAGATCCCGTGCCTCGCCCGGCACGGCCGTGTCGTCACGTTCGACGGGCGCGGGAACGGCCGCTCCGACCGCCCGCAGGGCGCCGAGGCATACGCGATCCGCGAGTTCGCGGCCGACACGCTCGCAGTCATGGACGCGACGGCGACGGAACGCGCTGTCCTCGTCGGCGTGTCGTGCGCGGCGCTCTGGGGCGTCGTGCTCGCCGCGGAGCATCCGGAGCGCGTCGCCGGCGCCGCGTTCATCGGGCCGGCCGTCCCGCTGGCGCCGCCGCTGCCCGAACGCACCGTCTATCCCTTCGACGAGCGGCTCGACACCGACGAAGGGTGGGCGAAGTACAACATGCACCACTGGCTGCGGGACTATCGGGACTTCCTCGAGTTCTTCATCGGGAAGTGCTTCCCGGAGCCGCACTCGACGAAGCCGATCGAGGACGCCATCGGCTGGGCGCTCGAGACGACCCCCGAGGTGCTCGCGGACCACGACGCCGGCATCGACCTGCCGATCGGCGGCGACTTCAGGGAGCTCTGCGGGCGCGTTCGCTGTCCGGTGCTCGTCCTGCACGGCGACGAGGACGCGCTCCACTCGCATGCGCGCGGCGTGGCGCTCGCCGAGGCGACGGGCGGGCAGCTCGTCACGCTCCAGGGCTCCGGACACTTTCCGCAGGCGCGGGATCCGGTGGTGATCAACCTGCTCGTTCAAGAGTTCGTGGAGCGGCTGCCGTGATCGCCGAGCTCGGCACACACGAGCAGTCCCGTGCGCGCTACCCCGACGAGGAGGGCTTCGTCGAGCGCGACGGCGTGCGCGTCTTCTACGAGGTCTACGGGGACGCACCGACGACGTTCCTGCTCTTCCCGACCTCGCCGATCTCGCACTCGCGGCTCTGGAAGGCGCAGGTCCCGTACCTCTCGCGCCACTTCCGCGTCGTCACGTTCGACCCGCGGGGCAACGGCCGGTCCGACCGTCCGCAGCGACGCAGCGGCCTACTCCTGGTGGGAGTACGTCGCCGACGGTCGGGCCGTGCTGGAGGCAAGCGGCGCCGACAGGACGCGCTCGTCGGCGGCCTCTGCGACGGCGGCGGCTGGGCGCTGATGCTCGCCGCGACCGATCCGGCGGCCGTGCTCGGCGTCGCCGCGATCGCGCCGTTCGTGCCCCGGCTCGCGCCGTCGCATCCGAACTACCGCCAGTTCCCGTCGGACGTGCCGCTCGACACCGACGAGGGCTGGGCGAAGTGCAACCTCCACTACTGGCGCCGCGACTACCAGCGGCTTCCTCGAGTTCTTCTTCGCCCAGCAGATCCCCGAGCCGCACTCGACGAAGCAGATCGAGGACTGCGTCCAGCTGGGGGCTCGAGGGCGGCGCGGAGTCGCTGATCCTCGCGGACGAGGAGGCGCCCATGCCCTGGGCGAGCGAGGAGGACGCCCGCGCGATGTGCGAGCGTGTGCGCTGCCCCGTGCTCGTGATCCACGGCGACCTCGACAACTGCCAGACGCGCGAGCGTGCGAGCCGCGGTCGCCGAGCTGACCGGCGGCACGCTCGTGACCATGGAGGGCGCCGGTCACCTCCCGCAGGCGCGACATCCGGTGCAGGTGAACGGCCTGCTGAAGGACTTCGCCGACTCGGTCGTGCCGCCGGCGCCGAAGGTGAAGACCTGGACGCGGGCGCTCAGCCGGCGGCGGCGCGCGCTCTACGTCTCGTCGCCGATCGGGCTCGGGCACGCCCGGCGCGACGTCGCAATCGCCAAGGAGCTGCGGAAGCTGCACCCCGACCTCGAGATCGACTGGCTCGCCCAGCACCCGGTGACAGCCGTGCTCGAGGCGGAGGGGGAGCGGATCCACCCGGCGAGCGCGCTGCTCGCGAACGAGTCGGCGCACATCGAGAGCGAGTCGGCCGAGCACGACCTGCATGCCTTCCAGGCGATCAGGCGGATGGACGAGATCCTCGTCGCCAACTTCATGCTCTTCCTCGACCTCGTGCGCGAGGAGAACTACGACCTCTGGATCGGCGACGAGGCCTGGGAGGTCGACTACTTCCTGCACGAGAACCCGGAGCTGAAGTCGGCGGCCTACGTCTGGCTGACGGACTTCGTCGGCTGGCTGCCGATGGAGGACGGCGGTGAGCACGAGACGTTCCTGACCACCGACTACAACGCCGAGATGATCGAGCACATCGCCCGCTTCCCCAGGATCCGCGACCGGGCGGTGTTCGTCGGCAACCCCGACGACGTCGTCCCCAACTCGTTCGGGAACGGCCTCCCGGGGATCCGCGACTGGACCGAGCAGCACTACGACTTCTCCGGCTACGTGACCGGGTTCGAGCCCATCGCCGACCGGGAGAAGCTGCGGGCCGAGCTCGGGTACGGGCCGCGCGAGCAGGTCTGCATCGTCACCGTCGGCGGGTCGGGCGTGGGCGGGCATCTGCTCCGCCGGGTGATCGAGGCGTTCCCGCAGGCCAAGGCGAACGTGCCGGAGCTGCGGATGGTCGTCGTCGCCGGGCCGCGGATCGATCCGGCGAGCCTGCCGCAGCACGACGGGCCTCGAGATCCGCCCGTACGTGCACGAGCTCTACCGCCACCTCGCGGCGTGCGACCTCGCCGTCGTCCAGGGCGGCCTGACGACCTCGATGGAGCTGACCGCCAACGCGCCGCCCGTTCCTCTACTTCCCGCTGCGCCACCACTTCGAGCAGAACTTCCACGTCCACCACCGGCTGGAGCGGTACGGCGCCGGACGGCGCATGGACTTCGAGACCGACGGCCCGGCCGAGATCGCGGCCGCGATCGCCGAGGAGATCGGCCGCGAGGTCGACTACCGGCCGGTCGAGACCGACGGCGCGTCGCGCGCGGCGGCGCTGATCGCCGAGCTGCTGTAGTCGTCGAGCCACCGCGCGACGGCGGCCGGAGTGCGCAGCCGCACGTGCGGATACGGGGCGAGCTCGGACGGATACAGCCGCCGCCGCCGCGGAAAGTTGCGAAGCGCGAAGAAGACGACCGAGTCCGGGCTGAAGAGGACGTTCCGCAGCGTCTCCCGGTTCCCGTTCCACAGCTCCTCGCGCCGGACGATCCTCGAGACCGTCCGCCGGACGAGGCGCGGGAGCCAGACGCGCCGCGGCAGGTCGAGCCACACGACGATGTCGGCACGCTCGAGGACGAGATCGCCGAGCTTGCTGCGGTAGGCGCCGTCGACGACCCAGCCGCTCCGCGGCGAGCAGCGGCTCCACGCGCGCCCGCAGCTCCTCCGCCGTCGCCTCCGTCCAGTTGGGGCCGTGGTGGAGCGCGTCCAGCTCGTGGAACGGAACCTCGAGCCTTCGCGCGAGCTCGCGCCCCAGCGTCGTCTTCCCGCTTCCGCTCGCGCTCGCGATGACGACGACGCGCGTCACAGCACGCGCGCGCTCGAGCGGCTGCTCGCCGTCGGCTCCGACGCGGTAGCCGCGCGCGCCCTCGCGCTGGCTGACGACCTCGCGCAGCTCGGTGCCCTCGAAGTGGAATGCAGCATCGTCGTCGGCCGCGTAGCCGGGTGGGAGGACGCCGTCCCGGACGAGCCGGGTGTACGTCGGGCGCCGTTCCGGCTCGCCGTCGAAGTGGGGGCAGAAGCTCCCGGCGAGAAAGCCGAGCCCGCCGCCGAGCTCGCGCAGCCGCGGGCCGTAGGAGTCGGTGACGGAGTCCTCGAACCAGCAGTTCGCGCCGGCGCTCCAGCCGCCGAGCACGGCGCCGCGCTCCCACGCCTCCCGCAGGGCGACGTCGACGCCGTGCACGCGCCAGATCGCGAGCGCGTTCGCCGTGTTGCCGCCGCAGACGTAGACGACGTCCTGCGCCGCGACCCAGGCCGCCGGCTCCTCCGGCATCCCGAAGAGCTCGAGGTGGCTCGGCTCGCAGTCGCGCCCGGCGAAGGCGTCGTAGAACCACTGGATCCCCTCGGGGCGCTCGCCGCCCGCCGTCGGCAAGAAGCCGACCCTCGGCCGCGGCTTCCCGCTCAGCTCGAGCAGGAAGTCCTCGAGCAGCGAGTCCGGGCTGAGGATGCCGCCGCCGCCCATGGCGAGGATGTGGCCGCTCATCGCTCCGCAGTTTCGCCGATGACTCTTCGCCGCGCCCGCGGTCTACTGGAAAACGAAGGGAGTGGACATGGGCAAGGTTGTCGGAGGCATCACGATGTCGATGGACGGGTTCGTGGCCGGGCCGAACGACCGGTTCGGCGCCGGGCTCGGCGACGGCGGCGAACGGCTGCACTACTGGGTCTTCGGCGGGCCGTGGCGGTACGGCGAGGAGGGCGGCTCGGCGACCGGCGCCGACAAGCGCTACATCGAGGAGACGTTCGCGTCCGGCGGCGCCTTTCTGGTCGGCCGGAAGATGCACGACGTCGTCGACGGCTGGGGCGACGACCCGGGCTTCGGCGTCCCCGTGTTCGTGGTCACGCACAGGCCACAGGAGACCGCCATCAAGGGCGACACGACCTTCGAGTTCGTCACCGACGGGATCGACGTCGCGCTCGAGAAGGCGCGCGCGGCCGCAGGCGACAAGAACGTGATCGTGATGGGCGGCGCCGACGTGCTCCGCCAGTGCCTCGCCGCCGGCGTCGTCGACGAGTTCACGCTCACGATCGCACCGGTGCTGCTCGGCGGCGGAACGCGGCTCTTCGACGGGATCGAGCGGACCGACCTCGGCTTCGAACGGACGAGCGTGATCGAGTCCCCGTACGCGACGCACCTGCGCTACGAGGTGCAGGTGTAGATTCCGGGCGCTCATGCGCTACGTCTACGACTTCGACGAGGACTCCGGGGGCGGCCGTGAGCTGCTCGGCGGCAAGGGGATCGGGCTCGCCGAGATGACCGCGCTCGGCGTCCCCGTCCCCGCCGGGTTCACGATCACGACCGACGCCTGCCGCGCCTACATGGCCTCCGGCGGCGAGCTCCCGGACGGGCTCGAGGCCGAGGTGGCGGAGCACATCGCCTCGCTCGAGGGCAAGGCGGGCAAGCGCTTCGGCGACCCCGACGACCCGCTGCTCGTCTCGGTCCGCTCGGGCGCGGCCGTCTCGATGCCGGGGATGATGGACACGATCCTCAACCTCGGCCTCAACGACGAGGCGGTCGCGGGCCTCGCGAAGACGACCGGCAACGAGCGCTTCGCCTACGACTCCTACCGGCGGCTGATCCAGATGTACGGCGAGGTCGTCGACGGCGTCGAGGCCCATCGCTTCGAGCAGCCGCTGACCGACCTGAAGGCGTCGCGCGGCGCGAAGCAGGACGTCGAGCTGACCGCGGACGACCTGGCGGAGCTGATCGAGACCTTCAAGCGGATCTACGCCGACGAGACCGGCTCGCCGTTCCCGCAGGACGCGCGGGCGCAGCTGGAGAAGGCCGTGCGCGCCGTCTTCGACTCCTGGGAGTCGCCGCGCGCGCAGGTCTACCGGCGCACGTACGAGATCCCGGACGACCTCGGCACGGCGGTCAACGTCGTCCAGATGGTGTTCGGCAACAAGGGCGACGGCTCGGGCACGGGCGTGTGCTTCACGCGCGACCCGTCGACCGGCGAGAGCGTGCTCTACGGCGAGTTCCTCCAGAACGCCCAGGGCGAGGACGTCGTCGCCGGGATCCGGACACCGGAGCCGATCGAGCGGATGAAGGAGCTGCTGCCGGAGGCATACGCGCAGCTGCTGGAGACGATCGCGCGCCTCGAGTCGCACTACCGCGACATGCAGGACATCGAGTTCACGGTCGAGGAGGGCACGCTCTTCCTCCTCCAGACGCGAACGGCCAAGCGGACGGCGGCGGCCGCGCTGCGGGCGGCGGTCGAGATGGTCGGCGAGGGCCTGATCTCGAAGGAGGAGGCGGTTGCGCGGATCGATCCGGCGCAGCTCGACCAGCTGCTGCACCCGATGATCGACCCGGCCGCCGATGTCGAGGTCGTCGCGAAGGGGCTGAACGCCTCGCCGGGCGCGGCCTCCGGCGCAATCGTCTTCGACGCCGACACCGCCGAGGAGCGGGGCAAGGCGGGGGAGAGCGTGATCCTCGTCCGCTGGGAGACGACGCCGGACGACTTCCACGGGATGGTGCAGGCGGCGGGGATCCTGACCGCGCACGGCGGGCTGACGTCGCACGCCGCCGTCGTCGCGCGCGGGATGGGGACGCCGTGCGTCACCGGCTGCGAGGCACTCCACGTCGACGCCCGCGCGAAGACGGCGCGGCTGCCCGGCCACGAGCTGAAGGAGGGCGACACGATCACGATCGACGGCGGCACCGGCGAGGTGATCGTCGGCGCCGTGCCGCTCGTGCCGCCGCAGATCAACGACGACTTCTCCTCGATCCTCGACTGGGCGGACGGGATCCGGCGGCTGAAGGTGCGCACGAACGCCGACACGCCCGAGGACTCGGCCAAGGCCCGCGAGTTCGGGGCGGAGGGGATCGGGCTCTGCCGGACGGAGCACATGTTCGCGACCGCCGACCGGCTCGGCCTGATGCGCGAGATGATCCTGGCCGCCGACGAGGACGGCCGCCGCTCCGCGCTCGAGCGCCTGCTCCCGATCCAGCAGGGCGACTTCGAGGGGATCTTCGAGGCGATGGCGGGGCTGCCCGTGACGATCCGCCTGCTCGACTGGCCGCTGCACGAGTTCCTGCCCTCGCTCGAGGAGGAGCAGGACGAGCGCATGCGCGAGCGGATCCGCGCTCTGCACGAGTCGAACCCGATGCTCGGCTTCCGCGCCTGCCGGCTCGGCCTCTTCTTCCCCGAGATCTACGAGATGCAGGTGCGCGCGATCGTGCGGGCCGCGATCGCCGTGCGGGAGCGGGGCGGGGACGCGCCGCTCGTCGAGATCATGCATCCGCTCGTGGGCTTCGGCGAGGAGCTGCGCCGGCTGCGCGAGCTGACCGTCCGCGTCGCCGCCGAGGAGGGCGAGCTCGACTACCTCGTCGGGACGATGATCGAGCTGCCGCGGGCCTGCATCCGCGCCGACGAGATCGCCGAGCACGCGGACTTCTTCTCCTTCGGCACGAACGACCTGACCCAGACCGCGCTCGGGATCTCACGCGACGACGGCGGCCGCTTCCTCGCCCACTACCTGGAGACGGGCGTGCTCGAGCGCGACCCGTTCGAGTCGATCGACCAGGGCGGCGTCGGCGACCTGATGGAGATCGCGGTCGAGCGCGGGCGCCGGACCCGCGACGACATCAAGCTCGGGATCTGCGGCGAGCACGGCGGCGAGCCGAAGTCGGTCGCGTTCTGCCACCGGCTCGGGCTCGACTACGTCAGCTGCAGCCCGTACCGCGTCCCGCTCGCGCGCCTCGCCGCCGCCCAGGCCGCGCTGGCGGAGCAGGGCACGGTCGCCGTCGCCATCGGCGGCTAGAGCGCTCCTAGGCGTAGCCCTTCACCTTCCAGTAGGCGACCGCGACGCTGAGCAGGCCGATCGCGACCAGGCTCACGACCGAGGCGGCGTCGATCCGGCTGTAGGCGGCGTTGCCCTTGCCGAACTTGGAGAGGGCGAGGATGCAGAGCGCCCCACCGGCGAGGCCGCCGAGGTGGCCGCCGATCGAGATCCCGGGGACGGCGAACGTGAAGGCGATGTTGACGATCAGCAGCGTCAGCGCGCTGCCGCCGAGCACGTAGGTGTGCTGGCGCTCGAGCACGATCGCGGCGCCGAGGATGCCGAAGATCGCGCCAGACGCCCCGACGGTGACGGCGGTCGGGTTCATGATCAGCGCACCCGCCGAGCCGGCGAGGCCGGAGACGAGGTAGAGCATGAGATACCGGACCGGGCCGAGGTAGTCCTCGAGCGGCCGGCCGATCCACCAGAGCGCGAGCATGTTCATCCCGAGGTGGATCGGGCCGTAGTGGAGGAAGGCGGCCGTGATCAGGCGGTGCCAGTCGCCGGCGGCGACGAGCGGGCCGTAGAGGGCGCCGTGCTGGTAGATCCAGCCGCTGTTGGCGCTGATCGAGGCGCCGCCGGCGAGCTGGAGGAAGTAGATGCCGACGTTGATCGCGATCAGCGTCAGCGTGACCGTGCCCTGCCGGCCCGCCGAGCTGCGCTGCAGGTTCTTGACGACCTTCTGCGCCGGGCCGCGCGCCACGCCCGCGTGGTCGGGACAGCGGATCCCGACCGGGCCGAACGTCATGCAGTCGGGGCAGATGCCGCGGCCGCACTCGGAGCACGACACACCCGTCTCCCGATCGGGGTGCCGGTAGCACCTGAGCGTTTCGGCCATCCGGTCTAGCCTAGCCAGATGAAGGTTCATGTCGCGTTCATTCCGGACGAGGCCGCTTCGGCCCCGACCGGGATCGTCGTCGACGTGATCCGGGCGACCTCGACGATCGCGCAGGCGCTCTCGTCCGGGTACCGGCGCGTGCTGTGCGTGCCCGAGATCGAGCAGGCGCGGGCGCTACGCGCCGAGCTCTCCGACAGCGTCGTCGGCGGCGAGCGCGACGCGGTCCGGATCGACGGCTTCGACGTCGGCGCCTCGCCGCGCGAGTTCCTCGAGCCGAGGGCGGAGACGCTGATCCTCTCGACGACGAACGGGACGCGGACGATCGTCACCGCGGCCGAGCGCTGCGACGAGGTGCTGATCGGCAGCCTGCTCAACCTCGCTGCCGTCGTTCGCGCGGCGACGGAGCGCGGGGAGGACGTGGCCGTCATCTGCGCCGGCTACAAGGGCGCGTTCGCGTTCGACGACGCCTATTGCGCCGGCCGGCTCGTGCAGGCGCTCGAGGGCGAGCGAACCGACGCCGCCGTCGCGGCGGCGCTCCTCGCCGATGCGTTCCCCGACCCGCTCGACGGCATCAACGCGCGCACGTACGGCCCGCCCGGGCTGGAGGAGGACATCGCCTTCTGCGCCCGCGAGAGCGTGCTCGAGGTCGTCCCGCGGCTCGCCGGCATGCGCGGCCCTGCGGCAGAGATCACGCTCTAGGCAGGCGGGATGTTCTGGTTGATCCGGAAGAAGTTGTCCGGATCGAGCTGCGACTTCAGCGCCTGCAGCCGCGCGTACTTCTCCGCCCCGTAGGAGTCGCGAACGCGGTCGGCGCCCTCGTCCCCGAGGAAGTTGACGTAGACGCCCTGATGCCACGGCTCGAGCGCCGACCAGAAGCTCCGCACCCAGTCGCGCTCGCGCTCGAAGCCTTCCTCGTCCTCCGTGCAGACGCCGATGTTGTAGGTGAAGCCCGCGCCGCGCCCGTTGAAGGCGGTCTCGTCCTCGCCGACGCGGCTGACCGCGCCGCCCATCTGCCAGATCGGGAACGAGCTCAGCGGCGAGTCGATCTGGAGGCAGCGCTCGACGGTCAGGTCGATGATCTCGTCGGAGAGCTCGGCGACGTCGCAGCTCTTGAAGTAGTACCAACGGCCCGGCACGAAGCTCGGGTCGAGCATGGCCTGGTGCGCGAGATACGGCTTCTGGGTGCAGACGTCCGCGACCGGCGAGCCGAACTCGCGCAGCGGCTTGATGAACCGCTCGCCCTCCTCGAGGTCGCCGACCCAGCAGCAGATCACCATCACGACCGGCTGGCCGTGCAGCTCCTCCGGGATGATCGGCAGCGGCGGCGCCTTGCGGTGGACGATGATCGTCATCAGGTCGTCCGGCGCCTCGGCGATCCAGTCGCGGTAGAAGCGGAGCACCTCGCCGGAGTCCGTCATCGGCCAGATCACCGGGCCGGCCAGGATCTGCGGCCCGAGCGGCACGCAGTCGAACTCGAACTCGGTGACGATGCCGAAGTTGCCGCCGCCGCCGCGGAGGCCCCAGAAGAGCTCGGCGTTCTCGTCGGCGCTCGCCTTGACGAACTCGCCGTCGGCGGTGACGAGGTCGACGGAGCGGAGCCGGTCGACCGAGAGCCCGTGCTTGCGCATGATCCAGCCGATCCCGCCGCCCAGCGTCAGCCCTGCGACGCCCGTGTGGGTGACGATGCCGGACGGGACCGCGAGCCCGAAGGCCTGCGTCTCCCGGTCGAGCTCACCGAGCAGCACGCCGGCCTGCGCGCGCGCGATGCGCTTCTCCGGGTCGACGCGCACGCCCTTCATCGGCGAGAGGTCGATCATCAGCGCGTCGTCGGCGACCGAGTAGCCCGGGAACGAGTGGCCGCCGCTGCGGATCGCGACGGGGATGTCGCTCGCACGTGCCGCCTTGACGGCGGTGATCACGTCGGCGACGCCGGCACAGCGCGCGATCGCGGCCGGGCGCCGGTCGATCGAGCCGTTCCAGATCCGTCGGTGCACGTCGAAACCCGGATCGGCGGGACCGACGATCTCGCCGCGGAATGCTGCGGCGTCCAGCTCGAGCGCGTCGACGGTCGTGCTCACGGGCCTAGTCTGGCACGTTCCGGCGCGAGGCTCAAAGCCGATTCGCGTCGTTGTCGAGCCACCGGCCGGACACGAGCGACCAGAACTCCGGCTGCTGCTGGAACCCGACGGATTGGTACAGCGCCTGGGCATCGTCGGTCTGGAGACCGATGTGCTGGCCGGGAACCGCATCGATCAGCAGCCGCATCATCCCGGTCGCGATTCCCTGCCGGCGGTGCGACGACGCCGTCCAGACGTCGACGGCGTAGGCGTTGCAGACGCCGTCGGAGAGCAGCCTCGCCGTCCCGACGACGCGCTCGCCGTCGCGGGCGATCGCGACGTGCTGGGACTGCTCGAACGAGCGCCTGAGCGCCGCCGGAGAGCGTCCGTTGTCGAACGCGTCGGCGACCAGGTCTGCGCGCACGGCCGCCCAGTCGATGCCGTCGAGCGAGCTGTCGATCCGGATGCTCACCCGGCCACTATCGCAGCCGCTCCAGGAGCTCCACAGCCCACTCAGGCCCCGGGAGCGCGGCGAACTCCTGTCGCAGCCGCTCGGCCGAGTCGCGGTACTCCGGCTCGTCCAGCACGGCCGTCACCGCCTCGCGCACGTCGTCCGGCGTCGCCGCGACCGGATCGAGCACGCGTGCGACCCCGAGCTGCTCGCACCGCGCCGCGTTCAGCGGCTGGTCGGCGCCCATCGGGATCAGCACCTGCGGCAGGCCGTGCGCCAGCGCGCCGAGGACGCTGCCCGAGCCGCCGTGCGAGACGACCGCGCTGCAGCGGGCCAGGATGTCGGACTGGGGGAGGAACCGCTCGACGCGGACGTGCGGCGGCAGCGGCCCGAGCTCGGCGGGATCGATCTCCGCCCCGACGGTCGCCACCACCTCGACCGGAAGCTCCTGCAGGCCGGCGAGGACGCGCGTGAAGAGATCCCCCGACTCGAGGTTGAAGACGGTGCCGAGCGTGAAGTAGACCGTCGGCGTCGCGGCGTGGCGCTCGGGCGGCGGGTCGAACGGGCGGAAGCAGCGAGCGGTCGGCGGCAGCGGGGACGCCGGATCGCGGTAGCTCGGCGGGAACGGCGCGAGGACGAGGTGCCGCGAGAGAAACGCGAGCTCCGGATCGGGCGGCAGCCCGTGCTCCGCGCGGAGGCGGCCGAGCGGCTCCGCGATCAGCTCCGGCCGCGCGAACGTGCCCGCCGCGATCGTGACGACGCTCGCGTACGGGACGCCCAGGCTCTCGGCGGCGACCATCGCGCCGAAGTCGGTCTCGTCGCAGACGACGACGTCCGGCCGCCAGTCGTCGCAGAGCGCTGCGACCAGCGGCGCCCTCTGGTGCGCGAGCCGGTCGGCGAAGCCGTCGCGGAAGTCGCGCGCCTCCCGCTCGGGGTCGAGCTCCTGGAGCGGGATCCGCTGCGGCGGCTTCCGGGGCGGCTCGGCCGGAAACGCCTCGAAGCCGCGCTCCTCGACGACGGGCAGGATCGACGGGCGTCCCGCGAAGGCGACGGCATGGCCGGCGGCGCGGGCGGCCTCCGCCGGCGGCAGCAGCGGCTCGACGTGCCCGCGCCCGCCGGTGAAGGCGAACAGGATCCGCACGTCGTGACTCTAAGCCGCGGCGGCGAGCTGGGTTCGAACGGTCAGTCCGTCGCGTACGCGGTGCGCTCGAACGGCCAGCGCTCGACGAGCCAGCGCGAAACCGCTCGCCGCACGTCGCCGTCGAGCTCCGCACGGCTTGCACGGACCCACGAGCTGACAGCAGCGTCGGAACCGCCGTCCTTGTCGGGGTAGATGTAGACGCAGCCGATGACCTCGCGGGTCGCGGGGTCGAGCACGGTGTACGTGAATCCTCTGCGGGCCGCGAAATCGTCGGCGTGGCGCTCGAGGTCGCGACGGTTCTCCTCGAGCGTCATCTCGTGCGGCCACCTCCCTTCGAATCCCGGCGTGGCGCGGATGTGGGGTATCGACGACGACCAGGCCTCGTAGTCGCTCTCGTTGTGCTCGACGCCGAGCGGCTCGAGCACGAACTTCTCGGTCACGAGGCTGCCAGGCGGATCGAAGTCGGCTGCGACGAACGGCATCAGCCGACGCTACCAGCGCCGCACGGGGCGCAATCGAGACGCGGAAGATCGAGCAGTTTGACAGGAACACCTGTTCGGGTATAGAACATATGTTCCCGTGATCGCCTGTCTCCTCATCCCCGGCTTCGAGTTGCGCGCGGCGCTGCGGGACAAGCCGAGGCTGGCGCTCGTCGCGGCAGCGCTTTCGCCGCTGCCGGGGACGGAGCAGCTGATCGGTCCCGTCACCGCCGCCGCGGAGCTCGCCGGCGTGCAGCCCGGGATGCGGCTGGGGGAGGCGCTCGCGATGTGCCCGCAGCTCGTGCTGGTCGAGCAGGACCCGGCTGCGGTCGAGCGCGAGTGGGAGGGGGTGCTGCAGCGGCTCGAGGACTCGGGCTTCGCGGTCGACCCCGAGGAGCCGGGACGCGTCTACTTCGAGACGAAGGGCGTCGAGCGGCTGTACGGAGGCTTGGAGGCGGCGCTCCAGCGGGCGCTCGCCTCCGTCGGAGCTGCCTGGGATTCACGCGCGGGCGCGGCGCAGCGCCGGTTCGCCGCCCTTGCGGCGGCGAGCGTCGCGCGTCCCGGGCAGGCACTCGTCGTGTCGGCCGGCAAGGAGGAGGGCTTTCTGGCACCGCTGCCGCTCTCGCTCCTGCCGCTCCCGGCCGACCGCTACGCAGAGCTGGAGGGTCTGGGCGTGCGCCGCTTGGGGGAGCTGGCCGCCCTGCCCGGGGGAGCTGTCGCGGAGCGGCTTGGCCGGGAAGGCCGGCAGGCGTGGGGCCTTGCACGCGGCGGCGACAGCGGCCGCGTGCGAGGACGGCGGCCGGCGGCCGAGCTCGTCGAGGCGCTCGAGTTCCCGGAGCCTGTCGGGAACGAGCTGACGCTCCGCCGCGGCTTCGGCTCACTCCTCGACCGGCTGCTCGCCCGGCCGGAGCGGGCGGGCCGGCCGTTCCGCAAGGTCGCGCTCTCGGCGAAGCTCGTCGGCGGCGGCTCCTGGCGCCGGACGGTGACGCTGCGTGAGCCGACGGCCGACCGGCCGCGCCTGCGGGCGGCGCTCGGCCCGAAGCTGCTCGAGATCCCTGCCCCCACCGTCGAGCTGCGGCTGGAGGCGGTCGAGCTCTCCGAGTCGGTCGGCCAGCAGCTCGAGCTCGTCAAGCCGGTGGGGGACGAGATGCAGGCGCGCCTGAGCGACGGGCTGCGCCAGGTGCGCGCGAGCACCGGCTCGGGCTCCGTCGTCGCCGTCGTGGAGGTGGCGCCGTGGTCGCGGATTCCCGAAACCCGGTCGCTGTTCGTGCCGCGGGACGAATAAACGCGCCGCGGGCCGCGCTTGGTCGAGGCGAGCCCGGTCGGCTTCCGTGCGCGTGAACCGCGAGGGTGTCGCGCTCGTGCGCGAGGAGTGGCGCGTCGTCGACCGCTGGTGGACCGAGGAGCCGCTCGACCGCCGCTACTTCGACCTCGTGCTCGAGTCGGGCCGGAACGCGTGCGTCTTCCGCGACGAGGAAGCCGGCTGTTGGTTCTCCCAGCGCGCGTGACGCCTCGCGTTCCTGACGCCCTGCTCGCGATGCGTAGGCCGGTGGAACAGTACGGAGGTACGGGCCGCCGGCCGGAGCACCGCGAGCGGGGCGAGGCTGTGCCGGAGGCCGGCTCCGCCGGCCGGGAGGCGCAGCCGATCAGGGGCGCGAGGGGTTCAGCCAGCGGGCCTGAGAGCGTGCTGCGCGAATCCTTCCCACTCGGCCGCGTGCGCCTCCGGCACGACGACCCACTCCTTGAAGGGCTGTCCCTTCCCGGAGGGGTCGAACAGATGGGCGCCGTCGAGCGCCAGCGCCCGCGCGTGCGCGTCCGGATCGGGGAGCTTGAAGACCATCGCGCCGCGTGTGAAGCCGGCGACCATCTTCCCGCTCCGCTTCACGCACGGCATGCCCATCATCTGCGACGGCTCGACGTCGTCGTTGCGGGCGCAGAGGTCGTCGACGAGCTCGTCGTAGCGCTCCCGCGCGTCCACGCGCCGAGTTTACGCCTGGATCTCGAGGAAGCGGCCATCCTCGAGGGCATGGAGGCACGTCAGCCGGCCCGACGCCTGCCCCGGCTCGTCCCGCACCTCGATCCGGATCTCGTCCCGGTCGATGAGGACGCCGTTCGCCCCCGGCGGGACGACGACGCGTCCGTCACAGGCAGGCCGCCGTCCTCGGGCGGATCCCACTGGTCGAAGTCCGGGTTGCGTCCGCGCAGGTAGTCGGCGAACCCCGCGCTCGGCGCGTGGAAGTTCAGGTAGCGCAGCTCGCCGTCGCCCGCGTTGCGGAAGCCGTGGACGAGCAGCGGCGGCGCGAATGCGAGCGTCCCCGCCGGCAGGACGCGCTCCTCCGCCTCCGGCCCCACGAAGAACGTCAGCTCGCCGCCGAGGACGAAGAAGAGGTCGCTGTGGGTGCGGTGGATGTGCGGCGAGGCGCCGTCGCGGTGCGGCCCGAAGCGGGTCCACGTCACGACGAGCTCGTCCCTGTCGCAGAGGATCTCGACCCGCCGGTCCGGGACGTCGCCGACGACCTCACCCTCGCCGGGCACTAGGAGCAGCGGTTGGCCTACGTCGAGCTCCACTGCCATTCAGCCTATTCGTTCCTCGACGGCGCGTCACATCCCGAGGAGCTGGCGCTGCGGGCGGCGGAGCTCGGCTACGAGGCGCTCGCGCTCACCGATCACGACGGCGTCTACGGCTCGCTCGAGCTCGCCCACGCGGCGAAGCTCGTCGGCGTCCGCGCGATCACCGGCGCCGAGATCACCCTGCACGGCGGTGCGCACGTGACCGTCCTCGTCGAGTCGTCGCAGGGCTACGCGAACCTCTGCCGCCTCCTCACCGCCGCGCACGCGCACACGCGGCCCGAAGGAAGGTGAGCTGCTGCCGCCCGTCGCTCGATCCGGCGCTGCTCGCGGAGCTGAACGACGGCCTCGTCTGCCTCTCCGGCTGCGCGCGCGACGGGCTCGGCGTCCGCGACCCGAACGCCGCCGCCGAGCTCGCGCGCGCGTTCGGACGCGAGCGCTTCTACGTCGAGCTGCAGCGGCCGTTCGAGCGCGGCGACGCGCGCCGCAACGCGCTCCTGCGCGACCTCGCCGAGCACGCCGGCGTCGAGACCGTCGTCACCGGGAACGCCCACGCGCACCATCCGCGCCGCACCGCGCTCCAGGACGTCCTCGTCGCGATCCGCCACAACACGTCGCTCGAGGCGAGCGAGCGCGAGCGGCGCGGCAACCGCGAGAGCATCCTCCGCGCGCCGGCGGAGCTGCTCGAGCTCTTCCCCGACGACCGCGACGCCGTCCTCCGTACAGCCGAGATCGCCGCCCGGCTCGAGTTCGACCTGACCGAGGAGCTCGGCTACCGCTATCCCGACTTCTCCGACGGCGACGTCCCCGCGATCACGCAGCTCGCCGAGGTCTGCAACGACGCGTTCGCGGGCCGCTACCCGCCAAGTAACAAGCTGTTACTCGGCCAGGCCCGCGCGCGGCTCGAGACCGAGCTCAGGCTGATCGACGAGCTCGGCCTCGCCGGCTTCTTCCTCCTCCACTGGGAGGTGCTCGAGCTGGCGCGGGAGCTCGCGAACGGGATCCGCGGGCCGGGCTCGCCGCGGCGCTGGCTGCCGCCCGGCCGGGGCCGGGGCTCGTCGGTGGGGTCGATCGTCTGCTACCTGACCGGCCTCTCGCACGTCGACCCGGTCGCGCAGAACCTCTCGCTCGGCCGCTTCCTCAACCGCGAGCTGATGTCGGTGCCGGACATCGACCTCGACTTCCCGCGCGACATCCGCGAGCAGCTGATCCTCGGCGTCACCGAGCGCTACGGGCGCGAGCACGCCTCGCTCGTCGCCAGCTTCTCCACCTACCGGGCACGCGGCGCGATCCGCGACGTCGGCAAGGCGCTCGGGCTCCCGTTCGCCGAGCTGGAACGGCTCGCGCGCGTCTCCGACGGCTGGAACGCGGCCAGGGTCGCCGAGGAGCTCGCCTTGCTCCCCGAGGCCGAGCGGCGGCTGCTCTCGCCGCGCTGGCGCGCCTTCGCCGAGCTGACGCGCGAGATCGCAGGGCTGCCGCGCCACATCTCGCAGCACCCGGGCGGGATGGTGATCTCCAGCAGGCCGCTCGTCGAGCTCGTGCCGGTGCAGCCGGCGGCGATGACGGGCAGGCAGATCTGCCAGTGGGACAAGGACTCCTGCTCCGACGCCGGCTTCCTCAAGATCGACCTGCTCGGGCTCGGGATGCTCTCGGCGGTCGAGGACTGCGTCGAGCAGATCGCCGAGGTCTACGGCGAGCCGATCGACCTGTCCCGGATCCCGCTCGCCGACGCCGACGTCTTCGCAGACATCCAGCGGGCGGACACGATCGGCGACTTCCAGATCGAGAGCCGCGCGCAGATGCAGAGCCTGCTGCGGACGAAGCCGGAGAACCTCGACGACCTGACCGTGCAGGTCGCGCTCGTGCGGCCGGGGCCGATCCAGGGCAAGGCCGTGCACCCGTACATCGACGCGCGCGAGCGGCTGCGGGTCGACCCGGACTACGTGCCGCCCGTCGACCACGAGCTGCTGCGCGAGCCGCTCCGCGACACCCACGGCGTCGTCGTCTTCCAGGACCAGGTGCTCGACGTGGCGATGGCGCTCGCCGGTTTCACGATCGGCGAGGCGGAGGGACTGCGGCGTGCGATGAGCCGGAAGCGGAGCGAGGAGGCGATCGAGGCGTTCCGGGAGCGGTTCATCGAGGGCGCCGCGCGGAACGGCGTCGACGGCGAGACGGCCGACAGGGTCTACGACAAGCTCGCGGCCTTCTCCGGCTTCGGCTTCCCCAAGTCGCACGCGGCCGCGTTCGGCCTCCTCGCCTACCAGTCGGCGTGGCTGCGGCACCACTACCCGGCCGAGTTCCTCTGCTCGCTCCTGAACGCGCAGCCGATGGGCTTCTACCCGCCGTCCTCGCTCGTCCGCGACGCCCAGCGGCGGGGTGTGGAGATCCGCCCTCCGGACGTCAACCTCAGCGAGGTGCACTGCACGTGGGAGGAAAGTGCGGTGCGGATGGGGCTGAAGTACGTCAAGTCCGTGGGGGAGGACGACGCCGAGGCGGTCGTCGCCGAGCGGGAGGCGCGCGGCGAGTTCGAAAGTGTCGGCGACCTGGCCCGCCGGCTGCCGCTCGACGCGCGCGAGCTCGAGGCGCTCCTCCGCAGCGGCGCCTGCGACCGCTTCGGCAAGCGGCGCGACCTGCTCTGGGAGCTCGGGCTCGTCACCCGCCCGCAGACCGTCCAGCGCGAGCACAAGCAGCTCTCGCTCGAGCTCGACCCGACGGTGGCGACCCCCGAGCTGCCGGACCTGACCGCCTGGGAGCGGATGCTCGCCGACTACGCGACGACGAGCGTCTCGATCGACGTGCACCCGCTGACGCTGCTGCGCCCGCACCTGCCGCCCGAGGTGCTGCCGAGCGACCGGCTGAACGAGGCGCCGCACCGGAGCAAGGTCGCCTTCGCCGGGATGGCGGTGGCCCGCCAGCGGCCCTCGACCGCGCACGGGATCGTCTTCATGCTGCTCGAGGACGAGCTCGGCCAGGTGAACCTGATCGTCTCGCCGGAGCTCTACGAGCGGAACCGCGCGATCGTCCGCGGCGAGCCGCTCCTGCTCGTGCGGGGCCGCTTCGAGCACATCAAGGACAACCGCAACATCGTCGTCGAGTCGCTCGAGAGCCTCGGCCCGCTCGCGCGCCGGATCGCCTCCAGCGACGTCGGCGCCTCGCTGCCCGCGGCGCATCACTTCGGGCATCGGTGAGCCGGACTAGGTGCGGCCCGCTTCCTGCAGAGCTTCGTCGAGCCGCAGCGCCGTATTCACGAGCCCGATGTGCGAGAACGCCTGCGGGAAGTTGCCGACGAGCCGCTTCAGCTCCGGGTCGTACTCCTCCGAGAGCAGCCCGAGGTCGTTGCGGAGCGAGAGCAGCCGCTCGAACATCGCGTGCGCCTCGTCGAGCTCGCCGAGCAGGATCAGGTTGTCGACGAACCAGAAGGAGCAGAGGAAGAAGGCGCCCTCGCCCGGCGGCAGGCCGTCGACCGACTCGACGCCCGGGGTCGTGGCGGTAGCGCTGGACGAAGCCGTCGACGAGCAGCTCGCGCCGGATCGCCTCGAGCGTGCCGCGCACGCGCGGGTCGTCGGCGGGAAGGAAGCCGTAGAGCGGGATCGTCAGGAGGCTCGCGTCGAGCCGCTTCGAGTCGTAGGACTGGACGAACGAGCCGAGCTCCTCGTCGAAGCCGCGCTCCAGCACCTCGGCCTTGATCGCGTCGCGGATCTCCAGCCAGCGTTCCTTGGGGCCGTCGCGGCCGAGCTCGTCGATCAACCGGAGGCCCCGGTCGAACGCGACCCAGGCCATCACCTTCGAGTGTGTGAAGTGGCGCCTCGGGCCGCGCACCTCCCAGATCCCCTCGTCGGGCTCGCGCCAGCGGGTCTCGAGGCTCTGGATCAGATGGCGGAGAAGCGCCCACGCGCTGTCGTCGCCCGGCGAGCCCGCGCCGGCGAGCCTGGTAGAGGACATCTGCGACCTCGCCGTAGACGTCGAGCTGGAACTGCGTGCTCGCCCCGTTGCCGACTCGGACCGGCGGCGAGCCCTCGTAGCCCTCGAGCCACGGCAGCTCGAATTCGAGCAGTCGCCGCTCGCCGGCGGGGCCGTACATGATCTGGATGCCCTCCGGGTCGCCGGCGACGGCGCGCAGGAGCCAGGCTCCGCCAGGCGCCGGCCTCCTCGACGAAGCCGTTGCCGACGAGCGCGGCGAGCGCGAAGCTCGCGTCGCGGAGCCAGCAGTACCGGTAGTCCCAGTTCCGCACGCCGCCGATCTGCTCCGGGAGCGAGGTCGTCGGCGCGGCGACGATGCCGCCCGTCGGGCGCGTACGTCATCGCCTTCAGCACCATCAGCGAGCGGAAGACGGCCTCGGAGTAGCGGCCGCCGAACGTGCAGGGGACGAGCCACTCGTCCCAGTACTCGCACGTGTCCTGGTAGGCGTGGTCGGGCGTGATCGCGCGGGGCGGGTCGAGGTGGGACGGGAACCAGGTCAGCACGAACGGAATCCGCTCGCCTGCCTCCACCGTGAAGTCTGCGACGGTGCTCAGGTTCTCGCCGCGCACGTCGACCGGCGTTCGGAAGGCGACCGCATCCGGGCCGGCGATCGCGATCCGGGTGTCGTCCTCGAGCCGGCGCACCCAGGGGACGATGCGGCCGTAGTCGAAGCGGAGGACGAGCTCCATCCGCATCGGCACGCTCCCCTCGAGCCCCTCGACGATCCGGACGACGTCGGGAGCGTCCCCGCGTGGGGGCATGAAGTCGATGACGCGAACGCTGCCGTGCTCGGTGTGAAAGTCGAGCTCGTGCACGAGCGAGTGCTCTCGGTAACGGCGCTCGACCCGCTCGATCTCGCAGTCGGGCGCGAGCAGCCAGCGGCCGTTCTCATCGTTCCCGAGCAACGCGGCGAAGCAGGCGCCCGAGTCGAAGCGCGGGAAGCAGAGCCAGTCGATCGAGCCGTTCCGCCCGACGAGCGCCGCGGTCTGCAGGTCGCCGATCAGGCCGTAGTCCTCGATCCGCATCACAGGCCTCCGGTGAGCGAGCGGAAGCGGCGGTTGGCAGCGCGGTCGAACGCCTGCTCGTAGGCCTCCCGCGTGTCGTCGTCCAGGGTGGCGGCGTACGTATCGCGGAGGTCGGCGAGGGCGTCGGCGATGGCCTCGAGCACGAGCTGGTAGTCCCCGTACGCCTCCTCGGCAAGCTCGCGCTCGGCCGTGTCGTACGTGCGCTCAGCCTCCTCCGCCTCGCGCAGGAGCTCGGCCTCGTCCTCGACGAAGAGGTCGAGCTGACGGCGGATCAGGTCGCCGAAACGGTCGCGCCGGAAGATCAGAGCAGCTCCTCGTAGAGCGCGAGATGCGCCTGCGCGGAGGTCTCCCAGGTCAGCTCCGTCCGAGCCCGTGCCGCACCGGCACGTGCCGCCGCCAGAGCCGCCTGGTCGTCGAGGAGCTCGCGAATCGCTGCGGTCGAGGCCCTCGACGTCGTCGGGGGTGACCACGCGGCCCGCGCCGAACTCCCGCACCGGCTCGGCGAGGCCGCCGACGTCGTAGACGACCGCCGGCACGCCGGCGCCGAGCGCGCGCAGGAGCGCGCCGCTCTGGTCGAGCTCGGGGCGGTACGGGAAGACGGCGACGGTCGACTCGCCGAGCGCGCGGTCGATCTCCGCCTCGGACAGGAATGCGTCGGCGTCGCCGGCGACGCGAAGCTGCGCTCCCGGCAGCCGCGAGACCGCCTCGCGCGCGTGGTCGAGCTGCTTGTACGGGCCGCACGAGGCCCAGCGCGAGCACCGTGCGGCCGTCGTCGGCCCGCGTCGGGTCGCTCGGCGTCACGGGGTGTGGGATCACGCGCAGCTTCTCGTCCGCCACGCCGAACGCCGCCAGGGTCTCGCGTCCGCGCTCCGAGTGGACGACGATCCGCTCGAAGCGGCCGAACGCGCGGCGCCAGAGACCGGTCTTGCCGGCGGTGCGTCGCGGCAGCAGGTCGTGGGCCGTGAGCACGAGCGGCGCACGGTGGCGCAGCAGCCACGAGTCGAGCTCGGGCACGGCCAGCCACTGCACGTGGACGACGTCCGCCGGCGTGGCGGCGAGCCGCGCCAGGCCGAACGGATGCTCGAGCACCTTCAGCGGCACGCGCAGGCGCGAGCGGCCGAAGAGCCGCGACGAGAGCGGATAGAAGAGCTCCCGCCGCCGGTAGCCGTCCGGAGCGGGGACGGCGCCGAAGCGGAAGCGCGACGTCGCCAGCTCGACCTCCGCGCCCGCGGCTGCGAGCGCCGCGGCGAGCGCGTGGTCGTACGGAGGCGTGAAGGCTGGGGGGTCGGCGACGACGACGCGCACGGGGTTCGTAGGCTAGTGCCGTGGGCGGGTGCACGTGCTGATCCGGAGCTGGAACGTCTTCCACGGCCGCACCTCGCCGCCGGGGCCGCGCGTGCACCTCCGAGCGATGGTCGAGCTGATCTCGCGCGACGCGCCCGACGTCGTCTGCCTGCAGGAGCTGCCCCTCTGGTCGCTCGCCCAGCTCCACGAATGGAGCGGGATGACCGTCCTCAGCGCGGTCGCGAAGCGGACACCCGTGCCGCGGTGGCTCGGCGGCGTCCTCCAGCGGTACGACCCGCTGCGCTTCCGCTCCGGCGTCACCGGGCAGGCGAACGCGATCCTGCTCTCGCCGCAGCTCGTCCCGCTCGAGCACCGCACGGTCAGGATCAGCGACCAGGGGCGCGAGCGTCGGGTGTGCCACGCCGTCCGGCTCGAGCACATCGTCGTCGGCAACGTCCACGCGTCGAACGAGTTCAGGCATGTCGAGGTGCCTCGCGCCGAGCTCACCCGAGCCCACGCGCTGGTCGAGTCCATGGCCGCGCCCAGGCAGGCACGAGTGCTCGCCGGCGACTTCAACCTGCGCGATCCCGACCTGCCCGGCCCCAACATCGACCACATCGTCGCCGCCGAGGTCGAGCACGGCGCGCTCGAGGTGTGGCCGGAGGAGCGGCGCCTGCACAATGGCGCGGTGCTGTCCGATCACGCCCCCGTCGAGATGAGGATTGGATGACGCCCGAGGAGGCTCGTGCGCTCTTCCCCGTGCTCGAGCGGCTCGCGTACCTGAACGCCGGCACGTTCGGCCCGCTCGCGCGCCCGACGGCAGCGGCCGTGCAGGACCAGCTCGACGCCGATCTCGCCGACGGCCGCTTCGGCAAGGAGTACTTCGAGCGGATGCTCGACCTGCGCAAGCAGGCCAGGGCGGCGCTCGCCGGCCTCGTCGGCGCCGAGCCGGAGCAGATCTCGCTCACCGGCTCGACCACGGACGGATGCAACATCGTCCTCGCCGGCCTCGACCTGCAGCCGGAGGACGAGATCGTGACCACCTCCGAGGAGCACTTCGGTCTGATCGGCCCGGTGCACGCCAGCGGCGCGCACGTCGTGGTCGTCGAACCGGATCCCGACGCGATCCTGGCCGCGGTGACGCCTCGGACGCGGCTGCTCGCGCTCTCCCAGGTGCTCTGGACGAGCGGCCGCGCGTTGCCCGTGCGCGAGCTGCGGGAGCAGACGGGCGTGCCGGTGCTGGTCGACGGCGCGCAGTCGGTCGGCTCGATCCCGGTCGACGCCGCCGGTCTCGACTTCCTCACGATCTCCGGCCAGAAGTGGCTCTGCGGCCCCGACTCGACCGGCGCACTCGTCGTCGCCGACCCGGAGCGCCTGCGCGTCGCCCGCCCGAGCTATTTCTCGCAGTCCGCCCACGAGCCGTCGGGAAGCTTCGAGCCGGCCGCGGGTGCGGCACGGTTCGATCCCGGCTGGCTCTCGAGCGCCGTCCTCGCCGGGTTGCTCGCCGCGCTCGACGTCCGCCCCGAGTGGGCCTACGAGCGTGCGGCAGCGATGGCCGCGCGCTGCCGCGAGCTGCTCGCGCCCCTGGTCGAGATGGTGCCGGGCGATGCGACGCTCGTGGCCTTCCGCGCCGAGGAGCCGCCCGCGCTCGTCGCCCGCCTGGCCGAGGAGGGCGTCGTCGTGCGCGAGATCCCGAAGACCGGGCTCGTCCGCGTCTCGTGCGGCTGGTGGACCGACGAGAACGACCTGCAGCGGCTGGTCGGCGCGCTCTAGGCCGCGTCGGCGGCAGTGCGCAGGCCGAGCTCCTTCGAGATCGGCTGCAGCGCGGCAACGACGTTCGCGATGTGCTCGTCCAGCTCGAGCCCGAGCAGCTCCGCGCCCGCATAGACCTCGTCGCGGTGGACGCCTGCCGCGAAGGACGGCTGCTTCAGCTTTTTCTTCACCGACTTCGGCTCGAGCCCGTCGAGCCCCGCCGGGCGGACCAGCCCGCATGCGTGCACGAAGCCGGAGAGCTCGTCGCAGGCGAAGAGCGTCTTCTTGAGCATCGTGTCGCGCGGCATCTCGAGGTGCTCGGCGTGGGAGAGGACGGCCTCGATCACCTCTTCCGAGTAGCCCTCGTCACGCAGGATCGCTGCCCCGTCCTGCGGATGCTTGTCGAGCGTGGGGTGGATCTCGTAGTCGAAGTCGTGCAGGAGCGCGACGACGCCCCACAGCTCCTCGTCCTCACCGAACCGGCGCGCGTACGACGCGTCGACGCCTCGACCGCGAGCGCATGGCGGAGCAGCGACTCGCTCTGGGTATACGTCGTGAGCGTCTGCCACGCTGTGTCTCGTCGTCGTCTGCATGAGCCGTCTACGATACCCCGCCTCATGAGCACCACTACGCTAGCCACCGAGATGCAGGCCTTCGTCATCGAGGGCGGGAAACCGCTCAGCGGCACCGTCCGCGCGGCCGGGAACAAGAACGGCGCGCTGCCGATCCTCGCCGCCACGGTGCTCGCCACCGAGCCCGTGCAACTGAGCAACGTGCCTCGGATCCGCGACGTCCAGACGATGGTCGAGCTGCTGATCGACGTCGGCGCCGACGCCGAGTGGATCGGCGAGAACGAGATCCGGATCGACCCGACCGGGGTGCACAAGTCCGAGCTCGACGAGGAGCTGTGCCGCCGCATCCGCGCGTCCTTCCTGCTCGCCGGCCCGCTGCTCGCGCGCCTCGGCGCCGCGAGCGTGCCGCCGCCCGGCGGCGACGTGATCGGGCGGCGCCGGCTCGACCCGCACATCCACGGCCTCGCCGAGCTCGGCGTCGAGATCGAGATCAACGGCCGCTTCGAGATGCGCGCGCCGCGGCTGCGCGGCAAGTCGATCTTCCTCGACGAGGCGAGCGTGATGGCGACGGAGAACGTCGTCATGGCGGCGGTGCTCGCCGAGGGCGAGACGGTGATCGGCAACGCCGCCTGCGAGCCGCATGTCCAGGACCTCTGTCGCTTCCTCGTCTCACTCGGAGCCCAGATCGAGGGCATCGAGTCGAACGTCCTCCGCATCCACGGCGTCACCGAGCTGCACGGCGGCGACTGGCGCGTCGCTCCCGAGCACATCGAGGTCGGGAGCTTCATCGGCCTCGCGGCCGCCACGGGAGGCGACATCACGATCGAGGGCGTCGAGCCCAGGGACCTGCTCTCGATCGTGCCCGCGTTCGCGCGGCTCGGCGTGCGCGGTCGAGGTGGGGGAGTCGACCGTGCACGTGCCCCCGGGACAGCGGCTCGAGATCCAGGACGACCTCGGCGGCCAGATCCCGAAGATCGAGGACGGCCCCTGGCCCGCGTTCCCGGCCGACCTGACGTCGATCGCGGTCGTGACCGCGACGCAGGCTCACGGCACCGTGCTCGTCTTCGAGAAGATGTTCGAGAGCCGCCTCTTCTTCGTCGACAAGCTCGTCGGCATGGGCGCCCGGATCATCCTCTGCGACCCTCATCGCGTCGTCGTCACCGGTCCCGCGCAGCTCTACGGCGAGCGGCTGACGAGCCCGGACATCCGCGCCGGCATGGCGCTCCTGATCGCGGCTCTCTGCGCAGAGGGGACGTCGACGATCGGCAACGTCGCCGAGATCGACCGCGGCTACGAGCGCATCGACGAGCGCCTGCGCGGCCTCGGCGCCTCGATCGAGCGCGTCGAGACCTAGCTCGGCGAGCTGCCGGCGGCCGGCGGCGCCATGCGCCCGGCCGGTGCCGCCGCGACCGTGGCCACGGACGCCGTCTGGGCCTTCGCCACCGCGGCCGCGACGTCGAGGACGCCGTAGCCGAGCTCGGCGTTCCAGCTGCCCCGGCCGGAGGCGGTCTGCTCGAGGATCGACGCCACCTGCGCCGCCCGCAGCTGCGGGTTCGCGGCCCAGACGAGCGCGGCCGCGCCGGCCACCTGCGGCGCCGCGAACGACGTTCCGCTGCCGTAGCCGTAGAGGCCGCCGAGCGCGCCCGGGAGCTCGGTGCGCGGATAGCTCGACAACGACGAGGCGGAGGAGACGGCGCTGAAGACGCCGACGCCGGGAGCCGCCAACGAGACGTGCGAGCCGGTGCTGGAGAACGAGGCCCGTGCGCCCTGCCGGTTCGACGCCGCGACCGCGAGCCCGCGACCGCCGACGCCCTTCGAGCCGACCGGCTGCAGCAGCGCCGCCGGATACTCGACGTCGTTCCCGCGCAGATAGCCGTTGCCGACGGCGGCGACCAGGAGCGCTCCCTTGGCGACCGCATAGTCGACCGCCCGCTTCTCGATCGAGGAGCTGGTCGGTCCGCCGAGGCTGAGGTTGAGGATCCTGGCGCCGTGGTCGACCGCGTAGACGATCGCGGCAGCCTCGTCGACGTCGGTGAAGGCGCCGGTCGGGCCGCCGGCCTGCACGACCATCAGTCCCGCCTCGCCGCCGACGCCGGCGATCCCGTCTCCGTTCGTCGACGATCCTGCGGCGAGCGCCGCGACGAACGTGCCGTGGCCGTTCGCATCGGGGACATCGGCCAGACGCTTGCGGACGCTGAAGGTCTGTGGCGCCTTCGCGCTCAGGTCCGGCGCGCCGAGGTCGGCGCCGGTGTCGATCACCGCGATCGTGAGTCCCGCAGCCGCCTGGGCGACGGCTGCGGGAACTTGATCCGCGTGCACGGCCGAGTACTGCCACTGGTAGGGCAGGCCGGGCTGCGGCGAGAAGAGTGCGGGCTCGGCCCGCGAGACGCGCATCGTCGTTCGCTCGACGCGGACGATGCCGGGCTCGGCGCCGACGAGCCGGGCATAGCGCTCGACGTTCCCCTGCGGGAGCAGCGCGGCAACGTGGAGCGCGCCGATCCGGCGGACGACCCGCGCCGGATGCCGGTCGAGCGCCGCCGCGAGTGCCTGCTCGCTCTCGTACGAGACGACGGCGGTGCCGCTCGGCCAGGCGGCCGAGGCTCCGGGGTCGCGTGCGCCCAGGGCCGAGCCCACGAGCACGAGGCCCGCCAGCACGGCGAAGCAGAATCGATTGACCAACCGCATCCAGATCTCCCTGATCTGAAGAGGCTCAGTGCGAACCCACTCCGATCATGGGCGATCCACGGGGATTTGTACCCCCCGATTTGGCTAGTCTCGCTGCCATGAGCGCCCGCATCGCGCCCGGTGGCGGGAGCTCGAACGTCGCCACCGGCATCCCCGTCCTCGACCATCTGCTCGGGCTGCTCGCGCGCAGCGGCGGGTTCGAGCTCGCCCTCGAGCTGCCGCCCGGCGAGGGCGAGGCGGAGGTCGCGGCCGCAGGCATGGCGCTCGGCGAGTCGTTCGCCGACGTCCTCCGCGGCGAGGGCCTGCCGGGTCACGGCTCGGCGTTCATGCCCGCCGAGGAGGCGCTCGCGCAGATCGTCTTCGAGGTCTCCGAGCGGCCGCTCGTCCACAGCAACGTCGACCTGACCGAGGCACGTGCCGGCGGCCTCGGCGGCGACCTGGCAGCGCGCTTCCTGGATGCGTTCGCCGAGGCCGCAGGCGTGACGCTCCACGTTCGCCTGATCGACGGCGAGGACTCCCGCCACGTGCTCGAAGCCATCTTCAAGGCGCTCGGAGCGGCACTGGCCGCTGCCTCGCGCCCCCTCTAGCCCGAAGGAGACCAGTGGCAGACAAGGAGATCGTCCGCACCGAGCGCGCGCCCGCACCGTTCCAGGGAGCGCCGTACAACCAGGCCGTGAAGGCGGCGGGGCTCGTCTTCGTCGCCGGGCAGCTCGGCCTGAAGCCGGGTGACAAGGAGCCCGTGCAGGGGATCGCGGAGCAGACCGAGCAGGTGATGCAGAACCTGCGCGCGATCCTCGAGGAAGCGGGTACCGGCCTCGACCGGCTCGTCAAGACGACCGTCTTCCTCCAGAACCTGGGCGACTTCGCCGCGATGAACGAGGTCTACGCGGCCCACGTCGGCGATGCGCCGCCCGCTCGCTCGACGTTCGAGGTCGCGAAGCTTCCCTCGGGCGCGCTGGTCGAGATCGAGGCGGTCGCGCTGCTCTAGCCGTCGCATGCCCGGACGTCCGCTACGCGGACATCCGGGCGCGCAGACCCTGAAGCGCTCGGCTCGGCGGAAACAATGCTTGGCGTCAGAATGGCGGCCGTGTGGGACTCGGTCGCCGACTACGTGCACTCGCTCGGGCTCGACGCCTACGTCGTCGGCGGCGCCGTCCGCGACGAGCTGCTCGGGCGGACCCCACCGGAGCTCGACTTCGTCGTCCCGGGCGTCGGGCACGACGAGCTGCGGGCCGCGCTCGAGCCGCACGGGAAGGTCGAGGATCTCGTCGTCGCCGACCAGCGCGTCGGCGTGCGGCTGCTGCCGCGGGACAAGGCGGCGCGGGCGCTCCAGCCGGCCGGGATCGAGTTCACACCGCCCCGTGTCGAGCGCTCGACCGGCCCCGGCAGGCACGACTTCGAGATCGTGGCCGACAGCGAGATCTCGCTCGAGCAGGACATGGAGCGGCGCGACTTCACGATCAACGCGATCGCGCGGCGGCTCGAGACGGGGGAGATCGTCGACCCGCTCGGCGGCCGCGCCGATCTCGAGCGGCGCATCCTCCGCACGACCGGGCCTGCGAGCTTCCGCGACGACCCGCTCAGGATCGTCCGCGGCCTTCGCTTCGTCTCGCAGCTCGATGTCGATCCCGACGACGACACGCTGCGGCAGATGCGCGAGTGGGCGCCGCGGATCGAGCACGTCTCGGGTGAGCGGATCGGCGGCGGGCTGGCGGCGGACGGGCTGGGGGAGCTCTCCAAGCTCCTGCTCGGCCCCCATCCGGCCAAGGCGCTGCGGCTCGCGCGGGACACCGGCGTCCTCGTCCACGTGCTGCCCGAGTTCGCACCGGCGATCGGCTACGAGCAGCAGAGCGACCGCCAGACCCTGACGCTCGACGAGCACGTCTTCGCCGTCGTCCAGGCGGCCGCCGACGCGGGGACGCCGCTCGAGGTGCGCCTGGCGGCGCTGCTGCACGACCTCGGGAAGCCCGAGGCGGAGCGCGAGGGCGGCGACCATGCCGCGATCGGGGCCGTCGCGGCCTCGCAGGCGCTGAGCCGGCTCCGCTACCCGTCCAGGCTGCGCGCGTACGTCGTCAGGCTCGTGCGGGAGCACCCGTTCGCGCTCGCGGACGACCCGCAGCCCGTCGATGCCCGGCGCTTCCTCGCCCGCCACGGCGAGCGTCTCGCCTTCGACCTGCTCGCGCACCGCGCCGCCGATCTCGCCGGCAAGACCGTGCCGCCGACCGAGTGGGAGCGGCTCGACCGCTTCCGGGCGCTGGTCGAGCAGGAGCGGACGCAGCCGCACCGGCTTGCCGACCTGGCGGTGGACGGGCGCGATCTGATCGAGCAGGGGTACACCGAAGGGCCGCAGCTCGGGCAGACCTTGCGGACCCTCCTCGAGGAGGTCGTCGAGGAGCCCGAGCGCAACGAGCGCGAGCAGCTCCTCGACCCGCGCGAAGGAGCTGGCGTGATCCGCTGGGACGTGTCCGGCCCGTACGAGGTCGTCTTCTCGACGCGCGAGGGCGGGGTCAGCGGAGGGCCGTACGCGTCGCTCAACCTCGGCCGCATGACCGGTGACGACGTCGAGCGCGTCGACGAGAACCGCCGGCTTCTCTGTGCCGCGATCGGCGCCGATCCCGAACGGCTCGCGCTGAACCGGCAGGTGCACTCGACGCTCGTGCGCCGCGCCGAGCCGGGCGCGCGCGGCGAGCCGGCCGACGGCCTCTGGACGGACGAGCCGGACGTGCCGATCCTCGCCATGTCCGCCGACTGCCTGCCGATCGCGCTCGCCCGCACGGACGGCGAGCCGGCGGTGGCCGTCCTGCACGCCGGCTGGCGCGGTCTCCTCGCCGGGATCGTCCGCGTCGGGCGCCGAGACGCTCGGCGGGCGGCTCCAGGCCGCCGTCGGCCCGGCGATCGGGCCGTGCTGCTACGAGGTGGGCGAGGAGGTCTCGGAGCCTTTCGCGTCGGCGTTCGGGGCCGACGTCGTTCGTGACGGCAAGCTCGACCTCTGGAGTGCCGCCGAGCGTGCGTTGAACGCAGCCGGCGTGGACGACGTGCTCCGCACGGATGTCTGCACGTGCTGCAACCCCGATCGGTTCTTCTCGCACCGCCGCACCGGCAAGCCGCGCGGCGTCCAGGGAGTGATCGCCCGTGTCGCCTGACGCCGTCCGGGCGAACCTGGAGCGGATCCGGAGCGAGGTCGGCACCGACGTCACCATCGTCGCGGCCACGAAGTACGTGGCGCTCGAGGACATGGGCGTCCTCGCGGCAGCCGGGGTCGAGGTCGTGGGGGAGAATCGCGCCCAGGATCTCGAGCGGAAGCACGCCGCCCACGGCGAGGCGTTCCGCTGGCACTTCATCGGCCACCTGCAGTCGAACAAGGCGAAGGTGGTCAACGGGATCTGCGAGCTCGTGCATTCGCTCGCGTCGGAGTCCGCCGCGCAGCGGCTGACCGTCCCGGCGCTGATCGAGGTGAATCTCTCCGGCGAGCCGTCGAAGTCGGGCGTCACGCCCGAGGAGCTGCCGGCTCTGGTCGCGGCCTACCCCGGCGTGCGAGGGCTGATGACGATGCCGCCGGCGGCCCCCGATCCCGAGGACTCGCGCCCGTACTTCCGCCGCCTCCGCGAGCTGGCCGCCGAGCACGGGCTGCCGGAGCTGTCGATGGGCACGTCGCAGGACTACCGCGTCGCGGTCGAGGAGGGCGCCACCCTGATCCGTGTCGGATCCGTCCTCCTTGGGCCATAATCTCCTGCTGAGATGGGATTTGCAGACGTCTGGAGCCGCACGCTCGTCTACTTCGGCATCGCCGAGGAGGACGACTGGGACGAGGACGGCTACGCCACCAACGAGGACCTCGAGCGCAGCTACGGCGCGCGCGAGCGGGCCAACGTCCGCCGGCTGCAGCCGCGCCGTGGACGCGACTTCGACGACTGGACGGACTCCGAGCCGGAGGCGGAAACCACCGCCGCCCCGCGCCCGACGAGCCGCCTGCGCGGCGTCGAGGCGGTGCCGAATCCGGCGTCGGTCAAGGTGCACCTCGTCCTGCCGCGGAGCTTCAACGACGCCCAGCAGATCGCCGACCGCTTCAAGGACGGCGTGCCGGTGATCATCAACCTCCAGAGCGCCGACCAGGATCTCTCGAAGCGGCTGATCGATTTCGCCAGCGGCCTCACGTATGCGCTCGACGGCGGCATGCAGCGGGTCGCCGACAAGGTCTTCCTGCTCACCCCGCGCAACGTCGAAGTCTCGGCCGAGGAGCGCGCGCGAATGCTCGAGCGCGGCGGCTTCTTCAACCAGGCGTAGGAAAGGGCGGCACCGCCGCGAACGGACGCTCATGGGCGATGCACTCGCGAACTTCGTGTACGTCTTTTTGTGGGTGTACCTGCTGCTCCTGTTCGCCTACATCCTCACGTCGTGGGTCCGCCTGCCGTACCGGCCGTGGCTGAACCGGGTGCAGCGGTTCCTCTACGACGTCTGCGACCCGTACCTGCGGATCTTCCGGCGCTTCATCCCGCCGGCCGGGCCGCTCGACCTGTCGCCGATGGTCGCGATCTTCGTGCTCCTGATCGTCCAGAACGTGCTCGTGTCCCTGCTTCAGCGGCTGTAGGAAGGGAAGCGCGATGGCACTCACACCCGTCGAGATCCGTCACATCAGGCTGGGCCGCGGCTTTCGCGGCTACAAGCGGCACTCGGTCGACACGCTGCTCGTCGAGGTCGCCGAGAGCTTCGAGGACGTCTGGCGCGAGCGCGCCGACCTGGCCGACAAGGTCGAGCAGCTCGAGCTCGATCTCGTCCGGCACAAGGAGCTGGAAGGGCTGCTGCGGACGACGCTCGTCTCTGCCGAGAGTGCGGCCCAGCAGCTGCGCGAGCAGGCTCGCAAGGAGGCCGAGACGATCGTGGGCGAGGCCCATGCCGAAGCCCGTGCGATCGCCCGTCGCGCGTCGTCCGAGAAGGAGCGGCTCGAGACCGAGCTGCGCCGGATCAAGTCGCTGCTCCGCTCGGCGCTCGACAGCCTCGACGAGGCGTCGACGACGAGCGCGAGCCCGTCGGCGAGCAAACGGGTGAGATCCGCCGCCTGATCAGCTGATCCGCCCGCGCGACTATCCTTGGGGCTGTGGTTGCGCCCACGACACGATTGCGGCTGCGAGTCGCCCCCGGCGCGTCGGCCCCCGGCGTCGTCGGTCGGCACGGTGATTCCTGGAAGGTGCGCGTCGCTGCGGCGCCGGAGCGGGGCAAGGCGAACGACGCCGTCCTCGAGCTCCTCGCCGAGACGCTCGCCGTCCCGCGCGCGAGCGTCACCCTCGTTTCGGGCGGCTCCTCGCGGAACAAGATCGTCGAGCTGACCGGGATCGCGCCGGATGAGATCGAGCGACGGCTCGCCACGGCGGGCGGACAGGAGACCCAGACCGCATGAGCATCGACATCGCCCACTTCCAGGAGGAGCTCGAGCTGGTGCGCGGGCGCATCCTGAAGACGATCGAGCATCACGACATCGGTACTGCGTCGCTCGAGGAGGAGACCGGCGACATGCTGTCGGGGAGCGCCGACAACCACATGGCGGACACCGCGACGGAGACGTACGAGCGCGAGCTCGACGAGGGTCTCGAGGAAGACGCGCGCGACCAGCTGCGCCAGGTGGAGAAGGCGCTCGAGCGGATCGAGTCCGGCGAGTACGGCCGCTGCGAGATCTGCGGCAAGGAGATCCCGGTCGAGCGGCTCGAAGCCGTGCCGTGGACGACGCTCTGCATCGACGACGCGAGGCGGCTGGCCCGTTGAGGAAGCGGCGCCGGTGAACGAGCCTGCCCGCCGTGAGTCGCTGCCGCTCGACGTCCGCGTCGGGTCGTCGACGAACGCGCTGCGACCGATCCTCGCCGGGGAACGGCCGGTCGGGGCGGGGCTGCGCCACTGGGTCAGCCTCGCGGCGATCGTCGTCGCGGCCGTCGCGGCCGACCAGCTGACGAAGCAGGTCGTCGCCCGCGCGCTGGCGCTCGGCGAGGAGGTGCAGATCGCCGGCCCGTTCTCGATCCACCATGTCCGCAACTCCGGGATCGCGTTCGGCTTCTTCGCGAGCGCGACCTCGATCGTGATCGTCGTCACCGCCGTCGCCGTCGGCTGGATGCTCGTCTTCTTCAGCCGCTCGGGCGGCGCGGCATCCGGTGCTGCCGGTCGCGCTCGGGCTCGTGCTCGGCGGCAGCCTCGGCAACCTGCTCGACCGCGTCCGGCTCGGCCACGTCACCGACTTCCTCGACTTTCGCTACTGGCCGGCGTTCAACCTCGCCGACGTCTTCATCGTCGTCGGCGTCGCGACTCTCTTCGGCGCGCTCGCGGGCGGCGACCGCTCGAAGCGCCGGCCGCCGGGCACCGTTGTCCACTCTCCGATTTCGCGCTCCTGAGGCCGAGCGGCTCGACCGCGCCGTCGCCGGCCGGGTCGAGGTCGGCTCACGCTCTCTCGCCGAGCGGCTGATCGCCGACGGCGCCGTCCTCGTCGACGGCGAGCCGCGCGCGAAGAGCCACAGGCTCGAGGGCGGGGAGGAGGTCGTCGTCGAGCTGCCCGCCGAGGCCGGTCCGCTTGCGGCCGAGGAGATGGACCTCGACGTCGTCTGGGAGGACGAGCACCTGCTCGTGGTCGACAAGCCGGCGGGTGTCGTCGTCCATCCGGGCACCGGGCACCAGAGCGGCACGCTCGTGCACGGCCTGCTCGCGCACGACGCCGCCGGGGGCGACGAGGACCGCCCGGGGATCGTCCATCGGCTCGACCGCGACACCTCCGGCCTGCTCGTCGTCGCCCGCTCCGACGAGGCGCACGCGCGCCTGCAGGAGCTGATCCGCCGCCGGGCCGTCGACCGGCGCTACCTCGCGCTCGTCAAGGGCACGCCGCGCTCCCGCACCGGACGGATCGAGGCCCCGATCGGCCGCGACCGCGTCGACAAGACGCGCCACTCGCTCGACACGGCCACGCCGCGCGATGCCGTCACACACTTCGAGGTGCTGGAGCTGCTCGGCCCGCGGGCGCTGCTCGAGCTGACGCTCGAGACCGGCCGCACGCACCAGATCCGCGTCCACCTGGAGGGGATCGAGCTGCTGATCTCGGGCGACCCGGTCTACGGCTCCGCCGGCGACCTCGGGCTCGAGCGCCAGTTCCTGCATGCGGCCAAGCTCGGCTTCGACCACCCGTTCACCGGCGAGCGCGTCGACGCAGAGTCGCCGCTGCCGGCCGATCTCGCAGCGGCGCTCGAGCGCGCCCGCGCCCAAACCTGACCGCAGCTACACTGCCCGCGTCCGAATTCCCTCCGTCCCGGCGACACGGACGGGTGGTGGTGCTGCGCTGCACATCTGAAATACGTGTGAGCGGTTCCGCCCGCGCCCCGCCGGCTTGCACCGCAATCAACCGTGAAAGGGGCCAATCCCTTGGCAGTCGTATCCATGCGTGACCTACTGGAGGCCGGCGTCCACTTCGGCCACCAGACCCGTCGCTGGAACCCGAAGATGAAGCGCTTCATCTTCACCGAGCGCGGCGGCATCTACATCATCGATTTGACGCAGACCTCCGAGCTGCTCCAGGAGGCGCACGACTTCGCGCGCAACCTCGCAGAGCGCGGCGGCACGATCCTCTTCGTCGGCACGAAGAAGCAGGCGCAGGACGCCGTCTCCCAGGAGGCGGGCCGCGTCGGCATGCCGTACGTCGCGAACCGCTGGCTCGGCGGCCTGCTGACGAACTGGCGGACGATCACCGACCGGATCGCGCACCTGCACGAGCTGCGGCGCCTGAAGAGCGAGGGCCAGCTCGAGCTGCTGCCCGCGAAGGAGCGGATCACGATGCTCCAGGAGCTCGAGAAGCTCGAGTCGAACCTGGGCGGCGTCGCCGACCTGAAGCGGCAGCCGGACGCCGTCTTCATCGTCGACCTGAAGAAGGAGCAGCTCGCCGTGCGCGAGGCGCGCCGGCTCGGCGTGCCGATCATCGCGCTCGTCGACACGAACTGCGATCCGGACGAGGCCGACTACATCATCCCGGGCAACGACGACGCGATCCGCTCGTGCAGCCTGATCGTGAAGGCGATCGCCGACGGCATCGCCGCCGGCCAGAGCAAGGTGACGCCGAAGGAGATGGCCGGGAACGGCAACGGGAACGGCGCGACCGCCGAGCCGACGGCCGAGGCCGAGCCGGCGGCGTCCGAGGAGCCCGCCACCGAGGCGACGCCCGACGAGCCGGTCGCGGAGGCGACGCCGGACGAGCCCGTCGCCGAGGCGACTCCGGAGCCGCCGGTCGCGGAGGCGACCCCTGCGGAGCCCGAGCCCGAGACCGTCGAGGCCCCGGCGGCCGAGACGACCGAGGAGGAGACCGCGTGAGCACGACCATTTCCGCATCCCAGGTGAAGGAGCTTCGCGACGCCACCGGCGCGCCGATGATGGACGCGAAGCGCGCGCTCGAGGAGACCGGCGGCGACCTCGAGGCCGCCCGCACGCTCCTGCGCGAGAAGGGCATGGCACAGGTGGCCAAGCGCGCCGGGCGCGCCACCACCGAGGGCCTCGTCGGCTACCGGATCGAGGGCGACACCGGCACCATGGTCGCCGTCGGCTGCGAGACGGAGCCGGTCTCGAACAACGAGGCCTTCCAGGCCTTCGCGAAGAAGGTGCTGGAGACCGTGCACGCCGAGGGTCCCGACGCCGTCGAGTCGCTCGAGCAGGACCGCGTCGACGTCGGCGCGAAGCTGGGCGAGAACATCGTCATCGTCGGCGCCGAGCGCTACGAGATCGGCGAGGGCGAGGTCGTCAACGCCTACGCGCACCCGCCGGCGAACAAGATCGGCGTCATCGTCAAGCTCCAGGGCGGCAGCGAGGAGCTGGCGCGCCAGCTGGCGATGCACATCTCGTTCGCGGCGCCCGAGTGGCTGAGCAAGGAGGACGTTCCGGCCGAGACGGTCGAGGCCGAGCGGCAGGTCTACCTGAACTCGGACGAGCTCCAGGGCAAGCCGGAGCAGGCGAAGGAGAAGATCGTCGAGGGCATGCTCGCGAAGCGCTTCTACGCGATGCAGCCGGGCGGCACGCTCACCGAGCAGCCGTGGATCCACGACTCGGCGAAGACGGTGGGTCAGGCCCTCAGCGAGGCGGGAGCGCGTGTCGTCGCGTTCAAGCGCTTCTCTGTCGCAGAATAGGCGCGTGACAACACACGAGGAACTGGCGGAGCGGGCGCCTTCGGGCACCGCTCCCGCTTTCCGCCGCGTCCTCCTGAAGCTCTCGGGCGAGGCGCTGATGGGGGATCACGAGTACGGCACCGACCCGAAGACGGTCGACGAGATCGCCGGTGAGATCGTCGCCGTCCAGTCGGAGGGGCTGGAGCTCGCGATCGTCGTCGGCGGCGGCAACATCTACCGCGGCATCTCCGCCGCCGCGGAGGGGATGGACCGCGCGACGGCGGACTACGCCGGCATGCTCGCCACCGTCCTCAACGCGCTCGCGCTCCAGGACGCGCTCGAGCGGCGGGGGGCCGACACCCGCGTCCTCTCGGCGCTCGTGGTCTCGGAGGTCGCCGAGCCGTACATCCGCCGCCGCGCCATGCGGCACCTCGAGAAGGGCCGGGTCGTCATCTTCGCGGCCGGCACCGGCAACCCGTTCTTCACGACCGACACGGCCGCCGCCCTCCGCGCGCTCGAGATCGGTGCGGAGGCGATCCTGATGGCGAAGAGCGGGATCAGGGGCGTCTACGACGGCGACCCGAAGGAGGACGCGAACGCGACGTTCCTGCCGGCGCTGACGCATCTCGAGGCGATCGAGCGCGGCCTGCGCGTGATGGACACGACCGCGCTCTCGCTCTGCATGGAGAACGCGCTCCCGATCCACGTCTTCGAGCTCGCCGCGGGCAACATCCTCCGCGTCGCGACCGGCGAGCAGGTAGGAACCGTCATCTCCACGCCATCACCACAGCGTAAAGGAGCGCTGAATGCCGACAATCGAGGAGTTCCTGGACGACGCCAAGCGCCGCATGGACAAGTCGATCGAGACCACGCGGACCGAGTTCAACAGCGTCCGCACCGGCCGTGCCTCGGCGGCGCTCCTCGACCGGATCTCGATCGACTACTACGGCACCCCGACGCCGCTGAAGAACATGGCGACGATCGGCGTCCCCGAGCCGCGGATGATCACCGTGCAGCCGTTCGACGCGAGCCAGATCAAGGCGATCGAGAAGGCGGTGCAGGAGTCCGACCTCGGCCTGACGCCGTCGAACGACGGCAAGCTGATCCGGCTGCCGATCCCGCAGCTGACCGAGGAGCGGCGCAAGGAGCTCGTCAAGCTGGTCCGCAAGTACGGCGAGGAGGGCAAGATCGCGATCCGGAACGTGCGCCGCGACGTGATGAAGCACCTCGAGGAGCTCGTCCGGAACGGCGAGGTCGGCGACGACGAGGAGCTCCGCGGCGAGAAGCAGGTGCAGAAGCTCACCGACGAGCACACCAAGGCGATCGACGACCTGATGAAGCACAAAGAAGCCGAAGTGATGGAGGTCTGAGGTCGCCACCGACCTCAAATCGACCGACCTCGCCCGCAGCGTCGCGATCATCATGGACGGCAACGGCCGCTGGGCGGAGCGGCGCGGACTCCCGGTGGCGGACGGCCACCGCGAGGGCACGCGTGCGCTGAGGCGGACGGTCGAGGCGGCGATCGACCTCGGCGTGCGCTCGCTCGCCGTCTACGCCTTCTCGACCGAGAACTGGACACGTCCGGCGGACGAAGTCGAGTCGTTGATGGAGATCTTCGGCGAGACGATCGAGCGCGAGCTCCCCGACCTCGCCAAGCAGGGAGTGCGCACCCGCTTCATCGGCCGCCGCGACCGGGCGCCGGAGTGGCTCCAGGAGCGGATGGCGGCGCTCGAGGCCGAGACCGCGTCGAACGACCGCCTCTCGCTCTGGATCGCGTTCGACTACGGCGGCCGCGCCGAGCTGGTCGAGGCGACGCGCCGGCTGATCGAGGCGGGTGTGCGCCCGGAGGACGTCGACGAGAACGCACTCGCCGCACAGCTGTACGCCCCGGAGCTGCCCGACCCCGACCTGCTGATCCGGACCTCCGGAGAGCTTCGGCTCTCGAACTTCCTCCTCTGGCAGCTCGCCTACGCCGAGCTCGTCTTCGTCGAGACGCTCTGGCCGGACTTCGGCGAGGACGACCTTCGCGGCGCGCTCGCCGACTACGCGACCCGGCGGCGGCGCTTCGGCGGACGATGAGCAACTTCGTCTCGCGCGTTCTGATCACGATCGTCGGCGTCCCCGTCGTCCTCTACCTGGTCTACCTCGGCGACTGGTGGCTCTTCGGGCTCGCCGCCTTCGCCGCGCTGATCGCGCTGCACGAGTTCTACGTGATGGCCAGATCGCTGCGCCCGCTCGTGCTGGCCGGCTACGCGGGCGCGCTGGCGGCGCTCCTCGGAGCCGAGCTCGGAGGCCCCGAGTGGATGATGGGCGGCTTCATGCTCACGCTCCTGCTCGCGTTCCTGCTCTACGGGATCGCCGAGACGCGACAGAGCGCAACCGTGACGATGAGCTCGACGGTGCTCGGCGTGGCGTGGATCGCGCTCGGCCTGGGGCATCTGCTCCTGCTCCGGGACTTCCCCGAGCACGGCCGCCTCGCCGTCTTCACCGTCCTGCTCGCGGTCTTCGCCGACGACACGGCCGCGTATCTGATCGGGCGCCTGCTCGGACGTCACAAGCTCGCGCCGTCGCTCTCGCCCGGCAAGACCTGGGAGGGGTTCGCCGCCGGCACCCTGGCTGCGATCGCGGTCGCGTTCTTCGCCCTCTACGAGCAGGACTTCCTCTCGATCCCCGAGTCGATCGCGCTCGGTGCCGCGGTCGCGCTTGCAGGAGCCGCCGGCGACCTCTTCGAGTCGGCACTCAAACGCGACCTGCAGGTGAAGGACTCGGGCCAGCTGCTCGGCGGCCACGGCGGCATGCTCGACCGGATCGACTCGCTCCTCTTCGCCTCGGTCGCGGCCTTTTACGTGGTCATAGCCTTGGCGTAGGGCACACTGTGCCCGTGAAGCGGATAGCGCTGCTCGGCGCCACCGGCTCTATCGGCCGGCAGGCGATCGACGTCATTGAGCGGAACCCCGAGCTCGAGCTCTGTGCCCTCGCATCCGGCACCTCCGACCTGACGGAGCTCGCGCGCGAGCACGGCGTCGAGCACACGCAAACCGGCGGCGATGTCACCGAACTGCTCGAAGCCGCGCAGCCCGACGTCGTCCTGAATGCGATCGTCGGCTTCGCCGGCGTCGGCGCGACCCTGTGGGCGCTCGAGCGCGGCGTCACGCTGGCGCTCGCGAACAAGGAGAGCCTCGTCGCTGCCGGCCAGCTCGCGCTCGCGGCGAGGGAGCGGGGTGGAGGCCTCCTGCTGCCGGTCGACTCCGAGCACTCCGCCCTCTTCCAGGGGCTGGAGGGTCGAGCACCGGCTTCGGTCGACTCGCTCGTGCTCACAGCCTCGGGCGGGCCGTTCCGTGGCCGCAGCCGGGACGACCTCCAGGACGTCACGGTCGAGGATGCGCTCGCGCATCCGACGTGGAGCATGGGCCCGAAGATCACGGTCGACTCGGCGACGCTCGCCAACAAGGGGCTGGAGCTGATCGAGGCGCACTTCCTCTTCGGCCTTCCGTACGACCGGATCGAGGTCGTGATCCACCCGACCTCGATCGTCCACTCGCTCGTCCGGTTCCGCGACGGCGCGGCGCTCGCGCACCTCGGCTATCCGGACATGACCGTTCCGATCTCGTTCGCGCTCACGTACCCGGAGCGGGCCGCGACGGACGTGCCCCAGCTCGACCTGGCATCCGGCCTGACACTGGAGTTCGCGGCGCCCGACCTGGAGACATTCCCGCTGCTCGCGCTCGCGCGCAGGGCAGGGGAGTCCGGTGGGACGCTATCCAGCCGCCTTCAATGCGGCCAACGAGGTCGCGGTTGCGGCCTTCCTCGAGGGGAGGCTGCCGTTCCTCGGGATCGCGGAGGTCGTCGAGGCCACGCTCGAGGCCGCGGACGGAGCGGCCGCGCGCGATCTGGCCGAGCTCGTCGAGGCGGACGCCGATGCGCGCAGGCTCGCGAGCGAGGGAGTGCTGGTCGCGTGAGCATCTTCGTCTCGCTCGTCGGCCTCGCGTTTCTGATCCTGATCCACGAGGCGGGCCACTTCTTCGTCGCCCGCGGCGTCGGCATGAACCCGCGCAAGTTCTATCTCGGCTTCCCGCCGGCGGTCGTGAAGACGAAGCGAAACGGGATCGAGTACGGCGTCGGTGCGATCCCGCTCGGCGGCTACGTGAAGATCCCCGGGATGCACCGGCCTGCGCCGGGCGACCTCGACGTCCACTTCGGCCGCGCGATCGAGGAGGCGCCGCCGCTCGGCCGCCCCGTCGGCGATCTGCGGCGGCACCTCGACGAGAACGACTACGACGGCTCCGGGGCGGCGCTGGAGCGCGTCGGAGCTGCCCTTCGCGACGCGTCGATCTCGCCGCTCGCTCGGCGATCGGCCGAGCGCGGCCTCACCGAGATCCAGGACGCGCTCGCGCCCGACGCGTACTGGCGGGCGCCGACCTGGAAGCGGGTCGCGGTCATCTTCGCCGGCCCGGCCGCGAACCTCGTGCTCGCCGTCGTCATCTTCGCCGCGCTCTTCATGTCGCTCAGCGGCAGCTATCGGCTCGGGTTCGAGCTCCGCGGCACGACCGACAAGGTCACCGCCACCGTCAACGACGTGCTCGACGACACGCCCGCTCAGGCGGCCGGTGTCCTGGCGGGCGACCGGATCCTCGCGATCAACGGCAAGCAGGTCGACGGAGACTCGATCCGCCCGACGATCCAGGCATCGCGCGGCGCGCCGTTGACGCTGACCGTGGAGCGCGGCGGCAAGACGGTGCACCTCGTGCCCGTCAGGCCGGAGAAGTCGGAGGAGTACGGCGTCATCGGCTCGATCGGCCAGTCGTTCCGGGTCACGGGAGAGGTGACACGGGAAATCGGGCGATCGCTCGGCCGGCTCGTGACCGGCGACGGACGCGAGGTCTCCAGCCCCGTCGGCATCGTCCAGGGCTCGTCCGAAGCGGTCCAGCAGGGCACGGACACCTACCTCTGGGTGCTCGGCCTGATCAGCCTCTCGCTCGCGCTCCTGAACCTGCTGCCGCTGCTGCCCCTCGACGGAGGCCACATCGCCTTCTCGCTGATCGAGGGGATCCGCGGCCGCGCCGTCGCGCGCGAGGTCTACGAGCGGGTCTCGATGGTCGGGATCGCCGTCGTCCTGCTGCTCTTCTTCATCGGCCTCACGAACGACATCGGCCGGCTGGTGATAGCGCAGGCTGAGCATCCGCTCTCGCGGACGCTCAGCGCGCAGATCCCTGAAGGGCCGCTTCGCGGCCCAGCGACTGGGCTACCCTTCTCGCGATGGCTTCCGACGTCCAGATCAAGGTCGGCAACGTTGCGATCGGGGGTGGCGCACCGGTCGTCGTCCAGTCGATGACGCTGACGCCGACGCGCGACGTCGAGGCGACGACCGCTCAGATCGCCGCGCTCGCCTCCGCCGGCTGCGAAGTCGTCCGCTGCGCCGTCCCGAAGACCGAGGACGCCGAGGCGCTCGCCCGGATCGTGCGGCTCAGCCCGATCCCGGTGATCGCGGACATCCACTTCAATGCCAGCCTCGCGCTGAAGGCGATCGAGGCAGGCGTCGCCGCCGTCCGCATCAACCCGGGCAACATCGGCGGGCCGGACAAGGTCGAGCTCGTCGTCAACGCGGCGAAGAAGGCGGGCATCCCGATGCGGATCGGCGCCAACTCCGGCTCGCTGCCGAAGCACCTGCACGACCTGGCCCAGGCCGACCAGGCCGAGGCGCTCGTCGCCGCCGCGATCGAGGAGGTCGAGCTGCTCGAGCGGCTCGACTACCGCGACTTCAAGATCTCGGTCAAGTCGACGCACGTGCCGACGATGATCCGCGCCTACCGGATGCTCTCCGCCAAGGTGCCGTATCCGCTCCACCTCGGCGTCACCGAGGCCGGGACGCCGTTCTCGGGCTCGATCAAGAGCGCCGTCGGCATGGGCGCGCTGCTCTCGGACGGGATCGGCGACACGATCCGCGTCTCGCTGACCGCCGACCCGGTCAAGGAGGTCGAGACGGGGTTCGAGATCCTGAAGGCGCTCGGCCTGCGCGAGCGCGGCCCGGTGATGATCTCGTGCCCCTCCTGCGGCCGCGACAACGTCGGCGTCGAGAAGCTCGCAGTCGTCGTCGAGGAGCGGCTGAAGGCATATCCGCAGGCATTCGAGGTCGCGGTGATGGGCTGCGCCGTCAACGGGCCGGGTGAGGCGGGCGACGCCGACTTCGGGATCGCCGGCGGGCGGGACGTCGGCTTCATCTACGCGCACGGCCGCGTGCTGAAGAAGGTCAGCTCCGACATCCTGATCGACGAGCTCTTCTTCGAGATCGACCGTTGGATCGAGGCGGGGATGCAGCGGCCGAAGCGGCTGAAGATGGCGAAGCCGGCCGCGCTCGCGATGGCCGAAGCCTCGCTGATCCCGCTCGATTAGATTCTCGCGATGATCGCGCGCGCCTCCCAGCTCTTCCTGCCGACCCTGCGCGACGCGCCGGCCGATGCCGAGGCGCTCTCGCACAAGCTGCTCGTCCGCGGCGGCTTCATCCGCCAGGTCGGTGCGGGGCTCTGGACGTACCTGCCGCTCGGCTGGCGCGTGCACCGGAAGGTGGAGCAGGTCGTCCGCGAGGAGATGGACGCAATCGGCGCGCAGGAGATGTTCGCACCGGTGCTGACGCCCGCGGAGCTGTGGATCACCTCCGGGCCGCTACGGCATCCCCGAGCTCTTCAAGCTCAAGGACCGCAACGGCCGCGAATTCATCCTCCCGCTCACGCACGAGGAGACGTTCACGTTCCACGCGCTCGAGCTGCAGAGCTACCGGCAGCTGCCGCAGGCCTGGTACCACTTCCAGACGAAGGACCGCGACGAGCCGCGGCCCCGTGGCGGGCTGCTGCGGGTCCGCGAGTTCATCATGAAGGACTCGTACTCGTTCGACCGCGACGACGCCGGCCTCGACGTCAGCTTCCAGGCGCACCGGGGCGCCTACGAGCGGATCTGGGAGCGCTGCGGCATCGAGACGGCCTGCGTCGAGGCGGAGAGCGGGATGATGGGCGGCAGCGAGTCGTTCGACTTCCTGGCGCCGTCCGGCTCCGGCGAGAACACGCTCGTCACCTGCGAGAACGGCGACTACGCGGCCGACCTCGAGATCGCACGCGGCGTCCCGCGAGCGCCTGAGTTCCCCGAGGCGCTGGACGCGCCCGCCGAGATCGAGACGCCGGACACGCGCACCTGCGAGGCGCTGGCCGAGCTGCTCGCGATCGACCTGGCCGCGACCTCGAAGGCGATGCCGGTGATGCGCGACGACGGGACGCTCGTGCTCGCGCTCCTGCGCGGGCGACGACCGGCTCGAGGAGGCGAAGCTCCAGAGCGCGCTCGGAGCCGACTTCCGGCCGGCGACGCCGGAGGAGATCGTCGCCGGCTTCGGCGCCGAGGGCGGCTCGCTCGGGCCTGTCGGCTTCACGGGGCCGGTGATCGCCGACGAGACACTCCGCGAGGGGCAGTTCGTCGCCGGCGCCAACCGGACCGGCTTCCACCTCCGCGGCGTTCAGGCGGGCCGCGACTTCGAGCCCGAGTTCGCCGACCTCCGGCAGCCGAAGGAAGGCGACGCCTGCCCGGTGTGCGGCGGCGAGCTTCGCTTCCAGACGGCGATCGAGGTCGGCCACATCTTCAAGCTCGGCACCAAGTACTCGGCGGCGTTCGGGGCCAAGTACCTGGACGAGGACGGGGTCGAGAAACCGATCGTGATGGGCTCGTACGGGATCGGCCCGGGTCGCGTGCTCGCGGCGGCGGTCGAGCAGCACGGGGAGGAGGACGGGATGGTGTGGCCGCGCGAGATCGCGCCGTACGACGTCCACCTGGTCGTCCTCGGCTGGGACAACCCGGAACTGGTGCAGATCGGCGAGGAGGTCGCCGCCGCGCTCTCGGCGGAGGGTCTCGACGTGCTCCTCGACGACCGCGAGCTGCGTCCCGGCGAGAAGTTCGCCGACGCCGACCTGATCGGCTGTCCGCTGCGCGTCACGGTCGGCAAGAAGACGCTCGAGGACGGCGCCGTCGACCTGAAAGACCGCACCAGCGGCGACGAATCCCGGATTGCGCGTTTAGACGTCGCAAAACGGGTAGTCGCTGGTTGATGGCTCGCAAGCGGAAGTACAGCGAGGAGGACTTCGGGCGCACCATTGAGCGTCTGATGGGGGAGACGGGGCTGACGTACCGGGGTCTCGCTGCCAAGACCGGCCTCTCGGCCGGCTACCTCAACCACCTCGTCCACGGCAATCGCCCCGTGCCGTCGAAGGACGTCGTCGCGCGCCTGGCGACGGCGCTCGGCGTCGAGCCCGAGCACTTCCGCGAGTACCGCCTCCGCGTCATCGCCGACCGGCTCGAAGAGATGCCCGAGCTCGTCGACCGCCTTTACAAGCGCCTCGCGGTGCGGTCGGCCTAGCCGCGCGGGAGGATCAGCTCGAAACAGGCGCCGCCGTCGTTCGGGGTGTAGAGCAGGTCGCCGCCGTGGGCGTTGGCGTACGCCTTCGCGATCGCGAGGCCGAGGCCGCTTCCCTGTCCGCTCGTGCCGCGCTCGAACCGGTCGAAGAGCCTCGGCACGAGCTCGTCGGGAACGCCGTCACCGGCGTCCGAGACGAGGATCCGGATGAACTGGTCTCGCTGGCTCGCCTCGACGCGGATCGGCGGCTTGCCGTAGCGCGAGGCGTTCGCGACGAGATTGGAGACGACGCGGTCGAGGACGAGCGGATCGGCGATCACCGCCACCCCGGGATCGACGTCGATGTCGACCGTGCCCGGTGCGGTCGCCTCGGCGACCTCTTCCAGCACCTGGCGCAGGACGAGGGGCTGAGGATCGATCGTGACCGAGTGCGCGTCGAGCCGCGACAGGTCGAGCAGCTGCTCGATCAGGCGCCGCATCCGGTCGGCCTGCTCCCAGGCCGTCTGCTCGAGCTGGCGGCGCACGTCCTCGCCGAGCGTGTCGCCCCGCTCTCGGAGCGTCGTCAGGATCCCGTAGACCGCGGTCGTCGGGCGTTCGCAGCTCGTGCGACGCGACGGCGACGAAGCTCAGCTTCAGCTCGTCGAGGGCGATCATCTCGTCGTGGACGCGCGCCTTCTCGATCGCGACCGCGAGCCGTTCCGCGACGAGCTGCAGCAGCTCCGTCTCGTCGCGCGTGAAGAGCCGCGGGGTCAGCGTCCCGACGTGGAGCACGCCGGTGATGTGCTCGCGGACGGCGAGCGGGACGCCGAGCAGGGACTTGACGCCCTTGATCCGGAGCAGGGGATTGAGCACGTCGGCGTGATCGACGTCGGGCAACCCGATCGGCCGGCCCTCGGCCGCGATCCGGCCGGCGAAGCCCTTCCCCAGCGGGATCCGGACGCCCTGCTCCACCTCCTCCTCGAGGCCGACCGCCGCGCGGGCGACGAGCTCGCGCCGCTCGGGGTCGACGAGGAGGACGGCGACCGTATCGACGCTGAGGATCGTGCGGATCCGTTCGAGGAGCTCGGCGAGCAGCGCGTCGAGCTCGAGATGGGCGAGACCGGCGTCGATGATCGCCTGCACGTGCTCGACCCGCACGCCGCGCCGCCCGCTCCGCGTCGAGCGCCTGCGCGTGGGAGAGCCCGATCGCAACACGGTCGGCCGCCTGCTGGAGCAGCTCCACATCGTCCCTGCTGAAGTCGCGCTGCTCCAGCGTGCCCACGTGGATGACACCGATCGGCCTGCCGTCGACGACCAGCGGGACACCGACCAGGCTCGCGATCCCCCTGCGGCGGATCAGTGGGTTGAGCACGTCCGCGTGCTCCACGTCGGGGAGCACGACGGGCCGCAGCTCCGCGGCGACCCGTCCGGCGAACCCTTTGCCGACCGGGATGCGGAAGCGCGGCTGCAGCTCCTCCTCGATCCCGACGGCCGCGTAGGCGAAGAGCTCGTGGCGCTCCTCGTCGAGCAGCAGGATCGAGCAGGTGTCGGCGGAGAGGAGTGCGCGCGTGCTGTCGAGCATGTCGCCCGGCCCCTCGGTGCTGTCATACGAGAGTGCGGCGTCCGTGACGGCCTGCAAGCGGTGGAACCGGTTTGCGCCCCCCTCCACGAGCGAAGGATGGCAGACGCCGCCCGGCGAATCGAGATCGCGACCTAGGCGCGTTCGCCGCAGGCACGGCCGACGCCGACCCGCACGGTCGTGCTCATCCCGCCGACGGTGACGAGCAGTGGCACGCAGTCGCCCTTCGCTCGCAGGTGGAAGCCGCCGGAGTACGAGTTCCACAGCCCGGCGGGCGAGCCGCCGCACGGCGCGAAGCGCAGCGTGCTCGTGGCCGGGCTGTTGCCCCACGAGATCGCAACTCGATCGCGCCAGCCCTCGGGGACGCTGACGCTCACCAGCGAGGTGCCGGCGCGAATGGCGATGCCGGCGTTGCGGTAGTAGCGCCAGTGCGGGTCGCGCGTCGTCGTCGAGCCGTGGTCGAGGTGACGGGCGCCGGGAACCGAGACGGCGCCGAGCAGGACGCGGAAGCCGTCCACCGCACCGGAGCGGGCGCGCAGGACGATCCGGTCGCAGCCGACGGTCGGCTCGGCCGAGGGCCGGGTCCGCGCGTTCGCTCCGGCGACCAGCGCGCCCAGGAGGACGAGCGAGAGCGCGAGCATGGCAAGACGGATGCCGCATCAGGCACTCCATGGTGAACCTCGTTCGCTCTTTCGACAACTAGCCGACGGTGCGGGATCAGGCCCAGGTGCAGGTTCTTTGCTTGACAAGCAGGACGAGGTCTGACAGACTTCGCTGCCCCGCAGGCCAGATGCCCCTGAGAGGAGTCGATGGACGAGAAGACCCACACTCGTGAGCACACCTTTCCGGCAGTCGTGCAGCTGCTGGGCGACGGGCGCTGGCACGATCGCGACGATCTCTCCGCCGTGACGACGTTCCCCAACGAGTGGCTCGAAGAGCTCGAGCGGGAAGGCTTCGCGCTGGAGCGTGAGGGCGAGCGCGTGCGGCTCGTCGCCTGAATCACCCGCTTCGGACGAGGCAGCCGAGCGTCGAGCGGCTCATCCTGAACTGACCTCTATCGAGAAGGGAGCGGGCCATGGCGGCACCGGTCGAAGTGCCAGGTCCCTTGTTGAGCGACGAGGAGCGCGAGGAGCTCCACGCGCTGATCGAAGGCGCGGACAGCGTCGAGTTGAAGCTGACCGTTCCCGAGGAGGACCAGCGTTCGACGGTTCAGGCGCTCGGCCTCGACCCGCTGCAGGCGGAGATCCGTCAGGTGTTCTTCCTCGACACGCCGGAGCTCTCACTCGACCAGAGCGGTCTCGTCGTACGTGCCAGGCGCTCGCAGAAGAAGGGTGACGACTCGGTCGTGAAGCTGCGGCCGGTGGTGCCGTCGGAGCTGTCGCGGTCGATTCGAAAAGCGCAGTCCTTCTCGATCGAGGTCGATGCATCGCCGAGCGGCTTCGTCTGCTCCGGGTCGATGAAGGGTGTGCCGGTGACGGGCAATGTCCACCGGGCGGTGAGCGGAAAGCGACCGCTTCGCAAGCTGTTCTCGAAGGAGCAGCGGGCGCTGTTCGAGGCGCATGCCCCGGATGGGATCGGGCTCGACGACCTCTCGATTCTCGGCCCGATCTTCGTCCTCAAGCTGAAGTACGCACCGGAAGGCTTCGGGCGGAAGATGGTCGTCGAGATGTGGCTCTATCCGGATGGGTCACGGATCCTCGAGCTCTCGACCAAGTGTCTGCCGCAGGAGGCCTTCGACGTGGCCGCCGAGACTCGCGGTTTTCTTGCGTCGAAAGGTGTGAACCTCGAGGGCGAGCAGCAGACGAAGACCCGAACCGCGCTCGAGTTCTTCGCCAAGGACCGCCAGCGCGTCGGCGCGGCCTGACGCGGCCGCAGGGCGTGGCTGCTTCCGACGGCGGGCTGGGCGCTGTACCTCGTCCGTCACGCGTTCGCGTCACACGCGGACCCGGGCCGCTGGCCCGACGACACCGAACGTCCGCTGACCGACGAGGGCACAGCCCGCTTTCGCGAGGCAGCACGCGGCCTGCGTCGGATCGTCCCGACCGTCGACCTGGTGCTCTCGAGCGGCTATCGCGCGCTCCTGGCAGACCGCGCAGTTGCTTCACGACGAGGCCGGCTGGCCGGCGCCCGAGGAGTGCCGCGAGCTCGAAGTCGGTCAGCCGCCGTCGGCGGCGCTCGGGGTGCTGCGGCGACAGGCGGCGCGCTCAGTCGCCCTCGTCGGGCACGAGCCTCATCTCTCCAGGCTGACGTCGCTCCTCTGCACCGGCAGCGAGGAGGCGTTGGAGATCGAGTTCAAGAAGGGCGGTGTGCTGTGGCTCTCCTTCGCAGGCCCTGTCGAGCCAGGGCGGGGCCGCCTGCGCTGGCTCGTCCCGCCGAAGGTCCTCCGCAAGCTCGACCGCTGAGCGGCGCCTTCACCTCAATCCCACCCGGTGTTCACAAGCGCGCAACCCACTCAGGCCCTCGAGTCTGAAAGCGTAGGTGCGAAGCGCTTTGACGGCGTGAAGCGCACGGGCTCGCCTTGACCCGCCGAGCCCGAACGGAGCGGCGGCCGGCCAAGCCCGAAGCCCGCCGCCGCTCCCCCTCCAGACGAGCCGGCGGCTGCCTCAGCTCTCCTCGGGGGTGTGGCAGACCGCCTCGAGCTTGATCCCATGAGGATCGAGCCAGTAGGTCGCAAAGCAGTCGGGCCCGTACTGGGGGAACTCGCTGGGCTCGTCGAGGATGGTGGCGTCGCGTGCACGAGCCCACTCGTGTGCTTCTCGAACGACCGCGCGGCTCTCCACCAGGAATGCGAGGTGATGCAGACCCGTCTGGTGGCGTGAGTAGGTCGCCGGCTCCTCTGCTTGGTAGAAGAAGAGCTGCGCGCCCTGACCGCCGTCAGGCCCGTAGTTGAGCGGCCCTCCAGGGCCGGTGTCGAACCACTCGCGGAGGCCGAGGACGGACATGAGCTCGTCGTAGTACTGCTTGGCTGCGCCGAGATCCGGAACGCCAATGCCGATGTGGTCGATGAATCCGGTCCGAGGCACGTCATCTCCCTCGTCATGGGAATCGATCCCTGCTGCCGTAACCAGCGGAGATCGTGCCAGGGCTTAGACTTCTCGGGCGCAGGTCGGATGCGTGTATCGAATGAAGACGTTCAACCTCAACAGCGACGAGTGGGACGGGACGAGGGATCGCGAGGGCTGGCGCGTCAAGGGCGCCCTTGTGGGCCAACGCATCGGCGGCGAGCTGATCGGCGCGACCATGTCCGAGGTCGAGCCTGGCGACAGGCTCTGGCCCTACCACGCGCACCACCTGAACGAGGAATGGGTGCTCGTGCTCCGCGGCGAGCCGACGCTGCGCACGCCGGAGGGTGAGCAGGTGTTGAAGGAGGGTGACGTCGCCTGCTTTCCGCGGGGCAAGGACGGTGCGCATCAGATCATCAACCGAACAGACTCGCCTGTTCGCGTACTCATGCTCTCCTCGATGATCGGCGGCGAGATCATCGAGTACCTCGACACCGGAAAGCTCCTCGTCAAGGGCGTCGACGACGAAGACATCATGTTCGCGAGGCCCGGGCCTGCCGTCGAGTACTGGGAAGGCGAGGACTAGCTCCGGGCGAGCGCTCGATCGACCGGGCGGCGGAGACCTCTGGCCCGCTGCGGCGAACGATGACTTGTGCGCTTCTGCTGAGTCTCTCTGAGGGACGCACCACGCCTACACCGCGAGCGAAGGAGCACCCATGAGGTTTCTGCTCACGTCCGCCGGCATCACCAACAAGACCATCGACAACGCACTGGTCGACCTCCTGGGTAAACCGATTGGCGAATCGAGCGCCCTCTGTATTCCCACCGGGCTGCAGCCCTTCCCCGGCGGACGTTCACACATCTACCGGTTCATCAGCGGATCAGCCCCCAGCCCCATGTGCGAATTGGGTTGGAAGTCGTTGGGAGTGCTGGAGCTGACCGCTCTGCCCAGCATCAAGGAAGAGCATTGGATTCCTGAGGTCCAGGAGGCTGACGCTCTGCTGGTCTGGGGCGGCAGTCCCTTGTATCTGTGCTACTGGATGCGGCAGTCCGGACTGGCCGACCTCTTGCCGTCGCTGCGCCACGAGACGGTCTACGTCGGCACGAGCGGCGGGGCCATGGTCGCGACTCCCGACTTCGGAGGAGAGACCTACGACGACAGCGAGCCGCTCACGAGCAGCGATAGAGCGCTGGGGCTGGTTGATTTCTCGTTGTTTCCGCACCTGGAGCGCGAGGACATGCCGGACACTTCCCTGGCCAACATCGAACGATGGGCCGCCGGGATACCGGTGCCGGCGTACGCGATCGACGATCAGACCGCCGTCAAAGTGACCGATGGCGCCGTCGAGGTCGTCTCCGAGGGGCACTGGAAGCTGTTCTCGCCCAGCCCGGAAGCAAGCCAATCGGACTAGGGACACGCGCCTAGAATCCGCCCGGTGGCCACCGGTGACGTCGATGCGTACCTGAGCGGGCTGGAGGAGCCGAAGCGCGGAACACTTCAGACGCTTCGCCGCACGATCCTCGAGATCGTGCCCGAGGCTGAACAGGTCATCTCCTACCGTGTGCCTGCCTTCCGGGTGAGCGGTAGGACCGTCGCAGGCTTTGCCGCATTTCGCGACCACCTGAGTTATCTGCCGTTCAGCGGCTCGGTCCTGTCGCAGCTGGCCGATGAGCTCGAGGGTTACACGATGACGAAGAGCGCCCTTCACTTCGCGGTCGACCAGCCGCTTCCAGAGACGCTCGTGAGAAAGCTGATCGCCGTGCGGCTCGCCGAAGACCGGTGACGTCCGCGCCGGCCGCGCGGCGGGTGGCGTAGTCGTGAGCGCGACTGCACGTCCCGCGCGGTGCCATAGGATTTGCGCCGTGCCGTTCACGATCAGGAACCTGAAGGAGGATCTGGAGGACGTCGGGTCCAGGTTCGACGGCGCACCGGATCTGGAGTTCCGCCTGGCGACCGAGGCGCTCGAACTCGAGAAATCCGGCCTGAGCTACCAGCGCGTCCCGCCCGGCTATCGCTTTCCGTACGGCCACACGCACAAGACGCAGGAGGAGGTGTACGTGGTCGTGCGCGGGAGCGGGCGGATGAAGGTCGACGACGAGATCCTCGAGCTCAAGGAGTGGGACGCGGTGCGCGTCCCGCCCGGTACGTGGCGAGGCTACGAGGCCGGGCCGGAGGGCCTCGAGATCCTCGTCATCGGCGCGCCCAGTCTCGGCGAGGCCCGGCGCGAAGACGTCGATGGCCGGCGCGACTGGTGGTCTGGCGACTAACGCTGCCAGGTAGAGCCATTGCAGCCTCCTGATCGGGCGTGGGCCAGCGGTGACGCAGTGGGCGCAGAAGAGGGCTGCAGCTTCGAGCCGGCGTTCTGTCCGCAGTCAGCCGTCGCTGCTGAATACATCGTCTGGCCGTAGTCGGATAACTCATTGAACGTCAAGAAGCGGCTGCGGCAGTGCTACCGTGCGCAGCGTCGCGGGGCGTGGCGCAGCCTGGTTAGCGCGCTAGTCTGGGGGACTAGAGGTCCCGAGTTCGAATCTCGGCGCCCCGATCAAGTGAAAGCCCTGCTAACGCGGGGTTTTCGACTCTTGGGGTCGGCGTAGTTTGGGCCACGAGTGGGCCAAACGGCTCGGCGGCGACCGGAACTGACCTGCTGGCTCAGGCGAGAGGGACGCTGGCCCAGGCGAGTACGCGCTCTAGATCTCGACAGCTAGCGACCTCGCTGTGTCCTCGTCGTAGGACCTCGAACGGGACTCCGGTGGCATTCGGTGCGAGCTCCATGAGGCGCACGCGAGCAGGCCTCGGAATGCACGACCCCCGTTGCCGAGGTCTGCACCTGTCCGACGAAGCGCGCTTGTCGGGGGTGAGGATCGAGCGCGCCGCAGAGACCCCCATCCCAGCGCCCGATCCTCGAAAGTGTCCCCCAGAGCGCCGCACTAAGCGTCGCGTCAGCACCTTCTATGCCACGAGAGGGATTGCTTGAAACGGTCAGTCGAGCTCTTCGCGTTGCTGCCACTCGAGCGGGCTACAGTTGCAGGCGATGCTTCGTGCTCCGCGCCGGGTGATCGAGGCGGTCAAGATACTCGCCCGCGACGGTCGCATCCCGAAGCCGCTGCGTGGACTCGTCGCGTTCGGAGTGCTGCCCATCCCAGGTCCCGTCGATGAGGTCGTGCTGCTCATCGTCGGCCCGATTCTCTGGGCGTTCTATCGCGACCGGTTCCGCGAGGCATGGAGCCAAGCCGCCGACGTGGGTCGCGCCGACGGGTCGTAAACGGACTGCGATGATCGTAGTCATGAGGCTCAGGGGTCGAGCCGCGTCCGTTGCCTCGCTCGTGCTCGTTTCATGACCACGCCGCGTAGCTCGGCGAGCCCTTCGGGCGGATCCGCGAGCGCGGCGAGGATGTTCGCGCGTGGCCGCGGTCGACCGCGTCCGGCACCAGGTGCCACAGTTCCTTGCAGCGCAGGGAGCGCCGTCCCGTAGTTCGCGGGCTCAGACGGCAGCGGCCCCCGGCCGTCAAGCTCGGCCAGGCTCCTCTTCGAGCGGGGTCGATCCAAGTTGCTATTGCAACGTGACACCGCACGCGCTATGAACACGAAACGTGGCAAGGCGACGCAGGCGCGGAAAGCTGGTGGGGGCCAGGTTCCGCGCCTGTCGCATCTCAGCGTTCTTTTCGTTGGCCCTCTTTCGTAGCGCGGCCTGTCCGCAGCGACCTCTGTCGACTCAGCACAAGGGAGTGAGACCGTTTCGCAGCAACGAGCCTGGCGGCCAGGCTCGCTTTCCGGGAGGAGAGAGGAACTGCGGTGAAACACGCAAGCAGCTTCGGTTCAGCACCCTGCTGTGTTCGTTGCGACAGCGGCGACCGTACCGGCAGCGGCAGCGATGGGCGAACTGACGACTACTGCCGGCCGCGCTCGCTGTTCTGCTCGGTAGCTGAACAGGTCTCTTGACTGGTGCGGGGCGGAGGGATGTTCCGCCCGCTCTCCGGTCGCGGCAGCGCTTTCAGCCTGCCGCCGTTTAGGCCGACGCGGGCAGACTTGAGCCGGCGGCACACGCGGGGAAGAGATGGTGAGGCATCCGCTCGACATCCGAGCCGAGCTCAAGCACCGGCGCCCTGCACAGCGTATCGCCGCATCGTCACCCCATTCGCGAAGTCCGCCGTGTCGAGAAGGTCGCACAGCAGTGGTTCGGAGAGGTCATCGAATAACGGGCGTCCCGCGCCCAACACGGCGGGGTGCACGTACAGCAGCAGCTCGTCGAGCAGCCCCGCCTGCAGCAGTGCCGTGGCGAGCGTGGCGCCGCCGACACCGATGGCGCCGTCGGTGTCGGCTCGTATCTCGGCAAGCTGTTCGATCGCATTGTCTCCGCCAACGACGCGAGTGTTGTGGCCGGCGCTCGTTCTCGTGCGCGAGACGAGCACCTTGGGCGCCGCGGTCCAGATGCGCCCGAACTCCTGCAGGAAACCGGGCAGCGAGTCGTCGGTTGCCGCAGCCGGCCAGGCCGACTCCATCATCTCGTAGACGACGCGCCCCTCGACCATCAACGCCAGGCCACGTGCCTGCTGGTTGAAGTGCTCGTGCAGCTGCTGGTCGATCCGAACTCCAGCCCGGCGCTGCTTCCAACCCATCGGCGCCGTGCTCGCCCGCCGCGCGCTCGATGTAGCCGTCGATCGACACGTTCATCCAATACACAGTTCGTCCCATGGTCATCAACCTAGCGTGGGCCTCTCGCGAACGCGGGTTGAAAGAGCATTGGCCCTAACCGGGCGTGCGCGTAGCCGCCGCGAACCCGAGTTCTTCACTTGCAGGAACAGGGGTTGAGCGGCAACCTTAGAGTCGGCGGAACCCGCAATGAAGGAGGCCGTTATGCCTTTCGCACGAGTCGTGTCCTTCGATGGCGTCAGCGCGGAACGCATCGCGGAAATGCAGGGCGAGATGGAGAACAGCGACCAGCCAGACGACGTGCCGGCGAAGGAGCTCATCGTCCTCCACGATCCGGAAGCGGCTCAAGTCAGTCAGGACGCGCAGGGCCGAGTCAGGACGTCTGGGGAGCGCTTGTAGCGCGGCCGCAGCGAGCTGCACGTCGTCCATCGAAAGATCGTCCGACTCGAGCGAGAGCCGCCCGAGCCACCGCGTCGCCGCTTTGCCGTACTTCGGTGAGTCCTCGGCGGCGTACAGAGCGAGCAAGCCAAGCGCGTCCCGCAGTGACAGGAACGCCATCTCCTTCGCGGCGACCTCGGCGCCGAAGATGTGTCGGCGTTCGAGCGCGCGTCGGTAGCGGGCAAGAGACGATCCTTGAGCGGTCACGAACAGATGTTCTCATGATCTTGCGTGAGCACCCGGCAAGACGTGGAACGGCTGCGGATTGCGCTGCGACATCCGCAAGGCCAGGGACGTCCGAGCGAAGGCCCGCGTCCACGCACGTGGGGGCATACGTGAACGCGAGCCCTTCGCGGAAGGACGAGGCCGCTCACGCCCTTGTCATCGAGGGTACCGACCGCCTGGGGGCCGACGTCATGACGCAAATGGGTCGATCCGCGAGTCTCGGCGCCCTAGCTCAGGACGGTGACGGCCATGATCGCGATCGCGAGCGCGATCAGCACGCAGACAACCGCCCAGACGGCGACCAAGAACCACCCCAGCGGCAACGGCCTCATACCTGGTAAGAGGCTCGACGAGCCTTCGATCCTTTCCCGCGCGACGGCGGCACGCGAAATATCCCTCAGAAAGGAGTAGAAATCGGCCGATTGGGCCAGTAGGATCCGCCGACGTTGAGGCTCCTGCGGCTAGCCCTTGTCCTCGTCCTGGCCGCGTGTGCCTGGCCTGCGGCTGGAATCTCGAACCAGCTCGAGCCGAGAGCGGCGGCGCCGTCGGCGCGGGTCGGGATCTTCTACTACCCCTGGTTCGCGACCCCGAAGAACGACGGGCGCTACCTGCACTGGCAGCAGGGCGGGGTGCAGCCGCCGACGGACGTGGCGTCGAGCTTCTTCCCGGTGCGCGGCGTGTACTCGTCCGCCGATGCGCTCGTCGTCGACGCGCAGATGGCGGAGATCGCGAGCGCCGGAATCGGGGTCGTGATCACCTCCTGGTGGGGGCGCGACTCGCGGGAGGACCGACGGCTGCCGCAGCTGCTCGGGGCCGCTCGGCGGCACGGGTTGTCGGTCGCTGCGCACATCGAGCCGTACCGGGGCCGCACGGTCGCCTCGACCGAGGCCGACATCGCCTACCTGCGCGGGCTCGGAATAACGGATGTCTATATCTGGGCATCCGCCCAGCTCCCCGACGCCGAGTGGGCCGAGATGAACTCGCGGGTGGAGGGTGTCCGCGTCTTCGCGAACACGAACCTGGCCGGCCGGGCGGCGGCGGGCCACTTCGACGGGCTCTACACCTACGACGTTCTGCTCTTCGACGGCGGCCTCTTCCCGCGCCTCTGCCGCCAGGCGCGGCGCCTGCACCTTCTCTGCGCGCCGTCCGTCGGTCCCGGCTACGACGCCCGGCGCGCGACGGCCGACCTGAGGGTGAAGCCGCGTCGCGACGGCGCCCGCTACGACGGGATGTGGCGCGGAGCCGTTCGAGGGCGGGCGGACCTGGTCACGGTCACGAGCTACAACGAGTGGCACGAGGGCACGCAGATCGAGCCGGCTCGCGGCAACCGGAGCGGCTACGAGTCGTACGACGGCGCGTGGGGCCTGTACGGGGCTGCGGCCGAGACCGCGTATCTCGATCGCACGGCGTACTGGGTGGGCCGGCTCACCCGCGGCTGAGCACGTCGGCGCAGCAGCTCGAGACGAGCGCGTCGAACACATCTCCCGCTTCGACGCCTCGCAGCGACTCGTGCTCGAGATCGACTTCGATCTCGGGCCAGGACTCGAGGCCCAGCGACCGCGCCCCCTCGTCGGCCCCGAAGCAAAGCAGGCGCTCGGCCGAGAAGACACCGCGTCTCCCTGTCTGACGGCGCGCGATCCCCTCGAGCTCCCGCAGCTCCTCCAACGGGTCGATCCGGACGTTCGAGTCCGATCCGATCGAGAGCGGGATGCCGCGGTGCTCGATCCGTGCGGCCGGGAGAAAGCCGTCCGCGAGGTCGGCCTCGGTCGTCAGGCAGGCGCAGACAGTCGTCCCGCTCGCCGCGAGCAGGTCGAGCTCGGCGCCGTCGGCGTGCGTCGCGTGCACGACCGTGACGTGCGGGCCGAGGCACCCGGTGCGGTCGAGCAGCTCGATCGGGCGGCAGCCGTGCTCGGCGATGCACTCCTCGATCTCGCGCGGCTGCTCGCACGCGTGGATGTGCAGCGGCAGACGCTCGGCCGCCGCATAGCGGCCGATCTCCTCGAGCCAGTCGCGCGGGCACGCACGCACGGAGTGGGGGGCGAGACCGACCCGGACGCCATCGTCTCGCAGCGATTCCAGCTGGGCGAGATACTCGGATGAGGATGCCTGGCGCATCCGCGGCAGCCCGCCCCGCGCGTACGCGGCGAGGAGGAGCACGAGCTCGATTCCCGCCTCCGCGGCGGCCTCCGCGGCCGCTCGTGCCTCGTCGACGCCGAGGTAGTGGAACTCGCCGACCGCGGTGTAGCCCGCGTTCGTCATCTCGGAGTAGGTGAGCGCGTAGAGCTCGCGCACCGTGGCCGGCGTCTGCCGCTCCGCCTCGGCGAGCATCAGCTCCCGCCACGCCCAGAAGTCGCCGCCACCGGCCCGGCCGCGCAACGCACGCTGAAACGTGTGCGTGTGTGCGTTGACGAAGCCCGGCAAGGTCAGCGATTCCGGCATGCGCCGGAGCGTAGACTGCTCGCTCTTCCCGTGCTCGAGCCCGATTCCACGCGCGTCGTCCCGACGCACGCCGGCCCGCCCGGCGGCCTCGACAGCCCGCACGCGCTCCAGATTCTGATGACGGAGCACTGGAGCCTGCTGGCGGCGCGCAGCCTCGGCTACACAGAGGCGATGAGCCGGGCCTCGATCTTCATCGCGGCGCTCTCAGGCTCCGTGATCGCACTCGCGCTCGTCGGTCAGGCGACGGATTTCGGCGACGGTTTCGTGGCCTTCGCGCTCGTGCTGCTGCCGGTGGTGTACTTCCTCGGCGTCTCGACCGTCGCCCGGCTCGGGCAGAACAACTACGAGGACGCGGTCTGGATCCAGGGCATGAACCGGATCAGAAATGCCTACCTCGAGCTGGCGCCGGCGCTCGAGCCGTACTTCGTCACCAGCCACTACGACGACGAGAAGGGAATGATGCAAAGCTCGTTCGCGATGCCGCAGCGACCGTCCCTCCTGCAGCCGTTCCTGTCCATACCGGGCGTCGTCGCCGTCGTCGACTCGGCGGTCGCGGGAGCGATCGTCGGGATCGCCGCCCTCGGGCTCGGCCTCGGCACCGGCTGGTCACTCGCGCTCGGCGGTATCGGCTTCGTCTTCTCGCTGACCGGGTTCATCCTCTGGGCGCGGCGCTCGATCGCAACTCACGTCGAGCAGCTCGTCGTCCGCTTCCCGTCGCCCTCCTGACACCCGCCGCGCCGTATCCTTCGGCAATGGCCGCCTCCCGCGCAGTCTCGGCACCGCTCGCGCAACTGCCGAACGCGCTCACGGTGCTGCGGCTCGCCCTGATCCCGCTCTTCATCGTCGTCTTCGTCCAGTCGGACGGCTCGAGCTGGGCGGCGGGCTGGATCTTCCTCATCGCCGGTGTCACCGACCAGCTCGACGGCTTCCTCGCACGGCGCTGGCACGTCGAGTCGCGCTTCGGCAAGCTCGCCGATCCGCTCGCCGATCGGCTGATGCTCGATGCGGCCGCGATCCTGCTCTGGCTCGACGACAAGCTGCCCTGGTACGGCGCGCTGATCATCGTCCTGCGTGACGTCATCCTCGTCGGCGGCTACAGGCTCTTGATGCCCAAGGGCGTCGAACTGTCCGTGAGCACGCTCGGCAAGGCGGCGACCTGGATCCTCTATCTGTCGCTCGGGATCCTGCTCGTCGTCGGACACAGCACCGAGTGGCCGCTCTGGCTCTTCTGGATCGGGCTCGGGATGGCGCTCGTCGCCGCTGCGCAATACGTCGTCAAGGCGCGTCGTGAGGTGGCGGCGTGAAGGCCGTCGTGATGGCGGGTGGGGAGGGGACACGGCTTCGTCCGCTCACCTCGAACCAGCCCAAGCCGATGGTCCCGATCGTCGGCAAGCCGTGTATCGAGCACATCGTCGAGCTGCTGCGCACCCACGGCATGGACGAGGTCGTCGTCACGCTCGCGTTCATGCCGCAGGCGATCCGCAGCTACTTCGGCGACGGCGAGTCGCTCGGCGTCAACATCGAGTACTCGGTCGAGGAGCTGCCGCTCGGGACGGCCGGCTCGGTCCGGCTGGCGAGCGAGAAGCTCGACGACACGTTCCTCGTCATCTCCGGCGACGCGCTCTGCGACGTCGACCTCGGCGCGCTCGTCGACCGGCACAAGGAGACGGGCGCCGCCGTCACGATCGGGCTCAAGTCGGTCGACAACCCGCTCGAGTTCGGGATCGTCGTCACCGACGACGACGGCAAGGTCGAGCGCTTCCTCGAGAAGCCGTCCTGGGGGCAGGTCTTCTCGGACACGATCAACACCGGCATCTACGTGCTCGAGCCCGAGGTGCTGACCCACATCCCGGCCGACGGGCCGTACGACTTCTCGAAAGAGCTCTTCCCGCTCCTGCTCGAGATGGGCCGCCCGATCTACGGGCACGTGATGGAGGGCTACTGGCAGGACATCGGCAATCTCGACCAGTACCGGCAGGCGAACTTCGACGCGCTCGACGAGACCGTCCGCCTCAACATCGAGGGAGTGCGGCTGCGCGGCAACGTCTGGATCGGCGAGGGGGCCGACATCCACGACGTCGAGGAGATCGAGGGCCCGGCGTTCATCGGCAACCACTGCCGGATCACGCGCGACGCCTCGATCGGGCCGTACACCGTGCTCTCGAACGGCGTCACCCTGCGCGAGCGCGCGCGGACGACGCGCTCCGTGATCGACGCGGCGACGCACGTGGGGCGCAGCGCCCTGATCGAGGGCGCGATCCTCGGGCGCGCGTGCGACATCCGCGACCACGTGCGGATCCAGGAGGGCGCGGCGATCGGGGACGAGGTCACGATCGGATCCGAGTCGAACATCGCGCCGCACGTCCGCATCTACCCGTACAAGGAGGTCGAGACCGGCTCGCAGGTCTACGAGAACCTGATCTGGGAGACGCGTGCGTCGTCGCGCCTGTTCGGCAAGGACGGGGTCTCCGGTCTCGTCAACGTCGACCTCACGCCCGAGACGGCTGCGCGTCTCGCGACCGCGCTCGGCACGGCGCTCAAGCGCGGCGCGCGCGTCGTCGCGAGCCGCGACTCGGCACCGGGGTGCCGGATGATCAAGCGGGCGATGATCTCGGGCCTGAACGCGTCCGGCGTCGACGTCGCAGACCTGCGCGTGTCGCCGCCGGCGGTGAGCCGGCACGTCTTGAAGACGCAGGCCTTCGCCGCGGCAGTGCACGTCGGCTCGAGCCATCTGGATCCTGAGGCCATCTTCATCCGCATCTACGAGCCGCCCGGGATCCTGCTCACGTCCGGGCTGCAGAAGGAGATCGAGAAGAACTTCACGCGCCAGGAGCTCCGGCGCGTCGCCGCGGGCGGCGTCGGCTCGGTGTCGTACCCGGCCCGGGTCCGCGAGAGCTACGCCCAGGATCTGCTCCAGTCGCTCGACGCGGAGGAGATCCGCGCGCGCCACTACCGGATCGTCGTCGACTACGGCTACTCGGCGGCCTCGTTCGTGCTCCCGCTCGTCGTCGGGCCGCTCGGCGTGGAGGCGATCTCGGCGCATGGCTTCTTCGCCGAGGAGCTGGGCGAGCGCGAGTCGCTGGCACAGGCGATCGGGCATACGAAGCGGCTCGTGACGGCGATCGGCGCCGACCTCGGCGCAGTCTTCGACCAGTCCGGGGAGCGGCTCTATCTCGTCGACGACCAGGGCCACGAGGTCCCGGTCGACCAGACGCTCCTGCTCTACGTCCGCCTGCTCGCCGACCGTGGCGTCAAAGGCAAGATCGCGTTCCCGGTCACGGTGACGAACAAGGTCGAAGAGCTGGCCGGCGACGGGCTCGAGATCGTTCGCACGCCGAACTCGCTCACCGACCTGACCAAAGCGGCCTCGGAGGAGGGGGTCGTCTTCGCCGGCGCGGTCGGCGGCGGCTACGTCTTCCCGCAGTTCCTGCCGGCGTACGACGCGATCGCAAGCCTCGCGAAGCTGCTCGAGCTGATGGCGCCGACGGGACGGCCGCTCTCGGAGCTGGTCGCGGAGCTGCCGGCGCCGACGCTGATCCATCGCCGCCTCGCGTGCCCGTGGGCGAAGAAGGGCGTCGTCATGCGCGTCCTCAACGAGCGCCTCGCCGGCCGCGACGTCGACCTCACCGACGGGATCAAGCTGATCGACGCCCGCGGCTGGTCGCAGGTGCTGCCCGACCCGGACGAGCCGCTCGTCCACCTCTACGCCGAGGGCGAGACGACGGAGGCCTCCGAGGAGCTCGAACACGAGCTGCGCGAGCTCGTGGAGGAGATCATGCAGGGAGACGCCGACTCGACGCGAACGTCTGTAGAAGCCTCAAGCTGAGGTTGACCCCTCCGCGCTCGTGCTGCTTTACTGATCGCTGAGTCATCCACCCGAAAGGTGTCATGGAATCGCTTCCCGATCTCGCCACGCTCTCCGACGACGACCTGAAGACGCTCATCGACGAGCTGACGGAGGAGGAGAACGAGGTGTCGTTCCGCCGCCGCCTGCTCCAGGGGCGCATCGACATCCTCCGCGCGGAGCGCACGGCGCGGCTGAAGGGCAAGGGCGTCTCCGACGTCGACGTCGAGGCGCTGACCGACATCCTCTCCTCGCGGAGCGCGCCCCAGACCGACGAGGGCGTGTAGGCATTGAGCCACGTCTACTGTGGCGAGTGTGGCTTCCAGAACCCGGAGGCCTCCAACTACTGCTCGCGCTGCGGCGCGCGCCTGGAGAAAGGCGAGTCGGGTGAGCAGACCATGACCTTCACACCCGAGGAGATCGCCGAGGATCCCGAGGCGGCGCTGCAGGACATCGGCGGCAAGGGGCCGGCGCTGGTCGTCCGCGCCGGCGGCGGCAGGGCGGGGGAGAGCTTCTTCCCCTCCGGCGAGCGCACGCTGATCGGCCGCTCGCCCGAGTGCGACGTCTTCCTCGACGACGTCACCGTCTCGCGCAAGCACGCCGAGCTGCTGCGCGACGGGGAGACGTTCACGATCAGCGACCTCGGCAGCCTCAACGGCACCTTCGTCAACAAGAAGCGGATCGAGTCGGCCGAGCTCGAGGACGACGACGAGGTCCAGATCGGCAAGTACCGGCTGACCTTCCTGAGACGATGACCACCGCAGCCACAGAGCGCCGTCAGCCCGAGCAGCAGCGCCTGCACACGATCGGCGCGGTCTGCGCGCGGCTGCAGCCCGAGTTCCCGGACATCTCGATCTCGAAGATCCGCTACCTCGAGGACCAGGGCCTGCTGACGCCGAAGCGCACGCGTGGGGGGTACCGGCTCTTCAGCGAGGACGACGTCGAGCGGTTGGAGACGATCCTGCGCCTGCAGCGCGACGAGTTCTTGCCGCTGCGCGTGATCCGGCAGGAGCTCGCCTCGGGCGCCGGCGCAGCGCGGAAGCGCAGCCGCCCGGCAGGTCTCGGCGACCGCGAGCCCGAGCTCGACCTCGGTGAGCTCTGCGAGCGCGCCGGCATCGACCAGGCGCTCGCGCGCGCCCTCGAGGAGTACGGCCTGCTCTCACCTCGGGTCGAAGGCGGAGAGCGGCTCTACCGGGAGGGCGATGCAGACATCGCCGCCGCCTGCGGGCGGCTGGCGCAGTTCGGGATCGACGCCCGCCATCTCCGCACCTTCAAGAACTCGGCGGGCCGCGAGGCCAGCCTGCTCGAGCAGCTCGTTGCGCCGGCACTCCGCTCCCGCAACCCCGAGCGGCGCAAGGCGGGCCTCGACGACCTGCAGTCGCTCGCCGACGCGTCGCAGGAGCTCTCGCAGCTGCTCTTCTGGCGCGAGCTGCGCCAGCTGGCGGAGCGGTAGGCTCGCAGCCGTGAGCTCCGGGGCAGCACTCGACCTGCGTGACCGTGTCCGCGACGTGCCGGACTTCCCCAAGCCGGGGATCGTCTTCAAAGACCTGATGCCGCTGGTCGCCGACGCGACCTACTTCCGCGAGACGATCGACCGGCTCGCCGACCTGGCGCGACCGCGGCAGCCGGACATCATCCTCGGCGCCGAGGCGCGCGGCTTCATCTTCGGCGGCGCGCTCGCCGACCGGCTCGGCTGTGGTTTCGTGCCGGCGCGCAAGCCGGGCAAGCTTCCGTGGAAGACGGTCGAGGCGACCTATGACCTCGAGTACGGCACCGACAGGCTCCAGGTGCACGCGGATGCGATCTCGAAGGGGACGCGCGTGATCGTTCACGACGACGTCCTGGCGACCGGCGGCACGGCCCGCGCGAAGACGGAGCTCGTCGAGCAGCTCGGCGGCGAGGTCGTCGGCCTGCTTTTCGTCGTCGAGCTCACGTTCCTGAACGGCCGCGACAAGCTGACCGGCTACGACGTCGAGTCGCTGATCCAGTACTGACGGCCCAGTCACCCTGAAAGGTGTCCGTCGGGCCGTCCGGCCGGTCGATAAGCATTCCCACGATGTACGACGCGCTCACGGCCCGGTACACGTTCGCGTGTCCTCGGCGGGAGCAGGCCCATGTGGCGCTCTCGTCGTTCAGGCTGCTCGAGCGCCTGCCCGGCGCGACGCATCCGGCGGTCTACGAGGTGCGCTTCGACTGCAGCTGCGGCGAGGAGCATCCCGGCCTCGTCTCGCACGAGGATCTCGACTGGGCGCCGCTGGGCGGGCAGGCCGGCGCGTTCGTCGACCTGATGACGTCCCGCGTCGTCGACAGCGCCACGGAGCTGCGCGAGACCGCGGCGGCGCACCTGCAGGCGGGGGAGTGGCCGTGGAGCTTCTACTGCTACCCGGAGGGACGCCCCCGGCCGGTCTTCCCGTCCTCGTTCGTCGCCGTCGCGCCCGGCGAGCGCTGGATCGGGCTCGCAGTCCGCTGCCCGGTGTGCGAGGCGCTCTCGGTCAATCTCGTCTCGCAGGCGCACGTCGACCTCCCGTTCGCGAACGACGACAGGATCGGCGTCGTCGACCATGTCTTCGTCGACGACGCGCTCCGGACGGTCGAGGCGTTCCGCTCCGAGCTCGATTCGTCGCGCTTCGACGAGCGCCGCCTGCACCTGAACTAGGCCTTCCTCCGTTGTAGAGGCAGCCGGGACGATCCCGGCGATCGACCCTCGAACGGAGGCAGTGATGATCGGAATCACACGTGGAATCTCAACTCTCGCCGGGGCGGTGGTCGCAGGCATCCTGCTCTGGTTCGCAACCCAGATCGGTACCCAGACGAACTCGGAGTACTGGTCGACGTACGGCCTGATCGCCGCGGCGGGGCTGACGATGGCGCTCTCGCAGATCCTCGGCGGCTGGACGAAGTGGGGCTGGCCCCGGTTCTCGCTCGGCGTCTTCCTGATCGGCTTCCTGCCCGTGCTCGTCGCCGGCGGGTGGGTGCTGCTGGCGCGCCAGCCGGCCAACTGGATGAACACGTCGAACTGGTCGCGCGACCTCAGCATCTTCGGCGTCGTCAACGACCTCGGCAACATCCTGCCGGCGGTCGCGTTCGGGATCGGGCTCACGTTCGGCTTCTCGTTCGACACGGCAGGTCCGCGCCGTGAGGTCGTCGCTGAGGAGCCCGTCGCTCGCGACACCGATGCGCCGCTGACTGCGGACCGCGACACGCCGCCGCCGGTGGCCGTGGGCGACACGCGCCGCGAGGCCGACGCGAACGGCTATCCCGAGCGGACGGCCGTGACGACCACCGAACGGAAGGAAGACTGAGGTTCATTCCCTGACACAGGGGATCACGCGGCTGCCGGGCTCCTGTCGATAGGAGTCGTGATGGACGCCGCCGCCGTCAACCGCCCGAAGCCCGCTGCTTCGGAGCTCCTGCTCGAGCACTGCTTCGTGCTCGACGAGCCACGACGGCCGGCGTCCGACGGCGGCCGCACGCCTCGAGGCGCTGCTCGGCCGCGAGCTCGCGCTGCGGCTCGTGCGCGCGCTCTCGACGGTGCGCTAGACGCGCTCGCCCGGGCGGTCTTCGCCGCGAAGGCGGACGAAGAGAAAGATCGCGCCCGCAGAGACGAGCGACATGATGAACGCCGTCGCGTGGGAGACGCCGACCGCAAGCATCCCGATCCAGAGCAGGAAGAAGAAGAACACGGCCCAGGCGCCGGCCTGAACCCCCTGATCGATCGACGGCATTCGCAGATGCATCGCCGCGATCCTAGACGAGAGCGCCTCCACCGGAATGGCCAACCGCGGTCTGGCCCGAGCAGCTTCAGGGATCTTACGCGTGGAAGGAATCGGCGCGAGCCGATTCCTCGGCGCCTGCGTAGCAGGAGCCGCCACTGCCAGGAAATAATTCAGGGAGCCGGTGGCGCTTTCGTCCACCGAGCCCGCTGACTTTCCGCTTGCGCGTACGGCCCTCGAGCTCGGATTCGACCTAATCGCGCTCCGTGCTCCCTGCAGAGGAGAACCTAGCCGGGCCGGTTCGGCGGAGCAAGACCGCCGCGCGGACGTTTGCTGCAAATTGCGACAACTTTTCTTCGGGCCTCCGAGAGCCGGGTCGGACCGTAGGATGCCGCCGTGAGCCGTGCAGCTGTCTGGACCGTCGCGGGCACGGCCATCGGGGCCGCGGTCGTCCTGACGGTGCTCGGAGTGGGGGACGACCCGAACGCGCTCCCGAACTGGCAGGCGCTGATCCTGGGGCTCGTCCAGGGCCTGACCGAGCTGCTGCCGGTCTCGTCTTCGGGCCATCTGATCATCGTGCCGTGGCTCGGCGACTGGGAGTACCTGAAGGAGCACGATGCCTTCAACCAGACGTTCGACGTCGCTCTCCACCTGGGGACGCTCGTCGCGGTCGTCGCGTACTTCTGGCGCGACCTGATCGGCCTCCTGACGGCGTGGCTGCACACGCTGCGAACGCGCCGCGTGGAGACGGCAGAGGAGCGGGTGGCGTGGTTCGTGGTCGTCGCGACGATCCCGGCGGCGATCGTCGGTTTCCTCGGTGAGGACCTGATCGCCGAGCATCTCGGCGAGCCCTGGCAGATCGCAATCGCCCTCGTGGTGTTCGCTGGGCTGCTCTGGCTCGCAGACCGGCAGCCGGAGCGGCGGGGGATGGATGGGCTCGGGGTCAGCGAGGCACTTGCGATCGGGGCCGCGCAGAGCCTCGCGCTCATGCCCGGCGTCTCGAGGTCGGGGATCACGATCACGGCCGGGCGGTTCCTCGGGCTCGACCGCGACTCCGCCGCACGCGCGTCGTTCTTCCTGCTCGTGCCGATCGTGCTCGGAGCGGTTCTGCTGAAGGGGCTGCAGGACGTCGTTCTCGGCGACCTCCCGCCGGGCTCGACGGGGCCGTTCGTCGTCGGGACGCTCGCGGCGGCGGGGGCCGGGCTGCTCGCGATCGACTGGCTCCTCGGCTACGTCCGCCGGCACGACTACTCGATCTTCGTCTGGTACCGGCTGATCGCCGCGGCGATCGTGATCCTCTTGATCATCACGGGCGCGCGCTCGGCCGGCTTCTGAGCGCGCGGCCGATCCCGCTCCTCGTTGCCGGGGCCGCGTGCATTGCGTTCTCCGGGATCCTGGTCCGGCTCGCCGACGTGACGCCGTCGACGGCTGCCTTCTACCGCTGCTTCTACGCGTTGCCGGCGCTCCTCGTGATCGCACTCGTCGAGCGGCGCCGCTACGGGTCGCGTGAGCGCAACGCGCGCCTGCTCGCGTGGCTCGCAGGATGCTTCTTCGCCGCCGATCTGATCCTCTGGCATCACTCGATCGCGGCGGTCGGAGCCGGCCTGGGGACGGTGCTCGGCAACGTGCAGGTCGTGCTCGTCCCGATCGCAGCCTGGCTGCTGCTCTCCGAGCGCCCGGCGGGGCGGGTGGCGGCCGCCGTGCCGGTCGTCCTGATCGGAGTCGTCCTGATCTCCGGCGTCATCGGCGCGGGGGCGTACGGAAGCAACCCCGCGCTCGGCGTCCTCTTCGGGTTGCTGACCGCGGTGGCCTACGCGGGCTTCCTGCTCACGCTTCGAGCCGGCTCGTCCGATGTCAGACGCTCCGGCGGAGCGCTCTTCCACGCGACACTCGCCAGCACGGTCGCGATCCTGGTCGCGGGGTGGCTGCTGAACGATCTCGAGCTGCGGACGGGCTGGGAGTCCTTCGCCTGGCTGGTGACGCTCGCGCTGACGTCGCAGGTGCTCGGCTGGCTCCTGATCGCCGCCGCGTTGCCGCGCGCGCCGGCCGCGATCAGCTCGGTCGTGCTGACGCTGCAGCCCGTCGCCGCGGTGCTGCTCGCGATCGTGCTCGTGGACGAGAGCCCGTCGGCGGTGCAGCTGGCAGGGGTCGCCGTCGTCGTCTGCGGGATCGTTCTCGCGACGGGGATGAGGCGATCCGAGCCAACTTGACATAACGCCGGTTCTCGTGCATCGGCTTGCCAGAGGTCAAGAACCGCTAATACTGCGTCTGTGGCACCTGCGGACGTCTCGGACTCACTCGACAAGATCGGCGCCGAACACTCGGTGTCGCGCGTGCTGCACGTCGCGTGCGGTGAGCTCGTCGAGCTGCTCGACGCGACGTTCGCATCGGTCTCGCGCGTGATCGGCGATCTGCTCGTCGAGCTCAGCGGCTACCGCCGCGACGGCGGCGAGCACCCGCTCGAGCTCTTCCTCGTCACCGACTACCCGCTGACGCAGGAAGTGATCCAGATCGGCGAGCCGCGCGTCGTCCGCCGGGCCGATCCCGGTGCCGACCCGGCCGAGGCCGCCTTGCTCGCGCGTCTCGGCTTCGACTCGCTGCTGATGCTGCCGCTCCGCTCGCACGGTCAGAGCTGGGGCCTCGTCGAGATCTACATCGAGGACGACCGCACGTTCTCCGCGGACGAGATCGAGAGCGCGCAGGCGATCATCGAGCGCGTCGGCGAGCTCCTCGCGGTGCTCGAGCACCGAATCTGATCCCGGCTGCGTGGTTTGGCACCGAGAAGCTCCCGGGTAGGTGTACGTTTGCCTCCATGACGACAGTCGACATCGAGCACCTGCTTCGCAACGACGAGCTCCTGCAGCTTCTTGACGCTGCCGAGCAGGGCGGCTCGTTGAAGGCGGCCGAGCTCGCCGACGTCGTCGAGACGCACGAGCTCGATGCACTCGAGCAGGATGCCCTCTACCGCGAGCTCGATCGCCGCGGGATCGAGGTCGTCGTCGACGAGCCGAAGGAAGAGGAGCCGCCGCCGGCACCCGCCCCGGCCGTCGTCCAGGAGACGACGACCGACGCGCTGCAGCTCTTCCTGCGCGAGGCAGGCAGGCATGCGCTCCTCACCGCCGCGCAGGAGGTCGAGCTGGCGAAGAAGATCGAGAAGGGCGACATGCGCGCGAAGCAGCTGATGATCCAGTCGAACCTGCGCCTCGTCGTCTCGATCGCGAAGAACTACCGCAACCAGGGCCTTCCCTTCCTCGACCTGATCCAGGAGGGGACGCTCGGGCTGATCCGGGCCGTCGAGAAGTTCGACTGGCGCCGTGGCTTCAAGTTCTCGACGTACGCGACGTGGTGGATCCGTCAGGCGGTTGCACGCGCCCTGGCCGACAAGGCCCGCACGATCCGGATGCCGGTTCACATCGTCGAGCGGCTGCAGAAGATGAACCGCGCCGAGCGGACGCTCTGGACGCAGCTCGGCCGCGAGCCGACGCTCGAGGAGATCGCCGAGGAGGCTTCCCTCCCGTTGCAGCAGGCGATCGAGGTGCGCGCGGCGGCGCGGGCCTCCACGAGCCTCGACCAGCCCGTCGGCGAGACCGAGGACGCCGTCTTCGGCGACTTCGTCGCCGGTGAGGGCCCGCTGCCCGAGGAGCAGGTCGAGCTCTCGCTGCGCAGCCAGGCGCTGAAGGAGGCGCTGGGAGCGCTTTCGGAGCGCGAGCGCCAGGTCGTCGTCCTCCGCTACGGCCTCACCGACGCCGAGCCGAAGACGCTCGAGGAGATCGGCCGCCGGCTCGGGCTGACGCGCGAGCGCGTCCGGCAGATCGAGCTCGACTCGCTGAAACGGCTCGCCTCACTGCGCGAGCTGGAATCGGTCGGCGCCGCGCTCTAGCTGCGCAGGTAGAACTCGAGCCCGGGCGCGACCATCCGCAGCTCGCGGAGGGCGCGTGACTCGAGCTGGCGAACGCGCTCGCGGGTGATGCCGAGCCCCGCCCCCACCTCTTCGAGCGTCTGCGGGATCTGGCCGTCGAGGCCGAAGCGCTGGGCGAGCACGTGGCGCATGCGCGGGTTGAGCCGGTCGAGTGCCGCCGCGAGCTCGGTCGAGCGCAGCCGGTCGGCCGTCTCGACGTCGGGGCCTGCGGTCTTGGTGTCCTCGACCATGTCGCCGTAGAGGCTCTCGCCGTCGCCGACGGGGGTCTCGAGGCTGACGGGATCCTGAACGAGCTCCAGCAGCTCCTGGACGCGCTCGGGGGTGAACCCGGCCTCGACCGCGATCTCGTCGGTGGTCGGGTCGCGGTTCAGCTTCTGGGCGAGGACTCGGCGGCCGCGCATCACGCGCCGCACCTGCTCCGCAACGTGGACGGGCAGGCGGATCGTCCGGCCCTGCTCTGCGAGCGCGCGGGTGACCGCCTGGCGGATCCACCACGTCGCGTAGGTCGAGAGCTTGAAGCCCATCGTGTAGTCGAACTTCTCGACCGCGCGGATCAGGCCGAGGTTGCCCTCCTGGATCAGGTCGAGCAGCGGCACGCCGGCCTTCGTGTAGTTGCGCGTGATCGACATCACGAGCCGGAGGTTCGACTCGATCAGCTTGCTCTTGGCTGCCTCGTCGCCCTCGTCCTTGCGCCGGGCGAGCTCACGCTCCTCGGCGGCCGTCAACAGCCGGCCGTCACCGATCTGGCGCACGTAGAGCTTGAGCGGGTCCTGGGTCGCCTCCGCGACGGCGACGACCTCGTCCGGCTCGTCCTCGTCCTCACTCTCGGCTTCGGCGTCCTCTGCCTCGGCGGCTTCTGCCTCCGGCTCGGGCGCGTCGGTCGGCTCGAGCCCGGGCAGAAGCTCGAGATGCGGCTCTGCGGGCTCGGGGACGGCGTGGAAGACGGGCTCTGCGGCGTTGGGCTCCATCTGGCATCCGTATCGGCCTTTGACAGCAAAGGCTTGAGGAATCCGTTGAAACCTGTCGAAAACCTCTTACAGTGAAAGCTCTAACTTCGTTCGAACATGCGGCGTCTACCCTTCACGAGTTGGAAATTCTCCAGCCGACCTGCGACCTAGGATTTGTCCAGCCATGTGCGGAATTGCCGGCTATAGCCTGAGCCCCGAATCGAGCGTCAAGCGGACGCTCGCGGCGCAGGCGCTGCTGGCGGGCATCGCGGAGCGCGGTGCGGACGCCGTCGGCTATGCCCACCGCGGCTCGAGCAGCGCCGTGACGGTGCACAAGCGCCGCTCCGGCGCCAGCGAGCTGCTGGACGAGGTTCATGTCCCCCCGGCCGCGACGCAGCTACTCGTGCACGTACGCGACTACACCAAGGGCCATCCCACGATCGAGGCGAACAACCACCCGATCCGGCACGGCTCCGTCGTCGGGATCCACAACGGGATCATCGTCAACGACGAGGAGATCTTCGCCCACTACGGCTTCGAGCGCGCCCATCCCGAGATGACGGTCGACTCCGAGGCGATCTTCGCCCTCGCCGAGCACGCGCAGGGCAGCCCGGAGGCGCTCGAGGAGCTGCACGGCGCGATGGCGACCGCCTGGCTCGACGAGCGCGTCCCCTCCACCCTCTTTCTCGCCCGCGCCGTCGGCCGGCCGCTCTGGGTCGGCACCGGCAGCAAGGGGCTCTTCTTCGCGTCGACCCGCAACGCGCTCGAGGTGCTCGAGTCGACGCTGCGGCTGACGCTGCGCAAGCGCGAGGTCGACGAAGGCATGCTGCTGCGGGTCGAAGACGGCCGCGTCGCCGCCGTCCACCGCTTCCGGCCCGATCGCTCCTACATCGAGGAGACGATCCTGCCGTCGGTGCGCGCACCGCACGAGGGCGCGTCCTGCCTCAAGCGGCTCGCCGCGATCGCTCTCGCCGCCTAGCCGGCGCCGAGCGACCCGTCGGGCGCGACCTCGACGCCCTCCTCGCGCAACCGCTCGCGCACGAGGAACTGGAATGCGGCCCAGGCGGGCTGGACGTCGATCATCCGGTAGACCTGCCACTCGGTCAGCAGCGACTCGTCGGCACGCCGGGCGGCGGCCCAGTCGGCCATCTTCGGCAGCCGGCCGAGCGTCCGCGCGAGCGTGGCGCCCTGCTCGACCGCCCGCTCCAGCCGCTCCTCCCCCACCGGCACGTCGAATCCCGCCTCCCGGAGCGCCTGCGCCAGCGAGCCGAACGTGTGCCAGAGGAGCGACTTCGAGGGGATCGCGCCCTTGCGCGCGTCGATGTCGCGCGCCGTCGGCGTGCGCCCGAGCTCCTCGCCCAGCGCCCGCAGCCTCCCGAGCAGCTCCTCGCGGGTGGCAAACCGTCGCGGCACGAGTCCCGCCTGCCGTTTCGCCGCGTTCCAGCTGCCGAAGTGCTCGATCACGGTCTGCGGGTGCACCGTCGTCTGCGCGTCGGCGGCGAACTCGCGCATGGTCGGCGAGCGACCGAGCCGCTCGGCGCTGTCCTTCAGCTGCGCCAGGATCTCCTCGTCGGTGTACCGCTTCCGGATCCCCGCCTGGAATGCCGCGAGCGCCTCCGGATCGATGCCTGCCACCGCGGGGTGGCGGCGGGATCGTCCCATGCAAACAGTGTAGAGCATCCGCAGCGATTTGCAATAACGCCCGAACAGGACACGTCCCAGGGACTGTCCCCAGGACATGGCCGAAGCGGCCGCTGACGGGAGCTAGATCGCGAGCAGCTTCGGGCGCGCCGGAGCGTCGTCCTTGAGCGACTCGAGCGGCAGGATCCGCTCGAGCGCGCCGACGCAGCGCGGGCAGAACTGTGTGCCGGCGGCGCCGCGGAGCTCGGCGAGCGCCTCCTCGAGCGGCCTGGCGGCGCGGTAGATCCGGGTCGTCAGCATCGAGTCGAGCGCGTCGGCGACGTGGATGATGCGGGCGCCGAGCGGGATCTCCTCGTGCCGGAGCCGGTCGGGGTAGCCGGTGCCGTCGAAGCGCTCGTGGTGATGGCGGATCGCCGGGACGGCGTCGCCGAGGAAGCCGAGACGATCGATGATGCGCGCGCCCTCGTCGGCGTGGCGCTGCATCAACGCCCACTCCTCCTCCGTGAGGCTGGCCGGCTTGAGCAGGATCGAGTCCGGGATCGCGAGCTTGCCGATGTCGTGGAAGAGCGCCGCGTGGCCGAGGAGGTCGAGCTCGACCTGCGAGAGCCCGAGCTCGCGGCCGATCGCCAGCGCGAGCTGCTGCACCCGCCGCGAATGGCCGGCGGTGTAGGCGTCGCGCGCGTCGACGGTCGCCGAGAGGCTCTCCATCGCCGCGGTCGAGCGCTCCTTGAGCAGCCGGTTCGCCTGCTCGAGCGAGACGTTCTGGGTATGGATCGTCTCCGCCGCCTGGCGCAGCTTCTGCGCGCTCCTGCGGGTGTGCGAGAGATAGGCCTCCTGCGTCTTGCGCATCAGCAGCAGCGGCACCGCGAAGACGGCGAGGGCGTACAGCCCGGCCGCGTGGTAGCCGATCGCGATCACGCCGCCGATGAAGCCGTAGACGACGTAGTGCGGCAGGAGCCAGAGGAAGCGCTCGTGCCAGACGCGCCAGACGTTCTCGCGGCCCTCCATCGCCAGGGCGACCGAGAGCAGGCCGGTGTTGACGGCGAAGTAGAGCGCGCCGGCCACGAGCCCGGCGGCGACTGTGACGAGCTCGCCGAGCCCGTTGTCGAAGCCCAGCATGAAGATTGCGGACGCCGCCAGCGAGGAGAGCGTGAGCGTGCCGATGTTGAAGAGCACGCGGTGGATCTGCTGGCGCTGTGCGCTCCACTGGACGACGCAGATGGCCACGGCGATTGCGAGGGCGGCCCTCGGCCCGAAGAGCGAGGCACCCGCGAGCGCGCCGACGGCGCTGACCGAGATCGAGCCGTCGTCGAGCTCGAGCGCGAGCGCCTCCCCCACGCTGACGAGCGCGATCACGGCGAGGAGCCCGATCATGTCCGTCGAGGTTCCGTAGATCGCGCCCACGATGCCCGCGGTGATGCCGACCGAGCTGACGAGCCCGACGAGCACGCCGAGTCGCAGCGAAAGCTGGAGGAACCGCGGGCCGGTGGTCGTGTGCGCCGTGTGCCGCCGCTCCTGCTGCGGCAGCGCGTCGGCAACGCGTGCGAGGGGCTCCGGGTGTTCGCCTTCCTCGGGCACGGCGACGAGCCGCTGGGTCCGGTCAGCGGGCATCAGGAGCGGCTCCGAGCTGGCGCCGAGGACGCGGTTGCGGCCCTGGAGCTTCGCCCGGTAGACGGCGAGGTCGGCCTGATGGATGAGCGCGTTCGGATCCTGCGCGTCCTTCGGGTAGCCGGCGACGCCGATCGAGACGGTGGCGCGGATCGGGTCGCTCGACGTCTCGACGTCGTAGAGCTTGTCTGCGACCGCACGGCGGATCCGCTCGGCGATCTCCATCGCCTGCTCGGGCGGTGTCTCCGGCAGGAGGATCGAGAACTCCTCGCCGCCGAAGCGGGCAGGAACGTCGTACTGCCGCAGCTCGGCGCGGAAGACCTCGGCGATGCCCTTCAGGACGGCGTCGCCGGCGAGATGGCCGTAGGTGTTGTTGATCTCGCGGAGCAGATCGAGGTCGGCCATGATCAGCGAGAGCGGCCGCTCGAAGCGCTGTGCGCGCCCGAGCTCCTCCGAGAGCGCAGACGCGAAGTAGCGCGCGTTGAACAGGCCCGTCTTCGGATCGACGCGAGCCTCCGCCTGCAGCTGCGGCACCGAGAGCGCCCGGTGGATCAGCAACAGCGGCGCGATCGCGAACGGGACGAGCCAGGGGTTGCCCGTCCAGAACGCCGCGAGGATGACGCCCAGGGCGGCGAAGACGAACTCGGTCGAGAGCGTCTGGTACGAGAAGAGCTGTCGCATCGGATGGCCGTGGACCAGGCGGATCATGGGCGCGATCAGCGCCGAGTTGAGCACGACGAGGACGACGGCGGCGGCGGTGCCCGCGAGCGCGAAGCGGATGTCGTCGGAGGCGATCAGGCTCGTCCGCACCGGAGATGACGTGTGCCGCCCCCCACGCCGACATCGTCGCGATCGTGAAGACGAAGATGTTGGTGGACTGCACGTACCACGTCCCGCGGCTGCGCAGCCACTCGGGAATGTGCTGGATCAGCGGAATCAGGGCGAGCAGCGCCGGCTGTACGAGCAGTGCCGCCGCGATCAGGAAGACGCCGGTCGTGTGGTAGCTCTTGTTGCCGGGCGTCCGCACGACGAAGAACTGCGCCACCGCAACACTGACGGCGAGAACGACGAACTCGAGCCAATCGCCCGTGTTCCGGTCGAGCTCGGTGAGGAACGGCACCGTGACGGCGAGCGCGGCGGCGCCGACGAACAGGAAGTAGGCGAGCGCCTTCGGCGGCAGCTTCGCGCTGCGCTCGACACTGCTTACGCGCTCGACCGCATCTTCGAGTGGAACCGCGCTCACTCTGCTCGCCCTATGCCCTTCATGCCGCGTGTCTCCTTCGATGCCGCAGAGAATCGAAAGCAGCTCATCCGACCGGATCGGCCGGTTCGGAGGGTATGCCGCAGATGGGGAAGGGGCATCCCCCGTTCGAGGCACGACCCGGAGTTCCCCCGAAAGGGTGAGAGCGGGCCGGCCTCGCGGCCGGCCCGCTGTCTCACAGCGCTACGGGAGGGGAAGTGCCGGGGCTGAGACGACGGGCGGCTGCGCCGCCGTGTCCGCCGCTGTGGTCGTCACCGCGGTCCGTGGTCGTCCGCCGTGGCATTCGCCACCGTCGGGAGCTCCGGAACGCCGGGGCCAGGCAGAGGAGCCAGGTCCGGATCCAGGGCCGCCGCAGCTTCCTGAGCCGGCGTCAGCGGTACACCACTGCCATCCGCCGTGCCCTGGTCACCGGCTGCGTCCTCCCAGGAGACGTCGCTCCAGGAGACGTCGCTCCAGGAGACGTCGCTCCAGGAGACATCGCTCCACGAGACCGCATCCCAGGAGACGTCGCTCCAGGAGACATCGCTCCACGAGACCGCGTCCCAGGAGACGTTCGCCTTGATCACGTCCGACCAGCTGACCGCGTCGAAGACCGTCTGGCCCGTCGACGGGTCGACCTTGAGGAACTGGTCGAGCGCCTGGTTCGGGTTGGACGACGTCGTCGCGTTGTACACGGCGCGAACCGCGTTGACCTGGCCGACGCCGCACGAGCGGTTCTCGGCCATCGGGACCGGCCGAGCCCGCCGCATGATCGCGCCCTTGACCTGATCGGGCGTCATGTCCGGGTTCCGGGCGAGGATCTGAGCCGCGATTCCCGAGATCACCGGCGCCGAGAACGACGTTCCGGAGAGCTCGATGTAGCCGGGGCTCTGCATCTTGCTCGCCTTCTCCACGGCGAGCGAGGAGCCCATCGGGACCGGACCGACCATCAGCCGGCCTGGAGCGCAGATCTCGGGCTTCCAGAAGCCGTCCTGCGTCCGGCCGTAGGCCGACCACGGAGCGCGATCGTCGTCGCCGACGCGAGCCGTGCCGCCGATGTCGACCGCTCCGACCGTGACCACGAACGGGTTGTTGCCGGGAGCGAAGAGCACGCCGCTCGGGGCACCGTCCTTGCCGTAGTTGCCGGCCGCCGCGATCACCGTCGACGCCGGCATGCCACAGCTTCGAGACCGCCTGGTTCAGCGGATCCTGGTAGAAGCGGGCCTTGCCGCCGCCGTGCAGCGAGTAGTTCGCGACCTTGATGTCGTACTGCGTCGTGGTTCTTGAAGATCCACTCCGTCGCCGCGATCACGTCACTCGTCAGGCCGGAGCCGGAGTCGTCCATGACGTCGAGCGAGACGAGCGGGGCGTTCGGGCGCGACGCCCGCGTAACCCGCTGCCGAGCCCGCCGCGATGCCGGCCACGAAGCTGCCGTGGCCGCGACCGTCGCGGGCGCCGTTTGTCTTGCCCGAGCGTGACGAAGACCTTGACTGCTCGATCTTGCGTCCCTTGGAAGTCGGGCAGGGTCTCGTCGATGCCCGAGTCGACGATCGCGATCGCCGGCATCTTCGACGGCGTCGCGTACCAGAGCAGCTGACGCCCGACTCGTACGCCCACAGCTGCGTCGACGTGTACTGGAGCTGGCCGAAAGCGACGTCGGGCTGAGGTCGAGCAGCTGCACCGGCACGTCCTCGGTGATGATGAGACCCGGGACGCGGGCGAGCCTCGCCAGCCGGCGACCCGACATCTCGATCGTGACACCGTTGATGAAGTCGAACTTCTCGCCGAGCTCACCGCGAGCCGACTTGCGCAGCAGCTTGGCTGCCTCGCGCTCCGCCCGGTACCGCTCACGCTCGGCCTTCCACCGTGCCTTCGACCGCGCTCAGCTTGGACTTCGAGGCCTGCTCGTTCGCAGCCTTCTCAGCCTGATCGGCCAGCTTCTCGTCGTTCTCGAGCTGCTGGTCGTCCTGGCTCTCGACGGTCTTGAACGCCGATTCGGCCGCCTTCGCGCTGACTGCGCTCTGGACGATGATCTGGAACCTGTCGCTCGGATTGGCCTGCGCACGCTCGAGCAGACCCGGCTCCACGGACGTTGCCGGGAGCGAAGCAGCGACGGCCGGCGCAGTATGGCCGGTGACGGAGCCCGCACCCAGGGACAGCATGAGGACCGCGAACATCGTGACGATCGCGCCTCGCCCACCCTTGCCCCAGAGGGCGTTCGAGCGGTGCTCGCCGCCGCGGTTTCCGGAACCCCAGAGCGCACTCTTACGTACGTCTCCCGGGTTGCCGCCTGTCTTTCTTCCCATCGTTCTCCCTTGTCCGCGCCAGGCGCGGGCCGCATGAAATCGCTCAGCCGGGCATGAAGCCGCCGCGCCAGCTGGTGGAACCGCGCAAAACGTATGCGCGCAAATGGGGCGATTCCTCCCCCTTTCGGGGCACGGCCGCGGAAGTTCCCTCGATCGAGGGATTCGCATCCGGCGGCTCGACGGCCCGGGCCGACGGGTAGGCTCGCCACCTGATGAGCGCCCGCCTCGCCGTCGAATCGCTGGCCGCGCGCGCGGCCTCGAAGCTGTCCCGCATCGCCGGCGCAGGCGGCGGCACGACCCTGCCGGGCAAGCTGCTGTGGAAGCTCGATCCGGGGGCGATCGACGCGCTCGCGGCACGCCTGCGCGACGGCGCCGCTGTCATCTCCGCGACGAACGGCAAGACCACGACGACGGCGATGGCTGCCGAGATCCTCGAGCCGGGTCGCCGCCTCGCCTGGAACCGCTCCGGGGCCAACCTGGTCTCCGGGGTCGCCTCCACCCTCCTCGCCGAGCGTGACGCCGAGCTCGGCCTGCTCGAGGTCGACGAGGGAGCGCTGCCGGAGGTCGTCCGCCGCGTCCGGCCGAGGGCGGTGCTGCTCGGCAACCTCTTCCGCGATCAGCTCGATCGCTACGGCGAACTGGAGCACATCGCCGAGCGCTGGCGTGCAGCGACGGCCGCGCTTGCCGGCGGAGACCGTGCTCGTCGTCAACGGGGACGATCCACAGGTCGGAGACCTGGCGCGCGAGCGCTCGAACGCGATCGCCTACGGGATCGACGACCCGCGACACGCCCGTCCCGCTCTTCAGCACGCCGCCGACTCGCGCTACTGCGTCCGTTGCGGGCAGCCGTACGAGTTCGCTGCCGCGTACGTCGGGCACCTGGGCGACTACCGCTGCCCCGCCTGCGGCCACGCGCGGCCGGAGCTACAGGTGCGTGCGACCGAGATCGAGCTCGACGGTCTGCACGCCGCCTCGTTCCTGCTCGAGACGCCAGCCGGGTCGACGCGGCTCCGGCTGCCGCTCCCTGGCCTCTACAACGTCTACAACGCCCTCGGAGCCGCCGCGCTCGCGCAGGCGCTCGGCGCGTCGCTCGAGGAGATCCGGGACGGGCTGGAGCGCTTCGGCGCCGCCTTCGGGCGCTTCGAGCGAATCCCGGCGGGCGACAAGACGGTGCTCGTGCTGCTGATCAAGAACCCCGCCGGAGCGAACGAGGTCGTGCACACCTTGCTGGAGGGCGGCGCGCCCTCACTCCTGGTCGTCGCGTTGAACGACGCGATCGCGGACGGGAAGGACGTGTCGTGGATCTGGGACGTCGACTTCGAGCCGTTGCTCGGCCGCACCGAGCGGCTGATCGCCTCCGGTGACCGGGCGGCGGAGCTCGGCGTCCGCTGCGTCTACGGCGGCCTGCCGGAGGACGCGCTCGACGTCGAGCCTCGCTGGAGCGCGCGCTGGATCGTGGGCTCGAGCTGACGCCGCCCGCCGGCGAGCTCGTCGTCCTCCCCACCTACACGGCGATGCTGGAGCTGCAGCGGATCGTGGCCGAGCGCGGCTGGTCGAAGCCGTACTGGGAGCGCACATGAAGATCCGGGTCGGCCACCTCTATCCCGAGTACCTCAACATCTACGCCGATCGCGGCAACATCGCGGTGCTCGCCCGGCGGGCCGCGCTGCGCGGCCACGAGCTCGAAGTGACGGGAATCTCCGTCGGCGACGCGGTCCGTCCCGATGAGCTGGACCTGCTCTACATCGGCGGCGGCCAGGATCGCGAGCAGCTCCTGATCTCCCCTGACCTCGTCGCCAAGGGTCCTGCGATCGAGAGGGCCGTCGCGGACGGTGCAGCGCTGCTTGCAGTCTGCGGCGGCTATCAGCTCCTCGGCCGCGGCTACCTGGGGCGCCACGGCGACTCGATGCCGGGCATCGGCCTCTTCCCGCACGAGACCTACGCCGGCGAGAAGCGGATGATCGGCGACGTCCTGCTCGAGGCCGAGCTCGTCCCGGGGGAGCGGCGGACGATCGCCGGCTTCGAGAACCACGCCGGCCGGACGCGGCTCGATCCCGGCGCGGAGCCGCTCGGGCGCGTCGTCGCCGGCTTCGGGAACGACGGCGAGTCGGGCTACGAGGGCGCCCGCGTCGGCCGCGCGATCGGCACGTATCTGCACGGGCCGCTGCTGCCGCGCAACCCGTGGCTCGCAGACTGGCTGCTCTCCCAGGCGCTGGCGCACGCGACCGGCGGCGAGCCGCCCGCGCTCGAGCCGCTGCCGGACCGGCTGGAGGCCGAGGCGCACGCCGTGTCAGCGCAGCGCGCGAGAGACCGCGGCGGCCGTTTCTGACGCCCTCGAACGGCTAGGAACATCTATCCGTTCGGCCCGTTGCGGCGGGTGTCGGCCGGTGGAACTCTGCTCTCAGGGTTCGCCACGCGATCGGGAAGGCAGGAGTCACCTATGAAGCACGTCAAGCTGATGTCGCTCGTCGCTGCGATCGCCGCCTCGATCGCCGTGGGGGTCGCCGCCGGCCCGTCGCAGGCGGGGCCGATCACCAAGCAGAACGGCTCCAAGCCGGCGTTCGATGCATTCACGTCGATCTGCGCTGTTCAGGGATACGCGACCTACGGCCTCTGCGGAGGCGACGCGACGGCGTTCTCCCAGGTCAAGGGCAAGATGAATGCCGTCCAGGCCAAGGCAGGGCGCTACAACCTCGACTTCTCCTTCACGAACCTGACGCCGGGTGTGGAGTACCGCCTCTGGGCGACGCGCGACGCCGTCCCCTTCAACGGCACGTATCTGGAGGTCGGTCGGGCGTTCGCGGACGCGTCGGGCAACGCCTCTTACAAGCTTCAGACGACGACCCTGGCGGTCTCGGGTTCGACCTGAACACCGTGCAAGGCGATATCACGATCGTCACCTCGTGGTGGTCGGGTCAGTACCTCGTCGTCAATCCCGACTCCACGCTCTCCTGGGCAGGGGCGCCCGCGGGCTAGCGGACAAGCGACGAAGCAGCTGCGGCGGCGTCGAGGATCGCCGCCGCGCTGCGCTCGACGTCCTCCCGGGTCGTCCGGAAGCTCGAGACAGAGATTCGCATCGCGGCGCGGCCCTGCCAGTCCGTTCCTCCGAGCCAGCACGTGCCGTCGGCCTGGACGCGGCGGACGACCTCACGCGTCGTCTCGTCGTCGTCGCCGAAGCGGACGAGCACCTGGTTGAGGACGACGTCGTTGAGGATCTCGATCCCAGGCTCCGCGCCGAGAAGCTCTGCGAAGGCTTGCGCGTGGTCGCAGCAGCGGTCGACGAGCTCGGCGACCCCGTTGCGGCCCAGCGAGCGGAGAGCGGCCCAGACTGCGAACCCGCGCGCCCGCCGCGACGACTCGGGCACCCAGTCGGACGGGCTGCGGCCATCGGCGCGCTGGAGGTAGCTCGCGGCGACGGCCATTGCGTCGCCGTGTGCCTGCGGGTGGCGGCAGAAGACGATGCCGCAGTCGTACGGGACGTTCAGCCACTTGTGCGCATCGGTCGCCCAGGAGTCGGCGCGCTCGCAGCCCACGGTCAGGTGGCGGAAGCGCGGGCTCGCGCTCGCCCAGAGGCCGAACGCGCCGTCGACGTGGAGCCAGGCGCCGGCGGCCGCGCACGCGTCCGCAATCTCGTCGATCGGGTCAACGGCTCCGGTGTTCACGTTCCCGGCCTGGGCACAGACGATCACCGGGCCGGCCGAGCCAGCCAGCACCTCGCGCAGCGCGTCCGCACGCATTCGCCCCTGTCCGTCCGCCGCGACGAGCTCGAGCGCACCGGTGCCGAGGCCCAGCAGCCGAAGCGAACGGTCGATCGTGACGTGACGCTCTCCGCCGGCAAGCACGCGGATCGGCGGCGCCCCGTGCAGCCCGTCCCGCGCGACGTCCCAGTCCGCCTGCGCCAGGACGTGCTGTCTCGCAGCGGCGAGCGCGGTCGTGTTCGCACCCTGGGCGCCGGTGACGAAGCCGCTGGCGATCCCATCCGGCAGCCCGAGCAGCTCGGCGAGCCACCCGGCCGCCACCGCCTCCACCGCGGCGGCCGCCGGCGACACGACGACCGAGAAGCCGTTCTGGTCCCACGCCGTCGCGAGCCAGTCCGCGGCGACGGAGGCCGGGAAGCGCGCTGCCGATGACGAAGCCGAAATAGCGCCCGGTCTGCGTGCCGACGACACCGGGCTCGCCGGCGGCGATCAGCTCCGAGACGACGTCGACGTCCTCCCCGCCCTCATCCGGGAGCGGGCCGCCGAGTGCCTCGACGAGCTCGTCGAACGTGGCCTGCGCGTGCACGGGTCGGTCGTCGAGCGTCTCGTGGAACTGCGCCGCATAGTCGGCCGTGAGCCGGAAGAGGTCGTTGACATCGCTCACGTGGCTCGCACGTGCGCGGCGACCCTCGCAGCGGCTTCGAGGATCGCGCCGGCGGAGCGCTCGACGTCGTCGTCGCTCGTGCGCCAGTTCGAGACCGAGATCCGCATCGCGGCTTTGCCCCGCCAGACCGTCCCGGAGAGCCAGCACGTCCCGTCCTCCTGCACGCCCTTCACCGTCGCCTCCGTGAGCCCGTCGTCGTCGCCGAAGCGGACGAGCACCTGATTGAGCACGACCTCGTTCAGGATCTCGACGTCAGGCTCGGCGCCGAGCAGCTCGGCGAAGCGCGCGGCGTGGTCGCAGCAGCGGTCGACCATCGCGGCGATCCCATCTCGCCCGAGCGCGCGGATCGCCGCGTAGATCGGGAAGCCGCGCGCACGACGGGAGAACTCCGGGTATCCAGTCCATCTGATCCCGCGCAGCGTCGGTGTCGGCCTGCTCGAGGTAGCTCGCACGCGACGCGACATCGCCGCTCGGTGCGCCTCGGGATCGGCGCAGAAGGCGATGCCGGAGTCGTAGGGCACGTTCAGCCACTTGTGCGCGTCCGTCGCCCACGAGTCGGCGCGCTCGGCACCGGCGGCGAGGTGACGGAAGCGCGGCGATGCGGCGGCCCAGAGGCCGAATGCGCCGTCGACGTGCAGCCAGGCGCCGGTGCCCTCGACGGCGTCCGCGACCGCGGTGACGTCGTCGCACGAGCCGGTGTTGACGTTCCCGAGCTGCGCGCAGACGATCGTCGGCCCATCCCCGCGCCGCAAGCGCCGCGGGCAGCAGCTCGACCCGCATTCGCCCCTGCTCGTCCGCCGGAACGGCCTCGATCTGCGCGCTGCCGATCCCGAGGTAGCGCAGGGCGCGATCGACGGTGACGTGCCGCTCCTCGCCCGACGACGACGCGGATGCGCGGCGCGCCTTGGAGCCCGTCCCGCGCGAGATCCCAGCCCGCCCGCTGCGAGGACCCGGTGCCGCGCCGCCGCCAGCGCCGTCATGTGCGCCATCTGGCAGCCGGTCACGAAGCCGGCCGAGACGCCCGTCGGGCAGCTGGAGCAGCTCCCGCAGCCATTCGAGCGCGACCTCCTCGACGACGCCGGCACTCGGCGTCGGTCCGATCAGGCCGGCGTTCTGATCCCAGGTCGAGGTGAGCCAGTCGGCTGCGACGCGCAGACCGGCAGCGCGCCGCCGATGACGAAGCCGAAGAAGCGGCCCGACGGCATCGCCATGATCCCCGGCTCGGCCGCCTCGATCAGCTCGGCGACGACCTGCGCCGCGTCCGTCGCGTGCTCCGGCAGCGGGCCGCCGAGCGCGGCCCGCAGCTCCTCGACCGACGCCTGCGCGCCGGACCGGCCGCTCGTCGAGCGAGCCGATGAACTGCGACGCGTAGTCGGCGGTGAGGCCGAGCAGGTCCCTCACGGGGTCCATAGAGCACCAAGATAGACCGCCGGATCTCCCGACTGCCAGCGCTGCAGAAAGCGCTGGATCGGCGGGTGCAGGACGACGCCGTCGAGCTCGTCGAGCGCGAACAGCCGATGCCCGCGCACGGCCTCGTCCTGCGACGTGACCGACTCGAGCGAGCCGTTGACGTCGCCGGCGAAGATGATGTGGACCACGTGCTTCGTCACGAGCGCCCCCTTCGGCGCGATCGAGTCGACGAGGGCGATCGGCCCTTCGAAGGGCGGCGGCTCGATCCCCACCTCCTCTCTGATCTCGCGGCCGAGCGCGTCCATCAGCGTCTCGCCGGAGTGCACGCCCCCGCCCGGCAGCAGCCAGACGGACTTGCCCCGCTTCTCGTGCCGGCAGAGCAGCACCCCGCCGCCCCAGCGCAGCAGCGCCGAGACCCGGATCCGCGGCTCCGCCCGCATCACGTCGCGCTCGACCCCACTCCCGAGGAGCCGAAGCCGGCGGCGCCGCGCTCGCTCTCGGGCAGCTCCTCCACTTCCACCAGGTGCACGGACGCGACCTCGACCAGCACGAGCTGCGCGATCCGCATTCCCGGCTCGACGACGAACGGCTCGCGCGGGTCGGTGTTGAGGAGGATCACCTTCAGCTCGCCGCGATAGCCGCTGTCGATCAGCCCCGGCGCGTTGACAATCGTCAGACCATGACGGGCTGCGAGACCGGAGCGCGGCACCACCAGTCCCGCATATCCGTCGGGGATGGCGACCGCGACGCCGGTTCCGACGATCGCGCGCTCGCCCGGTGCGAGCTGCGCGTGCTCGCAGGCCGCGAGGTCCAGCCCGGCGTCACCGTCGTAGGCCTGTGCCGGGAGGATCGCGTCGTCGCGCAGCCGCGCGACCGGCAGCTCCGTCACACGCGCTCCGCCGCCGAGCTCTCGCCGGCGTCGGCGACGAGATAGCGCGCGAAGCGGCGCACCTCTCTGTGCGGCAGCCGGGCGCGCACGAGCACCCCTGCCTCCGAGTCCTCGCGCTCGTCGATCGGTGCGCCGAGCGCGTACAGCTCGGCAAGCTTGCCGCCTTCCTCGTAGGGCAGCAGCAGCCGCACGTCCTCGTAGCGGTCGGCGAAGAGTGCCGCGATCCGGGCGCGCAGCTCCTCGACCCCCTCCCCGGTCGTCGCCGAGATCTGCAGCGAGCCCGGGAACCGGTTCGAGAGCCGGCGCCGGCCGAGCGGGTCGACCTGGTCGATCTTGTTCAGCACGACCTCGACCGGGACGTCGTCTGCGCCGATCTCGTGGAGGACGGACTCGACGGCGCCGATCATCTCCTCGAGCCGCTCGTCGTCCTCGGACGCGTCGACGACGTGCAGCAGGAGGTCCGCGACGAGCGTCTCCTCGAGCGTCGACGCGAAGCCCTCGACGAGCTGCGTCGGCAGCCGCCGGATGAAGCCGACCGTGTCGGTGACGAGGTAGCGCTTGCCTTCGTGCTCGAAACCGCGCGTGGTCGGGTCGAGCGTCTCGAAGAGACGGTTCTCGACGCTCACGTCCGCGCCGGTGAGCGCATTCAGGAGCGTCGACTTGCCGACGTTGGTGTAGCCGGCGAGGGCGACGGTCGGGGTGCCGCTGCCCTCCCGCTCCTTCCGTCTCGTCGCGCGGTGCTTGCCGACCTCCTTCAGCCGGCGGCGGAGCAGCGAGATCTTGCGCCGCGCGATCCGGCGGTCGGTCTCGAGCTGCGACTCGCCGGGGCCGCGCGTCCCGACGCCGGCTCCGAGGGCGCCGGTACCGCCGCCGAGGCGCTCGAGGTGCTGCCACATGCCCCGCATTCGCGGCAGGTTGTACTCGAGCTGCGCGAGCTCGACCTGGAGCTTGCCCTCGGCGCTCGTCGCGTGCTGGGCGAAGATGTCGAGGATCAGCTGCGTGCGGTCGACGACGCGCGCCGTGAGGGCGTTCTCGAGCGCCTTCTGCTGCGCCGGCTCGAGCTCGTCGTCGACGATCAGCACCTCGGCGTGGGCGTTCTCGTAGGCCTGCTTCAGCTCCTCGAGCTTGCCCTTGCCGACGTACGTGCGCGGATCGGGGTTCGCGCGCTGCTGGACGAGCTCGGCGATCGGCTCGACGCCGGCCGTGCGGGCGAGCTCACGCAGCTCGCCGAGCTCCTCCTCGGAGTCGGCGGAGCGTGGAAGCACGGCGAGAACGAGCCCGCGCTCGAGCTCGACGCCCGAGCCTGGGTTTTGCCGCGTCGTCACTGCCGGGATTGTGCCACGCTTGCGGCCGATGTCCGACCTCGCGACCCGGCTGGCCGAGCGCACGCTCGAGCTCGTGAACATTCCCTCCGAGAGCCGGCACGAGGCGGAGATCGCCGCGCACGTCCGCTCGCTCGTGCCGGCGTCGTTCGAGCCCGAGTACGAGGCGGACGACGCGTTCGTCTGGATGCGGCCGCGGCGCGAAGGCAAGCCGCTGGTGGTGCTCGCGGGCCACTACGACACCGTCCCCGCACAGGAGAACGTGCCTGGGCGGATCGAGAACGGCGCGGTCATCGGGCTCGGTGCGAGCGACATGAAAGGCGGGCTGGCGGTGATGCTCGAGCTCGCACGGGAGCTCGAGGAGCGCGGCGTCGAGCCAGAGGTCGACGTCGCCCTGCTGGCGTTCGGCAAGGAGGAGCTCCCGGCCGAGTTCAGCCCGTTGCCGCACCTGTTCGACAACTCTCGCGCCGTCCACGAGGCGGAGCTCGCAATCCTGCTCGAGCCGACCGACACGACGATCCAGGCCGGCTGCCTCGGCAACCTGAACGCGACGATCTCCTTCCACGGCGTCAGCGGCCACTCGGCGCGCCCGTGGACGGCGGAGAACGCGATCGAGAAGGCGCTCGACGGGCTGCGCGCGTACGCCTCGATCGAGCCGCGGCCGGTCGAGATCGGCGGGCTCACGTTCACCGAGGTGGCGAGCATCACGCGGATCGAGGGCGGCATCGCGACGAACGTGATCCCGGATCGCGTCGTGGCGAACGTCAACTTCCGCTACGCGCCCGACCGCTCACCGTCGAGCGCGGACGCCTACCTGCGCAGCCTCCTCCCCGAGGGCGCCACGTACGAGCACGCAGGCGACTCGCCCCCTGCCCGCGTCGTCACCGACTCGTCGCTGGTGCAGCGCCTGCGTGCAGCGGGCGACCTCGCACTCGAGCCGAAGCAGGCGTGGACGAACGTCGCCGACTTCACCTCCCGCGGCATCGACGCCGTCAACTTCGGGCCGGGTGCGACCCGCTATGCGCACCGGCGGGACGAGCAGGTCGAGATCGCGGCGCTGGAACGGGCGTTCACGGCCCTCTGGCGCTTCGTCACGGGTAGCGTCTAGCCGTGCCCGTCTCCCCCATCCTCGAGCGGCAGACGACCTACCCGTTCGTGCGCCTGAACGAGGCGGCCCGCCGGGTCGAGGCGCGCGGGATCGAGGTGATCGACTTCGGCACCGGCGATCCGCGCGAGCCGACCGATCCGAAGATCCGCCAGGCGCTGGTCGACGGGCTCCGCGACCGGATGGGCTACCCGGCCGCGGTCGGACTGCCGGAGCTGCGCGAGGCGATTGCGGCCTGGGCGGCAGAGCCGCTTCGGGACGAGCGCTCGATCCGGACACGGAGATCATCCCGACCCTCGGCAGCAAGGAGGCGATCTTCACGTTCGCGCTCGCCGTCGTCGACGCGGACGGGGCGCGCGACACGGTCGCCTACACCGACCCCGGCTACCCGGTCTACGAGCGCGGCGCCCTCTTCGCGCACGCGCGGCCGCTGGCGCTGCCGCTGCGGGAAGAGCAGGGCTTCCTGCCCGACCTCGACGCGATCGACGACGAGACCTGGGCCCGGCTGGCCGTCCTCTGGATCAACTATCCGAACAACCCCACCGCCGCCACGGCGCCGCTCGCCTTCTACGAGCGTGTGGCGGCGCTCGCGCGGGAGCACGGCTTCGTCGTCGCCTCCGACGAGGCGTACACGGAGCTCTGGTTCGACGAGCCTCCGGCCTCGGCGTTGCAGCTCGCAGACCGGACGAACGTCGTCGTCTTCAACACGCTCTCCAAGCGGAGCTCGATGACGGGCTACCGCAGCGGCTTCGCCGCCGGCGATCCACAGCTGATCGCGGCGCTGAAGGCGTTCCGGCCGACCGTCGGGACCGCGCCACAGGAGTTCGTCCAGCGTGCGTCGGTGGTCGCCTGGGGCGACGAGGAGCACGTCGCCGAGACCCGCGCGCGCTACGGCCGCAAGCGGGCGCTCTTCCTCGACCTCTTCGCGCGCAAGGGCATTCGCGTCGCCGGCAGCGCGGCGACGATGTACATCTGGGCCGAGGCTCCCGAGGGCGAGACGTCGGAAGTCGTTCGCCGAGCGGCTGCTCGAGGACGGCGTGCTGGTCACGCCCGGCTCCTACCTCGGCAGCGCCGGCGAGGGCTACTTCCGCGTCGCGCTCGTTCCCTCCGAGGAGGAGTGCGTCCGCGCCGTCGGGATCCTGGAGCGCGTGTTGTGACGCCCGAGCTCGCGCTCGAGATCGTCGAGGCGCTCGACAAGGGCGAACGCCGCATCGCCTCGCCCGACGGCGACGGCTGGGTCGTCGACGTCGAGGCCAAGGAGGCGATCCTCGAGTACTTCCGGCTCCGCAAGGTCGAGCCGATGACCGTCGGCCCCTTCTCCTTCCAGGACAAGATCCCGCTGAAGGTGCCGCCGAACGGCGTCCGGATCGTCCCGCCCGGCGTCGCCCGCTACGGCAGCTTCCTCTCCGAGGGAGTGGTGCTGATGCCGGGCTACGTCAACATCGGCGCCTGGGTCGGGCCGCGGACGATGGTGGACACCTGGGCGACCGTCGGCTCGTGCGCCCAGATCGGCGCCGACGTTCACCTCGCCGGCGGCGTCGGCATCGGCGGCGTGCTCGAGCCGCCGAACGCCACGCCCGTGATCGTCGAGGACGGCGCCTTCCTCGGCTCACGCTGCATCGTCACCGAGGGCGTCCGCATCGGCGCCGGCGCGGTGCTGTCGGCGAACGTCTCCCTGACCGCAAGCGTTCCGATCATCGACGTCACGGGCGACGGAGCCCGTCGAGCACCGCGGCGCCGTGCCGCCGCGCGCCGTCGTCGTCCCGGGCACGCGTCCGAAGGAGTTCCCCGCCGGGACGTATCAGCTCGACTGCGCGCTGATCATCGGCTGGCGCAAGGAGTCGCACGACGAACGGCTGAGCCTGAACGAGACCCTGCGCGAGTTCGAGCTCGCGGTCTAGCGCGCGAAGCTCGCCCTAGCAGATCTCCTCGGCTGGGCCGACGAGCGTGATCCGCGCTCCGTCGTCGAACTCGACCCGAGCTCGCCGCCCGGCATGCGGACGGTGACCGGGCTCTCGCACCAGCCGTTCGCGACCGCCGCGGCCGCAGCCGCGACCGCGCTCGAGCCCGAGGCGCTCGTCTCACCGGCTCCGCGCTCCCAGACGAGCACGGACAGCTGGTTCGGACCGTCGACGCGGACGAGCTGGACGTTCGTCCGCTCAGGGAAGCGCTCGTGGTGCTCGATCAGCGGGCCGAGCCGGAGCAGGTCGTCGCGGCTCGCGTCGAGCCGGACGACCGCGTGCGGGTTCCCGACGGAGACCGCGGTGAGCTCGATCCGCTCCTCGCCGAGCTCGATCGTCTCGGTCTCCCCCACCTCGACCTCACCGACCCCCATCGCGACCGTGCCATCGTCGCGGATCGCCGCCGGGTAGGTGCGGCCGGAGACGCCGATCGTCACCTGTGGCGTCGCCGCCCGGGCGCTCAGCCAGGCCGCCGCGATCCGGCTCCCGTTGCCGGAGAACTCCGCGACCGAGCCGTCGGGGTTCCAGATCACGATCTCGGCCTGGGCTCCGTTCGCGGCGACCACCTCGACGACGCCGTCCGAGCCGATGCCGTAGCGGACGTCGCAGAGCCGCCGCGCCAGCTCGGGCGCCATCCCCTCCTCGACGACGAGGTAGCTGTTACCGAGCGCGTGCCACTTCCAGAATCGCACGTTTCTAACTCATCGACGTGGACGTGGCGTGCATCGGCCCGGTGATTCTGCCTTGCCGCTTCCGCGCATGCCCAAAGGAAGGGCCGAGACGGCTGCGGCATCGCCTCGGCCCTGCAATCCCGCCCAAGTTCCTTGAGTCTAGACCTCTGGGGGTGATAGTGAACCGGCGCTCGTCTTATGCTCGCCCCGCGAGGCGCGGGCGGTGGGAGAACAGTCCGGCAAGTGCCTTCAGCACATCCAGGTCGCCGGCTCGGGGCCGGATCAGTGCGCCGAGTGCGAACGATGCGCGGGTCCGGTAGAGGACGAGGGCAGTCGCTCCGCCTGTGAGCAGTGCGGCGCTCGAGGCGATCGCCGCCCCTTCGGCTCCGAACGACGGGATCAGGACGATGTCCAGGGCGATGCCGACCCCGAGCGAGACCAGCGGTACCCAATGAGGAGAGGCCGGGCGACGAGGATGCGACCAGGGCGCTCGAGAAGATGCCGAGCGCGACGTACCCCAGTGTGCCGGGTAGGAGCCAGAGGAACGGCGCGATCGAGGCGTCGAACGGTGCCCCGAAGACGACGACGAGCAGTGGCGGGCCGACGACCGCGGCGATGGCCAGCCCCGACAGAGTGACGAGGGCAACCGATCGGAACGCCTTCAGCACCTGCTCGACCCGGATCGTCCGATCTGCGCGAGCCACGGAGGGCAGAACGGCGGTCGCAGCCGCGCCGGGGAGATAGAGCAGGATCTCCCACGCATTGACGGCGACCGCGTAGACCCCGAGTGTCGCCTCGGTTGCGATGAAGGCGATCAGGATCTGGTCGATCCGGCCGTTGAGGGCGTCCGACAAGCTCCCGACCCAGGCGCGGATGCCAAAGCCGATCGACTCGCGCAGCAGCGCCCGATCGGGACGGCCAACGCCGCTCGTGCGCACGGACGCCCACAGCAGCACGAGCGCCTTGAAGGCCTGAACCGCAACCCAGATCAGCGCCGCCCGCGCGACGGTGAGATCCACGGTCACCCAGACCGTCGCGACCGCGAACGCGTAGAGCCAGGCCGTCGCGACGGTGATCACGGCGTGGATCGCGAAGCGGCTGCAGCCGAGGACGAATGAATAGCCGGCGTCGACGAGCGCGGACGTCAGTATCCCCAGAGCCAGAATGGCGAGCTCGGTATCGCCGATGCCGTTCGGTCGCCACGACGGTGAGGTCAGCAGAACAACAGAGACGACGGCTGCAGCCACCACCGCCGCCGCGGTCACCCAGAGCACCAGATTGGTGAGCAGGGATGGGCGGAGCTGCGGGCGCTGGGCACCGAACACGATGGTCGCTTCGCTCACGCCCAGACGCGTTACCCGCGCGGACAGGATCGCGGTGACGGCGATGAAGGCGATCGTTCCGCGACCCACGGGGCCCAGCGCGCGAGCGATGACCACCAGCGCGACAAAGAGGCCCGCGTTGCCCAAAACCTGTGCCCAGAAGAGCATGGCCGGACCGCGAACGAACGCATCCGTCACAGGGATGCCGTCCTGAACTCGCCCCGGCGTCCGCGTAGCCGCCACGCCGGTCATGCCTGCTTCCTCGGCTGGAAGGCGGAATCGTCGATCAGGCGCCCCAGCACCGATGGAGCCTGCCCGTGCTGCGCCGTCAGAAGCTGCCCGTTCCTGATGAAGTCGTCCCGGTAGCTCGGATACGAGGAACACAGCTCGAGGATCGCGCTCGCGATCGGACCCGGCTCCGCGCCAGCAACGCAGAAGCGGCCCAACCGTCCGGTCGCGTAGTAGCTGGGTGCGTCTCCGACGCGGGTGGAAACGACTGGGATGCCGCGGGAGAGCGCCTCGAGCACGGCGACCTGGACATTGTCCGCGGCCGATGTCGAGAGACAGAGGTGTGCGGCCGCCTGGGCCTCCTGGATCTCGTCCCAGCCGCGGGCTCCGTGGAGCGTCAGCCAGGGGCGCGAGCGCGCGAGACCGGCAAGCTCGGACTCCAGCATCCCGCCCCCGTAGACGTCGAGCGTCGCCTGCCGGTCCTCGCGCAGCCTCTCGAGTGCGCGTACGGCCAGCGTCGGGTCCTTTTCGGGATAGAGCCGGCCCACCCAGACGACTCGCACCGGCTCGTGCGCGCTCAACTGCGGCGTGTCTTCGACGGGCGGAAGTACGTGAAGCGGATACGGGAGATAGTTCGCTTCGACACCGTAGATCCGCCGGATCGACGCGACTCCTGCACGGGAGACCGAGACGGGCCGCGAGATCCGTACGGCAAGCCGCGCGAGTGTCCGCTGGAACGCGGCGCGCGCGAGGCGGAACGCACCCGACCCTGTCTGTGGGCCCTCGCCCGAGCCGTGAACGACGAAGATCGCCCCCTTTGCCTGCAGGCGCGCGACAAGAACCGCGAGCACCGGCAGTGGATGGCGCGCGTTGTTGCCGACCACCACGTCTGCCTGCTGCACCTCCCGCCACAGCGTCCGCCAGCCTCCGGCGGGCAGCGGCCAACCCGACGTGCCGAGAAAGCGCGTCGGCACCGTGGCGTCCGCCGTCGCGTCCCCGCCCGGGAGCCGGCAGGCGAGGACGCGAACGCCGCAGCCCCGCGCCGTCAGGATTCCGCGTGCCGCTTCGACGAATTGCTCGACGCCGCCCGCGTGGGGAAGCACGAAGCTGGAGACGACGAGGACTCGCTTCGGCTGCGAATCGGTTCTATCGTCAATGGCATGCCCGAGTACGTCGACTCGCTCGGGAGAGGATCCCGGGGCTCCGACGACGGCGATCAGCCGGTCGACGTCAGGCGCTATCTGGGCGCGCTGCGACGCGGAGCGTGGCTGATCGCGCTCATCGTGGTACCCCTCACGCTGACGGTCCTCGTCGTGTCGCTCACCTTGCCCAAGACCTATCGCGCAACGGCAAAGATCGTGAAGTCCGACACGGGGGGCGTTCTCGGATCGGGAGACGTCGAGACGGTGAAGCGTCGTCTCGCGACGCTGCAGACGCTCCTCGTCACTCCCGTCGTCCTCAACCGGGCCGCGAGACGACTCCCCGGCGAGTCCGCCGACACGCTCGAGGGCAAGGTTCAGGCCTCGGTGGACCGGAACTCGAACATCCTGAACATCGTTGCGAGCGACGACGACGCCAAGGGAGCGGCCTCGATCGCGAACGCCGTCGCGAACGCCTTCCTGGCGATTCAGCAAGACGAGGAGCGGCGACAACTCGCCGCGACACGCAGCCAGCTGCGGAATGCGCTCCGCCAGGCACGGGCGCGACCCGGCTCGGCGGCCGAGGTTCGCCTGATTCAGCAGCGCCTCAACGAGCTGACCGTCAGCGAGGCGTCTGCCGGCCGGGAACTGCAACTTGCACAGGCGGCGCGGCCGCCGGTCGCTGCGAGCTCGCCGCGGCCACTCCAGAACACGATCTTCGCCTTCTTCGCGGCGGCGTTCCTGGCGATCCTCGCCGCCCTCGCGCGCGATCAACTCGCGCCGCGGGTGGGCGGAACGCGCGAGTTGAGCAAGCTGACGGGCCTGCCGTCTCTCGGCGCCGTGCCGCCCCCACACCGTTCTCAGGGCGGCGTGCCGGAGCCGCCTGCAGGCGAGGCGGAAGACGAGGCGTACGACGGTCTGCGCGCTGCGCTCGAGTTCCGGCTGCCCGCCGGTTCGCAACACGTCCTGCTCGTGACGAGCGCGTTGCCGGGCGAAGGGAAGTCGACGTGACGGCCGGTCTCGGACGGGCGCTGGCCCTGGCCGGGCACCGGACGTTGCTCGTGTCCGCGAACCTGCGTCGGCCGACTCTCGACGAGCTGTTCGGCCTTGGCAACGTCCCCGGCTTCGCCAACGTCCTGAACGCCTTCCACCAGAACGGCCACGTCGGCGCCGAAACCTTGATCGAACGCGCGGTCAGACCGGTTCCGGAAGGTCTTGGACCGGCAGAGCTGCACGTGCTGCCGAGCGGAACGGCGAGTGCCAGTCCGGTTCGGCTTCTCTCCACCGGGGCACTGGTCACGTTCTTCGACCAGCTCGGCCGGAGCGACTACGACTACGTCCTCGTCGACGGGCCGCCGCTGCTCGACCTGATCGACGGCCAACTGCTCGCCCAGTGGGTGGACGGGATGCTCGTCGTCTCCCGCCCCGACCGCTTGACGCCGCAGGCCGCCGTCGAACTGCACGAGCTGCTCGAGCAGGTCGATGCCAAGGCGCTCGGGATGGTCGTGGTCGGAAGCCGAGGGCCGCGTGCCTACGCCTCCCGCGCGACTTCTATCGCCACTGGTCGGTAGCCCCGTCCTGCTCATGCCGCTCTCGCGGCGGCTGTCCGCCGTCGCATCGACGCGGCCCAGATCAGCGCCGCGACGAGCCAGAGATGCCGCCAGTGCAGCGTGTCGACGAAGAAGCTGTTGGCGAGGATGCCGCACCAGGCGCCGAGTAGCGCGGCAGAGCCGATGCCGTACGTATCGCGTCCGAGGAGCGCATTCCGAAGAGCCACGCCGAGCGTGAAGACCAACAGCGCGGCCAGCGTGACGAGTCCGCCCAGACCCTGCTCCGCGAGTACCCGGACGTACGTGCTGTGCGCCGAGATCGGCGCGATCTGCTCGAACTGGCCGGGGCCGGCGCCGAGCGGATACTGCTGGGCCGCGTGGATCCCCACCGCCTGGGCACCGAACCGCTCCGCGTCGTAGCTCTGCGGACGCGCACGCTCGGCGAGGAAGTCGGACGATCCGCTCGCCACCACAGCGCCGCCGACGAGTGTCGCGACGCAGAGTCCGACTCCCAGGAACGCGAGCGCGCGGCGCGCCCCTCCGCGTCGCAATGAGAGCACGACGAACGTCACGACCACGCCGAGCGCAAGATTGAGCCACGCACCTCGCGAGAACGAGAAGAGCACGCCGAGCGTGAGTGCCGCCAGAGCGATCGCCTTGATCAGCCAGCTCGCGCGCAGGACCCGCGGTGCGAGCAACTCCTCGATCAGGATCAGCGCCGCAGGCACGAGGAATGGCCCATAGACGTTCGGGTCCTGGAAGAAACCGCGCACCCGGCCGTCCTCGAGCAGGAGCTGGGCGCCTGGGAACGCCACGAGCAGCGCCAGCGAGCCGAGCACGGCCGCCGTGACCGCGGCGAAGACATAGCCACGCGCGATCACGCGCGCCCGTCTCGGCGAGACGACGTACCCCGTCAGCCAAAGCGCGAAGACCGCGAGGTAGAGCGTGATCGAGAAGAAGGCGGCTGCCCGCGCGGGGTCGATCACCTCGACGGACGAGACCAGGTTCAAGACGGCGAAGACGACGATCGCCACGATCACGGTCTTGGGAACGCGGGCGAGATCGAAGCGCCCGCTCACCGCTGCGACCGCGATCACGACGACGAAGACGAGATCCGAGGGCGCTGGGTCGACAACGACGACTCCGAGCAGCGCGACGCCGAGCCCGACGGCGGCGTCGTACCGCACGAGAGCGAGCGCAAGCGTCCCCACGAGCGCCGCGCCGGCGAGGACCACCAGACCGAGCGGTAGGGGCTGCCGGGCCAGCGTGACGGCGAGGACGAGCGCGAGCCCGAACGCGGCCAGAGCGCTCGCCACGCCGAGAAGAGCGTCCTGCGGTGCGAGTCTGCGGCGAGCAAGCGCGGCTCCGTTCACGGCTGCCCCTCCCGGTCGGAGCAAACGGCCGAGAGACCGAGGACCGGCCTGCAGTCGACCGGACGGCGGCCGAGCGGCGACGCCACTGCCCGCCGGTCCAGTCGCTCGACAAGCGAGGCCGGAACCGGTTCGCTGCGAAGAGCGACCGCCAGCAGCTCGCGTGTCGTCCGCTCGAGGGGATTCAGGCGCCGCGCGTACCTGAGGTGCTCCAGAGCAGCAGTTCGTCGACCCGCCTCGAGGTCGACGATCGCGAGCGCGGCGTGGGCATACCAGTCGTCCGGGGCGCGGTCGACCGCCCGGCGGAGGGTCGCGGTCGCCCGCTCGCGATCGCCTGTGCGTCGCGCGAGAGCTCCGGCGACGATGTCGGGCTGGCCGCTGAGCACGTTGAGCCGACGAGCGCGCTCGAGTCGGTCGAATGCTCCGGCGGGATCCTTCTCCCATCGTCCGACCGCGGCCTCGACGTCCCGCGCCGCAAGCCAGGGCAGGGCAAGCGAGATCGAAGCAATGACGAGGCCGGCGACGGCTATGGCCATGATCGCCCGCCGCGGCCGTCGCGGCCCGCCTGCCGGCATCGGCTCCGCGCGGGACATGCCCCCGGCGAGCCCGAGCACTGCGAGCGCCGGCGCCGCGAGGGCCGGAACCTCCCAGAACCAGTCGATCGACCCATGCACGAACCAGTAGGAAAAGGCGAGGAGGCCTGCCGAGGCTAGTGCAGCGCGCGTCGGATCGATCCTGCGGCTCCGCAGAGCGGCAGCCACCGCGAAGGCGAGGAACCCGACGAAGAGGCCGGTTCCCACGAGCCCGGTCTGGGAGAGGAGCCTCAACTCGATGCTGTGCGGATATAGCGGCTCCTCATGACTGTTCCGTTCGCGTGCGTAGCCGACGGCGAAGTTGTCGGCGCCGACTCCCTGGACCGGGTGGTCCGCGAACTCGAGCGCGGCGACGCGCCACAGGTCATAGCGGCCGCTCGCGAGCCCGTCGCCGAGGCGAGACGTCGGCCCGCCGGAGACGATCGCGACGGCGGCCGCCAGCCCAACAACGAAGACTGAGGCGACGACGAGGCGACGGAACCGAGGTGCCGCACTCGGCGCGCTTGCTCGGCGCCGCTCGAGCAGGCCGATCGCAACGCCCGCTGCGGCCAGGCACACGGCTGTGAGGACGAGAGCAGTCTTCGCAGAGGCGAGAGCATGCTCCAGCTCCTTGCCGGGGTCGGCGCGGTACACCTCGAGCAGTCGCCCGGCCGAGAGCGCCGTCGCCACGCCGATCGTGAGCAGGGTCAGCAGCGACCGCGCCCGGTCAGGCACCAGCGCGAGGTAGAGCACGAGTGCGAGAGCGAAGGCCGGCAGCGAACCGCGGCTCTGTGCGAGCACGCCGAGCTCCAGGAGCAGTCCCGAGACGGCGAACAAGAGCCCTCGCGCGGGCCACGGCGTCTCCCGCCGAGAGGCCAGCACCGCGGCCGGCCAGAACGCGGCGAGGAAGAGCGCGGCGTTCGCATTCGCGTAGCCGACAGGATCGGTGAACCGGCCTTCGCTGAGACCGGACTCGGCGCCCGCGAGGAAGACCGAGCTGCCGATCGCCGCAGTCCCGGTCGCGAGCGCGCCGAGCAGGAGCGCGGCATCGCGGGGCCGCCAGGGGAGCAAGGCGAAGAGCGTGTAGACGGTGAAGAGGAGCAGCGTCCGGTTGGCGCCGTCCCAGGCTTCGCCTTTCGCGTCGGCCCAGGCGATCGAGAGGAAGCTCCAGACGGTGAAGCCGCCGAACAGCGTCACCGCTCTCAACAGGGGGCGAGGCAAGCTGCTGCCGTGCGACGTCGCGACGAGCGCGGCGAGCACGAGGAAGACGAACGCTCCCGGATACCACGACGTCGGTGCATAGCCCCCGTCCCGTCCCGACCAGACAAGAAAGACGACGACCGCGACGATCCCGGCCGACAGAGGTGCGGGGTGCCGGCTGATAGCCGACGCGTACGGGGTTGTACGCTTGCTTGCTCGAGGAGAAGAGTGCGACAGCGCCCCCGGGTCTTGATCGTCGTCACGCTCGCCGAGACCGGCGGAGCTCAGACGTATGTGGCCTCGTTGCTCCCAGCCCTCGTCGAGGAGTACGAGGTCGTCGTCGCTGCACACGGTCCCGGCCCGCTGCTGGAGGCGGCGCGGCGAGCCGGAGCACGCTTCGTCGAGCTCGAACACCTCCGTCGACCGCTGAGCCCGTGGCGGGATCTCCGCGGACTGCTCGAACTCGTCGTGCTCCTCCGCCGGGAACGGCCGGACATCCTCCATGCGAACAGCTCCAAGGCCGGCGTGCTCGGGCGGCTCGCGGCGGTGTTGGCGGGCGTGCCGATCCGGATCTTCACCGTGCACGGCTGGGCGTTCTCCGCTCACTCCGGCATCGCTGCGGCGTTGTACGAAGGCGCGGAGCGGGTGCTGCGTCCGCTCACGACGATCACGATCTGCGTCGCCGAGAGCGAGCGCGTCGCCGGAATCTCGGCTCGCGTCTGCGACCCCGAGCGGACGATCGTGATCAGAAACGGTGTCGCTGCGGACGCGGAGCACCCCACCCGCAGCGACGGCGCCGAACCGAGGGTCGTGTCCGTCGGCCGGCTGCAGCGTCCCAAGGATCCGCTCACCCTCGTGCGCGCGCTCGGCCGGATCCGGACCGGTTTCTCGGCCGTGGTCGTCGGCGACGGTCCCGGCCGCCCGGCGCTCGAGGCGGAGATCCACCGGCTCGGACTGGAACGTGCGGTGGTGCTTCTCGGCGACCGCAGCGACGTGGCCGACCTCCTGGGGCGCGCCGACGTCTTCGTGCTCTCGAGCACCTCGGAAGGGCTGCCGATCTCGATCCTCGAGGCGATGGCGGCGGCGCTGCCCGTGGTCGCCTCGTCGGTCGGCGGCGTGGCGGAAGCGGTCGACGATGGTGAGACGGGCCTGCTCGTCCCGCCGCGCGATCCCGTTCGGCTCGCGGCCGCCCTCGAACGCCTCCTCGACGATCCCGCCCTTCGGCGCCGGCTGGGAGCGAACGGCCGCGAGCGCATTCGCGAGCACTTCGGTCTTGAGGCGTTTCAACGGGCGCATGTCGACGTCTACCGCCGCGAGCTCGTCCGCCGGGGGTGGGTCGCTTCGCCGTAGCGGAGGCGTCGGTAGGTGCCGCGCAGCGGCAGGGGTGTGTCGTGGCCGCCGCCGAGCTTGGCGCGGAAGTCGAGCAGGCTGTCGCGCGCGTCGATCTGCCGGCGGCGAAGCGCCAGCCGATCCGTGTCCGGATGGTTGACGCCCGGCTCACAGGAGACGGCGGTGCCGAACCCGGCATCGGCGACGAGCCGGCGTTCGCGCTCCCCGAACAGGCCGGCCGGATAGCAGAAGGCGGTGACGCGGCGTCCAAGACGGCCTTCGAGCTCGACCTTCGACCCCTGGATCTCGGCTCGTGCGCGGTCGTCGTCGACGAGAAGCAGGTTGGGGTGTGAGATGGAGTGGGCCTCGAACTCGAGCGTGCCGTCCCGGTCGAGCTCGACGATCTCGTCCCAGCTCAACAGCCGTGGTCGGCCGCTGCACCACGCGAACGTGAACCTTCCGTCGGTGACGCCGGTCGAGACGAACACCGTCGCCTGAAAGCCTCGCTCCGCGAGCACGCCGAGCGCGTTCTCGGCGATGTCGAGGAAGCCGTCGTCGAAGTTGAGGCCGACGGTGCGAGGCGGGATCGTCCCGCCGCGGAGGAGACGGACCGCCTCGAGGATGTTCACGACGCGGTAACCCTCCGAGGCAAGGTAGTCCATCTGCTCGCGAAAGCGGCGCGGCGTCACCGCGAGCTCGTCGCGGTCGTCGGAGACGCGGTGGTAGAAGAGGATCCGTAGGGCGTTCGGCTCGAAGTGCCCGCGCGTGCGCGCGAGCCAGGCAGCCGAGCGAACGCGCGTCACCGCCGCCTTGACCGGGTAGGGAAGCGACGGCCCGACGCCGGGCGTCCTCGCCGGAGCCTCGGCCGCGGCCCGGATCCTGGCGCGACGCCGGCGTTTATACACTGGAGCTGATTCGGCTGGAGAGGAGCCAGCGTGCCTGAGCAACTCGACGTCGCGATCGTCGGCGCCGGTCCCTACGGGCTCTCCGTCGCCGCGCATCTGCCCGAAAGACGCGTCCGGGTCTTCGGCGATCCGATGCACACCTGGCGGACCCGGATGCCGCCCGACATGCTGCTCCGGTCGGACTGGGAGGAGACGTCGCTCTCCGCTCCGAACAACGCCGGCACGATCGACGTCTGGGCGCGCGAGGTCGGCGAGCCGCGTCAGAACCCGATCCCGCTGCAAACCTTCCTTCGCTATGCCGACTGGTTCCGAGGCCGGTTCGTGCGGGAGAACGATCCGAGCGACGTGGCCGAGCTCGATCGCGCGGGCAACACCTACCGCCTCTCCACCGCGGCGGGCGAGGAGTTCGACGCCCGCAAGGTCGTCCTCGCCGTGGGCGTCACCGCCTTCTCCTACGCGCCGCCGCCGTTTCGCGACGCGTTGGGCGACGGAGTTCGCTTCGCGATCGACCCGCAGGACTACGCCGCCAACCGCGGCCGACGGGTGATCGTGGTCGGCGGTGGCCAAGGAGGACTGGAGAGCGCTGCACTCGCCGCCCGCTCGGGCGCGGAGGTCGAGCTGATTCTCCGATCGAGGCTGCACTGGTTCGCTGAACGGGAGCCGTACACGCCGCGCGGGCCGGTCCGGCAACGCCTCTACCGACTCGCCTATCCGGTCGTGGGGTACGGCCCGCCGCCCCTCAACCGCCTCGCCCTCCACCCGGAGCTGTTCGCCTTCGTGCCGAAGCAGCTGCGGCGGCGGCTCGCGCGACGGATCCTCCGCGCGGGCGGGTCGCCCTGGCTGCGCGCCCAGGTCGACGGCAAGGTCAACATCACGGAGGAGCGAACCGTCACGACACTGACGCGGAACGGCAACGATCTGCTGCTCGGCCTCAGCGACGGGTCGCGAGGGAGGCGGACGCGGTGATCCTCTCGACCGGGTTCCGCTTCTCCCTTGACCGTCTGTCCTTTCTTGTCGCCGGCGGTTCGCGCCGGGATCGTCGTGCGCGACGGCTGGCCCGTCCTCGACCGCTCGTTCCGCTCCAGCGATCCGAATCTGTTCTTCGTCGGCTACGCCGCCGAGGACCGCTTCGGGCCGATCTCCCGCTTCGTGCCGGGGACCAGGTTCACTGCAACCCGAGTCCGTGAAGGGCTCGCCTCCTAGACCCGTGTCCCTCGTCCGGGTGCCGATGCTCACGGCTTGAGAGCGCTCCTCGAGCGCGCGGCCAACAGGCGGACCGGCGCCAGCTGGTCGAAGTAGAGTCGGCGCAGTCGCTCCGAGCGCTTGAGACGCATGCGCAGCCGGATGAGACCGAGCTCTGCCTCGAGCAACGTCCGCCCGCGCACACCCGAGGCGAGACCCAGGGCCTGGTAAAGGGGCTCGAACCGATCGGCCAACTCGCGCTTGTAGCGCTCGGCACCTCCGAGGAACTCGACGCGGGTCAGTCCCTCCTCGGACGCGATCTGGATCGTGTCGAGCGTGTTGACGAGCCCGGGCGAGTAGCGCGAGAGAGCCGGGTCGAACGCGAGTCGGTGGACGTACATGCAGCCCTCGAAGGAGAAGAAGTAGTGGAAGGCGATCGCGCGCCCGTCGAGCCTTAGCGTCACGATGCGCGGGACGTCCAGCTCGGCCAGCCTGCGAATCACCGCCCGGTGGAACCGCATGCCCGTCGGCGTGACGAAGCCTGAGCCGTCCGGCCTCCCCGCCCAACGGAGCGCGTGGAGGCGGAAGGCCTCCTCCAGCGCCGGTTCGAGCTCGGCGCGCGTTCGGGCGACCGACACCTCGAGTCGCCCCAGAGCCGCGAGCTGACGTCGCCTCCGCCTGTGCAGGCTGCGCGTCTTCGCCGATGTCTTCTGTTCGTAGACAGTCGTCCAGTCCGGGAGGAGATCGAGCACGGGAGCCTCGATCCGGACGATCACGTCGAAACGGTCCGGCCCGAGCGCGTCGACGATCCGACTCCCGATCGGAATGCCGTACAGGTCGACGAGGCCGTGAGCCGAGGTGGCCAGCCGCGCGGCCAGCAGTCCTGCCACCGAGTCGTCGGCACCCGGCGCGAGGAGCAGGTCTGCCAGCACGGACTGCCGGCCGCCCATGAATCGCACGACGCGCACTCCTCGCTTGCTGCTTACGATCAGCGGAAGCGCGCCGACCAGCCGCCCGTCTTGCCGTACCACGTGCACTGCGAGCGCTCCGGATTCGCCGTAGTGGCTCCACCACTCGCTGAGCCAGGCGTGGAGCAGGAACGGGCTGGCGCGCGGCATCCCCCGGACGAGGTCGTCCCATTCCTCTGCGAGCTCCTCGAAGGCTGCGGCGCTCGACACCGTCTCGACGACGGGAACGCGGCTGATCACGCTCACGGCGGCGTCCTTCCCGGCGCGGCGTCGGCGATGCGCCCGTGGACGACCGGCGAGGCCCCCGGCGCAATCCGCCGGTAGTCGTTGCCGTAGTAGGAGTTCCCGATCCCGTGGTAGTCGCCGATGGCCGCCCAGCGTTGATTCGCGAAGATGCTGCTGCGCACCGTCGTCCGGGTCGTGCCCGCGTCGAGGTAGACGCCCGCGAGCCGGCTCTCGAAGCGGCTGTCCTCGATCACGTTGTCCACGCTGGCGGGCTCGCCGTTCCAGGCCGGGTCGGCCCATTCGGCAACGACCCCCGTTTTCACGCTCTGCCTGACGCGAACCCGCCGGAAGACGCTGTCACGCGTGAAGTGTTCGATGTAGACGCCAGTCGGTGCTCGGGCGACATCGATGTCCTCGAACGTGGACTTGCGGGTAGCGGTGCCCGTCCAGAGCCCCGTCCACGCGCAGTCCGCCGCCCGTACTCGCCGGACCGTGCCGCTGTTCCCAATCCACACGCACGCCTCCGCCCTACCCTCCGACGAGCCCCTGACGCGCCGCGAGACATGGGCGACGTCGAGGTCGGAGATCCAGAACCTTCGAGATGCGCTGGGGCTCAGATCGTTGGCGTCCACGACGATGCCGTAGTTCGAGAACCCCCGCGCGACGAGGCGCCGCAGGATCAGGCCGGAGGGTTGGCGAGCCACGATTGCGGCCGAAACGACACCGTTACCCCTCAGCGTCGAGTCGAGCACAGCGGAGTTTCGTCCGGTGCCCCAAACCTCGATGATCGCTCCATCCACGGTCCTGGAGCGAGTCTTGACGTCGAACACGATTCCGCGGACGAGACCGCCTCCCCGTCCTTCGTTCCCGCCGAGGCTCAGGCCCGCCTCGAGGACAACCGTGCCGAGCCTCGCTGCGTAGAGGCGATGGCCGTGGGGGTTCAGGAAGGGTCGCGGGCTGCGGTACGTGCCGGGCGCGAGGACGATCCGCCGCGCGTGGCGCCGAGCGAGTGCCGCTCGGAGCTCGGCCGAGGTCGAGACCCGCATCGCCCCCTCCGGCACGCGATATGTGGACGGCGGCAGCGGCGGTGTCACGTGTAGCGGTGGCACGGGCGGCTGCGCCCGCGGGAGCGTCGACTCCGCTTCGGTGACCGGCGCCGGCCCGGCTGATCCGTTCGCCCCGAGCCCGGTGAGACAGAGTGCGAGAGCAGCGCCGACGCTCGGAGTCACCAGGGTCCGGCGCTTGCCGCGTCCGGCCCGTGGCGCTCCCGGCGGTTCGATCCGATGCTCGCGCGGCCCCAGCCCGAGGACGACGAAGAACGTCTTGGCGCACACGGCAAGGTCGATGACCAGGTTCCGGTGGCGCAGGTACCAGAGATCGTACGACAGCTTGACGGCCGTGCTGTCGCAGTCGGCGGCGTATCCGGAGCGCACTTGCGCCCAGCCGGTCATGCCCGGCTTGACGAGCAGCCGCCTGCCCCAGGAGGGAACGACACCCTCGAGCAGTTCGATGAACTCCGGCCGTTCCGGGCGCGGCCCGACGATCGACATGTCTCCCCGAAGAACGTTCAGCAACTGCGGAAGCTCGTCCAGGTGCGTGCGCCGCAACAGCCGGCCGACGCGTGTGGCGCGAGGATCGCCGGCACTGGCCCAGACCGGCCCGCCCACGCCTTCCGCGTCGGCGCGCATCGTCCGAAACTTGTAGATCCTGAACAACCGCCCGCGCTCGCCGATCCGCGTCTGCCGGAAAATGATCGGCCCCGCCGTTGTCGCAACGAGCAACGCAATGACGAGCAGCACCGGCGCGAGGACGACCAGCGCGAACGAGGCGAGCGCGACGTCGAATGTGCGCTTCGACCAGCGGGCGGAGACCCGCTGACGAAGATGGATCAGGCTCATGAACCACGAGGGCGTCAGGTACGGAACGGGTACACGGCCGAACGCCCATTCGTAGAAGCTCAAGAGCCCGACCACCCGGAAGCGGCGGCGCGGGATCTCGAGCAGGCGCTCGACGGCGGCGTCGCACTCGGGGCTGTCCGCGAGCACGATCAGTTCCGGGTGAACGGTCTCCACGATGGTCGGCAGGTCCACCAACGCTCCCATCAGCGGGACTCGCTCCGAGCTCGGCACAGATGCGTTCCCGACGGTGCCCACGACGTCGAAGGGCACGCGAGTCCTCCGTACTTCCTCGACGAGCGCGTCGGCGATCCCAGGCGAGCCGACCACGAGCACGCGCCACTGAGTCATACCCGCCCGGCGCACCAGCCACTCCCAGACGGAGACCAGGCCGAAAATCGCGGCCGCGGTCGCGAGCAGCCTCGGGACGGTCAGTCCCAGCCCAGGGACCCATTCGTTCAGCGCCGAGGCGAGAACGAGGCCCGTGACTGTGCCGATCGCCACGGTGATGGTCGAGTCGACGGTGTAGTGCCCGGCAGCGAAAGCGCTGCGAAAGGCGAGGATCCAGGCCGCGGCCAGAAGCGAAACGGTCAGCAGGCCATTCGGAGTGCGATCGTCCAGGTAGCCGGCGTAGACGGCGAGCCAGACGAGGAATATGCGGCCACTCTCCGCGAACGCCCTCCCGACTGCGCTGTCGTACGACCGCCCCAGAGCATCCGACGAGGGACCCGCATGGTCTGCCGGGAGGCGCGCGGACAGGGAGGCGGTCACGGCCCGGTCCGCCTGCTCACGCCCTCCTCCGCCTCCTGGTCGTGGAGGAGAACCAGCCCGCCAGACACACCAGGTAGAGGAGAGCCACCAGCAGTCCCAGTTGGAGGAGCAAGCGGTTGTCCCTCATGTGCTCCACCGGCAGGGCCGCCGCGCGGACCGGCGATCCGGCGGCGAGAGCGGGCCGAGGCGTCGTGGGACGCGGCAGTTGACGAATGACATCGGATAGCTTCACGACGGCGGCCCGCGTTTCTTTCTTCCGCTGCGCGATCGCGGGTCGTGGGATCTCCGCTCTCGCCACCATGAGCTTCGGGTGAGCGACGTGCCGCGTAGCCCTCGTCTGAACATGCACCGCGCTGGCCGCCGCTGTATGAACCGGTCGAGGTCGCTCCGGTGCTGCCGCTCGAGGCGCCGGGGCCTTCGTCTCGGATGTGTCGGCCGCATCGACGTCCCTCTCTCCACCGGTGCAGCAGCCGGTTGAAGCGTCGCTCGGTGTGGTCTGCTGCGGCTTCGACCCGGCCACGTCGATGCTCGGCGAGGTGCCTGCACTCGAGACCGACACCGAGACCTCCACGCTCTCGGTCGACACCGAGACGTCGACGGCCCCGGTTTGAACGTTCACCGAGATGCCCGGGATGCTGACGTCCACCTGAACAGCGATGGTCGGCATCGTCGGCATCGCCGGCGGCTGCGGAGCATCCTCCGCCCCGGCCGTCGCGACGTGTGTCGCGAGCACAAGAACGGAGGCGGCCACCAACGTGCCGATCCATCGACTTGCAGCCGAGCTCGCAGAACTACGAGCTGACGGCCTGCAGGTACTGCCGATCGACGCGCCGCCGCAGCAACGATTTACCGACACCGCCACGGGCTCCGCCCTCGTTGCTTGTGTCGAACGTTGCAGAGTGAGGACGGGAAGTCAATGCGATTCCGAAAAACCTACCCACCCTCCGGACCGGTGCTGGGCCGGGATGCTTCCGGACGGGGCGAGCCGCAGATCGGCGGCCCGCTGCAGCTCGCCCTGTTGCCAATTGTCTCACGGTTCAGCGCTCTTGTGAGCGATCAGCTGATCGAGAATCGCATCAGCCACTTCTCCCGCCGGCCGTTCCGCGTCGACCATGACGATGCCCGGGATCCGGCGCATCCACTTGCGCTGGTAGGCGGCGAAGCGGAGCGTGGCGCGCTCGAGCTCTGCGATCGCCTCCTCGCGCGGCAGCGTCCGCACGGCGTCCAGGCCGAGCACCTGCGGCGCCACGTCGCCCGCGGCGCGCACTTCGTCCTCGACCCCCTGCTCGAACATCGTGCGAGCGCGTGCGCCGATGCGAGCGGCCAGCGTCTCGCGCGACACGTCCAGGCCGACGACGGCGGCCGGCAGCCGCAGCTCGGCGGTCCAGAGGCGTGGCTGCTCCGGTACGAGCGTGCCGCCCGCCTGCCAGAGCTCGAGCGCCCGAACGACGCGCTTGCGATCGTTCGCGTGCACACGCGCGGCCGCACGCGGGTCGCGCCGCTCCAGGATCGCGTGTGCCGTCTCGGCGCCACGGCGGTCGTAGAGACGCTCCCAGCGCGCCCTGGCGCCCGCCGGGACGTCGGCCGGCAACTGGACGTCGGTGAGCGCCGCCTGGAACCAGAGCCCGGAGCCGCCGACGACGATCGGCGTCCGCCCCGACGCGGCAATCTCGTCGATCGCCGCGTGCGCGAGTGCCTGGTACTCGCCGACTGTCCCCTGGCGGTCGAGCGGCCAGATCCCGACGAGCCGTGCGCCGGCGTCCTGGTTCGTCAGGATCGGCAGGCCGCGGTAGACCTGCATCGAGTCGGCGGAGACGAGCTCCGCCGGGATCCGCTCCGCGATCGCCTCGGCGACCGCCGTCTTGCCGGACGCCGTCGGCCCGAAGATGCCGAGAACGCTAGGAGGGGTCGGCTGCGACTGTCTTCCAGCCAACCGAGTCGCCCTCGTTCACGACCGGCCGGTCTCTCGTCCGGGTTGGCGGCGCGATGCTCCCGGAACCAGGCGACGGCACGCGGGATGCCGTCGTCGAGCGGCACCTGAGGCGTCCACCCGAGCAGATCGTGCGCCTTGCGGATGTCGGCCACGTAGCGCGTCACCTCGCCGAGCAGCGACGGCGCGATCGTCATCCTTCGGCTCGACGTCGAGCTCGGCCGCGATCAGCTCGGCCGCGCGGACGAGCGTGTTGCCCTCTCCGAACGCCAGGTTGATCGTCTCGTTCGTGACGCGGCCGTCGACGAGCGCCTCGATCCCGCGTGAGATCCCGTCGACGCAGTCGTCGACGTAGGTGAAGTCGAGCACCTTGTCGGCGCCGCCGAACACCGTGATCGGCTCGTCGCGCGACATCGAGTGGATGAAGAGCGGCAGCACGCGCGACATCCGGTGCAGGTCGTTGTCGTAGCGCCCGTAGACGTTCGAGAAGCGGAAGGCGACGTACTTGAGGCCGTAGCAGCGCGCGTAGGCGTAGATGAACGCCTCGCTCGCGATCTTCGAGGCGGAGTACGGGCTCTCCGTGAAGGCGAAGTCGGCCGTCTCCTCCCCGTAGCCCTCGAAGCGGTGGACGTCGCCGTACACCTCGCGCGTCGAGGAGAAGACGAGCGGCAGCCGGCGCTGCCGGCAGTACTCGAGCACGTTGAAGGTCATCATCGTGTTCTCGAGCGCGCGATGCGGGTGCGCGACGAGCTGGTGCACCTTCGCGTGCGCCGCCAGGTGCACGACGACGTCGGTCTCGGGATACGGGACGCCGCCGATCCCGTCCGGGAAGGCCGGATACTGGCCGGAGAGGTCCTGGATCAGGTAGCGGAACTCGTCGGTCCAGGTGTTGACGCGCTGGTCGACTCCGAAGACCTCGTGGCCGTCGGCGAGGAGCCGCAGCGCCAGGTTGGTGCCGATCTGCCCCGACGAGCCCGTGAGCAGGACTTTCACGCGGCCACCGCCGTTCTCTGCGCGCCGCGCAGCGTCGTCGAGGTCGCGCTCTCGATCAGGACGTCGGCGAGCTCGCCCGGCTGGGCGCTGCCCGCGAAGTTGACGGTGAGGTTGCCGCGCGTGCGGCCACGGAGGAGCGTCGCGTCCGTCCGGCTCGCGCCCTCGACGAGCACCTCCTCGGTGCTCCCCACACGCGCCGCGTTCTTCTCCGCCGCGATCCGCTGGACGACGTCGACCAGCCGCTCGAGCCGCTCGTGCTTGACCTCCTCCGGCACCTGGTCTGCCATCTCGGCGGCCTCCGTGCCCTGCCGAGGCGAGTAGATGAACGTGAAGGCGCTGTCGTAGCGCACCTCCTCGACGACCGCGAGCGTCTCCCGGAAGTCCGCCTCCGTCTCGCCGGGGAAGCCGACGATGATGTCCGTGCCCAGCGCCAGGCCCGGGAGCGCGTCGCGGAGCTTGGCGACGAGCGTCAGATAGCGGTCGCGGTCGTACGTGCGGCGCATCGCCTTCAGGATCCTGCTCGAGCCCGACTGCAGCGGCAGGTGGATCTGCTCGCAGACGGCGTCGCACTCCGCCATCGCGGCGATCACCGGCTCACGGAAGTCCTTGGGGTGCGGGCTCGTGAAGCGGATCCGCTCGATTCCGTCGACCGCGTCGCAGGCGCGCAGGAGCTCGCCGAACTCGGTCGTGATCTCGGGGCGCAGGTCGCGTCCCCACGAGTTGACGTTCTGGCCGAGCAGGGTGATCTCCTTGACGCCGTCGGCCGCGAGCTGCGTCACCTCCGCGACGATCTCACCGGGCCGGCGGCTCTGCTCGCGCCCGCGGACGGCGGGGACGATGCAGTACGCGCATTTGGAGTTGCAGCCCATCGAGACCTGCACCCAGGCGCTGAAGGAGCGCTCGCGGTGCATCGGCAGGTCGCCGGCGAAGTGCTCGTGCGTGCCGAAGCGGCCTCGCGGCGCCTGTCCGCCGGCGCCGATCCACTCGCCGAGGTGCGGGATCGAGCCGGGGCCGAACGCGACGTCGACCTGCGGGTAGCGCTCGAAGATCCGCTCCCGCTGCGCTTCCGCGTAGCAGCCGCCGACGGCGACCACGAGCTCGGGGTTCTGCCGCTTCCGCGCGCCGGCGTCGCCGAGGTAGGCGGCCAGCTTCGTGTCCGGCTTCTCGCGGATCGTGCAGGTGTTGAAGACGAGCACGTCGGCATCCTCCGGCGCGGTCGCCTCGCCGAGCCCGAGCGACTCGAGCATGCCCTTGATCCGCTCCGAGTCGTGAGCGTTCATCTGGCAGCCGAAGGTGGTGACGTGGTACCTGCGCATCGGCGGGATCGTACCCGTCCTACTTCGCGATCTCGGTCGCCCTGCTCTCGCGGATCACGGTCACTTTCACCTGGCCGGGGTACTCGAGCTGATCCTCGATCTCGCGGGCGATCTCGTGCGAGAGCAGCACGGCCCCGTCGTCGTCGACCTCGGTCGGCTCGACCATGACGCGGATCTCACGGCCGGCCTGGAGCGCGTAGGCCTTCGCGACGCCGGGCTTCGCGGTCGCGATCTCCTCGAGCGCGCCGAGCCGCTTGATGTAGTGCTCGAGGCTCTCCCCGCGTGCGCCCGGCCGCGAGGCCGAGATCGCGTCCGCGGCGATCAGCAGCACCGCCTCGACCGTCTGCGGCTGCACCTCGTAGTGGTGCGCCTCGATCGCATGGACGACGCCCTGGCTCTCGCCGTAGCGCTTCGCCAGCTGCGCGGAGATGATCGCGTGCGAGCCCTCGACCTCGTGCGTCATCGCCTTGCCGATGTCGTGCAGGAGCGCGGCGCGCTTGGCGGTCTTGACGCTGGCGCCGAGCTCGCTGGCCATGATCCCGGTCAGGTGCACGACCTCGAGCGTGTGCTTGAGCACGTGCTGGCCGTAGCTCGTGCGGTAGCGGAGGCGGCCGAGCACCTTGACGAGCTCCTCGTGGAACTCGCCGCACTTGGCCTCGAAGACCGCCTGCTCGCCGGCCTGGCGGACGTGGTCCTCGAGCTCGGCCTTCGAGAGGTAGTACATCTCCTCGATCCGCGCGGGATGGATGCGGCCGTCCTCGATCAGCTTCTCGAGCGTCGTGCGCGCGACCTCCCGACGGAGGCCGTCGAATGACGAGAGGACGACGGCCTGCGGCGTGTCGTCGATGATGAAGTCGACGCCGGTGAGGTGCTCGAGCGCGCGGATGTTCCGGCCCTCGCGGCCGATGATCCGGCCCTTCATGTCGTCCGAGGGCAGCTCGACGACGGTCACGGTCGTCTCGGCGGTGTGGCTCGCCGCCACCCGCTGGAGCGCGTCGGCGATCAGCGCGCGTGCCCGGCGGCGCGACTCCGTCCGCGCCTCCTCCTCCTGCTGGCGGACGCTCTTCGCCAGCTCGTGGCGGATCAGGTCCTGGGAGCGCTCGAGCAAGTGGCGTCTTCGCCTCCGCCACGGTCAGGCCGCCGACGCGCTCGAGCTCGCCGAGCGCCTCGTCCTTCGCCGTCTTCAGCTCCTCCTGGAGCTGCTTGACGTGCACCTCGCGGTCGTTCAGGCCCTGCTCGCGGCGCTCGACCTCGGTCTGCTTCCGCTCGACCTCGTGCTCGGCGGCGGTGACCTGCTCCTCGATCCGGGCGGCCGCCGTCCGCCGGTCCTGCACCTCGCTCTCGATCTCGGCGCGCAGCTTCACCGCCAGCTCGCGCGCCTCGATCTGCGCCTCGCGCCGGATCGTCTCCGCCTCCCGCTCGGCCACGTGCACGCGCGAGCCGCTGCGCATCATCAGCAGCCCCGTCGCCACGGCGGCGCCGATCCCGAGTCCAATCAGCGTCATGACCGCAGTGAGCATGCCGTCCTGCCTCCAGAGGGAGAAGGTGGATTCCACGACGAGCGTCGCGGGTGCTCACATCCGGCGGCAGCCTGCACGGCCGCGCTCCGGTCTTGGCGCGTCAGATCACGGTCGAGCCGGAGAGTCCTCCCGGGCGTCCGCTGGATTGAAGGTCGGAGTGATTAGGAGAGCCAAGGTTTCAGAATTCCGGAAAAACACGCTTGTGCAGGAAAAACGTCGAATGGAAGCACTGCCGATCCTATCGCTTCTCAGTCCTCCCGCGCAACGACCCACTCGAGCGCATCGGAGCCGAATCCGCGCGAGGCCAGGTACCGAGCCGTCTTGACGCTCCGGCCGCGCTGCTCCACGAGCCGGGCTGCACGCTCCCGTTCCGGCTCGAGCGCCTCGAGTGCCGCCTCGACCTGCTCCGCGGCGACCCCACGCCCCTCGAGGTCGTGACGGATCAAGGCGTCGCCGGAGCCGCGGGCGGCGAGCTGCTCCGCCCGCGTGCGGGCAAAGCGCTCGTCGTCCACGTAGCCGATCCGCTCGAGTGTCTCGAGCGCCTGCTCCCGTTCTGCAGCCCCGACCCCGCGCTTTGCAAGCCGCGCGGAAAGCTCCGCGGTCGTCTGGTCGCGGTGGCGCAGAGCGCGAAGCGCCTGCTCGACAGCGTCCGGTTGCTCCGGCACGGCGGCGTTCCCTGCCCTGGGTTACGCAGCCGAGGCGGCTTCCTCCGGCTCCTGCTCTTGCTCCTCCACCTCGTCGACGACGGGAGTGATCTCCTCGGCGCCGGCGACGGTCGGCAGCAGCCGCGCCGAGATCGCCTGCTCGGGACCCGCCTGCGCCTGGATCTGCTGGAGGATCTGCTGGACGACGTCCGGATGCTCCTTCAGGAACGAGGCCGCGTTCTGGCGCCCCTGGCCGAGCCGTTCGTCACCGAAGCTGAAGTACGAGCCCGACTTGGCGACGATCTTCCGCTCGATCCCGACATCGAGCACCGTGCTCTCCCAGGAGATGCCCGAGCCGTAGATGATGTCGAACTCGGCCTGCTTGAACGGCGGCGCGACCTTGTTCTTGACCACCTTGACGCGGACGCGGTTGCCGTAGGCCTCCGCTCCGTCCTTGAGCGTCTCGATCCGGCGGATGTCGAGGCGGACCGACGAGTAGAACTTGAGCGCCCTGCCGCCCGGGGTCGTCTCCGGGCTGCCGAACATGACGCCGATCTTCTCGCGCAGCTGATTCGTGAAGAGGCAGATCGTGTCGGTGCGGTTGAGCGTGCCGGCGAGCTTGCGCAGCGCCTGGCTCATCAGCCGTGCCTGCAGCCCGACGTGGCTGTCGCCCATCTCGCCCTCGATCTCGGCCTTCGGCGTCAGGGCGGCGACCGAGTCGACCGCGACGACGTCGAGCGCACCGGAGCGCACGAGCAGCTCGGTGATCTCGAGCGCCTGCTCGCCGGTGTCCGGCTGCGAGACGAGCAGGTCGTCGACGTTGACGCCGATCTTGCGCGCGTACTGCGGGTCCATCGCGTGCTCGGCGTCGATGAAGGCGCAGATGCCGCCGCGGCGCTGGGCCTCGGCGATCACGTGGTAGACGAGCGTCGTCTTGCCCGAGCTCTCCGGCCCGAAGACCTCGACGACGCGGCCGCGCGGCAGCCCGCCGATGCCGAGGGCGACGTCGAGCACGAGCGACCCCGTCGAGATCGCGCCGATCTGCACCTGGGCCTGGTCGCTCATCTTCATGACCGAGCCCTTTCCGAACTGTCGCTCGATCTGCCCGAGGGCGACGTCGAGAGCTTCCTCGCGGTTCATCTGATCAGCCTCCTAGCCGAAATGAGTCGTGCACCTCGTACCGCGCCCCGGACGGGTGCAGACGTGAAAGGAAAGCAGCCGCGTCGGACGACACCCAGCCCAGCGCCGGCGGCTCCGGCCGCAGCCGCGGGCGCTCGCGAAAGCGGAGGACGGTCACGTGCGGCAGCCACGGTCGCGCCTCGCGCCGGTAGACGCCGAGCTGCTCGAGCTCGCCGTGCAGGCGTTCTGCCAGCGTTGCCGCGGCACCCGCCTCGTCGGCGAGCGTGAGCATCCCGACCGAGCGTGTCTCGCGGTAGCCGGTGACGTCGAGGCGCAGCGGCGCCGCGTCGGCGGCAGCCCGCTCGAGCACGCCGAGGATGGCCGGCAGCTCACCTGCCGGCCGGGAGCCGAGAAAGGCGAGCGTGACGTGCAGGTTCTCGCGCGGGACGATTCGCCCCTGCAGCTCGCGTGCCTGCCAGCCGGCGAGTGCCTCGACCGCGTGCTCCGGCAGCCGGATTGCGAGGAAGAGGCGAAGCCGCTCATCCCGGCCAACGCTAGCGGCCATCTCTACGCGGCTTTGTCTCGATTCTGTTCCAAAAGACGCCGCAGGAGATGCAGCGACGCCACCACGGCCCGGCGGCGGATCGAGTCGCGGTCTCCGGGGAAGCTGAAGAACCCGCCCTTGCTCGCCTCGGGCGTCTCCGCGTGGAAGTAGACGAGCCCGACCGGCTTCTCCTCCGTGCCGCCGCCCGGGCCTGCGACCCCCGTCACCGAGACCGCGGCATCGACGCCGAGCCGTTCGCGGGCGCCGCGCGCCATCGCCTCGGCCACCTCGGCGGAGACGGCGCCGTGCTCCTCGATCAGCTCGGCCGGAACGCCCAGCTCGCCGATCTTGACCTCGTTCGCGTAGGAGACGATGCCGCCGGTGACGACGTCCGAGGAGCCCGGGATCGCGGTCAGCGCCGCGGCGACGAGGCCACCGGTGCACGACTCCGCGGTCGCCAGCGACCAGCCGAGCTCGCGGCAGCGGTCGAGCACGATCTCCTCCACCCCACGACCGTCGGCCGAGTAGAGGTAGCGCCCCAGCCGCTCCGACAGCGCCGTCTCGAGCTCGAGCATGCGCGCCCTCGGCGGTCGGCTCCGCCACGAGGTCGACGTGGATCTCGAAGCTGCGGGCGCAGATCGTCACCTCGAGCCCGTCGCCGTCGCCGCCGGCCTCCTGGAAGGCCTGCGCGACCTGCGACTCGCCGGGGCCGAAGAAGCGCAGGGTCCGCCGCAGCGGCGGCGTGCCCCCGTCGAGCACGCGGCGCACGTCGGCCGCCTCGAGTGCGCGCGGCCAGAGGCGCTGCAGCTCCGACGGCGGCCCCGGCAGCACGATCACCGGCGTCCCGTGTGCGTCGACGACGAGTCCGGGCGCGGTGCCGGCGAGGCCGAGGATCGTGGCGGACTCGGGCACGGTCGCCTGCTTGGTGACCCCCTCCGAGAAGTCCGCGTAGGGCCGTTTCATCCGCTCCGCGACCATGCGCGAGACACCCTCGATCTGCCCCTCCAGCTCCGCGTCGACGCGCATGCCGAGCCCGGCGACCTTCGCCACGATCGCGACGGTGCGATCGTCGTGGGTCGGGCCGAGCCCACCGGACGTGGCGACGAGATCCGCGGCGCCCACGGCCTCGGCGACGGCCGCCTCGAGCTCCGCAGGATCGTCGCCGACGACGTGGATCCGCGTCGGCTCGACGCCGAGCGCGAGCAGTGAGCGTGCCAGGAAGGGGCCGTTCAGGTCGGTGCGCTCGCCGCGCACGAGCTCGCTGCCGGTGACGACGATGACCGCGCGCGGTCGCGCGCCGTTCGCGCCCGTCAAGCCGCGTCGGCCGCGAAGATCTTCTTCGCCGTCACGAAGACGCCCTGCGCCTTGACGGCGGCCGGCAGCCGCACGCGGTTGCCGTTGCGGCGGATCAGCACGTTCTGGGGCGATTCGAGCCGGACCCAGAGCACCTGGCCGTCGAACCGCTGCTTCTGGCCGCGTTCGAGCGTCCCCTGGTAGAGGATCTTGCCGAGGGCGCTGCTCTTCTTGACGAGCAGGTAGGAGTCGCCGCGCGTCGCGCGGAGCTCGAGCCGGGCCGTGCCGGCCGCCTGTGGCAGCTGCGCCGCCGGACGCTGTGCGGTCGTCGACGTCCTCAGTCCGTGCACGGGCTCGTCCTCGGGGCTGCCGAAGCGCCACGCGACGATCACGAGCGCCGTCACGAGCGCGATCGCGGTCAGCGCGAAGACGACGATGCTCGACTCACGCCGGTCGGAGCGCCTCGCCTTGGCCGCGGGGACGCGGCGGGCGCGAACGGGCGCCTCCTCCTCCCCGACGACGAAGCGGGAGTTGTACTCGTCGACGTAGAGCTGGCCGTCGAGCCCGAGGTAGTCGGCGTACGAGCGCAGAAAACCCTTGATGTAGGTGTGCGAGGGCAGCAGCTCGAAGCGCTCTTCCTCGAGCGCGCGCAGGTACTTCCCCCGGATCTTGGTGCCGTGCTCGGCGTCGACGAACTCGATGTGGCGGCGGAGGCGGGCCTCGCGCAGGCTGTTGCCGATCTCGAACACTGGGGCATGGTAGCCGCCCTGTCAGCCAGCGCCTAGTGTGCGCTCCGGATCAGGTCTCGAAGACGGAGAGGATCCAGTAGACGGCGAGCGAGCCGGCCGCGGTGAGGGCGAGCAGGAACCCGAACAGGCCGAGGAAGCGGCCGAGCCGGGCCGTCCTCGACCCCCTCGGATGCCCCAGGGTCGGCGCCAGCCGCGAGCGAGCGCGCCGTGCGAGTGCGACCGCGAGCAGGCCGAGCGCGGCTCCGACAGGGATCGCGAAGCCGGCCTGCATCAGCTCGTACTGCTCCGACCAGCGCGTGGCGAGGATCGCAACGGGCATCGTCGCGACGGAGAGCAGCCCGACGAGAACGGAAGCACGCGCGCTGCCCGGGCGCGGAGGCCCGCCGTTGGAGCTCACTGTTTCTTGTAGGGACGGCCAACGGCCGCCGGCGGAATCGAGCGGCCGATGACGCCGGCGACCGCGATCAGCGTGAGCACGTACGGCAGCGCCTGGAAGAGCACCGCCGCCGATTCCGAGTAGGCGGGCAGGCGCTGCGCGAGCGCGCTCGAGAAGCCGAACAGGAGCGCCGCCGCCGCCGCGCCCCACGGACGCCAGTTGCCGAAGATGACCGCCGCGAGGGCGATGAAGCCCTTTCCCGACCGTCATGTTCTGGTTGAAGGAGTTGACGAACCCGATCGAGAGGTACGCGCCGCCGAGCGCCGCGAGGATCCCGGAGAGGATGACCGCCGCGTAGCGCGTCTTGTAGACGGAGATCCCGACCGTGTCGGCCGCGCGCGGATGCTCGCCGACCGCCCGGATGCGGAGGCCGACGGGCGTCTTGAAGAGCACGATCCAGGTGGCGACGATCGTCAGCAACGCGAGCCAGATCATCAGGTTGAGATTGCCGAGCACGGGCCCGATGAAGGTCCAGTCCTCGAGGAAGGACAGGTGCACGTTCGGGATCCCGGGGATGTCCGGCGGCGTCCCTTCGCCGCCGTAGATGTCGACGAAGAGGTAGCCGGTGATCCCGAGCGCCAGGAAGTTGATCGCGGTGCCGCCGACGATCTGGTCGGCGCGAAGCTGGATCGCGAAGTAGGCGTGGATGAGCGCGAACGCCGCGCCCGAGACGGCCGCGCAGAGCAGGCCGAGCTCCCAGGAGTTGAACTTGTCGGCGCCGAGGATCCCGAAGAAGGCGCCGGAGAGCATCATCCCCTCGAGGCCGATGTTCACGACGCCGCTGCGCTCGGAGAAGATGCCGCCCATCGCGGCGAAGGCGAGCGGCGTCGCGTAGCGGAGCATCGCGGCCGTGAGCGCCGACCAGACGATCACCTGGTCGAGGTGGCCCTCGCTCGAACGGGTGGCGAGGTAGCCGAGCCCGATCCCGAGGACGCTGATCACGATCGCGAACCAGGCGAGCCGGCGGGCGTTGCCGCGGATCAGCACGTTGATGCCGCAGGTGATCCCGAACAACCCGATCACGGGCGGGATCCACTCGGTGCGCACCTTGAGCGGCGGCAGCGCGACCCAGAATGCGATCAGCCCGAAGGCGATGCCGATCCACGCGAGCACACGGTCGCTGCTCGGCCGGCGTGCGTTGCTGACCCAGCGGATCATTCTGCCGGTGCCGCCTCGGCTTGCTGCCGTTTTCGCCGCTTCCGGAGGCCGAACAGCGAGAGAATGAGCACGTCGGCGCCGACGAAGAGCACGACGAGACCCTGGATCATCACGGTCAGGTTCGACGCCAGCTCGGGCCGGAAGATCTCCGGGTCGAGGTTCCGCGTCGAGGTCCCGGTCACGAGCGAGGCGAAGAGGAGCGCCGAGAGCGCCGATCCCGATCGCCTTGTTGCGCCCGAGCAGCGCCACCGCGATCCCGACGAAGGCGATCTGCGACGAGATCATCACGTCGTTCGTGTTGATCCGGTAGGCCCAGCCAAGGGTGTCGATCGCGCCCGCGAGGCCGGCGAACGTGCCCGAGATCGCCATCGCGAGGAAGTAGTTCCGCGCGACCGAGATGCCGCCGTACCTGGCGGCCTCGGGGCTGTAGCCGACCGCCCTGACCTCGTAGCCGAGCGTCGTCCGGTTGAGCGTGATCCAGTAGACGACGAGGGCGATGAGCGCGACGAAGAAGCCGACGTGCAGCGCCTGCAGGAACGGGTCGCCCCAGAAGATCGGCAGCTTCGCCCCTTCGACGACGTCGTTCGAGACCGGCACGAAGGGCTGCGTGTCGTTCTGGAGCGGTCCTCCGAGCCCGAACAGGAAGACGCCGATCCAGATCGCGATCCAGTTGAGCATGATCGTCGAGATCACCTCGTGCGTTCCCACGATCGCCTTGAGGAAGCCGGCGATCCCGGCCCAGACCGCGCCCATGAGCGCGCCCGCGATCACCGCGAAGAGGACGTGGACGACGCTCGGGAGGCCGGGCAGCTCCGAGCCGATCCAGACGGCCATGATCGCGCCGCCGAGGTACTGGCCCTGGCCGCCGATGTTGAACATCCCGCACCGGAACGCGAAGCCGACCGCGAGGCCGGTCAGCACGAGCGGGACGAAGTTGATCAGCGTCTGCTGCAGGTTGAACGCGGCGGTCGACTCGATGTCGTTGACGTTCCACGGGAACCAGACGTGCGCGTCCGTGAGCGGGACGCGGATCTCGTACGAGCCGACCTCGGTGAACCAGTTCAGCCCGGCGCCGTCGAAGATCGCCTTGTAGGTGCTGATCGGGTTGCTGCCGGTCGTGATCAGGACGACCACGCCTCCGATCAGGAAGGCGAGGAAGACGGTGAGGATCGGGACGACGATCCCCCCGGCCTTCTGGGCGAGCGCGTAGCGCGTCGCGAAGCTCTGCTTGTCGCCGCCCTCCGGCGGCTCGGTCGTCCCCAGGTGCGGAGGCGGTCCGAGCGGCGTCTGCTCCGGGCCGGGCGCGTCGCTCATGCCGCCGCCTTCCGGCCGCCGCCGGTCATCGCGACGCCGAGCTCCTCCTCGGTGACGCTGGGCGGGAACTCGCCGACGATCTCGCCCTCGAACAAGACGAGGATCCGGTCGGAGAGCGAGAGGATCTCCTCCAGCTCGAGCGAGACGAGCAGGATCGCCCTGCCCTCGTCGCGCTCCTCGACGAGCCGGCGGTGGACGAACTCGATCGCGCCGACGTCGAGGCCGCGCGTCGGCTGAGCCGCGATCAGCACCTTCGGGTTGCGGTCGATCTCCCGCGCGAGGATCACCTTCTGCTGGTTGCCGCCGGAGAGGCCCGCAGCAGCCGTCTGCGGGCCGCCGCCGCGCACGTCGAACTCGTCGATCAGCTTCGCCGCTTTCTCCTGCAGGCGCTTCGGGAAGAGCCAGCCGAACCGCGACGACGGCGGGTGGTCGTAGTCGTGCAGGGCGATGTTCTCGGCCAGCGAGAAGTCGAGCACGAGCCCGCGGCGCTGGCGGTCCTCCGGGATGTGGCCGAGGCCGGCGTCGAGGCACTCCTGGCAGCCCTCGTCGGTCACGTCCTCGTCGCCCACCTGGATCCTGCCCTCGTTGACCCGCCGCAGTCCGGCGAGCGCGTCGATCAGCTCCGTCTGCCCGTTGCCGTCGACGCCGGCGATCCCGACGATCTCGCCGCCGCGGACCTCGAACGAGACGTTCTTCACCTTCGTGATCCCGCGGTCGTCCTCCACGGTCAGGCCCTCGACCTGGAGCAGCGGGCTCGTCGGGGTCGAGACGCCCTTGTCGACGCGGAGCAGCACCTCGCGGCCGACCATCAGGCGCGCCAGCCCCTCCTCGGTCGCACCTGCGGCGGGCAGGGTCTCGATCTTCTTGCCGCGCCGGAGCACGGTGATCCGGTCGGCGATCTCGGCGACCTCGTTCAGCTTGTGGCTGATGAAGATGATCGACTTGCCCTGGTCGGTGAGGCTCTTGACGATCGCGAAGAGCTCCTGGGCCTCCTGCGGCGTCAGCACGGCCGTCGGCTCGTCGAGCACGAGGATGTCGGCGCCGCGGTAGAGCGCCTTCAGGATCTCGACGCGCTGCTGCTGGCCGACCGTGATGTCCCGGACGTAGGCGCGAGGGTCGACGGCGAGCCCGAAGCGGGTCGAGATCTCCTCCACGCGCTTTGCCGCGACGTCGTAGTCGAGGAGGACGCCGTTGTGCACGGGCTCGGTCGCGAGCACGATGTTCTCGGCGACCGTCATCACCGGGATCAGCATGAAGTGCTGATGGACCATGCCGACGCCGTTCTCGATCGAGGCCTTCGGCGAGCCGAGCTCGGCCGGCTTGCCGTTGATCAGGATCTCGCCCTCGTCGGGCCGGTAGAGCCCGTAGAGGACGTTCATCAGCGTCGACTTGCCGGCGCCGTTCTCGCCCAGCAGCGCGTGCACCTCGCCCTTGCGCAGGTCGAAGTCGACGCCGTCGTTCGCGACGATGCCGGGGAACCGCTTCGTGATCCCGCGGAGCTCGAGAACAGGCCGCTCGTCCATCCGCGGCGATCCTACTGTGCCGGGGCGGCTGCCCTAAACGGAACTAGCCTTTGACGGTCGTCGGGATGTTCGAGATCGTGCCGTCCGCGATCTCCATCTGGACGCGCTTGACCTCGGCGACGGCCGTCCGGGGCACCGTCGGCGAGATCACGCCGATGCCGACCGCGCCCGAGGCGACGTCGAAGATCGTGTCCTCGCCGCCGCTGAAGCCGCCGTCGACGACCTCCTGCACCGTCTGGAAGACGGCCTCGTCCACCTTCTTCAGCGCGCTCGTGGCGACGTGCTCGCCGAGGAACGCCTGGTCGGCGTCGACGCCGATCCCGCGGACGTTCTTCTCCTTCGCGGCCGAGAGGGCGCCGAGCCCGCACTGGCCCGCGACCTGGAAGATCACGTGCGCGCCCCGGGCGATCTGGTCGAGCGCGAGCTCCTTGCACTTCGCCTGGTCGACGAAGTCCTGCGAGTACGAGTTCAGGGTCGTGATCCCCGGATTCGCCTTCTTCGCGCCCGCCTGGTAGCCCGCGATGTAGCGGTCGACGGGCGGGATCTTCTGACCCCCGACCGAGCCGATCACCTGCTTCGCGCCCGCCTCGTCCTTCGCGAGCAACCCGGCCAGGTAGCCGACGAGGTAGCCGGCCTCCTGCTCCTTGAAGAGCAGGCCGCGGACGTTCTTCGGCTTCGTCGTCATGTCCGCCTGCGAGTAGTCGATGATCGCGAAGTTCGTGTCGGGGTAGCGAGCCGCCACCTTCTCGAGCGCCGACGCCATCAGGAAGCCGACCGCGATCACGAGGTCGTAGTCCTGCTTCGCGAGCGTCGTCAGGTTCGGGACGTAGTCCGTGTCCGACTTCGAGACGACGACGCGGCCCGTGACGCCCAGCTCGCGCTCGGCGCGCTGGAGCCCCTTGTTGGCGAGGAAGTTGAACGAGCGGTCGTCGAGGCCGCCGATGTCGGTGACGAGGCCGATCTTGATCCCCTCCCCGGCCGACCCGCCGCCGCCGGTCGTCGCCGCCGTCGTCTCGGGCGCGGTCGTCGCGCCGCCGGACGTCTCGTCGTCGCCGCCGCCGCAGGCTCCGAGCAGCAGCAGGAGCACGAGCAGCGGCAGCAGCCGGGCGAGCCTCATGCCGACAGTAGTACCGGAAGGGGCGGGATCGAAACCCCGCCCCTTCCGTGGAACCGCGTCGCGCCTAGCCCGTGGTAGCGGGCGGGGCCTGCGGGATGTTCTTGATCTTGCCCGAGGCGATCAGCTTCTGGACCGCCTGGACCTGCTTCACCAGGTCCGGCGAGATCCGGGACGAGACCTTCCCGTACCCGACACCGCCGTTGGCGACCGTGAAGATGGCGTTGAAGTTCGTGCGGAACAACGCCTTGGTCTTCCTCGCCGCGTCGATGGTCTGGTAGACCGCGACGTCGACCTTCTTCGTGGCACTCGTCATCACGTGCGAGCCGAGGTAGCCCTGGTCGGCGTCGACGCCGATGCCGAAGACACCGCGCTCCTTCGCCGCCGAGAGGACGCCGAGACCGCACTGGCCGGCGACCTGGAAGACGACGCCTGCGCCGTTGGCGATCTGGTTCAGCGCCTGCTCCTTGCACTTCGCCTGGTCGACGAAGTCCTGCGAGTAGGAGTGCGTGACCGTCACCTTCGAGCTGGCCCGCTTCGCACCCGCGTAGTAGCCCGCGATGAAGCGGTCCACCGGCGGGATCTTGAGGCCGCCGACAGCGCCGAGCTTGGTCTGGCCCTCGAACGGATGGGCGACGATCTGCTTCGCGGCGAGGAACCCGACGAGGTAGCCGGCCTCCTGCTCCTTGAAGAGAATGCCGCGGACGTTCGTCGGCTTGCCCTTGAGCTCAGCCGCGACACCGCTGTTGTCGATGATCGCGAACTTCGTCTTCGGGAAGCGCTTGGCAACCTGCGCGACCGCGTCGGCCATCAGGAAGCCGACGCCGATCACGAGCCCGCTCCCGTTCCGCGCAGCGCGGGTCAGGTTGGGGACGTAGTCGCTGCCGGACTTCGAGATGAAGACCGTGCCGTCGACCCCGAGCTTCTTCTTCGCAACGTTGAGACCCTTGTTCGCGAGGAAGTTGAACGAGCGGTCGTCGAGACCGCCGATGTCGGTCACGAGCGCGACCTTGTACTTTGCCGGCGCCGCCTGGACGTCGGACTTCGCGGCACCCGTGCCGGCGCCGAGCGCCAACACCAGGACCGCAATCAGCGCCACCGCTGCGAGCGGCATGAACGTACGTACTTTCACTTACCCTCCTTAGAAGACACATCCACCGCCAAACTTCGACGCTTGATTAGACCCTAAGTTGGGCGAAATTGAAAGTCTTTACTTGTTTCGGAGCCGTCTACGGAGCGGCCGAGACGAAGCGCTCGAGCTCGGCTTCGTCGACGAGCACGCGCCTCGGCTTCGAGCCTTCGTACCCCGAGATGATCCCGCGCCGCTCGAGCATGTCGATCAGCCGGCCGGCCCGTGTGTAGCCGACCCGTAGTCGCCGCTGGAGCAGGCTGACCGACGCGGTCTGCGTCTGGACGACGATCTCGATCGCCTTGTCGAGCAGCGGATCCTCATCGGGGTCGAAGTCGCCATCGTGGTCGTCCGAGTCCTCGACCGCGCCTTCCGGAAGCTCGAGCAGCGTCTCGTCGAGGTCCTGCTCGCGCTGATGGCGGCACTGCTCGACGACGAGCGACACCTCCTCCTCGGAGACGTAGGCGCCCTGGACGCGCTGGAGGCGGCTCGTGCCGAGCGGCTTGAAGAGCATGTCGCCCTGGCCGAGCAGGCTCTCGGCGCCGGCGCCGTCGAGGATCACACGCGAGTCGGTCTGGCTCGAGACCGCGAATGCGATCCGGCTGGGCACGTTCGCCTTGATCATCCCGGTGATCACGTCCACCGACGGCCGCTGCGTCGCGAGCACGAGGTGGATGCCGACGGCGCGCGACTTCTGCGCCAGGCGGATGATCGCGTCCTCCACCGCCTGCGGGCTGATCATCATCAGGTCGGCGAGCTCGTCGATCACGACCAGCAGGTACGGCAGCGTCTCCTCGCCGCGCGCCTTGAAGGCGCGGTTCGCCTCGGGCAGGTTGCGGGCGCGGACGATCGAGAGGCGCTCGTAGCGGCGCTCCATCTCGGCGACGACGTTCGTGAGGACCGTGCTCGCCTCCTTCGGGCTCGAGACGACCGGCGTCAGCAGGTGCGGGATCGACTCGTAGTAGTTGAGCTCGATCCGCTTCGGGTCGATCAGGATCATCCGCACGTCGTCCGGGGTCGAGCGGAGCAGGATCGACGTCAGGATCGTGTTGATGCAGCCCGACTTGCCGGAGCCGGTGGTGCCGGCGATCAGGATGTGCGGCATCCGCGCCAGGTCGGCCCAGACGGCGACGCCGGAGATGTCCTTGCCGAGCCAGACGGCGAGCGGGCTCGCGCTCGAGGGCAGGTCGTCGTAGATGTCGCCGAGCGTGACGATCTTCGGCGCCAGGTTCGGCACCTCGACGCCGACGGCCTGCTTGCCGGGGATCGGCGCCAGGATCCGGATCTCGGTCGTCGCGAGCGCGTAGGAGAGGTCGTCCTTCAGGGCCGCGACCTTCGACACCTTCGTTCCCGGCGCGAGCTGCAGCTCGTAGCGGGTCACGCGCGGGCCGGCGATCTGGCCGACGATCGTCGCCTCGACGCCGAAATGCGCGAGCGCGGTCACGAGCGTGTCGGCCGTGCGCTGGTCGGCGCCCTTCGTGCTCGACGCCGCCGGCGGCGAGACCTTGAGGACGGCGCGGTCCGGCAGCACGTACGCCCCCTCCGGCGCGCGGGACGTCGAAGAGCGCCGTCTGCTCCTCGGTCTCGTCGTCGGAATCGACGAGCAGCGGCGGCGGCTCGGACAGCCCCTCGGAGACGACGTCGGGGTAGTCGTGGACGACATCGATCGGCGGCTCGTGCTGCGCGAGCACGGGCGGCGGCGCGAGCACCTCGTCGCGCTTCGGCCGGTCCGGCCGCGCGACGGCACGACGGACCGCGTGATGCGAACGGCGGAGGACGGCGCCGTAGGAGGCGCCGGAAAGCATGAGCGCGCCCGCGAGCAGCGCTGTCAGGCCGAGCAGGACGGAGCCCGTGCCGCCGAGCAGCTTGGCGACCCCGCCCCCGAGAGCGCTGCCGACGGCGCCACCCTGGTCGCCGCCGAGCGTGACCATCAGCCCGATCGTCGTGATCACGAGGCCGGTGCGGAACGGGTTCACGTCGAGCAGGGCGCTCCGGAAGAGCATCAGGCCGCCGACGACGACGAGCGCGAGCGGCGCGGCGTACGCGGCCGACCCGATCACGTCCCGGAGGCCCGACTCGATCTTCTCGCCGGCGACGCCTCCCTCCCAGCCGAGATAGAGCAGCGACGCGAGGAAGAGCCCGATCGCGACGAGCCCGAGCCCGATCAGCTCCGGATGCTCGTGCGCAGCACGGGCTCTCGCCTTCTTCTTCGTCGTCCGTTTCTTCACGCGCGAGGGCGTGCGCGGCCGCAGCGGCCGCTTCTTCTTCCTGGCTGCCATGGAGGCGCGTTCGACGCGCCGGAAAGCCCTTTCGTCGCCCGTCTACGCCGGGGCTGGGATCGTCTCGTGCTTGACGCGGTCGAAGCAAGCCTCGTGGCAGGCGTACTCCGTCTCGCGCGGCAACTTCGACACGAGAACGCGGTACGCGTCCTCCGCATCGGGCCGATCCACCGGCGCACACGAAGCAGGGGCCGCCGCGCGCGAGAGGCGATCCCCAGCCGGTCCGGGATGTCCGGCGCCGGGATCGGCAGACCTCCGGACAGCCAGTGTGCAAGTGCACCGGCGGGCGGCGAGAACGACGCCCGTCCCCATTGCGGACCGATCACTTGAAGGTCTTCACCACGTGGTCTGCGGTACGCCAGGCCGTCGCCGGGAACGACTGGGGCGGGTTCCGGCCCGCCGAGCTCGGGAAGGTCGACCCGCAGAGCATGCCGAAGTATCGGCGCCTCGTGCGACATGCCCCAACGGTTGACGACGTTGATGTTCGGGTCGTCGCCCATTCTCGTTCCGCCAAAGGCATGTGTGCTCAGCGAGCGAGCGCCCGGTGCAGCGGTCCAGACCTCGGCGGCGCCGGCGGCCTTGAGCCACTCGACCATCTTCTTCTGGACGTAGTCGGACAGCCGCCGCTCGTTGTCGTGGAAGTCGTTCGTGATCCGGATCACCGGTCGGCCGAGCGGGTCCCTCACGCCCGGGTCCAGGTCGAGGTAGTTGTCCACGTAGGACAGCACCTCGAGCTGCGCCCCGACCCCGGCCACGGAGTCGGCGTTCTCCTTGAGCCACGCCTTCCAGCCCGACCCCCAGCGCGGAACGCTCGGCGGGGTCGAGTTCGCGGTGCCGATCGGCTTCCCCTCCATCGTCGCACTGGCCATGCCGCCACCGACGAACCCGAGGCCGGTGTGGTCGAAGTTGTCGGCGTCGAGGTCGTCGACCGCCGAGAACTGGCCAAGCGTGCCGCTGTAACGGTTCAGCCGCTTGCCCGGGAACCAGCCCGTTGCGCCCGCCGAACCGAGGCCGTGGGCGATGTAGTGCTTGCCGACCTGACCGTGATTGTTCGAAAGCCCGTTGGGAAAGGCCTTCGAGGTCGACAGGAGCAGCAGGCGGACGTTCCCGTAGGTGTACCCGGCGAGCAGCACGACCTTTGCGGGCTGGAAGTACTCGCGATTTCCTTTCAGGTAGAGCACGCCCGATGCTAGGCCTTGGGCGTTGACCTCGACGGTAAGGGCATCAGCCATCGGAACGATCGTGAGGTTCTTCGTCTTCTCGGCCTGCGGGATGTAGTCGACGTTCGTCTGCACCTTCGCGTCCGTGTAGCAACCGGTCCAGCCGCAGAAGCCGCAGTACGTGCAGCCGGCCTTGCCGTGATACGTCTTCGAACGGATGCCCGCCGGGCCCGGATATGGCTTCCACCCCACCGACTTGGCCGCGGCGTCGATCATGTCCGTGAAACCTGACCTGCGGAGCGCCGGCAGCGGATATGGGCGCCGACGCGGTCCCTCGAAGACGTTGCCCTCGTGGGTCGATCTGTCCGCGGAGGTTGCCGTGCTGGCCCGAGACCCCGGCGAAGTACTCGTGCTTGTCGTAGTACGGCTCGAGCTCGGCGTAGTCGAACGGCCAGTCGATCGAGGTCGAGTCCGTCGGGATCGCGTCGGCCCGTAGCGCTTCCGCGACTACGACGACGAGCTTGAAGTTCACGGCGAGGAACGCCAGCCTGCGTCATCCAGTGGATCGACGTCCCGCCGACCGCGTTCATCATCGGCGCGATCGCGCCGAGCGGGCGAGTCGTTGCCACGCTCGCGTACGGACGACACGTCGGGACCTCCAGGTTCGCCTTAAGCGCAGCCACGAGTCACGGATGTCGTTCCTGACCTCGTCGAACGGGTAATCCTTGACGGTTGCACGTGGCCCGGCCTCGATGGCCACGACCTTCATGCCCGCGTTCGCGAGCGGCCAGACCGCCGTGCCGCCGGCCGCTCCGCGTGCCGACAACGACGAAGTCGACCGGAGAAAGCATCTCGGGCATGTCAGTTTCCCCCTTATGGCCTGAGAAGAGCGGGATCGAGTACGCCGACTTGAGGCTTGCCCTCGGAACGACGTTGAGCCGCTGGTCGGCGGCGCTGATGACGAGCCGGGGACCTGGGAAGCGCACGAGCTTCCAGCCCACGAAGCCGACGTTCCCGCCGTGCTCCGGATCTCCGAACATGCCCTGCATGGCATGCGTTCGGATCATCTCGAACACGGCCTTCGCGTTCGGCACGAACCCACCGGTCGTCGCGCGGCTGAGATCCATGTCGGTCAGGATCGCGTCCTGCTTGTCCGCGGCGAGCGCGGTGAAGTCGGCGCCGAACTTCGACTGGGAGTACGAGTTGATCGCCGTTACCGCGGCGACGTACGCCGGCCGGAACGCTCTCAGATCGCCGGCCAGCGCCCGGTCGATGTAGCGCACCACATTTGCCTCTTTCGCTCCGGGCCCGCTTGCATCTGTTGGGATCAGGCGTTCGCAGACGGCGGCAATGGTCCCGGCATCCCCCGGGGAGAGAGCCTTCATCTGCCGGAGCTCGGCAAGCTCCGCCTTGGCGAGCGCGGTGTCAGGACAGCGAGCGCTGCCGGTACAGCGGCAGCGGCGGCGAGCGCGCCGGCACGCTTCAACAGTTCGCTACGGGAGAGCTGTCTGGAGGGTGCCTTTTCCTCCCCTGAACAGTCCATACATCCTCCGATCAGAACGGATACTGCGGAGATTCCGACCCTAGACCATTAGGTAGGCGTTCTGCAATAGTTTGGACGATCCGTCCAGCAAACTAGAAAAGGGGTGACCAATGGTCCGACGTCGGTGGTACGTACTCGCGATTCTTGCGACCGCAGTGATCGCGATCGCGGCTCTCGCACCCACGGCTTTCGGTACGAGCAACGCGAAGTACACCGTCACCGCGACGGACTTCAAGTTCAAGCTCCTTCCCCTGCAACTCAAGGCGGGGACACAGACGCTGACCGTGATCAATCGCGGCGAGGCAACGCACGACTTCAAGATCGGCAGCAAGGTGAAGTCCTGGAAGACCCGGATCCTGAACCCGGGCCAGCGGCAGACGATCACGGTGACCTCAGGAAGGGCGTTCGCTACACGTATCTCTGCACCGTTCCGGGGCACGCCCTGCTCGGGATGAAGAAGACAGTGCGCATCCCATGAGCGACGCCGAGACCGAAGACGAGCTGCCGGAGGCCGAGCCGGCCGCCGAGGCCGACGTCGACGAGCTCCCGGAGAACGTTCCCGACGACTGGCTTGACCAGAAGCCCTTCGACCCGGCGGGTCGCTAGGTTCGGAGCTTGGAGCCGAGGACGCTCCAGGCGAGGAGCACCGCACCGCCACGGCGATCGCGATCTCCTCGAGCGCGCTCGCGCGTCGGGCCAGGAGCGAACGCCGGCGTCCCGTGCGGCGCGATCGAGCCGCGGCGACGATCACCCGTAGGTCGCGATCCGTTCGAGCAGGAGCTCGAAGAACGCATCGGCGTCGACGGCGACACCGACGCTCGGCGTTCGGCTCGCGATCGGTGCGGTGCCAGCGGTCGACGACCGTGCGGCCGCGCGTGAGCTCCGACTCGAGCTCGACCTCGACGTTCAGCCGCTCCGTCGTGACGATCCCGGGCCGGAACGCGTGCGCGAGCGCGACGGCGTCATGGATCGGCGCCCCGTCCCAGCCGTACGTCCGCGCGTGGTACTGCTTGAAGAAGTCGACCAGCTCGGCGACGAACGTGCCCACGCGGCCCGCCTCGCGGAAACGGTCGGCCCACGCCGGAGTCAGGAGCGCGTCGTGGGTGACGTCGAGCCCGATCATCGTCACGTCGAGCCCGGAGTGGAACACGCGCTGCGCCGCTTCAGGATCGGCCCAGATGTTGAACTCGGCCGCCGGAGTCATGTTCCCCTCGGCGATGGCGCCGCCCATCAGCACGATGCGCGCGCGGTCGAATGCCGCGCTCGAGCGCCTGGGCGACGTTGGTCAACGGCCCGACCGCCACGAGCACCGTCTCGGGCGTCACGTGGTCGACGAGGAAGTCGACGGCGCTCTGCTCGACCGGCTCGGAGGCGCGGGCCGGAAGCTCGGGGCCGTCGAGGCCGCTCTCGCCGTGGACGTGGGCGGCGACGTGGAGCTCGCGCACGAGCGGCCGCTCGGCGCCGACGGCGACCGGCACGTCGGTGCGGTCGACGAGTGCGAGCAGCCGGAGCGCGTTGTCCGTCGTCTTGTCGAGCGTCTGGTTGCCGTGCGTGGTGGTGACGCCGACGAGCTCGATCTCGGGGCTCGCGAGCGCGAGCAGGAGCGCGATCGCATCGTCGTGGCCGGGATCGCAGTCGAGGATGACCGGAGTCGTCACCGCTGGAGTATGCCGTCGACCTCGTCGGCCGTCGGCAGGGAAGGCTGCGCGCCGAAGCGCGAGGCCGCGAGCGCGCCGGCGGCGCAGGAGCGGCGCAGCGCCTCCTCCGGCTCGAGCCCCTCCAGCAGCGAGACGAGCAGGCAGGCGGTGAACGCGTCGCCGGCGGCCGTGCCGTCGACCGCGTCGACGGGCGGCGGCTCGGCACGGGCGATCTCCTCCCCGTCCTCGAGCAGGATCGCCCCCTCGGCGCCGAGCGTGACCGCGACGAGGCCGTCCCGCCGCCGCAGCACCTCGAGCTCGTAGCGGTTGACGACGGTGAGGTCGGCGTCGACGTCGATCGGACGAGCAGGCGCCGCGTTGAGGCAGAAGAGGCCCTCCGAGAGCTCCCAGGCGCGGCGAACGGCCTCGTCGGGGACCTCGAGCTGCGTCAGCACCGCGTCGCCCGGCGGCAGCTCGAACTCCTTCAGCTCCGCGTTCGCGCCCGGCGCGACGGCGATCTGGTTCTCGCCGCTCGCGTCGACGAGGATCAGCGCGACGCCGGTCGGCGCCTCGACGCGGGCTGCGGCGAGCGTGAGGCGCTCCTCCTGCGGCAGCGCCTCGTCCGCGAAGACGTCCGTGCCGACCGAGCAGACGAGCGTCACGTCGGCGCCGAGGCGCGCGGCGGCGACGGCCTGGTTCGCGCCCTTGCCGCCCTTGACCCGGGCGAAGGTCGCGTCGGTGACGGTCTCTCCCGGCCGCGGCAGCCGCTCGACCCGGGCGACGAGGTCGAGGTTGACGCTGCCGACGACGGTGATGCTAGGCGGCAAGCGCTCGCAGGTCGTCCACGGTGGAGCCGAGCAGCGTGTCGCGCAGGTCGAAGAGACCGGCCCAGAGCGAGGAGGCGTCCGGCGGCGCGTCGAGCCGCGCCGAGTCGGAGAGGCCCTGGAGCGCGCGCACGAGCACGGCCAGCTCCAGGTAGACGGCCGTGACGCGGTGCGGGGACGCCTGGACGCCGGCGCGCGTCAGCACCGGCTGCCACTCGACGAGCTCACCCGCGCCGGGACCGGAGTACCAGGAGCGGCCCTCGGCCTGGTCGGCCTCGAGCTCGAGCAGGTAGCGGCCGAGCGGCACCTCCAGCCCGGCGAGCGCGGTCTCGACCCTGTCGGCCGCATGGCGGAGCGCGGCCTCACGGCCGCCGGCCGTCGCCGGCAGCGCCTCTCCCCTGCCCCAGCGCTCGAGCAGGCGGCAGAAGGCGAGCGCCGACGCCTCGCAGGCGCGCAGCTGCACGATCAGCCGCCGCGCGGTCAGCTCGCTCGTCGCATGGCCGACGAGGATGTCGGGCCAGGAGCTCGCTCAGACCTCGATCACCACGGGAAGAATCATCGGCCGCCGGCGCGTTCTGTCGTAGACCAGTTGTCCGACGGCGTCGTGCAGGTGCTCCTGGATCAGCTTGATCTCGCTGATCCCGTCCGCGGCCAGGTCCTGCAGGACGCTCTGCGCCTCCGAGCGGAGCTCGTCGACGAGCTCCTCCGAGTCGCCGAACCCGCGCGCGATCAGCTCGGGCGGCGCGGTCGTGCCGCCGTTCGAGCTCGCCAGCGTCGTGACGATGATCAGGACGCCGTCCTCGGAGAGGCGGCGGCGGTCGCGGAGCGCGACATCCCGCACGTCGCCGACCCCGAGGCCGTCCACGAACGTGACTCCCGCCTCGATCCGGTCGACGATCCGCGGCGTCCGGCCGCGTTCGAGCTCGACGACGGAGCCGTTCTCGCCGATCAGGATCGCGTCCGCCGGCACCCCGGCCTCGCGCGCGAGCTGGCCGTGCGCGGCGAGCATCCGGTACTCGCCGTGCACGGGCATGACCGCGCGGGGCCGCACGAGCGAGAGCAGCGTCCGCATCTCCTCGGAGCAGGCGTGCCCGGACACGTGCACGGGCGCGATCTCCTGGTGCAGCACCTCGGCGCCCATCTGCGCGAGCCGGTTGATCGAATCGTGGACGCGCAGCTCGTTCCCCGGCACCGGCTTGGCCGAGATGATGACGGTGTCGCCGCGCTCGATCGAGATCGACGGGTGGTCGTTGTAGGCGATCCGCGTCAGCGCCGACATCGGCTCGCCCTGGCTGCCCGTGCAGAGGATCATCACCTGGCCGGGCGGCAGCTCCATCGCCTCCTGCGGCTTGACGAGCATGTGCTCCGGCACGTCGAGGTAGCCGAGACCGCGGGCGATGTTGAGGTTCTTGCGCATCGAGCGGCCGACGATCGCGACCTTGCGGCCGACCTGCACGGCCACGTCGATCGCCTGCTGCATCCGGTGCACGTTCGATGCGAACGAGACGACGAGGATCCGGCCCTTCCGCAGCGGGATCAGCGTCCGGAACGCCTCGCCGACGAGCCGTTCCGACCCGGTCATCCCGGGCCGCTCCGCGTTGGTCGAGTCGCCGAGCATCAGGTCGACGCCCTGGTTGCCGAGCTCCGCGAGCCGGCCGACGTCCGTCTTCAGCCCGTCGACCGGCGTGTGGTCGAGCTTCCAGTCGCCGGTGTGGAGGACGCGTCCCGCCGCCGTGTCGAGCACGATCGCGACGCAGTCCGGGATCGAGTGCGCCATGCGCACGAAGTCGAGCGTGAACGAGCCGACCCGGATCTGCTCGTTCGTCACCGCCTCCTGCAGCTCGGTCGACGCCGAGAGGCCGTGCTCGTCGAGCTTCGACTTGATCAGGCCGAGTGTCAGCTTCGTCGCGATCACCTTGTCGCAGTCGACCTCGCGCAACAGGTACGGGAGCCCGCCGACGTGGTCCTCGTGCCCGTGGGTGAGCACGACCGCGTGGACGCGCTTCCCCTCGAGGTAGGAGATGTCGGGCAGGACGAGGTCGACGCCCAGATGCTCGTCGCGCGGGAAGGCGAGACCCGCGTCCACGATGACGACGTCGCCGCCGTGCTCGTAGACGGTCATGTTCTTGCCGACCTCGCCGAGACCGCCGAGCGGGATGATGCGCAGGCTCACGCGCGGGAGTGTATGCGCGTCCCGAGGCCCGAGCGGCTAGACCGCGGCGGTCTGAAGCAGGCCCAGCCGGGCGAGGCAGTCGCGCACGCGCTCGCGCTCCTCCTCGGTCGCCTCGACGAGCGGCAGCCGGTGCCCGCCGACGTCGTGTCCGAGCAGGTTCAGGGCCGCCTTGATCGCGATCGGGTTGGGGGCGGCGCGCAGGATCTCGATCGACGGCGCGAGCTCCCGGTCGAGCGCGCGGGCAGCGTCGTGCTCGCCCGCCTTCCAGAGCCGGACCACTTCCTTCACCTGCGGGCCGACCACGTGCGTGTGCACGCAGACGCCGCCGACGCCGCCGAGCTCGAGGAACGGCACGATCAGGTCGTCGTCGCCGGCGTAGAGGTCGAGATCCGTCTCGACGATGTGCTTCGCCTGCGCCAGGTCGTCGTACGCCTGCTTGACGGCGCGAACGTTCTCGATCTCGGCCAGCCGGCGTGATCGTCTCGGGCTCGATGTTGATCACGACCCGGCTGGGGATGTTGTAGACGACGACCGGCTTGTCGGTGGCCGCCGCGACGGCTTCGAAGTGCGCCACGATCCCGCGCTGCGGCGGCTTCGAGTAGTAGGGCGTGACGATCAGGACGGCGTCGACGCCGAGCTCGTGCGCCTTCTCGGTCAGGTGGACCGAGTGGCGCGTGTCGTAGGTGCCGGTGCCGGCGACGACGGTCGCGCGGTCGCCGACCTCGTCGAGCGCGGCGGCATAGAGCTCGAACCGCTCGTCGTCGGTCAGGGTCGGGCTCTCGCCCGTGGTGCCGGTGACGACGAGGCCGTCGGAGCCGTTGTCGACGAGGTGGCGCGCGAGCGCGCGGAAGCTGTCGAGATCGACCGAGCCGTCTCGCTTGAACGGCGTCACGATCGCGGTCAGCACCTCGCCGAGCACCCCCCGATCCTACCTCCGCGGTCGGAGCCTTGACAGCCGCCGGCCGGCACGGAACAGTCGTCCCTGCGGTTCACGCCGGTCGGGCACAGCGAGGTCGGCCACCCCTGCGGCGGCGGCAGGCCCGCTCGAGCAGGCCGGCGTGGGCCGTTTACGAGGAGTGCGTCGAGACCGACCGTGAGCCCCGGCGGCAGGCCGCTGACCTTCTCGAGCGCGAGCAGCACGCCGGGGACGAACGCGTCGCGTGAGGTGGTGTCGTGACGGATCGTCAGCGTCTGCCCCTGCCCGCCGAAGATCACCTCCTGATGCGCGACCAGGCCGGGTAGCCGAACCGAGTGGATCGGGGTGTCCGGCGGCAGCAGCGCGGCCGTCGCCTTCGCCGTCCCCGACGGCGCGTCGAGCTTCTGGTCGTGGTGCAGCTCGACGATCTCGGCGTGCGGCAGCACCTTTCCCGCCTCGGCCGCGAAGCGCATCATCAGCACCGCCCCGAGCGCGAAGTTGGGTGCGTAGAAGACGGGCAGCTCGTGGACCCGGGCCAGCGCCGCCACGCGCTCCTGGTCGAAGCCGGTCGTGCCGATCACGACGGGAACGCGGTCCTCGAGCGCGACCCGGACGTTCTCCTCGACCGCCTCGGGACGCGTGAAGTCGACGGCGACGTCGGCGTCGTGCGTCGACTCGACGAGCTCGTGCCCGGCGGCCTCGAGCGCAGGCGCGAGCACGGAGCCGACCTTGCCCCTCCGCCCGAAGACGATCACCTTCACGCTGCCGCACGCTCCACGAGGGCGGGGTTGACGCGCTCGATCGCGGCGCGGAAGCGCGACTCGGATGGGCCGATCCCCGCCGCCGAGAGCCGGTCGAGGCGGAGCAGGTCGGCCGCGACCGCCGCGACGTCGTCGGCAGTGACCGCGTCGACCTTCGCGACGAGCTCGTCGAGCGAGAGCAGCTCCGTGTCGCTGATCAGCGACTTGCCGAGCCGGCTCATCCGGTTCGAGGTCGACTCGAGCGAGAGCAGCATCCGGCCCTTCAGGTTCTCCTGCGCGCGCTCGAGCTCCCCCGGCCTGACGTTCCCGGCGGCGACGTCCGCGAGCTCGCGCGCCACGATCTCGAAGCACTCGACGAGGTTCTCCTCGCGCGTGCCGACGTAGAGGCCGACCTGCCCCGAGTCGGAGTACTGCGAGGCGAAGCTGTAGACGGAGTAGGCCATGCCGCGCTTCTCCCGGATCTCCTGGAAGAGCCGGGACGACGCGGAGCCGCCGAGGATCGAGTCGAGCAGCGAGGCGGCGAAGCGGCGCTCGTCGCGGCGCGAGATCCCGGGCGCGCCGAGGCAGACGTGGTACTGCTCGGTCGCCTTCCGCTGGAAGCGGTAGCCGGGCGGCGGCACGCGCCCGAACGGCTTCCGGGCGCGGACGTGCGGCTCGGTCGCGGGCAGCCGCGTGCTCAGAAGCTCGACGACGCGGTCGTGGGTGACGTTGCCGGCGGCCGCGACGACGATGTTGTCGGCCGCGTAGGCCGCGCGGTGGTACGCGGTCAGCGCCTTCTTGCTGACGCTCGAGATCACCTCGGCGCGGCCGATCACGGGCCGCCCGATCGGGTGGCCGCCGAAGACCGCTTCCGCCACGAGGTCGTGGATCAGATCCTGCGGGTTGTCGTCGACCATCGCGATCTCCTCGAGCACGACCTCCCGCTCGGAGTCGATCTCGGCGAAGGCGGGGTCGTAGACCATCCCCGCCATCACGTCGAGCGCCGGCTCGAGCCGGTCGTCCGGCACGCGGGCGTAGACGAGCGTCGTCTCGCGCGACGTGGCCGCGTTCAGCTCGCCGCCGAGCCCGTCGAAGATCTCCGCGATCTCCTGCGCCGAGTGCGTGCTCGTGCCCTTGAAGAGCAGATGCTCGATGAAGTGCGAGACGCCCGCCCGCGCGTTGGTCTCGTCGCGCGAGCCGGTGCCGATCCAGAAGCCGAACGAGACCGAGCGCACGTTCGGGACGTGCTCGGTGATCACACGCTCGCCGGTCGGGAGCGTCGAGAGCTCGTGGGCCTGCATCGCCCGATCCTAGCTCCGCCTGCGCGCTTGCCCGGCGGCGTTCATACTTAGGTCGAAAGCTGACCGAGGGGGAGCATGGCCGCGATCGACTACTTCCTGAAGCTGGACGGGATCTCCGGCGAGAGCAAGGACTCGAAGCACAAGGGCGAGATCGAGGTGCTCTCGTTCAGCTTCGGCGAGACGCAGAGTCGGCCCGACGGCGTCGGAGGCGGCGGCGGCGCGGGCAAGGTCGAGATGAGCGACTTCTCCTTCACGGCGCGGACGAGCAAGGCCTCGCCGCAGCTCTTCCTCACTGCGCGCAGGGCAAGCACATCAAGCAGGCGTTCCTGACGGTCCGCAAGGCAGGCGGCTCGCAGCAGGAGTATCTGAAGATCAAGCTGAACGACGTGCTCGTCTCCTCCTACGCGTTCGGCGGCGGCGAGGACGAGAGCCGAGCCGCACGACTGCGTTCTCGCTCGAGTTCGTCAAGATCTCGTACGACTACACGCCGCAGAAGGCGGACGGCTCGCTCGACGCCCCGGTGCACGGCGGCTGGGACCTGTCGAAGAACGTCAAGATCTGAAGCCGCCGCCCGTCCCGCCGGCGGCCCGACAGGCAGCTGCGCCTGCGGGACGTGCTCGCCGCCGCCGGCTACACGCGGCGCCGGGATCGCGCGACGCCTGCACACGACGCGGCGAGCCGATCTTCACGCACGTCGACCTCGAGGTGTACCGGCGCCGGCTCGCGGCGGTGCCCGACGGCCTCTCGGCGCTCATCTCGCTGCTGCTGCTCGGCGACCCGGTGCCGCCGGCGAGCACGCGGAGCTGCTCGTCGAGGCGGGCCTCGCCGAGGAGCGAGACGGGTCGCTGCACGGGCTCGTGCGCGTCGTCCCCCACGACGACCTCCTGATCGCGTCCGACCGGCTCGACGTCGACGGAGCGGACCGCGTCGCGGGCGTCCACCGCCCCTCGGCCGTGCTCGCGCACCTGACGATCCGGGAGCCGGTCGAACGGGCGCTCGACGTCTGCACGGGGAACGGGATCCAGGCGCTCCTGCTCTCCCGCCATGCGGAGCACGTCGTCGCGACGGACGTGAACGGGCGAGCGCTGGGATTCGCAGCCTTCAACCTCGCCCTGAACGGCGTCACGAACGTCGAGCTCCGGGAAGGGAGCCTGCTCGAGCCGGTCACCGGCGAGCGGTTCGGCTGCATCGCCTGCAACCCGCCCTACGTCGTCTCGCCGGACGCCGAGTTCACCTTCCGGGACAGCGGCCTCCCCGGAGACCGTGTGAGCGAGCTGCTCGCGCGCGGGCTGCCGGGCCTGCTCGAGCCAGGCGGCTTCGCGACGCTGATGGCCAGCTGGGCGCAGGCGGGCGACGATCCGGCCGTGCGCCCGCGCGAGTGGCTCGACGGCTCCGGCTGCGACACGTGGATCCTGCACACGACCACCGACGATCCCCTCTCGAACGCAGCGGCCTGGACGCGCGACGCCGTCGAGACGCCGGATGAGTTCGGCGCGGCGCTCGACCGCTGGACGGCGTACTACCGCGAGCTCGGGATCGAGGCGCTCGCCTACGGCGCGCTCGTGCTGCGCCGCCGCGACGGCGCCAACTGGTCGCGCGGCGCGAGCCTGCCGCCGCGGCCGCTCGAGCCCGCCTCGAGCCATCTGCTGCGGATGTTCGCCGGCGTCGACGCGGCGGCGGCCGGCCCGGAGGCGCTGCTCGCCCGCCCGCTCGCGGTCGCACCCGCGGCCCGCTTCGAGCAGGTCGTCTCGCCGAGCGACGGCTGGTCGGTGGTGGGCGCCGCCCTCACGCTCGAGGAAGGGCTCGGCTTCCGCGCCGACGTGGACGAGCCGACGCTGCGGCTGCTGCGGGCGCTCGACGGGACGAGCAGCGCCCGCGACGCCGTCATCGCGTCGCTCGGCGAGGAAGGTGCGCCGCGCGCGGCCGAGCTGCTGCGCGGGATGCTCGAGACCGGCTTTCTCGTCCAGACGCTAAGACGAGGGGGCGGCTCTCGCCGCCCCCTCGGGTCACTGCCTAGTCGCGGCGCGGGCCGCGGTCGCGGCCGCCCCGGCCGCGATCGTCGCGGCGCGGGCGGTCCTCCTCCGGGGGCCGCGGCGGGGCGTTCTTCGCCCGCTCGATCAGCTCCTCCGGCTCGACCAGCCGTCCGTCCTCGTGCTTGTGGACGAGCTTGAGGCCGATCCGGCCCCGCGCCTTGTCCACCTCCTGCACGACGACGTCGACGACGTCGCCGCGCGCCATCACGTCCTCGATGTGGGCGACGCGGCCCGGACCCACGTTCGAGACGTGGAGCAGGCCGTCGGTGCCCTTCTTCAGCTCGACGAAGGCGCCGAACTGCGTCGTCTTCACGACCTTGCCGGTGAAGGTGTCCCCCACCTCGGGCTCCTTGGTCAGGGCCGCGATCGCACCGATCGCCGCGTCCGCCTTGGTCCCCTCGGTCGCGTAGACGAGGATCGTGCCGTCCTCCTCGATGTCGATCTGGACGTCGTACTCCGACTCGAGCGAGCGGATCGTCTCGCCGCCCTTGCCGATGACCATCCCGATGAAGTCCGGGTTGATCTGGATCGAGGAGATCCGCGGCGCGTGCGCCGCCAGCTCCGTCCGGGCCTCGGGCAGCGCCTCGAGCATCCGGTCGAGGATGAAGTTGCGGGCCTGATTCGCCTGATCGAGGGCGCCGCGCATGATCTCCTGCGTGACGCCGGTGATCTTGATGTCCATCTGCAGCGCGGTGATCCCGTCCCTCGTGCCGGCGACCTTGAAGTCCATGTCGCCCAGGTGATCCTCAGCACCCTGGATGTCGGTGAGGATGACGTAGTCGTCGCCCTCCTTGACGAGGCCCATCGCGATGCCGGAGACCGGCGCCGTGATCGGGACGCCCGCGTCCATCAGGGCGAGCGTCGAGCCGCAGACCGAGCCCATCGACGAGGAGCCGTTCGACTCCAGCGTCTCCGAGACGATCCGGATCGTGTACGGGAAGTCCTCGGCCGACGGGATGACCGCCTCGAGGGCACGCTGTGCCAGCGCGCCGTGGCCGATGTCACGCCGCTTCGGGCCGCGCATGAAGCCCGTCTCCCCGACCGAGTACGGCGGGAAGTTGTAGTGGTGCATGAAGCGGCGGTCGGTCTCGAGGGAGAGGTCGTCGATCCGCTGACCCTCCTTCGCCGTACCGAGCGTCAGCAGCGAGAGCACCTGCGTCTGACCGCGCTGGAAGAGACCCGTGCCGTGCGCGCGGGGACTGACCGTCACCTCGCACTCGATCGGCCGGATCTCGTCGGTGGCGCGGCCGTCCGGCCGGCGCTTCTCGATCGCGATCTTCTTGCGGACGAGGTCCTTGTAGATCGCCTCGGCGGCCTTCTTGACGTAGCTCTTCGTGAGCGAGTCCTTGACGGTCGGGCCGTCGCCGTCGACCGTCGCCGGGCCGACCGGGAACGGCAGCTCGACGGTGTCGACGATCCGGTCGAAGAGCAGGTGCCGCTTCGCGGACTTGAGCTCCTTCGAGTCGTCCTCGGCGTCCGTGAGGGCGCGCAGCTCGGACTCGAACTGCTCCCGCACCGGGCCTTCGACCGCCGCGAGCCGCCCCTTCTCGAGCAGCATCGCGAGGCTGGCCTTGACCTGCACCTGACGCTGGATGTCCTCGTCACCCGAGTCCATCGACAGCTCCGGCGCCAGCTCGGCGAGGATCGCCGACTCGATCGACGCGGCCTCGCGGAGCCCGTCCTGCTGGATCCGCTCCCAGATCGCGTGCCCGTGCGAGCTCTCGATCTCGGCGGTCACGTCCATGTCGAGCCACTTCGCCTTGCCGGCCTGGCTGCGGAGGTCCTCCTGCGCCTCGCAGAGCTTGCGGATCTCCTGGTGCGCGAGCTCGAACGCGTCGAGCAGGATCTCCTCGGAGACCTCGGACGCGCCGGCCTCGATCATCGTCAGGCCGTCCTTCGTGCCGACGACGATCAGGTCGAGCGCCGACTCCTCGAAGTTCTGCTCGTGCGTCGGGTTGACGACGAACTCGCCGTCGATCCGGCCGATCCGAACAGCGCCCACCGGGCCGAAGAACGGCAGCGGCGAGAGCATCAGGGCGGCGGACGCGCCGTTGATGCAGAGGATGTCGTGCGGGGTGATCAGGTCGGCCGACAGCACCGTGCAGATCACCTGCACCTCGTTGCGAAAGCCCTTCGGCCAGAGCGGCCGGATCGGGCGGTCGATCATGCGTGCGGTCAGCGTCGCGCGCTCGGTGGCGCGCCCTTCCCGCTTGAAGAAGCCGCCGGGGATCTTCCCCGCGGCGTACGCCCGCTCTTCGACGTCGACGGTGAGCGGGAAGAAGTCCGCTCCCTCGCGCGCCTCGGGACGGCCGACGGCCGTCGCCAGAACCATTGTGTCGCCGGAGCGAACGGCGACTGCGCCGTCCGCCTGCTTGGCGAACTTGCCCGTCTCGAAGGTGATCTCCTTGCCACCGATCTCGACGGACGTCGAGGCAACCTGCCCCAGTACCGTGCTCATTCCATGTCCTCCACTCTGCTTGGTGGAGAGTGGAAGTTTGGATCAGACCTGAGCGAGGCCTCATCCAAGCTTCCACTCTCCCGGGTAAGAGCTAGCGCCTGAGGCCTAGCTCCTTGATGAGGGCGCGATAGCCCTCGAGGTCGTGCTTCTGCATGTAGTTCAGGAACCGCCGCCGCCGGCCGACGAGCTTCAAGAGCCCGCGCCGGGAGTAGTGGTCCTTCGGCGTGCGTCCGCAGGTGCTCGGTGAGGTCGTTGATCCGCTGCGTCAGCATCGCGATCTGAACCTCGGGGGAGCCGGTGTCGGCCTCGTTGCGGCCGTGCTTCCCGATCAGCTCCTGCTTGACTTCCTTGGTGAGGGCCATGCGGCCTCCTTCTGTTGATGGTCTCCGGAGTCCCCGCGCGGCGTGAAGGAAGACACGGCCGGCCGAGATCTCGGTCGCGACTAGGGTAGCAACCCATGGTTCCAAGCGGCGTCGCAGCCGGTCACCCGGCCACCGTGGCGGCCGGAATCGAGGTCCTCGAGGAAGGCGGAACGGCCGCCGACGCCGCCGTCGCAGCCTGCCTCGCCTCGTGCGTCGCCGAGACGGTGATGACCGGGCTGCTCGCCGGCGGCCACGCGGTCTACTTCGACGGCGAGGAGACGTGGAACCTGGACTGCTTCGTCGACGTGCCGTCGGGCGAGGGCGCGCCGCCCGTCGAGCTGCGCGTGCCCTTCGGCGAGGAACTCGTCCACTACGCGGTCGGGCCGGGGACGTGTGCGGTGCCGGGGCTCCCACGGGGGCTCGGCGAGTTGCACCGGCGCTACGGACGCCTGCCCTGGCCGACGGTCGTTGGCCCGGCGCTGCGGCTGGCGCGTGAGGGCGTCGTGATGCCGCCCGCGCACGCCGCCTGCCTCGCGATGCTCGGGCCGGTCTTCACGATGCAGCCGGACGGCGAGCGCATCTACTCGCCGGCGGGCCGCCTGCTCGAGGCGGGCGAGACGCTCGAGCAGCCGGGGCTCGCGACGGCGCTCGAGCTCCTCGCCGTCGAGGGCGCCGACAGCGTCTACGCGGGCTCGATCGCCGGGCTGCTCACCGCCGTCGAGGGGGTGCCCGTGACGGCTGCCGACCTGGAGCGGTACGAGGCGCGCTGGGAGGCGCCGGTCGAGGTCGAGTGGCTCGGCCGCCGCGTCCTCACGCGCGGAGGCTTGTCCGCAGTGCCCCGGACGCTCGGGCGGCTGCCGCGCCTGCACGATCTGGACGCAACGGCGCGCGTGCACGCGCTGCTCGGAGCGCTGGACGACGCCGACGCGGACGGGCACACGACAAATCTCGTCACCGCGGACGCGGACGGCGCCGTCTGCGTGCTCACCTCGAGCCTCGGCCTTGGCACCGGCGACTTCCTCCCCGGCCTCGACGCGCAGCTGAACAGCATGCTCGGCGAGGTCGACCTCGTCCGGGCGCCGCTTCGGCCGGGCGAGCGGATGGGGAGCATGATGGCGCCGACGCTCGTGTTCGCGGGGGACGGCATCGAGCTGGCGATCGGCTCAGCCGGCGGCACGCGGCTCCGCACGGCGCTGGTCGGCGTCGCAGCGGGGATCCTCGACGAGGGGCTCGATCCGGTGGCCGCAGTCGAGCGGCCGCGCTTCCACCGCGCCGGCGACGTCGTCAACGCCGAGCCGGGGGTCGACGAGCGGGCGCTCGACGAGTTGACGCGGTCAGGGCTGCTGGTCCGGCGCTGGCCGGGCGCACACCACTACTTCGGCGGCGTCAGCCTGATCGGGACGACAGGTGCAGCCGGTGATCCGCGTCGGAGACGGGCACGCGGCGACGCTGCCGTGAGGGGCGGCCGGCTCGGCACCCAGCCGACGTAGCCGCACGCCGGGACAGCCGGGATTCGCGGCGAGCGTGCCTCGGCCCGACGGCTTCGCGTACTCCGTGCCGCAGCCGAGGCAACGGCACTGCCTCGACCGGCCGCAGTCTGGCCGGCGCCGATCCCATACCGATCTGAGATGCGCTGCGCGGGCGAAATCTTGCGCTACGTTGTCAGCAGCAGCTTCTCGACGCGGCGGCCGGCGATCAACATGCCGACGACGCCGAGCACGGCGAGGTAGGCGACGTTGACGAGCTGCGTGCTGCTGACGGTGCCGGTCGTCAGCGCGCGCAGGAGCTCGACGCCGTTGTAGAGCGGTGTCGCCCGGATCACCCACTCGAGCCAGTCCGGGTAGGTCGAGAGCGGGAAGAACGTGGCCGAGAACAGGAACATCGGCAGGATCGCGAGGTTGAGGATGTCGAAGTCCTGCCAGCTGCGCATGTAGGTGACGGCGGCGATCCCGGCGCCGGCGAATGCGAAGCCGATGAAGACCGTCGCCGGCAGTGCGAGGAGCGCCCACCACGACTCGATCAGGCCGAGCGCGCCGATCACGGTGAAGAAGCCGACGGCGTAGATGAGCCCGCGGAAGAGCGCGAACACCGTCTCCCCCGCGGCGATGTCCTTCGGCCCGAGCGGCGTCGCGAGGACGGCGTCGTAGACCTTCTGGTAGCGGAGCTTCCAGAAGATGTTCGTCGCGTCGTAGAAGGCGCCGTTGAACGCGGACGCGGCGAGCAGCGCGGGCGCGACGAAGGCGGCGTACTCGATCGGCTGGCCGTCGATGACGACGTCGCCGACATAGCCGCCGAGCCCGTACCCGAGCGAGAGCAGGTAGAAGAGCGGCTCGAAGAAGCCGGAGACGATGATCGGCCACGTGCGCCGGTGGCTCATCACGTTCCGCTCGAACAGATGGATGCCGCGTCCGCCCGGCAGCTCGAGCGCGCGATGCACGAGCGTGGTCATCCGAGCAGCCTCCGGCGGTACGAGCGCCGCGCCAGCTCGAAGCCGACGAGCGTCCAGGCGAGCAGGTAGGCGGTGTGCCCGAGGGCGGCCCAGACCTCGACCGTCCCGAGCGTCAGCATCCGGCAGAGCTCGACCCCGTGCCAGATCGGCGTCACGTACGCGATCAGCTCGAACCCGAGCGGCAGCTGCGAGATCGGGAAGAAGGTTCCCGAGAAGAGGAACATCGGCACGATCAGGAAGCGGAAGATCGTCACGAAGGTGCGGTCGTCCTCGACGCGGGCCGCGAGCGCGGCCATCGGCATCGAGAAGGCGGTGCCGATCAGCACGGCGACCGGGACGACGAGGATGCCCCACCAGGAGGCAACGGCGCCGAAAGCCGCGATCACGACGAGATAGGCGGCAGCTGACGTGAAGACCCGTGTGATCACGAACAGCTGGTGGCCGACGAACGCGTCCCGCTCGGTCAGCGGCGTCGCGATCATCGCGTGGTAGACGCGCGACCACTTGATCGCGGCCATCACCGGCCAGCTCGACTCGATCGTGGCGGTCTGCATCGCGGCGGCGGCGAGCAGGCCCGGGGCGACGTAGTCGAGATACGGAACGCCGCCGGGCGTGTTCTGCGTCTGGTCGACGATCGTGCCGAGCCCGACCCCGAGCGCCGTCACGTAGAGGATCGGGTTGACGAGGCTCGTCCCGATCGTGCCTCGCCAGACGCGCCGGTACTGGGCGAGCCAGTGCTCGTACGCCCGCAGCGGCTGGAGGACGCTGTCCATCCCTAGTCGACCAGCGTGCGCCCGGTGAGGTGGAGGAAGACGTCCTCGAGCGTGCTCCGCCGGACGAGCGTCGAGTGCGGCGGCAGCCCGCGGTCGGCGACGGCGGTCGCGGTCGCGTCGCCGTCGCGTGTGTAGAGCAGAACGCGGTCCGGCAGCTCCTCGACGCGCTCCGCGACGCCCTCGAAGACGCCGTTCCGGGGCCGTTCGTCCTCGAAGCGGATCTCGACGACCTCGCGCGTCGAGTAGCGCTGGATCAGCTCCCACGGCGACCCCTCGGCGACGATCGCGCCGTGGTCCATGACGACGAGCCGGTCGCAGAGCTGCTCGGCCTCGTCCATGTAGTGCGTCGTGACGACGAAGGTCTTGCCCTGCTGCTTGAGCCGGAAGAGGCGGTCCCAGACGACGTGGCGTGCCTGTGGGTCGAGCCCGGTCGTCGGCTCGTCGAGCAGGAGCAGGTCGGGATCGTTGACGAGCGAGCGCGCGATCGTGAGGCGACGCTTCATCCCGCCCGAAAGCGGCTCCACCTTGTCGCCGGCGCGCTCGGTCAGCTGGACGAAGTCGAGCAGCTCGTCGATCCTCGGCTTCAACTCGCGCCGGGAGAGCCCGAAGTAGCGGCCGTAGATGAGCACGTTCTCGCGGACCGTCAGCTCGAAGTCGAGCGTGTCCTGCTGCGGGACGACGCCGAGCCGCGCCCGGATCTGCGCCCCCTCGGTCGCCGGATCCTTGCCGAGGATCCGCAGCGTCCCGCCCGTGACCGGCGAGACGCAGCCGATCATCCGCATCGTCGAGCTCTTGCCGGCGCCGTTCGGACCGAGAAATCCGAAGGCCTCGCCCTGCTTGACGTCGAGGTCGATGCCGTCGACGGCGACGAGCTCCCCGAAGCGCTTGACGAGCCCGCGGGCATGGATCATCGCGCCGTTCTCGCTCACCGCAGCAACCTACCTACGCCGGTCGGACCGCCTTTCGCGTCGCCTCGACGTCCCTGGCGATCTGGTCGATCAGGCCCTGCTCGCTCTCGAAGACCTGCTCGTCGCGGAGGCGCTCCCAGAGCTCGACGACGAGGCGGCGGCCGTAGAGGTCGCCGTCGAAGTCGAGCAGGTACGGCTCGATCCGGCGCTCCTCGCCCCCGTAGTGCGGATTCGTGCCGATCGAGATCGCGGCGCGATGGCCGAGCGCGGCGCCGGCGTAGATGCCGTAGGCCGGGACGAGCAGCCCCGGCTCGACCGCGAGGTTCGCCGTCGGGTAGCCGAGCGTGCCGCCGCGCTGGTCGCCGCCGACGACGATCCCGTCCAGCTCCGGCGGGCGCCCGAGCAGCCGCGCGGCCGCCTGCACGTCGCCCTCGTGGAGCGAGTGCCGGATCTCGGTCGAGGAGACGCCCTCCAGCAGCGGCACCGGCAGCACCTCGTACCCGAGCCGTTCGAGCAGCTCGAGGTCGCCGCGGCGCTTGCGACCGAAGCGGAAGTCCTCGCCCGCGACGACGACCGCCGCGTCCGCCAGCCGGCCGGCGGCGAACTCCTCCGGCTCCAGCTTGGCGACGTCGAGCGTGAACTCGACCACGGTCGTCTCGGCGACGCCCAGCTCGGCGAGCAGCTCGAGCCGGCGCTCCAGCGTCGCGAGCGCCTCGACGAAGTTGCCGAGGACGACGCGAGGATGCGGCTGGAAGGTCAGCACCCTGACGGGCAGACCGGTGCCGAGCGCGGTCTCGATCACCCGGCGGTGCCCGAGATGGACGCCGTCGAACGTCCCGATCGCGACCGCGAAGGGCTTCTCGGCCGTGCTCACGGCAGCAGCGCCAGCGCCTGCTCGGCGGGGATCACGCGCTGGTCGTCGGCGTCCTCGACGCTGAACGGCCCCACCTCGAGCCGGCGCAACGCCACGCAGTGACCGCCGAGCGCCTCCGCGATCGCCCGCACGTACGTCCCCGAGCTGACGCGGAGATCGAGCGTGACGATGCCGTCCGTATACGCGATGACGTCGAGCGCGTCGACGCGCGAGCGCCGCAGCGGCATCTCCACCTCGACGCCGCGACGGTGCAGCTTGTAGGCGCGCTCACCGCCGATCTTGACCGCCGACGCGGCCGGAATCGGCAGCTCGATCTCGCCGCGGAGGGGCTCGAGCGCGCGCTCGAGCTCGTCGGGTGACGGCGCCTCCTGCCGCCCGACGACGTCGCCTTCCGGATCGCCCGTGGTCGTTCGGGACGTCAGGTCGACGTCCGTGAGATAGCGCTTGTCGAGACCGACGAACGATCCCGCCAATTTTGTCGACCGCCCGGAGAGCAGAAGCAACAATCCCGTCGCGAACGGGTCAAGAGTTCCCGCATGCCCCATCTTCGTCCCCAGGCGGGCGCGCACACGCGCCATCACCGCGAACGACGAAGGTCCCGCCGGCTTGTCGACGAGGATGATCCCGCTCGGCTCGAGGCCCTTGGGCGGCATCAGCGCGAGGGCGCCGTGGCAGCGACGAACTCGCGGCGCAGGAAGGCCGTGATCTCGTCGATCGACTCGTCGCTCGAGAAGCCCGCCGCCTGCCGGTGGCCGCCGCCGCCGGACTCGCGCGCGATCGCCGAGACGTCGAGCTCGTCGTGCGAGGCACGCAGCGAGATCCGGCGCGCGGGCGTGCCGCCCCGCGGCGGCTCGCGGATCAGGGCGGCCATGTCGGCGCCCTCGACGGCGCGGAGGAAGTCGATGATCCCTTCCGAGTACGGCTCGACCGCGCCGACCTCGCCGAAGTCGTCGCGGAGCAGGTACGAGACGACGAGGCCGCCGCCCTCGTACACCTGAGCCCGCTCGAGAGCGCGCGCGAGCAGCTTCAGCTTCGCGAACTGCACGCTCTCGTAGACACCCTGGAAGACCTTGTGCACGTCGGCGCCGGCCTCGACCAGCTCGGCCGCGAGCCGCAGCGCCTTCGGGGTCGTGTTCGCGTACTGGAAACGGCCGGTGTCGGTCACGAGCGCGACGTAGAGCGGCTCCGCCAGCCCGGGCGTCAGCTCGATCCCGAGCTCCCGGATCACGTCGCGCAGCACCTCGCCCGTCGACGACGCCGCCGCATCGACGAGGTTGACGTCGCCGAACCGCGAGTTGTCGTGGTGATGGTCGATGTTGACCGTGAACGGGGCCGAGTGCAGCGCCGCCGCGTCGGCACCGAGCCGGCTCTCGTTCGCCGCGTCCACGGCCACGAGCGTTCGCTCGGCCGCGTCGTCGGGAAGCTCTCGGCGCAGCTCCTCGAGCGGCAGAAACCGGTACTCGCCGGGCAGCGGCGCCGGCCCGGGCAGGAACATGAGGCTGTCCTTGCCGAGCGCTGTCAGCGCCAGCTGGGTCGCGAGCAGCGAGCCGAGCGCGTCGCCGTCCGGGTTCTCGTGCGTGGTGACGAGGAAGCGGTCGGCGCCGCGGATCGCCTCGACGACCGCCCCGAGGTCAGCCTGCGTCGTCGTCTGGTCCGGGAGCGAGCTCATCGATCAGTTTTGACATCCGCACGCCGTGCTCGACCGCGTGATCGTATTCGAACGTGAGCGTCGGAGTCCGTTTCAGCCGCAGCTCGCGCGCGATCCGCGACTGGAGCACGCCGTGCGCCGCGTCGAGCCCGGTCATGCTCTTGTTCCGCTTCTTCTCGCCGCCGAGCACGCTGACGAACACGACCGCCTGCTGCAGATCGGGGGACGTGTCGACGCCGGTCACGGTCACGAATCCGATCCGAGGGTCCTTCAGCTCGAGCAGCGCCTCCGACAGGACCTGCCGGAGCGACTCGTTGACTCTGCGCATCCGGTCGGCCATGGATCTACCGTAGCGACGAGCCGCGCTCAGTCGTCGTCGAGCGTGACGAGCTCGCGTTCGACCTGCCCGAGCTCCCACTCGCGCGAGGCCAGGTACCGCTCCGCGTCGGCGAGCAGCCGCTCCGCCTCGGCGGCGTGGCGGGTGACGACCGCGACCGTCAGCCGCGTGCGCTGCCAGACCTCGTGATGGTCGACTTCCGCGACCGCGGCGCCGAAGCGGTTGCGCAGCTGCTCCTTCGCGGAGCGCACGGACATCCGCTTCTCCTTCAGCGAATGCGCCTCCGGAAAGTGCAGTTCCGCCGCCAGGATTCCGACCCATCCGCTCGCCATGGGGTTATTCAACCCTCAACGAGAGGGCGCGAGTTGCCGATCACTGGCCGACATGACTCACCTGCTCCGGTTTTCCGTGGTCCTGGTGGCATTCGTCGCCAGCGTCGCCGGCATCACCTGGACGACCGCCTCGGCGGAGCGCCATATCGGCACGCGCGAATACTCGGAGCGCGAGGCGGCCGGCGGAATGCTGAACGCCCTGCTCGCGCGCGAGAGCGCCCTGCGCGGCTTTGCCGAGTCGGGCGGCGAGGGCTTCCTGCAGCCGTACGACGAGGCGACGGCCGCACTCGCGGCCGCCGCGGACCGCGCGCGCTCCTTCGCCGAGGACGACGACGAGAAGACCGCGACGATCGCCGACCAGGAGCGGATCGCCGAGCGCTGGGCCGGAATTGCCAACGACGCGGTGATCCGGATCCGGAACGGACGACCGGTCTCCGCCGTCTCGACCGCCTCCCGCAACGACCTGATCGAGCGCTTCGAGAAGGCGAACGACAAGCTCGTCGAGATGATCGAGGCGGAGAGCGCCCAGCGGCACGCCGACGCGGTCGAGCGGGCCGTGCTCCTGATCGTCCTCCTCAGCGTCGCGTTCGCGGGTGTCGGCGGGCTCCTGCTGAGCCGGATGCGCCAGCGCGAGACGCAGCGGCGACTCGCGGACGCGCAGTACCACGCCTCTCAGCGCGAGTTCGCGGAGACGCTGCAGGTGACCGAGAACGAGGGTGAGGCGCATGCGCTGGTCAAGCGGCACCTGGAGCGCTCGCTCGGTCGCTCCGAGATCGTCGTCCTGAACCGGAACAACAGCCAGAACCGGCTCGACGCGGCCACGCCCGTCCCGCTCGGCAGCCTGCTCGCCGAGAAGCTCGTCGACTCCTCGCCCAACTCGTGCCTCGCCGTCCGGCTCGGCCGGACGCACGTCCAGTCGACCGACGACGAGCCGCTGCTCACATGCGACCTCTGCAGCCAGCACAGCCGCACGACGTGTGTCCCGTCGCTGGTCGGCGGCGAGGTGATCGGATCGGTGCTCGTCGCCCACGAGCGACCGTTGAGCGCCTCCGAGCGGGGCCGGATCGACCAGTCGGTCAGCCAGGCCGCGCCCGTGCTCGCCAACCTCCGCAACCTCGCGGTCGCCGAGGTCCGCGCCGCCACCGACGCGCTCACCGGCCTGCCGAACGCGCGCAGCCTCCGCGAGAGCCTCGTCCGCATGGTGGCGCAGGCGGCGCGGTCGAATCTCCCCCTCTCCGCAGTGCTCTGCGACCTCGACCACTTCAAGCAGATCAACGACGTCTTCGGGCACGAAAAGGGAGACCAGGCGCTGGCCGCGGCGAGCGCCGCGCTCAGGTCGGCGCTCCGCGAGAGCGATCTCGCGGGCCGCTACGGCGGCGAGGAGTTCCTGATCCTGCTCCCGGACACGCCGCTCGAGGGCGCCGTCGTCCTGGCGGAGAAGCTGCGCAACGAGGTCGAGCTCGTGAGCGTCCCCGGCGTCGACCGCGCGATCACGGCCAGCTTCGGCGTCGCCTCCTTCCCCGCGGACACGCCGGACGGGGACATGCTCGTGCGGATGGCCGACCGCGCGCTCTATGCCGCGAAGGCGCTTGGACGGAACTGCGTGGTCACGTCGGCCGAGCTGCTGGCCGCGTCCGCGGGAAGCTAGGCAGCCGGCGCCGGCGTGGTGCCGGCGGGCTCGTCGAGCGACGTCCGCTCGACCTGGCGCGTCTCGTACGCCTCGAGGACGTCGCCTTCCTTCTCGTCGTTGAAGTTCTCGAGCAGGATGCCGCACTCGAAGCCCTCGGCGACCTCGCGCGCGTCTTCCTTGAACCGCTTCAGCTGCGAGATCGTCGTGTCGTAGATGACGGTGCCGTCGCGGACGACGCGCACCTGCGAGTTCCGCCGGACGACGCCTGAGGTGACCATGCAGCCCGCGATCGTGCCCAGGCGGGAGACCTTGAAGAGCGCGCGCACCTCGGCCTCGCCGATGACCTCCTCGGTCTGGACGGCGGAGAGCATGCCGACGAGCGCCTGCTCGATGTCCTCGGTCAGCTGGTAGATGACGCGGTAGGTGCGGATGTCGACGCCCTCGCGCTCGGCGAGCGCGCGCGCCTCGGCGTTCGGCCGCACGTTGAAGCCGACGACGAGTGCGTTCGACGTCGAGGCGAGCATGATGTCGCTCTCGGTGATCGGGCCGACGCCCTGGTGGATCACGTTGACGCGCACCTCGGGGTGGTCGATCTTGGCGAGCTCGGAGACGGCCGCCTCGACGGAGCCGCCGACGTCGCCCTTCAGGATCAGGTTCAGGTCCTGGACGGCGCCTTCGCCCAGCTGCGAGAAGAGCGTCTCGAGCGAGACGCCGCCCTTCGAGCGCTGAGCGAGCTGCTCGGTGCGGAGCCGCTGGCCCCGCCGCTGCGCGAGCGTCCGCGCCTCGCGCTCGTCCTCGACCACGCGCGCGAACTCGCCCGCGGGCGGCGGCGCGTTGAAGCCGAGGATCTCGACGGGGGTGCCGGGCCGTGCCTCCTTGACCTTCTCGCCGCGGTAGTCGTGCAGCGCGCGCACCTTGCCGTACGCGTCCCCGGCGACGATCGCGTCGCCGACGCGGAGCGTGCCGCGGTGGACGAGCATCGTCGCAACCGGGCCGCGGCCGACGTCGAGGCGCGACTCGATGATCGGGCCGGAAGCCTCCGCGTTCGGGTTCGCCGTCAGCTCGAGCTCGGCATCCGCGACGAGCAGCACCTTCTCGAGCAGGTCGTCGAGGTTCGTCTTCTGCTTCGCGGAGACGTTGGAGAACTGCACCGTCCCGCCCCAGTCCTCGGGCTGCAGGCCCTCGGCGGCGAGGTCGGCCTTGACGCGATCCGGATTCGCATCCGGCATGTCCATCTTGTTGACCGCGACCACGATCGGCACGTCGGCGGCGCGGGCGTGCGAGATCGACTCCTTCGTCTGCGGCATGACGCTGTCGTCGGCGGCGACGACGAGGACGGCGATGTCCGTCACCTTCGCGCCGCGGGCGCGCATGGCCGTGAACGCCTCGTGGCCCGGCGTGTCGAGGAACGTGATCTTGCGACCGCCGACATCCGCCTGGTAGGCGCCGATGTGCTGGGTGATCCCGCCGGCCTCGGTCTCGACGACGGCCGCCTCGCGGATCGCGTCCAGCAGCGTCGTCTTGCCGTGGTCGACGTGGCCCATGATCGTGACGACCGGTGGGCGCGGCGCGAGATCCTCCTCGGCGTCCTCGAAGACCTCCGGCAGCTCCTCCTCGTCGGCGGCGTGCTTGATCGTGATCTCGCGGTTCAGCTCGGTGCCGACGAGCTCGACCTCTTCGTCGGAGAGCGACTGCGTGATCTGGACCATCTGGCCGAGGCCCATCATGATCTTGATGATCTGCGCCGCGGGCACCCCGAGCGCCTGCGAGAGATCGCGGACGGAGACGCCCGACGGAACGGTCGCGGGACCGGTCGGCGGAGCGACCTCCTGCTTCTCGCGCTTCGGGCGTCGCGTCGGTGCGGCCGCGCGCCTGGCGCGGGTTCGGGCGGTTGTTGCCGCCCTCGATCACGACACGGCGCTTCCGTCCGGGCGCGCCCTGGCGGGGCCGGATCGGGCGGTTCGGCTTGTTCGGTCCGTCAGCCATCAGCGTCCAATTCTAGAGGGTGTGTGACGACCCGCGAGAGACCGGGGTCGACCGTGACGTTCTGCCGCAGCACGCGGTTGAACGCGCGCCGCGAAAGCGCCCGCTCGAAGCAGGCGAGCCGTCGGCACGTGTAGACGCCGCGTCCCGGCTCCGTGCGGCCGCTGACGAGCACTCCGTCGCGGGCCGCAAAGCGGACGAGCTCCTGCTGCGGCGCCTTGCGCCCGCAGCCCGCACAGGTGCGTTCCGGCGTCACGCAGGCGTCTCGTCCTCCTGGCGATCCGCGGCGAGCGGCTCGTCGGCGGCCTCGGCGGGCGTCTCGACCGGACTCGGCCTCGTCGGCGACCTCGGCCTCGACCTCGGCGACCGGCTCGAGCTGCTCCGCCTCCTCGGGCGTCGCGACCTCCTCGACCGCCTCGGCGGGGACCTCCGGGGGCTCCTGGCCGACGAGCGCCTGGTGCGCGGGCACGCCGCAGTAGCGCGTGCCGGCGAGGGACGCGTTCGGGCAGCGCTTGCCGTTCGAGAGGATCGCGGCGCAGCGGCCGGAGAAGTCGCCGGCCTCGCCGTCGCCCTCGCCGGCGCCCGCGAAGGCAGCCTCGGCCTCGGCCGCGGCGAACTCCTCGTCGGACTGGATGTCGACCTTCCAGCCGGTCAGGCGGGCGGCGAGGCGGGCGTTCAGGCCCTCCTTGCCGATCGCGAGCGCCAGCTGGTCGTTCGGGACGACGACGGTCGCCTCCTTGGTCTCGTCGTCGATGTAGACCTCGCGCACGCGTGCGGGCGAGAGCGCCTTGGCGACGAACCGGGCCGGCTCCGTGTTCCACGGGATGATGTCGATCTTCTCGCCGCGCAGCTCCGAGACGACCATGCGGACGCGCGAGCCACGAGGGCCGACGCACGCGCCGACCGGGTCGACGCCCTGGGCGTGCGACTCGACGGCGATCTTGGCGCGGTAGCCGGGCTCGCGGGCGACGCCGCGGATCTCGACCAGCCCGTCTGCGATCTCGGGCACCTCGAGCTCGAAGAGCGTCTTGATCAGCTCGGGATCGCGGCGCGACAGGATCACCTGCGGGCCCTTCGTGCCGGAGCGGACCTCGGTGATGACGGCCTTGATCCGGGAGCCCTGCTCGTAGCGCTCGCCGTCGACCTGCTCCGAGCGCGGCAGCAGCGCCTCGACCTTGCCGAGGTCGACGAGGACGTTGTTGCGGTCGCCCGCCTGCTGGACGATGCCGGTGACGACCTCGCCCTGGCGGTCGATGTACTCCTCGTACATCATCGCGCGCTCGGCCTCGCGGATGCGCTGCTGGATCACCTGCTTGGCCGTCATCGCTGCGATGCGGCCGAAGTCGTGCGGGGTGACGTCGGCGCGCTTGATCAGCTCCTCGGGCACCTGATCCCAGTCGAGCTCGAGCTCGTCCTGGTTGATCAGGGTGTGCTGCTTCTCCCCCGTCTCCTCCTCGAGGTGCTCGAGCTCGTCGATCTTCGCCTCCATCGCCTCGTCGAGCAGGCGCTCCTCGAGATCCTCGGGGATCTCGATCGCGAAGACGCGGAACTCACCCTCCTCGTCCAGCTCGACGGTGGCGTGGCGGGCCGCGCCGGGAGTCTTCTTGTAGGCGGCCAGGAGCGCGTCCTCCAGCGCGTGGATGACGGTGTTCTCCTCGATTCCCTTTTCGCGTTCGAGCCCGCGGATGTGCTCGATGATCTCCTGCGACATTGCTCTTCTCCTACTGCTCGTAGACCAGGTTGCCCCGGACGACCTGGTCGTACGGGATCTCGACGGTGTCGTCGCCCGAACGGACGACGACGGACTGCTGTCCGGCGCTGACGACCTCGCCCTTGAGCTTCTTGCGCTCGGGCGTGCGAAGGGTGACGGTGCGGCCGATCGCGTTGCGGAAGTGCTCGGGAGTGCGGACGGGGCGCTCGATTCCCGGCGAGGAGACGTCGATCGCGTAGTCGCGCTGGTACTCGCGCAGCACGTCGGTGACGCGCGCGCAGAGCGCGTGGTCGACTCCCTCGGCGTGGTCGATGAAGACGGTGAACCGATCGGGGTTCGACAGCTCGACGGCAAGCACCTCGACGCCCGGCAGGGCCGTCTCGACTTCCCGTCCGATCTGCTTCGTCAGTGTCCGCTCCTTCTCGTGCGTCGCGCTCAATTCGTGACTCCCTCAACAAAAATGGGCGCAGCGCGCCCATTTCGTCCAGCAGGTGAAAATGGTGCGAGAAGTGTAGCAAGCACTAGGCCGTTCGGCCTATCGCCGGCCTACGCGGAGCCCAGCGCCAACGACCCCCGCGACGACGAGCACGGCCCCCGCCAGACGCCCGCGCGTGACGCGTTCGCCGAGGAACGGAGCCGCGAGCGCGACGGCGAAGAGGACGCTCGTCTCGCGCACCGCGGCGACCGGCGCGGCGGGCGCGATGCGGAGCGCGGCGAGCACGAGGACGTAGGCGAGGAAGCCGCCGCAGCCGGCCAGGACCGCCCGTCCGCTCCACTCCGCCCGCAGGCGCTCCCGGCCGCTCAGGAGCGCCGCACCGACCGCCGCCGGCAGCAGCGCGAACAGCAGGTACGGCACCGGGTTCGCGTCCTGGATCCCCTCCGCGTCGACGAGCGTGTAGGCCGCGATCTGCGCGGCGATCAGCGAGTCCGAGCGCGACCCCGAGGCGGTCGCCGCCTCGCAGGCCGCGCACGAGCACGACGCCGGCCGCGACGGCGAGGACGCCGGCCACCTCGATCCGGCTCGGGTCGTAGCCCGTCACGACGGCGCCGAGCAGCACGAGGACAGGGGCGCCGCCGCGCGCGAGCGGGTAGACGAGCGAGAGCTCCGCGCGCTGGTAGGCGGCCGTGAGCGTCAGGAAGTAGACGAGCTCGAGCGCGCCCGACGCGACGAGCCAGGGAATCGCCTCACGCTCGATCCCCCACGTCGCGGCTGCGAACGGCAGCGCGATCACGAGGCTGGAGCAGAGCGCGACCGCCGTCGCCGCGAGCACGTCGCGCGACCCGGCGAGGAGGAGGTTCCAGACCGCGTGCAGGATCGCCGCGCCGAGCGCGAGCGCGAGGGCGGCGCTACTCAACGCCGACGAGACGCAGGATCGTGGCGACGACGTCGTCCAGCGGCGCGGTCGTCCGCACCTCGTGATCGGCCGCCCGGCGCAGCAGCGGCTCGACCGTCTCGACGTCCTCGAGGAAGCGACTGAGCTCGAGCGGTGACTTGCCGTACGGATTGTTCGTTCTCGTCTGCAACCGCTCGACCATCGTCTCGAGCGGCGCGCTCAGGAGGACGATGTGGTCGAACTGCGGGTGGAACGTGCCCTGGTTCTCCTCGCAGCCGGCGAGGAAGAGGACGTCCGCGTCCTCGGTCGCGAGCAGCTGCCGGATCGCGTCCTCGCGCCACAGCTGGCGTCCGTCGGGTTGGACGTCGCAGAACCCGTCGTCCGTGTCGACCGCCTTGTACCCGCGCGCGACCAGCTCCTCGACGACGCTCGACTTCCCCGTCCCGGACATACCGGTGAGCAGGACGCGCTTCACGCCCGCCCCGCGCCGACGTCGAGGACGATCGTCACCGGCCCGTCGTTGACGAGCTCGACGTCCATGCGAGCGCCGAAGACGCCCGTCTCCACCTCGACGCCGAGGTCGCGGAGCGCCGCGCAGAAGCGCTCGTACAGGCGCTCCGCCTCCCCCGGCTCCGCCGCTCCTCCGAAGCTCGGCCGGTTGCCCTTGGCGGTGTCGGCGATGAGCGTGAACTGGCTGACGGCGAGGATGGCGCCGCCCGTGTCGAGCACCGAACGGTCGAAGCGGCCGTCGTCGTTCTCGAAGACCCGGAGCCGGGCGACCTTCTCGGCCAGCCTCGCCGCCTCGCTCTCCGCGTCGCCGGACGCCACACCGAGCAGGACGAGCAGTCCGGCGCCGATCTCGCCGGCGACGACGCCGTCGACCCGCACGGAGGCCCGGGAAACGCGTTGGATCACGGCCCTCATGTCGACCCGCACTATGGCCGATAGACGAACGGTGGAAGCTGCGGCAATTCCCACGTCTGCGTCTGCGGAACCGTACGACCGGCCCGAAGGCCGGCCGCAGCTCGGCTCGCTGCTCCTGCGCGACGGCATCATCACCGCCGAGCAGCTCGCGGCCGCGCTCGCCCAGAAAGAGGCCGAGGGCGGCAGGCTCGGCGAGATCCTGCTCCGCTACAACGTCACGTCCGCCTCGGCGATCGCACAGGCCCTCGCCGAGCAGTACGGCTTCGAGTTCCTCGAGCTGACCCGCTTCGACCTCGTCCCCGCCGCGACGAGCCTCCTGCCCGAGAACGTCGCGCGACGCCTCTCCGCGCTGCCGATCGCTTTGGACGAGGACGGAACCGTGGTCGTCGCGGTCACCGACCCGACCGACGTGATGGCCTCCGACGACCTCCGGCTCGCGCTGGGGCTTCAGATCCGCTTCGTCGTCGTCTCGACCCTCGACCTCTCGCGCACACTCGACCGCTGCTTCCGCGGCAACGTCAACGTCGAGATGGAGTCCGACCTGGAGGAGGATGCGCCCAGCGAGGACATCACCGAGGGCGGCGCCACCGACGCGCCCGCGATCAAGCTGACGAACCAGATCATCGCCAACGCGATCGCCGAGGGCGCTTCCGACATCCACTTCGAGCCGCAGCCGCACGCGATGGTCGTCCGCGCCAGGATCGACGGCGTCATGCGGAAGGTCGCCGAGGTGCCGACCGGCCTGACGCCGGCGGTCACGAGCCGCCTGAAGATCATGGGCGAGCTCGACATCGCCGACCGCCGCAACGCCCAGGACGGCCGCATCTCGATCCGCTACGACGGCGATCCGGTCGATCTCCGCATCGCCGTCCTGCCGACGACGTTCGGCGAGAAGGTCGTGCTCAGGATCCTCCATCGCGCCTCCGGGCGGCTCAACATCACCGATCTCGGCATGAACCCGGAGGCCGAGGCGGTGCTGATGCGAGCGCTGAAGCAGCCGTACGGCGCGGTTCTCACCGTCGGCCCGACCGGCTCCGGCAAGACGACCACGCTCTACGCGGCGCTCGAGTTCCTCAACGACGACGAACGCTCGCTTGCGACGATCGAGGACCCGGTCGAGAACCAGATCCCCGGCATCACGCAGGTCGAGGTCAACGTCCGCGCGGGCCTGACGTTCGCGAGCGGCCTGCGGACGATGCTTCGCTCCGACCCCGACGTCGTCCTGATCGGCGAGGTCCGCGACGAGGAGACGGCGCGCATCGCGATCCAGGCGGCGATGACCGGCCACCTCGTGCTGACGACGCTGCACACCCACAACGCCGCCAGCTCGATCGCACGGCTGCGGGACATGGGCGTCGACCAGTCCCTGATCGCGACCTCGATCAACTGCATCGTCGCGCAGCGGCTCGCGCGCCGGCTCTGCGTCCACTGCCGCGAGGCCTACGTCCCGACGCAGGCGGAGAAGATCGCCGACGGGCTCCACGGCGTCCTCGAAGAGGGCGAGATGCTCTACCGCCCGCGCGGCTGCGCCGAGTGTGCCGACCTGGGTTACCGCGGCCGTGTCGCCATCTACGAGGTGATGCCGATCGGCGGCAAGATCCGGCATCTGATCGAGGCGTCGACCGAGGAGATCTTCGCGGCCGCGGTGGCCGGCGGGATGATCACGCTGCGCGAAGACGGGATCCGCCTCTGCCGCGCGGGCGTCACCTCGCTCGAGGAGATCCACCGCGTCACCGGCGACCGCCTGATGTAGCTAGCCGGTCTCGTTCTCGGCCGAGTCGTCGAGCTGCATGATCCGCTCGGCGTAGTGCTCGCTCGACGGCGAGAGCGAGCTGGCGAGCTTGTAGTGACCGTTCGCCTCGGCGTCGCGGCCCTGCTTCTCGAGCGCGCGACCGAGCGCGTAGTGGGCGTAGTCGTCGGTCGGCGAGAGCTCGAGGACGGCCCTGAACTCCGCCTCCGCCTCCTTCCAGCGCTGGATCCGGAAGTAGGCGATCCCCAGCGCCTCTCGGATCGAGGCCTTGTCCGGCTCGAGCTTCTTCGCCTTCTCGAGCGCGACCGTCGCCTGCGCGGCCATGCCGTCCTTGAGATGGGCCTTGCCCTGCTGGAAGTGGTCGTACGCGTCGGTCACAGGCTTCTAAGGTAGGGAAAGTTGTGCTCGAGGAGGTCGAACGGCGTCGTCAGGCCACGCGCCGGGCCGACCTCGATCGCCGCTATCTCCTCTCCCGCGTCGATCGCTTGTTGAAACGCGGTCGAGAGCTCGAACGGACGCCGTCCCGGCAGCGCCTCGATCCTGGGGGCGACGGCCGGGCCGACCGCCCACAGCGGCATCCCGAGCACGCCCTCGCCGAGCACGCGCCTGACGCGCCCGTCGTCGACCTCGACCGTCCCCGGCCGCGGCTGGACGGCGATCGCCCCGGCCGCGTCCGAGCCGGCGTAGGCGGCGGCGAAGCGACCGATCTCGCCGGGCGCAAAGACGAGATCGGCTCCGAGGACGAGGTATGGAGCGGTCGCGCGGGCAGCGACGACGGCGTGTGCGGACCCGTCGGGCTCGCTCTGGCGTGCGTAGGCCACGTCGACGCCGAACCCACCGCCGTCGCCGATCAGCTGCTCGATCTGCTCCGCCCGGTACCCGGTCACGACGGTGACGTGCGGGGCGCCCGCGGCGGCGAGCTCGCGCAGCAGGTGAGCGATCACCGGCGTGCCGTCCACCGGCAGCACGGGCTTGGCGTAGCGCTCGGTGAGCGGCCGGAGCCTCGTGCCGAGGCCGGCTGCGATCACGACGGCCGGGATCACGTGCGCAGCGAGCGGAGCGCAAGCAGGCCGCGCAGGCGGGCCGGCCGGCCGAGCCGGAATCGGAGCAGGCGCACGAGCTTCCGCAGCTCTCCGCGCGCACGGCTGGCGGCGGCGGCGCTGCCCTCCGGCGGGCCGAACCGGGCTTCCGCGAGTGCACGGGCGAAAGGCCGGCCGTCGGCGCCCAGCTCGGCATGAAGAAGCTCGTGCAGCTCCTCCGGCGTCATGCTGGCGCTGACCGCGATGCCCTGGTCGGCGAGGAAGTCGACGAGCTCGCGGCGGGCCGCGCCGGCCAGACGCCTCGGATCCCGGGTGAGGTAGCGGCTGCGCCGCCGCACGAGCTTGACGAGACCGAGCGCGACGATCGCAGCGAGAGCGAGCAGGACGAGCAGCCACACGGTGCTCCGACCCTTGCCGCCGGCGCTGCGGCCGGCCTGGGCCTGCTCCGCGAGCCGCTCCTTCTGCTCGAGCAGGCGCAGCTGATCGGCGCCGCCGCCGTTGACCCCGTTGGCGCCGCGGACGAATCCGTCCGCGGCGTCGCCGGCGTTGAACCCGGTCGACGAGGCGCTGTAGTTCGCAGTGAGTGAGCCGCGCCCTGGCGTCGGGTCGAACGGCAGCCAGCCGAAGCCCGGGAACCAGACCTCGACCCAGGCATGAGCGTTGTGGTCGGTCACCGTCCAGCCGCCGTCCTCGTATTTGCCGCTGGTGAAGCCGGCGGCGACGCGCGCGGGAATCCCCAGCATCCGCAGCATCAGCGCCATCGCGCCCGCGAAGTGCTGGCAGTAGCCGCGTTTCCCCTCGGCGACGAAGTGCGCCAGCGGCGGCGCCCCACCCGTCGCCGGCGGGTTCTCGTCGTACGTGAAGCCTCCGGTCGAGCGCAGCCAGGTCTCGATCGCGACGACGGCGCCGTAGGGCGTCCGCGCGTCGGCTCGCAGCCGGCGCGCCTCCTGCCACATGGCCTCGTACGGCCAGAGCGCGAGGTAGCGGTCGTCCTTGAAGAGGCCGTCCACGAGCCGGTCGCGGCCGGGGACGCCGAACGGGTCGACGCGGGTGCGGCCGATGTCGAGGAAGCGGTCGAGCGCGGGCGGGTACTCGGCCTCGAGCCGCGCCAGCTCGGACGGACCGGGGCGCGGCGCGTAGCTGTAGACCGTGTAGCGCTGCCCCCGCTTGAGGCCGTTGTAGGCCCGCGCGAGACCGTCCGAGAGGTGGAAGACGCTGCCGAGGCTGGGTGCGTCGAGCGCGACCGGCTGAGAAGCTGCGACGACGTGGGTGTCGCGGAGTGCGACCACCTCGACGTCCTGGCGAATCCAGGTACTGCGGTTGAGCGAGCGCGTGGGCAGGAGCGGGTCGTTCGGGAGCCTGCCGCTCGCCGGCCCGGTCGAGAGCGGCGTCGGGTTCTCGAGCCAGCGGTCGGAGTCGAACTGATCGAGCGTCGTCGCCCGCCAGTAGAGCCCGCGCTTCGGCCCGGTGATCCGCAGCACCGTCCTCTCCTTCTTCGGAAACTCGATCCCGCCGTAGGTGCCCTCCCAGACGTAGCTGACGGAGACCGGCTGTCCCGGGCCGCCGCTGCTCCACTGCTCCCACGAGAGCACGCCGTCCTTGGCGACGGCCGCAGAGCTCGCGGCGGCCGCGGCGGCGATCACGATCGCAGTGCCGGCGACGAGCGCGGGAACACGGCGCGCGGAGCGCAGGCCGGCGAGGACCCACAGCGCGGCGGCCAGGATGACGACGCCGTAGGCGATGCTGCGCGAGGGATAGAGCGCGGCGGGCCAGCCGGCGCCGCCGATCACCACGAGCAGCGCCAGCAGCGGCCGCCGCGCCGCGATCGCCTGGGCGAGCACGACGCAGAAGCCGAAGATCGCGAGCAGGACGACGCCGTGCATCCGCTGGTGCTCGAGCGCGTTGAACGGCACGGTGACGTCGTAGAAGCCGCCGACGCCGTTGGCGAAGCGATCGAGGACGGGTGCGAAGAAGCCGGGACGGTCGTCGATCGCGGGCGTGTCGAGCGCGACCCAGGCGGCGATCAGCGCGGCCGGAGCGACGAGTGCGAGCCGCAGCCAGACCGTCGGCGCCAGGGCCGGAACGAGCGCGAGCAGGACGACCCAGAGCCAGTCGGCGCCCGCCGCGTGCGTCTCCTCGAGCCGGAGCCAGCCGAGTGTGATCAGGAGCGCCGGGAAGACGTAGACGCCGACTGTCCTAGCCATGCGCGCTCCGGACGACGGGCGCCGCGCCGAGCACGGCTGCGAGCGAGTCGCCGCGGCGGACGACGGCGACGGCGACGCCCGCGGCCTGAAGCCGGAGCAGCTCCGGCTCGACCTTCGTCGGCCGGCCCGCGAAGCTCGCGCTGTCGACCCAGACGATGCTGACTCCCTGTCCGGCGAGCGAGCGCTGCACGAGCTTCGTCGCGAGCGCGCCCGACAGGCGGGCCGTGATCACGACGGTCTCGACGGCCCGCGACGCAGGCCCGCTCTCGCGCGACAGCATCTCGACCACCGGCCGCGTGCCGTCGGCCTCGGCCTCGGCGAGGACCGCGAGCGCCGCCAGCCAGTCGCCGTCGAGCGACGTGACCCGGACGCTCGGCCGCGCCGCCGAGTTGACGGCGAGCACGGCCCGGCGGTTGTGCGCTGCGTGTGCGCGCAGGATCGATCCGGCCGCACGCACCTGCACGTCGAAGCTGTCCTCGACCACGGCGCTCGCGTCCGCGTCGAGAATGACCGCGATCTCGTCGCGGGGCGCATCCTCGAGCTCCTTCACCATCAGCTGGCCGCGGCGGGCCGTCGTCTTCCAGTGCACCTTTCGCAGCGACTCCCCCTGCTCGTACTCGCGGACCGAGTGGAGGTCGAAGCCCGACGGGCGCCGGAGCAGGAGCCGGCGGCCGTCCTGGGCGTGGGCGCCGCTCTCGGAGAAGAGCCGGTCGAGCGGCACGAGCCGCGGGTAGACGAGCAGCGAGCCTCGCGCATCGAGCTCGACGTCCATCCGTGCGAGCCCGAACGGGTCGTCGACCGTCGCACGCGCCTGCTCGACGACGTAGCGGCCGCGCGGCACGCGCTCGAGCACGTACGTGCCGCGGTAGCCGGTGCCGGTGCGGGACAGCGTCGTCACCTGGTCGCCGAAGCGGGCGATCGTCTCGGTGATCGCGATGCCGGCCGCTGGTATCCGCGACTCGGGCTGGACGTCGAGACCGACCCAGACGTCCCCGCCCTCGAGCAGGACGCCCTTGCCGGCACGCCGCTGCAGCCGCATCGGCCCGGCGGCCAGCCACACCCAGCCGACGGCGGCGAGCGGCGCCAGCACGAGCCCGGTCGCGACCGGATAGAGCGCCTTGGCGCCGAAGAGCCACGCGACGACGTACGTCGCCGCACCCAGCAGCAGCGTCAGCCAGCCGCGGCGGGTCATCGCCTAGACGGGGACGGGCGTCTGCTCGACCGCCTCGCCGACGATCTCCTCGGCGGTGAGCCCGGCGGAACGCGCCTCCGGCGCGAGGATCAGCCGGTGTGCGAGCACCGGCCGCGCGATCGCCTTGACGTCGTCGGGGAGCACGTAGTCGCGGCCCTCGGCGAGCGCGCGGGCCTTTGCGACCCGGAGCAGTGCGATCCCCGAGCGCGGGCTGGCGCCGAGCGCGAGCCGGGAGCTGCCACGTGTATGGCGGAGGAGCGCGACGACGTAGCGGTTGAGGCTCTCCTCGACGAAGAGCGAGCGGGCCTCGTCGATCGCGGCCGTGACCTCCGCGAGCGTCGCGACCGCCGCCAGCGAGTCGAGCGGAGGCTCGGTCGTCTGCTCGTTCAGCATCCGCGCCTCGTCGGCGAGCTGCGGATAGCCGAGCGAGAGCTTCATCGAGAAGCGGTCGAGCTGAGCCTCGGGCAGCGGGTACGTGCCCTCGTACTCGATCGGATTCTGGGTCGCGATCACCATGAACGGCCGGTCGAGCACGTACGACTCGCCGTCGATCGTCACCTGGCTCTCCTGCATCGCCTCGAGCAGCGCCGCCTGGGTCTTCGGCGAGGCGCGGTTGATCTCGTCGACGAGGAGCACGTTCGCGAAGACCGGGCCCTGCCGGAACTCGAACTCGTTCGTGCGCTGGTTGAAGACGTTGACGCCCGTGACATCCGACGGCAGCAGGTCGGGCGTGAACTGGATGCGCGAGAACTCGAGGTCGAGCGAGCGCGCGAGCGACTTGGCGAGCATCGTCTTGCCGACCCCGGGGAAGTCCTCGACGATCACATGCCCCTCGGCGACGAGCGCGAGCACGATCAGGCGGAGCGTGTCCGCCGGCGCGTGGACGACGCGGGCGAGGTTCTCGACGAGCCGCTCGACGGTCTCGGCCGACGACGCGACGGCTGCAGGGTCGCGCCTAGCCTCCACGACGCTCCTCGAGCAGCCGTTCGACCTCGTCGACGATGCCGGCGGCGATCTCCGCCTTCGATGCCCGCGGAAGCTCGCGCTCGCCGGAGCGCGTCACGAGCGTGACCTCGTTGTCGGTCGAGTCGAAGCCGATGCCGGGTGCGGACACGTCGTTGTAGACGACGAGATCGAGGTTCTTGTCTGTGAGCATCCGCCGCTTCCGCTCGAGCCCCGCCTCGCCGAGCTCCGCTCCGAAGCCGACCAGCACCTGGCCGTTGCGCTCCTGCTCGCCGAGCTGCGCGAGCACGTCCACGGTGGGCTCGAGCTCGAGCACCCAGGCGGCGCCGCTCTTCGCGCGCTTCCCCTCGATCCGCTCGGCGGGCCGATAGTCGGCGACGGCCGCCGCCATCACGACGACGTCTGCGTCTCCGGAACGGCGCTGCGCCTCGCGCTCGAGATCGGCCGCAGTCGGTACCTCGACCACCTCCACCCCGGCCGGCGCCGCCACGGCCAGGTTCGACGCGAGCAGCGTCACCCTGGCACCGCGGCGCCTCGCCTCGGTGGCGAGCGCGACGCCCATGCGGCCGGACGAGCGGTTGCCGAGAAAACGGACTGCGTCCAGCGGCTCGCGGGTGCCGCCGGCGCTGACGAGCACGTGCGCGCCGGCGAGAGCGCTCGGCGTGGCCGTTGCGCCGTCGCCGAGCAGCGCCTCGATCCGGCGGGCGATCTCCTCCGGCTCGGTCATCCGGCCGAGCCCGACCTCGCCCTCCGCCAGCTCGCCGGCCTCCGGCCCGATCAGCTCGACGCCGCGCTCGCGCAACGTCGCCGCGTTCGCCTGGGTCGCCGCGTGCTCCCACATCCGGGTGTTCATCGCGGGCGCAACGAGGATCGGCCCGCGGTGCGCGAGCGCCGCCTCGGTGAGGACGTCGTCGGCGAGCCCGTGGGCGAGCTTCGCCATCGTGTTCGCCGTCAGCGGCGCGATCACGAGCAGGTCGGCGCGCTCCAGGTGCGGGTACGGATCGTCGCTCTGTGACTTGCGCGCGAGGGCGAAGAAGGTCTCGGCCCGGACGAACCGCTCCGCGCCGCGCGTCGGCAGCGGCAGCACGTCGTGCCCGGCCTTGACGAGGAGCCGCACGAGCTCGCAGGCCTTGTAGGCCGCGATGCCGCCGGTGATCCCGAGCAGGATGCGCGCCATCGCCCCATTGTGCCCGCACAGAGACACCGCAGTGGCGGCTTACCCGTTTCGAGTGAGAAAAGGGTCTAGCGCTTGCCGTAGTCGTACTTGATCTTGCCCTGGGCGATCTCCTCCAGGGACATGGTCAAGTAGTTCTTCGAGCGCGACTCGACGAGCGGCGGCGGGGCCTCTTCGAAGCCCATGCCCTCGCCGAGCTGGTGGTGGTAGTTGTTGATCTGCCGCGCGCGCTTGGCCGCGACGATGACCAGCGCGTAGCGCGAGTCGACCCCACCGGCGTCCGTGTTCAGCAGTTCATCGATGCGAGGATGGATCATGAGCCGGCCATGGTACCCGCAGCGGCGAGCTCCTGTTGGACGAGAGCGGAGAGCGCGTCGGTCGCGCGCTCCACGTCGTCGTTGCGGACCATGTAGCGGAAACGGTAGGCCTGCTCGAGCTGGTGACGCGCCAGGGCGATCCGGTCCTCGATCTCGCCGGAGCTCTCCGTCGCACGGGCGCGGAGGCGCCGCTCCAGCTCGGGGACGTCGGCGGCGATGAAGAGGGTGACGCTCCGATCGACTTCGTCCTGCACCGCCCGGGCGCCGTCGATCTCGAGCTCGAGCACGCAGACCCGGCCCTCGGCGGCGATCCGGTCCATCTCCGACGCGAGCGTGCCGTAGCGGCCGCCGACGAACTGGACGTGCTCCAGGAAGGCGCCCGCCTCGATCCGCTCGACGAACTCCTCCTCGCTGAGGAACCAGTACTCGCGCCCGTTCGTCTCGCTCGGGCGCTGCGGGCGGGTCGTCGCCGAGACCGCCACCTCGAGCTCCGGGTGCCGGTCGACGAGCCGCTTGATCAGCGTCCCCTTGCCGGCCCCGCTCGGGCCGGTGATCACGAAGACGGGCAGCGGCCTATCTGTTGAAGAGGCCAATGAGCTCCGCGCGCTGCCGCTCGGAGAGGCCGCCTACGGTCTTCGACTGGCTGATCCGGCACTGGTTCAGCAGCCGCGCCGCCTTCACGCGCCCGAACTTGGGCACGGCCATCAGCATGTCGAACACCTTCGCGGTCGAGACATACTCGGGCGGATCGAGCAGAATCCCCTCGATCTGCACGCGTCCGTCCTTGAGGTCCTTCTTCAGCTGGGCGCGCCGGACTCGGATGTCGTTGGCCCGCTTGAGAGCTTCCATCCTCTGATCCAGCGACCGCAGCGGGGCCTGGGCTTGCGTCTTCGACGGCACCATGAGCGCGGGATACTAGCAGCCTTCCAGACTCGGTCAAGCAGTCGCTTTCGGCCTGTTTCCAGGCACTTTTTGCATCCTGTTGTCTGATCTGGATACGCTCATTTGCAGGGAGGAATGGGCGAGGCCGCGCGCGTCCAGAGGATGTCCGAGGTCCCGCGCGGCGACCTCGGCGGCGAGCTCCGACCTCACCCGAACCGGTGCATCGGGGTCACCGAAGAGGACGGTTCCGAGCGCGACCGCGCTCGCCCCGGCCGCGATCAGCTCGAGCGCGTCGAGCCCGGATCGGACTCCGCCCATGCCGACGATCGGGATCTCGACGGCCGCGGCGCAGGCGTAGACCGCGGCGAGCGCGACGGGCTTCAGCGCCGGTCCCGAGTAGCCGCCGGTGCCGCGTGCGAGCACGGGGCGCAGCGTCTGCGGGTCGAGTGCGAGTCCCCGTAGCGTGTTCACGAGCGAGAGCCCGTCGGCCCCGGCCGCCTCGACGGCACGAGCCGCTTCGGCGATGTCCCAGGCAGCGGGCGACAGCTTCGCGTAGAGCGGCAGCCGGGTCGCCTCGCGGCAGGCGGCGACGATCGCGGCCGCGCTCTCGGGCGCCTCGTCCACGTTCGGACAGGAGAGGTTGAGCTCGATCGCGGCCACGTCCTCGAGCGCGGCGCAGGTCTCGGCGTACTCGGACGCGGCGAAGCCGCCGACGGAGACCCAGAGCGGCACGCCGAGACGGCGCAGGCGCGGCAGCGTCTCGGCGAGGAAGCGATCGCGGCCGGGGTTCGCGAGCCCGATCGCGTTCAGCATCCCGGCGTCGGTCTCCGCGATCCGGACCGGCGCGTTGCCCTCGCGCGGCTCCGGCGTGATCGTCTTCGTCACGAAGGCGTCGAGCGAGCGCGCCACCTCCGGCGCGGTCAGCGCGTCGAGGCACCCGGAGGCGTTAAGCAGCATCAGGCAGCACCAGCCAGGACGGCCCTTCGACGCAGAGGCGCTTCAGCTCGCCGTCGATCTCGACGGCGCAGCCGTAGCAGGCGCCGTAGCCGCACGCCATCGGAGCCTCCCAGGCGAGCTGGGCGTCCGGCACGAGCGCCTGCAGCGCCGCCAGCATCGGCTCGGGGCCGCACGCGAGCACGTCGTGGCGCTCCTCGGGCAGCAGCGCGGTGACGTAGGTCGGCTCGATGCAGACCTCGGCGCCGGGCAGCAGCACGGCCGCCTCGGCGTGCCGTTCGCTGCGGAAGCCGAGGATCGCGGGCGGCCCATCCAGCGCCTGCGACAGATACGGCAGCGGCGCGATCCCGATCCCGCCGCCGACGAGCAGCGGTCGCTCGACGTCGAGGTCGAAGCCGTTGCCGAGCGGGCCGAGCACGTACAGCCGCTCGCCGCGCTCCAGCTCGCAGAGCGAACGCGTCCCCGGGCCGATCGGATCGATCAGGAACGCCAGCTCGCCCGCGGCCGCAAGGCAGACGCTCATCGGCCGCGGCAGCACCCGACCTGGCGCCTCGAGCATGAAGAACTGGCCGGGGATGCCCGGATCGAGCTCGCCGCGATCGACGCGGAGCAGCGTGTACGGGCCGACGGGCTCGGCTGCGACGACGCTGCAGCGCTCGCGCCTCATGCCGCCCGCGTCTCCTGCTCGATCCGCTCCTGCAGCGAGTGCGCGATCTCCTCGCGCGCGTTCGCGATTGCGTCGACGGCAAGCCGGGCTCCGGACAGGGTCGTGATGCAGGGCACACGCGCGGAGAGCGCCGCCTGCCGGATCAGCGCGCCGTCGCGCCGCGCGCCGGACCCCTGCGGCGTGTTGACGACGAGGTCGCAGCGGCCGGCCCTGATCGCGTCGACGACCGCGTCGCCCTTCTCGAGCCTCGTCACCTCGAGTCCGATCGCTTCGAGCACGGCAGCAGTGCCGGCGGTGGCGAGCAGGTCGAAGCCGAGGTCGGCAAGCGCCTGCGCGACCGCCGGGATCGCCGCCTTGTCGAGCTCGCGGACCGAGAGGAATGCCGTCCCGCCCGTCGGCAGCGGCCGACCCGCCGCGCGCTCGGCCTTCGCAAAGGCGGTCGGCAGGTCGGCGGCGCTCGCCATCACCTCGCCGGTCGAGCGCATCTCGGGGCCGAGCACCGGGTCGGAGCCGGGGAAGCGGGCGAACGGCAGCACGGCGGCCTTGACGCTGACAAGTTCCGGGCGCCGCTCCTCCGGCAGCTCGAGCTCGTGCAGGCGCGCCCCGGCGGCGAGCCTGACCGCGGCGTCGACGAGGTTGAGGCCCGTCGCCTTGCTCGCGAACGGCACCGTCCGCGAGGCGCGTGGGTTGACCTCGATCACGCTCACCTCGCCGCCGACGAGAGCAAGCTGCACGTTCAGCAAGCCGACGACGCCCAGTGCCGGCCCGAGCCGGCGCACGACCCGGCAGACCTCGGCGTAGGCGTCGTCGTCGAGCGACGGAGCCGGCAGGACGCAGGAGGAGTCGCCGGAGTGGATCCCGGCCTCCTCGACGTGCTCCATCACGGCGCCGATGTGGACGGAGACGCCGTCGCAGAGCGCGTCGACGTCGATCTCGAGTGCTCCTTCGAGGAAGCGGTCGACGAGCACGGAGCCGGTCACATCGGCCATCGCGGCCCGCACCTGCTCCTCGTCGTAACAGACGCGCATCGCCCTGCCGCCGAGCACGTACGAGGGCCGGACGAGCACCGGGTAGCCGACCCGGTCGGCGATCTCGACCGCCGCCTGCGGCGCGTCGGCGATCCCCCACTCCGGGCAGCGAACGCCGAGCTCGGCCAGCAGCTGCCCGAAGCGCTCGCGGTCCTCGGCCAGGTCGACCGCCTCGTACGGGGTCCCGAGCACCTTGAACCCGGCCGCCTCGATCGCCCGCGCGAGCTTGAGCGGCGTCTGGCCCCCGAACTGGATCACGACGCCCTCGGGCTGCTCCCGCTCGCAGACCGCGAGCACGTGCTCGACGTCGAGCGGCTCGAAGTAGAGCCGGTCGGACGTGTCGTAGTCGGTCGAGACCGTCTCCGGGTTGCAGTTGACCATGATCGCCTCGTAGCCGAGCGCGCGGAAGCTCTGCGCTGCGTGGACGCAGCAGTAGTCGAACTCGATCCCCTGGCCGATCCGGTTCGGGCCGGAGCCGAGGATGACGACGCGCGGCTTGCCGGTCATCGGCACGGGCTCGTCCGCCTCGCCGCGGGTCGAGTAGAAGTAGTTCGAGTCGGCGGCGACCTCGCCCGCGCAGGAGTCGACCCGGCGGTAGACGCGCTCGCCCTGCGGCGGCCCGTCCGTGCGCAACTGCTCCAGCTCGCGCTGGAACCAGGGGTGCAGGTCGTCCGGGAGGGCGTCGAGCGCCGCCCACGGCGTCACCGCACCCGCATCGAGCTCGCGGCTCGACCAGGCCTTCCAGAACGCCTCCTGGAAGGTGCGGCCGATCCCCATCGCCTCGCCGACCGACTTCATCTGCGTGCCCAGCGTCGTGTCCGCGCCGGGGAACTTCTCGAAGGCGAAGCGCGGGAACTTGACGACGACGTAGTCGAGCGTCGGCTCGAAGCTGGCCGGCGTCGTCTTCGTCAGGTCGTTCGGGATCTCGTCGAGCGTGTAGCCGACGGCGAGCTTGGCGGCGACCTTCGCGATCGGATAGCCGGTCGCCTTCGACGCCAGCGCCGACGAGCGCGAGACGCGCGGGTTCATCTCGATCACGCGGATCTCCCCGGTCTCGCGGCTGCGTGCGAACTGGATGTTGGAGCCACCGGTCTCGACCCCGACGGCGCGGATGACGGCGATCGCGGCGTCGCGGAGCTCCTGGTAGGCCTCGTCGGAGAGCGTCAGCTGCGGCGCGACGGTGACGGAGTCGCCCGTGTGCACGCCCATCGGGTCGAGGTTCTCGATCGAGCAGACGATGACGACGTTGTCGCGCCGGTCGCGGATCACCTCGAGCTCGAACTCGTCCCAGCCCTTGACCGACTCCTCGACCAGCACCTGGCCGATCGGGCTCTCGCGCAGCCCGCGCTCGACCTGGGCGCGCAGCTCGGCTGCGCTCGAGACGAAGCCGCCTCCGTGGCCGCCGAGCGTGAATGCCGGCCGGACGACGGCGGGCACGGCGATGCCCGCGAGGTCGTCGACGCTGGTGACGATCCGCGAGCTCGGCACGGTGAGGCCGCAGCTCTGCACCGCGTCGCGGAAGAGCTCGCGGTCCTCGGCGCGGCGGATCACGTCGACGGGCGCGCCGAGCAGCTCGACGCCGAGGTCGCGCAGGATCCCCGCGTCGGCGAGCTCGATCGCGAGGTTGAGGGCGGTCTGGCCGCCGAGCGTCGGCAGCAGTGCGTCCGGTCGCTCGCGGCCGAGCACGTCGGCGACGCCCTCGAGATCGAGCGGCTCGAGGTAGGTGGCGTCGGCGAAGCCGGGGTCGGTCATGATCGTGGCGGGGTTCGAGTTGACGACGATCGTGCGGAAGCCGTCCTCGCGCAGCACCTTCAGCGCCTGGCAGCCCGCGTAGTCGAACTCGCACGCCTGCCCGATCACGATCGGGCCGGAGCCGATCAGGCAGATCGACTTCAGGTCCTGCCTACGCGGCATCCCGCACCTCCTCGACCCAGCGCTCGAGGATCGGCCAGGCGTCGTGCGGGTCCCGGACCCGCCTCCGGGTGGAACTGGACCGAGCGCGCCTTCAGCTCGGGGAAGTCGAAGCCCTCGACGGTGCCGTCGTAGAGCGAGACGTGCGTCGCCTCGGCGCTCTCGGACGGTGCGACCGCGAAGCCGTGGTTCTGGCTCGTGACGAGGACGCGGCCGCTCCTTCGCTCGAGCACGGGGTGGTTGGCGCCGCGGTGGCCGAAGGGGAGCTTGTAGGTCTCGTGGCCGGTCGCGAGGCCGAGCAGCTGGTGGCCGAGGCAGATCCCGAGCACGGGCACGCGGCCGAGCAGCTCCCGCACCACCTGCACCTCGTAGGCGAGCGGCTCAGGGTCGCCGGGGCCGTTCGAGAGGAGGACGGCGTCGTAGGCGAGCAACTCCTCGGCATCGACCGTGTGCGGGAAGACGGTGACGTGCGCGCCGGCGCCGGCGAGGCGGCGCAGGATCGAGCGCTTGCAGCCGTAGTCGAGCACGGCGACCCGCAGCGTGCCCGCGTCGCAGTAGACGTACGGCTCGGGCGTCGAGACCTGGGCGACGAGCGCTGCGCCTTCCATGGTCGGTCTCGCGCGGACGGCGTCGAGCGCGTCCGCCTCGTCCAATTCACCCGCGGCCGCGACCGCGCGCATGGCGCCGCCGTCGCGCAGGCGAAGCACGAGCGAGCGGGTGTCGATCCCGGTCAGCGCGACGATCCCATGCTCCTGCAGCCAGGACGTCCACTCCGGCCCGCGCGCCTCCCGCATCAGCACCGCCTTCGCGTGCGCTCCGGTCGACTCGGCGCGGCCGGCGGCGACGCCGTAGTTGCCCACCATCGGCGCCGTGAAGCAGATGAGCTGCTCGGCGAAGCTCGGGTCGGTGACGGTCTCCTGGTAGCCGGTCATCGCGGTCGTGAAGACGGCCTCACCGAAGGCCGCGCCCGCCGCTCCTACGGACTCGCCGCGGAAGATCGTCCCGTCCTCGAGCGCGAGAAAGGCGCTCATCCGTGGACCACCCGGCCGTCGGCGACCGTCTTCAGCACGGCGCCGCGCAGCTTCCGGCCGAGCAGCCAGGAGTTGGCGGAGCGGGAGCGGAAGCCGCTCTCGGTCACCGTCCACTCCTGCTCGAGGTCGAGCAGGACGAGGTTGGCGCGGGCGCCGACCTCGACCTTCGGCTCCGGCAGGCCGAGCGCACGTGCAGGCCCGCCGGACATGCGCTCGAGCAGCGTCTCCAGCGGGACGAGCCCGGTCTGGACGAGGTGGGTGTAGAGCGCAGCGAACGACGTCTCGAGCCCGGTGACGCCGAACGGCGCCTCCTCGAACGGCGTCTCCTTCTCCTCGCGCGAGTGCGGCGCGTGGTCGGTGGCGACACAGGCGATCGTGCCGTCCCGGAGCGCGTCGATCAGCGCTCGCCGATCGTCGTCGGCTCGCAGCGGCGGGTTCATCTTCACGTTCGGGTCGAGCGAGCGGACCGCCTCGTCGGTGAGGACGAGGTGATGCGGCGTCACCTCCGCGGTGGCCTTCACTCCGCGCTCGTGTGCGTGACGCAGCGCCTCCACCGACTCCTTCGCCGAGAGGTGCATCAGGTGCAGCGGGCGCGACTCGTAGCCCGCCAGCGAGAGGTCGCGCTCGACCATGGCGCTCTCGGCGAGCGCCGGGTACGGGGCGAAGCCGAGCTCGGCGCAGACCGCGCCTTCGTGCACCTGGCCGTCGCGGGAGAGCGTCGGCTCCTCGCAGTGGAGCGCGAGCGTGCGGCCGGTGACCGAGCCGTACTGGAGCGCGCGGCGCATCAGCCCGGCCGACGTGACCGGCCGCCCGTCGTCGGTGAACGCCGCCGCGCCGGCGTCGGCGAGCTCTCCCATCTCGGTCAGCTCCTCCCCGCCGAGCCGCTTCGAGATCGCCGCCATGAAGCCGGTCGGGACGAGCGCCTCCCGCCTCGCCGTCTCGACCAGCGAGCCGAGCACGGCCGCCGAGTCGACGACCGGATCGGTGTTCGGCATCGCCAGGATCGCGCAGTAGCCGCCGGCCGCCGCCGCAGCCGTCCCGGAGGCGATCGTCTCCTCGTCCTCGCGGCCCGGTGAGCGCAGGTGGACGTGCGGGTCGACGAACGCCGGTGCGAGCACGTGCGGAGTGGCTGCTGCGGGCGCGATCGAGGAGATGACGCCGTCGGTCACGGTGACGGCGACGCAGTCGCCGCCGGCGAGCCGCCCTTCGAGCACGAGGCTGTCCGAGCGGCCGTTGCGGCAGAAGAGGGTGCTCATGCGACCGCCGCCCGCTCGCGCACGGGGCTGTCCGTGGCCAGGAGGTCGTGGAGGACCGCCATCCGCACCGCGAGACCCGCGCGTACCTGCTCGAGGATCAGCGAGTCGGGCGAGTCGGCGACGCGGCCGTCGATCTCGACGCCGCGGTTGATCGGCCCGGGGTGCATCACCTTCTGCCCGGGCCGGACGCGCTCCGGCGTCACGCCCCAGCGCGCCGCGTACTCGCGCAGGCTCGGGACGAACGCCGACTCCATCCGCTCGCGCTGCATCCGGAGGACGTAGACGACGTCGGCGTCCGCGATCGCGCCGATCTCGGTCGAGGTCTCGCAGCCCATCGCCTCGATCCCGCGCGGGAGCAGCGTCGGCGGGCCGACGAGCGTCGTGTGCGCGCCGACGAGCCCGAGCGCCTGGATCAGCGAGCGCGCGACCCGGCTGTGCAGGACGTCGCCGACGATCGCGACGTGGAGCCCCTCGAGCTCTCCGAGGGCGGCGCGGATCGTGAAGAGATCGAGCAGCGCCTGGGTCGGGTGCTGGTGCTTGCCGTCGCCGGCGTTCACGACCGCGGCGCCCGAGTAGCGCGCGACCAGCTGCGGCGCGCCGATCTGCGGGTGCCGGACGACGATCGCGTGGGGGTCGTACTGCGCGAGCGTCAGCACGGTGTCCTTGAGCGACTCGCCCTTGTCGACGGACGAGCCCGCGGCTTTCAGCGACATCACGTCGGCCGAGAGCCGCTTCGCCGCCAGCTCGAAGCTGGACGACGTGCGGGTCGAGGACTCGAAGAAGAGACTGAGCACCAGCTTCCCCCGCAGCGTCGGCAGCTTCTCGTCCACCCCCTGGAGCGCCCCCGCGGTCTCGAGGATCCGCTCGACGTCGTCGCGGGTCAGGTCACCGATCGAAAGCAGGTGCCTCATGACTTCTCCTCCGGTGCGCCGACGAGGAGGATCCGGTCGGCGCCGTCGGTCTCGGCGAGCTCGACCTGGATCCGCTCGCTGCGCGCGGTCGGCAGGTTCTTGCCGACGTAGTCGGGCCGGATCGGCAGCTCGCGATGGCCCCGGTCGACGATGACGGCGAGCTGCACGCGCGCGGGCCGCCCGCGCTCGAACAGCGTCTCGATCGCCGCCCGGATCGTCCGGCCGGTGTAGAGGACGTCGTCGACCAGGATCACGGTCATCCCACCCAGCTCGAAGTCGAGCGTCGTCGCGTGGACGACCGGCTGCTCGCGCCCGGCGACGGCATCGTCGCGATGGAAGGTGATGTCGACGGCGCCGAGCTCGATCTCCTCCCCGCTCCGCTCCTCGATCAGCGCGGCGAGCCGCTCGGCGATCGGGACGCCGCGGGTGTGGATGCCGACCAGCGCGAGCCGGCCGAGGTCGTCGTTGCGCTCGATGATCTCGTGCGCGATGCGCGAGAGCGTGCGCTCGAGGCCTTCGGCGTCCAGCAGAGTCTTGACCGCTGTGCGGTCGGGGGAGTGCGTGCTCATTCCACTTCCTTTCCGGCCTCTCTGGACCGGGTTAAAGGGTCGGACGCGATCCTAGCGCGCCCGGCGGACGAAGCGAAGGATCAGGCCTCCGGCGTGGTCTCCTCGTCGGCGGGCGTGAGCTCGATCACGTCCTGCGCCGACTCGACCGCTTCCTCGGGAACGAGGATCTTGAGCGAGTCCGAGTCGTCGTCCGGGGCGATCTCCGACTCGATGCCCGCGTCGTCGAGCAGTGCCTGGATCTCCTCTGCCTCGGTGGCATCGCCCGCCAGGGCGACCTGCACCATCTCGGTCATGGGCCGGAGGGTACTTCAGCCCGCGGCAAGCGTGCGCCGCGCTTCACGAGCTCGGGGCTGCCCCGCTCGGGGAACGGCACGTCGATCAGGTCGAAGTCGCGCGGGACGACGGTGTCCGCGAAGACGGTGCGGGCCTCACGCTCGACGTCGCCGCCGCTGTAGCGGCTGGAGCTGTGCGTCAGCGCCAGCAGACGGACGTTCGCGTCCTTGGCCACTCGCGCCGCCTCGAGCGCCGTCGAATGCTCGGTCTCGGCCGCCCGCTCGGCCTCGTCCTCGCAGAACGTCGCCTCGTGGACGAGCACGTCGGCGCCGTATGCCGCCTCGACGACGAGGTCCGACGGAGCCGTGTCGCCGGTGAGCACGACCTTCCGGCCGGGCCGCGCCTCGCCCAGCACCTCGTCGGGGGTGACGACGCGTCCGTCCGCCAGCGTCACGGGCTCACCCTGCTGCAGCGCGCCGCGCTCCCGGCCGGGCGGAACCCCGAGCGCGTCGGCGGCCTCGACGTCGAAGCGGCCCGGGACGCACCTCCTCGACGAGGGCGTAGCCGATCGCGTCTCGCCCATGCCGTGCCGGGAACGTGCGCAGGTCGTAGCCGTCGCGTGGCAGCACCGCGTCGGGCGCCAGCTCGACGACGGCGACCTCGAACGTGAGCCGGCCGAAGATCCGGCGCAGCGACTGGTAGAGCTCGTCGAGGCCGCGCGGCCCGTACAGCGTCAGCGGTAGCTCACGGCCGCGCAGCCCGAACGTCTTCAGCATTCCGGGCAGGCCGAGGAAATGGTCGGCGTGGAAGTGGGTCAGGAAGATCTCCTGCAGGTCGATGAGGCCGAGATCGGAGCGCAGCAGCTGTCGCTGCGTCCCCTCGCCGCAGTCGATCAGCAGCCGCTCCCCACCCCGGCGCACGAGCGTGGCCGAAGGACCGCGCCGCGCGGTCGGCATCGAGCCGGCGGTGCCAAGGAAGACGACGTCGAGATCCACGCCGCCAGTCTAGGAGCGCGCCGACTACGGGAGTAGGAGCACCTGGCCGGGGACGATCGTCGCCCCGCTCAGGCCGTTTCGCTCCTTGATCTCCCAGACGCCCTGGCGCGGGTCGTTGTACCCGCTCGCTGCGATCGACCAGAGCGTGTCGTACGGCTGCACGACGTAGTGCCGCTCCGGCCCTGACGCGTCGGAGGATCGGGCGAACGCGGCCCAGAGGAAGATGCCGAGCGCCGCGAGAATGAGAAAGCGTCCGAACATGTGTTCGCCATGATGCACGAACACCTGTTCGCTGTCAAGTCGAGTCGCGGCGGGCTGCTCGGCGGGCTCTCAGGATCGCGACGAGCACGACGAGCGTGAGCGCAAGGGCGACGACGGACAGGCCGATGGAGACGCCGTCGTGGGGCACGAGCCACGCGGCGAGCAGCAACGGCACGATCACGAGCGCAGCCTTGCGGTGATCTGTGAGCACGCTTCGACTCTAGAGCGATGCAAGGACAGCGTCGAGGAGCCGGTCGGCGCCGAAGCGCACCGGATCGTCGGCAGTGACGCCGGTCTCCGCCTCCGCTCTCGCCATCGCGGCGCGCGCAGCGTCCTCGGAGAGGTCGCGCGTGTTCAGCGCGATCGCCGCCACGCGGGCCTTGCGAGCCGGAAGCGAGATCCACTCGTGCAGCTCGACGAGCTCGGGCAGCGGCAGCAGCGGGTGGCCCGGATAGCCCTCCACCTCGGTCGTGCCCGCCTGGTGGCAGAGGACGAAGGCGTGCGGCGCCGAGCCGTGGATGAGGCCGAGCGTCACCCCCGAGTAGGCGGGATGGGTGACCGCGCCCTGGCCCTCGACGAAGAGCAGCTCACCGCCGCGCTCGTGCCCCTCGACGACGAGCCGCTCGGCCGCGCCGGCGATGAAATCCGAGACGACGGCGTCGACGGCGATCCCCCAGCCGGCGATCGCGATCCCCGTCTGCCCGGTCGGGACGAAGCGAGACGCGAGCCCGCGCGCTCTCGCGGCGCGGTCGAGCTCGAGCGAGACCGTCATCTTCCCGATCGCGCAGTCGGAGCCGACGGTGAGGACGTTCCTCGTCGGCTGCTCGAGGTTGGCGCCCGTGGGCACGTTCAGGTCCGCGGGCGGGCGGCGCAGGTCGCGGAGCTCGACGCCGTGGCGCGCTGCCAGCGGGCTCAGCTCCTCGTCGTCGCGCAGGAACTCGTGCAGGCCGTTCTCGACGTTGAGGCCGCTCGAGACGGCCGTCCGCAACAGCTCGCGCCACGCGGGCGGGAAGCGCCCGCCTGCCGTGGCGACGCCGACGAGCGCCGTCGTCGGCTCGTAGCCGAGCGCCTCCTCGATCGAGCCGACGATCGGGACGCCGTCCTGGGTCTCCCCCGCCCTGGTCGAGTCGAGGATCGCGACGACCGGTCGCTCGCCGTAGGCGAGGACGCCGCGCGCGGTCTTGCCGTAGTGCGGGTCGCCCGAGAACCCCTCCGCGAGGATGAGCAGCCGCTCAGGCGCGCTCGACACCGAGCCCCGGTCGCTCGGACGGCACCTGCACGCCGTCGGTGAAGGCGACGCCCGGCCAGGGGTCGTCGGCGATCAGGAGGTTCCCGTCGAGGTCGACGTGGTCGCAGAGCGGCGCGACGACGCAGCCCGCCGCGATCCCCAGCCCCGACTCGATCATGCAGCCGACCATGACCCCGAGGCCGAGCGCGCGGGCGGCGTGCGCCATCCGGATCGCCTCGCGGATCCCGCCCGACTTCGCCAGCTTGATGTTGATCCCGTGCGCGATCTCGGCGCAGGCGGCGACGCTGTCGAGCCGGTGGCAGTCCTCGTCGACGTAGATCGGGATCGGCGAGCGCTCCTTCAACGTCCGCCCGCCCTCGTCGCCGGCGCGGAGCGGCTGCTCGCAGTACTGGACCCCGAGCTCCTGCAGCTGCGGCAGCGCGTCGAGCGCCTCCTCGAGCGACCACCACTCGTTGACGTCGACCTGGAGCGGCAGCTCGGTGACTCCGTCGGACGGCGCGGACACGATCGACGTCGAGGCCGTCGCCGCCGCCGAGCTTGAGCTTCAGCCGCCGGAAGCGCGGGGCCGCCTTCTCCGCCCGCCGCGCCATGTCGTCGGGATCTCCGAGCCAGACCGTCCACGACGTCGGCGGGCCTGTCCGCGGCAGGCCGAGCAGCTTCCAGACGGGGACGCCGAGCAGCTTGGCCTGCAGGTCGTGGAGGGCGCCGTCGAGCGCGGCCCGGGCCGCGTTCTCGCCCGGCGGCAGCCGCGCCTCGATCTGCTCGAGCGCGAACGGGTCGTCGCCGAGATCGGCGGACGCAGCCTCGAGATACGCGAGTGCGGACTGGCCGGACTCGTCGTAGCGCTCGATCGGCGCCCCCTCGCCGCAGCCGGTGACGCCGTCGTGGCTCAGCTCCACCTGGACGACGTCGTCCTCGTCGCTCGACTCGCGCGAGATCACGAACGTTTCGGCGAGGCGCAGGGTGACGATCCGGGCGGTCAGCTCCACCGGCGCAACCCTAACGGCAGCGGTTTGCAGAAATGTTTTGCACCACATAACCTCTGCACCGCTTTACGACACAAGGGGGAGCACATGAAGCGATTGATCGTCCTCGCGACCGGGCTGCTGGCGGCGCTCGCCGTCACGGTGGCACCGGCGTCGGCCGCTCAGGCGCCGGCGGCGAACTCCGGCGTCTGCTCCGGCTGGGAGGCCGCCGGCGCAGCCGCGTTCGACAGCCTCGGCGCTCTGACCGCGACGGGCAGCTCGGCCCGCACGGCCGGGAACGTGCCGAAGGAGCCGAGCCTGTCCGCGACCTACGAGGCACTGCCGGACAGCGCCAAGGGCAAGGCCCGGGCTGGGTTCCGCGCGAGCGTGCCCGTCTGGATCCACGTGATCAGCGACGGCGCCACGGGCAACGTCCCGCAGAGCGTCATCGACGAGCAGATGTCGGTCTTCAACCTCGCCTTCGCCGGCTTCTACGGCGGCGCGGCCTCCGGCTTCTCGTTCACGCTCGCCGGCGTCACGCGCACCGACAACGCGGCCTGGTACAACGCCCGCATCAACAGCAATCCCGAGCGGGAGATGAAGAAGACGCTGCACCGCGGCGGCTTCGACACGCTCAACGTCTACACGAACCTCGCCGGCGGCTACCTCGGCTACGCGTACCTCCCCGGCCTGCCGGACTCGCACCTCTGGCAGGACGGGATCGTGCTCAACTGGGAGTCGATGCCGGACGCGTCGCCGACGTACGAGGGCCGCTTCGACCTCGGCCTCACGCTCGTGCACGAGGCCGGCCACTGGTTCAACCTCGAGCACACGTTCTTCGGCGCCTGCAACGCCAAGGGCGATTTCGTCGACGACACGCCGCCGATGCGCGAGCCGACGTCCGGTTGCCCCGAGGGCAAGGACACCTGCCGCGAGCCGGGGCTCGACCCGATTCACAACTACATGGACTACTCGGACGACCCTTGTTACAACCAGTTCACGACGGGTCAGGTCGGCCGGATGCAGGACGGCTGGATCTTCGACCGGGCTTCGTAAGCGACCGCTCGAGCGCGGCGGCCGCGAAGCGGCTCTTCAGGGATTTGCGCGACCGGGCATCTGCTTCTGCAGATGCCCGGTCATGCGAGGGCGAATCGCTTCGGCCGTCCCCGCTACACTCGTTTCTCCCCGCGCCCGTAGCTCAGGGGATAGAGCGTTCGCCTCCGGAGCGAAAGGTCGCACGTTCGAATCGTGCCGGGCGCATGCTCTTCCGTCGCATGCTTCGGCAGCTGCGGGAGCAGCTGCCGCAGCGCGCAGACCCCTGAAGAAGGCCGCTTCGCGGCCTTGGGCGACTTCCTCTGGCGCCCTTTGCAGTCCGCGAAGAACGTTGTAGGTTCTCCACGCGGTGGATCTCTACGACTGGCTCCTCTTCCTGCACGTCCTCAGTGCGTTCTTCGCCGTCGGCGCGCTGGCGGCGCTCTGGGGGCTGATCCTCGGCACGCGCGGCACAGCGCCGATGCTCGACCAGCGATCCGCCATGACCTACGGCCGCACCGCCGGGATCCTCGTCGGCGTCGGGATGATGGGCGCGATCATCTTCGGGGTCTGGCTCGCGATCCACGAGGAGGCCTACCAGGTCTGGGACGGCTGGATCCTCGCGTCGCTCGTGCTGTGGGCGATCGGCGGCTGGGCCGGCGGCCAGGCGGGCAGGGCGTTCGAGAGCGGGCCGGGTGGCCGCGCCGCCGGAATCCGCTTCCAGACGATCAACAGCGTCGCCGTGGTGATCATCCTCGTGCTCATGATCTGGAAGCCGGGTGCCTGAGATGCTGATCGCCGCGATCCGTCCCGACTCGGTCAACCTCCCGCTGTTCCTGCACGTGCTCGGCGCGATGCTGCTCGTGGGGACCCTGATCGGCGTCGCTCTCGCGACCGTCCTCGGCTGGCGCTCGCAGGACAACGCGCAGGGGCTGGCGCGCTTCAGCCTGAAGATGCTTCTGCTCGGCGTCCTGCCGGCCTACATCCTGATGCGGATCGGCGCGCAGTGGACGGAGTCGGAGCAGAACTACCCGGACGACTTCGACCCGGCCTGGATCGGCGTCGGCTACATCACGGCCGATGCCGGCGCACTGCTGATCCTGATCTCGCTGATCCTCGGCGCGTTCGGGCTGCGCAAGCTCCGGGACGGCTCGAGCGGAGGCGTGCGCTTCGCGCGGATCGTCGGCGTCATCTGCATCGTCCTCCTCGCCGCATACCTCGTCGCCATCTGGGCGATGACGACGAAGCCGATCTAGGTCGACGCGGTGATCGTGATCCCGCCGCGCGCCTTCTGGGTCAGCGCGACGGTGACCTTCTCGGCGGGAAGCTCGAGCGCGGCGGCGACGTCGTCGCGGATCTTCACCGCCAGCGCCTCGCAGAAGACGCCCTCGTTCCGGTAGGTCGCGAGGTAGAGCTTCAGCGACTTCGACTCGAGGCAGAGCGCCTCCGGCCGGTACTCGATCGCCGCGGTGTAGAAGTCGGGCTGACCCGTGATCGGGCAGACCGCGACGAGCTCGTCGCTCGTCATCGAGACGGTCGCGATGCCGGGGCTCGGGAAGGTCTCCAGGCCCGCGTAATGCTCGGATCCGGCGTGCCCGAGCGCGACGAACTCGGTCTCGCGCCTCGTCTCAGTCATCCCTCGTAGTCTAGGCGCGATGCGCGTCTATCTCGCCGGGCCGCCCTTCGCGGACGAGTACCGCCGCCGCGCGGACGCCCTCGTGCGGGCGGCAGGCTGGGAGCCGGTCGACCCGATGCGCCGGGACTTCCGCGGCGCCACCGAGGGGCACGAGCGGGAGATCGTCGAGGGCGACCTCGCCGACATCGACTCCTGCGACGCGGTGCTGGCGGCGTTCACCGCGCCGGACGAGGGGACGGCGATGGAGGCGTGGTACGCCCACGGGGCCGGCACGCGCGTCGTCGCGTACACGGGCGGGACGCCGGTCCATCCCTGGACGCGGTTCGTCGCCGCCGCGGTCTGCGCCGACCTCGAGGACGCGGTCGCCGCGCTCAGGCCGGAATGAGCGTCTCGAGCGCTGCGACCAGCCGCTCGATGTCGGCCTCGTCGTTGTAGGGCGCAATCGAGACGCGCAGCAGGCTCCTCCCCTCCCACTCCCGGACGACGACCTCGATCGCGTGCTCGTCGAAGAGCCGTCGCTGCAGCTCGTCGGGAGCGTCGGTCGCCACCTCGGTCGCCCACATCTGCGGGGCAGGGCTCGAGCCGAACGGCGGCAGGAGCTCGTGAGAGGCGGCGGCCAGGCGGCGACAGCGTTCGAGGTCGAACATGGCGTGCGCCTCGATCGCGGCCGGGACCGTCAGCGCAGCTGCGGGATCGCGCGTCCCCTGCCAGCCGTGCCGGTCCGCAAAGGTGCGGTCGCCGCCGTAGCCCCACGAGATCACGAGCGGCTCGATCCAGCGCTGATGCTCCGGCCGCGCCCACAGGAAGCCTGCGCCCTTCGGCGCGCAGAGCCACTTGTGACAGTTGCCCGCGTAGACGTCGGCGCCGAGCGCGTCGAGATCGAGCGGCAGCTGGCCCGGCGCGTGAGCGCCGTCGACGATCGCGAGCGCTCCGGCCGCGCGGGCCGCGGCGCAGATCTCCGCCACCGGGAGCACCAGCGCGGTCGGCGAGGTGATGTGGCTGACCGAGACCGCCCTCGTCCGCGGCCCGATCGCGGACACGAGCTCGTCCGGCTCGGCGTAGACGAGCTTCGCGCCGGCGAACTCCCACGTCCGCGTCACGGCGCCGTACTCGTGCCGCGTCGTCAGTACCTCGTCGCCGGGCTCGAGGCGGAGCGAGCGGATGACCGCATTCAAACCGGCAGTCGCGTTGGGGACGAAGACGAGATCGTCGGGGCGCGCGCCGAGAAACGAGGCCAGCGCGGCGCGCGACCCGGCAGTCAGCTCGTCGAAGCGGCGGGCGAGAAACGCGACGGGGTTGCGCTCGAGCTCGCGCTGAAGCTCCTGATAGCGCGCAAAGACCGGCGCCGGACAGGCGCCGTAGCTGCCGTGGTTGAGGAACGTGACCCCCGGGTCGAGCAGGAAATCCAAGCCGCTACTGTCTCACGATGCGCAGCTTCCTCCGCAGCCTGAACCCACGCCTGCCGCGCTCGGTGCAGCTGCTGCAGCTGGGCGGCCTGATGAACGCATTCGGCAACGGGCTCGTCGTCCCGTTCCTGCTCATCTACCTGCACAACGAGCGCGGGATCGGCCTCGGCGTCGCCGGCCTGATCCTGGCGACGAATGCCGCCGTCAGCCTGATCTCGGGGCCGATCGGCGGCATCCTCGTCGACCGCGTCGGGGGCAAGACGATGCTGACCGCCGCGCTCGGCTTCCTCGCGACGGGGTTCGTCGCCTACGCGTTCGTCGAGAGCCCGTGGCAGGGCTTCCTCGCCAGTGCCATCACCGGCATCGGCAACGGCCTCTTCTGGCCCGCGCAGTCCACCCTGCTCGCCGGGCTGACGACGCGGGCGCAGCGCTCGGCCACGTTCGCGATGCAGCGCGTCGTGATGAACCTCGGCATCGGCCTCGGCGGCGTCGCCGGCGGCTTCATCGCGTCGGAGAGCTTCCAGGCGCTGTTCGTTCTCGATGCGCTCACGTTCGTCGCCTACGCCGTGGTGCTGACCATCTTCGTCCCCGACCCCGCTCGCCAGCGGGAGCGGCCCGAGCGGTCCGGGCAGCTACCGGACCGTCTTCCGGCACAAGGTGTTCATGGCGCTGATGGCCGCCAACTCGCTCTACATCGGAGCCGGCATCGCGCAGCTCGAGATCCTGCCGGCGTTCGCCAAGAACGAGGCAGGCGTCAGCGAGCGCGGGATCGGCTGGCTCTTCTTCATCAACACGATCGTGATCGTGCTGCTGCAGCTGCCGACGACGCGGCTCGCCGAAGGGCGGCGGCGCACGCCGCTGCTGGCGCTGGTGGGCGTCGTCTCCGCGGCGGCCTGGCTACTCGTGCCCGTGAGCGGGCTCTGGCTGACGGGCATGACCGCCTTTGCGCTGCTTGCGGTCGCCGTGGCCGTGTTCGCGCTCGGCGAGTGCCTCCACGGCGCCGTCCAGCCGGCGCTCGTCGTCGACCTCGCCGACCCGCGGCTCCTCGGCCGCTACATGGCGATCTCGGCGCTCTCCTGGCAGGTCGGGTTCACGGTCGGCCCGGCCGTCGGCGGCGTCCTGCTCGCCGCGTCTCCGACCGGGCTCTGGATCGTGATGGCGTCCGTGCTGCTGCTCACCGGGGCGTTCACGCTTGCGCTCGAGCGCGGGCTGCCCGAGGCACTGCGCCGCGTGCCGCTCGGCGCCCGAGCACAGGAACTCGTCGCGGTTCCGGTCCCGGCGGGCGAGCCCGAGCCCGCGCGGGCGGCGGGGTAGACTTCGCGCCATGCCGACGCTCGAGGACCCGCTCAGTACGTATGCCCAACCTGCCCCGCATCCGGCGGACACGGCACGGTTCCGGCGCAGCTCCGGCCGGCGCCGGCGCTGAGCGGCGCGCGCTCGAGCTCACCGCCGCAGGCCTGACCTGGGTCCACCTCGAGCGGCCCGACGCGGCCGCTGCGCACGAGCTGGCCGAGCGCTTCGGCTGGCACGAGCTCGACGTCGAGGACGTGCTCTCGAAGCGGCAGCGGCCGAAGGTCGACGAGTACCCCGAGTACCTCTTCGGCGTCCTCCACTTCCCCGTCTACGACAAGACGATCCAGCGGCTGAACGCGGCCGAGCTCGACTTCTTCCTCGGCTCCGACTACCTCGTCACGCTCCCCGCCGTCGAGCTGCTCCCCGTCGCCCGCCTCTTCTATCGGCTCGAGGAGGACGAGCGCCTGCGCGACGAGCTCTTTCCGAAGGGCTCGGGCCGGCTCCTCTACGAGGTGCTCGACGACCTCTTCGACTACTGCTTCCCGATCCTCGACAAGATCGGCCACAAGCTCGACTCGGTCGAGGACGACATGTTCGAGCGGCGCGCCGAGGACGTCGTCCGCGACCTCTCGAACGTGAAGCAGGAGATCATCAGCTACCGGAAGATCATCAAGCCGGAGCGGACGACCCTGCGCGTGCTCGAGCGCCGCGTCGAGCGGTTCCTGCCCGAGGAGCTCGACCTCTACTTCGACGACATCGTCGATGCGTCGGAGCGGATCTGGGACCTGCTCGACAACTACAAGGAGGTCGTCGAGGGGCTGGAGTCGACGAACGAGTCCGTGATCTCGCACCGCCAGAACGACGTCCTCCGGATCCTGACCGTCTTCAGCGCGACGCTGCTGCCGCTGACCCTGCTCGCGAGCGTCTTCGGGATGAACGTCGACTTCCCGGGCTTCGGGACGGCGCACGCGTTCTGGGTGATCGTCGCGGTGATGCTCGCCGTCGGCGGCGGCCTGCTCGGCTTCTTCCGCTGGAAGCGCTGGATCTGAGCCCGATGGACGTCGTTCGGGCAGGGAGGGCGGAAGGCTTCAGCGCGCGGCGGCTCGGCGAGCAGGTTGCCGCCCGCAGCGCGACGATCTGGCGGACGCCGCACCAACGCCGGCTCCTCGTGGCGCTCGTCTCCGCCTTCCTCGCGGCACTGGCGTTCGCGCACATTGCCGAGGACTACGTCACGAACGACCCCCTCGCCCGCTGGGACGTCCAGTTCGCGCGCTGGCTCGCAGGAGAGCGGAGCCCCGCCGGCACGGACGTCTTCAGCGTGTTCACGTTCTTCGGCAGTCCCGCGGTCGCGCTCGCGATCTCCGCTGTCGTCTTCGTGATCCTCTACCGGCGCAGGCTCCTCGTTCAGGCCGCGCTGCTCCCGCTCGTGCTCGGCGGCGCCGAGTTGCTGAACCTGATCCTGAAACTGTCGTTCCACCGGACGCGTCCGGACGTCGCCTTCGTCCAGATCGACTCGTACTCGTTCCCGAGCGGTCACGCGATGATCTCCGCGGCCGCCTACGGCGCCCTCGCCTATCTGGCCTGGCCGCACCTCCGCACGCACCGCCGCCGCGCGCTCCTCGTCGCTGCAACGGCGCTCGTCGTCGCGCTGATCGGCTTCAGCCGGTTGTATCTCGGCGTCCACTACCTCTCCGATGTCCTTGCCGGTGTTGCCGGGGGCGTCTTCTGGCTCTCGCTGTCGATCGCCCTGCACAGCCTCTACGGCGACCGCTTCGCCGCCTGGTTCGCGGGCTCCCGCGCCGACAGGCTCGGCCGCCGGTTGACTCGCTCCTAGCTGAGGATCCGCGTCTCGGCGTGCTCGTGCGACGCGCGCCAGAGCTGCAGCATCAGGTCGAGCTCGAGCCGGCGTTTGGGGCCGTTCATCGAGCCGAGCAGCGAGACCTCGACTTCGTTCGGACCGACCTGATCGGCGATCACGTGGACGCGCTCGCGCAGGAAGGCGAGGAGGCTCGGAACCAGGGTGTGGTCGCTGATGTGGATCTGCATGGCCGCAAGAAAGGACGCCGCTCGCCCTCGTCACGAGCCTACGTCCGCGCACCGCTTGACGGCACCCCCCAAACGGGGTTGATCGGCAGGCTTCACCGGCGGTAAGACCGCGAGGCGGATCCCCGCGCGCCGCAGGACTGCGCCCAGCCGCGTGGGTCTCCTGAGGGGGGAGAGGAGTCGAGTCCGGGACACCGCCCGCCCCGCGGATGCGAGGAGGCTACTGCGTGTCGCCCGGGGAGACAACCACCCGGAAGGACAGGGTGCCGTCAGGCGCCGACTGCGTGCGGAACGTGCACGCGCGGCTCGCGCAGCACCCGCCGCGCGTAGAGGCGCTCGTCCGCAGCGCGGTACAGCGTCAGGGCGTTCTCGCCCTCGCGTGGGAACGCCGACCAGCCGAACGTGACGAGCGCGCCGCTCTCGCAGAGCGTCCGCTCGAGCCGGACGGCGAGCTGTGCGGCCTGCTCGAGGCTCTCGCAGGCGGTCAGCACCGCCAGCTCCTCGGCTCCGACGCGCGCCAGATCGGTGTCTGGCCCGAGCACGCCGGCGAGCGTGTCCGCGAGCAGTCGCAGCGCCTCGTCGCGATCCTCGGAGAGGTTGACCGCGTCGAAGTCCCCGACGAGGAGCGCGAACGGCGCGCGCGCTTCGAGCCTGCGGTCGATCGCACGCTCGAAGGCACGGGTGTTCGGCAGCCCGGTGACGAGATCGCGCTGGGCGAGGACCTGAAGCTCCGCATTCGCCTCGCGATAGTGCGCCGCGAACCAGCCCAGCAGCACGCCCACCGCGAGATAGTTGACGCCCCGGATCGGCGTCGAGATCGTGAGGATCTCGCTCGACGGCACGGCGTGGTTGATCAGCACGCCGGTCATGTAGAGCAGCGTCGCCAGACCGCCCGCAACGGCGCCCCACCCAGGCCCGAGTGAGAGCGCGACGAGCGCGATCGCGAGGTAGAAGAAGTGGGCGATCCCGAGACCGGGGTGCTCGAAGAGCAGGAACGCCACGAAGACGGCGACGTAGATCGTCGCCGCCGTCGCCAAGAAGAGACGGGTCATGTGCGCCGCAGGCACCTGCTCAGTCTCCGCGCGAACGGGTGATCGCGCGTCACCCCAACGAGGGAGCAGTCTCTAGGAGCCGAACTCGCGGTCGGCGCAGCACGAGCAGTAGACGAGCAGGTCGTCGTCGTCGAGGTACGCGCGCCAGCCGCGTGCCTCGTCGGACTCGTCCCCGCACTCGAGGCAGACGAGCGAGGCGACCTGCTGCTCCTGTTCGCGGCGGGGGCGCTGCATCGGCAACAAGTCTCTCGCATCCACGGGCTTTGCGCACTCCCCCGTCCCGCGCGTCGTGCCTCCCCGCTCCGGGTAGGCTCGCGCCGTGGCGGACGGGTTCCACCTCGGCAAGCTCGGAGACGGCGGCGAGCTCGTCCTCGACCCGGACGACCTGACCACGCATGCCGTGATCGTCGGGATGACCGGCTCGGGCAAGACCGGTCTCGGGATCGTGCTGCTCGAGGAGGCGCTCGCCAAGGGGATCCCGGCGCTGATCCTCGACCCGAAGGGCGACATGGGCAACCTCGCGCTCACGTTCCCCGACCTCTCGGCCGCGAGCTTCCGGCCCTGGATCGACGAGTCGGCCGCCCGCGACGCCGGCCAGACGCCCGGACGAGTACGCCGAGAAGACCGCCGAGCTCTGGAAGAGCGGCCTGGAGCGTTCGGGAATCGGCCCCGACCGGATCAAGGCGCTGCGCGACGCCGCCGAGGTGACGCTCTACACGCCCGGCTCCGAGGCCGGCGTGCCGCTGAACGTGATCGGCTCGCTGAAGGCGCCGGCGCTCTCGTGGGAGACGGACGAGGAGACGATCCGGGACGAGATCGAGGGCACCGTCTCGAGCCTGCTCGGCCTGGTCGGGATCGAGGCCGACCCGATCGGCAGCCGCGAGCACGTCCTCCTCTCGAACCTGCTCGAGCACAACTGGCGCGCGGGAACCGATCTCGATCTCGGCACCCTGATCGGACAGATCCAGAAGCCACCGCTGCGCAAGCTCGGCGTCTTCGAGGTCGACGCCTTCATGCCGCCGGCCGACCGGAACGAGCTCGCGATCAAGCTGAACGCTCTCGTCGCCTCGCCGTCGTTTGCCGCCTGGGGCCGCGGGCCGGCGCTCGACCCCGCCGTCCTGCTCCGCGCCGAGGACGGACGGCCGCGCGCCGCGGTCATCTACCTCGCCCATCTCTCCGATCAGGAGCGGCAGCTCGTGGTCACGCTCGTGCTCTCGCGCCTGATCACCTGGATGCACGGACAGTCCGGAACGAGCGAGCTGCGCGCCCTCGTCTACCTCGACGAGGTGATGGGCTTCGCGCCGCCGACGGCGATGCCACCGTCGAAGAAGCCGATCCTGACGCTGATGAAGCAGGCTCGTGCGTTCGGGATCGGGATGGTGATCGCGACCCAGAACCCGGTCGACCTCGACTACAAGGCGATGGCGAACGCCGGCAGCTGGTTCATCGGACGGCTCCAGACCGAGCGGGACAAGGAGCGCGTGCTCGAGGGCCTGCGCTCGGCCGCCGGCGGCGTCGACGTCGCGGCGCTCGACACCGCGATCGGCGGGCTCGAGCAGCGCCAGTTCCTGCTCCAGAGCGCCCACCGCGACAAGCCGGAGCTCTTCTCGACCCGCTGGGCGATGTCGTTCCTGCGCGGCCCGCTGACGAAGGAGCAGATCGCGACGCTCACGCCCAAGTCGGCGCAACCGGCCGAGGACGAGAGCGTCGGTCCGACCGAGATCCCCTCGCCGACGACGAGAGCGGGGTCGCGCCGCAGGTCGCCGACGGGATCCCGGTCCGCTGGCTCGACCCGGCGGCCCCCTGGGCGGCCGAGATCGGCGCCGACGCCTCCGGGAAGCGCCTGCAGGCCTTCCTCGCGGCCCGCGTCAACCTCCGCTTCGACGACACGAAGGCCGATCTCGACACGACCCAGGAGTGGGAGGCCGTCTACGGCCCGCTCGACACCGGCCTCGACCTCGACCGCGAGACGGCCGTCGACTACGACGACCGCGACCTGCGCACAGAGCCGCCCGACGGCGGCGCCTACGTGCTCCCCGGCGTCCCGGTCGACAAGGCGGCCTTCTTCCGCGATGCCGCCCGCGAGATCCAGCGGCGTGTGACCGACACGCAGACGCTCGAGCTGCTCCGGAACTCCGAGCTCGGCCTCTACTCCCGCCCGGGCGAGACGGCGGAGCAATTCGCCGCGCGCGCGGACGAGGCGGCGAAAGCCGCCGCGGACGCCGAGACGGCGAAGATCCGCGACCGCCTGGAGGCGAAGCGCGACCGGCTCGAGCGCGCACTCGAGACCGCACGCCAACGTGCCGAGCAGGCCTCCGTCGAGCAGAGCTCGCGTCGGAACACCGAGCTCTTCTCCGGCCTCGGCAGCGTCGTCGGCGTGCTTCTCGGCGGCAAGGCCGACACGCGCACGATCGCGCGCGCCGGCCGAGCGCTCGGCGGCGCCGCCAACCGGCGCGGCATGAGCACCCGCGCCTCGGAGCGGAAGGAGCACGCCGAGGAGAAGGCGGAGCTCGCCGAGACCGACCTCGCCGAGCTGGAGCAGGAGCTCCTCGACGAGGTGGCCGAGATCGACGAGAAGTGGGCCGCGAAGGCCGATGCCGTCGAGACGGTGCCGATCCGGCTCGAGGCCGGCGACGTCCGCGTCGTCGAGACGACGCTCGTGTGGGTCCCGACGGCCTGAGGCTCGCCGCTCTCCTCGCCGTTCTGCTCTGCACGGCCTGCGGCGGCTCCCCCACGCCGGCCGGCACGGCCACGGTGGACTCGGCCCGCGACGGCGACACGATCCTGCTCGACGACGGCCGCCGCGTACGTCTCGTGCAGATCGACGCACCGGAGCTCGGCGTCGAGTGCTGGGGCGACGAAGCGGCCGACGCGCTCGACCGGCTGGCTCCGCCCGGAACCGAGCTGCGGCTGGAGCGCGACCCCGGGCTCGACGACGTCGACCGGTACGGGCGCCTGCTCCGCTACGTGCATGCCGGCGGACGCAACCTCGACGCTCGAGCTCGTCCGGATCGGTGCTGCGGCTCCGTACTTCTACCGCGGTGAGCGCGGGCTCTACGCGCGGCGCCTGGTCGCCGCCGCGCGCGAGGCCCGCTCGGAGCGGCGCGGGCTCTGGGGCGCGTGCCCCGGAGCCCGCTTTCGCCCCGAGCGTCAGGTCGCGACCGGAGCGGTCTAGGCCGGCTGCAGCTTCGCCGCCGACTCCGCAACGGGCAGCTTCACGTCCGACGCGGCAAGCGCCTGCCAGGTCAGCGGCCCGACGATCCCGTCCTGCTCGAGATCGGCGAAATGCTGGAACGCCTTCACGCCGGCCTCGGTGATCTCGCCGAAGTCGCCGTCGATGGTCGCCGGCTCCGGGTAGAGGTCGCGGGCACGCAGCAGCCGCTGCAGCCGCTTCACGTGCCAGCCGTGGGAGCCGAGCCGCAGCAACGGCGGGCTCTGCTTGAGGGCGGCCGGCGCCGCAGCCGTGGCGGGCGCCGCCGCCCGCGCGGTCGCGCCGCCGCCCATGTTCGCGCGCACCAGCGCCAGGTAGCGCTCGACGGGGAAGCCCTTCCCGGGATCCCAGTGCGAGCCGCGCTTGAATGCCTTGCTGACGGCGTCGTGGGTCGTGATCCCGCGCTTGCCGGCCTTGAGGTCTGCGGCGTAGAGCCACGTCACCGGAATCGAGTACTTCGTGCAGAGGTCGGCGACGAGCGCCGCCGAGCGCTCGAGCATCGCCACCGAGTACGCATCGCTCCAGTCCCGGCCCGTCTGCTTCGCCCGGCCGGCGTGCTCGATCCCGATCCCGTCGTGGTTCGCTCCCGGCGCGTGCCAGCCGATGTCCTGGTCGCGGACGCACTGGACGATCGAGTCGGCGTCGACGCAGTAGTGGGCCGACACCTTCGCAGCAGGGTTCTTGAACCAGAGGGCGCAGTGCTCGGCGGTGTCGCCCTTCTCGTCCATCTCCATCGTGTGGATGACGATCAGGTCGATCGTCCGCCCGCCGGTCTTCGTCACGTTCGGGCTCTCGACGAACGGATATGCCACGGGCCCTCCCTCGAGTCGCGCCGCAGCAGGTTGTGTCGTCGGTTGCATGATTCCGCCGCCCGAAGCACAATGCAAGCTCGATCCCGGCGGTGCGGCCCGCCTCGACAAGAGGAGGCCGCATGACCACGACGCCACTCCACGCCGACCTCGTCTTCGAAGGCGGCGGCGTCAAGGGGATCGGGCTCGCGGGCGCGCTGGCGACGCTCGAGGAACGGGCATACGGCCCGCAGAACATCGCCGGGACGTCGGCCGGCGCGATCACGGCCGCGCTCCTCGCGGCGGGGTACTCCGCCTCGGAGCTGCGCGAGATCATCATGGAGCTCGACTACCGCCAGTTCCAGGACCGCGCCTGGGAGGACAAGGTGCCGCTGATCGAGCGCTCGCTGAGCATGCTGCTCGACCTCGGCTTCTACGAGGGCGATCGCTTCCTCTCCTGGATCCGCGAGCGCCTCGAGGCGAAGGGCGTGTACACGTTCGCCGACCTCGTCCAGGAGGAGTTCGCCGACGATCCGCGCTACCGCTCGCGGCTGCAGGTGATCGCCTCCGACGTGACCACCCACGAGCTGCTCGTGCTCCCGCGCGACGCGACGAAGCTCGGGATCGAGCCCGACACGCTGGATGTGGCGCTCGCGGTCCGGATGAGCATGAGCATCCCGGTCTTCTTCGAGCCCGTCCGCTTCCTGAACCAGAAGACCGGCCAGCTGCACGTGATCGTCGACGGCGGCATGCTCTCGAACTTCCCCGTCTGGCTCTTCGACTGCCCCGACGACGAGGTGCCGGAGTGGCCGACCTTCGGTCTCCTCCTCGTCGAGCCGAAGCCGCAGTCGCCGATCGGCGCGCGCCTGCCGAAGCCGAGGATGACGGGCAAGGGACCCGGCGCCGTGATCGACTACGTCAAGGCGCTCGCCCAGACGATGATGGAGGCGCACGACCGGATGTACGTCGAGCAGTCGAACTACGCGCGCACGATCCCGATCCCCACGCTCGGCGTCGGCACGACCGAGTTCGACCTGAGCAAGGAGCGCGCGCTCGCCCTCTACGACTCCGGCCGCTGGGCGGCGGAGAAGTTCCTGGACAAGTGGGACTTCGACGCCTACATCGCCGAGTTCCGGAGCGGCAAGGAGCACTCGCGCCGCGAGGCGCTCGTCGCATCGATGAGCTAGTCCGCCACCGAAGTTGAGAACATGCGCGGCATGCCGAAGCAGCTCTGGGCGCCGTGGCGGCTCGAGTACGTCTCCCAGGCCGACGAGCTGCCCGGCTGTCCGCTCTGCGCCGAGGCGGCCGGCGAGGTCGAGGAATCTCTGGTCGTGCACCGCGGCAAGACCGCGTTCGCGCTGCTGAACAAGTACCCGTACTCGTCCGGACACCTGATGCTCGCCCCGTACGAGCACGTGGGCGAGCTGGAGCAGCTCGACGACGAGACGGCGCTCGAGCTCCATCATCTCGGCCTCCAGAGCCTGGCGGCCCTGCGCACGCTCTACCGGCCCGCCGGCTTCAACCTCGGCACCAACATCGGCCGCGCGGCAGGAGCCGGCATCCCGGAGCACGTGCACACGCACGTCGTTCCGCGCTGGGCCGGCGACACGAGCTTCATGCCGGTGCTGGCCGACGTGAAGGTGATGCCGGAGCACCTCCTCGAGACGCGCGACCGCCTGCGCGAGGCCTGGCCCAGCTGACCCTCGATCACCTAGACCGCGGCTAGAATGCCCGCACCACGCGGGCGTAGCTCAGTTGGTAGAGCATCAGCTTCCCAAGCTGAGGGTCGTGGGTTCGAGCCCCATCGCCCGCTCACGCAGAACCAAGCCGAAACCCGCTTGCCTAAGCGGGTTTCGCGGTTTCTGAGCCGCGGCTCGGTCGCCGCTCGAGACCGTCGGAAACCGCTCCGCAGAGCGAGCCCAACCCACTCGGTAGCCTGAGTTAGACGCCGGGACCCGGTATGAGCTCTTCGGGGCGTTCGATCACGACGATCACGACATCGTCTTCAACGTAGACCTCGGTCGCCTTCCACGCTTCGCCGCTGTATTCGACATCGTCGCCGACTGCGTGCGGGTTGTCGCCGGCGAAAACCTCCGAAGGTACTGAGATGTGCTCGTGCCCCCGATCTGGGGCGTGCGGTGGCGCGTCAGGAACCGGTACGGCATCGGCCGATCGTATGCGTAGGCCACTCCAGGGCCAAATAGCGTGAAGCGACGCCGCACTCCTTAGGCGGGCGTTCTCGCAGGCACACGCCGGGCGGCTGAGGCCGCGCTTTGGACGGTGGCGATGATCGTGTCCGGATCTGCGCCTTTTTGGAGATAGCTGTGGGCGCCGAGCGCCAGGACTTCTTCGGCAACGGTGGCTTCGGCGAAGCCGGAGAGGACGACGATCTTGGCTTCGGGTGCGACGCGTCGCAGGTCCGGCAGGGCATCCAAGCCGCTGCGGTTGGGCATTGCGAGGTCGAGCAGGATCACGTCCGGCTGGAGTCGTGTGGCTTCGAGGACCGCTTCGTCGCCGTCGGCGGCTTCGCCGGCGACGTGCAGGCCGTGAGCCGTGTCGACGATCACGCCGAGCAGCACGCGCATTGCGGCGTTGTCGTCGCAGACGAGCACGGCTGTTGGCTGGTCTCCGGAGGCGGGCGGTTCGTCGCTCATGGCGCGGCGGGTGCAGAGTCGCGAATCAAGTCGTGGAGGGGAACGCCTTGTAGTCGCAGCTCATCGAGTGACGTGCTGACGACCGCGCGTGTGTTCTCCAATGCGAGGAGCAAGGCAGCCCGCGACTCGTCGGGACGGTCGAGCTCGAGGGCGAGGTGGGCGACCGAGAGTGCCTGCACGACGCCATCGTGGAGCTCAAGCAGTTGCCGCTGCTGCGCCTGGGTCCGCTCCGACTCTCGCAGCCTCTCGGCATTACGGCGGTCGAACGCTCCTTGCAGGTGCTGGTACTCACCGAACCGGCGCAGGGTGATGTCGATCGCACTCTGCAGCTCTTCCGGTCGGCTGTCGACGATGTAAGCGAAGACACCTCGTGAAGCGGCCTCGTTCACCCACTCCCCGTCGTAGGTCTCGAGCAGCGCGATCACAGGACAGAACGCCTCCGAGACGATCTCGGAGATCAGGTGCAGCGCGTGCTCGGCGCTCGCACCGAGCCCGACGAGGGCGACGTCGGGTCGCTCACGTGCCGTCACCGCGGCCACGTCGGAGACGTGGATCTCGCGGGCGATCACCTCGTGGCCGAGCCCGGTCACGACCTGTGCGAGAAGATCCAGACGATCAGCGCGCTGATTCGCGATCAAGACGCGAAGGTGATGAATCCCATCCATGCGTACCTTCCGGTATTCGGACCGGGCACGAGAACGGGCGCAAAGGGTGGTGCTGCTCGCCTAAGAGGGCGTCTCGCCCGACAACAGATTGTACCACGCTGCACAAAGCTCGATCGCTGCTGGGCGCCCGCCTCCTTCGGTTTCCGTGCCGGCTTCTCACGCTCGGTGGTCTCCTGGACCACGTCGGGGAGGATCGCTCGGCCGCCTCGGGCACCCTCGAGCGCGGCAGCACGCCGTTCGGAGTGCGAAGGGCGCCTGGAAGACGCCCTTCGCTGTTGACTCCGAGCCCACACCGCGTCAGCGGCGTTGATGGATCGCTCTACGCCAGTTCGGCGCAGAGATCTCGGCTTCGACCTTGCAGCGTGTAGCCCGGCACATTCGCCCGAAACGTGACGGTGCCCGAGGTGACAACCAGTGTTGCGGACGTACCAGGCCCAAAGTCGCCCGCTTCCGCGAACAGAAGCGAGTTGCCGCGGAGAATGAACGGGTCACCACCTGAGCCGATGAAGACTGGCCCGGAGACGTTCACGGTGACGGACGTCCCCGTTTCCAGATTGACCGCTTCCACGATCAACCGGCCGCCGATGAACTCTCTGCCGTTGGCGAAAATGATCGCGAAGTTTTCGCTGACGAGGACGTTTAGCTGCACCATGAAATCGCCGCAGAACTGCCCCGTGAACATGGCCGGGGATGGTGCTGGCACTTTGATCGGCTTCTCCGCCGAGCGCAACGGGGACGAAAACCGCTAGGGCGAGAACCGCCGCGACAAACACCATCTTCAGCCGCATGTTGAATCCTTTCGAATTGGAGGACACGTGGCTATCCGACTGGCAGGGGATTGGGTGGCCCCCGACTGCCCGGAGACGAATGGGTCGTGCCGCAATCGGCCTCAAGACACTGGAGGAAAACCGAAACCCCTTCTCCCTTGTGCCGCAAAGTACAAGGGGGATGGATCCTTTCATCTCCACAGGAGAAACACAATCCGACGGCGAGCCGGCGTGCTCCTGCCCGGACCACTGGGCGAGCGCCGCGCGTTGCGCGGCGCTCGCTCGTTCTCACCGTCCGACGCAGCTACCCCTGCACCGAGAACGACTGCATGAGGCTCGCACTCGAGCTGTTGCCGGCGTAGACATCGATCTGTCCCGGCTCCACGACGAGCTTCCCGCGGTTGTCGTAGAAGCCGAAGTCGCTCTTGTCGAGCGTGAACGTGACCCTCCGTGTCTCCCCCGGCGTCAGCGTCACGCGCTCGAACCCACGTAGCCGGCGGACCGGCTGCGAGATGCTGGCCACCGGGTCGTGGATGTAGAGCTGGACGACCTCATCGCCCTTGCGCGACCCCGTATTCGTCACGCTCACGGAGGCAGTGAGGCTCCCGTTGCGCGACACGGTCGGGGCGCTCAGCCGCAGGTTCGAGACCTCGAACGTCGTGTAGCTGAGCCCGTAGCCGAACTCGAAGAGCGGCGCACAGCTCGGGATGTCGCGGTGCCTCGAGTTGTACTTCGAGTCAGCGTTGCACGGCCGTCCCGTCGGCTCGTGGTTGTAGTAGATCGGCACCTGGCCGACGCGCCGCGGGAAGGAAACGGGCAGCTTCCCGCCCGGGTTGACCTTGCCGAACACGACGTCGGCGACGGCAGGTCCGGCCTGCACGCCCGGGAACCACGCTTCGAGAAGCGCGGGCGCATCGGCGACCACGTCCTCCAGCGCGAGCGGCCGGCCGTTGAACAGGACGACCACGTACGGCTTCCCGGTCGCCTTGATCGCCCGGATCAGCTCCTCCTGGCGGCCCGGAAGGTCGAGCGTGCTGCGCGCTGCGGCCTCGCCGCTCATCTCGCGTGTCTCGCCCAGGGCGAGCACGACCTGGTCCGCAGCCTGCGCCGCGGCCACCGCGGCGGCGAAGTCGACATCGCCGCAACCCTCGGGATCGGTGTGCGGCGGCTCGGTGTTCGAGAGCTTGCAGCCCTCGGCGTAGGTCGCGCCGGGGCTCTGCGCGGCGATGCCGTCGAAGACGGTCACGGCGTCGCCGTCGCGGCCGACACCCCACCACGGACCGAGCATGTCGTGCCCGTTCTTGGCGAGCGGCCCGATCACGGCCGTCTTCTTCGCAGGGTTGAGCGGCAAGATCCCACCCCGGTTCTGGAGCAGCACCATCGAGCGGCCCGCGGCCTTGCGCGCTGCCGCCACCGCGTCGGGCTTGAGCATCTGCGCCTCGGCCTTGTCCGGCGTGAACGGCGCGTACGGATGCTCGAACAGGCCGGCGCGGAACTTGACGCGCAGGATCCTGCGCACAGCGTCGTCGATCCGCTTCATCGAGATCCGGTGATCGTCGAGCAGCTGCGCACCGAAGTCGCGGATCAGCGTGCTGGTCATCTCGGAGTCGACGCCGGAGTTGAGCGCGAGCGCCGCGGCGTCCGGCCCGTCGGCTGCGACTCCGTGTCCGCACTCCCCGGCATCCGGTGTCTTCGGCGGGCAGGCCCGCATCTCAGCGACGGCGGTCCAGTCGCTCTCGACGAATCCGTCGAAGTCCCAGTCGCCCTTGAGGATCTCGTTCATCAGCTCGTCGTTGCCGCAGCCCGGGACGCCGCTGATCGCGTTGAACGAGCACATGACAGTGCCCGCGCCGGCGTCGATGGCGGCCTTGAACGGCGGCAGATAGAAGTTCCACAGCCGCTGGACGGACATGTCGGTGGTGTTGTAGTCGCGGCCGCTCTCGGGCTGGCCGTAGGCGGCGAAGTGCTTGACGCTGGCGACGAGCTTGTCGGGCGCGCTGTAGTCGGATCCCTGAATCGCCTTGACGCGCGCAGCCGCGAGCACCGAGTTCAGGTACGGGTCCTCGCCCGCGGCTTCGGAGATCCTGCCCCAGCGCGGCTCGTGCGAGACGTCGACCATCGGGGCGTAGGTCTGCTTGAGCCCGACGACGGCCGACTCGCGTGCGCCGTACGTGTGGTCGTCGAACGCCACCTGCGGATCGAAGCTCGCGCCGGCGGCCAGCGGGATCGGGAAGACCGTCCGGAACCCGTGGATGGTGTCGAAGGCAAAGAGGATCGGGATCTTGAGCCGCGACTCCTCGACAGCCATGCGCTGGAGGTCTCTGATCCTCTGAGGGTCGGTCACGCTCAGGACCGATCCGAGACCCTTCTTCACGCCTTCGTCGGTGACCAGGAAGTCCGGCAGCAGCTGGATCTGCTGCAGCTTCTCTTCGAGTGTCATCTTCGCGAGCAGGTCATTCACCCGCGACTCGACGCGGCGATCGGCGGGCTGCCGTATGGGCTGGAGCGCCTGCTCGTCACCGCTTGGCTGCGTTGCGGCGACGACGCCTGCTGCAACCGTCGTGGCTAGCACCAGGATCGACACCGCGAGCACGACCCTGAACGTGAACGTCGACATGGTGTCTCCTTCCCCGTAGTCGGACTGGTATGCCGAGCACTACCCCCGATCTGGCGAGCGAAACTCGGCCCGACAACAGCCGGGAGCAGCGTCTACGACGGGCCGAGCAGGGAGCGAAGCGACCCGTGACTCACGACGCCCAGCGGCGCCGGCACCAGGAGAGCCTGTCTTCGGCACGCCGACACCGCCGTAGCGCTCCTGGTTCAGGTACGTCGCTCGGGCCGGCGGCTCCGAGACGAGCACGGCGGTGACGCTGACGATCGCGACCATCAGCGCGAGCTCGGCGCCCGCGATCCGGAGGAAGCGCGTTCGCTCGCTGGTGGATGCGATCTGCTCGCGCAGCCGCGGGACCGCCCGCTGGTTGTTGTAGAGGCCGAGGAGGAGCAGCGGCAGGACCAGGCCGAGCTTGAGGAGCAGGAGCTGGCCGTACGTCGTCTCCCAGAGCCCGCGGAGCGCGCGGACCTGCAGGTAGCCGCTGATCGTGCCGCTCGCGATCAACCACGAGACCGCGACGACCGCGATCCCTGAGAACCGCGGTACGGCATCGGCCGCCAACGGCCACCGGTCCCGTCCCGCCCAGAGAAGCGCGAGCACGAGCGCCGCGAGGCCGCCGACCCAGACGGCCGCCGCGGTGACGTGGGCGACGTCGGTGACGAACGCGATCTTCCCGGACACGCTCGCGTGCCCCGAGAGCGCCGGCGTCAGCAGCATCGCCGCCGCGGGAGCGAGCGCGGCGACCGTCAGCACGGGGATGCGGCGACCGGCCACGAGCAGTACCGCACACGCCGACGCCAGCCCGGCCTGCAGGAGCCAGACGGTGCCGAACCGCGTTCCCAGCACCGCCGAGACGACGTCCCAGTGCACCGCCTCACCGAGGCCGAAGCCCCCCGCGGCCGCGCCCTGCAGCACAATCCCCGCGACCGCAACGAGCGCCAGCAAGAGCGCGGCGCCAGCGAGCAGGAGCGACATCCTCGAGCGTGTCCCCGGCGCTGCCTGCCCGAGTCCGACGACGAGCATCAGCGTCCCGCCGCCGACCAGGAGGAGCAGCAGGAAATCGAGCGCACGCACGATCGAGAACAGCACAGACACCGACGTCGGGGTGCCGTCTCCGAGCACCTGCGCTGCCACTCCCGCCGGGTTCGCACCGGGAGCGCCGACGTGGAAGACGAACGCGCCCGAGACGGGATGACCGTCGTCCGACACGACACGCCAGGTCGCGGTGTACGTACCACGGGCAAGGCGCCGGTCGAGTGCGATCTCTGCCTCCCGGTCGCTCGGACGCTCCACGTCGCCGGAGTCGACGCGGCGTGCCCGTGCGTCATAGACGCGGATCGCGCCGAAGGCCGTCTCGACCGGATCGTCGAACCGGAGCAGCACCGACCGCGGGCTCTGCTCGAGCACCGCGTCGTTCGCCGGCTCAGTTGTGATCAGCCGCGCGTGCGCACCGGCAACCGGCACCAGCACGAGCGCCACCAGCATCGCGGCGACCGCGGCCGCCCCTGCTCGGCTAGACGAGGAGCCGAGGACCGCGGCTCGCGTAGCCGCAAGCGAGCGCACGCTCGATACGGCAACGCGTTGACTGCAGCGCGTGCGGGCTCGATCACGGGCGTCGCCTAGGAGCCGTTGAATCGGTAGCCCATCCGCGGCTCGGTGACGAAGTAGCGCGGCCTCGCGGGGTCGGGCTCGAGCTTGCGGCGGATCTGGGCGAGGTAGACGCGCAGGTAGTTGGTCTCGCGTCTCGTACTGCGGGCCCCCAGACCTCCTGGAGGAGCTGCCGCTGGCTGACGAGCTTCCCCGGGTTGCGGACGAGCAGCTCGACGATCTGCCACTCCGTCGGGGTCAGCCGCACCTCGGCGCCGTCGCGGTCGTCACCCGCTTCGCCGCCGAGGTCGACGGTGAAGTCGGGCGTCTCGACCACGGCCTCCTCCTCGGCCGGCGCGGCCCGGCGCAGCGCCGCGCGCAGCCGGGCGAGCAGCTCGTCCATGCCGAACGGCTTCGTCACGTAGTCGTCGGCGCCGGCGTCGAGCGCGGCGACCTTGTCGCGCCTCGCGCTCGCGGACCGAGAGGACGATGATCGGGACGCTCGTCCAGCCGCGCAGGCCGCGGATCACCTCGACGCCGTCGATGCCCGGGCAGCCCGAGGTCGAGGACGACGAGGTCCGGATGCTTGCGCGCGGCGAGCTCGAGCGCCGCTCTCGCCGGTCGGGGCGAGGTCGACGTCGTAGCCGCGGGCGCGGAGGTTCGTGCCGAGCGCGCGCAGGATCTGCGGCTCGTCGTCGACGACGAGGATGCGGGTCATCGGCGCGGCCTCGAGCCGGACGATCGACGGTGAGCCCGCCGCCGGGCGTGTCCTCGACCTCGATCGCGCCGCCCATCGCCTCGACGAACCCTCCGCGACCGCGAGGCCGAGCCCGACGCCTTCGCCGGCTCGAGTCGCCGAGCCGCTGGAACGGCAGGAAGATCCGGTCGCGCTCGTCCGCGGGAACGCCGGGGCCGCGGTCGACGACCGGACGTCGACGCCGCCGTCGACGGCGCCGGCGGCGACGCGCGGCGGGCGTCCCGTCGGGCGAGTAGGCGCGAGCGCGTTGGCGACGACGTTGGCGAGCGCACGCTCGAGCAGGCCGGCGTCGGCGTCGACGCGGCGGCACGTCTCCGGCACATCGAGCTCGACCGATCGCGCCGCGTGCGCCGAGGCTGCGGCAGCGCCGCGGGAACGACCTCCTCGAGGCCGACCGGCTGCGCGTCGAGCTCGAGCGCGCCGGTCTGGAGCCGGCTCATGTCGAGGAGGTTGCCGACGAGGCGTTCAGGCGGTCGGTCTCCTCGTCGATCGTGGCGAGGAACTCGTGCCGCTCCGTCCGCGCGTCCAGTCGACGTCGTCCTGAAGCAGGCTCGTCACGGACGCCTTGATCGCGCGAGCGGCGTGCGCAGGTCGTGCGAGACGGCCGAGAGGAGCGCGGTCCGGAGCTCGTTCGCCGCCGCGAGCGCTGCCGGCGGTCGAGGCCTCGGCCTCGAGCTCCTCGAGCTGGAGCGACGCGGCGAGCTCGCGCGCGAAGGCGTCGAGGATCGCGCTGGTCGTCGCTCGCGCGACCGGCCGCCGGTCGAGCACGAGCACATGCGTCGCTCGTCGAGCTCGATCGACGTCGTCGCCGCCTCGGGGCGCTCGGGACGCCGGTCGCCGCTCGCGGCGTCGACCTCCAGCCGCCGTCGTCGCGGTGGAGGACGCGCCGCGCCGTCGAGCCCGACACGCGCGCGCAGGCTCTCGAGCAGCGCCGGCGACCGACGACGACGCCGGCGAGGCGCGCGAGCGCCTCGGCCTCGGCGCGGGCCGCGCGCCCTCGGCGGCCCGCCGCGCCGCAGCGCGACGAAGCCGCTGACGAGCCCGCGACGGCGACGAAGACGACCAGCGCGAGGACGTTCTCGCCCTCGCCGATCGTGAACGTGTGGAGCGGCGGCGTGAAGTACCAGTTGACGAGCAGGAAGCCCGCGACCGCAGCTGCCAGCGCCGGCCAGAGCCCGCCGACCGCGGCGACCGCGACGACGAGGAGCAGATAGAGCAGCAGCACGCTCGGCAGCCCGAGGTGCTCGCGCAGCTGCGCGAGCACCACGGTCAGGAGCGGCAGCGCCGACCGCCGCGAGCAGCGAAGCCGAGCGCCTGCCGGCGGCGCGGCAGCGCCGGCGGCCGGCGCGTCGCGCGGCAGGCGAGCGGCTCGTCGCGTCGCGCCTCCGCGCTGGCTGATCACGTGCACGTCGATGCCGACGCCCGAGTCGCGGATCACGCGGTTGATCACCGAGCCGCGCGTCAGCTCGCGCCAGCGCGACCTGCGGCTCGCTCCGAGCACGATCTGGGTCGCGTTCAGCGAGCGCGCGCGCGTCGACGAGCGCCTGCCGACGTCGGCGCCGACGACCTCGCGGTAGCGTGCCGCCGAGCTCGCTCGACGAGCCGCGCTGCTGCTCGAGCAGCGCTGCGGCTCCGCCGCGAGCCCGTCCTGCGGGACGACGTGGACGGCGACGAGGTCGCCCTTCGACCGCTGCGCCATCCGCGCTGCCCGCCGGACGAGACGCTCGCCGTCGGGCGAGCCCGTGAGCGCGACGAGCACGCGCTCGCGCGTCTCCCACGGCTGCTCGATCCCGTGCCGCGCGCGGTAGATCGCCGAGCGCCTCGTCGACCCGGTCGGCGACCCAGAGCAGCGCGAGCTCGCGCAGCGCGCCGAGGTTGCCCGGCCGGAAGTAGTTGCCGAGCGCGGCGTCGATCCGCTCGGCGCGGGTAGATGTCGCCGTGCGCCAGCCGTCGCCGGAGCGCCTCGGCGTCAGGTCGACGAGCTCGATCTGGTCGGCGCGGCGCACGACCTCGTCGGGGATCGTCTCGCGCTGCTTGACCCCGGTGATCTGCTCGACGACGTCGTTCAGCGACTCGAGGTGCTGGATGTTGAGCGTCGAGATGACGTCGATGCCCGCGTCGAGCAGCTCCTCGACGTCCTGCCAGCGCTTCTCGTTGCGGGAGCCGGGAACGTTCGTGTGCGCGAGCTCGTCGACGAGCGCGACCTCGGGCTGGCGCGCGAGCACCGCGTCGAGGTCCATCTCCTCGAACGCCGTGCCGCGGTAGTCGATCCGCCGCGCGGGACGACCTCGAGGTCGCCGACCTGCTCCGCCGTCGCGCGCCGCCCGTGCGTCTCGACGACGCCGACGACGACGTCCTCCCCGCGCTCGCGCCGCCGCCGGCCCTCGTTCGAGCATCGCGAACGTCTTGCCGACGCCCGGCGGCGGCGCCGAGGTAGATGCGGAAGTTGCCCGCGCGCCATGCGCGTAAGGCTACGCCTGCGCGTCGAGCGCGAGGTTGAGCTCGAGCACGTTCACACCCGGCTCGCCGAGGAAGCCGAGCGAGCGACCGTCGGTGTGCTCGTCGACGAGGCGCAGCACCTCGGTCGAGCGTCGAGCCCGCGCTCACGCGCAACCCGCTGCGCCTGGAGCCGCGCGTTCGCCGGCGAGATGTGCGGGTCGAGGCCCGAGCCCGGACGCGGTGACGGCGTCGACCGGACGCGGACGTCGGCCGCCAGCCGTTCGCCTCCGGTAGGCGGCGCGCCGCTCGCGCACGCCGTCAGGAGCTCGTCGTTCGTCGGCCCGAGGTTCGAGGCCGAGCTCGACATCGCGTCGTAGCCGTCGCCCGCCGCCGACGGCGCGGATGGAAGTAGCGCGGCCCGTCGAAGCTGCTGGCCGATCAGGCGCGAGCCGACGACCGCGCCGTCGCGCTCGACGAGCGACCCGTCGGCGCGCGCCGGGAACGCGACCTGTGCGACGCCGGTGACCGCGAGCGGGTAGACGAACGCCGGTCGAGGACGGTAAGCGCGAGGAAAGCGACGAGCGCGGGACGAGCTGTCGCCGCATCAGACGATCCCCAGCCCGCTGACGACGAGGTCGATCAGCTTGATCCCGACGAAGGGCACGACCAGCCCGCCGAGGCCGTAGACGAGCAGGTTGCGGCGCAGCACGGCCGCCGCGGAGGCGGCGCGGAAGCGGACGCCGCGCAGCGCGAGCGGGATCAGCGCGACGATCACGAGCGCGTTGAAGACGACCGCGCGACAGGATCGCCGACTCGCGGGCTGTCGAGGCGCATGACGTTGAGTCGTCGAGCACCGGAAAGGTCCCGGCGAACATCGCCGGGATGATCGCGAAGTACTTGGCGACGTCGTTCGCGATCGAGAACGTCGTCAGCGAGCCGCGCGTGATCAGCAGCTGCTTGCCGATCTCGACGATCTCGATCAGCTTCGTCGGATTCGAGTCGAGGTCGACCATGTTCCCGGCCTCGCTGCGCCGCCTGCGTGCCGGTGTTCATCGCCACGCCGACGTCGGCCTGGGCGAGCGCGGGTGCATCGTTCGTGCCGTCGCCGGTCATCGCGACGAGGTTGCCGCCCGCCTGCTCGCGCTTGATCAGCGCCATCTTGTCCTCCGGCGTCGCCTCGGCGAGGAAGTCGTCGACCCCGGCCTCGTCGGCGATCGCCTTCGCCGTCAGCGGGTTGTCGCCGGTGATCATCACCGTCCGGATCCCCATCGCCCGCAGCTCGTCGAAGCGCTCGCGCATGCCCTCCTTGACGACGTCCTTGAGATGGACGACGCCGAGCGCGTGCCCGTTCTCGGCGACGACGAGCGGCGTCCCGCCGCCGACGCGCGATCGCGTCGACGAGCTCGTCGAGCGCGGGGTCGTTGCCGCCGCGCTCCTCGACCCAGCGCCGGACCGCGTCGGCCGCGCCCTTCCGGATCGCGCGGCCGCGCATGTCGACGCCGCTCATCCGCGTCTGTGCGGTGAACGGGACCAGCGTCGCGCCCGCGAGCTCGCGCTCGCGGATCTGGAAGCGCTCCTTGGCGAGGACGACGATCGAGCGGCCCTCGGGCGTCTCGTCGGCGAGGCTCGCGAGCTGGGCGGCGTCGGCGAGCTCCGCGCTCGATCACGCCCGGCAGCGGCAGGAACTCCACCGCCTGGCGGTTGCCGAGCGTGATCGTGCCGGTCTTGTCGAGCAGGAGCGTCGAGCAGTCGCCCGCCGCTTCGACGGCGCGCCCGGAGAGCGCGAGCACGTTGCGGCGCACGAGCCGGTCCATCCCGGCGATCCCGATCGCCGACAGCAGCGCGCCGATCGTCGTCGGGATCAGGCAGACGAGCAGCGCCACGAGGACGATCGCTGTCCTGCCGGTCGCCCGAGTAGATCGCGAACGGCTGCAGCGTCGACGACCGCGAGCAGGAAGATCGACGGTCAGACCGACGAGCAGGATGTCGAGCGCGATCTCGTTCGGCGTCTTCTGGCGCGACGAGCCCTCGACGAGCGCGATCATGCGGTCGAGGAAGCTCTCGCCCGGCTTCTGCGTCACCTCGACGACGATCTCGGTCGGAGAGCACGCGCGTGCCGCCCGTGACCGCGGAGCGGTCGCCGCCCGACTCGCGGATCACCGGCGCCGACTCGCCGGTGATCGCCGACTCGTCGACGCTCGCGATCCCTTCGATCACCTCGCCGTCGGCCGGGATCAGCTCGCCGGCCGAGACGACGACGGTGTCGCCTGGCGCGCAGCGTTGGAGCTCGGCACCTCCTCGACCGTGCCGTCGGGCCGGCGACGGCGAGCGATCGTCTCGGCGCGGGTCTTGCGCAGCGCCTCCGCCTGGGCCTTGCCCGACCCTCTGCCATCGCCTCGGCGAAGTTCGCGAAGAGGACGGTGAACCAGAGCCAGATCGCGATCGAGCCAGGCGAACACGCTCGGATCGGCGATCGCGATGCCCGGTGACGAGGATGCTGCCGAGCTCGACGACGAACATGACCGGGTTCCGCGCCATCCGGCGCGGGTCGAGCTTGCGGAGGCTGTCCGCCGCGGCGCCGGCGTAGGATCGCCGGCTCGAGGAGCGAGGTCGAGCGTGCGTCACAGTCCCAGCTGCTCCACGATCGGCCCGAGGGCGAGGACCGGGAAGTACGTCAGCCCGACGACGATCAGGACGACGCCGACGAGCAGCGAGACGAAGAGGGGCGATGCGGTCGGGAACGTGCCCGCCGTCGGCGGCACCGGCTGCTTGCGCGCCAGCGACCCCGCGATCGCGAGCAGCGGCACGATCAGCAGGAAGCGGCCGCCGAGCATCGCCAGACCGAGCGTCGTGTTGTACCAGTCGGTGTTCCCGGTGAGGCCGCCGAAGGCCGAGCCGTTGTTGTTCGACGCCGAGGTGAACGCGTAGAGGACCTCCGAGAGGCCGTGCGGCCCGGGGTTGAGGATCGACGCCGTGCCCGTCTCGAGCACGAGCGAGATCGGCGCTGAACGTGAGCACGAGCAGCGGCGACACGAGCAGGTAGAGCACGACGAGCTTCATCTCCGCCGCCTGGATCTTCTTGCCGAGGAACTCCGGCGTCCGTCCGACCATCAGCCCGGCGATGAACACAGCGAGCAGGACGAAGACGAGCATGCCGTAGAGCCCTGCGCCGACACCGCCCGGCGAGACCTCGCCGAGCATCATGTTCACGAGCGGCACCGCTCCGCCGCCCGGCGTGAAGCTGTCGTGGGCGGCGTTGACCGCGCCGGTCGAGGTGCCGGTCGTCGAGGCCGCGAAGAGCGCCGACGCGGGCGCGCCGAAGCGCACCTCCTTGCCCTCCATGTTCGCGGCCGCCGCATCGATCGCGCGGGTTGCCGTCGACCTCGAACTTCGTCGCGATCGCCGCCGAGCCGAGCCAGAGCACGAACATCGCCGCGAAGATCGCCCAGCCCTGTCGCTGGTTCCCGACCATCCGCCCGAACGCGTACGTGAGCGCGAACGGGATCAGCAGCAGCGCCAGCATCTGGACGAGGTTCGTGAACCCGGTCGGGTTCTCGAACGGGTGCGCCGAGTTGGCGTTGACGATGCCGCCGCCGTTCGTACCCAGCTCCTTGATCGCCTCCTGGCTCGCGACCGGGCCGCGGTAGATCTCCTGAGTCGCTCCCTCGAGCGTGGTCGCCGTCGGCCGGGCCGCGGAGCGACTGGACGACGCCCTGGCTCGCGAACAGCGAGCGCCACGCCGAGGAGAGCGGCAGGAGGACGCGCGTCGTCGTGCGCACCAGGTCGACCCAGAAGTTCCCGATCGTCTCGCTCCGCCGGCGAGCGAGCCCGCGGATCAGCGCGACCGCGACCGAGATCCCGACGGCGGCCGACACGAAGTTCTGCACCGTCAGCCCCGCCATCTGGGTCAGATGGCTCATCGTCGCCTCGCCGCCGTAGTTCTGCCAGTTCGTGTTCGTGACGAAGCTGACGGCGGTATTGAAGGCGAGCGCCGCAGGCACCGCGCCGACGTCGGTCGGGTTCAGCGGCAGCTCGCCTTGCAGGCGCTGGAGGAAGAAGAGGCCGATGACGGAGACGGCGCTGAAGGCCAGCAGCGAGAACGCGTACACCGTCCACGGCTGCTCCCGCCGTGGATCGACCCCGCCCAGCGCGGTAGAGCAACCGCTCGACCGGTGCGAAGACCCGGTCACCGGGAGCGGCACCGTCACCGTAGACACGCGCGAGGTACGGACCGAGCAGCCGCGTTCCCGCGAACAGGAGACCGACGAGGACGCCGACCTGGAGCCACGCGGATCCGCTCATCCGAGGCGCTCGGGCACGAGCAGCGCCCAAAGCAGATACGCAAGCAGCGCGACCACGAGCAGGATCAGGAGACAGTCGCCGACGGTCATCGCTCGTCCTCCGAGTGCGCGACGATCCGCGCGCATCCGCGCACATAGAGACCCGTGACGGCGAAGAAGGCGACCACCGCCGCGATGAAGAGGACATCGAGCACGTCCCCGGTATAGCGCCGCCTCCGGGCGCCGAAGCGGATCTTGACGAAAGCAATACGGCCGGTGCCCGAGTCTTGATGCCGTCGAGATGCCTACGATGCGACCGTGGCCGCCGACGAGACGTTCGACGACGTGCTGGCCGCGAACGAGGCGTACGCGCGCGGGTTCCGGCTCGAGGGGCTCGAGCCCGTCGCAGCGAGGGGGCTCGCCGTCCTCACCTGCATGGACTCGCGGATCGAGCCGCTGGCGATGCTCGGGCTCGAGCCCGGCGACGCGAAGATCCTCCGCAACGCCGGCGCCCGTGTCACGGACGACGTCCTCCGCACGCTCGTGCTGGCGTCGTACCTGCTCGGCGTCGACCGCGCGATGATCGTCGGCCACACGAAGTGCCGGATGGCGACCGGCGAGGAGGAGGACGTCCACGAGGCGGTCGCGGACGCGGGCGGGCCCGACACGCGCAGCCTCGCCTTTCTCGTCTCGAACGACCAGGAGGAGACGATCCGCGACGACGTGCAGCGGGTGCGCTCGTGGCCGTACCTGACCCACCTTCGCGTCGGCGGCTTCCTCTACGACGTCGACACGGGGCGGCTCACCCGGCTCTGCTGACCGGCCGGCGGGAGCCCGCTCACGCAGGCCCCCGCCCGACCCGTCTCAGCCCTGGAGCGAGCTGCCCGACTCGAGCAGCGTCTTCAGGTCGCTCAGGATCCACGTCCAGCCGCCGCCACCCTGCGCCAGCGGGGCGATGCTCGCGACCTGCGCCGCGTGCTTCGGTGCCCCCTCGAGCTCATGGGTGACGGTCAGGTGCGTCACACCGCCGTCCTGGTCGGAGATCTCCCAGGTGACGCGGGTGAAGCCTTCGGCGACGAGGTCGGGATCCCAGGCCGCCCGCCACGTCTGGACGAGCTTGCGCGGGGGATCCAGCTCGATCACCTCGCCCTCGACGAGCAGCTCGGGCATCCCCATCGCCTGTGCCTCGGGGCCTGCGACGGCGCGGTAGCTCCCGCCCGGCCGCAGGTCGTACTCGCCGCGCCCGGGATAGCCGTAGCGCTCGTTCCACTCCGGCTTCGTGATCGCGTCCCAGATCGCCTCCGGGGTCGCCTTGATGTAGACGCGGTAGACCTGGGTCACCCCGGTCTCGGTCATCGTGCTCATGCCGTGTCCTCCAGTTCCGCCTTGAGGTTCGCGAGCGCCGAAATCTGGCGCTCGGTGTACTTGTCGATCCACCGGTCGTGGATCAGCCGGATCGGCACCGGGTTCAGGAAGTGCAGCTTCTCCCGGCCCGAGCGGCGTGCGACGACGAGGCCTGCGTCTTCGAGGACGCGGAGGTGCTTCATGACGCCGAAGCGGGTCATCTCCAGCTCCGACTCGAGCTCGGTCAGCGTGCGGCCGTCACGCTCGAAGAGCCGGTCGAGCAGGAAGCGCCGCGTCGGGTCTGCGAGCGCCTTGAACACACGGTCGTCGTCGGTCACCCCGAGAGGATACGTGACCATACAGTCACATGTCAAATGAGCCGGGCCGCATAGGATTGGCGGCGTGACGGTGACGCCCGAGACGGCCCGGTGGGAAGCGTTCGCCGCGGCCCGGACACGGGGCGACGTCGGGGAGGGAATCGCCTCCGTCCTGGCGTTGCTCGGTCTGCCCGACCTGATCTCGTTCGCCGGCGGCTTCCCCGACCCGGAGACCTTTCCCCGTGAGCGGATCTCCTCGCTGCTGCAGGAGTTCACCGAGACCGGCGAGCTGAGCGCCTTCCAGTACGCGCCGACACGCGGGCTCGCCGGGCCGCTGGACGCATTCGCGGACCGGCTCGAGACCTTCCAGGGCCGTCGGCCGGCCGACGACGAGCTGATGATCACGAGCGGCTCGATCGAGGCGCTCGAGCTGATCGGGAAGTCGTTCCTCGACCCCGGCGACGTCGTGGTCGTCGAGGCGCCCACCTATCTCGGCGCGATCCAGGCCTTCCGAAGCTTCGAGGCGAAGCTCGCCGCCGTCCCGCTCGACGAGCACGGGCTCGAGGTCGACGAGCTGGAACGGCAGCTGGTCTCCGGGCTCCGCCCGAAGCTCGTCTACACGATCCCGGACCACCAGAACCCGGCGGGCGTCAGCCTCGCGACGGACCGGCGCGGGCCGCTGGTCGAGCTGGCGCGCCGCTACGGCTTCCTGATCGTCGAGGACGTCGCCTACCGCGAGCTCGGCTTCACCGAGGAGACGCTGCCGAGCCTCTGGAGCCTCGGCCCGGACGTCGTCGTCCAGGCCGGCACGACCTCGAAGACGTTCTGCCCGGGCGTGCGGCTCGGCTGGGCCGTCGGCCCTGCCGAGATCTCAGCGCAGCTCGTCTCTGCCAAGCAGCTCACCGACCAGTGCGCGGGCGCGCTCGGACAGCGGCTCTTCGAGGAGTCCTCGCGCCGCGGCTGGATCGAGGAGCAGCTGACGCGGTCGCGCGCGCTCTACCGGCGCAAGGGCGAGCGCCTGCTCGCCGCGCTCGAGCGCTCTGCCCCGGACGGCGTGCGCTGGACTCGCCCCCAGGGCGGCTTCTTCTCCTGGCTGACGCTTCCCGGCGGCGCCGACTCCGTCGACCTCGCCGGACGCGCGGTCGAGCAGGGCGTCGGCATCGTCCCCGGCACGCTCTTCTTCGCGGACGGCCGCGGCGCCGACACCGTTCGCCTCTCGTTCAGCCTGGTCGACGAAGCGCAGATCGACGAGGGCGATCGAGAAGCTCGGGGCGTTGCTGTGAAGGCGACGCACTACCGGTGGGACGACGTGACGAAGGAGCAGCTCAAGCCCGACCTGGCCCGGAAACTGGTCTCGACGGAGAGGATGATGCTGGCGCAGGTGTTCCTCGACCAGGGCTGCATCGTCCCGAAGCACTCGCACGAGAACGAGCAGTTGACCTACATCCTCGAGGGCAAGCTCCGCTTCTTCCTCGGCGAGGACGGATCGGAGGTCGTCGACGTCGGCGCAGGCGAGGTGCTCCACATCCCGTCCTGGCTGCCACACCAGGCGGAAGCGCTCGAGGACACGCTCGACGTGGACATCTTCTGCCCGCCGCGGCAGGACTGGCTCGACGGCTCCGACGCCTACCTGCGCACGAAGTGAAGCTCGGCCTCGAAGGTCGCCGCGCTCTGGTCACGGGCGGGTCGAAGGGTCTCGGCGAGGCGATCGCCAGGGAGCTCGTGAGCGAGGGCGCGCGCGTCGCGATCTGCTCCAGGAACGAGGACGAGGTGCAGGCGACGGCAGAGGCGATCGGCGCCGCCCACGCGCAGGTGGCAGACGTCACCGATCCCGAGCAGGTGCGCGACTTCGTGGCGCCGCTCGGCCGAGGCGCTCGGAGGGGTCGACTTCCTCGTCAACAACGCCGGCGGCGCCCATCCGGGCAACTTCGAGACCCTGAACGACGAGGACTGGGCGGCCGACTACGACGTGAAGGTCTTCTCGCTGATCCGCTGCTGCCGCGAGGTGCTGCCGCACATGCGCGCGGCGGGCGGCGGGCGCATCGTCAACATCGGCGCCGTCTACTCGCGCTACCCCGACCCCACCTTCTTCGCGACCTCGGTCAACCGCGCCGCGGGCAACTCGTTCACGAAGACGCTCGCGCTCGAGGTGGCGAAGGACAACATCCTCGTCAACGCGGTCAACATCGGCTTCGTGATCACGCCGCAGTGGGAGAACATCCACCGGCGGCGTGCTCCCGACGTGCCGCGCGACGAGTTCTTCGACACGTTCGCGCGGCAGGAGGTGCCGCTCGGGCGCTTCGGCGTGCCCGACGAGGTCTCAGGGCTCGTCGCGTTCCTGCTCAGCGACCGGGCGAGCTACATCACCGGCGCGTCGGTCGACGTCGCCGGCGGCATGGGCCGCTACGTCTAGATCCGCGGCGCGTCACACTTGGGCGGCGTGATGGCGGACGCTCCGGCAATCCAGACCCTCGCCCTGTCGAAGACGTACCCAGGCGGGGTGCGCGCGCTGTCCGGCCTCGACCTGCGCGTCGAGCACGGCGAGGTCTTCGGCTTCCTGGGGCCGAACGGCGCCGGCAAGAGCACGACGATCCGGCTGCTGCTCGACATGATCCGGCCCACCGAAGGTCAGGCGCTCGTGCTCGGGCTCGACAGCCGCCGCGACGGCGTCGCTGCCCGCCGGCGGATCGGCTATCTGCCGGGCGACCTGCGCCTGTACGACCGGCTCACGGGCGACGAGCAGCTCGCATCGCTCGCCCGTCTCCGCGGATCGGTCGATCCGGGGCTGCGGGACTCGCTCGTCGAGCGCTTCGGCGTCGTGCTCGACCGGCCGATCCGCGAGCTCTCGAAGGGCAACCGCCAGAAGCTCGGGCTCGTGCAGGCGTTCATGCACCGTCCCGAGCTGCTCGTCCTCGACGAGCCGACCGGCGGGCTCGATCCGCTTGTTGCAGCACGAGTTCCGACTGCTCGTGCGCGAGACCGCGGCGACCGGCAGCACCGTCTTCCTCTCCTCGCACTCCCTCGACGAGGTGCAGCAGACCGCGGATCGCGTCGGGATCATCCGCGGCGGCCGGCTCGTCGACGTCGACGCGGTCGCCTCCCTGCGCGAGCGGGCCTTGCGCCACGTGACGGTCATCTTCGCGGCGCCTGTCGATCCCGAGCCGTTCGCAGCGCTGCCGGGCGTCCGCGTCCAGCACGTCGACGGCACCGTCCTCCGGCTCGCGGCACCCGAGCCGGCGATGGACGGTGTGGTCAAGCTGGCCGCCCGGCACGGCATCGTCGACTTCCTCTCGGAGCCGGCCGACCTCGAGGAGATCTTCCTCGACCTCTACCGGGAGGCCGAGCATGGCTCGTGAGCTCTTTCGGCGCGGGCTGCTCGACCGCTCGCGGGCGCTCATCGCATGGTGCGTCGGCGTCGCCCTGTACATCCTGTTCCTCGCCGCCGCCTTTCCCTCGCTCAGGGACGCAGCCGACCTGAATCAGCTCGTCGAGAAGTATCCGGAGGGGCTGAAGGAGCTGTTCGGCCTCTCGGCCGGCATCGATCTGACGAGCGGCGCCGGGTTCTTCGACGCCGAGCTGTTCTCCTTCATGCTGCCGCTCTTCGCACTCGTCCTCGCGATCGGCTCCGGCGACCCGCCTTCTCGCCGGCGAGGAGGAGGCCGGGCGGCTCGAGCTCCTCTTTGCCTACCCGCTCCGGCGGCGGGACGGCGTGCTCGCGAAGGGCGCCACGGTCGCCGTCGAGCTCGCCCTGTTCTCGGCGGCGGTGGCCGCGGCGATGCTGCTCTTCGACCCGATCTTCGACCTCGGGCTTTCCGTGTCGCGGGTGGCCGGCGCGGCCGCGAGCCTGGGCGTGCTCGGGCTCCTCTACGGCTGGCTCGCGCTTGCCGTCGCCGGCTTCACCCCGAGCAAGGCGCTCGCAACCGCCGTTCCGGCCGCGCTCGCGGCGGCTGGGTACCTGATTGCGGGCCTGCACGACCTCGCGGGCTGGCTCGACCCGCTCCGCTACGTCTCGGCCTTCTGGTGGGTCGGCCGGGCTCCGCTGCGCGAGGGCGTGTCTGTCTCCGGCCTGCTCGTCGTCGCCGCCGCGGCGGCAGGGGCGCTCGTCGCCGCCGCGTACCTGATCGAGCGACGCGACCTGAAGACGCCGTAGCGCGGCCCCGATCATCCCCTCCGACGAGACGTCGCTGGCAGCGGGTGCGAACCGCACCCGCGAACGCCTGCAGGCTTCACTTCGGCACCGCCTCCGTCCTGAGACCCTCGGTGCATGACAACGACCGCGCTGCCCGAGCCCGTCAGCGGCTCCCCCGTCCGCACCTCTCTTGCCCGCGCCGCCCGCTACGCCCGCACCGAGCGAGGGATCGTGACGCTCGCGCTCGGCGCGATCGGGTTGCACATCGCCGACGACAACTACTTCCAGCCCGAGCCCGGCACCTCGCCGCTCGAGCACCTCGCGAGCGGGCTCGTCCCGATCGGCCTCCTCGCCGCCGTCGCCGTCCTCTACCCGCGCGTCCGCGCCGGGGTGCGAGGCTGGCTCGCCTTGACCTTCGGCGCCCTCGGGATCACGTTCGGCGTCCCGAGCGCGTACTGGCTCTCTCAGGGCGAGGCGTCGGGCGACCACTACACAACCGGGCCGCTGGCGATCCTCGCCGGCATCGTCCTGATGATCACCGGCCTCGCCGTCCTGTGGCGGTCGCGGCGCTCCTACGGATCCCGAACGCGCACCTATCTCCGCCGGGCTCTGACGCTCGCCGTTTCGGCGGCACTGGCATTCGCGACCTTCTGGCTGGTCGTCTTTCCGGTCGGCTTCGCCTACACGTACACGCACACGGGACGCGGCGTCGTCCAGCCCGACCTCCGCGTCCCGTACGAGCGCGTCACCGTCACGACGAGCGACTCGGTCGAGCTGACGGGCTCGTACGTCCCCTCCAAGAACCGCGCCGCGGTGATCCTCTTCCCCGGCGCGACCCGCTCCGCCGAGGCCCGGATGCTGATCCGGCACGGCTACGGCGTCCTGCTCCTGAACCCGCGCGGTCAGGGCACGAGCGAAGGCGACACCGTCCGCTGGGCGGGCGACCGCGACCTGGTCGCCGGCGCCGAGTACCTCAAGACGCGCCCCGACGTGGACGACGACCGGATCGGCGGGTTCGGCTTCTCCGTCGGCGGCGAGATCCTGATCGTGGCGGCCGCGCAGTCGACCGACTTCAAGGCGATCGTGTCGGAAGGCGCCGGCTACCCCATCGGCGAGGCCGACCTGACGGGCATCGGCCACCTGCTCAGGCCGTCACTCGAGGTCCTGGGGCTCGCGACCGCCGTCTTCTCCAACCAGACCGCACCGCCGCCGATCGCCGACCGGATCGGCGAGATCGCCCCGCGCGCCGTCTTCCTGATCCACGCCGCCCCCGGCATGGGCGGCGAGGTCGAACGGCAGCCGAAGTACTACGCCGCCGCCGGGCAGCCGAAGCAGCTCTGGAAGGTGCCGGGAGCCGACCACACCGGCGGCCTGAAGGCGCAGCCGGCCGAGTACGAGCGCCGCGTCGTCGACTTCTACGACCGCGCTCTGCTCGACGGGTAGGTCGCGTCTCTAGCTCGAGCGGGCCAGCTCCTCCATGTCGGCGGAGTAGCGGCCCGCAACGGCGGCGCTGTTGCAGCGCGCCCGCAGCGCGAGGAACGACTGCCCCGCCTCGACGTTGTCCGCGGATCCGCCCCACGCCTGCAGCGCCGGCGCCTGGAGCGCGCGGCCGTAGGAGAAGGACAGCACCCACGGCTGCTGACCGAGCGAGTTGATCGCGTTCAGGTTCTCGCTCGCCTGCTCGTCGGACTGGCCGCCGGAGAGGAAGACGATCCCCGGCACCGCCGCGGGCACTGTCTCGCGGAAGCACCGGATCGTGTGCTCGGCGACCTCCTGCGCGCTCGCCTGCGTCGGCGCGTCCTTGCCGGAGATGACCATGTTCGGCTTCAGCAGCATTCCTTCGAGGTCGATCCGCTGGTGGTAGAGCTCGTCGAAGGTCTTGTGCAGCGTCCGCTTGGTCGCGCTGTAGCAGGCCTCGATGTCGTGGCCGCCGTCCATCAGCACCTCCGGCTCGACGATCGGGACGAGCCCCTGCTCCTGGCAGAGGGCCGCGTAGCGCGCCAGCGCGTGGGCGTTCACCTCCAGGCAGTACGCGCTCGGCATCCCCTCGCCGATCGAGATCACGGCCCGCCACTTGGCGAAGCGGGCGCCGAGGCTCTTGTACTCCTGCAACCGCTCACGCAGGCCGTCGAGGCCCTCGGTCACCGTCTCGCCGGGCGCGAAGGCGAGCTCCTTGGCGCCCAGATCCACCTTGATGCCGGGGATGATCCCCCGGTCGGCGAGCAGCTTCGCGAACGGCGTCCCGTCGGCCGAGGCCTGGCGCAGCGTCTCGTCGTAGAGGATGACGCCGCTGACGTACTCCTCGAGGCCTGCGGTCGAGAAGAGCATGTCGCGGTAGGCGCGCCGGCTCTCCTCGGTCGACTCGAGGTCGATCGAGTCGAAGCGCTTCTTGATCGTCCCGGAGCTCTCGTCGGCGGCGAGGATCCCCTTGTTGTCGGCGACGAGCGCCCTGGCGGTGTCGTGCAGCTCATTGCTGGCCATCGCGGTTTCCTTTCATCAGTTGTCTGACCTTCTCGGAAGGGTGGTAGGCGGCGATCCGGCGGACGGTGCCGGAGCGGGAGCGCATGACGATCGACTCGGTCTCGACGCCCGGCCCGGTGACGCGCACGCCGCGCAGGAAGACGCCGCTCGTGACGCCGGTGGCGGCGACGAAGACGTCGTCGCCGGAGACGAGGTCGTCCGTCGTCAGCACGCGCTCGAGGTCGACGCCGGCATCGAGCAGCGACTGCCGCTCCTCGTCGTTGCGCGGCCAGAGCTTGCCCTGGATCGCGCCGCGGAGACACTTGATCGCCGCGGCGGAGATGACGCCCTCCGGGGTCCCGCCGATCCCCATCAGCATGTCGACGCCCGCGAACGCCTGCGCCGCCGCGATCGACGGAGCGACGTCGCCGTCGCGGATCAGGTTCACGCGCGCGCCGGTCTCGCGAAGCTCGCGGATCAGGGTCTCGTGCCGGTCGCGCTCGAGCACGACGACGGTCACCTCGCTGACGTCGAGTCCCTTCGCCTTCGCGACCGCACGGACGTTGTGGCCGGGCGAGGCATTGATGTCGATCGCCTCTGCGGCTTCCGGCCCGACCGCGATCTTGTCCATGTAGAAGGCGCCGGCGGGGTCGAACATCGTTCCGCGCTCCGCAACCGCGATCACCGCGATCGCGTTCGGCTGGCCGAACGCCGTCAGCCGAGTCCCCTCGAGCGGATCGACAGCGACGTCGACGGCGGGGCCGCTCCCGTCGCCGACCTCCTCGCCGTTGTAGAGCATCGGCGCCTCATCCTTCTCGCCCTCGCCGATCACGACCGTGCCGTTCATCCGCACGGTGTCGAGGACGAGCCGCATCGCGTCGACGGCTGCGCCGTCGGCCTTCTCCTTCTCGCCGCGGCCGACCCAGCCCGACGCGGCGAGCGCCGCCGCTTCGGTGACGCGGACGAGCTCGAGCGCGAGGTTTCGGTCGGGTGCTTCGGCGGTCATGCGCGCCGAATCCTACGGTGTGTGCGAGAACTCGTCTCAACCACAGCGAGGAGGACACAGGTGGACTTCAAGCTCGAGCTCGTACTGATCCCGGTCGCGGACGTCGACCGCGCGAAGCAGTTCTACGTCGACACCTGCGGCTTCACGCTCGACGTCGACCACCAGCCGAACGACAGCTTCCGCGTCGTCCAGGTGACACCGACCGGCTCGGCCTGCTCGCTGACGTTCGGCATCGGGATCACGGACGCGGCGCCGGGCACCTACCGCGGCACTCACCTCGTCGTCACCGACATCGAGGCCGCCCGCGCCGAGCTCGCCGATCGCGGCGTCGAGATCTCCGAGATCCGGCACATGGGTCCGGACGGCTGGCAGCCGGGCGTCGACCCCGAGCACAGCGACTACAACTCGTTCGCCGACTTCAGCGACCCCGACGGCAACACCTGGGTGCTGCAGGAGTCGAACCACGTCCCGGCCTGAGCCTGCTACATCCGGTCGGGCGCCTCGACCCCGATCAGGTCGAGCGAGCGGGCGATCACGGCCTTCGTCGCGGTAACGAGGCCGAGCCGGAACGCCTGCGCGTCGGAGCCGAGCACCTTGTGCTCGTGGTAGAAGCGGTGGAAGTCGTCGGCGACGCGGATCGCGTAGTTCGGGATCGCGTGCGGGCCGCGCCGCTCGGTCGCCTCGGCGACGACCGCGGGGAACTCGGCGAGGCGCTTGACGAGGTCACGCTCCTCGGGCGCCAGCTCGACGGGCGGGTCCGCCGAGGGCGCACCGCCCTCGGCATTGCGGAGGATCCCCGCGATCCGGGCGTGTGCGTACTGGACGTAGAAGACGGGATTCTTCGCCGTCTTCTCGGCCGCGAGGTCGACGTCGATCTCGATCGTCTGGTCCGGCCCGCGCGAGACGAGGTACCAGCGCGCCGCGTCGACGCCGACCTGGTCGAGGAGCTCGTCGAGGAAGACGACGTCGCCGCGCCGCTTCGACATCTTCGCCGCCTCGCCGCCTCTGGTCAGGTGGACGAGCTGGTAGAGCAGGACCTCGACGCGCTCCGGGTCGTAGCCGAGCATCCTCGCCACCGCCGCGTACCAGTTGCGCGTGCCGTGATGGTCGGCGCCGAGCACGTAGAGCGCCCGGTCGAGACCGCGGTCGAGCTTGTCGGCGAGGTAGACGACGTCTGCGGCGCGGTAGGTCGGCGTGCCCGTCTCGGAGCGGATCAGGACGCGGTCGTCGTCGTCGCCGTACGCGGACGCGCGCGCCCAGACGGCGCCGTCCTTCTCGTACGTGTCCAGGCGGGGCAGGAAGTCGGGCAGCCGCCGCTCCAGCTCGCTCTGCTTGGCCCAGGAGTCGAAGTGAATCCGGAAGCGCTCCATCGTCAGCTCGATCCGATTCAGCATCTGCGGCACAGGGTCGTCGGGCAGCTTCGCCAGCTCGGCGACGTAGTCGCCCTGGTAGCCGTCCTCCGGCGGCTCCTCCCCGCGCCGGCGTGCCTCCACCGACGCCCGGAAGCGGTCCATCTGAGCGCCGGCGTCGTTGTAGTAGTACTCGCGCTCGATCTCGTGACCGGCGAACGCGAGCAGCCGTGCGACCGAGTCGCCGTAGGCGCCGTTCCGGGCCGAGGCGACCGTGATCGGGCCGGTCGGGTTCGCCGAGACCATCTCGACCTGGATCCGCTCCCTCGCCGCCGCGGAGCCGCTGCCGTATGACTCGCCGGCGGCGAGGATCTCCGCGAGCGCGTCCCCGTACCAGTCCCGCGCCAGCCAGAGATTGACGAAACCCGGGCCGGCGATCTCGGCGCGCTCGACCTGCGGCAGCGCCGTCGCCTGCTCGACGAGCTCCTCCGCGATCGCACGCGGCGGCTGGCGGCGCGCGCCGGCGAGCCGCATCGCCACGTTCGTGGCGTAGTCGCCATGCGCGGAATCGCTCGGCCGCTCGAGCTCGACGTCCGTTCCCGCCGCCTCTCCCAGCGCCGCCTCGAGCCGCTCGATCGCCTCAGCGGCCATGTCTCTCCAGGGTCGTCGTCACGCCGTTACTGTACGGGCGTGGACGAGGACGACCCCGGGCAGGAGCGACAGCTCAACATCCAGATCGACGAGAAGCACCTCGCGGGGACCTACGCCAACTTCGCGAACATCTCCTTCTCCGAGTACGAGTTCACGGTCACGTTCGCGCGGATCGACCACGAGGTCTCGGAGGGCGACGTCCCCGGGATCGTCGTCTCCCGCGTCAACATGTCGACGAAGTTCGCGAAGGAGCTGCTCGACGCGCTCCAGGACTCCTGGTCGAAGTACGCCACCGTGCGCGGGATCCAGGACCTCCCCGAAGCGCCTCCCCGCAACTCGTAGCACCGCGTGCGCGTCGCCGTTCTCTCCGACGTCCACTCGAACCTGCGCGCGCTCGAGGCCGTGCTGGCGGAGATCGACGCGGGCGGCTTCGACACGATCTGGTTCCTCGGCGACCTGGTCGGCTACGGGCCGAAGCCGAACGAGTGCGCGGCGCTGCTGCAGGAGCGCGCCGCGATCTGCCTCGCGGGCAACCACGACCTCGTCGTGCTCGGCAAGATCGAGATCGATGCCTTCGCGGGCGAGGCCGCGGCCGCGGCGCGCTGGACGCAGACGGTGCTCGACGACACCGCGCGAAGCTTCCTCGACACGCTGAAGCCTCAGGCCGTCGCGCCCGGAGCGGAGCTCTTCCACGGCAGCCCGCGCGATCCGGTCTGGGACTACGTGCTCGACGACGAAGCCGCCGCCTGGTCGTTCGCGGCGACGAGCGAACCGCTCGTGCTCGTCGGCCACAGCCACGTCGCGCTCGAGATCTCGGACGGCGAGAACCTGCGGGGCGAGCCGGCGGCCGGCCGGGACGACGGCTCGAGCTCGGTCCGCTGAGACGGCTGCTCAACCCGGGCTCGGTCGGACAGCCGCGCAACGGCGACGCGCGGGCCGCATGGCTGGAGGTTGACTTTGGGGCCGGCCGGGCAACCTTTCACCGTACGACCTATTCGGTCGAGCGGACGCAGGCGGAGATGCGAGAGGCGGGTTTACCCGAGACTCTTGCGCTGCGCCTCGCGTTCGGCATCTAGCTCGGCCCCAAACGCGAGGAGCAGGATGACGGAACTGACGAACCTGGAAACGAAGCTCGGCGAGGTGATCGGCCTGGCGATGGCCGCGCAGGCTGCGACCGAGCGGGTCGAGAAGCTGACCACGGACGCGAAGCTGCGCAAGCAGCTGAAGACGATGCGGCAGGAGGCGGCGAAGGCCGAGAAGGACGGCACCGCCGTCGCCGCCGGCCTCAACGGCAAGAAGAGCAAGATCCTCGCCGAGGCCCGCGCCGTGAAGACCAAGGGCGCGACGATGATGAAGACCTACCTCGAGCGCGGCTCAGACGATCTGGACGGCTTCGAGTTCCTGACGATGGCCGAGGCCGGCGAGGTCGGTCACTGGGGCGTCCTGCAGGAGCTGAACAAGCAGGCGAGGCATCCCGGCGTGCGGGATCTCGTCAAGGTGCAGCTGCCGATCCAGAAGCGGCACCTCAAGGACGTGATGGCCGCGAGCCTGCAGCTCGCGGCGAAGGAGGACGCGAACGCCGCTGCGTAGCGCGGTCCGGCGTGGCTCCTCGTCGCGGGTGCGGCGGGGAGCCGCTAGACGACGACCGCGGGCTCGGCCGGCTGCTCGCCGGTCGTGCCGAAGGTGATGCCCTCGCGGGCGAGCGCGACCTGGACTTCCTCGCGCGCCTTGTAGATCCGCCACTTGACGGTCGCGAGGGTGACCTCGAGCGAGTCGGCGATCTCGGTGTACGAGAGACCGACGACGTCGCGGAGCAGCAGCGCCATCTTCAGGTCGACGCTCAGGTTCTCGACCGCGCGCCAGACGGCGTCGATCGCCTCGACCCGCTCGAACGGCGCGTCGACGACCTCGAGCGGCGGGATGTCCTCGAGGTTGACGACCGCGCGCGGCCGGCGCTCGAGCGCGCGCAGCTCGTCGAGCACGCGGTTCTTCGTCACCTGGAAGAGCCAGGTCGTGAACCGGCAGCGAAGCGAGAAGTTCGGCAGACCCTGGTAGACGCGGATGAAGACTTCCTGCGTCAGATCCTCGGCAAGCGATCGGTCGCCCACGAGCCGAAGCACGTAGTTGAAGACGGGAAGCTCATACGCACGGACGATGAGCGAGAAAGCTCGCTCATCTCCTCGCTGGGCCTTCCGCAGGACGCCGAGATCAGGCTGGGGCAGCGACAAGTGGGCGGGAGTATAGCGCCGGGATTGTAAAAGTGAAGTTCGGATTTATTGCGTTCCGCACAACACCGTGCCAGTCATCTCGGACGGTCTGTCCAAACCCAGGAGCCGCAGGGCCGTAGGGGCTAGATCGGAAAGTTCGCCCTCCGACTTTAGTGTCACCTCACTCAAGGTGAGGATGAGTGGAACGGGATTGGTCGTATGCGCCGTGTGCGGGCTGACGCCGTCCGTTTCGAGCATCCGCTCCGCGTTGCCGTGGTCGGCGGTGACGAGACAGACGCCGCCCGCGGCGTGCGTCGCCTCGACGACGACGCCGAGACACTCGTCGGCCACCTCGACCGCCGTCGTCACGGCGGGGATCGAGCCCGTGTGCCCGACCATGTCCGGGTTGGCGAAGTTGATCACCGCAAACCGGTACCCCTTGCCGATCTCCTCCGCGAACCGCGCCGCCAGCTGGCGCGCGGACATCTCCGGCTTGTGGTCGTAGCTCGGCACGTCGCGCGGGCTGGGGACGAGGATCCGTGTCTCCCCCGGCCACGCCTGCTCGACGCCGCCGTTGAAGAAGTAGGTGACGTGGGCGTACTTCTCCGTCTCGGCGGCGTGCAGCTGGCGGGCGCCGGCCTCGGCCAGCGTCTCCGCAAGCGTGTGCTCCACGATCTGCTCGCCGAAGACGACGGGAACGTCGAGCTCGTCCGAGTAGCGGGTCATCGTCGTCAGGTCGTAGCCCGCCTCGACGAGCTTCTGGGTGAGCTGGCGGCCGCGGTCGGGGCGGAAGTTGAAGAAGATCGCCGCATCGCCGACTCCGAGCCGCCGCGATCCTTCGACGACGAGCGGCTCCAGGAACTCGTCGGTGATCCCGGCCTCGTAGCTCCGTTGCACATCTTCCAGCACGTTATGAGAGGGAGCGCCGCGGCCGAGCGTGATCGCGTCGAACGCCTTCTGCGTCCGCTCCCAGCGCTGGTCGCGGTCCATCGCGTGGTAGCGGCCGATCACGGTCGCGAGCCGGTCCGCCGGCAGCTCGGCCAGGTCCGAGACTGCCGCATGCGGCGAGACGTCGCGGCCGTCGGTGAATGCGTGGATCCAGGTGCGGTCGCCCATCCCCTGCCGGCGCGCGAGGTCGAGCAGCGCCTGGAGGTGGTCGAGATGCGAATGGACGCCGCCTTTGGAGACGAGCCCGAGCAGGTGGACGTCGCCCCCACGCGCTTTCGCGCGCTCGAAGGCGCCGAGCAGCGCCGGATTCTCGAAGAGGGAGCCGTCGCGGATCGCCGCGTTCACCCGCTGCAGGTCCTGGAAGAGGATCCGGCCGGACCCGATCGTCAGATGACCGACCTCGGAGTTGCCCATCTGCCCGGACGGCAGGCCGACCGCCTCGCCGGAGGCCGCGAGGGTGGTGTGCGGGTGCTCCGCCCAGAGCCGGTCGAAGACGGGTGTGCGCGCGAGCTCCACGGCGTTGCCGGGGCCGGGCGGCGCGCAACCCCAGCCGTCGAGGATGACGAGCGTTACGAGGTCGACGCTGCCTGGCAAATCGCTGCGAAGGAGTCGGGCTCGAGCGAGGCGCCGCCGACGAGCGCGCCGTCGATCGAGGGCTGGGCGAGGAGCTCGGCCGCATTCTCGGGCTTGACCGAGCCGCCGTAGAGGACGGGACGGTCGAGCACGCCCTTGATGAACCGGTGGGCGTCCTCCGCCTGCTCCGGCGTAGCGGTCTTGCCGGTGCCGATCGCCCAGACGGGCTCGTAGGCGATCACGAGGCTCTCGTGGCCGCCGGCGGCGAAGGCGAGCGCCTCGACCTGGATCTTCAGCACGAGCTCGGTGTCGCCGGACTCGCGCTGCTCGAGCGTCTCGCCCACGCACGCGATCACGCCGAGACCCTCGTCGAGCGCGGTCCGCGCGCGCCGCGCAACCATCTCGTCGTTCTCGCCGAACAGCTGACGGCGCTCCGAGTGGCCGACGAGCGCACCCGCGACGCCGAGCTCGAGCAGCATCGGCGCCGAGATCTCGCCGGTGTAGGCGCCCTGCGGCTCCCAGTGGACGTTCTGGGCGTAGACCCGCGCGCCGCTCTCGACCGCGGCCGCGAGCGAGGCGAACGGCGGGCAGAGGACGACGTCGACGCCCTCGGGCGGCTGGAAGGCGTCCAGGAACGCACGTGTCTCGGCAGGCCCCTTGAACATCTTCCAGTTGCCGGCGATCAGCATCAGCCCGAATTCTCCGGGATTGCGGCGACGCCGGGAAGCTCCTTGCCCTCGAGCAGCTCGAGCGAGGCGCCGCCGCCGGTCGAGACCCAGGAGACCTCGTCGGCGAGGCCGAGCTCGTTCACCGCGCGGACGGAGTCGCCGCCGCCGACGACCGTGTAGCCGTCGACGGCCGCCACGGCCTCGGCGACCGTCTTCGTCCCGCCGGCGAACGGCTCCCACTCGAACACGCCCATCGGCCCGTTCCAGAAGACCGTCTTCGCCGCGCGGATCCGCTGCGCGAAGTCCTCACGCGACGCAGGCCCGATGTCGAGCCCCAGCCAACCCTCCGGGAGCGCGTCGAACGGCGCCACCTGCGTCTCCGCGTCTTCGGCGAACGCGCTTGCGGCGACGACGTCGGTCGGCAGCACGACCGGGAACGGGAGCGGATTCTCCTCGCGGAGCTCCTCCGCCATCTTCCCGCCGACGATCACCTCGTCGGCTCGCCCGCCGAGGTTCTTCAGCACACCGAGCTTGTCCGCGACCTTGGCGCCGCCGGTGACGAGGACGAACGGACGCTCGACGTCGCCGAGCAGCCTGGAGAGGTGCTCGAGCTCGGCCAGCAGGAGCAGCCCGGCGTAGGCGGGCAGGATCTGAGCAACGCCGACGGTGGACGCATGCGCGCGGTGCGCCGAGCCGAAGGCGTCGTTGACGAAGACGTCGCAGCCCTCGGCCAGCTGACGCGCGAACTCGGGATCGTTCGCGGTCTCGCCCGGCTGGAAGCGCGTGTTCTCGAGCACCTCGATCCGCTCGTCCGGCAGCAACTCGCGCAGCCGCTCGCGCACCGGCTCGATCCGGAACGCGGGGTCGTCCCCCTTCGGCCGTCCGAGATGCGAGCAGACCCGGACCTGGGCCGATCCTCGCTCGAGCAGCAGCTCGAGCGTCGGCAGTGCCGCCCGGATGCGCGTGTCGTCGGCGACCCGCCCGTCCTCGAGCGGGACGTTCAGGTCGGCGCGCACGAGGACGGCCTTGCCGTCGACGTCCGCGTCGCGGACCGAGCGCGGCAGCCTCATTCCTGCTGCGGCAGCGACTGGAAGAGCTCGATCAGGTTCCCGGAGGGGTCGCGCAGGTAGGCGACGCGCCCGCCCCAGTCGGGCTGGTCGACGGGCGCCCGCACGACGTGCTCGTCCTTGCCGGCGATCGCGGCGTCGACGTCGTCGACCTCGAGCACGAGCAGCGTCGAGTCGCCGGGCGGACGCAGCTCGACGACCTCGCCCTGGCCGCTCCGCTCGAAGATGGCGACCATCCCGGAGCCGGTGTCGAACGAGGCGTAGACGCTCGACTCGTCGCCGGAGGCGGCGGTGAAGCCGAGCGTGTCGCGGTAGAAGCGGAACGCGGCCGCGAAGTCGTCGACGAGCAGCCGCGCCTGCGAGAAGCGCATCAGACGAGCTTGCCCATCAGATCGACGAGCCGGCACGAGTAGCCCCACTCGTTGTCGTACCAGCCGAAGACCTTCACCATCGTCCCGTTCACCATCGTCAGCTTGCTGTCGAGGATGCACGAGTACGGCGAGCGTTGGATGTCGGTCGACACGATCGGGTCCTCCGTGTACTGGAGGTAGCCCTCGAGCGGACCGTCGGCTGCGGTGCGGAACGCCTGGTTCACCTCGTCCGCGGTCGTCTCGCGGCCGACGCGGACGACGAGGTCGGTGACCGAGCCGGTCGGGACGGGCGCCCGCATCGACATGCCGTCGATCTTGCCCTTCAGCTCCGGCAGCACGAGCCCGATCGCGCGGGCGGCGCCGGTCGAAGTCGGGATCAGGTTGACCGCCGCCGCACGGGCGCGCCGCAGGTCCTTGTGTGGCAGGTCGAGGATGTTCTGGTCGTTCGTGTACGCGTGGATCGTCGTCATGAAGCCCTGCTCGACGGTGAACGCGTCGTGCAGCACCTTCGCCATCGGCGCGACGCAGTTCGTCGTGCAGGAGGCATTGGAGACGATGTGGTGCGCGTCCTTGTCGTAGGTGTCGTCGTTGACGCCGAGCACGAGTGTGACGTCGGGATCGGTGGCGGGTGCGGAGATGACGACCTTCTTGACGCCGGCGTCGAGATGCTTCTTCGCGCCCTCGCGATCGGTGAAGAAGCCGGTCGACTCGAGCACGACGTCGACGCCGAGGTCGCCCCACGGGATCGCCCCGGGGTCGCGCTCCGAGAACAGCTTCAGCTCCTCGCCGCCCGCGCGGATGACGCCGTCGCCGAGCTCGACGTCGCCCGGGAAGGGCCCGAGGTTCGAGTCGTACTTGAGCAGGTGCGCCATCGTCGCCTGGTCGCCGAGGTCGTTCGCCGCGACGATCTCGATGTCCGCCTTGCGCTCGAGCTGCGCGCGGAAGAAGTTCCGCCCGATCCGGCCGAAGCCGTTGATCCCTACGCGAATCGCCATGTTCGGTCTTCTCTCCCGTGTCGTTTGTGCGCGGCGAAGTCTAAGTCGCGAGCGGGTACTTGTTGCGCAGATAGCGCAGGTACGGCTCGGAGTCGAGGCCGCCGCCCGTGATCCGCTCGATCAGCTCGCGCGGCATGAACTTGCGCCCGTGGCGCCAGAGATTCTCCTGCAGCCAGCCGGCGAGCGCGCCGAACTCGCCCTGCTCGAACTGGTCGTGCAGGTCCGGGATCTCGGCCGTCACCTTCTCCCAGAGCTGCCCGGAGATGACGTTCCCGAGCGCGTACGTCGAGAAGTAGCCGATCGCGCCGACGGCCCAGTGCATGTCCTGGAGCACGCCGAGGGCGTCGTTCGGCGGCTCGACGCCGAGATAGTCCTTCATCCGCTGGTTCCAGATCTCGGGCAGCTCCTCCAGCTCGATCGAGTCGGCCAGCAGCTCCTGCTCGAGCTCGAAGCGGAGGATGATGTGCAGGTTGTAGGTCGCCTCGTCCGCCTCGACGCGGATCAGCGAGGGCGCGACCCAGTTGACGGAGCGGTACCAGTCGTCGAGCGACGCGTCCGAGAGCGCAGCCGGGAAGATCGCCTGCAGCTGCGGATAGAAGTAGCGCCAGAACGGGAGGCTGCGGCCGACCATGTTCTCCCACATCCGGCTCTGGGACTCGTGGAGGCCGAGCGACGCGCCGTGCGCGAGCGGCGTGCGCTCGAGGTCGCGCGAGACGCCGTGCTCGTAGAGGCCGTGGCCGGTCTCGTGCATCGTCCCGAAGAGGCCGTCGAGGTTGTCCTCGAAGTAGCGGGTCGTCAGCCTGATGTCGCCGATCCCCATCGACGCCGCGAACGGATGCACGGCCGTGTCGAGCCGCCACTCCGACGGGTCGAACCCGAACCGCTCGATCACCTTCAGCTCGTACTCCTTCTGGCCCTCGATCGGGAACGTCCGGCCGCGGACCGGAGGCTCGCCCTCCTGCCGCACGGCGGCGACGAGCGGCACCTGGCCCTCCTTCAACCGGTCGAAGACCGCGCGAACCTCGGCGGTCTTCATCCCGGGCTCGAAGTCGTCGAGGAGGACGTCGTACGGCTCGTCGTAGTCGTCGAAGCAGTCGACGTAGCGGCGGCGCAGGTCGAAGTTCGCGCGCAGGGCGGGCAGGAACTGCGAGAAATCGGACTCCTGCCGCGCCTTGACCCAGACCGGCATCGCGAGCGACGCGGCGCGGGTCATCTCGGCGCGCAGCTCCGCGGGGACGCGCCTCGCCTTCTCCCACTCGCGGCGGACGAGCCGGATCAGGCTCGCCTCGTTCGAGTCGTACTCGAGCGAGTCCTCGTGCGGCGCGAGCTCGTCGAGGAGCCGGCCGATCTCGTCGGACGTGAGCGCCTCGTGCGCGAGCCGCTCGAGCGTCGCCAGCTGCTCCGCCCGAACACCCGCTCCGCCGGGCGGCATCTTGACCTGCTGATCCCAGCCGAGCAGCGACGACGCGCGGTCGAGATCGTGGATCTCGCTGATGCGCTCTTTCAGGCTTGCGAAGGCTGTCTCCATCGACCTCGCAACCTACCGTTCCGCGTCAGTCGGCGTCGCATCGTTGCCTTCGCGGAGAACGAATGTGGAGTGACGCACGAAAGCTGATGTCGTAGTCTTGGCAGAGCGGGTCCGTGCTCGTCCGTCGTCGAATTCAGACCCCGTTCGGCGTCGGCACCGGAGCACGGCACGCGGAGGGGGAGGTCGTCCTCGGAGCTCCCCCTCCGGCCCGCGCTGCATTGATTCTGGGCGCAAACAGGATCGGAATCTGCGGGAGCAGATTCCGATCCGCGCCAAGACCCCTGAAGGGTCGCTTCGCTCCCGAAATCAGCTTGGGAACGCCAGCTGCCTGCACCTTCTTCAGGCGCCGGTGAACCGATGCTTTCGTCGACGGCGGCTCGCATTTCGCCGCGAGCTCGCGCAGAGGCAGCTGCGGATAGCGGAGACGGAGGCGGGCGACCTCGTACAGCCGCTCCGGCAGACGCTCGAGGGCGCCCTCCCGTTGGAGCGCTCGAACGGCCTCCAGCTGCTCCTGCGCCGCCCGGCTCGTGCGAACGAGGTTCGCGTGATCCGCGTTCGCGAGCCGGTTCGCCTCGCCGCGCGCCGCCGCGACGATCGAGCGCTCCTCGAAGGCGAGCACGGTGTCGGTTGCACCCGCCCGTGTGAGCACCGACTCGATCGCGTCGAAGCCCTTCGCATAGGCGACGGCGTGCCGGCCACGGTCGAGCACGCCCAGCCGCACGTCGTCGGCGGCGGCCACGGAGCGAAGGAACTCGGCGCCCTCGAGCGAGGTCGTGCGGAGCTCGAGATGGGGCGCGCGCGGCCCCGACAGCGAGCCACCGCCGAGCAGCGCGCCGCGCAGGTAGGCGCCGCGGCAGCAGGCGCGGCCGACGACCCGCTTCGGAGGCCGCTCGAGCGGTGCGTGCCGCGCGTCGAGAACGCCGGCCTCGACGAGCGATGCGAGCGCCGCATCATCGCCGCTCACGTGCAGCTGATAGCGCGTCGCCCGGTCGAACGAGCGGCGGCTGTACGTGCGGATCTCGGAGTGGATGCCGAGCTGGCGCAGCAGTGTGAAGGCGCGCCGCGCGACGCCCGAGGTGGCGACGTCCAGATGAAGGGCGACCCGGCCTCGGCCGCGTAGGTGGACGCTCCCCGCCGAGTGGAAGAGCGCCGAGACCTCGGCGAGCCGGCAGCAGCCGCGCTCCGGTGCGATCGCCGCCAGCTCGGAGCGGAGCTCGTCAGAGAGCCCCATCGAACCTCGTGCCTTCGAGCGCGAGGAGCCGCTGCTTGTACTCGACGCCGAGCGAGCCGTAGCCGCCGATGCCGCCGACGGAGACGACCCGATGGCAGGGGACGAAGAGCGAGAAGCGGTTCTCGGCGCAGAAGGTGCCGGCTGCGCGCGCAGCCCTGGCGCGCCCGGCGAGCGCGGAGAGCTCGCCGTAGCTGACGATCTCGCCCCAGGGCACGGCGCGCAGCGCCGCGGCGAGCGCGGCCTGGAACGGCGTCGTCCAGTCCTCGTCGAGCGGAACGTCCTCGAACGAGACCCGCTCGCCCGCGAAATACGCCTGCAGACGTCCGAGCAGATCCGGCACAAAGCCGTCGGTCTTCCGCGACGACTTCCTCGCTAGCGTTTGTGCTGGGGCGCCCGAAGCCCCCTTGGGGGTCGTTCGCGGAACTGCGCCGGCGAGGCTGACACCCGGCGTCGGCGGATCGTGGGCGACGACGACCGTGCCGTCGCCGATCCAGAGCTCCCCCACCCCCCAGCCGGCGATCTCGTAGGGATGCCGCGTCACGCGCATCTGCACCGACTCTACAATCGGCCGCAGTGAGCGCCCCCGGCATCTTCCGACCACCCGCACCGATCAACGAGCCCGTCAAGAGCTACGCGCCCGGAACACCCGAGCGCGAGGAGCTCCGGGTCCGGCTGACGCGGATGGAGGGCGAGCGGATCTCGATCCCGATGGTGATCGGCGGCAAGGAGGTCGAGACGAAGGAGACGACGCAGGCGGTGATGCCGCACCGCAAGGAGCACGTCCTCGCCGACGTGGCCAAGGGTGGCCCTGAGCACGTCCAGCAGGCGATCGACGCGGCCCGCGAGGCGCACACCGACTGGTCGCGCCTGCCGTGGGAGGAGCGTGCATCCGTCTTCCTCCGCGCCGCCGAGCTGCTCGCCGGCCCATGGCGCTCGACCCTCGTCGCGGCGACGATGCTGAACCAGTCGAAGACCTCCCACCAGGCCGAGATCGACGCGGCCGCCGAGCTGATCGACTTCTGGCGCTACAACGTCGAGTTCATGCTCCGGATCTACTCGGAGCAGCCCGTCTCCTCGGCCGGCGTCTGGAACCGGCTGGAGTACCGGCCGCTCGAGGGCTTCGTCTTCGCGGTCAGCCCGTTCAACTTCACCGCGATCGGCGGCAACCTGACCGGCTCGCCGGCGCTGATGGGCAACACGGTCGTCTGGAAGCCGGCGTCGACGGCCGCGCTCTCGGCCCACTACACGCTCCAGATCCTGCGCGAGGCGGGGCTCCCGGACGGCGTCATCAACATCGTCTACGGCTCGGGCGCCACGATCGGCGACGCCGCGCTCGCGAGCTCGGAGCTCGCCGGGATCCACTTCACCGGCTCGACGCCGGTCTTCCAGTCGATGTGGAACACGGTCGGCGGCAACATCGCCGGCTACCGCAACTACCCGCGCATCGTCGGCGAGACCGGCGGCAAGGACTTCATCGTCGCGCACCCGAGCGCGGACGTCGACGAGGTCGCGACCGCGATCGTCCGCGGCTCCTTCGAGTATCAGGGCCAGAAGTGCTCGGCGGCGTCGCGCGTCTACGCGCCGAAGAGCATGTGGCCGGGGCTGCGCGAGCGGCTCGAGGCCCAGGTCGCCGAGTTGCGCATGGGCGACGTCTCCGACTTCTCCAACTTCATGGGCGCCGTCATCGACGGCAGCTCCTTCAAGACCCAGAAGGAGGCGATCGACGAGGCACGGGCGTCCAGCAAGGCGGAGATCGTCGCCGGCGGCGACTACGACGACAGCGAGGGCTACTTCGTCTCGCCGACCGTGATCCAGACCGAGGATCCCGGCTACCGGACGATGAGCGAGGAGCTCTTCGGCCCGGTCGTCACGACCTACGTCTACGACGACAAGCGCTGGAGCGACACGCTCGACCTCGTCGACAGCACGGCGCCCTACGGCCTCACCGGCGCCGTCTTCGCCGACGACCGCTTCGCCGTCGAGGAGGCGCACCAGAAGCTCCGGTACGCCGCCGGCAACTTCTACGTCAACGACAAGCCCACCGGCGCCGTCGTCGGGCAGCAGCCCTTCGGCGGCTCCCGCGCATCGGGCACGAACGACAAGGCGGGCTCGATGTGGAACCTGATCCGCTGGGTCAGCCCGCGCACGATCAAGGAGACGTTCGTGCCGCCGACGGACTATCGCTACCCGTTCATGGGCAGCGACGGGGCAGATCGTCCGTAGCGCAGTAGCCTGACCGCATGGGCGAGGTGCTCCATGCGATCGGCGTCTTCTTCGAGCAACTCGCCGCGGTCAAGTTCAGCGCGCTCGCGCTCGCGATCGTCGCCCACCTGCTGAAGACGATGTGCACGAGCCGCGCGTGGCGGAACACGATCGCGGCGTCGTACCCGGAGGAGCCGGTCCGGTGGGTCCGGATCTACGCGTCGTACCTCGCGGGCGTCGGGGTCAACGCGATCATCCCGGCGCGCGGCGGCGACGCCGTGCGCCTCTTCCTCGCCCACCGTGCTGTGCCCGGCAGCACCTACGTGACGCTCGGCTCGACGCTGCTCGTCCTCTCCTTCTTCGACATGGCGATGGCGCTCCTGATCTTCGTCTACGCGCTGACGCTCGGTGTCCTCCCCGCGGTCGGCTCGCTCGGCAAGCTGCCCGGCTTCGACTTCGGCTTCTTCGCGTCCAATCCCGAGTTCTCGTTCGTCCTCTTCGTCGCGCTCGTGATCTTCGGCGTGATCGGCGTCCTCTGGCTCCGGCTCCACGTCGCCGAGTTCAAGGAGCGCGTTCGCCAGGGATTCGCGGTGCTGCGCGACAGGACCCGATACCTCCGTGAGGTCGCTCTCTGGCAGGCGGGCGACTGGCTGCTCCGCTTCGTCGCGATCTGGTTCTTCCTCGACGCGTTCGGGGTCGAGCAGTCGATTCGGAACGTCCTGCTCGTCCAGGTGACCCAGAGCCTGGCCACGCTCGTCCCGATCTCGCCCGGAGGGATCGGCACCGAGCAGGCCTTCATCGTCTACGTCTTCAACGGCACCGGCATCGGCCGCTCGGCGCTGCTCGCCTTCAGCGTCGGGATGAAGCTGACGCTGATCGTGACCAACGTGATCATCGGCTTCACCGCGCTCTTCCTCACGCTCGGCCATGTCAACTGGCGCTCGCTCACCGGTAAGAGCGCGGCTCCGGACACGTGAGTCCCGAACCGTTCCGTTTCCGCAGGATGACGCAGCACGGATGCGGAGGAGATCGCTCTGCTGGCACTACCCAGAGCCGTTCGCCTTCTACGACTGGTCAGCCGACGCGGACGACCTCGCGGAGCTGCTGAGCCCTGACCTCCGAGGCGACATCTACTTCTCCGTCCACGACGAGCAACGGCGAGCTGGCCGGCTTCTTCAGCTTCAAGCGACCCGCGTCCGACACGGTCGAAATCGGCCTCGGCCTGCATCCCGAGCGAACCGGCCGGGGCCTCGGCGCGTCGTTCCTCGGCGCCGGACTCGACTACGCACGATCACGGTTTGCGCCCACGCGATTCGTCCTCACCGTGGCAACCTTCAACCGTCGGGCGATCACGGTCTACGAGCGGGCGGGCTTCGCCGCCATCCGCGTCTACATGCACTCGACGAACGGCGGCGAGTGGGAATTCGTGGAGATGGAGCTCCGAGAGCCCTAGCCGGCGCCGGTCTTGTGCAGCTGCGCGTAGATCGCGCGCGCCGTCTTCGCCGGGACTCCCGGCACGCCCTCGAGCTCCTCCTGCGTCGCCGCGACCACGGCCTCCGTCGAGCCGAAGTGTCGTAGGAGCGCCCGCCGCCGCGCCGGCCCGACGCCCTCGAGCGTGTCGAAGAGCGACTCGCGCGACCGCGCGGAACGCCGCTGGCGGTGGAAGCCGAGCGCGAAGCGATGCGCCTCGTCCCGAACACGTTGGAGCAATTGCAAACCGGCGCTGTGCGGGTCGAGCAGGATCGGGTCGGACTGCTGCGGGACGAAGATCTCCTCCACGCGCTTCGCCAGGGAGATCACCGCCACGCGCGGCAGCTCGTACGCCTGCATCGCCGCCAGCGCCGCCGAGAGCTGCCCCTTGCCGCCGTCGATCACGACGAGGTTCGGCGCGGTCGCGAAGCCCTCGTCGTACTCGTCCTCGGTGCCCGTGCGCAGCCGGGCGAAGCGGCGCGAGACGACCTCGGCCATCGCCGCGAAGTCGTCCTGGCCGTCGAGGCCGCGGACCGCGAACTTGCGGTAGTGCGCCTTCTTCGGGATCCCGTCCTGGAACACCACCATCGAGCCGACGATCTCGGAACCCTGGATGTTCGAGATGTCGAAGCACTCGATCCGGAGCGGCAGGCTTTCGAGGTTGAGCGCCTCGCGCAGCTCTTCGAGCGCGTGCACGCGGCGCAGCTGCTTCTGCTCCGAGACGAGCAGCTCCGAGTCGAGGGCGAGCCGTGCGTTCTGGGCGGCCAGCTCGGCCAGCCGCCGCTTCTCGCCGCGGGCCGGCGTCCGCACCTCGACGCGGGAGCCCCGCAGCTCCGACAGGAACCCTTGCAGCGCTTCGAGCCCGGTCGCGTCCGGGGGCACGACGATCTGCGGCGGGATCGAGGGCGCGTTGCCGTAGTACTCGAGCGCGAACGCCTCGAGGACCGTCGTCACGTCCTGGCCCTCGACGTTCTCGAGGTGGAAGCCGTGGCGGTCGATCATCTTGCCGCCGCGGAGCGGGAACACCTGCACGGCCGCGCGATCGCCCTCGGCAGCGACGCCGAGCACGTCGATCGAGCCGGTCTCCCGCCGGTCTGCGCCCTGCTTCTCGGCCAGGTTCTCGATCGCGAAGAGCCGGTTCCGGTACCGCGCCGCGTCCTCGAAGCGCTCGTCGGCGGCCGCCTCGCGCATCTGCTCCTGCAGCACCCGGACGATCGTCTTCGTGTCGCCGGAGAGGAAGTCGATGACAGCGTCGATGATCTCCCGGTAGGCGTCCTTCGAGATGTAGCCGACGCACGGCGCGTGGCAGCGCTCGATGTGGAAGTCGAGACACGGGATCCCCGAGTGCCGGCCCGGCTTCGGGCCTTCACAGGGCCGGAACTGGAAGACGCGGTTGAGCACGTCGAGCGTCTCCCGCACCTTCTTCGCGTTCGCATACGGCCCGAAGTAGAGGACGCCGCGACGATGGCGCTCGCGGGTGAACATGACGCGCGGGTACTCGTCCTCGATCGTGACGGCGATGTAGGGGAACGACTTGTCGTCGCGCAGGCGCACGTTGAACGGCGGCCGGTGCCGTTTGACGAGGTTCTGCTCGAGGTGGAGGGCCTCCACCTCGCTGCCGGTGACGATCACCTCGAGATCGGCGATCCGCGTCACGAGCTGCGGGATCGAGGCGCGAGTGTCGCCGCGGCCCTCCTGGAAGTACGAGCGCACGCGTGGGCGCAGCGACTTCGCCTTGCCGATGTAGAGCACGTCGCCGCGCTCGTCCCGGAAGAGGTAGACGCCGGGCTTGGCCGGCAGACCCTTCAACTTGTCCCTGACGTCTGCCATCGCGGCTACCTTAGCCTCGGCGTGAAGGGTCTCCTGGCAGCTCTTGCGGCGATGCTTGCCCTTGCACCCGCGGCACACGCGGGCGGCTCGTCCGTTGTCTTCGGCGCGGCCGAGGACCGCGTCCGGAGCCCGTTCCTGGTCGATTCGGAGACCGAGATGGGGCTGCTCAAGCTGGCCGGGTTCCAGGCGGTCCGGATCACGAGCTTCTGGGAGCCCGGCCTCTCCGAGCCGACCCCGCACGAGGCGATGGTGCTGGCGAACGTCGATGCGGCGGCGACGATGCACGGGATCCGGGTCTACCTCTCGGTCTACAGCGCCGGCTCCCGCACGACGCCGCTGACGGTGGTGCAGCGGAAGGAGTTCGCCGCCTACGCGGCCGCGATCGCGAAGGCGAATCCGGGCTTCCGGGACGTGATCGTCGGCAACGAGCCGAACCTCAACCGCTTCTGGATGCCGCAGTTCGCGCTCAACGGCACCGGCGCCTCGGCGCCCGCGTACCTGCGCCTGCTCGCGACGACGTACGACGCGCTGAAGGAGGCGGCGCCCGAGGTTCGCGTCTGGGGCGGCGCGCTCGCGCCGCGCGGCGTCGACAAGCCGAACACGGGCCGCGACACGATCTCCCCCACCCGCTTCCTCCGCGAGCTCGGCGTCGCGTACCGGAAGAGCGGCCGCGCGCTCCCGGTCATGGACGGCTTCTCGTTCCATCCCTACCCGCTCAACTCGAGCGTCCCCGTCGACGCGCTGCCCTCGGATCCGGATCATCTCGGGCTGATCGACCAGGACGTGCTCGTGAAACTGCTCGGCAAGGCGTTCGACGGCACCGCGCAGGTCGGCAGGGGGATGCCGATCCTCTACGACGAGTTCGGGATCGAGTCGGCGATCCCGGCCGAGAAGCGCGAGCTCTACGGCGGCGTCGAGCCCGCGACGACCCGGCCGGTGCCGGAGGCGACGCAGGCGGCGGCCTACCGGCGCGCGATCCAGCTCGCCTACTGCCAGTCGAACGTCGCCGGCATGCTCCTCTTCCACACGCACGACGAGCCGGGCCGGCCCGGCTGGCAGTCAGGGCTCGTCTACGCCGACGGCTCGCCCAAGACGTCGCTCGAGCCCGTGCGGCGCGCGATCGAGTCCGCGGGCACGAACGCACTCGGGGCGTGCCCGGTCGAGGCGAAGGTGTCTGCCGCGTTCACCACCGCCGAACGTACGATCTCGCTCCGATGCGAGCGCGCGTGCACCTACCGGGCCCGTCTGCTGCGCCTGCCGCGCCGGACGGCGGTGGCGACGACGACCGGCCGCGCCGCCGCGGGGCGGCGCCTCCGGGTGCCGGTCGGACCGGCCGAGAGCACGCCCGGCTGGTACCAGCTCTCCGTCTCGTTCCTCGACGCCGCGCTGCCGGGACGCCCCGTCGAGCGCTTCAGCACGCCGTACGTGGTGCGTGTCTCCTCGCCGCCGCGCTCCTTGCCGGGTGCGGTGGCGACGACGGTTCTGGCTCCCCGCTTCTGGTTGGAGCCGTAGACGACCGGGTCCGGCACGACGGGCCTGCTCTCCGCCAGCTCCAGGACGCAGGCTTCGGCGCCGTCGGGATCACGAGCTTCTGGCATCCGGGAAGCAACGCGCCGTCGGAGGAGGAGGTCGCCGCCCTGCGGAGCGTCGTCGAGGGCGCCGGCGACACCCGGATCTTCCTCGCGATCTACCACACGGGCGCCAGGACGACGCCGCTGACGCCGGCCGACCGGGCGGACTTCGCCGCCTACGTCACCGCGGTGCTGCGGAACGTGCCCGAGATCCGCGACGTGATCATCGGCAACGAGCCGAACCTGAACCGCTTCTGGATGCCGCAGTTCGACGCGAGCGGCGGCGACGTCGCCGCGCCCGCCTACCTCGCGCTGCTGTTCTCGGTCCACGACGCGGTCCAGCAGGCCGACCCCGACGTGACCGTCTGGGGCGGCGCGCTGGCACCGCGGGGGATCGACCGGCCGGGAACGGGCCGGGACACGCACTCGCCGACGACGTTCATCCGCGACCTCGGTGCCGCCTTCCGCGCCAGCGGCCGCGAGGAGCCGCCGTTCGACGGCTTTGCCTACCACCCCTACCCGGCGAGCTCGAGCACCCCGCCCGACCGGCCGACCAACCCGAAGTCGAGCTCGATCCTGATGGCGGACTACGAGGAGAAGCTGCGGCCGCTGCTCGACGAGGCCTTCGGCCCGGGCGTGCCGGTGCTCTACAGCGAGCTCGGCGTCGAGACGACGATCCCGCCGGCGAAGGCGCCGCTGTACGAGGGCAAGGAGCCGGGCGCTCCGGTCGACGAGGCGACGCAGGCCGACTTCTACCGCCGGGCGATGGAGCTCGCGGCCTGTCAGGAGAACGTGGCCGGCCTGCTGCTCTTCCACTCCCACGACGAGCCCGTGCTGACGGGCTTCCAGTCCGGCGTCTACTACGTGGACGGAACTGCGAAGTCGAGCCTGGAGCCCGTTCGCGACGCGGCGGAACGTACGATATGCCCGTGAGCAGCGAGATCCAGGGCGGCCAGTACGTCGCGTACACCTTCTTCAAGACCGACCCCGCATGGCGGCGGCTGCCGCTCGAGGAGCGGACCGCGATGAAGGACGCCTTCGCCGACGTCGTCGAGAGCTGGAGCGACCGGTTCGAGCACCTGCGCACCTACTCGACCGCCGGCGTGCGCCCCGACGTCGACTTCTTCCTCTGGAAGATCACCGAGCGCTACGCCGACCTCGGCGAGCTCGGCGCGGCGCTGAACGGGACGCCCCTCGCCGGCTGGCTGGAGACGCCGTACAACTACCTCGCGACGACGAAGGCCTCGCCGTACACCCAGGCCCGCCGGCCCCGCAAGATCATCCCGAAGGGCTCGCCGTACCTCGTCGTCTACCCGTTCGTGAAGGTGCGGCCGTGGTACTCGCTCTCGCTCGAGGAGCGGCAGCGCGCGATGGACGAGCACATCCGCGTGGGTCGCGAGTTCGAGACGATCCACAACCACACGACGTACTCGTTCGGGATCGACGACCAGGAGTTCATGACCGCGTTCGAGTGCGACGAGCCGTCCGACTTCATGCACCTGATGCTGACGCTCCGCGAGAGCGAAGCCTCGGCCTACACCGAGCGCGACACACCGATCTTCGTCGGCGAGGGGATGACCATCCGCGCCGCGCTCGATGCGCTCGACGGCGCCTCGGCGCAGGTCCGTGCGTAAGGCCGCGCTCCTCGTGCTGCTGCTGGCGCTCGCCGGTTGCGGCGGCGCCGACACCAGCGAGCAGGCGGCGGCTCCCGCCGACGGCGTCCACGAGCTCGCGAACGTCCTCCAGCTCCGCTCCGACTTCGAGGCCGGCGCCGGCAAGACGCGCCTGCTCCTCCTCTTCTCGCCCACCTGAGGCACCTGCCTCGCCGGCGCCCGTTGGGTGCGGGAGAACATCCTCGACAAGGAGCAGTCGCAGGACCTGCGCGTCTACGCCGTCTGGCTCAACCAGCGAGTCACCGACGAGCGCGGCGCGATCGACGAGTCGATCCTGGCCGATCCGCGCGTGACCCAGTACTGGGACGGTGAGGGGATCACCGGCACCCACTTCGCCGACACCGACCTCGGCGGCCTCGGCTACTCGGGCTTCGTCTACGACGTCTTCTACGTCTTCGGCCCGGACGCCGCGTGGCTCGACGACCCTGCGCCCCTCGCCGGCTCCGGCGGGCCGGTGCTCTACGAGGGCGACAAGCTCCTCGCTGCGCTGAGGGCTCAGCTGTAACGCCTTTGGGAGGCGGGCCGACCTGGTCTTCGCGCGATCGAGATCCGCCGCTGCGGATCTCGATCCGCTGTAGGTGTGTTCGTTGCGCCAGACGCGGAAGATCGCGTAGGCGCAGGCGCCGAGCACGAGGAAGAACGCGAGCGCGTCCGGGCCGGACGGGCCGAGGCCGATGAAGGCGCCGACGTCGACGACCGCGAGCACGATCGCGGCGTAGAAGACGTTCCGGCTCCGGTCCTGCCACGACTCGATGTCGCCGCGCTTCTCGCGCCAGAGCAGGAAGAGGAAGAAGGCGATCGCGAGGAAGAAGCCGATCTGGAGCAGCCCCCCGACGGTCGCGAGCACGGACTGGAGCGAGAGCACGACGACGACCGCCGCGATCAGGGCGATGATCAGGAACCCGCGCAGGGTCGAGTTCATGTCGGTGAAGAAGCGCTTCATGATCCGGTCATGAATGCTCGCACGGCGAGCGCCGCGGCGAGGAAGGAAGTGCCGGCGAACCAGAGCAGCCGCCGTCGGCCTTCTGCCGGCGCGTACATCCACGGCGCCAGGATCGCCGCGAGCGAGAGCGAGCCGTAGGCGTAGTGGAGGTCGTCGGCCGCCCGCCGGTCGTCCGAGAGCAGCAGCAGGCCGAGCGCGACCTGGGCGACGAGGAGCGTCTGTGCGAGCGCCAGCAGGTGGGCGAGCCAGCGGCCCGCGACACGGCGCCGCCAGTAGACGAGCCCGCCGGCCAGCGCGGCCAGCGCCGGGACGCCGACGACGAAGTAGGCGAGGAAGTCGTGGGCCGATAGCATCGCGAGGCACCCTAGCGAGAGGACACCGCGTGGCTCAGGAAGGCAAGCCGGCCCCCGACTTCGAGCTCACGAAGCCTGTTCCGGAGGCGGAGCTGAAGCAGACGGATGCCGGGCTCATTCCCCAGGGCGAAGGCTGGTTCGTGCTCAACGCGCGCGACGTCTCGTGGATCCGAAGCGAGGAACGCGGGCAGGACACCGACTTCGAGGGCGGGCAGGAGTGGACCCAGCTCGGCTTCCGCATCCAGGTCGTCGCGCCCGGCCAGCGGGGCATCTACCACGGCGAGAGCGGCCAGGAGGACTTCCTCGTCGTCTCCGGCGAGTGCGTGCTCGTGATCGAGGGTGAGGAGCGCCATCTGAAGGCCTGGGACTTCGTCCACTGTCCGCCTTGGACGAAGCACACCTTCGTCGGCGCCGGTGACGGGCCGTGCGTGATCGTCATGGCCGGCAGCCGAGCGGGCGGCTTCGAGGTCGTCTATGCCGTGAGCGACGTGGCGGCAAAGCACGGTGCGAGCGTGCTCGAGGAGACGTCGAAGCCGGACGAGGCCTACGCCCACTTCGGGCCGGAGGAGCGGGCGGCGTACCAGGAGGGATGGCTGCCGTGGTGAACGACCCCGATGGCCCGACGAACGGAGGCACCCTTGGTCGAGGAAGGTAAACCAGCTCCTGACTTCACGCTCGACGTCGGACTCCGGCGAGCAGGTCTCGCTCGAGTCCCTCCGCGGAAAGCCGGTCGTCCTCTATTTCTATCCCCGGGACGACACGCCCGGCTGCACGACGCAGGCCTGCGGGATCCGCGACGCGTGGGGCGAGTTCGAGCGCGCGGGCGCTGTCGTGCTCGGCGTCAGCCCCGACGACGAGCGCTCGCACGTCAAGTTCAAGGAGAAGTACGACCTGCCGTTCACCCTCCTGGCCGACACCGACCATGCCATCGCCGAGGAGTACGGCGTCTGGAAAGAGAAGTCGTTCGCCGGCAAGAAGTACATGGGTGTCGAGCGCTCCACCTTCGTGATCGACGCCGACGGCAACGTCGCCAGGGAGATGCGAAACGTGAAGGCGGACACGCACGCCGACGACGTCCTGGCGGCGCTGGCGCCCTGACCGGGCTGCCGCCGCAGCTGGCGGAGGGAATCGAGCGACTCGTCGCGCGCGCGGGCGGCTCGGTCGCGAAAGAGGTCGAAGCGCTCTCGTCCGCGTATCGCGGCGACACTGGTTCGCGGGCGGCCCGATCGCCGGCGCAGGTGGCGGCGTATCTCGCCTACCGCGCGCCGGCGACGTTCGCCGCCGCCGCGGCCGTCTTCCGCCAGATCGCCCTGCAGCGGCCCGAGTGGCGGCCGGCGTCGCTGCTCGACGTCGGCGCCGGGCCCGGCGTCGCCGCCTGGGCGGCAGCGGAGATCTGGCCCTCGCTGACAGCGCTGACCCTGGTCGAGGCAGAGCCGGAGATGCTCGCGGCCGGCCGCGAGCTGCTGCCCGATGCGGACTGGGTCGCCGGCGACGTCGTGCAGGCACGGGGGCCGGCCGATCTCGTCGTCGCGTCATACGTGCTCGGCGAGCTGCGCGACCCAGTGGACGCCGTGGCGCACCTGTGGCGGCAGAGCACGGACACGCTCGTGCTGATCGAGCCCGGGACGCCGGCGGGCTACCGCCGTGTCCTCGCCGCCCGCGCCGCCGTGATCGACGCAGGCGGGCAGACCGTCGGCCCGTGCCCGCACGACCTCGCGTGCCCGCTCGAGCCGGACGACTGGTGCCATTTCGCGGTCCGGCTGCCCCGCTCGAGGCTGCACCGGCAGGCGAAGGGCGTCGAGCTCGGCTACGAGGACGAGAAGTTCTCCTACGCGGCCCTCTCACGCGCGACCGCGCCGCGGGCCGATGCGCGGATCATCCGTCAGCCGCAGATCCGCTCCGGCCACGTCAACCTCGTCACGTGTGAGCGGGACGGCATCCACGAGCGCACGATCAGCCGCAAGCAGGGTCCCCGGTTCAAGGAGGCAAAGGGGGCCGCCTGGGGCGACGCTATCGCTGAGCCACCCGCGCCACCGCCCTGATCCCGTCCGGGGCGCGGAAGCCGACCAGCAGCTCCGCCCCGGCGCGCGACGCGACCAGCTCGATCGCGTCGTCGAGGTCGATCGGCTCGCGGTAGTCGAGCTCGGCGACGAGCGGGCGCCCGGGGTCGATGCCGGCCGACGGGAGCACGTGCTCGACGGCCTGCCAGTAGACGGCGTTGTTGACGTGGCCGTGGAGGTCGATGTCGCTCACACGCAGCGGCCACGGGAGGCCGGTGTCGTCCGGCGACGGATCGGGCAGCTCCAGCTTCGTCGAGACGCGCCGGCCGCCGGCGGCGTCACCGTAGATCTCGAAGGCCTCGATCCTGGCGGGCCGCTGATCCCGGTCGAGATGGATCCAGACGCTGTCGACCTCGGCGCGGCCGCCGCGGTCGCCCCGGAGCGACCAGCGCCGTCCCGCGGCGATCGCCGCCTGCCCGCTGGACCAGGTGACGAGGTCGACTCGCTGATCCTCGAGAAACGGCTCGACCACGTCGATCCGGATCCGGCGCAGGAACCAGAGGTGCTCCGGCATGCCCCACCCGGTCTCCTGGACGTCCTCGATCGCGACGTCCTGGAGGAACCGAGCCAGCGCGTCGAGCCGCACGCGGCCGTGGCGGTCGACGTCCGCAAGCCGCGCGCGGCACGTCGCGGAGAACGTCCGTCCGGTGGTGGGGACGGGAATGCCTGGGTCGAGCACGCCGGCTACGACTCCACGCGAAAGATCTGCCAGGTATCGGGAACGCCTTTGAGCTCACGCATCCCGTAGTCCTGGAAGCTGAGCCCCGACCCGGCGACGAGATCCTTCACGGTGTGCGAGACGAGGACCTCGTCACCGTTCGCGAGCGCCATCACCCGCGCAGCGATGTGGACGCCGAGCCCTGCGATGCCCCCACCGCGCTTTTCGATCTCCCCCGTGTGGAGACCCGAGCGGATCGCGATCCCGAGATCGTGCACGCGATCCCGTAGAGCAAGAGCCGTGCGGACGGCGCGCGCGGGGCCGTCGAACGTCGCCACGACACCGTCGCCCGTGAAGTCGGCGATCACACCGCCGTGCGCCTGTATCTCCGTGCGGGCGATCTCCTCGTGCGAATCGAGGATCGCACGCCACCCACGATCGCCCAGCTCGGCTGCCCGCGCCGTCGAGTCGACGATGTCCGTGAAGAGCACGGTTGCGAGCACGCGATCGATGTCGTGCGTGGGCCGGGTTCCCGTGATGAACGCCTCGACTTCGTCGATCACCGGGTCGACGTCACCGACCGCCAGCCCGTAGTCGACACCCGGCACCTCGACGAACTCGGCGCCGGGAATGAGGCCGGCGACAGCATCCCCGCTCGCGGCAGAGAAGAGCGCGTCGCGCCGCGAGACGACGAGAGTCGGTACGCGAATGGTGGGCAGAACGGGCCGCACGTCGAGTTCGAAGATCATCCGGATCACGGCGGCGGCGACGGCTGGGCTTGCGGCCAGCCTGAGAAAGCGGCCCCACGCCTGCACGGCCCGGTCATCTCCCGCGATGCTCGGATTGACAGCAGCCATGGTCAGGCCCTCGCCCCAGGCCTGATCGACGCTGCTGACGAGCGCGTCGATGATCTCGGGCCGAACCCCCGAAGGGTTGTCCGGCGCCCAGGCGGGTCGGGCGGTCGCGTTCGCGAGTACGAGCGAGCTCACCCGGTCCGGGTACGTCGCGGCGAACAGCGCAGCCATCATCGATCCCTCATTGGCGCCCAACAGCACCGCGCGCTCGACCCCGACGGCATCCATGACCGCGCGCACGTCGCTCATCCACTCTTCCAGGAACGGGAGCCGGTCGATCGGAACCGGATCCGACAGACCGATCCCACGCTTGTCGAACGAGATCACGCGACTGAACGACGCCAGCCGGCGGAGGTAGTACGCAAAGCCCGGGAAGTCCCAGCGCGCCTCGACATGGCTGAACCAGGTCGAGACGAGCACGAGATCGGGCGGCCCTTCGCCCACGACTTGATACGCGACGTGAACGCCACCCGCCTTCGCATATCTCGTCTGCGGCGACGTCATTCAGCTATGCGGATGAGAGGACTTGAACCTCCACGCCCCGAAGGGCACACGGACCTGAACCGTGCGCGTCTACCAATTCCGCCACATCCGCGCGGACGGACAGTGTAGCCACCTCTTTCCGGAGATTTCCTGCCACGGGTGCTTGTCGGCGGAACGATGCCGCCGTAGTGTCGGCGAGTCGATGACGAGCCCGCCAGCCCACGGCGACGGACGCACGATCTTCCTCATCGACGGCTGGTCGGCGTATCGGCGCTCGCTACGGCTCTTCGTCGAGGCCGCCGGTTACCGCGTCGTCGGAGAGGCCGACAGCATCTCCGCAGCCGCCGCACACGTAGGTCTCGGCGCGGCCGACGTCGTCATCCTCGATCCCGGATGGGAGTGGCGGGGCGTCCGGGCCGATCTCGCGAGGCTTCGTGATGCCAACCATGCGGTCGCCATTGTCCTGCTGACGGCGACGCCACTCGCGACGGACGTGGCGCGGCAGGCTCACGGGGCCAGCGTCGACGCCCAGCTGACGAAGGAGGCGAGCCCCGAGGAGATTCTTGCCACTGTGGCGATCGCACTGCGCGGAAACCTGATCGTCCTGAGCCGCGGCCACCCCCTCCATTGGGAGCGACCGAACCTGACTCGTCGGGAGCACGAGATCCTGACGCTCGTCGCAGAGGGATTCCCCAACCACGTCATCGGCGAGATTCTGTGGGTCGACGAGCAATCCGTTCGCTTCCAGCTCGTGAGCGTGTTCCGCAAGCTCGGCGTCCGGGACCGTGCCGCCGCGGTGCAACGGGCGGAGGCCTTTGGGCTCCTTGATGCCGTGGGAGTGGCCGGACTCGCCTCCTGCCGGTGAATGGCCCCAAGCCTGAGCGCCAAGCCGTAACACGCTCTTCAAGACTTCTTCCCTACCATTGGCGCACGTGCGGCGGGGTCTCTCCATCTGCGCTCTCTCCCTGCTCGCACTCGCGACGGGCTCCGCGCGCGCCGAGCCGCAGGCGCCTCAGGGGGAGCTCGTCGAGGTGGTCGTCTCGCTCTCGCAGAAGCCGCTCGCGACCACGAGCTGGCGCGCGGGACGCCAGCTGCAGACGCGCACGCTGGCCAACTCGCAGTCGAGCCTCGCGCAGCGCATCGAGACCGCGGTCCCGGATGCACAGATCCGCTGGCGCTACCGGCTGGTCGCCAACGGGATGGCCGTCGTCGTCCCGCGCTCCCAGCTCGGCCGGCTGACGTCGCTCCCCGGCGTCGAGACCGTCTATCCGAGCGTCAGCTACCGCCCGCAGCTCGATCGCAGCCCGCAGCAGATCGGCGCGCCGGCGCTGTGGGGTCCCGGCCTCACGAACGCCGGGCAGGGGATCAAGATCGCGATCATCGACGAGGGGATCGACCAGACGCACCCGTTCTTCTCGCCGGCCGGCTACACGATGCCGGCGGGCTACCCCAAGGGCCAGACCGCGTACACGACGGCGAAGGTGATCGTGGCGCGCGCGTTCCCGCCCGCGAGCCCGACGTGGAAGCACGCCTCGAAGCCGTTCGACCCCGAGATGTCTTCGCACGGCACGCACGTGGCGGGCATCGCCGCCGGCAACGCGAACACGCTCGCTCAGGGCGTCCGCATCTCCGGCGTCGCGCCGCGCGCGTATCTCGGCAACTACAAGGCGCTGACGATTCCGACCGACGCCGACGTCGGGCTCGACGGCAACTCGCCGGAGCTCGTCGCCGCGATCGAGGCGGCGGTCGCGGACGGGATGGACGTGATCAACATGTCGCTCGGCGAGCCGGAGATCGAGCCGTCGCGCGACATCGTCGTCAAGGCGCTCGAGGCTGCAGCCCGCGCCGGTGTCGTGCCGGTGGTCTCGGCGGGCAACGACTTCGAGGAGTTCGGCCGCGGGTCGGTCGGCTCGCCCGGAGCGACGCCGAGCGCGATCACCGTCGGGGCCGTGACGACGTCGCGCGGCGGCGCCGACGACGTGATCTCGTCGTTCTCCTCGAGCGGCCCGACGCCGCTCTCGCTGCAGTTGAAGCCCGACGTCTCGGCGCCCGGATCGGGAATCCTCTCGGCGGCGCCTCGCGGCGAGTACGCGACGCTCTCCGGGACGAGCATGGCCGCGCCGCATGTGTCCGGTGGCGTGGCGCTGCTGCTCCAGAAGCATCCGACCTGGACGCCGGCGCAGGTGAAGTCGGCGCTCGCGCTCACCGGCGACCCCGCCTACACGAACGAGCGCAAGGCCGACGAAGTGCCGACGCTCCGTGGCGGGGGCGGCGTGATCAACCTGCCTCGCGCGGACACGACGCCGATCTTCACGAGCCCGGTCGCATTCAGCTTCGGAGTGATCCGCTCCAACGCCACTCTGACCCGCTCCGTGCAGCTCACCGACTCAGGCCTCGGCGGAACCGGCCCGTGGACGGTGACGGTCGAGGCGCAGAACCGGCCGGCGGGCGCCACGGTGCTCGCCCCGGCCACGGTCACGGTGCCCGGAAAGCTGGACCTGACCGTGCGCACGACGCAGGCGACCGATGCCGAAGCGACGGGATACGTCGTCCTCACGCGCGGCACCGTGCGTCTGCGGATCCCGTACTGGTTCGGCACGGGAACCCCTGCGCTGGCGGGGGTCAAGCCCGCCGCGCTGAAGAAAGCGGGCAGCTACAAGTCGTCGACGAAGGGCGGCTCGACGCGCGTCTCGCGCTACCGCTACCCGGAGAACCCGGTCGGATTCGGCTTCAGCCCGACGCTCCCCGGCCCCGAGCGCGTCTTCCGGGTCACGCTCACCAAGCCGGCCACCAACTTCGGCGTCGTCGTCACGAGCCGGGCATCCGGCGTCCGCGTCGAGCCCCGGATCGTCCGCGCCGGCGACGAGCGGCACCTGACCGGCTACGCCGCGCTGCCGTTCAACCTCAACCCGTACCTGCGCACGTTCGGCGAGCTCGTGCTCGCCGCGGGCACGATCCTCCCCGCCGCCGGCTCCTACGACGTCGTCTTCGACAGCCCCTCGGCGGCACGGGCGGGCGCATTCACCTACCGGTACTGGATCAACGATGTCGCGCCGCCGGCGCTCGCGCTGCGGACGCCGCGCGTGAAGAAGGGCGGCCAGATCGTCCTCGCCGCCTCCGATCGCGGCTCGGGCATCGATCCGGCCTCGATCGTCTTCCGCATCGACGGCGACGAGCACTCGGGCCAGTACACCGCCGGCACGATCCGGGTCTCCACGTCCGGCCTCAGCAAGGGCCGCCACAGCCTCCACGTGCAGGTCTCCGACTACCAGGAGTCGCGCAACATGGAGAACGTGGGCCGGATCCTGCCGAACACCAGGATCCTGCAGACGACGTTCGTCGTCCGCTAGCTCCTAGCTCCTGCGGTCCTTCTCCTCGATCGTCGGCAGCTCGGCGAGGTCGCGCTGCACGCTCTCGGCGAACTCCTCCTCCTCCGAGCGAATCACCTTGAAGCTCGCCTTCCGGCGCTTCCGCTCGCGCTGACGGCGCGCGTCGGTGCCGACAATCGTGCTCACGCGCGACCACTCGGCGCCGATCACGACGGCGACCCCCAGAACCAGCAGCACGATCCAGGGCCAGCTCACTCTCAGAGTGTACCCCCGCGAAACCGGAGCTACAGTTGCCCGGATGGCCAGGATTTCGCGCGTGCTGCTCGCAGCCGCAACCGCGGCGCTCGCGCTGCCGACACTCGCGCACGCGGCGGAGCGCACGTTGACCTTCACGACGCCCGCGATCTCGGTCGAGGGCTACGGCGTCGCGCAGCAGCCGATGCCCGCCGAATCGCCGAAGGTCGACGGGTACGTCGTCGGGATGAAGGCTGAGGTCGTCGACGCGCAGGGCCGCGTCCAGGGACGCGACAAGGTGATGCTGCACCACATCGTCTTCGCGAAGGTCGGCGTCCCCGACTACACCTGCGGCGGGGCCGCGGAGCGCTTCTTCGCCGAGGGTGAGGAGCGGCTCGCGCTCTCGCTGCCGCGCGGCTACGGCTACGCGAACAAGGCGACCGACCGCTGGGGCCTGCTCTACATGCTGATGAACCACAAGCCCCAGCGATTGAACGGCTTCATCCGCTACACCGTGCGCTACGTCACCGGCGAGAGGCTGACGCCGGTGAAGCCGATCTGGCTCGACGTCCGGAACTGCACCGGTCCGGATCCCGTCTTCGACGTCCCGGGCGGCGGGCGGACGTTTTCGACCTTCACGAAGTCGGCCGGCTTCACGATGCCGCAGAGCGGCCGGATCGTCTCTGGCGGCGGCCATCTCCACGGCGGCGGCATCCGGGTCGAGCTGCAGAACGCGACCTGCGGCGCGAAGCTCTTCGCGTCACGCCCGACCTGGGGCGGCCCGAAGCCGAAGCCGCTTCTGCACGAGCCCGGCCCGACGAAGATGTCCTCGTTCCGCTCGACCGTCGGGATCCCGGTCGCCAAGGGCGACCGGCTCCGCATCAACGCGGTCTACGACAACTCGGCGCCGCACACGCGGGCGATGGGGATCATGCTCCTGTTCCTCGCGCCCGGAGCCGTCAGCGGCTGCGGCGCGACGCCGGCGCTCGACGTCGACCTCGGCCGCCCCTCGGCGCCGCCTGCCTTCTCGATGCCGCTGCCCCGCACGCCGCAGGGGAAGGTCTCACGAGCGACGTCGACCTACGTGGGCGACTTCAAGTACGGCGTCGAACGGGTCGTGCTCGAGCGCGGCACCACGTTCACGTGGCGCTTCATGGGCTCGTTCCGGCACGACGTCACCGTCGTCGGCGGCCCCGTCGGCTTCTCAGCGCCCTGGACGCAGAGCGGCGTCTTCACGCACCGCTTCACCAAGGCGGGCACCTACCGGCTCTTCTGCTCGCTGCACCCGTCGAAGATGGTGCAGCAGATCACGGTTCGCTAGCGCAGGATCGGCATCCGCCAAGCGGATGCCGATCGCGCAGAAATCCCTGAAGGGGCCGCTTCGCGGCCCACCGGCTCACGAGGCCGGCGCGGCCACCGAGTCGGCCGCGAGCGGCACGAGCGCGAACCGGTCGACGTCGACGAGGCCGTGGTCGGTGATCTTCAGGCTCGGGATCACCGAGAGCGCCAGGAACGCGAGCGACTGGAACGGCGACGGCACCTTCGAGCCGAGCGCATGCACGGCCGCGACCGTCGCCTCGCTCGCCTCGATCACGTCCGGCAAGGCCCGGTCGGACACGAGGCCGGCCACGGGCAGCGGCAGCTCGGCCGTGACCTCGCTCCCGTCGACGACCACGAGGCCGCCGCCGAGCTCGACCAGCCGCTCGGCCGCGCGCGCCATCTCCTCGTCGCTCATGCCGACGACGACGAGGTTGTGCGCGTCGTGCGAGAACGTCGAGGCGAAGGCGCCGCGGGTGAGGCCGAAGCCGCGGACGAACCCGAGCCCGATCCTGCCCGTGCCGAGATGGCGCTCGATCACGGCGATCTTGGCGAGGTCGCGCTCCGGGTCGGCCGTGCCGTTCGAGAGCTCCTCGACGAGCGACTCGGTCACGATCTGGCCCGGGACGAGGCCGATCACACGCGCCGGCCCTCCCTCCCACTCGACCGCGAAGTCGTCGGCGGACACCGGGCGGACGCGGACGCTCTGCGTCACCCACTCCGGCACCGGCGTCGGTGCGATCTCGCCGACCGCCTCGCCGCGCTTGAGCACGATCTCGGGGACGAAGCGCTCGAGGTCGGGCAGCAGCAGCAGGTCGGCCTGGTAGCCGGGTGCGATCGCCCCCAGGGTCTCCAGCCCGTGCCAGAGCGCCGGGTGGTGCGACGCCATCACGAGCGCGTCCTCCGCTGCGACCCCGTAGGAGACGGCGTCGCGGACGATCGCGTTGATGTGCCCATCCTCGGCGATGTGCTCGGGCTCGCGGTCGTCGGTGCAGAACGCCATCCGCGACGGCCCGAACTCCGCCACGAGCGGTGCGAGCGCGCGCAGGTTCCTCGCGGCGGACGCCTCACGGATCAGCAGCCACATCCCGGCGCGCAGGCGCTCGCGGCCCTCCTCGGCCGTGTACGCCTCGTGGTCGGAGCGGATCCCCGCGGCCGCGTAGGCCTGCAGGTCACGGCCGAGCACGCCCGGCGCATGGCCGTCGACGTGGTGGCCGCGCGCGACGGCGAGCTTCGCCAGCTCGCTCTCGGCGCCGGCGATCACGCCGGGGAAGTTCATCATCTCGGCAAGCCCGATCACCCGCCGCCGCCGCAGCAGGCTCTCCAGGTCTCCGGGCGTGAACGGGCGCCGCGGCGACTCGAACTGCGACGCCGGCACGCACGACGAGGCCGTGAAGAAGACGTCGAGCGGCAGGTTCTCGCAGACGTCGACGAGCCAGTGGACGCCGTCGGTGCCGAGCACGTTCGCGATCTCGTGCGGGTCGGCCACGACCGCGGTCGTCCCGAGCGGGAGCACGAGCCGCGCGAACTCGGACGGGAGCAGCTTCGCGGTCTCGAGATGCATGTGCGCGTCGATGAATCCCGGCACGACATACGCGCCGTCCGCATCCAGCGTCTCCGCCCCGTCGTAGGAGCCGAGCCCGGCGACGACGCCGTCGCAGATCGCGACGTCGGCGTCGAGCCATTCGCGCGTGAAGACGCTGAGGACGCGGCCGCCGCGAACGACGAGGTCGGCCGGCTCGTCCCCCCGCGCGACCGCCAGCCGGCGGCCCAAATCACCCCTCTGCGTCATCAGAGATCCACCTCCATGCCGATATTCGAAGTATGAACATGGGCATGAACGCACAGATGATCGTCGGCTACGCCGTGCTCTGGGTCGTGCTGATGAAGGCGCTCTTCATCCGCGCCAAGGTGATCCCGGCCGAGTGCCCACGCTGCGGCCAGCTGTTCGAGCGGCGCGAGCTCGGCGGCGCGATCTGCTCCTGCGAACGCTCGCGCTAGCGCTTCGCCGAGCCCACGCGGACCAGGTTGCCGCTCCGGTCGACGAGCGCGAACTCGCGCATGGCGTAGTCGGTGTCGAACGGCCTCTCGAGCCGGCTGCCCGTCGCCGGGTCGGGCTCGACGGCGTCGCGCCACTCCTCGTAGAGCGCGTCCGCGTCGTCCACGTAGAGGTAGCAGCCTGCGATCGTCGTCAACGGGTCGATCTCGGGCATCCCGAAGAAGTGGAGCCACCAGGTCTCGCCTCGCCCGATGATCAGGTAGTTCCAGTCCTGCCACGATCCGCTGCCGCGGTCCTCGAACCCGAGCCGCTCGTAGAACGCAAGCGTCTCGCCGAGGTCGCGGCTCGGCAGGATCGGAACGGCGCCGTTGGCGATCACCGCTCGTACACCTGCATCGGCAGGCGTGAGAGCGGCTCACCGCCCGAGTCGGTGACGAGCCACGTGTCCTGCATGTAGAGGCACGCCTTCCCGTCGGCCGCGATCGCGTGCGGGTGCATCGAGAGCACCATGCCCGAGCGCAGCACCGCCTCCATCCCCTCGCCCACGCGCGGGTGCTCGATCATCGTCATCCCGATCGAGTGGCCGGTGACGTGGCCGAGGTGGTAGCCGCGGTCGGTGAAGCCCTTCGAGACGGCGCGATGGACGTCGTGCGCGGTGGCGCCGTCGCGCATCGCCTCGCGGGCGGCAGCGTGGTACTCGCCGTAGGCCTCGACCATCGGCTCGACCTCCGCCGGCACGGCGCCGATCGCACGCGAGACCTCGACCCAGTGCATCCCCGGCCCGGCGACCTCGAGCGACGGGAGCACGAAGTCGCCCAGCGTCGTCTCCTTCTTCGCGATCCCGAACTCGGGCCCGATCAGGACCATGTTCATCGTCAGCCGGCCGCAGCCGCGCTCGACGAAGAGCTCCTCGGCGGGCGCCATCACCTCGGCGGCGGTCCGCCCCGGCTCGTACGCGGCGAGGAACGCCTCGAAGCCGTCCTCGTTGATCCGGACGCTCTCGCGCACGGACTCGAGCTCCGCGTCGCTCTTGACCGCCCGCGCGAGGTCGAACTCCGCGTCGAAGGGGACGAGGTCAAGCCCGTCGAGGGCGCGGAAGTCCCGCACGGTCATGATGTAGTCGAGCCCGTAGACGCCGACGCGCTTCCAGCCGCGGTCGCGCGCGGTCGCCGCGATCTGCTCGCCCGGCCGGTCGTGGAAGACCTGCTCGAGCTGCGCCGTCCCGTGCTCGCCCACGTAGCGCGCCTCGGTCGGGAAGACGATCTGCGGCTCCCCGTCGGCGGGCACGACGACGTACGCGTAGCGATGGACGATCTGGAAGCCGGAGAGGTAGGTGACCGAGCCCTCGAAGCCGCTGTACTCGCTGCCGGACACGATCAGCGCGTCCAGGTCGTGCTCCGCCATCGCGGTGCGGACGTTCCGGTACCGACGCTCTAGCTCTGCGTCCAAGACGCCTCCATTCCCTTGATCAGGGCCACGACGGCCTCGTTGAGCGGGGTCGGGACGCCGTGCTCGCGCCCGAAGCGGACGATGCCGCCGTTCAGCCAGTCGACCTCGGTCGGCCGGTGCGCCTCGACGTCCTGCAGCATCGACGCCTTGTGGCCGTAGGCGACCTCGGGCTTGGCGGCGTGGTCGATCAGCGCCTCCGGGTCGGCGTCGAGGGTGATCCCCTGTGCGTCCGCGACGGCCTTGCCCTCGTCGACGAGCCCGCTGACGAGCCGGCGCAGGTCCGGGCGCTCGCAGACGCGGCCGTGCGTGAGGCCGGTGAGGGCGCCGATCGGGTTCGTCGACGCGTTGAAGATCACCTTCCGCCACTGGGCGCCGCGGGCGTCCTCGACCGCGCTCGTCGGCATCCCGCCGCGCGTGCAGGCGTCGGCGAGGCGCTCGATCTCCTCGCGCGTCGCCGGGCTCGGCTCGAACGGGCCGAACGTCGTGTCGCCCTTCACGTCCCACTGCACGACGCCGGGCTCGAGGATCTTCCCGGCGGGGAAGGTCGTCCCGCGGATCACGCGCGCGACGTGCGGCGCGATCCCCTCCTCGTTGCCGACCCCGTTCTGGACCGACGCGACGGCGCCGTCGGCGAACGCGTGCGCGGTCGCGGCGATCGCGGCCTCGGTGTGCATCGCCTTCGTCGCCACGATCCCGAAGTCGCAGGCGGGCAGCTCGGCCGCGTCGGCCGTGGCCCGGATCCCGGTCGCGTGCACCTCCCCCGCGCCGGTCAGCCGCAGCCCGCGCTCGTTGATCGCGTCGACGTGCGCCTGTGCGAGGTCGTACGCCCAGACCTCGACGTCCTCGAGCGAGGCGAGGTTGGCCGCGAAGAGCGAGCCGACGGCGCCGCAGCCGACCACGCACACCCTCATGCGGTCCGCCTCCGCGGCAGCCGCAGCTCGCGTCCGCCGGTGATCCCGGACGGGCGCAGGATCAGCATCAGCGCCATCAGTCCGCCCAGGATGACGAGCCGCGAGCCCTCGGGCAGATCGAGCCGGAAGCCGACGCCGATCCCGTCCTCGGCGTTCCCGAGCACCGAGTCGAGGCCGCTGACGGCGAGCGCCCCGACGACCGCGCCCCAGAGGCTGGTGAGGCCGCCGACGACGAGCATCGCGAGCGTCAGGAAGGTCAGCTCGAGGTAGACCTGCTCGGTCGTGATCGAGCCGAGCATGTGCACGAGCAGGCCGCCGGCGAACCCGCACAGAGCGCCCGAGAGCGTGAACGCCCACAGCCGCTGCCGGTGCACGCTGATCCCCACCGCCTGGGCGGCGGCGGGATCCTCGCGCGTCGCCCGCACCTTCCGCCCGAGCGGGCTCAGCTGATACGCCCAGGCGACGCCGATGACGATCACCGCGCCGACCGTGGCCTGGAGCGGCCCCGTCGTCTCGGGTACGAGCGAGAGCGTCGTCGCGCCGGGCCCGATCTTCGTCCACTCGCGCAGGAGGTTGTGCGTGATCTCGAGCACGGCGAACGTGGCGATCCCGGCAGCGAGCCCCGACAGCCGCATCAGCGGCAGACCGACGATGACGGCGAAGAGACCGCCGACGAGAGTTGCGACCACGAGCGAGGCCACGTTCCCCATCGTATGGTCGCGCAGAATCGGAAACAGGTCGGGAAGCACTCCCGTCTTCGACTCGAGCGGGACGGTCAGCACGCCGGAGGCAAAGGCGCCCACCGCGACGAAGCTGATCTGGCCGAACGAGAGCACGCCGGAGCTGCCGACGAAGACGTAGATCGCGACCACGATCGCGACTGCGGCGAGCGCGTTCAGGAAGTGGATCTCGTTCGAGCGCGAGACGAACGTCGAGCAGATGCCGACGAGCACGACGAGGAGCGCCGGCCCGAGCAGCGTCACCCACGTGTCGAGCGCGTCTCATACGCGCTCCACCAGCGCGGACTGGCCGCGCGCGAAGAGCCCGGCCGGCCGGACGAGCAGAACGAGGATCACGAGCGCGAACACCACCGAGGGCAGGAACACGGTCTTGTCGGTCGGCAGCGCCCCGTTGATCACACCCGTCGCGAAGCCGATCGCGAAGCCGCCGAGCGTCGCCGTCCAGAGCCGGTCGATCCCGCCGACGACGACGCCGACGAGGACGACGATCGTCTCCTTGAGGGCGAAGTCGGGTGAGACGAGGGGCAGCTGCACGGTCAGGATCACCGCGACGGCCGCGGCGAGGAGCCCGGAGAGCAGCACCGCGACGCCGATGACGCGGTCCGCCTTGACGCCGAGCAGGCGGGCGGTCCGGAAGTCCGTCGACGCCGCCCGCATCTGCAGGCCGATCGTCGTCTTGCCGAGCAGGAGCGCGAGCAGCCCGAGCGCGACGATCGCGACCGCGACGGCGAGGATCGTCACCTTGCGGATGTCGACGCCCCAGACCGTCACCACCTGGTTGAGCGAGGCGACCGAGACAGCAGGCTCGCCGATCGTGCCGTCGCGGACGTCGAGGATCAGCGCGACCGCCTGGAGCAGGAAGGCGATCGCGAACGTCGTCACGAGCATCACCGCCGGCGACTGTGTGCGCAGCGGGCGGAAGACCAGTCCCTCCATCGCGAACGAGAGGGCGACGACGACCGCGAAGCAGGCGAGGACGCTCCCGGCGACGGGCCAGCCCGACGTGAACGCGAGCGTGTAGGCGCCGGCCATGATCAGCTGGCCGTACGCGAAGTTGACGAGCCGCAGCACGCCGAAGACGAGGCCGATCCCGACCGCCATCAGCGCGTAGACGGCGCCGAGGCCGACGGCGTCGACGAGCGTCTGGGCGTCGACGGCAGAGACGATCATGCGAGGTACGCCTGGATCATCTTCTCGGTGTCGTCGGCGTCTGCCGGCGTCAGCGTCATCCGCAGCTCGCCGTTGGCGAGGACGTAGGTGCGATCGGCGAGCGCGACCGTGCGCTGCGCGCGCTGCTCGACGAGGAGGATCGTGACGCCGCGGTCGCGGATCTCGGTGAGCGCGGCGAAGACGGCGTCGACCATCGTCGGCGCGAGCCCGAGCGACGGCTCGTCGAGCAGGAGCACGTCCGGCGCGGCGACGAGCGCGCGGCCGATCGCGAGCTGCTGCTGCTGGCCGCCCGAGAGCGCTCCGGCCTGGCGGCCGCGGAAGTCGGCGAGCATCGGAAAGAGGTCGTAGGCGAGGGCCAGCGGCTCCGAGCCGTTCGTCCGCCGGGCCGCGAGCCCCAGACGGAGGTTCTCCTCCACCGACAGCTCGCCGAAGATGCGGCGGCCTTCGGGGACGAGCGAGATCCCGGCGCGCGCGATCGACTCGGGTGAGCGACCGCGGATCGACCGCCCGCCCAGGCGCACGTCTCCGGTCGCCACCGGAACGACGCCCATGATCGCGTGCAGCGTCGTCGACTTGCCTGCGCCGTTGGGGCCGATCAGGCCGACGAGCTCCCCGCGGCCGACGTCGAGGCGTCAGCCCGCGCACGGCCGGCACCGAGCCGTAGAGGACGTCGAGGCCATCCAGCTCGAGCATCGCCGGCGCCGCGCTCACTCGGCGACCGCGCTTTCGCCGAGGTAGGCGGAGGTGACGTCGAGGTTGGCCCGGATCTCGGCCGGCGTTCCCTCCGCCAGCGTCCGGCCCTGGTCGAGCACGTGGATCCGGTCGCAGACCCCCATCACGAGCGCCATGTTGTGATCGATCAGGAGCACGCCCGCGTTGAAGTCCTCTCCGATCGACCGGACGAGCTGCGCGAGCTCCTCGACCTCCGCCTCCGGTATGCCCGCCCCTGGCTCGTCGAGCAGGACGAACGCCGGCTCGGTTGCGAGCGCGCGGGCAACGCCGAGGAGGCGTTCGTGGCCGTGGGCCAGCTCGCCGGCCATCGCGTCCCCGTCGAGGCCGAGCCGCTGCGTCAGCTCGCTCGACCGCGCACGAGCGGTGCCCGGGCCTGCTCCCGAGCCGAGAGCCGCCACCTCGATGTTCTCGCGAACGGTGAGCCCTCGGAACGAGCGGCTGTGCTGGAACGTGCGCGCGATCCCGGCGCGGGCGCGCCGGTGCGGGCTCCAGCCGGTCACCTCCCGCTCGCCCAGCTCGACGCTCCCCGAGGTCGGGCGTGTCGAACCCCGTCAGGACGTTGACGAGCGTCGACTTGCCGGCGCCGTTCGGCCCGATCAGACCGACGACCTCGCGCCGGTCCAGCTCGAGCGTGACGCCGTCGAGCGCCTGCACGCCCGTGAAGGACCGCGAGACGGAGGAGGCCCGGAGTGTTCCGCCGGGCCTCCTCGTCGCTGCTGCTGTTGCTTCGTCCGCCAAGGTCTAGATCTTCGGAACGACCTTGGCGGTCACGGCGCCGACGTAGCGCGCCTTGTTGTTCTGGATCTTGATCACGCGGTACTGGCGCCCGAAGACGCTGTGGAACTGCGGCGAGAAGCTGACGAGCCCGGAGAGGGTCGGCACCTTCTTGAACTTCTCCATCGTCGCCGCCAGCGTGGCGCCGTTCGTCGAGCCGCCCGAGCGGCGAATCGCCGTCGCGACGCCGTCCACGGCTGCGGAGCCCGTGACGAAACCGCCGGTGAACGCCTTCAGCTTCTTCGCGAGCGCCCGCACGGCCTTGTTCGGGTCGTCCCCGAACGCGGACGCGTACGTGACCGCGTAGTAGTCGGTCACCTGCGGGTTCCCGGCCACCCAGTACGTGCCGTCGCCGGCCCACGAGTTGAGGATCGGCGTCTTGTTCCCGAGCGAGCGGATCCCCTTCACGAGCGCCGGCAGCTCGCCGAACGCGGTCGAGGTGACGATCACGTCCGCCTTGCGGGCGTTGAGGCGGCTGACCGCCGCGTTGACGTTGTTCGCCCCGGTCGCGTAGCTCTCACGGCCGGCGATCTTGCCGCCGAGCTGCGTGAAGCGCTTCTCGAACGCCTGGACGACGTTCTTGAAGTAGACGAGGAGCGTGTTCGTCGCCAGGTTCGCGGTCCGCCAGCCCTTCCGGTAGGCGTACTCCGCCATCGCGGAGCCCTCGTCCTGGGCGACGTTGCCGAAGCTGAACGCCAGCTTGCCCGCCGCGCCGAACCGCTTCGGCCCCATCTGGTCGGTGCCGATGCAGGGGGCGATCGTCAGCTTGCCCGCCTTCAGCGACTCCTGGACGACCGGCGTCGCGTAGTCGACGTCGCAGGTCGTGAAGATGACGTTCGCACCCTTGCCGAGCAGGCTTGCCGCACACGACTTCGCCTTCGCGGCGTTGTTGTTGTTCGTGTCGCAGGTGTCGATCCGCAGCGGCCGGCCCATGACACCGCCCTTGGCGTTGATCAGGTTGACCCGTACCTTCGCCGCTGCGAGCGCCGGCCCGTCGAACGGGGCCATGTTCCCCTTGCTGTCGAACGCCCAGCCGATCACGATCGGCGCCTGCGCGTTCGTCTTCGACGCGCCGACACCCGCCCCGACCGCGGCGACCGCGAGCGCGAGTACTGCCAGCAGCGCCCCGAAGGCGCCCCATCGCTTCCCTGCCGTCATTCCTGCCTCCCTTTGGATTCCCGGTAGCTGTCTTCTTTCGCCTTGATCAGGCGGTAGAGCGTTGTATGCAGCGGCACCGGCACGCCGAGCCGCTCTGCCTCGCGGACGAGCGAGCCGGTGATCAGCTCGATCTCCGTCGGGCGGTGCGCCTCGACGTCCTCGAGCATGGACGGGTAGTGCGCGCTCCCCCGCTGGGTCGCGTGCACGTTCATCTCCCACGGGTCCTCGTGCAGCTCGATGCCCGCCGCCGCAGCGACGGCCTTGCCCTCGTCCATCAGCGCGTGGACGAGGTGGCCGAGGTCTGAGTACTGCTCCTCGGCCGCGAAATGCGGGTCGTGCGGCAGCCCGGTCAGCGCGGCGACGGCGTTCACGGTCGCGTTGAAGATCAGCTTCGACCACTGCGCCGGCTTCAGATCCGGGAAGGCACGCGCTTTCAGCCCCGAGCGCTGGATCAGCTCGGCCAGCTCCTCGACCCGCTCGTAGGCGATCCCGTTGTACGGGCCGAGCCAGGTCTCGGTGTCGAGGATGTACTCGATGTGCGTGTCGTCGTGCCGCGTGCCGCTCATGAAGGTGACGCCGGAGACGAGCGGCCAGTCGCCGTGCCGGCGGACGATCTGCTCGGCCCCGAGCCCGTTCTGGACGGTGACGACCATCGCGTCGGGGAAGTGGCCCGCGAGCGCACCTGCCGCCGCGTCGAGCGCGGTTCCCTTGGTCGCGACGATCGCGACGTCGACCTCCGGCAGCTTCGACGCGTCGTCGGTCGCATGCACGCGGCCGGTGAACTCGGCCCGGCCGCTCACCTCGAGGCCCTGCTCCTCGAGAGCGCGGGCGTGCTCCGGCCGTCGCGTCAGCACCCAGACGTCGGCGACGCGGCTCAGATGAGCCGCGTAGAGGCTGCCGATGGCGCCGCCGCCGACGACACAGACCCGCTCGATGCTCACGAAGCCGCGCCCACCGCCTCCCGCTCGGACGCCTGGAAGTGCGGCATCACCGTCGACGCGAACAGCTCCTGGGCCTTGATCGCCTGCCAGTGCTCGGCGCCGCCGGCGTTGACCGTGATCGAGACCTCGGTCAGACCGGCGCAGAGCTCCTTCACCGCCTCGATCCGCTCGATCACGTCCGCAGGCGTGCCGACCCAGACGATGTCCCCGTCGATCATCGCGTCGTACGGCGTCTGCGCCAGCTTCTCGAGGATGCCGGCGGTGTAGAAGCCGTAGCCCGCCGCGTTCAGCTCGTCCGCCGGCGGCGGGTCGTACTCCGTCAGCGGCGAGGCGTTCCCCTGCAGGAAGCCGACCATCCACTTCTCGGCCTCGCGCTTCGCGACCTCACGGTCCTCGTCGATGTAGCAGGCGTGGATCCAGACGATGTCGGGCTCGGTGCCGTGCTCGGCGCACTTCGCCCGGTAGAGATCGAGCTGCTCGGCGAGGGCGGCGTACGGCAGCAGCGGCGGCACGACGACGGCCCAGCCGCGCTCCGCCGCGAGCTCGTAGGTGCGGTCGGACGTGCCGCCGAGAAAGACGCGGAACTTCCGGTCCGGCCGCGGCACGATCCCCGAGTCGGCGACCTGGAAGTGCTTGCCGTCGTAGGAGAAGCGCTCGTTCTCGAGCGCCGTGAAGAGGAGCTCGACCGACTCCTCGTAGCGCTCGCGCGACTCGGGCGTGAGGGCGATACCGGCCTTCGGCGGCATCCAGCCGTGACCGCGGCCGACGCCGAACTCGTAGCGGCCGTCGAGGAGGATGTCCGCGACCGCGATCTCGGAGGCCAGCACGACCGGGTTGTGGTACGGCATCGAGTGGAGCAGCGTGCGGAAGTTGATCCGCTTCGTCTTCTGCGCCGCCGCCGCGAACAGCGCCAGCGGGCTGGCGGAGATCGAGAACTTGGGGAAGAAGAAGTGCTCGATCACGGCGTAGGCGTCGTAGCCGAGCCGGTCCGCGTTCTGGATCTGCTCGAGCACCTCGCCGTAGAGCTGCGCAGCGGACTTCCCGGGCCAGCTCTGAATCTCCGAGTAGAGGCTGAACTTCACCCTCGCACCCCTTTCAGTGACATGTCTGGACTCCGCGACGAGTATCCCGCGGCCGTGTCATGTCAGTCAATGGCCATCTCAGTCAATGCCGATGACGGCCGTGCATTCGACCTCGATCAGCAATCCCGGCACGGCGAGGCCCGTGACCCCGACGATCGTCTGCGCAGGATGCTCGGCCCCGCCGGTGACCTCGTCGATCGCCGCCGTGATCGTCTCGTACTCGGTCGGGTGGAGCGTGTAGACCGTCCGGCGGACGACGTCATCCCACGACGCCCCGGCGGCCGTGAGCGCCGCCTCGACGTTTCGCATCGCCGCGCGCGTCTGCTCGCCGAGATCATCGCCGCCGACGATTCCGAACTCGCGGTCGAGCGCGACCTGGCCGCGAGGTGGACGACTCGTGTCCCCTCGGCAACCGCGACGTGGCTGAACCCGGGCGCCGGGTGGAGCTCCGGCGGGTTGATGAGCTGCCGGTGATGTGACATCAGGCTCCTTTCGTGACGATGGTGCGGAACTCGGCGTCCGTGACGAGGCGCCGCTCGCGCGCGCCGAGCTCCTTGACCGCTGCCAGCAGCTCGGCATGGCGGTCGGCTGGGATGTCGAGCCCGAGCTCCTCCGCCTTCAGCCTGATCGAGTCGATCCCGCTCTTCTTGCCGAGCACGATCCGCCGCTCGGCGCCGACGAGCCCCGAGGCGTAGGGCTCGATCGCGGGCGGATCGTGGAACTGGCTCGCGACCGCGCCGCTCTCGCGGGTGAAGAGGTTCTCGCCCGTGACCGGCGTCCACGGCGCGAGCTCGTAGCCCGAGCGCTCGCGCACGAGCGCGGCGAGCTCGCGCGCCTTGCCCAGGTCGAGCCGGGTCGGGATCCCGTAGAGCGCCTCGAGCGCCAGCGCCACCTCGACCAGGTTCGCGTTCCCGGCCCGCTCCCCCATCCCGTTCACCGTCCCCTGCACCCAGCTCGCGCCGGCCTGGACCGCGGCCACGGCCGCGGCCGTCGCGAGCCCGAAGTCGTCGTGGCCGTGCCAGTGGACGGGGACGTCGAGCCAGTCGACGGCCTGGCCGACCAGGTACGCCGCCCCCTCGGGCGTCGCGATCCCGATCGTGTCGACGACGGCCACCTCCTGCGCGCCCGCCTCGACCGCGGCCTCGTAGGCGCGGCGGAAGAACTCCAGCCCCGCGCGCGAGCCGTCGACGCCGAAGAACGCGACCGTGATCCCCTCGCCGGCCGCGAACGAGACCGCCTTGCGGATCCGGCCGAGCATGTCGTCGTGCGAGACGCCGAGCGCGGCCAGCTTCGCGTCCGAGATCGGGCTCTCGATCACGGCCGCCCTGACGCCGAGCCCGACGAGCTGCTCGACGTCCGCCTGCACCGCACGCGCGAAGCCCCAGATCTCGGCGCGCAGGCCGGCGTCGGCGATGCGCCGGATCGCCTCCTCGTCGTCGGCCGAGACGCGCGCGAACCCCGCCTCGATCCGGTCGACTCCGGCGTCGTCGAGCGCCCGTGCGATCGCGAGCTTGTCGTCCGGCGAGAGCACGACGCCCACGGTCTGCTCGCCGTCGCGCAGCGTCGTGTCGTAGAGGCCGACGGTGTCGTGCGACTGCGGCTCGAGCGCGAGGCGGTTGAGATCGCCGGTCCAGACCTGCTCGCGGTCGATCATGCGGCCCTCACGATCCCGTCGGGGAAGCGGCAGAGGCGCTCCGCCCCACCTTCGGCGATGAGGAAGTTGTCCTCGACGCGGAGGCCGCCGCCTTCCGGCCAGTACACCCCGGGCTCGATCGCCAGCACCATGCCGGCCTCGATCGTGCCACCCCCGGCCTGGTGCGCATAGGGCGGCTCGTGCGCGCGGGCGCCGACGCCGTGGCAGATCGGATGGCTCGGCTGCCCCGGATAGCCGATCTCGGCCAGGCCCTCGCGGATCGTCCGGTCGAGCTCGGCGAGACTCGCTCCCGGCCGGGCGAAGTCGATCGCGGCGCCGTAGACGCCCATCAGCCCCTGCTCGAGCTCGGCGTAGCGGGGCTCGAGCTCGCCCGGAACGAGGTTCTTCGTGTGGTCGCACCAGTAGCCGTCGGCGCAGACCCAGATCTCGAAGAGCGTCGGCTCGCGCTCCTGGATCTCGCGGCTGCCGGTGGCCGTGAAGGTGCGGATGCCCGGGCCTGACCACACCAGCGAGAAGCCGTGCGCGAGCTCGACCTTCCCCTCCTCGAAGCCGGTGCCGTGATCGTGCACCCAGCCGTTCCAGAGCGCGCCGACCTCGCTCTCGCGCATCCCCGGCCGGATCAGCCCCTGGACGTGCTCCATCGCGCCGGCCGCGATCTCGTTCGCGAGCCGCATCCGCGCGACCTCCTGCTCGGTCTTGATCGCGCGCGCGCTCGCCAGCAGCGGCGTCGCGTCGGCGGCCTCGGGGAACGCGTCGAACCAGGCCTTCGGGAAGGTCGTCGGCTCCCCGACCATCCGGTCGGCCGCCTGCGTGCCGAGGCTGAGCTCGATCCCGACGCGCTCGTACTCGGACGAGAGCTGCCGGGCGAGGTCGAGCGCGCGGAGCCCCGGCGGGCGCGGGTCGCTCTCGTCGTAGCCGTGGAAGAGCCGCACCTCGGTCGTCCACGCCGTGCGGTCGGCGTCCGCCTCCGAGGCCTCGAGGCAGACGAGCACCGGATCGCCCTCACGCGGGAAGACGACCGCGTCGTACCCCTTCATCCCCCAGAAGTTCGTCAGGTAGAGGACGTTGTCGGGCGCGCGGACGACGAGCGCGTCGAGCTCCTGCTCGGCCATCAGCTCGCGCACGCGGCCGAGCTTGGCGTCGTCGCGCGGCCAGCTCATGCCGCACCTCAGGGGACTTTGTGTTTCTGAAACACAAGCCCCTTTTCGCGGTGGTCGAACCCGCATGGTTACGCGGGGCGACTCGAGCTTGTGTTTCAGAAACACAAGCTCACTCGGCCTTCGCACCGATGTGGACGAGGTGGCCGTTCGGGTCGACGAACGTGCACATCCGCTCGCCCCACGGCTGGTCGGTCGGCGGGAGGACCTCCGTCGCGCCGGCGGCGCGGAGATCCGCCGCGGCGGCGTCGACGTCGTCGGCGTAGATCCAGAGCGCGACGTCGTGCGTCTCGCCGTCGGCTCGCCGGCCGATGCCGATGCCGTACGGCTCCAGGGAGAGAAAGACGAACTCGACGCCGTGCTCGTCCTCGTTGCGGTAGGCCTCCTCGAAGCCGAGCGTCGAGCAGTAGAACGCGCTCGCCTGCTCGACGTCGTCGACCATGAGGATCGGGAACGCCTCCCGGAACGCGGTCACGCGGGCTCCCAGACGATGCGTTCGTCGCGGGTGACCACGCGGCCGACGCCTCCCGCCGGGTAGTGGCCGCAGACCGTGAGCACGTCACGGTCGACGAGCTCGGGCAGAGAGCGCGCGCCGCGTCGCCGCGCACGCGGCCGGATCACCGTCCGAGACGTAGACGGCGTCGGGCTCGTGCAGCAGCATCGGGTGGACGGCCGCGTCCGCGATCAACACCGCCTCGCGAGCCGCCCGACGCGATCCGCAGCCCCATGTGCCCCGGGAAGTGCCCCGGCAGCTCGAAGGCGGTCACGCCGTCCGCGAGCTCGGTCTCGCCGCCGATCTCCTCGAAGTCGACCGACGGCGATCGTGCGGGCGACGTGCGGCCTGTCGGTCGTGCGCGCGAAGGCGACGCCGTCGCGGTGCGCCACGTAGCGCGCGTTCGGAAAGACGAGCTCGCCGTTCCGATCCGTGTTCCAGCCGACGTGATCGACGTGCAGGTGCGTCAGGAAGACGATGTCGATCCCGTCCGGCGCGACGCCCGCCTCGGCGAGCGCGGGCAGCAGTCCCTCCTCCCACTCCGGCGTCCAGCCCCACAGACCCGCCGGGCCGACGCCGGTGTCGACGAGGACGGTCGTGCCGCCGGAGCGAAGCAGGTACGACGTGCAGCGTGATGCGCCATTGCGAGCCGTCGAACGCTCCGGATAGAGCGTCCTGTACGGCTCCCAGTCGTCGAAGCCCGGGTAGAGCACGTCCAGCTCCCCGAGCAGCCCGACGGCGTCGACGAGCGGGACGAGCTCGACCGAGCCGACTACCAACGCGCCCCGCTCACGCGTCGCCCCACGGCCGGATGCGCGGCGGTGCGGGCTCGCCGTGCGCGTCCTGCCACGACACGACCGGATTGCGGAGCACGCCGATCCGCTCGATCTCGGCCTCGATCACGTCACCCGGCTTCAGGTAGAGCAGCGCCCGCTCCTCCGGCGACTTGAAGCCGGCCACCCCGGACACCGTCCCCGTCGAGAGCACGTCTCCCGCCGAGTACCCGAGCGCCGAGAAGTTGGACAGGATCTCGGGGATCGTCACGCTCATCCGGCCCGAGTGCGACTCCTGCCGCACCTCACCGTTGACGCGCAGCTCCATCGCGAGGTCGTGCGGGTCGCCGATCTCGTCCGGCGTCACGATCCACGGCCCGAGCGGGCAGAACGTGTCGATCGCCTTGCAGAAGCTGAAGACGCCCGAGCGCATCTCGCCGCGCTGGATGTCCCGCGCGGTGATGTCGTTGAAGATCACGTAGCCGCCGATGTAGTCGGCCGCCTCCTCCGGCGAGAACCACTTCCCCGCCTTCTTCAGCACCACCGCCAGCTCGAGCTCGTAGTCGAGCTCCTCGGTCAGGTGCTCCGGATAGACGACCGGCTCGTCAGGCCCGACGATCGCGTCCACGTTCTGGAAGAAGTTGATCCACGGCGCGATCTGGTGCGACCAGTCGACGACCTTCGACTCCTCCTCGTGCTCGCGGAAGTTGCCGGCCGTGTGGAAGAACTTCTTCGGGACGATCGGAGCCCGCAGCCGCGCGTCTGCGAGCGCCACCCGCTCGCCGGTCTCGTCGGCGCCGCCGCGCTCGAACCACTCGCGCATCGTCGGCACGTCGAGGCGGACGATCTCCTCGCCGTCGACGTAGCCGACCTTGCCGTCGTCGTACGTGACGAGCCTCATCGACGGCGGAGCCAGTCGAGGACGTCGGCGGCGTTCTCGTCGGGCGGGAAGACGGGATAGAACACCTTGGCGATCCGGCCGTCCTCGGCGACCAGCGCGAGCCGCTTGTAGAGGACGAGCCCCTCGATCTCGAACGTCGGCAGCCCCAGGGCCGCGCCGAGCTCGAGGCCGGGATCGGCGATGACGGGGAACGGCATCCCGTTCCGCTCGGCGAACTCGAGCTGATCGTCGAGCGGCTGCGCCGACAGGCCGGCGACGCGCTTCCCGAGCGCGCGCAACTCGCCGTGGGCGTCACGGAAGCCGCACGACTGCGGCGTGCAGCCGCGCGCCCCTGGGATCTCGTCCCAACCGGGCAGCGACGGGACGCCGGGCAGACCCGTCCGCGGGTAGACGTAGAGCACGTCGAGCTCGCGCACGTTGACCGGACCCTGCGACGACTCGAGCTCGAGGTCCGGCAGCTCGAGGCCGGTCAGGTGGTCGGCGGCGCCGTCGTCCACCGGCACCGGCAGGTCGACGGGCAGCGTGTACGGGTCGTAGCTCACGCGGCGCCACACACCTTTTTCGCGGCGCTCGCGTAGACCTCGGCGATCTTCACCAGTCCGTCGATCTCGAGATTCTCGCCGTACTCGGGGTCTGGGAGCCCCGAGGACGTGCCGTAGTTGACGGTCGCGATCCCGTAGCGCGAGAGCACCGAGGCGTCGGAGAACCAGCGCGTGACGTCGCGCTCGGGCGCCGCGCCGAAGACCTCCTCGTGCGCGCTCTCGAGCGCACCCACGAGCGGATGCGACTCGTCGATCTCGGCGCCGGGGGCGGTCACGTAGACCTCCGCCTCGACGCCGTCGAGCGTGCGCGCGAACTCGAGCGCCTTCCGCCGCGCCGCCGCCATCTCGACGTCCGGCGGCACGCGCAGGTCGAGGAAGAGGTCGGTCCGGTGCGGCGTCCGCGAGACGCGCCAGCCGAAGCCGCCCTGGATCGCGCCGACGTTCGCGACGCCGCGGACGTCGCCGTAGCTCATCTCCTCCTCCCACTCCGGCAGCCACGCGAGCACGCGCTCGAGCACGCCGCGCATGCGCACGATCGAGTTCTCCTCGAGCCGCCCGGACGAGAACGCCGTGTGGATGAACGGGCCGGACGTGGAGAGCCGGAGCCAGAGCGTGCCGAAGTGCGCGAGCACGAGCTTCTGCTCGGTCGGCTCGCCGAGGATGCACATGTCGGCGGCGCCGCCGTGCCCGACGAGGTGGCGCGAGCCGGCCGCGTAGCCGCGGTACTCCGCGCCCTGCGCCTCGCCCTGCTGCGTCTTCTCGATCTCGCCCGCGACCGCCGCGATCATGACGTCGCCCTCAGCGCCGCGTCGCCGAGCGCCCGCACGGCCGCGAGGTAGGCGACGAGCGCGCCCTTCATGTTCGAGATCCCGAGCCCGTAGATCCGCCCCTCGCGCTCGAACCCCTCCGGCTGGAAGCCGGGGATCCCGGCCAGCCACGGCTCGCGGCCTGAGTACGACGTGTCCATGTGCCCGTTGAACATCAGCGTCGGGCCGCCGCCGGTCCCGGCGCGGGTCGCGAGCACGTTCGCGCGCCCCTCCTCGACCTGCTGCCACTGCACGGCGAGCCCGAGCTCCTCGCACTGGCCGGCGTACCACGCCGCCATCGCCTCCTCGGAGCCCGTGAAGCTCGGGATCGAGACCGCCGCCAGCGCGTCGGCGACGAGGCGCTCGCGGTCGATCACGGCTTCCGCCCCGAGCCGAGCTTGACCGAGACCGACACCTCGAAGCCATCGCCGGCGGCATGGTCGTCGAGCAACTCGTCGAACCGGGCTCTGATCGAACGCTGTACGTCGTCGCTCTGAGCGTGCACGACGGCGCGCATGCGAACGGCGCCTTCGATCACCCCGTCCCAGAGCTCGTCCGCGCTGTCGACGTGAAGTGGAAACTCGACCGTCTCCACCGCCGGTTCGGCCAAGCCCGCGCCGGTGATGAGCTGGGTGAGCTCGGCCTCGTCCGCGAACCGGAAGAACGGCGGTCCTGCGGGGACGTCAGCCGGGGCCGAGACGCCGACCTCCTCGATCGCGTCGACGAGCACGCCGAGCCAGCGTCCTCGACTCGGCACGTCCCACACCGTGAACGCCGCGGCACCGCCCGGCTCGAGCACGCGCGCCGCCTCTGCGCCCGCCTGCTCGGGCTCGCCGAGATGGAGCAGAAGGAACGCTGCGGTGACGGCGTCGAAGGACTCGTCCTCGAATGGGATGGCCGTGACGTCGCCGTGAACGAACTCGGCACCGGGGACGTGCTCGCGCGCGAACTCGAGCATGGCGTCGGAGCGGTCGAGCCCGACAACCTCCGCTCCGCGTTCAACAGCACGCCCGGCGACGTACCCGGGCCCGGTCGCCAGGTCGAGGAGACGCGTTCCGGGTCCAGCCTCGACCGCGTCCAGCAGCGGTTCGGCGAACCTCTTCGTGACGCGCCCGAGCAGCATGTCGTAGGCGCCTGCGTCCTTCTCCGCCCAGCCGGCGGCCTCGAACGCATCGAACGCCGAGGGGTCGTAGCTCACCGGTCGGGCCCTCCCATGCCGGGCAGCCCGTCCGGTGGCGATGGCGCCGCGATCGTCTCCAGCCCGGAGGCCCGCCAGGCGACGAAGCCTCCGACCAGGTCGCCGACCCGTCCGTGGCCGAGCTCCGACAGCGACGCGGCCGCGAGACTCGACGAGTAGCCCTCGTGACAGACGAGGATGAGCTCGGCCTCGTCGTCTGCGACGACCGGGTTCGAGTAGCCGGAGCCGGGGTCGACCCGCCACTCGAGCACCGACCGCGGCACGTGCACCGAGCCCGGGATGACGCCGTCGCGGCACGCTCGTCGTGCGAGCGCAGATCCACGATCACGCTCCCATTCCTCGCCCGTTCCTCGGCCACCCTCGGCTCGTACCGCGCGATCCGCCCGCGGGCGTCGGCGAGGATCCGGTCAGTCGCGGAAATGCGGCAGCACCTTTTCGCCGAAGAGCCGGATCTGGTCGTGTCGCTTGTCGCCCCACAGCTCCAGCATGACGTGTGTGCAGCCGGCGTCGCGGTACTCCTCGATCGCGGCGATGCAGTCGGCGGGCGTGCCGGCGATCGGCTTGCACTTGTCGAGGATCGCGTCCGTCACCTCCGCCTTCGCGGCCAGTCGCCCGCCCCGCTCCATCGCCTCGGCGACGGGACGGATCTCCTCCTGCGTCAGCTCGGCGAGGTCGAGCAGCGTGTCGGCGGAGCCCTGGATGTTCTGCACCTTGTTCGCGAGGTACATGCCGGCGATCTCGCGGGCGCCGTCGCGGCCCTTGTCGCGGTCCTCGTCGATCGACGCGACGACGGTGCAGCCGATGTCGATCTCCGAGCCGGTGTTGCCGACGGTGTAGCGCACGAACGCCGGCGTCGTGATCGACGGCGTCAGGCAGCCCTCGGCGATCTCGCCGGCGAGCGCCTGCATCTTCGGCGCGGTCGCGGCGACGTAGACCGGCGGCACCTCCCGCGGCGTGTGGGCCTCGCCGGAGAGCGCCGGCACGTCGGCCGACCAGGTGTCGCCCTCGTACGTGAACGCCTCACCGCCGAGCACGCCGCGGACGATCTCGACCGCGTCGCGCATCGGCCCGAGCGTCTTCTTCGTCTGCATCCTCGCGTTGTTGAGGAAGATCTTCGACGTCCCGAAGCCGAGGATGAAACGCCCCGGGCCTGCTGCCTCCTGCACCACGCGCGCGTCCATCGCCACCTGCACCGGGTGGCGCGTGAACGGCGAGATGATCCCCCAGCCGATCGTCAGCCGCTCCGTCTCGCGCGCCATCAGCGCCGAGACGACGGTCGAGCCGCGCGCTTCCATCTGGTGCTTGCGCCACCACGGATACGCCTCCGCGAGCCAGACCGTGTCCATCCCGGCCTGATCCATGACCCGCGCCGACTCGAGCATCTCGTCGAGCGGCTCCATCGTGAGCTGCATCACGCCGATGCGAAACGGGACCGCCATGGCGCCCTACTCCTCGGTCGTGTTCGTCGGCGCCGCGGCCGCCTCGCTCACCTGCTTCTCGAGCGCCCCCAGCACGTTCCCGACCTGCTGGTTGATGATCGGCTGCAGCACGCGCTGGCCCATCGCGCCGACGGGGCCTGCGATCTTCACGTCCGCCTCCCAGCGCATCGTCGTGCCGGTGCCGCTCTCGGCGAGGTTGAACTGCGTCTGCATGTTCATGATCGCGCCGACGCCGTTGCCCTTCGCGTTCAGCTGCGCGAACTCGGGCTCGCGCTCCTCGACCTTCTCGAAGTCGATCGTCATCCGCAGCCCGCCGAGGCCGAGCGGGATCTTCACCTTGGCCTGCCAGTGGCGGTCGTCCTTGATCTCGAAGCCCTCGACGCCGGGCATCAGGTTCGCCATCTGGGCCGGGTCGTTCAGCACCTGCCAGACGACCTCGCGCGGCGCGCTCAGCTCCTTCGTCCCTTCGACCTTCATGCGGGCACGACCGAGACGTTCGCGCGCGTCGACTCCGGGTCCTGGAGCATCGACCAGACGCGGTGGTAGGGGTTGCAGCTGTCGTAGACGATCGGCGCGCCGACCGGCTTCAGCGCGTCCTGGATCGCCGAGCCGATGCAGTGGATCCCGCCGCCGCCGCCCTCGCCCATCCCCTTCGAGCCGAGCGGCGAGAACGGGGACGGCGACTCGATCGCGCCGGTCTTCAGCGACGGCACGTCGAGCGCGTGCGGCACGTGGTAGTCGTAGAAGTTCGAGGTCAGCAGCTGCCCGTCCTCGTCGTAGACGAAGTCCTCGTAGAGCGCGGCGCCGATCGCGTGCACGGTCGCACCGTGCACCTGGCCCTCGACGATCTGCGGGTGGATCCGGGTGCCGCAGTCGTCGACGGCGGCGTAGTCGACGATCTCGACGACGCCGGTCTCGCGATCGACCTCGACCACGCACGCGTGGATCTGCGTCGCGTAGGTCAGCGTCAGCTTCCCGGTCTTCTTCTCCGTGTCGACCATGCCGAAGTACGGCCGGTAGACGAAGCGGTGGTTCAGCGTCGGGTTGAAGTCGGGTGGCAGGAAGGCGTTGTTCGCGTTCACGATCGCGCCGAGCGCCATGAACGGCAGCGCCGCCTCGGGCGGGCCGTCCTTGATCCGCGCGAACCCGTCGGCGAGCTCGATCGCCTCTTCCGGCGCCTGCAGGACGGCCGCCGCGAGCGTGATCATCTCGGCCCGCAGCGCGTCGGCCGCGCCCTTGACGGCGCCGAGCCCGGTGACGGCGAACTGGCTCGCGTACGTCCCGGAGAAGCCGGCGTGCGAGTTGAAGAAGCGTGTCGTGGCCCGGCCGGACGTGCACCTGGTCGGGCGAGCAGCCGAGGATGTCGGCGACCACCTGCGACGCCGTCGTCTCGTGGCCCTGCCCCTGCGGGACGGTGCCGAGCGTGACCACGATCTCGCCGAAGATGTCGAGCTTCACGGTCGCCGCCTCGTTGTTGCCCGAGAACTGGAGCTCGGGGTTGAGGAGCGTCGACTGGCCGAAGTTGTTCGTCCCCGAGTCGAGCGTCGAGCCGATCCCGACGCCGAGCAGCTTCCCGCGCGTCGCCGCCTCGGCGCGCCGCTCCTCGATCGTGTCGTAGCCGATCAGCTCGAGCGCGATGTCGAGGCAGCGGGCGTAGTCGCCGGAGTCGTAGACGCAGCCGTTCGGCGTCTCGTACGGCATCTGCTCGGTCTTGACGTAGTTGCGCTTCCGCATCTCGACCGGGTCGATCCCGAGCTCGGCGCCGACGATGTCGCAGATCCGCTCGGTCAGCCAGAGGTGCTGCATCCGCGAGTAGCCGCGGTTCGGCGAGACGGGTGACTTGTTCGTCGTCACCTGCGTGAAGTCGACGCGGATGTTGCGCCAGGCGTAGCACCCCGGGGTCACCTGCGCCCAGATGATGCAGCCGAGCGGCTCGTAGCGCGGGAAGGCGCCGCAGTCGTCGAGTGCCTTGACGTTGAAGCCGAGCATCGTCCCGTCGTCCTTCACCGCGACCTCGACGTCGTGGAACCAGCGCTCGTTGCCGTGCGCGTTGGCGGTGTGCTGGTCGGTCCGCCACTCGGTCCAGTTGACCGGCCGGTTCAGCTTCCGCGAGAGCAGGCAGAGCGTCACGTAATAGGGATGGAGGCAGATCTTGTTGCCGAAGCCGCCGCCGATGTCCTTCGTGACGAAGCGGAGCTTGTCGAGCCCCGTCCGGAGCGCGGGCGCCATCCAGATCGCGCCGATGCCCGGCATCTGGTGGTTGCAGTGGAGCGTCCACTGCCCGGTCGGCTTCTCGTACTCGACGACGGCCCCGGAGCACTCGAGCGGCGTCGAGCTGAAGCGGTGGAAGTGGAGCTCCTTGATCGTGACGATCCGGTCGGCCTCCGCCTTCGCCCCCTCCCAGTCGCCCCAGTCGAAGACGCCGCTCCAGACGGTGTTCGTGCCGGCGTCGTCGTGCATGACCGTCTCGTCCTTGACCGCCTCGCGCGCGTCCACGAGCACGTCGAGCGGCTCGTACTCGACCTCGACCAGCTCGGCCGCGTCGCGCGCCAGCTCGCGGGTCGCCGCACAGACGGCCGCAACCGGCTCGCCCATGAACCGCACCTTGCCGACCGCGAGCGCGTAGTCCTTGATCTCGTTCCCGGGCGGGGTCGACATCTCGAAGAACGGATCGGTCTGGATCGCCACCTCGTCGCCCGTGAGCGTCCCGTAGACGCCGTCCAGCGCGAGCGCACCGGCGACGTCGATCGAGACGATCTTCGCGTGCGCGTGCGGCGAGCGGACGAAGTGGACGTAGCCCATCCCGTGCCGGCGCACGTCGTCGAAGAAGATCCCCTGGCCCTGGACGAGCCGCTTGTCCTCCTTGCGCGGGATCGACTGGCCGATGAAGCCCTTCTGCAGCTCGGTTGGCTGCGTGGACGTCTCGGTCGTGCTCATGCGTTTGCGCTCACGATCGCCTCGACGATGTTGACGTAGCCGGTGCAGCGGCAGATGTTCCCCTGGATCGCCGTCCGTACCTCTTCCTCCGTCGGCCGCGGGTTCTGCTCGAGCAGCGCCGAGGCGCTCATCAGCATCCCGGGCGTGCAGTAGCCGCACTGGAGGGCGTGGTGGGAGGAGAAGGACTGCTGCAGCGGGCTCAGCTCGCCGTCGCTCGGCGCGAGCCCCTCGACCGTCCGCACCTTGGCGCCGTCGGCCTGCACGGCGAGCAGCATGCAGCTCTTGACCGCCTGACCGTCGAGGTGGACGGTGCAGGCGCCGCAGTTGCCGGTGTCGCAGCCGATGTGCGTTCCGGTCAGCTCGAGCTCGTCGCGGATGAAGTGGACGAGCAGCCGCCGCGCGTCGACGTCGCGCTCGTAGACGTCGCCGTTGACGTCGACGGAGATCGTCCGGCTCGTCGTCGGCTCCGCGCTCACTTGCCCCGCTCCCGCGCAAGCTCGACGGCGCGCACCGCGCAGACGCCGGCCAGGTGGCGCCGATAGTCCGCGGAGGCGTGCACGTCGGACGGAGGATCGAGGTTCGCGTCCTCGAACCGCCTGGCGGACGCTGTTCTCGTCGCTGCTCGTGGGGGTCAGCAGGACGGGAACAGCGTCGACACAGCCGAGCGCGATCTGCACCGAGTCGCCGGCCAGGCTGGCGGCCGCGTTCGCCAGGCAGGTTCCGTCGCGGCCTATGGTGATCGAGGAAAAGCCGTCGGCCGCATTCGCAGCGGCGGGAACCGAGACGGAGAGCAGGAGCTCGCCCTCGCCGACGACGGTCATGTAGACGCCGAGGAAGAACTCGTCCGCGGGGACGGTTCGCTCGCCTGCCGCACCGCGGATCGTCATCGAGGCGCCGAGCGCGACGAGGAGCGGCGGCAGGTGGTTCGTCGGATCGTTCGAGCAGATGTTGCCGCCGATCGTGCCCCGGTTGCGGACCTGGACGTCGGCGATCTGGGCGGCCACCTCGGCCAGGATCGGCCGCGAGACGTCCACCTCGGACGACGCCATCATCTGCGTGTAGGTCGCCATCGCCCCCAGCTGGAGCGTGTCCCCCGAGACCGTGATCGCGCGCAGCTCCTCGAGCCGGTTCAGGTCGACGAGCACGTCCGGAGAGGCGGCTCGGGCCTTCATCACGTTGACGAGCGTCTGGCCGCCCGCGAGCGCGCGGGCACCTTCGTGCGCGCCAAGAAGCTGGATCGCCTCTTCGACGGAGGACGGCCGCGCGTATTCGACCTCGCGAAGAAGCACGAGGGGATCACACCGATTTCTTCGTGACATGTCAAGCGAGTAGAGTCGGCGCGTGGCCGGATTCGACGCCGTCTTCGTCGGCAGCGGCATCAACTCGCTCGCGGGTGCGGCACTGCTCGCAAAGGACGGCTGGCGCGTCTGCGTGCTCGAGCGGAACGACTGGCTCGGCGGCGCGATCAAGACGGTCGACGGGCTCACCGCCCCCGGCTTCCGGCACGAGGTCTTCTCCTCCTGGCACCCGCTCTGGGTCGGCTCGCCCGCCTACGCCGAGCTGAAGCCGGACCTCGACCGCCTCGGGCTCGAGTACCTGAACACGGACTTGCCGACCGCGACCGCGTTCCCGGACGGGTCGAGCGCCCACCTCTCCACCGACGGTGCCGTGAACGCGGCCGAGCTCGGCGACGCGTGGCAGCGGCAGTTCGACGAGTTCATGGCGGCGGCTGACATCGCGTTCGGCGCTCTCGGCACCGAGCTCTGGTCGACGCAGGGCCTCTCGCTCGGCCGCAAGGCGTACAAGCAGTTCGGGCGGCGCGGGCTGGTCGAGTTCGCCGGGCACTCGCTGCTGTCCGCGCGGGACTGGCTCCACGAGACCTTCCCGGACGAGCGCGTGCACGGCCTGCTCGCGCCGTGGGTGCTGCACACCGGCCTCGGCCCCGACCAGGCCATGTCCGGGTTCATGACGCAGGTGATCGCCTGCGCGCTCCAGCTCGGCGGGATGCCGGTGCCGCAGGGCGGCGGCGCGAGCCTCGTCGACGCGCTCGCGACGATCGTGCGCGACGCGGGCGGCGAGCTGCGCACCGAGGCCGAGGTCGAGCGGATCGTCGTGTCGGAGGGCAAGGCGACAGGCGTGCGCCTGGCCGACGGCGAAACGGTCTCCGCGAGCCGCGCCGTCCTTGCCTGCGTCACGCCGACGCAGCTCTACGGGCGCCTGCTCGGCGAGGCCGACGCGCCGGCGAGGGTCCGCGACCAGGCGCTCCGCTTCCGCTACGGCCGCGGCGAGATGCAGATCCACATCGCCATGAACGAGCTGCCGCGCTGGCGCGGAGACGAGCGGCTCGCCCGCACGCCGATCGTCCACCTCACACCCGGCCTCGACGGCGTCTCGCGCGCGGTCAACGAGGCCGACCGCGGCCTGCTCCCGGCCGAGGCGACGATCGTCCTCGGTCAGCCGATGACCGTCGATCCCTCTCGCGCGCCCGACGGCTCCTGGGTGATCTGGGTGCAGCTGCAGGAGCTGCCGCCGGCGCCGCAAGGGCGACGCGGCCGGCGAGCTCGACGTCAGCGGCGACGGCACCTGGACGGAGGCGCTCCGGGAGGCGTACGCGGACCGGATCGTCGAGCGGATCGGCCGCCACATCGAGAACCTCGGCAGCGCCACCGTCGCGCGGGTCGTGATGTCGCCGGCCGACATGGAGGCCGCGAACCCGAACTGGGTCGGCGGCGACATCTACGCGGGGTCGTGCGCCCTCGACCAGAACCTGCTCTTCCGCCCGACGCCTGCGTCGCCGGGCCACCAGACACCGGTCGAGCAGCTCTGGCACATCGGCGCGAGCACCCACCCCGGCCCCGGCCTCGGTGCCGGCTCCGGCTATCTGGTCGCGAAGCAGCTGACGAGGCCGCCGCTCGCACGACGCGTGCTCGCGAAGGTTCCGGGGCTCGCGTGACGCTCTCGCTGAGCGAGATCTCGACCGTCGGAGCGTCGTTCGAGGAGGACGTCCAGCGCGTACGCAGCGGCCGGCTTCGACGGAATCGGGATCTGGGAGATGAAGCTCGGCGACGACGACGCCGCGCTCGAGGCGCTGCGCGCATCCGGTCTCCGCGTGACGAACTGCGTCCCGCAGGTGCCGTCGATCCTCCCCAACACGGTGATCGACGGCCCGGCCGACGTCGAGGAACGCGTCGCGTCGATGCGAGCGTCGCTGCACCGGCTCGCCCGCTACGAGCCCGACTGCGTCCTCTGCCTCACCGGCCCGGCCGGCGGCCGCGACGAGGAGGAGGCGCGCGAGCCTCGTCGTCGACGGCCTGCGGCGGCTCGCCGCAGCGGCCGACGACGCAGGGGTCCGGCTCGGCCTGGAGCCGATCCACGCCTCGCAGCGCGACCAGCTGACGCTGATCACGACGATCCCGGAGACGCTGGATCTGCTCGACGAGGCGGGCCTGCCGGACGTCGGGATCATGGTCGACCTCTGGCACCTCTGGGACTCACCCGAGATCGATCGTCACCTCCGCGAGAACGTCGGCCGGATCACCGGCGTCCACGTCGCCGACTGGCACGGCGACGGCCGCGACGAGCGCGCCCTCCCGGGCGACGGCGTCGCCAGAATCGGCGAGCTGCTGCACGTGCTCCGCGACTCCGGCTGGAACGGTGCCTGGGACGTCGAGATCTTCGGGATCCCCGACGATCCCGCGTCGTTCTGGGCGCTCGACGCCGGCGAGGCGGCCCGCCGCGCCCATGCCGCGATCTCCGCGCTCGAGCGCTAGAGCGGCCGGCCGGCCAGCGCGAGCACGTTCGCGACGAACACCTTCGATTCGGCGTAGACACCGTGCTCGCGCACGGCCTTCTCTCCCTGGTACCACGCGGCGAGCGCCAGCCGCTGGTCGCCGCCGAAGCGCTTGAGCAGGTGGTTGAGCAGCGTCATCCCCACCTCGACCCCGCCCTCGCCCGTCCTCGGCACCGTGCGACCGAGCAGGACCGTCTCGACGAAGCTCCAGGTGGCCGGCATGATCTGCATCGGCCCCCAGGCGCCGGTCGACGAGGTCACGTTCGTCTGGAAGCCGGACTCCTGCCACGCGAGCGCGCGGGCGAGGCTGACGGAGATGCCGTAGTGCGCCGCCCACTTGTCGATGTGCCCGCGGACGGTCGAGCGGCTGAGCTCGATTGCCGGACCGGACGCGACTGCGCCGGGCAGACGGAGCTTGGCGCCCTCGACGACGAGGTTCACGGACGCGAGGTCGTTGGCCGCGGCAAGGGCGCGGACGGTCGTCTTGTGCTTCGCGGCGATCTCCGTGAGCGTGTCACCGGCCTTGACCACGTAGCTGATCGTCGACCGGGTCTGTGCCGTCGGCTTCGCCAGCACCGGCGTGCGCCGGCCGCGCCCGAAGGCCGTCAGCGTCGCCGGGCCGGCGACCCCGTCGACCGCGAGCCGGCGAGTGCGCTGGAAGCGGATCAGCCCCGCCTTCGTCGACGCGCCGAAGTGACCGTCGACGTCGAGCAGCCGGAGGTGCCCCGCCCGGGCGAGGAGGAACTGCAGTGACGAGACGTCCCAGCCGTAGGTGCCCTGGACGAGGATGCGGCGCGCATCGAGCGGTCGCCCGAGCGCTCCGAGCTCGGCGCGCGTTCGAGGCCCCAGCTCCCCGGTGACCGGCAGCTTGGCGGCGCGCTGGAACGCGCGCAGGCCTTTGGCCGTCATCGGCCCCGCGAGCCCGTCGATCTTGCCGAAGTACATGCCTTTCGAGCGCAGCGACACCTGCAGCGCCGCGATCTCGGGATCGGGCGCGCCCGCGGCGAGCGCCGTCGGAGCGGCAACTGCGGCGGCTGCGACGGCCGCGATGATGGCGAGACGGAGGCGCATGGGCGGACCTCCTTTGCCGCCGACCTCCAGCCTCCTTCGTTTCTTTACAAAATCCCGACCACGGCCGATGGACATGGCACCATGTCTCTTGTGAGAGTCGAGCGCCCACGTCGGCTCGCATTGATTGTGGGCGCTGTCGTTCTGCTGATCGCTGCTGGGTCGGCGGTCGCCTGGGGCGTCGCGGCAAGTCGCGGCGACGTCGACGACCTGCTCCCGAACCTCACCCAGGCGGTCCCGAACGAGCTGAGCGGCAGGACCGGCGGCACCGCGGCTGCCCCGAGGTTCTTCCTGGGCTTCGAGTCGGCCGCCGGGAATCTCGGTGTCGGGCCGTTGCTCGTGCTCGGCCACCGGGCCGGTACGGAGCAGGAGATGACACTCAGGCAGCGGATCCTGCGCAGCGACGGCACGAACCGGACCGTGCCTCTGCGCGCGCCGCTGCGATACGTGCGCTCGAGGGGCCATTCCCACTGGCACGTCCTCGGATTCATGCGCTACGAGCTGCGCAACGCCGACGGCGCCTCGGTCGTCAAGGACCGCAAGACGGGTTTCTGCCTCGGCGACCGCTATCGGGTCGAGGCCGCACTCCCCGGACGGACGCCGAACCCGAAGTTCTCGGACCGCTGCGGCAGGGGCGCTCCCGGGCTGAAGTCGATCCGGGAAGGGATCTCGGTCGGCTGGGGCGACAACTACCTCCCCCACCTCGAGGGCCAGGAGCTCGAGATCACCTCGCTCCCGCCGGGGCGCTACGTGCTGGTCCACCGCGTCAACCCGAACCGCGATCTGCGTGAGAGCGACTACACCGACAACGTCGCCTCGATGGCGATCGAGCTCGGCTGGCCGCGCGGACAGCAGCAGCCTCCCCGCATCGACGTCGTCGCCCGGTGTCCCGGGACCGAGACCTGTCCCTAGGAGCGCTCCCGCTACGCACGGCCGATACGAGTGTCAGTATCTCCGCGATGAACCTCAAACGAGGAGGGTGAGATGGAGTCGCCATCGCTGAGGCTGCGCCTGGGAGCGGAGGCCCTCGGTACGTTCTTGTTCTTCTTTCTCGGCTTCAACGCGGTGGCGGTGTCCGTCGACATCGGAGCCGGGGCGATCGACAGCCTCGGGATCGCCTTCGCGTTCGGCCTCGGCCTCGCGCTGGCAATCGCGGCGCTCGGGCACGTCTCCGGCGGCCACTTCAATCCCGCCGTGTCGCTCGGCCTCGTCGCGGCCCGGAAGTTCCCCCCGAAGGAGATCCTTCCGTACTGGATCGCGCAGCTCGTCGGCGGCTTCGTCGCGGTCATCGTGGTCGCGATCGTGTACTCCGGGAGCTGCCGTCGATGCGCTCGACACTGCTCCCGGAGTCGGTATCTCCGACGGCGGCGCGCTCCTGCTGGAGTTGATCGCGACAGCCCTCTTCGTGATCGTGATCTGCACCGTCGCGACGGATGACCGAGCGCCCTGGAAAGGCGTCATGGCGCCGATGCTGATCGGGCTCTTCATCTTCACGGCCGCGGTTGCGGTCGGCCCCGCGTCGGGCGGCTCGTTCAACCCGGCGAGGTCGTTCGACCCGGCTCTCTACAACGGCGACTTCGGCGACCTCTGGATCTACATCGTCGGGCCGCTCGCCGGGGGCCTGATCGGAGGAGCGTTCTGGCTCGTCTTCGGGCCGCAGCCCGAGAGCGAACCGGAGACGATCCGTTCAGCCGGCGGCTTGCCGCAAACCGGCGACGCCGCAGCGGGGACGTCTGAGTCGGGGAGCCGCTGAAGGCTTGTCGGCCGCTCGTCGGTCGTGGGGGAACCTGACGGTTCCCTCACGACCCTTCAGGATGCTGATCCAGGCGCGAAGCTGAGGGACAACGACTGGGGGCTGCCCTCGGGCCGCCTCAGGCCGCCCCCAGTCGAACCGCTAATAGGCCAACAAGCCTCTTAGTGGATGGGTATCCGATGCACGAGTGGGCGCGCATCCCTGGCAGCGTGTCTTGTCCTCAGCTGGCCCGCTAGGACCCAATCGGGTCTAGATGTGTGACCAGCGCGACGCGGACTACGGGCGTGGGTCGCCCCGGAGCGGCTGCACCCCTAACCGTTAGTCCCTGGGGTACACCAGGGCGACCAATGGCTGTGATGCCCCAGGGCTAGGATGAATCCAGGAGGCGAGCCTGCAGGCCGAGTAAGTCCAGAAGGAGAGCTCGTCGATCTGGCGGGCGACGTATCTTCCCGATTTGACGGCCGCTAGCGATTACGTCTACGCGTGCGATCTCGCACCCGACGCCTACGCTGCCAGGCTGAGCCTCGGCTTCGACGTGCAGCCCGAGGCCAGCCTGCTCTCGCAACCGTGCCCGCGGCGGACTCGACGCGGACGCCGTTCGAAAAGTGACCGTACGTAGTCATCGTCGTAGAAGCCGCTAGGGCACGCGATGGCTGGCAACCAGATCCCCACCCCGTGACCCGAGGCGGCTACCGCAATCGAGCCGCTCCCGCCGATGTCGAGTGACACCGCCTGATACGTCGGGGTCGCCGATTTCGGCTGCCTTCGTGAGCGTCGCGAAGCCGGTGGCCCCTGACGCCGTCCGCGTACTCGCAGTAAGTCCGCGGATGCGGCGCAGTTACCTGCGTTCCATCTTTCGAGATCGAAACGCGCGGATAGAAGAGCACCGTCCCGGCGCCGTCCGAGAGCGCGCGCCGCCTTCACCGCCACGGAGCACGTCACATGCGCAGCGGTGCACGTGAAGCGGAACGTACCGCCTGCCGTGTCGCCGACCGGCGATCCGAGCGTTGTCGAATACACGCTCCAGGTCGCGGTCGAGCCACCTCGCGTCACATCGACAGCGGCGACGCCGTACTCCGACGTCGGGGCGCTTGACCGGGCGGGCCTGCCGGACCGGCCGGGCCAGCGGGACCTGCTGGCCCTTGACTACCTCCCTGCGCACCTGCCGGACCCGCTGGGCCTGCCGGCCCTTGGGCACCCTGCGCGCCTGCCGGGCCTGCTGCCCCCGGCGCGCCCTTCGGACCTGCGAGTCCCCTCGGCCCGCGGACGTTCCACGAGATCCTCCTCGCGCCCTTCAGAGCAGACCAACACGTTCAGCTCGCCGGATGTCGCCCGCATTGCCCTTCGTGGGCGGCTCAATACATGCCGTGATGACGCCGTTGCGGACGCCCGGCTGTTGGGTGTTACCTGCTCCGAGCAATCGTCGCGACCGTGACAAACAAGACCACGCCGGCGGCCGCGAGTAGCTTCGTGGATGGTGACCTCACCATTACGAGCTCCCTCCCTCTCTCCTCCGGGGGCGGATGATCCGCGCCTCGGACCAGCTTCAGCGAAGCTCGTCGGGAGGTTTGCTCAAATTTCCCCTCGCTCGAGCCTTCGTCACCGACCGAGCGGTTGAGGCCGGCTGTTGCTGCTCCAACCTGGCTGCTGAGGAAGGACCCTTCGGCGGGTCGATCGCTATGACCCGCCTCTGCATCGCTGCGCCAAGGGGTTGTGGCGCTCCGATTCGACCCTACCAGCTATCGCCGGATTCGACCCGGACGCCTCGGAACGAGACGTTAGACTTCGGCCGTTGGCACGCACCGCGTGGGGGGTCAGATCGCCGGTGTTTCGGAGCGCATTCGGAGTTCGAGGATCGCGGTTTCTTTCCAGTGCTCGTAGGAGCGCCGAGAACGCACTGGAATGATGGAGACCGAGCCGCAACATCTCCGCGTTCTGATCGCGAATGAGAAGCGCGAACGGCTCGAGCTGCTGGCGCAGGTCGTGACAGGGCTGGGCCACGACGTGATCGCGCGTGAGATCTACGTCAAGGAAGTAGGCGCCGCGACCGAGAGGGAACGGCCAGACGTGGCCCTCGTCGGGCTCGGACTGAGCTCGGAGCACGCGCTCGGTCTGATCGCTGAGATCGTCCGTGAGGCCTCCTGCCCTGTGATCGCTTTGCTGTCAGCGAAGGACCCGGGATACGTGCGCGAAGCCTCGAAGCGCGGTGTGTTCGCCTACATCGTGGATGGCGATGCCGAAGAGCTCCAGAGCGCGATCGACATCACCGTCGACGTCGCGCAGAGCGATAGTCGACACATCTCCTCCCCGCCGCCGCGAAGACCGGTGGCGTTCCGCGAGTCACCGCGTAGCCGCCCGCTGGTCGTCCCGTTACAGGCTCACCGGCGTGGACGCTCGTCGCTTCTCGTGTGCGCGCCAGCGAGATTGAGCGCGCGGCGGACAGCGTCGAACACTAAGGGCGGGGAGCCGAAGCCCCCCGCCCTGCGATCCGTCCTTAGCCGATGCAGTAGGCGTAGACCGTCAGCGAGCCGCTGTTGCCGCTCGACTGCTCAACCGTCCAGCCGTGCCCGTCGGCGTTCCGGAACGACGCCGTGACCGAGCCCTGCGCGTCGAAGCCGCCCGAGATGGCGAACTTCCCGTCCTTGCAGACAACCGTGGTCGTCTTCTGCCCAGCAGCGCCGGTCTGGGTAGCCGTCACGATCGTCGAGCCGATGATCCCATCCTTACCGTCCTTGCCGGGGAGTCCGTCGAGGCCGCGAGCACCTGCCGGACCGGCAGGCCCGACGTCGCCTGTGTCGCCCTTCGGACCGGCGGGACCGACGGAACCGGCGGGGCCGGTCGCACCAGTCGGACCGGCGCTGCCCGAGTCGCCCTTCGGACCGACAGCACCGGCAGCACCGGCGGGGCCAGCAGGACCGGCGGGGCCGGTCGCGCCGTTCGCGCCGTTGGTGCCGTCCTTGCCTGCGGGACCCTGCGGCCCCATCGGGCCGATGGAGCCAGCGGCACCGGTCGGACCGGCGGGACCAATCGAACCGCCGGGACCAATCGGACCCATCGGGCCGTCAGCACCGCGAGCACCCGTGAGACCCGCGGAGGCCAATGAAGCCCTGGAGACCCTGCGGGCCGGTGAGACCGATGATGCCCTGCTCACCCTGCGGGCCGGTGAGACCGATCAGGCCCTGGATGCCCTGGATGCCCTGCGGACCGGTCGCGCCGACGTCGCCCTTCTCGCCGACGTCGCCCCTTCGGACCGATCGGCCCGGTCGCTCCGGTCGCGCCGGTCAGACCGATGTCGCCCTTCGCCCCGGCCTCGCCGGTCGCACCCTTCGCGCCGACCGCTCCGGTCGAGCCGGTCGCCCCGGTGTCACCCTTCGCTCCGGCGACGCCGGCGATCCCGGCCTCACCCTGCGCTCCGATCGCGCCCGCCACTCCGGGCACGCCCGTGAGGCAGAAGCGCAGGTCGTTCTTGTGCTTGCGGACGAACGAGAAGTCGTTGAACGTGTCCTTGCTCCCGCCCTTCTCGACCCACCCGCAGAGCTGGTTGACGGTGCGAGGCTTGGTAGCCCCGTCTGCCGCTCCGACGATCACGCTTACGATCAGCGCCGGAACCAGCAACATGGTGATTCGCTTCACGCTTGTTCCTTTCGGTTGACGGAGGGCCGCTTGCGGTGGCCCATCCGTTTGTTCGAGCCGCTCGCGATGAGCGTCCCGCACGATCCCCGCCGGCCGACGCAGGGTCCGTGCGCGACGCTCGCGCCTTGTGCTCCTTCGTCGTCGCTAGGTGCCGAAGAGGCCGGGATCGACGGTTGGGCCGCGCCGCATCCCTCGGCGCCGCGCTAGCAGCGCGACAAGCACCGACAGGGACCACTGACTGCTATTCACCTAACCTCCAACTTGAGCCGTCAGGAGAGAACCGCGCCCGCCGGCTGAAACAAGGACTTATCCGATAGCCATGGTGGCAACGAGCCGATTCGAGCCGTATCGCCCGGATGGGTAGTGCTCGGGTAGTCATGACCGGAGTCGGGTGGCGTCAGAGGAGCCGGCCCCGGTGCCGCGGCCGGCTCTCGGCCGTAGCTCACTGCCCAAGGAGTCTCCCGGCGGCGGACTCAGAACCGCCGGGGACTCAACTCGAGCGTGGAGAAGTCAGCTGGCAGCATCGCCTCGGCCCGTCTCGCCCGCTAGGACACGAATGGGTCTAGTCGCAGAGGAGTCGTGCGGGCAGAGTCCGGCACGGTCGCCCCGGACCCCTAGCCGTTAGTCCCTGGGGTACCCCGGGGCGACCACTGGCTGTGATGCCCGCGGGCGTTACGAGTGAATCGAGAAGGGGAGCTCGTCGGCCTCGATCGAGGCCGACCTCGAGGGGTCAGTCCGGGAGGGCGACCATCTCGCCGGAAGGTCGCGCAACGAGATCGCTGTTGCTCACGACCTGCTTGCTCGCGGCGCGGCGATTCGAGCGCTCGACCGAGCGGGCGAGCCGAATGAGGGGCTCTGCTAGACCTAGGCGAGACATGAGCTTGAAACGAAGCATCGCTGGCAGCATCGCCTTGCCTCACCTCGCCCACTAGGACACGATCGGGTCTATCCGAGCGGATCCAGTCGTTCCCGTCGCCGCCACTGGTGCTCGCTGATCAGCCCCGAGGAGTCTCCCCGGCGGCGGACTCAGAACCGCCGGGGGACTCAACTCGAGCGTGGAGAAGTCAGCTGGCAGCATCGCTTCGCCCCAGCTCGCCAGCTAGGACACAACTGGGTCAACCGCAGCGTCTCACGGATCAAGCCCGTCGCGCTGGCCGCCATTCGTGCTCGTTCAGAAGCAACGGCCCGTAGTTCGGTGCGCCCTTCGGGACGGGGATCCTCGAGCTGGCTACGACGCCCCGGGAGACATCCCGATTGCGGAGTGCGAAGGGCGCCTGCCAAGACGCCCTTCGCTGTAACTCCGAAGCCGACACCGCGTCAGCGGCGTTGATAGATCGCTCTACGCCAGTTCAGCGCAGAGGTTTCGGCTTCGACCTTGCAGCGTGTAGCCCGGCACATCCGCCCGGAACGTGACGGTGCCCGAGGTGACAACCAGTGTTGCGGGCGCACCTGGTCCAAAGTCGCCCGCTTCGGCGAACAGAAGCGAGTTGCCGCGGAGAATGAACGGGTCACCACCTGAGCCGATGAAGACTGGCCCGGAGACGTTCACGGTGACGGACGTTCCCCGTTTCCAGATTGACCGCTTCGACGATCAACCGGCCGCCGATGAACTCTCTGCCGTTGGCGAAAATGATCGCGAAGTTTTCGCTTACGAGGATGTTCAGCTGCACCATGAACTCGTCGCAGAACTGCCCCGTGAACGTGGCCGGGGAGGGTGCTGGCACTTTGATCGGCTTCTCCGCCGAGGCAACGGGGACGAAAACCGCTAGGGCGAGAACCGCCGCAACAAAAACCATCTTCAGCCGCATGTTGAAATCCTTTCGAATTGGAGGACACTTGGCTATCCGACTGGCAGGGGACTGGTGGCCCCCGACTAGAGTCCGGAGAGGATGACGTCGTGCCGCCGCAATCGGCCTCATGACACTGGAGGAAAACCGAAACCCCTTCTCCCTTGTGCCGCAGAGTACAAGGGAGGTGGATCCTTTCATCTCGGCACCAGAAACACAATCCGACCGCAAAACCGGCGTGCTCCCGCCACCGCCAGGGACGCAGCCACCCTATCGAGGGTGACTCGCTCGTTCGTCGATCGTTATCGCCAGGAGGCTGACCCCGTCCGCCAGGGCGCCGGTGTCTAGATCGGGGGCAGCATCACGTGCCATCCCATCGCGGCGGGCGAGCAGCCAGGATGGAAGTAGCCGTCGTCGCGGACGAGGTACTGGGTACCGATGGACGTATCAGTATCCATCGCGTGCGTTTTCAGGTACTCGACGGCAAAGGTCACGTCAGGGCCATTCGGATCGACTACTCCGCCGCAGAGTCGGCAGCGCGTGTTCTGCTCGTTGTCCACTCCGAGACGGTGCCTGCGCGGTCGGACAGCCCGGCTTCGTCGACCTCGGCCCGAGGACAGCACCGGGGACGGCACTGTCTGCACTTTCGCGACCTCGTTGGCACGTCTGACCCGCACAACCATGCGGTTTCCGCATGGCCGCTCGACCCTGAACTCCCCGGGTTGGACTCGAACCAACAACCCTTCGGTTAACAGCCGAATGCTCTGCCAATTGAGCTACCGGGGAACGACCGCGGAATTGTAGCGGCGCCGCGCGCGGTCTTACGGGTCGACGACGACCTTCGTCGACGGCGCCGGCGGCTTGAGCTTGGCGTTCTTGAGCGCCCGCGTCGCCTTCAGCGTGATGATCCCCGGCGAGACCTTCATCGTCTTCGTGCTCGTCTTGACGAGCACGATCACCTTCGCCCGCATCGTCCCGTTCTTCTGCAGGAGCTTCAGCGTCTTCAGGTTGAGCTTGATCGAGGCGTAGCCCTTCGCGCCCTTCTTGACGGTGAACGTCTTCTTGCCGAGCTTGAGCAGCGGCTTGGTCGCGCGCTCGAGCTCGACCGAGCCGGCGCAGCCGATCGGCGAGAGCTTCTGGCAGGTGACGAGCATCCGGGCCATCCCGTTGACGCCGATCGAGACCGTGCGCGGGCCGAGGATCATCCGCGGCACGAGCACCGAGGCCGGCTTGGCGACCGGGGGCTGGTGGTCGGTTCGTCGGATCGGTCGTCGGCGGCGCGTCCGGGCGGTCGCTGGCCTCGATCGATCCCTCGCCGCGGTTCTTCGTGATCGTCGCGTTGACGGCGTCGCCGATCACGACGAAGAACTCCTCGACGGGCTCGGCCTCCGTGTCGTCGACGATCGAGACGGCGATCGTCTTCGACTTCTCGCCCGGCTCGAACGTGAGCGTGCCGGTGCGCGCCGCGTAGTCGGAGCCGGCCTTCGCCGTGCCGTCGGTCGGTGTTGAAGCTGACCGTGACCGTCCGCAGCGTCGTGCCCGCGAGCGTGACCGTGAAGGTGGCGCCGCCGCCCTCCCTCCCGAGTCGTGTCGCTGATCGACAGCGAAGGGCGGTGCGTTCTTGTCGACGATCGTCCCGGCGCCCTCGCCGTCGAGGACGTTGCCGGCGGGACGCCGACGGGCCCGAGAGCACGACCTTCAGCGTCTCGTTCGTCCTCGGTGACCGCGTCGCCCGAGGACGGCGACGTCGATCGTCTTCGCCGTCTCGCCCGGAGCGAAGGTCAGCTCCCGCTGCCGGCGGTGTAGTCGCTGCCCGCCGTCGCGGTGCCGTCCGCGGTCGCCCAGTTGACCTTGACCTCGCGCCCGCTCGCCGGTGAGAGCGTGACGGTGAACGTCATGCGTCCCCGGCTCGTCGGCGGAGGCGTCGCCGATCGAGAGCTTCGAGTTGTTGTCGTCGTTCGTGATCGTCCCGGTCGCCGTCCTGACGACCGCCCCGGTGGTCGGATTCAGCAGCTCGAGCTTGAACGACTCGTTGAGCTCGTCCAGCGTGTCGCCCTTGACCTTGATCGTGACTTCAGCACCGTCGACGGCGTCCCGCGCCGCACGAGTTGAAGACGAGCGGGGCGCCGCCGACCTCGGTGAAGTCCGACGCCGTCGCCGTATCCGCGACGGTGCGGTAGTTGAAGGTGACCGCGGAGCGCGGGCAGGGCAGCGTCACGTCGAAGGCGAGGTCGGTCAGCCCGGAGTTGCCCTCGGCGACCGACGGGTTGTTCACGGTCGGCATCGGCGTCGAGTCGTCGTCGGTGATCGTGATCTCGCCCCGGTTGTCCGGCTCCGGCCCGGCGTTGTCCGGGTCGGTGAGGGCGACGGAGAACTTCTCGTTCGGCTCGAAGAGGGTGTCGCCGATCACCTTCACCGTGATCGTCTTGCTCGGTCTGCCCCGGCGCGTAGACGAGGCTGCCGCTGAGCGGCTGGTAGTCCGCCGGCGCCGCGTCGGTCGCCGTGCCCGGCGCCGTCGTGTAGAGCACGGTGATCGTCTTCCCGCTCGCGGCCGTCAGCTCGACCGTCATGACGGCGTCGACGGTGCCCGTGTTGCCCTCGGTGACCGTGACGTCCGCGATCGACTTGATCGACGGCTCCGCGTCGTCGTCGTTGATCGTGCCGGTGCCCGTGGCATCGGACACGTTCACGTTGGCCGAGGCGTTCGACAGGTTGAGCGTGAAGGTCTCGTTGTTCTCGTTCAGCGCGGGCGTCTCGTCGATCGTCGGGACGTCGACGGTCTTCGTCGTCTGGCCCGGCGTGAACGTCAGGACCGTCGCCGACGCCGCGGTGTAGTCGCCCGGCGCGACGGCGCTCCCGTTCGCAGTGGCGTAGTTGACCGTGACGTTGCTCGCCGCGGGCTGCGACAGCGAGATCGTGAAGCGGCCGGCGTCGCCCTCGTTCGGCGACGACCCGTTGTTGATCGAGAGCGCCGGCGTGTCGTCGTCGATGATCGTCGTCGTCACCGACGTCGCTGCGGCATCCAGCGTCGCGCGCTCCGGGTCCGAGAGCGAAACGATGAACGGCTCGTTGACCTCGTCCGTCGTGTCCTGGGTCGCCTGGACCGTGAACGTCTTGCTGCCGCCCTTGGGCACGGTCAGCGTGTCCGGCGTGATCGCGTAGTCGCCGGCAGCTCGTCGGCCCGCTCGGGGCCGCGTTGAACTTGACCGTCGCGTCGGCGTCCGTGCCGTCGGTCAGGCTGACCGTGTACGTCGCCGTCGCGCCCTCGTTGACCGTCGCCGGTCCGGTGATCGAAAGCTTCTGCGCGTCGTCGGCGCCGGCCTGCCCGGGAAGCGCGATCAGGCAGCACGAGGAGCACCCCGGCGGCGCCGAGCCGGCGAACGTTCGCGCGCGTCATCTCAAGCCTCCCCCAAGCACGTCGCCTTGGTGTACCACGATTACGGTTCGAAAAAAAGGTTGGCGCAGAAAACCTACCCGGGAGGAGAGGCGTCGCTCATGCCGTCCGGGGTCGCTGCCGATACTGCAACTCGGAGGCAACTTTTGTTTCCTCCGCTCGTAGATCCAAAGGAACGAAAGACCCCGGCCCCACCGGGGTCTTTCGTATGAGAGAGTTCCCTTGCTCGGACGAACAAACTGCGGTAAGAACGTGGGGGCCATTCGGTCACCTAGAGGAGACTCCGTTGGCGGCAAGGGGGAATCGGTTGGTTGGTGTAGCGCGTCTCGGCGTCGCGTTCGTCGCGACTGCTGCGGTCGCGCTCGGGCAGGCAATGCCTGCGTTCGCCGAGGAGGCTGCGCCGTCGGCGTCTGCCGAGGCCGCTCCCGCCGAGACGGCGACCGCAGAGACACCCTCCACAACGACCGCGACCGAGCACACCGGCACTCAGTCCGCGCCTGCGGACGCGACGCCCACACCGGCCGCCACGGAGCCCGAGACGAAGCCCGACGCGACGCCGGCGGCGGACACCAAGCCGGCGAGCACCGAGCCCGCCCCTGAGAGCACGCCTTCGAGCAGCACCCCCTCGAGCGGCACGCCCTCCGCGACCACGCCGGCCGAGACCGCACCCGCCACGAGCGAGCCGGCAGCGGTGCCGAAGGACGCGGTCAAGCTCGAGCCGGCAGCTCCGCCTGCGGCGCCCGCCGCCGCTGCTCCGGCCGCCCCCGCGCCTCAGCCCGCCGCGCCCGCAGCGGCGGCGCCGGCAAACCCCACGATCACCCTCCAGGTCGAGCAGGCCGCCGAGCCCGCGCCGTCCGAGGCGGCGAGCGCCGAGGCCGCGAGCGCGGCGACCGCCCTGATCGTCAGCTTCCGGCCGCGCGCCGGCATCTCCTTGCTCCCCGCCGAGGAGCCGGCGGTCACGACCGTCCGGTCGATCCGCAAGGCGCGCGCCATCGGCAAGCAGCTCGTCCGGGGAACCTGCGCCCGGCCTGCCGCCCGCGTGCCGCTTTCGGATCGCTGCGTCGAGGCACGTGCGTTCGCCGTTCTGCGTGCCACCTTCACCGCCTCGCCCAGCCAGGAGGTGCGGGCCGCCATCGAGCGGGTCGCCCGGGTGACGAGCCGAAGTGTCGACGCACGGCCGCCGCCGGCGTCGAAGGCCGCCAAGAAACACACGGTGGCAGAGGTACGACCGACCATCCCCTTCGGCAACTCCGGTCAGGGCGTCGCCAACGACGGCTTCAGCGGCTCGCCCGGATCGGCTTCGTCGTCCCGCCTGTTCGCGGTTGCGGCAGCCCCCTTGCGGGTGCCGCTGCCGTTCCGGTTCGCCCGCGTCCGCGTGCCCAGCACGCGTCCGCACGGCGTGATCGCAGCTCCTCCCACCGCTCGACCCGGATAGCCCCCTCCACGATTCCAAAAGCCGCCGGCCGGGAAGATCCATGGCCGGCTGTGAGTCGTGTTCAAGGAGAGGGCAGATGTCCTGGAAGAAGGTATGGAGGATTGATGAACGACGAATCGTTCGATAGACCACGCAGGAAGGCAGTCGCGCTCGACCCACATCCGCTGTGTCACACCGCGCTCGCGACGCTGCTGGCTCGCTTCGACATCGACCTGGTCGGTGCGGCGACGTCGACGAGAACGGCCGAGACGCTCCTGCAGGAGCACCAGCCCGACCTGCTCGTGATGGAGATCGATCTCGCGGAGGGCCACGAGGCCGCACTGCGGATGATCTCGAGCGGGCGCAACCGCTGTCCGAAGCTGACGGTGATCGTCCTCTCGGGGACAGCCGATCGCTGTGTCATCGACGCCGCGTTCGACAGCGGCGCGGCTGCGTACGTGCTGAAGACGTCCGACCCGGACGCGATCGCCACGGCGATCCGGCAGGCGTTCGAGCCGTCCGTCTTCCTGGCACGGCCGCAGGAGCGTCCGGTCCCGACGACGGACAACCAGCTGCTCGCCAAGCTGACCCGCCGCGAGCTCGAGATCCTCCAGCTCGTCTCAGGAGGACGCTCGAACCGCCAGGTCGCGGAGATCCTCTGGGTCGCCGACCAGACGGTGAAGTTCCACCTCGCGAACATCTACCGCAAGCTCGGCGTCCGCAGCCGCTTCGAGGCGGCGCGCTGGGCGCGTGAGAGCGGGATCCTCGACGTGGTGGTCGAGCCCGACTCCGGGGAAGCGATGTCCGAAGGCTCGGGGAACGGCGGCGTCTCACGCGCGCTCGTTCCGCTCCGCAGCCCGCGGACGCGGCCGAGGGGCGTTACCGGAAGGTACGGGGAAACATCGCGATGACACCCAACGAGTACTGCCGAGTCCGGGCACCGCGGCACTGAACCTCCGCGGTGTACCGGCCGGCAGTGACCCGGACGGAGAGGCTGATCAGATTCTTGACGGCGGGCGCGGCGACTGTGAGCTCGCGCGCCGAGTTGAGCGAGAGCGAGCATGAGGACGCGAGCGGCGTGAGCAGCTGCAGCTCGAACCGCCCCTTCCCGACCCGGAAGGTCGAGCGGAACCCCCGTTTGAACGTGCCCGTCTCGAAGAGCGTCTGCCTGGTGAAGAGCTGGCCCGGCGCCGGCGTCGGCACCCGAGGTGTCGACGTGACCGGCGGCGTCGCCGCTGCCGGGGCCGCGGTGCTCAGCAGGCCGAGCCAGCGGAACGCGGCGACGGGATCGACCCGGCCGTAGGCGACGCCCACCACCGGCCTGGCGGTCACGCGAAGCGCCGCGACGACCTGGCTGCCGGTGAGACTCGGATTCCGCGAGAGGATCAGGCCCGCGACTGCGGCCACCACGGCGGGCGTGAACGAGGTGCCGCAGATCGTGCCGGGCGGCGTCGACACGTCCTCGACCATCTGGCACCCCGGGGCCGTCAGGCTCACCCAGGGACCGAAGCTCGACCAGAAGTAGAGGGCGTCGAGATCGTCCGTCGCTCCCACGGCGAGAACGCCGGGGTACGCCCCTGGATACGTGCGGCGCTTCCGTGCCGGCGTTCCCGGCCGACGCGACCACGATCACGTCGCGGTCGATCGCGTACTTCACGGCCGCCGCCTCCGCGGCGTCGGGGCTGCCCGGATGGCTCAGGCTGACGTTGATGATCCGCGCGCCGGCGTCGACCGCATACCGGATCCCGGCGGCGATCCGGCCGGGACTGGCCGAGCCGTTCGCGCTCACCCGGATCGGCATCACCCGGCAGCCCCAGCAGTGCCCCGCCATCCCGATCTGGTTGTTGCCGCGCGCGGCGATCACGCTGGCGACGCGGGAGCCGTGACCGTGCGTGTCCTGGGGCTCGTAGTCGTTGTCGACGAAGTCGTAGCCCGGGACGAACGCGTCCTGGAGATCCGGGATCACGTTGGCGCCGGTGTCGATCGTGGCGATCACGACGCTCGGATCGCCGGTCGTCGTCTCCCACACCTGCGGCAGCCCGATCTGCCGTGGGCCCGGCTGATCGGCCCAGACGGGATCGTTCGGCTGGACCGCGGCGCCCGCACTGCCCGTGAGCGCAAGCGTCGCCAGGCCCATGAGCAGTCGCCGCATCATCCGGCCCGCAGTGTAGAAACGAAATCCGGCCGGACGGAAGGTGTTCCGGCAAAGACCGCCCGATGTCGGGGTCCTGTGGCCTTTTAAACCTCGGTTTCGGGTGGGTTTTACTGTTCTGCGGCCAACATTTCCTGACCTGAAACCTACCCGCGACACCCTTGCTTCGAGACCCCTCAGGGTTTAGAACCAAGTGTTGCGTAACCAGCTAGTTCGCCGACTAGGACTGACCGGAAAGGAGGACGCACGGGGAGAGGCCGAACCGATGGTCAGAGCTGTGTCAGGTTCATCAGCAACACATCCTTTGGGTATCTACGAGTGGGGGAAACACCAATATGCGTACAAAACTGAAGCTGGTGCTGGTACTCGCTTCGCTCGGGGCGCTCGGCGTCCTGGCGATGGCGAGCACCGCGTCGGCAGGGGGTACACGGGCGCCGTGGTTCGCCGCGGGCGACCCGATGGAGACCAACATCCCGTACGTCGCATGGGCCGGCGAGGAGATTCGCCTCGTCAAGTGCATCGACGATCCGAAGGGCGAGTGGGAAGGGACGAGTGCCGAGTGGGCCATCGTCGACTCCTCCGTCCGGCAGCGCAGCGGTGATCTGCGTGACCCGGTCTTCTTCGACGACACCGACCGGCGCACCGGCGACTTCGCCGGCGGCGGCGAGCAGGCCGATCGCACCTGTTGGGCGATCGACGTCGACTCGGTGAACCCGGGCATGACCCGGATCAAGATGGCTGTCGACGGCAACGAGGGCACCCCTGGTAGCCCCGTGCTCAAGCACGACTTCCTCGTCATCTGGCTCGACATGAGCGCCCCGGTCCTGACGGAGCTCAGCAGCACGGCCTTCCCGGGCTACGCCGTTGGCGATCCGCTCGGCGACGGGAACTTCACGCCCGCTGGTGGGAAGTACACGAACGGCCTGATCCGCGCGCGGGTCACCGGCTCGTTCACTGACCTCCATGGCGCCGCTCGGACGCTTCCCGCCGACTGGGCATCGCTTGCCGGCCGGTACGCGTTCGATCTCGGCGGGTACAACCCGTCGGCGTGGGACATCCACGACGACGACCTCGCAACCGAGGGTCACACCGCAACGAGCATGTGCGGTGGCGTCGCTGCGATCGACGCAGTCGACAACTGCCTCGGCGGCAATGAGGTCGGCCGCTTCTCGCGCGTCATCGGCGGGACGGGCCTCCTCAACGGCGAGACCGTTCGGTCCGTTCGATCCCGCCAGGCCGGACACGTCGTTCCTGCCTGACGGCAAGCTGGACGCCGGCGACGCACCGATGCCGGCTGCCCGGATCGACGTCAACCTGACGGGCACCGTCGGCGCCCTCGTCGCGGCTGACAAGCACGTGCTCTACAGCCGCAACAGGACCGGCTCTGCATCGGCTGCTGTTCCCGAACAACGCGCATAACCTCTATGCGCCGTTCTACGTGTCGGCACTGCCGGGCGACTTCTCGCAGATCCGGCCGGGCTACACGTCCTCCGGAACGACGGGACCGATCGCCAACAACTTCCCGGGTTACCAGACCGAGGGAATCCTCAACCAGGGCGTCCGCGGTTATCACTACTGGGACTTCCTGAACACCACGCGGCGCAACGGGTTCAACGCGTGCCGCGACGTGGGTGGAACCGGTCAGTTCGGCGACGGGACGTTCATCCCGCGGCCGACCGGTATCGACTCCGCGACCGTGTACACGGATGAGCACGGCGAGGCGATCCTGCAGTTCAACCCGGATGCCGGCGCAACGCTGACTCCGGACTCGAACGGCCGCTGCGACCTCGGTGAGGTCGGACCGGCTGCACTGCTCGGCTCGGCGACGATCTCGGCCGAGGCACTCGACCCGTACCAGCTGACGTTCAACGATCCTCGCCTCAGCAACACGCTGACGAAGAACGTGTTCGAGCTGGCCGGCAAGAGCCTCGACTGCGTCGCGAAGTCGCCGATCGAGGCGTTCTGCGTCGAGGTCATCCGCGACATCCGCGGTAACCCCGTCTCGGGCGCCGAGGTCTCGTTCACCCGCGAGCCGCGTGGCCTGATCATTCCGGCCGGCGATCGCCTTCGGTGGTTACGACACGCGTCGGTCAGACCGTCGTGTCGGCGTCCGACGGACGAGGTCGTCATCCGGACGAACGCTCTCGGCCAGGCAGGCATCGAGATCAAGAGCACGCTGCCGGGTCTCGTCGACGTGGATGCCGAGAACATCGGCACCCGCAACGGCGGCTTCGGCGTCCAGCGTGTTCGCTGCCTCCGGTTCGCCGGTAACGGCACCACGCTCCCGACGGACGGCGCCGACCTGCGTCGCCCCGACGGACGGCGGCACGCCGATCCCGACGCCGACCGCCGGTGTCACCCCGCCGCGCGGTGACGCCGCAGCAGCGGTCGCAGCACGCCCGCGTCGACGGCCTCGACCGCCACGGTCGTGAGCCTCGCCGGCAACCCGGTGCCCGCAGCTGCAGGCGCCGGCCGCTCAGAAGCCGACCGCAAAGGCGGCAGCTCTCAAGCTGACGTCCGCGCGCCTCGTCTTCCAGGGTGGCAAGCGGTACCTGGTCGTGCGCGTCAACGGCGCGGCCAAGCAGGCCAAGGTCCGGATCACGCTCGTGATGCGGACCGGGAAGGCGACGAAGCCGGTCGTGCGCACCATTCGCACGAACGCGGCTGTCCGCGTCGCCAACCTGCAGGTCAGCAAGCACGTCCGGACGGTCAGGGTCTCGCTGGCTCGCTAGCGCTACTCGAACCACCGGTAACGAGGAGGGGCCCGCATCGCGGGCCCCTCCTCTATCGTGGCTCCCGCAGCCACGCGCCACTCGTTCACAGACAACTGGGGGGATTCACACGTGAGCAGCCGGGTACGCCGTATCTCCATCGCCGTCGGGCTTCTCCTCGCGCTCGGCGTGCTCATCGGCGTCGGGTCGGCGGACCGCCTCACCGGCGACGACGAGAGCGCGACGACGACGGCCGTCGTCACCCAGGCCGAGCCCGACCCGTATCCGCTCGTCGACCGGGAGGACGCCGAGGGCGGTGCAGATCACCGTCTACGAGCGCGCGTACAGCGAGTGTGCGTCGACCGAGGACGCGCTACTGGCGTCGAAGTACAAGGCGGCCGACACGTCGCCCGAGGGCGTCGCCGCCGTCGTCGGCCGAGCGTGGGCGAGCTACTTCAAAGCCGGTCAGGACGCGGTTCAGGACGGTCAGGACGGCTGTCGGCAGGGACAGCAGGACCGCAGCAACTAGCGGAGAGCGCCGTTGCAGTCGCCGCGGCATCGAGTCGGCCGGTGGCCACGAAGTCGCCGACGCGAACGGCGCCGGAGGACAATGCGCTGACGATCCGATCCACTGACGCATCGCGCGCGGCGGAGCGCGCCAGCGCAGCGACGCCCGAGGTGAAGGCCGCGGCCGACGAGGTACCGCAGAAGTCCGCGTAGCCCCCACCCGCCTGCGTCGACTGGCTGCAGCCGGGAGCGGCCAGCGTGACCCAGTTGCCGTAGGTGGCCCACTCGTAGCGGCCGTCTGCCGAGTCGGTGCCGGTGACGCTGACGACGCCCGGCTGCCCCGCGGGGAACGTGACGTCGGCGCTGCCGTTGTTGCCGGCGGCTGCGACGATCAGGACGCCCTTCGAGCGAGCGTGCTCGAGTGCGGCCGCCACGCCGGCGTCGGGGCCGGACATGACGAAGCTCATGTTGATCACGCGCGCTCCGTGATCGGCCGCCCAGACGATCCCCTCGGCGATGTCCTCCGCCGTTCCCGAACCGTTTCCGGCGATCACCTTGACGGGCATCAGGGAGCAGTGCGAGCAGGCTCCGACGCCGCCGATCCCGTTGTTCGAGCGGGCGGCGATCACGCCGGCCACGAGCGTCCCATGCCCGTGGTCGTCGTCCGGGTCGGCGTCCTCGTTGACGGCGTCCCACCCGTCGACGAACGAGCCCTGCAGGTCGGGGTGGTTGCGATCGATCCCGGTGTCGAGCACGGCGACGACGGTGTCCGCAGCGCCGCGCGTCACGCGCCAGGCGGCCGGGGCATGAACCTTGGCGAGCGACCAGGAGTCGCGCCAGAGCGGGTCGTTCGGAAGTGTCGTGTCCGCTGCGACGGGCCGCGGCTTCGCCTTGGGCTTGCTGGGCTTCGTCGCATTCAGCTTGATCGGCTTGCGCACCGGGCCGACGATGTGCGCAGTCGCCTCGACTGCCGGAGTGCCGGCTGCGGGGCTGATCTGGCCCGGGAGGACGAGCAGCAGAACGGCCGCTGCGACCACGACCACTGATCGAACGAGCGAGAACACCGTCTCGCTATCGGCACTACCGCCTTATCCTTTAGCCCCGGCCACCGCCGTGGCGCGGGCGATCAGGAGATCTTGGCGCGGAACGGCGTCTGCGCGCGCAGGCGGCCCTGCTGCACGACGACGGTCGCGCTGACCATCGAGCCGCGGGCGTCCGGCGGCAGCCGCCAAGCGCACACCGCCGAGCCTGCACGCAGGCGGCGCGTCAGCACCTTGAGCGGACGGCCGTTGAGCCGTGCGCTGCAGAAGACGTGGCCCGTCTTCAGCCTCGCTCCGCGCTTCAGCACGACGACCTTGCTCCCGAGCACATGCCCCGCGGCCGGCCGCCTCGGAGTGAGCGTCAACTGGCGGAAGCTGAGCGGGTTCGCAGCGGAGGCCGTCTTCGGAGCCGGCTGACCGGTACCGGGAGTGCCGGGCTGCGCCGGTGGATTCGGGCCGGGCTGCGGCGGAGACGGTGCGGGGACCGGCGCCGTCGTCGGGGGTGGCGACGGTGTCGTCGGCGGAGGCGGAGGCGGCGGAGGCGGAGGCGGAGGCGGAGGCGGCGCGGACCCGCTCCCGCTCGAGGAGAACGTGTGCGCCCAGTAGAGCTGACCCGAGGCGCTCGCCGCGGCGCCGGAGCCCATCGAGACGTAGTTCGGGTTCTCGATGTTCGCACGATGCCCGGGCGAGTTGAGCCAGCCGTTGACGACGGACGCGGGCGACGGGAACCCTGCGGCGATGTTCTCGCCCCAACTGCCTGTGACCCCGCAGGCGGCCATACGCTCGCCCGTGCTGCGCGAGACGGGCGGCGCCGGGTCGTCATGCGCCATGTAGCCGTACTTCGCCATGTGGCGCGCCTTCCAGACCGCCGAGGCCTGGAGAGCCGAACCGACGGCGAGTTGGCTCAGCCCGAGCGTGGCGCGGTGCGCATTGACGAGGTCGACGGTCTGCGCGGCGAAGTCGGCCCGTAGCGTCCCCCAGTCCGACCCGGGTGAACAGTCGCCCGCTGCGGTCGTCGCGTGAGCTGTCGACGCCGTCGAGCCGACGGTGCCCGCGGCGATGGCGCAGACGAGCGCAAGGACGGCAAGTGAACGGCTCAGGACATCCATTCAGGCGGCTGAACAGGTCGTTCGGGGGTCTGCGGTGCTACCTGGAGGATCGACCCTAGCAGGGCAAAACTTGACGCCTGGCAGTACCTGAAGTCAGTGAATCTCCTGCGCAGCCTCTGTCAGCTTCGCCAGTGCCGCCTGCAACTCCTTCACCCGCTCGAGCTCCGCGCTTGCGAGCTCACGACGCAATCGGCGAGCACGCAGGTTGAGCAGCAGCTCCTTGCCGGTTCGCTCGTCGAGCGCCTCGCGGGCGGCGCGCGCATCGAGCTCGGCACGCAGCGCCACGAGCGCGTCGTCCTCCTCGCCCCCGTCGACCAGGAACGCCCGGAAACGCCGGTGGAGCTCAGAGTCGAAGTGGTCGGCCGACAGCTCCGCGAGGAGCGTCACGAGCGTCGGGTGGAGGACGCAGGCGGCGAGGACCCGCCGCTCGAGCTGCTCGCCCTTCTCCAGCATCGCCGGCGAGAGCTCGACCGGAGCGGGACGGCCGCCGTCCTGCGTCTTCGCCCCCAGTCCGGCCAGCGTCTCCCGCGGCAGGTCGAGCGTGTCCGCGAGCAGCCGCAGCGCGTCCTGGCGCTCGGGTGAGTCCTCGACCTTTGCGAGCACCTCCCGCGCGCGGACGAACGCCTCCTGCCGGTCCGGGCGTGCGCTCGAGCTCGAGCCGGACACGATGGACGACGTAGCTGGACGCACCGCCGAGGCGCTGTTCGAAGCCCGCGGGCGCGTCGGCCGGGTCCTGGCCCTTCGGCAGCGTGACGACCCGCACGTCGAAGCCCAGCGTGGCCGCGAGCTCCATCCCCCGCAGCGTCGCATCCTCGCCGGCCGCGTCGGAGTCGAAGCAGAGGTAGAGCCGCCGCGTCAGCCGCTGCAGCTCCTTCAGCTGACGCTCGGTCAGCGCGGTCCCCATCGAGGCCACGACCGGCTCGAACCCGGCCTGACGCAGTGCGATCACATCGGTGTTTCCCTCGACGACGACGGCCCGCTCCTGCTTCGCGATCTCCGTGCGTGCGAGATCGAGGCCGTAGAGGATCGCCGACTTGTGGAAGAGCTCCCCTTCGGGCGAGTTCACGTACTTGCCCCGGAGCGGATCGTCGTCGTGCAGCTTGCGCGCCTGGAAGCCGACGACTCGGCCGCGCGCGTCCGCGAGCGGGAACATCAACCGCTGCGGGAAGTAGTCGTTGCCGCGCACGTTCGTGAGCCCGGCGCCGCGCAGCTCCTCGGCGGTGAAGCCCTTCTCGCGCGCCTTCTGGGCGAGACCCGTGCCGGGTGAGAGACCGAGGCGGAACTCGCGGCAGACCGCCTCGCCGAGGCCGCGGCTCTCGAGGTACTCGCGCACGGGGACGCCGGCCGCCGCCTCCCAGAGGTAGCGCTCGTAGAACGAGGCCGCCTGGTCGAGCACCGCGTGGAGCCGGTCACGGCGCTTCCGCGACTCCTCCTGCTGCGGCGACGTCTCCTCGTACTCGAGCGTGACGCGGAACCGCTCGGCCAGCCACTCGACCGCGCCGGCGAAGTCGAGGTTCTCGGTCTCGCGGACGAACGTGATCACGTCCCCGCCCTTGCCGCAGCCGAAGCAGTGGTAGAGCTTGTCGGCCGGGTTGACCGAGAAGCTCGGCGTACGCTCCTCGTGGAACGGGCAGCGACCGGAGTAGCGCGCGCCGGCCTTCCGCAGCGCCGTGCGCCCGGAGACGACCTCCACCATGTCGGACGCGGAGACGACCTCTCTGACCGACGACTCCTTGATCCGGGCCACTAGATCCGCTCAGCGTACGACAGTGCGAAGCGGTCGGTCATGCCGGAGACGAACGCGCGGATCTCGTCCTCGGAGTCGCCGCGGTCGACGAGGTGGGTGAAGATGCGGCCGATCGTCTCGTGGGCGCGCACGTGCTCCTCGCGCGCGTGCTCGCCGAGGTAGACCCGCTCGAACATGAAGGCACGGAGCGCCAGCATGGCGGCGCCGACGTCGTCGCTCTGGACGATGTCGCCCGCCGCCTCGGAGCTCTCGATCAGATCGTGCACGAGCGCGTCGATCCGCTTCGAGCCGGTGTCGCCGAGCAGCTCGATCTCGGTGCGCGGGAGGTCGTCGGGCACGAGCATCCCCCACCGGATCGCGTCGTCGATGTCATGGTTGATGTAGGCGACCCGGTCGACGAGCCGGACGATCTTCCCTTCCAGCGTCGCGGGCTCCTGCTCGCCTGTGTGCGTGAGGATCCCGTCGCGCACCTCCGCGGTCAGGTTGAGCTCCTCGGCGATCCGCAGCGACTGCTCGTTGTGCCGGAAGCCGGAGCCGAAGTGCTCGCGCAGGCACGCGTCGAGCTGCTCCTCGCCCGCGTGCCCGAAGGGCGGGTGGCCCATGTCGTGGCCGAGCCCGATCGCCTCCGTCAGATCCTCGTTCAGCCGCAGCGCGCGCGCGACGACGCGGGCGATGCCGGTGGTCTCGAGCGTGTGCGTGATCCGCGTCCGGTAGTGGTCGCCGGCGGGGTCGATGAAGACCTGCGTCTTGCCCTTGAGGCGGCGGAACGGCTTCGAGTGCACGATCCGGTCGCGGTCGCGCTGGAACGGGCGTCCTGATCCCGCACTCCTCTTCCTCCCGCAGTCTCCCCCGCGTCTCGTACGAGCGGACGGCGAGCGGTGACAGCAGCTCGTCCTCGGCCGCGCGCACGCGAGCCTCGAAGGCGTCAGCGACTCGTCCGGCGAGGTCGGGCACGCCTCAAGCGTAGTCGCCGCTCAGGATTGCGCAGGTGGCGGGAGCAGCTCCGACTCGTACTCGCGGAAGAGCTCGTGCACGTCACTCCAGTCGCCGTCGTGCAGGCGGGCGATCAGCTGCTCGATCCTCGGCGTCATCACGAGGAGGTAGCGCGCGGGCGCCGGCGAGGGGTTGCCGTAGGCGTGCGGCGTCCCCTTCTCGACGAAGACCGTCGTCCCGGCAGGTGCGTCGACCGTTTCTTCTCCGACGCGAAAGCGGAGACTGCCCGCGAGCACGTGCCAGGCCTCGTCGTCGGCGTGATGGACGTGGAACGGCGCGATCCACTCGGTGCCGCCGGGATCGTCCCACTCGACGATGACGAAGTCGCGAGGCATGCTCAGAGGATGATCGGGACGGTGCCGCCGTCTGCGGACCAGGCCGCGCCCGTGACGTACGAGGCGCGCTCGGAGGCGAGAAACGCGATCACGGCGGCGATCTCCTCCGGCTCGGCCAGCCTTCCCAGAGGCCGTCCAGCGCCAACCTTGGCGAGCACGTCGTCGCGCTCGCCCTGCTGGTCGGCGAGGCCGCCCTCTCCCAGCCAGGCGTCCGTCGCGGTCGGCCCGGGCGTGACGGCGTTGCAGCGGATCCCGTCGGCCGCGTACGTGTCGGCGACGAGGCGCGAGAGCGACAGCACCGCAGCCTTCGTCACCGAGTAGTGCGGCATCCCGACGGAGGGACGCTTGCCGGCCGTCGACGAGACGTTGACGATCGAGCCGCTGCTCGCGACCAAAGCCGGCAGCGCGGCGCGGGTCGTCCGCACGAAGCTCATCACGTTCAGCTGCCACATCTGCTCCCACTCCTCGTCGGTGACCTCGGAGAAGCGCGCGTGGATCGCGAAGCCGACGTTGTTGACGAGAACGTCGAGCCCGCCGAGCTCGCCGGTGGCGGCGTCGACGACGCGTGCCGGCGCGTCCGGCTCGGAAAGGTCGGCGCGAACGTGAAGGTGCTCCCCGACTCCGGGCGCCTCGCTCCGTCCGCACGTCGCGACGCGCGCGCCCTCGGCCGCGAGCAGCTTGGCCGTCTCGAGGCCGATCCCGCCGGTCGAGCCGGTGACGAGACACGCCTTCCCCTGTAGGCCGAGATCCATCGGACGGCTAGCGTAGCGGGGTGACCACCCTCCTTCTGGCACGACACGGCGAGACCGACTGGAACCGCGAGTTCCGGATCCAGGGCTCGTCCGACATCGAGCTGAACGAGCTCGGCCGGCAGCAGGCGCAGTTCCTCGCGCAGGAGCTGACCGACGTCGACCTCGATGCGATCTACTCCAGCGACCTCAGCCGTGCGCAGGCGACAGCGGCGGCGGTGGCGGCCACGCACGGGCTGGACGTGAAGCTCGATCCGAGGCTGCGCGAGCGCTCCTTCGGCAGCTGGGAGGGCCTGACCCGTGAGGACATCTCCGCGTTCCCGAAGGGCTCGCGCCACGACGGCGAGAGCGACGACGAGGTTCGCCAACGCGTTCTCGCCGCCGTCGAGGAGATCGCGTCGAACCACCCCGGCGAGCAGGTGCTGATCGTCTCCCACGGCGGGGCGCTGAACACGCTCTGGCATCACGCACTCGGCGTGCGCGTCGAGCGCTGGGCGAACTGCGCCGTCTACAAGCTCGCCGTTCGGGACGACGGATTCGTGGAGATAGACTGAGCGACCCGTGGACGACTACACGAACAAGTACAAGGGCGAGCAGATCGAAGTCGCCCTCTTCGGCGGCGAGTATCAGGAAGGTGTTCTCACCGCCTACTGCTCGATCGAGGACGTCCCCCACATCGAGCTGAACGGCCACATTCTCGTGCCGCTCCAGAACGTCGCGTCGCTGCACTGCTCGAGCCGCTGCGACGCACCGGAGCCGGACTGGCCACCCCGCGGCCTCGGGGACGACGACCGCGACGGCCTCGGCGACGACGACGCCTAGCCCATGCGGCTCGCAGCCGCTCTGAACATCGCCAAGTGGTGGCTGGTGGTCACGATCCTGGCCGGGTTCTTCGGCGCGCTCGGCTGGGCGCTCGGCGGGCCGCAGACGGCGTCCGTGTTCGTGTTCTGCACCCTGCTCGCCGCGCTCGCCGTCTACGCCTATGCGGATCGAGCGCTCCTCGGGATGCTCGGCGCGCGGGAGTACGCGCTCGCCGAGGATCCGCTGCTGCGCTCGACGGTGGATGCGCTCGCGGCCAAGCTCGGCGTCGTGCCGCCGAAGCTCTACCTGATTCCCGACGGGTATCCGCGCGCGCTCGCCGCGGGGCGCGGGCCGGCCGGCTCGTCGATCGCGTTCTCCACCGGCCTGCTCGGTGCGCTGACGCCCGCCGAGCTCGAGGCCGTGATCGCGCACGAGCTCGCGCACGTCCGTCGCAGAGACGTCCTGACGCAGACCTCCGCCGTCATGCTCGCCGTCGTCCTGGTCGACCTCTCCCGGATCGGTGGCTGGTTCGAACGGGCGCTGCTCGCGATCCTCGGCCCGATCGCAGCCGCGTTCGTCCACCTCCTCCTCTCGCCCAAGCGAGAGCTCGCGGCGGACCGGATGGCGTCGTCTGCGCTCGGTTCCGTGGACGGGCTCGCGGACGCGCTGGTCAAGCTCGACCGCGCCAGCGATCTCGTCTCCTTCCAGGCGAGCCCGGCGACAGAGCCGCTGTACACCGTCAATCCGTTCGCCGAGGAGGGCCTGGCGGCGCTCTTCGTCACGCACCCGCCGCTGCAGGAGCGGCTACTGCGCCTGACCGGCTAGCTCGAACAGGATTGCGGTCGTCGTCCCGTCGCGGAAGCCGCGAGGCTCGTCGATCGGTCCGATCTCCGCGGAAGCCGGCTTTCAGCGCGACGCGCTGCGACGCGACGTTGTCGGGATGGGTCGTCAGGGAGAACTCGGTCACTCCTTGTCCCCGCGCCCAGGCGACGACGGCGATCACCGCACGCGTCGTCCACCCCTGGCCTCGCGCTTCCCGCTTGAGCCAGTAGCCGAGCACCCCGGTCTCGAGCCCGATGCCGACGACGCCCAGGAACTCACCTGCCGCCGTGATCGCGAACGTCCGCTCGGCGGCGCCGTCGCGCCACTGCTGCTCGACGTGCGTGAGGAACTCGAGCCCGTCCTCCTCCGTGTAGGGGCTCGGCACGAGGAGGGTGAAGCGCGGGATCTCCGGGTCGCCGCAGGCGTCCACGACCGCGTCGAGATCGCCGAGCCCGAGCGGCCGCAACACGAGCTCGCCGTCGTGCAGTTCCATCGCGGGAGTCTAGAACGACGAGAGGGGCCGCTCTCGCGGCCCCTCTGAAGTAATTCGGCGGCGTCCTACTCTCCCGGGGGCTTGCGCCCCGAGTACCATCGGCGCTGTCGGGCTTAACTTCTCTGTTCGGAATGGGAAGAGGTGTACCCCCGACGCTATGACCGCCGAAATTGTCGAAAGTCCGCCGTTCGGCGCACCCTCAAAACTCCATAGCGATACACGAAGTGTTCTAAATCAAGACCTCGGGCAATTAGTACCGGTCAGCTGAACGCATTGCTGCGCTTGCACCGCCGGCCTATCAACGTGGTGGTCTTCCACGGCCCTTACTCCCTCGAGGGGATGGGAAGTCTCATCTTGAGGTGGGCTTCCCGCTTAGATGCTTTCAGCGGTTATCCCATCCAGACGTGGCTAATCAGCAGTGCCCTTGGCAGGACAACTGATACACCAGAGGTCTGTTCGTCTCGGTCCTCTCGTACTAGAGACGACTCCTCTCAAACTTCCAGCGCCCATGGTGGATAGGGACCGAACTGTCTCACGACGTTCTGAACCCAGCTCGCGTACCGCTTTAATGGGCGAACAGCCCAACCCTTGGGACCTGCTTCAGCCCCAGGATGCGACGAGCCGACATCGAGGTGCCAAACCCTCCCGTCGATGTGGACTCTTGGGGAGGATAAGCCTGTTATCCCCGGAGTACCTTTTATCCGTTGAGCGACGGCAATTCCACTCTTAACCGCCGGATCACTAAGGCCGACTTTCGTCCCTGCTCGACTTGTCAGTCTCGCAGTCAAGCTCCCTTATGCCTTTGCGCTCTACGCACGATTTCCAACCGTGCTGAGGGAACCATTGCGCGCCTCCGTTACATTTTAGGAGGCGACCGCCCCAGTCAAACTGCCCACCTCACGCTGTTCCCGACCCGGATCACGGCATCGGGTTAGAAGCCCAGAATCCGAAGGGTGGTATCCCAAGGTTGCCTCCACCAGAGCTAGCGCTCCCGCTTCAAAGGCTCCCACCTATCCTGGACAACGAACACCAGACTTCAACGTAAAGCTGCAGTAAAGGTTCACGGGGTCTTTCCGTCCAACCACGGGTACTCGGCATCTTCACCGAGACTACAATTTCACCGGATCTCTCGTTGAGACAGCGCCCAAGTCGTTACGCCATTCGTGCAGGTCGGAACTTACCCGACAAGGAATTTCGCTACCTTAGGACGGTTATAGTTACCGCCGCCGTTTACCGGGGCTTGGATTCAAAGCTTCGCCCGAAGGCTAACCTCTCCTCGTGACCTTCCGGCACCGGGCAGGCGTCAGCCCCTATACGTCGTCTTACGACTTCGCAGAGACCTGTGTTTTTGGTAAACAGTCGCTTGGGCCGTTTCACTGCGGCCCCCTCAGGCTCGACGGAGTAAATCCGCGTCACCCTACCGGGGCGTCCCTTCTCCCGAAGTTACGGGACCATTTTGCCGAGTTCCTTAACGAGAGTTCTTCCGATCACCTTGGTATTCTCTACCTGCCTACCTGTGTCGGTTTTGGTACGGGCACGTCCCACCTCCCTAGACGCTTTTCTAGGAGGCATGGCTTCAGGAACTTCGCCCATCGCTGGGCTCGGCATCCCGTCTCAGGCTTAATGGGTGACGGATTTCCCTATCACCCGCCCTACGCGGTTACCCCAGGACGACCATCGCCTGGGATTCCGTAGCCTACCCCGTCCCGCCATTGGTGATAGCGGTGGGGACGTGGTACAGGAATATCAACCTGTTGTCCATCGCCTACGCCTTTCGGCCTCGGCTTAGGTCCCGACTAACCCTGAGCAGATTAGCTTTACTCAGGAACCCTTAGGCATTCGGTGGAGGAGTTTCTCACTCCTCTTTCGTTACTCATGCCAGCATTCTCACTTCCCATGCCTCCACGGCTGGCTTACGCCGCCGCTTCGCCGGCATGGGAACGCTCCCCTACCACTCCATGGTTTGACCCATGAAGTCCGTGGCTTCGGCTCCATGCTTGAGCCCCGTTACATTGTCCGCGCCCGATCACTTGACCAGTGAGCTGTTACGCACTCTTTGAATGGTGGCTGCTTCTAAGCCAACATCCTGGTTGTCTGTGCAATCGGACATCGTTTCCCACTTAGCATGGAATTAGGGGCCTTAGCCGACGGTCCGGGCTGTTTCCCTTTCGACCACGAAGCTTATCCCCCGCAGTCTGACTGCCACACTCTGGAATACCGGCATTCGGAGTTTGCCTGATTTCGGTAAGCTGGTAGGCCCCCTAGACCAAACAGTGCTCTACAACCGGTATTGAACATGTGACGCTATACCTAAATATATTTCGGGGAGAACCAGATATCTCTGAGTTTGATTAGCCTTTCACTCCGACCCACAGGTCATCCGCCCCGTTTTCAACCGAGGTCGGTTCGGTCCTTCACGGGGTCTTACCCCCGCTTCAACCTGCCCATGGGTAGATCACTCAGTTTCGGGTCTACCTCCAACGACTAAAGCGCCCTATTCAGACTCGCTTTCGCTACGGCTCCGTTTCCTTAACCTTGCCGTTGAAGAGTAACTCGCTGGCTCGTTATGCAAAAAGCACGCCGTCACAGGACAAAGCCTGCTCCGACCGCTTGTAAGCACACGGTTTCAGGTACTATTTCACTCCCCTTCCGGGGTGCTTTTCACCTTTCCCTCACGGTACTAGTTCACTATCGGTCGCCAAGGAGTACTTAGCCTTGCGGGGTGGTCCCCGCGGGTTCCGACCGGGTTTCCCGTGCCCGGCCGTACTCAGGTACCTGTCAAGCGAGGCTATGCGCTTTCGTCTACGGGACCATTACCCTCTGCGGTGTGAATTTCCATTCACTTCGACTAACGCATAACTTTGTAACTCGCCGACCCGCCGGCAGACGGATCAAGACAGGCCCTACAACCCCCCAACGACAACGACTGCCGTCTATCACATCGTCTGGGTTTGGGCTCTTCCCTTTTCGCTCGCCACTACTCAGGGAATCGAGGTTTCTTTCCTTTCCTCTGGGTACTAAGATGTTTCAGTTCCCCAGCTTGCCATTACCCGCCCTATGTATTCAGGCGGGAACACGCGCGCATTACCACGCGTAGGTTTCCCCATTCGGAAATCCCGGGATCAGTGATTGGTCAGCATCTCCCCCGGGCTTATCGCAGCCGCCCACGTCCTTCATCGGCTCTTGGCGCCAAGGCATCCACCGTGTGCTCTTGTTCTCTTGATCAGTAAGAACACGTTGTGTTGTCGCTATGGAGTTTTCAAGGTGCACGCAGGCCGGCGGCCTGCCCTGCAGAGAACGACCGCAACCCAGTGCTTTCGACAGCATCGGCACGGTCTCTCAAAACTCAACAGCGTACGGACTGCTACGTCGAGGTCGACGTTATTTCCAGGCGAACCGAGGCATCGGACGAAGATCTCGAGAGATCGACATCGACGAGCTCAGCGCCTGCAGGAGTAAAAGTGCTCCTGCATCCCTAGAAAGGAGGTGATCCAGCCGCAGCTTCCGCTACGGCTACCTTGTTACGACTTCACCCCAATCATTAACCCTACCTTCGACGGCTGCCTCCCTAAAAGGGTTAGCCCACCGGCTTCGGGTATTGCCAACTTTCGTGGTGTGACGGGCGGTGTGTACAAGGCCCGGGAACGTATTCACCGCGACGTTGCTGATTCGCGATTACTAGCAACTCCGCCTTCATGGAGGCGAGTTTCAGCCTCCAATCCGAACCGGGACCGGCTTTTTGGGATTCGCTCCGCCTCGCGGCATCGCAGCCCTTTGTACCGGCCAATGTAGCACGTGTGTAGCCCAAGACATAAGGGGCATGATGACTTGACGTCATCCCCACCTTCCTCCGATTTGTCACCGGCAGTCTCCTATGAGTCCCCGACATAACTCGCTGGCAACATAGGACAGGGGTTGCGCTCGTTGCGGGACTTAACCCAACATCTCACGACACGAGCTGACGACAGCCATGCACCACCTGTGGTCGAGTCCCGAAGGAGGGCCGTATTTCTACGGCTTTCTCGATCATGTCAAGCCTTGGTAAGGTTCTTCGCGTTGCGTCGAATTAAACCACATGCTCCGCTGCTTGTGCGGGCCCCCGTCAATTCCTTTGAGTTTTAGCCTTGCGGCCGTACTCCCCAGGCGGGGTGCTTAATGCGTTAGCTTCGGCACGGGGGGAGTCGACACCCCCCACACCTAGCACCCATCGTTTACGGCGTGGACTACCAGGGTATCTAATCCTGTTCGCTCCCCACGCTTTCGCGTCTCAGCGTCAGTACCGTACTAGAGAACCGCCTTAGCCACGGGTGTTCTTCCTGATATCTGCGCATTTCACCGCTACACCAGGAATTCCATTCTCCTCTTCCGGACTCTAGCCAGACGGTTTCCATCGACGTCTAGAGGTTAAGCCTCTAGTTTTCACAACGGACCTGTCTGGCCGCCTACACGCTCTTTACGCCCAATAAATCCGGACAACGCTTGCCCCCTACGTATTACCGCGGCTGCTGGCACGTAGTTAGCCGGGGCTTCTTCTGCAGGTACCGTCACCCTCTGGGCTATTAACCCGAGTGGCTTCGTCCCTGCTGAAAGAGGTTTACAACCCGAAGGCCTTCTTCCCCCACGCGGCGTCGCTGCGTCAGGCTTTCGCCCATTGCGCAAGATTCCCCACTGCTGCCTCCCGTAGGAGTCTGGGCCGTGTCTCAGTCCCAGTGTGGCTGATCGTCCTCTCAGACCAGCTACGGATCGTCGCCTTGGTAGGCCATTACCCCACCAACAAGCTAATCCGCCGCGGGCTCATCCTCGATCGGAGGCCGAAGCTACCTTTTCTCACGAGCTCGAAAGCTCGAGAGGCTATCCGGTATTAATCCGGGTTTCCCCGGGCTATCCCAGAATCGAGGGCAGATTACCCACGTGTTACTCACCCGTTCGCCGCTGTCCCCATTCCCGAAGGAATGGTTCTCGCTCGACTTGCATGTGTTAAGCGCGCCGCCAGCGTTCGTCCTGAGCCAGGATCAAACTCTCCGTGAAGAATTGTTTGCCGGCAGCCAAGCCGCGGGCAAGCTTTCTCCTTCGAGCTTGAGCTCAAAGTGTCTTCCACCACTGCTGTCAAAGACAACAGCGGGGATGACGAGGTTAGAGCCTCATACGACTCACAGGCCGAAGCCCGCGAGACCATGAGGTCTCGACGTAAACGCACGCTGTTGAGTTTTCAAAGACCAGTGCCACGTTCAGGTGGCGGCGTAAAAAAGCCTCCGACTCGCGCCAGAGGCCTCCAAAGCTTGTGATGCTGATCGTATCCGATCGAGGCCTGGAGACACTCCGGTAGGTCGAGGACGGGGACTTTGCTACGCCGACCCTTTCGGGCGGCCGAGGAACAGTAGCAGAGACGACCGTGCTGTCAACTGGTTTCGCGCAGCCTGGCGAAGCGCCGCTTGCCCGCCTGGAGCGTCGAACCGACCAGCGAACCACGTGGAAGATCGAGCTCGGAGACGGCGTTGCCGTCCAGCTTGACGCCACCCTGGGAGATCAACCGGCGCGCTTCGCTGGTCGAGAGGCCGAACGCGGAGGCCAGGAGCGCGGGCAGATGGACGGGATCGCCCTCCGGCAGCGCTGCATCCGGCACCTCGTCGGGAGCCTGCCCCTCGCGGACGACGCGCGTGAAGTGCGCAGCAGCCGCGTCGGCGGCCTCGGGGCCATGCGAGCGCTCGGCGATCGCGCGCGCCAGCGCAAGCTTCGCCTCCATCGGCTCACCCGCCGGGACGTCCTGTTCGAGCACGAGCCGGTACCACTCCTCCAGCTGCGAGTCGGGGATCCGCATCGTGCGGCCGAACTGTTCCTCCGCCGGCGCGGTCAGCGGGATGTTGTTGCCGACGGAGGAGCTCATCTTCTCGCCGTCCCAGGAGAGCAGGAGCGGCGTCGTCAGGACGACCTGGGGCTCGAGCCCGTACGCCTCCATCACCATCCGGCCGGCGAGCAGGTTGTAGAGCTGGTCGGTGCCGCCGAGCTCGACGTCGGCCTCGATCGCGACCGAGTCGTACGCCTGCATCAGCGGATAGAGCAGCTCCGAGACCGAGATCGGCTCGCGCGCGTTCATTCGCTTGGAGAAGTCGTCCCGCTCGAGGATCTGCGCGACGGTCGTCGTCCGCGTCAGCCGGATCACGTCGGCGAAGTCGAGCTCGGCGAGCCACTCGCTGTTGAAGCGCACCTCGGTCTTCTCCCGATCGACGATCGTGAAGGCCTGCTCGACGTACGTCTTCGCGTTCGCATCGATCTCCTCGGGCGAGAGGATGGGGCGCTCGGCCGAGCGCCCGGACGGATCGCCGATCCTCGTCGTGTAGTCGCCGACGATGAAGACGCCGAGGTGGCCCGCATCCTGAAAGGCGCGCATCCGCTGCAAGGGGATGCCGCGGCCGACGTGGAGGTCGGGCGAGGTGACGTCGATGCCGAGCTTGACCCGGAGCGGCCGTCCGAGCTTCAGCTTCGCCTCGAGCCCGCCCGCGGGAAGGACGTCGACGGCGTTGCGGGTGAGGGTCTCGATCACGGGCCGACGATTCTAGTGAGGTGCGCCGCGGAGACCGCTTCGGGCGACGCGCAGCCGCAGAGCGCGAGGGCGAGCTCGATCTCCGCCTGGAGCAGCTCGAGCACGCGCCGCGCTCCCGCCTCCCCGTCGGACGCGAGACCCCAGAGCGGCGCGCGGCCGGCGAGAACGGCGCGGGCGCCGAGCGCCAGTGCCTTGACCACGTCGGAGCCGCGGCGGATGCCGCCGTCGACGTAGACCTCGATCCGGCCGTCGACGGCCTCGACGATCTCGGGCAGGAGCGTGGCGGTCGGCGCGACGGCGTCGAGCTGGCGGCCGCCGTGATTCGAGACGACGATCGCGTCGGCGCCGTGCTCGACTGCGAGCAGCGCGTCCTCGCCGGTCTGGATCCCCTTCAGCACGAGCGGGAGCGGGGCGAGAGCGCGCAGCTCGGCGAGGTCGTCCCAGGTCAGCGACGGATCGATCGCGCCGAGCAGCTCGAGCGGCGTCGCCCCCTCCCACTCCCCCATGGCGGCCATGCTCGGCACGACGATCTCCTCGGGGATGCGGAAGCCGGTGCGCAGGTCTCGCTCGCGGCGTCCCAGCCAGGGAGCGTCGACCGTGAGAACGATCGCGCCGTAGCCGTGGTCGACCGCCTGCTCGACGAACGAGCGCGTGACGCCGCGGTCGCGAAAGACGTAGAGCTGGAACCAGCGTGGCGCGTCCGGTGCCGCCGCTGCGACCTCCGCGGGCGTCGCCGTCGCCAGCGTCGAGAGGCACATGATCGTCCCCGCCGCGGCGGCCGCACGTGCCATCCCAGGCTCGCCGTCGGGATGGGCGAGCCTCTGGATCGCGGTCGGTGCGACGAGGAGCGGCATCGAGACGGGCGTGCCGAGCACCGTTGTCGCCGTGGAGACGTCGGCGACGTCGACGAGGACGCGCGGCCGGAGCCTCAGCGCGCGCCAGGCGTCGACGTTGCCGGTGAGGGCGAGCTCGTCGCCGGCGCCCCCGGCGTAGTAGCCGAACGCCCCCGGCTCGAGCCGCTCCTCGGCGAGGCGCTCGAAGTCGGCGACGCAGACAGGGTCCACGCCGCCGAATCTATCCCCTAGAACGGATACGGCATCAGGCTCCATGCCGCGGCGGCATACCAGCAGCCGAAGGCGAGGCTGGCGATGCCGAACACCGGCGCCGCTGCCGCCAGCGCACCCTGCCTGGACGCGAGCGTGGCGCCGAAGCCCGTCGTCACCATCGTCATCGACACGGCGGTGAAGAGCGCGAGCACGACGAGCGAGGTCACGGCGAGCGCGGTCGACGGGATCGCGGCGAGCAGGAGGACGCCGACGCCGGCGCTGCCGCCCATCCCGTGGACGAGGCCGATCCCGAACGCCGCGAGCGGGTTCCGGACCTGGTGGCCGTGCTCGTGGCGATGGCGGTGACGGACGAGCAGGCGTACCGCGAGGAAGACGATCAGCGCCGCCACGGCGGTCTCCGCGCCGCGCTGGACGAGATCGGGGAGGTATGCCTCGAAGAGCAGGATCGGGATGCCGAAGACGACGAGCGTCAGCGCGTGCCCGAGGCCCCACCAGGCGCCGAGCGCGGCCGCCCGGCGCCGGGCGTTCTCGCGGCCGGAGGCCATCAGCGTGGTCACCGCGGCGAGGTGGTCGGGGTCGGTCGCGTGCCGCAGCCCGAGCAGGGTCGCGACGAGGAGCACGATCAGGATCGAGCCGCCGTGCGAGAACGCAGCGATGTTGTCGTCGAGGCCGAACATGGCTAGAGCACCTCCGGGAGCGCTTTGAGGGTGATGCCCACGCCGACCGCGAGGATCACGAGCGCGCTCGCGGCGGGCAGCAGGCGGACGACGGGGCCGTTCAGCGAGAGCCGGCTGAAGGCCCGTTTGGCGAGCACGGCCACGAGCCCGATCGACGTGATCGTGGCGGCGAGGCCGAGGCTGAACGCGACGATCAGGGCGAGGCCGAAGCCGATCCGGTGGAGCGCGATGGCGCTCAGCAGGACGACGAGCGCGGAGGGGCACGGCAGCAGGCCTGCCGCGACGCCGACGCCCAGCAGCCCGCGCCGGTCGATCGCGTGCGAGTGCCCGTGATCGTGATCGTGCGAATGGCCGTGGTGGTGGTGATGACCGTGGGCGTGGCCGCGCCGGCGGAACCGCCCGACCAGCACCGAGGCGCCGACTGCGATCACGAGCACGCCCGACGCCAGCGTCAGCCAGGGGTACAGCGCCTCCGGGACGATGAACTGCGAGAGCAGGAGCGTCACCAGCCCCAGCGCGAAGACGCCGATCGTGTGGGTGACGGTCACGATCCCGCCGAGCAGCACCGCGTCGACGGGCCGGCCCTTCGTGCCGACGAGATAGCCGGCGACGATCGCCTTGCCGTGCCCGGGAGTGAGCGCGTGGGCTGCGCCCCAGAAGGCCGCGATCGCCAGCGAGAGCACGATCACGCCGAGCGAGAGGTCGCCGCGCGAGATCAGCGACTCGAAGCCGCCGCCGCGATGGTCGGCGGCCGTGACGCCGTCGAGCGACGGGGGCGTGCCCGCGCCATCGCCGAGGACGAACGCGGCGGTCGCCGTCGTGACGTCGAGCGGCGAGCGGAGCAGGTCCTGCGGGTAGACGCGGAGGCCGTTGCTCCGGCTCGTGGCGGGAACGCTGGCGGTGCGCAGCTCGGCGCCGTCGCTCGAGCGCACGACCACTTCCTTCCAGCCGATCCGCGACCCGAAGTTGCGGTCGCGGAACGCCAGCCGCGACCCGGTCGCTGCGGTCTCGTAGACGGCGTCGAAGCGAAGTGTCTTCAGGCCGCCGGCGCCAGGACGCTCGACCGTGCGGTGCTCGAGGACGCGGAGCGGCGCACGCTTGCCGTCGACCCGGAGCTCGAGCCGGCGGCCGGCCTCGGCCGCGAAGGCGTCCGCGCGAACCCGTTTTCCCTCCTGCAGCGTCGGGATCTCGGCCAGGTCGAGCGCGTACTGGACGTAGATGCGCCCGCCGGACAGCTCGATCGCGGTGTGCCGGTTGATCGTGAAGTTGCCGAGCGGATGAGCCTGCGCGGCGCCGGGCGCGAGCAGCGCGGCGAGGCAGCCGCCGAGGACGAGGAGTCGCTTCATCTGAGTGCCTCCCGTGCGATCGGTGCCCAGCGAATCGAGAAGTGCGGGTTCAGCTCGACGGCGCGCGCGAACCAGCTGCGGGCCGCGGCGGGCCGCCCGAGGCAGCGTTCGATCATGCCGCGGTGGAAGTAGAAGGTCGCGTCCCGCGTGCCCGAGCCGGAGCGCGCGCTTCGAGTGCACGAGCGCCTCGGCGCAGCGGCCGTTGCGAGCGAGGGCCCACGCCAGCACGTCGTCGCCCAGCGACCGAGGGCCGCTCGGCCTGGGCCCGCCGCGCGAGCGAGAGCGAGTCGCGCAGCCGGATCCCGTGGTCGACGCGGTAGAGCGCGGTCTCGAGGTCGACCTTGACCCCGTTCGCCACCTGGAGCCGCTCGATCGAGCCGACGAGCGCGTACTGCTCACGTGCCTCGACCGTCCGGCCGGCGCTGGCGAGCAGGTCGCCGAGCTGCGCGACGTAGCTCGGCAGCGGGATCGACTCGACCGCGCGCCGCTGGAGCGCGATCGCGCGGGTCGTGTGGCCGCGTGCCGCCTCGACACGGGCGAGCGCGTCGAGCGCCGGGACGTAGCCGGGAACGACCTGAAGCGCGAAGCGGTAGTGCGACGCGCTCTCCGCGATTCGCCCGACCGACCAGTGCAGCTTGCCGAGCTCGACGGAGATCCACGCCGTGGCCTCGGGCCGGCCGATGGAGGCGTCGAGCGCCAGCTCCATCGCGTCGATCGCTCCGGCGACGTCGCCGCGCAGCTCGCGGGCATACGAGACACGCGAGTACGAGGACGCGTTCGGCTTCAGCGCAGCCATGCGGTCGAACGTCGCGAACGCCGCGCGGTACCGGCCGAGCTCGAGCTGCGCGTCGCCGACGACGCCGTACGGCGCTGCGGATCCGGGCGCCGCCGCCTGCGCCGCGCGTCCGATCCGAAGCGCGTCGGCGAAGCGGTGCCGCGCGAGCGCGATCCCGCCCAGGCCGGTCAGGGCGTAGACGTTCCGGGCGTCGAGCTCGTGCGCGCGGTGCAGCACGGCGTCCGCACGCGAGTAGAAAGCCGCGTCGCCGGTCTCGCGGGCGCGCTGGGCATACGCGAGCCCGAGGAGCGCGTTCGTCTGGGCGTCGTCGGGGCGGGCGCGGGCCTGATCCTGGAGCCGGCGAACGAGCGAGACGGTGTCGGCCGAGCCGAACTCGGAGCGCAACGCGGCCGCCTGTGTCTGGTCGACCGGGGCCGGGCCGGCCGAGCGCGACTCGCTGACGACGCCGCCGAGCAGTGCGGCGAGGAGCAGACCGGCCGCGAGGATGACTGTGACGAAAATCTTCATGTCAGTGGCTGTCGAGGGATCGTGTGGAGGGCGGGCTCGCCGCCCTCCACACGAACGCTCCCTCGCCTACGGCCCACCCACGCTGCTGTGGTGGACGTGCTCGTAGCCCTGGTGCGGCTCGCCCGCGTACGGGAAGCCGACGTGGAAGGGACGGTCGTTCTTGTCGACGCCGTCGCCGAGCAGGTTGTTCGGCGTCCGGTTGGCGTTGCCGCCGCACTCGCCGAGCGCCTTGACGACCGGGCCGACGACCGTGCCGTAGCCGCACGCGAAGGCACGCAGCTCGATGTCGGTGACGTCGTCCTCGAGACGCCGCCCGTTCGGGAAGCCGGCGAAGTCGCCCGCGAGCACGCCGAGCCGGTTCCCGGCGCCGGCCGGGGCGGTCGGGGCGATGCCCGTGTTCAGGCGGATCAGGTCGGCCTTGGTCGAGCCGGTGAAGTTGAGGTTGATCGGCCCGCCGACAGCACGCAGGTCGACACCCGTGAGCAGGATCGCGGCGAGGTCGTCGCGACTCGTCGCGGGCGCGTCGTCGAGCACGCTGTAGAGACCGTTCTCGAGCCGGGTCACCTCGGGAGCGAGGTACCTGTCGGCGAAGTCCGCGTCGTCCGACGGATCGGACGCGTTCCAGCGGTCCTTGTCGCCGAGCGGGATCACGACCTCGTTCACGAGCGGGTTCGCCAGCCGGGAGACCTGCACGAAGTCGCCGGTCCTGAGCGGCTGGGCGTCCTTGCCGAGCACCTGCACGCGCTGGCGGCTCGCGGTCGCGTAGATCCCGAGCACGGCGTCGGGGTCGTTCGGCCCCGTCGGCACGGCCTTGTCCTTGGTCAGCTGCGCGATCGGCACCTGCAGCGCGATCGTGTGCGTGTTGAACCCGCCGACGCCGTCGACGCCCGGCGCCGCCGGCAGCGGGATCGCGTGGGCCGGGTTGAACGGCCGCAGGCCGGCGAGGTCGAAGACCGAGCCGAGGTCGACGTAGAACGGGTCGTCGATCTGGCCGGCGTAGACCTTGCCGCCGCCCGGGAGCGTCCGGATCGCCGCGCCCATCAGGGAGCCGTAGTTCGGCGTCGAGCGCGGGCCGATCGCGACGGGCGGGGTCGGGACGTTCTGGGCGAGCGTCGTGCGCGAGCCGCCGCCGATGATGCCGCCGCCGCGCTTGTCGACGCGGGTGACGCTGTAGAACTGCGGCCGGTTCCAGTCCGTGTCCGAGAGCGTGTCGATCGGGCCCGTGTTGTAGAGGAACGTGTTCGGGTTCCGGGTCTCGGTGCGGAAGCGGAACTGGTAGCTGATGTCCTCGTCGCCGTCGCCGGTGTTGTCGACCTTCAGCTCGTAGAGGACGTCGTCGCCGAAGCCGTTGAAGTTCGGGCCGCCCGCCGGCTCCTCGAGCGGGATGTAGTTCGCGAGGATCGTGACCGTGTCCGGCTTGTCCGGGCTCACGAACGCGTAGACATCGGTGTTGTCGGCGACCGGATCCTCCGAGATCAGCGGCGCCTCTCTGTGGCTGGAGGCCGTGCCGTTGCCGGGGCCGGGCCCGACGAGCGCCGCTGCCACGGCGGCGAGTGCGGCGGCCGCGATGCTGCGGCTGCCAGGATCGTTCTCTTCATCTCCCCACTCCCTCTCATGTCTCGTGACCCCTGGCGTATTCGCCGGCTCTGCGGAGCCGGTTCGATTCGTGCGTGGGAGCGGCGAGCGCCGCCCCCACGCACGCGTTGGATCAGGGCCTCGGCTCGCCCTTGCCGTTGGCGAAGCCGGACTGCGGCGCCGACTCGTACGGGAAGGACGCGAGGTTCGGGACGTCGCCGCTGTTGACGCCGTCGCCGAGCTCGACCTTGTTCCCCTTCAGGAAGCCGGCCATCACGCGCTCGGCTGCGTCGACGACGTCGTCGCCGAGCCGGCGGCCGTTCGGGAAGCCGCCGTTGTCGCCGCCGATGACGCCGAGACGGTTGATCTTGCCCGCCGGGGTCACCGGGATCGAGTAGTTGAGCCGCAACATGTCGGCGACGGTGTCACCGGTGAAGTTGAGGCCCTTGACGCCCGTGCCGAACACGGCGACGAGGTCGTCGCGGTTCGTCGTCGGCGCGTTCACCTTGTAGAGGTCGTTCATCAGCTTCGCCAGGATCGGCGTCACCACGGGGCCGGCGTACTGCTTGTCGTTCACCGGCGTCGAGCGGTTCCACTGGTCCTTGAACGCCGTCGGGACGACGACCTCGTTGACGAGCGGGTTGCCGAGCCGCGACACCTGCGTCCAGCCGCGCCGGAGCTTGCCGCCCACGGTCACGTTCTGCCGCTCGGTCGACGCCCAGACGCCGATCGTCGAGTTCTTCGCCTTCAGGTCGGCGATCGGGATCTGCAGCGCGATCGCGTGGACGCCGTAGCCGGCGAAGAAGTCCTTGCCGCCGCCGTTCGCACCCGTTCCCTTGCGGAAGGCGAGCAGGTCGAAGACCGCGCCGATGTCGCCGAAGAACGCGTCGTCGCGCTGGCCGGCGAAGATCGAGACGCCGTCCTTCTCGACGATCGACTTCGAGACGAGGCTCGGGTAGTTCGGGGTCGAGCGCGGGCCGATGTTGTTCGGCGGCGTCTTGCCCTTCGCGAACAGCTTCTTGTTGCGCCACATCGACCAGCTCTGGACCGTGTTGCCGAGGAACGCCGGCCCGGCCGTGCGGCCGAAGCGGAACTCGTAGACGATGTCCGGCCGCGCGTCGCCCGTCCGGTCGATGTTGATCTTGTACTTCGCGGACGGCGAGAACGTGTAGTAGTTCGGGCCTGCCGCCGGATCCTCACCGGGGATCCAGTTGGAGACGATCGTGACCGTGCTCGGCTTGTCCGGGCTCCGGAACGCGTACAGGTCGGTGTTGTCGGCGCTCGGATCCTCCGAGATCAGCGGCGCCTCGCGGTGACTGGAGGCGGTGCCGGCGCTCGGGCCGGAGCCGACGACCGCAGCGCCGAGCGCTGTGATCGTGACTGCTCCGAGAGCGGCGGCCGCCAGTGCTGCCTTCTTCATTGATCCCACACTCCTGTTCGGTGTTCGTGGACGGCCCTGCTTCGGCGGAGTGCGGCAACCGGTTCGATCGAGATTTCGGGCGAACCGAATCCGGCCGGCGGTCGAACTGGAGGTGTGCTCGCTGTAGCGTCAACCGTGCCCATGCGCAGTCGCGACCTCGCTCACCTCTCCGACGAGGCGCTCGTCGCGCTCGTCGCGAGGTCGGACGAATCGGCGCTCGCGGAGCTCTACGACCGGGTCGGCGGCACCGCCTACGGCCTCGCCTACCGCGTCCTCCGCGACGAGGCGCTGGCCGAGGACGCCGTCCAGGAGGCCTTCCTCGGGCTCTGGCGCGGGGCGGGATCGTTCATCCCGGAGCGCGCGAAGGCGTCGACCTGGATCCTGACGCTCGTCCACCGGCGCGCCGTCGATCTGGTCCGGCGCGAGCAGCGCCGCCGCGCCGAGCCGATCGAGGGCGCCCCGGAGCCGGCAGTCGGCTCGGCCGAGGAGGCAGCGTGGCTCCGGCTCGACCGCGAGCGCGTTCAGGATGCGCTCGCGCAGCTGCCCGACCAGCAGCGCGAGGCGATCGAGCTCGCGTACTACGGCGGCTACACCCAGTCGGAGCTCGCCGAGCGGCTGGGCCAGCCGCTCGGCACGATCAAGAGCCGTATGTTCTCGGGCTTGACGCGCCTGCGCGAGCTCCTCGACGAAGGGACTGAGAGGACCGGATGGACCTACACGACCTGACCGCGGGCTACGCGCTCGACGCGCTCGACCCCGACGAGCGCGCCCGCTACGAGGAGCACCTCGCGTCGTGCGAGACCTGTCGCGCGGAGCTGCAGGAGTTCTGGCAGGTCGCCGGTGCGCTCGGCCGGGCGGCCGGTGGCCCGACGCCGCCCGCGTCGCTCCGCGACCGGATCCTCGAGCAGGCCCGGGACGAGCGGCCGAACGTCGTGCCGCTCCGCCGTCGCATCGCGGCGCCGGTCCTCGCATCGGCCGCGGCGATTGCGGCCCTGGTCGCCGTCGCACTCGGTGTCTGGTCGCTCGGGCTCTCGAACGACCTCGACGACGCGAACAGCGTCCTCGCCGTGCTCAGCGATCCCAACGCGCGCGTCCACCCGACGGCCGACGGCGAGGCCAACCTCGTCGTCACCCCGACCGGCCGAGCCGCACTCGTCGTGAAGATGCTGGCCCCGGCGCCGGCAGGCAAGGACTACGAGATCTGGGTCTTCGAGAACGGCGTCCCGAAGAGTGCAGGCCTCTTCGAGCGGCCGGGCGCGACGATGCTGTCGCGGAAGGTCGAGCCCGGGCAGACCGTGGCGGTCACGCTCGAGCCCGACGGCGGCGTCGACGCGCCGACGAGCGACCCGCTCTTCACGGCCGTCTCGGCGTAACGAATCCGTCACGAAGCCGTGGCGGTTGCGTTCCGACGCGCTCCGTAGAGTGGGCCGGGTGAGCGAGCTCAAGCCCGCACTGACACGCCTGTTCGGGTTCGCCGACTTCCGCCCCGGCCAGGAGCAGGTCGTCCGCGCCGCGGTCGACGGCCGCGACACGCTCGCGCTGATGCCGACCGGGTCGGGGAAGTCGCTCACCTACCAGCTCGCGGCGATGCTCCGCCCCACGCCGACGCTCGTCCTCTCACCGCTGATCGCGCTGATGAAGGACCAGGTCGACAAGCTGCCGCCGGAGGTCGCGGCGCAGGCGACGCTGATCAACTCGTCGCTCGACCCGGACGAGGCGGCCTCCCGGCTGCGTGGGGCGGCCGAGGGCCGCTACCGGCTCCTCTACGTCGCCCCGGAGCGGCTCCGCCAGCGGCACTTCCTCGACGCGATCGCGGGGATCGACATCGGCCTCGTCGTGATCGACGAGGTGCACTGCGTCAGCATGTGGGGCCACGACTTCCGGCCGGACTACCTCTTCATCCGCCGCGCTCTCGACGCGCTCGGCCGGCCCGCGATCCTCGGCATGACCGCCACGGCGACCCCGGCCACGGAGCGGGAGATCGCCGCCGCGCTCGGCAGGGAGCCCGAGGTCGTCCGCACGAGCGTCGTCCGGCCGAACCTGCGCTACGACGTCGAGATCGTCGACGGCGAGGAAGACCGGCTGCGCACGCTCGTCCGGCGGCTGCACGACCTTCGCGGCGCCTCCGCGATCGTCTACGCCCGCTCGCGACGCAGCTGCGAGACGCTGGCGCGCACGCTCCGCGTCCACGATCTCGCCGCCGTCCACTATCACGCCGGCCTCGAGCCGCAGGAGCGCTCGGCCGCGCAGGAGGCCTTCATCGAGGGGCGGATCCAGACCGTCGTCGCGACCACCGCGTTCGGCATGGGCATCGACAAGCCCGACATCCGGCTCGTCGCGCTCTACAACTATCCCGAGTCGCTCGAGAGCTACGTCCAGATGGTCGGCCGGGCCGGGCGCGACGGCCGCGCGTCGGACACGCTGCTGCTCGCGAGCCGCTCCGACGCGAGCCAGCTGCGCCGCTTCGCGCGCTCCGACATCCCCACCGTCGCCGACCTCCGCTCCGTCTACGCGCGGCTGCGCGGCCGGCGCGAGGTGCTGCCCGAGGAGCTGGGCGAAGAACCGGATCCGCGCGTCCTCGTCGGGATGCTGGAGCAGGTCGGGCTCGTCGAGCGCGGCTTCGACGCGGGCCGGGCGATGCAGATCGAGGTGCCCGACCCGCCCGCCGACTCGGCGGACCGGATCGACGGGCTCCTCGCCCGCTACGAGCGGGAGGCGCTGGCCCGGGCCGACCGGCTCGTCCGCTTCGCCGAGTCGCGCGTCTGCAGGCACCGGCAGGTCGCCGAGCACTTCGGCGAGACGCTCGCCGAGGACTGCGGCATGTGCGACGTCTGCTCGCCGCTCGCTGTCCCCGTCGACGCGCCCGTTGCGACGACGCCGCTGCCGGACGACATCGCCGGCGCGATCCACGGCGCCGTGCTCGAGCTGCGCTGGCCGCTCGGCCGCACGGGCCTGACGGCGATGCTGCGCGGCTCGATGAGCGCGCCCCGGTCGGCCCAGCGGTCACCGCACTTCGGGCTGCTCGCGGCGGCGAGCCAGGCCGACGTCAAGCGCTGGATCCAGCTGCTCGAGCTCGCCGGTGCGCTCGAGTCGTTCGAGAGCGACGACGGCTTCCGCCTGCTGCGGGCCGTGCCGGGCGCCGAGCTGCCGCGGATCGGCACGCCCGCGACAGCCGGTCCGGCCGACGAAGGCCTGTTCGAACGGCTGCGGGCGTGGCGGCTCGAGCGGGCACGCGAGGACGAGGTGCCGGCCTACGTCGTCCTGCACGACGCGACGCTGCGCGAGCTCGCGTCCGCAAAGCCCGCCAACGAGCGCGATCTGGCGGCGGTCAAGGGCTTCGGGCCGACCAAGCTCGAGCGCTACGGGGACGACGTCCTCGCCGTGATCGCGGCCGCCTGAGGCCGGATCGGGGCTACCATTGGCCCCTTGCGGCCGTTCAAGAACAAGTCCGCGCGTCCTCGTCGCCGCATCCGCAAGCTGCGTCTTCTCGCGCTCCTCACCGTCCTCTTCGTCGTCGGGTCGGTGTCGTTCAGCTTCGGCCTGATCCGCGCGGTCGCCGCCGAGATCGACGCCGGCAAGCTCGACCCGCAGAAGCAGCTCGACAACCAGGCGAACGGCTACATCTACGACAAGGACGGGAAGCGGGTCCTCGCGGTCCTCCGCGGCTCCGAGGCGCGCACGCTGATCCGCTACGACCAGATCGCCGACCCGATGCGGCACGCGATCGTTGCGATCGAGGACCGCCGCTTCTGGGAGCACGACGGGGTCGACCTGCGCGGCATCGGCCGTGCCCTGATCGCGGACATCCGTCACAAGGCCGTCGTCGAGGGCGGCTCCACGATCACGCAGCAGTTCGTCAAGAACGCACTCGACCGCGACCAGAAGACGATCGCGCGCAAGGTGCGCGAGGCGGCGTACGCCTGGCAGCTCGAGCGTGACCCCGGCGGCTGGCCGAAGAAGAAGATCCTGCAGGAGTACCTGAACACGATCTACTTCGGCAACGGCGCCTACGGCGTCCAGCAGGCCGCGCTCACCTACTTCCAGCACGGCGCCAAGGACCTGACGCTCCCCGAGGCGGCGCTGCTCGCCGGGATTCCCGCCGATCCGACCCGGTACGACCCGGTCACCAACCCGAACGAGGCCCGGAAGCGGCGGCGGCTCGTCCTCCACGCGATGTTCGAGGAGTCGCAGATCACCGAGCAGCAGCTCCGGCAGGCGAATGCGGCCAAGCTGCCCGATCCCGACAAGGTCCGGCTGCCCGGGACCGAGGGACCGGCCCAGCACTTCGTCAACTACGTCAAGCAGCAGCTGATCGACGAGTACGGGCAGACGAAGGTGTTCGGGGGCGGCCTCCGGGTCCGGACGACGATCGACCTCGAGCTGCAGCAGACGGCACGCGACGCGATCTCGAAGTGGCTGACCAGGCCCGACGGCCCCTCGGCCGCGCTCGTCGCGATCGACCCGCGCGACGGCGCCGTCCGCGCCATGATCGGCGGCAACAACTACCGCAAGAGCCAGTTCAACCTGGCGGTGCAGGGCGTCCGCCAGCCGGGATCGTCGTTCAAGCCCTTCGTGCTCGCGACCGCGCTCCGCGAGGGCATCTCGCCCGCGACGCACTTCGAGTCGGCGCCGCAGTCGATCGACCTCGGCGACAAGGACTGGGTCGTCGGCAACTACGACGACATCTACTACGGGAACATCGACGTGGAGAAGGCGACGATCGAGTCGGACAACTCCGTCTACGCGCAGCTGACGCAGCTGGTCGGGTCGAAGAAGGTGGCCGAGACGGCGAAGCGGCTCGGGATCCGGAGCAAGCTCGACGGGTACTACGCGATCGGGCTCGGCGCGGAGGCGGTGACGCCGCTCGAGCTCGCCCGCTCGTACGCGACCCTCGCCCACGGCGGCCGGCGCGCGGACGGGGCGATCTTCGGCAACAAGCCGCGGGTGATCACGGAGGTGACGGAGGACGGGCGGAAGCAGCACAACACGCCCAAGGCGTTCAACGCGCTGACGGCGACCCAGGCCGGCGTCGTCAACTCGATCCTGCAGAAGGCCGTGCGCTACGGCACCGGCAAGCGCGCCTACATCCCCGGCCGGCCGATGGCCGGCAAGACCGGCACGACCGAGAACTACGGCGACGCCTGGTTCGTCGGCTACACGCCGCAGCTGGCCGTGGCGGTCTGGGTCGGGTACCCGACGACACTGAAGCCGATGCTGACGGAGTTCCACGGCGATGCCGTCACCGGCGGCAGCTTCCCCGCCCTGATCTGGAAGTCGTTCATGGAGAAGGCGCTCAAGAACGAGCAGCCCGTCGGCTTCCCGGCGCCGGCAGTCCCGTACGTGGCGCCCAAGCTCGTCGTCCGCCGCGGCGACCGGCTGATGCTCGACAACGGTCTCTGCAAGACACGCCAGGAGGTCGTCTACTACGCCGGGACCGGCCCCACCAAGACCGCCAACTGCCTCGAGAACGAGGTCCAGGTGCCCGACGTGCGCAAGCTGACGCTCGCCGAGGCCGAGGCCCGCGTCGAGGCGCAGCCGCTGACGGCGAAGATGGTCTACAAGCCCGCCGGGCCGCTGCAGCGGCCCGGGATCGTCGTCGACCAGGAGCCGCGGCGCGGCTACCGGTCGTCGTACGACCGGATCATCCTGATCGTCACGAAGGCGACGCAGGGCGTGGTCCCGAATCTCGTCGGCCGCGACATCGCGGACGCACGAGTGCGGCTGAAGCGGCTCCAGCTCAAGCCGAAGATCACCTGGGTCGAAGCCGACAGCAGCGGCAAGGTGCTCGAGCAGAAGACGCGCGCGGGCCTGGCGGCGGCGCCGGGCGTCAAGGTCGAGCTGGTGGTCTCGCGGGCGCGCGCGACCGCAGCGGTCGGCTGAGCCAGCGCGATCCCGCCTCCGCGTAGCGCCACGGCCGCTCGGTCGCGACGCTGATCCCGATTCGCTCGCCGGCGACGACGTCCGGCGGCTCCGTCGGCGCGACGAGCTCGAACGGCGGCGCATCGAGCGGAAGGCCGTCGTGCTCGCGCGTGACGCCGAGCGCCTCGCAGAGGCGCCCAGGCCCGGCGGCGAGCAGACGGTCGTCGTCGCGGCCGCGCCGCACGCGCATCAGCTCGAGCTGATGCGGTCGGCTCGAGAGCCCGGATCAGCACCGCTGCGGCGCTCCCTGCGTCCTCGCAGACGAGGTTCAGGCACCAGTGGATCCCGTAGGAGCGGTAGACGTAGGCGTGGCCGGGCGGGCCGAACATCGACGCGGTCCGCGGCGTGCGCCCGCGATAGCCGTGGGCCGCCGGATCCTCGGAGTCGTAGGCCTCGACCTCGACGATGCGGCCGCCGACACCGTCGACGAGGAGCGTCGCGCCGATCACGTCGGGCGCGACCTCGTGGACGCTACGGGCGAAGAACTGGCGCTGGAGCTTCAGAACAGCTGCGACTCGGCGGGCTTGCTGGACGACTCGAGCAGCTTGCGGGCGCGACGGCCGAGATCGGCGAGGTCGACGCGGCCGCTGGCGGCGTCGTCCGCCAGACGCTCGGCGAGCGCGAGCGCCTCGTCGAGCAGCGGCGAGCCCGCCGCCGCCTCCTGCCCCATGTCGTGCAGGATCGTCCGCTCGGTGCGCGAGGCGACGATCGGATCGGCGACGCCCTCGACCCACACGAGCGTCCGCTGTCCGCCACCGCGGCTGTCACCGGTGATCGGCTGGAGCGCGTAGATCCGGTCGGCGCGCGCGTACTTGCCGAAGCCGAGGAAGACCATCCGCCCGTCCATGCGGCGATTATCTCAGCCGCTGTCGGCTCAGCGCAGTGCGCCGGCGAGCGCCTCGGCGACCCGCTCCTGGTCCTGCGGCTCGATCGCCGTGAAGAACGGGAGCGCCAGCGTCCGCTGGGAGAGGTCCTCCGAGACGGGGCAGAGCCCCTCGCGGAAGCCGTAGCGCTCGCGCATGTAGGCCTGGAGGTGGATCGACGGCAGGTAGCGGGACGACGCGATCCCCTGCCGCTCGAGCTCGGCGATCACGTGCTCGCGGTCGGTGCCGCGGGCGAGCGTGACGACGTAGACGAACCAGGAGCGGACGTGGTCGGCGTCATCGGCGAGCGGCACCTCGAGCCCGTCGACGCCGGCGAGCAGCTCGCCGTAGCGCGCTGCGGCGGCCTGCCGGAGCGAGAGGATCGTGTCGAGCTTCTCGACCTGGCCGATCCCGAGCGCGGCCCGGATGTCGTCGATCCGGTAGTTGAAGCCGAGGCGCGCGTGGTCGAGCCAGCCGCCGCCGTCGGCGCGACCCTGGTTGCGGAGGCTGACGAGCGAGCGCCAGGTCTCCTCGTCGTGCGTGGTGACGATCCCGCCCTCGCCGGTCGTCATCTGCTTGTTCGGATAGAAGGCGAAGACCGCGTCGACGCCGTGGGAACCGACCGTCTTCCCCCGGTACTCGGCGCCGAGCGCCTCGCACGCGTCCTGGATCAGCACGAGCCCGTGCTTCTCCGCCAGCTCGCGGAGCGGATCGAGCTCGCAGGGGTAGCCGAAGATGTCGACCGCGACGATCCCCTTCGTCCGCGGCGTGATCGCGGCCTCGACAGCGGCCGGATCGAGGTTCATCGTCCGCTCGTCGACGTCGGCGAAGACCGGCGTCGCCCCTTCGTAGATGAAGCAGTTGGCGGAGGCGACGAACGAGTACGGCGACGTGATCACCTCGTCGCCCTCCCCCAGGCCGGCGATCACCGCGAGCAGGTGCAGCCCGCTCGTGCCGGAGGAGACGGCGGCCGCGTAGGGCGCACCGACCTTCTCCGCGAAGACCTGCTCGAAGCGCTCGATCGCCGGGCCGAGCGAAAGCCGCCCCGACCGGAGCACCTCGAGCACGAGCTCCTCGTCCCGCTCGTCCAGGTAGGGGGACGAGAGCGGGATCTGCCTCGTGCTGACCGTCACGCCTCTGCTGCGGTGGTGTTCTCGACGGCGACCCGGTCGAGCCAGTGCCCCCAGCGGTCGCTCTTGCCGCGCACGGTGTCGAGGTAGGCCTTCTGCAGCTCGAGCGTGATCGGCCCGACGCCGACCTCGTGATCGTCGACCGAGCGGACGGGCGTCACCTCCGCCGCGGTTCCGGTCATGAAGATCTCCTCGGCGAGGTAGAGGTCGGAGCGGATCACGTTCGCCTCCTCGACCACGTAGCCGAGGTCCTGCGCGATCTGGATGACGCTGTCGCGCGTGATCCCGGGCAGGATCGAGGTCGAGAGCGGCGGCGTCCAGATCTTGCCGTCCTTGACGACGAAGACGTTCTCGCCCGAGCCGTCGGCGACGAAGCCCTCGGCGGTGAGCAGGATCGCCTCGTCGTAGCCGGCGCGCTGCGCCTCGTGGACGGCCAGCATCGAGTTCAGGTAGATCCCGGTCGCCTTCGCGACGTGCGGGATCGTGTTCGCGCCGATCCGGTTCCAGGAGGAGATCTTCGCGCGGATGCCGGTGGCTGGCGTTCTCGTCGCCGAGGTAGTTCGCCCACGGCCAGCTCATGATCACGACCTCGACCGGGTTCCCCTTCGTGTGCACGCCGAGCTCGCCGTAGCCGTAGAACGCGAACGGGCGCACGTAGCACTCCGCCAGGCCGTTGCGGCCGATCAGCTCGTGCATCGCCGTCCGGATCTCGTCGACCGAGTACGGCAGCTCCATGTAGAGCAGCTTCGCCGAGTTGTCCAGGCGCTCCAGGTGCTCGCGCAGCCTGAAGACGGCGGGGCCTTCGGGAGTCTCGTAGCAGCGGATGCCCTCGAAGACACCGGTGCCGTAGTGCAGCCCATGGACGCCGACGTGCACCTTCGCGTCGTGCCAGTCGATGAACTCACCGTTCATCCAGATCGTCTCTGTCTCGCGCATTGGAAGCGGTCTCCTCTCAGGCGGAATGGTAGGTGGAGTCCTGGACGGCGTCCACGGACTGCGCACGCGCAACCCGAACGAGGACACCGGGATGCAAGGCCGCGAGGTGCGTGTGGGAGCCGGCTCCGACCCAGACGACGTCGTGGGTCAACAGCGTCTGGTCGATCAGCACGCGCTCGACCTTCGGCAGCGGGAACGGCGCCACGGCGCCCGGCGAGAAGCCCGTCGCCTCCTCCACCTCGGCGGGGCTCGCGATCTTCGCCTTCGCCGCGCCGACGGCGCGCGCGATCTTGTCGAGGTCGGCGCGCCGGTTTCCCGGGACGAGCGCGACGACCGGCTTGCCGTCGCACATGACGACGATCGCCTTGACGATCTGCTCGAGCGTGCAGCCCGCCGCCTTCGCCGCGTCCTCGGCGGTCGCCGTGCCGGAGTCGAGCTCTTCGAGCCGCGCCTCGGCGCCGGCCTCCCGGAGATAGGCAGCGACCCGTTCGACGGGCTCGGGCCAGGTCGCGCGCACGACGGAAGCGTACCCGCACCGCTGCGCCCCTAGAGCCAGCGGACGCGGCTCCGGTAGTCCTCGTACTCGGGGAACTGCGCCGCCAGGTGCTCCTCCTCGATCGCGGCCTTCCGCCACCAGAGCGTGCCGAGCGCGAGCGCGCCGATCGTCGCCGGAACGCTCGAGGACAGCCCGACGCCGAAGAAGAACAGCAGCCCGGCGACGTAGATCGGGTGTCGGACGAAGCGGTACGGCCCCTTCTCGATCAGCTCCCCCGTCTCGCGCGGGCCGTGGATACGGCGTCAGCGACTTGCCGAGCGAACGCGCCGACCAGACGAAGCCGGCGGCACCCGCGAGCGCGATCGGGATCCCGACGAAGCTGAGCTGATGCGGCCAGTACGGCGGCAGGAAGACGAGCACCACGAACAGCACCATCAGCACGGTCTGTGCGACCACCCAGCCGCCGCCGCGGTCAGACGGTGATGAATCTGGCATCGTCGAAGCCCTCCCCCCGGATCCGCTGCACGAGCTCCGGCGGCGGGTCGGAGTCGATCGCCAGCGCCATCAGCGCCTTGCCACCCTCCTTCGTCCGCGAGACGGCCATGTTCGCGATGTTGACGCCGCTCTCGCCGAACATCGTCCCGACCCGCCCGATCACGCCCGGGATGTCGTCGTAGCGGAAGAAGACCATCCGCGGCGAGAGCTGCAGGTCGATCGCGAAGCCGAGCGCACCCGCGAGGAAATGGCGGTGCTCGGGGCCGATGATCGTTCCCGAGACCTGGACGTCGTCGACCGCGACGGTGACGAGGCTCGTGTAGTCGCGCGTCTTCGCAGATCGCTCCTCGGTCACCTCGATCCCGCGCTCGGCCGCGATCACCGGGGCGTTGACGTAGTTGACCGCCTGCTCGACCCGGCCCTGGAACGCTCCGTTCAGGGCGGCAACGGTGAGGAGGCGGGTGTCGTGGTCGGCGATCGCGCCGTTGAACGAGAGCGCGATCCGGCGCGGATGGCCGCCCGCGAGCTCGACCGCGAGCCGTCCCAGCTTGGCGGCGAGCGGGATGTACGGGCCGAGCAGCTCGAGATCCTCGGCCCCGACGATCGGGATGTTGAGCGCGTTCGTGACGAGCCCGCCCTCGAGCGCGGCGACGACCTGCTCGGCGACGATCACACCGGCGCGGTCCTGCGCCTCTTCGGTCGACGCCGCGAGGTGGGGCGTGACGACGACGTTCTCGAGCTCGAGCAGCTCGCCCGTGTAGGGCTCGGCCGAGAAGACGTCGAGCGCGGCGCCCGCGACCTTGCCGTCACGGACCGCCTGCGCGAGCGCGCTCTCGTCGAGGAGCTCGCCGCGGGCGGCGTTGACGATCCGGACGCCGTCGCGCATCTGGGCGAGCGCCCCGGCGTCGATGAAGTGCCGGGTCTCGTCGGTGAGCGGCAGGTGCAGCGTCAGGAACTCCGCCGCGGCGAAGACCTCCGCCGGATCCTGCGCGTGCTCGGCCCCGAGCTCGCGAAAGCGCTCCGGCGCGACGAACGGGTCGTAGCCGACGACGCGCATCCCGAGGCCGAGCGCCCGCCGAGCGACCTGGCGCCCGATCCGCCCGAAGCCGAGCACGCCGAGCGTCTTGTCGGCGAGCTCGATCCCGCCCCAGCGCGAGCGCTCCCAGCGGCCGTCCTTGAGCGCGGCGTGCGCCTGCGGGATGTTGCGCGCCAGCGCCACCAGCAGCCCGATCGTGTGCTCCGCGGCCGAGACGACCGTCGAGTCGGGCGCGTTCGCGACGACGATCCCGCGTCGCGTGGCGGCGTCCACGTCGACGTTGTCGACGCCGACGCCCGCCCGGCCGATCACCTTCAGCCGGTCGGCGCGCTCGATCACGTCCGCGGTCAGCTTCGTCGCCGAGCGGATCACGATCGCGTCGTAGCCGCCGATGATCTCGCCGAGCGGCGACTCGGCGTCCTCGTCGACGTCGAAGCGAGAGCGCAGCAACTCGACGCCGGCGGGGGCGATCGCCTCCCGCACGAGAACCTTCAGACCGGGGTCCCTTCCGCGTAGACCTCGAGCGCGCGCGAGGCGGCGATGCCGCGCTCGATCGGCGCGCCCAGCTCGTGCAGGACGAGCTCGACCGCGTTGAGGGCGGTGGCGATGTCGAACTCGTCGTACCAGCCGATGTGGCCGATCCGGAAGATCGCGTTCTTCAGCTCGCCCTGCCCGCCGGCGATCGTGACGCCGTGGCGGTCGCGCAGCGCAAGCGTCAGCTCGCGGGACTCGATCCCCTCCGGCATCCGCGCGGCGGTGACGACGGCGGCGCGATCCTCGTCCGGCGAGAACAGCTCGAGCCCCATCGCCTTGATCCCCGCCCGGCACGCCCGGCCGAGCCGGACATGGCGCTCGAAGGCGTTCTCGAGCCCGTCGTCGAGCAGGAGCCCGAGCGCGACGTCGAGCGCGACGATCAGCGAGACGGCCGGCGTGAAGGCGGCGTCGAGCTGCTCCTGCGCCTTCCGGGTGCGCCGCCAGTCGAAGTAGAAGCTCGGCAGCGTCGAGCGCTCGACCTGCTCCCACGCCGCCGGGGAGACGGCGGCGGTCGCGAGGCCCGGCGGCGCCATCAGCGCCTTCTGCGAGCCCGAGATGACGACGTCGAGGCCCCAATCGTCCATCTCCAGCGGCACGGCGCCGAGGCTCGAGACGGCGTCGACGACGACGAGCGCGCCGGCGTCCTTCGCGACTGCCGCCAGCGACTGGACGTCTGCGACGACGCCGGTCGAGGTCTCCGAATGGACGAGGAAGACGAGCGAGACCGGGTCGATCGAGTCGAGCTTGGCGCGCAGATCCTCGGCAGTGGGCGTCTCGCCCCAGGCGTAGCGGAGCTCCTCGACCTCGCAGCCGTACGTCTTCGCCATCGAGACCCAGCGGTCGCCGAAGGAGCCGGCCGAGACGGCCAGTACCCGCTCACCCGGCGAGCAGAGGCTGACGATCGCCGACTCGAACGCCCCCGTCCCCGAGCAGGTGAAGAGGAGCACCTCGTTCTCGGTCCGGTGCACCTCCTTGAGCCGGCCGAGCACGCGCGCGTAGACCTCGCGGAAGTCCGGCGCCCGGTGGTGGAGCACCGGCTCGGCGAGCGCCGCGAGCACCTGCGGCGGCACCGGGGTCGGCCCGGGCGTGAACAGGTACCGCTTCTGCGCCATCGTTTGCACCCTAGCGTGGCGCCGGGACGGAGACTTTGTGTTTCTGAAACACAAGCCTCCTCCGCCCCGCTCAACCAAGCCGTTCCGGAGCGCCGAACAGCCGCTTGTGTTTCAGAAACACAATGTCACTACGCTCCGGGCGTGGAAGCGATCCTCGCCTTCGGCGCTGCGCTCCTGACCTTCCGGCTCGCCGGGCTGCTCGCCGCGCGCTGGCGTGCGCAGCGGCAGCCGTACCTGCTCGCCTGGTCGGCCGGGCTCGCTGCCTACGCGCTCGGTGCAGCCGCGATCGCCGCCGGAGCCGCAGCCGGCTGGAACGAGGGCAGCTTCCGCGCCTACTACCTCTTCGGCGGCCTTCTGACCGCCGCGCTGCTCGGCACCGGGTCGCTCCTGCTGGCGGGCGTGCGGATCGCCGGCCCGATCGCGCTCGTCTACGTCGGCCTCGCGGTCGGCGTCGCCCTCGCCGTGCCACTGGAGTCGCCGATCGCGGGCACGCTCGATCCCGGAGGCGCAGCAGCATCTGGCGTTCTTTCCGGCCCGGATGCTCGCGATCGTCGGCAATGTCGCCGGCTCGATCGCCCTCGTCGTCGTCGCGATCCGCGGCTTCCGCCGCCGCCCGATCGGCAACGCACTGCTGCTGGCCGGCTTCGCGACCGCCGCCGTCGGCAGCGCCCTCGCGGGGCTTGGTACCGCCGAGACGGCGGCGTTCATCGCCGCAGGTGCAGGACTTTTGTATGCAGGAACCGTTGCCGAACGCTAACGGTCCTTACCTTTTGCAAACAGGACAATTGCTAGCCTAGGCCGGCAACACATCGCCGCCCGGGCCACTTGCGGCTTTTCCGTGCCCGGCGTCGGCCGTCGTGTCAACGATCTTGGAGGTCATGTGAGGAACCCGTTCGTGCGTCTGCTCGTGCTTGCCGGCGCCCTCTCGATCGCACTCGGTGCGGCCACCCAGACATCGCCCCACGCCGCGACGTCCTCGGCGGCGCGCCTGGCGCAGCTGGACGCAATCTCCGACTACCGCGCCGCAGACGTGGCGGTGGCAGGCGCTGATGAGCAAGCCGAGGACGCCGACGCACTTCAGCGAGCGGCGCACGCAAGGACGCCGACGTATCTGCGCTGGGTGCGCGAGCTCTGGCGCGGTCGCGCCGCCAAGGCGCACCGCCTCGCCCAGCACCCGCCGCACCGGCGCGAGTGGCTCTGCATCCATCGCTACGAGCGCCATCCCGGGCAGGGCTGGGCAACGCGGACCGGCAATGGCTACTACGGCGGCCTGCAGATGGACATCTCGTTCCAGCGCACCTACGGCGGCGAGTTGCTGCGGCGCAAGGGGACCGCGAACCGCTGGACGCCGACCGAGCAGATGTGGGTCGCCGAGCGCGCCTACCGGAGCGGCCGCGGCTTCTACCCCTGGCCGAACACGGCCCGCAACTGCGGCCTGATCTAGGTCTCGTCGTTCTCGTCGTCGGGGGAGCGGCCGCCGCGCCGCTCCCGCAGGTAGACCGCGAGGAAGATGCCGGCGATCGAGACGGCGAGCAGCGTCTCGATGATCGCGCCGCCGACGCCGCCGTGAGCGACGACCGGCGCTAGCCCCGCGACAGCAGCCACAGCCCGCCGATCGTGTAGACCACCATCAGCCCCAGCATCGCGTACTGGGAGCGGAGTGCGTCCCGCGCGGGCAGGATCGTGACCGCGCGGTCGTGCGCGACCATGAGGCCCGCGACGTGGCCGGCGACGAGCGCGCCGACCTGCACGTACCAGACGATGTTCGGCGCCAGGGGCGCGATGTTCGGCGAGTACGTCACCGTCCCGAAGAGATCCCACCCGAACCCGAACGGGTCCGACGCCAGCGAGAAGATGTACTGGCCGGTGATGATGAACGCCGTGAAGTAGTGCGCGACGGCGTAGACGAGCGCGATCGGCACGAGGCTCTGCAGGAACTCGGGTGCGAGCGGACGCTCGGTCTCCACCATCGCTTCGGCGATCCACGTCGCGCCGCGATAGGCGAGTGCGACGAGGAGGATGCAGGCGAGCAGGCCCGCGAGCGCCATCCCGGTCGAGAGCAGCTCCGCCGTTCGCGGCGCGTCGACGATGTACGGCCCCTCGAGGTCGGCGCGGAGGTTCTGCCAGAACGAGGCCCGGCTGAGCCCGTCGAACCCGACCGAGCCGAGCATGACGGCGATGAACGCGAGCATCCCCGGCGTCCGCTCGGCGCCGGCGAGCCCCGAGAACGGCATCCGGACGACGAGCCTGCCCTCGTGCTCGCCGAACGGCGCGATCCGGGCGAGCAGCCCGAAGTAGCCGGTGAAGCCGTTGCCGTGGTCGTCCCACATCCGTCTGCCGAAGGCCGCCATCCCGAACCACATCGCGTAGCTGTAGATCGCGACCGCGAGCGCGAGTGCGCGCGGGCTCGCCGGCTCGGCGTAGGTGAGCTCGAGCGCCGCGAACAGGGCGAGCGCGACCGCGCCCGGCCACATGCCGAGCCGCCGCGGATAGTCGAGCGGCGGCGTCCAGTCCTGGCCGAGCTGCCGCCAGAGCCACGCGACGCCGTCGGCGACCGCGAGCCACGGGTTCAGCACCCGCCAGACGTTCCCGAACACCACCTGCAGCGGCACGAGCCCGAGCCAGAAGACGATGTAGATGAAGGTCGGTGCGATGTTCTGGACCGAGGTCGGCTCACCGATCAGCGCGGTCAGGAAGACGAGCGCGAGCAGACCGGCGGAGAGGGCGCCGGCGACGACGCGGAGCGCCGTCGAGCGCAGCACCCGCTCCAGCCCGAGCGGGAGCGGCCGTCCCGCGGCACGACGGTCGAACTGCGGCGTCTTCCAGAGCGCGCCGAGCGCGAGGAACGAGAAGACGAGGACGATGGCGCCGCCCCAGAAGAAGAGCCACTCGGGAACGGGCAGGTCCTTGACGCCGCCGATCCCATGGGCGAGCAGGCTCAGGGGCGAACCTCGAGCTCGGCGATCTGGACGCCGGTGTTCTCGAGCTCGATCTCGAACCGGCCGGGTGCGTCGGCCGTGAAGCGAATCGTCGCGGGCGCGCCTGGTGCGACGTCCGCCATCAGGTCGTACCCGTGCACGTGCACCTCGTCGGCGACGTCCGAGGTGACGGTGAGGACGACAGCGCTGTCGAGGTCGACGGACTCGCGGACGATCCCTCCCTGGGGCTCGCCACCGACGACCACGACGTCGACCTGCACGGGCGCAGGCGCCGCCTCGGTGGTCGTCGCCGGCGGCGCCTCGGTCGTCGCGGGAGGCGCCTCGGTCGTGGTCGGTCGCCGGTCGTCGTCACGGCGGTCGTGGTCGACGCCGCCTCGTTGTCGTCACCGGGACGCAGTGCGAAGTAGAGGCTGACGAGCAAGCCCAGCGCGGCGGCGATGAGTGCGACCTTGCGGAAGTCTGGGTTCATGGCCGGGAGGCTACTGGAGCTTCGCGCGCACGAGCTCGCTGACCGCGCGGGCGTTCGCCTTGCCGCCTGTCTCCTTCATCACCTGCCCGACGAAGAAACCGAGCAGCCCCTCCTTGCCGCCCTTGTAGGCGGCGACCTGGCCGGGGTTCGCCTCGAGGATCCGGATCACGATCGGCTCCAGCTCGGCGGTATCGGAGACGGCCTCCTGCGCGAGATACGTCTCGGCCGAGAATCCCGGCGTCGCGACCTGCTCGAGCGCCTCGTCGAGCGCGGCGCGCGGGATCCGGTCGCGCGCGTCGACGAGTTTCGCCAGCTCCGCGGGATCGACCGCGTCGCCGTCGACGCCCGCGAGGCGGTTCGCGATCAGGTTCGCGGCGGCGAGCCGGTCGGCACCGGCCGCCACCGTCGCCTGCCAGAGCGCGTCGAGCCCCCCGGTCACGAGCACGACCGCACGGTCGAGGTCGAGCTCGCTCTCGATCCGGCGGATCCGGCGCGCGGGGCTCTCGGGCACCTCCGCGCGCAGCTGCTCGACGAGCTCCTGCGGCGGCTCGACGGGTACGAGATCGGGCTCGGGGAAGTAGCGGTAGTCGTCGGCTTCCTCCTTCGAGCGGCGGGCGGTCAGCGTCCCGCTGCCGGCGTCGAAGTCGTACGTCTCCTGGACGACCTCGCCCCCAGCCTCGTAGACGGCGATCTGGCGCGCCACCTCGGCGTCGATCCCCTGGGCGACGAACCGGAAGGAGTTCATGTTCTTCAGCTCGCAGCGGGTGCGAAGCTCGGACGACCCCTCCGGGCGGACGGAGACGTTCGCGTCGACGCGGAGCGTCCCCTTCTCCATCTCCGCGTCCGAGATCCCGAGCTCGACGATCGTCTGGCGCAGCAGCTGCAGGAAGCGGCGCGCGTCCTCGGACGAGTGGATGTCAGGGCCGGTGACGATCTCGACGAGCGGGGTGCCGCCGCGGTTGAAGTCGACGAGCGAGTAGTCGGCGCCGCCGATCCGGCCGGTGCGCCCGCCCACGTGCGTCGTCTTCGCCGCATCCTCCTCGAGGTGCGCGCGGACGATCCCGATCTCGTGGTCGCCGTCCGGCGTCGGTACTAGCACCTTGCCGTTCGTGCAAGACGGTAGATCGTATTGTGAGATCTGATATCCCTTCGGCAGATCGGGGTAGAAGTAGTTCTTGCGCGCGAAGACCGCATGCGGGGCGATCTCGCAGTCGAGCGCCAGCCCGAGCTTGATCGTCCACTCGATCGCCCGCCGGTTCACGACCGGCAGCGCGCCGGGGAAGCCGAGGCAGACGGGGCACGTCTGTGTGTTCTCACCGCCGCCGAAGCCGTTCGCGCAGCGGCAGAACATCTTCGTCCGTGTCTTCAGCTGGACGTGGATCTCGAGCCCGACGACCGGTTCCCACGCATGCGTACTCACCGCAGCCGCTCCGGGACGGGGTCGAAGCCGAGTGCGCGCTCGAGCGCGTGCCCGGCCTTGAAGAGCGTGTTCTCGGAGAGCTGCGGCCCGATCAGCTGCAGCCCGACCGGGAGCCCCTCCGAGAGCCCGCACGGGACGTTCAGACCGGGCAGCCCGGCCATGCACGAGGGGATCGTGAGCAGGTCGGACAGGTACATCGCGAGCGGGTCGGCCGCCTTCTCGCCGAGCTTGAAGGCGACGGTCGGCGACGTCGGCGAGACGATCAGGTCGAAGCGCTCGAACGCGGCGGCATGCTCCTGCGCGATCAGCGTCCGCACCTTCTGCGCCTGGCCGTAGTAGGCGTCGTAGTAGCCGGCCGAGAGCGCGTACGTGCCGAGCATGATCCGGCGCTTCGGCTCGTCGCCGAAGCCGGCGTCGCGCGTCCGCTCGACCATCTCGTAGTAGGTGCCCGCGTCGACCCGGAGGCCGTAGCGGACACCGTCGTAGCGGGCCAGGTTCGAGGAGGCCTCGGCCGGGGCGATCAGGTAGTAGCAGGCGAGCCCGTACTCGACCGAGCGCGGCAGCTCGCACTCCCCCACCTCGGCGCCGAGCTCGCGTGCCAGCTCGATCGCCTTCTGCACGGCGGCCGTCACGCCCGGCTCGATCCCCTCCGCCTCGTTCATCTCCTTCGGGACGCCGATCCGCAGCCCCTCCAGGCTCTCCCCCTCGGGGAGCTCGACGGCAGGGACGTCGACCGTCGTCGAGTCGGCCGCGTCCTTGCCGGCGATGATCGAGTAGAGGCGCGCACAGTCGCGGACGTTCTTGGCGACCGGGCCGATCTGGTCGAGGCTCGATGCGAAGGCGACGACGCCGAAGCGGCTGACGGTGCCGTAGGTCGGGCGCAGGCCGACGTTGCCGCAGAGCGCCGACGGCTGCTTGATCGAGCCGCCCGTGTCCGAGCCGAGCCCCCAGGGCGCGAGCCCGGCGGAGACGGCGGCAGCGGTGCCGCCGCCCGAGCCGCCCGGGACGCGGTCGGGATCCCAGGGATTGTGCGTCGGGCCGTAGGCCGAGTTCTCGGTCGACGAGCCCATCGCGAACTCGTCCGTGTTCGTCTTGCCGATCACGGGCAGTCCGGCCGCGCGGCAGCGGGCCGCGACGGTCGCGTCGAACACCGGCACGTAGCCGGCGAGGATCTTCGAGCCCGCCGTCGTCTCGACACCCTTCGTCGAGATCACGTCCTTGAGCGCGATCGGGACGCCGTCGCCCTCCGCGCCCTCGACGGTCCTCAGGTAGCAGTGCAGCTCGCCGTCCCGCTCGGCGACGGCGTCGAGGTACGCGCGATGCAGCTCCGCGCCGGAGACCTCCTTGCGCTCGAGCAGGCCGAGCGCGTCCTCGACCGTCAGTCGGAGAGTGTCGATCATGCGGTCGGCGGCACCTTGAAGAGGTCGCCCTCACGCGCCGGCGCGTTCGCGAAGACGTCGTCGAGCGGCAGCGACGGCCGCGGCTCGTCCTCGGCCCAGGCGTTCACGAGCTCGAGCGGATGAGAGGTCGGCGGCACGTCGGAGAGATCGAGCTCGCTCACCTTCGAGACCGCCTCCAGAATCGCGCTCAGCTCGCCGGTCAGACGCTCGACCTCGTCGTCGGTCAGCTCGAGGCTCGCCAGCCTGGCGACGTGGAGCACTTCCTCGCGTGTGATTGCCATCGGCCCACCTTCAAAATCTGCTCTTCCGCGAAAGCTCTGCCAATGAAGCGGGCCCCCTGTTCGGAGGCCCGCTTGAAGCTCGATTCCGAAGAAGGTCTTACGCGGCTGTGACGTTCGCCGCCTGGGCGCCCTTGGGCCCCTGGACGACTTCGAACTCCACGCGCTGGCCTTCGGTCAGCGACTTGTAGCCGTCCATCGCGATCGCGGAGAAGTGGACGAAGACGTCCTCGCCACCCTCACGCTCGATGAACCCGTACCCCTTCTCGTTCGAGAACCACTTAACGGTGCCCTGAGCCAACTGGACTTCCTCCTTGCGATGAAGCGACGGCCCGGGCACCGAGCCGCCGACCTTGATAAAGCGCGCGAACCATAGCCTTATGCGGCTGGATGTGCAAGCTCCTTCGAGCGGTATCGCGCAGCGCGAACCGTGCTCCTCAGGAGCATCGCGATCGTCATCGGGCCGACCCCTCCGGGCACCGGCGTCAGCAGTCCGGCGCGCTCCACGACACCGGGGTCGACGTCGCCGACGAGCCCCTCGTCCGTGCGGTTGATGCCGACGTCGACGACGGTCGCGCCCTCCTTGACGAACTCCGGCTTCACGATCCCCGGGACGCCGACCGCCGCGACGATGACGTCGGCGCGCGAGGTCTCGGCGGCGAGGTCACGGGTGCGGGAGTGGCAGATCGTCACGGTCGCATGCCGGTGCAGGAGGAGCAGCGCGACGGGCTTGCCGACGATGTCGCTGCGGCCGATCACGACCGCGTTCGCGCCCTCGAGCTCGACCCGGTACTCGTCGAGGAGCGCGAGGACGCCGAGCGGCGTTCCGGGCACGTGCGCGGGCGTGCCGGCGAGCAGCAGGCCGGCGTTGAAGGGATGGAAGCCGTCGACGTCCTTGACCGGATCGACGGCGCGGATGACGCGGCCCTCGTCGATCTGGCCGGGCAGCGGCAGCTGGACGAGGATCCCGTCGATCGCGTCGTCGGCGTTCAGCTCCGCGACGAGGTCGAGGAGCTCGGCCTCGGTCGTCTCCTCCGGCAGGCGCAGGTCGCGCGCCTCGATCCCGACCTCGACCGTCGCCTTGTGCTTCATCCGGATGTAGACGTCCGAGGCCGGGTCGTCGCCGACGAGCACGGTCGCGAGGCCGATCGGGCGCGGGTACGCGGCCACCTCGGCCGCGACCTCGGCGCGGATCCTCGCCCCGAGGGCCTTCCCGTCCATCAGCGTCGCCGTCACGGGCGCCAGAATAAGCTCTCCCGATGCGCTTCCCGCTCCTAGTGCGCAAGACGAGCGCCCGCGAGAGCGGACGCCCGTCGCGCGGAACACCCCTGAAGTGTCGCTTCGCTCCAGCGGGGCCACTATGAAGTGGCCCCGCAAGAACGACGCCGAATCGATCGGCGAGCGCCGCGAAGCGATCAGAAGCGTCGTCGGCGACCGCCCTCTCTCGCACGAGGACGAGTCGTGGCCGCGGGCGCAGGAGTCGCACACCGGGGCCATGGTCATCCCGGTCTCCGTCGTCGGCCCGCTTGCCGTCGAGCTCGGGCACTACGAGCTCGAGGAGCCGGCGGGAACGCTCCGCGAGACGGGACGGGCGCAGGAGGAGATCCTCGTCCCGCTCGCACACACGGAGGGTGGGCTGTCGGCCTCGATGTCGCGCGGGATGAAGGCGGCGGCGCTGTCGGGCGGATTCCGAACATACGTGCTTCACGACAGAATGACGAGAGCATCCTGCTTTGTTTGCAAGAACACTGCTGACGCTGTTCAACTTGCAAGGTGGCTGGAGGACTCGCTCGACGACCTCCGCGCCTTCCTGTCCGCGCTCGACGACCCCTCGCTGTCGAAGCGGGCGAGGCTGCGCGAGGTGAAGACGCACGTCGTCGGCCCGATGTGCCACGTCCTCTGGGCGTGGACGACCGGGGATGCGTGCGGGCCGAACATGATGACCCGCAACAGCTACGCCCTGAACATGGGCTACGTGATGCAGCAGGCGCCGCTGAAGCCCGAGCGCGCGATCCTCGAGGCGAACATGGGCGGCGACAAGAAGCCGTCGTTCGAGTTCTTCCAGTCCGGTCACGGCAAGACGGTGCTCGCGGAGGCGATCCTCGACGCCGAGACCGTCCGGCGCGTGCTGCGGACGACGGTCGACGACCTGCTCGAGCTCTCCTGGGCGGGGACGCACGGCGCGGTCGCCTCCGGGATGCAGTCCGTCGCGTTCACCCCCGCCTCCGCGATCGCTGCGATCTTCGCGTGCACGGGCCAGGATCTGGGCATGGTCGGGACGAGCTCGATGGCGCACGGCAGCGCCCACCGGACCGAGGACGGCGGTCTGCACGCTGCGATCCGCTTCCCGGGGCTCGAGGTCGGCACGGTCGGCGGCGGCACCACGCTCCCGTACGCCCGCGACTGGCTCGCGCTGATGGATTGCGCCGGCAGCGGCAAGGTGCACCGGTTCGCGCAGATCGTCGCGGCGGCCGCGCTCGCGCTCGAGATCTCGGCCTCGTCGGCGATGGCGACGGCGGGCTCCGAGAACTTCTTCCAGGCGCACCATGAGCGCGGAGGCATGCGGTGAACGGCGATAAGCTTCCGCCGATGACGGTCGAGCCCGCCGAGGAGCCGATCAATGCGGATCCGACGTATGCACCGCTGATCGAGGCCGAGCGCCAGGCCGCGGACGACGCCGCCCGCGACGACAAGGGCCGTGGCGTCCTCCGCTTCTACGAGCTGGCCAAGAAGCAGGAGTGGCAGGTGCGCGACCTCCCCTGGGGCGAGGTGCCGCCGATCCCCGAGACGCGCGCCGGCGCCTCGGCGGAGCGGAAGGAACGCCGCCGCGCCGTCTGGCGGTCGGTGATCACGCAGCAGCTGCAGGCGGACCAGTTCGCGGTCGAGATGGCGGCGCAGCTGCTCAACCTCGCGCCGCACCCGGAGGCGAAGCTCTACTACTCGACGATGGTGCAGGACGAGGCCCGCCACACGGAGGCGTGGCTCAAGCTCGCGAACGATGCCGGCGGCGTCGCGGAGCGCGATCCGTACCTCGACGAGCTGGCGAAGATGACGCTCGAAGCCGAGACGCTCGAGGAGAAGGTCTTCCAGATGCAGGTCTTCTTCGAGCGCCTGATCATCCCGCGCTTCCGCCTGATCGCCCGCTCGTCGCGCGGGACCGTGCTCGAGGACGTCTGCAACCGGCTCACGATCGACGACGGCATCCACCACAGCTCCGGCGTCGCGTACGAGCGCGTCCTGCTCGAAGGGGCGTCGAAGAAGACGAAGGAGCGGCTCGTGAAGGCTGCGAACCAGCTGCTGCCGATCTTCGTCGAGCATGCGCTCTGGCGGCCGAAGGAGCGCGCGTGGATCGGGAACGTCATGCGCGACACGGACATTCGCCGGCTGCAGGAAGACGTCCGGGACGGCATCCGGATGGCGTCGAGCCTCGGCCTCGACGTGTCCGACGTCGAGCTCCCGTTCGCGGCATAGACCGGATCCCACCCCATCACGACCCGGCCTGTTTCGGGTGCGGCGACCACGAGCTGGGGCTGCGAATGACGCTCCCGGCCGCAGAGGGCGCGGAGACCTACGCCTCGGAGGTGACCTTCGGCGTCCACCACCAGGGCGGCCCCGGCATCGCGCACGGCGGCATCGTCGGCGCAGCCCTCGACGAGGCATGCGGCCTGCTCGCGACCTGGCATCGGTTCCCCACCGTCACCGCACGGATCGCGATCCGCTACCGCCGGCCGGCGCCGATCAACCGCCCGCTGCGGGTGACCGCGAGCGTCGATGCCGACCGCGGCAGGCGGATCGAGATCTCGGCGGAGCTCCGGGACGGAGACGAGCTGCTGGCCGAGGCGGACGGGACCTTCCTGCACGTGCCGCTCGAGCACTTCCTCGCGACGCCGGAGGGTCGGGCGGCCGGCGAGGCGTGGGCGAGGCGGCTCGACGCGGGCGCAGACGACTCGAACGGGTGATTTCCAAGCCGGCGGACGGTGTCCATGCTGTGTGGAGATCTCTTCTGCGGCGAGATCCCAACCCGCCACCTCTCCGGAGCCCCCCAAAATGTCCCGGATCGTCTTCGCCGCAGCGATCATCTCCTCAGTCCTCGGCCTCGCCCACCACCAGCGAGTGCTCGATCGCACGGGCTTGTTCGGATCCTGCGCCGTGCTGACAGCCACCGCCCCCGAGGGCGGTCAGTGGCTCGAGTGCAGGCCAGGCCGTCTGACCGGATCCCCCGACATGTCCCAGGACGCGTGCACGAGCGGCGGGCTCCGCGGCGAGGCCCGCCTCTGGATCTGCCCCACCACGCTCATCGCCGTGCGCTCCCCACACGAGCAGCCGACGCGCTAGCGTGCCGCGGTGGCGCGGCTCACGATCCCGACGGCCCAGCTCGCCGCGGTCGATCGGGCCGTGCGGAGCCTCGTCCGGACCGCCCACCGCCTGGCGCTTGCCGCTGCCGTTTCCGTCCTCCTGATCGCGCTCCTGCTCTGGCGCGACGACGGCTTCGACGGCGCTGACGCAGTCCTCACGCTCCTCCTGCTGACGCCGTCGGCGATCGTCTTCTTCTTCACGCGTGCCGTGATGGAGCTCGTCTCCTTGCCCGGCCGGCTGCAGCGCGTCCCCGGCGAGAGTCAGGAGCAGCTCACGGAACTGGCCCGGACGGCGGGCAATGCGCGCACGGCCAGGGCGCGGAACCTGCCGCTCCTGCTCTGGCGGCTGCGAGGACCGGTGGGCACGTTCCGCGACGTCGCCGGGACCGCACTGACCTTTCGGGTGTTCACGCCCGTCTTTCTCGGGGCCACCGCGATCGCGGCGTTCGCCTGCCTCGTGCTCGTCGGCGTCGGACTGGTCGCCCTGATCGTGCTCGCGCTCGGCTGAACGTTTGCCGCGACCACGCCGGTGACATATCTCACTGACATGGCACGGAGGGCGAGGCGCAAGAGCACCTGGTACGACGCGTTCCTGGACGTCGGGATCTGGATTCTCTTCGTCCTGCTGCTCATCCCCGCCGGCGCCGTCGGCTACGTGATCGGGAAGGACCAGGCGAACGACGAGCCCGCGACGACCGAGCAGGCGCAATCCGGCGAGGGCGCGGCCACGGAGACCGGGATCGAATCCGCGCCCGCCTTCTCGGCCGACGACCTGACCGCGGAGCCGAAGGACGCGTGGCTGACGAACGGCGGCACGCTCAGCAACCAGCGCTACTCGCCGCTCGACGAGATCGACACCGACAACGTCAAGGACCTCAAGGGCGTCTGGATGACCGATCTCAAGGGCTCCGGTGTCGCCGCCAAGTACTCGGCCGAGGGTCAGCCGATCGTCTACGAGGGGACGATGTACATCCCGACCGGCGCCGACGACGTCTTCGCGGTCGACGTGGCCAGCGGCAAGATTCTCTGGGAGTACCAGGCGCACCTCGAGCAGACGATCAGCACGGTGTGCTGCGGCTGGCTCTCGCGCGGCGTCGCGCTCGGCGACGGCAAGGTCTACATCGGCCGCCTGGACGGGAAGCTCGTCGCGCTCGACCAGCAGACCGGCAAGGTCGCCTGGGAGGCAGTCGTCGGGCGTTGGCAGGACGGGTTCACGCTCACACACGCGCCGCTCTACTACGACGACATGGTGATCGTGGGCGGCTCCGGCGGCGAGTTCTCGCTCCGCGGCCGCGTCACCGCCTACGACGCCAAGACGGGCAAGCAGAAATGGAAGTTCTGGACGATCCCAGGCCCCGGCGAGACCGGCCACGACACGTGGCCCGCCGACACTGACGCCTGGAAGACGGGGGGCGCTCCGGTCTGGCAGACCCCGGCCGTCGATCCCGAGCTCGGCCTGCTCTACTTCTCCACCGGGAATGCCTCGCCCGATCTGAACGGGAGCAAGCGCGGGGGCGACAACCTGTTCACGGCTTCGATCGTGGCGGTCGACGCGGAGACCGGGAAGTACCGCTGGCACTTCCAGCAGGTCCACCACGACATCTGGGACTACGACGGCCCGAGCCCGGTCGTCCTCTTCGACGTCGACGGCAAGAAGGGCCTCGCCCAGGCCTCGAAGACCGGCTGGCTCTACCTGCTCGACCGTGAGACCGGCAAGCCGCTCCTCCCGATCCCGGAGCAGCCGGTGCCGCAGCTCGCCAGCCAGAAGACCGCGAAGACCCAGCCGATCCCGAGCTACCCGCCCTTCATCCCACAGAAGGTCACCGCCGAGAACGTGCAGAACGTCAGCCAGCTCAAGCTCAACGGGCCGTCGAAGGATCTGCCGGTCAAGGCCGCGGAGGAGATGTACACGCCGTTCGACGACAAGGCGATCACGGTCGTCGTCCCCGGCCCGCAGGGAGGGACGAACTGGCAGCCCACGAGCTACAACCCCGAGACGGAGATGTTCTACGTCTGCGCGCAGGCCGCCTTCTCCGGCCTCGTGCTCTCGCACGCGGCCGTGCCGCCGGGCAAGCAGGGCTCGGTCGCCGACCTCGGCGGCTCCTTCATCACCACCGGGTTCGGCGATCACCCCGGCTACTTCAGCGCGATCGACGCTCACACGGGCGAGATCAAGTGGCAGAAGCGCTGGCCGGAGTCGTGCTACGCGGGCTCGGTCACGACCGGCGGCGGGCTCGTCTTCGTCGGCCGCAACAACGGCGACCTGGAGGCCTACGACGCGGAGACCGGCGACGGGCCGCTCTGGAGCTTCCAGACCGGCGCCGGCGCCAACAGCACCGTCACGTCCTTCGAGCAGGACGGGACGCAGTACCTGGCCTTCCTCGCCGGCGGCAACGCGCTCGCCGCGACGACGCACGGGGACAACCTCTGGCTCTTCTCGCTCGACGGCACCATGGACGAGGTCACGGCGGGCGGCCCGGGTGAGGGCACCGGCCATGCCGGCGAGGCCCCCACCGAGCCGACGAGTGGCACGGGCGACGCCACCGCAGGCAAGGCCGTCTGGTCCGACAACTGCGCCGGCTGCCACGGCCTCGCCGGCAACGGCGGCAACGGCGGCCCGAGCCTCGTCGACAACCCGGACGCAGCCGACCCGGCCAAGGTCGAGAGCTCAGGTCACGAACGGCGGGGGCGGGATGCCGTCCTTCAAGGACACGCTCACGGAGCAGCAGATCAACGACGTCGCCGCCTACGTGAGCCAGGACATCGCGAAGCCCTAGCTACCGAGCGCGCTCGAGCAGGAACTCGCGCTCCTGCTCGATGTCCTCCGCCAGGCGTGCTGCCGCCCAGACGGGGAGCCAGCGGTCGACGAGCCCGCGGTCGAGCGGCGTGTCGCGCGCATACGCGCGCAGGTAGCTGTTGACCAGCAGCCGCCTCGCGACCGGCGCGATCACCCGCACGACGACGGGCGTGCCGTCGGCGAGCTTGCCACCGCCCATGAGCAGAATCGTCCGCGCGACGTCGCTCGCCGGGTCGCCGCTCATCCCGTTCGTCCAGTCGATCACGACGCAGCCGTCCGCAGTCCGAAGCAGGTTCGCGGGATGGAAATCGCCGTGCAGGAGCCGGTCGCCGTCGGGAAGGCCGTCGATGCGCTCGAGGGCACGCGCGCGCACGTCGTCGGGGACGAGCGGCGACCCGAGCCGATGGCGCAGCTCGTCGCGCAGGTCGGGCAGCCCGGCCGGCGCCTCGACCCGGTGCAGCGCCGCATGCTCGGCTCCGAGCGTCCTCCCCACCGACCGCACCGCCCAGGGCCGCGCCGCGAGCCAGTCGAGCAGATCGATGCCGTCGACGCGCTCGAGGACGACGCCGGGGCGGCCGTCGAAGGTGACGCGCTCGTAGACGGCCGGAACGCTCGCCCCCGCAGCGTGCGCCGCCCGCAGCGCGATCACCTCGCGCTCGATCATGCCGGTGTCGGAGGGGTCGCGCGCGAGCCTGAGCACGTGTCCGCTCTCCCAGGCGAAGATCTCGGCCTCGCGCCCGGCTCCGAGCAGCTCCAGGTCGTCGGTCGACACCGCGTTCGATCTTAGGCGGCTCTCATGCTGGTCCGGCACGCTTCACCCATGACCGACCTCGAGAGACAGCTCACCCGCCGCCGGCTCCTGGAACTCGGCCTCGTGCTGCCGCCGCTCGCGGTCATCGCCGGACGCACCGACCTCTTCTCCTCCCCCGCCCTCGCCGCGACGCCGGCCGTCCTCGACGCAGACGACGACCCCACGCCGGAGCTGACCGAGGGCCCCTACTTCACCCCCAACTCCCCCAAGCGCAAGTCGATCCTCCCCTCAGGCGCGGTCGGCACGCGGCTCACCCTCACCGGCCGCGTGCTGACCACCGGAGGCAAGCCGATCCCGAACGCGCTGATCGATTTCTGGCAGGCCGACGCCCGAGGCGCCTACGACAACAGCGGCTATCGCTTCCGCGGCCACCAGTTCACGAACGCGAAGGGGCAGTACTCGCTCCTCACCGTCGTCCCCGGCCTCTACCCCGGCCGCACGAAGCACATCCACGTGAAGGTCCAGGCGCCGCACGAGCCGGTGCTGACCACGCAGCTCTTCTTCCCCGGCGTCGCCCGCAACGGCAGCGACGGCATCTACACGAGCGAGTGCCTCGTCAAGCGCTGGCGGCTCGTCCAGGGCCGGCGCGTCGCCGCGTTCGACTTCGTCCTCGACGTCTGACCGTCAGAACGCGCCGGCGCCGCTGCCCGCCACCTGGAGCGGCAGAACCTCGACGCCCGGGAAGCGGGAACGAAGCTCGGCGGCGCATGAGGTCACATCGTCCTGCCGCGCCCAGACGATCACCGTCGGGCCGGACCCGGAGATCGTCGCGCCGAGCGCGCCGTCCGGCAGGTCGGACCGGACGGCCGCGAGCAGCGGCGCCTTGGCGGCCCGGTAGGGCTCGTGCAGCCGGTCGTCCGCCGCGGCCGCGAAGAGCTCCGCGGAGCCGCTCGCGAGTGCGGCGCCGAGCAGCGTCGCCCGCCCGACCGAGTACGCGGCATCTGCGTGCGCGATCTCGGCCGGGAGCCCGGCACGGGCGCCCTGCGTCCCGACCCGCTCCTCCGGGACGAGGGCGATCGGCTGCGCCGGTGTCGCGTCCGCGATCCGGGCGATCCTGCCGTCCCACGTCAGGCAGACGCCGCCTGCGAGCGCGGCCGCCAGGTTGTCGGGATGACCCTCCAGGTCGACGCCGAGGCGCAGCAACTCCTCCGGGTCGAGGCTCTTTCCAGCGACGAGCGCGCCTGCCACGAGCCCGAGCGCCACGGTTGCGGCGCTGGAGCCGAGCCCGCGCTCGCGTGGGATCCGGTCGGTGAACGCAAAGGCGAGGCCGTCGGTCGGGGCCAGCCGCGCGAACGCCCGGATCGCGAGGTGGTTCGGATCGGGCGGCTGCGTCGCGGCATCGGTGACCTCGACCTCGTTCCAGAGCTCGAACGCCGCCGCCGCGCAGTCGAAGCCGGGGCCGAGATTCGCGGTCGTCGCCGGCGCCCGGACTCGAAGCTTCATGCCGAGGCGATCAGCTGGTCGAAGCTGCCGGTGTCCTTCAGCCCATGGCCGGTCAGGACGCAGACGACCCGGCTCCCCGCAGGGACGTCGGCGCGGGCGAGCCCGGCGACGGAAGCGGCGGACGCCGGCTCGCAGAAGAGCCCCTCCTCCCGCGCGAGCGTCTGCCAGGCCGCCACGATCTCGGCGTCCTCGACGGTGATCACCTCCCCGCCCGTTGCTTCGACCGCCTCTGCGACCTCGTGCGCGTGCACCGGGTCGCCGATCCGGATCGCGGACGCGACCGTCGTCGCCCGGGCCGCCGCCTGGACCGGCACGAAGCGCGGCGTCGGCCCGGGATCCTCCGTGAACCCCTTGAAGTACGCGGCGGTGTTGCCGCCGCCGCCGTACGGCAGTGCAAGCACGTCCGGCGGTGCGCCGAGCTGCTCGACGAGCTCGAAGGCAGCCGTCTTCTGCCCCTCGAGCCGGTGCGGGTTCGTGGAGTTGACGAACGCATAGCCCTCGTCCTCGGCGAGTCTCAGCGCCGCGGCGAAGGCGTCCTCGAACGTGCCGTCCACCGCGAGCAGGCGGGCGCCGGCGGCGCGGACCTGGACGAGCTTCCCGGTCGCGACGGCGCCGGCCGCGTGCACGACGACGGCCTCGATCCCGGCACGGGCCGCGTAGGCGGCCGCCGACGCCGCCGTGTTGCCCGTGGACGCGCAGACGACGCCGGGCGCGCCGGCCTCGAGCGCCTTCGAGACGGCGACGGCCATGCCGCGGTCCTTGAAGGACCCCGTCGGGTTCGCGCCCTCCCACTTCAACCAGAGGTCGAGGCCGAGCCGTTCCGAGAGTCTTTCCGCCCGGACGAGAGGCGTCGAGCCCTCGCCGAGCGAGACGAGCGGGGTCGAGTCCGACAGCGGCAGCGACGAGCGGTAGCGCTCGAGCAGCGAGGCCATCACTGGATGCCTCGCTCGACCACGAGCCGGAGCGCGTCGGGGCGCGCCTGCACCTCGGAGAGCGATCCGATCGCATCGAGCGCGGCGTCGACGCGGCCCGACGGCGCGGTGTGCGTGACCACGTCGAGCGCGGCCGCTCCGTCGACCAGGTGCTGTGTCAGCCGGGCGATCGAGACGCCCTCGCGGGCGAAGCTCTCGGCGACGTGCGCGAGCACGCCGGGCTGGTCGGCCACCTCGATCCGCACGTAGTACGACGCCGGCAGGTCGCCGGGCGGCAGCTTCTCGAGCGTCCGCCAGCTCGCATCTCCCTGCAGGAAACCGGTCCCGCTGGAGCCGAGGACGCTGACGAGGTCGGCCACGATCGCCGACGCGGTCTCGATTCCACCGGCGCCGGGGCCTTCGAGCATCAGCTCCCGGATCGCGTCTCCCTGGAGCATGACGGCGTTGAACGCGCCGGCGACCGAGGCCAACGGGTGCTCGCGGTCGACGAGCGACGGCCCGACGCGAACGTCGACGGCGTCGCCGACGAGCGTCGCGGTGCCGACGAGGCGGACGACCGCCCCCAGCGAACGCGCCGCCTCGACGTGCTCCGGCTTGAGGCCCTCGATCCCCTCGTACGCGACGTCGTCGACGAGCACGCGCGATCCGAACGCCACCGTCGCGAGGATCGCCATCTTCGCGGCCGCATCGGCGCCGTTGACGTCCTCGGCGGGATCGGCTTCTGCGTAGCCGAGCCGCTGCGCCTCGGCGAGCGCGTCCGCGTAGGTGTCCCCCGACTCCATCCGCGTGAGGATGAAGTTGGTCGTCCCGTTGACGATCCCGAGCACGCGGTGGACGTTGGTCGCGACGAGCGACTCCCGCAGCACCTTGATCACCGGGATCGCCGCGCAGACGGAGGCTTCGAAGCGCAGCTGAACGCCTGCCTCCGACGCGGCGGCGAAGAGCTCGGCGCTGCGGCGGGCGAGCAGCTGCTTGTTCGCGCTGACGACGGGCTTGCCCGCGCGGAGGAGGTCGAGCACGTAGCCGCCGGTCGGCTCGAGGCCGCCCATCACCTCGGCCACGAGTGCGATCGAGTCGTCTTCGAGGATCTCGGCGAAGTCCGTGGTGAGGACACCGTCCGCCGTGTGGAAGCCGCGGTCCTTGCCGGCGTCGCGGACGAGCGCCTTCACGACCCGCAGCCGGTGGCCGGTCGCGCGCTCGATGTCGTCGCCGCCCTCGACGAGCATGCGGTTGACCGCGGCGCCGACGGTGCCGTAGCCGAGGAGCGCGACGGGAACGTCGACGGAGGCCATTGCGCCGACCCTATCGGTGGCGCGCCCGCGAAGAAGGCGCCGACCAGAATCGAACTGCTGTGCGAGGCTTTGCAGGCCTCTGCCTAACCACTCGGCCACGGCGCCGTGGCGGAGCGCATCGTAGCGAGCCGCTTCCCCCGTAACCCGTCGAGCAGCGGGCGCGTTGTACCTACGTCAACTGCATACAGGAGGCCCGAATGTACATCGGTGGCGGACTTCTCACACTCATCGTCGTGATCCTGCTGCTCGTCTGGCTCCTCTAGGACAACGGTTTCCGGGCGCCCCGCGTGGGCGCCCGTTGCGTCTCTCACGGCCCCTGTCCGGGGCCGTTTCTACGCTTGCAGAGTGAGCGCGCCACCCGCAGCCGAGCAAGAGCTCGAACGCTGCCTGCGCTGCAGCGCCTGGATGGAATGGCGCCACGGGACCTGGCAGTGCCCGCGCTGCCGGTTCAAGCTCGGCTGCTGCGAGGGCGCCTCGCCGGAGGAGTGCGCCCGTTCCGCGTATCGCTTGTAACGCGGAGGAATCGCTCTTACGGGGGATGCCCGCCTCAGTCGGCAATCACAAGATGCGATCAAGGCGGCACGGTCTAGACATCGATTTTCGTTCTCCGGAGGTTCCAGTCCAGTGCACGCTCGCCTCGTCACTCTCACCGCCCTCGCCGCGTTGACGCTCACGGCCACGGCCGCAGGCGCCCTCGACGCCGGCTCCAGCCTCCGCTTCGGCTTCGTGCCGCAGCGCGCGTTCCAGGGTCAGCCCGCCTCGCTCTCGGTGGTGGTGCGCCCCAGCGGCGTCCGCTGCGCGGCGAGCGTCCGCTACGCCGACGCGACGCTGCAGCGCCTGCCCTCGGTCGTCGCACGCGCCGGCAGGGCCAGCTGGCGCTGGGAGATCCCCGCCAAGGTGAAGACCGGCTCGGCGACCGCCGCCGTCTCGTGCGGCAAGGCCGGCAAGTCCTCCCGCGCCTTCACCGTTGCCGGGCCGCCGTCTGCACCCGCGCGTGTGGTCGTGCTGAAGAACGGCTTCTCGCAGCGCGTCGTCTACACGACCCGCCGCGTCAGCTTCGGCGCCGAGCTCTCGAACCCGTCGCCCGAGAACGACGCGCTCGGCGTCGACGTCCAGGTCAACTTCATCGACGCGACCAACCGCGTCGTCCAGACGGAGCATCTCGCCGTCACTGCGATCGGCGCGGGCACCGTCTACTACCTGGGCGGCTCGACGAGCATCCCCGACGCGACGCCCGTCTCCAAGCTCGAGGTCGTGACCCGCATCGGCGGCCAGCAGCCGAAGAAGAAGCTCGGCCCCGCGTCCTCCGACATCCTCGTCCAGGCTCAGGTCTACGAACCGGCGTGGACTGCCGCCGTCGTCGGCCAGGTCACGAACGACCACCCGACGATGCTGTTGCGGTCGACGCAGATCTCCGCGGTCGTCTACGACTCGGCCGGCAACATCGTCGGCGGCTCTCAGGGCGGCACCTTCGGCGCCATGCTGCCGGGCGTGCGCTCCTACTTCGCGGCGTCGAACGGCGCCGACGCGATCCCGTACGACCGCGTCGCGGCTGCAAACGTCTCCGTGCTCGGCACCTACGAGGCGCAGAGCTAGAGGAACGGTTCAGGAGCGGGGTGCTCCGGCCGATAACGAGCGCATGAGCACCCCCGAACCCGGGCTCGGATGGATCCCGCTCGGCCAGTTGCTGGTCGACGGCGGCATCCTCACCGAGGAACAGCTTCGGCGCGTGCTCGAGGAGAAGGCCTCCTCGGGCCGGCGCCTCGGCGAGATCGCGGTCTCCCTCGGCTTCACGACCGAGCGGGCGATCGCGGGCGCGCTCGCCGAGCAGTACGAGCTCGAGTTCGTCGACCTCGACGTCGCCGAGCTCGACAAGCAGGCGATCGCCCTGCTGCCGGAGGAGCTCGCGCGGCGGTACGACGCGCTGCCCCTGCGCATCCTCGACGACGGCACGCCTCTCCTCGCCGTCACCGACCCGACGAATCTCGCGACCGCCGACGACCTCCGCTTCGCGCTCGGCTCCAGCTTCCGGATCGCCGTCGCCGAGCGCGGGCAGATCGACGATGCGATCGCGCGGGCGTACCGCCCTTCGCTGCAGCTGATCATCGAGGAAAGCGACGACGCGTCCGACGAGGAGCGCAGCAACGAGATCAGCACGCTTGCCGCGAGCACGTCGACGGTCACCCTCGTCAACTCGCTGCTGGCGACCGCGCTGGCGGAGGGAGCATCCGACCTCCACTTCGAGCCGCGGCGCGAGGACATGCTCGTCCGGATTCGCGTCGACGGCGTCATGCGTGAGCTCGCGACCGTGCCGAGGCACATGCAGCAGGCGGTCACGAGCCGGCTGAAGATGATGGGCAAGCTCGACATCGCAGACCGCCGCGCGCCGAAGGACGGTCGCCTGGCGGCGTTCTTCGACTCGGGCCGCATCGACATGCGGATCGCGGTCGTGGCGACGACGCACGGCGAGCAGGTCGTGCTGCGGATCCTCGGCAGCGGCGGCGACCAGCACCCTTCCATCGCGGGGCTCGAGATGGAGCCGTACGCGGAGGCAGCGTTCATCACCGCGATCGAGCAGCCCTACGGCACCGTGATCGTCTGCGGGCCGACCGGCTCGGGCAAGACGACCACGCTCTACGGCGCGATCGACAACCTGAATCGCAGCGACCGCGTCGTGATGACGATCGAGGATCCGGTCGAGTGGCAGCTCGAGGGCGTCAGCCAGACCGAGGTCGACGTCAAGGGCGGTCTCACCTTCGCCAGCGGGCTCCGCACGATCCTCCGCTCCGACCCCGACGTCCTCCTGGTCGGCGAGGTCCGCGACTCGGAGACCGCGTCGATCGCGATCCAGGCCGCGATGAAAGGACATCTCGTACTCACGTCGCTCTACGCCCACAACGCCGCCAGCGCGATCGCACGCCTGCGCGAGATGGGAGTCGACGGGTCGATGCTCGCGGGCTCGCTCAACGCGGTCGTCGCGCAGCGCCTCGCGCGCCGGCTCTGCGTCCACTGCCGCCGTGAGTACGCCGCGAACGCCGAGGAGCTCGGTGTCGCCGACCAGACCATGTCCGACGACGTCCTCCTCTACGCAGCCGTCGGCTGCGCGAAGTGCCACGGCACCGGGTACGTCGGCCGCGTCGCGCTGCGCGAGGTCATGCCTGTCCACGGCGAGGTGCGGGCGCTGATCGAGAGCTCGGCGGAGGAGATCTTCGCCGCCGCAGTCCGGCAGGGCATGACGACGCTTCGGGACGACGGCATGCGTCTCGCGCTCACCGGGGTCTCGTCGGTCGACGAGATCCGTCGCGTCACCGGCATCCGCCTGATCTGACGCGTACGCTCGTCGCGCCATGGGACGTGCCGTCCTGTCGAAGCTGGTCCCGCCGGGAACGCTGTTGCGCGACCGCCCGTTCGCCCTCTTCTGGGGCGCGCATGCGATCTCGGAAGCGGGGTCGCGGATCACGTACGTCGTCGCGCCGATGCTCGTCTACCAGCTGACCGGCTCGGCGCTGGGAACCGGCGTGCTCGCTGGGCTGCAGGCCGTGCCGTACCTGCTCTTCGGCCTGATCGCGGGCGCGATCGCGGATCGCGCCGACCGGCGCCGCATCATGGTCGGCTGCAACCTGCTCCAGACCGTCGTCCTGGCGACCGTCCCGATCGCTTCCGCCGCCGGCGTGCTCACCGTCGGGCAGGTCTTCGTCGTGGCCCTCCTCTCGGCGACGCTCTTTGTCTGGTTCGACGCGGCCAACTTCGGCGCGCTGCCGCTGATCGCCGGCCGCGACCGGCTCGTCGAGGCCAATGCCGCCGTCTCGGGCGCATCCAGCCTGATCGCCGTTGTCGGACCGGCGGTCGCCGGCGTCCTGGCGGCGACGATCGGCCCCGCGAACGCGATCGGCCTCGATGCGGTGAGCTACGGGCTCAGCGCGATCGCGCTCCTCCTCGTCCGGAAGCCGTTCTCGACGCGACACCTCGAGGCGGCGAGCGTCGAGCCGGTCGTCCGCCGACTCGTCGCCGACGTACGCGAAGGCCTCCGTTTCCTCTGGGGGCATCGGCTCGTGCGTGCGCTGACGCTGCTCGGGTTCGGCATCAGCTTCACGGGCGGCGCGGTAACCGGGCTGACCGTCGTCTACGGCGCTCAAGCCCTCGACTTGCCGGAGACGGGCGCGAGGATCGGGCTCCTGTTCTCGGCCGCCGCGCTGGGCAGCCTCGCGTCGAGCGTGCTGTTGCCGCGCCTGAACCGCCGCTACGCGACCGGTTCGATCACGCTCGCGGGCCTGACCGCTGCCACCGTCGCCGTCGCGGCGCTCGCCTTCGCCACCAACTTCATTGCCGCGCTCGTCTTCTTCTTCGCCTGGGGTGCGGCGCAGACGCTCGTGATCATCAACGCGATCTCGCTGCGGCAGCGCGTCGCGCCCGATCACCTGCAGAGCAGGGTCAACGTCTCGGCCCGGATGATCGCCTGGGGCGGAATGCCGTTCGGCGCGGCGGTCGGCGGCGCGCTCGCCGAGGTCACGTCGATCCAGACGACCTACCTGGTGATGGCGCTCGGCGTGGCGATCAGCGCCGCGATCGGGTGGTTCTCACCACTTCCGCGAGCCCGCTATAGGATCCACCCGTGGCCAAACCGAGTCATGAGCTGCTTCGCGGAGTCCCGCTGTTCGCAGAGGTCGACGACGGCTTCCTCGAGAAGCTGGCCTCCGAGTTCATGTCGCGGACGTACAGGGCCGGGGAGACGCTCGCCGAGGAGGGCGGATCCGGTCAGACGCTCATCGTGATCGAGACGGGAACTGTCACCGTGACGGTCCACGGCGAGGAAGTCGGCAAACTCGGCCCCGGCGACGCCTTCGGGGAGATGTCGCTGGTCGACAGGTCGGCGCGGAGCGCCACCGTCACTGCGGACACGGAAGTGAATGGCTACCAGCTGCCCGTCTGGAGCTTTCGGCCGCTGATCGAGAGCCACCCCGAAGTGGCGTGGCCGCTCCTGGAAGCACTCGCTCAGCGGGTCCGCGCGGCCGAAGGCCGCGGCACGCAGTAACCGGCGCGACCTAGGGCACTCGGCAGACGATCTTGCCCTGGTAGGGCGCGGTGCTGGACGACGCGTCCGTGTCCGTCACCAGGCACGTCCCGTACTTCGTTTCGATCGTCTCGCCGACCACGGGAAGCTGCGGCAACTCGACGTCCTCGAAGTCTTCCCAGGTGGGCGCTTCGATCTTGATCAGGAACCGTTTGATGGGCCACATGATGCATGGCGAGGTAGCCCACTGCCCTAGCCACCCCCCATCGCAAGACGTCACGCAATGGAAGAACGCTCCACGCCCCTCCGTCTAGCTGACTCAGGCAGGGGTCAGCAGGAGGAGCAACATGTCGTATCCCAAAAAGCACCGGTGGTTCGGCCGGATGGCGCTCGGGCTCGCAGTCGCGTCAGTGATGTTCGTCGGTCGCGCCTCCGTCGCCCCGGCGAAGATGGACCCCGGCACACACGGCTCCGGCCACGTGAAGGCCGGCGGTTGGTCGGGAATGGTCGATCTCGAGTCGGGCATCCCCCAGTCGGCGGGGATCCCGCTCGGCGACGACGAGCTCATCGACGGGCAGGCCGTCGGGGTGATCCCGTACCTCTCGCACGGAATCCTGACGCAGGACGAGGCGGACGCAACCGCGCAGACGAACGGCGATCCGTATCGCACCGACGTCAACGTCCGGCCCGGCGAGTCGCTCGGAGGCCCCGACGGCGGGCCGGCCGCGCCGCGCCCCGCACTCGAGTCCAAGGACACGCGCGCCAAGGCCGACACGCAGGCAGACATCGAGCGCATGCGGCGGATCTGGACCGACCGGGACTGACCGACATCGGCAGCGATGTGAAAGCGGGCTCGCAAGGGCCCGCTTTCTCATGGGGCGGGTGGGCTCGGCCGATTGCGGTGGGAGAGAATCGTCGACATGGCGCTGCTGACGTGGGCCGACCTGTCGTGGGACGAGTTCGTCGAGGGGCTCGAGGGCTACCGGGACCACTTCTCCGGCAAGAGTCGAGAGGACGAGACGTATGTCGGGTGCCTCACGTTGATGGAGGGCAGACCTTTGCAGGCCCGTGCGGAAGGACGCGAGCTCGTTGACTTCCTCAATCGGTGGGCATGCCGGCTTTCCTCAGTCAAGACGCCCGGCTTGATCGCCGGCTGGGCCCACGATCACATGACCCGCCTCGAGCAGTTCGAGCCGCTCACCATTCTGGACGCGGAGCTGCCTGATCACGCTGACGAACTCGGTTCCCTCCACGACGACCTCATCGCCTACGTGAAGGCGGGTGGTGTTCTCAACATGAGCGACGCCGCTGCGTCGAAGACCCTTCACATGCTCATCCCCGACCTCTTCGTCATGTGGGACAAGGAGATCAAGCGCTCAGCCCCTGGAGGGTACGGCGCGTACCAGCGCCAGATGCACGAGCTCGCCCGACGACTCGCCGCCGAGACCGGAGTGCCCATTGGCGAGGTCGAACCGCAGCTGCAACGGCGACTCGGCTACCGAGCCCGCAAGCCGTTGACCAAGTACCTCGATGAGTACAACTGGTTCGAGGCCGTCGGCCGAGATCAGCTCGCTCGCCGCTAGGGACCGGAGAACCGCTGTTTCAGCGGGTCTCTGAGAGAAGCGGATGATGGGACTCGAACCCACGACCTTCTGCATGGCAAGCAGACGCTCTAGCCAACTGAGCTACATCCGCGTGGGCCGCCAGTATAGCCGCGGTCGCGGCGTCCTCGGACCGCTCAGCCGGCGGCGTCGAGCGCGTCGTTGACGAGCTTGTCTGCGAGCTTGTTGTGCTCCCGGCGCACTGCCGTATACGAGACCGAGCCGATCTCGCGCGCCAGCCGACCAGCTCGGAGCGAGAGCTCGCGGAGCGCCTCGTTCTTGACCTTGTACTCGCCGCGCATCTGCTTGACCATCAGCTCCGAGTCGGACACGACCTCGAGGTCGGTGATGCCGAGCTCGCGCGCCTTCTCGAGCCCGCCGATCAGGGCGCTGTACTCGGCGACGTTGTTCGTCGCGACGCCGATCGCCTCGCCGTGGGCGGCGAGGACGTCGCCGTGCTCGTCGTGGAGCACGTACGCGAAGGCGGCCGGACCGGGGTTGCCGCGGGCGCCGCCGTCGGTGTACAGCCTCGCCCTCACAGGGTGTGCAGCGGGTAGAGGTCGAATGCGACCTCCTCGTAGGGGTGCGCCCCGCGGAGAGCGTCGACCGCCGCCGCGAGCGACGACTCGGGCACAACGATCTCGACGCGGTACTCCTCGACGTGCTCCTCCGCCCCGACACCGCCGACCGCGGGCTCGGCGCCCTCGCGGGCGAGGAACGTGCCGGTGCCCCTCGTGTACCAGGAGCAGCGCTCGTAGTCGCCGATGACGCCGCCTCCCGCGGCGAAGACCGCCTCACGGGTCGCGTCCCGGGACTCCTCGGGGACGAAATAGACGAGCTTGAGCAGGCGGCTCAGGGCTGCTCGACGTTGTCGATCTGCGCGCGCTGCAGCTTGCCGGAGTAGTCGACGTAGACCGACTTCCACTCCGTGAAGACGTCGAGCGCCGCCTGGCCGGCCTCGCGGTGGCCGTTGCCGGTGTCCTTGGTGCCGCCGAAGGGCAGGTGCACCTCGGCGCCGGTCGTGCCGGCGTTGATGTACGTGATCCCCGTCTGCAGGTCGCGCATCGCGCGGAACGCCTTGTTCACGTCGCGGGTGAAGATCGAGGACGAGAGGCCGTAGCGGATCCCGTTCGTGACCTGGAGCGCCTCGTCGAAGCTCTTGACCGGGATCAGCGCGGTCGTCGGGCCGAAGATCTCCTCCTGGGCGATCCGCATCTGCGGGTCGACGTCGGCGAAGATCGTCGGCCGGTAGAAGAAGCCCTTGCCGAGATCGCCGTCCGTCGCCTGCTCGCCGCCGGTGAGGAGCTTCGCGCCCTCGTCGGAGCCGATGCCCGTGTAGGAGTGGATCTTGTCGAGCGCCTCGCGGTTGATCACCGGGCCGAGGTCGGTCTCGGGATCCCAGCCGGGGCCGATCCGCATCTTCTCGGCGCGCTCGACCAGGCGCGTCTGCAGCTCGCCGTAGACCGCCTCGTGCACGATCACGCGGCTCGCCGCCGTGCAGCGCTGGCCGGAGGTGCCGAACGCCGACCAGAGGATCCCCTCGACGGCGAGCTCGAGGTCGGCGTCGTCCATGACGATGATCCCGTTCTTGCCGCCGAGCTCGAGGTGGACATGCTTGAGCCCGTCCGCGCCGGCCTTGGTCACGGCGATCCCGGTCTCACGGGAACCGGTGAAGGTGATGATCGGGACGTCGGGGTGGCGGACGAGCCGGTCGCCGGCCTCCTCGCCGAAGCCGTGGACGAGGTTGACGGCGCCGTCCGGCAGCCCCGCCTCCCCGAGCAGCTCGATGAAGCGCTCGGCCAGCAGCGGCGTGTCCTCGGCGGGCTTGAGCACGACGGTGTTCCCGGCGACGAGCGCCGGCGCGAGCTTCCAGGCCGGGATCGCGATCGGGAAGTTCCAGGGCGTGATCGCGCCGACGACCCCGACGGGCATCCGCACGGACATCTGGAACTTGTCGCGCAGCTCCGACGGGGTCGTGTGGCCGAAGAGGCGACGGCCCTCGCCGGCCATGTAGATCGACATGTCGATCGCTTCCTGGACGTCGCCGCCTGCCTCCGCGAGCACCTTGCCCATCTCGCGGCTCATCAGCTCGGTCAGCTCGTCCTTCTGCTCCTCCAGCAACCGCGCGAAGCGGAAGAGCACGTTGCCGCGCTCGGGGGCGGGCACGAGGCGCCACTCCTCGAACGCGGCCTTGGCCGCGGCGACCGCGCGGTCGACGTCTTCGGCCGTGGAGCGCGGGAAGGTCCCGAGCGTCTCACCGGTCGCGGGAACCTTCGACTCGAACGTCTCGCCGGAGGCTGCGTCCGTCCACTCACCGCCGACGTAGTTCTTGAACTGCTCCGCTGCGACCGCCATCTCGGGCCGCAGTGTAGTCAGTAGTGTCGGGGACGATGCGGATCGCTCTGCTTGCCGGCGCTGTCGCGGTCGTCGTGCTCGTCGCCGTGGTCGTCGTCGGCCTGCGGCTGACCGGCGACGACGAGCCCGACTGGGCGGCTGAAGCAACAACGGCCTGTGAGCGAGCGCTCGGCCGCGGGCGCGACCTCGCCGTCTCCGGCGCGACGATCAGACCGGTGGAGCGGCAAGTGGTGGAGGTCTTCGCGGGCTCTACCGAGATCGAGGCCGACCTGCTCTCGGAACTCGAGGCGCTGCCCCGTCCGCCCGCGGACGCCGAGGAGATCGAGCAGGTCCTCGCAGTCGTCGCCGACTCCCACCGGGACGACCTCGCCGTGCTGGCGCAGCTGCGCCGGAGCTTCGACCGCGGCGTCTTCGAGCGCCGCGTCAACGAGACGATCCCCGTCCTTGACGACCTGCGCTCGCGCTTCACCGCGCTCGGAGCGACCGGCTGCGTGAGCTACTACGACCCGGCCTCGTACGCCGTCGGCTGATCAGCAGCGCCGCAGCGAGCCGCAGAGGCGGGAGATCGGGACCGCGAAGTTGAGGTTCTGGGCGCCGCCGGCGACAAGGACGCCGACGACGTGGCCCTTCCGGTCGACGGCGGGGCCGCCCGAGTTACCCGGGTTCGCCGCTGCGTCGGTCTGGATCTCCTTCGGCCGCACGCGGCTGACGACGCCGCTCGTGACGGTGCCGCCGAGCCCGTAGGGGCTGCCGATCAGGAGGAGCGCGTCGCCGACCCGCGGCTTGTTCGCCTGCGGCTTCTGCCAGAGCGCCTTCGCGCCGATCGGCTTTCCCTCGACGCGCAGGACGGCGAGATCGCGGCCGCGGTCGCGCTTGACGACCTCGGCCTGCCAGGAGCCGTTGTTGCGCTCGAGCAGCACCTGCTGGCCGACCTCGGAGACGACGTGAGCGGCGGTGACGACGTAGAGCTGGTCGTCCTGTGTCCAGCCGGCGAAGCCGGCGCCGAGCCCCTCGTCCGTCTTGACCGTGAAGACGCTCTTGAGCACGCGCGCGGCGAGCGGTGCGATCCCCTGGTCCTTCTCGCGCAGCTTGGTCTCCGAGGTCTTCAGCCGGCCGGCGAGCGCCTCGTCGGAGAGCCGGAACTCCTCCAGCCGGCCCTCGAGCTCGCGCACGTCGGTCTCGAGCAGGTCGACCTGCATGCTCTGCTCGCGCACCGAGGCGACCGCGAAGAGCGAGATGCCGATTGCGGCGACGACCGCGAGCCCTGCGACGACGACCGGCAGCGAGATCGTCCGGCGGGACTCGTACTCGTCGTAAGACATACGACGAATCTCGGCGGGGGACCACCGCGGTCGTCCCCCGAACGAGGGATGCCTACTCGGTGATGACGGTGTCGGTCTCGGGGAACGTCCCCGGGATCCGCGCGCGGCGCCTGTCACGGGTCTCCCGCTTGCCGCCGTACTCGCGGCCGTTGCGCCGGTCCTCCCCCTCGCGCCGGTCCATGATCACCGTCACGTTGGGGTTGTCCTTGTAGTACTCGACCATCTTCTCGTAGAGGTCGGCCTCGAGATCACGTGGAATCACGCAATAGATCATGGGCTCAGTCTACGAACCCGGGCGGTCGGCGCCAGACCCTTTTTAGTGACGTTTGGCGGCAGCGGTGAGAGCGCCGAGACCGACGAAAACGGACCCCGAGACGTATCGCTGCACCGAGAGGAAGCGCCGGCTGCCGCGCAGGTGCTCGGAGGCCGTTCCGGCCGCCAGCGCCCAGATGCTGTCGCTGATGACCGCGAGGACGACGAAGACGAGGCCGAGCACCGCGATCTGCACCCCGGTGTTGCCCTGCTCGGGGTCGACGAACTGCGGCAGGAAGGCGAAGAAGAAGAGCGCCGTCTTCGGGTTGAGCACGTTCACGATCACGCCCTGGCCGAACCGGCGGCGGAGGCGCCGCTCGCTGGGTAGGCTCGCCGGCTGCTCGTCGCGCCGCCTGAAGATCGTCCACAGCCCCATGCAGATCAGATAGGCCGCGCCGGCGTACTTGATCACGTTGAACGCCGTCGCCGACGAGACGAGGATCGACGAGAGGCCGATCGCGGCGGCGAGGACATGGACCAGCCCGCCGACCGCGATCCCGAGCGCCGAGACGAAGCCGGCGAGCCTGCCGCGATCGATGCTCTGCGAGACGATGTAGAGCACCGCCGGACCGGGCACGACGATCAGCGCGAGCGCGGCCAGGCCGAAGACGAGCAGGGTCGCCGGATCGGGCACGGGCTCAGACCCTGGCGATGTCGGGCATCAGGCGGCCGTCGTCGGCCAGGTACGCGTTCCAGTCCTGGTAGCCCGCGTCGAGCTCCTCCAGATCGTGGCCGCGCTCGACGAGCCGTACCGGTTGCGCCGCATCCGGAGACACGCGGTACTGGTACCAGGAGATCTCCCACGCCACGGTCACGACCATCTCGCCGCTCACGCCCGAGAGCGGCACGATCGAGGACGTCGGCGCACCGAGGCTCTTCGCGACGCCGGCGACCGTCCGCCGGTGCGCGCTCGCGTTGAAGAGGTCTGCCGCCTCGACGACCGCGAGCTCCGGCTCCGACAGCCGGCGCAGGATCGGCTCGTCCGCGACCGGCGCCTCCTCGGCACGACGGCCCCCTCCGAGCAGGCCTGCCCAGCGGCTCTTCCGCCGGCGGGCGTCGAACGGAACGGTCGGCAGCGAAGGGCTGCCCTCCCGCATCCAGCCGTGCTCGATGGCGATCTCCGCACAGAGCGGGCAGACGTCGACGTACTCGCCGCCACCGGGCGAGAACCGAAGAGCATGCTCGCCCATCAGGAGCGAGCGCTCGCAGATCGCGCAGGTGCGCGTTGCGGTTGAACGCGTCACACGCATCCCGGCGACCGTAGCAAACGAATCGAGTTATCCACAGGACCCCGTTCTGCTATATGTAACTCACATATGTATCGACGACGAGGATGGCATGGACGGGGCGGGCGGATCGAGCGCTTCCAGGTCGCCGCGCTGCTCCTGCTGCTGCGCGAGCGCCCTGCCCACGGCTACGACCTGCTCGAGCGGCTGCCCTCGGTGCTCGGCGACGAGCGCATCGACGTCGGCAACCTCTACCGCGTCCTCCGCAGCCTCGAGGAGCAGGGCCTCGTGAGCAGCGAGTGGGACGAATCCGTCCCCGGCCCGGCCAAGCGGACCTACGAGCTGACCGCCGCCGGCCGCGAGGCGCTCGAGCGCTGGGCCGCCGCGCTCGCGGAGACCCGCACCCGGATCGACCGCTTTCTCCAACGACATGAGGAAGGGAGGTGACCATGCATCACCGCAGATTTCAGCGTCGGCGCCCGCCGCTCGGCGCGCGCTTCTACGCAAGCGAGAACGTGCTCGAGCGGCTGGATTCCTACCAGCGCGACCTCGAGCAGGAGCTCGCGGACGTGACGGAGCTGATCAAGCGGCTCCGCGAGACCGACGCGCCGCAGAGCCAGACAGAGCCCCAGACGATCTGAGACGAGCAACCCCGGAGCCACGCCGTCAGGCATGGCTCCTTCAGGGGTTCTCGCGTTGAGGATCGGGCTTCTGCCCGACCCAACTGCGGGCAAGTTCAATGAGCGGCGGCGGCCTCTCGCTCGCGCTTCGTGTCCTCGATCACGCGCTGGGCGACGTGGGACGGGACCTCCTCGTAGCGGAGGAAGTGCATCGAGTAGTCGCCGCGGCCGCCGGTGATCGACGTCAGCGTCTGCAGGTACGTGAGCATCTCGGCCATCGGCACCTCGGCCTTGATCGTCGTCATGCCGGCCGCCGGCTCCATCCCGTGCAGGCGGCCGCGACGCGAGTTGAGGTCGCCGTTGACGGCGCCGACGGCCTCGTCGGGCACCGTCACCTCCAGCTCCATGATCGGCTCGAGCAGCACCGGCTCCGCCTTCGTGTACGCCTCCTTGAACGCCATCGAGCCGGCGATCTTGAACGCCATCTCCGAGGAGTCGACCGTGTGGTACGAGCCGTCCACGAGCAGCACGCGAATGCCCTGCACGGGCGCGCCGGCGAGCTCGCCGTGGTGCATCGCCTCCTGGATCCCCTTGTCGACGGCGGGCCGGTAGCTCTGCGGGATGACGCCGCCGACGATCTTGTCGACGAACTCGTAGCCGACGTTCCCCTCGATCGGCTCGAGGACGATCGTGCAGTCGCCGAACTGCCCGCGGCCGCCGGTCTGCTTCTTGTAGCGGGCGTGCGAGCGGGACTCCTTGCGGATCGTCTCCAGGTACGGCACGCGCGGCGGGTGCAGCTCGACGTCGACGCCGAAGCGGCGCTTGGCGCGCTCGAGCGCGACCTCGACGTGCATCTGGCTCATACCCGAGAGGATCTCCTCCCCGGTCTGCTGGTCGCGGTGCAGCCGCAGCGTCGGGTCCTCCTCCCCCAGCCGCCGGATCGCCTGCGCGACCTTCTCCTCCTCGCCCTTCGACTTCGGCGTGATCGCGAAGCTCATCACCGGCTCCGGGAAGCCGATCTCGGGCACGTCGGTCTCGACCTCCTTGTCGAGCAGCAGGTCGCCCGTCTGCACCTCCTTCAGCTTCGCGACGGCGCCGATGTCGCCAGGCCCGAACTCCTGGGCGGGAATGTGCTCCTTGCCCTGCTGGAAGAGCAGCGAGCCCATCCGCTCCTTCGCGTGGGTGCGCGCGTCGACGAGCGTCTGGTCGGGGCGGACCGAGCCCTGGAGGACGCGGAAGAGGTTGATCCGGCCCGCGAACGGGTCGGCGATCGTCTTGAAGACGAAGGCGGCCGTGTCGGCGCCCTCGATGTGCGTGATCGAGCCCGCCTTCGCCGGTGACGGCACGCCCTCGACGATCAGGTCGAAGAGCGCGTGCGTGCCGAGGTTCTTCGTCGCGACGCCGCAGGCGACCGGGAAGACCTCGCCGCGGGTGACGGCGTCCTTGAGCGCGTGCGCGACCTCCTCGACGCCGAGCTCCTCGCCCTCGAGGTACTTCTCCATCAGCGCCTCGTCGGTCTGGACGACCTCGTCGAGCAGCTTCTCCCGGTACTCCTGGACGAGTCCCGCCAGCTCGTCGGGGATCGGCCCCGGCTCCGGCTCCTTCTCGCCGTCCGGGCTCGTGTAGGCGCACATGTGGAGGATGTCGACGATCCCGGTCAGCTCGTGCTCGCTGCCGATCGGCAGCTGGACGGCGACGCAGCGCGGCGAAAGCTGCTCCTGCATCTGACCGAGCGCGCGGAAGAAGTCGGCGCGCTCCCGGTCGAGCATGTTGACGAAGAGGACGCGCGCGATCCCGAGCTCGTCGGCGCGCTTCCAGACCCGAGCCGTCCCGACCTCGACGCCCATGACGCCGCTGAGCACGAACAGCGCCCCTTCGACGACGCGGAGCGCGCAGCGCGCCTCGCCCTGAAAGCTCGGGTCGCCGGGGACGTCGACGAGGTTGAGCTTCCGGTCCTGCCACTCCGCGTGCGTGAGCGCGAGCGCGATCGACATCCTCCGCTGCTGCTCGTCGTCGTCCCAGTCGGCGACCGTCGAGCCCGCCTCGATCGTGCCGAGGCGGTTCGTCTCGCCCGCCTGGAAGAGCAGCGCCTCGACGAGCGAGGTCTTGCCCGTGCCTCGGTGGCCGACGACGGCGACGTTGCGGATCTTTCCGGGCTCGAATGCGGGCATGCGCGGCGTCCTCCTCGGATCTCCAGTGGCGAGAGCCGAATCGTAACCGGCTGTCGTCAGCCGAGCGGGACGCGTGCGGCGCCGAGGCGTGCCTTGAGGCGGAGGATCGCCTTCGTGTGCAGCTGGGAGACGCGTGACTCGGTGACCCCGAGCACCTCGCCGATCTCGCGCAGGGTCAGCTCCTCGTAGTAGTAGAGCGTGACGACGAGCTTCTCGCGCTCGGGCAGGCGCGCGATCGCCTCGCCGAGCGCCTCCTTCATCTCGGTCTGCGCCAGGGCCGATTGCGGCTCGGGGCCTTGCGTGTCCTCGATCGTGTCGATCAGGGCGATCTGGTCGCCGCCCGCGGACACGGTCCAGAGCTCGTCGAGCGCGGCGATCGACGACCGCGAGATCTCGGTCAGGCTGGAGCCCAGCTCATCCTCGGTCAGCCCGAGCTTCTCGGCGATCTCCTCGTCGGTCGGCGCGCGGTGCAGCTTCTTCTCGAGCTCGGCGATCGCCCGCTCGATGTCGCGGGCGCGGGCGCGGACCGAACGCGGCACCCAGTCGAGCGCGCGGAGCTCGTCGATGATCGCGCCCTTGATCCTCGCGATCGCGTACGTCTCGAACTTGATCTCCCGGTCGGGGTCGTAGCGCTCGATCGCCCCGATCAGCCCGAGCAGGCCGTACGAGACGAGATCGCCCTCGTCGACGTGCGCCGGCAGTCCGCTCCCGAGCCGCCCGGCGACGAACTTGACGAGCGGCGCGTAGGTCAGGATCAGGCGGTCGCGAACGGTACGGTCCTGCGTCCGGCGGAACTCCTGCCAGAGCGCGCTCGTGTCGTCGACCTTCGCCATGGCGAGAGAATACGCTGCGTGAGGCCGGATTCTTTCTAGCGTCGGCGCAGCAGTCGCACCGACATGGTCAGCATCCAGCCGCCGAGGGCCGCCGCGGCGACCGCGATCACCCACTGTTCCGCCCCACCGGCGGCCAGCGCGATCCCGCCGAACCCGAGCGCGAGCGCGAGGAAGAGCAACCCGAGCGCGTGTCGCTGGGAGAGCATCCGGGGCAAGGCTACAATCCGCCTCAGCGAAGGGGCGTAGCTCAGCTGGTAGAGCGTCGGTCTCCAAAACCGAATGTCGCAGGTTCGAGTCCTGTCGCCCCTGTTGCAGGTCACCGCGAGGGTCTCCCGTACTGATGACTGTGCTTCGAATCGCGCTTGCCGTCGGCGTCGCCGCCCTGCTCGTGGGCGCCGTCGCCGTCCTCGACCACCGGCACAAGCGGCACGTCGAGTTCGCCGCGCAGGAGGATGCCTGGTTCTGTGCGCACGGCCGCCCGTCGGCGTGCACCGACTTCGACGAGGTCGCCTACGAGGCGCGTTGGGAGCGGAAGGAGACCGCATACCGGGTCACCTTTTTCGCGCTCGGCGCCACGGCGCTCGGGCTGTCGGTGGTCGGCCTCCGGCGCCGCCACGGCTGAGGCCCAGACCACCGCCACGTCGCGAAAAAAGGGCTACCCTGCCCGTGGGTGCGCCCCGCGACCAGCCGCCCGGGTCGTCTGTTCTGCAGGCGCCTCGTGGTCAACGGACGTGTTGTGGGAGAGGCCGCACTCCCCGGGCGCGCCCACCTATCCCCCCAGCACGCCCCGGCCCGCTTCGCACAAGGGCTGAATGACGGCGAGCGCCACCGCCTCGACCCTGTGACCGCCCAGGGCCAAAGGCTGGCGGCGCGTTGCGGGTGAGGGACGCGCGCTGCGCGAAACCTCACTCCGGTGCCGCCGAATATTGCAGGTGCTTGTGCAGAATGCAACACGAATCAAGGGGCTCGCGCGTCGACGCGAATACGGCTCGCGTGGGCGAGCTGGCTCTCCCATCGGCGGCCGGCAACGTGGAGGTGACCGTCGACGCAAGCCGAGGGAGCTCGCGCCCGAACGGTGTCGGTCGTGCTGACGCCGCGGGTCTAGACGGGGCGGCGCGCGTCGAGCGTCAGCGCGGGCCGCGGCGTCACGACGGGCTTCTGGGCGGCTCGGCGATTGGAGCTCTCGACCGAGCGGGCAAGCCGGACGAGTGGCTCGGCGAGTCCGAGGCGCGACATGATGGTGAACCGAAGCATCTCTGCTCCAAGTCTTCGGCGTTGGGGTACTCGAACCTGTCCCCCGATCGAAGGATTCCTACACCCCCGATCGGCTGGACCTGACGGCGTTTCAGACCGCGAGCAGGGTACGCGATGCCGACTCGCGGTCAAGCACGCGGCTGAGCGCTTCTACGCAACGTGCGTCGAATTTCGTGTCGGCTTCGTCCCGCAGGAGCGCGATCGCACGCTCGTGCACCCACGCCTCGCGGTAGACGCGGTCGGAGCGAAGCGCGTCGTAGACGTCGCAGACGGCGAGCACGCGCGTCTCCAGCGAGAGGGTTGTGGCGCCGTCCGGGTAGCCCGTGCCGTCCAGCCGCTCGTGGTGGTGGCGCACGAGACACCGGATCCGGGGCGAGAAGCCGAGCCGGCCGAGGAGCGCGTCGCCCCAGATCGCGTGCTTCTGGACGATCGCGTACTCCTCGTCGTCCAGCGCCGACGGCTTCTTCAGCACCTCGTCGGGGACGGAGAGCTTGCCGATGTCGTGCAGCAGCCCGCCGGTGGCGAGCTCGCGCAGCCGCGCAGGCGGCAACCCGAGCTCCTCCCCCACCTCGACCGCCAGCAGCGCGACCCGCCGCGTATGGCCTTCGGTGTATTCGTCCTTCTCCGCGAGCAGCCGGACGAGGCCGCCCACCTGCGAGCCGAGGAACGCCTCCTCGGACGAGACGAGCTCGGCGCCGCTCAGGTCGCCCGCGAGCGGACGGGACGGCGAGGAACGGAAGAGATCGGCCGCCACGGGCAGGGCGACGAGCAGGACGCCCGCGACCTCGAGCCCGTGGCCGAGCCACCAGGAGAGGTCGAGATAGGTCTGCGTCAGCGCGGGGACGAGCGCGCCGGCGAGCCAGACGAGCCCGACGAAGACTCCGAGATCGGCACGTCGCCGCGTCAGCAGCACGGTGTGCAGCGCTCGCAGGGCGAGCACGCCGTAGAAGGCGAGTCCGACGGCGAGCAGGGCGAGCGCGGGCAGGCTGGCCGGTTCCGGCACGGACGGGACGAGCTCCGGCAGCCAGAGCGCCGCCAGCCCGAGGGCGACGACGCCGACCATCAGCGCCGCCTGGAGCCAGAGCAGCGGCGCCACGGCACGAGGGCTGCGCGTGAACGGAAGCGCGGAGAGAGCGAGGATGACGCCGCCGACCGGGAGGGTGCCGGCGCCGGTCAGCGCAACGACGCCGTTCATCTCGACGATGAAGCCCGGGCTCGCGAAGCCGTGCACGAGGAGCAGCGACGCCATCACGGTGAACGCCGTGCCGACGAGCACCGCACGAGCGTCTCCCCTGCGCCAGCCCCCGTAGGAGAGGGCAACGCCGGCGACCGTCGCCACCAGCGACGAGAGGACGACGGCGAAGAAGTGCGTCTTGCTCGAGAACATCACCTGTTCCCGGCTGACGAAGTGGATCAGGGCAGGCGGAATGATCGCAACGGCGCCGCCGGCGATCAGCAAGGGCATGAAAGCGTCCCGCCGCACGAGGCCGTTATCGGCACCGGCTGGAGCGTTCGTTAGGCTGGGTTTCGTGGCGCTGCTCACCTCCCAGCTCGAGCGCGACGAGACCTTCGCGCGCCGCGCGGAGCGGATGGAGGCGCTGGTCGCGGAGCTGCGCGAGCGCACCGCACTCGTTGCGCGCGGCGGCGGCGAGAAGGCCGTCGAGCGGCACCGCTCACGCGGCAAGCTGACCGCCCGCGAGCGGATCGACCGGCTGCTCGACCCCGGCACGGCGCTGCTCGAGCTGAACGCGCTCGCGGCCTGGGAGCTGTACGACGGCGCCGCTCCGTCGGCGGGAATCATCACCGGCATCGGCGTCGTCGAGGGCCAGGAGTGCGTCGTCGTCGCCAACGACGCGACGGTCAAGGGCGGCTCGTACTTCCCGCTGACGGTGAAGAAGCACCTGCGCGCGCAGGAGGTGGCGGAGCAGAACAACCTGCCGTGCATCTACCTCGTCGACTCCGGCGGCGCCTTCCTGCCGCTCCAGGCCGAGGTCTTCCCCGACCGCGAGCACTTCGGGCGCATCTTCTACAACCAGGCGCGCATGTCGGCCAAGGGGATCCCGCAGATCGCGGCGGTGATGGGCTCGTGCACGGCCGGCGGCGCCTACGTGCCGGCGATGAGCGACGAGACGATCATCGTCCAGGGGACGGGGACGATCTTCATCGGCGGGCCGCCGCTCGTGAAGGCGGCGACGGGCCAGGACGTCACGGCCGAGGAGCTCGGCGGCGCCGACGTGCACACGCGCCGGTCGGGTGTCGCCGACCACTACGCCGTCTCGGACGAGCACGCGCTCGCGCTGGCGCGACAGATCGTGCGCAACCTGCACCGGCGCAAGGAGCTGCCGTGGGACGTCGCCCCGCCGGAGCCGCCCGCGCTCGATCCGAGCGACCTCTACGGGCTCGTCCCCGAGGACTTCAAGCACGAGATGGACGCGCACGAGCTGATCGCGCGGATCGTCGACGGCTCCCGCTTCGCCGAGTTCAAGGCGCTCTACGGCGAGACGCTCGTCTGCGGCTTCGCCAGGATCGAGGGCTACCCGGTCGCGATCCTCGCGAACAAGGGCGTCCTCTTCGCCGAGTCGGCGCAGAAGGGGGCGCACTTCATCGAGCTGGCAGCGAAGCGCAAGGTGCCGCTCGTGTTCCTGCAGAACATCACCGGCTTCATGGTCGGCAAGGAATACGAGGAGGGCGGGATCGCGCGTGACGGCGCCAAGCTCGTCACCGCCGTCGCCTGCGCCGACGTGCCCAAGTTCACGGTCGTCACGGGCGGCTCGTTCGGCGCCGGCAACTACGCCATGTGCGGCCGCGCGTACGGGCCGCGGCAGCTCTGGATGTGGCCGAACGCCCGCATCTCGGTGATGGGAGGCGATCAGGCCGCGACCGTGCTGACGATGGTCGGCGACGCCGACCCGGACGCGATCCGCGCCACCTACGAGGCCGAGGGCAACCCCTACTACTCGACCGCGCGCCTCTGGGACGACGGGATCATCGACCCGCGCGACACCCGGCGCGTGCTCGCGCTCGGGATCTCGGCGGCGCTGAACGCTCCCGTGCCCGAGTCCACCTTCGGCATCTTCCGGATGTAGTGGGCTACAGCAAGGTCAACGTGCACGAGCTCGACGGCGCCGGGCCTGGCGGGGCCGTCCGCTTCGTCCGCCGCGAGCTGGGAGCCGAGGCCTTCGGGATCAACTGGTTCGAGCTCGGCCCGGACGTCGTCGGCCACGAGCACGACGAGGTCGCGTCCGGACAGGAGGAGGTCACCGTCGTCGTCCGCGGCTCGGGCGTCTACCGCGTCGACGGCCAGGAGATCGAAGTGCGGGAGGGCGACTTCCTCCGCTTCGACCCGGAGACGACGCGTTGCCCCGTGGCCGGCCCGGACGGGATGACGCTGATCGCAGTGGGCGCGCAGCGCGGCGCCTACGAGCCGCGGGGGCCGTTCTAGCCGTGACAAGGAGGAGAGGACGATGCTGACCGAAGACCGCCTGCGCACCCTGTTGCGGGTCGCCGAGAGCGCGCATGCCGCGTACGAAACCGAGCTGGGCACCCGCGACGAGGACTGGCCGACGTGGTACGCGCAGTTCATCGTCGCGCGGTGGCAGGAAGAGCCGGGCGGCGGCACCCACGAGCTGCTGCTGAGCGACGCGGAGCATCAGCTGCTCCTGGCCGCCGTGCACGCGTACCTCAACGACTTCGGCCACGAGGAAGCGGACGTCCTGCGCAGTCTCAAGGAGCTGCACGCAAAGGTGGAAGCCGCCTAGATGGTCGTCCGGATCGTCCTCTGGAGCCTCAACGACTCGAAGACGACGATCGACGAGCTCCGCCGCTACCTGCGCGACGAGTCGGTGGACGAGTTCGCGGAGGTCGAGGGACTGCGCTTCAAGGCCTGGATCTCCGATTCGGCCGGCGAGCGCTGGGGCGCCTTCTACCTGTTCGAGTCGGTCGAGGCAGCGGAGCAGCCGCTGCCCGGGCGCGCCCGCGAGCTGATCGGCAAGGACCCGGACGTCGTCGAGATCTTCGACGTCGAGGCGACCGTCGAGGGCCGCTACGCCGACCACGAGCTTTCGCGCCTGGGTCTCGCCTTCGAATAAGAGTCAGCGCTTGACGGTGAACGTGCTCGAGCCGAGCACTTTCCCGTAGACGGGCTTCGCGCGCGTGCCGCGCGCGCCCCAGACGTACCAGCGGTAGTTGCCCGGGCGCGAGCCGCTGCTGCTTGCCGCGCGTACGTCCACGTCTTGGCGAGCCGAGCTCGCGGCGACCGGGCCACGTGCTCAGCACCTTGACGCCGTTCCGGTAGAGCTGGACGTTGTAGAAGGTCGCGCCCTTGACCGCCTTCCAGCGGAGCAGCGGCGGCGCCTTCACGACGGAGCCCGTGGCGGGCCCGAGGAGGGCCGTGCTCTTGGCCCCGGCTGCATCGGCCGTGACGGCCTTCGTCGTGACGTTGCCCGCCAGGTCGGCGACGCTGATCTCGTAGCGGTAGCGGATGCCGGCTTTCACCGTCTTGTCGACGAACGCAGCGCCGTTGCCTCTGTAGACGATCGTCGACTTCGCGCCGTTGATGCCCGGGGCTGCGGAGGAGCTCGACTTCGACCACGTCGCCGGCGCGCTCCCAGCCGATGCGCGCGACACCCTTGTCGACCTTGGCCTCCGTCTTCGCGAGCGCCGGGGCCGTCGCGTCGTACTGGAACGCTCTGGCCGGCCTCGGCTGCGTTTCCGGCCGCGTCGCGGCACGACCCGACAACCGCTGCTGTCGGACTGATCCGGGCCGGCGTAGCGGGTCGGCGCAGTGCAGGCCGCGATCCCGGACGTCGACGTCGGTGCCCGGCAAAGCTGACCGTGACGGGCTTCCGGTACCAGCCCTTTGCCGTCCGGAGGCCGGTCGACGCGAGGGCGAGACGGTCGGCGGCGTCGCGTCGTACTTGAGCCCGACGCTCGCCGGTGCGCTCGTGTTGCCGGCGACGTCGGTGCACGTTCCCGAGACGCGCCGCGGAAGCGCCGTCGCCGCCGCCGTAGGACGGGGCCGGAGCAGCCCGCGAGCCCGGACGTTGCGTCCTGCCCGCTGAACGCGAACGGCGACGGGGTGGTTGTACCAGCCGTCCGCGTCCGGGGCGCGCGCAGGCGCGCGGCCGAGACGCCGGTCGGTGCCGTCTTGTCGATCTTCGGTCGTCGCGGTCGCCTGACGTCGAGCCTCCGCTGAATAGTCGACTGGGCACGTGTCGCGTCGACGGTCCCTTCGGTCGTGATCAGCTCGGCCACTCGGCAGCCGGTGCTCGACGTCACGTTCGTCCTGGCTCCGTGACCACCCAGTGAATCGTGACGTTGCTCGTGAACCATCCGTTCGAGCCCGCGGTGCCGCTCGAGCGTGAAGCTGACCGTCGGCGTCGCCGCTGCGGCCGGGCGCGAGCACGAGCGAGGCCAGAACCACGACCACGAAGCGCTTCATCGCGCAAGCTGCCGTCGCGCGGCGACGAGCACAACGGCGCCGCCCAGCGCGACGAACGCGAGCGCGAAGCCGGCGAACGCGAGCAGACCTCGGTCGAGCTCCTCGACCGTCGGCACGAAGCGCTGCGAGCGGCACGCGGGCGCGGTCGTGCGGGACGGCCGCGCGTCTTCGCCGGACCGGGTGCTTCGCCACCGCGGCTTCTCTTGACCGGCTTCGGCTTCACGACGGGCTTCGGCTTCGCGGCAGGCGCCTGCACCGGCTGCGCGCGGACGACCGGCGCTGCGCGATGGACGACCGGAGCGGGTGCGACCGTCGCCGGCGCGCTGCGCACCGGTGCGGGCTGCGTCCTGGTCACCGGCGGCGGCTCGGGAGTGACGGCGTTCGGCGGTGGATCCGGGGACGGAGTCGCCGCCCGTGCCGGCACGGCGAGAACGACGCACAGCACCGCGAGAGCTCCCACCGGAGCCCCCCTGCGCCGCAGCAACGACCGTCTTCCCTGTCGTGCCATATCCCCCCGATCTCCAGGCCTTTTCTCGAAGCTACTGCGGTTCTTGGGGTGTGTCAACGAGGCTTTACGCCCCGCAGGCCGGCCGGAAGCCGGTCTGCGGGGCGCCGCCTTTTGTCATTCCGCGCGTGACCTCCCCGTCGCGTTCGCCGCTGCGAGCTGCAGCGCCGCGGACAGGCCGATCGCGAACTGGCTGTTCTTCGCCGACTGGCCGACTGCCTGCGTGCCGCCGCCACCGGACTGAGTCTGATCCGCGTCCTGGAGGAGCGCGTTCAGGTTCAGCGCCGTCGCCGACGAGCTCGCCGAGTTCGACTGGTCGACCGAGCCGCCGGAGCCGTGGCTGCCGACGCCCACGGGCGTGTTGGAGTTGCCGCCCGACGGGCAGCCGCACTTGTCGCGTCCGAAGGCCTGGATGGCCAGCGAACCGGCGAATGCGCCCTGCTCGTTCTTCGCTTCCTGGCCGATCGCCTGGATGCCGGTCCCGTCGTGGCAACCGCATTCCTTGCTGCGGCCGCCCTGATCCTGGTCGGCGTCCTGCTTGGTCAGGTTGATGTTCAGCGCGGTCGCATCCGACTCGACGCTGTTCGACTGCGAGACGTCCCCGCCGTCGGCCTTGCGTTCATCGCCGTAACCGTTGGCCTTGCGGTGGTCCTTGTAGTTGCCCGCCTTGCCGTGGTCACCGCTGTCGACCGCGACCGGGGTATTGCTGTTCGACGCGCCGAACTGCAGCGCCGCCGACAGCCCGATCGCTGCCTGCTCGTTCTTCGCCGACTGGCCGATCGCCTGAATCGCGATCCCGCCGCCGCCGGCCTGCTCCTGATCCGCGTCCTGCTTCAGCGCGTTCAGGTTGGCAGCCGTGGCGTCGGAGTCGACGCTGTTCGACTGGTCGACCGAGCCGCCGCCGCCCTTGCTGTCCACGCCGACCGGAGCGTTCTTGTTGCTCGCTCCCGCCTGCGCGGCCAGCGACGCGGCCAGCGCGCCCTGCTCGCTCTTCGCCTCCTGGCCGATCGCCTGGATGCCGGTCCCGTCATGACAACCGCATTCCTTGCTGCGGCCGCCCTGATCCTGGTCGGCGTCCTGCTTCGTCAGGTTGACGTTGAGCCCGGTCGCGTGCGAGTCGACCGAGTTCGACTGCGACACGTCGCCGCTGTCTCCCTTGCTGTCGACCCGGACCGGCGTGTTGCTGTTCGAAGCGCCGAACTGCAGCGCCGCGGACAGGCCGATCGCGGCCTGCTCGTTCTTGGCCTCCTGGCCGATGGCCTGGGTGCCACCCGAGCCGGACTGCTTCTGATCCGCGTCCTGCTTGAGCGCGTTCAGGTTCGCAGCCGTGGCGGTCGAGTCGACGCTGTTCGACTGGTCGACCGAGCCGCCGTCGCCCTTGCTGTCCACGCGAACCGGTGCGTTGTCGTTGCTCGCACCGTGCTGGAGGCCGAGCGAGAACGCAGCTGCGCCCTGCTCACTCTTCGCCTCCTGGCCGATCGCCTGGATGCCGTCCGAGCCACAGCCGCACGAGGATCCGTACTGCGACTGGTCGGCATCCTGCTTGGTCAGGTTCGCGTTCAGCGCCGTTGCATGTGAGTCGACGCTGTTCGACTGGGCGACGTCGCCGTCATCGCCCTTGCTGTCCACGCGCACCGGCGTGTTCGTGTTCGATGCGCCGGACTGCAGCGCCGCCGAAGCGGCGAGTGCGTCCTGCTCGTTCTTGGCCTCCTGGCCGATGGCCTGGGTGCCGGAGCCGGACTGACCCTGACCGGCGAGCTGCCAGGTCAGGTTCAGGTTGCCGGCCGTGGCCGACGAGCCGACGCTGTTCGCCTGCTCGACGGAGCCGCCGTCGCCCTTGCTGTCGACGCGGACGGGAGTGTTCGTGTTCCCGCTCGAGCCGCAGCCGCAACGGTCGTGGCCGCCGGACTGGGCCGCCAGCGACGCAGCCCCTGCGGACTGGTCGTTCTTGGCCTTCTGCCCGATTGCCTGCGTGCCGCCGTCTGCGCAACGGCAGTCGCCGCCACGCTGCCCCTGGCCGGCGTTCTGGCCGGTCAGGTTGACGTTCAGCGCCTTCGCCTTCGAATCGACGCTGTTCGACTGGGAAACGTCACCGTCGTCGCCCTTGCTGCCGACGCGGACCGGGGTGTTCGTGTTGCTGGCCCCGGACTGAAGCGCCACTGACAGCGCGCCTGCGGACTGCTCGCTCTTGGCTTCCTGGCCAATGGCCTGGATGCCGTCGGACGCGCAGCCACACTCGCCCTTGCTCTTGCCGCCCTGATCCTGATCCGCGTACTGCTTCGTCGCGTTCAGGTTGCCGGCGGCAGCCGACGAGTCGACGCTGTTCGACTGGGTGACGTCCCCGCCGTCGCCGCGGCTGAGGACGCGCACCGGGATGTTCCGGTTCGTCGCTCCATCCTGCTTCGCTGCTGAGAGCGCGGTCGCCGACTGGTCGTTGTCAGCGTCCTGCCCGATGGCCTGGGTGCCACCCGAGCCGCCCTGTCCCTGGGTCGGCGCTCTGGCCGGCCAGGTTCAGGTTTCCGGCCTTGGCCGACGAGTCGACGCTGTTCGACTGCGTCACGTCGCCGTCCTTGCCGGGGCTGAGTACACGCACGGAGATGTTCGTGTTCTCCGCGCCCTTCTGCTCGGCGGCCGAGGCTGCGGCAGCGTGCTGCGTGCTGTCCGCGTCCTGGCCGACCGCCTGCGTTCCGGAGCCACCTGCCGAGGTCTGATCGGCGGACTGCCCCGTGGCGTTGATGTTCGCAGCGGTCGCGTCGGAATCGACGCTGTTCGTCTGCGTGACGTCGCCGTTGTCGCCAGGGCTCAGGACCCTGACCGGCGTGTTCTTGTTGCTCGCACCTGACTGCTTGGCGTACGACAGTGCGGTCGCGGCCTGGCTGGATTCAGCCTCCTGGCCTACCGCCTGCGTGCCGCCTGCGCAGCCGCACGAGCCGCCCTGCGTCTGAGTCGCCGACTGGCCGGTCACGTTCGCATTCGCTGCCGTCGCATTGGAGCTGACGGTGTTGGACTGCGTGACGTTGCCGTCGTTGCCGGGACTCAGGACGCGAACGGACACGTTCGTGTTGGACGGGTGACTCTGGGAGGCGCCGGACTGCGCGCCCGCCCCCTGTGCACTGGCGGCAGCTTGTCCCGCCAGCTCCAGGGCCGAGTCACCCGGTGCAGCCGCCGCCTGGCCCGCGCCTACGAGAAGCGCGAGCGCTGCGACGACCACAACGATGTGTCTCATCGATCCTTCTCCTTCCCAACTTTGCGTGAACAAGGCGGGCTCGACCTAGCCCGCCGGAATCGCGAAAGCGGGAAGCGCTATCCCGGGGAATCGGGTGGAGGGTCAGGATCCTCGCCTGCTGCACGCACCTCGGCGGCGACCGAGCGCGATGCATCGGCAAGAGCTATGGCGAACGCGAACGCGGCGACCACGAGCAGCAGCTGCCCGAGTCGGCCATCGGAGGCGTTCACAGGAGCGAAGCCGGCGGCGCTGAGCACGGCGGCCTGCTCACGCTTCGGACCGGCGGAATGTGTGCGGCGCCGGACGGAGCTGCGCCGGCTTCGGGGCGGGGCGCGCCTTGCGCGCGGCGGTCTCCGAGGCCTTCGCGAGCCGGACCGTGACCGCAACGGATGCCCGGAAGCGCTCACGGGGGGTGATATCAGGCCCATTCGTCGGCGGCGCCTGCGGCAGGAGCAGGCTCTGCGGCTCCTCGGCGGCGCCTGCGACGCCGCCCCTGGGCTCGTGCGGGGAGCAGCATTCGTCGTCGGCGCCCGGCGCTTCGGCCGGATCAGCGCCGATTTCGTCCACGAACGCGGCCAGCGTGGCGAGTGGCGCCAGGGTCTCGGAGCCGCCGGAGGGGCTCTGAGCCTGGCCGACGGGTGAAACGGGCACCTCGATGCGAATCGTCGGCAATGTGGGCGCCGCGACGAGGACTGCGACGTTCGACTGCGAGACGGGACCGTCGTTACCCGGACTGTTGATGCGTATCGAGATGTTGATATTGATCGGCCGATACTGCGTAACACCAGGTTGATACTGCGACGTGTTTTGTCCGGAAGTATTCGTAGGTATTGGATCTGGATCTCCGCAATCCCAATCCCAGTTCCAGGTCCAATTCTGCGTCCCGACCTCCGGCGGAAGTGGAATGTCAGGGATTGCATCGCCGCAATTCCAGTTCCAGTTCCAGGTCCAGCCCTCAACGGGCTGTGCCGGCTCTGCCGCCGGCGGCTGAGGGGCGGAATCGGCTGCCGGGGCGGCCGAAGCCGGTATCGGCTGCTGATACTGCGGCGGATCCGGCTGATACTGAGGGGCGGTCTCTGCGGGCGGCGCAGCCGCCGCTGCGGCCCCGCCCGTCGAAGCGGCGACGTTCACCTGCTCGACCGAGCCGTTGTCACCCGGGCTGTCGATCCGCACGGAGATGTTCACGTTGGTCGGCGCCGTTTGCACCACATCGGGCGCCGGCGGCGCATCCGGCTCTGGATTGACGGCCGGTGGCGCTTCGACAGGGGTTTCAGCAGCCGGCTCGGGGGGCGGTGCGGCGACCGCCCCTGCCGTGACCGGCTCCGCGGCAGTCTTTTGGGCGGGAACTGCCGGAAGAGCGATGGACGGGTCGACCGCGGTCAGAGGAGCGAGCTCTTCGAGCCCCGCTTCCTCGAGCACCGCGGTCGCCGCCTCCGTCAGATCGGGAACAGCCGGAATGGAGATGTCCGGGACGCCGTCGTCGGCCAGAGCAGGGGAACTCCAGGCCGCAGCGAGCGCGAGCACCGCCAGGCACACCGCTGCCCGGCGAGCAAATGCTCCCGATCGTGAACTACTCACATTGAGAGAAATACCCCATTGGTATAGGACTGATCCATTTTCTCTGTTGTTTTCTTACAGATGTTCACCTAGACCCGAAACTTCTTGTTGAATTGCCATGATCGGAAGGCTACTGTCGTCGGAATGGCGGCCACCTCTCACGAACTTCTGCGGTCATGGTGCGAGGACCGCGATCCCGACGCTCGGCGACAGCTGATCGAGCTTCAGCTCCCGCTCGTCAGAGCGCTCGCACGCCGATTCGCGTCGCGCGGCGAGCAGTTCGAGGATCTGGTGCAGGTCGGGGCAGTCGGCCTGATCAAGGCAATCGACCGCTACGACCCCCGGCGCGGCGCCTCGCTGACCGCATACGCCGTGCCGACGATCGTCGGCGAGATCCGCCGCCACCTGCGGGACAGCACCCAGCCGCTCCGCGTTCCACGCCGAAACGGCGACGAGCGCGTGGTCGTCCAGGCCGTCGCGCTCGACGCGGACGCGCCGTCGTCACGCGACGCCCGCGCCGAGCGGGGGCTCGAGCTCGGCGAGGAGCGCGCGCTGATCGAGGCCGGAATGCGGGCACTCCCGCGCCGCCAGCGTCGCATCGTCCAGCTGCACTACTTCGCCAATCTGAGCCAGCGTGGTATCGCCAGCGAGCTCGGGCTCTCCCAGGTGCACGTCTCCAGACTGCTCCACGACTCGCTTGGCAAGCTCCGTCAGGAGATCGGCCAGACCTGAGCAGGCGCGTGATATCACCTGCGAGTGTTGTGCGGATCGTTCCAAGAACCTAGAATCAGGGCATGACCGCGGCGCCGTCGGCGACAGAGCAGGCCAAGCGTGGGAAGAAGGCGGCCCCGAGTGGGCGGCTGCTGCTGCGGATGCCCGCCGCGCTGCACGCCGAGCTGGCACAGCACGGCGGAGCGCGAGGGCGTCAGCCTGAACCAGTTCATCACCCGCGCGCTCGCGGGCAGGATCGGCTGGGGGACCGACGCGGACGACCAATCCGCTCCCGACGTCACGCCTGCAGACGGCCGCGCGAGGCTGATCGCGATTGCGCTCGTCGTCAACGCGGTCGTGATCGGGCTGGCAGCGCTGGCCGCGATCGCCGTGCTCGTGCTCGCCTGGCGCGGCTAGAGCACCAGCGTCTCGGGGAAGATCGCGCCGCCGGCGAAGCGGTCGAGCCGGTACGGGCCGAGCTCGAAGGGCGGTGAGTCGCCGAGGAGCTCGGCGGCGACGGCATCCCCCACCGCCGGGGACTGCATGAAGCCGTGGCCCGAGAAGCCGCAGGCGGCGTAGAGACCGTCGGCGACCACGCCGATGATCGGGTGCGCGTCGGGCGTCATGTCGTAGAAGCCGGCCCATGCGCGGCGAAGCGGCGCACCGGCTGCGCGCGGGTAGCGGTACGCCAGGCGCTCCCGCCAGTCCGCGACCAGCCCGTCGTCGACCTCCTCGGGGCCGTCCCAGCGCAGCTGCGGCTCTCCCATCGCGAGCCGGAGCCCGTCCGCGCCGACGCGGCGGAAGTGGAAGCCGTTCTCCTCGATCGTCATCGGCAGCCCGGCGGGCACGGCCTCGACAGGGCCGACGTCCGCCAGCTGGCGCACCAGCGGGCGAATGGGCAGCTCGACGCCACGCGCAGTGGCGACCGCCGGTGAGCGCGCCCCGCACGCGACCACGAGCGTCTCCGCAGCCACGCTGAGCGCGTCTGTGCGCTCCCGGACGTCGACACCCAGCGCCGCCGCCCGCCGGACGAGCTCGCGCGTCACGCCTGCAGGGTCGGCGATGCCGTCCTCACGGCAGATCGTCGCTCCGAGCACGTCGTCCGTGCGCAGGCCGTCGACCTCGCCGGCGTCGACACGCTCGACGGGAACACCGAGCTCGGCCTGCACCGCGCGCCGCTCCTCGAGCTCCGCGAGCCCTGTCTCCGTGGTCGCGAGGAAGAGGTACCCGACCTGCTCGAACAGCGGGGCGCCGAGCTCGCGGAAGAGCCGGACGCTCGCCTGCGCGAGCCGCACCTCCGCTGCGGTCGTGAACTGCTGCCGGACGCCGCCCATCGCCTTCCCCGTCGCGCCGCCCGCGATCTCCCCCACGTCGGCGAGCACCACGTCGTCTGCACCGCGAAGAGCGAGGTGGTAGGCGATCGAGGCGCCGATCGCGCCCGCGCCGGCTACGACGACTCGTGCCACCCGCGCAGTTCCTCGCGCTCGCCCTCGCTCAGCTGCCTGAGCGGTCGCCTGACGTCCTCACGGACGGGAACCCCGCGCAGGCCGAGGATGAACTTCAGCGCCGCGTGCCGCGGGAAGCGCTCGACCGCCGCACGCAGCTCGCCGAGCTCGATCGCGCCGGCCTCGCTCGGCTCCCGCACGACGGCCGCGACTCTGTCCGGGTACGCCGCAGCGAGCCCGGAGACGGCACCGACCGCACCGGCGCGGATCCCGTCGTAGATGAGCGCCTCCGGCCCGACGAAGACGTCGAGCCCCTCGACGAGGTAGGGCGAGAACTTGTCGAACGGTGCGTCCGAGACCTTGAGCCCCGCCAGGTTCGACGCGCGCTCGCGCAGCTCGAGCAGCACCGGCACCGGAACCGCGTAACCGCTCGCGCGCTCGAACTCGTAGACGTAGAAGGGCGTCGGCGCACAGGCCGCCGCGGCCGCCTCGAAGTGATCCAGGAGCGAACGCTCGTCGAACTGGAAGTACGGCGGCCCGATCACCGCGACGGCATCGACGCCCGCCTCGGCGGCATGAGCGGCGAGCGCGAGGGTGTCCGCCGTCGTCTGGGCGCCGCAGTGCGCCGCGACCTGCAGGCGGCCCCCCGCGGCCTCCAGGAAGAGCTCGAGCGTCCGCTTCCGCTCCTCGACGCCGAACAGGAGCCCCTCGCCCGTCGTCCCCAGCGCGAGCAGGCCGTCGAGCCCGCTCCCGGCGAGGAAGTCGACGTAGGGGCCGAAGGCGGGCTCGTCGATCCGGTCGCCGTCGAGCGGCGTCACGGCCGCGGCCAGGGCACCACGCAACATGGTGCGACTCTACGTGCGCTCGACGTTGGTGAGACGGTCGAGCGTGCGGTCGATGCGGGAGTCGTCGACCCCCGGCCCGCCGTCGAGCGTGTCGGTCTGCCCGTCTCGCGCATGCAGGTAGTCGGCACCGGGGCCGCCGAGAAGCCGGTCGTGCCCCAGCGTCCCCGTCAGATAGTCGTTACCCGCGCCGCCGTCGAGGACGTCCGCACCCGCGCCGCCGTCGAGGATGTCGACGCCGTCACCGCCGAGCAGCCGGTCGTCGCCGCCGTTGCCGAGCAGGATGTCCTTGCCCCCGAGCCCGCAGATGACGTCGCGGCCCGGCGTTCCGGTCAGCATGTCCGCCCCCGCCGTCCCCGTGATCGTGCATCCCGGCGGAACCGCGCGCGACGACGCGACGGCCCCTGCAGCGGCGAGGAGCGCGACGAAGGCGGCGGCGGCAGCCTTGACGGGCATGGCTCTCAGCGTGATCGATCGGCCGCGTAGGATCGTCCCCTGATGGGGGCACTTCGTATCGATCGCGACGACGACCTGCTCAGGATCACGCTGGCGCGGCCCGAGACGCGAAACGCCTTCGACGCCGAGCTGATCGCAGAGCTGTCCGAGGCGTTCGTCGACGTCGGCAAGGCGCGCGCGGTGCTGCTCGCAGGCGACGGGCCGAGCTTCTGCGCCGGCGCCGACGTCGAGTGGATGCGCGCCTCCGTCGAGCTGGACTTCGACGCGAACGTCGCCGACGCGAACGCACTCCGCGGCATGCTCGAGGCGATCGACCGCTGCCCCGCTCCGGTCCTCGCCCGCGTGCAGGGACACGCGCTCGGGGGCGGCGCCGGCCTCGTCGCCTGCGCCGACATCGCCGTCGCGGAGCCGCGAGCCGTCTTCGCCTTCTCCGAGGTGAAGCTCGGGATCATCCCCGCGGTGATCTCGCCGTTCGCGCTCGCGAAGATCGGCCCGAGCTGGGCGCGGCGCTACTTCGTCACCGGTGAGCGCTTCGACGCCGCCACGGCGCACCGGATCGGGCTCGTCCACGAGGTGGACGCCGACCTCGACGCTGCGGTCGAGCGGATCGTCGCCGAGCTCGAGAGCGCAGGCCCGAGGGCTGCGCGCCACGCCAAGCGGCTCGTCCTCGAGCGGCCGGACGGGCCGGAGACGGCGCGGAGAATTGCCGAGAGACGCTCGAGTGACGAGGGCCAGGAGGGACTGCGCGCGTTTCTCGAGCGGCGCAGCCCCGAACTGGGGCTAGCGCGGCTCGACGGTGACAGCTCCGCCGGCGACCCTGGGCGTCGCGAGCCGGTAGCTCGTCGTCCGGCGCGGTGTCACCGTGACCGTGAAGCGTCCGTTCGGACGTGTCTTGACCCGGCGGACGGTCGTCCACGTGCCGCCGTTGACCTGCTGCTCGAGCCGCACCTTCGACAGCCCCCGGACGAAGCCCTTGAGCTTGACCGGCCGGCTCGCCAGCGCCCGCTCGAGCGGCGTGTCGAGGTTGAGCACGCGGACGGCGAACCACGTCGAGCGGAGGCCGAGCGCACGCCGGAAGTCCTCGGAGAGCATCGTCCGGGCGGAGCGGACGCCCTTCAACCGGACGGAGACTGCCCTGCCCGACGGCCCGCGGGTGACGACGAGGTCACGGAGGCGCGGCAGCGCCGAGCCTCTGCGCCAGCTGCGCCCGGGTCAGCAGGAACGGCCCCCAGCGGTGGAGCTTCGAGAGCGTGTCGTACGGGTCCGCGACCGACACCAGATACGGCACCGGTGTCGCCTTCGGCCATGCCTCTGCGACCGAGACCGTCCGTCCGCCCGAGGTCGAGTGGTAGAAGGTCGTCGCGACGCGGCCGTTCCAGAAGAGCACCTTCCCCGCGGTGGCGCCGATCGCACGGTTCGTCGTCGCCGACTCCGCCTCGATGCCGCCGTAGACCTGGCTGCGCGTATCGGCGTAGAGATCGAAGAGCGTGCCCGGCTTCAGCGTCGCGAGGGCGTACGAGCGCGCGACGACGGCCTGGGCGCGGAGAGCCTGCGGATGCCAGTCGTCCGGCATCTCCCAGGGCACGACGCCGCGCAGATAGCGGTCGAGCGGCAGCTTGTTCACGACGGTCAGCGTGGCGCCGCGGCGGTGGACGAGCAGGGCGCCGCGGTAGGACGTCCCGTCGAGCCGGAGCGGCGAGGCGCCGGCGACGAACCGCAGCGGCGAGCGCAGCTGCGCCAGCCTGCCCGCGACGACCCGCTGCCGGCCGGGCTTCAGCTTCCGCACCTTGCCGCGTGCGTCGACGACCTTGAAGGGCTTCGAGGAGCTGACGACGACCGCAGCCTTCCCCTCGGCGAGCAGCACCCGCACGGGCCGCGCCGGGACGAGCTGCAGCTTCGTGCCGCGGTAGTAGTGCTTCAGGATCCGCTGGTAGTGCCAACCCGCCCGCGCATAGCCGCGCGCGCCGTACTGGCTCATCCCGACGCCGTGCCCCCAGCCGCGGCCGTCGATCAGGAAGACCGTGCCGGCTCCCGCGTGCGCGGGAAGCCAGAGCAGGACGAGAGCGAGGAGAACGAGCAACCGCCGCATCGAGCGGGCCAGGTTATCGCCGGACAATACGATCCGCAACGATGACCGTCCGGAAGCTCCTGGTGGCCAACCGCGGCGAGATCGCCGTACGCGTCTTCCGCACCTGCCGCGAGCTCGGGATCGCGACGGTTGCCGTTGCCGCCCCGGACGATGCCGGCGCTCTCCATGCCCGCACGGCGGACGAGACGGTCGCGATCGCCAGCTACCTCCACTCGGAGGAGCACATCCGAGCAGCGTTGGAGTCGGGTGCGGACGCGATCCATCCCGGCTACGGCTTCCTGGCCGAGAACGCGGACTTCGCCGAGGCCGTCATGGCAGCGGGCTTGACGTGGATCGGCCCACCGCCCGAAGCCCTTCGGCTGGGCGGAGACAAGCTGGCGGCGAAGCGGATCGCCGCCGAGGCGGGCGTCCCGGTGGTGCCGACCGGCGAGCCTGCCGCGCTCGGCTATCCGCTGCTCGTCAAGGCGGCGGCGGGCGGCGGCGGCCGTGGCATGCGGGTCGTGCGCGAGCCGGAGGAGCTGGAAGAGGCGCTCGCGGCCGCGGCGCGCGAGGCAGAGGCGGCGTTCGGCGACGGCACCGTCTTCTGCGAGCGCTACGTCGAGCGGCCCCGCCACGTCGAGATCCAGATCCTCGCCGACGCCCACGGCACGGTGCTCTCGCTCGGCGAACGCGACTGCTCCGTGCAGCGGCGCCACCAGAAGGTGCTCGAGGAGTCGCCCTCCCCGGCGCTCGACCCGGAGCTGCGGGCGGAGATGAGCGCGGCCGCCGTCGCGTTCGCGACCGCGATCGGCTACGCCGGCGCGGGCACGGCCGAGTTCATGCTCGACGGCCGCGAGTTCTGGTTCCTCGAGCTGAACGGCCGGATCCAGGTCGAGCACCCCGTGACCGAGCTCGTGACCGGCGGCGACCTCGTCGCGCGAGCAGATCCGGGTCGCGCGCGGCGAGCGGCTGGAGTCCAAGTACACAATCTGTTGCAGGGCCACGCGGTCGAAGTGCGGCTGTACGCGGAGGACCCGCGGAGCTTCCTGCCGCAGGCCGGCACGGTCGAGCGGCTGCGGCTACCGACGGACGTCCGGGTCGACGCGGGCGTCGAGGAAGGCGACGAGGTCGGCACGTCCTACGACCCGATGATCGCGAAGCTGATCGCGCACGGCCCGACGCGCGAGGAGGCGCTCGCGCGCCTGGCAGATGCGCTCGCCGAGACCGAGGTCGGCGGAGTGACCACGAACCTGCCGTTCCTCCGTTGGCTCGTCACCCACCCGGTCGTCCGCGCCGGCGAGGCGACGACGGCGTTCCTGACCGAGCATCCGCCCCTGTCCGAACCGCCCCTTCGCCTGCCCGACTCCCCGTGGCGCGGCGGCTGGCGGCTCAACCTCCCGCCGTTGCCCCCAGCGCCCGCACCCGACGTCGACGGCGCCGCACACGAGCGCGCCGCCGGCCCCGGCAGCGGCAACATCAAGGCTCCGATGCCGGGAACGGTGATCGGCGTCAAGGTCGCTCCGGGCGACCGCGTCGAGGCGCGGCAGCAGCTGCTGGTGCTGGAAGCGATGAAGATGGAGACGCCGCTGACCGCGCCCTATGACGCGACCGTGAAGGCCGTGCACGTCGAGGAGGGCGACCGCGTCGCCGGCGGCGCCCTCCTCGTCGAGCTGGAAGCGGACTAGTCGGTCGCTGCTGCAGGCAGCTCCGGTGCCGCCCCGCCACGGAGCGGCGCCAGGAAGATCGCCGTCAGCGTCACGAGCACGGCAGCGGCGATCAGGATCGTCCAGCCGTCGTCGGTCGTCGGCTTCACCGTCATGGCGAAGACGATCGCGTACATGTAGACGAGGTCGATTCGGAGCACGGTGAAGAGGCGGCGGATCAGCTCCTGGCCGGCCGGCGTCGCCGGCCCGATCTCGGGCAGGCGCTTCGCCATCGGCGAGATCACGAACAGCCCGGTCACAAACGAGGCAGCGAACGTGACCAGCGCGAAGACGACCCAGAGCTGGCCCCAGTCCCAGTTGCCGTTGATCATCATCCCGATCCCGGCGAGGATGACCACGACCGACGCGGGGACGAACATGCGCTCGCCGAGCATCCCGGCACGCCCGGCGAAGCGGGCGATCTCGTCGGTGTCGCCGCCGCGGCGCACGACCGCGCCGTACATCTGGAACGTGAAGGCACCGCCGAGCCAGATCACGGCCGCGGTGACGTGCACGAACAGCAGGAACTCGTACCAGGTCATCCAACCCCTCCTCGGCCGTGGGAACAGACTCAGAGAGGTTCTACAAGGCTAGAAGAGCTTCTGCAACTTCATCGCCGCGCCCATGTCGCCCTTGATCTTCAGCTTGCCGGTCATGTAGGCCGTGGTCGGGTTCTGCTCGCCGCGCACGACCGCCATCATCGTCTCCTCGGAGGTGGAGATCGTCGTGTCGGCCTCGCCGCCGCCCTCGGTGACGCTGACGGCACCGTCGTTGACCGCCACGAGCCACTGGCCGGCTCCCTCGATGTCGAACAGGTACGAGTTGTTCATGCCGGCGGTCTTCTCCGCGTCCGCGCGGTCGGCAAGCGAATCGAAGAACTCCTGGACGGTGTCGGCCATTGTGCTGTCGCTCCTTCGTCGGTTGGGCTGCCGAATCTACCGGGTAGCATCCGGCGGCGCATGGACCTCGATCTCACGCAGGAGCAGCAGCTCGTCCGAGACACCGTGCGCGAGTTCGCCCGGGAGAAGGTGGCGCCCGTGGCCGAGGAGCTCGACCGCGAGTCGCGCTTCCCGTACGAGCTCGTGGCCGAGCTCGGCGAGCTCGGATTGATGGGCCTGCCGATCCCGGAGGAGTACGGCGGCGCCGGCGGCGACACCGTCTCGTACGCGCTCGCGATCGAGGAGCTGACCCGGATCGACTCGTCGGTCGCGATCACCGTCGCGGCGCACACGTCGCTCGGGACGATGCCGGTCTACCTCTTCGGCAGCGAGGAGCAGAAGCAGCGGTGGCTCCCCGACCTCGCCTCCGGCAGGAAGCTGGCGGCGTTCGGCCTGACCGAGCCCGGCGCAGGCTCCGACGCCGGCAACACGCGCACGACTGCGGAGCTGCGCGACGGCAGCTGGACCGTGAACGGCTCGAAGATGTTCATCACCAACGCCGGCACCGACATCACCTGGGGCGTGACGCTGACCGCCCGCACGGGCGAGGACGAGATCTCGAACATCGTCGTCGAGAACGGGACGGCCGGCTACGAGATCTCGGCGCCGATGAAGAAGCTCGGCTGGAAGGCGTCCGACACCCGCGAGCTCTCGTTCCGGGACGTCAGCGTGCCGGAGGGAAACCTGCTCGGCCCTCGCGGCCAGGGGTTCCACCAGTTCCTCGAGATCCTCGACGGCGGCCGCATCTCCGTCGCGGCGATGGGCGTGGGCCTCGCCCAGGGCGCCTACGACCTCGCGTACGCGTACGCGAAGGAGCGCGAGCAGTTCGGCAAGCCGATCTCACGTTTCCAGGCGGTGCAGTTCCGGCTCGCCGACATGGCGACCGAGATCGAGGCCGGCCGTGCGCTCGTGGTGAAGGCGGCGTGGCTCAAGGATCAGGACCGGCCGTTCGCGCGCGAGGCGGCGATGGCGAAGCTCTACACCGGCGAGCTCTCGAATCGCGCCGCCAACTGGGCGCTCCAGATCCACGGCGGCTACGGGTTCATGGACGAGTACGCGATCTCGCGCCTCTACCGCGACCAGAAGATCCTCGAGATCGGCGAGGGCACGAACGAGGTGCAGCGGATGGTGATCGCGAAGCATGCTCGGGGCTCTAGGCCGGTCGACAGGCGTCGCCGTCGCAGTCGCGACGTTCGCCGCTTCTTCCTCGATCATCTCGGCGATGTGCCCGTCGCGCACGAGCCGGAAGAGCGCGCTCACGACCTCGGGGTCGTAGCGCCCGCCGGCGAGCCGCCAGATCTCCGTCAGCGACGACGTCAGCGGCAGCGCGTCGCCCTCGGGCTCCGTCATCGTCACGATCGCGTTCGCCACGGCGACGACGCGCGCCTCGAACGGGATCGACTCGCCCCGAACGCGGCGCGGCCCCGATCCGTCCCAGTGCTCCTCGTAGTTCGCCAGGATCTTGGCGACGTGCGCCGCGCACGGGATCCGTGCGACGAGCTCGGCGCCCCGCGTCCCGTGGTGCAGCTCCAGCTTGGCGTCGAGCGCGGTCAGCGCTCCGTGCGGCCGCAGCGCCGACTCGTCGAGCGGCAGCGTCCCGAGCGCGTGCAGGAGGCCGCCGAGGTAGCACGCGGCGACCGCCTCCGGCTTCAGCTCGAGCACCAGCGCGAGGTCACGGGACAGGCGCCCGACCTTCCGGGAGTGCGCCGGCGCGATCCGGTAGCGGGCGTCGATCGCAGCCGTGAGCTCGAGCAGCTGGCTGAAGGCGGTCACGCCGAGGCGGGGATGCCCGTAGATGAGGACGTCCTGCTTCGGGCCGCGCGTGTGGTTTCCGCCCAGCTGCGTCGCCGCGTCGAGCAGCTGCTCGGCCCGGGCGACGACGTCGGGCGCGGTGTCGCCGCGTCGCCAGACGGCCACGCCTGCGCTGGCGCTCGTCCGGATGCCTGCGCGCAGACGCTCGGCCGCCTCCGACGCTCCCGGCTCCGAAATGCGCGCGAGCACGACGGCGAGCCTGCCGTCGTCGAGCCTCGCGACGAGGTCGAGCTCGCGTGCGGTGCCGACGAGCCGGCCGAGCGCCTCGTCCTCATGGCGCCGCGGGACGCGCATCAGCACGAGCGCGAACGGCTCGTCGTACTGCCGCGCCGCGGCAGTGAGCCTGCGGAGCTGGTCGTGCAGGTGCGGCTCGTCGTAGACGCCGGTGAGCGGATCGCGCCGGGCCGACTCGCGGGCGGTCGAGAGCAACAGCAGCCAGCCGCGGACGAGCAGCAGGGCGGTGACGACGAACACGAGCACGATCGCCCGCGCGGACGGCTCGCCGCGAGCGCCCTCGACGACGAGGACGAGCAGGATCACGAGCAGCGCGCCGGTCATGCTGACCGCGGTCCTGATCCGCAGCGGCGAACGGCGCTGGGCCCAGTTCGACCCGCGCCCGATTCCGAAGGCGGCGGCGACCGCCGCCAGGCAGATCAGGCAGGCCTGGAGCTGCCAGCCGAGATCGACGAGCCCGCCCGAGACGTAGCGGTCGGTGAGGACGAGGTGCGTGTAGACGCCGTCGGCGATCCCGCCGGCCGCCACGCCCGCCGCGACGAGCCACCCCGCGAGCGTGCCGCGCCGCGCCGAGACGAGCGGCGTCGTCGCAATCGTGCAGAGCAGGACGAGGTCGAGGACCGGGTAGCTGATTCCCGCCAGAGAGGCCCTGTCGAAGCCGAGCGGGAGATCCCGGAGCACGAGCCACCACCAGAGCAGCGCGAGGGTGGAGACGGCCAGCAGCCCGTCGAGGAGCGCCTGGCCGCCGATCAGGCGCAGTGACGGCCGGAAGAACGAGACCAGCGCGACGAAGATCGCGCCGTAGAAGCCGAAGTAGCAGGCGTCGGTCCACCACGGGAACGGCACCACGTCGTCTCTGAGCTCGGCGAAGCTCCAGAGCAGCTCCCCTCCGAGCCACGATGCACACGCGAGGGAGACCAGCAGCCAGAAGCCTCGTAGCCCCTTCGGGACGCGGGTCGCCGTCCAGGCGGACAGGAGCACCGCAGCGACGATCGGGACGAGATACGCGGTGTCGGCGAAGACCAGGCGCGCATGCTCGCCGGCGGGCGCGAGCAGGAGCCACCCTGTGTAGAAGGCGAGCCAAGCGGCCACTGCGACGAGTGCGCCGGCAGCCGCAGGCCGTGCGCGAGGAGAGAGCATCCCTCCAGGAATCGTGCGCTTTGGCGCGTACTCGCACCCCCGTACGGGGGATGCCTAGCCCTCTGCGAGGGCGTGGCGGAGCTGGCGGCGGGCGGCCTTGCGCTCTTTCATCGCCCGCGGGTCGGGCACCGGCACCGCCGAGAGCAGCGCCTTCGTGTAATCGTCCTGCGGGTTGGTGTAGACCTCTTCGGCCGGGCCGAGCTCGACGATCTGGCCGCGGTTCATCACCGCGATCCGGTCGCTCATCCCGCGAACGACGGCGAGATCGTGGGCGATGAAGAGGTACGTGAGCCCGAAGTCGCGCTGCAGGTCCTTGAGCAGGTTGAGGATCTGCGCCTGGATCGAGACGTCGAGCGCCGACACCGGCTCGTCGCAGACGATCAGCTTCGGGCTGAGCGCGAGCGCGCGCGCGATCCCGATCCGCTGCCGCTGGCCGCCCGAGAACTCGTGCGGATAGCGGTTCGTGTAGCTCGGGTCGAAGCCGACGACCTCGAGCAGGTCGCGGATGCGGGCCGAGCGGTCGCGGCGCGTGCCGATCCCGTGCACGATCAGCGGCTCGCCGACGATGTCGCCGACGGTCATGCGCGGATCGAGCGACGAGTACGGATCCTGGAAGACGATCTGCATCTCGCGGCGCATCCGGCGCAGCTCCTCGCGTCCGAGCTCGGTCAGCTCCGTCCCTTCGAACTTGATCGAGCCGGAGGTGGGCTTCATCAGCTGGAGCACGCAGTAGCCCGTCGTCGACTTGCCGGAGCCGGACTCGCCGACGAGGCTGAGCGTCTCGCCCGGCATGCACCTCGAAGCTGACGCCGTCGACGGCCCGGACCTCCCCCACCTTCCGCTCGATCAGCAGGCCCTCCTTGATCGGGAAGTGCTTGTGCAGGTCGGTGACCTGGAGCAGCGGCTGCTGCGGCGTGCTCACGAGCCCACCTTCTGCGGCGCGAGCGTCTTGGCGCGCTCGCTCGCCGGATGCGCCGAGCGGACCCAGTGCGCGGGCCGGATCTCGCGCAGCTCCGGCTCGTGCTCGGTGCAGTCGTCGTTGCCCGCGTAGCGGCAGCGGGGGGCGAAGCGGCAGGCCTTCGGCGGGTCGAGCAGGTCGGGTGGACGGCCGGGAATGGCGGTCAACCGCCCCTCGCGCAGGTTCGCGCCCTCGAGCTGGGGCAGCGCGCCGAGCAGCGCCTCGGTGTAGGGGTGCTCCGGGTTGTCGAAGAGGTCGAGCGTCGACGCGTGCTCGACGACCTGGCCGGCGTACATGACGATGATGTCGTCCGCAGCCTCGGCGACGACGCCCATGTCGTGCGTGATGATGATCATCGACATGTCGTACTCGTGGCGCAGGTCGTCGAGGAGGTCGAGGACGGAGGCCTGAACGGTGACGTCGAGCGCGGTCGTCGGCTCGTCGGCGATCAGCAGCTTCGGATCGCACGAGAGCGCGATCGCGATCATCACGCGCTGGCGCATCCCGCCCGAGAAGCGGTGCGGGTAGTCCTTGAGCCGTTCCGCGGCGCGCGGGATCCGGACCTTCTCGAGCAGCTCGACGGCCTTCTTGTCCGCCTGCTTCTGCGGAACGTCGTAGTGCCGCCTGATCGTCTCCGTGATCTGCGTCCCGATCGTCAGCGTCGGGTTCAGCGAGGTCATCGGGTCCTGGAAGATCATCGCGATCTCGCGGCCGCGCACGTCCTCGAGCTTCCGCTCGCTCAGCTTCGTCAGGTCACGGCCGTCGTAGAGGACGGAGCCGGAGACGATCTGGGCCGGCGGCTTCGGGATCAGGCCCATGATCGAGAGCGCGGTGACCGACTTGCCGCAGCCGGACTCGCCGACGATCCCGAGCGTCTTGCCCTTCTCGACCGCGAAGCTGACCCCGTCGACGGCACGGACGACGCCCTCGCGGGTGAAGAAGTGCGTGCGGAGATCGTCGACTTCGAGCAGGGCCACTGCTACCTCTCCTTCGTCCGTGGGTCGAGCGCGTCGCGCAGTCCGTCGGCGATGAAATTGGCGCAGATGACGAGCGTGGCGATCGCGACCGAGGGGACGATGATCGCGATCGGGTGGGTCCGGTAGACGGTCCGGCCCTCCTGCGCCATCGCGCCCCAGGAGGCGTCCGGCGGGCTGATTCCGAGCCCGATGAAGGAGAGGAATGCCTCGCCGAGGATGACGGCGGGCAGTTCGAGGAAGATTGCGATGATCAGCACGCCGAGCGTGTTCGGCAACAGGTGTCGGGCGAGGATCCTGTACCAGCGCGCCCCGACCGCCTTCGCCGCGCGCACGTAGTCGTTCTCCTTCAGCGTCAGCACCTGGCCGCGCACGATCCGCGCAGTCGTGAACCAGCTCGCGATCGAGAGCGCGATCATCATCGTCCACTTGTTCGTGGTGCCGATGATCGCCAGCGTGATGATCGCGAACGGCAGGTACGGGAGCCCGTAGAGCGCGTCGAGGAAGCGCATCAGGCCGTTGTCGAGGCGGCCGCCGACGAAGCCGGAGATCGACCCGTAGACGACGCCGATCGCGAGGATCGCGAACGTCGCGCCGAAGGCGATCAGCATCGAAACCCTGCCGCCGAGGGCGGTGCGCACGAAGAGGTCGCGGCCGAATTTGTCGGTGCCGAAGAGGTGGGCGAGGCTCGGGTTCTCGTTCGCCTGCGAGAAGTCGACGGCATTCGGGTCGTAGCGCGAGATGACCGGGATGATCAGGCAGTAGAGGACGACCAGGATGAAGATCCAGGCGGCGACGAGGGCGCCGCGGTTGCGCCGGTAGCGGCGCCAGGCGTCCTTCCAGAGGTTCGACTGCCGGATCGGCGCGCCGCCCGCCCCGAGCGGGTGCTCGACGATCAGACCATCGTCGCGGATGTCGGTGGGAGTCGACGCCATCAGGTCCTGGCGTCCCGCGTCCGCGGGTCGAGGATGCCGTAGAGGATGTCGACGATCAGATTCGCGAAGATGATGATCACCGAGAGCAGCACGGTCAGGCCCATGACGACCGAGTAGTCGCGGGCGTTGACGGCCGTGACGTAGTACTGGCCGATGCCGGGGATGTTGAAGATCAGCTCGATCACGAACGCGCCGGTGATGATGAATCCGAGCAACGGGCCGGCGGCAGTGATCACCGGGATCAGCGAGTTCCGGAGCACGTGCAGGCCGACGACGCGCCGGTAGCGGAGGCCCTTGGCACGCGCGGTGCGCACGTAGTCCTGCTGCAGCGTCTCGAGCATCGACCCACGGACGAGCCGCGCGAAGAGCGCCATCGGCGCGAACCCGAGCGCGATTGCGGGCAGGATCTTGTACTCCCAGCCGGTCCAGCCGCTCGTCGGCAGCAAGTCGGCTTTGAGCGCAATGAAATAGATCATCAGCGTCGCGACCAGGAAGCTGGGGAGCGCGTGAAAGATGTTCGAGAAGAACATCGCCGTGTAGTCGACCCAGGTGTTCTGGCGTAACGCTGCGATCACCCCGAGTGGCACGCCGACGACGATCGCGAAGAGGAATGCATAGACGCCGAGCTCGATCGACTTCGGGAAGTGCTCCTTCATGATGTCGTTGACGGATTGCCCGCGCAGCACGAGCGAAGGGCCGAAGTCGAGCGTGGCAACGCCCTTGACGTAGAACAGGTACTGCTGCCACCAGGGCTTGTCGAGGTTGAACTTGCGCTCGAGGTTCTGCTGCACCGCCTCGGGTACCGCCCGCTCCGTCTGCCGGAAGGGGTTCCCCTCGATCTGACGCATCATGATGAACGTCAGGAAGATCACGACCAGCAGCACGGGGATCGTCCAGAAGATGCGCCTGACGATGAACTTGAGCATCGAGCCTCCCTACCCTGGTTCAAGTATTGCCGAACGCGGACGGGGCCGCTCGGGCCCCGTCCGCGTTCGTGAAGCGAGACCTACTCCTTGACGACGACCTTGGTCAGGTCGGTCTGGTTGAGCAGGTTGACGCTGAAGGTGTCCTTGACGGACAGCTTCTCGAGGGTCGGGTACGTGTACCAGTAGATCGGCATGACCGGCATCTGGCCCTCAGGGCCACCGAGGATCTCCTCGGCCTGGCCGTACACCTCGTAACGGGCGTCGTTGTCGAGGGTGTTCTTCGCCTCCGCGATTGCGGCGTCGTAGTCCTTGTCGCAGAAGTTCGTGTTGTTGTTCCCCGACTTGCACGTCCAGAGGTCGAGGAAGTTGATCGCGTCGACGAAGTCACCGATCCAGCCGAGCCGGTAGACGTCGACGTCCGAGTTCGGGGGCGGGCCCAGGAACTCGAGGTACTGCTGGAACTCCTGCTGCTTGATCGTGCTCGTGATCCCGAGCTCCTTCCAGGCGGCCTGGATCGCGACTGCGATCTCGCGGTGGCCCGGGGAGTCGTTGATGTAGAGCGTGATGTCCTTCTTCGGGTTCGCGACCTCGCTCATCAGCTGCTTCGCCTGCTCCATGTCGGCCGTCGCCGGCTGCCACGGAGAGTTCGGGTTGAGCACGTCGAAGCCGGGCATGCCCTTCGGCGTGAACCCGGTCGTGGGCAGCTGACCGCCCTGCGCGACGTTGTCGATGATCGACTGGCGGTCGATCGCGAGCGACATCGCCCGGCGCTGCTTCACGTCGGTGATGTTCTTGACGTTGAAGCCGTAGTAGTAGGTGCCGAGACCCGGGTACTGCTCGTACTCGGGCGTCTCCTTCAGCCGGGCGATCTCGTCCGGCGGCAGGCCCTGGTAGATCACGTCGATCTCGCCGGCCTCGAAGCCCTGGACCGAGGTCGTGCCGTCGGTGATCATGCGGCCGTTGACGCGGGTCAGCTTGACGTCGGCGGCGTCGCGCCACCCGTCCCACTTGACCAGGTCGATGCTGGCGTTGTGCTCCCACGACTCGAGCTTGAACGGCCCGTTCGTGACGATGTTCGCCGGCTCGGTCCACTTGTCGCCGAACTTCTCGACGGTCTTCGGATTGACCGCGAGGAAGGAGGTGTGCGCCGACTGCTGGAGGAACCAGGGCTGCGGGCTCGTCAGCTTGACCACGAGGGTCGTGTCGTCGGTCGCGTTCACGCCCACCTTGTCCTTGAGCGCGTCGCAGTCGTCCTTCTTGGGATCGCAGCTGTTGTACTCCTGCGCGCCCGACGATGCCGTAGAACTGGTACGCGTAGTCGGCGCCGAGCTCGGGCGAGATCGTCCGCTTCCACGAGTACTCGAAGTCCTGCGCGGTGACCGGGTCACCGTTCGTCCACTTGAGCCCGTCGCGGAGGTGATACGTGACGGTCTTGCCGTCGTCGCTCGTCTCGAAGCTCTCGGCGGCGGCGCCAACCGGGTTCAAGTCGTCATCGAGCTTGACGAGCGGATCCATGATGTTGAGCAGGATGTTGGAGGAGGTGACGTCGGTCGCCAGACCGGGGTCGAGCGAGGGTGGCTCGGTACCCCAGTTCACCGTGATCACCTGCTCGGCGGCCTCGGTGCCGCCGGTCGTCGCGCCGGTGCCGGCAGCCTCGTTGTCGTCGCCGCCGCAGCCGGCCGCGACCAGGGCGAGACTCGTGACGAGTAGCCCGAGCCACAGCCAGAGGGTCTTCGTCCTCATTGGGTAGATCCTTCCTTCGATTGCATGAATGCAGCGGCGCGGGAAGTACGCCGTCTGGGTCCTTGCCATGTATACCGTTCGCAAACCTGTGAAACGGCTGTCTTTACGCACTGCATACGCGAGCGCAACGCTAGCTGCCCTTGTAACGGCCCTGTCGGCTGCAACCGGCGCTCGCTCATCTGGTCATCCAACCGACCCTTCTCGAGCAGGGTGTGGTGACCGACGTGAGCATCGAATTGCCCCAGCTGCGGCCCGGATCCGCCCCCCGCCGGCTCGAGGTCGCCGGCGAGGGGATCGACGTGATTTCGTCCGATTTGCAGGGAACTTCCGGCACCGACACGCTCTGGAAAGTCCGCCTCCAGGCGACAGCGGATCCAGGCGTGGCGCCGGTCGTGCTCAGGGCGGTGTACGCCGACGGCAAGTCGGTGGAGGTCGACCAGCAGTTCACGGTCGCTCCCGCCCCGGAGCAATCGAGCTTCCCCTGGATCGGGGTCGTGGTGGGCGCGCTCCTGGCGGTCGCGGTCGCCGTGTTCTCGCTCCGTCTCGCCCGCCGTAAAGCCTGATAGCGTCACGACTCGTGCTGTTCCAGCAGTTCGTTGATGACGACCTCGGCTGTGCGTCGTACCTGGTCGGCGACGAAGATGCGGGCATCGCGGCGATCGTCGACCCTCCCTACGCGATCGAGCGGGTGCTGGCGGAGGCGGCGAAGCGCGAGGTCCGGATCGTGCGGACGATCGAGACGCACACGCATGCAGACCACCTCTCCGGCCATGGGCGTCTCGCGCTCGAGCACGGCGTGCCGATCTCGATCCACCCGGCTGCAGAGGTGGCGTACGAGCACGATCCGTTGGACGACGGCGCCGAGGTCGTGCTCGGAGACGTGGTCCTGCGCGCGATCCACACGCCCGGGCACCGTCCCGAGCACACCTGCCTCGCCGTGATCGACCGCTCGCGGGCGGATGAGCCGTGGCTCGTCCTGACCGGCGACTCGCTCTTCGTCGGCGACGCGGCCCGTCCCGACCTCGCGGTCGGGGCGCAGGAGGGCGCCGAGGGGCTGTTCCATTCGTTGCGGCGGCTGCTCGAGCTGCCGGACGGCGTCGAGGTCTTCCCCGGCCACGTCGCGGGGTCGCTCTGCGGCAAGTCGATGAGCTCGAAGGGCTCCTCGACGATCGGCTTCGAGCGCCGCTTCAACCCCGCGCTCCAGATCGAGCACGAGGCCGATTTCGTCGCCGACTCGGCCTCGGTGTCGGCGCCGAAGCCGCCGAACATGACCCGGCTCGTGGAGCTGAACCGCGGGCCACACGTCGGCGCCGCCGCAGATGTGGTCGAGCTGCCGATCGCGCCCGCCGGCGCAACCGTGCTCGACGTCCGCCCCGCCCGCGTGTTCCTCGACGGCCACGGCCACGGGTCGTTGAACGTGCCCGTGTCCGGCCCCTCGTTCGCGACGAAGTCGGCGTTCCTGCTCGACGACGCGACGCCGATCGTCGTCCAGGCGTCGAACGCGGAGGAAGCAGAGCGCGCCGTTCGCGGTCTCCGCTCCGTCGGCTTTCTCGAGCTCGAGGGCTACGTGCTCGGCGACGGCCCGGAGCGGAGCGAAGCGGTCAGCCTCGACGAGCTCGACGAGCTGATGAAGGAAGGAGCCGAGCTGATCGACGTCCGCGAGCGCGACGAGCGCGACGGCGGCTACATCGCCGGCAGCCGCAACATCCCGTACCGCCTCCTCCCCGTCGCCGGCGCCGACGTCCCCGCCGACCGCCCCGTCGTCACGATCTGCGAGAGCGGCGCGCGCGCCGCCGTCGCCGCCTCGATCCTCGCCGCGCGTGGGATCGACGCCCGGCCCGTGCTCGACGGCGGCGTCACCGCCTGGGCTGCCCGCGGCGGACAGATGGTCGAGTTCCGCCGCTGCGGCTCGTGACCGAGCCGCGCCTGACCGAGCTCGCGCTCTTCACCGCCGACGTCGCCGGCGTCACCGTCTTCTACGAGCGCGTCCTCGGAATCGCGCCCGCCGAGCGGTCGGAGCAGCACGCAGTCTTCCGGCTCGGCGAGCTCGTGCTCAGGATCCACGTCGCGGTCGAGCCCGGCCCCGGCGACCCGCCGGCCGACGACCACGTCGCCTTCACGATCGAGGGCCTCGACGACCACGCCGCCGCCCTCACCGCGGCGGGCCTGTCGGTCGACGGCCCGCGCGACCTCCCGTGGGGTCGCTCCGCCTACGTGCGCGACCCCGACGGCCGCCTCGTCGAGCTCGCGTAGGAGCCTTGTGTTTCTGAAACACAAGCTCTCCTTCGGCACGCTTTCGGCACGCCCGCGTTGAGCTCCCGTGTCGCGTCGTGCGCCACGCTGGAGAGATGCGTTTCGCGTCGTCCCGGTCATCCCGCCCGCGCCTGCGGGAGCTCGTCGCTGCGCTCGACGAAGACGGCGCCCCGACCGCTGCAACCTGGCGGCTCGTGGGAGAAACCGCTGCAAAGGCGGGACTTCCGCGCCCCAGCTATCCCCACGTGCGCCGGCTCGTCGCGGCAGAACGGCGTCGGCGGCGGGCGCGGCGTGAGCTCCGCGACGCCGTCAGGGAAGCCGCGAGCACCGTCGCCGCAGGCCGCGCTCCGAGCTTCGACTACACCCTCGGCCGCCTGCTCGACGCCCAGGCCGCACTGGCCGACGAGGAGGCTTGTGTTTCAGAAACACAAGCCTTCCCCGGCTCGCGCTCCCCTCCCGGCTAGCTGAGGATCTCCGCCGGGTAGCCGCGGTCGGCGAGGGTGGCGCGGAGCTCGTCGCAGTGCGCTTCGTCGCGCATCGCCAGGGTGAGCTCGACCTCGGTCTGGCCGATCGGGAGCCGCATCCCCTCGCGGTGGTGCTCGACCGAGACGACGTTGGCGCGCTCCTCGGCCACGAGCTGCAGCAGCTTGATCAGCTCGCCGGGGCGGTCGCCCAGCTTCGTCCGGACGACGAGGAAGCGGCCCGCCTGCGTCAGGCCGTGGCGCATCACCTCGATCAGCAGCGTCGCATCGATGTTGCCGCCGGAGAGCAGGACGCAGGCCTCGTCCTCGCCGCCCGCCTTGCCCGCGAGCACGGCGGCGACCGAGGCCGCGCCGGCGCCCTCGACCAGGAGCTTCGTCCGTTCCAGCAGGAGCACGATCGCGTGGCTGATCTGGTCGTCGCTGACCGTGACGACGTCGTCGAGCGCGTCGGCGAGGATCGCCGAGGTGAGCGTGCCCGGCTGCTTGACGGCGATCCCCTCCGCGATCGTGTAGCGATGCTCGGTGCCGCCGGCGAGCGGGCACATGTTCTCGGCCTGGACGCCGACGAGACGGACGTCCGGGCGGACCGCCTTGAGCGCGATCGCGATCCCGGCTGCAAGCCCGCCGCCGCCGATCGGGACGACGAGCGTTCCCATGTCCGGCAGCTGCTCGGCCAGCTCGAGCCCGATCGTCCCCTGCCCGGCGATCACGCGCTCGTCCTCGAACGCGTGGACGAAGGTCGCGCCGATCGACTCGACATGCTCCTGCGCCGCTGCCATCGACTCGTCGAAGCCGGCGCCGGCGAGCTCGACCTGGGCGCCGTAGTTGCGCGTCGCGTCGACCTTGGCCATCGGCGAGTCCTGCGGCATGAAGACGGTTGCCGCGATCCCGGCCTCCCGGGCCGCCCAGGCGACCGCCTGGCCGTGGTTGCCCGCGCTCGCGGCGACGACGCCTGCGCTGCGCTCCTCCGATGTCAGGGAGTGGATCGTGTTGACGGCGCCGCGGATCTTGAAGGCCCCGGTGCGCTGCAGGTTCTCGGCCTTCAACTGGATCGTGCGGCCGGCGAGCCGCGACAGCGTCTCGGAGGGATACACCGGCGTGACGCGCGCGATCCCGTCGATGCGCCTGCGAGCCGCCTCGATGTCGGCCAGCGTCGGGGTTGCCGTCCTGGTCTTCACGCGCGCTCCGTCCTCGTCCTCGATCCCGTACACGTGCTCGAGGATCTCACGGACGGCCGAGAGCGGGTCGAGCTCGCGGGACTGGACGCGGGCGAGCAGCTGCGCGAGCTCGGGCTTCTCCGCCACCGCCGACTGCAGGTGGGCCTTCGCCCTGCTCGTCGCCGCGGCGAACACCTCGCCGGCCAGGTTCTTCCGCCGCCGCTCCTCGAGCAGTCCCTCCGACTCGAGGAAGCCTCGGTGCTCCTCGATCTTGGCCCAGAGCTCGGGAACGTTCTCGCTTCGCACGGCCTCCGTCAGGACGATCGGCGGTCGCCACGCGCGCTCGCGGTCGAGCGCGAGGATCGAGCGGACCTCGTTCAGCATCGTCTTCGCGGCGGGGTGATCCATCTTGTTGATCGCGATGACGTCGGGGATCTCCATGATCCCCGCTTTCAATGCCTGGACGGAGTCGCCGGAGCCGGGCATCAGCACCAGCAGCACCGTATCCGCGATCCCGATCACCTCGACCTCGCTCTGGCCGGCGCCGACCGTCTCGAGCAGGACGACGTCCTTGCCGGCCGCGTCGAGCAGGAGCGCGGCCTGCAGGCTCGCCTCCGAGAGCCCGCCGAGGTGGCCGCGGGTCCCCATCGAGCGGATGAACACGCCGGGGTCGAGGAAGTGGTCGGAGAGGCGGATTCGGTCGCCGAGCAGCGCTCCCTGCGTGAACGGGCTCGACGGATCGACCGAGATGACCCCGACCGTCGTGTCCGCCTCCCGCAGGTGCCGGACGAGCGCGCTGATCAAGCGACGACTTCCCCACCCCGGGCGGCCCGGTCACGCCGACGACGAACGCCGAGCCCGTCTCCGGGTAGAGAACGCGGACGAGCTCGTAGGAGAGCGGGTCGCGGTTCTCGACCAGCGAGATCGCCCGGGCGAGCGCGCGCCGGTCGCCGCTCCGTACGCCGTCGGCGAGATCGTCCAGCGTCCACGCGCGTCTGCTCACGCAAGCGCCTCCTCAGCCTCGAGCCGCCGCGGGGCGAGCACGACCGTCAACAACGCGCCGAGGAGGTAGACGATGGAGGCGGCTCCCCAGACCCAGCGGGCGCCGAATGCGTCCGTCAACAAGCCGGAGACGATCATGCCGAGGCCGAGCGTCGCGTAGCTCGTCGACATGATCACGGTGAACGCGCGTCCCCGCAGCTCGTCGGGCGCGCCGCGCTGGATGAAGAGCGCATTGCAGACGACCGCCGCGCCGTTGCCGAAGGAGGCGATCACGACGGCCGGGATGGCGACATAGATCGTGGACGCGAGCGCCGCCATCGCGTACCCGCCCGCCATCACCGCGATCCCGTAGAAGTAGACGCGTCCGATCCCGAACCGGTCGACGAGATTGCCCGAGACGAAGCTGCCGAGCGTGAGGCCAAGCCCGCTGGCGCCGAGCAGGATCCCGAAGCCGATGTTGCCGGCGTCGAGCGAGACCTTGGCGAGCGCAACCTCCGCAACGTTGATCGCGCCGACACCGAGCGTGACGACGTTCCAGACGACGAGCACGGTCAGGAGCGCGCGCGTATGCACGACGACCCGGAAGCCGTCGCCGATGTCGGCCCAGTGACCGCGGCTCTCGACATGGCCCACCTGGAGTCGCGCGGCCGGGATCCGCGCGAGCAGGAGTGGCGGAGACGACGAACGTGACCGCGTTCACCCAGTAGGCGAGATCCGGCCCCCAGGCGGAGAGGATCACGCCGCCGATCACAGGCCCGATCATCCAGGTCAGGTTCTCGATCGTCTGGAGCAGCGAGGTCGCGGTGGGGAGCTGCTCGTCGTCGACGAGGTTTGGCATCCCGGCGTAGACCGCCGGGCGGAAGAAGCCCGTCGCGACGCCCTGGATTGCGGCGAGGACGATGATCATCGTCGCGCTGCCGGCGAACGGGAGCGCACAGAAGACGAGGGCGCGCACGAGGTCGGAGACGATCAGGAGGCGACGGCGCGAGAGCCGGTCGATCAGCGGCCCGGCCAGGATCCCGATCAGGATGATCGGCAGGAACTCGACCAGCAGCAGCGCACTGACCCACTTGCCCGAGCCGGTTCGGTCGAAGACGTCGACGGTCAGCGCGACGGCGGCGAGATACGTGCCCGCTCCGGAGCCGAGCGTGGCCAGAAAGAGGCGCCTGAAGTCGGGCGCGACGCGAAGGATGGAGAGGCTGAGGATGCGCGAGACGCTAACAGCCGGGCTTCAGAAGCCCGCGACCTTCATTCGCTCCGCGAGCAGCGCGGCGAATCCGCGCAGGTCGGCGGCGGCGACACCCGGCGACGGCGCGAACGTGAGGTACCCGGCTTCGGCGCGCCCGCGGCCGACGACGACGATGTGCAGCGTCAGCGGCACGGTCACCGGTCTTGCCGCTCTCGGTGACGACCATCTTCACGTTGATCCGGAACGCGGCCGTGCGCGGCGCCACACGCGGGAACGCGATCCGGCCGTAGTTGACGACGGTGACCTTCGTACCCGGCTCCGAGACCTCTTTCTGGAAGAACTGCGCGAGGCAGCGCGCCAGCGCCGGTTTGACCGTCCGTGTCCACGCGGCCGCCGCATCCGTGCTCGTCGCGTAGATGTCGGCGTAGGAGAGGACGGACGGGAAGCCGCCGGTGTGCTCGAACTCGGCCTCGGCGTCGCCCGTCAGGGTGAGATCGGAGCCGTCCGGGTCGTAGAAGGAGCAGCTGACGTTCTCGTCGTCGCTCGGCGTCGTCGTGCGCTTCCAGCCGGCCGCGAAGTCCGTTTTCTTGAAGACGATCGACGCTGCCTTGCGCTCGTCGGCGGGGTTGATCTTCCGCTGCGGGTCGGTGTCGGCGGCGAGTGCGAGCGCCGGCACGGCGAAGACGACGAGGAGCACGAGAGCGAGGCGGCGGCTCACGGCCGGGATCCTAATCCACGTTGCGAACGATGTGAATCACGCTTCCGGGTCATATGCGAGGTTCGGCCGCAGCCAGCGCTCGGCCTCCGCCACGGTCGATTCCCTTGCGCGCGGCATAGTCCTCGATCTGGTCGCGTGCGAGCCGTCCGACGGCGAAGTACTTCGAGTCGGGGTGGCCGAAGTAGAGGCCGCTCACGGCCGCGGCCGGCATCATCGCGAAGCTCTCCGTCAGCTCGATCCCGGCCGAGCCGGCGTCGAGCAGGTCGAACAGGCGGCGCTTCTCGGAGTGGTCGGGGCAGGCGGGATAGCCGAACGCGGGCCGGATCCCGCGGTAGCTCTCGGCGATCAGCTCCTCGCTCGTCGGCGCCGCATCGGGCTCGTACCACTCGCGCCGCGCCTGCAGGTGCAGCCACTCTGCGAACGCCTCGGCGAGCCGGTCGGCGAGCGCCTTGACCATGATCGAGCGGTAGTCGTCGTGCTCCGCCTCGAAGCGGGCGGCCAGCTCGTCGGCGCCGTGGATCCCGACTGCGAACGCACCGATGTGATCGCCGCTGGGCGCGACGAAGTCGGCCAGCGACCGGTTCGGGCGCGAGTCGCCCCAGTCCGACTGCTGGCGCAGCATCGGGAAGCGCTCGCCGTTCGCGAGCACGATGTCGTCGCCCTCGGCGTGCGCGGGCCAGAAGCCGTAGACGCCCTCGCGCGCGGAGGAGGCCGTCGCGGACGATCTCGTCGAGCTGCGCCACCGCGTCGTCGTAGAGCTCGCGCGCCGCCGGCTGCTCCAGGATCGCCGGGAACTTCCCCTTCAGCTCCCAGGCGTGGAAGAAGAACTGCCAGTCGATGAACGGGCGCAGCTCCTCGAGCGACGGCGCGACCGATCGCGTGCCGGTGAACGAGGGCACCGGCAGCTCGTCGTAGGTGAGCGGCTGGCGGTTCGCGCGCGCCGCGTCGAGCGGCAGCAGCGGCCGCCGCTCCTTCTCGGCGTGCTGCACGCGCAGGCGCTCCTGCTCCTCGCGGTTGTCGGCGTCGAGCGTCTCGCGGCGAACCGGGTCGAGCAGGTCGGAGACGACGCCGACGACGCGCGAGGCGTCGAGCACGTGCACGGTCTCGCGGCCGTAGACGGGCGCGATCCGGACGGCCGTGTGCTGGCGCGAGGTCGTGGCGCCGCCGATCAGCAGCGGCAGCTCCAGCCCGCGCCGCTCCATCTCCTTGGCCACGTGCACCATCTCGTCGAGCGAAGGCGTGATCAGACCCGAGAGGCCGACCGCGTCGGCGCCGGCCTCGACGGCGGTGTCGAGGATCGTGTCGCCCGGGACCATCACGCCGAGGTCGATCACCTCGTAGTTGTTGCAGCCGAGGACGACGCCGACGATGTTCTTGCCGATGTCGTGCACGTCGCCCTTGACCGTCGCGAGGACGATCGTGCCCTGGGCGCGGCCGTTGCTCCCGGTCCGCTCCTTCTCCTCCTCCATGTACGGCTCCAGGTACGCCACCGCGCGTTTCATCGCCCGCGCGCTCTTGACCACCTGCGGCAGGAACATCCGGCCGGAGCCGAAGAGGTCGCCGACGACCTTCATCCCGTCCATCAGCGGGCCTTCGATCACGTCGAGCGGGCGGGCCGAAGCCGCGCGCGCCTCCTCGGTGTCCTCCTCGATGAAGTCGACGATCCCGTGCACGAGCGCGTGCTCGAGCCGCTTCCCCACCGGCGCCTCGCGCCAGGAGAGGTCGAGCTCGCGCTTCGTCGCCGAGCCCTGGACCGTCGATGCGAACGAGACGAGCCGGTCGGTCGCATCCGGCCGCCGGTCGTAGAGCACGTCCTGGACGTGCTCGAGCAGGTCGGGCGGGATGTCCTCGTAGACGACGAGCTGGCCGGCGTTGACGATCCCCATGTCCAGCCCCGCGCGGATCGCGTCGTAGAGGAACGCGGAGTGCATCGCCTCGCGGACGACGTCGTTGCCGCGGAAGGCGAAGGAGAGATTGGAGATGCCGCCGCTCGTGCGCGAGCCCGGACAGCGCTCCTTCAGCAGCGGCAGCGCCTCGATGAACGCCTTCGCGAAGCCGTTGTGCTCCTCGATTCCGGTCGCGACCGCGAGCACGTTCGGGTCGAAGACGATGTCCTCCGGCTGCCAGCCGTCCCCGACGAGGAGGTCGTAGGCGCGGCCGCAGATCTCGACCTTGCGCTCGACCGTGTCCGCCTGCCCCACCTCGTCGAACGCCATCACGACGACGCCCGCGCCGTAGCGCTGGATCCGCCGCGCCTGCTCGAGGAACTTCTCCTCGCCCTCCTTGAGGCTGATCGAGTTGACGATCCCCTTGCCCTGGACGCACTTCAGGCCCGCCTCGAGCACCGAGAAGCGCGAGCTGTCGACCATGATCGGGATCCGCGCGACCTCGGGCTCGGTCGCGAGCAGGTTGAGGAACGTCGTCATCGCCTGCTCCCCGTCGAGCAGGTCGGCGTCCATGTTGACGTCGAGGATGTTGGCGCCGCCGCGCACCTGCTCGAGCGCGACGTCGACCGCACCCTGGTAGTCGCCCGCCTCGATCAGGCGGCGGAAGCGCGCCGAGCCGGTGACGTTCGTGCGCTCGCCGATCATCACGAAGCCGGTGTCGGGGCCGATCTCGAACGGCTCCAGGCCGCTGAAGCGCGGGCGAGCGGGCCGTTTCGGGAGGTCGCGCGGCGGCAGATCCCGGACGGCCTCTGCGATTGCACGCGTGTGGTCCGGCGTCGTGCCGCAGCAGCCGCCGACGATGTTGACGAACCCCTCGCGCGGCGAACGAGCCGAGCAGCTCGGCCGTGTCGTGGGGCTGCTCGTCGTAGCCGCCGAAGGCGTTCGGCAACCCTGCGTTGGGATGCGAGCTCGTGTACGTGCCCGCGAGCCGGGAGAGCTCTTCGACATGCGGTCGCATCTCCTTCGCGCCCGAGCGAGCAGTTGACGCCGACGATCAGCGGCTTCGCCTCCGCGATCGAGTTCCAGAACGCCTCGACGGTCTGGCCCGAGAGCGTGCGGCCCGGAGAGGTCGACGATCGTGACCGAGATCCAGAGCGGCAGCTCGGGCGCGACGTCCTTGGCCGCGGCGATCGCCGCCTTCGCGTTCAGCGTGTCGAAGATCGTCTCGATCAGGAGCAGGTCGACGCCGCCCTCCTGCAGGCCGCGGATCTGCTCGGCGTACGACTCGACGACCTGGTCGAACGTGACGGCGCGGTAGGCCGGATCGTCGACCTTCGGCGAGAGCGAGAGCGTCACGTTCAGCGGCCCCAGCGACCCGGCGACGAAGCGGTCGCCGGCCTCGTCCGCGGCCTGGCGGGCCAGCCGTGCGCCGGCGACGTTCAGCTCGTGGACGACGCCCTCGAGCCCGTAGTCCGCCTGGCCGATCGAGGTCGCGGTGAACGTGTTCGTGGTCGTGATGTCGGCGCCCGCCGCCAGGTAGCGGCGGTGGATGTCGAGGACGACGTCGGGCCGCGTCAGGTTGAGCAGGTCGGGGTCGCCGGCAACCTCGCGCGGGTGGTCGGCGAAGCGCTCGCCCCGGTAGTCGGCGTCGCTCGAGCCCGGCGAGCTGCAGCATCGTCCCCCACGCGCCGTCGAGCACGACGATCCGCTCGCGGAGGAGTGCTTCGAGTCTGTCGCGTGTGTCGCTCACGTATCGCTCCCGTGCCCAAAGAGGTGGGAGCCGGAGGCTCGCGGGCTCTTTAGGCGTTTTTTAGCCTGGTCGCCAAGCTGCCTTCAAAGCTTTCCAGGTCGGTTCAGGCTAGCACTTAGTAGCCGGAGAACTTGTCCGCGAGGACGCGCTCTTCGGGCAGACCCGCGCCCGTGAGCGAGTCGGCCACCGCCTCGGCCATCTGCGGCGGCCCGGCGACGAGGAACGTCTTCCCGTCGAGCCCTCCGACGAGCTCGCCGAGCACGTTCGCGTCGAGGTGGCGGGTCTCTCCCGCCCAGTCCGGCTCGTCGGTCATCGTCAGGACCACCGTCAGCCCGTCGATCCGCTCCTCGAGCTCTTCCAGCTCGTCGAGGAAGGCCGCAGACTCGCGGTCGCGGTTCGAGTAGACGAGCGTGACGCGGTACGGCAGCGACCTGTCGGCGATGAAGCGGAGCATCGAGCGGAAGACCGTGATCCCGATGCCACCGGCGACGAAGACGTACTCCTCGTCCGTGTCCTCCGGGAGCAGGAACGAGCCCTTCGGCTCCTCCACCTGCACCTCGTCGCCCACCTCGAGCTCCGCAAGCGTCTGCTTGAACGCGGTGTCGCGGAGCCTCGTGGCGAGCCCGACGACGCCGCGCTCGGTCGGCGAGGTCGCGAGCGAGATGTGGCGGCGCAGGCCCTTCTCGTCGTTGTGGCCGCGGTCCGGCAGCTCGACCCAGAAGTACGAGCCCGGCCGGTAGTCCGGATAGTCCTCGACGGCGAACAGGACGAACACGGTTCCCTTCGCCACCTGCCGCTTCTCGGCGATCTTCGCCTGCATGCCGCCAGTCTACGAGTCAGCCGGCGAAAACGACCCGTTCTGCGTGCTCGATCACCTCGGCCTGCGGCGGCGGCGTCCGCATCAGCTCCTCGATCCGCTCGAAGTTCGGCATGCCCGCCTGCACGCAGCCGCTCGATCGCCGCGTCGAGGTCGTACGGCGTCCGGCGCAGCTCGACGTCCGGGCCGAGCAGCGCCCAGTAGGCGTATCCCGGGCTCGAGCTCGTACGGCAGGCCGACGCTGCCCGGGTTGAGCAGCCTGGTCTCACCGACGTTGCGGTCGTACTGCATGTGCGTGTGCGCCGTGACGACGCACGCGGCGTCGACGCCGGCCGTGAACTCGGCGACACGGGCCGCAGGCGTCTCGACGGTGACGCACTCCTCGTCGCTGCGCGGCGACCCGTGGCAGAAGAGCGTCGCGCCGAGGCCGGTGACCTCGACGGTGACGGTCGGCTGCGTCAGCTCGAGGTAGCCGGCCAGCTCGGGACGGTCGTGCTGCTCGTGCTCCCAGCGCGCGATCTCCGAGTCGACGAGCTTCCGCTCGACGAGCTCGCGCTCCGAGTTGCCGCTGACGCACAGCAGCTGCTCGCGCCAGGGCTCCAGCAGCGCCACGGTCTCGAGCGGGAGCGGGCCCCAGGTCAGGTCGCCGCACGAGACGATCAGATCGGGCTGCTCACGCTCCACCTCGGCGAGCACCGCCTCGAGCGCGACGGCGTTGCCGTGGACGTCTGCGAGCGCGGCGACCCGCACGACGCTAGGTGCGGCCGGCGACCGTCAGCTGGTTCTCGGCGTGCGCGATCCGCTGCTCGAGCTGCCAGCGGTCGGCTTTCGACTCGCCGGCCTCGACCTTCTCGAGCTCCGCCTTCGCCGCGGCCAGCTGCTCCTGCGCCCGGGCGTCGTCGATCTCCTTGACGTCGACGGCGTCGTCGACGAGCGCGATCGCGTTGTCGAGCTCGACCTTGAAGAAGCCAGGCCCGGTCGCGAACTCGAGCACGTCCTCCGCCGCCCGGTCGCGATAGATCCGCGTCGAGCCGGCCTTCAGCGTCGCCACGAGCGGCGCGTGCCGCGCGAGCACGCCGATCTCGCCGGCGGCGCCGGGGACGACCAGCATCTCCGCCTCGCCCCGGAAGGTCTCGCCCTCCGGGGTGACGAGCGCGACGTCGAACTTCGGGTGCGTCTCGGCCATTACGCGGCGGCCGCTGCGGTCTTCTCGGCCTTCGCGACCGCGCCCTCGATCGTGCCGACCATGTAGAAGGCGGCCTCGGGCAGGTCGTCGTGCTTGCCCTCGATGATCTCGCGGAAGCCCTTGATCGTGTCCTCGAGCTTGACGTACTCGCCCGGGGTGCCGGTGAACTGCTCGGCGACGAAGTTCGGCTGCGAGAGGAACCGCTCGACCTTGCGGGCGCGCGAGACGACGAGCTTGTCCTCGTCGGTCAGCTCGTCCATGCCGAGGATCGCGATGATGTCCTGCAGGTCCTTGTAGCGCTGGAGCACCTGCTGCACCGACGTCGCGACGCTGTAGTGCTCGTCCGAGACGATCCCGGGCTGGAGCGCGCGGGAGGTCGAGTCGAGCGGGTCGACGGCCGGGTAGATCCCCTTCTCGACGATCGCGCGCGAGAGCACGGTGGTGGCGTCGAGGTGGGCGAAGGTGTTCGCCGGGGCCGGGTCGGTGAGGTCGTCCGCGGGCACGTAGATCGCCTGCACCGACGTGACCGAGCCGGTGCGGGTCGACGTGATCCGCTCCTGCAGCTGGCCCATCTCGGTGGCGAGGGTCGGCTGGTAGCCGACGGCGCTCGGCATCCGTCCGAGCAGCGCCGAGACCTCGGAGCCCGCCTGGACGAAGCGGAAGATGTTGTCGATGAAGAGCAGCGTGTCCTGGCCCTGGTCGCGGAAGTACTCGGCCATCGTCAGCCCGGAGAGGCCGACGCGCAGGCGCGCTCCCGGCGGCTCGTTCATCTGCCCGTAGACGAGCGCGACCTTGTCGATCACCTCGGACTCGGTCATCTCGAGGAAGAGGTCGTTGCCCTCGCGGGTGCGCTCGCCGACGCCGGCGAAGACGGAGACGCCGCCGTGCTGGCGCGCGATGTTGTGGATCAGCTCCTGGATCAGGACGGTCTTGCCCGTGCCGGCGCCGCCGAAGAGGCCGATCTTGCCGCCCTTCACGTACGGGGCGATCAGATCGACGACCTTGAGGCCGGTCTCGAAGATCTCGATCGTCGGCGAGAGGTCGCGGAACGTCGGCGGGTCGCGGTGGATCGACCAGCGCTCGACATCCTTGCCGGCCGGCTCCTTGTTGTCGATCGGCTCGCCGATCACGTTCCAGATCCGGCCGAGGGTCGCCTCGCCGACGGGGACGGAGATCGGCGCTCCGGTGTCGACCACGTCGACTCCGCGCGCGAGACCGTCGGTCGTCTCCATCGCGACCGCGCGGACGCGATCGTCACCGAGGTGCTGCTGGACCTCCGCGATCAGCGTCCTGGAGCCGCCGTCGCCGGTCGGCACCTGGATCGCGAGCGCGTTGTAGATCTCCGGCAGCTCGTCCGGGAAGACGGCGTCGATGACGACGCCCTTGATCTCGACGACCTTGCCTGCGGTGCCCTGCGCGTGCTCAGACATGACTCTCCTGGGAAAAGATTTTCGTGAGGAAGTGCGACGCGCGGCGCCGCCGAAACGCGCTCGCAGTCTAGCGAAGCGTCGGTTCAGGCAGGTTGGTTGCCGAACGCGCCGGACGGCCTGCCGGGCGCGTCGATCCGGCGCATTTGCTCCTCCTGGCGGAAGAGCCGGATCGTGTGCAGCTCGGCCCGCGCGACGTCGGCCGGACTCGCTCTCGGCGCGCGCGACCGGCGATCGCCGTGGTCGGCGAGCGGCGTCCGGGCTGCGATCCCGAGCGCCATCGCCGCGACGGCTGCGACCGACGCGCCCGCGCGGAGTCGGCTTGCGCCCGTGCGCCGCATCGGCACCGCGGGCAGGACGAGTCGCCGGGCGGTGCGCTCGGCCGCGGCGGCGCGCAGCTCGGCGGCGATCGCGGCGACGTCGTCGGCGAACGACCGGCACGCGAGGCAGTGTGCGAGATGCGCGTCGAGCAGCCGCCGTTCCAGCACCGCCAGCTCGCCGTCCGGCGCGAGCGCCGCCCACGTGCGCGTTCGCTCGCAGCGCGTCTCCCGCGTGGACACGGTCACAGCAGCCTCGCGTTCGAGTCGACCGCGGCGCCGAGCGCCAGGAGCACGATCCCGGTGACGACGAGCAGACCGGTCATGTTGAACGACTCCTCCTGCTCGTCGTCGGAGGCGACGCGTACTCCGCGGGGAACGCGGAGCCCGACCATCCCCTCCTCGTTCGCGACCCGGAACATGCCCCGGTTGCCGATGAAGAAGCCGCCGAGGAGGAAGGCGCAGCCCACCAGGTAGAGGCCGACCGCGACCGAGCGGCTCGGCGAGGCGTCCAGGAGCAGCCCGAGCAGCAGCGAGAGAAAAGCCGTCCCGCAGACGATCGCGGTGAGGAGCGTGACGAAGCGGCGGGCGGCGGCGGCGATCATCGGTCTAGCCCGCCGCGACCGCTGCTTCGTCCGCCCGGCGGATCTCCTCGCCGGACAGAGGCCAGCGCTCGAGCGGGTAGTGGCAGGCCGCGCGCTGCCCCTCGCCGAAGCTCGCGCAGCTCGGGCTCGGCGACGTCGCAGTGCCCGGGGCGGAAGCGCGGGCAGCGCGGGTGGAAGCGGCAGGCCTCGGGAGGGTTGATCGGGTTCGGGACGTCGCCCTCGAGCACGATCGGACGGCGCAGGCGGCCGAGCTCCGGGTTCGGGATCGGGACGGCCGAGAGCAGCGCCCCCGTGTAGGGATGCTTGGGCGCGGCGTAGAGCTCGTTGCGGCCGGCGATCTCTGCGACCTTGCCGAGGTACATGACGAGGACGCGGTCGGAGATGTGCCGGACCACGTTCAGGTCGTGCGCGATGAAGACGTAGGTGAGCCCGAAGTCGCGCTGGAGGTCCTTGAGCAGGTTGAGGATCTGCGCCTGCACGGAGACGTCGAGCGCGGAGACCGGCTCGTCGCAGACGATCAGCTTCGGGTTGACGGCGAGTGCGCGGGCGACCCCGATCCGCTGCCGCTGCCCGCCGGAGAACTCGTGCGGGAAGCGGTTGTAGTGCTCCGGGTTCAGCCCGACGACGTGCAGCAGCTCCTGGACGCGCCGCTTGATCTCGGCCGGCGTCCCGATCTTGTGCACCTGCAGCGCCTCGGCGACGATGAAGCCGACCCGCTTGCGCTGGTTCAGGCTCGCGTACGGGTCCTGGAAGATCATCATCAGCTCGCGGCGGATCGGGCGCATGTCCGTCCGGCTCAGATGCGTGATGTCGCGCCCCGCGAACGTGATCCGGCCGCTCGTCGGGTCGAGCAGGCGCATCAGGCAGCGCGCCATCGTCGACTTGCCGCACCCCGACTCGCCGACGACGCCGAGCGTCTCCCCCTGCTTGACCGTGAAGCTGATCCCGTCGACCGCCTTCACGCTCGCCACCTGCTTCTGGAAGACGATCCCGCGCGTGACCGGGAAGTGCTTGACCAGGTCCTCGACGACGAGGAGATCGTCGCCGGCGGCCATCAGGACGCCTCCGCGAGTGTCCCGGCGAGCAGCTTCTGGACCTCGTTGTCCTTCGTCTCCTCGTCGAGGTGGCACGCCTGCAGGTGCTGCGGCGAGTTCGAGACCGGCAGCAGCTCCGGCACGACCGTGTTGCAGACGTCGAGCACGTAGGGGCAGCGGGGATGGAAGCGGCAGCCGCTCGGCGGGTGCAACAGCGACGGCGGCGAGCCCTGGATCTGGACGAGCCGCTCCACGTCCGCGTCGAGCCGCGGCAGCGAGCCGAGCAGGCCCCACGTGTAGGGGTGATGCGGCCGCGTGAAGATCTCGTCGACCGAGCCCTCCTCGGCGACCTTGCCGGCGTACATGACGACGACGTCGTCGGCGACCTCGGCGACGACGCCGAGATCGTGGGTGATCATGATGATCGCGGTCTCGAACTCCTCCTGGAGGCTCCGCATCAGCAGCAGGATCTGGGCCTGCGTGGTCACATCGAGCGCGGTGGTCGGCTCGTCCGCCAGCAACAGGTCGGGCTCGTTGATCAACGCCATCGCGATCATCACGCGCTGGCGCATCCCGCCCGAGAACTGATGCGGGTAGTCGTCGACGCGCCGGTCTGCGCGCGGGATCCCGACGGCCTTCAGGAGCTCGACCGCGCGCAGCTTCGCGTCGCGCGTCGTCACGTCGCGATGCAGCATCACTGCCTCGACGAGCTGCTTCCCGATCGTGTGCACCGGGTTCAGCGACGTCATCGGATCCTGGAAGATCATCGCGATGTCGTTGCCGCGGAGGGCGCGCAGCCTGCGCGGGGTCATCTGCAGCAGGTCGTCGCCGTTGAAGAGGGCCGCGCCGGTGGTGACCGTGTTGCTCGGGTTGTTCAGGCCCATGATCGAGAGGCACGTGACGCTCTTGCCGCACCCCGACTCGCCGACGATCCCCAGCGTCTTCCCCTTCTCGACCGAGAAGCTGACGCCGTCGACTGCCTTGACGATGCCGTCGTCGGTGCGGAAGCTCGTCCGCAGCTCCCTGACCTCGAGCACCGCCATCAGGTGAGTCGAATCCGGGGGTCGACGACCGCGTAGAGCAGGTCGACGATCAGGTTGATGAGGATGATGCACAGGGTCGAGAAGACGACGATCCCCTGGATCACGGGCAGGTCGAAGTTCTCGTAGCTCTGCAGGACCTGACGCCCGAGCCCCGGCAGCGAGTAGATCGACTCGGTGAAGATGGCGCCGCCGAGCGCGAGCCCGATGTCCATCCCGAGGATCGTGACGATCGGCAGCATGCTGTTCCGGAGGATGTGCGAGCGGATCACCTGCCGCTCGGGCGCGCCCTTGGCGCGCGCGGTGCGCACGAAGTCCTCGTTCATCGTCTCCATCACGTTCGCCCGGATCAGGCGGACGTAGAGCGCCGCGAAGAGGATCGCGAACGTGCTCCAGGGCAGGAGCATGTGGTAGCCCCACTGGACGGGGCCGCCGTGCTCCTGCGAGGGGTTGAAGAAGTCGGCGTAGCCGGTGATCGGCGTCAGCTCGAGCTTGTAGCCGATGAAGTACGCGAAGATCAGGCCGATCCAGACCGGGTGCGCCGAGAGTCCGATCAGGACGAAGACCATGCCGGCGCGGTCGATCAGCGAGCGCGGCCGCAGGGCCGAGATGATCCCGATCGGGATCGAGAGCGTGAGCCAGAAGATGGCGCCGCCGAAGACGAGCGCCGCCGTCACCGGCGCCGCCCGCAGGACGATGTCGTTGACCTCCTGCCTGTTGACGAACGACTGGCCGAGCGACTGCTCGCCCACGAGCTGCCAGAGGAAGCGGCCGTACTGCTGCCAGACCGGCTCGTCCAGATGAAGACGCTCGGCAACCCGCTGGACGTCCGCCGGCGTCGCGCCCTGACCTGCCGCGAGCCGCGCCGGGTCCGACGGGGTCACGTAGAAGATCACGTACGTGACGATCGTGACGGCGAGGAAGAGCACCATCGCCCACAGGACTCGTCTGATCAGGTACTGGAGCACGACAGGCCTTTCGCGGGATCGGGGACGAAGCCGGGCGGGGCGCCGGAACGCCCCGCCCGGAGACGGGTGGCCTACTTGATCGCGAGCGCGTTGATGACCGCGCCGGCGTAGACCGGGTGGTGGATGTAGTTGGTGATGCGCGCCGACACGAACTCGCGTGAGTTCGGCGTCGCAAACGGCGCCCACGGGGCCGCGTTCCGCATCAGGTCGACGTCGAGCTTGCCGTACGACGCGTAGCGGTTCGGGCCCGACAGCTTCGCGAAGTCGTTCATCTGCTTGTTGAAGCGGGCGTCGTTGAAGTACGAGTAGTTGTTGTTGTTCGACTCCTGGATGTTGCCGCCGTCCAGCAGGACGTTGATGAAGTCGAACGGGTCGGGATAGTCGGCCACCCAGCCGCCCACGTAGGCGTCGAAGTCCGCGCCGCGGGTGCCGACGGTGCGGAGGGCGACCGCGAACGGCAACGGCCTCGTCTCCGCCTTCAGCCCCATCTGCTCGAGGTTGAACTTGAGCACCTGGGCCTGCGCCGTGCGCAGGGCGGTGGTCGAGTGGATGATCGTGACGGTGTTCCCGGCGCCGCCGCTGAGCTGGCGGGCCTTCGCCGGGTCGGCGCCTTTGATCGGGTACAGCGTCGCCTCGCGGTAGCCCTGCAGGCTCGGCGGCAGGATCTGATCCGTCCGCTTGCCGTAGAACTTGCCCGAGACGCGCACCATCGCCGGGCGGTCGATCGCGAAGTTCGCCGCCTTGCGGATGTTCACCCGGCTGAACGGAGCCCGTGACGTGTTCAGCGCCACGTAGCCGACGCCCATGTACGAGTTGACGAAGTAGCGCCCGGCGCCGCCCTTCTTGACGCCGTACTGCTGCCCCAGATCGGCATGCGCGGTCGGCGGGACGCCCGACGCGTCGTAGTCGGCCTGGCCCGCGCGGACCTGGAGCAGACTCTGGTTCTGGTCCGTGTTGACGGTGTAGACGATCCGGTCGGCGTTCGACGGCCGGGAGCCCTTGTAGTTCGGGTTCCGCGCCAGCGTCAGTGACTGCCCGATCGTGCGACTGACGATCCGGTACGGGCCTGCCGACGGGAAGACGGACACCCCGCGCGGGTCGATCGCCATGCTCGGCTTGACGGCGCCGAAGAACGGCATCGCCAGCTCGGCGAGGAACGTCGGGTTCGCCCGCACGAGCTTGATCACGAGCGTCTGGCCGTTCGCGGTGACGCCGGTGACGGAGCGGGCCTTGTTCTGGTTGCGTGCGTCCGCGCCGACGACGTCGTGCAGAAACGCAATCGCGGGCGATGCCTGCTGCGGATCGGCCGCGCGCTCGATCGCGCGCTTGAACGCTGCGGCGGTGACGGGCGAGCCGTCACTGAACTTGAACCCGCTGCGAACCGTGAAGGTGTACGTCTTGCCGTCGCGCGACACGCGCGGGAAGCCGGTCGCCGCCTCCGGGACGAGCCGCGTGCCCTCCGGCGCCGGCTTGTCCGGGTAGTTCAGCAGCGTGATGTTGACGGCGTACAGCATCTGCCAGCCGATCGCGTCGTACGCCATCGCGGGGTCGGTGAACTCGAAGTCGGTGTTCGAGACGTTCAAGCGCAGCGTGCCGCCGCGCTTGGCCTCACCGGAGCCCGCCTGTTGCGAGCTCGCACTCGCCGCGCCCGCAAAGCTGGACGCCACGAGCAACGCGACTCCGATCGCCGCCATCGCGAGCGAGAGCGTGAGCCTCCTGTGCATCAGATTCCTTCCCTCGACGTTGCCATCGCTCGCTGTGACGAGGGTCGATCGGGAATGTTAGTAATACTAAAACAACGATTACTCGCCACGAACACGGTCAGCGGGCGGCCCGGGGATCGAAGGCGTCGCGCAGGCCGTCGCCGAGCAGGTTGAACGCGAGCGTCGTCAGCAGGATCGCGAGTCCCGGCCAGACCATCAGCCACGGCTGGGTCAGGTAGTAGTTCGGGCCTTCGGCGAGCAGGTTCCCCCAGCTGGCGGTCGGAGCGGGGATCCCCAGGCCGAGGAAGGAGAGCCCCGCCTCGGCGATCACGTTGGTGGCGACGATCAGCGTCGAGAACACGATCAGCGGCGCGACCAGGTGCGGCAGCAGGTGCGACCGCATGATCCGCCAGTCGCTGGCGCCGGTCATCCGGGCCGCCTCGATGAACTCCTTCTCCCGGAGCGAGAGGATCTGGGAGCGGATGATCCGGGCCGGATAGAACCAGCCGAAGATCCCGAAGATCATCACGAGGGTGAAGACCCCGGGATGGAGCAGCCCTCCGAAGGTGATCTTGTTCAACTCCTCGCCGACGGTCGCCGCGACGGCGATCACGAAGAGCAGGTACGGGAACGCCATCACGATCTCCGTCAGGCGCGAGACGACCGTGTCCGCCGTGCCGCGGTAGAAGCCGGCGATCAGACCCATGATCAGCCCGATCGAGACGGACAGGAACGTGGCCAGGATCGCGACCTCGAGCGAGGTCTGCGCCCCGTACAGCAGGCGCAGGAACATGTCGCGGCCGAGCTGCGAGTCGGCGCCGAGGACGTAGAGCGTGTCGTTCCACTCCCCCGGCGCACCGGGATAGGGCTCGGTCGTGACCGTCGTCCACGGGCCGACCGGCAGCTGCGAGGACGGGTCGAGGCCGCCCGAGGTGTTGACGTCGTTCGGCCCGTGCCCGAGGTAGCGCTCGGCGAGCGGCGCGCCGACGAACGCAACGAGGAGCAGGACGATGATGAAGATCCCGCCGGCGATCGCGACGCGGTCTCGGCGGAGTCGGAGCCAGACCTGCTCCCAGTAGCCCCGCGCCTTGATCTCGTCGAGCTCCCCGAGCTCGCCGTGCGTCTCGACCGCGACGGAGGCGGCAAGCCCCGCGCCGGACGGGAGCAGTTCCGGTTTCGACACCGCCACGCCAGCTTAGACGCGGTGATCGTCTTGTTTAGTTAGATCAAACTAGCGTCAGATCGGACGCACGACGGAGCCGGTCTTCCGCGGGCGGAAAGTGGTGGTCCCGGCTTTTTCGTTTTCCACGCGGCGCGCGATCAGCTCGACCTCATGCAACGGCGTCTTGTTCGCGAAGTTGGTCACGCGCGGCAGATCGAACGACTCGCGGTCGCTCGCCGACAGCGGTGCCCGGGACGCGACCCCGAGCGCCATCACGGCGACGGCGGCAGCGGCGCCGACCGCACGGACGCGAGCGTAGACCGGCCGCCGGCGCCAGATCGGCACGACCAGTGGACGCGGCAGCGGCTGCAGCGCGGCGGCGCGGAGCTCACTCGCGACGGCGGCGACCTCGACGGCGAAATAGGCGCACGCTGCGCACCGCTGGACGTGCGCGTCCAGCAGCTTCCGCTCGAGCTCGGAGAGCTCGCCGTCCGGCGCGAGCGCCGCCCAGGTTCGAGCGCGTTCGCACAGGACTCCGTTGGGATGCCCCACCATGGTCATTCTGACGTGTGTTATCGACCGGAAGTTAGAAAGGCTCAAATCCTGTCGCTACTATGGCCGCGTGTTTCGCCCGGTCCTGATCGTTTTCGCGCTCGTCGCCGTGCTGCTCGCCGCCGGTTGCGGCGGCAGCGAGCCGTCCAAGCAGGAGTTCGCGACAGCCATCGTCGCGGCCCGCAACGACGCCGACGCCGGCCTCGCCCAGATCGTCGAAGCGTCCTCCTTGGAGGACCTGATGGCGCGGATGAAGGTCGCCGCCGTCGACGTGCGTGGCGCCGCCGGCGACGTCCGCAAGGCAGACGCTCCGAGCGGGCTGAAGGACGAGCGCGACCTGCTCGCCGACCGCCTGATCGCGCTCTCCGACGAGATCATCTCGACCGTCGAGACGTTCGAGGCCTTCCCGACCCAGGCCGCGGCGACGCGCGCTCTGAACTTCGAGCAGTGGAACACCGTGCAGGCCGCACTGGCGAACCTGCGGCGCGAGGGCATCAAGGTCAAGGCGCTCGAGCGGCACAAGCCCGAGCTGCAGCGGCAGTAGCCGGCTAGATCGTCGTCGTCGGCGCTGCGGCGGGCGCCTCGTCCGCCGACAACTCGAGCGGCCGCACCACCTCGGCGAAGTGGCAGGCCGAGAGCAACTCGGGCCGAGCCGGGTCGTGCGCGACGAGCGGCGGCTCCTGCTCGGAGCAGATCTCCTGGGCCTTCCAGCAGCGCGTCCGGAAGCGGCAGCCCGAAGGCGGGTTCGCGGGGCTCGGCACGTCGCCCTCGAGCACGATCCTGCTTCGCTTGCCGCGCTGGTTCGGCGACTCGATCGGGACGGCGGAGAGGAGCGCCTGCGTGTACGGGTGCATCGGCGCGCGGTAGATGTCGTCCCGCCCGCCGATCTCGACGATCTTGCCCAGGTACATGACCGCGATCCGGTCGGAGACGTGCCGGACGACGGAGAGGTCGTGCGCGATGAACATGTACGTGAGCCCGAAGTCGTTCTGCAGGCTCGCGAGCAGGTTGACGACCTGCGCCTGGATCGAGACGTCGAGCGCCGAGACGGGCTCGTCGAGCACGATCAGCGACGGGTTGAGCGCGAGCGCGCGGGCGACGCCGATCCGCTGGCGCTGGCCGCCCGAGAACTCGTGCGGGAACCGGTTGCCGTGCTCCGGGCTGAGACCGACCGTCCGCAGCAGCTCGGCGACCCGCTTCTTGCCCTCGCCGCCGTAGATGTTGTGGATCCGCAGCGGCTCCGCCACGATCTCACTGACGGTCATGCGCGGGTTCAACGACGCGTAGGGGTCCTGGAAGACGATCTGGATCTCGCGCCGGATCGGGCGCATCGCGCGCCGCTTGAGGCCCGTGATGTCGCGGCCGTCGAAGACGATCGAGCCGGCTGTCGGCTCGATCAGCTTGATGATCGTGCGGCCGAGCGTCGTCTTGCCGCAGCCGGACTCGCCGACGATGCCGAGCGTCTCGCCCTTGCGGACCGAGAGGTCGACCCCGTCGACGGCGCGAACGGCGCCGACCGTGTGCTTGAAGACCCCGGCCTTGATCGGGAAGTGCTTGACGAGCCCCTCGACGCGCAGCAGCGCGTCGTCGGACGCCATCACCGGAGAATCGTCGGGCGCCGGGCTCTGGAGCCACCCGCCGGTCGCGTTCTCCCCGGCGGCGTCGTTTCCGTTGCTCATCTCCCCTCCTCCACTGCGGCCCCGCCGGCGACGACCTGCGCCTCGGCGAGCTCCTCAGCGTAATGGCAGCGCGTCAGGTGCAGCGCGGTGTCGCCGATCTGACGCAGCTCGGGGATGTCGGTGCGGCACGGAAGCCGCCCGCGCGAGAACGTGCAGCGCGGATGGAAGGCGCAGCCTGGCGGCGGCGCGATCATGCTCGGCGGCTGCCCGGGGATCGGCTGCAGCCACTCCTGCTCGGCGTCGAGGCGCGCAATGCTGTTCATCAGGCCGACCGTGTACGGATGGCGCGGCTCGTTGAAGATCGTGAAGACGTCCGAGAGCTCGACGACGCGTCCCGCATACATGACGACGACGCGGTCGGCGAGCTCCGCGATCAGGCCGAGGTCATGGGTGATCAGGACGATCGCCGCGTGGGTCTCCTGGCGGGCGGCCTTGAGCACCTCGACGATCTGGGCCTGGATCGTGACGTCGAGCGCCGTCGTCGGCTCGTCGGCGATCAGCACGCTCGGGTTGTTCGCGATCGCCATCGCGATCATCGCGCGCTGGCGCATGCCGCCCGAGAACTCGTGCGGGTACTGCGCGATGCGGCGCTCGGCGAACGGCACGCCCACGACCTCGAGCAGCTCGATCGCCCGCTTCTCCGCCCCGTCGTCGTCCATACCAGGGTTGTGGACGAGCAGCGCCTCCGAGATCTGGTTCCCGACCGTGAGCACCGGGTTCAGCGACGTCATCGGGTCCTGGAAGATCATCGCCATGTCGCCGCCGCGGATCTGCCGCAGGTCCTTGTCCGACATCTTCAGCAGGTCCTTGCCCTTGTACAGCGCCTCTCCCTTCGGGATGCGGCCCTGCGGCGAGAGACCAAGGATCGAGAGCATCGAGACGCTCTTGCCCGAGCCAGACTCGCCGACGATGCCGAGCACCTCGCCCGGCATCAGGTCGTAGCTGACGTCGCTGACCGCTCGGACGATTCCGTCCTCGGTCTTGAACTCGACTGTCAGATCCTGAATCGAGAGAATCGGGTCAGGCACGAACTCTCCGCTGCGTCGGATCGAGCGCATCCCGCAATCCGTCGCCGACGAAGTTGATCGCGAGCGCGATCACCACGATGACGAGACCCGGGAAGGTCACCAGCCACCACTTCTCGAAGCCCTCGCCCTGGCCGTCGTCGATCAGCGTGCCGAGCGATGGGTTCGGCGGCTGGATCCCGAAGCCGAGGAAGGACAACGCCGCCTCGATCAGGATCGCGGCCGCGATGATCAGCGTCGTGTTGACGATGATCGGCCCGAGCGCGTTCGGAAGCATGTGACGCAGGATGATGCGGAAGTCGCCGGCGCCGCTCGCCTTGGCGGCTTCGACGTATTCCTTCTCGCGGAGTGAGAGGAAGACACCGCGGACGATGCGCGCGATCCCCGTCCAGAGCAGGAGCGCGAGGATCACGCCGACCTTGAGCGGGTCGCCGTTGCCGAAGAACGTGGCGGCGGTCAGCAGCACCGCGAGACCCGGCAGCGTCAGGATCAGGTCGGTGAACCGCATCAGCAGGTTGTCCGTCGCGCCCCCGTAGTAGCCGGAGAGCGCGCCGACCGTCGTCCCGATCGCCGTCGAGAGGAAGGCGACGAAGAAGGCGACCCAGAGCGACGTCCGCAGGCCGAAGATGACGCGGCTGAGGTAGTCGCGGCCGAGCAGGTCGGTGCCGAAGAGATGCTTGTCCTTCAGCGTCGGCGGCGAGGTGATGTTGAGGAGGTCGAGCTCGTCGTAGCCGTAGGGCGCGACACGCTTGGCGAAGATCGCGACCAGGCAGATCAGGAACAGCACGAAGAGGCTGACGACGGCCATCCGGTGGCGGAAGAAGCGGATGCGCGCGTACGCCCACTGGCTGCGGGCCTTCGGCTCGACCCCCGCCTGCTGCGCGATCAGATCGGCGGCCGGAGGCTCGGCGTACTCGCTGGGCGCCATCGCGAGCGCAGGCGCGAGCGGGGCGATCGGCTCCTCGGGAACGGCGATCGCACCAGGGTTGCCGTGCGCGGACGCGGGCTGGCCGGCGCTGAGCGACCCGATTGGAACGTCTTCGCGGTCTTGTGCGCGCGTGTCGTCTCCCGGCGCGTGCTCAGTCATAGCGCACGCGTGGATCGAGCAGGCCGTAGGCGATGTCGGCGATCAGGTTGAAGATGATGATCATCACCGCGGTGACCATGAGGAACGCCATCACGGGATACGGATCGTTGCTGAAGAGCGCGTTGACGAAGTAGAGGCCCATCCCGTCGAGCGAGAAGACGGTCTCGGTGACGACGGCGCCGCCGAGGAGCGTGCCGAAATCGAGCGCGACGAGCGTGACGAGCGGGATCAGCGCATTCCGGAGCGCGTGCTTCATCATCACCTTGCGCTCGTTCAGGCCCTTGGCGCGCGCCGTGCGCACGTAGTCGGAGTTGATCACCTCGAGCATGGCGGCGCGCATGTAGCGCGAGTAGCCGGCGATCCCGGCGACCATCAGCACGAGGACCGGCAGCACGAGATGGTGCGCCCGGTCGATCCAGAAATGGACACCTGTCCCGGGATCGACCGAGTTCAGGTTCGCGATCGGGAATAACCGGTGCCCCGTACGTTCGTAGATTTGGACAACGGCGACCTGGGCCATCAGCGCCAGCCAGAACACGGGCGTCGCGAGGCCGAGGAAACTGAAGGTGGTCATCGTGTAGTCGAAGCCGGAGTACTGCCTGATCGCGGAGTAGACGCCGATCAGGACCGCGAAGAAGACCACGAGGAACTGGGCGATCAGCACGAGTTGCAGCGTGTTCTTCATCACGCGCCAGAGCTCGGGCAGGATCGGGCGGTTGTCGAGGAGCGTCGAGCCGAACTGGTTCGTGGTCGCGTCGCGGACCCAGTAGAGGTACCGCTTCGGGATCGGATCGTCGAGGTGCTTGCGATCGATCACGTTCTGCACCGTCACTTCGGACACGTTCGGTGCGATCCGGAGGCCGGCGAGCGGATCGCCGGAGACGGTGACGAAGGTGAAGACGAGGAAGCTCGCCAGCACCAGCACGACGGTGCTGTAGAGGAGCCTGCGGATGATGTAGGTCAGCACGGGGGTGGTGTTTCCTCTAGTCGGTTCGGGATCTTAATGCCCGAGTCCCGCCCCCGCCATCGAAATGGCGGAGGCGGGACCCGGTGTTTCCCTCAGAAGCTGGGAACCGGTGGTTCTAGGCGGCCCAGTCCGAGACGTTCCAGGGGCTGCCTTCCTGCGTCGGGTTGACGCCGACACCCTTCACCTTCGCCGCGTTGATCGTGTAGATCGGCCGGGCGAACATCGGGATCGACGGGAGGTCCTTGACCATGTACTTCAGCTCGGCGTCGTTGACCATCTTGGCGCGCTGATTGGCGTCAAGCGTCGTCGAAACCTGGTTCAGGACCTTCGTGAGTGCCTGGTTGCAGTAGGCGCCGTCGTTCTGGTCGCCACCGCAGCCATAGATGTCCTTCAGCGTGATCGACGAGGACGGCGAGCCGACCCATGCGAACAGCATCAGGTCCCAGTCCCGCGACGGCAGCGTCGTGCCGAACATGACGCCACTCGTCTGGAACCGCGGCACCAGCTCGATGCCGACGGACTTGAGCTGCCGCTGGATGATCTCGAACGTCAGGGCGCGAAGCTGGTTGCCCGTCGTCGTGAAGAACCGGAACGACAGCTTGCCGACGTTCGGGCACGAGAAGATCTTGTCGTTGCCCGCGCTCGGCTTGTCGGGACCACCGGTGCAGCCATTGCTCTTGAGCAGGCTGATCACCTTGGCCTGGTTGAACCGCCAGACGGCGAAGTTCTTGTCGTAGGCGCGCCTCGAACGGCTTGTACGCGAGGCTCTGCAGAGGCGGAAGGCCCTTGGCGATCTCGCCATAGAGCGCGCCGGCGACCTGCTGCCGGTTCATCCCCTGGATCAGGGCCTGGCGGACGTACGGCTGCTTCAGGGCCGGATGACCCTTCTCACCGAACTCGAAGTCGATGTGCTCGTACGTGTAGCCGACCTTCGTGTCGACCTTGAACTTGCTGTCCTTCATGAAGTCCGCGATCTGGAGCTGCGGCTGCGGCTCCATGACCTGACCCTCGCCGGCCTTCAGCGCCTGGAAGCGAGAGTTGGTGTCAAGGATGTACCGGAACACGAGGCGGTCCAGCTTCATCGCCGGGCCGGCCTTGTACGCCGGGTTCTTGACGACCGTGATCTGGACGCCCTTCTGCCAGCTCGAGAACTTCCACGGGCCGCTCGAGACGGGAATCGAGTTGAGGAACATCTCGTTCATGTCCTTGCCCTTGATGATGTGGGAAGGCCAGACGCCGCTCGAGACGACGCTCTCCCAGTCCGCGTACTGCTTCTTGAAGACGACCGTGACGTTCTTGCCGTTGCCGCGCGTCACGCTCTTGATGTCCTCATAGCCGGTGCGGCTGATGGGATTGAACTTCGGGTTGATGTAGGTCTGCCACGTCTGCCAGAAGTCCTCGGCAACGACGGGCTTGCCGTCGCTCCACTTGGCTTCCTTCTTGAACGTGAACTTGACCGTCAGCGGGTTCTTCTTCACCAGCGTCGGCTTGGCCGTGCAGAGGCGCGGCACGAACGCTGCCGACGAGTTGCGGATCTGGCACCCGTACCAGATGTTGTTCAGCACGAGCGCCGTCGCGTACGTGTTGTTGCCGACCCACGGGCCCTGCAGGTTCGGGGGCTCCTGGTCGTGAATGAACACGACCGTGCCGGCATTCGACTTCGCCGGCGACGCTACACCAGCGCCAGGACCGACAATCAGGCTCGCGACGAGCACCAGGCCCGCCAGAAGCCAAAGTGAGCGTTTGCTCATGTATCCCCTCCGTTAACGATTCTTCCTGCCGATCTCTCCCGTGCCGAGTGCTGGCCCGTGCCGCGGTTCGAGTGCAGGATCATGATGTGTGACGTTCGCGAGCAGAGATAGTTAGGAGAGAGAGATGAAACTTCCTGATCGAGGTCAAGCACCGAGAAAGCCGGCGGACGACTTCGTCGCCGCCGAGGAGGCTGGACGGCTCAGTGAGCAGGCTGCGGCGGCCATGGCGAGGGCCGACGGCGTCGACTGGTACGAGGAGAACGGCACCGCGATCGACGAGGCCGCATTCGCGCTCACGCGGCTCCGCAGGGCCCAGGCCGGGCTGCGCGGCGGGCCGCGCTACGGCGACGAGGAAGTCCGGCGCGTCCTCGAGCAGGCGAGCCCGGAATCCGTGCTGTGGCTCGCGAGCCGCGCCATCTCCTACATGGACGAGACGGGCTATCCGGAAGCGGTCGAGCCCTGGTTCCAGAGCCTGCTGGATCCGCACGGGTGACGAGTCAGCGGTCGCGCCGCCAGAGCAGGAGCGTGAGCGGCAGGAAGATCGCGCCGGCGAGGTAGGGCGCAAGCGCGAGCCGGTTTCGCTTCTCACCCTCCACGACCGTCGGCCCGTCGCCGAGCTCGCGCCGGGCGGTGGCGATCGCATCGTCGAACTGGTTCTCGGCGTAGACGCGGCCGCCGAGCGTGTCGGCCGCCGCGTCGAGAATGCCTCGCGAGCGCGGATCCGGGCTGTACTGCGGCTCGAGCTGGTTCCCGTTGAAAACCCGCTCGTCGCCGTCCCAGACGTGCAGGAAGATCGTGTCGACGCCCGGCGGGCGCCGGAAGGCGGCGGCGATCTTCGCGCCGGCGATCGGGACACTCTCGCCGTCGGTGATCACGAAGATCAGCCGCTTGCGGGCGGTCGGGGTGAAGAAGCGGCGGCTGACGATCGACTCGAGCGCGGCAAGCCGGGTCGCTGTCGAGACGAACGAGCCGTGCGGCGGCGGCCGGTCGATGCCGAGCGACTTGTTCAGCGTCGCCGCGAAGACGTCGTCGTCCGGGCTCGGGAAGAGATGCGGAAGGACGCGATCGGTGAAAGAGGCGATCCCGACGGGCACGTCCGGGAACGCAGCGCGGAAGCGCCGTGCCGCGTCGGTCGCCCGCGCGTAGCGGATCGGAGAGCGTGGGCTCGTCCGGGCCAGCATCGAACGAGATGTGTCGAGCACGACGATCGCCTCCGCGTCGTCGCGGACCCGCTTGTCGGAGGTCCACTCGAGCCGCGGCTGCGCCGCGGCAAGCCCGAGCAGAGCCGCGGCGACGACGACTGCCGCGACGGCGGCGCGGAGGACGCGCGGCCGGGGCTCCGGCAAGCCGATCGCGCGCCGGACCGACTCGCCGCGGCGGTGGAGAAGCGCGAGCGCGACGAGCGGCACGACGACGCCGAGAGCGATCAGCGCACCCAGCGGCGTGAGCAGTGTGATCTCCATCAGTACCCGCTGCCGGGCGCGCCGGCTCCTGCTCCGCGCGATCCCTTGCCGCCCGCCGATGGGTTCTTGCCTGCCGCGGCCTCGGTCGGCAGCAGACCCTTGCCCCGCTGCAGCATCAGCTGAAGGTTGTACTTGGCATCGTCGTTCTCGGGATCGAAGGCGATGGCCTGCTCGAAGCTCGCAACCGCGGCGAGCAGGAGCTCGGAGCGGTCCAGCTGCTGCGTCCCCTGCGGCGGGGTCGAGTTCCACGAGGAGACGCTGACGACGCCGAGCAGGCTCGAAGCGCGGGAGCGGAGGACCGGGTCGGGGTCGTGCGCGACGATCGACTCCAGCCGCTCCGCCAGCTCGGTCCGCTTCACGGCCAGCACCGGATCGGACACCGTGAAGTCGAGGAGCCTGCTTGCCCGCAACACCCGCAGCATCTGGCGGAATGCGACATCGTCCCGCACGCCGAGGACGCGCTCTCCGGCATCGAAGGGCGCCAGCGCTCGCGGGCTCCAGCCGCTGGTGGGAGCGCCGGCAGCGAAGCGGACATCGTCGTCGTTGATCGCGCTGTGCGAGCGCGCGACGTCGACCGCGACGAGGGCAAGGAACACGCCGACGACAACGCACGCGGCGGCCGCCAGGAGCAACAGCTCACGGGGTGGGTGCGGCAGGCGGCGTCTCACGCGGCGGCCTTCCGCCGCGGCAGCATGGGCAGTGCGAGCCGCCCGGCGTAGCGCTCGTGCCCGGCGAGCGCGATGAGGAACAGGGCTCCGAGCAGCAGCAGTGTTCGAGGCAGCGGCCGTCGTCCCGCGTCCGGCGGCTCCGGTTCTCGGACCGGGCCGTCGGCGAGCGGGGTGAACGCACCCTCGCCGAGGATGCCGCCGAAGAGGGCGCGGGCGTCGCTCGACGGGCCGAGCGCGAGCAGGCGGACCGGCGTGCCCGCGCGCTTGATCGAGCGCAGGACGCTGGCGGTATCCGGGACGTCGTCGGGGGAGGTCTCGAGGTCGCTGACGAGCAGGATCGAGCCGTCCTTGACGTGGTCGCCCTCGAGCATGTCCTCCGCGAGCTGGAGCGCCGTCGAGATCCGCGTGCCGGCCCGGAACGTGTCCGACCACGGGCTGACGACCTTGCCCGAGCCGGTCGGGGTGAGGAGCCGGATGATCGGGCGCAGCTCACGCGACGGCGTTCCCGGCGGCAGCAGCTCGTACGGCACGTCCGAGAAGACGACGACGCCGACGGGCGAATCCGAGTCGACGAGTGACTGGAGGGTGCGACGGACGACGCCGGATTGGTCGTCGAGGATCGAGAGCGAGAGATCGAGGACGACGACGCCGGTGGTCCCGGTCGGGAGCAGTCCGCGGTCGGCCGGGTCGAGCTGGCGCGCGCTCAGCACTGCGGCCGCGAGCAGGACGATCGCGCCTCCGCCGAAGAGCACGCGCAGCGCGACCGTACGCAGCCCGGCGGAGCGGAACGAGCCGGTGTCGTGCGTGTCGATCGCCGGGCGCCTACTCAGTCCGCGCATGTGCCTCCTCCAGTCTCCGCCGGCGCTCCTCTTCCTCGCGCAGGCGCTCCTCCTCGAGCTGGCGCAGCTCTTCCTCGAGCGCAGAGCGCACGCGGCTGGCGAGGCTCTTCGTCTTGTCGGGCCCGGGAGCGGTCGGCGACCACGCGAGCGCGCGTGCCGCCTCCGCGAGCCCGTCCTCCTCCCCGCGCTCGGCGAGCACCTCGGCGACGAGCTCGAGCGAGCGGCGCTGGTCGGCCGCGCCGTTGGCGCGCGCAGCGTCCTCGAGCAGCTCGAGCGCCTGCTCGAGCGGGGTCGGCAGGAGCTCCGGCTCGGGTTCCGGCTCCGGCACCGACTCGACCTGGCGCCGCGGCCAGCCGACGTAGGCCAGCGCCCCACCACCCGCCAGGAGCAGGAGGCTGCCGCCGATCAGGAGCGCCAGCAACAGCCCCGGCGCGGCGCGGTACGACGGCTCGGGCACGTTGGTGACGTCCAGCCGCCACGGCTTGGCATTGGCGAGCTCCTCGGGGCGGATCCTCGTGTGCACGGTCAGGACCGGGAACGGCGCCCGCAGCGCGCCGCGCCCGCCGGCGCGGTTCTGGAACTCGACCCGCGCCGGCTCGAACTCGAAGGGCAGCGTGTCGCGCTCGGGGACGCAGGGCTGCCTCAGGCAGCGCAGCACGTACGTCATCCGGATGTGCGAGCTCGACGCGGCATCGGTGCGCGTCACCGTCGCCGGCCCGACGCGGCGCCACGGCTCGAAGCCGACGCGCACCCTGACGCTGTTCGGATCGACATGGCGCAGGTCGACTGCGAGGTCGACCTGCGCGCGCACGGTGTCGCCGAAGACGACAATCCGGTCGGAGAGCGTCGCCCGCGCCCGCAGGGGCCGGATCGTCGACTCATCGGCGCCGTCGTCGCGGAGAAGAACGAAGGCCAGGCCCGCAGCTGCGAGCGCGACGAGGACGAGCGCTGCGACCGCCGCTGCGCGCCGGCCGGTCACGCTACGCCACCACTCCGCGGCGGGCGCGGCGGAACTCGTTCCAGTCGAGGAAGGCGCCGAGCACGTCGGAGGGCTCGCTCGACGAGAGCAGCACGGGATCGAGGTCGAGCAGGGTCAGCTCCTCCAGCAGCGCCAGCAGCCGCTCCTCGTTGGCGCGGCGCCGCGCCGCCGCCTCCTTCTTCGTCAGGCGGACGTGGGTGATCCTGCCGCTGCGCGGGTCGCGCAGCGGGACGACGATCCCGCTCACGTCGGGAAAGCTCTGCTCCCAGACCGGATCCTGGATCACAACCGGTATGACGTCCCAGAGGTGCTCGACGGCTGTCAGCCACGTCTCGCGCGAGGGCGGGTCGAGAAAGTCCGAGAAGACGAAGACGAAGCTGCCGGCGGTGACGTTGCGGCGATGCTCGAAGAGGTGCTCGAGCGAGCGCTCGACCCCGTCGGCCGGCGCGCCCCAGCCGGCCTCGTCGGCCCGTTCCTCGCGCAGGTAGGCGAGCCGGCGCTCGCCACGCGGCGGCAGCCAGAACGGCTCGCCGTCCGCGTAGTCGAGGTAGCCGACGAAGCCGCCGGCCTGGGCGGCGCTCGCGACGACGATGTCGGTCGCGCGCCGCATCGCCGCGCCCTTGTCGAGCCAGGGCAGCGGCGCCGAGAAGAAGGAGAGCTCGGCGCTGCGGTCTGCGACGACGACGACGCGCGGCCCCTCGTCGGCGTAGCGCTCGCGGACGACGAACTCGTCGGCTCCGCGCGCGGACGACATCCGGGCCGAGGCCCCCCAGTCGATCGTGCGGATGTCGTCGCCCGGCCGGTACGGCCGCGAGCCCGCCACCTCGGTGCCGCGGCCGCGCCGAACGCTCCGCATCGTGCCGTGCGTCAGCCCGATCAGCCGGCGGCGGGAGATGAGTTGGAAGGTCTGGCTGCCGCTCACGCGCGGCGCGGCTCGACGGGCCGCTCGTGAAACAGCGGATCCTCGTCGGAGCCCGGGCGGGGCGCGAGCTCGAGGCACGCCTGGCGGAACTCCTCGATCGCCGCGGCCCAGCCGGCGGCGCGCGCCCGGGCGACGAGCGCAGGCGTGAAGACGACGCGGTGCACGAGCACCGGGACGAACAGGCGCTCGACGTCCTCGGGGACGACGTAGCCGCGGCCGTTCAGGAGCGCCCAGGCACGGGCGACGCGCTCGACCGCGAGACTGCCGCGGACGGAGCTGCCGATCGAGACGACGTCGAGGTCACGCGTGGCGCGGACGAGATCGACGATCCAGTTGTGCAGGACGTCGTCGACGTAGACGTGCTGGGCCGCGTCGCGGAGGACGCGGATGTCGTCGAGCGTGACGGCGGGCTGCAGGTCGCCGAGCGGATGCCGGTAGCGCTGCTCCTCCAGGATCCGCCGCTCCTCGAGCACGCCGGGGTAGCCGAGCGCGGTGCGGAGGAGGAAGCGGTCGAGCTGCGCCTCGGGCAGCGGGAACGTCCCCTCGTACTCGATCGGGTTCTCGGTCGCGAGCAGGAAGAAGGGGCTCGGCAGCTCGCGCGTCTCGCCGTCGACCGTCACCTGCCCTTCCGCCATCGCCTCGAGCAGCGCCGACTGCGTCTTGGGCGTCGCCCGGTTGATCTCGTCGACGAGCAGGACGTTGGTGAAGATCGGGCCCGGCCGGAACTCGAAGTCGCGCGTCTTCTGGTCGAAGACGGACATGCCGGTGACGTCGGTCGGCTGCAGGTCGGGCGTGCACTGGATCCGGTTGATCGAGACGCCCTCGATGCTGCCGCCGATGGCGCGCGCGAGCACCGTCTTCGCGGTCCCGGGCACGTCCTCGAGCAGCACGTGGCCGCCGCACATCAGCGCAGCGAGGACGAGCTTGACCTCCTCGCGCTTGCCGTAGACGACGGTCTCGATGTTGTCGAGCAGGCGCGTCGCGACGTCGATCGCCGGCGCGAAACGCTCGGGCTCTTCCTGGATGCGATCGACCCCGGCTTCCATCGGCCCGATCCTAGTCGGACCGCCGGAAACCGCTGTTAAGCCGCCGTTATCTCTAGGAAAGCGCTTCGGCGCCGGCGACCACTTCCAGGATCTCCTGGGTGATCTCGGCCTGGCGGGCGCGGTTCATCTGCAGCGTCAGCGTGTCGATCAGCTCGCCCGCGTTCTTCGACGCGTTCCGCATCGCCGTCATCCGCGCGCCCTGCTCCGACGCCGCCGACTCGAGCAGCGCCCGGTAGACCTGCGTCTCGAGGTAGACCGGCAGCAGCCGCTCCAGGATCTCCTCCGGCTCCGGCTCGAAGATGAAGTCGCCGCGCATCGCGTCGTCGCGGCGCTCCTCCTCGTCGGTCTCGAGAATGTCGGCGGAGATCGGGAGCAGGTCGAGCTCGGTCACGGTCTGGACGAGCGGCGAGACGTAGGCGTTGAAGACGAGCACGGCGCGGTCGATCTCGCCCTCGATGTAGAGCTCGGCGATCCGGTGCGCGATCGCCTGCGCGTCCGCGTACGCGGGCCGGTCGGTGAAGCCGACGTATTCGCCCGCGGTCTCGTAGCGGCGGAACGCGAACGTCGAGCGGCCCTTCTTGCCGACGGCGATGAACTTGACCTCCTTGCCGTCGCCGCGCAGCTGCCGCTCGAGCGCGAACGCCCGGCGGATGATCTGAGCGTTGAACGGGCCGGCGAGGCCGCGGTCGCCCGTGAGCGCGACGACGGCGACGGTCTTCTCCTCCTCGCGCTGCTGCAGCAGCGGCAGCCCGCGGACGGAGGCGCTGGCGCGCCCGACGCCCGCGATCAGCTCGCGCATCGTGTCCGCGTAGGGGCGCATCGCCTCGATCCGCGTCTGCGCGCGGCGCAGGCGGGCCGAGGCGACGAGCTCCATCGCCTTCGTGATCTTGCGCGTGTTCTTGACGGAGCGGACGCGCCGCTTCAGATCCTGGACGCTGGCCATGGGCTAGGCGACGAGGCCCTTGTCCTCCTCGATGTTGAAGCGCTTCTTGAACGCCTCGAGCTCTGCGTCGAGCTTGGCGACGGTGTCGTCGCCGAGGTCGCTCGTCTCCTCGATCGCCTTGTAGACGCTTCCCTCGCTGCGCAGATGCTCGCGCAGCTCGTCCTGGAAGCGCGCCACCTGGGGGACCGGCACCTCGTCGAGATGGCCGTTGATCCCGGCGTACAGCGCGACCACCTGCTCGGCATGCGGCCACGGCTTGTACTGCGGCTGGTTCAGCGTCGCGACCATCCGCTCGCCGCGGGCGAGCGTGTTCTGCGTCGCCTGGTCGAGCTCGGAGCCGAACTGGGAGAACGCCTCCAGCTCGCGGTACTGGGCGAGCTCGAGCCGCAGGCGGCCGGCCACCTTCCGCATCGCCTTCGTCTGCGCGGAGCCGCCGACGCGCGACACCGAGGTGCCGACGTTGATCGCCGGGCGGATCCCGGAGTAGAAGAGGTCGGCCTCGAGGAAGATCTGGCCGTCCGTGATCGAGATCACGTTCGTCGGGATGTAGGCGGCGATGTCGCCGGCCTGCGTCTCGATGATCGGCAGCGCCGTCAGCGAGCCGCCGCCGAGGTCGTCGCTCAGCTTGCACGCGCGCTCGAGCAGCCGCGAGTGCAGGTAGAAGACGTCGCCCGGGTACGCCTCGCGGCCCGGCGGGCGGCGGAGCAGCAGCGAGAGCTGCCGGTACGCGTCCGCGTGCTTGGAGAGGTCGTCGTAGATGATCAGCGCGTGCTTCCCGTTGTAGAGGAAGTGCTCGCCGATCGCGGCGCCCGGCGAACGGGGCCATCCACTTGATCGGCGCCGCCTCGTGCGCGGCGGCGGAGACGATGATCGTGTAGTCCATCGCGCCCTCTTCCTTCAGGCGCTCGTACACCTGCGCGACGGTCGAGCCCTTCTGGCCGATCGCGACGTAGATGCAGACCACGTCCGTGTCGCGCTGGTTGATGATCGCGTCGATCGCGACCGCCGTCTTGCCGGTGCCACGGTCGCCGATGATCAGCTCGCGCTGGCCGCGGCCGACGTTCGTCATCGAGTCGATCGCCTTGACGCCGGTCTGGAGCGGCTCCTTCACCGGCTGGCGCTCGATCACGCCCGGCGCCCTGAACTCGAGCGGGCGGCGCTCGGAGGACTCGATCGGGCCGGCTCCGTCGAGCGGGTTGCCGAGCGGGTCGACGACGCGGCCGAGCAGGGAGTCGCCGACGGGGACGTCGACGACGGCGCCGGTCCGCCGGACCGGCTCGCCCTCCTTGACCTCCTGCCACTCGCCGAAGAGGGCGACGCCGACGTTGTCCTCCTCGAGGTTGAACGCGATGCCGACGACGCCGTGCTCGAACTCGAGCCGCTCCAGCGAGACGGCGTTCTCGAGGCCGTGCACGCGGGCGATGCCGTCGCCGACCTGGAGGACGGAGCCCACCTCGGAGAGGTCGGTCTGGACGTCGTACTGCTCGATCCTGGACTTGAGGATCGACGTGATCTCTTCCGGGCGTAGCTTCAACTCAGCTCCTTGTCACGAGTTCATGGCGTAGACGGTTCAGGCGGCCCTTGACGCTGGCGTCGAGCCGGTGCGAGCCGACCTGGAGGACGATGCCGCCGATCAGCTTGGGGTCGACCGTGCGGGTCGCCTCGACGGTGCGGCCCGAGGACTGCTCGATCTTCTTCACGATCGAGGCGGCCTCGTCGTCCGAGAGCTCGTAGGCCGTGGTGAGCTCGACGGTGAGACGTCCCGCGTCGGCGGCGACGAGCGCGTCGAACTCGCGGTAGACCTCGTCGAGCTGGCGCCGTGCGGCCCTTCTCGGAGAGGAGGAGGACGAAGTTCCGCAGCAGCTCGTCGGCGTCGGCGAGGATCTCGCGCAGCGCCGCCGAGCGCTCGTCGCGCTCGATCTGCGGGTTCGAGAGCAGGCCGCGCAGCTCGGGCACCTCGTCGACGGCGGTGGCGAACTCGCCGAGCTCGGCATGGACGACGTCGAGCTTGCCGGTCTCCTTGGCCGCCTCGAAGAGCGAGCGGGCGTACAGGCGGGGTGCGACGGCCACTAGACGGTCTCGGTCTCCAGGGCGGAGAAGTCGAGCTCGCCGATCGCGTCGTCGATCAGCCGCTTGTGGTCGGCCTGGTCGAGCACCTTGCCGGTCACCTTCTGGGTGGCGATCAGCGTCAGGTCGGCGACCTCGGCGCGGATCTGCTCGAGCGCCCGGACCGTCTCGGCCTCGATCTGCTTGCGCGTCTCCTCGAGCCGGCGCTGCCGGTCGGCCTCGACCTCCTCGCGGGCGCGCTCGCGCTGCGCCTCGGCGTCGGTGCGCGCCTGGGCGAGGATCGCGGACGCCTCGCTCTTCGCCTGGCCCATCAGCTGCTTGTGCTCCTCGAGCAGCGCCCGTGGCCTCGCGGCGCGTGTTCTCCGCCTCCTCGACGGACGAGCGGATCCGCTCGCGGCGCTCGTCGATCGTCTTCTGGATCGGCCCGAACGCGTACTTCTTCAGGACGAAGAACGTGATCGCAAAGCAGACGAGCGTCCAGATCATCAGACCCGGGACGACCTCGATCAGGGGTGAAGCGGCGAGCAGCATCGGCTTAGGCCCTTTCCTCTCTAGACCAGGACGTAGGCGAGCAGGCCGCCGATCAGGCCGTAGAAGACGACGGCCTCGGTGAGCGCGAACCCGAGCCACTGGATACCCGTCAGCTCGCCCTTGAGCTCGGGCTGCCGGGCGACCGCCTGGATCATCGAGCCGAAGATGTTGCCGATGCCGATGCCGGCGCCGAGCGAGCCGAGGCCGATACCGAGCGCCAGCGCGATCGCCTTGCCGGCGTCGGTGTTGCCCGCGGCCTCCTGTGCAATCAAGTTGAACACGTACTCCTCCTTTAGGGGTGTTGCCGGTAGGGACGGGCTCTGCCCGTCGCATACCTTGGCGGAAAATTTAGCGTTAATGCTCCGGCTCGATCGCCGAGCCGATGTAGATGGCGGAAAGGGCGGCGAAGATGAACGCCTGGATCGAGACGACGATCACGACCTCGAAGAGATAGAAGAGCGTGGCCGCGCCGACGGTCAAGGGCGCGAGCCAGAGGTGGCCGGTCACGAAGATGAGGCCGATGAAGGTGAGGATCAGCATGTGGCCCGCGAGCATGTTCGCGTAGAGACGGACGCTGAGGCTGATCAGGCGCATGAACTGGCCGAGGATCTCGAGCGGCACGATCAGCGGGTACATCGCCTTCGGCACATCGGGAATCCAGCTCTTGAAGTACTTGACCGGGCCGTTGTAGCGGATGCCCTCGACGTGGGTGAAGACGAAGGTCATCAGCGCGAGCGCGAGTGTGACGCTGATCGACGACGTCGCCGCGTAGACCGCGAGCGTCGGCAACCTCGACCCCGAAGATCTCGGTCTTCTCGTTCGAGAGCGGCAGCGGGATGAAGCCGATCATGTTCACGACCCAGATGAAGAGCATCAGCGCCGCGACGTACGGGAACCACAGACCCATCGCCTTGTGCGGCAGGCCCTGCTCGGCGACCTGGGTCTGCGCGACGTCGTAGATCAGCTCGCCCACGGCCTGCCGGCGCCCGACCTCGTTCTTCGAGCCGATCCGCGCGCGCATCAGGAAGAGGCCGAGCGCGATCGTCAGGATCGTGCCCAGGATCAGGTAGGCGACCGTCTTGTTGATCGAGAGGTCGATCGGGCCGAGGTGGATCGGGATCCACTCGCCTGGATCGAAGTCGTGCTCCGGATTGAACTCCTCGTCCTCGGCGGCCATCGCGATCGAGGGCAGCGCCAGCGCAGAGGAAGATCGCGAGCGCGCTAAGCCGTTTCACGGGTCTCTCCCGAGAAGTAGAGCGCGAGCGAGACGGCGAGCTCGAGCGAGTAGGCGAGGGCGTAGAGCAGCGTGACCGCAAGCGCAAGCTGCGCGTCAGTTGCCGCGACTGCGATGACGACGACCATCACCGCGATCGCGCGAAAGGTCATTCCAAAGCCCACCACGCCTGATCCGGCGAGGTTACCCATGCCCGAGGCAAGGTGCGTCAGTAGCGCCGCGAGCGCGCGCGAGGCCAGCCAGAGCGTGGCGGCGATCACCCAGGCGCGCAGCTCCCAGCCCGCCGCGAGGAAGACCGGCAGCGCCAGCGCGATCACGGCGGCGCCGGCGAGGAACGGCAGCCGCTGGTCGGGCATCGGACGCGGGGTGCTGAAGGCGCCGGCCATCACAGTGCGTGCCCGTAGCGCTTGTAGGTCATGAAGACGCCGACCGGGATCCCCAGGATCGCGCCGATCAGGAAGCCCCAGGCGACGGAGCCGAAGAGCCAGCCGATCAGGATCCCGAGCACGATCACCGCCGCCGTCGTCCCGATCAGGACCGAGCCTGCTCCCGCGAGGTTCAGATTCGGGGTCTGCTGCGGCTCCATCGGCGCGGCGAGCATAGCAGAGCTTGTGACAGCTGAAATCCGCCTGGTTTCAGGGAAATGCCCCGCGACTTTGTACGGACCCGGAGCTAGGCGGGCGCGCGGTGGCCGAGCTCGGCCGAGATCGCCGCGGCCGTGCGGCGCACGGGCGGGCCGTAGCGCTCGATCAGGTCGTCGATCGAGACCATCGAGCGGTGGACGGCGAGGTTGACCGCGGCCACGACGTCGCCGGCACGTGAGCGGATCGGCGACGCGATCGAGCGGAGGCCGTAGGCCAGCTCCTCGTTGTTGACCGCGACGTCGAGCTCCCGGACGCGGGCGAGGTCGGCCGCGAGCGTCCGGCGGTCGGTGATCGTGTTCGGGCCGCGGGCGACGAGGTCGACTCCGTCCAGGATCTCGGCCAGCCGCTCGTCGGGGACGAAGGCGAGCAGCGCCTTCCCCATCGCCGTGCAGTACGCGGGCAACCGCGAGCCGACGTGAAGGTTGAGGTCGATCGCGCGCTGGCCCGCGTGCGAGGTCCGGCAGCGCTCGATGTAGACGACGTCGGCGCCGTCGAGGATCGCGAGGTTGACGGTGAAACCGGTCGCGTCGCAGAGCTCCTGCAGGTGCGGCACCGAGAGGTCGCGGATGTCCATCGCGTCGATCGCGGCGAAGCCGAGGTCGAGCACGCGCGGCCCGAGCCGGTACCGCTTCGAATCGGTGTCCTGCTGCAGGTAGCCGAGCGCCGTCAGCGTCGCGATGTAGCGGTGCGTCGTGCTCCTGCTGAGCCCGAGGTCGCGCGAGAGCTCGCTGACGCCGATCGTCGACCGGTCGGAGCCGAACGCCGACAGGATCGCGAGACCTCGTTCGAGCGACTGCGACCACGACGCCTGCTTCGGGCTCCCGCTGACGGCGACCACGAGGCAGACGCTAGCACGGTGTTCCGATAACTAGAACGACGTATTGCCCACTCGAACAGGTTGATAGGGTCGGATCCGTCGCCCGGACAGAGGAGGTCGAGATGGAGCTCCAGCAGGAGAACGTGATCGAGAGCCGTCAGTTCATCGGGGGCGAGTGGGTCGACGCGGCCGCAGGAGCGGCCTTCGACGACCTCGATCCCTTCACCGGCGACGTCGTCGCCCGCGTGCCGGCCGGGACCCGCGAGGACGCCGCGCGCGCCGTCGAGGCCGCACACGACGGCGTTCGCCGCGTGGTCGCAGACGCCACCCGCCGCGCGCCAGGCGGATCTTCCTCAAGGCCGCCGACGCGCTCGAGGCCCGCCAGGACGAGGTCGTCTCGCTGCTGGCGCGCGAGACCGGCTGCACGTTCGGCTTTGCGATGTTCCAGACCGCATTTCGTCCCCGGGCTCCTCCGCCAGGCCGCGGCACTGGCCTACGCGCCGCTCGGGGAGATCATTCCGTCCGACACCGGCGCGTTCTCGATGGGCCTCCGCAGGCCGGTCGGCGTCGTCGGCGCGATCGCGCCGTGGAACGCGGCGCTGATCCTGTCCGCGCGGTCGATCGCGGCGCCGCTCGCCCTCGGGAACACCGTCGTCCTGAAGCCGTCCGAGCTCTCCCCCGTCGTCGGCGGCCTGCTCTGGGGCGAGATCTTCACCGAGGCCGGCCTGCCGCCGGGCGTGCTGAACATCGTCACGCACGCACCGGGCGAGGCCGGGCCGATCGGCGACGAGCTCGTCGAGAACCCGCACGTCCGCCGCCTCAACTTCACCGGCTCGACCGAGACCGGGCGCAAGCTCGCCGAGGCGGCGGGCCGCAACCTGAAGCGGATCGTGCTCGAGCTGGGCGGCTACAACCCGCTGATCGTGCTCGCCGACGCGGATCTCGAGTACGCGGTCGACGCGACGACCTTCGGCGCATTCCTGCACCAGGGCCAGATCTGCATGTCGGCGCGGAAGATCATCGTCGAGCGGCCGATCGCCGACGCGTTCGTCGAGCGGCTGACCGCGAAGACGAAGACGCTCAAGGCCGGCGACCCGAAGGAGCACGACACGATCATCGGGCCGCTGATCACCGAGGGCGCCCTGCAGACTGGTCTCAGACCGGGTCGCGGACGCGGTCGCGAAGGGCGCAAGGGTGCTCGCCGGCGGCGAGGCGGAGGGGCCGTGCTTCCAGGCGACGCTCCTCGCCGACGTCCCGGCGGACGCGGAGTTCGCGCAGCACGAGACGTTCGGGCCCGTCGCGGCGATCGAGATCGTCGACAGCGGCCGACGAGGCCGTGGCGTCCGCGAACGCGACCAGCGTACGGCCTCGCCTCCGGGATCCTCACGAGCGACACCGACCGCGGCCTCGCGCTCGCCCGAGCAGATCGAGGCCGGGATCGTCCACGTCAACGACCAGCCGGTCGGCGACGAGCCGCAGATGCCGTTCGGCGGCGTCAAGGACAGCGGCTTCGGCCGTTTCGGCGGCTCGGCGGTGGTGGACGAGTTCACCGAGCTCCGCTGGGTGACGGTGCAGAGCGGCCCGCATCCCTTCCCCTTCTGATGGCCGAGCTCGTCTCGCTGACCGAGGCGGTCGACGAGCTCGTCCACGACGGGGACGTCGTCGCGCTCGAGGGCTTCACGCACCTGATCCCGCACGCCGCCGGCCACGAGCTGATCCGGCAGGGCGGCGCGAGCTGACGCTCGTGCGGATGACGCCGGACGTGGTCTACGACCAGCTGATCGGGATGGGCTGCGCGCGCAAGCTCGTCTTCTCCTGGGGCGGCAACCCCGGCGTCGGCTCGCTGCACCGCTTCCGCGACGCCGTCGAGTCGGGCTGGCCGGTCCCACTCGAGCTGGAGGAGCACTCGCACGCCGGGATGGCCGCGGCGCTACGCGGCCGGCGCGGCGAACCTGCCATTCGGCGTCCTCCGCGGTTACGCGGGAACGGACCTCGCCGAGCACAGCGCGCTCGACCGCGACGATCACCTGTCCGTTCACGGGCGAGGAGCTGGCCGCTGTCGCAGGCGCTCCGCCCGGACGTCGGGATCGTCCACGCCCAGCAGGCGGACGAGGCGGGAAACGTTCAGATGTGGGGGATCACCGGCGTCCAGAAGGAGGCCGTCCTGGCGTCGCGGCAGGTCGATCGTGACGGTGGAGGAGATCGTGCACGGAGCTCGAGCAGCGGCCCGGCGGCGTCATCCTTCCGGGCTGGGTGCTCGCCGCGGTCTGCGCTCGCGCCCGGCGGCGCACACCCCTCCTACGCCCACGGCTACTACGACCGGGACAACGCCTTCTACGTCGAGTGGGACGCGATCAGCCGCGACCGCGAGACGTTCGCGGCGTGGATGCGAGCGGCACGTGCTCGAAACGGCCGACGTGGGCGAGTACCACGCCTCGCTCGGAGTCGCCGCGTGAGCGCGACCACGATCACGTTCACGGCCGACGAGATGATGGCCGTCGCCGCCGCGCGGCGGCTGCGCGACGGGACGGTGTGCTTCGTCGGGATCGGCCTGCCGAGCCTCGCAGGCCGCCAACCTCGCCCGGCGCACGCACGCGCCGGGGCTGCGTGCTGATCTACGAGAGCGGCACGATCGGCGCGAAGCCGTCGCAGCTGCCGCTCTCGATCGGCGACGGCGAGCTCGCGGAGACGGCCGACGGCCGTCGTCTCGGTGCCGGAGATCTTCGCCTACTGGCTGCAGGGCGGGCCGCATCGACGTCGGCTTCCTCGGCGCCGCCCAGATCGACCGGTACGGGAACCTGAACAGCACGGTGATCGGCGACTACGAGGAGCCGAAGGTCCGGCTCCCGGGCGCCGGCGGTGCGCCAGAGATCGCGACCTCGGTCCGTGAGGTGTTCGTGATGCTCCGGCAGACGCCGCGCACGTTCGTCCAGGAGCTCGACTTCCGCACCAGCGCTCGGCGACGCGGTCTCGACGTCGTCGTCACGGACCTCGGCGTGCTCGAGCCTCGCGGCGCCGACCGCGAGCTGACGCTGACCGCGGTCCACCCCGGCGTCGAGCCGGACGCCGCGCGCGAGGCGACCGGCTGGGACCTGCGCGTCGCGAACGACCTCGAGCGCGACTGCCGCCGCCGACGGGCGCGGAGCTCGACCGCGCTGCGGGCGCTCGCGACACACCCGGGACGACCGGTGGAGCGGACGTCCGACTCCGGCCGTACCTCGACATCCGGAGTACCGCTCGACGGCTGACGAGAGCGCCGTCGCGCGTGCTGCTGACGATGCCCGAGGAGCTGCACGCGCTGGCGGGCCCGGTGTTCGGCGAGGACACGGTCGCGGCGGCCGACGCCGACCTGACCCAGCGGCCACGCGGGCGAGCCGCTCGGCGAGCGGATCGTCGTCACGGGCCGCGTGCTCGACGAGGACGGGCGGCCCGTCCGCGCACGCGCTGCGTCGAGATCTGGCAGGCGAACGCCGCCGGCCGCTACGTCCACGAGGGCGACCGGCATCCGGCGCCGCTCGACCCGAACTTCACGGGCGCCGGGCGGACGCTGACCGACGCGGACGGCCGCTACCGCTTCGTCACGGTCAAGCCCGGCGCCTACCCGTGGCGGAACCACGCGAACGCCTGGCGTCCCGCCCACATCCACTTCTCCGTCTTCGGGCAGGCACTTCACGCAGCGGCTCGTGACGCAGATGTACTTCCCGGGCGACCCGCTGTTCGAGCACGACCCGATCTTCAACTCGGTCCGCGACCCGCGTGCCCGCGACGCTGCTCGTGGCCCGGTTCGACCTGCCGACGACCGAGCCCGAGTGGGCGCTCGGGTACCGCTGGGACATCGTCCTGCGGAGGACGCCGTTCGAGGCATGAGGACACCGTCGCAGACGGTCGGGCCGTTCTTCTCGCTCGGCCTCTGCGGCGAGCCGCAGCACGAGCTGCCCGGGCGGCAGCGTCCGCATCGAGGGGCGGGTCTACGACGGCGAGGGAGCACCCGTCGGGGACGCGCTGCTCGAGCTCTGGGGCCCCGAGCGCGGGTTCGGCCGCGCCGGCACGGACGCCGAGGGCCGGTTCGCCTTCCTCGTCCCGGAGGGCGCGCGGCGCCTCGAGGTGCTGGTGTTCGCGCGCGGGCTCTTGAGGCCGGGCGTGACGCGGCTCTACCTCGACGACGAGGGCGCCGAGGACGCGACGATGGTGGCTCGCCGCGAGGGCGGCGTGCTCCGCTTCGACGTGCACCTGCAGGGCGACGACGCGACCGCGTTCTTCCAGCAGTGACCACGACCGAGGAGACCCGCCCGATGATCCGCACGAAGCCGCCGTTCCGCGCCGACCACGTCGGCAGCCTGCTCCGCCCGCAGCGCTCCTGACGCGCGCGCGACGACGCGGCCGCCGGCCGCATCGACGCGGCCGAGCTGCGGCGATCGAGGACGAGGCGATCCGCGAGATCGTCCGCAAGCAGGAGGAGATCGGGCTGCGCTCGGCGACCGACGGCGAGTTCCGCCGCGAGTCGTGGCACATGGACTTCATCTACCAGCTCGACGGGATCACGAAGGAAGCCGGCCACATCGCCGTCAAGTTCCACAACGAGCAGGGCGACATCGAGTTCACGCCCGCGGCGCTGCACGTCGACGGCAAGCTCGGCGTCTCGAGGACGATCTTCGGCGACGAGTTCGGGTTCCTCCAGCGAGACGGTGACGAGCAACCGTCCCGAAGCTGACGATCCCGTCGCCGAGCATGGTCCACTACCGCGGCGGCAAGGCGGCGATCGACGCGGCCGTCTACCCGACCTCGACGCGTTCTGGGCCGACCTGACGCCGCGTACCGCGAGAGGTGCGGCGGCTCGGCGAGCTCGGCTGCACGTACCTCCAGTTCGACGACACGAGCCTCGCGTACATGAACGACCCGCACCAGCGCGAGTACATCGCCTCGATCGGCGGCGACCCGGAGCGCCAGCACGTCGAGTACATCCGCCACATCAACGAGGCGCTCGCGGAGCGGCCCGAGGGGATGCGCGTGACGACGCACATGTGCCGCGGCAACTTCCGCTCGGCTGGGCGGCCGAGGGCGGCTACGACTTCGTCGCCGAGGCGCTGCTGAACGAGCTCGAGGTCGACGGCTTCTTCATGGAGTGGGACGACGAGCGCTCGGGCGGCTTCGAGCCGCTGCGCTTCCTGCCGAAGGGCGAGAAGCAGGTCGTGCTCGGGCTCGTGACGACGAAGCGCGGCGAGCTCGAGTCGAAGGACGAGCTGAAGCGGCGGATCGAGGAGGCAGCGAAGCTACGCGCCGCTCGAGCAGCTCTGCCTCTCGCCGCAGTGCGGCTTCTCGTCGACGGTCGAGGGCAACGTGCTGAGCGAGGAGGAGCAGTGGGCGAAGCTGCGCGCTGATCGTCGAGGTCGCCGAAGGAAGTCTGGGGCTGTGAGCCGCACCGTTCGCGACGCGGCGTTCGAGGTCTTCCGCCGGCGCGGGCTGACGACGCTCTTCTCGAACCCCGGCTCGACCGAGGTGCCGTTCCTCGCCGGGCTGCCGGACGACCTGCGCTTCGTGCTCGCGCTGCACGAGGGCTCGGTCGTCGGGCTCGCGACCGGCTGCGCGATCGGCCGCGGCGAGCCGGCGCTGGCGCTGCGTGCACACGACGCCGGGCTCGGCAACGCCGTCGGCGGCGCTCGCGACGGCGCGCGTCAACCGGGCGCCGCTCGTCGTCGTCGTCGGGCAGCAGGATCGCCGGCATCTCGTCTTCGAGCCGTTCCTGGCCGGCCGGCTCGCAGGGCCTCGCCGGCGAGTACCCGGTCTGGGTCGACGCAGCCGGTGCGCGCGCAGGACGTGCCGGGCGCGATCGACCGCGCGTACCACGAGGCCGCGACCGGCGCGCGGGCCGGCGCTCGTGATCGTGCCGATGGACGACTGGCTCGCAGCCGGCCGACGAGGAGCGCGAGGACGCCGCCGCCGGCCGCGTCCTGCGCGCGCGCCGCGGTCGACGCGGCGGCGGTCGACGAGCTCGCCGCCTTCCTCGACGGTGCGCCGAGTCGCCGGCGCTCGTCGTCGGGCGCCGGCGCCGACGACGCGGAGACGTGGGCGGCGCTCGTCGCGCTCGCCGAGCGGCTCGTCGCCCGGTCTTCCAGGAGTCGTTCGGCGCGCGCGCCGGCTTCCCGCAGGATCACCCGCTGTTCGCCGGGCTTCCTGCCCGCCGACCGGCCGCGGCTGCGCGAGACGCTGGCGCCGTACGACGCCGTGCTCGTCGTCGGCGCGCCGCGTCTTCCGCCAGTCGCCGTAGCGCCGGGCCGGTTCACGGAGGCCGGGACGCGGATCGCGCTCGTCAGCGACGACCCGGACGAGGTGCACCGCAGCCCCGCCGAGCTCGCCGTGCTCGCGCCGCCCGGCCGCCGACTGCGCGCGCGCTCGCGCGACGCGTCTGCCGCAGCGCGACGCCGCGCCGCCCGCAGCCGTTCGTGTCGCCGCCCGCCCCCGACGCCGCCCGCGCGCCGGCGAGCCGCTGCACCGCGAGCCACGTCCTCGCCGCGCTCGCGGAGCGGCTGCCGCGCGACGCCGTCGTGGTCGAGGAGGCGCCGGTCGACCGGCCCGAGCTGCACGACCGCCTGCCGCCCGCGAGCCGCTCGGGCTTCCTCAGCGCGGCGATGGGCGGCCTCGGCTTCGCGGTCGCCGGCGCGGCCGGGCGTGCAGCATGGCGCTGCCCGGAGCGGCCGGTGGTCGCGGTCGTCGGCGACGGCTCGTCGATCTACGGGATCCAGGGGCTCTGGAGCGCCGCGCACTACGGCGCCGGCGTCCTCTACGTGATCCTCTCGAACGGCGGCTACGCGATCATGGACCGGCTCGCCGAGCGCACGGCCAGCGACGGCGCCGTGGCCGGGCTTCGACGAGGTCGACATCGCCGCGCTCGCGCGCGGCTTCGGCTGCGCGGCGCGCCGGATCGCGACGCACGACGAGCTCACGCGCCGCGCTCGACGAGGTCGCTGCCGACGCTCGCGTCGCGCGCCGAGCCGCTGCTGCTCGACGTCGCGATCGCGCCGACGCTGACTTCGCGCCCTGAAGACGGAGGGCGCCGCGCGGGCGCCCTCCGTCGTTCGATGACAGCGCTCTAGGTGACGTTGAACGTCTTCTTGAGCGCCGGGCGCGCGCTCGAGCTGAACATGTAGGTGCCCTTCTTCAGCGTCAGCGTCCAGGTCGCGCGGCCGGTGCCGTTGACGCTCGTCGTCTTGTTCACGCCCGGGCCGGCGAGCACGAAGTTCTGCGTCTTCGACGAGTCGGTGACGACGAACGTGTACTTGCCCGGCCGCGAGCCTCGTCACGGCCTTGCCGTCGGCCGCAGCAGGATGAAGCGCTTACCGACGGCACCCTGGAGCGTCTTGCCGCTCGGGATCGTGCTCGGGACGAGCGCGGCCAGGTTCGGCAGCGTCGAGATGACGCCGAACTCCTTCGTGTACCTCGCGAGCTGCGCGCAGCTTGGCGCGGTCGACGAGCGGGCTCCAGATCGGCAGCCGGACGTTCCGCGTCGCCGCCGGCAGGAGCGCGCGGATCTCGTCCGGATGCGCCTGCGCGTACGCGAGCGACTGGTTGATCGCCGTGCGGAACTTCGCCGCGAGCCCCGGGTTCGCGCGCGACCCAGTCGTCGCAGCGCGCGCGTAGCCGCCGATCGGCCAGAAGCTCGCCGAGCACCGGGCCCCGGCGCCATCACGATCCGGCCGCCGTCGAGGCTGAGCGCCTGCGAGAGGAACGGCTCCGGCGTCCAGATCGCGTCGACCTGGCCGTTGTTGAGCGCCGTCCGCATCGCCGGGAACGGCAGCGCGAGGAGCTTGACCGAGTTCGGATCGACGCCGACCTTCTTCAGCGCCGCCTTGATCATCACCTCGCCGACGCCCTTGAGCGCGTTGACGGCGATCGTCTTGCCGGCGAGGTCGGCAGGCGTCCGGATCGAGCTCGAGCCCTTGACGAGGATGTTCTGCCAGTTGTCCGCCTCGAGGTGCCCTCGACCTCGCTCGCCGCGACGAGCCGTGAGCGGGATCCCCTGCGTGCGCGCGATCATCATCGGCACGTAGCCGAGGTAGCCGATCGTCGCCGTTGTCGTTCGGCGAGCGCGAGCACGACGTCGTTGCCGCTCTGCAGCGTCTGTCTTCTTGATCTCGATCCCCTGCTGCCTCGAAGAAGCCCTTCTTGATCCCGAGGTCGAGCGGCAGCGCGTTCGCGATCGGCAGCGTGTCGACGGTGATCGTCGACCAGTCGCCTGCTGCTTCGCCGGCGCGCTCGCCGCCGTCGCGACCGACAGCGCACGACGACGCGCCAGCAGCGCCGGCGACCGCGATCGCGAGCCAGCGCTCGCGCCGATGCTCGCCGCTCGCGATTCCTGTCATCGCCTTCCTCCTCGTTCCAGTCGTGCCGTGCGGTCGTGGATTGTCGCACTCGGCTAGCCGCTCATGCCGCGGCGAGCCGCCGGCGTCGGCGCCGCTGCTCGCGCTTGATCAGCCGGTAGACGTGCGCGCGCAGGTGCGCGAACTCCGGCAGCTCCTTCGTCTCGATCTGGTCGCGCGGGCGCGGCAGCGTCGACCGGGAGGATCTCCTTCACCTCCGTCGGCGCGTGCGTCAGCACGACGATCCGGTCGGCGAGGTAGACCGACTCGTCGATGTCGTGGGTGACGAAGAGGATCGTGATCCCGTACTCCTCGCGCACCCGCAGCACGAGGTCCTCGAGGTCGCCGCGCGTCTGCGCGTCGACGGAGGCGAACGGCTCGTCCATCAGCAGGATCGACGGCTGGTAGGCGAGCGCGCGCGCGATCGCGACCCGCTGCTGCATCCCGCCCGAGAGCTGCCACGGGTAGTGGTCGATGAAGCGCGTCGAGCCCGACCGCCTCGAGCGCCTCCTCGACGAGCCGGCTCCGCTCGGCCCGCGGCCAGCTTCTTGTGGCGGAGCGGCAGCAGCACGTTGTTGCGCACGGACGTCCACGGCATCAGCGAGCGGCTGTACTCCTGGAAGACGAGCGCCATCTCCTCCGGCGGCGCCGGTCACCCGGCGTCCCGCGCAGCAGCACCTCGCCGTCGCGTCGGCCGCAGCAGCCCGGCGATGCACTTGAGCAGCGTCGTCTTGCCGCAGCCCGACGGGCCGACGACGCAGACGAACTCGCCGTCCTCGACCGACGAACGAGACGTCGCCGATCGCGCGCGTCGCCTTCTCGCCGGTGCCGTAGGTCTTGCCGAGGCGACTTGATCTCGAGCATCGGCTACTGCGGCGTCGCCGCGCGCCAGCCGCGGTGCCAGGCGAGCACCCGCCGCTCGACGAGCAGGAAGAGCGACGTTGAGCAGGTAGCCGAGCAGCCCGATCAGCACGATCGCCGCCCACATCGGCGCCAGCTGGAACGTGTTCTTCGAGATCGAGCAGGACGTAGCCGACGCCGCTCGTGCTCGAGAAGTACTCGGCGAGCACCATCATGATCACGGCGAGCGCAGAGGCTCGTCCGCATCCCGGCCGACGATCTGCGGCAGCGCCGCCGGGCAGCACGATGCCGGCGGATCCGCTCGCGCCGCGGGATCCCGTACGAGCGCGCCGTGTCGATCAGCGTCGGGTCGATCCCGCGCACGCCGTCGATCGTGTTCAGCAGGACCGGGAAGATGCAGAAGAAGGCGATGAACGCGATCTTCTGGCTGTTGCCGATCGCGTGCAGCAGCACGATCGAGATCGGCAGCAGCGCCGGCGGCGGCATCGCCCGCCAGTACTCGATGTGCGGCATCGCCGAGCAGCCGCGTCCACGCGCGAGAGGCCGATCGGGATGCCGAGCGCGACGCCGACGACGACGGCGATCCCGAAGCCGAGGACGATCCGCTCGAGGCTCGGCACGACGTGCGTCGCCGAACTGCGAGAAGAGCCACATGTCCTGGAACTCGACGAGGATCGTCGAGAGCCGCGGGAAGTACGGCGCTGTCGGCGTGCGCGGTCCAGAGCTGCCAGGCGGCGAGGATCAGCGAGCGGGACGGCGATCTCGGCGCCGATCTGCGAGCCTGCTGTAGGCGCGGCGGCTCACACCGCCTCCACCCGCTGCGACGGGTGCCAGCGCAGCGACGCGCCGCTCGAGCGCCGTCATCAGCGAGGTGGATCGGCCAGCCCGAGGAAGCCGGTCGCGAGCGCGAGCGCGTAGAGCTGGTCGTTGAGCCCGTACGCCTGCGCGTAGTTCATCGCCTGGCCGAGACCGGGCGTGCCCATGAAGAGCTCGGCGGTGAAGGCGAGGATCAGCGCGACCGTCGAGGAGATCCGGAGCCCGGTCGACGATGTACGGCAGCGGCGCTCGGCAGCGTGATCGCGGTAGAGGCGCTCGAGCCGGCCGACGCCGAACGAGCGCGCGGTGTCGATCGGCAACCGGGTCGACGTCGCGGACGCCGTACATCGTCTGCACGAGCAGCGGCCAGAAGGCGCCGAACGCCGCCAGGAAGACCTCGCTCTTCAGGGTGGTGCCGAGCGTGAGGAAGAGCAGCGGGATCAGCGACGGCCGACGGGATCGGCCGCAGGAACTCGATCGGCACGCGGAACGCGCGCGCCGGCGAGATCGCTCGAGCCGAGCACGATCCCGATCGGGACCGCGAGGACGGTGGCGATCAGCGAGCCCGAGCGCCCAGCCGCGCACCGTGTAGGCGAACGTCCTTCCAGAACGTCGCCGTCTGCATCATCGACCAGAGCTCCTTCAAGGTCGTGCGTCATCGAGGGCAGGTCGCTTCGTCGAGATCAAGCCGGTCCGCGAGACGGCCTCCCAGAGCAGGAGCGCGAAGGCGATCGAGGCGACCGGCAGGAGGATGTCGGCCGCTCGGGAGGGCCGGATCGTGGCGGCCACCGGGGCCCTTTCGGGGACCGTCGTGCCGCGCGCGACCTCCCCTCGGACGACCATGGCGAGATGTATACAGCACACCTTGTCGAATATCCACGACACCGTTCCGATAACCGGAACACCCGGAGGAGCGGATTTCCCGTGCCGTGACCCACTACGATCGCGGCATGTCGGCGTTCGAGGCGCTGTTCGTTCCTGCCGGCCTGCGCGCCGCCGTCTCCGGCCGCGCGTGGCTCGAGGGAATGCTCGCGTCCGAGCGCGCACTCGCGCGCGCAGCAGCCGCCGCCGGGCTCGTGCCGGCCGCGGCGGCGGCCGAGATCGAGGCGGCGTGCGACCCCGCCCGCTTCGACTTCTCGCAGCTCCTCGAGGACGGCCGCACCGCCGGAAACCCCGTCGAGCCGCTCGTCCGAGCGCTCGCCGCGTCCGTCGGAGACGACGTCTCGCGCCACGTGCACCGCGGCGCCACGAGCCAGGACATCCTCGACACGGCGGCGATGCTGGTCGCCCGCAGGGCGCTCCAACTGGTGCTGGACGAAGCCGACCGGGTCGTCGCGGCGTGCGCCGCCCTGGCGCGGGAGCACCGGTCGACGCCGATGGCTGCGCGCACCCTGCTCCAGCAGGCCGTGCCGACGACGTTCGGTCTCAAGGCAGCCGGCTGGCTGATCGGGGTGGCCGAGGCTCGCGCGCTGCTGGCCGAGATCGCCGAGGAGCGCCTCGCTGCCCAGCTCGGCGGAGCCGCGGGGACGCTCTCCGGCTTCGGCGACGAGGGGATCCGGGTGCTCGAGCTGTACGCCGAGGAGCTCGACCTGGCCGTGCCGGCTCTCCCCTGGCACACGAACCGCGCACGCATCGCGGCTCTCGGCGGTGCGCTCGACATCGCGGCCGGCGCAGCCGCGAAGATCGCGCTCGACGTCGCTGCTCCTCGCGCAGACGGAGGTCGGCGAGATCTCCGCCGGCGCGGGCGCGTCTCCTCGACGATGCCCCAGAAGCGGAATCCCGTCGGGGCGGCACTCGCCCGCGCCTCGGCCCGGCTCGCCGCCGCGCACGCGTCCGTGCTGACCGATGCGCTCGACCACGAGCACGAGCGGGCGGCCGGCGCCTGGCACGCCGAGTGGGACGCGCTCTCCGGAGCGCTCGCGCACACGGGCGGCGCGCTCGGCCGCGATCGCGGACGACGCTCGAGGCACTCGAGGTGCATCCCGAACGGATGCGCGCGAACCTCGAGCTCCTCGGGCGGCCTCGTGCTCGCCGAGCGGGTCGCGTTCCGGCTGCTCGACCGGCTCGGCCGGCGCCGAGGCCCAGGCGATCGTCCGTGAGGCGGCAGCGGCAGCCGGCGACGGCGAGAGCTTCCGCGACGTGCTCCTGGCCGACGAGCGCGCCGGCTTCGACGCCGCCGAACTGGACGAGCTGCTCGACCCGGCGACGGCGCTCGGCGCCGCGGAGGCGCTTGTCGACCGCGCGCTCGACGCTCCACGCCGGGGCCGGTGCGTGAGGCTGCACCATCGCGTCGAGGGACCGCCGGACGCGCCCGCGCTCGTGCTCTCGAGCATCGCTCGGGACGACGCTCGAGGCCTGGGAGCCACAGGCGGCGGTGCTCGAGCGGCGCGTTCCGGGTCGTCCGCTACGACCGGCGCGGGCACGGCAGCTCGCCGGTTCCACCCGGGTCCGTACTCGCTCGACGAGCTCGGCCGCGATGCGCTCGAGCTGCTGGACGAGCTGGAGGTCGAGCGCGCCTCGCTGGTGCGGGCTCTCGCTCGGCGGGCTGGTCGGGCATGTGGCTCGGCGTCGAAGCGCCGGAGCGGATCGACCGGCTCGTGCTCGCCTGCACCACGGCGGCTTTCCTTCCCCGCGAGCAGTGGCTCGAGCGCGCCCAGCGCGTCCGCGCCGAGGGCGTCGCCGCCGATCGCGGACGCCGTCGTCGCGCGCTGGTTCACGAGCGGTGCGCGCCTTCGGAGCTGGTCGACCGCTTCCGCGAGCAGCTCGCCGGCACGCCGGCCGAGGGGTACGCGGGTTGCTGCGAAGCGCTCGCCGACGCCGACCTCACCGGACGGCTCCAGACGGTCGCGGCCCCGACGCTCGTCCTGACCGGCTCGGACGACCCGGTCGTCTCCGCCGCCGACGGCAATGGCGCTTGCGGCCGCCATCCCCAACGCGCGACACCGCTCGATCGCCGGCGCCGCTCACATCGCGAGCGCCGAGCAGCCCGACGCGTTCACCCGGCAACTGCTCGACCACCTGACCGAGGAGGCCCGATGACCGACACGTACGACAGCGGCATGGAAGTGCGCCGCGAGGTGCTCGGCGACGAGCACGTCGACCGCGCGCTCGCCCGGAGCACCGAGTTCACCGCCGACTTCCAGGACCTGATCACGCGCTACGCGTGGGGCGAGATCTGGACACGCCCGGGCCTCGACCGGCGGATGCGCAGCTGCATCACGCTGACGGCTCTCGTCGCCGCGCGGGCATCAACACGAACTGGCGATGCACGTGCGGGCCGCACGCCGGAACGGCCTGACCCCGGACGAGATCAAGGAGGTGCTGCTGCAGACCGCCGTCTACTGCGGTGTCCCGGCGGCCAACTCGGCGTTCGCGATCGCGCAGGAGGTGCTGGCCGAGGACGACCGCGCGTGAGCCGCACCGAGCGCACGCAGGTCGGGATCGTCGGCGCCGGCCCTGCGGGCCTCGTCCTGGCGCACCTCCTCCATCTCCAGGGGATCGACTCGGTCGTCCTGGAGGCGCACAGCCGCGAGTACGTCGAGGGGCGGATCCGCGCCGGCGTCCTCGAGCACGGGACGGTCGAGCTGCTCGAGGAGATGGGCGTTGCCGGACGACTCCGCGAGCAGGGCCTCCCCCACCATGGGCTCGAGCTCCAGTTCGGCGGCGCCCGGCACCGGATCGACCTCAGCGCCCTGACCGGCAAGCACATCACGGTCTACGGGCAGCAGGAGGTCGTGAAGGACCTGATCGCGGCGCGGCTCGAGACTGGTCGGCCGCTCGTGTTCGAGGCCGACGACGTGAGCCTGCACGAGCTCGAGTCCGAGAGCCCGCGAGTGCGCTACCGGCACGACGGCACAGAGGTCGAGCTCGTGTGCGACGTCGTCGCCGGGTGCGACGGTCACCATGGCACCTGCCGGGACAGCATCCCGGACGGGGTGCTCAGCGTGTTCGCGCGCGACTACCCCTTCGGCTGGCTCGGGATCCTGGCGCAGGTCCCACCTCGAGCGAGGAGCTGATCTACTGCTGGAGCGCGGCGCGGCTTCGCGCTCCACAGCATGCGTACGCCGGAGCTGACGCGTCTCTACCTCCAGTGCGCGCCATGACGAGGAGATCGCGGCGTGGTCGGACGACCGGATCTGGGAGGAGCTGCACGCCCGGCTCGATCTCGACGGCTGGACTCTGGGTGAGGGCCCGATCGTCGAGAAGGGCGTGACCGGGATGCGGAGCTTCGTCGTCGAGCCGATGCAGCACGGCCGGCTCTTCCTCGCGGGCGACGCGGCGCACATCGTCCCGCCGACGGGCGCGAAGGGCCTCAACCTCGCCGTGGCGGACGTGCGCGTCCTCGCTGCCGCTCTCGGCGCGTGGTATCGCGACGGGCGACGATGCGCCGCTCGCCGCGTATTCCGAGACGGCACTGCGCCGCGTCTGGCGGGCCGAGCACTTCTCCTGGTGGATGACGACGATGCTCCACCGCCCGCCGGGCGGCGACGAGTTCGACGCGAGGCTGCAGCTGTCACAGCTGGCCTACGTCGCCTCCTCGAAGGCCGCCGCCACCTCACTCGCGGAGAACTACGTCGGCCTCGACTCGACCAGGCCAACTGACAGCTGTTACCCGGCGGCGCGCCGGCTAGGCCGAGCGGCGCTCGTCGAGCTCGTCGTGGCGCCGGCCGAGGCGGAAGCGGCGCGGGTTGCTCGACTTGAGGATCTCGAGCACGTAGACGACGTAGAGCGAGAACGCGAGCGCGACGAGCGCGATCCCGGCGACCGCGATCGTCTCCCAGAGGTGCCAGACGCCGCCTTCGCGGAAGGGGATGAAACGGGTCGCGAGCGCCGCGCCCGCAAGCGTCGCGCACCAGGCCCACATCGTGACGGCGGCGCGGCGCTGCGAGAAGCCGCGGCGAAGGAAGCGGAAGTGGAGGTGCGCCTGGTCGGGCGAGGAGATCGGCTGGCCGTGCTTCAGCCGCCGCGCGACGACGAACGACGTGTCGAGGATCGGCACGGCGAGCACGAGCAGCGGCAGCAGGAGCACGACCGTCGAAGCCGTCTTCAGCAGCCCCTGCACCGACACGGCTCCGAGCAGGAAGCCGAGGCAGAGCGCACCCGAGTCGCCCATGAAGATCCGCGCCGGGAAGAAGTTGTGGCGGAGAAAGCCGATGCAGGATCCGGCGACGATCGCGGAGAGGATCGCCGGGTCGATCTTCCCGAGCGAGAGCGAGAGGATCGCGTAGGTGACGCCGGCGATCGCGCAGACGCCTGCCGCGAGCCCGTCCATGCCGTCGAGGAAGTTGACCATGTTCATGACGGCGACGATCCAGATCATCGTCAGCGGGATCCCGACGGCTGGCGGGAGGTCGACCGGGCCGAGGAACGGGAAGGTGAAGTGGTCGATCCAGACGCCGAAGAAGGGCGGGATCGCCGCGGCGACGATCTGCCCGGCCAGCTTGCGCCCCGGTGCGAGCACACGAAAGTCGTCGATCGCGCCGACGACAGTCGCCACTGCCGCGCCGAGCAGGACGCCGCGGGTCTCGCGGCCGAGCTCGAGGAACGCGAGCGCGGGCACGAAGATCCCGAAGAAGATCGCGATCCCGCCGAGCCGCGGCACCGGGTTCTGGTTCAGCCGCCGCGCCTCCGGGCGGTCGACGACCCCGAGCAGGCGCGCCATCCCGCCGACCGCGGGCGTGAGCAGGATCACGATCACGAACGCGGAGATCGCGCCGTAGAGAACCTGTGGATGGTCGCGCAACGCGTCCATCGACCGCTCCTACTTCGTCCCGTAGAGCCGGTCGCCTGCGTCTCCGAGGCCCGGCACGATGTACCCCTTGTCGTTCAGCTCGCGGTCGATCGCCGCGCAGACGATGTGCACGTCAGGGTGCTCGTCGTGCACGCGCTCGATCCCGACCGGCGCGGCGACGAGGCAGACGAGGGTGACCGACCGGGCACCGGCTTGCTTGACGGCGGCAACCGCCGCGGCGCTGGAGTTGCCGGTCGCGAGCATCGGGTCGAGGATGATCGCGTCGCGCTCGGACAGGTCCTCGGGCAGCTTCACGTAGTACTCGACCGGCTGCAGCGTCTCCTCGTCGCGGTAGAGGCCGATGAAGCCGACCCGCGCGCTCGAGATCAGCGAGAGCACGCCCTCGAGCATCCCCAGCCCGGCGCGCAGGACCGGGTTGACCGCGACCTTCTTCCCCGAGATCCGCTGCGCCTGCATCGTCTCGAGCGGCGTCTCGATCTCGACCGGCTCGGTCGGCAGATCCTTCGTCGCCTCGTACGTGAGGAGCAGCGTCAGCTCGTTGACGAGCTTGCGGAAGTGGACGGTCGGCGTCTCCTTGTCCCGCAGGTACGACAGCTTGTGCTGGACGAGCGGATGCGTGACCTCGGTGACACGCCGCGTCATGCGTAGGTCGTGTAGCCGCGGAAGCCCGGGTAGAGCGGCCGCTTCGCGCACAGCGCCTCGGCCCGGTCGCAGAGCTCGCCGAGATCGCCGTCCCCGAGCGCGCCGGCGATGATCCGGCCGACCTCGCGGAAGTCCTCCTCGTCGAAGCCGCGCATGGTCGCCGCCGGAGTGCCGATCCGGACGCCCGAGGCGACCGTCGGCGGCCGCTCGTCGAAGGGGACGGTGTTGCGGTTCACGGTCAGCTTCACCTCGTCGAGGCGCTCCTCCGCGTCCTTCCCGGTCCAGTCCGTCTTGCGCAGGTCGAGCTGGAGGAGGTGGGTATCGGTGCCGCCGGTGACGACGTCGAGGCCGTTCGTGATCAGCTCGTCCGAGAGCGCGTCGGCGTTCGCGCGAACCTGCTCCTGATAGGAGCGGAAGGCATCGGAGGCGGCGATCCGGAAGCACGCCGCCTTGGCGGCGATCGCGTGGACGAGCGGCCCACCCTGCATCCCCGGGAAGACGGCCCGGTCGACCGCCTGCGCATGCTCCTGCCGGCAGAGGACGAAGCCCGACCGCGGGCCTGCGAGCGTCTTGTGCGTCGTCGAGGTGACGATGTCGCAGTGCTCGACCGGGTTCGGGTGCAGCCCGGCCGCGACCAGGCCGGAGAAGTGGGCCATGTCGCACATCAGCAGCGCGTCGACCTCGTCCGCGATCCGGCGGAACTCGGCCGTGTCGACGGTACGCGGATAGGCAGAGCCGCCGCAGACGATCAGCTTCGGCCGGTGGGTCTTCGCGAGCTGGAGCACCTCGTCGTAGTCGACCATCTCCGTCTGCCGGGAGACGCCGTAGTGGGCGATCGTGTAGAGCCGGCCGGAGAAGTTGACCTTGAGCCCGTGCGTGAGGTGGCCGCCATGGTCGAGGCGGAGCGACAGGATCGTGTCGCCCGGCTGCAGCAGCGCGAAGTACGCGGCCATGTTCGCCTGCGCGCCGGCGTGCGGCTGCACGTTGGCGTGCTCGGCGCCGAAGAGCTCCTTCGCCCGGTCGATCGCGAGCTGCTCGATCTCGTCGACCACCTCGCAGCCGCCGTAATAGCGCTTGCCGGGATAGCCCTCCGCGTACTTGTTCGTCGGGACGGAGCCGACTGCCTCGAGCACGCTCGGCCAGGTGAAGTTCTCGGACGCGATCAGCTCGATCTGTCCGCGCTGGCGCTCGAGCTCGCGGCCGATCAGCCGGGCGATGTCCGGGTCGATCTCCTCCAGGCCCGCGGTGCGGAGCCGGTCGAGCGTTTCCTGGGCGACGGCCATTGCCGTTCCTCCTTAGCCGGGCGACGCTCCGATGCTAGAGCACCGAGGCGACGACCCGGAGCGCCTGGTCGGCCGGAACGGCCCCCTCGCGGAGGACGACGGGCTCGCCGCCGGTGAGGTCGATCACCGTCGACGGGGTTCCGGGGAGCTCGCCCCCGTCGACCATTGCGGCCGCCGCGGCGCGCAGCTGCTCGGGGACGTCGTCGAGCGTGTGCGGATCCGGGCCGCCCGGCAGGTTCGCGCTCGTGGCCACGAGCGCGCCGGCGCGATCGAGCACGTCGCGCGCCGGGCCGGTCAGTCCGGGAATGCGGACACCGAGCGTCTCCGGGCGCGAGCCGGTGAGCCAGGGAAAGCGGCGGCCGGGGTTGGGCAGGATCAGCGTGTACGGCCCCGGGAGGAGCGCCCGCGCGACCCGCTCGGGCGCGCCGTCGAGCTCCGGCAGGCACTCGCGCAGCAGCTCGATGTCGCGGACGACGAGGGCGGTCGGCTGCTGCTCGACGCGTCCCTTCGCGAGATAGAGGCGGCGAACGGCGTCCTCGTCGTACGGCGTCGTCGCCAGGCCGTAGACGGTGTCGGTCGGGACGATCGCCAGTCTGCCGTCGCGAATCGCAACGACCGCGTCGTCGACGTCAGTCACGCCTGCCTTCGACGACCCGGTCCCTCCCCGTCAGATCCGGGGTCGTCACGACGTCGACGTAGCCGAGCCCGCCGAGCATCGCCGCGGTGGCAAGCGCCTGCCCGTCGCCGATCTCGAGGACGAGGTGCCCGCCGGGGCGGAGGACGTCGAGCGCGGCGCGCGCGACGATCTCGGGCATGTGGTCGCCGACGAGAGCGACGTGCGGCTCGTAGTCACGGACGTCGGGCATCAGCGTCGCCAGCTCCGCCCGCTCGACGTAGGGCGGGTTCGAGACGACGAGGTCGTAGGGACCGCCGGGAAGGCCTCCGGCGGCGTCGTGCTGGCGGAGCTCGATCGCGAGGCCGGTGCGCTCGACGTTCTCGCGGGCGAGCGCGAGCGCGTCGGCCGAGACGTCGATCGCCGTCACGCGCGCGCCCGGCTGCTCGTCGGCGATCGCGAGCGCGATCGCTCCCGTCCCGGTGCCGACGTCCAGCACCGCCGGCGCGTCGAGCGCCGCGGAGGTGCGAGAGCGCGCGCTCGACGACGATCTCCGTCTCCGGGCGCGGGATCAGCGCACGCGCGGTCGACGTTGAGCGTGAGACGCCGGAAGCCCCACTCGCCGAGGATGTAGGCGACCGGCTCGTGCCGCGCGCGGCGCGCCACCGCCTCGCGGTACGCGTCGAGCTCCTGCGAGCTGAGCGGCCGGTCGAAGTCGGTGTAGAGCTCGATCCGATTGCGTCCGAGCGTGTGCGCGAGCAGGAGCTCGGCGTCGAGGCGGCCGGTCTCGGAGGTCTTGCCGAGGTGCTCCGACGCGCGCCGGAGCACGTCACCCAGGCTCAATGCGGCCGTGCTCACCCTTCGAGACTCACCCTTCGAGACCGCGGCGCCGGTCCTCCTCCTGCAGCGCCGTGGTGAAGTCGTCGAGCCCGCCCTGGAGCACCTTCTCCAGGTTCAGCGTCACCTTGACGCGGTGGTCGGTCGCACGGCTGTCCGGGTAGTTGTAGGTCCGGATCTTCTCGGCCCGCTCGCCCGAGCCGATCTGCGACCGCCGCGTCTCCGAGAGCTCGGCCTGCTGGCGCTCGCGCTCGGCCTCGTAGATGCGCGCGCGCAGCACCCGCATCGCCTTGGCCTTGTTCTGGAGCTGTGACTTCTCGTCCTGCATCGCCACGACGATCCCGGTCGGCAGGTGGGTGATCCGGACGGCCGAGTCGGTCGTGTTGACGCTCTGGCCTCCCGGCCCGGTCGAGCGGTAGACGTCGATCTTGAGGTCGTTCTCGTCGAGCTCGACCTCGATCTCCTCCACCTCGGGCATGACGGCCGCGGTCGCGGTCGAGGTGTGGATCCGTCCCTGCGACTCGGTCGCCGGAACGCGCTGGACGCGGTGAGTGCCGCCCTCGTACTTGAACACCGAATAGGCGCCGCCGCCCTTGACCGCGAAGACGACCTCCTTGAAGCCGCCGCTCTCGCTCTCGTTCGCCGAGAGCACCTCGGTCTTGAAGCCGCGGCTCTCGGCGTAGCGCGTCAGCATCCGCAGCACGTCGCCGGCCCAGATCGCCGCCTCGTCGCCGCCGACGCCCTGGCGGATCTCGACGATCACGTCCTTGTCGTCGGCCGGATCCTTCTCGACGAGGGCGAGCTTCAGCTCCTCCTCCAGCTCGGCCAGTCGCTCCTGCGACTCGGCCACGAGCTCCGTCAGCTCGGGATCGGCGAGCGACGCCTCGACGTCCTCGTGCATCGTCCGCCACTCCAGAGCCAGCTTGTAGGCGGGCTCGAGGTCCTTGAGACGGCGGCCGACGTCGGCGGCTTCGCGCTGGTCGTTGTAGACCGAGGGATCGGACATGCGCTCCTGAAGCTCGGTGTAGGACCGCTCGAGGTCGTCGATCAGGTTCTCGATCGTCGCAGCCATCCGACTAGGGTAGTGGAGCGATGACGCTCGAGGACGTGCTGCGCGCACCGCTGCCCGGGCGTGTCGCCGACGTCGTCGAGCGGCTGCAGGCGATCGAGGAAACGCTGCCCGAGAAGGACGGCGTGCGCGCGTTCACCGCCCTCTATCGCGCCGTCACCGAGGCGGTCGACGAGCGCGTGCGGCCAGGAACATTCGCCGAGCCGAGGTTCACGAGATGGCTCGACGTCGTCTTCGCGAACCTCTACCTGCGCGCGCTGAAGGCGCACGTGCTCGGGCCGAAGCGGCCGCCCCGCGCGTGGGCGGCGCTGTTCGAGGCGCGCTCGCGACACGGAATCGCCCCGATCCAGTTCGCGCTCGCGGGGATGAACGCCCACATCAACCGCGACCTGCCGCTCGCGCTCGTCGAGACCTGCCGCGCGCTCGACGTCGTGCCGACGCACACCTGCCCGCAGCACGCCGACTTCCGCGCGATCGACCCTCTGCTCGCCGAGACGGAGGCGCAGGTGCGGGCCGACTTCGCCACCGGCCTCGTCGGCTGGGCCGACGAGGCGCTCGGCGAGCTGGACAGCGTCGTCGCGATGTGGAACGTGCGCAGAGCGCGCGCCGCGGCGTGGGTCAACGGCGAGACACTCTGGGCGCTTCGCGACGTCCCGTTCGCCGGCGGGCGCTTCGTCGTCACGCTCGACCGGCTCGTCGGCCTCGCGAGCAAGGGCCTGCTCCGCCGCGTTGTCTGAGGACGTGCGCATCCGGCAGGCCCTGGCCACCGACTCCGCCGCGGCCGCTCGGGTCGTGCGGACGGTCTACGAGGAGTACGGCTTCACCTGGGACGAGCACGGCTACCACGCCGACCTTCGCGACGTCGAGGCGGCGTACGCAGCGTTCTTCGTCGCGGAGCTCGACGGCCGGATCGTCGGCACCGCCGGGCTCTCCGAGCACGGCTCGCTCGAGCGGCTCTACGTGCTGCCGGACGCGCGCGGATCGGGTGCCGGCTCGGCGCTCTTCGCCGCCGTCGCCGACGAGGCGCGCCGGCGCGGCCACGATCGGCTCGAGATCTGGTCGGACAAGCGCTTCGAGGACGCGCACCGGCTCTACCGGCGCGAGGGAGCGCGCGTGTCGGCGAGCGCGTCCACGACGACCCCGACTCGAGCCACGAGTGGGGACTGGTGCTCGAGCTCTAGGAGTCGAGCTGCGCGTCGAGCGTGATCTCGGGCCCGCCGGCGAGCGCCTGCGAGACCGGGCAGTTCTTCTTTGCGTCCTCCGCGGCCGCGCGGAAGCCGTCGGCGTCGAGCCCCGGAACGGTTGCCTCGACCGACAGGGCGCTCTTCGTGATCCCGGTTCCCGGCACGAACGTGACGACCGCCGAGGTCTCCACCCGCTCGGGTGGATTGCCGGCCTTCGCGAGCACGTTCGAGAGTGCCATCGAGAAGCACGCGGCGTGCGCCGCCGCCAACAGCTCCTCCGGGCTCGTCTTCCCGCCCGACGCCTCCTCCGACCGGGCGGCCCAGCTGACGTCCAGCGGTCCGAACGCCCCCGAGCCGACCTCGTCGATCGTTCCCGACCCGCTCAGCAGGTCGCCGGTCCACGTCACCGAAGCACGCCGCTCAGCTGCCATTTCGATCCCCTCCTAGCTCGCGAGTTCGGCGTGCACGCTAACGGAAGCGCTCGCCCGGATCAGGGCGGAGAAGGTGCAGCCCTCGTCGGCCTTCCGAGCGACCTGCTCGAGCCCGGCCTGGTCGATCCCTTCGGCCCGCGCCCGCACGTCGAGCTCCGAGGAGACGATCAGGTGGCCCTTCCCCTCGACCTCGTCGAGGGTGATCGTGCAGCTGACGTCGAGCCGCTCGACCGTGCCGCCCGCGCGGGCGATCTCACCGGCGAGCGACGTCGAGTAGCAGCCGGCGTGAGCCGCGGCCAGCAGCTCCTCCGGGCTCGTCTTCCCCGGCTTGTCGGAGATCCGCGACGGCAGGTCGATCGGCAGCTCGAACGTGCCCGACGACGTCGCGGTCGCCGTGCCCGTGCCGCGCGAGAGCGACCCTTCCCACGCCACTGCGGCCTGCCGCACGACCCGCGGCATCAGGCCATGACCTCGACCTTGCGCTCCTCGGCGGTGATGCCGCCCTCACGGCGGAGCACCTCCTGGAGCGCGCGGATCGAGACTTCGAGCTGGTCGAGCGACGGCGGCCGGGTCGTCAGCCGCTGCAGCCAGAGGCCGGGTGCGAGCAGCGCCATCAGAACCACGTTGTCCTGATGCTTGCCGGCGAAGCGAATCAGCTCGTAGGCGATCCCGGCGATCACCGGCAGCAGCAGGATCCGGCTCGCGATCAGCCAGAACCAGCCCGGCTGGCCGACGAACGCGAAGACGAAGATGCCGATCACCATCACCCAGAGCAAAAATGCGGTTCCGCAACGCGGGTGGATCAAGCTGAACTTCTGCACGTTCTCGGGCGTGAGCTCCGCGCCCGACTCGTAGGCGTTGATCGCCTTGTGCTCGGCGGCGTGGTACTGGAAGACGCGGCGGAGGTCCGGCAGGAGCGAGATCAGGAAGAGATAGAGGAGAAAGATGCCGACGCGGATGCACCCCTCGATCACGACGAAGTACCCGGTGGTGTCGACAGGAAGGAAATTCGTTATCAGCGCCGGAGTCACCTTGAACAGCATCAGCGCGAAGCCGATCGCGATCGCGAACGAGAAGATGATCTGCCCGCGCGTGATCTCGGTCTCGACGTCGCCTTCCTTCGCGTCGGGATCCTGGGCCGCGTAGTTGGCCGAGATCGCGAGTGCGCGGAAGCCGATCGCGAGCGACTCGCCGAGCGCGATCACGCCGCGGACGATCGGCAGGCGGTAGATCCTGCGCCGGGCCATCGGCGAGCTGATCTCCTTGACGACCTCGGCGATCTGGCCGTCGGGCTTGCGTACTGCGACAGCCCACATCGAAGGGCTGCGCATCATCACGCCCTCCAGGACTGCCTGGCCCCCGATGTTGTTGGCCAACCGGCTACCCGCGGCGGGCGCCGCCGGCCTTTTCCAGCCGACGCTGGAAGCGCTCGACGCGGCCGCCGGAGTCCATCAGCTTCTGCTTGCCCGTGTAGAACGGGTGGCACGCGGAGCACACGTCGACGTGGATCTCGGCCTGTGTCGAACGCGTCTCGAACTCGTTGCCGCAGGAGCAGCGGACGTGAGTGCTGACGTACTCGGGATGGATTCCGGACTTCATCGCCGGGCCAGGATAGCAGAGGCGGTTTGGGTGGCCACGTTTCCTCCTGAGACAACAGCGGCGGTCGGGCCGTCCCCGATCTTCCCGGCCAGGAGCGCTGCAACGCCGACTGCACCGGCCGGCTCGCACGCCAGCTTCGCGCGCTCGTAGAGGAAGCGGAACGCCTCCTCGATCTCCTCCTCCGAGACGAGAACGCTCTCGACGCCGTGCGCCTGGATCGTCGCGAGCGCATGCTCGCCGGCGAATGGGCCTGACAGCCCGTCGGCGATCGACACCGGGGTCACGGGCACCGGCTTGCCCGCCGCGAGGGCGTCGTGCACCGCCGTCGAGCCCTCCGGCTCGACCGCGATCACGCGCCGGTCGGGCGCCGCCGCCGAGATCCCCGCCACGAGCCCACCGCCCCCGGTCGGCACGACGATCGTCTCGACCTCGGGCGCGTCCTCGAGCAGCTCCAGGGCGAGCGTTCCCTGGCCGGCCATCACCAGCGGGTCGTCAAAGGGATGGACGAGCGTCCGTCCGGTCTGCCGGATGTGCTCGTCCAGCCGCTGGAACGCCTCGACGGCGTCCGCCGCTTCGACGTCGACCTCGGCGCCGTAGCCCCGCGTGGCGGCGACCTTTGCCTGGCTGGCGCTCGCGTACATGACGACGAGGCAGTCGATCTGCTCCAGCGCCGCGCCCCACGCGAGCGCCTGGGCGTGGTTGCCGGCGGAGATCCCGATCACGCCGCGCTCCTTCTCCTCCGGCGTCAGCGACGAGAGCTTGTTGAGGACGCCGCGCGCCTTGAACGAGCCGGTCTTCTGGAACAGCTCCGCCTTGAGGTACGTCTGCGCCCCGAGCGTGCGGGAGCTGAACGTGGGCGTGCGGTGGACGCGGCCCCGGATCCGCTCCGCCGCCTGCAGCACGTCGTCGCGGGTCAGTGCCATCTCGCGAGCATCGTAGACTCGGCCCGTGCCCGACCACCCGGTCCAGCTGACCGTCAGTGACGATCTTCGCCGCTCGCGCCTGACCGTCTTCTTCCGGCTCCTGCTCGCGATCCCGCACTTCGTCTGGCTCTGGCTCTGGTCGATCGCCGCCGTGTTCGCCGTCATCGCCGCATGGTTCGCCGGCATCGTCACCGGCCGGGTCCCGACCTCGCTGCACAACTTCCTGGCCGCCTACGTCCGCTACGCGACGCATCTGGTGTCGTACGTGTCGCTCGTCGCCAACCCGTATCCGTCCTTCACGGGCACGCCCGGATACCCGCTCGACGTCGAACTGCCCGAGCCAGAACCCCAGCGCCGCTGGACGATCGCGCTTCGCCTGTTGCTCGCGATTCCCGCCTTGCTGGTGGCCGCGGTTCTCGGTGCGGGGCTGCACGCGGCCGGGGCGCCGGAGCACTCTGCCGACTCCTCGGGCGATCCGGCCTTCTTCTTTTCAATTGGAGGAGCGCTCGCAGCGATCGCATTCCTGGGGTGGTTCGCGGCGCTCGCGATCGGCCGGATGCCGCGCGGGCTACGGGAGCTCGGTGCGTACGGGATCGGCTACGGGGCGCAGACCTGGGCCTACTTCCTCCTGCTCACCGAGCGGTATCCGAGCTCGGATCCCGATGCGATCGGCCCTGTCTGGGAGCTGCCGCCGCATCAGGTGCAGGTCGCCGTCGACGACGACGGCAGGCGCTCACGGCTCACCGCCTTCTTCCGGCTTCTCCTCGCCATCCCCCACTTCGTCTGGCTGGCGCTCTGGACGGTTGCCGCCTTCCTGGCGGCGATCGCGAACGGCATCGTCGCACTCGTTCGCGGCCGTTCTGCGGAGGTGCTGCACAGATTTCTTGCCGCGTACGTCCGCTACGCCGCACACGTGACGGCGTTCGCGACGCTGGTCGCGAACCCGTTCCCGGGCTTCACGGGCGATCCGGGCTATCCGGTCGACATCGCGATCGGCCCGCCCGAGCGGCAGAGCCGTTGGATCACGCTGTTCCGGATCTTCCTCGTCATCCCGGCGCTGATCGTGTCGAGCGCACTCAGCGGCGTGCTCGTCATCGTCGGCCTGCTGGGCTGGTTCGCCGCGCTCGTGACGGGCCGGATGCCGGACGGGCTCCGCAACCTCGGGGCGTACGCCGTCCGCTACCTCTCGCAGACGAACGCGTACTGGTTCATCGTCACCGACGACTACCCGCACGCGAGCCCCGCCCTGCGCCCACCGCCTGAGCCCGAGCCGGCGTACGAGTACGTGCCCCAGCCGCTCGAGCCGGAGGCGATCTGACGAACCCGCGCGCGGTGATGCGAGCAGTCGCGCTGCTCGTGCTCGCGGGCTTGTGGGTGCTAGCGGCCTGGTGGCTCTGGCAGAGCGTGGTCCCGGGCGACCTCGACCTGGGCCGCGGCTCACTGGCCGGGATCCCGCCCGACATTCTCGCGCGGGCCGACCGCTACGAGCTCTTCTTCCGGGTCGAGTTCGTCGTCTCGGAGGCCGTCCTCCTCGGCGTGCTCGTGCTCTACGCCAAGTACGGCATCCGCTTCGCCAAGGAGTCGGCTGCGGGCCGGATCGGCACGGGGATGCTGCTCGGGATGATCGGGCTGGCCCTCGTCTGGATCTCGCAGGTCCCTTTCCGCCTCGCCGAGGTCTGGTGGGACCGCCGCTACGACCAGACCGACAGCGGCTACATCGAGACGCTCTTCGCGAACTGGTTCGCGCTCGGCGCAGAGTTTCTGTTCATCTGCTTCGCGCTCGTCGTGGTGATGGCGCTCGCGGGACGGTTCCCGCGCCGCTGGTGGCTCGCCGCCGCACCGTTCTTCGTCGGGCTCGCCTTCCTCTTCCAGCTTCATCTATCCGTACCTGACGCCGACGGAGCCGCTGCGGCGAGCCGACCTGGTGGCCGCGGGCCGCGAGTACGCGGCGAAGCAGGGGATCGACCCGGTGCCGCTCCGCGTCGAGGACGTCACCGACTTCACGAGCGCGCCGAACGCCTACGCCGTCGGCTTCGGCCCGAGCAAGCGGATCGTCTTCTGGAACACGCTCCTCGACGGCAGCTTCACGGACGCGGAGGTGAAGACGGTGCTCGCGCACGAGCTCGGGCACCACTCGAGCAACCACCTCTTCGAGGGCGTCGCCTGGTACGCGCTCTTCGCGCTTCCCGGCGCCTGGCTGATCGCGCGAGTCACGCGCCGCCGCGGCGGCATGGGCAATCCGGCGGCGGTACCGCTCTCGCTGCTCGTGATCGTCGTGCTCGACCTGCTCTCGCTGCCCGTCTACAACCTGATCTCACGGCACATGGAGGCCGAGGCGGACTGGAAGGCGCTCGAGACGACCCACAACCCCGCGGCCGCGAAGAGCCTCTTCCGCGAGTTCACGATCCAGTCGCTCAACGACCCGGATCCGCCGACGTGGTCGTACCTCCTCTTCGACAGCCATCCGTCGATCGAGCAGCGGATCGCGATGGCGCAGGCCTGGGCGGCCCGCCGCTAGGTCAGCGTGTACTCCGGGCCGGAGCCGCCCTCGGGCGGGGTGAGCCGGCCGCCCTTCGCGGAGATCGCGCCGCACTGGACGCAGTTGGACGGGTTCACCTCGACGTGGACGAGCCCGTCGCCCGCCTCGCCGCCGAGCTCGTACACGTGTGCCGGGCACATGTTCACCCAGGCCTCGGCGAGGTCCTTGGGGACGTTGCGCTGGACCCTGATGTGGCTGGGCTGGTCGTCGCGCGTCCGGTTGCCGGAGAGGAAGACGGAGGAGAGCTTGTCGAAGGTGAGCTTCCCGTCGGGCTTCGGATAGCGCGCGGCCCGGCCGGTGCGAATCAGCGAGTGCGCGGCGTTCGCCTCGCTGTGGAGATCCCACGGCGGCAGCTTCCCCTTCGTCACCGTCATCGCCGATCGCCCGCGCACCGCCGACGAAGAAGCCCTTGTCGAACGCCTGGCGCATGTTGCGCACCTCGTGCAGGTCCTTGACGACGTAGCTCGAGCGCAGCTCGTCGTCGTAGGAGTCGAAGACGCCGTGGCGCGTCGGCGACTCGCCGCGCTGGAGTGACCGGAAGGCGGCCTCGGCGGCCATGATCCCGGACTCGATCGCGTAGTGGATGCCCTTCAGCGTCGGCACGTTGACGAGCCCGGCGCCCTCGCCGGCGAGCAACAGCCCCGGCGCGTGGAAGCGCTTCGGCAAGCGCGTGGTAGCCGCCCTCGGTGATCGTCTTCGCTCCCCAGGCGACGCGCTCGCCGCCGGCGAGGATCTTGCGGAGGAGCTTGTGCGTCTTCAGCTCCTGGAGGACGTCGTGGACCGAGAACTCGACATCACGCGCCTCGAGCCCGGCGACGAGCCCGAGCGAGACCATGTCGTCGCCCATCGGGTAGATGAACGAGCCGCCGAACTCGCCGTACTTGGCGCGCTTGCGCAGCGGCCAGCCCATCGTGTGGACGATGCGGCCGAGCGGCGTCGCGACCTTCCAGATCTCCTTCACGCCGAGCGCCCAGATCTGCGGCTGCTCGCCCGCGAGCCCGAAGCGGTCGATGCGCGGCCGTGGTCAGGTGGCCCTGCGTGCCCTCCGCGAGGATCGTCACCTTCGCGGCGATGTCCGACCCGGGCTCGTAGGCGCCGACCGGCTTGCCGTCTCGTCCGAGTCCCTTGTCGCCCGTGCGGATCCCGTGTACGCGCCCGTCGGCGACGAGGAGCTTCTGCGCATCGGTCTCCGGCAGCACCGCCGCTCCGAGCGCCTCGGCCTGCTCGGCGAGGAAGCGCCCGAGCTGCGAGACGGAGACGATGTAGTTGCCGTGGTTGCGCATCGTCGGCGGCGCCGGGATCCGAAGCGCCGTCCCCTGCGTGAGCAGGTAGACGGCCTCGCCGGGCACCACGCCGTAGTTCGGCACGTCCTCGATCGTCAGCCGATCGCGGAAGAGACGGCGCAGCGCACGCGGGTTGACGACCGCGCCGGAGAGGAGATGCGAGCCGGGCGCCTTGCCCTTCTCGACGACCGCGACGGGTACCTCACCGAGGCGCTCGGCGATCTCGGGCGACTCCTCCAGCAGCTGCCCGAGACGGATCGCACAGGCAAGCCCGGCAGGCCCCGCGCCGACGATCAGGACTCCGACCTCGATCCGCTCCGCCGCCGGATCGGTCGGCGGCGCGATCACCTCGGACGGCGAGAACGGCGGCGGGTAGTCCGCCGGGCGGACTCCGCCCTTGCTCATCCTCTGCGGGCCTGGACGAGCTCGGTCAGCTTCGGCACGATCGTGTGCAGGTCGCCGACGACGCCGAGGTCGGCGAACTCGAAGATCGGTGCGTTCGGGTCCTTGTTGATCGCGACGATCGTCTTCGAGCTCTGCATCCCGACCTTGTGCTGGATCGCGCCGGAGATGCCACAGGCGATGTAGAGCGTCGGCGAGACGGACTTGCCGGTCTGGCCGACCTGGGCCGAGTACGGGTACCAGCCCGCGTCGACGACGGCGCGGGTCGCGGCCACCGCTCCGCCGAGCGCCTTCGCGAGGCCTTCGACGAGCGCGAACTTCTCCGGCTCGCCGAGACCGCGACCGCCGGCGACGATCACGTTCGCGTCCTCGATCGACGGGCCGCTCTCCTCGGCGTGCGCCTGCTCGACCATCTCGGCCGCGAGCGAGTGCTCGCGCAGCTGCGGCTCGAAGGTCTCGACCGTCCCCGCCGCCGCCTGCTCGACCGGGTCGAGCGAGCCGGCGCGGAAGAGGCCGATCCGCGGCGTCGTCTTCCAGCCCACGTCGACGACGACGGAGTCGCCGAGCGCGGACTGCTTGCCGACGAGAGTGCCGCCGTCGTCGACGAGGTCGGTCAGCTGCCAGTTCAGCCCTGCCTCGAGCCGGGCCGCCAGCCCCGCGGCGATGTCGGCCGCGAGGATCGACTGGCCGAAGAGCACGGTCTCGATCCCCTTCTCCTCGACGAGCTGCGCGATCGCGTCGACGCGCGGCTGCGGCAGCGGCGCCTCGAGCTTCGCGTCGTCGGCGAGGTACACCGTCGCGGCGCCGTGCGCGGCGGCCTGCTCCGCCAACCCGTCCAGACCGGAGCCGACGATCACGCCGGCGACGTCCCCGCCGAGGCTCGCGGCCTTCGAGAGCACCGCGAGCGAGCCCTTCTGCAGCTCGCCGTTGTGGTGCTCGAGGAAGACGAGGGTGCTCATGCTCAGATCAGCCGCTTCTCGGTCAGGAAGGCGACGATCTGCTCGGCCGCGTTGCCGTCGTCCTCGATCTTGCGCGTGTCGCCGCGCGGCGGCGGGTCGGAGAGCGCGAGCACTTCCGTGCGCGAGCCCGACTCGCCGGCGCTGCCGCCGTCGACGCCGAGGTCGGCGAGCGAGAGCGTCTCCTGCGGCTTCGACTTCGCGCCCATGATCCCCTTGAGCGACGGGTAGCGAGGCTCGTTGATCGAGTCCGCGACGGCGACGACCGCGGGGAGCGGCGCGCGGATGACGTCGTAGCCGAACTCGGTCTGCCGCTTGCCGGTGAGCGAGCCGCCCTCGAGCGTCAGCTCGGCGACCTGGGAGATCACCGGACGCTGCAGCCGCTCCGCAATCGCAGCCCAGAGGACGGCGCCGTCGGAGTCGGAGGACTGCTGGCCGAAGAGGACGAGGTCGGGCTGCTCGCGCTCGAGCGCCTTGGCGAGCGTGAGGCTCGTGGCGACGAGATCGGAGCCGGCGGCACCATCGTCGGCGACGAGCACGGCGCGGTCGGCGCCCATCGCGAGCGCCTTGCGCAGCGAGTTGAGCGCGCGCTCGGGTCCCATCGAGACGACGACGACCTCGCCTGCGCCGGTCGCGTCCTTCAGCCGCAGTGCCTCCTCGACGGCGTTCGCGTCGAAGGCGTTCAGCGCGCCTTCGCCGGAGCGGTCGAGGCGCTTGGTCCCGGCGTCGATCCGCTTGTGCGCGGTCGCGTCCGGAACCTCCTTCACGCAGACGGCGATCTTCATCGCGCGGACTCTAGCGATGCGCCGCGGACCGCTCCCAAGGGAGGCGTCGGAGCTTTTACCCCTTTCGGGGAGGAATCTTCCGCGGGCTCTGGTAGGGTCCCGCCCTTCGCGCGCGAACCGGTACTCGATGACCCCCGTCCGGACGACAGCACGAGGCTTGCTCCTCACCGTGATCGCCCTCCTGCTCGGCGCAGGGGCGGCGGCCGCATCGACGTCGGCGCCGGTGCCGCGGCTCGTCTTCCCGATCCTCGGCGCCGCCACCTACACCGACGACTTCGGCGACCCGCGCGGCCAGGGCGCGCACGAGGGCAACGACATGCTCGCGCCGCGGCGCGCGCTCGCCCTCGCCGCCGAGGCGGGCACCGTCAAGTTCCACACGACCTCGTCGCGGGCCGGCTGCATGCTCTACCTCGAGGGCAAGAGCGGCACCGAGTACCTCTACATCCACCTCAACAACGACCTCACCGACACGAACGACAACCAGGGCACGTGCGTCCCGGGCGTCGCCTACGCGAAGGGGTTGAAGAGCGGCGCCAAGGTCGCGGCCGGCGAGGTGATCGCCTACGTCGGCGACTCGGGCGATGCGAACGGAATCCATCCGCACCTCCACTTCGAGGTCCACCCGAACGGCGGCGCGGCGACGAGCCCGTTCCCGTACCTGAACAAGGCGCGGCACCTGCTCTTCGCGGCGGAGGCCGGCACGACCTTCACGCTCGCGCTCACCGGCAAGGTGGCGAACGCCGCCGGCGAGGACCTGCAGGTCACGGTCGACCAGGTCCGCCAGTGGCCCGGCGGCCGCAAGGTCAAGCAGGCCGGCCAGAAGGTGCCGATCACGGTCCCGGAGACGGCGACGATCGAGGGCGTCGTCGCCCCCGCCGCGCTGGCGGACTACCCGGCGCTCGAGCTGCTGACGAAGGGCCTGCCCGTCACCGTGTGGACGTCGCCCGCCAAGGTGACTCCCGCTGCGCTCTTCGGCGCCAAGGGCGCGCTCGCCGCGTCCCGGGTCGTCGTCAAGCCGTGACGAGCGACTCGTAGAGCTTCTTCAGCTCGGCGGCGGGATCGGCGCAGAGGCCGGTGTGCACCGCCGACGGCTGGATGATCGTGCTCGACGGAGCGACCAGCCAGTGGAAGCGCGCAGTCGTGTCGAGCTGCGCGATCGGCCCGGCTGTGCCTTCGCCGGCGGCGACTCGCTCGAGGGCGCCCAGTTGCGCCCGCACCGTGGCCGAGGTCGAGCTCGCGGCCAGAGCGCCGCGGCACGCCGTTCGTCGAGCCCGGTGCGCGCGGCCAGATAGTCGAGCGGCCTCGAGAAGACGACGACGCCGACGTTGATCCGCTCGCCGCGCTCGACGCGCGGCACGAGTCGGTAGACGGCATACGAGAACGGGCTAGGCGGCACGAGCTCGCTCCGCTTCCGCGACGAACGCCCGCGGCGACTCGACCCGCCGCCCAGGTACTCGACGTACAGGTCGCGGCTTTCGCCGCCGAGCCACTCCTCGGGGACGGCAGCGGCGACGTCCCGCAGCAGCTCCTCGGTGACCTGTGGCGCGAGCTCGGCATCCGCGTCCACGATCGAGCCGGCGAACGGCAGCAGGACGTGCTCGGCGATCGCCTCGAACGGGCGCACGCTCGTGCCCGGGCACCGGCTCGCCGTGGTGGAAGTAGAGCGCAGCGCCGTGGTCGATCAGCCAGAGGCGGTCATGCCATAGGAGCATGTTCGTGTTCTTCGCGGTCCGGTCGACGTTCGTCACGAGCGCGTCCAGCCAGACGATCGCTGCCGCCTGCTCGGGCGCCGGCGCCGGCTCGGCCGCAGGATTGAACGGCAGCGCACCTGGGAGGTAGTCGACACCGAGGTTGAGCCCGCCGCTCGCGCGGAGCAGGTCCTGGATCTCCGCATCCGGCTCCGCGACCGCCAGCGCGGGGTCGAGCCGAACGAGCGCGAGCTCTGGGACGCGGAAGCCGAGCGCGCGCGCGAGCTCACCGGCGACGACCTCGGCGACGAGCGCCTTCGGCCCCTGGCCCGCGCCGCGGAACTTGAGCACGTAGAGGCCGTCGTCGCTCGCCTCGACGAGCGCGGGCAGCGAGCCGCCCTCACGCAGCGGCGTGACGTAGCGCGTCGCGTCGATCGCCCGGAGCTGCACCGGAGGCTAGGCGGGGATCTTCGCGCGTCAGGAAGTCGACGATCTCGCTCGTCGGCGCGCCGGGGGTGAAGACGGCGGCGACGCCCTTGCCCTTGAGCTCTTCGGCGTCCTCGTTCGGGATCGTCCCGCCGACGAGGACGAGCACGTCGTCGACGCCGTTCTCCTTCAGCCCGTCGAGGATCCGCGGCACGAGCGTCATGTGCGCGCCGGAGAGAATCGAGATGCCGACGGCGTCCGCGTCCTCCTGGATCGCGGTCTCCACGATCTGCTCCGGAGTCTGGTGCAGACCGGTGTAGATGACCTCCATTCCGGCGTCCCGGAGGGCCCTCGCGATGATCTTCGCACCCCGGTCGTGACCGTCCAGGCCGGGCTTCGCGATCACCACTCTGATCTTCCTGGCCATGGCGTCGGCAGTATACGGCGGTGCGTCTCACGGTCATCGGCTGCTCGCCCGCCTGGCCCAACCCCGGCGGGGCCTGTTCCGGATACCTCGTCGAGGGCCGTTTGCTGCTCGACTGCGGCCCCGGCGTGCTCGCGAAATTGCGCCAGCGGCAGCCCTGGCCGACGGTCGAGGCGATCGCGATCACGCATCTCCACCTCGACCACTGGGGCGATCTCGTCCCGTGGGTCTGGGGCGGCCTCTTCGGTCCCGGCGAGTCGCTGCCGAAGCCGAAGCTGTGGCTGCCGCCGGGCGCGAGGGAGCAGCTCCGGCCGGTCCTGTCGGTGCTCGGAAGCGAGGACATGTTCGACCGTGCCTTCGAGGTGTCCGAGTACGAGGCCCGCGTGCCGTTCACCGCGGCGGCCGGCCTCGAGGTGACCGCCATCCCGGTCGACCACTACGCGATCCAGGCCTTCGGCTTCCGCGTCAAGGGCGACCGCGTCCTCGCGTACTCCGGCGACAGCGGGCCGTCGGACGCGCTCGCGGAGATCGCGCGCGACGCCGACCTGCTCCTCTCCGAGGCGACGCTCGAGAACGGCGGCTACGACGGGCCTGATCGCGGCCACCTTTCGCCCGAGGAGGTCTCGGAGGCGGCGGCGGACGCCCGCGCGCTCCGGGTCGTGCTCACTCACCGGCCGTTCGAGCGGGACGCGCCGCCCGGCGTCGAGCTCGCCTACGACGGGCTCGAGCTCGAGTTCTAGGGCAGCCGCGAGGCGTCGTACGCCTTCTGCGCGCGGTGCGAGCGCACGCGCTCGATCACGAACAGCGCGGCCGGCACGAGCAGCGCGAGCGCGACCAGCGCCGCGGGCACGAGCAGCCAGACGGCGCCGAGGCTGGTCGACGCGCTCGACCGCTGCGCGAGGTCGACGCGGAACGGTGAGCCGTCGGAGCGGCTCGGGCGCGCGCTGCCACCGCCTCCCCGCGGCGACCAGGAGTCCACGAGCCAGCGCCGCTTCGCACCCGCACCGACGGAGCGGAGCGACAGGTTGAAGACGGCCGGTCGCACCGCCGCGCCCGGCCGCGGGAAGACGGCGACCTGGAGCCCGATCTCGTTCGCGTACGAGTAGTCGAACTTCCAGCGCGCGTCGTCGACCGGGTACGGCACGACCGGGATGTCGCCGGTGCGCCACTCGTCGCGCGTCGTCGTCCCGCGTAGGTTCGGCCCGACGAGCTCGTAGGCGCGCTCGGCATGCTCGCGCCGCACCGCGGTCTCGACGAAGCGCGCGGCGGTGGCGATCACCGCGCGACGCTCGGCCGGCGCCATCTTGATCGGGATCGGCGGCACGTAGAGGTCGGCCTTCCCGTGCAGCGGCGTCTCGACGACCGTGGCCGTGTTCCAGAAGAAGATGCTCACGAGCGCGGCGGCGACACCGACGGCGAGCAGGAGACCGATCTTGAGCGCGCGCCGCCGGAAGCGCGGCGACGACAGCCGCCCAGCCACGCTACGGACTCGTCGCGACCGGGCCGCTGGAAGCGGCCCCTTCAGGGATCTTTGCGCGATCGGCGTCCGCTACTGCGGATGCCGATCCTGCGCCGGCAAACATCAGTCGCGGCGTTGGGACCGCCGGCGCCGCGCGCGGAACCCAGTAGTTCACCCGCCAGTGGGTGCCCGTCTTCTTCAGCCCGATGAAGAAGATCTGCGGCTTCACCTTGGCGGACTCCTTCGGCAGCAGCGCCACCTCGAGGATCGCCTCGTCCGGGTAGGACTCGTCGACCTTGAAGGTCGCGGTCTCGATCGCCTTGGCCGGGTAGTAGACGACCGGGATGTTCCCCGTCAGCCACTCCCGTCTCGTCATCCCCTGCCGGAGCTCGGGGTGCACCAGGTCGTACGACTCGCCGAGGTTCTCCCGTGCGACCGCGGTGAGGATGAACCTGCCCGCGACACGGCGGGCCTCCGTGTCGAGCGGGACCTGCTTGCGCGGCGTGAAGACCTGCGCCGGCTTGTCCGACAGGGGCGTCTCCTGCGAGGTGCCGGTGTCGCCGAAGTAGGCGACCGTGAAGGCGACGACTCCCGCCGTGAGGACGAGGCCCGCCAGGAGCGAGACCTGTCGGTGCGTGCGCGCGCTCACGTCACCTACGACGGCCGCGACCCTGTTCAGTTAGATGAAGGCTAGGTTAAGCGCTTCAAAACACGGGCGTCTCGCGCCAGGTGCCCCAGACCTCGCGCCAGGCATCGCACATCTCGCCCATCGTGACGTAGTCACGGGCGGCGTCGAGGATCGTCGGCATCAGGTTGACGCCGTCGCGGGCCGAGGCCTGCTTCAAGGCCGCGAGCCGCTGCTCGACCTTGGCCGAGTCGCGCCGGCCCTTCAACGCCGTCACGCGTTCGATCTGCTGCGTCTCGAGCGCGGCGTCGATCTTGAGGATCTCCAGCGGCGCTTCGTCGGCGAGCTCGTAGCGGTTGACGCCGACGACGACGCGCTCACCCCGCTCGACCTCCTCCTGATAGCGAAACGCTGAATCTGCTATCTCTCTTTGCGGGAAGTTCTGTTTGATCGCCTCGACCATCCCACCCAGCTTCTCGATCCGGTCGAAGTACTCATACGCCTGCGCCTCGATCCTGTTCGTCAGCTCCTCGACGTAGTAGGAGCCGCCGAGCGGGTCGATCGTGTTCACGACCCCGGTCTCGTGCGCGATCACCTGCTGCGTCCGCAGCGCGATCCGGACCGCGTCCTCGGTCGGCAGCGCCAGCGCCTCGTCGAACGAGTTCGTGTGCAGGCTCTGCGTCCCCCCGAGCACCGCCGCCAGCGCCTCGATCGCGGTCCGGACGATGTTCACCTCCGGCTGCTGCGCCGTCAGCGAGACACCGGCCGTCTGCGTGTGGAAGCGCATCAGCCAGGAACGCGGATTGCGGGCGCCGAAGCGGTCGCGCAGCTCACGCGCCCAGATCCGGCGCGCCGCCCGGTACTTCGCGATCTCCTCGAAGAAGTCCAGATGCGCGTTGAAGAAGAACGAGAGCCGCGGCGCGAACTCGTCGACATCCAGCCCGCGCTCGACCGCCCACTCGACATAGGTGAAGCCGTCCTGAAGCGTGAACGCGAGCTCCTGCGCCGCCGTCGACCCGGCCTCGCGGATGTGGTACCCCGAGATCGAGATCGGATGCCACTTCGGCAGCTCCCGCGAGCAGTACTCGACCATGTCGGTGACCAGCCGCATCGAGGGCTCGGGCGGGAAGATGTACTCCTTCTGCGCGATGTACTCCTTCAGGATGTCCGTCTGGATCGTCCCGCGCAGATGCTCCGCCGGCACACCCTGCTCCTCCCCCACCGCGATGTAGAACGCCAGCAGGATCGCCGCCGGCGAGTTGATCGTCATCGACGTCGAGACGTCGCCGAGCGGGATGCCGCGGAAGAGCGTCTCCATGTCCTCGAGCGAGTCGATCGCCACACCCTCGCGCCCGACCTCGCCCTCCGACCGCGGGATGGTCGGAGTCGTAGCCCATCAACGTCGGCATGTCGAACGCCGTCGAGAGGCCGGTCTGGCCGTGATCGAGCAGGTAGCGGAAGCGCTCGTTCGTCTCCGCCGCCGTCCCGAAGCCGGCGAACTGCCGCATCGTCCAGAGCTTGCCGCGGTACATCGACGGATAGACGCCGCGCGTGAACGGGAAGACGCCGGGATAGCCGAGGTCGCGGTCGTAGTCGACAGAGACCGTGTCGGGCGTCACCAGCGGATCGTTCTCCAACCCGGAGATCGTCGAGAACAACTCCCCCTGGCGCTCCGGGGTCCGGTCGTACAGCTCCTCACGCCAGGCGCCGGTTGCGTCCAGCGAGCCGCGGTCCTCGGTGGTCGCCATCCCGGCATTCTAGGCGAGGCCGCCTCTTCAGTTCGGACGCGATCCCGCCGATGAACGAACATGCGGTCTCTCGTCGCCACGGTCCTGTGCGCAGTCACGCTCGTCTCCCTTGCCGGGACGGCTACAGCTGCGCGACCGACCGAGAGCGCAGCGCTCTTCCGAGTCGTCGCGACACTCGTCGGCTCGGAGCCCACGCCCGTCATTCCCGTCGTCGAGGAGAGCTCGGCCCGCTATGAAGCGCGGAGAGCCGCGCTGGCAGTCCGGGGTTATTCCGCCTCCGCCCGGGCACACGATGCCGCCGTCCTCGACGCGCTCGGCATCGACGCGACGCCGAAGACGCTGGCGGCCGCTGTGGTCGCAACCCAGCGGCAGGTCGCGCTGTACGACGCGCGGACGCACCGCGTCCACCTGCTTCGGGACGCGCCGGATCAGAAGGCGGCGATCGCACGAGCGTTCGTGAGTGGGCTCCAGAACCGGCAGTACGGGCTCGGACGTGCCGCCGTCACCGACCGCGACGCTCGGCTGGCCGAGCTCGCGGCCGGACAGGGTCATGCGGCGCTCGTCGCCGCACGCATCGGCCGGGTCCCGGCGGTGCCGGCGCGCGGCAGCCGCCTCGAGCGGTTCGTCGCGCTCGAGAGCTCGTTCACCTCATCGGTCGGTCTTCGCTTCGCAGCGACGCTCCAGAATCTGGGCGGGCGCCGCGCAGTGGCGACCGCGCTTGCGCGCCGGCCCGAGTCGACCGAGCAGATCTTCCACATCGACAAGTTCCTCGAGCGCGAGCGGCCCGCGGCCGATGCCGCTCCCGTCCGAGGCCGCCGGCCTGACGGCGCGCAAGCGTCGGCAGCTTCGGCGAGCTCGACGTCCGCACCCTGCTCGCCGTCGTCGGCGCGCCCGCCGTCGACGCGACGGGATCGGGCTGGGCCGGCGGTCGGTCCGCGATCTACCGCGACGACGTCTCCGAGGCAGCGGTCGTCGCGCTCGCCTGGGACAGCTGCGCGCGACGCCGACCAGTGGGCCGCAGTCGGTGCCCGTCTATCTGGCACGCGCGTTCGGCTCGTCGACCATCCTCGCTTCCCCGTGCGCAGCAACGTCGTGCTGGCAGGTCGGCGAGCGCAGCGTCGCCTTCCACCGGTCGGGCACGCGGACGTCGCTCGCGATCGCCGCGAGCGCGGACGAGGCGGCCTCGGTCGCCCGCGCGACCCTCGAGCAACCCTAAAGCTCGACTTCTACTTGAGGTCGAGGTCGCCGATGCGTCCGCACCTCGCCGGAGTACCACCGCTCGCGCGTCCCCCGTGCCGGCCTCACCCTTCCGGGTGATCTTCGGGCGCTTTCGGACCCTGCAGTCCGGGTTTTGGCTCAAGTCCGCCGCGCCGCACGACGATGCAACACGCAGCGGCAAGCGGTTTCGGCCGCTCTTGACGGGTTCGACTGAAGGCGGAACATCGACGTGGCGAAGAACCAACTACTGCGGCCTTGGGAGCACCCTGCCCTAGCGGGGCAGCTTCGCCTGCGCCTGGTTCTCGCGCTCGTCGTCGCCGCTGTCCGCCACGGCGACCCTCCTCGCAGGCGCCACGCTGCTCGGTCGCTCGGACGACCAGGCCGCCTTCCTCGCCGGATGCGCTCGGCGCACGCCGACGCCTCCGCCCCGCTCGTCCGCACGCCCGCCCCCGGTGTGCGCGTCCGCATCCAGCCCGGCGGCTACAGCGTCGCCGGCCCCGCCGGCTCCCTCGGCCTCCGCGCCGTCCAGCACGGCGGCGCGATCGTCCGCCACGCCAACGGCGTCTCGCAGACGACCGACTTCGGTAGCGCCGCCGTCGTCGTCGACGGCGAGCGGACGGAGCAGTTCCTCACCGTCAAGCGGCGGCAGGGCAAGCACACCTGGCGCTGGCAGCTCGACACCTCCCTGGTCCCGCGCGTCGGCGCGGACGGCGCCGTCGTCTTCCTGAGCGACTCGAGCCGCCGCGTCGCCGGCCCCGTCCTCGCACCCGTCCAGATCCTCGACGCGCGCGGGCGGGACGTCACACCCGAGGGTGCCCGCTGGTCGACCGGCCTCAACCGCAAGGGCTGGGAGCTGCGGCTCACGATCGACGACAGCGAGCTGCCGCTCCCGTACGTGATCGACCCGGCCGTCACCCATCGCGCCACCACCGTCTCGAACAACGGCGCCGCCGGCGCCGCCAACATCAGCCTCACGTATCCCGCAGGAGTGGCGGCCAACGACCTCCTGATCGCGACGATCGCCGTCCGCGGCGGGGTACGTCGTCGACCACGCCCGGCGGATGGGCCGCCGGTCGCTCGTCCCAGAACGGGGCGAACGTCCGGCTCGTCACCTTCTACAAGGTCGCCACCGCGAGCGAGCCCGCGTCACAGTCCGTTCGCCTTGGCGAGCACGCAACAGGCCGTCGGCGCGATCAGCGCCTACTACGGCATCAAGGCGAGCCTCGGCAACGCGAGCATCCTCGACGTCATGAGTACCGCGAATACCGGCAACTCGGCCACCGCGTCCGCGAACTCGATCACGACGACGACGGCGAACGCGCTCCTCGTCGCCTCGTTCGCGGTCGAACAACAACGCCACCTTCGGCGCCGTCACCGGGATGACCGAGCGCTGGGACGCCGCATCCGCGAGCGCCACGCCCGCCAACCGCGCCAGCGGCGCGCAGAGCGACTCGACCCAGGTCGCGGCCGGCGCCACCGGCGCGAAGACGTCCGCGCTCGGCGCGACCGGCCAGTGGGCCGCGCACCTGCACTCGTTCGAAGTCGACAACGTCAACCCCACCGTCACGCCCACGATTCCGTCCCTCATCCGCGGAACCTTCACCCTCACCTCGACGGTTTCGGACGCGGACTCGGGGGTCATGTCGGTGCTCTACGAGGGCTCGCCCGCGGGCGCCGGGACGTGGTCGACGCTCGGCACGAGCTCGAGCTCACCATGGTCGTTGCCGTTCGACACGACCCTTGCCGGCGACGGTTTCTACGACGTGCGGGTCACGGTCACCGACTGGGCCGGAAACACCGCGACGGCAACGGTGTCGACGATCCGCGTCGACAACAGCTCCCCCGACGCGAACCCCTCACCCTGACCCCGCTGACCGGGACCGCCAACCAGTACTGGGACTCGGCGAACCGCAACCTCTACTACAACCCGACCGTCGCCGGCACGTTCTCGCTCTCGAGCGTGCCGCGCGACGTCTCGCCCCCGATCTCGTTCGTCGGCGCCAACGGCGGCGCCAACAACAACAGCCCGCTTGACGCTCAACGTTCCGGCAGGCGTCCAGCTCGGCGACCTCCTGATCGCGCAGGTCGGCTACGAGCGGACCATGGCGATCTCGGTCCCGACGCCGGCGGGGTGGACGCGCTACGTCGACCGCGACAACGGGACGATCTACGGGCAGGTGATCTTCTACCGGTGGGCGACCGCGTCCGAGCCTGCGTCGTACACGATCCCGCACGCGTCGGGAGCCGCGAGCATCTCCGGCACGCTGCTCGCCTACCGCGGCGTCGCGTCCGTGTCGCCGGTGCTGGTCAACAACGGCACCGTCGCGACCGGGACCACGCTGACAGCGCCGTCGGTCACCACCACCGCGGGCTGCGGCCGGCTGCTCGCGTTCTACGGGGTCTGGAACACCGCGACGCTGACGACGCCGACGGGAATGACGCAGCGCGCCACGGCGATCAACACCGAGGTCGACTGGAACTCGCGCGTGCTCGCCGCCGACGAGATCCTCGGCGCCGCCGGCGCCACCGGCACCCGGGTCTCGACCGCGACGGTCACCGACGCGAACAACACAGGCCCTGGCTCGAACGTCTCCGAGCTCGTCGCGCTGCGACCGCTCGCCTGCGTGTCGTCGGTGCAGTACCCCACGCCCGGCCAGACCGGCTTCACCGGCGGCGGCAACACCGACACGGTCGAGCCGTACGCGGCCTCGCCCGACTACTCCTTCGGCCCGACGAACACGGTCAGCCCCGGCGCGCAGACGATCATCATCTCCGACGAGGCCGGCAACACCGCGCTGACGCAGTCGATCACGTTCACGCGCGACGTGGCTGCGCCGGTGACGACGGACGACACCGGCACGATCACGAACGCCTGGCGGAACGTCGACACGACGGTGACGCTGAGCCCGAGCGACGGGACGGGCGCAGGTGTCGCGCAGACCTACTACACGACGAACGGCGTCAACCCGACCACCGGCTCGCCGACGGGGACGTCGATCCTCCTCACCGCCGAGGGCACGTACACGATCAAGTACTTCTCGACGGACCGGGTCGCGAACACGGAGGCCGTCAAGACCGGCGCCGCGCAGATTCGGATCGACAAGACGAACCCGACGAGCGCGACGCTCAACGCTCTGCCGGCGGCGATCCGGAACGGCCAGTCGCTGACGGGCGGCGGCGCCGACGCGCTCTCGGGTGTCGGCTCGATCACCTATCTCTACTGCGCGGGTGCCGCCTGCACGCCGAGCACGGTCGTCGGCTCGAGCTCCACCCCGGCCGGCGGCTACCCGGTGACGTGGAACAGCCAGCCCGCCGACGGCACCTACCGCGTTCTGGCTCGCGTCTTCGACGCGGCGGGGAACCAGCTCGACTCGGCGATCCAGACGGTCACGATCGACAACACGAACCCGACCGGTGCGGTCACCGCCCCGGCGGCCGCCGCGAACGTCCGCGGCGCCTCCGTCTCGGTCACCTCCAACTCGGCCGACGGCGGCTCCGGCGTCGCCAACGCCCTCTTCCAGCGCTCCCCCGCCGGCGCCGGCACCTGGACGACGATCGGCGCCGCCGACACCAGCTCCCCCTACGGCGTCACCTGGGACACCACCGCCGTCACCGACGGCCTCTACGACCTGCGCGTGATCACCACCGACAACGCCGGCAACACCTTCACCTCCACCACGATCACCAACGTCCGCGTCGACAACACGAACCCGACCGGTGCGGTCACCGCCCCGGCCGCCGCCGCGAACGTCCGCGGCGCCTCCGTCTCGGTCACCTCCAACTCGGCCGACGGCGGCTCCGGCGTCGCCAACGCCCTCTTCCAGCGCTCCCCCGCCGGCGCCGGCACCTGGACGACGATCGGCGCCGCCGACACCAGCTCCCCCTACGGCGTCACCTGGGACACCACCGCCGTCACCGACGGCCTCTACGACCTGCGCGTGATCACCACCGACAACGCCGGCAACACCTTCACCTCCACCACGATCACCAACGTCCGCGTCGACAACACCGTCCCGACCCAGACCCTCGCGCTCACGGGCGTCGCGCCCGCGGGCAGCGCGTACCTGAGCGGCACCAACCTCTTCTACCGCGGCGCGGCGGCCGGGCAGCTGCGGGTCCGGAACACGGTCGCCGACGGCGGCTCCGGGCCTGCTTCCTCGACGACGAGCGCGCTCGGCGGCACGTCGACCGGCTGGACGCACACGGCCGGGACGATCTCGACGCCGGCCGGCGGCCCGTACGACTCGAACCTCTTCTCCTGGAGCGCCGGCACGACGAGCTCCCCCACCGTCGACCTCAACGCCACCGACGCGGCCGGGAACAACTCGGCGACCGCGACGCTCACGCTGCGCAACGACACGACCGCGCCGACGGGCGGCGCGCTGACCGTGAACGGCGTCGCCGCGTCCGCGGGCGGGACGACGAGCAACTCGAACGGCAGCTTCACGATCGGCGTCCGCACCGACTGGACGGAGACGGCGACCCCGACCGCCTCCGGCCTCGCGTCGTCGACGCTGACGCGCGACTCGGCTTCGTACACCAACAATGCCTGCGGCCTGTATAGCGGCAGCCCGACGACGATCGTCGGCGCGCCCGCGCAGAACCTCACCGTCGGCTGCTACCGCTACGTCCTGACCGGCACGGACAACGTGGGCAACGTCGTCTCGATCCAGACCGACGTGCTCGTGCACGGCGCCGCGACTCAGATCGCACTCACCGGCTCGACGGCGAACCTCACCTCGGGCGCGACGCGCGTGCTCACGGCGACGGTGCGCGACGCGAACGGGAACACCGTCGTCTCGGACAACACGACCGTGATCACCTTCGCGAAGCAGTCGGGCGCGGGCACGGTCACCGGGACGGGTACTGCAACGGCGGCGAGCGGTGTCGCGACGAAGACGATCACAGGTGCGCTCGTCGGCCCCGTCACGATGGAAGCCACCGCGGCCGGTCTCACCACCGGCACCCTCGGCGCCTTCACCGTCGTCCACGGCGCCGCCGCCCAGATCGCGCTCAGCGGCGCCACCACGAATCTCACCTCCGGCGCAACACGGGTGCTGACGGCGACGCTCCAGGACGCCGCCGGCAACACCGTCACCGCCGACAGCTCCACCGTCGTCACGTTCGGCAAGCAGTCCGGCGCCGGCACTGTCACGGGCGCCGGAACCGCCACGGCGGCGAGCGGCGTCGCGACGAAGACGATCACGGGGCAGCTCGTCGGTCCGGTCGTCATGGAGGCCACGGCCGCCGGCCTGACCACCGGCACGCTCGGTTCCTTCACCGTCGTCCACGGCGCAGCCGCCCAGATCGCCCTCACCGGCGCCACCACGAATCTCGTCTCCGGCGCCACCCGGGTGCTGACGGCGACGCTCCAGGACGCGGCCGGCAACACCGTCACCGCCGACAACACCACCGTCGTCACCTTCGCCAAGCAGTCCGGCGCCGGCACCGTCACCGGCACCGGCACCGCCACCGCCGCGAGCGGCGTCGCCACGAAGACGATCACCGGTGCGCTCGTCGGTCCGGTCGTCATGGAGGCCACGGCCGCCGGCCTGACCACCGGCACGCTCGGTTCCTTCACCGTCGTCCACGGCGCCGCCGCAGACATCGCGCTGACGGGCTCGACCACGAACCTGACCTCGGGCACGACCCGCGTCCTCACCGCGACGCTGCGGGACGCCGCCGGCAACACCGTCACCTCCGACAACACCACCGTCATCACCTTCGCCAAGCAGTCCGGCGCCGGCACCGTCACCGGGACCGGCACCGCGACGGCGGCGAGCGGCGTCGCCACCAAGACGATCACCGGTGCCCTCGTCGGGCCCGTCGTCATGGAGGCCACGGCCCTGGGTCTCACCACCGGCACGCTCGGCTCGTTCACCGTCGTCCACGGCGCGGCCGCGCAGATCGCGCTCACCGGCTCGACGACGAACCTGACCTCCGGCGCCACGCGGGTCTTGACCGCGACGATCCAGGACGCCGCCGGCAACACCGTCACCGCCGACAACACCACCGTCGTCACCTTCGGCAAGCAGTCCGGCGCCGGCACCGTCACCGGCACCGGCACCGCCACCGCCACCAGCGGCGTCGCCACGAAGACCATCACCGGCGCCCTCGTCGGCCCCGTCGTCATGGAAGCCACGGCCGCCGGCCTGACCACTGGCACGCTCGGCTCCTTCACCGTCGTCCACGGCGCAGCCGCGCAGATCGCGCTCAGCGGCTCGACCACCAACCTCACTTCAGGCGCGACTCGGGTCCTCACGGCGACGATCCAGGATGCGGCCGGGAACACCGTCACCGCCGACAACACCACCGTCATCACGTTCGGCAAGCAGTCGGGGGCAGGCACCGTCACCGGGACGGGCACCGCCACGGCGGCGAGCGGCGTGGCGACGAAGACGATCACAGGCGCCCTCGTCGGCCCCGTGGTCATGGAGGCCACGGCGGCCGGTCTGACCACAGGCACGCTCGGCTCCTTCACGGTCGTCCACGGCGCCGCCGCCGACATCGCACTGACGGGCTCGACCACAAACCTCGCCTCCGGAGCAACGCGCGTCCTCACCGCGACGCTGCGGGACGCCGCCGGCAACACCGTCACGTCTGACAGCTCGACCGTGATCACGTTCGGCAAGCAGTCGGGGGCAGGCACGGTCACCGGTACGGGCACTGCGACGGCGGCGAGCGGCGTCGCCACGAAGACCATCACCGGCGCGCTCGTCGGCTCGGTCACGATGGAAGCGACCGCAGCCGGGCTCACCACCGGCACCCTCGGCGCCTTCACCGTCGTCCACGGCGCCGCCGCCCAGATCGCACTCAGCGGCGCGACCACGAACCTCGTGTCCGGGGCCACCCGCGTCCTCACCGCCACGATCCAGGACGCCGCCGGCAACACGGTCACCGCCGACAGCACGACCGTCGTCACCTTCGGCAAGCAGTCGGGCGCAGGCACGGTCACCGGCACCGGCACCGCCACCGCCGCCAGCGGCGTCGCCACGAAGACGATCACCGGCGCGCTCGTCGGCTCGGTCACGATGGAAGCCACCGCAGCCGGGCTCACCACCGGCACCCTCGGCGCCTTCACCGTCGTCCACGGCGCCGCCGCCCAGATCGCACTCAGCGGCGCGACCACGAACCTCATGTCCGGCGCCACCCGCGTCCTCACCGCCACGATCCAGGACGCCGCCGGCAACACGGTCACGGCCGACAGCACGACGGTCGTGACCTTCGCGAAGCAGTCCGGCGCCGGCACCGTCACCGGCACCGGCACCGCAACCGCCGCCGGCGGCATCGCCACCAAGACCATCACCGGCGCCCTCGTCGGCCCCGTCGTCATGCAGGCCACCGCCACGGGCCTCACGACCGGCAGCCTCGGTTCCTTCACGGTCGTCCACGGCGCAGCCGTCGACATCTCACTGACGGGATCGACGACCAACCTGACCTCCGGCGCGACCCGCGTCCTCACGGCCACGCTGCGGGATGCCGCGGGGAACACGGTCACCGGCGACAGCACCACCGTCGTCACGTTCGGAAAGCAGTCGGGCGCCGGCACCGTCACCGGCACCGGCACCGCAACCGCCGCCAGCGGCGTCGCCACGAAGACGATCACCGGCGCGCTCGTCGGCTCCGTCACCATGGAAGCCACCGCGGCCGGACTCACGACCGGCACCCTCGGCGCCTTCACCGTCGTCCACGGCGCAGCCGCCCAGATCGCGCTCACCGGCGCCACCACGAACCTCACCTCCGGCGCAACGCGGGTCCTGACCGCGACGATCCAGGACGCCGCCGGCAACACCGTCACCGCCGACAGCTCCACCGTCGTCACGTTCGGCAAGCAGTCCGGCGCCGGCACGGTCACCGGTACCGGCACCGCGACGGCGGCGAGCGGCGTCGCGACGAAGACGATCACGGGGCAGCTCGTCGGGTCGGTGACGATGGAAGCGACCGCGGCCGGGCTCACCACCGGCACCCTCGGCGCCTTCACCGTCGTCCACGGCGCCGCCGCCCAGATCGCGCTCACCGGCGCCGACCACCAACCTCACCTCCGGCGCGACCCGCGTCCTCACCGCGACGATCCAGGACGCCGCCGGCAACACCGTCACCGCCGACAACACCACCGTCATCACCTTCGGCAAGCAGTCCGGTGCCGGCACCGTCACCGGCACGGGCACCGCAACGGCGGCGAGCGGCGTCGCGACGAAGACGATCACCGGCGCCCTCGTCGGCTCAGTCGTCATGGAGGCCACGGCCGCCGGACTCACCACCGGCACGCTCGGCTCCTTCACCGTCGTCCACGGCGCCGCCGCCCAGATCGCGCTCACCGGCGCCACCACCAACCTCACCTCCGGCGCCACCCGCGTCCTCACCGCCACGATCCAGGACGCCGCCGGCAACACCGTCACCGCCGACAACACAACGGTCGTCACGTTCGGCAAGCAGTCGGGGCCAGGCACGGTCACCGGAACCGGCACCACCACAGCGGCAAGCGGCGTCGCCACGAAGACCATCACCGGTGCGCTGATCGGCTCGGTCACGATGGAAGCGACCGCGATCGGGCTCACGACCGGCACGCTCGCCTCCTTCACCGTCGTCCACGGCGCCGCCGCCGACATCGCGCTGACGGGCTCGACCGCGAACCTCGCCTCCGGCGCGACACGCGTCCTGACGGCCACGATCCGCGATGCCGCCGGGAACGTGGTCACCGCCGACAACTCGACCGTGATCACGTTCGGAAAGCAGTCGGGCGCCGGCACGGTCACCGGAACGGGCACGGCAACGGCGGCGAGCGGTGTGGCGACGAAGACCGTCACGGGCGCGCTCGTCGGCTCGGTGACGATGGAGGCCACGGCCCTGGGTCTCACGACCGGCACGCTTGCTCCCTTCACCGTCGTCCACGGCCCCGCAGCCGACATCGTCCTCACCGGCGCCACCACGAACCTCACGTCCGGAGCGACCCGCGTCCTCACCGCGACGATCCGCGACGCTGCCGGCAACACCGTCACCGGCGACAGCAGCACCGTCGTCACCTTCGGCAAGCAGTCCGGTACCGGCACCGTCACCGGAACGGGCACGGCAACGGCGGCGAGCGGTGTGGCGACGAAGACCGTCACGGGCGCGCTCGTCGGCTCGGTGACGATGGAGGCCACGGCTCTGGGTCTCACGACCGGCACGCTTGCTCCCTTCACGGTCGTCCACGGCACCGCGGCGCAGATCGCGCTCACCGGCTCGACGACGAACCTGACCTCAGGCGCGACCAGGGTTCTGACCGCCACGATCCAGGACGCGGCCGGCAACACCGTCACCGCCGACAACACCACCGTCGTCACTTTCGCCAAGCAGTCCGGCGCGGGCACCGTCACCGGGACCGGCACCGCGACGGCGGCGAGCGGCGTCGCGACGAAGACGATCACCGGCGCGCTCGTCGGGTCGGTGACGATGGAAGCGACCGCAGCCGGGCTCACCACGGGCAGCCTCGGCGCCTTCACCGTCGTCCACGGCGCCGCTGCCCAGATCGCGCTCACCGGCGCCACCACCAACCTCATCTCAGGAGCGACCCGGATCCTGACAGCGACCGTCCAGGACGCCGCCGGCAACACCGTCACCGCCGACAACACCACCGTCGTCAGCTTCGGGAAGCAGTCCGGCGCCGGCACCGTCACCGGCACCGGTACCGCCACGGCAGCGGGCGGCGTCGCCACCAAGACGATCACCGGCCAGCTCACCGGCTCGGTCACGATGGAAGCGACCGCCGCCGGGCTCACCACCGGCACCCTCGGCGCCTTCACCGTCGTCCACGGCACCGCCGCCCAGATCGCACTCACCGGCTCGACGGCCAACCTCACCTCAGGGGCGACTCGAGTCCTCACCGCGACGATCCAGGACGCGGCCGGCAACACCGTCACCGCCGACAACACCACCGTCATCAGCTTCGGGAAGCAGTCGGGGGCGGGCACGGTCAGCGGCACCGGCAACGCGACGGCAGCGAGCGGCGTCGCGACCAAGACGATCACCGGTGCCCTCGTCGGCTCCGTCACGATGGAAGCCACTGCAGCCGGGCTCACCACCGGCAGCCTCGGCGCCTTCACCGTCGTCCACGGCGCCGCCGCCGACATCGCGCTCACCGGCTCGACCGCCAACCTGACCTCGGGAGCCACGCGCGTTCTGACGGCGACGATCCGCGACGCCGCGGGCAACACCGTCACCGGCGACAGCACAACCGTCGTCGCGTTCGGCAAAGCAGTCGGGCGCAGGCACCGTCACCGGAACCGGCACGGCCACGGTCGCGGCCGGCGTCGCGACGAAGACCATCACCGGCGCGCTTGTCGGCCCGGTGACGATGGAAGCGACCGCGGCCGGGCTCACGACCGGCACCCTCGGCGCCTTCACCGTCGTCCACGGCGCCGCCGCCGACATCGTCCTCACCGGCGCCACCACGAACCTCACCTCCGGAGCGACCCGCGTCCTCACCGCCACGATCCGCGACGCAGCCGGCAACACCGTCACCTCCGACAACTCGACCGTCGTCGCCTTCGCCAAGGCCTCCGGCGCGGGAACGGTGACGGGCACCGGCAACGCGACGGCAACGAGCGGCGTCGCGACCAAGACGATCACCGGCGCGCTCGTCGGCCCGGTGACGATGGAGGCCACGGCTCTGGGTCTCACCACCGGCACCCTCGGCGCCTTCACCGTCGTCCACGGCGCCGCCGCCCAGATCGTGCTCAGCGGCGCCACTACCAACCTCACCTCCGGCGCCACCCGGGTTCTGACGGCGACGATCCAGGACGCCGCCGGCAACACGGTCACGGCCGACAACACCACGGTCGTCACGTTCGGGAAGCAGTCGGGCGCGGGCACGGTTGCGGGCACGGGCACGGCAACCGCGGCCAACGGTGTCGCGACCAAGACGATCACCGGCGCGCTCGTCGGCTCGGTCACGATGGAAGCCACCGCAGCGGGGCTCACCACGGGCACCCTCGCCGCCTTCACCGTCGTCCACGGTGCAGCCGCCGACATCGTCCTCACCGGCGCGACCACGAACCTCACCTCCGGCGCCACTCGAGTGCTGACGGCGACGATTCAGGACGCCGCCGGCAACACCGTCACAGGCGACAACACCACGGTCGTCGCCTTCGCCAAGGCTTCCGGTGCCGGGACCGTGACGGGTACCGGAACTGCCACCGCCACCGCCGGCGTCGCGACCAAGACGATCACCGGCGCGCTCGTCGGCTCGGTCACCATGGAGGCCACGGCAGTCGGTCTCACCACCGGCACCCTCGGCGCCTTCACCGTCGTCCACGGCGCCGCCGCGGACATCGCGCTGACGGGCTCGACGGCCAACCTCACCTCCGGCGGCACCCGCGTCCTCACCGCCACGATCCGCGACGCCGCGGGCAACACCGTCACCGGCGACAGCTCCACCGTGGTGACCTTCGCCAAAGCCTCCGGGGCGGGAACGGTCACGGGGATGGGCACTGCGACGGCTGCGGCCGGTGTCGCCACCAAGACGATCACAGGTGCGCTCGTCGGCTCGGTGACGATGGAGGCCACGGCCCTGGGTCTCACCACCGGCACCCTCGGCGCCTTCACCGTCGTCCACGGCGCCGCCACCCAGATCGCGCTGACTGGCGCCACCACCAACCTCACCTCCGGTGCCACTCGAGTGCTGACGGCGACGATTCAGGACGCCGCGGGCAACACGGTCACCTCTGACAACACGACGGTGATCACCTTCGCCAAGCAGTCCGGCGCCGGCACCGTCACCGGCAGCGGCAACGCAACCGCGCTCGCCGGCGTCGCGACGAAGACGGTCACCGGCGGTCTCGTCGGTTCGGTCACGATGGAGGCGACCGCAGCAGGCCTCACCACGGGCACGCTCGGCGCATTCACCGTCGTCCACGGCGCGGCCGCCCAGATCGCGCTGACTGGCGCGACCACCAACCTCACCTCCGGCGCAACGCGCGTCCTGACCGCGACGATCCAGGACGCCGCCGGCAACACGGTCACTGCTGACAACACGACGGTGATCACCTTCGCCAAGCAGTCAGGCGCGGGCACCGTCACCGGCACCGGAACTGCAACCGCCACCGGCGGCGTCGCCACCAAGACGATCACCGGTCAGTTCGTCGGCTCCGTCACGATGGAAGCCACCGCAGCCGGGCTCACCACCGGCACGCTCGGCGCATTCACCGTCGTCCACGGGGCGGCGGCCCAGATCGCGCTGACCGGCGCGACCACCAACCTTGCCTCGGCTGCCACGCGCGTGCTGACGGCGACGATTCAGGACGCCGCCGGCAACACGGTCACCGCTGACAACACGACGGTGATCACCTTCGCCAAGCAGTCCGGCGCCGGCACCGTCACCGGCACCGGCACCGCCATCGCCACCGCTGGCGTCGCGACGAAGACCATCACAGGCGCGCTCGTCGGCTCCGTCGTGATGGAAGCCACCGCCGCCGGACTCACCGCCGGCACTCTCGCTCCCTTCACGGTCGTCCACGGTGCAGCCGCCGACATCGCGCTGACGGGCTCGACCACCAACCTCACCTCCGGCGCCACCCGCGTCCTCACCGCCACGATCCGCGACGCCGCGGGCAACACCGTCACCTCCGACAACACCACCGTCCTCACCTTCGCCAAGCAGTCCGGTGCCGGCACCGTCACCGGCACCGGAACTGCAACCGCCACCGCCGGCGTCGCCACCAAGACGATCACCGGTCAACTCGTCGGCTCGGTCACGATGGAAGCCACCGCGGCCGGGCTCACCACCGGCAGCCTCGGCGCGTTCACCGTCGTCCACGGCGGCGCAGCAGACATCGCATTGACGGGCTCGACCGCCAACCTGACCTCGGGAGCGACGCGGGTGCTCACGGCGACGATCCGCGATGCAGCCGGCAATACGGTCACGTCCGACAACTCGACCGTCGTCACGTTCGGCCAGCAGTCGGGGGCAGGCACCGTCACCGGCACCGGGAACGCCAGTGCTACCGCCGGCGTCGCGACCAAGACCATCACCGGTCAACTCGTCGGCTCGGTCACGATGGAAGCCACCGCCGCCGGCCTGACCACCGGCAGCCTCGCTCCCTTCACGGTCGTTCACGGTGCAGGCGCTCAGATCGCGCTCAGCGGCGCCACCACCAACCTCATGTCCGGCGCCACCCGCGTGCTCACGGCGACGATCCAGGATGCCGCCGGCAACACGGTCAGCAGCGACAACTCCACGGTGGTCACCTTCGCCAAGCAGTCTGGCGTGGGAACCGTCACCGGCGCGGGCACCGCGACGGCAGTCGCCGGCGTCGCCACCAAGACGATCACCGGCGCCGCTCGTCGGCTCGGTGACGATGGAAGCCACCGCCTCCGGACTCACCACGGGCACCCTCGGCGCCTTCACCGTCGTCCACGGCCCCGCCGCCGACATCGTCCTCACCGGCGCCACCACCAACCTCACCTCCGGCGCGACCCGCGTCCTCACCGCCACGATCAAGGACGCCGCCGGCAACACCGTCACCGGCGACAACACGACCGTGATCACGTTCGCCCAGGCGAGCGGCGCAGGCACCGTCACCGGCACAGGCACCGCAACCGCCACCGCCGGCGTCGCCACGAAGACGATCACCGGCGCCCTCGTCGGCTCCGTCACAATGGAAGCCACCGCCACCGGCCTCACCACCGGCACCCTCGGCGCCTTCACCGTCGTCCACGGCGCAGCCGCCGACATCGCCCTCACCGGCTCGACCGCGAACCTCACGTCTGGCGCGACCCGCGTCCTCACCGCGACGATCCAGGACGCCGCCGGCAACACCGTCACCGCCGACAACACCACCGTCCTCACCTTCGCCAAGCAGTCCGGTGCCGGCACCGTCACCGGCACCGGAACTGCAACCGCCACCGGCGGCGTCGCCACCAAGACGATCACCGGCCAGCTCGTCGGCTCCGTCACCATGGAGGCCACCGCCGCCGGCCTCACCACCGGCACCCTCGGCGCCTTCACCGTCGTCCACGGCGCCGCAAGCCAGATCGCCCTCACCGGCGCGACCACCAACCTCGTCTCCGGCGCCACCCGCGTGCTGACCGCGACGCTTCAGGACGCGGCCGGCAACACCGTCACCTCCGACAACTCGACCGTCCTCACCTTCGCCAAGCAGTCCGGTGCCGGCACCGTCACCGGCACCGGAACTGCAACCGCCACCGGCGGCGTCGCCACCAAGACGATCACCGGCCAGCTCGTCGGCTCCGTCACCATGGAAGCCACCGCCGCCGGGGTCGCCACCGGCACCCTCGGCGCCTTCACCGTCGTCCACGGCGCCGCAAGCCAGATCGCCCTCACGCACTCGGGCTCGAACGCGTCGGGTGACAACCACACGCTCACGGCAACGATTCAGGACGCGGCCGGCAACACCGTCACGTCCGACAGCTCGACCGTCGTCTCCTTCGCGAAGACCGGCGGCCCGGGCACCGTGACGGGACTCGCGAATGCAACCGCGTCGAACGGCGTCGCGACGAGGGTCGTCGTCAACGGCGCCTCCGGCCAGATCGACCTCGACGCGCAGGCGGCCGGCCTCGCCGCCGGCACCACGAGCTACGTCATCACCGCCGGCAGCGCATCGACGCTGACGAGCACGATGGCCGCCTCCCCCACGTCGATCGTCGCCGACGGCTCGGCCACGAGCACGGTCACCGTCCGCCTCAAGGACGCCGCCGGCAACGACCTCAATGGCACCGGCGGAACGGTCGCCCTCGCGCTGACCGGCACCGGCTTGCTCTCCGCCGTGACCGACAACGGCGACGGCACCTACACCGCCACCCTCACCTCGCCGACGACCGTCGGCGGCGCCACCGTCACGGGCACGCTCAACGGCTCCGCCCTGGCGGCCACCACCGGCGTCACCTACGTGCACGGCCCCGCGACCAAGATCGTGCTGACCGAGAGCGGCTCGACCGTCGCCGGCAACGCTCACACGCTCACCGCCACGATCCAGGACGCGCACGGCAACACGGTCACGAGCGACAGCTCGACCGTTGTCGCCTTCGCGAAGACCGGCGGCGCCGGCACGGTCGCCGGGCTCGGCAACGCCACCGCGTCCAACGGCGTCGCGACGAGGACCGTCACGAACAAGCTCGCCGGCCAGATCGACCTCGACGCGCAGGTCGCCGGGCTCACGACCGGCACGAGCTCCTACACGATCGTGATCGGGCCTGTCAGCGCGGCGGCCTCGGACTCGACCGTCGTCGCCGTGCCGGCCGCCGTCTACGCCAACGGCGCCGACACCGCGACGATCACGGTCACGCTTCGCGACGCGGGCGGCAACGGGATCGCCGGGAAGACCGTCACGCTCGCCCAGGGCGGCGGCGGCTCGACGATCACCGGCGGCGGCGCCACCAACGCGTCCGGCGTCGTCACCTTCTCGGCCAGCGATGCCACCGTCGAGACGGTGACCTACACCGCCACCGATACCACCGACTCGATCGCGCTGACGGACGACGCGACCGTCGACTTCACCTTCTCCGACGCGACGCCGCCGACGAACACGATCACGCTCGACACCGCGAACCGCGCCGCTCCTGACCGGGACGACGCTCTACTACAACGGCGCGGCCGGTGGCTCGTTCACGCTCTCGAGCGCCGTCGCCGACGGCGGCGCAGGCCCGTTCTCCGCCGTCTATCCCGGCGTCGCGCGGGCGGGCTGGGCGCACGGCGCCGAGACCGTGTCGACCCCGGCCGGCGGCCCGTACGCCTCCAGCTCGTTCACCTTCGGCGCCGGCACGAGCGGCGACTTCACCTACGACGTGACCGCGAACGACGCCTGGACGCCGACGAACTCGAGCGTGACGACGCTGAACGTGACCGAGGACTCGACCGCGCCGGCCGCGAGCATCCTCTGCAACGCGGCCGCGTGCGCCGGCGGCTGGTACACGGCCTCGCCCGTCACGGTCACGCTCACGGCCCCCGACACCGGCGCCGGGCTCGACCAGATCCGGTACACGACGGACGGCACCGACCCGACCATCTTCACCGGGAACGTCTACGCGGGCGCCTTCACCGTCGCCGCCGAGGGCGTCACGACCGTCAAGTACCGCGCGTTCGACCGAGATCGGCAACGACAGCGGCGTGCTCGCCCAGACCGTCCGGATCGACACGATCGCCCCCGACACGACGCTCGACTCGACGCCGGCCGCCGCGACGCAGGACACGACGCCGACCTTCGCGTTCAGCTCGCCCGAGCCCGGGACGACGTTCCAGGTGCGCCTGAACGGCGGCTCGTGGACGCCGGCGACGAGCCCGCTGACGCTCGGCCCGCTCGCCGAGAACACCTACACGCTCGACGTCCGCGCGACGGATGTCGCCGGGAACGTCGACGCAAGCCCGGCCTCGTTCATCTTCACGGTCGACACGACGTCCGCGAACACGACGATCACCTCCTCCCCGCCCGCCGACTCGAACTCCACGAGCGCGAGCTTCTCGTTCATCGCCTCGGACGCCGGCCCGGGCTTCGAGTGCCGCCTCGACGGCGGCGCCTTCGCCAACTGCTCGAGCCCGGTGTCGTACACCGGCCTCACCGAGGCGGCCCACACCTTCGAGGTGCGCGCGAAGGACGCAGCCGGCAACCTCGACGCGACGCCGGCGACGCACGCCTGGACGGTCGACCTGACCGCCCCGAACACGTCCTTCCTCTCCACGCCGGCACACCCGAGCCCGGACTCGACGCCCACGTTCGGCCTCGGCTCGACCGAGTCCCCCGCGACCTTCGAGTGCGACCTCGACGGCGGCGGCTGGGCGCCCTGCGCGACGCCGTTCACGACGCCGGCGCTCGCCGACGGCTCCCACACGCTGAAAGTCCGCGCGAGCGACGCCGCCGGGAACACGGACGCGACCGAGGTCACGTACACGTGGCTCGTCGACGCCACCGACCCGACCGGCTCGATCACCTCCCCGGCGGACGGCGCCGACGTCAGCGGCACGATCATGCTGGTCAGCAACTCGACCGACGGCGGCTCCGGCGTCGCCAGCGTCGTCTTCCAGCGCTCCCCGGCCGGCGCGGGCATCTGGACCAACCAGGCCGCGAGCTGGGACACGACGCTCCAGGCCGACGGCGACTACGACCTCCGCGCGATCACGACCGACGCCGCCGGCAACTCCGTCACGTCGGCGCTGATCACCGTCACGGTCGACAACACCGATCCGACCCTGACGGTCTCCGCGCCGAACCCGGTCAACCTCTCGACCCCCGATCCGGCGTCGATCACCGCGACCGCCTCCGATACCGGCACCGGGATCGCCTTCCTCAACTTCGAGCAGTGCAGCGAGACCTCACCGACCTGCACCTCCGACACGTGGACGCCGCTCGGCATCGACACGACCGCGCCCTACGGCGTCTCGTGGCCGATCCCCTCCGACGGCACCCGCCTGCTGCGCGTGCGCGCGGAGGACGAGGCCGGCCTGCAGACGGCCGAGCTCGTCCTCGTCACCGTCGACCGCACCCGCCCGGCCGGCTCGCTGACCGCCCCCGCCTCGGGCGCCGATCTCCGGGGTGCGAACGTCGGGCTGGCGGCGACCGCCTCCGACACGGCGCCCGGCACCGTCAACACCGTCACCTTCCAGCGCTCGCCGGCCGGAGCAGGCACGTGGAGCGACGTCGCCGTCGACTCCTCGGCGCCGTACGCGGCCAACTTCGACACGACGGCGGTCGCCGACGGGCTCTACGACCTGCGCGTCTTCACGACCGATGCGGCCGGCAACGCCGAGTCCACCCCGGCGACGATCCAGGTGCGCGTCGACAACACCGATCCGACCGGCACGATCACGGCGCCGATCGACGCCGCCGACGTGCGCGGCACGGTCGCCCTGACCTCGAACTCGGCCGACGCCGGCTCCGGCGTCGCCACCGTCGTCTTCCAGCGCTCCCCGGCCGGCGCGGGCACCTGGACGAACCAGGCCGCGAGCTGGAACACGACGCTCCAGACCGACGGCCTCTACGACCTCCGCGTCGTGACCACCGACAACGCCGGCAACGCCTTCTCGTCGGCGCCGATCACCGTCCGCGTCGACAACACCGCTCCGACCGGCGCCGTCACCGCACCCGCGGGCGGCGCGAACGTCCGCGGCACGATCGCGCTCGCGAGCAACTCCGCCGACGCGGGCTCGGGCGTCGCGACGACGCAGTTCCAGCGCTCGCCGGCGGGTGCAGGCACCTGGACGAACCAGGCCGCGAGCTGGAACACGACGCTCCAGGCCGACGGCCTCTACGACCTCCACGTCGTGACCACCGACAACGCGGGCAACTCGTTCACGTCCGGCTCGGTCACGGTTCGCGTCGACAACACCGCCCCGACCGGCAGCATCACGGCGCCCGCGAACGGAGCCGAGATCGGCGTCTCCCCCGTCGCCCTGACGAGCAACTCGGCCGACGCCGGGTCGGGTGTCGCCACCGTCGTCTTCGAGCGGAGCCCGGCAGGCGCCGGCTCCTGGTCGCCGACGCCCGCGAGCTGGGACACCGCGAGCGGCCCGAACGCGGTCGCCGACGGCGACTACGACCTTCGCGTCAAGACGACCGACAACGCGGGCAACTCGTTCACGTCCGCAGCGATCACGGTCAAGGTCGACCACACGGCGCCGACGACCTCGGCGTCGGTCGCGCCGGGCTCGCCGAGCAACGCGCCGATCACGGTCACGTTCAGCGCGAGCGACGGAACGGGCTCCGGCGTCAGCGCCACCTCGTACTCGATCGACGGCGGCAGCGTCCAGCTGGGCAACTCCGCGATCGTCGCCGCACCGGGCGACCACTCGAACGACGGCTCGCACGTGGTGCAGTACTTCTCGACCGACGACGTCGGCAACGTCGAGACGCCGAAGACGGTCACCGTGGTCATCGACACGACCGCGCCGAGCGGCGCCCCCGGCGACCCGGGCACGTTCCTGCGCGGGATCGCCAACCTGACCTACTCGACCGGGGCGGGCGACGTCAGCTCGGTGCAGTTCCAGTTCTCGCCCGCCGGCGCCGGTGCCTGGTCGAACATCGGCGCAGCCGACATCTCGCCGCCCTACGACGCCGCCTGGAACACGGTGCTCGTCGCCGACGGCCCGTACGACCTGCGCGCCGTCGTCACCGACACCACCGGCAACGTCGCCAACGAGCTCCTGCCCGGACTGCCGAAGACGGTCGACAACACCGCTCCGTCCGGCAGCGTCACCTCACCTGCCGCGGCGTCGTTCGTCTCCGGCACGGTGAACGTGACCGCCAACGCGAGCGACGGCGCCGCGCCGCCCGCCTCCGGCGTCTCCGCCGTCCGCTTCGAGATCAAGCCTTCCGGCTCCGGCTCGTTCAGCGTCTTCGGGACGCAGAACGCTCCGGTCGTCGGCTCGACCTACCAGCAGTCGCTCGTGACCTCCGGCTTCCCGGACGGCCCCGCCGACCTCCGCGTCGTCGTCACCGACGTCGCCGGCAACGAGACGACCTCGGCTGCCGTCACCGTCACGTTCGACAACGACGCGCCCGTGATCACGCTGAACGACCCGGGCGCGGCGGTCGCCGGCACGGTCACGCTCGGCGTCAGCACCTCCGCCGACACGGCGCAAGTTGTCTTCGAGCGCAGCCCGGCCGGCGCCGGCACGTGGACGGCGATCGCAACCGACTCGACGCCGGGCGACGGCTTCACGGCCGCCTTCGACACGAGCGCGCTCGCCGACGGCCTCTACGACCTGCGCGCCCGCGCGACCGACGTCGGCGGCAACCCCGGGACGAGCGGCACGCGGACGACGCGGCTCGACAACACGCAGCCGACCGGTTCGATCACCGCGCCGAGCGCCGGAGCGATCGTCGGCGGCCCCGCGGTGCAGCTCACCGCGGCCGCCGCGGACGGCGGCTCGGGCGTCGTCTCGGTCGCGTTCGAGGTGAAGGCATTCGGCGCAGGCTCGTTCACCGGGGTCGGCAGCGACACGCACGGCGCCGTACACGGCGAACTGGGACTCGACGTCCGCCCCGGACGGCGACGCCGAGATCCGGGCGATCGTCACCGACGCCGCCGGCAACGTCCACACGACCGCGATCGTCATCGTCACCGTCGACTCGACCGGACCGGGCGTCACGCTCGCCGATCCCGGCGCCGTCCTCTCCGGCACGGTCGGGCTCACCGCGAGCACGAGCGGCGGCGCCACGCGGGTGTCGTTCGGCGTCTCACCGGCCGGCTCCGGCACGTGGACGGAGATCGCCTCCGACACGAGCTCGCCCTTCGCCGCCGACATCGACACGAGCGCTCTGGCCGACGGCCTCTACGACCTGCGGGCGGTCGGCTACGACTCGCTCGGCAACGCGTCGACGCCCTCCGTCCGGGCGAGCGTCCGCTTCGACAACACGGCCCCGAGCCTGGTCTCGTCCGACCCCGCCGACGGATCGGTCTCGACCTCGGCCAACCAGATCCTGCTCACCGGCAGCGAGCCGGTGACCGCGCCGGGCGCGCTGCTCGACGGCGTCGCCGCACCTGCACCGAGCGTCTCCGGCAACGAGCTCACGTTCGCGACCGGCTCCCTCGCCGAGGGCCTCCACGTCCTCTCGGGCGAGCTCGTCGACGCCAGCGGCAACCGCACGCCCTTCCGGGTCGCGATCACGATCGAGAGCACCCCGCAGGCAGACCGGCCGCCGGTGGAGAAGTCGGCGTCCCCGACCGCGACGACGACCCTCGTGGCGGCGGGCCAGCTCGCCACGGTGCAGCTGCCGGCGTCGGCGTGGCCGGCCATCCCCGGACCGAAGGACTTCCTCGTCCTCCACGTCGACCCGATCCTGCCCACGGCCGGGCTCGCGTCGCGGCTCGCCGCCGGCAGCAGTGTGATCGAGGTCACCGCTCGCTGGGCGCTCGCCGGCACCAACGTGCACGACTTCGACGACGTGCTCGAGGTGCTGCTCCCGGCAGCGGCCGGCACGAACGGCGCGCCCGTCACGTCACAGGACGGCACCACCTGGCGGACGCTCGCCTCGGTCAACGGCACGACGCTCCCGGTCGGACGCGCGGACGGCTACTACCGCGACTCGGCCGGCGTGCACGTGCTCACACGCCACCTCTCCTACTTCGCCTTCTTCGGCGACGACCAGCCGCCGACCCCGCCGAGGGACGTCGCCGGCGTCGTCGCGGAGGACGGGCTGACCCTGCGCTGGCTCCCCGGCACCGACGACAGCGGCCAGCTCGGCAAGGTCGTCCTGCTCGTGAACGGCGAGCCGTACGCCACGTTCGATCCGACCCAGTACGAGGTCAAGCTGGGTGCGTTCGCCGCAGGCGATACCCGGGTCTTCAGCTTCCTCCAGTACGACGCCGCGGGCAACGTCAGCGAGCCCTCCCAGGCGCTGCGGGCAGTCCCCTCGGTCGTCGGGCTCGATGCCGACGCCGCCGCGGCAAGGCTCGCGGCCGCCGGGTTCGCTCTCGGCAAGGTCGCGCGGACGGTCGATGCCACGGTCACGCCGGGCACGGTCGTCGGGCCGACGAAGCTCCTGGTCGCCGCCGTCGGCTCCTCGATCGACGTCGTCGCCGCCGCGGGCTCGCCGCAGACGAAGTTCGTCTTCCGGATCGCCAACGACAAGGTGGTCAAGGTCAAGGTCGGCAAGCCCGCGTCGATCCCGGTCCGGGTCTTCTCGACGCGGCCCGCGTCCGGCTCCGCGATGCTGGCGACCGGCACCGGCCGGCGCCTGTACACGTGGCGCTTCCAGGTCAAGTCCGGCGCCACGATCACGAAGCTGCGCCTGCCGTCGCAGGTGCGCCGGCCGGGCTACTACCGCCTGATCTGGAGCGCACACTCCGGCAGCGCCAGCGCCAGGAAGGCGGTCCGGATCCGCTTCGTCGGGCCGGCTCTGGAGCAGCTGCGCACGCGGCCGCATCGCGTCGAGGTCGTGCTGGCCGTCGACACGTCGAGGGGTGCGCACACGATCAGCAGCTCGGCCGACCGCGTCGTCTCCCATGCCACGCCGGAGCGGACGTTCGCGCTTCTGAGCGCGGCGGATCGCTCCGTCAGCGTCGTCGTCGTCGACGTCGACCGCTTCGGGATCCAGTTCCTCCGCGACGTGCGCACCGTCTTCCCGACCGTCCGGGCGATCGCGCTCTCCGACCGCCGCGTGCGCTGGCCCGCGATCAAGCGCGCCGGTGCGTTCTCGGTCCTCCCCCGCTCCGCCACGCACGAGCAGCTCGGCCGCACGATCGCGGTCGCCGGCGGCCGCTAGACCACGGCCTGCACGGCGAAGGCGACGCCGACGACCACCAGCACGACGCCGAGCGCGAGCCGAAGCGCGTTCTCGTCGACCCGTCCGGTCGCTCTCGCGCCCAGCCAGCCCCCGGGGATCGCGCCGGCCAGCCCGGCGAGGAGGATCGGCCAGTCGACACCGCCCTCGCCCGCGTGCGTCGCAAAGCCCGCGACGCCGAGGAAGAAGCCGACGACGAGATTCGTCCCGGCCGCGCGCCTGACGTCCATCCCGACCCCGCGGACGAGCGCCGGCATCCGCAGCGTCCCGAGGATGACGCCGACGGCGCCGCCGAGCGCGCCGATGCCGGCGCCCGAGGCGACTGCCGGCCAGAGCCGCAGGCGCTCGCGTGTCCGCGCGTGCACCGGCCGAAGCGCGAGATCGATCCCGCTCCAGACCAGCACCGCGGCGATGGCGGCGTCGAGCAGCCGCTCCGAGACGTCGCCGGCGGCGAGAGCGCCGAGGATCGCGCCGAGGACGGACGGCGGCGCCATCCACGCGACGACCCGCCAGTCGACGCGGCGCTCGCGTGCGTGGCGAATCGCGCCGGCTCCGGCCGATGCGGCCGAGATGGCGATGTTGGTTCCCGCGGCCGCGACCGGGCTGCCGGTCAGCGCCACGATCAGCGGGAGGCGCAGCGTCCCGAGCACGAGTCCCAGCATCGAGCCGACGTAGCCGGCGACGAACGAGCCTGCGAGTGCTAGCGCGAGCTCCCAGGCTTCCACAGCGGCTCCTCGCCGCCCGCGTTCGCCGCGCGGGCGAGGATGAAGAGCAGGTCGGAGAGCCGGTTCAGGTAGCGGAGCACGAGCGGGTTCAGATCGACCTCCTGCGCCCCGAGCAGGACGTCGCGCTCGGCGCGGCGGCAGATCGTCCTCGCGACGTGGAGCCGCGCGGCGGCCTCGGTGCCGCCCGGCAGGACGAAGCTGCGCAGCTCCGGCAGGTCGGCGTTGAAGTCGTCGCAGAGCTGCTCGAGCGCGTCGATCATCGGCTGCTCGACGCGGAGCCGGTCGGTGACGCCCCACGGCACGGAGAGATCGGCGCCGACGTCGAAGAGCTCGTTCTGGATCCGGGTGAGCGGCTCGCGCATGACCTCCGGCACGTCGCCGGCGAGCACGACGCCGATGGCGGAGTTGAGCTCGTCGACGGTGCCGAACGCACCGATCCGGCAGTCGAGCTTGGACACCCGCGAGCCGTCGCCGAGCGAGGTCTCGCCCTGGTCGCCGCCGCGGGTGTAGATCCGCGTCAGGCGGACGGGCTCGTCAGATGCTCGGCGTTTCAAGCAGATACAGCCTCACGCTGGAGGTCGAGGATCTTGCGCGCGATCACCAGGCGCTGGATCTCGCTCGTCCCCTCGTAGATCTCGGTGATCTTGGCGTCGCGGTAGTAGCGCTCGACCGGGAACTCCTTCGTGTAGCCGTACCCGCCGAGGATCTGGATCGCCTCCGCCGTCTGGCGGCGGGCCATCTCCGAGGCGAAGAGCTTCGCCTTCGCGCCCGCCTCGGTGTGCGGCTCGCCCTGCTCCTTCAACCACGCGGCCCGGTAGACGAGCAGCCGCGCCGCGTCGATCTCGGTCGACATGTCCGCGAGCTTGAACTGGATCGCCTGGTGCTCGGCGATCCGCTTGCCGAAGGTGCGCCGCTCCTTCGCGTACTCGCGGGCGACGTCGTAGGCGGCCTGCGCGATCCCGAGTGCCTGCGCGGCGATCCCGATCCGGCCGCCGTCGAGGGTGGACATCGCGATCGCGAAGCCGCGTCCCTCCTCGTGCAGGAGCCGGTCGCGCCCGACCTGAGCGCCCTCGATCACGAGATCGACGGTCGAGGACGAGTTCAGCCCGAGCTTCTCCTCCTCGCGCGTCACCCGCACCTGGTCGGCGTCGAGCAGGAACGCGGAGACGCCGCGCGCGCCCTCGATCTCGGGCTCGCTGCGGGCGAACGTGAGGAACGTGCCCGCGTAGCTGCCGTTCGTGATCCACTGCTTCGCGCCGGTGATCGTCCAGCCGTCGCCGTCGGCATCCGCCCGCGTGCGGATCGAGCCCGCGTCGGAGCCGGCCTCCGGCTCGGTGAGCGCGAAGGCGCCGAGAGCTTCCCCGTGCGCGAGCGGAGGGACGAAGCGCTCACGCTGCTCGTCGGTGCCGAACGCGAGGATCGGCAGCGTGCACGCGCTCGTGTGCACCGCGACGGTGACGCCGACGCCGGCATCGGCGCGCGAGAGCTCCTCGAGCACGAGGATGTAGGAGAGGAAGTCGGCCCCGGCGCCGCCGTACTCGGACGGCACGCAGACGCCCATCAGCCCGAGCTCGCCGAGCTTGTCGTACAGGTCGGTCGGGAAGCGGTGCTCCCGGTCCCAGGCGGCGGCGTTCGGCTCGATCTCCGCCTGCGCCACCTCGCGCGCGAGCGCCTGGATCTCCCGCTGGTCCGCGGTCAGGGCGAAGTCCATCGCCCGCCAGTCTACGCGGCGGCCAGGAACTCCCTGCGGATCTCGTGCAGCACGTACTCGCGGTCGCAGAAGGCATCGACGACCATCGGATCGAACTGCTTCCCCTTCTCGGAGACGATCTCGCGGCGGCAGTCGCGCCAGCTGCGGGCGGCACGGTAGGGCCGGTGATTCGTGATCGCGTCGACCGCGTCGGCGACGGCGAAGATCCGGGCGCCGAGCGGGATCTCCTCGCCCGCAAGCCCGTCCGGGTAGCCCGCCCCGTCCCAGCGCTCGTGGTGCGAGCGAACGACCTGGACGCCGGCGTCGTGCAGGAAGGCGACGCCGCTGATCATCTGCGCGCCGAGGAGGGTGTGCGCCCTCATCACCCGCCACTCGGACTCGTTCAGCTCGACCGGCTTGAGCAGGATCTGGTCGGGCACGCCGATCTTGCCGATGTCGTGCAGGAGGAAGCCGTACTCGAGCGCCGGGTCGTCGGCGAGCTCGGGATCGATCGCCCGCGTCAGCTCGAGCGCGTAGCGCTGCACCCGCTGCGAGTGCTGGCGCGTGCCCGTGTCCTTCGTCCCGAGCGCGCTCGCGAGCGCCGACACCGTCTCCTTGTACGCGCTCTCGAGCAGACCGCGCTGCGCGCGCTCGATCTCGACGAGATGGCGGAGGTCGCGGGCGTAGAGGACGAGCTGCTCCTCGTCTGAGCGGCCAATGACGCGGCGCATCGGCGCCCCCACGCCGGCGCCCGCAAGGCGCTCCACGACGCCGAGCAGCTCGAGTGGCCGGAACGGCTTCAACAGCAGCGCGTCCGCGCCGGCTGCGCCGGCCACGTCCTCCACATCGTCCATTCCTGTCAGCAGGACGACGCTGATCTCACGCGTGTCCTCGCTGGACTTCAGCTCGCGGCAGAACGCGAGCCCGTCCATACCGGGCATGCCGACGTCCAGCACGATCACGTCGGGACGCAACGCCGAAATGCGCGACTCGGCCTCGGCGGCACTTCCGGCCTCGTCCACCTCGACCTGGACGTCCTCGAAGGTCGTCCTCAGGAGTTGGCGGAACCCGGCATCGTCGTCAACAAGCAGCAGGCGCATTCGTTTCCCCCCGGATCGAAAAGCCTTGTCGACAAAGGTATCGGTCACTGGGACCAAACCTTGAGCCAGACCTACCCCGTTCGGGGGAGCCGGCGCAGCCTACGGAGCGGCGCGGGCGCGCGACGGCGGGCCGTGCGCTCGATCCCGTCGGGTGTGAGGAGGCGCCGCAGGCGCCGCGGCGAGAGCTCCGCGCAGAGGACCGCCGACGCCGCGGGGCCGCGCTCGCCGTAGCGAAGGCCGGCCGTGACGAGCTCCGGCGACGCCCGCCACCCTTCCTCGGTCAGCTCGTAGACCTCTTGCTCCTCGACGAAGAACCCGGCCCGGGTGAAGAGCCTCGTCCAGCCGCGGACGTCGTCCTGGTGGAACCAGCCGTAGTCGCCCGGCTCGCCGCACGGGACCGTGATCAAGAGGCGGCCCGCGCGCGTGAGCACGCGGCGAAGCTCGCGGAGTGCAGTCAGGCGCGAGGCGCCGTCGTCTTCCGCGTCGAGCCCGTAGCCGCTGTTGTCGGCGCCGACGTGCTCGAGCGTCGAGACGCAGAGGACGAGGTCGAACGCCTGGTCGTCGAAGGGCAGGTCGCGCACGTCGGCCTGGACGCCGGTCAGCCCCGGGACGTCGGCCTCGGCGAGGTCGACGCCGGTCAGCTCGGCGAAGCCGGCCCGCAGCAGCGCCGCGAGGTACGGCGGCTCCGCGAACGCGTAGCCCACCTCGAGCGCGCGCTCGCCCGTGAGCCGCGAAAGCACCCACGGGACCTCGACGACGCGCTCGTCGGTCCCCGGCGGCCCTTGCAGCCAGCGCGGCCGCTCACCCCGCTCACGCGCGCCGCGGGCGAATGCGATCCCGTCGTCGAGCAGCCTGATCCGCTCGAACTCCGGCGCGCCGGAGAGCTCGTGCACGAGCGTGGCGCGTGACAGCGTCCCCTCCTTGAGCTTCGCGAGCGCCCGCTCGCGCGCGTCGGGCTCGGGCTCGCGCCGCAGCACGAGCGCGAAGACGGTGTCGACGAAGTCCTCGTCCGAGCCGTTGCCCGCGTCCAGCCAGGCCCGCAGCTCGCCGCTCACGAGTACGAGTAGAAGCCCTGGCCCGACTTGCGGCCGAGCCGCCCGGCCTGGACGTACTGCCGCAGCAGCGGGCACGGCGCGTACTTCGGGTTGCCGAGCCCGTCGTGGAGGACCTCCATGATCGCGACGCAGGTGTCGAGGCCGATCAGGTCCGCGAGCGCCAGCGGCCCCATCGGATGCGCGAAGCCGAGCTTCGCGATCGTGTCGATCGCCTCCGGCTCGGCGACGCCCTCCATCAGCGCGTACGCGGCTTCGTTGATGAACGGCATCAGGATCCGGTTCGAGACGAAGCCGGGGAAGTCGTTCGCCTGCGCCGGCACCTTGCCGAGCTCCTCCGCCAGCTTCGTGATCGCCGCCGCGGTCTCGTCGGAGGTCTGGACGGCGCGGATCACCTCGACGAGCTTCAGCACCGGCACCGGGTTGAAGAAGTGCATCCCGATCACGCGCTCGGGACGGCCCGTGACCGCGGCGAGCGAGGTGATCGGGATCGAGGAGGTGTTCGATGCGAGCACGGCGCTCTCCGGCAGCACCTCGTCGGCACGCCGGAAGAGATCCTCCTTCACCGCCGCGTCCTCGATCACCGCCTCGATCAGGAGATCCGCGGGGACGATGTCCTCGACTGCGGTCACCCGCGCCAGCACCTCGTCGGGATCGGAGCCGCCTTTCTCCGCGAGCTTCTCGAGGCTCTTCCGCATCGCTGCGAGCCCGCGCTCGGTCGCGCCCGGCGCCGCGTCGTAGAGGGACACGCGCCGTCCCGACCCGGCGACGACCTGGGCGATCCCGGCTCCCATCTGCCCCGCGCCGGCGACAAGAACGTGCTCGAAGTCCATACTTCGGTGAGCCTAGCCGGGACCCCAGGACGGGGTTCCGGTGTACATCTCGCATGAAGCGACTGCTCACCGGACTGCTCCTCATCGCCGTCCTCGCCGGCACGGCGGCGGCAGGCGTCGCGAAGCCGGAGCGAGTGCTGGCCGTCGAATGGCAGGCCGGCGGCGGCAAGCTTCGCTGGGTCTCGCCGACGACGATGCGTCCGGTGGGTTCCGCGGTCCTGAACGTCGGCGGCGCGCCCGCCGACATCCTCGCCACCTCTCCCGACGGTGCGCTCGCCGCGATCGGCGGCGGCGAGAACGGCCGGCTGCGATTCGTGCGCCTGGACGGCTTGCGACCGGCCGGGCTGATGTGGCTCGGGGGCGCCTCCGCCTTCAAGGGGATCTGGTCGGCGCCCGACCGGCTCGTCGTTCTCGTCGGCGGCGAGACGGCCGAGGTGGTCGTCGTCGATCCCGCGGCGCGCCGTGTCCTGCACCGCGAATCGCTGCCCGGGCTCGCACTCGGCGTCGTCCGCGTGGGGAACCGCCTCCTGACGCTGCTCGCGCCGCGCGGCCGGGTAGGCACGGCGCAACTCGCCGTCGTCGAGGCCGACGGGACGGTGCGCACGGTGGCCCTGGACGGGATCGTCGCGGGATTTGCGCCGCCGGCCGCGGCAGGAGCGGCGGGCCGCCAGGCGTCGCCCGCCCTCGCCGCGAACGGCTCGCGGGCGGTCGTGGTCGGCGTCGACCGCCTGGCCGAGATCCAGCTCGAGACGATGGCCGTGACCGGGAGGCCGATCGTCAACCGCACGACCCAGAAGGCGGCGAAGCTCGTCCACGGCTGGCATCGGTCGGCGGTCTGGCTCCGTGGGGACACGATCGCGCTCTGGGGCTCGACGCTGGGGCCGGAAGGACCGAGCTCGATCGGCGTCCGGCTCCTGAACGTCGCGACCGGAACGGAGCGGATGCTGGACGCGTTCGCGCTCGAGGCGGCCCGCGCCGGGAGCACGCTCCTCACCTACGGCCGCGACGAGCTCGGCGGCTATCGCCTCGACGCCACCAAGCGGTTCACCGTCCTCCAGGGCACCGACACGGGCTATGTGCAGACGGCCGGCCGCTGGGCGTACGTCGGCAGCGGCAACAGCACCCGTTTCGCGGTCGTCGACGTCGCAGGCGGACGGGTCGTCGGTCACATTCGCACGGCGAAGCCGACCACCATCCTCGTTCCCTAGACTCGGCTGATGGTGACGGTGCGGCTGGCCGGCGCGGCTGACGCCGACGAGATCGGCCGGATCCAGGTCGAGACGTGGCGAGCCGCCTACACGGGGCTGATACCGGACGAGGCGGTCGCGGCGTTCGACGTCGCGGCGAGGCAGCGGCTCTGGCGGGAAGGGCTCGCCCGGACGCCCGGGCCGGGCAGCGCGACCTTCGTCGTCGAGGACAGCGGCGAAGTGGTCGGCTTCGCGAGCGTCGGAGCAGCACGGGACGTTGAGATGGAGCGGGAGGCCGAGCTCTACGCGATCTACCTCCACCCGTCGCGCTGGGATCGCGGGATCGGGCGCGCGCTGTTGCAACGGGCCGAGGAGTCGATGCGCTCGTCGGGCTTTCGCGAGGCCGTGCTCTGGGTGCTCGCGGGGAACGAGCGCGGCGAGCGCTTCTACCGGGCCGCCGGCTGGGAGCACGACGGCGGCAGCAAGCTCGACCAGTTCCAGGGCGCCGCCGTGACCGAGCTGCGCTACCGCAAGCGCCTGTAGGTGCGCGCCTTGCGGATGAGGAAGAACGTGCCGGCGCCGAGCACGAGCACGCCGACCACGATCCCGCCCCAGTTGATCGGCGGCAGGGTGTTGTCCTGGACGTTCGTCAGCGCGAGGAAGTCGGCCGGGTCGACCTGCGAGCAGAGGCCCGACCGCCAGACGTTGCCGTCTCGTTCCAGCAGGAGGCCGACACGGTCGCCGACGGCGAGCTCGAGACCGCACGCCGCACCGCCGACAGGCGTGACGACCTCGGCGCGGTTCTCGACGTTGCCCCTGTAGACCTGCTCGACCCGGAAGCGATAGGTCGCGGTCTGGCCGCTGACGCTTCGCTCCAGCACCGTCCCGATGAACGCTCCGTCGGCCGTGGGCAGGTCGCGCTGGAGGTCGACCGGTCTGCACGAGCAGGCATAGGCATCGGCGGCGAGGGCGAGCGAGAGCAGCACCAGGAGCGCGCCCACGGCCGAGTTCCGGCGCAACGCCAGGCCTCCTAGACGTCGATCAGGAGCGCATCGCCCTGGCCGCCGCCGGAGCAGATCGCGGCGAGGCCCAGCCCGCCGCCGTTGCGCCTGAGCTCGTGCACCATCGTCCCCACGATCCTGCCGCCGGAGGCGCCGATCGGGTGCCCGAGCGCGACCGCACCGCCGTTGACGTTCACGATCTCCTCGTCCGCGCCGAGCAGCCGCGTCGAGTTGAGCGCCACCGACGCGAAGGCCTCGTTGATCTCGACGCGCTTGACGTCGTCGATCGACTTCCCCGACTTCTCGAACGCCTTGGCGGCCGCGTTCGCCGGCGTCCGCACGAGGTACGCGAACTCGTCGGCGACCCAGCCCTGCGCGACGATCGTCGCCAGGATCTCGAGCCCGCGCCGCTGCGCGAACTCCTCCGACGTGACGATCACGCAGGAGGCGCCGTCGTTCACGCCGGGCGCATTGCCGGCCGTGGTCGTCCCTTCGGGATCGAAGACCGGCTTCAGCTTCGCGAGCGACTCCGCGGTCGTGTCGCGGCGGATCGCCTCGTCCGCGACGACGCCGCCGACGGGCACGATCTCGTCCTCGAATCGTCCCTCTTCCTGTGCGGCCGCTGCGCGCTGCTGCGAGCGGAGAGCCCACGCGTCCTGCTCGTCGCGGCTGATCCCGAGCTCGCGCGAGACGAGCGAGTTGTGCTGGACCATGTGCAGCTGGTCGTAGGCGTCGGTGAGCCCGTCGAAGATCATCGAGTCGAGCAGCTCACCGTGGCCGAGCCGGTACCCGAAGCGGGCCTTCTTGAGCAGGTAGGGCGCGTTCGACATCGACTCCATCCCGCCGGTGACGATCACCTCCGCCTCGCCTGCGCGCACCATCGAGTCCGCGATCTCGACGGCGCGGATCGAGGAGGCGCAGACCTTGTTGATCGTGTCGGCCGGCGTCTCCTTCGGCAGGCCGGCGCCGATGGCGGCCTGGCGTGCGGGCGCCTGGCCGGCGCCGCCCTGGAGCACCTGGCCCATGATCGTGTACTGCGGCTCGTCCGCCTCGAGCCCGATCCGCTCCATCGCCGCCTTGATCACGATCGAGCCGAGCTCGGTCGCCTGGTAGCCGGCGAGGCCGCCGCCGAGCTTGCCGAAGGGCGTGCGAACAGCAGAGACGATCACCGAGCGGGACATGCTCTGAATCTACCGGGCGTACGTCTCGTCCGGCCGCAATCGCGCCGCGAACGCGGTCAGCACGCGGATGCACGCCTCGAGGTCGCTCAGCTGGACGATCTCGATCGGCGAGTGCATGTTCCGGAGCGGGATCGAGACGAGGCCTGTCGGGATCCCTTCGCGGGAGGCGAAGGTGACGTCCGCGTCGGTGTACGTCTTCGCGCCGGCCTCGATCGTGTGGTCGATCCCCTCCTCGCGCGCCGCCTCGACGAGGAGCTCGAACACGCGTGGATTGACGGCCGGCCCGCGGAAGATCGCAGCGCCGCCGCCGAGCGTGTGGTGACCGCCGGTCGCCGGGTCGTCTGCCGGAACGTCGGTCGCGTACGTGACGTCGATCGCGATCGCGACGGCCGGCCGAAGCCCGTGCGCCGCCGCCATCGCGCCGTGGGCGCCGAGCTCCTCCTGGGCGGCTGCCACGACGGCGACGTGCGCGCCCTCGGCGCGCCGCAGCGTCTCGAGCGCGACGTAGACGCCGGCGCGGTTGTCCAGCGTCCGCGACGCCAGCCGCCCGTGCGCCAGCTCGAGCGGCGGCGCGTCGAGCACCATCGGATCCCCGGTCGCGACCAGCGCGCGCGCCTCCGGGCCGTCCTTGGCGCCGATGTCGACGTAGAGCTGCCCCCACTCGACTTTCTCGTTGTCCTTCACCTTGCGCGCGATCACGCCGGGGACGGCGCCGTCCTTCGTCCGGATCTCGACGCGCTGGCCGTAGGCGACGTTCGCGCGCCAGTGGCCGAGCTGGTGCACGGCGATCAGGCCGTCCTCGGCGATGTGCGCGACGGCGGCGCCGATCACGTCCAGATGGGCGAAGAGCGCCAGCAGCGGCCCGTCGCCGCGGCGGCGCGCGATCAGGTTCCCGACCGAGTCGGTCTCGATCTCAGCGATGCCCTCGAGCGCGTCGCGGACCGCGCCGTACGCGAGCTGCTCGTGCCCGGACGGGCCGTGTGCCCGAAGGAGCGCGTCGAGGGTCGCGGGGACGGACATTGCGGAGAGTCTAGGGCTGCCGCTACGGTCGCCCGACCGTGAGCATCACGACGGACCTGCTGACCCCGCTCGGCGCCTACCTGCGCCTGCGCGAGGGCGCGGCGGCGAGCTTCCTGCTCGAGTCCGTCGAGCACGGCCGGCTCGGGCGCCACTCCTTCATCGGCTCGGGCACGCGGCTCGTCTCGTTCGAGGAGGCGGAGGCGCTCCACGCGCCGGTCGTCGGCTATCTCGCGTACGACCACGTCGCGAAGCTCGAGCCGACGGTGCCGCTCCCGGCCGACGGCCCGGAGCTCCCGGAGAGCCGCTTCGTCGTCGCCGAGACGCTCGTCCGTTTCGACCACGGCAGCGGCACGGCGGAGGTGCTGGCGGGCGACGCGGACGAGATCGCCGCCCGGCTCGAGAAGGAGCTTGTGTTTCAGAAACACAAGCTCCCCTCGGAGCGCTCAACCATGCGGCGCACGCCCGACCAGGCCACGTACGAACAGGGCGTGGAGCGGATCCGCGAGTACATCCGCGCCGGGGATGCGTTCCAGGTCGTGCTCTCGCAGCGGGCGGAGCGGACGACGTCCGCCTCGGCGCTCGAGCTCTACCGGGCGCTGCGCCGGGTCAATCCCTCCCCCTACCTCTTCCTGCTCGAGCTCGGCGGCCTGGCGCTGATCGGCTCGTCGCCGGAGACGCTCGTCAAGTGCGAGGACGGCCGCGCGAGCCTGAACCCGATCGCCGGCACGACGCATCCCGGCGAGGGGGACGCCGAGCGGCTGCTCGCCTCCGAGAAGGACCGCGCCGAGCACGTGATGCTCGTCGATCTCGGCCGCAACGACCTCTCGCGCGTCTGCAAGCCGGCGAGCGTCAAGGTCGCGCGCTTCCTCGAGCCCGAGCGCTTCTCGCACGTGACGCACCTCGTCTCCGAGGTGACCGGCGAGCTGCAGGAAGGCATCTCGGCCTTCGACCTCCTCCGCGCCTGCTTCCCGGCCGGGACGGTCTCCGGCGCCCCGAAAGTCCGTGCGATGCAGATCGTGTCCGAGCTCGAGGGCTATCGCCGCGGGCCGTACGCCGGCGCCGTCGGCTACGTGCTCCCGGGTGGGGAGATGGACACGTGCATCGCGATCAGGACGATCGTCCTCGCGGACGGTGTCGCGCGGCTGCAGGCGGGCGCGGGGATCGTGGCAGACTCGGATCCGGAGGCGGAGCACCGCGAGTGCCTGTCGAAGCTCGCCGCGCTCGAAGCCGCGATCGACCTGGCGCAGAGGAAGGCGCCTGACGATGCTGCTGATGCTCGACAACTACGACTACGCTTCACCTACAACCTCGTCCACCTGTTCCAGGAGCTCGGGGTCGAGGTGCGCGTCTTCCGCAACGACGCGATCACGGTCGACGAGGCCGAGGCGCTCGAACCGACGCACCTCGTCGTCTCCCCCGGCCCCGGCCGGCCCGAGGACGCCGGCGTCTCGGTCGAGCTGATCCGGCGTCTCGGCCCGCAGGTGCCGACGCTCGGCGTCTGTCTCGGCCACCAGGCGATCGTCGAGGCGTTCGGCGGCGACATCGGCCAGGCGAAGGCGCTCCTGCACGGGAAGTCGTCCCCGGTCGAGCACGACGGCAAGGGCGTCTTCGCGGGCCTGCCCGACCCCTTCGAGGCCGGCCGCTACCACTCGCTCGCCGCGCTCACGGTGCCGGACGAGCTGGAGGTCACCGCCCGGACGCCCGACGGCGAGGTGATGGGAGTGCGCCACCGCGCGCTCCCGATCGAGGGCGTCCAGTTCCATCCCGAGTCGGTGCTGACGCCGCTCGGCCCGGAGCTGGGCCGCAACTTCCTGGAGCGGCGTTGATCCAGGAGGCGCTGGCCGACCTGCTCGACGGCAAGGACCTCGGCCGCGCCCGCTGCCGCGAGGTGATGAGCGAGATCATGCGCGGCGACGCCACCCCGGCGCAGATGGGCGGCTTCCTCGTCGCGCTGCGCCTGAAGGGCGAGACCGCGGACGAGATCGCCGGCTGCGCGGAGGCGATGCGCGACCACGTGCTGCCGGTGCATCCGCAGCGCGACGACCTCGTCGACACGGCGGGCACGGGCGGCGACGGAGCCAGCACGATCAACATCTCGACCGCGGCCGCGATCGTCGCCGCGGCGGCCGGCGCGGGCGTCGCCAAGCACGGGAACCGCGCCGTCTCCTCGGCGTCCGGATCGGCGGACGTGCTCGAAGCGCTCGGCTTCCAGCTCGAGCAGCCGCCGGAGCGGATCGCGCAGTCGATCGACGAGCTCGGGTTCGGCTTCATGTTCGCGCCGTCGCACCACCCGGCGATGCGTCACGCCGCGCCCGTCCGCCGCGAGCTCGCCGCGCGTACCGTGTTCAACGTGCTCGGCCCGCTCACGAACCCCGCCGGCGCGCGCGCCCAGGTGATCGGCGTCTACTCGAAGCCGCTCGTGCAGACGATCGCGGACGTGCTGGCGCAGCTCGGCGCCCGCCGCGCCTTCGTCGTCCACGGCGCCTTCGGGATCGACGAGCTCTCCCCGGCCGGGCCGAACGACGTCTGCGAGGTCGTCGACGGAGAGGTGCACCCACGCGTGATCGACCCGCTCGAGCTCGGCGTCGAGCGCTGCGACCCCGCTGAGCTGCGCGGCGGCTCGCCGGCCGAGAACGCGCAGGCGATCCGCGAGGTCTTTGCCGGCGCGAACGGCGGCCGGCGCGACGCGATCCTGCTCAATGCCGCCGGCGCGATCGCAGCGGCGGGGCACGCCGAGGATCTCCGCGAGGGGCTCGAGCTGGCCCGGACGGCCGTCGACTCCGGCACCGCGGCTGCCCGGCTGGACGACCTGGCGAGGTTCACGAATGCGGTTTAGCGACGCGCTCGCCGGCCCCGGGCTCGGTGCGATCGCCGAGATCAAACGGCGCTCGCCGTCACTCGGCGACATCCGTCCCGACGCCGACCCCGCGCGGATCGCGCGGGAGTATGCAGCGGCCGGCGCCGCGGCGGTCTCCGTCCTCGTCGACGAGCGCTTCGGCGGCACCTGGGACGACCTCCGCGCGGCGCGCGCGAGCACCGGCGTGCCGCTGCTCGCGAAGGGGTTCTTCTCGACCGAGGAGCACCTGCGGACCGCCAAGGAGGCCGGAGCCGATGCCGTGCTCCTGCTCCTGCGCGACCTCGACGACGACCAGGTCCGTGCGCTGACGAGGCTGGCCGGCGAGCTCGGCCTCGACACGCTCGTCGAGGCGCACGACGCCGACGAGCTCGAGCGGGCCGTGATCGTCGGCGCGCCGGTGATCGGCGTCAACGCCCGCGACCTCTCGACGTTCGAGATCGACCGCGAGACGCAGCTCGCGCTCGTCGCCCGCATCCCCGCCGACCGGATCGCGATCGCCGAGAGCGGCATCCGCACCCGCGCGCAGGGCGCCGCGGCCGAGCTCGCCGGCGCCGACGCGATCCTCGTCGGCTCGACGCTGATGCAGGCGCCCGACCCGGCCGCCGAGCTGCGCGAGCTGCTCCGGCGTCCACTGGTCAAGGTCTGCGGCCTCACGCGCGAGGAGGACGTCGCCGTCGCGGCGGAGGCGGGTGCGGACCTGGCCGGTTTCGTCCTCGCGCCGGAGAGCCCCCGGGCGGCGAAGGACGTCCTGCCGGTTCCGGACGAGCTGCTCGCGGTGGCGGTCTGGGTCGGCGAGGCGGGCACGAGCGGTGCGCCGGTCGACCAGGTGCACGAGCGCGAGGAGGGCCGGATCCGCGGCCGCAACGGCGTGCTCCTGCGCGGCGGCGAGCAGGTCGCCCGCCTGCTCGACCTGCCGTGGGAGGAAGAGGATCCGGGCCACTGGGACCGCGCGGCCGCCGAGCCGGGACGGGTGATGCTCGCGGGCAGGCTCGCCGCGGACAACGTCGCCGAGGCGATCAGGCGCGTCCGCCCGTGGGCGGTCGACGCCGCCTCGCGGCTGGAATCCGCCCCGGGGATCAAGGATCCGGCCAAGGTGCGCGCGTACGTCGAGGCGGCACGATCGTGACCGAGACCTACGGTGCCTACGGCGGCCGCTACGTCCCCGAGACCCTGATCCCGGCGCTCGACGAGCTCACGGCCGCGTGGGAGGAGGCGCTCGCGGACGGGGGCTTCCGCGCCGAACTGGACGAGCTCGCCCGGAACTACGCCGGCCGCCCGACGCCGCTCACACGCGCCGAGCGGTTCGCGCCGGACCGGCGGCTCTATCTCAAGCGCGAGGACCTGCTCCACACCGGCGCGCACAAGCTCAACAACGCGCTCGGCCAGGCCGTGCTCGCGCGGCGCCTCGGGAAGCAGCGGATCGTCGCCGAGACGGGCGCCGGCCAGCACGGCGTCGCGGCGGCCACCGTCTGCGCGCGCTTCGGGCTCGACTGCGTCGTCTACATGGGCGCCGAGGACATGCGCCGCCAGAAGCCGAACGTCGAGCGGATGGGCCTGCTCGGCGCCGAGGTGCGCCCGGTCGAGTTCGGGACGAAGACCTTGAAGGAGGCGACGAGCGAGGCGATCCGCGACTGGATCACGAACGTCGAGACGACGCACTATCTGATCGGCTCCTGCGTCGGCCCGGCTCCTTATCCGGCGATCGTGCGCGAGCTGCAGGCCGTGATCGGCCGCGAGTCACGCGCCCAGATCCTCGAAGTGGAGGGCCGCCTGCCGGACGCCGTGATCGCCTGCGTCGGCGGCGGCTCGAACGCGATCGGGATGTTCGCCGGCTTCCTCGACGACGCCGAGGTCGAGATCGTCGGCGTCGAGGCGGCCGGAGCGGCGAGCCTCGGCACCGGCCGCGCCGGCGTGCTCCACGGGTCGCGCTCCTCCGTGCTCGCCGACGAGGACGGGCAGATCGCGGATGCGCACTCGATCTCCGCCGGGCTCGACTATCCCGGTGTCGGGCCTGAGCACGCGCATCTGCGCGACACCGGCCGTGCCCGCTACGTCGGGACGACCGACGACGAGGCGCTCGACGCCTTTCGCCGCCTGACACGGACCGAGGGGATCATCCCGGCGCTCGAGCCGTCGCACGCGCTCGCGCGCGTCGCTGACGTCGACGGCGAGCTGATCGTGGTCTGCCTCTCGGGCCGCGGCGACAAGGACCTGGCCGAGGTCCTGGCGCGCGCCGAATGAGCAAGACGCTCGCGATCTACCTGATGTCCGGCCCGGACACGCCCGAGCTGGCGGAGGCGGCGGTCGAGGGCGGCGCCGACCTGGTCGAGCTCGGCTTCCCCTTCTCCGACCCGCTCGCCGACGGCCCGGTGGTCCGCCGCGCCGCCGAGAAGGCGCTCGCACAGGGGATGCGGACACGGGCCTGTCTCGAGTGCCTCGCGGCCGTGCGTGAGCGCGTCGAGGTGCCGCTCGTCCCGATGACCTACTCGTCGCTCCTCGAGGCCTATGGGTGGGAGCGCTTCGCGGAGGACGCGCGGTCGGCCGGCGCCGCCAGCCTGATCGTCGCCGACCTCCCGGCCGGCGACCGCCCCGGCCTTCGCCGCGTCCAGCTCGTGGCGCCGACCTCGACCGACGAGCGCCTCCGGCTCGCAGGCGCGAACACGGACGGCTGGCTCTATCTCGTCACCGTCACGGGCACCACCGGTGCGCGCACTGGACTGTCCACGTCGCTCGCGCAGCTGGCCGAGCGCGCGCGGCTCGCGGCACCTGGTGTGCCGCTCTACGCCGGCTTCGGGATCTCGACGCCGGCAGACGCCCGCGCCGCCGCCGAGCTCACGGACGGCGTCGTCGTCGGCTCGCAGGCGCTCGAAGCGGCCGAGGCCGGACCCGCGTCGCTGCGGGCATACGTCCGCTCGCTGCGGGACGCGCTCGACTAGGACCTGGGACCTACCCCGAATCGGCTACCGTCCCGACCCCCCGCCGGGGACAGCCGCAACGCCGTTCCGGGGATTCAGCCGTCGTCAACTCTCATCAACACTGGCGACGTCGTCATGTGCGGGGGTGCACATGTTCACTCAGCCGCCAAGGGGGACACACCATGGGAAAGATCGAGCCGCTGGCTCCGTCGAAGCGCGTCAGGATCGTTCTGTGCTCGGCCGCGTTCGCAATCGCCGCGATCGTGCCGACCGCAGGGTTCGCAGCCGACTGGTCGTCCGGTGTCACGAAGCCGGCCGCCGACTGGTCGTCGAGCAAGATCGCGCCGAAGGCCGACTGGTCGTCCGGCCGGATCGCTCCGAAGGCCGACTGGAGCTCTCGTTACAAGGCGAGCGCGCTCCGCTAGGACCGCAGCCGAGCGGGAAAGCTCGACTACCCGCATCGAAATAGGCGGCGGTACCCCACTTGGGGGTACCGCCGCGCTCGCTCCGCTGCCGATTGTCAGGTGAGGGCTACCTTGACGAGGTGCGGCAGCAGATGAACGGTCCCGCAGTGGCGGAGCAGGCAGGTTGGCAGACCAGGCGCGTTGGCCGACTGCCGGCTTCAGCGTCCGCCTACGCCGCTCTGATCGAGGTCCTGGCCGCCGTCGCCGCGGTGGCAGCCCTGAGCGACGGCATCCCCGCCGGCTACGAGTGGTGGCGCGCCGCGCTGCTGCTGCCACTCGCGGCGGTCGCACCGATGTTCCGGGTCGCAGTCGGCCGTAATCACAGCCTCCACGCCGCGCCGGCATTCGTCGTCGCAGGCACGCTCGTGCTCCCGCCGGCACTGCTCGTCCCACTCGTGCTCGTGATGCTCGTCCCGCAGTGGCTCCGCGACCGCTACGCCTGGTACATCGGCCTCTTCAACGTCGCCAACTACATGTTGAGCACGCTCGCCGCGTGGGCCGCGGTCGACCTCGTCCGCACCGACACCGACCTCGGCTTCGCCGCCGCCGGTCTCGCAGCGGCAGTCGTCTTCGTCGCCGTCAACCACCTGCTGCTGGCGGTGATGCTGCGCCTCGGCCGCGGCCACAGCTTCCGGCAGAGCGGCCTCTTCTCCGCCACCGGTCTCACGATGGAGCTCGTGCTCGCGGCGCTCGGGATCGCCATCGGCGCGTCCGTGCTCTTCAACCCCTGGATCCTGCCGGTCCTGATCGCACCGCTCGCCCTCGCCCACCGCTCGCTCTCGACCGTGGCGCTGCTGCGCGAGAGCGAGGAGCGTTCCCGGACGATGTTCGCCGCGGCGCCCACCGCGATCATGCTCTTCGACCGCACGGGCAAGATCCTCTCCGCCAACCGCTCGGCGGAGTCGCTGTTCGGCTATTCCGAGCAGGAGATGATCGGCAGGCTGCCGACGACGTTCCGGCACCCCGACGACGCCGATCACGGCGACGAGGCGTTCGGCCAGCTGATCCGGGGCGAGCGGGACTCGTACCGCCGCGAAGCGAGCTTCGTGACCAAGTCGGGCGCGACGGTCGTCGCCCACCTCGCCACTGCACTCGTCCGCGACGCGGACGGCAAGCCCGCCTACGTGATCGGGATGGCCGAGGACGTGACCGAGCAGCGCCAGCTCGAGGAGCAGCTGCGTCAGAGCCAGAAGCTCGAGGCGATCGGCCGGCTCGCCGGCGGCGTCGCCCACGACTTCAACAACATGCTGACCGCGATCGGCGGCTACACGGCGCTCGCGCTCGAGCAGGCGGAGACCGGCTCGACGCTCCGCGGTGATCTCGACGAGATCCGCAAGGCCACCGACCGAGCAGCGCTGCTGACGCGCCAGCTGCTCGCCTTCAGCCGCAAGCAGGTGCTGATGCCCGAGCTGCTCAACCTGAACGACGTCGTGCTCGAGCTCGAGGCGATGCTGCGGCCACTGCTCGGCGAGGACGTCACCCTGACGATGCAGCTCGACCCGGGTCTCGGCCCGATCGAGGCCGACCCCGGGCAGCTCCACCAGGTCGTGATGAACCTCGTCGTCAACGCGAGCGACGCGATGCCGAACGGCGGCGGGATCACGATCGCGACGGCGAACTGCGACGTCGGCGAGAACGACGACTCGATCGAGCCCGGCCACTACGTGACCCTGGCCGTGCGCGACACCGGCGAGGGGATCGACGAGCAGACGCTCCGCCAGATCTTCGAGCCGTTCTTCACGACCAAGGAGGCCGGCAAGGGGACCGGACTCGGGCTCGCCACGGTCTACGGCATCGTCAAGCAGAGCGGTGGCTATGTCGCCGTCGAGAGCGAGCTCGGCATCGGCTCCGCCTTCACGATCTACCTGCGCCGCGCCGACGGGCTCGTCCAGCAGCCGGTCGAGCCCGAGCCTGCACCGGTCGTCGCCGAGCCCGTCGTCGTGGCCGCGACGGCGTCGACGCGGGTGCTCGTCGTCGAGGACGAGGACGTGATCCGCGGCCTGGTCGACCAGGTGCTGCGCGGCGAGGGCTACGAGGTGCTGCTCGCGGCGGACGGGGACGAGGCGATCGCGCTGGCCGGCAGCAACCGCGTCGACGTGCTCCTGACCGACCTGACCATGCCGGGAATCGGCGGGCACGAGCTCGCCGACCGGCTGCGCGCGGGCGCGCCGGCGCTGAAGGTGCTGTTCATGTCCGGCTTCGCCGAGGGGAACGACTTCTCGACGAGCGCCCTGCCCCCGGCGACCGCGTTCCTGGAGAAGCCGTTCACCTTCACGATGCTGAGCGAGCGGATGCGCGAGCTGGTCACGCCGAGTTCGACCTAGAGTTTACTCTAACTAAACTCAGGTTCGACCGTCTTATGCCCTGAAGGGACACGGCCGCCGCCGGCGGCCCGCGACCGAAAGGGATAGTCCGATGCAGAAGAAGCTTCTGCCTGCGCTCGCCGCCACGGTGATCGGGGCAAGCCTGCTCGTCGGCGCGGCGTTCGCAGGCTCCGCCTCGAGCGCAGGCCCGGCCAAGGCCGGCGGCTCGGAGGCGAAGCGCGGCGGCACGCTGCGCATCAACCTCTCCACCACCGACTTCGAGTACCTCGACCCGGCGCTCTCCTACGAGGCGCCCGGCTGGCAGGTGCTCTACATGACGAACCTGATGCTTCTGAACTATCCGGACAAGCCGGCGCCGGAAGGCTCGCGGCTCGTCCCGGATGCGGCGACCGGATTCCCGCGCGTCTCCCGCGACGGCCGCACGTACACGTTCACGATCAGGTCCGGCCTCCGCTTCAGCGACGGCTCGGCGGTGACCGCGGCGGCGTTCAAGCGCGCCTTCGAGCGGGCGGCGAGCCAGCAGCAGGGCTCGCCCGCGATCGCGTTCATGCACGACGTCGTCGGCGCCGACGAGCGGAACGAGGGCAAGGCGGGCGCCGTGACCGGCGTCGGCGCGAAGGGCCAGGTCCTGACGATCCGGCTGAAGCGGGCGAACCCGACCTTCCTGGCCGAGATCGCGATGCCGTTCTTCGCGGCCGTGAAGCCGAGCATGGCGATCGACAGCCACGGCATCAGCGTCTATCCCTCCGCCGGCCCGTATCGGATCGCCAGCCGCACGGTCGGGAGCCAGGTCGTGCTGGAGCGGAACACCTTCTACAAGGGCAGCCGGCCCGCGAACCCGGACCGGATCGTGATCTCGACGAACACGGACGTGAACCAGAGCCTGCTCCAGGTGCGCGCCGGCCAGATCGACTACGACCAGTTCGGCCTGCCGCCGACGGCGCACGACGACCTCTCGCGCCAGTACGGCGTCAAGAAGGGCGGCGCCGGCCGGTACTTCGTCAACACCGGCATCAACACGACCTACCTGGCGCTGAACGCCTCGCGGCCCGCGCTCGGCAAGGTCAGCCTGCGCAAGGCGATCAACCACGCGATCGACCGGCCGTCGCTGCTCCGGGTCGCCGGCAAGTACGCCGGCAAGCGGACCGACCAGATCCTGCCGCCGAACATGCAGGGGTTCCGCGACGCGAATCTCTACCCGATCAAGGGCGCCGAACCCCGCCCGGGGCCGCGCGCTCGCGAACGGGGCGAAGGACGAGATCACGCTCCTCTACACGACGAGCCCGATTTCGGTCGCCCGCGCGCAGATCCTCAAGTTCAACCTCGAGCAGATCGGACTCAGCGTGACGCTGAAGCCGCAGCCGTTCGCCGTCGCACTCCGCACGGCCGGCACCCGCGGCTCCGACTTCGACGCGTTCCTGATCGCCTGGTTCGCCGACTACCCCGACCCGTTCGACTTCATCAACGTGCTGCTCGACGGGCAGAACATCCAGGCGGCGAACAACTCGAACTACTCGTACCTGAGCAGCCCCAAGTACAACAAGATGATGACCGACGCCTCGAAGCTCTCCGGCGGGGCCCGCTACGACGCGTACGGGAAGCTCGACGTCGACATGATGCGGAACGCCGCTCCGTGGGCGCCGCTTTCGAACGGCAACGTGCGCGAGTTCATCTCCTCGCGCGTGACGAACTACCTGTTCCACCCGGTCTACGGCGGCGCGATCATGAACGCGCTCGCGCTGCGCTAAGCCGTCGCATGGGACGGGATCCGCAAGAGCGGATCCCGTCCCGCGCAAACCCCTGAAGGGTCGCTTCGCTCCCGGCTTGGCTTCACCAGCGCACTGGAGCGGGGGTCGGCTCGCTGGCCCCCGCCCCCGCTCCAGCGCGTTACCTTTCGGCGATGAGCGAGACGCTGCGCGGGCAGCTGCTGGTGGCGGCACCGATCCTCAGCGACCCGAACTTCCACCGCACGGTCGTGCTGATCGCCGAGCACGGCGACGAGGGGGCGATGGGCCTCGTCCTCAACCGGCCGACGGACACCTCCGTCGGCGACGCGCTCCCGGAGCTGTCGCCGATCGCCGGCGAGGAGGAGCCGGTGTTCGTGGGCGGCCCCGTCTCGACCGGCTCGGTGCTCGCGGTTGCAGAGCTCGACGACCCCGACGACGCGTCCGAGCTCCTCTTCGGCGCCGTCGGGTTCGTCCAGGAGCCGGACATTCCGGTCCTGCGCGGGCGCGTCTTCGTCGGGTACGCGGGCTGGAGCGCGGGCCAGCTCGAGAGCGAGCTCGAGGAGGAGTCGTGGCTCGTCCTCCCCGCCGAGCCGGACGACCTCTTCAGCGACGATCCCGACGGGCTCTGGAGCGCGGTGCTCCGGCGTCAGGGCGGCCCGTACGCGCTGCTCTCGCTGATGCCGCCGGATCCGTCCTTGAACTGACTGCCTTGACGCGATCTTGACCGCGGCGTGATTGACTCACCGTGGGCACCCGAGTGGAAGGAGGCCCATGGAAGAGGCACCGAAGACACGTCGTTACCCGCTGTTCGTCGCACTCGCAGGAGTGATCCTGCTGGCGGCGATCTGGGCGACGATGGCGCTCGCGGGAGGCTCCTCACCGGCTGCGAAGCCGGCGGCGAAGGCTCCGGCGGCCAAGACCCAGTTCTCGAAGGCACAGGGCGGGCACGCCGGCAAGTCCGGCGGCCACGACTGTCCCTTCAAGGACCAGGGGGCGTCGAACGACCTCTGACCGGCGGGGCCCGGCTACGGCCGGGCCTCGTTCTACCCGAGCGGCGCCGGCCCGACGTTCTCGCCTCGTTCGCCGTGGGTATGGTCGTTCGCGTGTTCGACCACGTCACGATCCGCGCCTCAGATCGCCCTGCGTCGGAGCGCTTCTACGAGACCGTCCTGCGGGCGCTCGAGATCGAGCAGACGCACAGCGGCGAGCACTTCGCCGAGTGGGACGACTTCTCGCTCGCGGCGGCGGACGAGGAGAGCCCGGTGACCCGTCGGCTGCACATCGGCTTCGCGGCGCCGTCGCGGGAGCACGTCGACGAGTTCTGGCGGACGGGGACGGCCGCCGGCTACGAGAGCGACGGCGAGCCCGGCCCGCGGCCGCAGTACAGCGACGACTACTACGGCGCCTTCCTCCTCGATCCGGACGGGAACAGCATCGAGGCCGTCCACCACGGCTCGCTCCGGAACGGCGGCAACGTCGACCACCTCTGGATCCGCGTCACCGACGTCGAGGCGGCGACGCAGTTCTACGAGACGGTCGGGCCGGCCGCGGGCTTCCGGGTGGGCAGCGAGCTCGCCGACCGGACGAACTTCGCGTGCATCAGCGGCTCCTTCTCGGTGGTCGCAGGAGCCGAGCCCTCGGAGAACGTCCACCTCGCGTTCGCCTCGACGGACGACGAGACCGTCGACCGCTTCCACCGCGACGCGACCGCGGCCGGCTACCGCGACAACGGCGCTCCCGGCGAGCGTGCCGGCTACCACGAGGGCTACTACGCAGCGTTCGTGCTCGACCCGGACGGCAACAACGTCGAGGTGGTGAACCACAACCGGTGACCAAGCGCGAAGACGCGGCGAAACGGCGCGGCGAGCGCGAGCGTCAGACCGGGCTCGATCCCGAGGACGAGGCCGCCCGCTGGCTGGACGACCACGACCCGCCGGCGCCGCCGCCCGAGTCGAAGTCCAAGTTCAAGTCGACGGAGTTGCACCGCTGGCGGCAGAAGCAGCAGCGCGGCGGCGGCTGACCTCCTCGCGCACGATCGGCGCCACCTTCGTCCCGAAGAGCTCGATCGCCTTCAGCGTCTTCTCGTGCGGGAGCGAGCCGACCGTGAACTGGATCAGGAAGCGCTCGTGGTCGAACAGCTCGTGCTGGTAGAGGATCTTCGCCGCCACCTCGTCCGGGTCGCCGACCACCGTCGCGCCGCGAAGCGTCCGGCCCGCGTCGTAGTCCTGCCGCTCGAGCGGCCGCCAGCCGCGCTCGGCGCCGATCCGGTCCATCATCGTCTTCAGCGGCACGAAGTAGTCCTCGGCCGCCTGCTCGGAGCTCTCGCCGACGAAGCCGTGGGAGTTGATGCTGAGCGGCGGCGGCGGATCGTGGCCGTGCTCGATCGCGGCGCGCCGGTGGATCTCGGCGAAGGGGACGAACCGCTCCGGCAGCCCGCCGATGATCGCGAGCGCCATCGGCAGCCCGAGCGCGCCGGCACGGTACGCCGACTCGGGCGTGCCGCCGACGGCGACCCAGATCGGCAGCGGCTCCTGCACGGGCCGCGGGTAGACGCCCTGAGCACCTCCTCCCGCAGCTGCAGCAGACGGCACGAGCTTCTCCTCGAACAGCCGGTCGTAGTCGGCCAGGTCGTAGCCGAACAGCGGGAACGACTCGATGAACGAGCCGCGGCCGACCATGATCTCGGCACGGCCGCCCGAGAGCAGGTCGACCGTCGCGAACTGCTGGAAGACGCGGATCGGATCGTCGGAGCTGAGCACGTTGACGGCGCTCGTGAGCCGGATCTGCTTCGTCCGGACCGCGGCAGCCGCGAGCACGGTCGCCGGGGACGAGACGGCGAAGTCCGGTCGATGGTGCTCCCCGACACCGAAGACGTCGAGCCCCACCTCGTCGGCGAGCTCGATCTCCTCGATCAGGTTCCGCAGCCGCTGCTCGGGATCGAGCCCGGACGTCAGCTCAGCGAAGGTGTAGACCCCGAGCTCCACGTCCGCATCGTCGCAGTTCGCCGCGCCTGTCCGACGCGGGCGGCACCATCGACCCATGCGTCCGGCGATCCTCGACCAGCTCTCGACGGCGCAGAAGGCGAAGCTGTTCGACGAGCTGGTCGAGTTCCTGGCCACACCGTCCTTCGGCGCCTGGCCGAAGCGGGAGATCGAGGTGCGAGTCGTGGCCGCGCTCTACGAGAAGCAGCTGCGCGACGGCAGCCTCTCGGTCGCGCGGCTCGCGGAGGAGCTGACCGTCACCCGCGCCCGCGGCCGCAGCCTCGTGCTGGAGGCGCGCACGCGGCTGCTCTCGGGGCCGGAGGACCGGATGGAGACGTTGACGACGCTCCTCAAGCGCTGGCCGCAGCAGGCGCAGGTCGACGAGAGCGACGGACGGCTGCGCCTCGTCGTCGAGGATCCGTTCGTCCGCGATCTGCTGCGCAACCAGGCCTACGCGATCGGGATCCCGCTCGACACGTCGTTCGCGAACGAGATCGTCTCGCTGCGCTGGAGCGACTACGCCTCGCTGCTCGCGTCGGTTCTGCCGGCCGCGGAGGCCGAGGAGGTCGCGAAGGACGTCGGCGCCGCGATCCGGCGCGACCTCACGGGCGAGAAGGAGACGCTGGCGGAGTTCGACAAGGCGATGAAGAAGTGGGAGAAGCGCTCGCCGCAGGAGCGCGCCGAGCAGTTGCTGAAGCTGGGCGTCGAGCACGTGCCGGTGAGCACGGTGATCGGCGCGCTCATGTCGGCGCTCTGAGCCGGTCCGCCAGACTGGTCCGGGATGAACGACGAGCGACGCGAGGATCGCCTCGGGCCGACGCTGCGTACGGTCAGCGACGCCGTGCTCGGCGTCGCGGCCGAGCTCTCGGTCGACGAGGTCCTGCAGCGGCTCGTCGACAGCGCGCGTGAGCTCGCCGGCGCCAGGTACGCCGCGCTCGGCCTGCCCGACGGCGTCGGCGGCTTCCGGCGCTTCCTCACCTCGGGGATGAGCGACGAGCTGATCTCGTCGCTCGGCCCCCTGCCGCGCCAGCACGGCGTCCTCGGCGCAATGCTCGAGCGGCGCGACCCGTACGTGACGGGCGACATCCACGAGCATCCGCGCTTCCGCGGCTGGTGGCCGAAGGGCCACCCCGACATGCGTTCCTTCCTGGGCGTGCCGATCGTCGCCCGCGACGGCGTCGTCGGGGCCTTCTACCTGACCCAGAAGATCGACGCGGCCGACTTCACCGGCGAAGACGAAGAGCTGATCACACTGCTTGCCGCCCACGCTGCGATCGCGATCGCGAACGCGCGGCTGCACGAGGAGACGCGAGAGCTGTCGATCGTGGCCGAGCGCAACCGGCTCGCCCTCGACCTCCACGACGCGGTCAGCCAGAAGCTCTTCGGGCTCGTGCTCGAGGCGGAGGCCGCAGCGACGCTGCTCGAGCGCGATCCGGCGGCAGCCCGCGAGCGCGTCGGGCGGCTGCAGGAGCTGGCACGGGATGCGCTCGACGAGCTGGGCTCGCTCGTTTTCGAGCTTCGCCCGCCCGACCTCGCGCGCGACGGGCTCGCCGGCGCGCTCCGCAAGCACGTCGAGGTGCTGCACCGACTCGGCCACGGCCAGGTGGAGCTGGCCGTGTCGGAGACGCCGCAACCCGACGGCGCACGCGACGCCGAGGTGCTCCGGATCGCACAGGAGGCGATCCAGAACGCGCTCAGGCATGCGAACGCGGGCCGGGTGGCCGTCAGCCTCGCCGGCGACGACGGGCGGCTCGTCCTCCAGGTCGAGGACGACGGCGTCGGCTTCGACCCCGGGGCGCCCGAGGCGCGCTCACGCCGGCTCGGCCTGACCTCGATGGAGGAGCGCGCCCGCCGGATCGGCGCGAAGCTCGAGATCGCCTCGTCGCCGGGCGCCGGCACGACCGTGCGGCTGGAGGCCGCGGATGCCTGAGCCGATCCGCGTCCTGGTCGTCGACGACCACGCGGTCGTCCGCCAGGGGCTGCGCAGCCTGCTCGAGCTGCAGGACGGGATCGAGGTCGTCGGAGACGCCGCCGACGGCGCGCAGGGAGTCGAGGCGGCGACACGGCTGCGGCCGGACGTGATCCTGCTGGATCTCGTGATGCCGGCGCTCGACGGCATCTCCGCGATGCGGCTGCTGCGCGAGCGGCTGCCGGAGACGAGGGTGATCGTGCTGACGAGCTTTCTCGACGACGACAAGCTGCTGCCCGCGATCCGGGCCGGTGCCGCGGGCTACCTGCTCAAGAACGCCGAGCCGCAGGAGGTCGTCCGCGCCGTGCGGGCCGCTGACGCCGGCCAGACCGTCCTCGATCCCGTCGTCGCCTCCCGGCTCGTCGAGACGCTCGCCGCCGACGACCGCGGCGATCCGATCGACCGGCTGACGCCCCGCGAGCGCGAGGTGCTGGTGCTGATCGGCCGCGGCTTCGCGAACAAGCGGATCGCACTCGAGCTCGGCCTCGCCGAGAAGACGGTGAAGGCGCACGTCGGGCATGTCCTGGCGAAGCTCGGCGTCTCCGACCGCACGCAGGCGGCGATCGCGGCCGTCCGCGCCGGCCTCGTCGAACCGCGGTCCTAGGACCTATTGCCACTGGCGGTCGGGACCGCATGGTCGCGATCGTGTGGAGGTCGATGAGAGGAGAACAGATGGGTACGCAGTCAACGGTGAGCGAGCGGATCACGGCCGAGGTCACGGCGTGGCCCGGTGTGCACGCTGAGTACGGCACGCGCGGAGAGTTCGCGTTCAAGCTCGGTGGGCGCGAGCTCGGCCACCTCCACGGGGACCACGTCGCCCACTTCGGCTTCCCGAAGCACGTCTGGACGGAGCTGTTCGAGCAGCAACGGATCGACTACCACCCGGTCTTCCCGGGCCGGCCCGGCTTCGGCGCGAGGCGGATCGAGGGCGAGGACGACGTCCGCGACGTGATCGAGCTGCTCCGGCTCAACTACGACCGCGTTGTCGACCGCCACGGCACGCCGGTGGAGGCCTGACGTGCTCGGCATCGTCACCGGCGCCTCCCGCGGGCTCGGGCTCGCCCTGACGCGTGCGCTGTCGGATCGCGGCTGGGAGCTCGTCGTCGACGGGCGCGACGCCGACGCACTCCGCCGTGCCGTGGCCGGTCTGCCCGGTGTCCTCGCCGTCCCGGGCGACGTCGCCGACCCGGAGCACCGGCTACGCCTCCTCAAGACGGCCGGTGGGGAGCTCGACCTGCTCGTCAACAACGCGAGCAGCCTCGGCCCGACCCCGCTGCCGCCGCTCCGCAGCTACCCGCTCGACGAGCTGCGCCGGCTCTACGAGGTCAACGTCGTCGCGCCGCTCGCCCTCGCCCAGCTGGCGCTGCCGTGGCTGCGTCCCGGCGCGCGCGTGCTCAACATCAGCTCCGACGCCGCGGTCGAGCCGTACGAGTCCTGGGGCGGGTACGGGTCCTCGAAGGCCGCGCTCGCTCAGCTGAGCGCCGTCTTCGGCGCCGAGCAGCCGGAGCTGCGGGTCTACGCCGTCGACCCGGGCGACATGCGCACGCAGATGCAGCAGGACGCGTTCCCGGGCGAGGACATCTCCGACCGGCCGCCGCCCGAGGCGAGCGTGCCGGGCCTGCTCGAGCTGATCGAGGGCGAGCTGCCGTCCGGCGCCTACCGGGCGCGAGAGCTCGTCGGAGCCTCGGCATGAGCGCACTCGCGTTCCAGCTGCCGGACGGGCTCGAGGCGCACGAGCCGCCCGAGGCGCGCGGCGGCCGCCGCGACGACGTGCGGCTGCTCGTCTCGGACGCCGCCCGTGCGTCGATCGAGCACGCCCGCTTCGTCGACCTGCCGCACTTCCTCGCGCCCGGCGACCTGCTCGTCGTCAACACGTCGGCCACCCTCCCGGCCGCCCTGCCTGCGACGCGCGACGACGGCACTCAGCTCGAGCTGAGACTGTCCACTCCCGCTCCGGGCCGCGCCGACGACGTCTGGATCATCGAGCTCAGGCTCGGCGACGCCCCGTTCGGCGGCGCCGCGATCGGCGAGCGCATCGCCCTCCCCGCGGGCGGCTCGGCGGAGCTCCTGGCCCGGTACGCCGGCGTCCGGCTCATCGTCGCGCGGCTCGACCTGCCCGCGCCGCTGCACGAGTACCTGGCCGAGCACGGGCGGCCCATCCGCTACGGCTACGTCCCGGCGAGCTGGCCGCTGGACGCCTACCAGACCGTGTACGCGCTCGAGCCCGGCAGCGCCGAGATGCCGAGCGCCGGACGACCGTTCACGGCCGAGCTGATCACGCAGCTCGTCGCCCAGGGCGTGCTCGTCGCGCCGATCACGCTTCACACCGGCGTCTCCTCACCGGAACGGCACGAGCGACCGTACCCGGAGCGCTTCAGCGTGCCCGCGCACACCGCCCGGCTCGTCAACGCCGTCCATCTCTGGGGCGGCCGCGTCATCGCGACCGGGACGACGGTCGTGCGGGCGCTCGAGACCGTCGCCCAGCCGGACGGAGCGGTGAATGCCGGCGACGGCTGGACGAACCTCGTCGTCACTCCCGAACGTGGGCTCTGGACCGTGGACGGGCTGCTCACCGGCCTGCACGAGTCGGCGTCGTCGCACCTGGCGATGCTCCGCGCGGCCGCGGGCGACGACCTCGTCGCGCGCAGCTACCGCGAGGCGCTCGGTCAGGGCTACCGCTGGCACGAGTTCGGCGACAGCCACCTGATCCTGGGTCCGCCGCCGCTAGTTGATCAGCTTCCGCATCATCGCCCGGATCGCGAGCCGCCACATCAGCAGTCCGAACAGGGCGAGGAAGGCGACGCTGGCGACGTCGCTCCAGCCCTCCCAGCCGAACGCGGCGTGCCGTACGAGCTCGACGCAGTGGTACAGCGGGTTGAGGTTCGCGAGAAACTGTGCCCACTCCGGCAGCCCCTCGATCGGGAAGAACGTGCCGGCAACGAGGAAGAGCGGCGTCAGCACCGCGCTGACGATGTAGCTGAAGTTGTCGATCGACTTGGCGAACCCGGCGACCGAGATCCCGAAGCACGCCCAGCCGAAGCCGGAGATCCAGCAGATGAACGGCACCGCGAGCATCCCCCACGAGGGCGGAAGCCCGAACACCATCGCAACGAGCAGCGGCACGTTGCCGTAGACACCAGCCCGCGTGGCGATCCAGATCGCCTCCGCGGTAACGAGCTCCTCCGTGTCGACCGGCGCTGCGAGGATCGCGTCGTACGTTCGCTGGAACTGGTACTTGACGAACGTGCCGAACATCGCCGGGAACGCGCTCGAGAAGAGCACCGCCGTTGCGACGATCCCCGTCCCGATGAAGTTGATGTAGTCGTAGCCCGAGACGGTGCTGACCAGCGAGCCGAACCCGAAGCCGAACGCGAGCAGGTAGATCGTCGGCTCGACCGTCGAGGAGAACGTCGCCGCGCGCCAGTAGGAGGAGTAGTTGACGATCTCGCGGACGAGCACGCCGGTGATCGCCGAGCGCTCGAGCCTGCCGAGACGGCGCTCGCGGGTTGTCGCGGCGGCCATCAGCCGATCTCCTCGCCGGTGAGGAGGACGAAGACGTCCTCGAGGTTCGCGGGCCTCCGCTCGCCGTCGATCCCGATCCCGTCGCCGTTCTCGATCCCGAGGATCGAGACGCTCGTGCCCGTGCGCCGCGTCCGGAGGCCCTTCGAGCCGGCGATTCCTTCGACCTCCGCCAGCCGCGCCGGCGGGCCGTAGACCTCGAGCACCTCCGAGCCGGCGTACTCGCTCACGAGCTGCGACGGCGGGCCTGCAGCGACCGCCTTGCCGTGGGACATGATCATCACCGTGTCGGCCAGGCGCTGCGCCTCCTCGATGTAGTGCGTCGACATCAGGATCGTCGTCCCCTCGCTGCGCAGCGCGTCGATCAGCGCCCAGAGCTCCTGCCGCACCTGCGGGTCGAGGCCGACGGTCGGCTCGTCGAGGAGCACGAGCCGTGGCCGGTGCACGAGCGCGCGGGCGATCAGGAGCCGCCGCCGCATCCCGCCGGAGAGCTCGTCGACACGCGCACCACGCCGGTCGACGAGCTTGGCCATCTCGAGCGCCCGCTGGATCGCGTCGCGCCGCTCCGCCCGGGGGATCCGGTAGAGGTGCGAGAAGACGAGCAGGTTCTGCTCGACGGTGAGCGTGACGTCCAGGTTGTCGAGCTGCGGCGTGACGCCGAGCTGTGCCCGCGCCTGCTTCGACTCCTCCGGGAGCGAGAACCCGAGCAGCTCGAGCTCGCCCTCGTCGGGGATCGCCTGCGCGGTCAGCAGCCGCATCGTCGTCGACTTGCCGGCGCCGTTGGGGCCGAGCAGGCCGACGCACGTCCCTACCGGCACGTCGAGATCGAGGCCGTCGACGGCGGTGATGTCGCCGTAGCGCTTGACGACCCCGCGAAGCCTGATCGCGAGCTCGGCCACGCCTACTGCTGGAGCACCGAGAGGATGTTCCCCGCGGGATCCTTGAACCAGGCGATCGCCGGGCCGCCGCCCGGACCGCGCGCGATGCCCTTCTCGTCCGTCTCGATCTCGCCCTCGTACCGCTCGAAGGCGACTCCTGCCTCGGTCAGGCCGTCGACGGCGGCGTCGATGTCGTCGACGAGGAAGTTGAGCACGGTGAACGTGGCCGGCACGTGGTCGTCCTTGGGGTAGACGAACGTGTCGGCGCCCGCGCCGAGATGAAGGGCGAGGCCGCCCATCTGCTCCTCCACCTCGAGGCCGAGAGTCTCGGCGTAGAACTGCTTCGCACGCGGGATGTCGTTCGCTGAGAAGCTGGAGAAGGTTCTGTTGTCCTTGAGCATCTGGCTCCTTTCGTCTGTCAGGCGGCGCGGAGCTCTTCCTCGGCGGCGGCGCCGGCCCGCATCTGGACGTCGCGCATGAACACGGCGGCGACGGTGCCGGCGGCGGCGGCGAACACGGCTGCCGATGAGGAACGCGGCGTGGTAGCCGTCCGTGAGCGCGGCCGGCGACGTGTCGCCGCCCGTCCGTGCTGCTGCGACGCTCGCCAGCACGGCGAGGCCGAGCGCGCCGCCCATCATGAAGGACGTGTTGACGATGCCCGAGGCGAGCCCGGACTCCTCCGGCTTGACGTCGCTCATCGCCGCGAGCAGCAGCGGGTTCATCGCGATCCCGATCCCGACCCCGAGGATGACCATGGCCGGGAGGACGTCGACCGCGAAGCTGGCGTCGACCGGAGCGCGCGCGAAGAGCGCGAGCCCGGCGGCGACGAACCCCATTCCGGCGACGAGGGGCAGCCGCGTGCCGTAGCGCATCACGATCTTCGCCGAGAGCCCGAGCGAGAAGGCGGCCATGATCAGGTTCGCGGGCAGGAAGGCAAGGCCGACCTGGAGCGGGCTGTATCCGAGCACGAGCTGCAGGTAGAGCGCCGAGAGGAAGAACATCGCGAACATGGCCGCCGACCAGAGGATGCCGACGATGTTCGAGGTGGCGACGCTGCGGAGCTTCAGGAGGCCGAGCGGCATCAGCGGCGCCTCGGCGCGCGACTCGCGGTAGACGAACGCGCCGATACCGGCGACCGCCAGGGCCAGCAGGCCGAGCGTCTGCGCCGACGTCCAGCCCTGCTCGTTGCCGTTGACGATCGCGTAGACGGCGAGCATCAGCGAGCCGGTGACGAGCACGGCGCCGGCGACGTCGAGCCGGCCGTCCGCCGGGCGCGCACCGCCGCCGGGGAGCAGCACCAGGCAGGCCACGATCACGCCGATTCCGATCGGGATGTTGACGAGGAAGATCCAGTGCCAGCTGAAGAGGTCGGTGATGATGCCGCCGGCGAGCACGCCGATCGAGCCGCCGCCCGCGGCGACGAAGCCGATCACGCCCATTGCCTTCGCGCGCTCGGCCGGCTCGGTGAACAGGGTCATGATCAGCGAGAGCGCGACCGCGGCGACGACGGCGCCGCCGATCCCCTGGATCGCCCGCGCGCCCACGAGCATCTCCTGCGAGGTCGCGAGCCCGCAGGCCAGCGAGGCGAGCGTGAACAGGCCGACGCCGAGCACGAAGACGCGCCGGTGGCCGTAGAGGTCTCCCATTCGCCCGGCCAGCAGCATGAAGCCGCCGAACGTGAGCGTGTACGCATTCAGCACCCAGGCGAGCGACGACTCCGTGAAGCCGAGATCCTCGCGGATCGACGGCAGGGCGACGTTGACGATCGAGACGTCCAGGACGATCAGCAGGTCGCCCAGGCACAGCACGATCAGTGCGAGCCACTTCTTGCGGGTGTCGTCGATCGTCATCGGAAACCTCCTCGTCGTTGCGTTCTACCGTTTCGACCCGGGGTGACCGCGAAACTCATCGGTCGCGGCGCCGATGAGTTTCCGGCGTCGAAACCTGTCCTAATTGCGTGGACTTCACGATCTGGGGCCCGATCGCCCGGGAGGACCTGCCCGGGCTGTGCGACCGCGTCTGCACGCTCCTGACGGAGAGCGGCGGCGGGGATCTCCGCTGCGACGTCGACGGGGTCGACGCGGACGCCGTCACGGTCGACGCCCTCGCGCGGCTCCAACTCGCTGCGAGACGCCAGGGTTGCCGGATCGAGCTCCGGAACGCCTCGCATGACCTGCTCGAGCTGGTCGCGTTCATGGGCCTGCGCGACGTGCTGACCGGGTAGATCGCTACGCGTCGAACTGGAGCGGCAGCCCGAAGAGCGGGAAGAGCGTCTCGGTGTCGAGGAAGAAGCTGAACTCGACGATCTTGCCGTCCTCGATCTCGAGCACCTGGAGCGCCCACGGCTCGTAGCCGTCGCCGCTCTCGCTCGGCTTGTACTGGCCGAAGGCCGGCGAGCCGTTGGCGGACACGGTCGGGATCACGCGCGAGCCCTCGCAGCCGATGCCGGGGCCGAACCACCAGGTGAAGATGTCGTCGCGGCCGCGCAGCCAGAGGTCGAACGGCGGCATCGACTGGGTCGCGTCCTCGTGGATCAGCGCGGTGAGCGCCTCCATGTCGTAGCGCTCGAACGCGTCGACGTACCGCGCGAGCAGCTCGGCGTCGGCGCTCTCGGTCGAGGGCGCGGCGTCGGCGGAGACGTCGTTCGCCTCGAGGGTCGCCCGCGCCCGCTGGAGCGCGCTGTTCACCGAGGCGACGCTCGTCTCGAGCAGCTCGGCGACCTCGCTCGCCTGCCAGCGCAGGACCTCGCAGAGGATCAGGCACGCGCGCTGCCGCGGCGGCAGATGCTGCAGCGCGGCGACGAAGGCGAGCCGGATCGTCTCGCGGGAGACGGCCTCCTCGGCCGGATCCGGGGTCGGCTGCAGCCACGTCACCTCGCCGGGGACGTGCAGGTTCTCGACGATCGGCTCGCCGGCAGGCCCGAGATCCATCGGGCGGGCGCGGCGCTCGCGGCCGTTCAGCATGTCGAGGCAGACGTTCGTCGCGATCCGGTAGAGCCACGAGCGCAGCGCCGCCCGTCCCTCGAAGCGCTCGTAGCCGCGCCAGGCGCGGATGAAGGTCTCCTGGACGGCGTCCTCGGCCTCGAACGGGGACGCGAGCATCCGGTAGCAGTAGGCGGTCAGTTCCTTCCGGTGCTGCTCGAACTGCTGCTCGAGCTCAGCCGCCGCCGGAGGGGCCGTGCGCGTCGACTCCTGCATGCAGGTCATCGTACGTACGACGGCCCCCGGCGGCGTAAGTCATCGCAGACTCGCGGTCGAAGAAGCCGATCACCCGGCGCTCGTATTCCGCAGGCTCGGTCGTGATCCCGGCGATGTGCTGGCCGTTCGGGACCTCCCAGATCTGCTTCGGCTCGCCGGCGGCGGCGTAGAAGGCACGGTTCGGCTTCGTCTCCGTCCCACCCTGGCCGTGCTCGCCGTAGATGAAGAAGGCGGCCGTCGGAGCGATCTTCGCGATCTCGCTCTTCAGGCTCGAGGGCGGCAGGGTGCTCGTGAAGAGCGCGGTCGCCGGGGTAATCGCGCCGCCGGACAGGATCCCGTCGACGAGACCGGCGTTCTCGATGTCGTCGCGAATCGACTGGCCGCTCGCGCCTTCGGAGACAATCGCCTTGAACGCGTCCGAGTGCGCCGCGGCGTGGATCAGCATCTCGCCGCCGACCGAGAAGCCGATCCCGCCGATCCGGTCGGGGTCGACGTCGGGGCGGCTCTGGAGGTACTTGGCGGCGGCGTGCAGGTCGCGGTCGCCGGCCCAGCCGAAGATGTTCGGATCGCCCTCGCTCGCGCCCTCGCCGCGGCGGTCGAAGAGGAGGACGCCGTAACCGTGCTTGACGAGCATGCGCGCGTGCTTCTGCGGGCCGGAGCGGCCAGGGAAGGCAATCACGGTGGCGCCGTTGCGCGAGGGGATGAACCAGCCCTCGAGCCGGAGCCCGTCGCTCGTCGTGAAGGAGACGTTCTCCGGCGTCGCACCGAGGTGCGGGGTCGGGACGCCGGCGCGCGCCGTGTGCGTGAGGACGTAGCCGATCGAGACCGGCAGCAGGAACGTCGGAATCAGGACGACGACGCCGGCGAGAACGAGGCTGCGGCGCAGGTACCGGCGGCGGCGACTGTCGTCCGTGCGGCGCGAGCGCCAGAGCGTCCTGATGCCGATGCCGAGCAGGACGAAGCCGCCGGCGAGCGAGAGGAAGCCGGTGAAGTCGTCGCCTGTGGGCGTGGCGGCGACGGAGTAGTAGACAGCCTCGATGCCGGCGAGGACGCCGAAGAAGCCGAGCAGCAGCGCGAGCGCTGCGCGGGCACCGGGGCGGACGCGCCGGTACGCCCAGCCGCCGGCCGCGATGAGCGCCAGGAGCGTGAGCCCTCCCGGAAGGTGATCGACCGCCGTCATGCCGGGCTCGGGCTGCAGGAAGTTGTCGTCGACCACGTGGAGCCCGACGAGGCCGATCGAGGCGAGCGCGAGACTCCGCTCGGTGACGTACCGGGAGACCGCGCTACGCGAGGGGGAATGGGCAGCTGCGACGCTCATGCTCGGGGGATCCTCCTGTGCGGTGGACGAGATACACTCCAACGTCGCAGGCGGTCGCGGCCCCGGACAGGCGGCGGGCAGGTGAGCACGCGTACGGGTTCGCCCGCGTCCCGAGTGCGGTTGACCGCCCGGATTTCCGGGCATGCGGGACTTGTCGAGTAGAATGGGGTGTCGGCCGTGCCCCTTTCGCGGCCTTCTCACCACGACTCCGCGTCTCCTCGATGCGGAAGGGAGGCAGCATGGGAGTCAAGGAAGAGAAGGTCGAGCTCGACGGCGAGATCCTCGAGGCGTTCGGCGGCGGCATGTTCAAGATCGCCTTCGAGAACGGCCACGAGGCGATTGGCTACACGTCCGGCAAGATGCGCCGCTACCGGATCCGGATGGCGCCGGGCGACAAGGTCAAGGTGGAGCTCTCTCCGTACGACCCGACGCGCGGCCGCATCGTCTACCGGGAACGCTGAACGTGCTCGGCGGCAAGATGCGCTGGTTCAACGAGACCCGCGGCGACGGCATGATCGAGTGCGAGGACGGCGAGGGGTACCAGGTGCTCGCGGCCGACTTCGTCACCGCACCTCCCGTCGGCCGCTGCGCCGGCATCGAAGTGACGTTCCGCGCCGCAGAGCCGGGACACGCGGTCGAGGTGGTCGTGCTGAGCGATGACGGCGCAACGCGGCGCGCCCGCTTGCGCTCGCACCGTGTCATGCGCGGCCCTTCCTGACCGATGCGGGTGCACGACGACAACGAGGTGCGGCTGATGTTCCACCGCGCCCTCACGGGCGAGCCGATCGTGCTCGACGTCCGGCTGGAGAAGCTCGTCGGCGAGATCCTGCAACTCGCCGAGAAGGTCAAGCTCGAGCAGCCCGAGAAGTACGCCGCGGTCAAGGTCTGGGAGTCCGCTCCCGGCCAGATCTGCTTCCTGCTCGAAGACGCCGCCGCCTAGCGGCCGCCCGCCTCAGACGTCGAGCGAGTGCTTCTGCTTCGCCGCTGCGCGCTTCTCGCTGCGGCGTTCCTTGAGCGACTTCTGAGCCGGCTTCTTCCCCGTCTTCTTCGGCTTCTGCTGACCCTTCATGCCGTGAGTGTCGCACATCGTCAGAGCGCAAGCTCGGCGGAGACCAGCCGCGCGCCGGCGACCATCGCCTCGAGCTTGTCCCGCGCCCGCTCGCGGGGCAGGTACTTCATCCCGCAGTCGGGCGCGGCGACGAGCCGCTCCGGCGGCAGCACCTCGAGCGCCCGCCGGATCCTGGCCGCGACGACAGCCGGCGTCTCGACCTCGGCCGCGCCCAGGTCGAGCACGCCCAGCACGATCGTCTTGTCCGGCAGCGCGCGCAGCAGCTCCGGGTCGAGATCGGGTTGCGCGGCCTCGAGCGAGATGTGCGTCGCGCTGCAATCGGCGAGCTCCTCCAGGAACGGGTATCCCGGCAGGCGGTCGTGGACGATGTGGGCGTACCCGAAGCACGTGTGGAGGACGGTCTCGCCGCCGATTCCGTCCAGAGCGCGGTTGATCGCCTCGAGCGCGTACTCGCGCGCCGGCTCCGGGCGCGCCTGCAGGTACGGCTCGTCGATCTGAACGAGGTCGGCGCCGGCAGCCTTCAGGTCGCGCAGCTCCTCGTTGACCGCCTCGGCGTAGGCGAGCGCGAGGCTCCGGTCGTCGGCGTAGTGGTCGTTCTGCGCCTGCTGGGTCATCGTGAACGGCCCGGGGACGGTGATCTTGATCCGGCGGTCGGTGATCGAGCGGAGGAACTCGACGTCGCGGGTCTCCACCGGCCGCGTGCGCCGCACCGGCCCGACGACGCGCGGAACCGGGTTCTCGTGGCCGGTGCGGTCGAGCGCGACGCCGGGCGTGTCCAGATCGACGCCGTCGAGCGCGGTCGCGAAGCGGTTCGAGTAGCTCTCGCGCCGCATCTCGCCGTCGGTGATCACGTCCACCCCGGCCCGCTCCATGTCCGCCACCGCGAGCCGCGTCGCGTCGTCCTGCGCCGCCTCGAGGAACGGCTCCGGCACCCGCCACAGCTCGCGCGCACGCACGCGCGGCGGCAGCCGGTCGCCGAGGCGCTCGCGGTCGATCAGCCACTCCGGCTGCGGATAGCTGCCGACCACCGTCGTCAGCAGCCCGCTCACGACGGGCGCTCCACGAGCTTCGACTTGTACTCGCTGCGCTGCAGGCTCCCCCACGGCACCAGCTCGACCGTCGTCCGCACCAGGAGCGCCTCGCGCAGCCGGTCGCCGATCGCCTGCGCAAGCGACGGCGCGGCAGCCGTCCCGGCGGCGAGCTCGACGCTGACCGGCAGCGGCGGCTCCTGCTTCACGCCCGCCGTCTGCGGCCGGACGAGGATCTGGCCGCTCACATCGGGTGCGAACGCGCTGACGATCTCGCGCACGGCTGCCGGGAAGACGTTCACGCCGCGGACGATCAGCATGTCGTCGGTGCGTCCGATGCAGCGAACGCGCGGGCCGGTACGGCCGCACGAGCACGGGCGTCGCCCGCACCTCGACGTGGTCGCGCGTGCGGAAGCGGAGCAGCGGCGCGGCCCGGTGGCGGAGATGCGTCAGCACGAGCTCGCCGGTCGCACCGTCCTCCAGCTCGAGTGCCGTGCCCGTCTCAGGCTCGATCAGCTCGGCATGGACGAAGCCGCGCGCGCCGAGGTGCATCCCGTCCTGCTCCTCGCACTCGCCCCAGAGCGAGATGCCGATGTCGCCGATCCCCATCGCCTCGGTGACCTTCGCGCCCCATCCCTCCTCGAGCCGGGCGCGGAAGGCCGGCTCGCCGCCGCCGGGCTCGCCGGCGACGAGCACCCGCTCGACGCTCGAGTCCCGGAGGTCGTGGTTCTCGGCCAGATACGCGGCGTAGGACGGCGTCAGAACGGCCGCCTCCGGCCGCAGCCGCTCGATCGCCTGCACGAGCCGATCGGTGTTGCCGGTGCCGACGGGGATGTGGCAGAGGCCGATCCGGTCGAAGGAGGCGAGCGCCGCTCCTGCCACGAACGGGCCGGCGTTGTACGTCGAGACGATCCGCTGACCGGCGCTGATCCCGGAGGCGGCATAGCTGCGCGCGGAGCCCGTGACCCAGTTGTCGAGATCGCCGGCCGTGAGCGGGATGTAGCTCGGCTCGCCCGTCGTGCCGCTCGTCGAGTAGATCCGAAGGAGCTCGTGCGGCTCCGCGCAGAGGTGCGTTCCGAACGGATTCTCGGGCGTGCGCGTCGCGCGCAGCTCGTCCTTCTCCGTGAGCGGCAACTGTGCGATCTCGGCGAGCGCGACCGTCGGGTCGTGCCCGGCGAGCTTCTCGCGGTAGAACGCGGAGCGCTCGAGCAGGTAGGCGAGCTGCTCCCGGAAGCTCGCGTCGTCGACGGCGAGCTGCTCCGGCCAGGGGCGTGACTCGACCTCAGGCTCGAGCATCGGGCTCGTAGCGGACGGCGTCCTCCGCCGCCCGGGCGAGGGTGAACCCGAGCGGCTGCTCCTGCTCCTCGGCGAGGTGGGCGAGCAGGCTCGCCGTGCGGGCGAGGATCGGCACCGACTTGACGGCTGCGACGGGAAAGCCGAGGTCGAGCAGCACCGCCGCGATCGGCATCGAGACGTTCATCGGCAACGGCTTGCCCCACGTCTCGGCGACCGCGTCGCGCAACTCGCGCGCGAAGGCGACGTTCGGCCCACTGATGCCACGCGCGTCCGCCAGCTCGAGAATCCGCTCCGCCCGCGGGTCGACCGGACGGTGCACCGGGTGGCCGAAGCCCGGAACGCGGTCGCCTGCGTCGTGCAGCGCACGCGCGACCTCGCCCGCCGAGCGGCCGGCGGCGATCGAGCCGGCGAGCAGCTTCGCGCACTCCTCCGACGTCCCCAGCAGCACCGGCCCCGCACCGAGGATCCCCGCCGCGACGGCGCCCTGCAGCGACTCGGGATCGGCCGCGAGCGTCATCCGCGCGGCGACGTTCGACGGCATCAACCCGTGCTCGGCGAGCGCGACGAGGACGAGGTCGAGGAACTCGCGCTGCTCCGCGGTCGGCTCGCTCCCCGTCAGCAGGAGGTGGAAGTACTCGGTGAAGCCGATGCGGCCCATCAGGTCGCCCGTGAGGTCGCGGCCCCGCACCTCGACGCGGTCGGGATAGGCCTGGCTGATCGCGGTCACGGCCGGTGGCCGCGGCTCACCCACTCTGCGAGCGCACGTAGTCGATGTAGCCGCGGACGTCCGCCACGGGCTCCGAGTACGCGTCGCCGAGCGTCGATTCCATCCGGCTCATGTACTCCTCCGTCCAGTCCGGGAACGGATAGTCGATCGCACGCAGGAACTCGAGCGTGGCCGCGAGCCGCATGTCGGCGATCGAGGGGGCGTCGCCGCCGATGAACGGGCGGTCGCCGAGGAAGAACGTCCGGTAGACCTCGAGCGGGCCGGCGAGCGCGGCCTCCGCGTCCTTGGCCGCCTTCGCCTTCGCGGCGTCGTCGGCGTCCGAGGTGCCGACCTCGCCCGGGTACTGGCCGAAGCCGAGCGTCGGGTAGGTCGCGCGCGCGAGCAGCGGATAGAAGGTGCCGATCAGATAGAACATCGCGCTGTCGACCATCGCCCGCTCGCCGGGATCTGACGGGTAGAAGGCGTCGAGGTCGTGCTTGTTGCAGAGGTACTGCATGATCGCGCAGCTCTCCCAGAGCGCGCCCTGCGGCAGCCCCTCCTCCTCGAGCAGCGGCGTCAGGTCGGCCGGGTCCTTGGCGAGGAACTCGGGCGTGCTCTTCTTGCCCCAGACGTCGAGCTCGTCGAACTCGAGCCCGGCCGCCCGGACGAAGATCCGTACGGTCAGGTTGTTGACGCTCGGCTTCAGGATGCTCAGCGTGTGCGTGGCCACGGCTTCCTCCTAGCGGTAGGGATTCTTCGGCGAGCGGTCGTCCGAGAGCGACCGCGACTGCGCGGCGAGCGCCTCGATCGCGTCGGCCAGGTGCGCCTGGTCGATGTTGTAGTCGCCGCGTTCGACCCGGAGCTCGTGCGCGGCGAGCAGAACGTCCGTGTGGGTGTGCCCGTGCGGCGGCTCGAAGCGGTACGAGGCCAGCTCGATCAGAAGGCCGAGCGGGTCCTCGAAGTAGATCGAGTCCATGAAGCCGCGGTCCTTGACGCCGCTGTGCTTGATCCCGCGCTCGTCCAGGCGCTCGACGGCCTGCCGGAACGTCGCCTGCGAGAGCGCGAACGCGACGTGGTGGACGGCGCCGATGTCCGTCGACGTCCGGGTCGGATCGGGCGTGCGCTCCTCGTTCGTGAAGACCGTGATCAGGCGGCCGTCGCCGGGATCGAAGTAGAGGTGGCTCTCGGACTCGTTGTCCAGGTTCGGCTGCTCGAAGACGAACGGCATCCCGAGCACGCCTTCCCAGAAGTCGATCGACGTCTGCCGGTCGGCACCGACGATCGTGATGTGGTGGACGCCCTGGCTCTGGAGTTTTCGCATCTGTCCTCGCTCGACCTGTCGGCGTCGAGTTTCTCACAGCCGTCCGCGCCCCGAAGCGGTCTTGACAACCTCGTCGCCGCGGCGGGAGGATTGACCGGCACGGGGTTGGCGTGTTGGCTCGAGTCTGCGGCTGGAGGTCTGTGGTGCAGCTCGGTCGCGGCAAGAAGGACCCGAACACCGTCGCCGGTGCCCCGTTCCCTCCGGCCGTCGAGCACTCCGACGGGCCGGACCATCCGCGCCGCGACGTCCCCACGGCCGACGAGAACGGCGACGCGCCGCCCGACGCGCGGCGAGACCGACGAGGAGGAGAGCACATGATCGAGCAGCGCTTGCGCCGAGGCCGCCTCGACGGCGTCAGGGTCAAGGGCGCCCCCTATCCCCCGGTGCCGCCCGGAAAGAAGCGCGACCGCCAGCCGCGTCCGCGCTTCCCCGTCAAGCGAACCGGCAGGCCGCGGCCGCTGCACGAGCCCAGCTCGCACGCCGTGATCGCCAAGGCGGGCGGCCGCGACCCGAACGGCAATCGCGACCCGGTCGTCTTCCACGGCTACCACCCGTCGAAGGGGCTGACGAAGTCGCTGACGAACGCGGCCGACATGAGCGGCTCCGACAGCAAGCGGGACGTCGTGATGATGTCCGGCAACTGGTTCTGCGACGTCTCGAACGACGGCGGCGCGAACTGGAAGCGGCTCGATCCGACGACGATCTTCCCGGAGGACCTCGGAGGCGGCTTCTGCTGCGACCAGGTCGTCGTCTACGTGCCCCGCATCGACCGCTTCATCTGGTTCCTGCAGTACGGCGCCGACGCAGCCGGCCAGGGGGCGTTCAGGATCGCCTCGGCGTCGTCGGCCTCGGTCAAGAACGACCCGACCGCGTGGACCTACTGGGACTTCGTCGCGGGGAACTTCGGCTACCCGACGAAGGACATGGACTACCCGGATCTCGCCTTCTCGACGACGTTCCTCTACGTCAGCACCGACGTCTTCGGGTCCGGCGGCCGGATCGTGCTGAGGATCCCGCTCGAGGAGCTGCGGGCCGGCGGGACGATCAACTACGGCTACACGGACCCGACGAAGTCGAAGAGCGCCTGGGGCGCCCACCTCGTCCAGCAGACGCGCTCCCAGGCCGTCTGGGTCGGCCACCGGGACAACACGACGCTCGAGGTGTTCACGATGCCGGACGCCGGCAACACCTACTCGTCCTTCACCGTCAAGGTCGCCACGTGGCCGAACGGCAGCCACAGCTCGACCGGCCCGGACGGGAACGACTGGCTGACGAAGCTGCGCGACTTCCCCAACTTCGCGGTCACCGGCGGCGTCGAACGTCCGAACGGCCACGTCGTCCTCGCCTGGAGCGCGAGCAAGGGCAAGGGCGGTGGAACCGGCTTCAACTTCCCGAACACCCACGGCCGCGTGGTCGAGCTCGACCTCGTCGCCCGCTCGGTCGTGAGCGAGATGCAGATCTGGAACCCCGACTACGCGTTCGCCTACCCCGCGCTCGCCGTCAGCTCGAAGGACGAGGTGGGCGTGATCCTCGGCTGGGGCGGCGCGTCGAACCACGCCAACTGCGCGATGGGGATCATCGGCGACTTCGTCGTCTGGTTCCAGAACGGGAGCACCCGCACCGTCAAGCGCTACGGCGACTACCTGACCACCCGTCCGGCCGAGCGGAACCGGCGCCTGTTCGGCGGGTACGGCTACTACGTCACGAGCGTCTCCGGGGACCCCAACTCCTGCACCTATCACCCGATCTACGTCCGCTACGGCCGCGCCTCCGCGTGAGCTCCGATCAAGGGAGGGATGAATGAGCACCAACGAGCACCAGCCGCTCACGAGTGGGCAGCGGTGGACCCTCGTCGCGGCGGCACTGTGCGCGGCAGGCGCCGTGCTGCTCGCGGCGCTGCCGATGGACTGGATCGAGGAGGTGTTCGGCGTCGAGCCCGACGGTGGCAACGGACTGCTCGAGTTCGCGCCGATCGTCGTGCTCGCCGTCGCCGCGGTGGTGCTCTGCCTCCGCGTCGCACGGGCGCGCCGGCGGCCCGACGTCTCCGCAGCCGACATGACCTGAACCGCGGTCGTTTCGACATGCTTCCGTGAGGGTGTCCTTTTCGGCGCACGCCGTTCGTCGTGGGTACGACATCCCGACAAGGAGGCAGCGATGAAGTACATGCTCCTGATCCATCAAGGCAGCGCCCCGACGCCCTACGACCAGGAGGCCTGGGGCCGCCTCTCCGAGGACGAGCAGCAGGCCGTGTACGCCGATTACCAGGCGCTCAACCAGACCCCCGGAGTCAGCCCCGGCCTGCAGCTGCAGCCGCCCGAGACCGCGACGACGGTGCGCGTCGAGAACGGCAGCACGCTGACGACCGACGGGCCGTTCGTCGCGATCAAGGAGGCGCTCGGCGGCTACTTCGTCTTCGAGGCGGACGACCTCGACGCCGCGATCGAGGTGGCGGCGCGGGTGCCGGCGGCCCGGATGGGCGGCGCCGTGGAGGTGCGCCCGGTGGTGGAGTACTAGCGATCCTCGAGCAGGTCTTCCGCGACGAGTGGGGCCGCGTGCTCGCAAGCCTGATCGGCTTCCTCGGCGACTTCGACCTCGCCGAGGACGCCGCTCAGGAGGCGTTCGCGATCGCGGCCGAGCGCTGGCCCCGGGACGGGACGCCCGCCAATCCGGGCGCGTGGCTCGTGACCACGGCCCGCAACCGCGCCATCGACCGCATCCGCCGCGACCGCACGCTCGCGGCGAAGACGCGCCTGCTGGACGTGCCCGAGACGACGGAGGAGCCCGTGGACGAGACGACGATCGCGGACGAGCGGCTGGAGCTCCTCTTCACGTGCTGCCACCCCTCGCTCCAGCTCGAGGCGCAGGTGGCGCTGACGCTGCGAACGCTGGGCGGGCTGAAGACCGAGGAGATCGCCCGCGCGTTCCTCGTGCCCGACGAGACGATGGCGAAGCGGCTGCTGCGGGCGAAGCGGAAGATCAAGGCCGCCGGCATCCCCTTCCGCGTCCCGCCGGATCATCTGCTCCCCGAGCGCCTGGCCGCGGTCCTCGCCGTCGTCTACCTGATCTTCAACGAGGGCTACGGCGGCCGCGTCGACCTCGCCGCCGAGGCGATCCGGCTCGGGCACGCGCTCGCAGAGCTGATGCCCGACGAGCCGGAGGTGCACGGGCTGCTGGCGCTGATGCTGATGAACGACGCCCGCCGCGAAGCACGCTTCGCCGACGGCAGCGTCGTCCTCCTCGCCGATCAGGACCGGTCGCTCTGGAACACCGAGCAGATCGCCGCGGGACGAGCGGGGCTCGAGCGCGCCCTGGCGCTCGGCGGGCGCGGGCCGTACGTCCTGCAGGCGGCGATCGCGTCCCTGCACCTGGACGAGCCACAGGACTGGCCCGAGCTCGCGGCGCTCTACGGCGAGCTCGCCCGGCTCACCGGCTCGCCGGTGGCCGAGCTCAACCGGGCCGTTGCGATCGCCGAGTCGGGCGACATCGATGCCGGGCTCGCGCTCGCCGAGGGTCTGGAGCTCGAGCGCTACCACTACCTGCACGCGACCCGGGCCGAGCTGCTGCGCCGGCTCGATCGCGCCGACGACGCGCGCGCGGCCTACGACCGCGCGCTCGAGCTCGTCCACTCGGACGCCGAGCGCGCGTTCCTCGAGCGCCGGCGGGCCGAGCTGCAGGGCTGACGTCGCGGTCGAACGTCAGAGCTTGCGTGCGAGCTCTGTCCGGGAGCGCACGCCGAGCTTGGCGTACACATGCGTCAGGTGGCTCGCGACCGTCCGCTCGGCGAGGAAGAGCGTCGCCGCCACCTCGGCGTTCGTCCGTCCCTCGGCGACGAGGTCGGCCACGCGCCGCTCGGCCGGGGTCAGGCCGTCACTCCGCGTCCGCCCGCCGATCGCCCCGAGCTCCCGACGGGCGCGCTCGGCCCAGCCGTCGGCCCCGAGCTCCTCGAAGCCGGCCAGCGCCAGCTCGATCGCCTCCCGTGCCTGCCGTTTCTCCCGCGCACGCCGTCGCGTGACGCCGAGGGCGAGGAGCGCTCTCGCCCGGCCGAACGGATCGCCCACCGCCTCGTGCTGCTCGACGGCGTCCGCAAGCAGGCTCACCGCCGTCGCGACCTCTCCCCTCGCTGCCGCGACGAGGCCGCGGCAGCGGGTGGCGTGCGCCAGCGCCCAGGCGCGATCGAGCCGCAGTGCAGCAGCCTCCCACGCGTCCAGACGGACGACCGCCTCGTCCACGAGGCCGAGCTCGAGCAGCGCCTCGACCTGCTCGGAGCGCCACAGCTGCATCGTCGGTTCAACGCCGTCGGCCGCGTCCGTCATCTCCTCCGCCGACCTGAAGCAGTCGACGGCCGCGGCCGGAGACCCGCTCCAGAGCTCGACGATCCCGAGCGTCGTCAGCGGCCCGTGCAGCCGCACCGCGTGGAGCTCCGACAGTCGGCAGCCTTCCTCGGCGAGCTCGCGAGCGCGCGGGAGGTCGCCGCGGTGGGCGGCGATGAGCGTCAGCGGGAACAGGCTCGTCGGCGATGCGACCTCGTCGCGCACGTACGGGCCGTTCAGCTGCCGCGACTGCCGCGCGTGCTGGTCGGCCAGCGCGTAGTTCCCGGTCCGCAGCTCGACCATCGCCAGGTACCAGAGCGCGTAGGCCGCCATTCGCTCGTCCCGCTCGCTCCAGTCCGCGTAGAGGCTCTCGAGGAGGACGCGGGCGCGGTCGAAGTGGGCGGACCAGAGGAGGACGTGCGCGAACGGGAAAGCCACGTACGCCACGGCCTGCGACACCTCGTCGCCGCGGACGAGCTCGTACGCCTGCTCGGCGAGCTCGAGCGCCCCGGGCTGCCTGCGTTGAGCTGGATCAGGGCGAGCCCGCCGAGCGCCGACGCGCGCAGGGCGTCGTCTCCGACCTGCTCGGCCAGGTCGACCGCCGCACGCGCATGCTCCTCCGCTGCGTCGAGTCCCTCCTGGAAGCGGACGTCCAGGCTGAGCCGCTGGTGGATCGACGCCCGCAGCGCGGCCGGTGCGCCGGGCTCCAGCAGCGCCTCCTTCAGCAGCGGCACTGCGCGAGGCACGTCCTCCGCCTCGGCGAGGAGCACGAGCGCCTCCGCCCGGTCGGCCCCCGGCGCGGCCCGCGCGGCGAGCTCGGCCGCCAGCACCCGCCCACGCTCGACCTCGCCCGCAGCGAGGTGCGAGCGCGCCGCCGCAGCGGCGCGGCGATCGAGGTCGGCGTGGCGCTCCGGCGGCGTCAGCCGCATCGCGTGCTCGCCGAGCTCGGCGGAGACCATCGGTGCGCCCTGCGCGGCCGTCGTCCTGGCCGCAGCTTCGAGCAGCGCAGCGAGATCGGCATCCGGCCTGTCGGTCGAGAGCGCGAGGTGACGCGCGCGGGCGAGCGGATCCTCGGCGATCTCTGCGAGACGACCGTGGACGCGCTGCCGCTCGCCGGGCAGGAGCCCCTGATAGAGGACCGAGGCCAGGAGCGGATGCGTGAGCCGGACCGAGCCGCCGGCGAGCTCGATCACGTTCGCAGCGAGCGCCGGGTCGAGTGCGCCGGGCTCGATCCCCGCGCCGGCAAGCTGCGTCGGCGTCAGGCGCGCATCCGCGGACGCGAGCACGAGCACCTCGTGCGTCGGGGCTTCGAAGCCGTCGAGACGGGCGGAGACGAGCTCCTCCAGCCGTTCGGGGACCGGCAGCGGCTGCGTCGGATCCCGCACCGCGCCGTCGGCGCCGAGCGCCCGTGCCAGCTCGAGCGCGTAGAACGGATTCCCGCCCGACACCTCGTGCAGCCGGAGCAGGGTCGGCCGGGGCAGTCCATGGGAGAGCAGGCTGCGCAGGACCTGATGCGTCGCGCCGACGCTGAGCGGCCCGACCCGGATCCGCTCGACCCTGCCGTCGTCGAGGGCGTCCTCCACCGCGGTCGACTGCTGCGGCTCGCCGAGCCGCCGCGTCCAGAGCAACGAGATGTCGGCCTCCGGCAATCGCCGCAGCGCAAACCCGACTGCGCTTGCCGACGAGGCGTCGAGCCACTGCAGGTCGTCGATCGCGATCACGAGCCCGTCCTCGGCAAGCAGCTCGAGGGCGCTCCGAACCGCGACTCCGAGCGCCCGCTGGTCGACGCCGTCCCCAGGTGCCTCCTCGATCAGCAGCGCGACCTCGAGCGCCTGGCGCCGGGGCGCCGTCAGGGCCGGCAGCACCTCGTCGAGCGCGCCGTCGAGCAGGTCGCCGAGGCCGGCGTGGGCCAGAGCCCGCTCCGACTCGGCGGGGCGCGACGAGAGCACGCGCCACCCGCGGCCGCGCGCCTCCTCGACGGCGGCGCGCCAGAGCGTCGACTTCCCGATCCCGGCATCGCCTTCCAGGGCGATCGCGATCGGGCCCCGCACTGCGCCACGCCGGTCGAGAAACGCAGACAGCGCGCCGATCTCCACGTCTCTGCCCACGACCTCGACTGCCATGTTCGTGCAGCCATCGTGACAGGAGGAATCGCGAAAGTCAGCCGAATTGCGGCGGCAAGGAAGGAGACGAGCTCCTCACCCGCCTGGCGACGAGAACCGCGAAGCCGTTCGAGCGCTCTCGACCCTCAACCCGTAGTTCGGCTCTACACGTCGAGCGGCGGTGCGGCGGGCCTTGCGGCCCACTCTGCAGTGGCGACGCCTTCGTCCTTCGTCATGTTCTGGAGGAGCCTGCATGAACGTCACGCGCAAACGCTTCGATTCCGGAGACGACGGCCCCGAAGCGCAGCGAGTGAAATACGTCGAAGGTGTGCTGGCCCCCCGGCAGCTCCGCATAGACAACCGGGCTGGTCGAGACGGCTCGCAGCTGCGCGACGAACGCTCTGGCGTCCTCGACGATGACAACGGTGTCGCGATCGCCGTGGGCGACGAAGAAGGGCGGCGCGTCGGCTCGCAGATACGCCAGCGGCGAACCTTCATCATCGTCGTAGTCGCCGTAGTAGCCGTACAGCGAGACGGCGGCGGTGACGGAGGTATCGGCGTGCTCGAAGCCGGCTTGGAAGCGAGGGTGGTTCGGGGTGAGGGCAGCCGTCGCGGCGAGGTTGCCGCCCGCTGAGCTGCCGGCGACGACCAGCACCGCGGGGTCGGCGCCGTATTCGTGACCGTGTTCGCGGACCCAGGCGATCGCCTTCTTGACATCGATCAGGTGGTCGGGGAACCGGGCGGCGGGGCTCAGCCGGTAGTTGGCACTGAGGCACAGCCAGCCCCGGCTCGCGAGGTGATAGAGAAGCGGGCGCGCCTCCTTGCTCTTGCGCCCGCTACGGAAGGCTCCGCCGTGCAGGTACAGGAGTGTGGGCGCCGCGGACGGACGTGACCGATGGCGGTAGATGTCGAGCAGGTTCCACCTCCCGGCGTTGCCGTAGCGCACGTTCTTGATCCGCTCGACATCGCGGCGACGGAAGAAGAACGGCAGGAACAGGATTCGGCTGTACGGAAGCCGGGGCCGCACGCGGCATTCCCGATCGGGTTCACCCAACGGATGGTCTCCACCGAGGCCGTCGCTCAGGGCGCGCTCGACAGCCCATGTCGCACGCCAGCCCTGCCAAGCGACGAGCGCGAGTCCGAGTGACGTCAGGATCGTGACGCCAAGGGCCGCGGCGCCGACAGGCGTTTTGATGTCGCCCTGGCCGATCGCGAGAAGCGTCGACGCGAGCAGCCAGTAGAACGCGAGGAACGGCAGCTCGTTGACCAGAAAGCCGAACCAGTAGCTTCGGTTCGAGGGGCTGGAGCGACGCGGACGCGGCGGAGCCAGAGCAAACAGCGTCGCCGAGGCCACAACGAGCACCGCCACTAGGTATCCGATGGGCACGTGCCTAAGCTTGGCCTCTCGCCGGCCGGGGTCGTGTTGGCCGACCACGTGGACTCGGCCGCGCCCGAACTGTCGTCCCTGCCGCCGCACGCGGTGACCGCGGCCGCCAACGCAGCGACGAAAAGCACGATCGCGCCCGCCACATCACTCGATGGCAGGCCGCGCGATGGCGGGCGGCTGGCGGCCGGCGAGGAGCCAGCCGGCCGCGGCAGCCGCCAACGGGACGCCGGCGACGATGAGGACGAGGGGGAACACTGGTATCCGGCCGAGATAGCCGAGGTCGTCGTGGTATGTCGCTGCGTACGCGACATAGACGCCCGCGACGCCGAGGAGCGCGCCGAGGAACGCGAGCGCGCCGGCGGTGGCGGCCGTCAGGGTCCGGCGGGTCCGGCCCGTGGCTCCGGTCGCGGTCAGGGTGCGGAGGTCACCGGCGCTCTCGCTCCGGATCAGCCCGACGGTCATGGCGAGGATCGCAAGCGCGAGGAGGGCGCCTGCGGCGGTCGCGATCGCGATCGGGGTCGCGAGGGAGGTGCGCTCTCGCTGTGTCTCGATCTCGAGGCCGGCCTCGGCGGCGAGCTTGCGTGCGGTGGCGATCTGTTCGCTCGTCAGAGGGCTGCTCGACTCGATGAGCCAGCCATTCGGGACCTGCTTCCAGCCGAGTCGGCGCAGACCGTTGACGGTGACGAAGGAGGACGGCACGCGGCCGGTGTCCCCTTCCGCAGCGCCGAGGACCTCCAGGCTGTCGATCCTCTGGACGTTCTCGATCGCGGATTCGCCCCTCGTCTGGATGTCAAAGATGACGAAGTCGTCGGTGGGAACGGTCGCGTCGGCCAGGAAGTCCGCACTCGGGTCGACGGTGGCGGGGTCGATGCCGAGGTGTCCGAGCAGCGCAGGCGTCGCGACGTAGACACCCGATCCCCTGGACCACTGCTCCCGGTTGACCCGCTTCATGAAACCGACAGCGACGAGCGCGCGGTCGCCCTCGAAGGTGACGATGGGCCGTTCGCCGGGTTGAATGACCTTCCGAAGTGGGATCACGGAGGCCTGACCGAGACTTGCGGCGATCTGGCGGACGCGCGCAGCGCTCCGTGCGAACTGGGCGGGCTTTTGCAGCGGGAGCGAGATGAGCTCCGGTTCTTGCGTCGGGCCCATGTACACCCGGATCTGGCGGTCGGATAGGTTGGGGAGCTCGGCGGCCATCCGGTCGTCATCCTTCTTCTCCTCGGCTGCCGCGGTGACTGTCACCGCTGCTGCGATGCCGAGGGCGAGGGTGACCGCGGCCAGTGCCGCCCCGGACCGGGCCTGGTAGCGGGCGAGGTCACGCAGGGCCAGGCGCGTGCCGATCGGGGCGTGTCCGGCGGCTCTGGAGAGGACGCGGATTGCGAGTGGGCCCAGGAGCAGGGTGCCGAGGATCGTTGCGACGATTCCGGCGATGATGAGCGGCACTCGGTCTCGGTCGGAGAGTGCGAGACAGCCGATGCCGAGCGTGATCAGCGCCACGGCGGCGATCGCCGAGTGGCGTGCGGGCCTCGGCTGAGGCGGACGCCCCGAAAGCGCAAGCAGTGTGGGGAGGCGGGCGACCGTTCGCCCTGGCCACCAGGCGGCCGCGATAGCCGCGAGGATGGCGAAGAGGACGACGATCGCGAGCAGCGTCCACGGTAGGCTGAGCCGGTCGATGCGATGGCCCATCGCGGATTCGAGAGTCGGCGCGAAGATGACCCAGAGCGCACCGCCCGCGATCGTGCCGAGGATGGCGGCGATCACTCCGACGACGGCGCCGTTTGTCAGCAGCACGAGCCGGAGATGCTTCTGAGTCGCCCCGATGGCCGCGAGCATGCCGAGCTGGCGGAGCCGACGCTGCGCGACGACAGCGAAGCCCGCGGCGGCAACGAGCGAGGCCAGGAGCAGGAAGACGGTGGCGACCGAGAACATTGCCAACGAGTCGGCGGCCTCGATCTCGCCGCGGCTCCCCATTCCCGTGAGGCCCGAACGGCCGTCTTCGGGCAAGGAGTCTGCGAAGGCGCGGAGTTCCTGTTGGCTGGCGTTGACCAGAACGGTGACGTTCTGCGGCGCCCCGGCTGACGAAGGAGAGACGAGAGCGAACTCGTCACTGAGATCGAGTGGGTTCTCGACGATGCCGACGACGGTCCGACGCCGCCCGTCGAGATCGAGCGTCGCCCCCAGCTCCACGTTGAGGAGCGCGGCCACACCCTCGGTGAGGGCGACCTGGCCGGGCCCGGCCGGGTAGCTGCCACCACGGAGCGCGAGGAGATCGCCGCCGTAGGGCCCATCCGGGTCCTGCGCGCGGAAGTCCACCGTCTCGACGCCGCCGGGCACGGGAACCTTGCGGTGGCCGATGACTTCCGTCGTCCCGAACGACTCCTCCGCCGATGCCAGGGCTGCTGCGAGCGCCTGCGGATCGGAGCCGTCGAACATGAGCAGCCCGCTGGCCGAGCCGAACTCGCCGTCGAACTCAGGACTCGTGTTGTAGACGAGGATGATGCTGACGATCGCGGCCGCGACCGCGACCGTCAGGAGCGCCACCACCAGGATCTGCTGGCGCCACTCGCGGCGGAACATGCGCCAGCCCCAGCGGACGACCGCGCGGCGGGCGGCGACGCCGCCGTTTGGGGGTCCGCGCAGTGCCGAGTCTTGCGCGAGCGTCGTCATCGCCGATCAGCAGCCGCGAGAAGCGACTCAGGGCCGGGAGGTGCGACCGTCTGGTCGGCGACGTGGCCGTCGCGCAGAAAGACCACGCGGTCGGCCCAGGAAGCGAGGTGCGCCTCGTGCGTCACGACAACACCCGCGACGCCCCGCTGCGTTGCGGCTCGCAGCAGGCGCATGACTGCTTCGCCGTTCACGGAGTCCAGCGCGCCGGTGGGCTCGTCCGCGAGCAGCAACCCGCGCTCGCCGACGATCGCGCGGGAGATCGCAACGCGCTGGCGCTCACCTCCCGACAGCTCGTCGGGGTAGCGGTCGGCGAGGTCTGCCACGTCGAGCTCCTCCATCGCCTCGACGCCCGTCGCGCGCGCAGCTTTGGCGCGGGTGCCGTCGAGCTCGAGGGGCAGGGCGACGTTCTCGACCGCCGTCAGCCCTGGGAGCAGGTTGAAGTCCTGGAAGACATAACCGATCGACCGGCGTCGCATCCGAGCCTGGTCCGAGCGCGAGACCTTCGCGAGATCGACCCCGTCCACGAGCACCTGACCGCTGGTCGCTTCCTCGAGGCTGCCGGCGATCGTCAAGAGCGTGCTCTTGCCGGATCCGCTCGGGCCCATGATCGCGACGAGCTCTCCGCGCTCGACGGTGAGATCGACGTTACGCAGCGCGCGCACCTCGGTCGGCCCGGAGCCGTAGATCTTGGATACCTGGCGAAGTTCGAGCGCGCTGGTCATTGCGTGACCTCCATCGGGTGTGTTGGTTCGAGTGGCGTGTCGGCCAGCGAGGGCGGCGCGAGGGACGGCCGCTGCTTCAAGCGGACGTCGGCGGCGTCGAGCCAGCGCACGATCGCTTCGAGCCGGAACAGCTCGGCGTCTGCGACGAGCGCCAACGCCACGTCGTCCTCTCCGGCGGCCGCCTTGACCTGCGTATAGCCCTGCATGACCTCGATCGCGTGCCGCCGGTGTACCTGCAGGATCTCGTGGATGTCGATCCCCGGGATCTGCAATCCAACCAGCACCTTGATCACGAGCTCGTCGCGCGGGGGCGGGACGAGGTCAGGCGGGGTGCGAAGCCAGTCGGCCAGCTCTTGGGTGCCGGCGGACGTGGTCCGGTACCGCTTTCTCGTTCCTTCGCTTTCACCGTCGTCGGTCTCGACGAGCCCGTCCCGTTCGAGGCGCTGGAGGGTCGTGTACACCTGCCCGACGTTGAGCGGCCAGACCTCGCCCGTGCGGGCCTCGAACTCGTTCTGGAGCCGCAGGCCGTACTTCGGCCCTTCGCTCAGCAAGGCAAGGAGGGCATGAGGAACGCTCATGAATGGCTCCGGTAGGCGATCATACTGCGTAGTATACCAAGTATATTTACGGCTGCGCAAGTCCAATTGCGACCGCCCGCTTTACCCGTCGCCGTTGAACTTCTCGCGGGTTCGTCAGATCCGCGGACATCAGCGGGGTGACGCGGTGCTCGTGCTCGGCCGGCTGCTCGCTCACAGCCGGACGCTATCGCGGCGGCGTTGACACGAGCCACGCGGTATGAACGCGATGGGCGGGTGGCGACCGAACGGTCCAGCCTGATCGCGGACACACTCGGACGCAGCCCGGCGACGATTCACTGGATCGACGAGGGCTACGACTTCGAGGTGGCGATCGTCGACGACGAGTGGGTGTTCCGCTTCCCGCGGCGCGCCGGCGTCGAAGAGCCGCTCGAGCTCGAGATCGAGCTGTTGCCGATGCTCGCTCCCGCCCTGCCGGTGGACGTGCCCGTCTTCGAGCATGTCTCGCGCGAGCCGCTCTTCGTCGCCTACCGCATGCTTCGCGGCACGCCGCTCGTGAACGAGGACGGCGACGGGATGCGGGCGTTCCTCGAGGCGCTCCATGCGTTCGACGCATCCGGGCTGCGGATCGAACCGCCCAACTGGGTCGACGCCTACCGCAACCAGTGCGCCGAGTTCGAACGGCTCGTGCTCCCGCAGCTCGAGCGCAGCCTGCACGCACAGGCGCAGCGGCTCTTCGACGAGGTGGAGACGCTGGTGGGGTTCAGCCCTGCGCTGCTCCACGCCGACCTCGGCCCCGGTCATCTCCTCGTCCGCGACGGCCGCCTCGCCGGCGTCATCGACTGGGGCGACGCTCGTCTCGGCGATCCCGCTCTCGACTACGCCTGGGCGCTCAACGGCCCGTTCGCCGACTGGGAGGTCGATCCCGACCTGCGCCGCCGGGCCGGGTTCTACCACCGGCTCGGCCCCTGGTACGAGGCGCACTACGGGCTCTTCACCGACCAGCCGGCGCACACCGAGCTCGGACTCGCCGGGATCAGAGCCAGGCTCTGAGCCGCGCGGCCTCGTCCTCGACCTCGGACTTGACTGCGCGCGAAAGCGTCTCGAACGGCTCGACGACGATGCGCTCCTCCTCGACGCGCCACATTCCGGCGACGAACCCGTCGACGAGGAACGTCTGCGCGACGTCGCCGTTCATCTTGATCACCGTCTTCCGGTACTGCTCGGGGAGCACGCGCGTCCGGTCGGCGAAGGCGAGCAGCACGTTGTCCCACTTCGGCAGGAAGCGAACCGGCGCCGGGACTTCCGCGTCCGGCAGCGGCGCATCGGGGACGTCGAACAGCTCACGCCCGTTCTCGTCGCGAAAGCGGCGGAGCTCGAGCACGTCCAGTGCCCTCTGGATCTCGGCCACGTGCATCATCGACCAGGCGACCATGTCGCGTCGCGACGCCGGCCCGAACGCAGCGAGATAGCGCCGGAGCATCTCGGCGCGCGCCTCGAGCGGGTCGTGTGCCTCGGGCTCGTCGATCGCGGCGAAGCGGCCGTTGTTCTGCCCCTGCCAGAGCGCCGCGTCGGGGTGGTGGAGCACGTGCCCGGCGACGCGGGCGTTCTGCCAGGCGCGGCGCGCCTGGATCCCGGTGAGCCCGTGCTCCTGCTCGAGATACGCGAGCGCCTCGTCCGCGGTCACCGAGCCTCCCGCGGCGAGCCCCCGCATCGACGGCGCGAGCCGCTTCGCGCCGGCCGACTCCCAGGGGAAGTTCATCGTGCTCATCGCCGAGCGGATGACCGCGTAGTCGCGCGGGGTGACGAGGTGCAGCGTCCCCCGCATCACCGTCGCTCGCAGGACGGCACGCTGCACGAGCAGGCGCTCGAGGGACGCGCGCCGGAAGCTCGTCGCGCGCGTCCAGATGCCGATGTAGGGCGCCTGCGGCGACTGCGCCTGCATGCCGACCAGGTGCTCGATCATCGCGGCCGGTGCGAGCCGTTTCCGCTTCAGCAGCAGCTGACGGGCGAGCGTCGCGCGGTTCAGCTCGCGCAGCGTGAGGACGCGCTCGGCCACGCGTTTACGCTACACCGCGGCATCGCAGGTCCCTGCAGCACAGGAGGTACTCATCGTGATCGACGTGCAGCGAGTCGACTACATCCGCGTCCCGGTGACGGACATGGAGAAGGCGAACCACTTCTACGGCGAGGTGCTCGGCCTCCCGAGGAACCCGCACCTGCACCACGAGGACTGGGTCGAGTACGAGGTCGGCAACGTCACGCTCGCCGTGATGACCCCGCACACGCACGACTACGAGTTCACGCCGTTGCCGCCCGGAACGCTCGCGTTTCGTGTCCCCGACGTCGCCGAGGCGAAGGCGAAGCTCGAGGCTGCCGGCGTCGAGGTCAACGAGATGTGGGACTCAGGCGTCTGCCATGGGGCCGGTGTCCGCGACCCCGACGGCAACGCCATCCTCCTCCACCACCGCTACAAGCCGTACGAGGAGACCTGATCGCTCAGGCCCAGGGGAGGCGGTCCCAGTACGAGGGCCGCTCCCGCCGCGACGGCTCGAACCCCACGTACGCCTGGTCGGGGTCGGGCGTCGCCTCCTTCGCGCTCGCGCCGTAGCGCGCCGCGAGCTCCGATACCGGGTAGAAGACCTCCCACGGCTCCGACCGTCCGCCGGCCATCAGGATCACGCACGGCCCGTCGCCGGCGCCCACGAAGATGTGCTCGGTGCCGGCGGGAGCGTGGAAGAAGTCCCACGCCTGGAGAGTCCGCTCCCCACCCTCGACGAGCAGCCGACACTCGCCCGACAGCACGAGGAAGTCCTCCTGCTGGTTCTCGGCGTGGTAGAGGCCGTTCGGCTCGCCGGGCTCGAGGACGTGGAGCTTGATCCCGAACTGCGGGAACCGCGCCATCGGCGTCTCGAAGATGCAGTCCGCCCCGGACGTCTGCTTCTCACCGCCGCCGTTCTCCGAGTTCAGCCAGTGCGCGTCGCGCACGTTGACGACGAACCAGCCCTCGCTCACAGGCCCGAGGCCGGAGCCGGAGTCCCCTAGCTGCGCCTCGGCCACGCCCCCAGTCTAAGTCGGAGGCGACGTGCGAGCGGCGAGAGGCGCTCTCAGCGAACTCTCAGCCCAGCCTCAGACCCCTCTTAGTTCGCGCCACGACCCTGGTGCTGTCGCCACTCCCGGCGACCACGAGGAAAGGACACACCATGCAGAACGCCCAGAAGCCCTTCTTCCCGAGATGGGCGGCGATCGTCGCCGTCGCCGTCGGCGTCGCAGCAGGCAGCTACGGCATCGCCACCGCTGCGACCGGGAACTCCGGCGCCGGTTCGACCGGCTCGACGCCGGCGGCGACGACGACGCCGAGTGCGGCCGCACCGTCCGGCCGGCCCTGGGGACACCAGCGCAGCGACGAGACCCTCCTGACCGGCGACAGCCTGAGCAAGGTGACCGCCGCCGCCCAGGCAAAGGTGCCCGGCGGCACGATCGTCCGCGTCGAGACGGATGCGGACGGCAACGCCGCCTACGAGGCGCACATGACGAACGCGGCCGGTGAACCGGTGACGGTGTACGTCGACAAGAGCTTCAACGTCGTCAGCGTCGAGACGCGCTGACGCCCTCTCGGAGGTCGGGCGGGGCGCGGGCCGACGCCCGCCCGATCTCTGCGGCTAGCCCGCGACGGGCTTCTCCCAGACGGAGACGTGCCGCGTGCTCTCGCTCGTGAACGGCTCGCGCGCCCAGCCGCTCCAGCGCTCCCGCAGCCGTAGTCCGGCGATCCGAGCCATCAGATCGAGCTCCGAGGGCCAGACGTAGCGGAAGGGGATCGACCGCTCGCGGAACCCGTCGCCCTCGGCGGTGAAGTGGTGCGAGATGAGGCCCTGGTTCGCGACGTCGAACTCGTCGACGCAGTGATAGCCCTCGCGGTACTGACTGACGACGACGGTCTCGCCCGGCCGCAGCCGCCGGAGCGAGGGGATCCCGACCTCGATCACGAACGCTCCCCGCGGTGCGAGATGGGCCGCGGCGTTCTCGAAGCAGGCGATCTGCTCGTCCTGCGTGGTCAGGTTGACGATCGTGTTGAAGACGAGGTAGACGAGCGGGAACGATCGCCCGACCTGCGTGGTCGCGAAGTCGCCGATCGCGACTGGAATCTCCTCCCCGCCCGGCTTCGCGCGCATCCGCTCGACCATCGCTTCCGACAGGTCGATCCCGTGGACGGGCACACCGCGCTGCGCCAGCGGCAGCGCGATTCGCCCCGTGCCGATCCCCAGCTCGAGCGCCGCTCCACCCCCGGCGAGCTCGGCGAGAAAGGCGACGGCCGGCTCGACCACCGCCGGGTCGAACATGTCGCCGCTCGCCGCGTCGTACCGAGCTGCGATCTCCTCGCCGAAGTAGTCCTCGGGCACGCCTCGAATCTAGCTGGCGCCGTCCAGTACGGTCCCCGCATGGCCGACACGACACCCGTCGAGATCGTTCCCGCCAACAAGGCCAGCTGGGAGGACATCCAGGCCGTGCTCGGCTCGCGCGGCGAGTCCCTCCCACTGCCAGTGCCAGCGCTACAAGATGCAGCCGAAGGAGTCGTGGGCCTCGGTCGGCCGCGAGGAGCTGGGCTTCCGGCTCCGCGCGCAGACCGAGTGTGGTCACCCGGATTCCGGGACGACGAGCGGCCTCGTCGCCTACCTCGACGGTGAGCCGGTCGGCTGGTGCGCGGTCGAGCCGCGCACCGCCTACCCACGGCTGCTGCTCAAGACGCGCGTCCCCTGGGAAGGCCGAGACGAGGACAAGGCCGACGACAGCGTCTGGGCCGTGACCTGCTTCGTCACCCGCGCGGGCTTCCGCCGCCGCGGGATCAGCCGTGCGCTCGCACGCGCCGCCGTCGACTTCGCGCGCGAGCCGCGGCGCCCGCGCCCTCGAGGGCTACCCGATGCTCGACGAGCCTGCACAGGGATGGCTCTTGCGGACGAGCTCCACGTCGGCAGCCGCAGCGTGTTCGAGCACGCGGGCTTCACCGAGGTCGGACGGCCGACCGTTCGCCGGTTCGTGATGCGGATCGACTTCTAGCCGCGCAAGCGCGCATCGGTCGCATCGTCGGCGGCCCCGTCGAAGTAGCGGTCGAGGACATCGGCGAACAGGGGATCCTCCGGAGCGGCCCGGGCGAACAGCGTCATCGACGACCGCAGCTTCACCGCGTCCACAGGTCCGAAGACGTCGTCCGCCGTCCTGCCGTCCAGCTCGGTGAGAACCCGTGCGCACTCCCGGAGCCGCTCGCCCAGGATCGGATGTGCGAGGTACCTGCGGGCCTCCTCGAGCGACGAGATCGCGTACCGCCGCGACATCTCGCTCATGCCCAGCCCCGCGATCTGCGGGAAGACGAACCACATCCAGTGCGTCAGCTTGCGGCCGGCCCGGAGCTCGGCGACGGCGGACGCGTACGTTCCGCGGGCGTCCTGCGCCACCACGAACCGCTCGAGGTCGTACGCGTCGCTCGTCATCGGCCTGATCCTCGGTGATGATGCCGCGCCAGCTCAGGCGCCGTCGGCCGCGACGACGCCGATCGCCTTCCCGGTCGCGTTCGAGCGGGACTCGGCCCGGCCCGGCGCCCGGACGGCGACGAAGAGCGCGCCGAGGAGCAGGACCGCCGCACCGCCGATGAGACCGTGCGTGAAGCCGTGCAGGAAGGCCGTCTGCGCGTGCACCACGAGCTGATGACCCTGCGGCCCGAGCTGCTCGCCGATCTGCTGGGCCGCGGCGAGCGATCCCGTCGCCTTCTCACCGGCGCCGGCGGGAAGGTTCGCGGTCGAATCGGCCATCTCGGCGCGGTAGACGCCGTTCATCAGGCTGCCGAGGACCGCGATCCCGAGCGCGCCGCCGAGCTCGCGTGAGACGTCGTTCACGGCCGAGGCGACACCCTGCTTGCTCCGCGGCAGCGACGCCACGATCGCGGTCGTCGCCGGCGCACCGGCGAGGGCCATGCCGGCGCCGAAGGGCAGGAGCCCGGCGAGGAAGTGCGCGTAGGACGAGCCGAGCTCGAGCGTCGAGAGGACGATGAAGCCCGTCGCCATCAGCGACAGGCCCATCGCGCCGGTGACGCGAACGCCGAGCCGGGCCGCGATCGCAGGAGCCTTGCGGGAGAGCGGGATGACGACGAGTGCCATCGGCACGAGCGCGCCGGCCGCCTGGAGCGGCGAGTAGCCCATCACCAGCTGCAGGTACGGAAGCGCCAGGAAGAGGAAGCCGAAGGCGGCGAAGAACTGGACGGTGATCGAGAGGGTGCCGGCGGCGAAGCCGCGCCGGCTGAAGTGCCGCGGGTCGAGCATCGGCTCGCGGCGCCGCAGCTCCCAGAGCACGAACGCAACCGCTCCGAGGACGCCGAACGCCAGTGCGCCGACCGTCGACAGCTCGCCCCAGCCGCGCTCTGGCCCTTCGGTGATGCCGAAGACGAGCGCCGCGAGCGCCGCGGCGGAGAGGAGCGCGCCGACGAGGTCGATCCGTGGCGGCCGCGCCTCGCGGGTGGCCGGCACGATCGCGAGCGTCCCGATGAGCGCGATGGTCGCGAGGACGACGTTGAAGACGAAGATCGACTGCCACGGAAGCCACTCGAGCATCACGCCCGAGGCGAGCAACCCGAGCACGCCGCCGCCCGCCGCAACTCCGACCCACGTCCCGACCGCCTTGCCCCGTTCCTCGGGAGGGAAGACGGTCGTGATCACGGACAGCGTCACCGGCATGATCATCGCCGCGCCGACGCCCATGGCGCCGCGAAGCGCGATCAGCTCGCCGGGGCTGTTCGCGAAGATGGCCGCCAGCGAGGAGAGGCCGAAGAGGCCGAGGCCGGCGGCGAGAACGGGCTTGCGGCCGATCCGGTCGCCGATCGCCCCGGCGGGCAGGAGCAGCGCCGCGAAGGCGAGCGCGTACGCGGTCACGATCCACTGCAGCTGGGTCTGCGAGGCCCCGGTGCTGCGCGCGATCTCCGGCAGCGCCACGTTCAGGCTGGCGACCGCGCCGACGACCATCATCAGCGCGAGGCACATGACTCTCAACACCGCACCACGCTGCTTTCGTTCGTCTCGGAAAAGTCTCTTGCCGGGCATCGCGAGCCTCCTGTGGTAAAGTCAACGCATGTTGATATCAACGACTGTAGACTTCCGAGGCGACCATGTCAAGTGAGATTTCGAAGCGCAGCGGCCGCCGGCCCGGGCCGACCACCACGCGAGAGGCGATCGCCGAGGCGGCGCGCCGTCAGTTCGCCGAGCTCGGCTACGAGCGCACGACGATGCGCGGGATCGCGAGCGAGGCGGGCGTCGACCCCGCGCTCGTCGTCCGCTTCCACGGCTCGAAGGACGGGCTCTTCCGGGACGTCATGGCCCTGCCCCCCATGGTCGCGGAGGCGATCGCGGGTCTGGCCGACGGGCCGAGGGAGACCGTCGGACGCCGCCTGGCCGAGGCGATCGTCGGGATGCTCGAGAATCCCGGCTCGCGCTCGATCATCGTCGGCCGGATCCGCTCCGCCGCCTCCCATCCCGAGGCCGCGGAGCTCGTCCGGGAGACGGTGACGCGCGATATCGGCCGGCTCGTCGCGGCCGTGACCGACGACGAGCCCGAGACCCGCGCCGTCCTCGTCGGCTCACAGATCGTCGGGCTCGCGCTCGCGCGTCACGTCGTGCAGGTGGAGCCGCTCGCGTCGCTGCCGGCCGCGGACGTGATCGACTACGTCGCGCCGGTCTTCCAGCACTACCTCGTCGAGCCGCTCAGGAGCTAGCGCGTGCTTGTTTCGGCGACTTCGGCCGGCTCCGCTTGCCCGGCAGACGCCGGAGCGGCGCCGTTCGACCCGCCCTGAAGCTGTTGCCGCCAGCCCAGGAGGATGCCGTGCACGCTCGCGGCGCCGAGGATCGGCTCCGGCGGAACCTCGAGCTCCGTCGGGTGGAGGATGAACGGACGCGTCTGCAGCCCGCCGATGCCGCCGTGGAAGGAGATCAGCTCCTCGAACGCGCAGCCCTCGTCGAGCTCGGGGTCGTAGAAGCTGCCGACCATGATGTCGCCGACATGCTCGAAGCCGTCGGTGCGCAGCAGGTGCTGCGGCGGCGGTGGGTGAGAAGTGCGCGAGCGGATCCTCCCCTTCGACAACGCCCTCCGCGAGGAAGTTGATGCCGCTGCCGCCGATCGCGACCGCTCCCCGCGCGGAGGAGCGAACCAGCAGCCAGCCGACATGGGGATGGGAGCGAAGCGCGGGGATCAGGTCGGGATGTCGCTCGTCGATCTCCTCGAGCGTCAGCCGCCGGCGCTCCTCCATCAGATAGATCAGGCCGAGATTGCCCGAGCCGAGCACGACGACGTCGCGGTCGGAGACGTCGTTCTTCGGCTTCTTCGCCTTCTTCCCGGTTGCGTCGGTGACGGCGTTGCCGACCATCGCGCTCTGCTCGTCGCCGCCGGCGATCCCGGCGACTTTGCCCTGGGCGAGCGAGCGCTCGACCAGCTCGTCGAGGCCGTAGCCGTTGCGCTGCTTGAAGGTCGCACCCTGCGTCTGCCCGTGGTCGGAGAGGACGACGATCTCGTACGGGCGCGGCGCGTAGCGGCGTGCGTGCTCGATGTGGGCGAAGTGGTCGTCGAGCTTGCGCAGCGCCTCGAGCGTGTCCGCGCGCTCGAGCCCCGAGTGGTGCGCCACCTCGTCGTAGCTCGAGAAGGTCGCGTACACGGCGGGCCGCCCGCGCATCATGTCGGTGAGGACGCCGGACACGATCAGGTCGCGCACGAAGACGCAGAGCGCCCCTCGCATCAGCGGGTAGATGCCGCCGCGGTGGCCGCGCGGCCGGACGTCGCGGCGAATCGCGCGCAGCGCGGCCGTCCACTCGAGGAACACCTCCCAGACGAAGAGGACGAGCGTGCGCGTCGCGTTGTCGCCGTTCGCGAAGAACGCCCGATAGCCCGGATTGGACTTCTTCTCCTCGTCCATCCGGCTGACGGTGAGGATGACCGCGTCCGCCTCGCCCGAGAGCAGGTTGCCGCGGCTCGCGCCGCCGTCGGTGAGCAGGCCGATGCCGGTTCCGAGCCGCCGCTCGAGCTCGGCGCAGTCCGGCGGCGCCGAGCAGGTCATCAGCGTCGCCGTCTCCTTCTCGACCCAGCGGAACGCGGAGATGTCCTCGTTCGAGCCGAGCAGGATCCCCGCCTGGCTGGCGCCGGTCTGCGAGGAGAGGTCGGTCTCCCACTCGGCCAGCCGGTGCGAGCCCTCGGCCAGCCAGCGGGCCATCGTCGGCGCGTTGCCGTCGCGCATCGCGCGGCGCAGCACGGGCAGCGCGAGCCCGTCGATCTCGAGGTAGACGATTCCCGGGACGTCGGTTTCGGCGATGATCCCCTGCCGGCGGGCGATCCTGCTGCGCGATCCGGATCGACGACGTGTCGTCGGAGCCGAGGAACACCGCGAGCACGACGCTCACGGCGGCGACCACGAGCGCGGCGAGCAGCGCCCAGCCGAAGTTGTCGACCTCGAGCACGCCGTCCGTCAGGGCGTCGGCGAGCAGGAGGATGAGCGCGTCGGCGATCAGGACGAGCAGGAAGCCGAGCACGAGCGTCAGCGGCAGCCGCAGTGCGGCGAGCAACGGCGGGATCACCGCGTTCAGCGCCGCGACGATCACCGCGACGCCGAGCGCGCCCAGGAAGCTCTTGATGTCGACGCCGGGCAGGAGCCCGGCGGCCACCATCAGCGCGATGCCGGTGCCGAGCCAGGAGATGACGAGCGGGAAGAGCCGCAGCCGGGGTCGCTCGGGCCGCCAGGCGGTGGACTGGCCGTAGGACTTCTCGGAGGCGCTAGACATCGGGCTCTCCTCCTCCCGGTCTGACGCCGGCGCGTCACCCGCCGTCGTCGCCGCGGCGGCGACGGAACCGGCTCTGACCGGACGCCTCGCGCTCCGCTTTCTTCTCCGCCTTCTTCTCGGCGCGCTGTTCCTTCTGCTCGGCGACCTTGACCTTCGCGTCGGTGTAGGACTCCCCGACCAGCTGCTTCCCTCCCGTCCAGCCGAAGACCGAGACGGTCAGAACGATCGCGACGAGGACGTTCCACGCGGTCGTGATCAACTGCTGCGCCGTGGAGTAGTCGACCGCGACGCTCTTGGGGACGTCGCAGCAGGTGTCGAGCGCGAGCGCGTTCGTCGCCTGCGTGATCCCGACCGCGCCCGGCGTGACGGAGACGGTGTTCGCGAGCGAGCCCGAGCCGGTCACCCACATGATCGACTCGAACGTGACCGGGATCGCAAACGCGGCCAGGAAGATCCCGATCACGGTCAGCTTGCACAGCCAGGAGAGGAGCGAGGGCAGGAACACGTGGAGCAGGTACTCCTTCGGGCGGGAGAGGATCGCGCCGCCCTGCTTCGCCTTCTCCCAGAGCTTCTTCACCTGCACCCAGAAGATGCGGCCGAGGATGACGATCAAGAAGGCCCCGCCGACCAGGATCAAGATCGTCGTCACCGGATTCTCGGAGATGTTGCCGAGGTTCTCGTTGAACGAGCCGGGCACGGACAGGAAGAGGTAGAGGTAGACGAACGTGCCCGCGATCGTGAAGAAGATCTTCTGCACGAGATAGGCCGCGATCGCGCCGGCGAAGGTCGCGGCCGGGATGATCGCGGTGAACATGATCAGCGTCGCGAACGTGCCGATGTTCGCCGGCAGGAAGTTGTTCATCGCGACGCCGACGGCGTAGGCGGTCACGATCGGCCAGAACTCGACCTGCCCCTCGCCCGGATAGGCCGCGCGCAGGATCCCGTAGTACGAAAGCCCCGCCAGGAGCGTCTGGCCGGTCTGAAACACGAGCGCCGCGACCATGTAGCCGGCCGGAATCGCCTTGATCTGGGTCCAGAGGTCCTGCAGCCAGCCGATGACGTCGACCCCGAGGAAGTCGAGGACGAAGATGACGACCGCGGTGCCGATGATCCAGCCGGCGACCTTGATCAGGCGGCTCTTGCGGGACGGGTCGTGGAACGGCGCGACCTGCGCGACGGCCTCGCTCATCGGCGCACGCGGGGCGTCGAGATCGAGGCAGGCATGTCAGCGGTCGCGCTCATCGCGTCGGTCTCCTAGGTTCGCACGTCCCGTGCCTGAAGGTCGGTGCAAGGATCCTTTCAGGCCGGGCGGGCGGCGTCACCCGGATCGGATGAACGTGCCCGCCGGTGTCCGGCGTAGCGTTGCGCCGTGCAGGCGATCGCCGTGAATGACCTGAGCTCGCTTTCCGAGGGCCGCTAGATGGCAGCAGCCTTCGGTTGGGGGCTCCTGGCGGCGTCGTCGCTCGTGATCGGCGCCCTGGTCGCGCTCCGCTTTCGCATCAGCCTGCGCGCGATCGGGCTGGTCATGGGCTTCGGCGCCGGCGTGCTCATCAGCGCGGTCTCGTTCGACCTCGTGGGCGAGGCGGCCGAGATGTCGTCGGGCCGGGGGGCGATCGTCTTCGGCCTCTTCGCCGGGTGCGCGCGTCTTCTTCGGCGGCGACTGGCTGATCGACCGTCTGGGCGGCAGCGAACGCAAGGATGCGGAGGGCGCCGGCGACGGCGGTTCCTCGCTCGCGATCGTCCTCGGAACCGTGCTCGACGGGATCCCCGAGTCGATGGTGATCGGCCTGACGATCTACGAGGGCGGCGCCGTCGGCGTGGCGTTCCTGGTTGCAGTCTTCGTCTCCAACCTGCCCGAAGCGATCTCCTCGACCTCGGGGCTCGTGAGCAGCGGCTGGAAGCAGGCGCGAATCCTCTGGATGTGGATCGCAATCGCCGTGGTCTCGGCACTCTCCTCGCTGGCCGGTTACGTGCTGTTCCAGGACACCTCGCAGGACACGGTCGCCTTCGTGCTCGCCTTCGCCGCCGGCGCGATCCTCACCATGCTCGCGGACACGATGATGCCCGAGGCGTTCGAGCACGGAGGCAAGCTGGCCGGGATCGTGACGACTCTAGGATTCGCGGTCGCCTTCGCGATCCACACATTCGAATGAGCAACGAGAGAGGCAGGGTGACGTGACCAGATCCAGACCACACCCCAGTTGCTAGGCGAGATCGAAGCTCGAGCGCCGACTCGACGCCGCGGTGGCGCGCGCGACCACACCGCGTGGCGCCGCCGTCGTGATCGCCATCGCGTCGATCGTCGTCACCATCGCGGCCGGCTTCTTGATGACGGTCGCCGAGCACGAGCGGTATCCGTCGATCGGATCTGGGCTCTGGTGGGCGGTCCAGACGACGACGACGGTCGGGTACGGCGACAACGTCCCGGAGAACGTCCGCCGGACGGCTCGTTGCCGCAGTCGTGATGCTGTTCGGGATCGGCTTCCTGACGGTCATCACGGCCGCGATCACGAGCACGTTCGTCGCCCGCTCCGCTGGAGACGCTTCGAGCTCCGGAGCCCCGACGGCGGAACAACTCCGTCAGCTCGACGAGCGATTCCGGCAGCTCGACGAGCGGCTCGAACGGATCGAAGCCGCCCTGACACCCGTCCCGCGTAGGGGAAGCTTGCAGCTTCATGCCATCGGCATGAAGGGCGGCGGCGCCGCGGCCCGAATAGTTCAGCACTCCGGTTGAAACGAGTGGAGCCTGCAGACGTGAGCACAGAACAGCGACCAGTCGACGTCCAGACCGACACGCCACGGCGCGTGGAGCTTGTCCTGCCGATGCGGACGGTGTTGCTCGTCGCGGCGACGGCGGGCGTGCTCGCCGCGTTCTGGGCGATCGGCGACACGTTCCTGTTCGTGTTCGTCGGGATCTTCCTGGCACTCGTGTTCGAGTATCCGGTGCGCTTCGTGATGGCCAAGACCGGCTGGTCGCGCGGGCTCGCCGCGACCATCACGGTGCTCGGCACCGCCGTCGGGGTGCTCGTGATCGCTCTGTTGTTCCTCGTGCCGCTCGTCGGCAGTGTCCGAGACTTCCTCCAGGAGCTGCCGGCGATCGTCGAGCAGCTGCGCGCATCCGACGAGCTCTCCTGGCTCGGCGACAGCGGGGCGGCCGGAGAACGTGCAAGCGGGATCCGAGCAGATCTCGGCATCGGTGCCGGACGCGATCTCGGCCGTGCTCGGGATCGCCGGCAGCTTCTTCTCCGCCTTCCTCATCTGCTTCACGGTCATCTTCGTCTGCCTGTTCCTGCTCAGCGACATCGCGAACCTGAAGCGGGCGCTGGGGAGCGTGCTGATGCCGGGCGAGGACGAGCGCTGGCTCGGCGTCTGGGAGAGGGTGACGACCTCGATCTCACGCTGGGCGATCGGCGTCGTCGTGATCGCAGCGATCGCCGGAACGACCCAGGGAGTCACGGCCTGGCTGCTCGGCTCGAGCTATGCCGTCGCGCTGGGCGTGATCGCGGGACTGCTCGACATGATCCCGAACATCGGCGCCACGATCGCCGGGGTCATCCTCGTGCCGGCCCTGTGGGCCGAGGAAGGGCTCACCGCCGCGATCATCATGCTCGTCGTCCTGCTCGTCTACCAGCAGGTCGAGAACAACATCCTCACGCCGAAGATCCAGGGTGTCGCCGTCAACCTCTCGGGGTTCTTCATCATCGTCGCCGTCACGCTCTTCGGCGCGCTGCTGGGCGTCCTCGGCGCGCTCACCGCGGTCCCGCTCGCGGCGACGATCCAGATCTTCATCCAGGAGCTGACGGCCGCGCGCCGAGCCAAGGTCGCGGCGGCACAGGGCTGCGCTCGATGCTCCTCAACCCTGAAGCCCCTCTCTAAGTCAACGACCACCCATCGGAGGAGGAAGCATGGCATCAAGAAGTTCATGGGCTGGCTGGATCGTCTTCGCCAGCTTCGTGATCATCATCGTCGGCGTGATGGACGTCCTGCAGGGGTTCATCGCGATCCTCGAGGACGAGTACGTCGTCGCCACGCCCAAGGGTCTCGCGATCCTCGACGTGACAGCGTGGGGCTGGACGAGCCTCATCTGGGGAGCCCTGCTCGTCATCGCCGGGCTCGGCCTGCTCGGTGGCGCCGGCTGGGCGCGCTGGCTCGCGATCTTCGGCGTCGCGATCAACGCGGTCCAGCAGGTTGCGTTCCTGTCGAACTACCCCCAGGCGTATCCGCTGTGGAACATCCTGATCGTCACGCTCAACTTCGTCGTGCTCTTCGCACTGACCGTGCACTGGAAGGGCTACAACGAGACCATGCACGGATCTACGGTCTGAACGAGTAGGCCGGTCGGATGCCGGCTGGGAGCCGCCCCGGACGAGGCGGCTCCCAGCTGCGGTTACTGCTCGTCGAGCTCCGCGACCTCGATCGCGACCTCGAGAGCCTGGGCGATGTTGCCCGTCGCGGATGCGATTCGCGCGGTGCCGACGATCGGCGCGACCGCCGCAAGCACGCCACGCACCTGCTCGGCATCGACACCCATCTCGCCTGCAACGGCGAGGTTCAGCAGATACGAGACCGCCGGCGCATCGACCGCGACAAGCGCCGCGATGCGAACGAGCGCGAGCGTCTCTGCGTCGAGGCTCGATGCTTCGATCGAGTCCGCGGTCATCGCCGCGAGCAGATCGAGGACCGGGGTCTCGCTGGCTGATTCGGACATGGTTCTCCCTTCCGTTGGGGTCGTACAGGCGCACGGTCTGCGGCTGTGAGATTCCGCTTGGAGTATCCGCTGAGTCGGGCTGAGGCTCCTCATGCCGATGGCATGAAGTCGAGCCTCGGAGCGCCTGACGCCTGAGGGATCGCGATCTCGGGCTACCATTGCGCGGCCGTGAACTGGCTCATCTTCTCTCCGCTCATCGTGCTCGGCGCGCTGGTCCTGCTTCTGGGCCTGGTGCTGCTGCTGGGACGGATCGCCGGCGGCCGCTACCTGCGTCCGATCGTGATGGGCCTCGCGAAGGTGCCGATCCTGAAGGGGCTGCTGGCGAAGATGTCGAATGCCGCGCTCGAACGAGAGAACCCGGAGCTGGCGAGCGCCGTCCGCAAGCTGCAACAGTTCGGCACGCCGACGACTCCCGAGGCGGCGCAGCGTGCCCTGGCCCGCCTGACGCCGGGCGAGCGCCGCGCCTACATGGAGGCGGCCGGCCAGCAGATCGAGATGCCCGAGGCGCCGAACCGCGCGGCTCGCCGCAGGGGAACCCCCGTGCAGCCCACGCGCCACAACAGCGGGCGCAAGAAGAAGCGCTGACGCGCGCGAGCGGCTGGTAAGTCGCCGCCGGATTCGGGAGGATGTAGGCGTGCCTCCCCCCTTCGCCCCAACCCACTCCTGGGTCTGTCCGATCTGGCGGTGGTCGCACGGGCGCTTCTCGTCGCCGGGGGCCACCATCTTCGATTCCGCTCACATCACCATCTGGGGCTCGACCACGATGGTCTACGTGGCCAACTCGGGCTCGTCGACGATCAAGACGTACGTCGACTGCTACCTGAGCAACGGCACGCTCGAGCCGGGAGTCAGAGTCTCCGCCGACGTCGCCTCGCTACGGCGGTTCGAGGCGTCGTTGATGCCGACGCGGACGCCGGTCATGGACGCGCAAGGGGATTTCAGCGACAGCGGTGCCGGCTGGTTCCAGCTCTGGACGAACGGGCCGGTGACTCCCGCGGCGCTCTTCGTGAACATCCACAGCAGCCCGGGGTCTCCCATGGAGCTGGTGATGCCGCTGGAGCCGGTCGAGGTCGTTGCCGCCGTGGCGGAGGCCGCGCCGCCGTTGGTCACGCGCGAGGCTGCCCCGGAGGGCGTCGGTGCTGCGGGAGCCGAGACAGAGACACTCGAAGCGAACCTCTCGCTGCCCGAGGCAATGGCGTGGTTCGAGAGCGTCCAGTCCGGCCGTCGCTTCCATCGCCGGCACAAGAAGCGCTGAACCAGGAGTGGCCCGTGCCGGTCGTCGGTGCACCGCTCGCCGGCGGTCCGTCGACGCCTGCTCTGGCCGCGGCGGTCTCGGAGGCCGGCGGGATCGGGTTCCTGGCCGCGGGCTACAAGACGGCGGCGGCCACACAGGCTGAGCTGCAGGAGCTCCGCGCCCTGACGTCGCGGCCGATCGGCCTCAACCTCTTCTGTCCGACCCGCGACGTCGTCGACGAGGTGGCTCTCGCGGCCTACGCCGACCGGATGCAGGGCGAGGCGCAACGATACGGCGTGGCGGCCGGCGAGCCGCGCTGGACGGACGACGACTGGACGGCCAAGCTCGACGTCGCGGCGCGCGAGCGGCCGGATGTCGTCTCCTTCACGTTCGGCTGCCCGGAGCGCGAGATCGTCGAGTGGCTCCAGGGCTGCGGCTGCCGCGTCTGGTGCACGGTGACCTCGGTCGCAGAGGCGGAGCTGGCGACGTCCCGGAAGGTCGATGCGCTCGTCGTCCAGGGCGCGGAGGCCGGCGGCCACCAGGGCTCGTTCGAGAACCACGATCGAGGAGCCGCGCCGCTTGCTCGCGTTGCTCGGAGAGATCGAAGTCGGCAACCGAGCTGCCACGAATCGCCGCAGGTGGCATTGCAGACGGACGCGACATCTCGGCCGTGCTCGCCGCCGGCGCGGTCGCCGCGCAGATCGGCTCCGCACTGCTGCTCGCGACCGAAGCCGGCACGTCACCGCCGCACCGAGCCGCCCTGGAGCGCGACTGCCGAGACGCGTCTGACTCGCGCCTTCACCGGCCGGCGCGCCCGCGGCATCGTCAACCGGTTCCTGCTCGACCACGACCCGTTCGCGCCGATGGGGTATCCCGAGATCCACTACCTGACAGCCCCGATCCGCGCCGCGGCGCGCGAGCTCGGTGACGCCGGACGGCATCAACCTCTGGGCCGGAACCTCGTACCGGCGAGCGCAGGAGGCATCGGCGTCGGAGCTGGTCGAGCGTTGGGCACGCGAAATGAGCGCCCGCTACTGAGCCGGAGCGGGTGCGTGGAAGACGGCTTCGACGTTGTTGCCGTCCGGGTCGAGCACGAAGGCGGCGTAGTAGCGCCCGCTGTACTCGGGACGGAGGCCGGGCGCGCCGTTGTCGGTGCCGCCGTTGCGAATCGCCGCGGCGTGCCAGCGCTCGACGCTGACGTCATCGGGCGCCGACGAACGCGATGTGCGCCGCGGTCGTGACGCGGTCTCGACCCGGCTTGACTCCGACAGCGTGGAGCGCGAAGTCGTCGCTCGTGCCGCGCCCGAACAGGACATAGGAATCGCCTTCGAACTCGCCTTCGCCCAGTGCCGTGAAGCCGAGCTCGCCGAGCGCCGCCTCGTACATGCGCCGGCTGATGGCGAGGTCGCGCACCCTGATGCCGACGTGATCGATCACCCCGCTCATCACGGGCCTCCCGACAGCAGCTTCGCGTTGAGCTCGCCGCCCGTGGTTTTTCGCGTGACCTGGATCCGGCCGAGCGGCTGTCCGCTGCCCAGGTGCGCCCGCGCGTTCCGGTCCTGGGTGAAGACGGTGCCGTAGCGCTGCATCAGCCAGCCGAGGAGATCCTCGGGGATGCGTGGGTCGTTCGTTCCGTCCTGGCCGTAGTTGCCGTACGGAGGGGCGAAGGCGAGCGGACGGTAGTCAGGGGTGTGGTCCGCGAGCGTGTCCTCGCCCCAGTCGATGTCGGAGCGAACCCGCTTTTGCCAGCCGTCGAAATCCTCGTCCTGCTCGAGGTAGGCGTAGTAGGGACCGTAGTCATTCGGTCCCGGCCCGTACTGGACCTGCGTGTGGCCGTGCCCCGAGTGGAGCTGGAGCTCCCAGCGGTCGCTCCCCTCGACGGTCTCGAGCTCGTCCCAGGTCAGGTACTCGGGGTTGCCGTCCTCGACCCGGCCGACGTCGACGAACATGACGGCTTTGAAGCCCACCTTCTCGAGGATGCCGTCGCTGCCGGTCCACGAGTTCGCTCGGGCGTCGTCGAACGTGAGCAGGAGGGGCCTCGGGGGCAGCTCGACCTCCTCCCCCTGCACGAAGCGCCGAAAGGTCCGGAGGTCGATGGTCTGGTAGCCGGCGTGCGCGATCATCGTCATCTGCTTGGCGAAATCATCGACGCCGATCCCGTACGCCGCGTCTGCCTCGTCGGAGAAATCGCTCTCCGGCCCGATGCCGTGGTAGAGAAGCACGGGAACGGCGGATCGGTCCGGGGGCAGCGGCGCCCAGGCCTTTTTCTCGTCGGCGGTGAGCTGAACCTCCGGAGCGGCCTGCGGGGTCCGCGATGCGCTCTCGTCACTCGAGCCGCCGCAGCTCGCAAGCAGGCAGATGGCGCAGGTAAAGGCAACGAGTGACATCGCCGATACCTTCATCCAGGACTACTGTAACCGTGGATCCGTCCTCGTCCGAGGCGGGGGCGGTCGGCCGTCTCCGGAAAGAATGCGCCTCGTCATCCTCATGAGCCTGTGCGCCGTTGCCGCGGCTGCGGCGGCGTCGATCTCGGCGCCGGCGGCAGTGCAGCGGCCACCGCCTGCGGCCGACCGACCCGCGGTCGAGGTCGTGCGCATGGCGGCGGACTCGCTCGTCGCACGGCGCCGGGCGATGCCGGAGGGCGGCTCGGCGTGGCAGTCGGCGATGCAGGCGCCGCACCATCACACCGACCGGGACGTCGGCGCGGCGTCGATCGGCGCCGGCCTTCTTGCCGCCTACGCCGTCACGGACGACGCCCGCTACCTCCGCGCGGCACGGGCGGCGGGCGATTTCCTGCTCGGCGTGGCCGAGCCGGCGGCAGGCGGGCTGCGCTGGCCCGACTGGGCCGATCCGGACGGACGCCGGTCCGACACGCATTTCACGAGCTTCGACGACGGCGCGGCAGGGATCAGCGACTACCTCTGGAGGTTGTCCGAGGTCACGCACGAGTCGCGTTTCCGCACGGGTGCGCTTGCCGGTATGCGCTGGCTGGTCGCACAGGCAGAAGGCCGATCCTGCCCGGCCACCGCGTGCTCCTGGCGCTGGACGGACGATCCGGACTGGCGCGTGCAGCACTACGGCGTCGGCATGGGCCAGGCGGGCATCGTGCTCGTCCTCGACACCTTCGCCGACCGCACCAACGACGCGAGCTTCAGGGCGTATGCACGCGCGGGCGCCGCGCAGTTGCGGGCATTGACCGCCAACGGGACGCGCCCGCTGCCACGCAGCTCCGACGAGAGCGCGAGGCACGAGACCGGGTTTCTGTCCGGCTCGGCGGGAGCCGCGTACATGTTCCTCGAGCGCTTCCGGCGCGATCGGGATCCGGTCGACCTCGCGACGGCACGCCGGCTGCTCGCGTGGGTCGACGACCAGGGGGTCGCGGACTCGGCGGGAACGGTCAGCTGGCCGTTCGCCGGAGAGGCGGGTGCCTGGACGGCCTCGGGCTTCGAGCTCGGAGTCGCAGGCATCGCGTGGGTGAACCTGCAGGCCTCCCGTATCACCGGCGACCCCGCCTACCGCGTGCGCGCGCGACAGGCCGGAAGCTGGCTGCGGCGCGTCGCCGTCCACGGCGGCGTCTGGGAGGAGCTGCCCGGCGATGCCGGGTCTCCTCAGCACGTCGGGCTCGACAGCGGGGCCGCAGGGATCGGCTGGGTGCTCGAGGACCTGGCCCGCGCGGGCATCGACACGGCCGCCAACCGCTCTGCCGCGCGGACGGCGCTCGCCGGGCTCCGCACGCGAGGCGCGCCACGACCGGCAAGGGGCGTTCTGGTACGAGAGCCGGACGACCACGGGTCGACGGCTGCGTGCCGAGCCGTCCTGGCACTGGGGCGCCGCCGGAATCGCCGCGTTCGCGGCTCGGCTCGCCGGCTGGTCCGGGCTGACCCCGGCGGGCACGACGGAGGCCGGCCTCCGCAACTGACAAGATCGGCGGGAGCCATGCGCGAGGATCCCGCAACCACGTCTGTTCACTTCGAGCCGCTGCGCCCAGCTTCGCGCTCGGCCGTGATCGTCGGCGTCGTGCTCGGTCCGCTCCTCTGGCTCGTCGCGATCGTCGCCGTCGCCTGGTTCTTCGAGTACACATGGGCGATCGGGCTCGGCGTGGTCGTGACCGTCGGGACCTTCTTCGTCGCGCTGGTCGGACTCGTTCTCTTCCGAGCAGCGCGCGTCAGGCAGGAGAAGCGGTATGTGGACGCTGGCTGAGGTTCTGCTGGCGTTCGTCGCGCTCTGGCCGGTGTGCACCGCTGCGATCTGGGTCGCCGGAGGACTGGTGTTCCGCATCTTCGACGAACGGCACGCTGTGGAAGCGCCCGCCGGAGGCTGGCCCGGAGTGACGGTGCTGATCCCCGCCTTCAACGAGGAAGCCGTGATCGCGACCAGCGTGGCGGCCGCGATCGCGGTCGACTATCCCGAGTTCGAGGTGCTCGTCCTCGACGACGGCTCCACCGACGCCACGGAGGCCACAGCGCTCGACGCAAGTGGAGGGGACGCGCGCTGCCGCGTGCTGCGCGACCCGGTCAACCGCGGCAAGGCCGACCGGCTCAACTTCGGTTTCAGCCAGGCGCGCCACGAGCTCGTCGCGGTCACCGACGCCGACACGCACATGCATCCCGCAGCTCTCAAGCTCCTGGTCGCTCGCATGTCTCGATCGCCGCTCCTGGCCGCGGTCGCGGGTGCGCCGCACGTCACCAACCGAGGCCGCCTTCTCCCCGCGATGCAGGTGCTGGAGGCGGCGTCGATCATCGGCCTGATCCGCCGCACCCAATCGCTGAGCGGACGTGTCGGCGTCGTCGCCGGCGTCCTCGGCCTCTTCCACCGCGACCGTGTCCTCGCCGTCGGCGGCTACGACCCGCGGATGGCCACCGAGGACATCGACCTGAGCTGGAAACTTCTGCTCCGCGGCTGGCACACGGCGTTCGAGCCACGTGCGCTCGTCGGGATGCAGGTTCCGGAATCGGTCGGCGCGCTGTGGATGCAGCGCAAGCGCTGGGCCCGCGGCCAGGGCGAGGTACTGCACGTCCACTTCGACGAGGTGCGCCGGTGGCGCAACCGTCGCCTGTGGCTGCTGGGCTTCGAAGCGCTCGCCTCCCTGCTCTGGGTCGGCGCCCTGACGCTGGCGCTCGTCATCGCCACGCTCGGCATCGTGATCGGCGTGGGCGAAGACGAGTTCGGGTTCGCGCTGGGATGGGGCGTCGCGATCGCCCTCGTGGCCACCATCCAGACGACCGTCGCGCTCACCCTCGAGCATGCCTACGACCGCAGCATCTTCCGACCGCTCCTCTTCGGTGTGCTCTACCCGCTCGCCTACTGGATCATCTCCGGCTTGGCCGCTCTTCACTCGGAGGTCGGTTCGCTGTTTCGCGGACCGTCCGAACGCCGCGTCGTCTGGAACATCCCGCGGCAGCCGCTCGCCGAGCAGCGCGAGACGCCTCACGAGTAGCGGGGCGCGGCGCTAGACCACCGCGTTCTGTCGCGCAGCCTCCCGGAACCACTGGGCGCTCAGCTTCGGTGTCCGCTCGAGCGTGTCGAAGTCGACGTGGACAAGGCCGAACCGGTCGCCGAAGCCGTAGGTCCACTCGAAGTTGTCCTGCGCGCTCCAGAGGAGGCAGGGTGCTTTCCGCTCCCCCCGCTGGGTAAGGGCTCTGAAAGCCACCCCGTGTGACCGAAGGGAGATCGAGATGGGAAAGCTGATCGCAACCACGCAGGCGACCGTCGACGGCGTCATCGACCCGGTCGGCGAGTGGGTGCAGGCGGACGGAGACCACGGCGAGTACTCGTTCGAGCGGCAGGGTCGATCCGGCGGGCTGGTGCTGGGCCGCAAGACCTACGAGGGGCTGGCGGGCTATTGGCCGAGCCAGTCGGGCAAGTGGGCCGACATGGTGAACGCGCTGCCGAAGTACGTCGGCTCCACCACCCTGTCCGGAGATCTCCAGTGGAACGCCACCCTGCTCGAGGGGGGCCTCGAGGACTCGATCCCGAAGCTGAAGAGTGAGGTCGATGGTGACCTGTTCATGCACGGGAGCGGTGAGTTCGCGTACGCCCTCGCCGAGAAGGGCCTGATCGACGAGTACGAGGTCTACGTGAACCCCCTCGTCTGGGGCCAGGGAAACGTCCACGTGCTCGGCGACAGGGGAACCGTCCGGCTGGAGCTCGACGACGTGAAGCGGTTCGACTCCGGAGTGGTGCTTCTCACCTATCTCCCGGCTTCTTGACGGCCGACGCGGGTTCGTCGTCGCCGAGCCGACGGGCCAGCTCGGTGCGCGAGCGCACCCCGAGCTTGGCGTAGACGTGGGTGAGATGGCTGGCGACCGTCCGTTCGCCGATGAACAGCGCCGCGGCCACTTCACGGTTCGTCCTCCCCTGCGCCGCCAGGACGGCGACGCGGCGTTCGGCGGCGGTCAACCCCTCGGCGCGGCTGCGCCCGCCGATGCGGCCGAGCTCGGCGCGCGCCCTCGCCGCCCAGCCGGCCGCGCCGATCGCCTCGAACCCTTCCAGCGCCGCATCGATCGCCTGCCTGGCCGAGCGCTTCTGCCGTGCGCGCCGTCCGACCACGCCCAACGCCAGCAGCGCCCGCGCGCGGCCGAACGGGTCGCCGACCGCCTCGTGCTGCGCGACCGCCTGGCCGAGCAGAGTCAGCGCCTGCTCGACCTCGCCGCGCGCTGCGGCGACGAGGCCTCGGCAGCGCGTGACGTGGCCGAGCACCCACTCGCGGTCGAGCCGCGCCGCGTCCGCCTCCCAGACGTCGAGGACACGGACGGCGTCGTCGGTCAGGCCGAGCTCGAGCAGGAGCTCGACGTGGTCGGAGCTCCACCAGCGGATGCTCGGCTCACCCCAGCCGAGCGCGCCCGCCTGCCGGTCCGCCCTGTCGAGCCACTCCGCCGCGCCGTGCGTGTCTCCACTCGCGAGCGCGACGAGTCCGAGGATCGCCAGGTGCTGCGGTGGGTGGAGGGCGAACTGCTCTTCCGCCAGCGCGAGCGCCTGCTCCGAATGTGCACGGGCGAGGTCGAACTGGCCGCGATGGACAGCTACGAGCGCGATCGGAAGGTGGTCCTGCGGCACTTCGAGCCCGTACTGGATCGAGACGTCGTGAGCGTGCGCAGCGTGCTCGGCTGCCAGCGCCCAGCGCCCCGCCCAGAACTCGACCCACGAGAGGCCCCAAAGTGCGCGGGCGCTGCGCGGCTCGTCGCGCTCACGCCACTCCTCGTACTCGTGCTCGAGGAGGGAGCGCGCCTCCTCGCGCTTCGAGGAGGGCGCGAGCGTGTTCACGACGACGAGTGTCGCCTCCTGCACGAGGCGCTCGCCGCCGAGCGCACTGGCGAAGTCGGGCGCGCGAGTCGGCAACTTCGGCGCGTCCGCGTCGCCGACCATCCAGCCGAGAATCGCCTGCGCGATGACGGCGCGCGCTCGGAGACCGTCGTCCTGGAGCTCGTCGGCGAGCTCGAGTGCGACGCGGGCATGCTCGAGCGCGCGCACATAGCCCGTCCGGAAGCGCGTCGCCCACGCCAGCCGGCAGTGGATCTCCGACCGGAGCGCCGGCAGCGACGCCGCTTCGCCCAACGCCTCCTCGAGCAGCGCAACCGCACGGTCGACGCTCTCGAGCTCGGCGAGCAGGAGCAGAGCATTGGCCCGCAGCGACGGGTCCGCCGCCTCCGTCAGCACGTCCGCCACCATCGAGCGCGCGCGCGTCCACTCACCGGCGGCGCGCTGCGCGTCGGCCGCCGCGAGCCCACGACGGAGACGGTCGGCGCGGCTCTCCGGCGGCGTCAGCCGAAGGGCCTGTTCGGCGAGCTCGGCCGCAGCGAGCGTCGCGCCGCTGACCTGCGCGATCCTCGCGCAGCTGTCCAGCACGGCGGCGATGTCGTCACCCGGCCCGTCGGCTGCGAGCGCCAGGTGGCGTCCGCGATCGACCGGGTCGTCGACGAGCTCTGCAAGCCGCTCGTGGACACCGCGCCGTTGCTCGGGCAACGCGCTCTGGTAGAGCGCCGACGCGAGCAGCGGGTGGCTGAAACGAGCGACGCCCTTCGAGATTTCGACTGAGCCGGTCGCGACCGCCGCGTCGAGCAGTTCTGGAGCGATGCCCGAGGCCCGGAGGAGCGCGGTTGTCGGTCGGCCGTGCGCAGCCACGACAAGGAGTGCCTCACGCGTCGCGCGATCGAGCTGCTCGACATGCGCGGTCACGAGCCGGTCGAGCGACTCAGGAACGGGAAACGGCTCCGTCGGATCGATGGCGCCTTCAGCAGCGAGTCCACGGGCGAGCTCGAGCGCGTAGAACGGGTTGCCGCCCGACGTCTCGATCAGGCGGAGCATCACGCCGCGCGGGAACGTCCGGTCCAGCCGCCGTTTCAGGAGTAGCTGCAAAGCCCCCACGCTGAGCGGGCCGACACGCAGTCGCTCGACGGCGTCCGCGTCGATCGCTTCCTCGAGTCCACGTGCCGGCGGGTGATCGTCGAGCCGCCGCGCCAGGAAGAGGCGGATGTGCTCACCGCGCAGTCGTCGTAGCGCGAATTGCAGAGCATTCGCAGAGGAGGCGTCGAGCCACTGGTCATCGTCGACGGCGACGACGAGCGGCCCGCGTCCTGCCAGCGCCTCCAGCGAGGAGCGGATCGCCACTCCGAGCGCGCGTGGATCGACCGGAGCGTCGGGCACGTGATCGACGAGCAGCGCGGCTTCGAGCGCCCGTCGCCGCGGCGCCGTCAGAACCGGCAGCACGTCGTCGAGTACCGGCTCGAAGAGGTCACCCAGCACGACGTGCGCGAGGCCGCGCTCTGCCTCTGCGGGCCGCGATGGAAGCACCAGAAAGCCTCTGTCGCGTGCAGCGGCGACGCCCGCGAGCCAGAGCGTCGACTTTCCGATCCCCGCCTCGCCCTCGAGGACGAACGCGGCAGGCCCCTCGAGCGGCCGCTCGAGGAACGCGTGCAGCGCGCCGAGCTCCTGCTCCCGCCCGACCACATCGGCTGCCATCGACATCGCCGCCAATCGTGACAGCGCGAAGCCTCGAATTCAGCGTGCCGCGTCTTGCGGACGACGCAGGGTCAGGCGGCGCCGGTGAGCCGCAGCCCGGCGATCACCTCGTCCGCCGCACGCTCGCCCGTCTCCACAGCTCCGTTCAGGTAGCCCTGAGCGTCGATCGAGGTGTGCTCGCCGGCGAAGTGGCAGTTCCCCTCGGGCTCGCGCTCGACGCCCGCGAAGCTCGTGTACTGCCCGACCTTCCAGTACGAGTACGAGCCCTTCGCGAACGGCTTGCTCAGCCAGTGGTCGCGCACGACCTTGCCGTTCCAACGAGCGGAGACGCCGGGGAGAACGGGCTCGATTTGATTGAGGAACTGGTTCGCGCGCTGCGCCGGCGTGCCGCTGTCGAACGTCGCGCCGATCGTCCCGCCGGTGTAGTCGACGAGGATGCCGGAGCGGCCCGGCTGCGCGCGGGAAACCTCCCAGCTGCTCTGGTAGCCGCGGTCGGAGTACGTCTCGCCGCTGTAGCCCAGGTTCTCCCAGCGTCGGTTCGTGAACTGGACGTGGAGCTTCGAGTTCGTCGCCATCCCCTGCTGCTCGATCGCCTTGCGCTTGCGTGCCTTGAAGCCTGCGCTCGCGTAGTCGACGCTCGACCGGAGGACCGAGAACGGCAGCGCGAGCACGACCTTGTCCGCGACCACAGTCGTCGTCGGACCGTGGTCGAAGGAGAGCCGGAATGCTCCGTCGGAACGCTGCTCGATCCCGACGAGCTCCCAGCCGAGCGAGATCTGGCCCGGGAGGCTGCCGGCGAGGCGATCGGCGATCAGGTCGTTGCCGCCGCGGACATGGAAACGCTCGTCCGACTCGCCGAAGAGCGCGAGCTCGGTCTGCTTGACGAAGCCGATCAGGTAGAGGAAGTTGAGCGCGCTCTGGACGTTGGTCTCGGCGCCGTATTCGATGTTGTACGCGACGTCCAGCAGCTGTGCGAGCTTCGAGTTGCGCCCGCCGGGGATCGTCTGGTCGAGGTACTCCGCGACCGACATCTGGTCGAGCTCGAACCCGCGCTGCGTGAAGCTGTTGTAGAGCGTCGGGTAGCCGGCGGCCTTCGTGTCGTCGCGCCAGATCTTCGACGGGCTCTGGATGTCTGCGGTCGCCTGCGCGAGGCTGTAGCGCTGGCCGTCGAACCAGGTCGTCAGCTCGACGCCCGGCGCCTCGGCCGCGTTGACGTCGTCGAGCTCGAGGTCGAGCTCGCGCGCAAGCCGCCGGATCTCGCGGTGGCCCGTGTCGATGAACTCGCCGCCGTGCTCCCCGAGCTGCCCGTCGTCGAAGACACCGCGGATCGTCCAGCAGCGCCCGCCGACGCGACCCGTTGCCTCGTAGACGTCGGCCCGGTAGCCCGCCTGCTTCAACCGGTATGCGCAGGTCAGCCCGGCAAGGCCGCCCCCGACGACGACGATCCGCGGGCCGGCCGCGGCGTGCGCGAGTCGGCTCAACGTGCCCGCACCGGTGACCGCGAGCGCGAGCGCGCCCGCATCCCTGAGGAAGGCCTGCCGCGTCGAGCGCTGCTCGTCGGCGTGTGCCGCCTGAACCGTCGATTCGACCCACCGCGCAAGCGGCGTCCGTGCCATCGCTCGCCTCCCGCCGCGAGCATGAACCCCAGTCGTTCAGAACGCAACCTTCGGAACTCAAGAGCCAAATAGGAAATGACACAGATTCGTGTGATCTCTTCTCGTCGGCATCGCCTGGAGCGTCGGCATCGCCGTGGCCTCCTACCTCTGGGCCAGACACCTCTACGCCAACAGGCGCTCGGCCTGACGCCGGCCCACGCCGCAGTGACTCCTCAGGCGAACCGCTTGACGAAGTCGAGCGCCGTCTGGGCGACCTCCTGCCAGCCGTGGTCGATGGTGAGCGAGTGGCCGCGGTTGGGCATCGCCTTGATCTCGGTGACGCTCGGGTTGCCCTTCTGCCGCTTGTAGGAAGCGTTGGCGATCGCCCAGGGAACTGTGTGGTCCTTCTCCCCGTCGAGGATCAGCAGCGGGCCCCGATCGGGGTTCTTCGTGTTCACCTTCGACTCGGTCCAGGGGTTGAGGTTGGCGTTGCCCATCTGGGCCAGGGCGATCCCAGACCCGGCCACGTGGTAGGTGTCGTAGAGGCGCTTCGCTTCGTCCTCGTCGAGGGCGTTCGTCCAGCCGTATTTGAACTGGTCGAAGGTGAGCGTGATGGAACGGCCTCGATTCCGGGGGTTCAACAGGAACGGCCCACTCGCCTTGAGCGTGGAGATGGGCAGCGGCAGGACGCCGCGAAACACGCCCGGGTCGATGGCAACCGTGGCTGCCGAGAGCCCACGGCCGGCGAGCATCTGGGCGACCAGTCCGCCGGTCGAGTGCCCCATCACGGCGGGCTTCTTCTCGAGCTTGCCGATCACGTCAGCCGTGTGGTCGGCGACCTGCTTCAAGGTCTTCTTGGCGAGGACGTCCGGGTTCGCTCGGGCCTCCTCGACCGTTTCCGGATCGTCTGGCCAGTCCGGCGTCAGCGGCGCGTAACCGGCCTGCTCGAAGAAGTCCGCCCAGTTCGCCCAGCTGCTCGGCAGCAACCAGAGGCCGTGAATGAAGACGACCGGGGTGTTGCCAGAGGCGTTGGCCGCCTCGATCTCCCGGTTCTCGCGCTCGGAAATCGACGCCATGCCCAACTCCCTTCGGTCGGGTGAGAGTCGACCCTATCGAAGCGATTGAGTTCAGGCAGTCGCGCCGGAGACCGAAGATGGAAAGGGCTGAGCGCCGCTCGCGAGCCGCCCTTGCCGCGGGGCTGCTCAGCCCTCTCGTCCGAGAGTCGGTAGGGCAGGGTTCCGGATCGACCCCCATTGCGCTCGCGGTTCCCCGCCAGTGACCCCGTCCTCGAACACTCGGGTATCTACCCGCGGATCCGGGCAACCGAAACGTCGGCTCTTGCGGTGGCGCGCTCAGATCCAGCGCCACAGCTTGGCGAGCGCGATCGTGACCGGCGCGATCAGCACGATCACAGCCAGCACCGCCCAGAAGAGCATCGGCTCGTCGAAGAGGCCGACCTTGAAGTTCATCCCCATCACGCCCGCGATCAGCGCTCCGGGGAGCAGGATCACCGAGGCGAGCGTGAGCACCTTCATGATCTCGTTCGTGCGGTGCCCGCCGCGGGCGATGAGGACGTCGAACGAACCGACGATCGCCTCGCGCGCGTCACGTGCCTCCTGCACGGTCGACTCGAACCGGCTCAGCAGGGACGCGAAGCGCTCGCCTGAGTCGTTGTCTCCCAATGCCTCGAGCTCGGGATGCGTGAGCGAGACGAGCGCAGATCGGTGCGCCGCAAGCGCGCGGCGGAGCTTCCCCACCTGCTTGCGCATCTCGATCAGGCGCTCGATGTCCTTCGTGCCCTCGGCATCGCCGCGCATCGCCTCGATGTCGAACTCCTCCAGCCGCTGCTCGATCCGCTCGAACGCGGCCGAATAGGAGCCGAGCACCCACTCGAGCAGCGCGGCCAGGAAGCCGGGGCCGTCGAGCGAGCCTGTGTCGCCGGAGCCCGAGACTCTGGACGCGAACTCCTCGAGCACCGGAATCGGCTCGTCGTGCGCAGTGATCACCCAGTTCTCGCCGACGACGCATTCGAGCCCGATCAGCTCGCCCTCGTCGCCCTCGTCAGGCGCGTAGGTGGTGACGTGGATGTAGCGGCCGTGGTCCTTGAAGACGGCGCGATCCTTCGAGTCGGCGAGACACTCGCGCGTGGCACTGTCGAGCCCGAATGCCTCCGCGACACGGTTCGCGTCCTCCTCGGAGTTGCGATCGACGTCGACCCAGAGCAGCTTCCCGCCGCGCAGCCGCTTCGGACGCTCGCCGAGATCATCGAGATGCTCGACCTGGTCGCGGTCGAAGAGGATCGCTTCGCTCATCTGCTAGGCGGTCCTGAGCCGGCGACGCTGGCGCCTGCGATACGCGGAGCTCAAGAGGCGCCAAGCAATGCGGGCCCCCCACATCAGCAAGATCGTACGCAGTCGGAGCATGTCCACTACCTCCCTGTGATCGCTTCGACGAAGCTCAACGACGAGCCGCGTCACCCGAGTCAACGAGCCAGGGGCCTTTCCCGTTACGCAGCCGGAATCGCGACTTAGGTCAGCCGGTTGTGCATCCAACCTGCCACGAGACGCCGTGGCGGTCCGTGCACCAGCCGAAACGCGGGCTGAATCCGTAATCGTCGAGTGGCATCAGCACCGATCCGTCGCTGCTCAGTTGGCCGAACAGCTCGTCGACTTCGTCCGGCGTGTCACACGTCACGAAGATCGACATCGAGGGCGTGACCCTGCGAAGCAAAAAGGCCCGCAAAGCGGGCCTTTAATAGCGGGGGCAGGATTTGAACCTGCGACCTCCGGGTTATGAGCCCGGCGAGCTACCTGGCTGCTCCACCCCGCGTCGCGGCGTTCATTGTAGCGCAGCGGCTCGGGGATCGCAGCCGCTCAGGCGGCGCAGACATGCGAGTTGCGCTCGCGGTTACGGCCCTGCCACAAGTGCACTGCGAGGAAGCCGGCGCCGATCACGGCGATCCCGGCGACGGCGTCGAGCACGAAGTGGTTCCCGGTGACGACGACCGTCAGGATCACGAGCGGCGGATAGACGACCCTGCGACCCGCGTCAGCCTCGAGCGGCCGTAGCGGAAGAGGCCGATGCCGACGCCGAGCGCGTACGCGGCGTGCAGCGACGGAACGGCGGCGACGGGATTCGAGAACGCGGCCGAGGTGGGCGAGCCGATGTCGATCCCGGACAGGACGAGCAGAGTGTCCTCGAGCCCGACGCCCGCGAGCCGCGGCGGCGCGGTCGGGAAGAGCCAGTGCACGACGACCGAGATCGCCGTCGCGATCAGGAAGGCGTCGCGGAAGCTGCGGAAGCCGTCCCACGAGCGCCGGTAGAGCCAGACGAAGAAGATCCCCGTGAAGACGAAGTGGCCGACGAAGTAGAAGACGTTGAGCGCCTGCATCAGGTCGGGGATCGCAAGGAACGCCCGCTGCAGCGACTGCTCCCAGGCCACGCCGAGAGCCTCTTCGACCGCCTCGATCCGGCGCGCGTTCGCGAATGCCTCCGCCCAGTTCGGCTGCATGGCATGGCGCGCCACCTCGTACGCGGCGACAGCGCCGAGCACGACGGCGATCTGCGCGGCGGCGTCACGTCTCGCCAGGACCTCCCTGACGCGCGGCATCACTCGCATTGAAACACCGTTGGTAGCATCGTCGCAATGCCCCTTTTCTGGCTTGCGCTGGCCGTTGCCGTCGTGGCGGTGGTCGCCTCTTCAATCTATGTAACGCGCAAGGGGCTCGAGGCCTTCCGGGGCGCGAAACGGCTCAGCGGGACCGTCTCGTCCGAGCTCGAGCGGATCGAGGAGGCGAGCGGCCAGATCGAGGAGCATCTCGCGCGCGCGGAGCAGAGCGGCACGAGGCTCGAGGCCAAGCTCGAGCGGCTGAGGCGATCCCGTGCCCAGCTGAACGTGCTCACGAGCGCGATCGACGACGTCCGCGCCTCGATCGGGCGCGTGACGGCCGTTTATCCGCGCAAGTGAGGGTCGCGGCGGTCGACCTCGGCACGAACTCGACCCGGCTGCTCGTCGCCGACGTGAACGGCGCGCTCGACGAGGTCGTCCGAAGGCTCGCGATCACCCGCCTCGGCGAGGGCGTCGACGAACGCCGCCGCCTCCTCCCCGTTCCGATCGCACGTGTCCGCAACGTGCTCTCCGACTACCGGCGCGAGCTCGAGGCGCTCGGCGCCGAGCGCACGCTCTGCATCGCGACGAGCGCCGTCCGCGACGCCGAGAACGGCGAGGCGTTCCTCGGCGAGATCGAATGGAGCTACGGCTTCACGACCCGGCTGCTGACCGGCGACGAGGAGGCCGAGCTGACGCTGCGCGGCGTCGGCGCACTCGAGCCCGGGACGCTCGTCCTCGACATCGGCGGCGGCTCGACCGAGGTGCAGGTCGTCGGCAGCGCCGTCCAGGAGAGCCTCGACGTCGGCTGCGTGCGGATGACCGAGCGCTTCGGCGAGGACGTCCCGGCGATCCGGGAGCACGTACGGGCGCTGCTGCCGAGCGCGCGGCCGGAGCGGGCCGTCGGCGTCGCCGGCACCGTGACCACGATCGCCGCCCTCGATCTCGGGCTGACCGAGTACGACCCGGACCGGATCCACCGGCACAGGATCTCGCGCGAAGCTGTCGCGGAACAGACGGCCCGGCTCGCGTCGATGACGGTCGAGGAGCGGGCGCGGATCATCGAGCCGGGGCGGGCGCCGGTGATCGTCGCCGGTGCGGCGATCCTGTCCGAGGTGCTCGATTTCTACGACCTCGATGCGATCGAGGCGAGCGAGCGGGACATCCTCCACGGGGCCGCGCTCGCGGCGGCCGAGCTGCCGGCGCCGGAAGAGGGCGCAGCGCCGCCCGGCGCCTACACCTGCTGCTAGCCCTCGTCCTCGGGCGGTGGCTCGTCCTCGGCCAGCCGTCGCTGCAGCACCGCGCGTGAGAGCACGCCGACGAGCCGTCCGTCCTCGAGCACGGGCACGCGCTCGAGGTCCTGCTCCTCGAGAAAGCGGAACGCCTCGTCGAGGGGGAGCTCGGAGCCGATCGTGTTCAGCGGCACCTCGACGACCTCCCGCAACGCCGTCGTGCGCGGGTCGCGCCCCGCGGCGACGATCTCGCGCACGAGCGTCTTCCGGGTGACGACGCCGAGGAAGCGCCCCTCGTCGCTGACGAAGAGGGCACGCACCTCCGGCCGGTCGAGCGCCTCACCGGCCTCCTGTGCGGTCGCGCTGCCGTCCAGCTGCGGCGGGTCGACGACCATCGCATCGCGCACCCTGTCCATCAGGGGTACAGGCCGCGGGCGTCGAGCGCCGCGGCGACCTCGCGAATCCCGGCGACGAGCGCCGCGGTGCGAAGGGTGATCTCGCGTTCCTGCGAGATCTCCCAGACGCGGTCGAAGGCGTCGTTCAGCTTCTCCGCCAGCTTGTCGCGGATCTCGTCGCGGCCCCAGAAGAGGCGGCCGAGGTCCTGCACCCACTCGAAGTAGGAGACGGTGACGCCGCCGGCGTTCGTGAGGATGTCGGGCAGGATCGGGATCCCACGCTCGGCCAGGATCGCGTCGGCCTCGAGCGAGGTCGGGCCGTTCGCGCCCTCGGCGATCATCCGCGCCTGGATCCGCGGCGCGTTCTCCTCCGTCACCTGATCCTCGCGCGCGGCGAGGACGAGGATGTCGCAGGGCAGCTCGAGCAGCTCCTCGTTCGAGATCCGCGTTCCGGTCGGCCAGTCCTCGAGCGACCCGTGCTCGGCGGCGAACTCGCTCATCTTGTGCACGTCGAGCCCGTCCGGGTCGTGGACGCCGCCGGAGACGTCCGAGACGGCGATCACGGTCGCGCCGCGGTCGGCCAGCTCGTGCGCGGCAATGCCGCCGACGTTGCCGAAGCCCTGGACGACGCAGCGCTGCTCGGCGAGGTTCCAGCCGAGCCGCTCGCAGGCGCGTGCGGTCACCATCACGACACCGGCGCCCGTCGCCTCGTGACGGAAGACGGAGCCGCCGATCGAGATCGGCTTGCCCGTGACGATCTCCGGCACGGCGTGGCCGACCTGCATCGAGTAGGTGTCCATCATCCACGCCATCGTCTGCTCGTTCGTCGCCATGTCGGGGGCGGGGATGTCCTCCTGCGGCCCGATCACCGGCAGCAGGTCGGACGTGAAGCGGCGCGTGAGGCCCTGGATCTCCCGCTGCGACATCTCGCGCGGGTTGCAGCGGACGCCTCCCTTCGCTCCTCCATAAGGGAGCCGTAGAAGCGCGCACTTCCAGGTCATCCAGACGGCGAGCGCGGCACACTCGCCGAGCGTCACCTCCGGGTCGTAGCGAATCCCGCCCTTCGTCGGCCCGAGCACGGACGAGTGCTGGACGCGGTAGCCGGCGTAGACGACGCGCCGGCCGCTGTCGAGCTTGACCGGGACGGAGAGCATGACTGCGCGCTCGGGGTAGCGCAGGCGCTCGGCGACGGCGTCGGAGATGTCCGCGTAGGGCAGCGCCTGCTCGAACTGGGCGATCGCGGTCTCGAAGAGCGGCGTGTCCCATTCGAGGTGCGCATGCGCTGCGGACTCCTCGATCTTGGCCACGGCGGCAGTCTAGTTTCAGATGCCGGGGGCGGGAGTCGAACCCGCACGGCCGTGAGGCCGGCCGATTTTAAGTCGGCCGCGTCTGCCAGTTCCGCCACCCCGGCGGGCGGCTTACGTGCTGCCTGGCTGTAACGAGTCCGGCGGGAAGCGCTCGGGGCCGCGGAAACGCAGCTCGTCGCGGAACGTCGAGAACGCGTCCTCGTCGAACTTCGTGCACGTCGCGAGGTAGGCGGTGCCGTTGGTGCCGCCCGGCTCGAAGTCGTCCGGCACCGTCCAGGCGCCGAGCGCGATCTTGTCCCCGAGCTTCGGGTAGGGAGCGAGCAGCATCCCGGTCGTATCCTCGTTGTAGAAGTCGCTGAGCTGCTGCACCGTCGCCGCGGGCACCTTCGGCCCGTAGAGGACGAAGACGGCGCCGTGCTCGAGGTTGTGGACGAACTGGGCGGGCTTCAGGGGCGTGTCGTACTCGCCGTAGACAGCCGGGACTTCGTAATGGGGCCCGCTCGTGGGCGGATCCGTGTTCCACTTCGGATTCGAAGTCGCGTCGAGCGCGGCCGTGTGGTTACCGACCTGCGCCTGCACGGTCTTCAGCTGGCAGCCGCCGGCCTCCATGGCCGACGCGAGGTCATTGCCGCCGCCGCCACCGGCGAAGAAGACGACGCCGAGGACGATCGCGAGCGCGACCAGGCCGGTCGCCGCAATGATGTAGAGCAGGCGGCGCTGCCGCTGCGTCGCGAGGGCCGGACGGCGTCGAACGCCGCTGCGGCGCCTGCGGGCGTTTCGGGGGGTTGGGAGCGCGATCTTTCCTTGCCATCGGCGAGCGATCGTACCGATTCGATGAGTCCTCACCGCGGAAACGCGATGTCGTCCGACGTCGTCTCTACCGTTCGTCGGCCCGATGGTCATTCTCGCTCTCATCCTCGGTCTCCTCCTCGGCGCCGGCTGCGCCTGGATGGTGACCCGGAGCCGCTCGACGCAGCTCGAGACCGAGCTCACGCTGCTCCGCCGGGCAGGCGACGAGCGGGCCACGGTCGTCGCCGAGGCGCGGGACGCCTTCCAGGCGCTCTCCTCCGAGGCGCTCCGGCAGACGAGCTCGTCGTTTCTGGAGGTCGCGAAGACCCAGCTGAGCGGGCACGTCGGCGCCGCTGAAGGACTCGCTCGAGCGGATGGACCGCCAGATGAGCGGGATGGAGAAGGTGCGCCAGGAGGCGTACGGCGCCGTCACCCAGCATCTGAACACGCTTGCGAGCACGCAGGAGCGCCTCCGGCTCGAGACCGGCAACCTCGTCAAGGCGCTGCGGACGCCGCACGTGCGCGGCCGCTGGGGCGAGGTGCAGCTCCGGAACGTCGTCGAGGCGGCCGGCCTGCTCGCCCACTGCGACTTCCAGGAGCAGGCGTCGACGCGCGACGCCGAGGGCTCCCTGCTGCGACCCGACCTCGTCGTCCGGATCCCGGGCGGCAAACAGGTCGTCGTCGATGCCAAGGCCCCGCTCGCCGCGTACCTGGACGCCTGCGAGGCGGAGGACGATGAGGTCCGCAACCGCTATCTCGCCGATCACGCGCGCCAGGTGCGCGACCATCTCGGCAAGCTCGCGCAGAAGTCGTACTGGCGCCAGTTCGAGCCGTCGCCGGACTTCGTGATCATGTTCGTCCCGGACGAGACGTTCATCCGCGTCGCCCAGGAGCAGGACGGGATGCTGAGCGAGGACGGCTGGCGGCTCGGCGTCATCCTCGCCTCGCCGTCGACGCTCTTCACGCTGCTCCGGACGGTGGCCGCGACCTGGCAGCAGGAGACGGTGGCGCAGAGCGCTCGCGAGGTGCACGAGCTCGGGCGGGAGCTCTACGTGCGCATCGCGACCATGAGCGGCCATCTCACCGACGCGGGCAAGGGGCTCGACAACGCCGTCGAAGCACTACAACGCAGCGGTGCGGTCGCTCGAGAGCCGCGTGCTCGTGCAGGCGCGGCGGTTCGAGGAGCACGGGATCGCGGGCGACCTCGGCTCACCGCCGCAGATCGAGCGGCAGGCGATCCCGCTGCAGGCACCCGAGCTCGCCGAGCCCGGCGAGCAGCTGCGCGCGATCGACGCGCGCCTTAGAGACTGCCGAGAGCGCAGGATGCGCGCCGATCCCCTCGACGGGATCGAGATCCTGGCGTTCGACCGCGAGCAGGTCGCCGCCGTAGGCGAGCGTCAGCCGGACCGCGAGGTCGAGCCCGTCGTCGCGGTGCTCCATCGTCGTTCCGTCGAGCGGGCAGGTGCCCGCGACGGCGGCGGCGCGGCCGCAGGCCGGACAGCGGTACGCGTCCCGCTTGACGCCCGCCTGATGGAGCAGCAGCTCCACCCGTCCGTCGGACGCCGCCTCGAGCGTGTCCGCCCAGCCGGCGGAGCCGAGCGCGTTCTTGCCGACCTCCTCGCGCCAGCGCGCGACCGCGTCGTTCTCGAGCCCGGCGCGCCACTCGTCGACGAACGGCTGGACGATCTCGCCGAGCTCGCCGTCCGAGGCGTGCGCATCCGCGCTCGTCCACCCGATCACGGCCTCCTCGAGCTCGGACGAGAGGACGTCCGCGAACTCGGCGCGCGTCTCGTCGCCCGCGACGACGATGATCCGGGGCCGGCCGAGCGCCCGGAAGACCCGCTCCAGCTCGTCGGCGACGGTCTTGTAGTGCTCGAGGTCGAGATTGCCGATGTGCCGCTGGTACCGGGACTGCGACCACCCTCCCTGGTCGTGCCGGCCCTGCGTCTCCTCGGTGCGGTCGGCGATCTGCTGGAAGCGGCCTCCGCGCAGAGCGAGGACACGCCCCCGCTCCCGCCCGACGACGGCGACGACCGCGCCGTTGCCGCGGCCGATCAGCGGCACGAGCGGGCTGAGCAGAAAGTCGTCGGCGACCCTGGCCGCGTCGGCCACCTTCCACGGCAGCGCGAGCACGCTCCAGATGTTGTCGAGACCGGCCGCGAAGACCGCGAGGCCATGGGCGCCGTCGCGGTCGAACTCCTCGTCGAAGTACTGCGCGAGCCGCTCGAAGTCCGCCTTGAGCCCGGACTTGACCTCGTGCGCGAGATCGGGCCGCGTCGCACCGTGCGACTTTGCCGCCGAGTCGAGCATGGCGTGGACACGCATCGCGGTCTCGCGCGTCGTCGGCGAGATCGTCGGATCGAGATCGACATAGAGAGAGATCGCGCACCCGTTCTGAGCGCGGAAGCCGGCGAGCTCACGCAGGCCGTCGAGGCTGACTGTGGTTGTCGTCATACCCACCTTTCTGCCTAACGACCTGGGATTCTAAGCCTCCGCGAGCGGAACATCTCGACCCTCCGACTCGTTCTCTATGGTGACGGGCATAACAGCCCGGAAACAACCAAGGAGCATGCGTTGAGCGACGTTCGTGACGTGATCATCATCGGCGGCGGCCCTGCCGGCTACACAGCCGCGCTTTATGCCGCCCGCGCCAATCTGAGCCCGCTCGTGATCGAGGGGTTCAACTGGGGCGGACAGCTGATGATCACGAGTGAGGTCGAGAATTACCCGGGCTACCGCGACGGCGTGATGGGGCCGGAGATGATGGGCGAGTTCCGGGCGCAGGCAGCGCGGTTCGGCGCCGAGTTCGTCACCGACGACGTCACGCGCATCGACCTCTCCGAGCGCCCGTTCAAGATCTACGTCGGCGACGAGGAGTACGTCAGCCAGACCGTCATCGTCGCCACCGGTGCGACGGCGCGCCAGCTCGGCCTCGAGTCGGAGCGCGCGCTGCACGGCCGCGGCGTCACCTACTGCGCCACGTGCGACGCAGCCTTCTACCGCGATCGCGAGGTCGTGGTCGTCGGCGGCGGCGACTCGGCCATGGAGGAGGCGCTCTACCTGACCAAGTTCGCCTCCAAGGTCACGCTGGTCCACCGCCGGGACGAGTTCCGGGCGTCGCAGATCATGGTCGATCGCGTCAAGGCGCACGAGAAGATCGAGCTCATGACGCCGTTCGTCGTCGAGGAAGTGCTCGGCGCCGACAGCGGCAAGCTGACGGGCGTCCTGCTCCGGAACGTCGAGACCGGCGACTCCGTCGAGTACGCGACTGACGGCCTGTTCGTCGCGATCGGCCACGACCCGACGACGAAGCTCTTCGTCGACTGGCTCGACCACGACGAGAACGGCTATCTGATCACCAAGGGGAAGACGACGGAGACCAACATTCCGGGCGTCTTCGCCGCGGGCGACGTCCAGGATCACATCTACCGGCAGGCGATCACCGCAGCCGGGTCCGGTTGTGCCGCCGCTCTCGACTCGGAGCGCTTCCTCGCCGAGGCGGAGGGTCACCCGGAGGCGGCGCTGACGGCGCCGCGCGAGCACGGCCAGCCGGCGTAGGCCCAGTGCCGCATTTCATCTGCCCGAACTGCAAGAACCGCTCGATCGACAACGACGGCCGTCAGGGGCTTCTGCGCCAGGCGGTCTCGTGCGAGCGGTGTGGCTTCGGTTTCCTGTTCGAGATCCTCGACGACTACTACCCGTCGCCGACCGCCGGGCTCGTCGCCTGCGACCGTGACGGCCGCATCCTCGCCGCCGGCCGCGGCGTCTTCGAGCTGACGGGCTACGGCGAGCAGGAACTGATGGGCAAGGACGTGGTCGACGCATTCGGGCTGGAGGGCTTCGAGGCCGGCAAGAGCCCGATCGCGTTCGCGCTCGAGTGGGGCGTCCGCCGGATGGGCGAGCACCTCGAGCTGCGCTCGCGATCCGGCCAGGTCAAGCAGGTCACCGCGGACGTCTTTCCGGCGTACGACGACGACGGCGGCGTCCTCGTCGCGCTCTCGTCGCGGTAGCGCAGGCACGCGCCGAACCGGCGAGACCTGCGAAAGAACCAGCGAGGCCCCCTTGGGGGAGCGCGCCTCCCACTCAGAACGCTAGCGAGGAAGTCGTGTCGCGAGCGTCACGGGATCTCGGCGACTTCGTCGATTTCGACGCGGCTGGACGGGCACAGCGCGACGAGGACGCAGTCCTCGCAGCGCGGTCTGCGTGCATCGCAGACCCGGCGGCCGTGCCAGATCAGCAGATGCGGAAACCGGCCCCAGTCGGCACGCGGGACGAGCTTGACGAGGTCGCGCTCGATCTTGACGGGATCCTCCCGGCGCGTCAGACCGAGTCGCTGCGAGAGCCGGCGCACGTGGGTGTCGACGACGATGCCCTGCGGGTTGCCGAGCTCGGCTGCGACGACGTTCGCCGTCTTCCGCGCCACGCCCGGCAGCCGCAGCAGCTCGTCGACCGTCCCCGGCACCTCGCCGTCGAACTCCTCCAGCAGCACCCGCATCGCGCCCTGGATCGACTTCGCCTTCTGGCGAAAGAAGCCCGTGGCGTAGACGTCCTGCTCCAGCTCCTCCCGCGGCACGGCGAGGTAGTCCTCCGGGCGCCGGTACTTCTCGAACAGCGTCTTGGTGACGCGGTTGACGTTCACGTCCGTCGTCTGCGCCGACAGCATCACCGAGATCAGCAGCTCGACCGGGCTGCGGAACTCGAGCGCGATCTTCGCGTCCGCATGCTCCGTCGCCAGCAGCTCGATGATCGGCCGGATCCGGTCGCGCCGCCGCCCCACCGCCCGACGCGCCTCGTGGACGAAGCTACGTGGCAACGCTCTCGAAGTACGCCGAGACCTCGTCCGGATCCTCCGGCTCGAGCAGCCAGCCGGCCATCTGCTCCGCGTTGGGGTACGTCGTCGTTCGAATGACTGCCGCGGCAGCGTCGACCGCGTACGGCGTCACGCGGAGCTCGGCCTCTCCCCCGTCGAGCAGCGCCCAGAACGCCCCCTGGCGGCCCTCGTAGGGGATGCCGACGCTGCCGGCGTTGACGAAGCGAATGCCGTCGATCACCCGCTCGAACTGGACGTGCGTGTGCCCGCCGACGACGACGCGCTCCTCGACGCCTTCGAGCGCGGCCCGGAAGCGCTCGTCCGGCGAGACCTTGGTCAGGATCTCGTCGTCGTCGCGCGGCGAGCCGTGGCAGTAGAGGACACCGTCGAGCGAGATCGACAGCGGCAGCGTGCGGAGGAACTCGTGTGAGGACTCGTCGAGTTGCGCCGAGAGCCACTCCCAGGTGCCCGCGGGCGCCCGGGGCGACTCACGGTCGGCGTTGCCGCGGATGAAGGCGGCCTCGACCTCGCGGAGCCGGTCGAGACACTCCTGCGGATACGGGCCGGCGATCACGTCGCCGCCGCTGACGATCCGGGCGACATCGAGCGACCGCACCTCGGCGAGCACCGCCTCGAGCGCCGGCAGGTTGCCGTGCACGTCGCAGAGAACGGCGACGCGCATCTATCCCGCCGCCGCCAGTGCGGGCGATCGGCTCGGGCCGCCGTGCAGGCGGGGCCCGGCGCAGACGACGTCGAGCGCAGGGCAGCCCGCACAGTTGAACTCGCTCGGAGTCGGCACGAACTCGCCGGCGCGGATGCGGCCGATCGCCTCCGAGAGCTCGGCCTCGAGCTCGGGTAGGTCGGCACGCACGAACGTCTTCGAGACAACCGCATCCGGCCGCTCGAGGAAGTGGTAGACGACCTCGACCTCGTCCACACCGGCACGGAAGCACGCGAGTGCGTAGACGAGCCGCTGGAGCCGGTAGTCAGCCTCGACGATCTCGTCGGGCGTCCCCTCGGCGAGCGAGTTCGTCTTGTAGTCGAGCACGAGCGCGTGTGAGCCCTCGACGTGGAGGACGTCGAGTCGCCCGTGCAGGAGCACGCCGTCGTGCTCGAACGCAAACGGGCGCTCGGGCCTGGCGTCCGACAGCTTGGCGATCCGCTGCGCCAGCTCGGAGCCGCAGTAGTTGTCCACGAACGCCGCGATCCTGGACAGCTCCTCATCGCTCACGGCCGGATACCACGCGCGCACCTGATCGACGTCCGGCGCCGCCGGCGCCGCGAGGTCGACGACCTCGAGCAGGCGGTGGACGGCGTCGCCGACCTCGGTCGCGACGAGCCCCGTCTGCCCGGCCACGGTGCCGTGCGCCCGCGCCTCCCGCATCCCCGCGACACGCTCCGCGTAGTAGCGGTACGAGCAGCGCTCGAAGAGCGCGAGCGCGCTGTAGGAGAGGCGTCGCACGTCGTGGAGCGGCGGTTCCGGCAACGCCTGGATCGGCGCGAGCGCGGGAGCGAGCGGCGGCAGCTTCGGCTCCGCCCCGGCGGCGAAGAGAGCCAGCTGGCCGGTCTCGTCGTCGACGACCGCAGCCACGGGCTCCCGGACGGCCCGCTCGACCGGCGGGGGCGTGCGGTCGATCCGCACGAGCACGCGCGCGCCCTCCCGCTCCAGCTCGAGCGGCGTCTCGCCGGCTGCACCGAGCTCGTCGGCGCAGTCGAGCCGCCCCAGCACCCAGCCGATCGGCGTCCGCTCAGTCGGCCTTCCGCTCCGGATCGATCGAAGCTGTATTGATCGAACCGCTGACGATCAGGCGGTCGATCGCGCGCGTCATCGCCACGTAATAGAGCCGCAACCGCTCGGCCTCGTCCTCCGCCGCGCGGGCGTCCTTGACGCTGTCGTAGCCGAGCACGCCGTGGCGGCGGCCGGTCGCGGGGTCGGCGACCCGGAAGCCGAAGCGGCCGTCGGCCAGACAGAGGATCTCGTCGGCCGAGGGCGCGTTGCGGTCGCGGCCGGCGTCGGCGACCACGACGACCTTGAACTCCAACCCCTTCGCCGCGTGGATCGTGAGCAGCCGGACGGCGTCGGCGCCCTCCTCCTCTGCGACCGCGTCCCGTTCCGCCGCGCCGACCGCCTCCTGCTCCTCGACGAAGCGGACGAAGCCTTCGACATCGGGGCCGCGCAGCTCTTCGTACGAGCGCGCGAGCCGCGCCAGCTTGCGCAGATTTGCGTAGCGCCGGCGCCCGTCCCACTGCGCGAGCACGGCGAGGTCGTAGTCGTGGTCGCAGACGATCCGCTCGCACAGGCGTTCGAGCGAGAGCCGCGGCGCCGCCTCCGCGAGCCGGTCGTAGCGCTGCCTGAACGCCCGTAGGAGCCGTGTGTCGTCGGGATCGAGATCAGCGGGCAGCGTGCGCTCGAGACCGGTGAAGATCGGGCCGCGGGCGTTGCGCCGGATCAGCATCAGGGCGTCGTTGGAGACGCCGACGAAGGGCGATGCGAGCACGCTGACGAGCGCCTCGTCGTCGTAGCGGTTCTGGAGCAGGCGCAGGTACGAGAGCAGGTCGACGACCTGCTGCTGCCCGAAGTAGCCGCGGCCGGTGGCGCGGTAGGTGGCGAGTCCGGCGCTGCGCAACTCCTCCTCGTACCACTCCGCGTCCGTTCCCGGCGGCGAAGAGGAGAACGATCTCGCCCGCGGTCGCAGCACCCGTGTCGACGAGCTCCTTGACCCGCCGGGCGACGTTCTTCGCCTCGGCGCGGCGCCAGTGGACGCCGGTGCCCGCGTACGCCGCCTTGTCGGTCACGAGCAGCTCGACCGGCGTGCCGAAGACCGGATCGGGGAACTCGCCGGACGCCGCCAGCGGCTGGAACTCCTCGCCGAACTCGGCGCCGAAGAGATGATTGACGACTGCGAGCACCTCCGGCCGCGAGCGGTAGTTGCGCGTCAGGGGGAGCAACGTCTCGGCACCGGCGCGGCGCTCGCGGAAGACCTGCACGTCGGCGTGGCGGAAGCCGTAGATCGACTGGAACTCGTCGCCGACGAAGAACCGCTCCGTGTCCGGCCCGGTCAGGAGGTCGACCAGCTCGCACTGGAGCCGGTTCGTGTCCTGGAACTCGTCGACCATGATCGAGCGGAATCGCAGCCGCTCTCGCTCGCGCAGGCTCTCGTCGTCGCGCAGCAGGTCACGGGCGTGCAGCTGCAGATCCTCGAAGTCGAGCGCCGACTCGCGATCCTTCGCCGCCGCGTACTGGGAGGCGAATCCGTGCAGGAGCTGCTGCAACAGATCGCGATCCTGCAGCGCCAGCTCGTCGAGCGCCGCCTGCTCGACCGCCTTCCGCGCGTCCTCATAGCTCGCAGCTCGCTCGCCGCGCGCCCGGAGGCCGCTGAGGTCGAGCAGCCGCTCGGGCAGCGTCTCGGACTCGGCGAGCGCGACAGCCTGCGCCGCCGCCGTCCGCGCCGCTTCGGTCGCGTCCGGATCGGCAGCGAGGGCGCGCGCGACCTGAGCCAGGTCGTCGAGCTGAGCCTTGAGGTCGGCCCGCTCTCCCAGCTCGAGGTCGAGCTCCCTGCCGGCGGAACGGAGGGTCTCGTAGACGCTCGTCAGCATCCGCCGCAGCCCGCCGGCGCCGTAGGTCGCGAGCAGCTGCAGCCGGTCCGGATCCTCGCCGGCGCAGAACTCGTTCAGCGCCGCCTCGAAGGCCTCGCCGCGGATCACACGGCCCTGGCTGTCGTCGAGGATGCGGAAGCGCGGGTCGAGGCCGGCTGCAAAGGGGTGGGACTTCAGCAGCCGCAGGCAGAAGCCGTGGATGGTCGAGATCCAGGCGCCGTCGAGCGAGCGGGCCAGGTCGTGGCGTCCGAGCTCGTGCAGGCGCGCCCGGATCCGGCCCTTGAGCTCACCCGCGGCGCGCTCCGTGTAGGTGATCACGAGCATCGACTCGACGTCGATCCCCCGCTCGCAGACCGCCTCGACGAAGCGCTCGACGAGCACCGTCGTCTTGCCGGTGCCGGCGCCTGCCGAGACGAAGACCTGTCCGCGCGCGGCGATCGCCGCCGACTGCTGCTCGTTGGGGGTACGCGTCGTCATGCCCGCCTGATCCGGCACATCCGCCAGAGGTCGCACCAGGCCGGACAACCGTCCGTCCCCTTCGGGTCGTGCCGCACGTCGCCCGCGCGGATCCGCTGCGCGAGCCCGCGTGCGAGGTCGCGCGCACCCTCGACCTGGGCCCAGAACGCATCCTCGTCCAGGTAGTCGTTCGCGGCGAAGCCCGGCAGCACGTCCTCCCTGGCCTCCGCGCGCAGCAGTCCCCGCGGCCGGCGCTCGCCCGCCAGCGGCCGGTAGAGCCCGCCGAGCGGCTCGATCCCGACGAGGTCGCGCAGAACGAGCATGTAGAGCGGGATCTGGAGGCGCAGCTCCTTCTCGATCTCCGCCGCCGAGTGGCCGGTGCGCCCGGACTTGTAGTCCTGGACGATCCCGCGGGCGCTGCCCGGGTCGACGTCGATCCGGTCGATCTTCCCGGAGAGCGTGATCCCGTCGCCGAGGTCGAGGCCGCGCTGGAGCTCCGGGGCCGACCGCTCGGAGCCGAACCCGACCTCGAACTTGCGCGGCAGCAGCGGCACCGGCGAGCGCGCCTCGTCGCGGACGAGCTGCTCGAGATCCCGCTTCAGGCTCTGCTCGAGCTCGCGACGCTCGAGCTCCGTCATCTCCATCTTCACGCCCTGCAGCGCGCCTTCCAGACACTCGCCGAGGAACGCCAGCGCGTCGTCCAGCCGCGCCTCGTCGACGCGGTCGCTGCCGGTCGCACGCGGGAGCCCGGCGTAGAAGCGGTGCAGCGTCGTGTGCGCGACCGAGCCGCGCAGCATCGCGTCGACCTTGCGGTCGATCTGCCGCGGCGAGATCAGCCGCTCGAAGAACCAGGCCGAGGAGCAGTCCGCGAACCGCTCCAGCTCGGTGACGTTGAACGGCGTCTTTGCGCCGAGCTCGGCGAGCACGCGCGGATGGCGGAGCACCGTCTCGCGGGTGAACGCGCCGCGCGCCCTGCGGAGCCGCCGTTCCCAGCCGTTGGCGATCGCGATCGACTCGGCGTCCTCCGGCTCGCGCGCGGCGAGCAGGGCGAGCGCGCGTAGCCGCTCGCGCTCGGTCGGGGCAGCCTCGAGCTCCCAGGTCAGCCGGGACAGCGGGCGCCGGTGGGTCGCGCGCCGGACGTCGTCGAGGTCGAAGAGCACGACGACCTCGTCCCAGAACGGGCTCGGCTCGCGCGGGCTCCCCTCGTCCGTGGCCGCCTCGCGCACGAGCGTCAGCCGCTGGGTTGCGCGCGTGCAGGCCGTGTAGAAGAGATAGCGCTCGCGCTCGACCGGATCGGGCCGGGTCAGGCGGGCCGCGGCGCGCTGGTCGAGGTCGCCTCGCGCGTCGTCGTCGAGGAACGGCGACGCGGCGCCACGGCGGGGCAGCGTCCCCTCCTCGAGCCCGAGCAGGAAGACGGAATCGAAACGGCGGGTGCGGACGCGGGAGAGGTCGAGCACCGCGACGCGACCGCGCTCGCCGGCCGAGCCGAGCCGCACCTCGGCGTGCTCGAGCGCGCCGAGGATCTCCTCGGCGACGAGCTCGCCGCCGAGCGCCGTCCAGCCGTCGAGCTCGTCGAGGACGCGTGTGAGGGCGTCGTAGGCACGCAGGTCGGCGCGGCTCGCCTCGCCGACGGGCGGCGAGTCGAGCCCGTGCGCGTGGCGGAGCATCGACGTCGCCAGCCCTCGAACCGCGTCCAGCGGCCCGGCGGCGCCGCGCAGGGCCTCCAGGGGCGGCAGCGGCTGGCCGTCGCGAAGCCGGATCGTCTCCTCCTCCACCGATCTCGCGCGCCGAGACACCGCGGCCGCGCAGCCGTCCCTCGAGGAAATCGACGTTCGAGCGGCCGAAGCCCGAGTAGGGCGAGCGGAGGAAGGCGTAGAGGTCGCGGCGGCCACCCTGCTGCCACTCGAAGCGGAGCAGCGAGAGCAGCGCCTGCCCGTACGGCGTCTGGCCGAGGCGGATGCGCCCCTCGATCGCGAACGGGATCCCGAGGGTGCCGAGCACCGTCTCGAGCGGCGCCCGCCAGCGCTCGACGGCCGGGACGACGAGCGCGATCTGCTCGAGCGGCGACCCGTCGGCGGCCAGCTCGCGAATCGACTCGGCGACGAGCTCGAGCGAGCCGCGCGCGCCGGCGCCCTCCAGGAAACGGACGGCTCCGTCGAGCGGCGGGCCGTCGGGTGGGGTGTCGGAGAAGAGATGCCGCTCGAGGTGCGCGAGCGCGGCGCTGCCGTACTCGGCCGCCCGCGCGGGGAGCTCGTCGATGCGGCCGCCGGCCAGGGCGGCGAGATCTTCCTGCGTCCGCCGGAGCGACGCGAAGGCGGGCCGGCCGGGCTCGTACGGCATCGAGACGGTCAGCTCGGCGCGGGCCGCGAGCGCCTCGAGGAGGCCCCACTCCGCCCCCGTCAGGTCCTCGAAGCCGTACGCGAAGACCGGACGGCCGTCCCAGGCGGCGATGTCCGTGCGCAGCCGCTCGACGGCGGCGCGCCGGAGCAGGTCGCGGTCCCAGAGCCCGAGCCGGTCGAGCTCCTCGCGATACGACGCGTAGAGAAGCGCGAGGTCACCGTCGAGCTGAGCCGGCTCGAGCAGGCCGGATTCGAGCTCGCCGAGCACGGCCAGGAGCGAGTCGGCGAAGCCCGGGAAGCGTGCGGAGCGACCGAGCCCGTTCAGCGGCGTCCGGCCGAGCACACGCCGCGCCACGAGCGAACGCTGGGCGTCGCTGAGCACCGGACGCGCTCCCTCCGCACCCAGGGCGAGCTCGCGGAAGACGTCGTCGAACGTGCCGATCGACCCGGCGAGGAGCGCGCCGCAGCGCTGCAGGAGATCGCGCTCGATCCGCTCCACGTCCGACCGGTTCGGCACGATCAGCACCGGATCGCGATCGATCTGCTCGAGGTATCCCTCGAGCAGGCGCGCGACCTTGCCGGCCTTCGCCGGCCCCACGACGAGTGCCAATCCCATCGACCCATCGTAGTCGGGGCTCCCGACGGCTTTCCGGCGCGAAATCGGCAAAGAGCGGGAAATGGCGTACGCTCGCGCCGTGGAGATCTTCAACCTCTACGGGGACGAGTGGAACGAGACCACGGAGCACGAAGGCTTCGCCTTCAAGGACTCCTGGGTCGGCGCCCGAATCGGCGCGGAGCTGATCGGCGGCAGCCTCTACGAGGTGGCGCCGGGGAAGAAGCTCTGGCCGTACCACACCCACCACGCGAACGAGGAATGGGCGATCGTGATCCGCGGCCGGCCGACGCTACGGACGCCGGACGGCGAGCGCGAGCTCGTCGAGGGCGACGTCGCCTGCTTCCTCCGCGGCGCCGCCGGAGCGCACCAGATCGTCAACCGCACGGACGAGCCCGTGCGCGTCCTGATGCTCTCGACACGCCTCTCGCCCGAAGTGATCGAGTACCTGGACAGCGGCAAGATCGCCGCAACGGACGCGAAGGGACAGCGGCTCTTCCGGACGCAGCGCGGTGAGCCGGCCGAGTACTGGGAAGGCGAGTAGCCCGGCGCTACTGCGTCGCGGACTTCGGGCGCCGGCCGCGGCGTGCGACCTGGCGGCCACCCATCTGCTCGGCCTCTGCGTCCGTGACATCGAGCTCGCGCACGCCCTTGCGCGCATCGTGGAACGTGATCCGCACGGTGGCGCCCCTGCCGTCGGCGATCTCGGCGCCGGAGATGTCGGAAACGAGCACAGTCTTACGGGCCACAGGTATTCCTCCTTGGGGGATCGAAGAACGTGCGATTACCGTAGCGCAAATCGCGACGACAATCACGCCGCTTTGCGCGCACGTTTGATCCGCCACGAACGCAACAGGCTGAGCAGCGCATTCTCCTCGGGATCGAGGCCGATATCGCGAGCCTTGACGACGCGCAAATGACGTGGTCGAAAGTCCTCGATCGTTCGACCGTCGAGATACTGCTCGACGACGGCGGGACTGACGTATGACGCCCGTGCAACAGCCGGCGTGTTTCCGAGCCGCTCACCGACCGTTCGCATCACGTTCGCGACCGCCCGCTTGGCCTCGGCCTCGGTCTCGGGCAGGCCGTGCTCGGCGAGCGCGATCGCCGCGGTCAGCGTGCCGCCCCACGTGCGGAAGTCCTTCGCCGTGAACTCCTCCCCCATGTATTCCTGGATGTAGTCGTTGAGGACGGCGCCCGTGAGGTTGCAGGAGTCGCCGTTGAAGCCGTAGCGGAAGAGCCTCGCCGGTCCTGGCTGCGCGAGCAGATCCTTGATCGCGCCGGCAAGCTCGGCGTCGACGACCGACGTCCGCACCTGCACCTTGTGCTTCGCCCGGAAGCGGAAGGTGACGCGCGTGCCGCGGACGGACACGTGGCTGCGGGTGAGCGTCGTGACGCCGTGCGTGCGGGACGTCTTCGCGTAGCGGTCGGAGCCGACGCGGAACCACGCCATGTTGATCAGCCGAACGGCGACCGCGCAGACCCGCTCGCGGTCGTAGGGATCGTGCGTCATGTGCTCGCCCATCGCCTGTCGCAGCTCCGGCAGCGCCTCCGCGAAGCGGACGAGCTTGTCGAACTTGGCCTGCTCCTGCTGCGCGCGGAACTCGGGGTGGTAGAGGTACTGACGCCTCCCCGCCTTGTCGAGGCCGGTCGCCTGCAGCTTCGCGCCGGGCCGAGGCGAGATCCAGACGTCCTTCCAGGCAGGCGGAATCACGAGCGACTCGATTCGCTCGATCTTTGCGGGGTCGTCGATCGGATTCCCGCGTCCGTCCAGGTAGCGGAACCGCTTCTTCGACCCCGCGCGCTTCCAGCCACCCTTGCGCGCCATCGCCGGAGAGTTACCCGGACGGCGCCAGTATCATCCGCCGCCGATGGATCCACGGACGATTGTCGTGCTCGAGGGTGACGAGACCGGTCAGGAGCTGCTCGAGGAAGGGCTGCGCCCGCTCCAGCCGGACGTGATCGGAATCGAGCTCGAGTTTCCGCGCTACGACCTCTCCCTCGAGCACCGCCGGGCGACCAAGAACCAGGTCGTCCACGAGGCGGCGCGTGCGATCCGCGAGCACGGCCTCGGGCTGAAGGCGGCGACGGTGACGCCCGAGGGCCGTGACGACGTCGGCTCGCCGAACCGGATCCTGCGCGAGGAGATCGGCGGCCAGGTGATCGTGCGGACCGGGCGCCGGATCCCCGGTGTCGTCCCGCTCGGCGGCGTCCACTCCCCGGTCTCGGTCGTGCGGATGGCCGTCGGCGACGCCTACGGCGCCAAGGAGTGGCGCGAAGGCGAGGGCGAGGACGAGGTCGCCTTCCGGACGGAGCGGATCGAGCGCCGGATCTGCCGCTCGGTGGCCGAGTTCGCCTTCCGCCAGGCGGAGCGGATGAGCGCCAAGGTCTTCGGCGGCCCGAAGTACACCGTCAGCCCGACCTACGAGGGGATGCTGAAGGAGGAGATGGACGCGGCCGCCGCGCGCCACCCGGACGTTGCCCTACGAGCCGCAGCTGATCGACGCGACGTTCGCGCTCCTGCTGGCCCAGACCGGCGCGCCGCTCGTGATCCCGGCGTTGAACCGGGACGGCGACATCCTCTCCGACCTCGTGCTGCCGCTCTTCGGCTCGATCGCGGGCTCGGAGTCGATGCTCGTGGCCTTCGACGAGGAGTACGTGCCGCGGGCGCTGATGGCCGAGGCCGCGCACGGCACCGCCCCGTCGCTCTTCGGCAAGGACGTCGCCAACCCGATGGCGATGATCCTCGCCGGCGCTGCGCTGCTCACGCACGCGGACGAGGCGGCGCAGGATGCAGGCCGCGCGATCCGGGAGGCGACGCTCGAGACGGTCGCCGAGGGCGTGCGGACGGCGGACCTCGGCGGCCACGCCGGCTCGCGCGAGTTCACCGACGAGGTGATCCGCCGCACGAAGCAGAAGCTCGAGGTCTGGTCCTCGCTCTAGATCGCGAGTCGGACGGGCCGGCTCGGCACCGTGATCTCACCCTGCCGCCAGCCGTCGACGAACGCCTGCGCCAGCTCGGGGTCGAACTGCGAGCCCGCACACCGCTCGAGCTCGACGAGCGCCTGCTCGACGGTCAACGCGGGCCGGTAGGCGCGCGCGGACGTCATCGCGTCGAAGGCGTCGGCGACGCCGAGTAGCCGGGCCTCGAGCGGGATCCGCTCGCCGCTGAGCCCGTGCGGATAGCCGAAGCCGTCCCAGCGCTCGTGATGGTGGAGCACGTACGGCAGCGCGGCCTCGAAGTCCTCGAAGCTCTCGACGAGCCGCGCGCCGGTGACCGGGTGCCGCCGGATCTGCTCCAGCTCCTGCTCGGTCAGCGGGCCGCACTTGCGGAGCACACTGGCGTCGACGGAGATCTTCCCGACATCGTGAAGCGAGCCCCCCAGCTGTAGCGCCTCGAGCCGTGAGCCCCGCCAGCCGAGCAGACGTGCGAGTGACTCTGCAAACGCCGTCACGCGGGTCGAATGCCCCTTGAGGTAGGGATCGCGCGCCTCGAGGGCGGCGGAGAAAGTTGCGAGCAGTGACCCCACGTTGCCCGACTTTCCAGGGCAGGCCCCGGTTCCCTTCCTTGCCGACTGCCTCGCTCCGTAGAGTTCGCTCTCCGTGAGGGTCGCAGTCCCGAAAGAAACCGGCGCCGGCGAGCGCCGGGTGGCGCTCGTGCCCGACTCGGTCGGGCGCCTGACCGCGGCCGGCTTCGCGATCGCGGTCGAGCGCGGCGCGGGCACAGCCGCCGGGTTCGCGGACGCCGACTACGCCGCCGCCGGCGCCGACGTCGTCGACCGCGGCGAGCTGCTGGCAGGCGCGCAGGCCGTCGTCCGCGTCACCGGGCCCGCCGCCGAGGAGGTCGCAGAGCTCCCGCCGGGGATCGTCCTCGTCGGCTTCCTCTCGCCGCTCAGCGACTCGGCCGGGATCGAGCGGCTCACCGAGCGCGGCGTCGTCGCCTTCGCGATGGAGTCGATCCCACGGATCACGCGTGCGCAGTCGATGGACGCGCTCTCGTCGCAGAGCACCGTCTCGGGCTACAAGGCGGTCGTCGCCGCCGCCGACCGGCTGCCACGGCTCTTCCCGCTGCTGATGACCGCTGCCGGGACGGTCGCGCCGGCCAAGGTGCTCGTCCTCGGCGCGGGCGTCGCCGGCCTGCAGGCGATCGCGACGGCGCGCCGGCTCGGCGCGGTCGTCTCGGGCTTCGACGTCCGGCCGGCGGTACGGGAGCAGGTCGAGAGCCTCGGCGCCTCCTTCCTCGATCTCGGCATCCAGGGGGCGGAGACGAGCGGTGGCTACGCGGCGGAGCTGACCCCGGAGGAGCAGGCGCGCCAGCAGGCTGCGCTCGAGGAGCAGATTCCCGAGTTCGACGTCGTCGTCACGACCGCGCTCGTGCCCGGCCGCCCGGCGCCGAAGCTGATCCCCGCCGCGGCCGTCGAGAAGATGCGGCCCGGCTCCGTGATCGTCGACCTCGCCGCCGAGACGGGCGGGAACTGCGAGCTCACCGAGCCCGGCTCGGAGGTGGAGCGGCACGGCGTCACCATCGTCGGCTTCACCGACTTCCCCTCGCGCACCCCGTACCACGCGAGCCAGCTCTACTCCCGCAACGTCATGGCGCTGCTCCTCCACCTCGCGCCCGGCGGCGAGCTCGCGCTCGACTTCGACGACGAGATCACCGGCGGCGCCTGCGTCACGCGCCCGAGAGTCACCGCCTAGATGAACGAGATCCTGGTCTTCGAGCTGACGATCCTCGTGCTCGCGATCTTCCTCGGGATCGAGGTGATCTCGAAGGTGCCGACGATGCTGCACACGCCGCTGATGTCGGGGACGAACGCGATCCACGGGATCGTCATCGTCGGCGCGATCCTCGTCCTCGGGAGGGCGGACGCCGACACGCTGACGCTCGTCGTCGGCTTCGTCGCCGTCGTGCTCGGCACCGCGAACGTGGTCGGCGGCTTCGTCGTCACGGACCGGATGCTCGAGATGTTCAAGCAGCGGCGACCGCAGAAGCCGAGCGAATGAGCCGGACGACCACCGACCTGCTCTATCTGGTCACGATCGTGACCTTCATCCTCGCGCTCCGCTTCCTCTCCTCGCCGAAGCGCGCCCGCCAGGGAAACCTGCTCGGCGCGGCCGGGATGGCGCTCGCGATCGTGGTCACGCTGGCCCAGGAGGGGCTCGGCAACTTCGTCTGGATCGGCCTCGCGATGGCGATCGGCGCGGTCATCGGCGTCGTCGGAGCGCGCTCGGTGAAGATGACCGCCATGCCGCAGATGGTGGCCCTGTTCAACGGGGTCGGCGGCGGCGCCGTGGCGCTGATCGCGCTGGCGGAGTTCCACAACCTGACGCCGCTGCCCGGAGAGCTGCCCGCGGAGGAGTCGATCACGATCCTGCTCTCGGCGCTGATCGGCAGCATCTCGTTCTCGGGCTCGCTGATCGCGTTCGCGAAGCTGCAGGAGCTGCTCAGCGGCCGTCCGATCGTCTATCCGGGGCAGCAGTTCGTGAACGGCGGCGTGCTGCTCACCGCGCTCGTGCTCGGCGGGCTGATCGTCGCCGGCGCCGAGCGCGACATCGTCGTGGTGGCGCTGATCGTGGCCGCGCTCACGTTCGGCGTGCTCTTCGTGCTGCCGATCGGCGGCGCCGACATGCCCGTCGTGATCTCGCTCCTGAACGCCTTCACCGGCCTCGCCGCCTCGGCCGCCGGCTTCCTGCTCCACAACAACGTGCTCATCGTCGCCGGCGCGCTCGTCGGCGCCTCGGGCACGCTGCTGACGCTGCTGATGGGCCGGGCGATGAACCGCTCGATCGGCAACGTCCTCTTCGGCGCCTTCGGCTCGGTGACGGCAGGCAGTGGCCCCGCCGCGCTCGAGGACGGCCGCAGCGTGAACTCGACCACGCCCGAGGATCTGGCGATCATGCTCAATTACGCCCGCAAGGTCGTCTTCGTCCCCGGCTACGGGCTCGCCGTCGCCCAGGCACAGCACGACGTGCGCGCGCTCGCGGAGCAGCTGGAGGCGAAGGGCGTCGACGTCCTCTACGGCATCCACCCGTCGCCGGCCGCATGCCGGGGCACATGAACGTCCTCCTCGCTGAGGCGAACGTGCCCTACGACCAGCTGAAGGAGATGGACGAGATCAACCCGGAGCTGCCCCAGACGGACGTCGTCGTCGTCCTCGGGGCGAACGACGTCGTCAACCCGGCCGCGCGCTCGGATCCGGGCAGCCCGATCTACGGGATGCCGATCATCGACGTCGACCGCGCCGCCAGCGTCGTCGTCGTCAAGCGCTCGCTCAGTCCCGGGTTCGCGGGGATCGACAACCCGCTCTTCTACGAGCCGAAGACGTCGATGCTGTTCGCCGACGCGAAGAAGGCGCTCGAGGACGTGAGCGCCGCGCTGAAGGCGCTGTAGCCGTGAGCGTCCCGTTCTTCTCGGCCCGTGACGTCGAGGCGGCCGTTCCGCCCGAGCGCGCCTACGACGCGGTGCACGCCGGCTTCATCGCCCACGCGCGCGGCGAGTGGGCGATGCAGCCGAAGCTCTACGTGACGAACTACCCGGCGGGCGACTTCCGGGCGATGCCGGCGCTCGGCGCCGGGCACGCACTGCTCAAGTGGGTGACCTCGTTTCCGGGCAACCCCGCTCGCGGCCTGCCGACGGTCAGCGGTCTCGTCGTCCTCTCCGACGCGGAGACGGGACTCGTCGAGGCGCTGCTCGACGCCGGTGCGGTGACCGCGCTGCGGACCGGCGCCGCGGCGGCGCTCGCGGCGGAGACGCTCGGGCCTGCCTGGTGCTGCCGCCGTCGTCGGGGCCGGCGTCAACGGACGGGCTGCGGCGCGCAGCCTGAAGGCGCGGGGCCGCGACGTGACGCTGTGGGACGTCGATCCGGAGCGGCGCCGGTCGGTCGCCGCCGAGCTCGGCGTCGGCGTCGCCTCGAGCGAGGAGGAAGCGCTCGGCGCCGAGGTCGTCGTCACGGTCACACCCGGCCGGGAGATCCTGCTCCCGGAGGGCTCGTTGCGAGCGGGACAGCACGTCAGCCTGATGGGGGCCGACGGTCCCGGCAAGGCGGAGATCGCGGTCGGCGAGATCCGGCGCGTTCGGATCTTCTGCGACGAGTGGGAGCAGGCAAGCCACGGCGGCGAGCTCGCAGCCGCGGTCGAGGCCGGCGCGATCACCCGCGCGGACGTGACCGAGCTCGGCGCCGTCCTCACGGGCGAGGCGGAGGGCCGCGCGTCGGATGACGAGATCACGATCTTCGACTCGACCGGGCTCGCGATCCAGGATCTCGCGATTGCGATCGCCGCGTACGAGCGTGCGGGCGAGCTCGAGCTGACGCGGATCGACCTCTAGGCGACGAGCCGCGCCGGGCTCATCCGCTCGAGCAGCGGGTGCGGCTCGCCGGCGATCGCCTGCGCGACGAGGTCGCCGCACATCAGCCCGAGCACGTTGCCGTGTCCGGAGTAGCCACCGGCGATCCAGACGCCGTCCTGAACGGGATGGCGGCCGACGACCGGCATCAGGTCGGGGACGAGCCCGAACACGCCCGCCCAGCGGTGCTCGATCGTCGGCCGTCTGCCGAGCAACGCCTCGGCGAAGCCGTCCAGCGCCCCTTGGATCCGCTCCGTCGTCGCCTCCTCCGCGGTGAACTCCGAGTCCATGTCCGCGTCCCGGAAGCCGCCGACGATCAGCCGGCCCTCCTCGTTCTGGTGCCAGTAGTCGTAGCCGTGCCGGCCGTAGTGCGGCATCGGGAACAGGCGCTCGGGAAGCGGCTCCGTCGCGATCATCTGCCCGCGCGTCGGGATGATCAGCCCCTCGAGCTCCCCGAGCAGGCCGCTCGGGTAGCCGTCGGTGGCGACGAGGACGGTCTCGGCCTCGAGCTGGTCCAGGTCCTCGACCCGGTCGTGCTCCCGGATCTCGACGCCGGCCTCCGCCGCGGCGAGCGCGAGCCGCCTCACGAGCCGCGCCGGCTGCAGGACGGCGTCGTCCGGATGGAAGAGCGCGCCCGGGAAACGGCCCGCCAGCGGCTCTGGGAGCTCGTCGCGCCACTCCGCGGCGAAGCCGTCCTCCCGCAGCGCCTCGTACTCCGCCTGCAGCTCGTCCCGCTCGTCGTCCCCGGCGAGCCGGAGACTGCCCGTCCGGCGGACCGCGTCGCCGCCGAGCTCGACCATCCGGTCGACGTACGCCTCCGTCAGGCGCCAATAGTCCGCAGCGGCATCGTGGCCGAGCCACTCACGCGCGCTGTCGTATGCCATCGCCCCGCCGCGGAGGGCAAAGCCACCGTTGCGGCCGCTGGCGCCGGAGGCGACCGCGCGCGCCTCGTGCAGGCGCACGCGCTTCCCCAAGCCTGCAAGCGTGAGCGCGGCCGAGATGCCGGTGACGCCGCCGCCGACGATCTCGACGTCGGCCGTCCCCGAGAGCGGCTGCGAGCGGAGGGTCGGAGCGGCTTCGGCGAGCCAGAAGGAGTCGGCCACGCGGCGATGCTAGCTGGCAGCACGATAGACACCGTCCTCCTCGTTCACGAGGCCTGCGAGCTCGAGCTCGGTCAGCACCACCGCCAGCTCACCGGCGGAAAGCCCGGTCGCACGTGTCGAGCTCGTCGGCTCCCGCAGGCCCGGCTCGCACCTGCTCGAGGACGGCAGCGGCCGTCTCGCCGACGCTCGATCGAGCCCGCGGACGAGACGACCAGGCCGTAGCCCTCGAGCACGTCCTGAGCGCAGGTCAGCGGGGTCGCACCGAGCCGCAGCAACCCATTCGACCCGGCCGACAGCGTCGAGGTGATCTCGCCCGGCACCGCCAGCACTTCCCTCCCCTCCTCGAGCGCGAAGTCGGCGGTGATCAGGGCGCCGCTTCGCTCGCGCGCCTCGACGACCACGGTTGCGGCGCAGAGGCCGGCCACGATCCGATTGCGCGCGGGGAACCGCCAGGGTGCGGGCTCGACGCCCGGCGCGTATTCCGAGACGAGGAGCCCCGTTGCAGCGACCTGCTTCGCCAGCTCGCGATGGGCGGCGGGATAGTCGCGGTCGATGCCGCAACCGAGGACAGCGACGGTCGGCTGCGAGGCCTCGAGCGCGCCGCGATGCGCCTCGGCGTCGACGCCGCGGGCGAGACCGCTGACGACGACGAGACCCGCAGCGGCGAGGTCGCGGCCGAGGCTGCGGGCGACCTGCCGGCCGTAGGCCGAGCAGGCACGCGCGCCGACGATCGCGACGGCGGGTCGGGCGAGCAGCTCGACGTCTGCCGCACCGCGGAGAAAGAGGCCCGGCGGCGGATCGTGGATCGCCCGGAGCAGTGGCGGGAAGCCGGGGTCGGAGCGAGCCAGGAAGCGAAGCCCGAGTGCGTCGAGCCGCGCCAGCTCGGCACGGCCGTCGAAGCGCGCTTTGAACGCCGCGAAGCGCGCGCTTCGCGGCTCTCCGACGAGGTGCGTGTCGCTCGCCGCGGCGAACGAGGCGAGCGCGAGCTCGTTCACGCCGCGAGCTCCTTGGGCGAGCGATACGCGAGCGCCTCGGCGACGTGCTCGGGCAGGACTGTGTCCGCGCCCGCGAGCGCCGCGGCGGTTCGCGCCACCCGGGCGACCCGGGCGCGGCCGCGCCCCGAGAGCGGCAGACGCTCGACCGCCCGGCTCAGGAGCTCGTCGGCCTCCGCGGTACGCCGCAGCTGGGCGCCGCCCAGACGGGCACGGCCGCTCTCGACCCGCTCGCGGACGGGCGCCGAGGGCTCTGCCGGGCCGGCCGCCAGCTCCACCGCCCGCGGTCGCGGGACGGTGACGACCAGGTCGAACCGGTCGAGCAGTGCCCGCGAGAGCTTGTCGCGGAACGCCGCGAGCCGCTGCGACGAGCACGAGCACTCCGCAGCGGGATCGCCACGGCCCGGCGCAGGGGCACAGGTTCATCGTCGCGACCAGCTGGAAGCGCGCGGGGAAGAGCGCCTGACCCTGCGCCCGCGCGACCGCAACGATGCCGTCCTCGAGCGGCTGCCGCAGCGCCTCGAGAGCCGGCCGCTGGAACTCGGGCAGCTCGTCGAGGAGGAGGACACCACGATGCGCGAGGCTCGCCTCACCCGGACGCGGGCCGGCTCCACCGCCGATGATCGCCGCCGTCGACGCGCTGTGGTGGGGAGCGCGGAAGGGACGCCTGGTGATCAGCGGCCGCTCGGGCGGCAGCACCCCGGCGACGGAGTGGATCCGCATCACCTCGAGCGCCTCGCGCGGCTCGAGCGGCGGCAGAATCGACGGCAGCCGGCGCCCGAGCATCGTCTTGCCCGTCCCGGGTGGCCCTGCGAGCAGCAGGTTGTGCCCGCCGGCGGCTGCCAGCTCGAGCGCACGACGGGCGCGCTCCTGGCCGCGGACGTCGGCCAGGTCGGGCGGGTCGGGCTCGGGCTCCTCGTCGGGCGGATCCACCGGCGGCGGACGCAGCTCGCCGCGGAGATACGCCGACGGCCTCGGCCAGGTGCCGGACCGGGATCGCCTCCACCCCGCCGAGCTCGGCCTCGCAGGCCGACTCGGGAGCGCAGAGGATCCGCTCGAGCCCGGTGCGCTTCGCTCCCTCGGCGACCGCGAACGCGCCGCGCACCGGCCGCACGCGTCCATCGAGCGCGAGCTCACCGACCGCGGCGTGCTCAGCGAGCCGCTCGGCGGGAATCTGACGCGACGCCGCCAGCACCGCCAGTGCGATCGAGAGGTCGAAGCCCGAGCCTTCCTTGCGGAGGCCCGCCGGCGCGAGGTTGACGGTGATCCGCTTCAGCGGCCACTCGAGCTGCGCCGAGCCGATCCCGCTCCTCACACGATGCTTCGCCTCTGCGCACGCGCGGTCGGCGAGGCCGACGATCGCGAAGCCGGGGATGCCGCCGTCGATGTGCGCCTCCACCTCGACGCGGCGTGGCTCGAGACCGACGAGCGCGTGGGTGACGGAGCGCGCGAGCACTCCAGCGAGGCTACGCCCGGCTCAGCTCCGGAAGCTCACAATTCAGCGACAGACGAGTATCGATTCGAAGTACTCGCCCGCCCGCCGCCCCGTCCGGCGGTTGACATGCCGTTCGAGCCGCTCGTCGAGGCGCAGCCCGGCCCGGTCGAGGATCTCCGGATAGAGCCCCCGCCGGTCGTTGACGACGATGCAGACCGGCGCGCCGCGGCGCAGAGTCGCCTTCGAGCGCGCGAGCACGGCCGCGATCCCGGCGACGTACTCCTCGATCGCCGCCTTGCTCGTCCCCCGCGCCGCTGCCCCGAGCTCGCGCTCGCGACGGTCATCGAGCCCGAGCAGCTCATAGGCGTAGCGGTGCTGCTCGTGGTAGTCGATCAGCCCTGGATAGGGCGGTGAGGTGACGACGCCGTCGTACGGCCCGCCGAGCGCGAGCTCCCGAGCGTCGCCGTGGAGGACGACTGCCGCTCGTCGGGGGTCGCGCACCTCCGCGAAGGCCGCGATCCGGGAGGCCGTGTCGGCCAGGTAGCGCGTGAGGAACTTGCCGGCGCTCTCGACCGGCCGGCACGTGCGGCGGTGCTTGTGGCACCAGTACTCGCCCTGCTGCGGCGCGCGCGGGAAGTCGAGGTCGAAGTGCGTCGTGAGCCGCGCCGAGCGCGCCGCGCGGGCGAGCACGACGCGCAGGACGTCGTGGCTCGCGTACTCCGGGATCAGCGAGCGAAAGTGGAGCAGCTCGGCGGCCGCCTGTGGCGCAAACCACTCGCGGACGAAGCCGGTCGGCTGCTCGTCCGAAGCTGCCGAGGCGTCCGGCCACGTCGCGGACGTCGGCTGCAAGCGCCTCCAGATCGTGCTCGCGCGTCTTGACGGAGATCAGGAGCGCGTTGAAAGCGGCGATGTCGACGCCCACGGCGTCGTACCCCGACTCGAGCGACTGCACGAGCGTCGTCCCAGAGCCGGCGAACGGGTCGAGCACGCGACCGCCGGGCCGGACGTAGCGCTCCAGCAGCGCCTCGACGAGCTGAGGGACGAACTTGCCCAGATAGGGATGCAGGCGGTGGACGTGCTTTGTCCGCTCGCGCTCGGGTAGCTCCCGCTCCGACCAGGAGAGCGCGAGGTCGAGCTCGCCGTAGAGGGCCTCCTGCGTCGCCGCCACGGCGACGACTTCCACGCGAGCGGTCGGAGTCCTAGGCCGACTCGCGCCCGCGGGCGTCGACGTCGTCGGGCTCCTCGGGGAGCTCGAGGGCGACGCCGCTGCTGCCGAGCGGCCGGCGAGGCGGCCCGACCGGGACGAGCGCGGCCGCGTGATCGGGCGGTTCGCCGGCGGGCGGCTCCGGCGGCGCGAGCCCGAGAGCCCGCTTGACCCGCCGCCAGAGCCGCCACCGGCGCATCGGCTAGTAGTGGATACCCGCTCGCCGCGTCGAGCTCGCGCAGGCGGCGGATCCGCTCCTCCATCGGCGGGTGCGTCGAGAAGAGCGCCGAGATCCCGCGCTTGCTGAGCGGGTTCGCGATGTAGAGGGCTTCGGTCGCCGGGTTGACGTTCATCGGCACGGCTTCGACGCCACGCTGCAGCGTCGAGAGCGCCTCCGCCAGCGGGCGGCCTTCACCGAGGTACTGCGCCGCCGTCGCGTCCGCGAGGTACTCGCGCTGGCGCGAGACCGCGAGCTGCAGAATCGTCGCCGCGAGCGGAGCGACGATGACGGCCACGAGCACGCCGACGATCCCGAGCGGGTTGTTGTCGTCGTCCTCGCCGCCGCCGAAGAACATCGAGAACTGGAGGATGTTCGCGATCGCCGCGATCGCGGCGCCGATCATGGCGGCGATGGTCGTCACGAGGATGTCGCGGTTGGCGACGTGTGCCATCTCGTGCGCCAGCACCGCCTTCACCTGGTCCCGCGGGAGGTAGCGCAGCAGGCCCTCGGTGACCGCGACCGCTGCCTTCTTCGGGCTGCGTCCGGTCGCGAACGCGTTCGGCTGCTCGGACGGGATCAGGTAGACCCGCGGCATCGGCACGCCGGCGCGGCCGGCGATCTCCTCGATGTCACGGTAGAGCTCGGGCGCCTCGCTCTGGTCGACGGGTCGGGCCTTGCTCGCCTTGAGGGCGAGCTTGTCCGAGAACCAGAACATGACGAAGTTGAAGACGACGGCGATGAGGGCGAAGAGCAGGAGGCCGCTCGCGCCGCCGAAGAGATAGCCGAGCCCGACGAACAGCGCGGACAGCGCCGAGATGATCAGCCAGGTCCGTGCGTGCGTCGCGAACTTGGTTTGCTTGATCGACATGGAGTGTCGTGTTCCTTTCCGGCTGAATGTGAGTTGGTTCGATTCAGTCGGAAGTTTCTCCCGCCTGCTCTGAGGCCTGCGTACCCGGGCCGAAGCCGTTCTGACGAGTACGCCCGTTGGGGGATAGTGCCTTCCGGCAAGCCGAATCGTAGCCTCTGGAGCGGCGGTACCGTGTTGCCCGAGCGTTAAACCGCGACGCGCTCGAGCTGCCCTGGGCGCAACTGCGACGACCTCGAAGCGGCAGTCGAGCGCGAGACAGTCGGGGTTGCGCGCAAGCCAGGACTCGGCGGCGCGGCGCAGTCGGCGCAGCTTTTCCTCGTCCACCATCTCGAGCGGGTCGCCGAAGCCCGCGCCCGACTTCCCTTTCACCTCGCAGAAGACGAGCCGGCGGCCGCGGCGGACGATCAGGTCGAGCTCGTAGCCGCCGGCCCAGACGTTGGCGCCGAGGATGCGGTAGCCGCGGAGACGGTAGTGGCGGGCGGCGCGGGCCTCGTCAGGGTTGCGATGCGTACGCAAGCGCGTTGAAGGAGAGCCGGTGCTGATCGCTCGGCCCGTGCTCGCGCACCGCCGCGGAGTGCCCCGGCGTGATGTAGCCGACATGGCGGGCGAAGCCGTAGCGCGGATAGAGCGCGTCGAGCCGGCGCATCACCCGGTCGCGCGTGACCTTGGCGACGATCGACGCAGCCGCGATCGCGGCGCTCTTCGTGTCGCCGTCGACGACGGCCCGGTGCTGCGGTGCCGACGGCCCGAGGCGGAAGCCGTCGACGAGACAGGCCTCGGCGGGCGGTGCGAGGTCGGCAAGGACGGAGCGCAATCCCCACAGATTCGACTTGTGCAGCCCGTTGCGGTCGATGTCGGACGACGGGATCACGCGCACGCTGATCCGCGCTGCGCAGCCGACGACTGCGCGGAAGAGCTCCTCGCGCTCGGCGGGCGAGACCTGCTTCGAGTCGTTCAGCGACGCGAGCGGCCGCACCTTGTGGTTGCGCAGGCACTCGTAGTCGAGCAGCACGCCCGCGACGACAAGAGGTCCCGCCAGCGAGCCGCGACCGGCCTCGTCGGCGCCTGCGACGAAGCGTGCGCCGAGCCTGCGGTCGAACGAGAGCAGCTTCTGGCCGATCGGGCGAGGCACGCTCCGACTGTAGCCATGGCTGCGGCCGACCGTGCAACGACTCTGCGGCGGATCTGCGTCGGGAGGTGATCAGAAGCCGAGCGTGCAACCGGCATCGCGTTCCACCAGCCGGACGAGGACCTTGCTCCGGTCGCGGTCGACGGCGACACCGAACCAGTCGCAGCCGCCCTCCTTCAGGCGAACGGCGCACGTGAACTGATCCGTCTCGACCGGGCGAAACCAGGGAGAGGCTGCCCCGGTGCAGTGGGCGTCCTCGGCGTCGTAGCCCGAGTTGGGGCCGAGGGCGCGAACGTGCGCCTGCACCTCCTCGCGCGCAGCTTCCTGCTGCGGGTCCTCCAGGCCACAGCCGCCGGCGACCAGCGCCAGCGCGGCCAGTGCGGCGGCGCTACGCCTTCTCTGCAGCCGGTGCGTCGGTCTCGGACGTCTCGTCGGCGGCGGGCTCGTCCTCGGCCGCCTCGGCGACGGGCTCTCGGCCGGAGCGTCCTCGGCTGCGTCCGCGCTCCTCGGCGACGGGCTCGGCCTCGGCGACGGCCTCCGGCTCGGCCGGAGCTTCCTCGGCCTCGGGCTCAGCCGCAGCCGCAGCCTCGGCGGCTGCCTCGGCTTCGGCTTCGGCAGCGTCGAGCGCGGCCTGGTTCGCCTCGGACTCGGCGCGGGCGGCGGCCAGCTGGGCGGGCGTCTGGCGCAGCTCGCGGACGCGCGCCTTCTTGCCGATCTTCTCGCGCAGGTAGTAGAGCTTGGCGCGGTTGACGTCGCCGATCGCGCCGACCTCGATCTTCTCGATCTTCGGCGAGTGCACCGGGAACGTCCGCTCGACACCGACGCCGAACGACTGCTTGCGGACGGTGAACGTCTCGCGCGCGCCGGAGCCCTGGCGCTTGATCACGATCCCCTCGAAGACCTGGACGCGGCGGCGCTGGCCCTCGATCACCTGGAAGTGGACGCGGACCGTGTCGCCCGCCTTGAAGCGGGGAATGTCCTTGCGCAGCTGACGCTGCTCGATGCTCTCGATGATCGTGCTCATGGCAAAGGTGTCGGCCTGCGACCGGCGGCCAATGGTAGCGAAAACTCAGCGAACAGAAATGCGGTTGGGCGGCCAGTAGGTCGCGAAGACCTTGCCGATCAGGTTCTTGCGCGGCACCGTCCCCCACTCGCGCGAGTCGCAGGACTGCGAGCGGTTGTCGCCCATCATGAAGTACTGCCCCGTCGGGACGTTGTACGTCTCCGGCCCGCGCGTGTCGCGCCGGTTCGGCTGGATGTAGGGCTCGTCGAGCTGCTTGCCGTTGACGAAGACGTAGCTCGAGCCGCGGATGTTCCGGAGCTCGATCCGGTCGCCGGGCAGGCCGATCAGCCGCTTGACGAAGGTCCCGCCGGCGCCGCAGCGCTGCCGCGCGGCGGGCGGCGTCTCGAAGACGACGATCTCGCCCCGCTTCGGGTCGCGGAAGCGGTAGATGAAGCGGTTCGCGAGCACGCGGTCGGAGAAGCGCGCCTCGCAGCCGTTCGCGGGCCGGGCGCAGTGGAGCGTCGGCTCCATCGACGAGGACGGGATCCGGTACGGGTTCACGACCCACGCCTTGATCGCGAGCACGATCGCGATCGCGCCGACGATCGTCACCACCCAGTCGATGGTGACGCGCCAGCCGTGCGGCAGGCCGCGAGTCAGCCGGTCGACGGGGTTGCGGGAGTGCCGCTCGGGCTCCGGCGCCGCCACCGGCTCCGCCTCGGACGGCGTCACGAACGGCTCGGGGAACGACTCTGGCAGCGCCGCGGCCGTCGGCGCAGGCGCCGGTACCGTCTCGGCGTCGGGCGCCTCGGGCCGGAGCGCGTACCAGGCAGAGGCGACCGCGAGGCCCGTCCAGAGCAGGTCGAAGAGGCCGAAGACCTCGCTCAGGTTCTCGCGGAAGAGCGTGAACATCTCCCCGGAGAGCAGGCCGGTGGTGTTCGGGAGGCCCTGCTGCGCCTCCTGGACCGCGAAGGCGAAGCCGAGGTACTTGCCGAGCAGGACGCCGAGCAGCGCCGTCACGACCGCGATCGCCTGCAGGTCGGCCGAGCGGCGGCCGCCCGCGGCGCGCTCGACGGCGAAGCCGCACAGGAAGCCGATGCCCCAGGCGACGACCCCGACCTCGTAGGAGGTGTACTTGGAGATCAGGCCCCACGCCACGCCGCCGGCGATCGCCGCGACGAGGCCGGCCACGAGCGCAAGGCCGGTGGAGCCGCTCTCCTCGGTCTTGACCGGCGCCGGCGGCGTCGGTCCCTCCTGGCGGGAGCCGTCGGGCTCCCAGCCGTAGCGCTCGAAGTCGCTCATGACGTCCCCATCCGGTCGGCGCTCCGCTCGCGGCTCTGCGCCCTACGCCACTCGTCGACGCGGCCGTGGTCGCCCGAGAGCAGGATCTCCGGGACGGTCCAGCCGCGGAACTCGGCGGGCCGGGTGTAGTGCGGATACTCGAGACCGCCCTCGAGCTCGGTCGAGAAGCTCTCGTGCTCGCCCGATCCCTCGGCGAGTGCGCCCGGCAGCCGCCGCCCGATCGCGTCGAGCAGCACCATCGCCGGCAGCTCGCCGCCGGAGAGCACGTAGGGGCCGATCGAGATCGCGTCGGAGGCGAGGTGCGTGACGATCCGCTCGTCGAACCCCTCGAAGCGCGAGGAGAGGAGCGTCAGCGCCGGCTCGGCCGCGAGCTCCTCGACGACGGACTGGGTCAGCGGCCGCCCCTGCGGCGTCAGCGCGATCACCCGCTGGTCGGGCGAGCTGCCGTAGACGGCATCGAGCGCGGCCGCGACGACGTCGACGCGCAGCACCATCCCGGCGCCGCCGCCGTAGGGCTCGTCGTCGACCTGGCCGCTGCGCAGCGGCGTCGTGTCGCGGTAGTTGAAGAGCCGGAGCTCGAGCTCGGTCCCGAGGACGGCCGCGAGCGGCCGCTGTTCGGTCATCCATGCGAATGCATGCGGGACCTGGGTGAAGATGTCGAGACGCACAGCCGGAGCAGGTTACTCGTCGTCGCCCGCGAAGCCGCGGGCGACGAGGATCCGGCCTTCGTCGAGGTCGATGTCGAGCACGCAGGACTCGACGAGCGGCAGCAGCAGGCCGGTGTCGAGGGCGAGCGTGTCGTTGGCCGGTCCGTTCTCCACCTCGGTGACAGTACCGAGCGCGCGGCCGCCTTCCTCCTCGACGCGGAGGCCGACGAGCTGGAAGACGTAGTAGGCGTCCTCTTCGGGCTCGGGCAGGTCGTCGCGGCGGACGGCCAGCGTGGCGCCGCGCGGCACGGTCCGCTCGAGCTTGATCACCGGGCGGCCGCCGGCGCCCCGCTTCGAGACGACGATCTCGGCGGGCTTGCCGTCGACGAGCAGCACTGCGCCGCGCGCGAAGCGCTCGGGCGCGTCGCTGGCGCCCTCGACGAAGAAGGAGCCGTCGACTCCGTGCGGCCGGCCCACGCGGCCGACCGTCACGAGCTCACTCAACGATGTCGAGGATCACGCGCTTGCGCGATCCGGCGGCGCTCGCGCGCACGATCGTGCGCAGCGCCCGGGCGAGCCTGCCCTGGCGGCCGATCACCTTGCCGCGGTCATCGGGGGCGACGTAGAGCTCGAGCACGGTCGCATCCTCGCGCTCGACCTGCTCGACGCGCACGGCATCGGGATCGTCGACGAGCTGCTTCGCAAGCCAGGTGAGCAGCTCGGCCACTACGCGTTGATGCCGGCGGCCTTGATCAGCTTGGCGACCGCGTCGGAGGGCTGCGCGCCCTTGCCGAGCCACTCGGTCACCTTCGCCTCGTCGAGATCGATCGTCGAGGGCTCGGTCTGCGGGTTGTAGCGACCGATGATCTCGATGAAGCGGCCGTCACGCGGCGAGCGCTGGTCGGCGACGACCACGCGGTAGATCGGGTTCTTCTTCGAGCCGACACGCGTCAGCCTCATCCGTACTGCCATTACCTCTATCTCCGTCCTGTCTTGGTCATTTGCCCGGGAAGTGTAGGCATCTTTCCCTTGCCCATCTGCTTCATCATCTTTTCCATCTGCTTGCGCGCGGAGAGCAGCTTGTTCACGTCCTGGATCGTCTGGCCGCAGCCGGCGGCGATCCGCTGCCTGCGGGAGCCGTCGATCAGATGCGGCTTGCTCCGCTCCTGCGGCGTCATCGAGAGCACGATCGCCTCGACGCGCGCGAGCTGACGCTCGTCGATGTCGACGTCCTTCAGCTGGTTGCCGAGCCCCGGGATCATCTTCATCACGCCCTGGAGCGGCCCCATCTTCTTCAGCATCTGCTGCGCGGAGAGAAAGTCGTCGAAGGTGAAGATGCCGGCGCGCATCCGCGCCTCCATCGCCGCCTGCTCGTCCTCCTCGACGGCCGCCTCCGCCTTCTCGATCAGCGTCAGCACGTCGCCCATGCCGAGGATCCGCGAGGCCATCCGGTCGGGATGGAAGTACTCGAGCTGGTCGAGCTTCTCGCCGACCGAGACGAGCTTGATCGGCTTGCCGGTGACCGCGCGAACGGAGAGCGCGGCGCCGCCGCGCGCGTCGCCGTCCAGCTTCGTCAGCACGACGCCGTCGAAGGCGATCCGCTCGAAGAACGTCTGGGCGACGTTGACCGCCTCCTGGCCCGTCATCGCGTCGAGGACGAGCAGGACGTTGGTCGGCTTCGCCGCGTCGCGGACGCGCCCGAGCTCCTCCATCAGCGCCTCGTCGATCTGCAGCCGGCCCGCGGTGTCGACGATGACGACGTCGTTGCCGGCCTCGCGCGCGGCCTCGAGGCCGTGCTTCACGACCTCGACCGGATCCTTCGTGTCGCGGCGGTAGACGGGGATCTGGATCTGGCGGCCGAGCTGCTCGAGCTGGTCGATCGCGGCCGGGCGCTGCAGGTCGGCGGCGATCAGCGCGGGCTTCTTCCCGTCCTTGCGCAGGAGCAGCGCGAGCTTGGCGGACGTCGTCGTCTTGCCCGAGCCCTGGAGACCGGCCATCAGGATCACGGTCGGCGGCTTCCCGAACGCGAGCCGGGAGTCGCCGGAGCCCATCAGGGTCGTCAGCTCCTCGTGGACGATCTTCACGACCTGCTGGCCGGCGTCGAGGCCCTTCAGGACGTCCTGGCCGGTTGCGCGCTCGCGCACCTGCGCGACGAAGTCCTTGACGACCTGGAAGTTGACGTCGGCCTCGAGCAGCGCGAGCCTGATCTCGCGCATCGCCTTCGAGATCGCCTCCTCGTCGAGGCGGCCCTTGCCGCGGAGGTCGCCGAGGGCGTGCTGGAGCTTGTCTGAAAGGGTGTCGAACACGGGCGGACAGTGTAGATACCGCTCAACGAGACGAAGGAGGCGGCATGGCCAGTATCGCGAAGGTGATCACCGTCATCGGCAGCTCCCCGGACGGCTTTGCAGAGGCGGCTCAGGTAGCGGTGACCGAGGCGTCGAAGACGCTGCGCGGCGTTTCCGGCGCGCAGGTGATGTCGATGAGCTGCGACGTCACGGACGGGAAGATCACGACGTTCAAGACGACCGTGAACATCGCGTTCGCGATCGAGGGCAGCTAGGGGGCGACCAGAGCGCGCGCGAAGTCCTGCGGGTCGAACGGACGCAGGTCGTCCAGGCCCTCGCCGACGCCGATCAGCTTCACCGGCAACCCGAGCTCGTAGGCGATCGCGACCGCGATCCCGCCCTTCGCGGACCCGTCGAGCTTCGTCAGCGCGACACCGGTGACCCCGGCCGTCTCGCCGAAGAGGCGGGCCTGCTGAAGGCCGTTCTGGCCGGTGGTCGCGTCGACGACGAGCAGCGTCTCGTGCGGCGCGCCCTCGAGCCTGCTCTCGATCACGCGACGCACCTTCGCGAGCTCCTCCATCAGGTTCGACTGCGTGTGCAGGCGGCCGGCCGTGTCGACGATCGCGACGTCCTTGCCGCGCGCGCGGGCGGCCTCGACGGCGTCGTAGGCGACCGCGGCCGGGTCGGCTCCCTGCGCCGCGCCGACGAAGTCGGCCTGCGCGCGGTCGGCCCAGATCTCGAGCTGCTCCTCGGCTGCGGCGCGCCAGGTGTCGGCGGCGCCGAGGAGGACGGTGCGGTCGTGCTCGCGCAGCTTCTGCGCCAGCTTCCCGATCGTCGTCGTCTTGCCGGTGCCGTTGACGCCGACGACGAGGATGACGCTCGGGCTGGCGGGCAGGTTCAGCGTGCCGGGCTCGCCGAGCATCTCGGCGATCTCCTCCGCGAGCGCGCCGTTCAGGTCGGTCAGGTCGTTGCGGGCCTCGAGCCGGCGCACCAGCTCGGCGGTCGCGCGGACGCCGACGTCGCCCTGGATCAGCGCCTCCTCGAGCCGCTCCCAGTCCTCGTCGTTGCCGGGATCGAAGGTCGCGGCGGCCAGCTCGCCGGTGAGAGCGCGGCGGCTCTTGCCGAGCGAGTCGCGCAGGCGGCCGAAGAAGCCGTCGCGCTGCTCGGCCGTCTCCTCCGGCCCCGCGGCATCCCCCAACAGCTCTGACCAGCTTCTCGCCATCGGCGCGGAACGTTAGCCTCAGCGCATGGTCACGTGGCAGCGAGTCGCCGAGATCGCGCGCGAGCTCCCCGAGATCGAGGAGACGACCTCGTGGGGCAAGCCGTCGTTCGCAGTGCGCGGGAAGAAGTTCGCAGGCCTCTCGACACGCCACGAGGGAGCGATGTGGACGCGGTGCGACCGGGAGGAGCGGCCGCTGCTCGTCGCGTCGAATCCGGACGCCTACCGGCTGACGCCGCACTTCGAGGCGTCGCCCGCGTTCCTGCTGATCTGGCTCGAGCACATCGACGAGGACGAGGTGCGCGAGCGCCTGATCGACGCGTGGCTGATCCAGGCGCCGAAGCGCCTGGCGGCGCAGCACGAGTTCGACTAGCCGGCGAGTGCTGCGGCGTCCTCGCGCGGCAGCCGGCGCGAGACGACCTGGCTGACGCCGTCGCCGCCCATCGTGACGCCGTAGAGGACGTCGGCCGCCTCCATCGTCCGCTTCTGGTGCGTGATCACGACGAACTGCGCGCGATCGGCGTAGCGGCGGAGCAGCTCGACGAAGCGGCCGATGTTGGCGTCGTCGAGCGCCGCCTCGACCTCGTCGAGGAGGTAGAACGGGCACGGCTTCGCGAGGAAGAGCGCGAACAGGAACGAGATCGCGCCCAGCGCCTTCTCGCCGCCGGAGAGCATCCCGAGCCGCGTGATCTTCTTGCCGGCGGGCCGCAGCTCGACCTCCACCCCGGTCTCGCCGCCCTCGTCCTCGGGCTCGACGAGGCGCAGCCTCCCCTCGCCGCCGGGGAAGAGCGTCGCCGCGACCTCCTCGAAGTGCTCGGCGACTGCGGCGTACGTGTCGGCGAAGCGGCGCTCGACCGTCGCAGCCAGCTCGTCGCGCAGGTCGGCCAGCTCCTTCAGGCTCTGCTCGAGGTCCTCCCGCTGCGTCTCGAGCTCGGCAAGACGCTCCTTCTCGGCCTCGTATTCCTCCTTCGCGAGCGGGTTGACCTGCCCGAGCTGGATCCGCCGCTGCTCCAGGCGCTCGGCGCGCGCGGCGAGCTCGGCGCGATCGTCCCCCTCGGCCGGCTCGGCCGCTGCCTCCTCGAGCCGGCGGCGTGCGTCCGCCGCATCGGCCTCGATCCGCGTCAGCTCGATCTCGATCTCGGTCGCGCGCTGCGCCGCCTCGTCCGCGCCCTGGCGAAGCTCCACCTCGGCGGCGCCGAGGTCGCGGAGCGCGGCTCCGAGCTCGCCGGTCCGCGACGCACCCGCATCGACTCGGGCGCGCAGCGGCGCTTCGAAGCGCCCGGCAGCGCTGCCGGCGACGTTCAGGCTCTCGCCGAGACGCTCGGCGCCGGCGAGGATCCGACGGAGCAGATCGACGTCGCGCGCGGCGGCGCGGCGGGCGCCGGTGGTCGCGGCCTGGGCAGCCGCGGCGCTCCGCGCGGCTTCGCCGGCCTCGGCGGCGGCCGCGGCAAGCCGCTCCGCCTCCTCGGTCAGCTCACGCGCCTCCCGCTCCACCTGCTCGCGCTCGGACTCGTCCACGTGGAGCAGGCGGATCTGGCCTTCGCCGCCGAGGCGGACGCGCGTCAGCTCCGCCGCACCGGCCCGCTCGTTCGCCGTCGTCGACGCCCGCTCGGGCCTCGTGCTCGAGCGCACCCACGCGCGCGAGCTCGGTCGCCAGCTGACCGGCGCGCTCCGTCCCGGCGTCGACGCGGGCGCGCAGCGGCTGCTCCAGCCTGGCGGCCACGGCGACCGCGGCGAGGAGCGTCTCGTCGAGCCGGTCGGCGCCGGAGGAGACGCGCCGCAGGATGCCTGGGTCGACAGCGCGGACGCCGCGGAGATGCGCCACCTGCGCGTACGCGGCCTCCGCCTGCTCGGCGGTCTCGGCGGCCTGCGTGGCGGCGACTGCAGCGACGCCGGCCTGCGCCTGCAGCTCCTCGACCTGGCTCGCGAGCTCGCGACGCCTCGTCTCCAGCTCGAGCAGGACGGCCTCGGCGGCCTCACCCGCGAACCAGAGCTCGCCGCGCTGCGGGTCGTAGCCGAACCCCTCCTCGGTCACCGACGGCACCGTCGCCTCGAGCAGCCGGTCGAGCGGGACGACGGGCAGCTCGGCGACGCGTTCGGCGGGCCGCTTCCCGACGAGCACGGCGAGACTGCCGAGGCCCGCGTCGCGGGCGCGCTGCAGCAGCGTCAGGCCGGCGGCAGCGTCCTCGGCGACAACGGCGGACGCGCCACGGCCGAGCGCCGCCGCCACGGCCCGCTCGGAGCCGGGTGCGACGTCGAGGAGAGAGAGCGCCAGCTCGGCGCCCTCGTCGGCGAGCATCCGCGCCGCCGGCGCGATGCCTTCCCGCTCTGCCAGCGAGCGCTCGAGCGCGGCGAGGCGCTCCTTCGCGATCGCGGCGCGCTCGGTGAGGTCGTCGCGGGTGTGCGCGGCTGCGCGCGCTGCGGCCTTCGCCTCGTTGGCAGTCGCTTCCAGCTCGGCCGGCGACGGGCCGGGCCGCTTCGCGGCGGCCTCCGTCTGGGCCAGCTCGACGCGGACACGCTCGCGCAGCGCCGAGACGGACTCGGCGCGCATCGCGATCCGCTCCCGCGCCGTGCCGAGGCGGTAGAGCGCTGCGGTCGCGGTCTCCCGGCCGCCGGCCGCGTCGGCGAGCTCGGCCTCGATGCCCTGGCGCTCGCGGCGGAGTGCGTCGAGCCGCTCCTCGGCACGCGCGGCAGCCGCACGTTCGAGCGATGCGAGACGCTCTTGGGCCGACCGAGCGCGCTCGGCTGCGGCGCCGCCTGCTGCCGCCGCCGCCCGCGCAGCGGCCGTCGCCTCGGCGGTCGTCCGCTCCAGCTCGCGCGTCGACTCGTCCGTGACCTCGCTCGCGGCCGCCTCGGCCTCGCCGAGGTCGCCGCGCAGACCGGCGAGCAGGCTCTGTGCGCCCTCCTGCCGGATCGCGATCCGCTCGGTGGCGCCCTGGAGCCGGTAGAGGGCCTTGATCGCCGCCTCGCGCTTCCCGGCGGCGTCGGCGAGCTCCTCCTCGGCGGCGTGGCGCTCGGCGAGGAGCGCAGTCAGCTTCTCCTGCGCGCTCCGGCGGCCGATCCCGGCCGCGGTCTTGCGCTCCTCTGCCGCTGCCCGGCGCGCGTCGACGGCGGCGAGATCGAGCTCGGCGATCCGCGCACGCAGACCCGCGATCTCGTCCGCGAGCTTCTCGGCCCGCTCGGCCGCCGTCGCCTGCAGCGCGAGCGGGCGCAGCCGCTTGCGCACCTCGGCCTCGACGTCGCGGGCGCGCTCGACCTGGATTCCGACCCGGTTCAGCTTCAGCTCGGCGCGATGCTGCCGCCGCTTGAACTTGCCGAGACCGGCGGCCTCCTCGACCAGCTCGCGCCGCTCCTCCGGCTTCGAGGCCAGCACCGCCTCGACCTTGCCCTGGCTGACGATCGAGTGCATCGAGCCGCCGAGCCCGACGTCGGCGAGCAGCTCGACGAGGTCGGTGCGGCGCACCTGCGAGCGGTTGACGAGGTACTGGCCCTCGCCGCCGCGGTGCAGCCGCCGCGCGATCGAGACCTCGGAGAAGTCGAGCTCGCCGAAGTCGCCGCTCTCGTTGTCGAAGACGAGCTCGACCTCGCAGCTGTCGGCCGGTGTGCGGCCCTCGGCGCCGTTGAAGAGGACGTCGTCGGGCTTCTCGGCGCGCAGCTCCGACGGCGTCAGCGAGCCGGCGGCCCAGACGATCGCGTCGGCGACGTTCGACTTGCCCGAGCCGTTCGGCCCCACGACGACGGCGACGCCGGGCTCGAGCTTCAGCTCGAGCGAGTCCGGAAACGACTTGAAGCCGCGCAGGCGGAGAGAGCGCAGATGCACGGGCGGGAGGCTAACGGCCGCCGCGGACGGCGACCGCTCCTCCGCTAGGCCTCTTCGGCCATCGCGAGCACGTCCTCGCGGCTCAGCTTCCCGACCAGCTCGGGGTGCGCCTCGCCGACATGCCGCTCGACCTTCTGCACGAGCTCGTTGTCGGTTTCGGCGCGGACGACCTCGCCGCACTCGCAGTTGATCACCTTGCCCATCGTGTCCTCCTCGCTCGGATCACTGCGCATTGTTGTCGGAGCCGCTTGCCGTTACCTTGGCGAAACCTTGGCGGAGACGCGGATCCAGCTCTGCGGCCGGCTCGTCGCGCGGATCGACGGTTCGCGGATCGAGGAGGAACTTCCGGGCCGCCAGGGTCGGCTTGCGTTCGTGTACCTCGCTGCGAACCGGCACCGCCCGGTCACGCGCGCCGAGCTCGATGACGCGCTCTGGCGCGAGGCGGGCGGGTCGGACCGGCTCAGCCCCCTGGTCTCGAAGCTGCGGCAGGTCGTCCCGCTCGAAGGCCGCGGCGAGGTCCGCCTGGCGCTCCCCGACGACGCCTGGATCGACCTCGAGGCGGCTGCCGAGGGCCTCCACCGCGCGGAGAGCGCCGTCGCAAAGGGAGACTTCGCGGGCGCCTGGGGTCCCGGCCGGGTCGCGCAGCACGTCGCGTCGCGCGGGTTCCTGCCCGGCGAGGACGCGCCCTGGATCGACACCCAGAGACGCCGGCTCGAGGAGATCCTCGTCCGCTCGCTGGAGCTGGTCGGGCAAGCCTGCGTCTCGATCGGCGGCGGTGAGCTGGACACGGCGGAGCGTGCCGCACGGCAGCTGATCGAGCGCGCGCCCTACCGCGAAAGCGGGCACCGGCTGCTGATGGAGACGCTCGACGCACGCGGAAACACGGCGGAGGCGCTCCTCGTCTACGAAGCGCTGCGACTGCGCCTCCGTGACGAGTTGGGGGCCGCCCCGAGCTCGTCGACGCAGGCCGTCCACCGTCGTCTTCTCGGTTAGCAGCGGCCGAGCGGACACCCTCGTCCGTGCGGGCATCCCTGAAGGGCCGCGTCAGCGCGGCCCCGCCGCAGTCTCAAGGATGTGCACCGAGCCGACGGCGCCTGCGTCACGAGTTGAGGGCCGCCTCACCTCGTCGACGCAGGCGATATTCCGTCGTCTCTTGGGGTAGCAGCTGAGCCGGTGACGCCCCCACGTCATTGGATCCGGCTTGCGTGCTCTCCCTCAGCCGTTCCTCGATGCACCCCGGACAATGCCCGAACCGATGCCAGTTGGCATCCGTCGGAAGACCGATTGTGCGTCATCCGCAAGGATGAGAGCTCAAGCGCCTATCGCGGCGAGCGCCTGCTTGGCGGCTTCCTGCTCCGCTTCCTTCTTCGTCCGGCCGGTGCCGTGGCCGAGCTCCTGGCCGTCGATCTGAGCGGCGCAGGAAAAGTGACGTGCGTGCGCAGGCCCGTCGACGTCGACGACGATGTAGTTGACGCTGCGGCCCGTCTTTGCGAGCGCCTCCTGGAGCTCGGTCTTGTGATCGACGTGCGTCGTCCGCGCGTACTCGATCCGGTCGGAGAACGCCGCCACGATCGCAGGCGCGATCGGGCCGTAGCCGTGCTCGAGGAAGAGCGCCGCGATCGCGGCTTCGAGCAGGGCGGCGGTGACGTTCCGGCTCTTGACGATCCGGGAGAGCTCGTCGCCGGCGAGGCTCTCGCCCGCCGCCTCCGCCAGCCGCTCCCCCATCTTCAGCTCGCGGGCGACCGCCGCGCAGCTCTGACGCGAGACGACGTGCGAGCGGATCTTCGCCAGCCGGCCCTCGGAGGCGTCCGGGTAGCGGTCGTAGAGCTCCTTCGCGATCGCCAGCTCGAGCACGCTGTCGCCGAGGAACTCGAGGCGCTCGTACGACGACGCACGATCCGGCGCCCAGGACGTATGCGTGAAGACGTGCTCGATCCGCTCGCGCGGCAGCGCGTCGATCAGGCGGCCGAGCTCGGTCGGGTCGCCGGTCGGGGCCGCGCTGCTACTGGTGCGTGGAGACGTAGTCGACGGCCTGCCCCACGGTCGTGATCTTCTGGGCATCCTCGTCCGAGATCTTGATCCCGAACTGGTCCTCCAGCTCCATGATCAGCTCGACGAGATCGAGGGAGTCCGCGTCCAGGTCCTCCTGGAACGACGCCTCCTCGTTGATCTCCGTCTCCTCGACTCCGAGCTGCTCGGTCAGGACTTCCTTGACCCGCTCGAAGACTTCTTCACGCGACGCTGCCAAATCGACTCCTTGCTGGTGTGGTCAGGGCTTGAGCGCGCACGATCATACAGCGGCTGGCGTACGGCGCTCGGGCATGCGGGCCGCCAGGCGGCCGACGACGTCGTGCTCGACGCCCTTCGCCGCGAGGTGAATCGCGTTCGAGATCGCGCGACGTGACGAGTTCCCGTGCGCGATCACGGAGAGGCCGCGCAGGCCGAGCAGGTACGCGCCCCCGTAGGTCTCGGGATCGAGCTTCGAACGCAGCCGCCGCGCCGCCGGGCGGATCAACAGCCCGCCGAGCTTGCCTCGCGGCGTCGCGGCGATCTCCTCGCGCAAGGCGTCGAGCACGGTCTTGATCGTCCCTTCGAGCAGCTTCAGCGCCACGTTCCCGGTGAAGCCGTCGCAGACGACGACGTCGGCGGCCCCCGCGAGCAGGTCGCGGCTCTCGGCGTTGCCGGCGAACTCGAGGTCGCTGGCCGCGAGGAGCGCGTGCGCGTCCAGCGTCAGCTGGTTGCCCTTCTCCGGCTCCTCGCCGATCGAGAGCAGCCGCACCTCGGGCTGCCGGATCTCGAGGATCTCCTCCGCGAAGATCGCCCCCATGTGGGCGAACTGGAGCAGGTGCTCCGGGCGGGCGTCCGCGTTGGCGCCCGAGTCGAGCAGGACGGACGGCCCCCGCTTCGTCGGGATCGGGACGGCGATCGCCGGCCGCAGCACGCCCGGGATCCGCCGCAGGTGGAGCAGTCCGGCCGCGAGCATCGCACCGGTGTTCCCGGCCGAGACGACCGCGTCGGCCCGCCCCTCCGCGACCGCGACGTGTGCGGCGACGAGTGAGGAGTCGGGCTTGCCCCGCACCGCCTCGGCCGCCTTCTCGTGCATCTCGATCTGCTCGGTCGTCTCGACGAGCGGAAGCCCGTGCGTGTCGAGTCCGGCCGGGCCGAACAGGGTCACGTCGATCCCGTCCGCGGCTGCCTCGACGTGCGCCGGCGACGACCTCGCTCGGCGCTCGATCCCCGCCCAAGGCGTCGACCGCGATGCGGGCCAAGGCTACGGAGCCGGGGTGCGGAGCGGCTCGATCTCGCGGCCCTTGTACGTGTGGCACGTCGGGCAGACGCGGTGCGGCCGCTTGGGCTGATGGCAAGTCGGGCAGACGTTGACGCGCGGCGCCTCGATGCCGTGCTGCGCGCGGCGCTTGTCGCGACGGGCCTTCGATGTTTTCTTCTTGGGGACTGCCATGAGCGGCTGCGGAGTATAGCTAGAGGTCGATCGACCTGGTCGGCGCGACGGCCTCGAGAAAGCGCCTGTCGTGCGAGACGACGACCAGCGTCCCGTCGTACGCCTGCAGGGCGGTCTCCAGCTCCTCGATCGCCTCCAGGTCGAGATGGTTCGTCGGCTCGTCGAGGACGAGCAGGTTGACTCCTCGAGCCATCAGCTCGGCCAGCTGCGCACGGGTGCGCTCGCCGGGCGAAAGCGTCGCGCATGGCCGCTCGACGTGGTCGGCGCCGAGGTTGAACTTCGCGAGCAGGGTGCGGGCGTCCTCGAGGAGCAGGCCGGAGCGGGCGGTGAACGCCGCGATCAGCGTCTCCTCCCCGTCGTAGGCGCGGCGTCGCTGGTCGAGCGTGCCGACGACGGTCGCGCGGCCGAGCGCGCGTGTGCCGGCCGAGAGCGGCAGCTCGCCGAGCAGGAGCGCGAGCAGCGTCGTCTTGCCGCTGCCGTTCCGCCCCGTGACGGCGACGCGCTCACCGGGCGCGAGGTCGAGGTCGATCGGGCCGAGCCGGAAGTCTCCACGCACGCCGACGGCGCTCTCGAGCGACGCCACCCGGTCGCCGGGACGCTGGGCGGCTCCGAGGGAGAGATGCAGCTCCCACGGCTCATAGGGCTTGTCGACCTGCTCGACGCGCTCGAGCGCACGCTCCGCCTGGCGCACCTTGGTCATCAGCGCGTGCGTCCCGCGCCGGTTCGTCATCGCGCCGCCGGCGCGTGCCTGGTTGCGCCGAGCGTTCAGGAGCGCCTGCACCTCCTGCGTTCGCTCCTGCGATCGCTCGAAGGCGCCGTACTGCCGTTCGAGGGCAAGGGCGCGCGCCGCTTCGAACTCGCTCCAGCCGCCGGCGTACTCACGCAGCGTGCCCGTCCACGGGTCGATCTCGGCGATCCGGGTCACCGTCCGGTCGAGGAAGACGCGATCGTGCGAGACGACCGCGAGCCCGCCCGCGAATCCGTCCACGAAGCGTTCGAGCCGGTCGAGCCCGTCGAAGTCCAGATCGTTCGTCGGCTCGTCGAGCAGGAGCACGTCGAAGCGCGAGAGCAGGATCGCCGCCAGCCCGGCCCGCGCCGCCTCGCCGCCCGAGAGCGTCGCCGTCTCCTGGTCGAGCGAGACGGCCAGCCCGAGCTCCGCGCACGTCGCGCGCGCCCTCGCTTCGAGATCTGCGCCTCCCAGCGCGAGGAAGCGCTCGAGCGCGGCAGCGTACGCATCGGGGCTCCAGCTGGCGGTGTGGCGCTCGACCGCCGCCTCCGCGTCGGCGACGCCGGTGCGGCGCGCCAGGTAGGCCAGGAGGGTCTCCCCCGCGCGCCGGTCGTGCTCCTGCGGCAGGTAGCCGACGGTCAGCGATCCGGGCGTCCGCTCGACCCGGCCCTCATCCGGCTCGTCGAGCCCTGCGAGCAGGCGGAGCAGCGTCGACTTGCCGGCCCCGTTGGGGCCGACGAGCCCGAGCCGCGAGCGCGGGCCGAGCGTCAGGTCGACGTGGTCGAGAACAGTGCGGGCGCCGAACGAACGGACGACGCCGTGGAGTGAGATCCGCAAGGAGCCTCCAGAGGACGCAGGGACGAGGACGGGCGCGTGAGCGCCGGGGTGAACGTCTGGGTCTCGTCTAGTCCGTCATGGGCTGGCGCCGAAGCGCTCCGCCAGCGTACTACAAGCGGTCGCGAAGCTCCCCGAGCGCCGACCAGCGCGAGTCGATCGTCTCCTCGGCGTGCGTGTGCGGCTCGACGTTCAGATCCTTGCCGCAGACCGGGCAGAGGCCGGCGCAGTCGGGTGCGTGGAGGATCTGGTCCGGCAGCGCCAGCGCGATCGCGTCACGCGCCCACGCGGAGAGCTCGAGCTGGTCGTCGACGACGTACTCGCTGCGCAGCTCGACCGCCTCGCCGGGCTCGTTCGCGTGGTACTCGCGGGCGTCGATCGAGACGTCGACGACCGCGTCCGTCAGGCAGCGCATGCACGGGCCGTGCAGGCGCACGTCGAACGCGAGCCGGAGATCGAGGCCGGTCGTCGCCTGCACGATCGTCAGCTCGCTCTCGACCTCGTGCGGCACGGGCAGATACCGCAGCCCACCGAGCTCGAAGGGCTCGAGCTCGATCGAGACCGCGTCGCGGTGCTCCTCGCCCGGGCGGAGCCGGAGGCGGCGGAGCGGGAAGCGGGTCACTCCCGCTCCTACAAGTAGGAGTTGTCGTCTTCGGGCTCGTGCGGACTGAGGTCGCGCGGGCCGACGCCGGCGACGACCGTCTCCTGCGAGCGCTCGTGCAGCCGCTCGCGGCCGCGTTTCACGGCCGAGAGGAACTTGTCCAGGTTGACCTCGAGCGTCGAGAGGATCCCGTCCGCCCAGTCCTCCATCTCGAGCCGCGTCTCGCGCGCCTGCCTGCGCGCGTCGTCGACGATCTCCTGCGCCTGGCGCTCGGCGAGCTTCACGATCTCGGTCTGCGACGCCTCGCGCACGGCCTGCTCGCGCGCCTCGCCGAGGATCCGGTCGGTCTCGCGCTTCGCCTCGGCCAGCATCTCCTGCCGCTCCTTGACGATCCAGCGCGCCTGCTTGATCTCCTCCGGGATGGTCGCACGCATCTGATCGAGGATGTCGTAGATCTCCTCGCGGTCGATCCGCACCTGATCCGTGAGGGGGACGGCCTTCGCGTTGTGCACGAGGTCGTCGAGCTTGTCGATCAATACGAGAACGTCCATGGCTCCTAAGTCTACTTTGCTGTTATTCCCTGGGGTTTTCCGGAGCGCCCGGCCGGCCGTTCGGGAATTTCTCCGCGAGACGGCGCGCCACGCTCTCCGGCACGAGTTCGTCAACCTTTCCGCCGAATGCTGCTATCTCCTTCACACCGCTGGACGAAACGAAGCTGACCGCGGCGCTCGCCATCACATAGACGGTCTCGATCTCGGGAGCGAGGTGGCGGTTGAGCTGGTTCATCTGGGTCTCCCACTCGAAGTCCGAGATCACGCGGAGACCCTTGACGATCGCCTTCGCCTGCCAGCGGCGCGCGAACTCGACCACGAGCTCCGAGAAGACGTCGACCTCGACGTTGTCGAGATCTCCGACCGCCTCCTTCAGGAACTCGACCCGCTCGTCCACGTCGAAGAGCGGTGTCTTGTGGCGCGGGCTCGCGACGACGCCGACGACGACGCGGTCGAAGATCGACGCCGCACGCGAGATCACGTCGACGTGTCCCATCGTGACGGGGTCGTAGCATCCTGGGCAGATGGCGGTGATCATGAGGAGGGCTCGAAGAGGGTGAGCCGCGCGGAACCGTACCGCCGCGAGGTGCGCAGTGGAAGCGGAAGCGACGGTTCCGTGCGCGCGCCGGTCTCGACGACGAGCACCCCGTCCGGCGCGAGCACTTTCGGCAGGTGCTCCGCGAGCTTCGGCTCCAGCTCCGCCCACACCTCGTAGGGCGGGTCGACGAGGACGAGGTCGTAGGTGCGCGACTCGCGCCGGAGCTCCCAGAGCGCGTCGCCGCAGGTGACCCGCGCGCCGGTGAGCCGGAGCCGCTCGAGGTTCTCCGCGATCGTCCGGCAGGCTGCCCGGTCGCTCTCGACGAACGTGACGGTCTCGGCGCCGCGCGAGAGCGCCTCGATCCCCATCGCGCCGGAGCCGGCGAAGAGGTCGAGCACGCGGGCGCCGTCGACCGGCCCGATCAGGTTGAACGCCGCCTCGCGGACGCGGTCGCCGGTCGGCCGGGTCGCGAGCCCCTTCGGCGCGGCGATCCGCGCCCCGCGGTGCGTGCCGGCGATGACTCTCATGCCGTGGCTCTACCACACCGCGGTGCAAGACTCTCGGGCAACCGTGACCGACGAGACCGAGATCCGCCGTCTCTCCGCGCCCGACCTTCGCGAGCAGCTGGACGCGCTCGCCGCCGTCCTCCACGACTGCGTCGCGGGCGGCGCGTCGGTGGGCTACATGGCGCCGTTCTCGCACGAGGACGCGCTCGCAGCGTTCGCAGGCTTCGCCGCCGACGCCGAGCAGGGGCGCCGGCTGATCCTGGCCGCCTTCGCGGAAGGCGAGCTCGTCGGCACCGCGCAGGTGATCCTCGAGCTGATGCCGAATCAGCCGCACCGGGGCGAAGTCGCGAAGGTGCTCGTCCGCCGCTCGGCGCGCGGCCGCGGTGTCGCGCGGCGGCTGATGGAGCGCGCCGAGGAGGAGGCCCGGGCCGAGGGGAAGACGCTGCTCGTGCTCGACGCGGTGACCGGCGGCGACGCCGCACGCCTCTACGACCGGCTCGGCTGGACGACGGTCGGCGTCGTCCCGAACTTCGCCCTCTACCCCGACGGGCGGCCGTGCGACACGACCTACTTCTGGAAGGCGCTCTAGCCGGCGGCGAGTCGCAGCCGGCCGGCGGGCACCAGGGCGGGCCGGACGAGCAGGATCCCGTCCCGCCAGACGCGGACGCGGAAGCTCGGCTTGCCCGCGACGCGCTCTGCGTGCATGAGGTAGCGCTTGCTGCCGTCGGTGCCGTTCAGCCAGACGGCCCCCCTGTCGGTGCGGAGACCGACGGCGGTCACGCGGACGACCCGAGCGGGGCCGAGTCCACGCAGCGTCAGCGTTCCCCTCACCTTGCGCAGGGTCGCGCGGGCGGACAGCTCGGCTTCGAGCCCCTTCCCCAGGCGGAGCGGGCGGATCGAGGTGACGCGCGCCCGCGAGTTGACGACCTGCACCCCGACGCGAAGGCCGGAGGCCATGTTGACCCTGTCGCCGGAGAAGCGGACGGCGACGCGGTAGCGCCCGGGTTTCGGCGGCGGCATCGGCGTCACCGAAGCCGCGCCCGACTTGTTGGTCACGCCCACGTACGCGGTCGAGTTGAGCAGGAACTGGATCTGCTTCCCGGCCAGCCCATTCGAGCTCGCCGTCCGCCCACGCGTGAGCTGCGCACGCAGCTTCAGGAATCCATAGGGCACGAGCTTGCGGCTGCGGTAGGTGATCTTGGTCAGCGAGCGGGTCGCGGCCGGCGTCGCACCCTTCTTGACGACGGTGCTCGGGCCGCCCGGCACACCCGGAGCCGCCTTGAGCTTGTCGCAGTCGACGCGCCGCTCGTTCACCTCGCGCACGATCGAGCGGAAGTCGTCGTAGGAGTCCTTGCGCGACCCGTCCGCCCAGAGCACCCCGGACTGCCATCCCACGAGATTCCGCTCGTCGCGGATCAGGAAGTTGAAGACCGCGGCGATGTGCGGCTGGCAGTACATCATCCGCAGGCTGTCCGCGAGCTGGGTCGCCTGGTCGGGCGCCGGGCTGTCGTCGGGCGGCCGCGCCTGCGGCTGCGGCGGTGCGACGTCCGGCACGGAGCCGGGCCAGTTCTCGACCCCGTCGTAGAGGCTCTGCTTGTCGTCGTCGATCAGCGTCTGGTAGCCGGTCTCCAGGTACCAGATCGGGAGGCCGGCGTCCGGGGTCGGCTGCGCCGTGCCTCCGAACGCCTCCTGCAGCAGCTCGACCAGGCGGTCGACGTCGCCGAGCGAGACGATCGCCTCGTCGCTGTGGGCCACCCAGGGACGCTCGTTCGACCGGGTCGGATAGGGGTGGTGGCCGAAGGTGTCGAAGATCGGGCGGGTCCGGCCGCTGGCGCGATAGGCGGCGCCCATCGCCTTGATGAAGCTCGTCGGCGAGTGGGAGACGTTCGAGAAGGCGTTCGGGTTGTCGTTCCCCCAGGTCGAGGCGGCCGGAGCGACGACGTTGACGGACGGCCGCAGCGTGTGCAGGACGTCCCAGCAGCGCGCGAGCAGCTCGACGTACCGCGCCGGCGCCTCGCTCTTGCCGTCGAGGTCGTACTGGGGCTTCCAGAAGTAGCGCAGGTTGGGCTCGTTCCAGATCACGACGTCGTTGATCTGCGGGTAGCGCGAGATCAGATTGCTGAGATAGGTGCAGTACTCGCCCCGCGTGCGATCGTCGAGCGGCGCCTCGCCGAAGGGGGAGAACACCGCGACGACGATGCGGATGCCGCTGCCCTGCACGACGGCCTGGTTGACCAGCATGGCGTCGAGGGGGGCGAGGTCGATCTGGCCGGGCTGCCACGGGAGCGTGATCCCGAGGGCGTGCAGGCCGAGGTCGCGGGCGACGGCGACGGTCGAGCTGGTCGACCACTTGAGCTGGTCGTCTCGGGCGCCGACGAGCAGGCCAGGTTCAGCGCCGGCGTGCCGCGGAACGGCCAGCACGGCGAACAGCACGACGATCCACAGGCAACGTCGCATTCCGCGTCTTCAACGTAGACCCTTTTGCAACGGATTGCCACATCGTTTTCGAACTGTGTCGAGCTGGTTACGCCAGACGGACGACGAGCTCGACGGCACCGTCCTCGTACGCGCGATGGAGCTCCTCGCCGACGCTGTGGACGAGCGCGAACGCGGGCCGGTTCCCGTGTGCGATCAGCGCCCGGAAGCGGAGGATGCCCTGCTCGAGCGCCAGCGTCCGCAGCTCGCCGAGCAGCTGCTTGCCGACGCCGCGGCCCTGCCACTCGTCGACGACCTCGAAAGCGATCTCGGCCTCGGGTGCGTCCGCGTCGCGCACGAAGCGCGCCAGGCCGACCGTGCGGCCGGTGGCCTCGTCGATCGCGACGACCGCCTCGCGGCCGCAGCAGCCGACGTCGACGAGCCAGTCGACGTCGCGCTCGGGGAGGCGCGGCTTCGAGCCGAGGAAGCGCAGCCTCCGGCTCCGCTCGGAGAGCCCGGCGAAGACGTCGAGCACCGGCTTCCGCTCACCGTGGCGAAGCGGTCTGAGGGCGATGGCATCCATGCCCATCAGCCTGCCCGCCGGGAGAGCCGCTCGGCCGTACGGCTAGCCGTACTTCACGACTCGCCGAGATGCTCGGCGTCGCCGAGCAGCGCGTCGACCTCCGGCGCCATCGTCTCCGGCGGCAGGGCCTGCGCCGCGTCGCGCGCCTGCTCCAGCAGCTCGCGGTCGTGCGTGATCCGGGCGAAGCGGAGGTCGGAGAGGCCCGACTGGCGCGCGCCGAGCAGCGCGCCGCCCCCGCGGATCTCGAGATCCTTCTCGGCGAGCTCGAAGCCGTCGGTCGAGGCGACCATCGCCTCGAGCCGGTCGCGGGCGCTCTCGGTCAGCTCCTCCTTCGACCCCGACGAGACGAGCAGGCAGTACGACTGCTCTCCCCCGCGCCCGACGCGGCCGCGCAGCTGGTGCAGCTGGGCGAGGCCGAAGCGGTCGGCCTCCTGGACGATCATGATCGTCGCGTTCGGGACGTCGACGCCGACCTCGATCACGGTCGTGGCGACGAGGACGTCGAGCTCGCCGGACTTGAAGCGCGCCATCAGCTCGCGCCGCTCGGCCGGCTTCAGCCGCCCGTGCATGCAGCCGACGCGGAAGCCGCTCAGCTCGCCCTCCCGCAGCCGCTCCGCCTCCGCCTCGGCCGCCCGCGCCGTCGACGTCGCCGACTCCTCGATCAGCGGGCAGACCACGTACGCCTGGCGGCCCTCGGCCAGGTGCGCCCGCAGCCGCGTGTACGCCTCCGAGCTGCGCTCGTCGGTGACCCAGGCGGTGACGACCGGCTTGCGCGCTGGCCGGCGGCTTCGCGATCTCGCTGACCGCGAGGTCGCCGTAGACGGTGAGCGCGAGCGTGCGCGGGATCGGCGTCGCCGTCATGTGGAGGACGTGGGGAGCGCGGCCCTCGACGAGCGCCGAGCGCTGCTCGACCCCGAAGCGGTGCTGCTCGTCGACGACCGCGACGGCGAGGTCGCGGAACTCGAAGCCCTTCTGGATCAGCGCGTGCGTGCCGACGACGACGTCCGCCTGGCCGCCGATCTTCGACTTGACCGAGCCGGTCACGAGTGCGCAGCTGACGCCGAGCTCCATGCACAGGCCCTCGATCGTGAGGAAGTGCTGCTCCGCGAGCGTCTCGGTCGGCGCCATCAGCGCGCCCTGGCGGCCGGCCTCGACCGCGCGCAGGAGCGCGTACAGCGCGACCACCGTCTTCCCGGAGCCGACGTCCCCTTGCAGCAGCCTCTGCATCGGCGTCGTGCGCGCGAGGTCGGCGTCGATCTCGGCGATCGCCTCCTCCTGATGCTCGGTCAGCTCGAACGGGAGTGCCGCGCGGTAGCGGTCGATCAGCTCGCCCGGCTCCGGCAGCGCGGCCGCGACCTGCTCCTCGCGCTCGGCCGTCCGCCGTGCCAGCGCGAGCTGCAGGACCAGCAGCTCGTCGAAGGCGAGCCGCTGCCTTCCCACCTCCGCCTCGTCGAGCGAGCGCGGCTTGTGGATCGATGCCAGCGCGTCGCCGCGGAGCGGCAGCCCGCGCTCCGCCTTCAGCGACGCCGGCAGCGGGTCGGGATGGTCGGTCACGAGCGGCAGCGCGGCCTCGACGAGCTCGCGCAGCTTCGCCGCCGAGATCTCCTCGCTCGCGGGATAGACCGGCGCGAAGTCGGCCGTCGCCGAGCCGCCGTTGAGGTCGAACGAGCGCACGGCGAACCCGAAGCGGTTCGGGGCGCCGCGCAGACGCACGTGCGTGCCCGGCTTCAGCTTCTCCTGCAGCCAGGGCTGGTTGAACCAGGTGGCGCTGATCTGGCCGGTGCCGTCGGACACCTGGGCGGTCAGGATCTGGAGCCGGCCGCGGCCGCGCCGCAGCGACGTCCGCAGCACCTCGCCTTCGATCAGCACCTCCTCGTCGCCGAAGAGGTCGGCGATCCGGCGCTCCGGCGCCGGACGCTCGTACCGCCGCGGCCGGTGGTCGAGCAGGTCGCCGATCCGCTCGAGCCCGAGCTTCGCCAGCCGCTTCTTCAGCGTCGGCCCGACGCCGGGCAGCGAGTCCAGCGGCGCCTCGAGCCGCTCGGGCCGGAAGCGGCCGCGCGTGGGCGCCCAGCGCTCCGGCGGGTCCACGGCGGCAAAACCGGGCTGGGGCCGGCTCATCGTCCGAGTATCGCAGTCGGTCCGGCTAGCTCCTGGAACCAGAAGAATCCGACCGTGCCCGGCCCGGCATGCGTGCCGACGACGGCGCCGAGGGACGTCACCAGCTTCACGTCCGCCTGCGGCCGGCTCGCCATCACGATCGCCTGCAGCTGCTCGACCGCGTCCTCCGCTTCCGCGTGGGCGATCGCCACCGAGAGGCCCGGGCCGTCGGTCGTCGCCTCTTCGAAGCGCTTCCGGAACTCGTCGAACGCCTTTGCGCGGCCGCGCGCCCGCGTCACCGGGTGCACCTCGCCGTCGTCGATCGCCAGGATCGGCTTCACGTTCAGCAGGCTCCCCATCAGCGCCTTGCCGCGGCCGATCCGGCCGCCCTTGGCGAGGAACTCGAGCGTGTCGACGGTGAAGAGGATCCCCGAGCGCTCGCGGTAGCGCTCGATCAGCGCCTCGATCTCCTCATCGGTGGTGCCGCGTGCGAGCAGCTCCTGGATCCCGATCGCGAGCATCGCGATCCCGACCGACGCCGACTCGCTGTCGACGAGGCGGATCCGGTCGCCCTCCTCGGTCGCCGCGAGCGAGGCGCTCTGGAACGTCCCGGAGAGCTTCGCCGAGATGTGCAGCGAGTAGATCCGCTCGTAGCCCGCGAGCGCGTGGTAGACGGTGAGGAAGTCCTGCGGCGTCGGCTGCGACGTCGTCGGCAGCTCCGGCGCCGTCCTCAGCCGCGCGTAGAAGTCGTGCGGGTCGAGCTCGACGTAGTCGCGGAAGCTCTCCTCGCCGAAGCGGACGTAGAGCGGCACGACGCGCATGTTCGGGAAGCGGATCTGTGCGTCCGGGAAGTCGGCGGTCGAGTCGAGCACGATCGCCGTGTTCGCGCTGGTCAGGTTCACTGGCTGACCCGCGCCTCTCCCGCCCGGCGGATCGCGCCGACGATGACGTCGAGCTCCTCGTCCTTGCGCAGGCAGTCGATCGCGCCCGCGGCCATCAGCGCGTCGAGCTCGCGTGGGCTCGCCGACGCCGTCAGGCAGACGACTGCAACCTCCGGGTACTCGTCCACGAGCGCGAGCGTCGTCTCGACGCCGTCCATGCCGGGCAGCCGGAAGTCCATCACGACCACATCGGGCCGGTGCTCGCGGTAGGCGTTGACGGCGGCGGTGCCGTCCGGGATCGCAGCGACGACCTCGATCCCGTCCTGGAGCTCGAGCAGAAGGATGAGCGCCTGCCGGAAGACGTCGTTGTCCTCGACGAGCAGCACGCGGATGGGCTGGGGCTCGTCCGCCACGGCCAGACCTTAAGCCCTATTCGGCGGACAGGAGCAGCGGGTAGTGCGGCTGCCCGCCCGGCTGGACGTCCAGCTCGACGGCCGGATGAAGCTCCTGGAGCCGCGCCAGAAAGCCGGCGAGATCGGGCTCGTCCTCGCCCGTGAGCAGCGTCAGCACCTCGCGGCCGTCGCCGAGCAGCTTCTCCGCCACGGCGCAGGCGACCTCGTCGAAGTCCAGAGGACGAGGCGACGGCGGCGCCGTCGGCGAGCCCGAGCCAGGCGCCTTTGCGCACGTCCACCCCGTCGAGCTCGACATCACGCGACGCGACGGTCACCTCTCCGGTCGCCACCTGGTCGAGCGCCTCCAGCATCGCCGCTTCGTTCTCCTCGGCGCTCAGCGACGGGCAGGTAGCGGACGATCGCCGCGAGCCCCGCGGGGACCGAGCGGGACGGGATCACCCGGACCTGCTTGTCGACGAGCTTCGCCGCCTGCTCGGCCGAGAGGATCACGTTCGAGTTGTTCGGCAGTACCAGGACTTCGGTCGCGGGCGTGGCCTGGATCGCGGCGACGATCTCCGCGGTCGAGGGGTTCATCGTCTGGCCGCCCTCGATCACTTTCGTGGCCCCGTAGCTCTCGAACAGGCGGCGGTTGCCTGCGCCGGGGACGACCGCGACGACGCCGGTCTCGAGAGTCAGCGCAGGATCGGGAACCGACTCGAGGATCCGCTCCGAGCGCTGCTCCGTCTGCTTGTGCATGTTCGCGATCTCGACGCCCTCGATCGTCCCGAGCGCCGTCCCGAACGCGAGCGCGCGGCCCGGCTCGTCCGTGTGGACGTGGATCTTCAGCGCGGTCGAGTCGCCGACCACGAGCAGCGAGTCGCCCAACTCGTCCAGCTGCGCCTCGAGCGCCTGGGCGTCGAGCTGCTCGCCCTCGATCACGAAGACGGTGCAGTAGCGGAACTCGGAGAGCTCCTGGTGGACCGCGTCGAGGCCTGCCTCGTGAGCCTCCTCGACCGGCGCGTCCGGGATCGGCTCCCCGGACAGGGCCGCCGAGACGCCGCGGACGATCTCGAGCAGGCCGGCTCCGCCGGCGTCGACGACGCCCGCCTCGCGCAGCACGTCGAGCTGGTCGGGCGTACGGGCGAGCGCGTCCTCGCCGCGCTCGATCAGCTTCTTCAGCAGCGCCGCGGGCTCGAGCGCAGCGTTGCGCGGGTCCTCGGCCTCCTCGGCGAGCTCCCGGATCACCGACAGCATCGTCCCCTCGACCGGGCGCCGCACAGCCCGGTAGGCGGCGTCGCTGGCGGCGCGGAACGCCCGTCGGATCGTCGCTGCGTCGAGGAGCCCGGCCTCGCCGAGCGACTCGGCGGCGCCGCGCAGGATCTGGGAGAAGATGACGCCGGAGTTGCCGCGCGCGCCCATCAGCGCCGCCCTCGTCAGCTCCTTTGCGAGCGTGGCCCGGTCGGCGGCGGTGGAGGCCTCGAGCACCTCCATGATCGCGCGCGCGGTCAGCGTCAGGTTCGTGCCGGTGTCGCCGTCGGGGACGGGATAGACGTTGAGGTCGTCGATCCGGCGGCGGTTCGCCTCGAGCGTTGCGAGCGCGGCCTGGCCGAGCTCCTTGGCCCGCTCGAGCTCCGTCACGCGGATCTCCGGACGTCCTCGATGTGCACCTCGACCGCCGCGACGCGGAGGCCGGTCAGCCGTTCGAGCTCGTAGCCGACCCGCGAGCGGACGGTCGCTGCGACCTCGGCCAGGTTCAGCCCGTACTCGACGACGACATGAAGGTCGACGCGAAGGCCGTCCTGGCTGCTCGAGACGTCGATCCCCTGCGTCAGCTTGTCCCGCGTCAGCAGGCGCGTCAGACCCTTGCCGGCCATGCCGACGACGCCGTAGCACTCGGCCGCGGTATGGCCGACGATCTGCGCGATCGCGTCGGGCGCGATCCGGATCGCACCGAGCTCGGACTGCTCCGTGAGGTGTCCCTGCTGCATGCGACCGTTAGACGGTACGCGCAGCGGGGAGGTTGCGCGCTAGACGGCTTTCTGGACCTTGCCGGCCTTGAGGCACTTCGTGCAGATGTACGCCCGCTTGGCAACACCGTTCAGGAGCACGCGAACCTTCTGCAGGTTCGGGTTGAAACGGCGGCGCGTCGCCACCATCGAGTGGCTCCGGTTGTTCCCGAACGACGGCTTCTTGCCGCAGGATGCGCAGACCTTGGACACGGCCGCGGATGATAGCAACGAACCAGCGGCCCGCTGACGCCGCGCGGCTAGCCTTTTCAACTCACATGCGGCGCTTCATCCTCACGCTCGCGCTCCTCGGCGCCGCGCTCGCGGCCGCGGCGGCGCCCGCTGCGCCGACCCCGGTGCTGAAGATCGTCTTCCCGGAGGGATTCACGGCCCGGAAGATGGCCGACCGGGTGGCCGAGGTGCGGCAGATCGCGATTCGCAAGCGCGGCGTCACGCCGCAGCTCACCGGTGCGTCCTATGCGGCGGCGACGCGCGCCGCGAAGCCTCCGGCGGCGTTCCGTCCCTTCCTGAAGCGCGGCGGCGTCGAGGGATTCCTCTTTCCGTCGACGTACTTCTTCGAGCCCTCGTCGAGCGCGACCGGCCTCGTGGCCAGGCAGATCGAGACGTTCGAGCAGCGCTGGCGGACGGTCGACCTGCGGGCGGCGAAGGCGCGCAAGCAGACGCCGTACGACGTGCTCACGATCGCGTCGATCGTCGAGCGCGAGACCCGGGCGCCGGCCGAGCGGAAGCTCGTCGCCGCCGTCGTCTACAACCGGCTCGAGCGCGGGATGCCACTCGCGATCGACGCGACGATCCGGTACGGGCTCGGGATCGAAGGGACGCGCCCGATCAAGAGCTCGCACCTCCGAAGCAGCTCGCCGTACAACACGCACCGCTTCAAGGGACTGCCGCCGACGCCGATCGCGAACCCGGGTCTCGCCTCGATGCGCGCGGCCGCGAAGCCTGCGGCCGTCGACTACCTCTACTACGTCCGCAAGCCCGACGGCGTGCATCACTTCTTCACCGCGGACGAGCAGGAGTTCTGCGAGAAGGCCCGCGAGTACGGCTACGGCTGCTGAGCGCTAGCGCTGCGCGGCGGCGCGGAGCTGGGCGAAAACGTCGGCCATCTCGAGGCCCGTGCGGACGGCCTCGGCGCCCTTCTCGAGCCGGTCGTCGGCCTGGTCGGCCTCCTCGAGCGTGAGCACGCCGAACGCGACCGGCACGCCCGTCTCGAGCGCGGCCAGCTGGAGGCCCGACGCGGCCTCGCCGGCGACGAAGTCGAAGTGCGGCGTGTCGCCGCGGATGACGCAGCCGAGCGCGACGATGCAGGCGTAGCGGCGCGTCTTCGCGAGCGCCATCGCCGCGATCGGAAGCTCGAATGCGCCGGGGACCGGCATGACCGTGATCGCCTCGCGGGCGACCCCGGCCGACTCGAGCTCGGCGAGCGCCCCCTCGAGCAGCTTGCCGGTGACGGCGCCGTTGAAGCGGCTGACGACGACGCCGACCGCACGGCGCCCGCCCTGCGGCTTGCCCTCCAGGACGCCGTAGCCGTCCGGGACGAAGAAGTCGCCGGCGGCGTGCTCGGGCGACTCGGTCTCCACGATCTCCTCCTGCTGCAGCTCGGCCGCGAGGCTCGCTCTCGGCGGCTTCCGCGTCGACCTCCTCGACCTCCGCGTCGACCTCCTCGGCCTCCGCTTCCTCGACCTCGACCTCGACCTCGACGTCGTCGACCTCGGCCTCCGGCGCCTCGTCCTCCTCGCCGGGCGGATCCTCGAGCGAGGGCGACTCGGGCCAGCCGTCGCGCTCGCTCATGCCTCGGCTCCGTCGTAGAGGTCCGGATCGAAGCGGAGATCCTGGTGGTGCAGCTTGTGGCCGAGCTTCTCGCGCTTCGTGTCGAGATAGCGCCGGTTCTCGTCGTTCGGCTCGACGACGATCGGCTCCTGGGCGACCACCTCGAGCCCGAAGCCGGCGATCCCGGAGATCTTCTTCGGGTTGTTCGTGAGCACGCGGATCGTCGAGAGGCCGAGGTCGGCGAGGATCTGCGAGCCGATCCCGTACTCACGCTGGTCGGCCGCGAAGCCGAGCCGCAGGTTCGCCTCGACCGTGTCGAGCCCCTGCTCCTGCAGCTCGTACGCCTTCAGCTTGTTGAGCAGGCCGATCCCGCGGCCCTCCTGCGCGAGGTAGAGCAGCACGCCCTTCCCCTCCTGCTCGATCCGGGCGAGCGCGAGCTCCAACTGCTCGCCGCAGTCGCACTTGAGCGAGTGGAAGACATCGCCCGTCAGGCACTCGGAGTGGACGCGCACGAGCACGTCCTCCTCCCCGGCGACCTGGCCCTTGACGAGCGCGACGTGGTGCTTCCCCGTCAGCGTCTCGCGGAAGGCGACCGCCGTGAACTTGCCGTACGCAGTCGGCAGGCTGACCGACGTGATGCGCTCGACGAGCTTCTCGTGCCGGCGCCGGTACTCGATCAGGTCGGCGACCGTGATCATCTTCAGCTCGTGCGTGGCGCAGTACTCGATCAGGTCGGGCACACGGGCCATCGTGCCGTCGTCCTTCATGATCTCGCAGACCACGCCCGCCGGGATCACGCCCGCGAGCCGCGCGAGGTCGACGGCCGCCTCGGTCTGGCCGGAGCGCTGGAGCACGCCGCCGCGGCGCGCGCGGAGCGGGAAGATGTGGCCCGGCTGGACGAGGTCGCGCGGCCCCGAGGACGGGTCGACGGCGACCTGGATCGTGTGCGCGCGGTCATGAGCGGAGATGCCGGTGGTGACGCCTTCGCGCGCCTCGACCGTCACCGTGAACGCGGTGCCGAACGGCGTCTCGTTCTGGTCGGTCATCTGGCGCAGCCCGAGCTCGTCGCAGCGCTCCTCGGTCAGGCAGAGGCAGACGAGCCCGCGTGCGTGCGTGACCATGAAGTTGACGGCCTCGGGAGTCGCGAACTGGGCCGCGATCGTCAGGTCGCCCTCGTTCTCGCGGTCCTCGTCGTCGACGACGACGACGAAGCGCCCGGCGCGGATGTCCTCGATCGCCTCCTCGACGGTGGCGAACGGGCTCTCGGTACGCGTGTCAGCGGTCATCGTCACGGCGGCATGCTACCCGGCGCCGCATCGGCGGACGACGTGCGGGCGAGCCGCTCGGCGTACTTGGCGAGCACGTCGACCTCGACGTTGACGAGGTCGCCGGGCACGCGTTCGGAGAGTGTCGTCTCGGCGAGCGTGTGCGGGATCAGCGCCACCTCGATCCCGTCCTCGTGGAGAGCGGCGACCGTCAACGAGACTCCGTCGACGGTGATCGAGCCCTTCTCGGCGCAATAGCGAAGCAGCTCGGGCCCGAGCGCGATCCGCACGCGCACGCCGTCTCCCTCGGGCTCGACGGCGATGACGCTGCCGGTGCCGTCGACGTGGCCCTGCACCTGGTGGCCGCCGAGCGGGTCGCCGGCCCGCAGCGCAGGCTCGACGTTGACGCGGCCGGCGAACTCCTTCACGCGCGAGACCGTCTCCGGCACGACGTCGAAGGAGAGCCGCCCCGGCTCCACCGCGACGACGGTCAGGCAGACGCCGTCGATCGCAATCGAGTCGCCGAGCTCGGCCGTCGTCGCCGATTCGACCACGAGCCTGGCGCCGTCATACGAGGCGACGTTTCCCACTTCCCGGACGAGCCCGGTGAACACGCCGACAGACTACGGCTCGCGGACGTACGCCTCGAGCAGGACGTCCTCGCCGACCTGACGGCTCGTCAGGTGCGTCAGCTTCAGCGGCTGCTCCAGGCCCGGGACGACCAGCGGCCCGTCGCCCGAGAGCCTCGGCGCGACGAAGAGCAGCAGCTTGTCGACCAGCCCGGCCTCGAGAAACGCGCGTGCGAGCGTCGGGCCACCCTCGAGCAGCAGCGACTGGACGCCCTCGCCGGCGAGCGCGCGCAGCTCGTCCTCGAGCGAGGCGCTGCGCAACTCCAGCTCCGAGCCCTCGGGGAGCGGCCCGGTGCCGAACGCGAGCCGGCGCGGCTGCCGCGGCGCGTCGACGTCGCGTGCATCGAGCCGGGGGTTCTCGAGCCGGACGGTGCCCATCCCGACCGCGACCGCGTCGGAGGCGGCGCGGAGCTCGTGGACGAGCCGGCGGGACTCCTCGCCCGAGACCCAGCGCTCGCCGGGCACGGTGACGCGGCCGTCCAGCGTGGCCGCCGCTTTGTAGGTGACGAACGGGCGCCCCAGCGAGGCCCAGGTGCGCCACGCCTCGTTCTGGCGACGCGCCTCGAAGCTGTCCACCAGCTCGGTCTCGACGCCCTGTTCGCGCAAGCGCGCGAGACCGCCGCCGGCCTCCGGGTTGGGATCGAGCGACCCCGCCACGACGCCGTGAATCCCGGCGGCGAGCACGGCGTCGACGCAGGGCGGCGTCGTGCCGTGGTGGACGCACGGCTCCATCGTCACGTAGAGCGTGGCGCCGCGCGCCTGCTCGCCCGCCGCGGCGAGCGCGACGACCTCGCCGTGGCGCCCGTCCGCCTCGGTCGCGCCCTCGCCGACGACGCGGCCGTCCGCGACGACGACGGCCCCGATCGTCGGCTTCGGATACGCCCTGCCGTCGGCTTCCGCTGCGAGCTCCAATGCCCGCTGAAGGCTCATGCCAGCGCTTGTACCAGCCGCCGATACGTCCGCGTGAGGTCCTCGAAGCCGAAGATGCCGGTGCCGACGACGAGCAGGTCCGCCCCGGCCTCGTGCGCGGCGCGGACGTTCTCCGCCTTGACGCCTCCGTCGACCTGGACGAAGCAGTCGACGAGCTCGCGCGTGCGTGCGAGCCGCTCGTAGGCGTCCTCCATGAACTCCTGGCCCCCGTAGCCAGGGTTGATCGACATGCAGAGGCAGAGATCGGCGCCCTCGTTGGCGGCCTCCGCAGCCACCTCGACCGGCGTCTCGGGACTGAAGGCGATCCCGACTTCGAGCCCGTGCTCGCGCGCGCGGGCGATCACGTCCCCGACGTCGTCCACGGCCTCGACGTGGAAGGTGACGCTGTCGCGCGCCCGACTCGGCGAGCTCCTGGAAGTGGTGCGCCGGGTCGTCGACCATCAGGTGGCAGTCGATCCGACCGCCGAGCTCGTGGATGTGCGGCGCAATCGAGCGGAGCACGACCGGGCCGAACGTCACCGGTGGGACGAAATGCCCGTCGCCGACGTCGAAGTGGAAGACGCGTGCGCCGGCGTTCGCAACGATGCTCGATCTGCTCGCCGAGTCGCCAGAAGTCCGCCGCGTAGAGCGACGGCTCGATCTCGACCGTCCGCACCCAGTCGCGCCAGCCCACGCCGCGATCCTACGGCCCGGTGCGGAGGCGGGCGATGAAGAAGCCGCTCGTGCCGTGGACGTGCGGCAGCGTCTGCAGGAACTCCGGCCGGCTCGGATGCCGGAACTGCGCCCAGCCCTCGATCGGCTCGACCGCGAGGCCCGACGCGTCGACGACCCGCTCTGCCTCGTCTGCGTTGATCGTGCAGACCGAGTAGACGATCGTGCCGCCGGGCCGCACGCGCTCGGCGGCCGCCTGCAGCAGCTCGAGCTGGAGCTCGGGCAGGGGCTGCGAGCGCCAGCGCAGGTCGGGACGGGCGGCGAGGACGCCGAGCCCGGAGCACGGCGCGTCGACGAGCGCTCGGTCGAAGCCGGTCAGCTCCGGGGGCAGCGAGCGGCCGTCCGCGTGGACGACACGGACGTTCGCGGCGCCGAGACGGTCGACGTTCTCCTGGAGCTCGCGGGCACGCGCCTCGTTCGCCTCGACCGCGGTCACCTCGCCCGCGAGCATCGTCGTCTTGCCGCCGGGAGCGGCGCACAGGTCGAGGATGCGCTCGCCGTCCTGCGAGCCGACGACGAGGCCGGCGAGCTGCGAGCCGCGGCTCTGCGGCCAGATCTCGCCTCTTTGCAGGGCTTTCTCGTCGACGCGCGCGACCTCGTACGCGCCGGGGATGTCCGTCGGCTTCCCGTCCGGGACCGGCCCCCGGACATGCCGGACCACCGTCGGCGGCGGCTCGTTCTGCGCCCGCATCAGCGCCAGCGCCGCTTCCTCGCCGAGGTCGCGCCGCCAGACGTCCCACATCCAGTCCGGGTAGGAGTGCTTGAGCGGCCCCTCCGGCAGCTCCGCCAGCAGCCGCTCGATCCCGTCTCCGACCCGGCGGAGCACGGCGTTCGTGAACGGGACGGCGCGCTCGAGCCGCGCGCGGCGGACGAGCTCCACCGATTCGTTCACCGCGGCGTACCGGGGCACGCCGCCGAGGAAGCCGAGCTGGTAGGCGCCCAGCCGGAGCGCCGCGAGCACGGGGGCATCGAGCTTCCGGACGGGCCGCTTGCCGAGCGTCTCGATCGCGTGGTCGAGCGTCCGCGCCCGCTGAACCGTCCCGAAGGCGAGCTGCCGCGCGAGTGACCGGTCGCGGTCGTCGAGCTTCTCGGACGCGGTGCGGAGCGCGCGGTCCGCGTAGGCGTCGTCCTCGAAGACGCGGCGGACGACCTCGTATGCCGCCGCCCGCGCCGGCGCGATGCTCACCGCAGGCCGCGGAGAAAGGCGTCGTACGGCATCCGCTTCCCGCCCTCCGGCTGCACCTCGACCGGCACGAGCTCGCCGTCCTCGAGCCGCGCCTTCCAGATCGTGACGCGGCGTCCGTCCAGCTCGCCGCGGGCGCCGATGTGCGGCGACAGCGCCCGGATCCGGTTCAGGCTCTCCTCGGGCCGCGAGAGGTCGAGCTCGCGGTCGGCGGCCTCGATCTTGGCCGCGTAGGTGGGCTCGCCCTCCTGCGGCGCGAACGACGGGCTCGGCAGCACCTCGTCGAGCAACTCGACGGCGAGCTCGGCCGACCGCGCGTAGACGCTCCCAGCGTCGTCCGCCGCCGTCAGCGGGAACGCGCGCTGCGCCGCGATCGGGCCGGCGTCGAGCTCCTTGACCGTCTCGTGGATCGTCACGCCCGTCTCGCGGTCGCCGGCGAGCAGCGCCCGCTCGACCGGAGCAGCGCCGCGCCAGCGCGGGAGGAGCGACGGGTGGACGTTGAGCCACAGCCCTTTCGCGAGCAGGCTCTCCGGGATCAGCAGGCCGTAGGCGGCGACGACGACCGCGTCACCGGGGAGCTCGAGCTCCGCCGTCGGCCGCTCGGGTTGCAGCACCGGGATCCCCAGCCGGTCGGCGACGACCTTCGCGGGCGGTGCGGCGAGCTTGCGGCCGCGCCCTGCCGGGCTGTCGGGCCGGGTCAGCAGCGCGGCGACGTCGTGCCGGGCGGCGAGCCGCTCGAGCACGTCGGCGCCGAAGGGCGCCGTGGCGGCGACGGAGATCCTCACGGAGGAGGCTATCCGGGCCGCGAAGCTGGCCCCTTCAGGGGTCCTGCGAGGCTGATTCGCTTCCGCGGATCAGTCGTCGCTAGTCACAGCGCGCGTAGGGTCGCGAGCGCGTCCTTGCGCGACTCGTCGTCCGTGCGCTCGAGCATGAGCACGCCGTCGAGGTGATCGAGCTCGTGCTGGACGACGCGTGCGTCCATGTCCTCGAGCTCGAGCTTCAGCGGCGCGCCCGTCACGTCCTGGCCCTCGATCGTCACCTCGAGCGCGCGCTCCACCGGTACGAGCACCCCCTGCAGCGAGAGGCAGCCCTCGTCGGCGGTCTCCGTCGACCGCGACCGCTTCGTGATCTCAGGGTTGACGATCGTCGTCACGTCCTCGTCGTCGGCGAGCTGGAAGACGAACAACCGCTGCAGCACGCCGACCTGCGTTGCGGCGAGCCCGACCCCGCGCGCGTCGTGCATCAGGTGGCCCATCTTCTCGGCGAGCCGTGCCAGGTCGTCGTCGAACTGCTCGACCTCGCGCGCCCGCATCCGCAGGACGGCGTCCGGGTACTGGCGGATCTGCGCCAGCGCGAGGCGGCGACGCGCACGCTCCTGCGCGTCGAGCTGCCGCTCGTCGACCTCGTCGCCGCCCTCGGGTGCTGGATGAACGTCCGTCTCGGACATGCGCGCGAGTGTAGTCAGAGGGACTGGGGGTCAACGTCGACGACCGCATTGACGCCGGCGCGGCGCATCGCCGGCGCGGCCGCAACGAGCAGGCGGCCCGCCGCCGCGGCAAGTGCGCGCGGGCTGTCCGTCTTCGCCACGAGCTGGGCGCGATGGCGGCCGCGCAGGCGGAGCAGCGGGGCAGGCCCGAGCAGGTCGGCGCCCTTCAGCTCGCCGTTCAGCTCCCGCAGGAGGCGCGCCGGCGCGTCTGCGTCCGTGCCGGAGGCGACGATCGAGATCAGGTGCCGGAACGGCGGGTAGCCGAGCTCGCGCCTGCGGTCGAGCTCCTCCGTCAGGAACCCGGCGACGTCGTGCCGGGCGGCGTAGCGCAGCGGCGTCGCATCCGGCTGGAAGGTCTGCACGATCACCTTGCCCGGCGCGTCGCGGCCGCTGCGGCCGGCGAGCTGGGTGACGAGCTGGAACGTGCGCTCCTCCGCCCGGAAGTCGGGCAGCGCGAGCCCCGTGTCGGCGTCGACGACCGCAGCGAGCGAGACGCCGGGGAAGTGGTGGCCCTTGGCGACCATCTGGGTGCCGACGAGGACGGCGCGGTCCGCGGCGGCGAAGCGGTCGAGCGCCTCGCGGAGCGCGCCCGGCTTCGCCGCGGTGTCGGCGTCGAGGCGGATCCGCTCGAGCTCCGGCACCCGCTTGGCGAGCTCGGACTCGAGCTTCTGCGTCCCGGCGCCGATCCGCGCCAGCTCCGACGAGCCGCACTCCGGGCACGCCTCGGGCACGGCCTCCGAGTAGCCGCAGTGGTGGCAGTGCAGCCGCGCGTCGCCGTGCAGCGTCAGCGCGACATCGCACAGGCCGCAGCGCCGCGAGACACCGCAGGCGCGGCAGTGGATCGCCGGCGCGAGGCCGCGGCGGTTCAGGAGCAGGATCGCCTTGCCGCCGTGCTCCGAGATCCGGCCGAGCTCCTCCAGCAACGGCGCCGACAGCGGGTAACCCGCCTCGCGGCGGAGGTCGACGATCCGCACGCTCGGCATCGGCGCTCCGAGCCGCCCGCCCAGCTCCAGTCGCTCGAGCCGCTCCCAGCTCTCCGGCCGCGGCGTGGCGCTCCCGTAGACGGCGACCGCCCCCTCGAGGGCGGCGCGCTTGGCAGCGACCGTGCGCGCGTCGTAGCGAGGATCGGACTCCTGCTTGTAGGACGAGTCGTGCTCCTCGTCGACGCAGATGAGGCCGAGGTTCGGGACCGGCGCGAAGACGGCGGAACGCGCACCGACGACGACGGGCGCCTCGCCGGCGACGATCCGCTCGCGCTCGTCCCGGCGCTCCGCCTCGGTCAGGCCGGAGTGCAGCACGGCGATCCGGTCGCCGAAGCGGGCCTGGAAGCGTCCCAGCGTCTGCGGCGTCAGGGCGATCTCGGGGACGAGCACGATCGCGCCCTTGCCCCGCTCGAGGGCGGCGGCACAGGCCTGGAGATAGACCTCGGTCTTGCCGCTGCCGGTTGCGCCGGCGAGCAGCAGATGCGCGCCCGCTCCGTCCATCGCCTCGACGATCCGGGCCACCGCCGTCTGCTGCGGCGCCGTCAGCTCGGCCGGCTCGGCCTCGCCGGCCATGCCTGCGCCGGTCTGCCGCCGCTCGCCCCGCCGCGCGCGCAGCTTCGGGGCGACGAGCTCGAGCGCCCGGGCCGGGGTCGAGCCGTAGTAGTCGGCAAGCCAGAGCGCGAGGTCGACGAGCGCAGGCGGCAACTCGTAGAGGACACCCTCGATCGGCGCCGGCTCGACGCCGTCGGGCGCCGCGACGCCCGTTTCCACGACGACCCCGCGGGCCGCCGAGCGGCCGAAGCGGATCGAGACGACCGCCCCTTTCCCGACTCCGGGCGGCACCTCGTAGGTGAAGAGGCGCGCGACGGACCGGGAGGAGACGAGTGGATAGACGGACGCGAGCACCCGCGCCAGCGTAGAGATGGGACGCGATGGCCCCGCCGCGTCGCGCGGCTAGACTGACCCCGTGGCTCACGGTCAGGGACATTCGGTCGACGAGTACCTCGAGACGATCTACTTCCTGGCCTTCCCGATCGGCGAGTACAAGCCCGATCCGAACAGCTCGTCGGCGATCGCCTCCAGGGTCGCGGAGATGCTCGGCGTCTCGCGCGCGTCCGCCGGCGAGATGCTGCGGCGGCTCGAGACCGAAGGGCTCGTCGAGCGCGGCGAGCACAAGGAGGCGATCCTGACCGAGACGGGGATCGAGCGGGCCGAGCGCGTCGTCCGCAAGCACCGGATCATCGAGCGCCTGCTGACCGACTTCATGGGCTACACGCCGGGCGAGGCGCACGTGCACGCCGACGAGCTCGGTGACACGTTCACGGACGACATGGTCGAGCGGATCGAGGTCCGGCTCGGCAACCCGGACCGCTGCCCGCACGGGTGGCCGATCGACCCCGCGTTCGAACAGCTGGAGAACAAGGAGCTGGCGCCGCTGGCCGACCTCGACATCGGGCGCGAGGCGGAGATCGTCCGGTTGGCCGAGCACGACGGCGAGCTCCTGCACTGGTTCTACGACGAGGGCTTCACGCCCGGTGCGCACGTGGTCATCCGCGAGGCACAGCCCGCAGCGGGTCAGTTCAAGGTCCTGCTCAGCGGCAACGAGCGGGCGATCGGCGAGAAGGCCGCGGCCGGGCTCTACGTCCGCCCGAGCTAGGCCAAGCGCTCCGCCAGCTTCCGCGCGTTCAGGTGCGCGATCGCCTCGATCGTGACCATCGGGTTGACGCCGGAGGCGGTCGGGAACGCCGAGCCGTCGGCGATCACGAGGTTGCGCACGTCCCACGTCTCGCCTGTCGGCGATGCCGCTGAACTGTCCGGCGAGCCGCCCATGCGCGCCGAGCCCATCAGGTGGAACGAGTACAGCGAGCCGCGGCCGGGGCCGAAGCGGAACGCGCCCGCCGGGAAGCCATCGGACCAGCGCTGCATCCGAGCGTTGGCGGTGAGGATCTCGCGTGCGCCGGCGGCCGCCATGATGCGGCCGGCGCCGTCGATCCCCGCCGTCAGGCGGCGCGCATCGTCCTCGGCCAGCCGGTACGTCGCGATCGCCTCGCCGTTGCGCCCGATCCGAACTCGCCCGGCGCCGGCGTCGCGCGGAATCACGGCGATCAGCGAGAGCCGCGGCAGGCTCGCCATCAGCCTGGCGTGCGCCGCGGCTCCCTCCCACGGCAGCGCCGCCGCCAGCAGCGCCGGGTGCAGCGGCACCGTCTCCAGCTTGACGCCGTAGCCGCCGTCGAGGAAGCGGAACTGGTCGGAGTAGAGCGCCTGCAGCGTCCCCTCCCACGGCCGGATCTCCTCCTCGAAGATGCCGAAGACCGCCGTCGCCGGGTGCAGCCGCAGGCCGCGGCCGACGTTCGGGTTCGTCAGGCCGGAGCGGAGGAGCAACGCCGGCGTGTCGATCGCGCCCGCGGCCGCGACGACCGCCCGGCAGCGCACCTGGACCGGGCCGGCGTCGACGCCGGCCGCCGCCCCGTTCGCGACCAGCACGCGCCGCGCCTTCGCGCCGACCACGATCCGCGCTCCTGCGCCGGCGGCGTCCTCGAGCCAGGTGCGCAGCGTCGACTGCTTCGCGCCGATCGGGCAGCCGTAGCCGCACGAGCCGCAGACGACGCCCTGCTCGCAGCCGACGACGTCGCGCGGCATCGCGTCGACGTGCCAGCCGAGCGCCTCGAGCCCGCGCGCCATCGCCTCGTCGCGCCGCGAGGGCCGGTTGTGGTCGGTGTTGACGCTGAGCCGGGCACAGACCGCGTCGAGGCTCGGCCCGAGATCCGCCGACGGGAAGCCCAGTCCCTCCCACTCCGCGAGGACGTCGTCCGGGGTGCGGAAGGACGTCGTGTAGTTGACGACCGTGCCCCCGCCGAGGCAGGCGCCGGCGATCAGCGCCACGCCCTGGTCGTCGGTCGCGGCCGCGCCGCCGCCGCGGTAGAGCCGCCGGAGGCCGGCGCGCTCGGCGCCGTCGAAGTCGCGCTCCGACCAGTAGCCGCCCGCTTCGAGCACGACGACGTCGAGGCCGGCCTGCGCGAGCACCGCGGCAGCCACGCCTCCTCCGGCCCCCGAGCCGACGACGCAGACGTCGCACTCGAGCTCGAGCCCGTCCGCGGCCTCGATCGGCTCGAGCCGTGGCGCGGGCGCGTCCGCATGGGCGCCGAGCGGGCCGGGATAGCCGATCTCCTCCCAGCGGCCCGGAAGCAGGTACGCGAAGGCGAGCGCGGCCTTCCGCAGCGCCTGGAAGCCGGTTCTGAGCACCGGCACGGGGCTGTCGCGCCACAGCCGCAGGACGGTCTCACGCCGAGCCTGCGCCAGGCGCGAGTACCCAGGGAGCCAGGTCCGCAGCAACAGCAGCAGCCGCTGCCGCTCGCGCGCGGTCAGATCGTGGTCGATCGCGTCGAGCACCGCGTCGGGCACGCCCTGCTCGACCGCACCGGGCGCGAACGTCTCGCAGATCGCGTCGAGCGAGCGCATCAGGAGATCTTGGCCGGTTTCGGCTCAGACGTCGGAGAAGCGCACATCGATGCGCGTGAATCCAAGCGAGCGCAGCAGCCCTTCGAGCATCAGCCGCGTGTTCCCCTCGGCGCGTGCGAGCAGGCCCGAGCCGTCGCGGGCGGCGCTCGCCAGCTTCTCCTCCGCCAGCGGGTAGAGCTCACCCTCGACGCCGGCGTCGTCGCCGAACAGCGACTGGAGCCGGTCGATGGCGCCGCGGTCGCGGTCGTAGACGTGGGAGCGCTCGAGATCGAGCTCGGGCTCGCGGAAGGTGGCCGGAGGCAGCTCGAGCGCGACGCCCTTGCCGTCGTCCGAGACGTCGACGGCGCCGTCCTCCAGCCCACGGAAATCGACGCCCGCGTCGACCGAGCCGACCGCGACGAAGAGCACGCGCTCACCCTTGATCTTGCTCGGGACGAAGCGCGCGTCCTTCTCGACGTCGACGATCACCTCGAAGTGCCCGCTCGCGGCGCGGAAGTCGCGCAGGTTCTCGATCGACTTCAGCACCGCGGGGCCGGAGCGATCGACGGTCTCGGTGCCGAACGGGTTCCCGAACCCGGGGATCAGATCCTTCACCCAGCCGACGAAGAAGAAGCCGGTCACCACGAGAACGCCGAGCACGACGAGGCCCGTCGGGAAGCGGCGCTGACGCTCGACAGCTGCCATAGAGGTGAAACGGTGAGGGTGACTAGACGGTTGCGGGCTGCGAGATACCCGCAGCCTGCCGCAGCGCGTCGGCCTTGTCCGTCCGCTCCCACGTGAAGTCGCGGTCGTCGCGGCCGAAGTGGCCGTAGGCGGCCGTCTTCTCGTAGATCGGGCGGCGCAGGTCGAGATCGCGGAGGATCGCGGCCGGGCGCAGGTCGAAGTGCTCCCGGACGAGCTGCTCGAGCCGGTCCTGCGTCAGGCCGTCGGCCTCTGTGCCGAAGGTGTCCACGAGCACCGACAGCGGGTGCGCGACGCCGATCGCGTACGCGACCTGGATCTGGCAGCGCTCGGCCAGCCCGGCGGCGACCACGTTCTTCGCCACGTAACGCGCGGCGTACGCGGCCGAGCGGTCGACCTTGGTCGGATCCTTGCCGGAGAAGGCGCCACCGCCGTGCGGCGCGGCGCCGCCGTAGGTGTCGACGATGATCTTGCGGCCGGTCAGGCCGGTGTCGCCCATCGGCCCCCCGATCACGAACTTGCCGGTCGGGTTGACGTAGACGAAGTCCTTCTGCTCGAGCCGCTTCTCGTCGTAGAGCGAGTGCGGCAGGATCGGATGGAGGACGTGCTCGATCAGGTCGGGCTTGATCAGCGTCTCCGAGTCGAGCCCGTCGCGGTGCTGCGTCGAGACGAGGATCCGCTCGATCTCGACCGGGCGCTGCCGCCCGTGCTCGTCGACCTCGTAGCGAATCGTCACCTGCGCCTTGCCGTCGGGCCGCAGGTACGGGAGCACGTCGGCCTTGCGCACCTCCGAGAGCCGCTTCGTGATCCTGTGCGCGAGCTGGATCGGCAGCGGCATCAGCTCGTCGGTCTCGTTCGAGGCGTAGCCGAACATCATTCCCTGGTCGCCGGCGCCGACGCGGTCGAGCGGGTCGTCGTCGCCGTGCTGGGCCTCGAACGAGTCGTCGACGCCCTGCGCGATGTCGGGCGACTGCTCGTCGATCGCGACGACGACGCCGCACGTCTCGGCGTCGAAGCCGTACTTGGCGCGCGTGTAGCCGATCTCCCCGATCGTCTTGCGGACGAGCCGCGGGATGTCGACGTAGGTCTCGGTCGTGATCTCGCCGGCGACGACGACGAGGCCGGTCGTGATCAGCGTCTCGCAGGCGACGCGGCCGGTCGGATCGTCCCTGAGGACGGCGTCGAGGACGGCGTCCGAGACCTGGTCGGCGATCTTGTCGGGGTGGCCCTCGGTGACCGACTCCGAGGTGAAGGAGAACGTGCGCGCAGCCATGAGCGCCGAAGTCTAGCCAGCAGCTCGGTTCGTCAGGTCGGGCTACTCGGTCGTCGGCTGGCGGCGCATCAGATCGCCGACGAGCTCGTGCAGCGGCTGGCCGCCGAGCACAGTGCAGACGCCGTTCGTGATCGGCAGCTCGATCCCGAGCCGGTGCGAGAGGTCGCGCAGGACCGGCGCCGTCGTCAGCCCCTCGACCGTCATCCCGATCTGGCGGACGGCATCGTCGGGAGCAGTGCCCTGCGCGATCAGCTCGCCGGCGCGGCGGTTGCGGCCGACCGGCGACCAGCAGGTGACGACGAGATCGCCCATGCCGGCGAGGCCGGCGAACGTCTCCTCCTTGCCGCCCGCGGCGACCGCGAGCCGGGCCATCTCCGCCAGCCCGCGCGCGACGAGCGCAGCCTTGGCGTTGTCGCCGAGCCCGAGGCCGTCGGCGCCGCCCGCCGCCAGCGCGATCACGTTCTTCGCCGCCGCACACAGCTCGACGCCGACCATGTCGTCGCTGCTGTAGACGCGGAAGGTGATCGAGTTGATCGCCGCCTGCAGCTCGAGCGCGAGCTGCTCGTCCTCGCTCGCGATCACGGCCGCGGCCGGGAGGTCGCGCGCGATCTCGTCCGCGATGTTCGGGCCGGACAGGACGGCCACGGGCCTGCCGACGACGAGTGTCGACAGGCGCTCCTCGGTCGCCGGGTCGAGCCCCTTCGTCAGCGAGAGGATCGGCGCGTCGCCCGGCAGCGCCCTGACGACGTCGCCGTAGACGGCGCTCGGAACGGCGACGACGACGAGCTCGGCGTCCTCGATCGGCGCCTCCTCGATCGTCGTCGCCGCGACGCCGCGCAGGTCGCAGTGCGTCAGGTAGCGCGGGTTGCGGTGCGTCTCCTCGATCGCACGGGCTTGCTCGGCGTCGCGGCAGGCGAGCGTGACGTCGTGCTCACGGTTCGCCAGCACCCGCGAGAACGCGGTGCCCCACGACCCCCGCCCACGACGACGATCCTCACCCCTGGCCGCCTGTGCTCACCTCCGCCGACGAGCCCCTCGCTCCATGGGCCGACCGAGCTTCAACAAAGTTCACGAACGCTGGACGAAATCGATCGAGACCGGCACGCCGGCGAGGTTAAACCGTTTGCGCAGCTCGTTCTCGACCCAGTACGCGTAGTCGCGCGTGACGAGGCCGGGGTCGTTGACGTGGATCCGAATCCGGGGCGGACGCGTCGAGACCTGCGTGCCGTAGAGAAGGTTGAGGCGCTTCCCTTTCGAGGACGGCGGCTGGCGCGCCTGCCGCAGCTCCGCCAGCGCGTTGTTCAGCGCGGGCGTCGGGATCCGGCCGGTGTGCTTCTCGAACAGGTCGGCGGTGTACTGGAGCAGCCGATCGAGCCCGCGGCCCGTCTTCGAGGAGACGGCGATCAGCGGCGGGCGCTGCCGCAGCTTCGCCTCGATCCTCGGCCGTACGTCCTCGATCGTGATGTCGGTCTCGTCCCACTTCGCGAGCACGACGAGCGTCGAGTTGCCGGCCTTCCGGGCTACGTCGGCGACGGAGAGATCCTGGTCGACGATTCCCTCGCTCGCGTCGATCAGGACGAGCGCGACGTCGGCCCGCTCCGCCGCTTCGAGCGCACGCAGCTCCGAGTAGTAGTCGATCCCCTGGCGCTGCTTTCGCTTCCGCCGCAGGCCGGCGGTGTCGACCAGCTGGAAGATCCGCCCGTCCCGCTCGAGGATCGTGTCGACGGTGTCCCGGGTCGTGCCCGGCACGTCGGAGACGATGACGCGCTCCGCCCCGACGAGGGCGTTGAGCAGCGACGACTTGCCGACGTTGGGACGGCCGAGGATCGCGACGCGGATCGCCTCGTCGCCGACCTGGATCGGGCCTTCGCCGGGGAGCAGGTCGACGACGCGGTCGAGCAGGTCGCCGGTGCCGTGCCCGTGCAGGGCGGAGAGCGGGAACGGGTCGCCGAGTCCGAGCTTGTGGAACTCGACCGCCTCGAGGTCCTTGCGCGGGTCGTCGATCTTGTTCGCGAGCACGATCACCGGCTTCTTCGAGGCCCGCAGGGTGACCGCCAGCTCCTCGTCGCCCGGCGTGATCCCGTGCCGGGCGTCGACGACGAAGAGCACGAGGTCGGCCTCCGCGATCGCCGCGCGCGCCTGCTTCGCGATCTCGGGGCTGAAGGGGTCGGTCGCGAGGTCGTCGACGCCGCCCGTGTCGATCAGGAGGAAGTGCTTGCCGTTCCAGTCCGCGAGCAGCTCCTTGCGGTCGCGGGTGACGCCGGGCGTCTCGTGCACGACCGCCTGCCGCGACTCGGTCAGCCGGTTGATCAACGTCGACTTGCCGACGTTCGGGAAGCCGACGATCGCGACCGTGCCGATGATCTCGGGCTGCTGGACCTCCGGGGTCTCGGTCGTCTCGCTCATGTCGGGGGTGTCGCGCGCTCGGGCCGGCCGAGCTCGTGCATCTCGCCGAGCCAGGCGTGGAGGCCGTGGATCCGGGTCTGCACCTCGGCGGAGGCCTCGCGGTAGCCCTTCGCGTTCTTCGGCAGACCGTCGAAGCGCAGCGGCTCTCCCCAGGCGACCGAGATCGGATGCCAGTTGCCGGGCTTCCACTCGTACGAGCCGTAGATCGCGGCAGGGACGACCGGGACATCCTCCTGGAGCGCGACCATGGCCGCACCGGGCTGGACCTGTCCCGGAACGCCGTTCAGCTGGCGCGTCCCCTCGACGAAGAGGCCGAGCGCGTGTCCCTGGCGGACGGCCTCGCGCATCTGCCGTACCGCCTCGCGGTCCGACTCGCCGCGGCGGACCGAGATCGTCCCGAAGCTGCGGATCAGCTGGCCGAGGCCGGGGATCCGATGCGCCTCGACCTTGGCGACGAACTTCATCGGCCGCGGCGAGAGCAGGCCGAACACGGGCGGGTCGACCCAGTGGAAGTGGTTGAACGCGAGCACGACACCGCCGGTGCGCGGCACGCGTTCGGCGCCGTAGTTGCGGAGCGGCGTCAGCAGCCTGACGAGGGTGCCGATCGTGAACCGGCCGACCGTCCAGACGGAGTCGGCGCTCGCTCATGCCGTGTTCTGGGCGACGACGATCTGCTCGATCCGCGCGACGACCTCGTCGACCGCAAGGTCGGTCGTGTCGATCTGGATCGCGTCCTCGGCGGGCCTCATGTTGACGGCGTCCTTCTCGTCGCGGAGCCGCAGGTCGGTCGCGAGCGCATCGGCGCCGATCCCGGGCCGCTCGGACGAGCGCCTGGCGGCGCGCGTCCTCTCGTCCGCCACGAGGTAAACCTTTACCTGAGCTTGAGGTGCCACGACCGTGCCGATGTCACGCCCTTCGATGACGACGTTGCCCTCGCTCCCGAGCGCGCGCTGGCGCTCTCGCATCACCTCGCGCACCTGCGGGTGCCGCGCGACGACCGGGACGAGCTTGTCGATGTCCGGCTTGCGGATCGACGACGTGACGTCGCTGCCGTCGATGAAGACGCGGCCGTGCTCGTCGAAGCCGACCGGATGCTCGGCGGCGAGCGCAGCCAGCTCGTCGGCCAGGTCGAGCGCGACGCCGCGGCGCCGCGCCAGCCAGGTCAGCGCGCGGTACATCGCCCCCGTGTCGAGGTAGCGGAAGCCGAGCCGCTCGGCGAGAAGCCGTGCGACCGTGCTCTTGCCGGCCCCTGCGGGCCCGTCGATGGCGACGATCATCAGGAAGTGGTCGCTCTCAGTGAGTCGAGCAGGTCGTAGAAGCCGGGGAAGCTTACCGCCGCTGCCGACGCGCCTTCGACCTCCACCCCCTCCCGCGAGACGAGCCCGGTGATCGCGCCCAGCATCGCGATCCGGTGATCACCGCGGGCGTCGAACGTGCCGCCGCCCCTGATCCGCGACGGAACGCCGCGGACCGTGAAGCCGTCGGGAGTCGCACGGATGTGGCCGCCGAGGCTGCGGAGGCCGTCGACCACTGCCTCGATCCGGTCGGACTCCTTCGCGCGCAGCTCGGCGGCGCCGCGGAGCGCGCTGTCGCCGTGGGCGTGCACCGCGAGCAGAGCGAAGAGCGGCAGCTCGTCGACCAGCAGCGGCACCTCGGCCGCGCCGATCGTCGTGCCGACGAGCTCGGACGGGCGGATGTCCAGGTCGCCGGCAGGCTCGCCGCCGATCCGCCGCCGGTTGAAGACGGTGATGTTCGCGCCCATCCGCTCGAGCACGACGAGCAGTCCGGTGCGCCGCGGGTTCAGGTTGACGCCGTGGATCGTCAGCTCGGAGCCGGCGAGCAGCGTCCCCGCGACGATGAACGGCGCTGCGGAGGAGAAGTCGCCCGGGACCTCGATGTCGCCGAGCTCGAGCCGCTCCGCCGGAGCGACCGAGACGCTGCGCGGCTTCCGCGTCACCCGCACGCCCGCCTGCGCGAGCATGTTCTCGGTGTGGTCGCGCGTGGGCAGCGGCTCCTCGACCGTCGTCTCGCCGCCCTCGGCGTAGAGCCCGGCGAGGAGCACGGCCGACTTCACCTGCGCGCTCGCGACCGGGCAGCTCGTAGGTGATCGGCGTCAGCGCGCCGCCCTCGACCGTGAACGGCGCTCGGCCGTCCGTCGTCTCGACGGTGACCGCCATCTGCCGCAGCGGCTCCGCGATCCGCTCCATCGGCCGGGAGCGCAGCGACTCGTCGCCGGTGAGCTCGAAGCGGCCCTCCTGGCCGGCGAGCAGTCCCGGGAGCAGGCGCATCAGCGTCCCCGCGTTGCCGCAGTCCAGCGGCTGCTTCGGCGCCTTCAGCCCGCGCAGCCCGGCGCCGAAGACCCGCAGCGTCTCGGGATCGGCCTCGTAGACGCGAACGCCGAGGTCGCGCACCGCCTTGATCGTCGCCTCGGTGTCCTCGGAGCGGCCGAAGCCCGTGATCCGCGTCTCGCCCTCCCCCACCGCCGCCAGCAGAACGGCGCGGTGCGAGAGCGACTTGTCGCCCGGGACGGCGATGTGCCCCGAGATCGCTGCGGCAGGCTCGATCTTCACGACTCGTCCTCGATGACCGGCGCGACGACGACGCCGTAGCCCTGGCCCTCCAGCAGTGCCGCGGCGCGCGCGGCCTCGCCCTCGCCCGCGACGAGGATCGCGAGCGTGCCGCCGCGTTCGCTCGAGAGATGCTGCAGGTCGAAGCCGGCGATGTTGATCCGCTCGGCGCCGAGCGCCTGCGCGATGCCGGCGATCACACCCGGCCGGTCGGGGATGTGGACGCGGAGGCGCTGGAGCTCGCCGGCATCGTCGTACGCAGTCTCGAGCAGCCGGCGCCTGTTGCCGGAGGCTTCGCCGATCCAGCGGGCGAGGAAGCCGGCGTCGCCCTCGGCCAGCGCGGCCTCGACCTGCTCGATCCGGCGCCGGTACTCGGCGAGGGAGGCGGCGAGCGCTTCGCGGTTCTCGAGGAAGATGTCGACCCAGATCCGCGGGTTCGCGCCGGCGACACGGGTCATGTCCCGGAGCGAGCCGCCCGCCGCGTCGAGCGGGTCGTGACCGTCGATCTTGCCGCCGCCGGCCTGGTTCAGGAGCACGTTCGCCAGCGCGTGCGGCAGGTGGCTCGTGACCGCCACGAGCCGGTCGTGCGCCTCCGGCGAGATCGCGACGGGAACTGCGCCGAGGCTCGAGACGAAGCCGTGGAGCGTCGTGTAGCTGTCGGGGTCGGTCGCGGCGACCGGCGTCAGGAACCAGGTCGCTCCCTCGAAGATCTCGGCAGTCGCCCGCTCGGGGCCGCGCGCCTCGGAACCGCAGATCGGATGGCCGCCGACGAAGCGCGCGACTCCTGCGGCCGCCTCGCAGACGCCGCCCTTGGTCGAGCCGACGTCGGTGACGGTGACCGACGGGCCGCTCGCGTCGAGCACCTCGCGCACCTGGACGGGGAGTGCTGTCACCGGAGCGGCGACGACGGCGATCTCCGCGCCCTCGAGCGCCGCAGGCGAGATCCGGCACAGGCTCGACGGCGCCGCGCTCCGCGGCGGTCGCGAGGTGGGACGCGTCGGGATCCCAGCCCGTCACGCGCTCGGCCCCCGCGCGGCGCGCCGCAAGCCCGACCGACGCGCCGATCAGGCCCGTCCCGACGATCGCGACCCGCGTCACCCGATCGTCTTGCCGAGCAGCGAGGCGAGCGCCCTGATCTCGTGCGCGAAGTCGGCGAACTCGCCCGCGGGGATCTGCTGCGGCCCGTCGCAAAGCGCTTCCTCCGGCCGCGGATGCACCTCGACGATGATCCCGTCCGCGCCGGCGGCCACTGCAGCGCGCGCGAGCGGCAGCACGAGGTCGCGCTTGCCGGCCGCGTGCGACGGGTCGACGATCACGGGCAGGTGCGTCTCGTGCTTCAGCACCGGGATCGCGGAGAGGTCGAGCGTGTAGCGGGTCGCCCGCTCGAAGGTCTTGATCCCGCGCTCGCAGAGGATCACCTGCGTGTTCCCCTCCTTGACCACGTACTCGGCCGCCATCAGCAGCTCCTCGATCGAGGACGCCGGGCCGCGCTTGAGCAGCACCGGCTTCGGCGCGCGGCCGACCTCGGAGAGCAGGTTGAAGTTCTGCATGTTCCGGGCGCCGATCTGGATCACGTCCGCGATCTCGACGACCTCGGCGACGTCGCGTGGATCCATCAGCTCGGTGACGAGCGGCAGCCCGGTCTCCTCGCGCGCCTCGGCGAGGATGTGCAGCGCCTCGACGCCGAGTCCCTGGAAGGCGTACGGCGACGTGCGCGGCTTGAAGGCGCCGCCGCGGAGCATCGTCACGCCCTCGGCGTGGACGACGCGCGCCGTCTCGAGGGTCTGCTCGCGCGTCTCGACCGTGCACGGCCCCGCGATGAAGCCGAAGTAGTGGTCGCCGAGCTTGCGCCCGCGCGCCTCGATCACCGTCGGATCGCGGTGGAGCTCGCGCGAGACGAGCTTGTACGGCTTCAGGATCGGCAGCACCTGCTCGACGCCGGGGAAGCCCTCGAGCGGGAGCGTCGCGAGCAGCTCGCGCTCGCCGATCGCCCCGATCACGGTCGCGTCGCGGCCGTGGCTGACGTGCGCGCTGGCGCCGGCCTCCTCGAGCCGCGCGACGACCTCGTCGACCTGCTCGGAGGACGCCTGCGCTCCCATCACGATCAGGAGCTCCGGTGAGCCGACTGCAGCCATCGGGAGCAGTGTATGTAGTCGGTAGTTGCGCCTTCTTGCCACGAAGCGGGTAGAAATGGTGCGGAAATGCGCATCTTCTCCGGCATTCAGCCCACGGGCGACAAGCACCTCGGCAACCTGATCGGGGGCTTCCGCCAGTACGCCGCGACGCAGGAACAAGGCGAGGGGTTCTTCTGCATCGTCGACCTGCACTCGATCACGGTCGAGTACGACCCCGAGGACTTTCGCGAGCGCACGCTCGACCTCGCCGCGATGCTCTTCGCGACCGGTCTCGACCCCGAGCGCTCGACCGTCTTCGCGCAGAGCCACGTGCCCGCGCACGCCGAGGCCGCCTGGCTGCTCGGCGGCGTCACGAGCTACGGCCAGCTCGGCCGGATGACGCAGTTCAAGGACAAGTCGGACCGGCACGAGTTCATCTCGGCGGGCCTCTACACCTACCCGGTGCTGATGGCGGGCGACATCCTGCTCTACCAGACCGACATCGTCCCGATCGGCGACGACCAGCGGCAGCATCTCGAGCTGACCCGCGACGTCGCCGAGCGCTTCAACAGCCGCTTCGGCGCGACGTTCAAGCTCCCGGAGGGCGTCTACCCGGAGGTCGGGGCGCGGATCATGGACCTGCAGGATCCCGAGCGGAAGATGTCGACGACGATCGGCACGCCGCAGGGCACGGTGAAGCTGCTCGACGAGCCCGACGTGATCCGGAAGAAGTTCCGCTCGGCGGTCACCGACTCCGGCTCGGAGGTGCGGCGCGCGGCCGACAAGCCGGGCGTGACGAACCTGATCGACATCCTCTCCTCCCTCACCGGCGAGGCAGCCGACGCGATCGAGGCCCGCTACGACGGTGCCGGCTACGGCCAGTTCAAGACGGACGTCGGTGACGCCGTCGTCGAGGCGATCGAGCCGATCCAGAAGCGCTTCGGCGAGCTGCGCTCGGATCCGGCCGAGCTGCAGCGGCTGCTCGCCCGCGGCGCCGAGAAGGCCCGGAAAGCCTCGGAGCCGACGCTCGAGCAGATGTACGACCGGATGGGCTTCGTCATGAGCGAAGCCGGCCGCTACTTCGGCGCCGCCAGGCCGCGCGCGCTGTGAGACAGCGGCTGCTGCTCGGCGCGATCTTCGCGCTGACGGCAGTCGCAGGCCTGCTCCACTACGCCGACGCGGATCCCGTCGCCGTCTTCGTCGTGGCCGCCGCCGCACTCGGCGGGCTCGCGTGGGCGATCGGGATCGGCACGGAGTCCGTCGGCTCGCACTTCGGCCCCGCCGTCACGGGCGTGCTCCAGTCGACACTCGGCAATCTGCCCGAGCTCTTCATCGTGCTGTTCTCGCTCGCGGCCGGCGAGATCGTCGTCGCCCAGACGTCGATCCTCGGCTCGTTGTTCGCGAACGCGCTGCTGGTGCTCGGCCTGACGATCATGGCCGGGGCACGCGTTCGCCGGCGACGGCGTCATGCGCTTCCACGCGCGCCTTCCCAACGACACCGCGACGCTGCTCCTGCTGGCGGTCTTCATCATCGTCCTGCTCGGGCTGTCCAACAGCGTCGGCGACCGGGCGAGTGAGCACCAGGTCGCGATCTCGGTGATCGGCGCGGTCTGCCTGCTCGGCGTCTACGCCGCCTGGCTCTGGGGGTACCTGCGCACGCCGGGCGGGCACGAGCCGGCGATCGAGCAGTCTGCGCACGGGACGCTGCCGCTGCGGTTCGCGATCGTCCTGCTCGCGCTCGCCGGCGTCGCGGCGGCCTTCGTGTCCGACTGGTTCGTCGACTCCCTCGACCCAGCGGTGGAGGCACTGGGCATCTCGAAGGCCTTCACCGGCCTCGTGATCGTCGGGATCGCCGGCAACGCGGTCGAGAACGTGGTCGGAATCACGCTCGCTGCCAAGGGCCAGGCCGACCTCGCGATCTCGGTCGTCAAGAACTCGGTCGCGCAGATCGCCGTCTTCCTCTACCCCGCGCTCGTGCTCCTGTCGCTCTTCTTCGACGAGCAGCTCACGTTCGTGCTCAACCCCGTCTACATCGGCGCGCTCGTGATCATGGCGCTCGCGGTCTGGCAGGTGACGGGCGACGGCAAGGCGGTCCTGTTCGAGGGGCTGGCGCTGGTCGCGATCTACGTCATCCTGGCGGTGCTGGTGTTCTTCGAATGAGCTCGAGCTCGTCGCGCGTCAGCTCTCGCCACGCGCCGGGCGCGAGCCCGTCGACTCCCAGCCCCGCGTAGACACTCCGGTGCAGCCGCCGGACGCGGTGGCCGACCGCCTCGCACATCCTCCGCACCTGACGGTTGCGGCCCTCGTGCAGGACGAGCTCGAAGCGGGCCGCGCCGAGGCGGCGGACGCGGGCGGGCGAGGTCACCCCGTCCTCGAGCTCGACCCCTTCGGCGAGGGCCTGGAGCGCCTCGTCGTTCGGCTCCTTCCAGGTCTCGACCTCGTAGACCTTCTCGACGCCGTAGCGCGGGTGCGCGAGCCGGTGCGCGAGCGGGCCGTCGTTGGTGAGCAGCAGCGCGCCGGTCGTGTCGACGTCGAGCCGGCCGACGGGCACGACGCGCGATCCGTGCTCGACGAGATCGACGACGGTCGGCCGCCCCTGCGGGTCGCTGGCGGTCGTCACCACCCCTGGCGGCTTGTGCAGGAGCACGTACGCGAGCTGCTGTTTCGCGACCGGCTGCCCGTCGACCTCGACGGCATCGGCCGACTGCACGAACGTGTTCAGCTGCCCCGGCTCGCCGTTCACGAGCACGCGCCCGGCCTTGATCAGCTCGTCGGCCTTGCGCCGCGACGCAACACCTGCCCGTGCGAGGTACGCATTCAGCCTCATTCGCGGTAGTCTGCCGCCCCGTGCGCGACCGCTCCCAGGACGTCGACCGCCTCGCCGATCTGCTCGTCGGCTTCGGCGCGAACATCCAGCCGGGCCAGATCCTCGGCGTCACCGCGTATCACGGGATGGAGGAGCTCACGTACGCCGTCGCGCGCGCCGGCTACAAGCGGGGGGCGAAGTACGTCGACGTCTTCTGGTGGGACCAGCTCGTCAAGCGCCAGCGGCTCGAGTTCGCAGACGAGAGCACGCTCGACTTCGTGCCGCCGTGGTTCGAGCAGCGGCTGCAATGGCTCTCGGACGAGCATGCCGCGCGCGTCACGCTGACGGGCACGAGCGCGTCCGCCCTCGAGGGCCTCGACCCCGCTCGCACGGGGCGCGACATGCTGCCGTACATCGCCTCGGTGCCCCGGATCGTCAACGAGCGCACGACGAACTGGACCGTCGGGCCGTCACCCAACCTCGACTGGGCGCAGCGGGTGCACCCCGAGCTCGAGCCGGAGGCGGCGCTCGACAAGCTGTGGGACGAGATGGTCTACGTCCTCCGGCTCGACAGCGACGATCCGGTCGAGGCGTGGCACGAGCGGATGAAGGCGATCGTCGCGAGCGCGGACCGGATGACCGAGCGCCGCTTCGACGCGCTCCACCTGCAGGGGCCGGGCACCGACCTGACGATCGGGCTGATGCCGAGCTCGACGTGGCTCGGCGCCGACTTCAAGACGATCGACGATCTGACCCACTACCCGAACCTCCCGACCGAGGAGGTCTTCACCACGCCCGACCCGGAACGGGTCGACGGCCACGTCTCGGCCACGATGCCGCTCGAGCTCTACGGCTCGTACATCGACGGGATCCGGATCGAGTTCGAGCGCGGTCGGGCGGTCAAGATCGACGCCGACCAGGGCGCCGACGCGCTCCGGGCGACCGCCGCGCGCGACGACGGTGCGTCGCGGCTCGGCGAGATCGCGCTCGTCGACAAGGAGGGGCGGATCGGCCCGCTCGGCACCGTCTTCTACGAGACGCTGATCGACGAGAACGCGGCCAGCCACATCGCCCTCGGCAACGCGTACACGTTCCCGGTCGAGGACGAGGCCGACCGAGAGCGGGTGAACAAGAGCGACATCCACGTCGACTTCATGATCGGCTCGAACGAGGTCGACGTGGACGGGATCACCGGCGACGGAGACCGCGTGCCGGTCCTCCGCGGCGGCTCGTGGCAGATCTAGTCGAGATCGTCCCCTACGACCCGGGCTGGCCGGCGGAATTCGAGGCGGAGCGCGCGCTCCTCGAGCCCGTGCTGGCACCGTGGCTGACAGGCGAGATCCACCACGTCGGCAGCACGAGCGTCCCCGGCCTCGGTGCGAAGCCGGTGATCGACATCCTCGCCGAGGTCGGCGGCCTCGAGGAGAGCCGGGCGGCGATCGAGCCGCTGCGGGAGCTCTCCTACTGGTGGTTCCCCTACCAGGAAGAGCGCATGAACTGGTTCTGCAAGCCCTCGCCCGAGCACCGGACGCATCACCTCCACCTCGTCGTGCCCGGCTCGGCGGCGTGGCGCGAGGAGCTCGCGTTCCGGGACGCGCTGCGCGCCGAACCGGAGACCGCGCGCGCCTACGAGGAGCTGAAGCGGCGGCTCGCCGACGAGCACGCGAGCGATCGCGAGGCGTACACGGTCGCGAAGACCGCGTTCGTCGAGTCCGTGCTGGCCCGCGTGCTCTAGGCGGTCTTGCCGACGGCGACGCGAGTGCAGCCGCTCGCGGATCTCCGCGGCGCTCTCGCCCAGGTCGTCGAGGCGCGGCAACGCGGCGGCGTTCTCGAGCCCGAAGACGCGTTCGAAGAGCGGCGTCGTCCGGTAGCGAACGGCACCACCGACGCCGTCGTCCCGGCCGGCTTCGGAGATCAGGCCTCGTTCGAGCAGGCCCGCGACGGCCGAGTCGGCGGCGACACCGCGGATGCGGGCGATCTCCGGCCGGCTGCACGGGCCGAGGTAGGCGACGATCGAGAGCGTCTCGAGAGCTGCCTGCGAGAGGCCGCGCTCGACCGGCCGCTCGAACAGGCGGCTGCACGCCTCGGCGGCCTCGCGTGCGGCGCGGAAGGCGTAGCCGCCGGCGACGTGCTCGAGCACGATCCCGCTCCGGCCCTCGCGGTAGCGGTCGGACAGGAGGCCGAGCGCGAGCTCGATCCGCTCCGCGTCGTCCGCGGCCGCGTCGGCGAGCTCGTCGACCGACAGCGGCGCCGAGGCCACGACGAGGAGGGCCTCGATCGTCCGGGCGAGCTGGTCGACCGGGTTCGCGGTGATCAGGCGGAGCGGACGATCCATTCGGCACCTCTTTCTGTCGTCGGGACGAGAAACCCTGATCGGGGCAAACGGGGCGGCCTGCTCGAGCGCCGATCTCCCCCGCCTTGCGCAGCTCCAGCAGCGCCAGGAACGCGACGGCCTGGTCGACACGCGGCAGCGAGCCCACCTCGGCGTCGAAGTCGAAACGGCGTCGCGTGCGCAGCACGGCGCGGAAGCGCTCGAGGAACTGGGAGACGGGCGGGAAGCGGAGCGCCATGTGCGAGAGCGAGACCTCGGGCGGCGGCGCGGCGAGCAGCCGCAGCGTCGCCGCGAGCTGCTCCGGGTCCTGCGGGGCGAGCTTGCGCTCGGGCCGCGGCGCCAGCGCGGCCGGGCCGATGCGGAAGTAGCGGTCGCGCTCGCCGGCGAGACGCTCGCTCAGCCATGCAGCCGCCTCCTTCATCCGGCGGTACTCGGCGAGCCGCCGCGCAAGCTCCTCGGCCGCCTCCTCGGGCTCGAGGTCGGCCAGCTCGGCCTCCTCGTCCGGGAAGAGCGCGCGCGCCTTCAGCTCGAGCAGCGCCGCGATCAGGACGAGGAACTCGCCGCAGGCCTCCAGATCGAGCTCGTCGCGCTGTCCTTCCTCGACCGCTGGGCGAGCCGCTCGACGAAGGCGATCACGATCGCGGCCATGTCGACGTCCGCCGGCTCGAGCTCCTCCTTCAGGAGCAGCGTCAGGAGCAGGTCGAAGGGGCCCTCGAACGCGTCGAGGTCCAGCTCGAGCTCGCGCACAACCATGGCGCCCGGGAGGCTAGCGTCGGGGTCGGACGCGGCCGCGCGGGACGGCCATCGCCGTCTTCGGCTCGACGCGCTTGGGGCCGCCGCGGCGGCTCGGCTGGTCCCTGCGGCCGCGGAAGAACTGCCAGTAGATGAAGAACAGCGTCGAGCCGATGAAGAGGATCAGCGAGACCCAGGCGTTGACGCGCAGGCCGGCGATGTGGTCGGACGGGTCGACCCGGAGCGACTCGAGGTAGAAGCGGAAGCCGGTGTAGAGCGAGATGTAGAGCGCGAAGAGCGCCGGCGGCCGAAACTTGATGCGGCGGTCGAGGATCAGGAGCAGCCCGGCGGCCAGGAGGTTCCAGAGCGCCTCGTAGAGGAACGTCGGATGGAACGTCGTGTCGAAGATGTACGCGTCGGGGCGGCGATCGGCGTCGATCTGGAGCCCCCAGGGGAGGTCGGTCGGCTCGCCGAAGAGCTCCTGGTTCCACCAGTTGCCGACGCGGCCGATCGCCTGCGCGACGAGGAGGCCGGGCGCGGCGGCGTCGAGCAGCGCGGTGACGCTCGCGCCGGCGCGGTGGGCGACGATCCCGCCGACGAGGACGCCGCCGGCGATGCCGCCCCAGATGCCGAGGCCGCCCTCCCACACCGCGAAGGGCCCCCACCAGTCGTCCGGGACCTCGCTCCAGCTCGTCGCGAGGTGGTAGAGGCGTGCTCCGACGATCCCGGCGCCGACGCCCCAGACGGCGACGCGGAAGATCAGATCCCAGTCGCCGCCGCGCGCGACCCAGCGCGCGCCGGTGATGGCGATGCACGCCGCGATCCCGGCCAGCAGCATCAGGCCGTACATGTGGATCGTCACGGGCCCGAGGTCGAGCGTGCCCGAGGACGGAGACGGGATCGATGCGAGGAGCATCACAGCAGAGCGCATTCTGCCGACGCGCGCAGATGGCGTGCGGAAGACACGAGCCTTGAGTGCTCCGACGCGCCGCTGGCGTGCGCGGCCGGAGGGGATAGTGCGTCAGCACAGACCCGAGAGCCGCGTGCGTCAGCGGGCGAGCGGCGGAGCCGGGCTCTGCCCGGCGGGAGCCCGGCGATCGGGGCGTCAGAGCAAGATTTGGAGCGCGAGCTCCGGAGCACAACCGTTTCGGAGCAGGTCGATCGCGTAGTGCAGATCGACGTCGGGCCGGCCGGCGAGCAGCGAGGCGGCGGATGACTCGTACCCCGCGCGCTCGAGCTCCTCGGCGCGCCAGCGCTCGATCCGCTCCTGTTCCGTCTCGGTGGTCGTCTCAGCCGCAGCCATCGGTTCCCTCTTTGGTCGTGTGTATCGGTACTTCGTCCAGTGAACCGAAGAGGTTGTCCCCCTTGTAGGGGATTGCGATAAAGCCGCGGTAAGGGTTTTGCAAATCACACGTGCCGGACATACCTCCGCGCGGGGAAACAACGACTGGGGAGGTCGTGACATGTTTCGCACGCGCGTGCGGCGCGCCCTGCTCGCGGGGTGCGCGACATTCCTGCTCACAGGCGGTCTCGCTGCGGCTGCCGACTTCACGCCGGGCTCGTCAGGTCTCGGCGACCCGTTCTTCCCGAACGCGGGCAACGGCGGCTATGACGTCGCCAATTACGACCTCGAGCTCGCGTACGACCCGGGTACGGACGTGCTCGACGGCAAGGCCGTCGTCACCGCGACGGCGACCCAGGATCTGTCGCGCTTCGACCTCGACCTGCGCGGCTTCCAGATCTCGAAGCTGACCGTGAACGGCGTCGCCGCCACGTTCGCGCGCGACGGCCAGGAGCTCGTGATCACGCCGGCAACCGGGATCCGGAGCGGTTCGGTCTTCCGAGTCGCCGTCGACTACAGCGGGGTTCCGGAGGTGATCGTCGACCCGGACCAGTCGATCGAGGGCTGGATTCCCACCGACGACGGCGCCTTCGTCGTCAACGAGCCGCAGGGCTCGCCGGGCTGGTATCCGTGCAACGACAACCCGCGCGACAAGGCGACCTTCGACTTCGCCGTCACCGTGCCGGAGGGCCTGACGGCGCTGGCGAACGGCGTCCTCGTCTCGTCGGCGACGAGCGGCGGCAGGACGACCTGGGTCTGGAAGGAGACCGACCCGATGGCGACGTACCTCGCGACGTCGACGCTCGGCCGGTTCGATCTGTCCGTCTCGTCGACCGCGAGCGGATTGCCGGTCTACGTCGCGGTCGATCCACAGCTCGCGAAAGGGCAGGTGCTCTCGAAGCTCGTCGAGTCGGTCGACTTCTACTCGTCCATCTACGGGCCGTATCCGTTCAACGCCGTCGGGGCGATCGTCGACTCGGCGAAGGTCGTCGGCTACTCGCTCGAGACGCAGACGAAGCCGAACTTCCCGTCCGTGCCGAACGAGGCGACGCTCGTGCACGAGATCTCGCACATGTGGTTCGGCGACTCGGTGACGCTGACGGAGTGGCCCGACATCTGGCTGCACGAGGGCTTCGCCACCTGGTCGGAGTGGATCTGGAGCGAGAAGCAGGGGAACAAGAGCGCCGCCCAGTGGTTCAAGCAGCTCTACAGCACGCCCGCGAAGGACACGGCGTTCTGGAACCCGCCGCCGGCGACGCCGGGCACGCCCGCGTTCCTCTTCAACGGCACGATCTACTACCGCGGCGGCATGACGCTGCAGGCGCTGCGCGAGAAGGTCGGCGAGTTCACGTTCTCCCGGATCATCCGCGACTGGGCGACGCAGAACCGCTACGGCAACGTCACGACGCCGCAGTTCATCGCGCACGCGGAGCGGATCTCCGGCCAGAACCTGCAGAGCTTCTTCGACGTCTGGCTCTACCAGGAGGGAAAACCGACGGCTTGGTGAGCGGCGTCGGCCGGCTGCGCTCGGCTGACGCCGAGCGCAGCCCCTCGGACCAGCACTAGACGGCGACGATCAGCACCGACTTGAACGTGTGCACCCGCGCGCATTCTGCGACGGGGAAGCCGTCGTAGACGCCGAGCGAGTAGCGGCCTGCCTTCGGGAAGACGACCCGCGCCCGGTACGAGCCGACGACGTCGGTCTTCTTCGCCTTGAACGTGAACAGCTTGCCCGCGGCGTTGCGGATCCTGACCTCGGGCTTCGCATCCGACATCGGCGTGCGGCCGTGCTGGAGCACGCGGAGCGTGACCACCCACGGCTTGCCGGCGGCGAGGCCCGGCTTCGGGGTCGAGCTGAGCCCGACCGTGGCCATGCACCCGGCGTTCGCGGCGGCCGTGACTGCGAGCGCGGCGACGACGGTCGCGACGAAAACGAACAGCTTCTTCATGCAGCCTCCCTCAGTTGGATCGGCTCCGGATCGGGGCACGGTCGCCCAGCCGCCGGCGCTCGCAACCGGGACCGCTACGGCGGAACGGCGACGGCGAGCACGAGCAGAACTTCTTCATCCGGACCTCCGTTCGGGTTGATGAAGCGGATACACCGGCGGCGCGGCCGCGGGTTCCGCTACTCGGCCGACCGCGCGAGCTCGAGTGCCTCGTCCACGGCTGAGGTCGCCCTCGAGCCGCAGGAGCAGGTCGCCGCGGTTCCAGAGCAGGACCGTGCCTGCCAGGTACGTGCGCTCGTCCGAGATCATGCCCGTTCTCGTCCAGGAACATGACGAAGTGCTGTGGGCCGTCGACGTAGAGGCCGGGCTCGCCGTCGACGTCCACCTCGTCGACGATCGTCGTGCCGAGGTCGGCGGTCTTCTTGATGAAGCCGTCGAAGATCGCGCCTCGAGCCTGAGAGAGCACGAGCCGGGGCTTCGCGGGATTGCCGTAGACCACGGACGCGAGGCCGTCGGGCCGCACGAAGATCGCGTCGGGCTCGCTGCCGAGATCCAGCAGCTCGAAGCCGACGCGGCGCTCGGCCTCGGCTCGACTGACCCGCTCGCCGTAGTCGACCCGCTGCGCGCGCACGTCGGGGAGCGCGTCGACGCGCTCGACGGTCGCGCCGCGGATGTGGAAGATCTCGAGGAACGCGCTGCGGGCGCCGGGCGAGAACGCGAGCACGCCGGCGACGACCGCCACCAGGATCGCGAATCCGAGCGCGAGCGGGCGCAGGAGCGACGGGCGCGCAGCCCGGCGCTCGAGGTCGAGGTCGAAGCGCGGCGTCGCCGGGTAGGCGATCTCGCCGCCGAGCTGCTGCAGCCTGCGCTCGAGCTCGTTCATGCCGTCTCCTCCAGCTGCTCGCGCAGCCTGCCGAGCGCGCGTGAGGTCCGCGACTTGACCGTCCCGCGCCGGAGCGAGAGCACCTCGGCCGTCTCCTCCTCGCCGAGGTCGAGCAGGTAGCGGCACGAGAGCACGAGCCGGTCGTCCTCGCTCAGCCGCTCGAGCGCGGCGACCAGCTCGGCGCGCTGCTCGGCCGCGAGAGCCCTCCCCTCGGGAGACGGAGCCGCGTCCCCCGAGGGAAGCTCGTGGGCCGCGCGCAGCGCGAGACCTTCGCGACGGCCCTCCGCCCGGCGCCGGTTGCGCGCCTCGTTGGCGACGATCGCGAGCAGCCAGGGGCGAAGCGGGGCGCCGCGCCGGAAGCGCGGCAACGCGCGCCACGCCTTCGTCAGCCCGACCTGGGCCGCGTCCTCGGCGTCGGCGGCGTTCCGGGTGATCAGGTAGGCGGTGCGGAAGGCGATCTCCTCGTGTGGTCGGACGAGCGCGGCGAAAGCTGCGGCGTCGCCGCCACGTGCGCGCTCGACGAGCTCGTCCTCTGTCGGTGGTCGGCTCACCACTCGTGGGTTCTACACCGGGGGCAACCGAAGGGTTCCTTCCGGCTGCGACTCGTGTTGTCGAGGCTCGACAAGGGTGAGACACTGTCCCGAACAGGCCGCCGACCAGCTGCCGAGGAGACGATGACCGACATCCGGACCGCGGCCGAAACGGTGTCGAGGGCACAGCTCGCCTTCGACAACCCCGAGGCATATATCGCCGGTGACCGGCGGCGGGCGCTCGCGGCCGGTATCGAGCTGCCCGACCGCGTGCAGGGCGCGGCGCTCTTCGCCGACGTCTCCGGGTTCACACAGCTGACGGAGGCGCTCGCCGCCGAGCTCGGGCCGCAGCGCGGCGCCGAGGAGCTGACCGCCTGCCTCAACCTCGTCTTCCACTCCGTCATCTCCGAGCTCGACCGCTTCGGCGGCGACGTCATCTACTTCAGCGGCGACGCGATCACGTGCTGGCTCGACGGCGACGACGGCTCGCGCGCCACCGCCTGCGCGCTCGCGATGCAGGAGACGATGGAGGTGATCGGCGAGGAGATCGCGGCCGGCTCGGCCGGTGTCCGCCTCGCGATGAAGGTCGCCGTCGCCGTGGGCGACGCGCGCCGCTTCGTCGTCGGCGATCCCGAGATCCAGCTGATCGACGTGCTCGCCGGACGCTTGATCGACGACCTCGCCGCCGCCGAGCACCAGGCGCAGCAGGGAGAGGTCGTGCTGGACGAGTCGGTGCTCGCCTCGCTCGGCCACCGGGTCGAGATCGGCGAGCGCCGGAGCGACCCGGAGGGAGGACGGACGGTCGGCGTCGTCACGCGGCTGCACGACCCGCCGGCAGAGCTGCCGGTCGCCGCCGAGGGGCGGCTGCCCGAGGAGGTCGTCCGCGAGTGGATCCTGCCGGCCGTCTACGAGCGGCTCCGCACCGGCCGCGGCGAGTTCCTCGCCGAGCTGCGCCCGGCCGTCGCGCTGTTCGTCCAGTTCGGGGGCATCGACTACGACGCCGACGACGCCGTCGGGAAGCTCGACGACTTCGTCCGCCGTGCGCAGCGGATCTGCTCGGAGTACGGCGGCAACGTGCTCCAGATCACGATCGGCGACAAGGGCGCCTACCTCTACAGCGTCTTCGGCTCGCCGCACGCGCACGAGGACGACGGGGCACGCGCCGTGGCCGCCGCGCTCGAGCTGAGAACGCTCGACCAGGTCACGGCCGCCGCGGATCTGAAGATCGGCCTCGCCTCGGGCCGCCTCCGCAGCGGCACCTATGGCCACGCGATGCGGCGCACCTTCGTCTGCCTCGGTGATGCGGTCAACCTCGCCGCGCGGCTGATGGCGCACGCGCCGCCGGGCGCCGTCTACGTCGGCAGCTTCGCCAAGGGGCTGGCGGGCGACTCGTTCGCCTGGGAGGCGTTGCCGCCGCTGCAGCTGAAGGGGAAGGCCGAGCCCGTCGCCGTCTACTCGCTCGCCGGCGGCAGCGGTCACGTCTCCCGGAGGCACCGGCGCTACGAGCTCGAGATCCTCGGGCGCCGCACCGAGCTCGCCGCCCTGTCCGCCGCGCTCGACCGCACGATCGAGGGCCGCGGCAACACCGTCGGCATCGCCGCCGAGGCGGGCCTCGGCAAGTCGCGCCTGATCGCCGAGTTCGTCCGCGGTGTCCGGGCAGGCGGCGGCCTCGTCGCCTTCGGCGAGTGCCCCGCGTTCGGCACGCACGCCGACTACTTCGTCTGGCAGGAGATCTGGCGGACGCTTCTCCGCGTCGACCCGCAGCAGAGCGACGAGGAGCAACGCCGCGCGCTCGAGCGCGAGCTCGCCGCGATCGCTCCTGGGCTCGTCCAGCGTGCGCCGCTGCTCGGGCCCGTGCTCGGGATCCCGATCCCGGAGAACGACCTCACCGCCGGCTTCGACGCGAAGCTGCGGAAGACGTCGCTCGAGGGCTTGCTCGCGGAGTGTCTGCGGGCGCGCGCCGCCGAGGAGCTCGTGGTGGTCGTGCTCGAGGACTGTCACTGGATCGGGCCGCTGGCGCGTGACCTGCTGGCGGCGCTCGTCCGTGCATCGGCGTCGCTGCCCGTCCTCTTCGTGCTGGCCTACCGGCCGGCTGCCACGCCGGGCGGCGACCTCGGCCTCGAGCCCCTGACCCGGTTCGTCGAGCTGACGCTGGACGAGCTCGAGCCGGCGGACGTCGAGCTGCTGATCCGCTCCAAGCTGGCGCAGCTCTTCGGGGCCGAGGCGACGGCGTCCCCGCTCCTCGTCCAGCTCGTCACCGAGCGCTCGCAGGGGAACCCCTTCTACGTCGAGGAGCTGCTCAGCTTCGTCAACGACCAGGGCATCGATCCCCAAGACGACGAGGCCCTGCGCAGCCTCGAGCTGCCCGAGAGCCTGCACAGCCTGATCCTGAGCCGCGTCGACACGCTCGACGAGGCGCCGCGGCGCACGCTCAAGGTCGCGAGCGTGATCGGACGGTCATTCCTCGCCGGCACGCTGCCGGCCGTCTATCCCGAGCTCGGCTCGCCGGACGAGGTCGCCTCGCACCTCGAGCAGCTGCGGTCACTCGAGCTGGTCTCGCTCGACCGCCACGACGACCAGTCCTACCTCTTCCGGCACGTCGTCACCCAGGAGGTGGCGTACGGGAGCATGCCGTACGCGATCCGCGCGGTCATCCACGCGCAGGTCGGCGACTACATCGAGCGGGCGGAGGCTGACGCGATCGAGCTCCAGCTCGACCTGCTCGCACACCACTACTGGAACAGCGAGAACCTGGAGAAGAAGCGCGAGTACCTGATCCGGGCCGGCGAGGCGGCCGAGACGACATACGCGAACGCCGCCGCGATCGACTACCTCGAGCGCGCGGCGCCGCTCGTCGGCGAGGAGGAGCGCGTCGACCTGCTCCTGAAGCTCGGCAAGGTCGTCGAGCTCGTCGGCGACTGGCAGCGCGCCGAGGAGGTCGAGGAGGAGGCACTGAAAGTGGCCGAGATGCTGGGCGACGAGCGTGCGCGCGCCTGGTGCGAGACGGCGCTCGCCGAGGTCGCGCGGAGACAGGGCCGCTACGACGAGGCGCTCGAGCTCCTCCACGCGGCAGCCCGGGCGTTCGAGTCCGTCGGGGACGACGGCGGCGTCGCGCAGGTGCGCCACCTGATGGGCACGCTCGCGCGCCCAGCAGGGCGAGTATCCGCAGGCGGTCGCGAACTACGACGCGAGTTTGAAGATCCGTGAGCGCCTCGACGACAAGTCCGGCATGGCCGCGCTGCTCTCCAACCTCGGCGTCGTCGCCGAGTACAGCGGCGACCCGGCTGCGTCCCGCGCGTACCACGAGCGGGCGCTCGACCTGCGGACGCAGCTCGACGACCGGCGCGGCGTCGCGGTCTCGTTGACGAACCTCGGCGCGATCGCCGTCCTCGAGCACGACTACGAGGCGGCGCGAACGGCCTTCGAGGAGTCGATGCGACTCAACCGCGAGGTCGGGGATGCCTGGATGGTCGCGATCAGCGACAACAACCTCGGCAACGCGAACCGCGGGCTCGGCGAGTACGAGGCGGCGCAGCGGCACTACGCCGACAGCCTGCGCGCGTATCGCGAGTACGACGACAAGTGGGCCCTCGCGTTCCTCGTCGAGGACATCGGCCAGCTGGCGGGACTCCGCGGCGACGGGGAGCTCGCGTTCGAGCTCGTCGGCGCGTCGGACACGCTCCGCGACGAGATCGGCACGCCGCGCGCACCCGGGCTCGAGGAGGAGCTCGAGCGCCAGCTCGCACCGGCTCGCCGAGCGATCGGCGGTGTCGCGGCGACCGACGCCCGCGCGCGTGGGCAGGCGTTGACGCTGACGGAGGCCCTCGATCTCGCGCTCGGCGCCTGCGGCGCATATGCGTCAACCTAGACCTTCGAGCCTTGCAATCGCCGCTTCGGACCGCAAGTGTTGTCCGGTGCGGCGAAAGCTCCTGCTTGCGATCGTTGTCTGCGCCGCCGCGGTGCCGTCGACGAGCGCTCTCGCCGCCAGCATCACGCTGACCCCCGAGTCCGACACGTATGTCCGCGCTTCGGACCCCACCGTCGCGCACGGCACGGAGACGTCCTTCGACGTCTTCGGCGCCGCCTCGTCGTACGGCTGCGGCACCGGCCCCGCTGCCGGGCTGCTCCGCTTCAACCTCGCCGGGATCCCGGCAGGCGCGACGATCACGGGCGCGACCCTGAAGCTGACGAGCAAGACCGGCTTCGCGTTCGACGGCGACCCGGATCACCACGCGATCTTCCTGCCCAACGACTCCTGGTCGGAGAGCGCGGTCACCTGGAACACGCGCCCGGCGGACGGCGTCGTGCAGCAGGTTCCGCCGGCCGAGTGGCTCCTGAACGGCCTTCCCCTCAGCACCTCCCCGGACAAGCTCGGCTCGACCTCGGCGTTCGAGGCGGTCGGCTGCGCCGGCACGCACGTGGCGAGCAGGAACTTCGGCTCGGCGAACCTTCGCACCCGCGTTGCCGCCGAGCGGTCCGGCGACGGCAAGCTCTCGCTCGAGGTCTTCACGATCCCCTGCGGGACGCCGTTCAGCGTCGTCTGCCAGAACGGGAAGCTCAAGCAGTCGTACTTCCTGCGCTACTACAGCAGGGAGGGCTCGGTCCTGAACGCTCCGCGGCTCGTGGTCGACTACGAGCTGCCGCCGCCGCTCGAGACGCCGAGCCTGATCCGCGTCGTCTCGACCGGCGGCACGGGCGCCTTCGTGATCGGCCGCGTCGACGGCGCCTCGAACCTGCCCCTGACGCTGGCCGCGTCGACGGCGCCGACGTGCAGCGCCGGCGCGCTCCCCGGCGGCGGTAGCCCAGCCGGCGCGCCCGTCTCGGCAACGACGGACGAGGACGGCTACTTCAGCGCTGCAGTGTCAGGCGTCACGCCCGGCAACTTCGTCGCCGTCCGGGTGACGGCGCCTGCGACGACCGCGGCGTCAGCCTGTCTCGTCAGCTCCGGCGACAACGACTTCTGGCCCAAGGCGCTCGCGCTCACCGGCAGCACCGCGACGGCGCGCGACTTCATCGACTCGGCCGGCAAGGCACGCTGGTACAAGTTCGACGTCAAGCCGGGCCAGCGGATCCAGGTCGCGCTGTCGGGGCTCCCGGCCGACTACGACGTGGCCGTCTTCAAGGACATCGGCCAGGCGTTCGCCGCCCAGCTCACGCCGACCAACGCTGCCGACCTGACCAAGCTGAGCGCGGAGTACGCGCCGTCGGTGTTCTCACCCTCGGTCTTCTCGCCGTCCGTCTTCTCCCCGTCGGTGTTCAGCCCCGACGCGTACAGCCCCTCGGTCTTCTCACCGTCCGTCTTCAGCCCGAGCGTGTTCAGCCCCTCGGTCTTCAGCCCGTCGGTCTTCTCTCCCTCGGTCTTCAGCCCCAGCGTCTTCAGCCCGTCGGTCTTCTCACCCTCCGTCTTCAGCCCCAGCGTCTTCAGCCCGTCGGTCTTCTCACCCTCCGTCTTCAGCCCCAGCGTCTTCAGCCCGGAAGAGGTCGCGCAGGCGTTCTCGAGCGCCCAGACGCGCAGCATCATCGGCGTCTCGGCGACGCAGGGCACGGCCGACGAGAACGTCGTCGTCAACTCGTGGAACTCGGGCGGCAGCTTCTACGTCCGCGTCAGCGGTCACGGCGGCGCCTTCGACACGGGCAGCCAGTTCATGGTCTCCGTCACGAAGGGCGCCACGAGCTGCGCGGGTGTCACCGACACGACCCTGACGCCGCGGCCCGCATCGGCGCTGACCGGGGTCCGCACGGTGATCCTCACCGACTCCTCGAAGGTCTCGCTGACCGCACCGCTGGCGGGCGGCGGCACGCTCGGGAGCAAGCTCGACGCGTTCAAGGCCAGGCCGGAGATCGGAGGTGTCGTCGTCGACGTCGCCACCGACGCCCGTGTCGCCGCGCTGAAGCTGCAGGCTGCGGCGAACGCCGCCTGCCCGTTCGCGCAGAACCTCGTCGCCGAGGAGATCAAGGGCATCGTCGACTCCTACCGCCCGGCGAACCCAGGGCTCCGGTACGTCGTCCTCGCCGGCGGCGACGACGCGATCCCGTTCTTCCGCTATCCCGACCAGAGCCTGCTCGGGCAGGAGTCGGGCTACGTCCCGCCCGTCCGCAGCGACTCCGCCTCCGAGGCGAGTCTCCGCAACGACTTCGTCCTCAGCCAGGACGCCTACGGGGCCGGAACGAGCGTCTCGCTGCGAACGAGCTCCTTCCCGGTGCCGGGCCTCGCCGTCGGGCGTCTCGTCGAGACGCCGGCGGAGATCGCCGGCCTCATCGACGCCTACACGCAGGCGGGCGGCGTCGTCACCCCGGGCTCGTCGCTCGTCACCGGCTACGACTTCCTTGCGGATGCGGCCGACGCCGTCGCCACGGAGCTCCAGGCGGGCACGGGGGCCACGTCGGACCTGCTGGTCACCCCGGCAGACAAGTCGCCGCAGGATCCCGCTTCGTGGACCGCCTCCCAGCTGTCGGCGAAGCTCCTCGGCAGCCGCCACGACGTGATCTTCCTCGCCGGGCACTTCAGCGCCAACAGCGCCCTCGCCGCCGACTTCTCGACGAGCGTGCTCACGACCGAGCTCGCCGCCTCGACGGTGAACCTCGCCAACACGCTCGTCTTCAGCGCCGGCTGCCATGCGGGCTACAACCTCGTCGACGGCGACGCGCTCCAGAACGTGTCCCAGCCACTCGACTGGGCGCAGGCCTTCGCGCGCAAGCGGGCGACGCTCGTCGCAGGAACCGGCTACCAGTACGGCGACACCGACTTCCTCGAGTACAGCGAGCGGCTCTACCGCAACTTCGCGCGCCAGCTTCGGGTCGGCACGGGTGCCGTCTCGGTCGGCGAGGCGCTCGTCAAGGCGAAGCTCGACTACCTCGCGGCGACGCCCGACGTGCGCGGCTTGCACGAGAAGGCGCTGCTCGAGGCGGCCGTGTTCGGGCTGCCGATGCTCGGCGTCAACATGCCCGCCGGGCGCACGCCGGCGCCGCCGGCGGGAGGCGCGATCACCCCGGTGCCGGTCGCATCCGGCCCGGCCGCGACACTCGGCCTGCGCACGTTCGACCTCGCCCTCGCGCCGAGCCTGACCACGAACACGCGGACACTGACGAACGTCGAGACCAGCACGCAGCTGACCTCGACCTGGCTCTCCGGCCCCGACGGCGTCATCGGCAATCCGGCCGAGCCGGCACTCCCGCTCGACGTCGTCGACGTCACGCCGACCGACTCGAACGTCGTCCTCCGCGGCGTCGGCTTCCGCGGCGGCACGTTCACCGACTCGACGGTGGTGCCGCTGACGGGCGCGCCGACGACCGAGTTGCGCGGCGTCCACGCACCCTTCGTCTCGCCGGTCTTCTTCCCGATGCGGCTGTCCACCGTCAACTACTACGGCGCGCTCGGCGGGTCGGGCGGTACGAGCCTGCTCGTGACGCCGGCGCAGCATCGCGTCGCCGACGTCGCGCTGGGGACGAGCACGCTGCGCCGCTACTCGGGCCTCGACCTGCGCCTGTTCTACAGCGGCAACCTGACCGCCGCCTCGCTCTCCGACGCTCCGACGATCGTCAGCGTCGATGCGAAGCCCGCAGCGGGAGGGGTCGACTTCACCGCCCAGGTCGTCGGCGACCCGGCGGCGGCGATCCACTCGGTCTGGGTCACCTTCACGACAGGAGCGGGCACGTGGGCGCCGCTCGATCTCCAGCAGTGCGTCGCACCGCTGCCCGCGGCCTGCGGAACGGACGAAGAGTCACAGCTCTGGAAGGGCCGGCTCACCTTCGCCCCGGCCGACCTTCAGTTCGTCGTCCAGGCCTCGAACGGCCTCGGCCTGGTCTCGCTCGACGACAACCGCGGCGCGTTCCACCGGCTCGCCGGAGCGGCAGCCGCCGCGACGGCGCTGACGCTCGTCGCCCCGCCCGTCAACGGCACCTTCGGCGAGACCAAGACGGTCACCGCCGCGCTGACCGGCCCTGGAGGCGCACCGCTCGCCGGCAAGATGGTGACGGTCTCCGTCGGCGGCGGCTCGGCCCAGATCGGCGTCACCGGCGCCGACGGTCGCGTCACGCTCGGGGTGCCGCTCTCGACCGCGCCCGGCAGCTACCAGCTCGTCGGCTCGTTCGGCGGCGACACGACGCATGCGCCGTCCTCCGACTCGGAGCCGTTCGCGATCGCCAAGGCGCCGACGAGCCTGTCCACGTTCACGCAGCTACCGCTCGTCATGGGCGGCGGTGCCACGGGGCTCACCTCGACCCTCACCGCGGCCCTGGGCGGCAAGCAGCAGCCCCTGCTGCAGCTGACCGTCACCTACACGCTCACCGGGCCGGGCGGGACGAAGACGTTCTCCACGATCACCGACTACCTCGGGCGCGCGACGCTGCCTCCCGTCGGGCTCCCCGCCGGCACGTACGCCGTCAGCGCCTCGTTCGCCGGCGACGCCACTTACACCGGCGCGACGCGCACGGGGACGCTCGTCCTCTCCGCGTTCAGCGGCTTCTTCCCGCCGGTCGCGAACCCGCCGACGGTGAACATCGCGAAGGCGAGGGAGCGCGATCCCGGTCAAGTTCAGCCTCGGCGGCAACCGCGGCCTTGCGATCTTCGCCGCCGGCTACCCGCGGGTGGTCACGACCGTCTGCGGCACGGGCGTGCCGACCGAAGAGATCAAGACGACGGTCACGGCCGGCGGCAGCAGCCTCAGCTTCGATGCCTGCAACGAACAAGTACCAGTACATGTGGAAGACGGAGAAGGGCTGGACCGGCTGCCGCAGGCTCGAGCTGAAGTTCGTCGACGGCAGCGTCCAGTTCGCCGACTTCAAGTTCAAGTAGGCGCTCGTTAGGATCGACCCGTGCGGCTGCGGAAGGACGCAAAGCTCGAGTTGCTCCGCCAGGTGCCGCTGTTCGCCGGCTGCAGCAAGAAGGAGCTGGGCGAGATCTCGACGCTCGCGGACGAGCTGAGCCTGCCGGCGGGCTCGAAGCTGATCGAGGAGGGCCGGCAGGGCCATGAGTTCTTCGTCCTCGTCGAAGGCGACGTCGACGTCCGGGCGAAGGGCCGCAAGCTCAACAGCCTCGGCGAGGGCGCGTTCTTCGGCGAGATGGCGCTCGTCTCGCAGCGCCCGCGGAACGCGACCGTGACCGCAACGAGCCCCGTCCGCGTGCTCGTCATCCACGAGTCCGGCTTTCGCCGCCTCCTGCACGACTCGCCGCAGATCTCGCTGAAGGTGCTGCAGACCCTCGCCGATCGCGCCGCCGAGAACTCGCTCCATTAGCCTGCAGGGCATGCCCCGCGCCGTCGGGATCAACCACATCGCGCTCGAGGTCGGCTCGATCGACGAGGCGCTCGACTTCTACGGGCGCCTGTTCGAGCTGGAGCTGCGCGGCCGGATCCCGGGCATGGCGTTCGTGGACATGGGCGACCAGTTCCTCGCGCTCGCGGAGGGCCGCACGCAGGGGCCGGACGCGACGCGCCACTTCGGCCTCGTCGTCGACGACCGCGACGCCGTGCTCGCGGCGGCGCGGGAGGCCGGGATCGACATCTTCGGCGGCAACTCGTTCCTCGACCCGTGGGGCAACCAGGTGCAGGTCGTCGCGTACGGCGAGGTCCAGTTCTCGAAGACGCCGGAGATCCTCAGCGGCATGGGCCTCGAGCTCGAGAAGACCGAGTCGGCGCTGCGCGAGCTGCGCGACAAGGGCCTCGCCTAGCGAGTGATCGACCTCAGCCACCACGACCTCGTCAGCTTGCTGGTGCTGCTGGCGGCCGGTGCGGGGATGCTCGTCCTCGTCCCGAAGCTGCGGATCCCGTATCCGATCCTGCTCGTGCTGGGCGGGCTGGCGCTCGGCTTCGTCCCCGGACTGCCCGAGATCGACCTGCCGCCCGACCTCGTCCTCGTCGGCATCCTGCCGCTGCTGCTCTACGGAGCCGCGTTCTTCACCTCGCTGCGCGACCTGCGCTCGAACCTGCGTCCGGTCGGACTGCTCGCCGTCGGCCTCGTGCTCCTGACGATGGTCGTCGTCGCGGTCGTCGCGCACGCGATCGTGCCCGGGCTGCCGTGGGCGGCGGCGTTCGTGCTCGGCGCCGTCGTCTCCCCCACCGACCCGATCGCGGCGACGGCGATCATGCACCGCCTCGGCGTGCCGCGGCGGATCGTCTCGATCGTCGAGGGCGAGAGCCTCGTCAACGACGGCACGGCCCTCGTCGCCTACCGCGCCGCGGTCGTCGCGACGGTCAGCGGCGTCTTCTCGATCTGGGAGGCCGGCGATCTCGTTCGTGCTCAACGTCACCGGCGGCGTCGTCGTCGGCCTCGGCGTTGCCTGGATCGTGCGCCAGGTGCGGAAGCGGCTCGACTACCCGCCCGCAGAGGTGACGATTTCCCTGCTCACGGGGTATTTCGCCTACATCCCGGCGGAGCTGATGGGCGTCTCGGCGGTGATCGCCGCCGTGACCGCCGGGATCTACCTCGGCTGGTACACGCCGGAGCTGACGACGCCCGAGGTGCGGCTGATGGGCGAGTCGGCCTGGGAGATCGTCACCTTCACGCTCAACGCGATCCTCTTCACGCTGATCGGGCTGCAGCTGCCCGGCATCCTCGACGCGCTCGACGCCTACTCGGCCGGTGGATCTGATCTGGTGGGCGGTCGCGATCTGGCTCACCGTCCTCGTCGCGAGGGCGCTCTGGGTCTACCCGGCGGCGAAGCTGCCGCGCCTGCTCGTGCCCGAAGATCCGCGCGCGCGACCCGATGCCCCCACGCTCGGCGCTGGCGCTGATCACCTGGTCCGGGATGCGCGGCGCGGTCTCGCTGGCGGCGGCCCTGGCGATCCCGCTCGAGCACGGATGCCGGCGAGCCGTTCCCGGGACGCGAGTTGATCCTCTTCCTCACCTTCGCGGTCATCTTCGGCACGCTCGTGATCCAGGGCCTGACCCTGCCGGCCGTGATCCGTCTCCTCAAGCTCGAGGACGACGGAGAGGAGGCGGCGCGGGACGAGGCGCAGGCGCGCATCCGGGCGGCGGACGCCGCGCTCGTCCGGCTCGAGGAGCTGGTCGACGAGGAGTGGGTGCGGGAGGACACGGCCGAGCGAGTCCGCGGCGGCTACGACTTCCGCCGGAACCGCTTCCTGGCCTGGCTCGACGGCGGCGACGACGGCTCGATCGAGGCCCGCTCGCGCGACTTCCAGCGGCTGCGCCGCGAGCTGCTGAACGCCGAGCGGGACGCCGTCCATGAGCTGCGCCGCAGCGGTGAGATCTCCGACGAGGTGGCGCGCCGCGTCGAGCGCGACCTCGACCTCGAGGACGCGAGACTGGAGATCTGATCGACGGCCCGGCGATCGTGGCGGCGGACCTGCGCGTGCGCCGCGGCGGCCGGCTCGTCCTGCCCGGCGTGTCGCTCGAGGTCGCGGCCGGGACCGTCACCGGCCTCCTCGGCCCGAGCGGGTCGGGCAAGACGACGCTGATGCGGGCGATCGTCGGCGTCCAGATCGTCGAGGCGGGCGCCGTTCGCGTCCTCGGCCTCCCGGCCGGGTCTCCCCGCTGTGGCGGCGCGTCGGCTACGTGACGCAGGAGCCTTCCGTGTACGGCGACATGAGCGTGCGCGAGAACCTGCGCTACTTCGCCCGGATCCTCGGGGCGCCGCCGTCGCGGATCGACGAGGCGATCGACGAGGTCGATCTCCGCGCGCAGGCCGACCAGCTCACTCGCACGCTCTCCGGCGGCGAGCGCTCCCGCGTCTCCCTGGCGACGGCGCTCCTGGGTCGAGCCAGAGCTGCTCGTGCTCGACGAGCCGACCGTCGGCCTCGACCCCGTGCTCAGGCGGGATCTCTGGACGCTCTTCCACGGCCTCGCCCAGACAGGAAGGACGCTGCTCGTCTCCAGCCATGTGATGGACGAGGCCGAACGGTGCGACGAGCTCGTGTTGATGCGCGACGGCACGGTCGTGGCGACCGGGTCTCCCATCGGTCTGCTGGAGCGCACCGGCGCCGCGAACCTCGAGGAGGCGTTCCTGACGCTGGCGGAGGCTCGGTGAGCGCCGCGCGGACACTCGCGACCGCGGAGCGCGTGCTCCGGCAGCTGCGCCACGACCGACGCACGCTCGCGCTCGTCTTCGTCGTGCCGCCCTTCCTGCTCACGCTCTTCCGCTACGTCTTCGACGGGCAGCCGGAGACGTTCGACCGGGTCGGCGGCCCGCTCGTCGGCATCTTCCCCTTCACCTCGATGTTCCTGGTCACGTCGATCGCGATGCTGCGCGAACGGACGAGCGGCACCCTCGAACGGCTGATGTCGATGCCGATCGCGAAGGGCGACCTGCTCGGCGGCTACGGGCTCGCCTTCGCCGCCGTCGCGGCCGTGCAGGCGTCGATCACGTCCGCCGTGGCGTTCGGATTGCTCGGGCTCGACACGGCAGGCCCGATCTGGGCGGTCGTGCTGATCGCGGTCGCGAACGCGCTCCTCGGGATGGCGCTCGGCCTCTTCCTGAGCGCCTTCGCGACGACGGAGTTTCAGGCGGTGCAGTTCATGCCCGCGGTGGTGATCCCGCAGATCCTGCTCTGCGGCCTGCTCGTGCCGCGCGAGGAGATGGCGGAGCCGCTCGAGTGGCTCTCGAACCTGCTCCCGCTGACCTACGCGTACGACGCGCTCGAGCAGGTGACGGCGAGCGGCGAGACCGACGCGGACGTGTGGCTCGACGTCGGCATCGTCGCCGGCTGCATCGTGCTCGCACTCGCCCTCGGTTCGGCGACGCTGCGCCGCCGGACGCCCTGACCGTAGGCTGACGCCGTGGCAGAGGCAGTCACCTCGAACGTCCTCCGCGGCTGGGAGGAGCGGGAGTACGGCCGCTCGCGCGGCGGGCTGCCGCTCCGCGTGCAGCTGCCGGCGTCCGGGGCGCCCGTCGCCGGGCTCCTGATCGCCGGCCAGCACGGCGAGGAGGCGGAGACCGGCCTGCTCGCGCGCCGCCTGCTCGAGCGGATCCCCGGCGACGAGACGAGCTGGGCGGTCATCCAGGTGGCGAACCCCGACGGGCTCCTGAACGGGACGAGGCAGAACGCAGCCGGAGTCGACCTGAACCGGAACTTCCCCGGCGCGAGCTGGAGCCCCGAGCCGTCGTTCACCTTCCCGCCCGGCATCGATCCCGAGCTGCGCAAGCTCCCGAACCGGACCAGCCGCTCCTCGCCCGGCCCCGAGCCGAGCTCGGAGCCGGAGACCCAGGCGCTGATGGCGCTCGTCCACGAGCTGCAGCCGAAGCTCGTGCTCGACCTGCACGCGCCGATCGAGCTGATCCTCGTCCGCGAGGGCGTGCCGCGCGAGCCCGTCGAGATGCTCGCCGAGTCGGCCGGGCTTCGGGTCGTCTCGGAGCTCGAGGTCGGCTCGCCCGGCGCCTTCGACGAGTGGCTGCTCGAGCAGGGGATCCCGGCGATCGTCTACGAGGTCGAGCACGCGGGCCTGCCGCAGCTCTGCCTGCGCCACCTGCCCGGGCTCGAGGCGCTGCTCCGCGGCTAGGGGAGCGCCAGCGACTCGCGGAACGCGTTGAACGACGGCTTCCGCTCGCCCGTCGCCGAGATCAGCCCGGACTGCCAGCGCTCCGGATCGGCCTCGTCCTGGAGCAGGAACCAGAGCAGCATGTCGATCCGCGGATGCGCGCGCGCGATCGCGAACGACTGGCGGACGTACGCGGCCTGCGTCGCCCACGAGACGCCGAAGACGCCGTCGGGAGGGTTGGTCTGGTAGCCGTACTCGGTGATCCAGATCCGTTTCTTCCCGTAGAGCCGGGTCAGCTCCGAGACGAGCGCGTCGATGTTGCCGAGCGTGACGCCGCCGCGGCCGGGCGAGGGCGTCGCCGGCGTCTCCCCCGGCCCGCCGTAGTACGGATGGTGGGCGTAGGCGTCGAACCCGGTCGCGCCCGCCTTCTTCATCGCGCGCAGGAACGCGAGCGGCGAGACGGACGGCTTGAGCCCCTTCGGGTTGTTGTTGCCGCGCGCGGCCGTGGCGCCGCACGCGACCTTCTCGCCGCGCAGCATCGACGTGCGGATCCCCTCGACGACGGCGTTGCAGATCCGCGCGTAGTCGATCGCGCTCTGGACGATCCACTTGCCGCCGACGCGGCGCCACTGCGGGATCAGGCCGATCTGGAGGTTCGGCTCGTTCCAGGCCGTCCAGAAGCGCACGCGCGGGAGGACGACGCCGTCGGGCCGCTCGTACGTCCCGCTGTACCGGGTCGCCGCGGCGTAGGCGAACTCGCGGAGCGGATCGGCGCTCCGCGGCGCGTGCGTCGGCGTCTGGCCGCCGTTGGCCCACGGCGGCGTGCCGAAGATCGTGAAGAGCACCTCGACGCCGTGCCGCTCTCCTTCGAGCACGATCCTGTCGTAGAGGTGCCAGTCGTAGGCGCGGTCCTCGGAGTCGGTGCCGTCGCGGGGCTTCCGCTTCGCGACGCCGAGTCGCCCGCCCCAGTTCAGGTGCACGCGGAGCAGGTGGACGCCGAGCTCCTCGAGCTCCGGGAAGAAGTTCGCCGGCTGCCCGTAGTAGGCCCCGCCGCTGTCGGTGATCCCGCCGCGCAGACCGGGTGCGGCCGCAGCCGCCGACGCGCACAGGAGTGCCAGCGCCGCGACCGCGGCGATCCGGAAGAGCCCACGCCTCACGGGCGCAGTATCGGCCGCTCCTGTGCGGAACAAGGGGAAATCGTAAGGAGTTGCAGGGGACACGCCTAGGGGGCGCCACGCCGCATTCGCTTCGACTCGGAGACGCCGTAGGCACAGCGTCGCGCACGCCGTACGATCAACGCGCAATGCCTGCTGCGGTCGTAGGGCGCGACGCGGAACTCGCCGCCCTCAGGGACTTCCTAGCCGGGATCTCCGAAGGCGCAACCGCGCTCCTCCTCGAGGGCGACGCGGGCATGGGCAAGACGACGCTCTGGTCCGCCGGCGTGGCCGACGCGAAGGAACGAGGTCTGCGGGTCCTGCGCGCGCTTCCGGCGGAGAGCGAGACCGAGTTGTCGTTCGCGGCGCTCGGCGATCTTCTCGATCCCGTCCTCGCAGACGTGCTCGATGAGCTCGTCCCGGCACAGCGGCGCGCCCTCTCCCGCGCACTCGTCCTCGACGACGAGGCCGGCCCCGCGCCGGATCCGCATGCCGTGGGGGTTGCGGTGCTGAACGTCCTGCGGGCCGTGAGCGCCGAGCAGCAGCTGCTCGTCGCGGTCGACGACGCTCAATGGCTCGACGCTGCGTCGGCCGGGGCGATCGGCTACGCGGCGCGACGACTTCGGGACGAGCACGTCGGACTCTTGCTCGCTCGTCGCGCGTCGCCGGAAAGCACTGTCGCTGCTCGAGATCCGACGCAGCCTGCCGGCGGAGCGGGTCCATACGGTCGCGGTCGGTCCCCTCGACCCCGGGTCGCTGCACGCGGTCGTCCGCGAGCACCTCGACCTCGCCGTGCCGCGACCGCTCCTGGCGGAGATCCACGAGGCGTCCGGGGGCAATCCGTTCTTCGCGCTCGAGATCGCCCGCACGCTGAAACGCGGCGAGGCGATCGTCGAGGCGGGGCAGCTGCTGCCGGTGCCCGAGTCGCTCCACGAGCTCGTTCAGGCGAGACTCGAGGCGCTCACGCCCGAGAGCCGTGACTTCCTGCTCGCTGCGGCGGCACACGCTCATCCGACGACCGACGATCGTCGAGGCGGCGACCGGGGTCGATCGCCAGGCGGGTCTCGTTCCTGCGATTCGAGCCGGCATCGTCGAGGTCGACCGCGACCGGATCCGCTTCACCCACCCGTTGCTGGCCGCGGGTGCGTACGACATCGCCGACTTCGTGCGTCGCAAGGAGATCCACGCCCGGCTGGCGGAGCTTGCTCGAGGATCCGGAGGCCCGCGCGTGGCAACTCGCCGCCTCCGTCGACGAGCCGGACGAGTCGGTGGCCGCCGCGCTCGAGGATGCGGCCGAGCTACGCGCGCGCACGTGGAGCCCTGCGGCCCGCGGCCCTCCTCCTCGACCGCGCCCGGCAGCTGACGCCGCCCGATCGACGACCCGAGCAGGTTCGGACGGGCGGTCGAGGCGGCATTCCTCCACTTCGAGGGCCGGTGACTCGCGCCGAGCCGAGGCCCAGCTTCGCGAGGTGATCGGCACCGCTCGAGCCCGGCCCGGAACTGGCGCGGGCGCTCGTCGTCCTCGCACGCATCCGCCTCTACGAGGCACCCGACGAGGCCAGGGAGCTCTTCGAGCAGGTCATCGACCTGGCGGGGGCCGATCGTCAGACACTGGCTCTCGCCCACGAAGGAGTCGCCGCCTGCAGCCTCTGGAGGTTCGAGCGGTTCGACGACGCAGTGCGGCACACCGACATCGCGTTGTCGCTCGCCGCCGAGATGGGCGATCTGGCGCTCGCGGCCGATGTGCAGCTGACGCGACTGAGCGCGGAGGCGTTGCTCGGACGGGCAACGGCGGCCGCGACGGCGGAGGAGGCGCTCGCCCTCCAGGCGGCGGCGGCAGGCGTTCGCGTTCTGGACCAGCCACTCTGCTCGCTCGCTGAATACTGGACCTGGATCGACGCGCACGACGAAGCGCGTGCCGCTCTCACGGATCTCTTGCGCAGCGGCCGACGAGCTGGGTGACGAGAGCGCACGGCCTTGGCTCCTCCTCCTCCTCGGCGAGCTCGAGCTGCTGCTCGGTAACGTCGAGACGAGGCCTCGCGTGCGCTCGCCAGGGACACGAGGCCGCCGAGCAGACGGGTCTGCTCCTGTTCACGTTGCGCGCACGCGCGCTCGAGAGCCTCGCTGAGGCACAAGGCGGTCGGCCTGAAGCCGCCAGGGAGGCTGCGACGGATGTGATCGAGACGCGACTCGGACCGGTATCGTCGTCCTCATCGCATCCGCGGCTCTTGGACTCCTCGCCCTCTCGCTGGAGCGGCCGAGCGAGGTCGTCGAGCACCTGGCCTCGCAGACTGCATTCGTCCGGCGAGAAGGGATCGTCGAGCCCGGGGCGACCCGATTCGTCGTCGACCACATCGAGGCACTCGTCGAGCTGGGACGTCTCCGCGATGCGACCGAGCTCCTGGACTGGTACGAAGGGAACGCCCGCCGGCTGGAGCGCATCTCCGCGCTCGCCAACTGCGCGCGCTGCCGCGGGACTCCTCGCCGCGCAGGCGGGTGAGCTCGAGGCCGCGCTGGCCGCGTTCGCGACCGCGCTCGACCGGCACGCACAGGTCGAGCTCCCGCTCGACCGCGGTCGGACGCTGCTCGCGCTCGGCGCCACGCAGCGGCGGCTGAAGCGGCGACGCGAGGCGCGAGCGACGCTCGAGGAGGCGCTCGCCGTCTTCGAGGGAATCGGCGCAGCGCTCTGGGCGGAGCGAGCCCGAGCCGAGCTGAAGCGCATCAGCGGGCGCGCGGCGGCTCCCGGCGCGCTCACGCCTGCAGAGGAGCGTGTCGCTGCGCTCGTCGCCCTCGGCAGGACGAACAAGGAGGTCGCCACGGCGCTCTTTCTGTCCGATCGGACAGTCGAGGGGCACCTCGGCCACATCTTCGGGAAGCTCGGGATCCGTCAACGCGGGCAGGTCGCGGGGGCGCTTCAAACACGCGGGATCCCACGGCCAAACACAGGGGATGCGCCCGCTTCGGTGGAGCCGTCGGCGTCGTAGCCTCGCTTCGGATGGTCATGAGGCCACCCGGAGCGGAGGAGAAGAAGCGATGACCCGGACGATCTCACTCATCACCGTCATTGTCGGAGCCGCCATGCTGTTCGCCTTCCCGGCGTTGGGCGACGACTGGGCCGCCGACCAGCGCAGCGAGCCCGTCGTACACCTCAGCCCCGACAGCGCAGATCGCGCCGCCGCGCTGGGTCAGGACCAGGTCGTGCGCATGCTCGACGCGCGCGAGAAGTCCCAGACGGCAAAGCGCGACGCGCAACTCGCGTCGGCGCAGCCCCAGATCGCCACGACCGTGACCGCGACGAGCTCGGGGTCGGGACCTCGACCTCCGGCAGGTCGGCCTCGGCTTCGGCATCGGCGTTCTGCTGGCAATCGGGTTCAGCCTGGCAGTTCGGTTCACCAGGGTTCACCGGCTCGCGCACTGAGTCCGGGTCGTCGCCGAACCGGTGACGACGAGACCGCCCCGAGAGGGGCGGTCTCGCTGTGCCACGCGAGCAGCCGGCTACAGGATCGCGTCGGCGCCGAGGAGCGTGCGCGCCTCGGTGAGGAAGTCCGTGTCGATCGCGACCGTGTAGCCCGGGCCGAGCGCCAGCGTCTTCGGCCCCATCGAGGTCTCCAGCGCGACGAGCACCCGCGACGGCCCCGGGTAGTCCTTGACCAGGTGCGCGAGGTCGCGGATCAGGCCGGCCCTCGCCTCCCGCGCGTCGAGCTTGAACTTGATCTCCGTCCGCTCCCGCACCGCCTCGAAGCCGTTCACCTCGATCGCGATCAGCTTCGTCTCGCCCTGCTGCTTGTGGTCGACGCGGCCCTTGATCACGAGGATCCGGTCGGCGACACAGAGCTCGCGCGCCTGCGCGTAGGTCGAGTTGAAGACGACGACCTCGCCGCCGCCGGTGGGGTCGTCGAGGGTGAGGAAGACCATCGGCTCGCCCTTCTTCGTCGTCAGCTGCTTCACGGCCGAGACGATCCCGCCGACCGAGACGACCTCGCCGTCGCGGCGGCGCTCCAGCTCGTTGAGCGTGCAGTCGGTCTTGCGCCGCAGCTGCTCGCGCACCGCGTGCAGCGGGTGCTCGGAGACGTAGAGGCCGAGCGTCTCCTTCTCCAGCTTCAGGAGCTCCGGCTTCTCGAACTCGGCGGCCGGGATCAGCGGGATGGTGCCGCGGCTCGGGCGTCGCGTCGTCGCCGCCCATGTCGAAGATCGAGGCCTGCCCGGCGAGCCGGTCGGCCGCGTGCTTCTGCCCCCACGCGAGCGCCTGCTCGAGGCAGGCGAGCATCCCCATCCGCGAGGCGCCGGTGGAGTCGAGCGCCCCGCACTTGACGAGCGCCTCGAGCGAGCGCTTGTTCACCACCTGCGGGTCGGCCCGCTCGGTGAAGTCCCAGATCGACTCGAACGCGCCGCCCTCGTCGCGGGCGCGGATGATCGCGCGCGCGGCCGACTCGCCCACCGACTTGACCGCGTTCAGGCCGAAGCGGATCTTCCCCTCGACGACCGCGAAGTCGGTCTGCGAGGTGTTGACGTCGGGCGGCAGCACCTCGATCCCGAGCTCGTCGCACGCGTTCACGTACAGCGGCACGCGGTCCTTCGTGCTCATCACCGACGAGATCAGCGCCGCCATGTACTCGCACGGGTGGTTCGCCTTCAGCCACGCCGTCCGGTAGGCGATCAGCGCGTAGCAGGCCGCGTGCGACTTGTTGAACGAGTAGTCCTGCGACTTCTCGATGTCGTCCCAGAGCTGCCGCGCCACCTGCTCGGAGGTCTCGTTCGCGATGCAGCCGCTGATGAACTTGTCCTTCAGCGACGCCATCAGCTTGTGGATCTTCTTGCCGATCGCCTTGCGCAGGTCGTCGGCCTCGGCCGGGCTGAAGCCGCCGATCTGCTTCGCGATCTCCATCGACTGCTCCTGGTAGATCGAGATCCCGTACGTCGAGCCGGTGATCGCCTTCAGGCGCGGGTCGATGAAGGCGACCTGCTCCTGGCCCGCCTTCCGCTTGGCGTAGTTCGGGATGTACTGCATCGGCCCCGGCCGGTAGAGCGCGACGAGCGCGATCAGATCCTCGAAGACGGTCGGCTTCACCTGCCGCAGCGCCTCGCGCATGCCCGACGACTCGAACTGGAAGACGCCCATCGCCTCGCCGCGGGCGAGCATCGCGTAGGTCTTCTTGTCGTCGAGCGGGATCGTCGTCATGTCGACGCCGCCGATCAGCTCGACCGCCTTGTCGATCACGTCGAGGTTGCGCAGGCCGAGGAAGTCCATCTTCAGCAGGCCGAGCGCCTCGACCGTGTTCATCGAGAACTGGGTCACGACCTCCTGGTCGGCGCCCTTCTGCTGGAGCGGGATCGTGTCGATCAGCGGCTCGGCCCCGATGACGACGCCGGCGGCGTGGATCGAGTCCTGCCGGACGAGCCCCTCGAGCGGCCGCGCGAGGTCGATGATCTCCTTCGCCGCCGGATCGGTCTCGTAGGCGGTCTTCAGGTCGGAGCCGGGCTTGAGGCACTCGGCGAGCGTCTGGCCCGGGCCTTCCGGGATCAGCTTCGCGATCCGGTCGACGACCCCGTACGGGATCTCGAGCACGCGGCCGGCGTCGCGCACGGCGGCGCGGGCGGCCATCGTCCCGAAGGTGATGATCTGGGCGACCCGGTCGCGGCCGTACTTCTCGGAGACGTAGTTGATCACCCGCTCGCGGCCGTCGACGGCGAAGTCGATGTCGATGTCCGGCATCGACTTGCGGCCCGGGTTGAGGAACCGCTCGAAGAGCAGGTCGTACTTGATCGGGTCGATGTCGGTGATCTCGAGCGCGTAGGCGGCGAGCGAGCCGGCGGCCGAGCCGCGGCCCGGGCCGACGCCGATCCCGTTCACCTTCGCGAAGTGGATGAAGTCCCAGACGATCAGGAAGTAGTCGGCGAAGCCCATCTCGCGGATCGTCTTCAGCTCGAACTGGAGCCGCTCGCGCAGCTCCGGCGTCACCTTGTCGTAGCGGCGCTCGAGCCCCTGCTCGCAGAGCTCGACGAGGTACTCGAACGCGTCGCGGTCGTTCGGCGTCGGGAACCTCGGCAGCAGGATGTTGCCGAGCTCGATCTCGATCGAGCAGCGCTCGGCGACCTCGAGCGTGCGCCGCATCGCGTCCTCGTGGCCCGGGAAGTCGAGCGCCATCTCCGCCGGCGTCTTGAAATAGAACTCGTTGGTGTCGAACTTCCAGTGGTTCGGGTTCTTCAGCGAGTCGCCGGACTGGATGCAGAGCAGCGCCTCGTGCGAGTAGGCGTCCTCGGCGGTGAGGTAGTGGACGTCGCCGGTGGCGACGAGCGGCAGCTTCGCCTCGGCCGCGAGCTTGACGAGCTCCGGGTTGACGCGCTGCTGCACCTCGAGGCCCGCGTTCTGGAGCTCGACGTAGGTGTTGTCGCGCCCGAACACCTGCGCGAGCCGGTCGAGGTCGGACGCGGCGTCCTTGGGCCGGTTCTCCTCGAGCGCCTTGCAGACGCGGCCGGAGAGGCAGCCGGAGAGCGCGATCAAACCGCCCGAGTAGCGCTCGAGCAGCTCCCAGTCGACGCGCGGCTTCGTGTAGTAGCCCTCGAGGTAGCCGAGCGAGCTGAGCTTGATCAGGTTCGAGTAGCCGGCGTTCGACTCGGCCAGCAGCGTCAGGTGCGCGTAGCCGCGCGTGCGCGCGTGGCGGTCGTCGGCGACGTAGACCTCGCAGCCCACGATCGGCTTGACCCCCTGGTCGCGCGCGGCCTTGTAGAGGTCGACCGAGCCGGCGAGCGAGCCGTGGTCGGTGAGCGCCACCGCCGGCATCTCGAGCTCGGCCGCGCGGGCGGCGAGCGCCGGGATCCGGCACGCCCCGTCGAGGATCGAGTACTCGCTGTGGACGTGCAGGTGGACGAAGTCGGCGCTCACGGACGGCCCATTCTTGCAGGGGGTCCCGACGACCTCAGTTTCTGGCGCGGGATCGCCTGACCGCTGCCCGCGGCGGACACGTCCGGCCGCTCTAGAGGAGGGACTAGAGCAGGCGGAGGTGCCCGCCGCGCAGAACGGCGTCGTTCTCCATCCAGCCGGCCTGGCGCCGGTCGGTGGTGTGCAGGAACGGCTCGCGGACGGATCGTTCGCGCAGGCGCGTCACGAGCCGCTCCGCGAGCCGCTCCTCCTCGCGGCGTGCGTAGAGCGCCGCGAAGTGCGGGTCGACCCAGCTATAGGACACGGCTGTAGCCGATCTCCCAGAGGGCCGTCCAGGTGGCGCCGCCGTCGTCGGAGCGCTGATACGACCAGTCGAACCCGTTCGCGTCGATCCGCTCCCAGCGCATCCGGAAGAGGGCGCCGTCGGCGACCCGGCGGAGCTCCATCGCCCCGTCCTCGAAGCGGCCGCTGAAGTCGAGGTAGATCCCCTCGCTGTCGACCCACGTCTGCTTCCAGCACTGCGCCTTGCGGTCGTAGACCGAGTAGGAGAGCCCCTGGTAGTCGAGGCTCGGCCGGCCGTCGAAGTTCTCGACCAGCACCTTCCCGCCCAGATCGGCGTAGACGGAGTTCGTCCCGATGTGCTCGAGACCGTCCGCGCTCCACGTGCAGTCCCACTCCCCCAGCCAGAAGTCGAACTGGCGCGCCGGGTCGAGCTCGATGGTGCGTGGCTCGGCGTGGGCGACGCTCATGTGTACTGGAACGACCGCGGTGCAAAGAGGTTAGGCGCTTAATCGAACCGCAACGAAGCCGCAACCGGAGGTACTTGCTCAGGCCGACCGATGAGTTCCCGCTGCTGGCACAGTCGAAGGTTGCAGAACGGAATCCCGAGCCCAAGGAGGCCCCATGCCTGCACCAACCATCGTCGTCGGCGCTCCCTGCTGGAACGACCTCTTCAGCTCCGACACCGACCGCGCGAAGGAGTTCTACGGCCAGCTCTTCGGCTGGACGACCATGGATCCCGGCCCCGAGTACGGCGGCTACTTCCTCTTCCAGAAGGACGGCAAGGTCGTCGCCGGCTGCATGGCCAACGACGGCGAGCAGGGCGTCCCGGACGCGTGGACGATCTACCTCTCGACCGACGATGCCGACCGCACCGCCGAGGCCGCGAAGGCGAACGGCGGCCAGGTGCACATGGAGCCGATGGACGTGACCCAGAACGGCCGCTTCACGTTGCTCGCCGATCCGGGCGGAGCGGCGATCGGCGCCTGGCAGCCGCGCGAGGTGAGCGGCTTCGAGATCCGCGGCGAGGCCGGCGCGCCCGCCTGGTTCGAGCTGCACACGCGCGACTACGACAAGAGCGTCGCCTTCTACCGCGACGTCTTCGGCTGGGACACGCACACGGTGGGCGACACCGACGAGTTCCGCTACACGACCTTCGGCGAGGGCGAGGCCGCGCTCGCCGGGATCATGGACTGGCCCGACGACCTCCCGCAGGGAGCGGCCTGGTCGATCTACTTCGCCGTCGACGACGTCGACGCGACGCTCGCGAAGGCCGAGGAGCTCGGCGGCACGATCGAGCGCCCGGGCGAGGACACGCCCTACGGCCGGCTCGCCACCGTCCTCGATCCGACGGGGACGCGCTTCCGGCTGATGGGCCCGAACAACAGCTGACGCCCCGCGAGGGGGCCGCGCACGCGGCGCGGCCCCCTCGCTCCCGTTCCTACTTCTTCGCGCCCTTGGCTGCCGGAGAGCTCCGGCGGCAGCATCTGGTCGGGCTTCGAGTAGTCGCACACGCCCGACGGGAAGATCGCCGTCAGGCGGTCGATCTCCGCCGCCGTCGGCGCCCACGCGCCGTAGAGCCCGTTCGCGAGCGCACTCGCGACCGGCTGCAGGGCGCACTTGAAGACGCCGCCCTCGATCGGGCCGCCGGCGACGATCCGCGACGTCTCGAAGGTCGGGAACGCCTGCGTGCAGGCGCCGGCCGGCTTGTCGTCGAGGATCCCGTTCCAGACGTCGTCACCGCTCGCGATCAGGCTGCCGTTCGTCGCGAAGCAGGCGTCCTTCGCGTCGGCCGGCTTGTTCTCGCCGACGCTCTTCCCTGGATTCGCCTCGATGTTCTTGATCCAGCGGTCGAGGACGAGGAACGCCTGCGGTGTCGGATCGGACACCGGACCAGCGGGACGCGCGTCGGTGAACCAGATCAGCTGATTCGACGCGTCGCCGTCGTAGTTCAGCAGCCGCTGCCGCGAGGCGAACGACTGGTGCGAGTTGTGCATGTTGAGCTGGTGCTCGAGGTAGTGGCGCCAGTCGATCACCGGGATGTCGAGCTTGCCCCGGAAGACCATCCCCGAGCGGTAGGCGGCGTAGCCCGCCTCCTGGTTCCCCTCACGCCGTGCGGCCGGCGTCGCGCCGCCGTCGGGCGAGAGGCTCATGTTGCGGGCGCTCCACACGTCCGGCGGCTGGGTCGCGCAGAGGGCGGCGATGAACGGGCAGCCCTCCTGGACCATGTCCTTCGACGCCTTCCAGGAGCCGACGTTCGCGTTCAGGTCGAGGAACTGCTCCGGCGTGATCGAGCCTGCCTGCAGCGCCTCGAGGCCGTACTGGACACCGACGTTGTCCCACGGCGAGCGGGCGAAGCCCGTCTCGTCGGTGCCGTAGATGTTGACCAGGTCGCCCCAGTGCGTCCACTCCACCGGCCCGAAGACGGCCGGGTTGTAGCCCGGCGCCGTGCCGAAGTTCGGGTTGAGCGCGAGCGGCGAGAGGCCGCGCCAGCCGTTGATGCACTCGGTCGAGCCCGGCACCGGCATGTACGGCATCACGGCCGCGTACGGGTTCGGGAACGTCGCCGAGGAGCTCAGGCCCTCGATCAGCGTCCGGTTGACCCACGTCCGCCACATCGAGAGCGGGTTCGCGAGCACCTTCGAGTCGGCCCAGCGCTCGAGCAGCTCGCAGTCGCCGACATGGATCGTCTGCGTGACCATGTCCGAATAGGAGTACTGCGGCACCCCGCCGTCGATCAGGCCGGGGTGGTTCTGGCCGTAGACGTACTGCTGGATCGCGCCGCCGGAGGCGCCGACCGCGATCGTGTACTCCGGCTCCGCGTACGCCGAGACGAACCGGTCCTTGACCATGATCGCCGTCTCGCCGCCGAGCTGGAGGTTGTAGTGCGTGTTCGTGCGCGGTGCCGCTCGAGTAGAGGACGGCGTAGCCCATCCGAAGCCCGGCGAGGTAGCGCATGTCACCGCTCGACGCCGCGCCCTGCGTGTGCCCGATCGCGACGCCGCCGGAGAAGCTGAAGAGCGCCTTCCGGTTCCAGGCCGAGAGGTCCGGCGTCGCCGTCTGCGAGCCCGGCGAGAGCATCAGGATCGAGTACATGAAGCGGTTGATCACGCCGCGCTCCCAGCGCAGGATCATCGGCACCGTCTTGCCGTCCATCGTCGTCGTCATCTCGATCGACGATGCGGGCGGCGGCGAGGCCGGGTTGTAGGGCAGGAATGCGCCGGTGAGGTCGCGGTAGACGAACGACGTCACCGTCGGCGTCTCGCACGTCGGCGACTGCGGGATCGGCGGCAGGCCCATCCCGGCCGCGTTGCCCGGGGTCGCACAGACGAACACCGGCTGGTGCGGGCCGGAGAAGATCGGGCCCTGAATCGGGTTGTTCGTCAGCTCGAGCTCGTCGTAGTACTTGTTGCCCTTCGAGTTCTTGTGGCTGCTCGCGACGATCGTGCTCTGGCCGAGCGGCAGGCCGGTGACGACGCCCTCGAGCTGGTGGTTCCCCTCCGGGTCAGGCCCGAAGGCCGAGGTGACGTCGCTGCCGTTGAGCGTCACGTCGACGTCGCCGAGCGGCGTCTTGTCCGGGACGGCGATCTCGATCCGCGCGTCGTCGCCGGAGACGTACTGCGCCGGGCTCGAGACGACGTTGATCGTCAGCGCGTTCTTCTTGGCGGGCGTCTCGTAGCCGGCAGCCGTCGCCGTCGGTACGGCGACGAGCGCTGCGGCGGCCACGGCGAGTCGCCAGGTCGTTCGTTTCATGAGTATCCCCTTCCCCTGCAGTGGTTGCGAGGACTATCTCGCCGTGGCGCGGCCGGGGTCAAGCGGCTACCCCTCGCTTGCGCAATTTTGGTCAAGGACATTTCTCCGACAATTGCACTTGACATAACGCGCGGCAGTCTGCAAACTCCACGGTTCGTATCCGAGCATCCCGCTCGGGTCATCGCGGAAAGGAGGCCTGGTGAATCTCATGACCATGACGTATCGTCAGCTGGCCCCTCCGCTTCCCGGCGTAGGTAGCCGGCTTCTCAGAGGTAGCTCTCGGCGCTCCTGCGCCGCGTAGCCACCTGCATCTGAGCGTCACGACGCGGCGTCACAGCGTCGGCCGGCGTAATTGCGCCGTCAATTCGAACACGAAAGGAAGCTCATTTATGAGCGCGCTTATTGCCTGTTCCTTATTTCAACGCACTCAACCGAATCCACGCGGAGAGGAGGGATGAACAATGTTGCATCACGAAGCACTTCTACAGCTGACCCATGACCGTCAGCACGAGCGCCTGCGCGACGCTGAGGCCGAGCGATTGGCACGGCAGATGCGCGGTCGCCGGCACCACCGCCGGCGGTTGACGCTGGACGCCGCACTCGGGCTGCTCCGGCACCGCGGCGCCACCCAGAGCCATGGCGCCTAAGAGCTTCTCCAGAGGACAGTGAGGCCGCGCGTGGGGGCGCGGCCTCCGTCCTCTACCGTCTCGGCATGGAGCGGCGCCTCCGAATCGCGGCCGTCGTGCTCGTGCTCGCGTGGTTCTTCGTGCCGCTGCTGCGGAACTCGATCCCTGCCTGGATCCCCTTCCTCGCCTTCGCCGCGCTCGAGGTGCAGTTCCTCGTCGCCGGCTGGCGCGAGCGCGAAGCGCCGCGCGGCAAGCGCGGGCGCGCACCGCTGCCCGAGGACGTCGAGGAGTTCGGCGGGCCTGAGTGGCTCGAGCCGGTGCTGGTCGAGGCCGAGGGCCACCAGGTCTGGGTGCCGGCCGACATCGAGCGCGGCCCGCGCGTCGTCCGCCCGCGCCGGAGCCTGCTGCCGCGGCTCGAAGGCGTGCTCGTCCTCGCCGGGCTGGTGCTGCTGCTGATCCTGCTGCCGGAGAGCGGCTGGCGCGGCCTCGACGAGAAGGACCAGCGGCGGACGGAGGCGCGTCTCTCCGCCGAGGCAGCGCGAATCGCCGGCCACGACGCGCGGATCCGCTGCGACGGCCAGGGCGAGGCGGTCGGGATCGTCCAGCACGCGGACGGCGTCGCCGAGGTCGGGGGCACGAACGCCTTCCTGACGCCCGGAGATCTGCTACCGGCTCTACCGGCTCGCGTTCAAGGGCGACGAGGGCGCGTTCAGCCAGACCGCGCACGCGATCGCCGTGCTCGCGCACGAGGCGTGGCACCTCCGCGGCGAGGACGACGAGGGCGTGACGAACTGCTACGCGTTCCAGAGCGGAGTCGCGCTGGGCGAGCGGCTCGGCCTCTCGCCGGGGACGGCGGCGCGGATGATGCGCCAGCAGCTGGCGGAGAACCCGCTCCAGGCGAAGTCGGCGCCCGCCTACCTCGTGCCGCCGGAGTGCCGGAACGGCGGCGAGCTCGACCTCGCGCCCGGTAGCGGACGGTTCCCTTGAGGCCTCACCGCTCCGGAGCGCAGTGCTTGTCGCCGCCGAGAATCTCGTCGAAGCGCCGTGTCGCCTCGCGCTGCGCCGCCGCGTCGTAGCGTCGCAGGCGCGGCACGACCGCCTGCACGATCGGCGTCACACCCGGGCCGATCGCCGAGACCCGGTGCCGCTTGCCGAGGCCGTTCCCGTTCGGCTTCGTCTTCGGGTAGCCGCTCGGCGGCGCCTGCCGGACGAACGAGTAACAGAAGCCGCCGCTGCCGGGATGCGTCGCGATGGCGGTGTCGTGCTTCCAGCCGGGGCCGTAATCCGAGTTGAACGTGTCGATGGAGACGTTGCGCGCCCACTCGTCGCGCACGGTCGCGGACGGCGTCCGCGTTCCGAAGACCGGTTGGCCGCGGTAGAGCAGCCGGCCGAACATGCCCCTGGGTCGAGCGCCCGTACGTCCAGTGCCGGTAGACCTCGAGCTTCGGGAGCTCGCCGCTCCAGTGCGAGACGTGGAGCTCGACGCCGCGCTGCTTCGCCGTCCACGCCGCGAAGCCCCGCATCGGCAGGTTCCGCTGCCACGCCTGCAGCGCCCAGTACGTCCCGTCGGGGGCCTTGCAGGCGACGACGAAGAACGGCAGCGCCGGGCCGTCGTAGCGGCCGCAGCCGTCCCGGAGCGAGCGCCAGTAGTCCGGGTTCTTGCGGCTCTTCCAGCCGCCGGAGTAGTCCATCCGGAACGTCGGCTGCACGGCGGGCGGGCTTGTCTGGTGGGGGATCCCGTCGATCGCGCCCCAGACGAGAACGTGGCGGCGCAGGCCCGCGGCGGTCGTGTACTCGACGAGCGCGATCCCGCGGTCGTTCACCTTCAAGGTCGGGTCGCGGACGCTCAGGTCGCCGAAAATGGCGCTGCAGCGCTCCCTGGCAGGCAGAGCGCGAGCGCGCAGCCAAGCAGGCCGATCCGTCTCTTCAGCGTGATTACCCCCAGCGGGCTGACGAGCGGAGCTAACTCTAGCCACGGCCCCGGTCGGACCGGGCGAGCGCGCCCAGATAGACGCCGGCGAACACGAACGTGCCGCCGAGGATCGTCGTCGCCGTGATCTCCTCGTCTGCGATCAGCGCGCCCACGATCAGCGCGACGATCGGCATCAGCACGAAGACGTACGCGGTCGCCGAGGCCGTCCAGCGCTGCACGACGTAGAGCATGGCCAGGAACAGCGCGACCGTCGCGCCGACGAGGTACAGGACGGCGAGCTGGGTCTCACCCTCGGTAGGCAGGGCGAACGTCTCCCCGGCCACGACCGCGGCGACCAGGAGCACCGCTGCGCCGGCCGTCATCCCGATCGCGTTCGTCATCACGGGGTGCTCCGGCCCGATCCGCTTCGAGACGATCACCGACTCGGACGCGCAGAGGACGGCCGCGATCAGGAGCACGTACGACTGCCAGCGGTAGTCGCCGGTGCCGGACTGGAAGAAGATCAGGGTCGTCCCGCCGAGCGCGACGAGGGCGCCGGCGAGCGCACGGACGGTCAGCCGCTCGAGGCCGTGGCCGACGGCGAGCAGCAGGGTCAGCAGCGGCCCGACCGCCATCACGACGGCGCCGATCCCGGCGGGCACGTCCTGCAGCGCCCAGTAGAGGCAGCCGTACGTGCCGCCGAACGCGAGCACGCCGTAGACGGCGGCGGGGCCGAGCACCCGGCGGCTCGGGAGCGGCAGCCGCAGCACCGCGACGAGGACGGCGAAGACGGCTGCGGCGAGCCCGAAGCGGAGGAACGCGCCCCAGAGCGGATCGAGCTCGCGGTTGCTGAAGCGGACGGCGACGAAGTTGCTGCCGCCGACCACGACCGCACCGGCGAACACGCCGAGCGCGAGCCGGTCGGGCGTGTGCTCGGCGCCGACCGCCCGACTTGCGGCCTCCACTAGCGCGCGCTCTCGGTCGTCGGTGCGGCGACGACTGCAGGCTCCTCACTGCGGTGCCCGCGGCGGATCAGGATCGCGCCGACGAGCACGAGCAGTGCCTCGACCAGCGTGATCGCGAGCCGGTTCAGCACCGTCGCGCCGAGCGCGATCGCCTCGGTCGTGACCGCGAGCAGCAGCCCGTACATCGAGGCCTCGCGGACGCCGAGGCCGGAGGGCGCGAAGATCGCGAGCACGGCGACGATCGCGCCGACCGCGCTGACGCCGCCGAGGTACGGGATCTCGGAGACGGACGGGTCGCCGCCGAGCGCACGGATCATGAAGAAGAGCGCCGCGCCGCCGAGCGGCCACGTCAGCGCGTAGAAGCCGAGCAGCTCGAACGCCGTCCGCGCCGGCAGCGGCACGACCTCGCTGCGCGCCGAACGGCCGCAGCAGCTTGCGTGCCACGGCCGCGAACACGGGCGGGTAGAGCAGGAACGCGACGAGGACGCCGAAGGCGGCAAGCGGCAGCAGCGGCACGTCGGCGCCGCCGATGATCGCGAGCCCGACGACGAAGACGCCGACGCCGGCGAGCGCCGAGAGCCCCGCCTCGAGCAGGATCGACGCGAGCACGACCGGCGTGTCCTTGACGCCGAAGCGGCGCAGCGCGACGACGCGCGCGGTCGGCGTCCAGACGCCGCCGGGGATGTACTTGGCGAGCATCGAGAGCATCTCCGCCTGCAGCGCGTAGCGGTACGGGATCCGGATCCCGTAGGCGGCGAGGATGCGCAGCCAGCCGAGCACGAAGACGAGGTAGTAGACGGCGACGATCGCGGTCGCGATCGCGACGTCGCCGAGGTCGGCGTGGCGCAGCAGCGGCACCGCCTCCGCCCAGACGTCCCGCAGCGCCCACCCGAGCGCGGCGAGCAGGATTGCGAGCCCGATCAGCTCGAGCGTGACGTAGACGCGCTTGTCGCGGAGCAGCTTCCTCACTCGTTCAATGTACGCGCCGGGCATGTAAGACTCGTGTCAGCGAGATGCCGGCGTTTCCTCAGCGCTACAACGACGACTTCCACGGCTGGCCGGTCTCTCCCCAGCATCAGCAGCATCCGGTCCGCGGCACGTTCCTCGACCCGCGGCCCGACCCGACGTTCGGCGCCATCTACCACACCGGCGTCGACGTGGCCGTCCGGGACGACCGGCCCGAGCAGGGCGCGCCCGCCGGCCGGACGCACCGCGTCTACGCGATCGAGGGCGGCGTCGTCGAGGTGGCGACCGAGCCCGGCGTCCGCGGCAACGTCCGCATCGGCCACTTCGGCTACGGGCACGTCGACGCGCGCGTCAAGCGCGGCGACCGCGTGCGTGCCGGGCAGTTCATCGGCTGGACGACGAAGGGCTCGTGGCACGTCCACCTGACCGAGTTCCACACGACCGGCGACGGTGGGACGGTGCTGCTGAACCCGCTCCGGCCGGGCGGGAAGCTGAAGCCCTACGCCGACACGGCGCCGCCGGTCATCCACGACGTCCGCTTCTACACGCCGGCGACACCGACCTGGGGCCGCCGGGTCACCGGCGTCGCGCAGCTGCCTCCGGCCGGGAAGCGGCTGGACAAGTCGCGCCTGGCCGGAGTCGTCGACATCAGGGCGCGCGTCAGCGACCCGCAGTCCTTCATCGGCTGGTTCAAGCAGGTCCCGCTGCTCGCCGCGCCGCACCACCCGTACCGGCTCGGCCTGCTGCTGATCGAGCGTCCCAGCGAGCGGGTCGTGCTGCGGCGCACGGTCTACATCGCCGCCCAGCAGATCCCGATCGCGACCGGGCAGCACTACGCGCCCGGGACGAAGCAGAACCACCCCGCCCAGCCCGCCCTCAACCGCAAGATCCCGGGCGCGGGCGAGTACTGGTTCCGGCTCTTCCAGAAGCCGTACTGGAACACGACGCGCGTGAAGAACGGCCGCTACCTGCTCGTCGTCCGGGCGTGGGACGCGGCGGGCAACCGCGCCCGCAAGGACATCGAGATCGCGATCAGGAACCCGCCCGTCTAGTGAGCTACGGCTGGCCCGTGAAGCCGTTCGACCAGCAGCACCCCGTGCGCGGGTTCTTCTGCGACCCGCGCATCGGCGCGAAGGGCAGCAAGGCACTTCACTTCGGCGTCGACGTCTCCGCCCCGGACGGGACGCCCGTCTACGCGGTCGCGGGCGGCACCGTGCACTCCGAAGGCGCCCAGAACGTCGGCGTCGTCACCGGCACCGGCCGCTCGCACGGGTACTGGCACATCGTCAAGCGCGTCCAGCACGGCCAGCGGGTGCGGAAGCACCAGCTGCTCGGCCACGTCGCCAAGACCTGGGGCCACGTCCACTTCGCCGAGCGGATCGACGGGCACTACTGGAACCCGCTGCGCGAAGGCGCGCTGACGCCGTTCCACGACTTCGGCGCGCCGGTGATCGACCGGATCGTCGCGGAGCGCGGCGGCAGAGTCCTCCAGCCGGGCGCCCTGATCGGCGTCGTCAACCTGATCGCGGTCGCGCACGACAACCCGCCGATCTCGGCGCCGCCGCCCTGGCGCGGGCTGCCGGTGACGCCGGCGCTCGTCCGCTGGCGGCTCGTGCGCGACGGGCGCGCGGTGATCCCGTGGCGCGTGGCGGCCGACTTCCGGACAACGCTCCGGAACGCGTTCGACTTCCCCGAGATCTACGCCGGCGGGACGCGCCAGAACCATCCGAACGCGCGCGGCCGCTACCGCTTCTGGCTCGCCCGCGCGTGGGACACGCGCCTCCACCGCGACGGCCGCTACCGGCTCGACGTCGAAGTGGCCGACGTTCGCGGCAACTCATCGCGCGGGCATCTCGAGCTCGTGCTGCTGAACGACGAGGTCTAGGAGATGCAGCGCCGCGTCGCGGCGAGCAGCCTCCGCAAGAAGCCGCAGCTCTGACTCCGCTCGACCGAGCGCTTCGAACACCGCTTGCTCCCCGGTCTCATCGAGCAGACACTTGCGCGCGCGGATCTCCGCTCGCAGAAATCGCTCGTCCGCCGGCATCCGGCGCCGCTGCTCATCGCAGAGCGTGTTCGCGAGTTCGAACGCCTCGTCGTCGCAATGAATCGCGATCGCGCAAGTGAACGCAGCGCGGATGACTTCGGGATCAGCGCACTGCGCATCGACGATGTCCAAGAAGACGAGCGCGTCGCTGCGTTCATCGTGGTCCCGAAGAGCGGCAGCCAAGTGCACCAGAGCCCAGCCTCGCGGTGAGCCCCGCCACGCTCGCGCGGCGCCGAGAGCAGCCGCGAAGACATCCCGCTTGACCGTCCATTTCCGTTGATGGCGCCGGCTGCAACCCGGGCCTGGTTCGTGAGATCGCGCGCAAGTTCAGTCATGCACCACGTATCGGAGTCTTGCGAGTGAGACTTGAGCGCGAAGTGCCTGCGTATCAGACGTTTTCGCGCGCGCTGGCCACGACTGGCGCCTCGAATTCGGCTCAGAGCGCGCTCGGTCGCTCGCCCGTCCGCCAGCTCGACGAAGCGGCAGAGCGCGTTCGCCAGCCGCATCTGCGGGATCGTCCTCGCGTTGACCTCGAGCAGCCGCGGGCTCGCGACGAGGTAGGCGAGGCAGCGCGCACGCGAGATCGCGACGTTGAGCCGGTTGCGCGAGAGCAGGAACTCGAGCCCGCGCGGGACGTCCTCCCCGCTCGAGCTCACCATCGAGTAGACGACCGCGTCCGCCTCCTGGCCCTGGAACTTGTCGACCGTCCCCACGCGCACGCCCGGCAGCGCCTCGGCGAGCGCGTTCACCTGCGCGTTGTAGGGGGAGACGACGACGAGGTCGGTCACGCCCGCGTCCCGCAGCTCCGCGACCACGCGGCGCACCGCCTCGACCTCCTCCGGCGACTCCTGCCGCCGCGCGTCGTGCTCGACGGCGACGTAGCGCAGCCCCGTCCCGAGCGGCGTCGTCCGCTCGCGCGCCACGTCCGCCGGCTCGAGCCGCCCTTCGTAGAACTCCTCCGAGATGTAGCCGCAGACGTCCGGGTGGAGCCGATACGTGCGCTCGAGGAAGAGACCGCGGTCGGGCGGGACGGTCGCCTCGTCGCCGAGCAGGTGCCGCAGCACCGAGGCGCCGCTGCCGAACGGGTGCGTCCCCTGGATCACCTGGTCGAGCTGCTGCGGGTCGCCGACGAGGACGACGTTCCGCGCCGCCGTCCCCATCGCGAGCGCGTCGGCGAGCGACACCTGCCCGGCCTCGTCGACGAAGAGGTAGTCGACCGCCTGGTTCTCGCGCGCGAAGAGCCACGCTGTCCCGGCGGCGAGGTCGGCGCCGACCGCTTCATCCGCGTGATCGACGTCCTCGATCCCGGGCGCGTCGTAGTACGACTCCGGGTTGCCGGCGCTCGCCTTCTTGCGCCCGTCGAAGGAGATCCCGATCTCGCCGGCCGCCTCGACCACGGCGTCGAGCAGGTTGTGGATCGCCTTGTGGCTGGTGGAGGCGACGCCGACCGTCTTCCCGTTCGCGAGCAGGTGCGCGATCAGGCGACCGGACGTCCAGGTCTTGCCCGAGCCGGGCGGGCCCTGGATCACGAGGTGGCGATCGTCCAGCCCGAGGACGAGCTCCTTCATCTCGTCGAGGTCGCTCGTCTGCACGGGCCGGTCGAACGGCTCGCGCCGCAGGATCGACTCGAGTGCGGGGTAGTGGCGGTCGCCGGCGAGGAGCGAGCGGCCGAAGCGCATCAGCGCAGCCTCCTGCTCCGGCGTGTTGAAGGCGGTCTTCGGGACGATCGCCTCCGGCAGCGCTACGTCCTCGAACGAGCGGCCGCGCTTGAGCACGAGCCGGCGCGATTCGCGGTCGAGCTCGGTGATCGAGCCCGGCGACTTCCCGGTCGCGCGATCGGCCGTCTGCTGGCCCACGCCGAGCTTGTGCTCCTGCGGCGGGAAGACGAGCGTGAAGGCCCAGGAACGGTCGACGCGCACCGGCTCGCCGTCCTGCTCGAGACCGCTGATCGCCTCCGGGTCGTCGAGCAGCTCTTCGGGCGTCCGCTCCATCCGGTCGAAGTAGGCCCACCAGACCGGCTTGCGCTCGCGGTCGTGGTAGTCGAGCAGCTGCGCCGCCAGCTCCTCCCCCGCCTCGAGCAGCTCCCCGCGCAGCTCGGCCCGCTCCTCCTTCGCCTCCGGCACCGGCCTCGGCTCCGGTGGCGGCGGCGCGGGCGCGATCGGCCCGGCCAGCGGCTTCAGCTCGAGCAGCCAGTCGCGCAGCAGACGCGTCGCGATGCAGTCCTCGCGGTTGTACTCGTCGATCTGGTCGAGCAGCGCCTGCTCGCCGGTCTGCATCCACTGCTCGAAGATCACGATCGAGGTGCCGCCGTCCTTCACCTCCGCCTGGCGCTCGAAGTCGAGGAACGCCTCCATCTCCTTCAGCCCGTAGCCCCGGCCGCGAGGTGCGGAGGCCGTTGCGGACGACCTTGAGCAGATCGACGAAGACGCCGCGGCGGAGCAGGTCGTCGAGCTCGGCCTCGCGCGTGCCGTAGCGGCCCATCAGCCGCTTCAGCGCCGTGATCTCGTAGGCGGCGTAGTGGTAGACGTGCAGGTCGGGGTACTCGTCGCAGCCGCGCGTGGACGAGGTCGATGAACTGCTCGAACGCCTGCCGCTCGGTGTCGTGGTCGTGCGCGTGCAGCGGCGTGAAGGCGCCGTCGACGTCGAGGATCCCCCAGAGATACTCGAGCGAGCCGTCCTTGTCCCAGAACGGGTTGCCCTCGAAGTCGAAGAAGAGGTCGCCGGGCGAGGGCTCGGGCAGGAGCGCGAAGCCGGCTTCCTCCTGCTGCGGCAGCAGCCGGTAGATGTCCTCGCCGGTCTCGCGCGCGTGCAGCTGCAGCTCGGCCTGCTCGCGGTTCTTCACCCACGTGTCGGGGTTGATCCCGGCCGGCACGGGCTCTGCCGGCGCGCGGCCGAGCTGCGCGAGCGTCGTGATCCCGGCGGCCGCGAGCTTCTCGATCTGCGTCCGGTAGACGCCGGCGACGCGGGTGAGGTGGTCGACCTCGTCCCACCACGCGTCGCAGACGGCCTTGAAGTCGCAGACATCGCAGTGCTGGACCGGGTACGGCTCGGTCGGCGGCGGGTCGGCGACGAACTGCTCGAGCCGCGAGCGGACGCGCCGGTAGTAGGCGGCGAACTCGCGCGGGTCGAACGTCGCCTGCTCGCCGTTGCCGAGGAGGACGTCGATCTTCCGGTCGGCCGGCCCCTGGATCCGTGCGAGCTGCTCGTCGTAGAAGAGGAGCTGGAGGATGTAGGCGGGCTTGGCGTTGCGCGCGAGCTTGGTGTCGAGCGCCTCGTAGACGCCGTCCGGCCGGCGGAGGAGGAAGTCGGCGACGCCGCGCCAGTGCTCGTGCGCGAAGACGCCCTGGTAGATGACGTCGGCCTCGCCGTCCCGGATCGCGTCGGCGGTCGCGCGGGCGGCGCCGTCGTAGTCGCCGCGCGGGTCGGGGATCTCGAGCACGGTCTTCCCGTCGGCGCGGAGGTGCTCGAGGTAGGCGCGCTCGTGCTCGAGCCCCTTGCGGAAGATCAGCTCCGCCTGCTCGTTCGCGACCTCGGGCCTGTCGAGCTCGCCGCGCGCGTGCGCGAGCGAGAGCGTCGTCAGGTGCTCGCAGGCGAGGAAGGCCGTGACGTCGGACGGCGAGAGATGGAGGCGGTCGGCGTCCTGCCACATAGATCAAGGATCACCCATGAGCCTGTCGCTGGTCGACGATCGCGTGCGTGTCAAGTGTCGCTAGCGCACGAGGTCGAAAACGCGCGTCTGGCTGAGTACCAACGCAGGCCCAGGCAACAGCTGCGGCGAAGTCCGAGTAGAGATCTGCCGGCAGACTGTGCTGCAGCCGCCATACAAACGCAATCGGGCGATCGCCCTCGTGACGAACGTATGACGCGTCGCCCAGGCACCAGAATGATCCATCGTCAGCCCGCAACCGACCGAACAACAAGATCCTGGTTCCTTGCGCGACGTGATGGATGTATCGCTGGCCGGTCGGACCATCGGACGCTGTGGCCCCTTGGCTCTCCCAGTGAATGAGTTCGGCTTCATCGGCATAGTCGCGGTAGCTTCGCCAGGCGAGCGAGCGCATCGCCGAAGTATCACTGGCGGCTCGCACCGGCCCTACGTGTCTTTCGTGAGCGTCGAAAAAAAAAAAAAAAAAAAAAAAAAAAAAAAAAAAAAAAAAAAAAAAAAAAAAAAAAAAAAAAAAAAAAAAAAAAAAAAAAAAAAAAAAAAAAAAAAAAAAAAAAAAAAAAAAAAAAAAAAAAAAAAAAAAAAAAAAAAAAAAAAAAAAAAATGCGCCGATGAACGGTGCTGCGCCAGCGCTCCAACTGAAAAAAAAAAAAAAAAAAAAAAAAAAAAAAAAAAAAAAAAAAAAAAAAAAAAAAAAAAAAAAAAAAAAAAAAAAAAAAAAAAAAAAAAAAAAAAAAAAAAAAAAAAAAAAAAAAAAAAAAAAAAAAAAAAAAAAAAAAAAAAAAAAAAAAAAAAAAAAAAAAAAAAAAAAAAAAAAAAAAAAAAAAAAAAAAAAAAAAAAAAAAAAAAAAAAAAAAAAAAAAAAAAAAAAAAAAAAAAAAAAAAAAAAAAAAAAAAAAAAAAAAAAAAAAAAAAAAAAAAAAAAAAAAAAAAAAAAAAAAAAAAAAAAAAAAAAAAAAAAAAAAAAAAAAAAAAAAAAAAAAAAAAAAAAAAAAAAAAAAAAAAAAAAAAAAAAAAAAAAAAAAAAAAAAAAAAAAAAAAAAAAAAAAAAAAAAAAAAAAAAAAAAAAAAAAAAAAAAAAAAAAAAAAAAAAAAAAAAAAAAAAAAAAAAAAAAAAAAAAAAAAAAAAAAAAAAAAAAAAAAAAAAAAAAAAAAAAAAAAAAAAAAAAAAAAAAAAAAAAAAAAAAAAAAAAAAAAAAAAAAAAAAAAAAAAAAAAAAAAAAAAAAAAAAAAAAAAAAAAAAAAAAAAAAAAAAAAAAAAAAAAAAAAAAAAAAAAAAAAAAAAAAAAAAAAAAAAAAAAAAAAAAAAAAAAAAAAAAAAAAAAAAAAAAAAAAAAAAAAAAAAAAAAAAAAAAAAAAAAAAAAAAAAAAAAAAAAAAAAAAAAAAAAAAAAAAAAAAAAAAAAAAAAAAAAAAAAAAAAAAAAAAAAAAAAAAAAAAAAAAAAAAAAAAAAAAAAAAAAAAAAAAAAAAAAAAAAAAAAAAAAAAAAAAAAAAAAAAAAAAAAAAAAAAAAAAAAAAAAAAAAAAAAAAAAAAAAAAAAAAAAAAAAAAAAAAAAAAAAAAAAAAAAAAAAAAAAAAAAAAAAAAAAAAAAAAAAAAAAAAAAAAAAAAAAAAAAAAAAAAAAAAAAAAAAAGACAGCTGCTCCTAATTGCGTACCAGAGAGCAGAGCCTGGGATCGACGGCGCCAAAAAAAAAAAAAAAAAAAAAAAAAAAAAAAAAAAAAAAAAAAAAAAAAAAAAAAAAAAAAAAAAAAAAAAAAAAAAAAAAAAAAAAAAAAAAAAAAAAAAAAAAAAAAAAAAAAAAAAAAAAAAAAAAAAAAAAAAAAAAAAAAAAAAAAAAAAAAAAAAAAAAAAAAAAAAAAAAAAAAAAAAAAAAAAAAAAAAAAAAAAACGTACAACCACGCCGAACATCTGCCGTGACGTCTCACGCGTCGTCTTGCGTGAAATCACGGCAATGCCCGCTGCTCGGCTTGCGCTCGACCCCTCCTCGCCGAGGTCCGCGCCCGCAGCACCGGCATCGGCTCCCACATCCACGGCGAGCTGCACTGGCGCACCGTCGGCGCGAACGGGCTCTGGCTCGCGGAGCCGCTCGACGGGGCCGACACGTTCGTGATCTTCCTCTTCGCGCTCCTGCACGACTCGATGCGGGAGAGCGACGGGCGCGACCCGCAGCACGGGCCGCGCGCGGCCGCGTTCGCGACCGAACTGCACGCCGAGGGGCTGCTCGGGACAACGCCGGCGCAGCTCGAGACGCTCCGCTACGCCTGCTTCGAGCACACGAACGGGCTCGTCTCCTCCGACCCGACCGTCGGCGCCTGCTGGGACGCCGACCGGCTCGACCTGCCGCGCGTCTGGATCGAGCCCGATCCCGCGCTCCTCTCGACCGCACGGGCGCACGAGGGACTGCCGGAGCGCCGCGAGGTGCCCGACTGGGAGACGCTCTACGCCGCCGCGACGCGCACGAGCAGCGGCGCCAGGTCGGCGGCCGAGACGGGCTTCGAGATCAGGTAGCCCTGCGCCAGGGTCGCGCCCTGCTCGCGCAGCGCGTCCCACATCGCCTCCGTCTCGACGCCCTCGGCGACGACGCGCAGGCCGAGGTTGCGGGCGAGGTCGATCGTCGAGCGGACGATCGCGGCGTCGCTCTCGCTCTCGATCATGTCCATCACGAACGACCTGTCGATCTTGATCGTCTGCACCGGCAGCTGCTTCAGGTACGCGAGCGAGGAGTAGCCGGTGCCGAAGTCGTCGATCGCGAAGCCGAGGCCCAGCTCGTTCAGCCGGTCGATCACGTGCCGGACGCGGAACGGGTCGGCGAGGATCGTGCTCTCGGTCACCTCGAGCTCGAGTTGCCCGGCCGGGACGCCCGCCTTGGCGAGCATCGCGGCGATCCGGTCGGGCAACTCCAGATCGAGGAGGTCGGGGATGGTCAGGTTGACGGCGACGTGGAGGTCGAGCCCCTCGGCCGCCCAGGCGGCGCACTGGTCGATCGCCGTCCGCAGCACGTAGGTCGAGAGCGGCTTGATCAGGCCGGTGCGCTCGGCGATCGGGATGAACGCGTCGGGCGGGATGAAGCCCCGCTCGGGATGGATCCAGCGGACGAGCGCCTCGACGCCGACGATCCGGCCGGTCTGGAGGTCGGCCTTCGGCTGGTAGTGGACGACGAGCTCCTCCTGCTCGATCGCGCGGCGCAGCTCGCCCGCCAGCGCGAGCCGCTCGGCGTCGTTCGTGTCCTGCTCGGCGCTGTAGACGGCCGTGCCGGCGTGCGCGCCCTTGGCGAGGTACATCGCGACGTCGGCGTGCTGGAGCAGCGCGTCCGCGTCCTCCCCGTGCTCGCCGAAGACGGCGATGCCGACGCTCGCGGCGACCTCGAGTGAGAAGCCGCCGAGCTCGAACGGCTGCTCGAGCGCCGTGTGGATGCGGGCGGCGAACGCCTCCGCCAGCTCGGCCGAGCCGTGCGGGAGCAGGACGGCGAACTCGTCGCCGCCGAGCCGGGCGGCGGTCTCGTCCTCGCAGAGGCCGGCGAGCCGCTCGCCGATGCCCTGCAGCAGCTCGTCGCCGAGCTCGTGGCCGAGCGCGTCGTTCACCTCCTTGAAGTGGTCGACGTCGAGCAGCAGCACGACCGCCCCCATGTCGCCGGCGGCGAGCGCCGCGTCGACCTGGGCGCGGAAGAGCGTCCGGTTCGGCAGCCCGGTCACCTCGTCGTAGTGGGCGCGCCGCTGGATCTCGTCCATCTGACGCCGGATCCGGAGGGTGACGCGCCGGAGGATCGGCACGAGCGCGACGAAGAGGAGGATCAGCACGCCCTCGAAGATCCCGGCGACCGGCAGGAAGGTCGAGTTCGCGGCGCGCGCGATCGGCGCGTAGTCCTGGTGGATGACGACGACGCCGGTGCCGCCGCGGACGGCGACGGGGGCGTAGGTGCGGAGCGACTTGCGCTGCTGCACGGACGCGACGTCGCCGCGGACGATTCCCTGCCGCGCCTCGTCGGCGTGCTCGGGCGCGGCGATGCGCGTCCCGATCAGGCGATGGTCGGTGCTGTAGGTGATGACGCCGTTGGCTGCGACGAGCGACGCGAGCAGGACGCCCTCGTCGAGGACGTGGTTCGCGAAGAGGTCGTCGAGCTCGGCGCGGCGGGCAGCGTTCGCGCGCTGGAAGTCGGTCGCCTGCAGCGACTCGCGCAGGACGGTGCTCGCGAGCACGCGCGCCTGCGCCGTCGCGCCGCGCTCGGCCTGGACGGTGTCGAAGTGACGGACGACGAGCAGGATCGCCGCCGCGGCGAGCGCGAGCCCGATCCCGGTGCAGACCGCGAAGCGGAGCACGAGCCGCGGCGGATCGCTCGCGACGAGGTCTTTCGGAACGGAGGGCGGGCGGCGCCTGAGCACGGGCTACTTCCCGCCGAGCTTCGGCAGCACCGGCTTGAGGATGCCGCCGACCGTGCCGCCCGGGTTGGCGACGATACCGCCGACCGTGCCGACGGGATCGGCGACCGTGTCGTTGACGATCGTGACGACCGGCTCCACGACAGGTGCGACCGGGGTGGGGACGGGAACGGGAACCGTGAGGATCGGTGTCTGGACGACCACCGGCGTGGTCGCCGTCGGCTGCGGTGCCGGCTCAGTCGGTGCCGGCGTCGTCGTGCCGGGGGTCGAGGTCGTCCGCGTGGGCTCCGCAGCCGGGCGGGACTCCGTCCGCGGCGTCGCGGGCGCATCGGCGGTCGCAGGGACTGCGGCCTCCGTCCGCTCGGTGACCTCGGGCTGCGGGGTGGCCGGAACGGTCGCGGGACCGCCAGCTGTCGGCACAACTGCGTGGCCGCCGGTCGCGGTCGGGCGCGCAGCGGGCGCAGCCTCGGCCGACGAATCCGCCTGCGACGAGGACGTCGCGGGCTTGGCGCTGGGCGCAGTGCGCGACGCGGTCGCCGGCAGCGATCCGTGAGCCTGTGGCGTTACCGCCGTGGGAGCCGTCTCCCCCGCCGCCGGGACGATCGTCCCGCTCGCGCCCTGGAACTCGCTCGACTCGAACGCGACCGGCTCGGCCCACGGCACGAGTGCCGCGGCGATCCGCTCGACGACGTTCGGGAGGGGCACGGACAGGCCGGTGGCCGCAAGCAACGGCACAGGAAGGCAGATCCCGGCCGCGACGACGAGCGTCTCCAGTCTTCCGGCCGAGCGGAAGCGCGGGGCGAAGACCCTCTTCGAGGGCGTCCGCAGGACGAGGGATGCGTACTGATTTGCCGACATAGCCGCAGAGGCAGCGCCTCACGCTCAGCGTCGGTCGATCGAGGTATCCGTGCCTCCCCAAACCGGGTGATAGGCGAAAAACCTAGTCGCAGACGGAGCTGCGGGCGACGAGCGCGGCCACGCGACCACCCTTCATCCGCGCCAGCAGGCCCGGATAGTCGCCGCCGCCGACCTCGGCGCAGACATGCCGGGTCACGAGCCAGTAGCCACTCTCGAGCGCGAAGCCCGTCCGCAGGCTCGCCTTCGGGTAGAGCGACCGCAGCCGCGCGGCCGAGTCGCCGACGCGCAGCCCGACGGCCGTCCGCCAGGCGGTCCGGCCCGTCACGGTCACGATCAGCGCGACGCCGCGCGCGCACGGCTTCTCCTCGAAGGCGAAGAAGGTGACGGTGAGGTGCGCGCCATTCCAGCGCTGGCCGCACGATCGCGCCGAGGTCACATGCGAGGTCGAGGGCGCGCCGAAGAGCTTCTTCACATCGGCCGGCGTGCTGCGGGCGATCCGGATCCCGCCGGCGGTGCTGTCGCCGTGGATCACGTGCACGGGCGCGCTGCCGAGGCCGCACCGGCGAGCGCCGCCAGCGCGGCCGAGACGACGAGAAGTCGCCGCACTAGCTCTCGGGCGGGGGCTGCAGGATCTGGAAGACGGCGCCGGTCGGATCCTGGAGCACCGCGAGGCGGCCGATCTCGGGCAGGTCCATCCCCTCCGCCAGCACCGTCCCGCCGAGCTCCTTCGCCTTCGCGACGGTGGCGTCGTGGTCGGCGACCGCGAAGACCGTCGACCAGTTCGGCGGCGTGTCGCCCATGCGCTCGTTGATCTCGAAGATCCCGGCGACGCCGCGGCCGTCGACGTGGATCACGTTGTAGGGCGGCATGCCCTCGGCCGACGGGAATGGCTTGACCTCGACCCCGAACACCGCCTCGTAGAACCCGCCGGCAGCCTCAGCGTCCCTCGTCTGGCACTCGTTCCAGTTCATCGTCCCGGGGTCGTTCGCGAGCTGCGCCCCGATGTGCTGATTCGCCTGCCAAACGCCGAAGTGCGCGCCCGACGGATCGGTCGCGATCGTCATCCGCCCGGCATCGAAGACGTCGAACGGATCCATCAGCACGGTGCCGCCCGCGCCGCGGATCTTCTCGGCCGTCGCGTCGACGTCGTCGCTCGCGATGTACGTCGTCCAGTAGGAGGCAGCCGCGTCGGCTATCGGCGGGCTCCCCGCCGCGACGTTCTTGCCGTTCAGCGTGAACATCGTGTACCCGCCCGCTTCCGGCTCCTCGGCGACCTCGGCTTCCCAGCCAAAGAGGCCGGTATAGAACTCGACCGCGCGCGGCAGATTGGTGCTCGTGACGTCGGTCCAGCACGGCGTTCCGGGCAGATACGAGGTGAACTCGGGCATGCCCCGATCCTACGCCGCGGGCGGGCTCGGAGCCGAAGCCCCGAGCCCGCTCGCGAGCTGCTAGCCGTTGCGGTCGGTGACCGCGGTGAGGGCGTCGACGATCCCCGTGCCCCAGATGCTGTTCTCAGCGGCCGTGCCGACGCAGGTCGCCGTGTAGTCGGGCGGCCTGCCGACGTTCGTGTAGTCGAGCACCGGCGGAGTCGGGCACGGGTGCGGCGTCGCCGTGCGCATGAGGATCTTCTCCGTCTGGTCCGGCATCAGCTCGATCCCGACTCGGGCAGCCCGCTGCTCTGCGGATCGGGGTGCCCGTAGCGGCTGACGATCAGCGCCGCGACGCCGACCGCGTGCGGCGACGCCATCGACGTGCCCTGGATGTACTGGTAGTAGGCGCAGGTGGTGCCGCGGCAGTCGCGGACGACGAACTGCGTGTTCGGCGTCCCGTCCGGGTTCGATGTCGCCGTTCGCGATCGCGACGTTGCGCGGGTAGGGCCCGAGGATCTGCGTCGCGACCGTCCGGTAGCCGGGCGTCCCGAAGAGATCGCGGAAGTAGCCGCCGGGAGCGGTGACGTCGACGCCCTCTGCACCCCAGTTCGAGTAGTCGGCCTTCATCGTGCTGGGGCCGACGGCGCCGACGCTGACGACGTTCGGGCCTTCGGTCGGCATCGTCAGGCACGAGTTGTCGACGTTCCGGGTGTACTCGGCGCCCGGCGGATAGTCCGGGCTGATCTCGTCGACCGTCGGATGGTCCATGTCCGTGTGCTCGTTCCCGGCCGCCGCGATCAGCGTGACGCCGTTGCTGCGCGCGTACTCGAGCGCGCGGGTCGTCGCCTCGATGATCGTCCGCTGCTCGAGCTGTTGCGTCGCCGAGTCGGCGGGGTTGCCCGAGCAGTTGTAGAGCCACGGGTCGATGAAGTAGCTCATGTTGACGACGTCGATCCCGTGGTCGCCGGCGTAGGTGAGCGCGTCGACCGACGGCTGCAGGAAGAAGTAGCCCGAGTCCTGGCCGGCGCGCAGGTTCACGAGCGTGACGTTCGGGGCGACTCCGGCCATCCCGATGCCGTTCAGCGGCGAGGCGATCGTCCCGGCGACATGCGTGCCGTGACCGTTCTCGTCCACGTTCGCCGGGTCGTTGCAGGAGCCGTCCGGCTCGCTGGCGCACGGCCCGTCGACGAGCGGGATGTCGACGGTGAAGTTGCGGCTCAGCGCCGCGTCGAAGTTGGGCGCGATGTCCGGATGGGTGCCGTCGATGCCCGTGTCGAGCACGCCGACGAGCACGCGCTGGTCACCCGGCTCGACCCCGTACGAGCCCGCGGGAGTCGCGTGGATCATCGCCATGTCCCACTGCAGGCCGCCGAGCGGGTCGGCGGCCGGCACGGGCGCGGCCGCGGCTTCGTCGCCCGGACGCTGGCCCGCTCGGCGGCGGTCAGATCCTCGCCCGACCGCCTCTGGCGCATGGCGGGGGCGTTGTAGCCGACCGGCTTGTTCCGCGCGACGCCGGCCACGGCGCCCTGGCGGAGCAGGTCGGCGGCGAACGTCGGGCTGGACGACGTCGCCGTCGCGACGCCGACACGCCGGTTCTCGGCGACGAGGAATCCGCCCGCTGCGCGCACGGCGAGCCGCGCCGAGGCGAGGGATGTGCCGTTCTCGTAGAGGACGACGTAACTGTGGGTGGGTGCGAGCCGCTGCGGTGCGGCGGTAGCCGGCGAGACGACGGCGGCAACGGCCGCCATGCACGCCGCGAAGAAGAGAAGCCTACGCATGGTTCTCCTTTCGACGGGCTCCGGTCGGAGCCGCGCCGAGTCTACGGCTTCGTTGCGGGAAAAGCAGCCCAGCCGCGCTCGGCGAGCGTCGCAAGGCTGCTCGCCTTGATCCCGTTCTCCGAGACCGTGAGCACGCTGTCGCGGACGACGAGCGAGCGGCGGATCGGAGAGCGCCTGATCGTGCTCGACGCGGCCGAGCGGGTCGATCCCGCGGCTGCGGCCGACGCGGAAGCCGACGGCGCGCTGCTCGAACGGGATCATCACGAGCCCCGTCCGCGGCCAGAAGAGGAACGCGTGGTGGTCGTGCTCGGCCTCCGACCAGCCCTGGCCGAGGTGCTGCGTGTGCAGCCGCGTCGGCTTCCGCAGGTCGGAGACGTCGAAGATCGAGAGCTGCGTCCCGAGCGGCCGCCCGCTCTTCTCGTCGACGTCCTGGCCGACGCCGAGCAGCAGGTCGTCGCCGATCGGATGCAGGTAGGCGGAGTAGCCGGGGATCTTCAGCTCGCCGAGCACGCGCGGCTGCTCGGGCCGCGAGAGGTCGAGCGTGAAGAGCGGATCGACCTGGCGGAAGGTGACGACGTAGCCGGTGTCGCCGGCGAAGCGCACGGAGTAGACGCGCTCGCCCTTGCCGAGGCCGCCGACCCGGCCCACCTGGACGAGATTGCCGCCTGACGGACGCAGCGTGGTCAGGAACGACTCGGTCTCGCCGCCCGAGCCCCACCACGCCGGGCTCTCGGTGCTGACGACGCGGAGCACGCCGCGGTACTCGGAGAGCGACCACTGGCTGAGCAGGTAGCCCGAGACCCTGCCGCTGCCGCGGTACTGCGTCTTCGTCGGGCTCGAGATGTCGAACTTGTGGATCTCGGTCTGCGCGCCTGCCTGCTCCTGCGTCGGCTTGTCCGGATCCGGCCGGTCGGCCCAGCGCTCGGTGGTGACGTAGAGGCTCTCCGGCGACGCGTAGACGATCCGGCCGTCGGTCATCACCGCGGCCGAGTCGACGGGCTGCAGGCCCTTCGTCAGGTCGACGGTGAGGACGGTGAGCATGCCGAGCCCGGAGAACGCCGTCGGACGGCGCACGTGGCGGCACTGGACGAGCGGGCGCGCCCTGCCGGGCTTCGCGCCCGCGCGCTTGATCCGGTAGGACGGGAGCCAGCTTGCGACCTTCGAGCGCGCGAGCACGGCCTCGTTCTGGCGCTTCGCGGTGGCGATCGCCTCGGGCGAGCCGTCGGTGGGCTGCTTGAACGGGAGCGCGGCAGGCAGCTGGGCGGCGACGACGATCCGGGCGGCCGAGCCGACGAGCCGCGCCGCGACGTAGGAGCCGTCGAGCGTGAGCGTGCGGACGAGCCGCAGCTTGGCCGGGTCGGACACGTCGATCTCAGCGAGGACGGAGTTGGACGGCTGGTAGGGGGCGATGCGGGCGGCCAGCGCGGGCAGCGGCTCGATCCAGTAGCCGCCGCGCGAGAGGACGAGCAGCCGGTCGCCGTGCAGGAGCAGCTCGTGGCTCAGCCCCGGCTCGAGCGCGAGCGAGTCGAGCAGCCGCGGCTTCGCACCGGCGACGTCGACCGCGCGCAGCTTCCCGTTCGCGACGGCGAAGACCGTGTTCCCGTCCGTCTTGACGAGGTCCGGCTCGTCGACACCTTCCTCCTGCACGTTCGTGCCGGAGAAGTCGACGCCCTGGACGGGGCGCCGGCGTGCGGCGCGGGCGACGGGTGGCATCGCCTCGGTCGGCATCGGGCGGCCGAGCGTGCCGTAGCCGTACGGGCCGACGAACCGCTTCGCCTGCCCCTTCGCGTAGCCGAGCAGCTGCCCGCAGGTGCCGAACGAGGTCAGCTTCGGCTTCGCCGCCTGAGGAGCCGAGCGGGCGGACGTGCCCGCCAGGGCGACGGCCGCGGCGGCCGCCAGCACGATCAGCGCCAGGCGTCGAGCGAGCTTCATCACCCTGGTTATACGCCTCCGAAGCAACAATCGTCACACCCGAAGGTGTGGCGTTCTGCGCAGCCGGGAACACTGCTCTCACGAGGGCGGGTCCAACCGAAACGAACACGAAAGGAGCATACATGAGCTTGCTCTGGATCATTCTGATCGTCGTGCTCGTGCTTGCACTCCTCGGCTTTTTCGGGCGCGGCCGCTTCTAATAGGCCGCACGCCGCTGGGGATTAGGCCGTCCGGCACTCGCCGGGCGGCCTTTTTTGCGCGACTCTAGGGGGGTGAGCCCTCCCGTCGCCGATCTGCTCGCCCGCGCCGACGCCGCCTCCGTGCTGCCGAAGCTCGGCGGCATGGCCCGGCCGAACGGCATCGTGATCGTGAGCGAGCGCTTCTGGGCGTTCGCGACCACGTCGGGCGAGCTGCACGAGGGCACGATGCCGGTGCGCCGGTCGCGGGCGTCCCGGATCCCGCTCGTCCGCGGTCTGCTGCAGCTGGCGGCCTCGATGGCGCCGCTCGTGCGCGGCCGCGGCGTCGCCCCGCTTCGCGAGCGCCTGTTCCTGCTCGCCGCGCTGCTGCTGCCGTTCGCGTTCGTCGCGCTCCCGGGCAGGCTCGAGCTCGCCGCGGGGATCCTGACGACGGTGGCGATCATCCTCTGGCTCTTCCGCGGCCGCACGCTGCGCCTGCACGGCGCCGAGCACCGCGCAATCGCAGCGGCCGAGGCCGGCTCGCTCGCAGCCACGTGGGCGGACGTGGCGCGACCGAGCCGGTTCTCGGCTCGCTGCGGGACGAACTTCGCCGCGCTCGCGATCCCGGTGACGGCGATCTTCGACCACCTCGCTCCGCGGTTCCTCGCCCCCACGCTCACCGGCGCGCTCGTCGCGGTGCTGTCGATCGGCGTCTCGATGGAGCTCTGGAAAGCGGTCCAGCATCCGTCCGGCGTGCTCCGGGGCTTCCTCCTCCCCGGCCTGGCGCTGCAGCGGCTGACGACGCGCGAGCCGCGGCTCGCCGACACGCAGATCGCGTTGCGCGCCGTCGCGTCGGTGCTGCGCCGCGAGCTCTAGAACCTGGAACGCCATCAGAATCGCGTCGACGTACTCGTCGCCGCGGCGGTAATGGGCCTTGCGGAGACCCTCGCGCTCGAACCCGAACTGCTCGTAGAGCGCGATCGCGGGCTCGTTCCAGGGGAAGACGTGCAACTCCAGCTTGCTCACGCCCGCCTCGCGCGCCCACGTGGCCGCCTGCTCGAGCAGCGCCCGGCCGATGCCGAGGCGGCGGTGGCCGGCCGCGACCATCAGGCCGAGGTCGGCGACGTGGTGGCTGGCGCTGTGCGGGTCGCGCGCGACCGAGAGGCGGCCGACGACGACGCCGTCATCCTCGGCGACGTAGACGGCGGCGTCGGGATGGCGGCGGAGCGCGCGGAGGTAGCGCCGCTCCTCGCCGACGGTGCGCCAGCCGTCCGTGTTCAGCAGCCACGCCTCCGGCTCCCGCCCGATCGCGGCGCCGAGCTCGACCAGGGCGGCCGCATCTTCGGGCCTCGCCTGGCGAATGAGAACGGTCATCCGACGACGATGCCGTGGCCGCCGCGGCGCGGATCGCCGGCGGCGGCGAGGGTGCCGTCGGGACGGCGCTCGACGGCGGAGACGCCGCCGAAGTAGAGGTTGCGTCCCGCCCAGCGCACGGTCTTCCAGCCGTCGGGCGCGATGTCCATCAGCCCGCCCTCGAGGTGGAGGACGTCGCCCTCGACGTGGATCCGCGGCAGGTCGATCGCCTCGTCCACCGGCGTGCCGCGCAGGACCGCGTCGGCGACCTGGGCGATCGCGCCGGAGAGGCGCACGGAGCCGGCGCTGCCCAGCGTGAGCCGGGGACGGCCGTCCTCGAGCACGAGGGTCGGCGTCATCATGCTCGGCAGACGCTCGCCGGGCGCCTTCGGCCCGTGGCCGACGATGTCGAGCTCGCCGAGCATGTTGTTCAGCTGCGTGCCGCCCCTGAAGATGCCCGAGCCGGAGCCGAGCGTCGACGAGAGCGAGGCGGCGTTGCCGGCGGCGTCGAGCACCGCGATGTGCGTCGTGCCCGCGACGGCGAGCGGCGGGGCCGCGTCGTAGCCGTGGCGAAGGGCCTCGGCGCGGTCGGCAAGCGTCTCCGCGTCGACGAGGCGCCCGAGCGCAGCTGCGACGACCTCGCCGCCGCGCGAAGGCGCCGGTGTCGTCAGGACTTCGAGTGCGCCGACGCGGGTGCGGATCGGCTCGGGAAAGGCAACCTCGTAGCTCGCAATGTCCTCGGCAAGCTCGGGAATCAGCTCGGCGACGGCCTGCGAGCCCGCGTCGCGCACGCGTTCCAGCGTCGCGACGAAGTCGCGCGTCTCGATTCGCTCCGCGACGCCGTAGATCCGTCGCCCGCCGTCGTCGCGCTGCAGGATGCCGGTGAGGATCAGGTGGAGGAAGCGCTGGGCCTCGGTCGCGTCGAGACCCTTGCCGGCGAGCTCGATCGCCGGCTCGAACAGCTGCGTCCACGGCATGCTCCCGAAGCGGCGATGCGCCTCCTCGAGCCCCGCGACGAGCCCGGGCACGGCGACGGAGCCCTCACCGATCTTGTAGCTCTGCGTCGAGTCGCCGAAGTCGACCGTGAGGTCCTCGATCTCGCCCAGGGGGCGGGTCGGCGTGGCGAAGAAGGAGTCGAGCAAGGTCACCTCGCCCTCGACCCAGCCGAGGAAGAAGCCGCCGCCTGTGGGCCCGGTCAGCGGGCCTTCGGCAACGGACGCCGCGAAGGCAGCCGCGAGGCACGCATCGACGGCGTTTCCGCCCTCTTCGAGCACGCGCGCGCCGGCCTCGGCGGTCGGGCGGCTTCCTGCGGCGATCGCTCCTTGCATGAAAGTCAGGGTAAAGATGCTGTACGGATGCCGATAAGGGGTAAGAACCTCATGAATTACCGGCTACGTTGTCAGAAGATGCATCTCGACCTTGAGCTGGGGAAACGGCACCTCGCCGTATTCCTGGGATCGGTCGCAGCCCTAATCGCGCTCGCGCTGACTCCGCAACTCCTTGGTGACCTCGTCTCCGAGGGAGTCGCGGGCCTCTCCGACGCCTCGCCCGGCTGGCTCTGGATCGCCGCGACAGCGTTCGGCGCCTCGATGGTGACCAACGCCTGCGGGTGGCAGTCCGCGCTCACCCGCTGCGGCGGCACGGTGTCGCGGTCGGACGCATCTGCGCGCTACTGCACCGGCTCGATCGTGAACGCGCTCGCCCCGGCCCGGATCGGGACGGCGGTGCGTTTCGGGCTCTTCTCACGCACGCTCCACAACGACGGGCGGCTCTGGACGGTCGGCGGGATCGCCGGCTCGCTGAGCGCGGTGCGGGCGATGTGGCTCGCCGTCGTGCTCGCGCTCGCATCGGCGGGCGGCGTGCTGCCGCGCTGGCCGATCGCGGTCCTGCTGCTCGCGGGAGTGGTGGCAGCCGCAATCGCCTGGCGCGCTCGTGACTCGCGGCCGGGGACGAAGTTCGGCCACTGCCCTCGATGTCTTCCGCGTCCTCGGGCGCTGCCCCAAGGCCGCGGCGCAGATCGCCGGCTGGGTCGGGCTCTCGATGGCGCTCCGCGTCACCGCCGCGGCCGGGATCGCCGCCGCCTTCGGGGTCGACCGGCCGCTCGCCGCCGCCGTCCTGATCATCCCGGCGCTCGACCTGGCCGGAATCCTGCCGCTGACCCCCGGCAACGTCGGCGTCTCGAGCGCAGCCGTCGCGTTCGCGCTCTCGGCGCACGGCGTCGGGTCGCACGTCGCCGTGTCGGCCGGGATCGCGCTCGGCGCAGTCGAGACCCTGACGACGCTCGCACTCGGCTCCGCCAGCATCCTCTACTTCCTCGGCCAGCGCACGGGCGCCGTCCGCTGGCACACCGCCGCGGCCGCGCTGACCGGCTGCTTTGTCCTCGGCGCCGCCTTCGGGGCGACCGTGCTCGTCCCGCTCGTCTAGCTCCGGAGGAAGCTCGGCGGCTCGAGCGGGTCTTCCGTTCGCCGTGGGCTCGTGTCGCCGGTGAACGTCGGCGTCGTCCGGCGGCGGGTGCCGCCGAGGCCCGTGGCGACGACCGTCACCCAGACCTGGCCGGCAAGGCGTTCGTCGACCGTGGCGCCGAAGATGATGTTCGTGTCGTCGGTGGCGGCCTGACGGACCGTCTCGGCGGCGTCGTTCACCTCGAGCAGGGTCAGGTCCTCGCCGCCGGCGATCGAGAGCAGGATCCCGCGGGCGCCGACGATCTCGGTGTCGATCAGCGGGCTCTTGAGCGCGCGCTCGGCAGCCTGCTTCGCGCGGTCCTCGCCGGTGGCGTAGCCGATCCCCATCAACGCGGAGCCGGCGTCGCGCATGACCGTGCGCACGTCGGCGAAGTCGAGGTTGATCAGACCGGGCATCGTGATCAGGTCGGTGATGCCCTGGACGCCCTGGCGGAGGACGTCGTCCGCGATCTTGAACGCGTCGAGCATCGACGTCGAGCGGTCGAGCACCTCGAGCAGGCGGTCGTTCGGGATCACGATCAGGGTGTCGCAGGCAGCGCGGAGCTGCTCGACACCATTGTCGGCCGACGATTTGCGGCGCGTGCCCTCGAACCGGAACGGCGTCGTGACGATGCCGACGGTGAGCGCACCGAGCTCGCGCGCGATCTTCGCGACGACAGGCGCAGCGCCCGTGCCGGTGCCCCCGCCCTCGCCGGCGGTGACGAAGACCATGTCGGAGCCGCGAAGGGCGTTCTTGATCTGGTCGTAGCTCTCCTCGGCCGCGCGGCGGCCGATATCCGGCTCGGCGCCCGAGCCGAGACCCTGCGTCAGGTCGCGGCCGATGTGGATCTTGACCGGCGCGTCCGAGAGCTGGAGCTGCTGCATGTCCGTGTTGACGGCGACGAACTCGACCTGCGAGATGCCGGCGTCGATCATCCGGTTGACCGCGTTCAGGCCGGCGCCGCCGACACCGATGACCCGGATCACGGCGAGGTAGCTGGAGCTGTCGCGCGGCGTCGCATACTCGAGCCGCGGCGCGGGCTCGGGCATCACCTCGTAGCGGGTGACGGGCGGTTCGTAGACGGGCTGCTCCCTGGGCGGCGGCGGCGCAGGCTGAGCGACCACGGCCGCCTCCGGCTCCGCGGGCGTCGGAGTTTCCTCCGGCACTGCAGGCTCAGAGGGCGCGGGCGGCGCAGGCGCGGCCGCGCTTGCCTCCTCCTTCGCAAAGTCGGGGACGTGCTCGACGGTCATCTCCTGCGGCTCTTCGGGCGTCGGAGCCGGCGGCGCCGCCTCCTGTCCCTGCTCGGCCTGCCGCTGGGCGGCCTCCGTCGCGCGGAAGAGCTCCGCCAGAGGGCCCTCACGCATGCTCGCGCGGTTTCGCGCCATCGAGCACCTCCTTCGCCAGATCGCGGTAGGCCTCTGCAGCTGTCCCGCTCGGATCGTATTTGAGCACGGACGAGCCCTTCACGGGAGCCTCGGCGTACCGGACGGTCTTGCGGATGCGGGTCTTGAAGACGAGGTCGCCGAAGTTCTCCTCCAGGATCTCGACCGCCTCGCGCGAGTGCAGCGTGCGCCGGTCGAACATCGTCGGCAGGATCCCTTCGATCTTCACGTCCGGGTTGAGGTTCTCGCGCACCATCGCGAGCGTGTTCTCGAGCTGGACGAGACCGCGGAGCGAGAGGTACTCGCACTGGACCGGGACGATCACACCGGTCGCGGCGACGAAGGCGTTGATCGTCAGCAGGCCGAGCGACGGCGGCGTGTCGATCATGATGAAGTCGTATTTGTCGCGCACCTCGAGCAGCGACTTCTCGAGCGCGCGCTCGCGGCCGATCATCGAGCTGAGCGCGAGCTCGGCGCCGGCGAGGTCGATCGACGAGACGGCCACGTCGACCTCGGCCACGTGGATGATCTCGGAGATCGGCAGCCGGTGGACGAGCACGTCGAACATCGAGCGCTCGATCGAGTCCGGGTTCATCCCCTGACTCATCGTCAGGTTCCCCTGCGGATCGAGATCGATCACGAGCACGCGGAAGCCCTGTTCCTTGAAGGCGACCGCGAGGTTCAGCGTCGTCGTCGTTTTCGCGACGCCGCCCTTCTGGTTCGCGAAGACGATCACCCTCTGCAAGCTCGGCTCCTCCGTGGCTGGATGTGCCCTCGTGTTCGGACGCGGTAGCAGGCGCATGAGTCCCATGTGCAAGCGCCTTTCAAGCCTAGCCTCGGTTTTCCTTCACCCGCTGCTCAGCGGGGTTCGCCGTCGTCGTAGTCGAGGTCCTCGAGCCGTGCGATCAGGCCGAGCCCACGGAAGTAGATCTTGTTCGAGCGCGGGTAGTAACAGACGTCGTTCGCCTTGCGCGTGCCGTAGGCGAGGAACGTCATCCCATCCGGGCCGGCGCGGAAGCCGTGCGCGATGCCGGACGAGGCCGGCCGCGAGATCACGGCGCCGGCTCGGATCGGTACCTCCTCGTACTCGACCCCCGCACGGACGCGCTGCGGCGTCGGCCAGAGCTCGAGCGTCCCCTCGCCGTCGAGCACGACGAAGAGCTCCTCGTCCGCCGAGTGCAGATGCGGCGGCGCACCCTCGCGGCCCGGATTGAGCCTGCCCCAGTTGAGGCCGGCCAGATCCGCCCCGGCGTTGCGGGCGAGCGGCTTCCAGCTCCCGCCCTCCGAGTCGCCGCCGTCGACGTCGTCGACATTGACGACCGTCTCGGGGCGCTGACCCAGCTCCGGCAGCTCCGGTTCGCCTGCAGCCGCCTCGCGCGCCCAGGGATGCGCACCGCCGCCGGCTTCGACCCAGCTGCCACCGAGCCAGGACACACCGGCCCGAGGCAGGTGCGCAGCCTCCGTGCGTACGCGCGTCCCGAACGCGAGCACGTCGAGGCCGTCGTCGCCGGCCCGGAGGGCGTGCAGCTCACGCGGCCGGTGGACGATGCAGTCGCCGGGCCTGACCTCGAAAGCGGCGCCGTCGAGGAGGCAGACGCCCGTGCCGCCGAGCACGTAGAAGATCTCCTCCTCCGCCGTCTGCCGGTGGAACGGAGTCGACCACTTTCCCGGATCGACGCGGATCCGGTTGACGCCGACGGTCTTCGAGCCCGCCGCGCTACCGAGGTCTGCCCAGAGGCCACCGAGATGGCCGGCTTCCGCCCGGCCGCTCTCGACGTCGTCCCAGTGGGCGATCACTTGCCGATTATGTCCCGAGCAGGCGCTGTGCGGAGCGCTCGACCACCTCCTCCCCGTCGCCGGTCGCCGCCACCCGCTCGCGTGCCTGCTCCTCGGCGTCGCGGAGCAGTCCGCGCAGCTCCGCCAGCAGCTTGCCGGGCTCCGCGCGCGTCCGGTCGAGCGCGTCGATCCGGTCGAGCCGGGCGAGAACGCGAGCTTCGTCCATGCAGCCGACGCTAGCGAGCGTGCCGTGCCGGAAGAGCTACGGCTTCGTCACGGGAACGTGAATCTTCGTCCTACGCACCGGCCGCGGCGCGCAGCCCCAGCAGCGCGTCGTCGAGCGACCGGACGAGCGAGGCCCGATCGCCGTGCCGCAGCGCCGCGACGAGCGACCGCCGCACCGTGTCCTCGGCTCGCGCCGATGCCTGCTCGCCTGCGGCGAGCGAACGCAGCGCCGAGTGGATCGCGCGCCGCTCCTCACTGGCGTCGCCGAGGAGCACGGCGGCCCGCAGCTCCCACGTCTCGCCGAGCAGGCCGACGAGCGCGCCGCGCAGCTGCTCGGAGCGGAACGGCTCGTTCTGGAAGAGCGACAGCTCCCAGCGGTCGAGCGCCTCGGCGAGCGGGGCGTCCGCGTCGGCGAGGGCGAGCCGCTCGAGCACCTCGCGCGTCACTTCGGCCCGGAACGAGTCGAGTCTCGTCGGCTCGCCCGGCGGCTGGGTCGCGGCGATCGGCAGCACGGGACGGATCCCGAACGGGCGCCAGTCGAGCCGCTCGAAGAGCACCGGCCCGGCGGCGACCGGAGCGGCCGTGGCGAGCCTGATCGCGGAGACGGCGTCGGCGAGCTCGGCGGGCGCGTCGGGCGGCTCCTCACCGGGCTCGAGCCCCCGCTCCAGCTCGATCACGCAGTAGCGGTCGACCTCGCGACCGAAGCCGGCCGGCAGCAGTCCCTGCGCCTCGGGCCAGTGATGCGCGAGCTCGCCGGTGGCCGCAGCGCGCAGCCGGATCCCGCCGCCGAGCTCGACCTGCGTCACGACCGAGAGCCCCACGAGCGGCGCGACTGCCGCGTAGGCGTGCTGCCCACCGAAGAGCGACCCCTCCAGCTCGGCGTACGCGCGCTCGAAAGCGCGATCGTCCCAGTCGAACCCGCCGCACGACTCCGCAGTCGAGATCAGAAGCGAGAGCAACACGGTGCGGAAGAGCGCCTGCTCCTCGGTCGGCTTCGGCCCCGCGTGGGCGCGCGCGAAGATCGCCGCCGCGGGCTCTCGAAACAGCTCGTCGAGGGCGATCCTGGCGTCGTCCCGCTTTGCGAGCGCGTTCGCGCGCGATTCGACGAAGGAGCGCACGAGCGGCCGGTACTCGTAGAGCGCCGGCCCCTGGCGCTGAACGTGCTCCTCGAACGCGAACGGGAGATCGTCGCCCTCTTCGAGAGCGCGGCCGAGGAAGACGAACGACCCCAGGCAGAAGGCGCGCAGGGTCAGGTGCAGGTGCGGAGCGCGTACCGCCATCCGTCCTGCTTACTCCCCCGGCGGCCCGCCTCCTGCCTGGCAACCCGGGCACCAGTACGCGGTGCGGTTGTCGTCGCCCTGGCCGCGGGAGCGAATGATCGTGCCGCAGCGTGAGCAGGGCCGACCGGCGTGACGGTAGACCTGACGCGCCTGCCTGTTGGTCTCGAGCGCGTCCCGCATCAGCCGTCGAGCCGTGGCGACGACGTCGCCCAGCACCGCGTCGTCGGCGTCCCGCACGCGCAGCCACGGCGACACGCCGACCGACCAGAGCGTCTCGGCCATCCACATGTTCCCGATCCCGGCGACGAGCCGTTGATCCTGGAGCGCCTCGCCGAGCCACAGGTCGCCCGCACCGCGCAGCCGTGCGACGGCGGCATCGAGATCGAACTCGTCCGCGAGCACGTCCTGACCGAGCCGCCGGAGATTCCGCGTCTCGAGCGTGAGCACCGGCCCGTTCCAGAGCACGCCCTCGAGCGTCTCGCCTCGGAGCACGAGCCACGGGAGTCCGGTCCTCGCCTTCCCGCGCGGCTCGATCCGCCAGCGGCCGGTCATGCGCAGGTGGCTGCGAACGACGAGGCCGCCCTCGAAGCGCAGCAGCAGGTTCTTGCCGACCGCCTCGACCGACTCGAGCACGCGTCCGTCGACGCGCGGTGCGACCTGGGTCGCCTGGGCGCGTGGGTTCGGCGACTCGACCTCGAGCCTCTGGCCGACGAGCGGCTGGAGCCGGAGCGCCGCACGGTGGAGTGCGTCCCCCTCGGGCACGGTGACCAGCTTAGAGCTAGTGTTTTCAGCGCATGCCACAGTCCCTGCCCCCACAGGGCGTGCGCAGCGGAAGCGAGACGGGGTCAGCCCCGATACAGACGTACGACACGGCCGCGCGCACGCTGTTCGACCGTACGACGCGACTCGCCGCTTCGCTGCTGGACGTCCCGATCGCCGTGATCACGATCGCCGACGACGAGCAGCTGCACTTCGCGAGCTGCGTCGGCCCGACGCATCCCTGGGGCTCGACACCCGGCATCCCGCTATCGCACTCGGCCTGCCAGCACGCGATCCGGTCGCGGCAACCGCTCCTGATCGAGGACGCCCGCACCGACCCGCTCGTCAAGGACAGCCCGGCGACCGGCGTGCTCGGGATCGTCGCCTACATCGGTGTGCCGCTCGTCGGATCCGGCGGCAACACGATCGGCACGCTCTGCGCGATCGACACGAGGCCGCGGGCGTGGACCGACGAGGACGCGCGCATCCTCGAGGATCTCGCGGCGACGGTGACCGCCTACCTGGAGGCACGTCCCGCACCGCAGCAGCTCGGATCGGGACTCAACATCGCGGCCGTGGCACAGCGCACCGGGATCGGAGCCGACACGCTCCGCAAGTGGGAGCGACGCTACGGCGTCCTCCGCCCCAGCCGCACCTCCGGTGGGCAGCGCCGCTACGACGAGCGCGACGTCGCTCGGGTCGAATGGCTTCGCGATCGGCTCGCGGACGGCTTCCGGATCGGCGAGGCGGCGGCGCTGCTCGAGACGGACGATGCGAGCGCGGAATCCTCGACGACCGGCCTGCGCGATGCGATCGTCGCCGCGGTCGCCGACACGGACACCCGGCGGCTGGCCGCGCTGGTCGAGCAGTCGTTCACGCTCTACGACGTCGAGACCGCGGTCGAGGAGATCGTGGCGCCGGCTCTGCGGCTCGTCGGCGACCGCTGGGAGGCCGGCGCCGAATGCATCGCCGAGGAGCACCTGCTCAGCGAGGTCGTGCTCGAGCGGCTGCGGACGCTCCTGGGAGACCGCCGTCCCGCCGTGCGCGGCACCGCCGTCCTCGCCTGCGCACCCGGCGAGCGCCACGAGCTGGGCCTGCTCTCGCTCGCCGTCCTGCTCCAGGCGGACGGCTGGCTCACGGTCTATCTCGGCACCGACACGCCGCTCGACGCAGCGGTCACGACCGCGCTGCGCACGGACGCCGATCTGCTCTGCCTGAGCGCGAGCGACCCGGGAACGCGCGCGGCGCTCGAGGCCGACCTCGCAGGAGAGGATCTCCCGGAGAAGCTCGTCGTCGTCATGGGCGGTGCGGCCGACGGTGCCGAGACGCCGCCGAGGCTCGGCGAGGCCGTGGCCGAGCTGCGCGGCGCGAGCGCCGTCGCGCGCCGCTAGGGCCGGAGAACAGCGCGGCGAGGACCGGCGAGGAAGCCGGCCTCGACGAGCAGCGGCATCACGTCTGTCTCGGTGACCGCCTGGCCGTCGAAGCGCTCCACGGCGAGTCGCTTGCCGCCGCCCGCGCGGACGTGCTCGACGAGCGCCGCAATCGCCGGCCGGAGCCACTCCTCGTCGGGCTCGCGGAGCGGCACCAGCGTCCGGCCGCCGCGCTCGACGAAGAGCGCGGCCTCGCCGCCGAGGAGGACGACCTGCGCGCCGGCGACGCGCGCGGCGCGAGCGCCTGCCCGTTTCGGCCACGGCAGCGCAGCTCCGTAGGGCTGCGCGGGATCGGCGGCGGCGAGCACGAGCGGCTCGGGCTCCTCCTCGGCCCGCAGCTCGCGCAGCCGCTCGACGGCGCCGGCGAGCGCGAACTGCGCTCCGCCGAGACCCTCGACGAAATAGCCGCGCCTGCAGGCGCCGATCGTCTCGAGATCCTTCAGCTCCGAGTAGACGGCGCTGTAGCCGCCGGGAATCCCCTCGCCGCGGACGCCGTCGCGGGTGACGATCCCCTGGCGCTCGAGCAGCAGCTCCGCCAGCGCCCGCCGGTCGGGCGAGCCCGGGAAGAGACGGTCGGTCGGCGACCAGCGCCCCTGGGTCGAGGTGATCGCAGCGCCGCGCGTGCGCGAGAAGCGGCGCGGACGGCGTTGCGCCCGCGGCGCCTCGTAGCGGCGACCGGCGCGCAGCGGCGTCCAGGCGTCGTTCGTCACCTCGCCGGCCCAGACGAGCTCCCACAGCGCAGGCAGCGCCGCCTCGGCCTCGAGCGCGGTCTCGTCGAGCAGGTCGGCCCAGAACATGGCGCCGCGGCCGAGAGCCGCGCGGATCGCGTCGGCCTCGGCGGTCTCCGGCGGCGGCGCGCCGGCCGGACGGCCGAGCACGGGCGCGTCCTCGCGGAAGTAGACGGCGACGCGGTCGAGGCCGGCACCCGCCCAGACGAGCTCACCGGCGGCGCAGAGGCCGTCGAGCCAGGAGGGCTGGTAGCCGGGAACACGGCGCGGCAATACCTCGGTCTCCCAGAGCGAGACCGGGAGCGCGAGCCCCTGCAGCGGCACGAGCGCCTCGCGGAGCGTCGCGCGCCGCCCGATCCCGTGCCAGGCGGGGAGGAAGCGGCCGAGTGCCGCCTGCTCGGCCGGCTCGACCTCGCGGCGGAGCGCGGCGAGCGACGCACGGCGGAGGCGGCGAAGAACGTCGGGATCGCACCACTCGCGCTCGGTGCCGCCCGGCCGCAGCTCGCCGCGGACGAGCAGGTCGGCGCGTTCGAGCTCGTGGAGCAGCCCTTCGAGCTCCAGCCCGAAGCGCTCGTCGGCCTCGGCCGTCGTGAACGGGCCGCGGCTCTTCGCAAAGCGGAGCACGAGCTGGCGGAGCGCGTCGGGACCGCCTTCGAGGAATGCCTCCGGGAGACCGCCCGGCGGCATCACGCCGAGCGCGTCGCGATACCGGCCCGCGTCCTCGGCCGCGATCAGCCGTTCCTCACCCGCGATCCGGGCCGTGAGCGCGCGCCGCTCGGCGAGGAGGATCGCCGCCTGTCCTTCGTCGTACTCGCCCGCGCGCAGGTCGCCGCGGCGTCGGAGGACGTCGTGCAGCTCGTCGGGATCGCGTGGGTCGCCCGACAGCTGGCGCTCCACCTCGGCGAGTGCGTCGGGATCGATCAGCTCGCGCAGCTCCTCCTGGCCGAGCAGCTCGCGGAGCAGGTCGCGGTCGAGCGAGAGCGCCTGCGCACGGCGCTCGGCCGGCGGCGTGTCGTCCTCGTACATGTACGTCGCGACGTAGTCGAAGAGGAGCGAGCTGGCGAACGGCGAGGCCGAGGCCGTCTCCACCTCGACGAGGTCGAGCTCGCGCGTCTGCAGCCCGCGGAGGATGTTCTTCAGCGCGGGCAGGTCGAAGACGTCCTGGAGGCACTCCCGGTAGGTCTCGAGGATGATCGGGAAGGAGCCGTACTTGCGCGCGACCTGGAGCAGGTTCTGCGCCTTCAGCCGCTGCTGCCAGAGCGGCGTCCGCTGGCCCGGCCGACGGCGTGGGATCAGCAGAGCGCGAGACGCGTTCTCGCGGAAGCGGGCGCCGAAGAGCGCCGTCTGGCCGACCTCGCCGACGACGAGCTCCTCGATCTCGTCCGGCCCGATCAGCAGGTCGGCGAGGCTCGGCGGCGCGTCGGCCTCGGGCAGGTGGAGCGCGATCCCGTCGTCCGACCAGATCGACTGCGCGTCGAGCCCGACCGAGTCGCGCAGCCGCGCGGTCAGAGCCATCCCCCACGGCGCGTGCACGCGGCCGCCGAACGGGGTGAGGATGCAGACGCGCCAGTCGCCGATCTCGTCGCGGAAGCGCTCGACCACGATCGCGCGGTCGGAGGGGACGACGCCGGTCGCGGCGGCCTGCTCGCGCAGGAAGGTGAGGAGGTTCTGGGCCGCGCGCGGATCGAGGTGGTAGTCGCCGCGCAGGTGCTCGAGCGCGCTCTCGTCACTGCGGGCGATCAGCTCCCTCGAGGCGCGTCCGATCTTCTCGCCCAGCTCGAACGGCCGGCCGACGCCCTCGCCCTTCCAGAACGGGACGGCGCCGGGCACACCGGGCGCAGGCGAGACGATGACGCGGTCGCGGGTGATCTCCTCGATCCGCCAGGTGGAGGCGCCGAGCATGAACGTCTGCCCCTGCCGCGCCTCGTAGACCATCTCCTCGTCGAGCTCGCCGACGCGGCCGCCGCCGTCGACGAGGTGGACGCCGTAGAGACCGCGGTCGGGGATCGTGCCCGCGTTCGTGACCGCGAGCCGTCGCGCGCCGGTGCGGCCGCGGATGACGCCGGCGGTGCGGTCCCAGACGATCCGGGGCCGCAGCTCGGCGAACTCGTCCGACGGGTAGCGGCCGGCGAGCATGTCGAGCACGTTCTCGAGCTGCTGCAGCGAGAGGTCGGAGAACGGGATAGGCGCCGCGGACGAGCGTGTGCAGCGCCGCCACCTCGATCTCCTCCTCGGCCACGATCGCGACGATCTGCTGCGCGAGCACGTCGAGCGGGTTGCGCGGGATCCGGGTCTCCTCGATCTCGCCGCCGCGCATCGCCTTCGCGACGACAGCCGACTCGAGCAGGTCGGCGCGGAACTTGGGGAAGATGCGGCCCTTCGAGGTCGAGCCGAGCTCGTGGCCCGCACGGCCGATCCGCTGCAGGCCGCGCGCGACCGACTTCGGGCTCTCGACCTGGATCACGAGGTCGACGGCGCCCATGTCGATCCCGAGCTCGAGACTGCTCGTCGCGACGAGGCACGGGATCCGCCCCGCCTTCAGATCCTCCTCGATCAGCACCCGCTGGTCGCGCGCGAGCGATCCGTGGTGAGCACGCGCGATCTCTTCCTCGGCCAGCTCGTTCAGCCGCACCGCCAGGCGCTCGGCGAGCCGGCGGTTGTTGACGAAGACGATCGTCGAGCGGTGCTCCTTGACCAGCTCGAGGATCGCGGGATAGATCGAGGGCCAGATCGAGCGGGCGGTCGATTCGTACCCCGAGGCCATGACGACGTCGTCGTTCACGACCGGCTGGGTGAGCTCGTTCGACGTGCCCAGCTCGCGCAGGTCCTCGACCGGGACGACGACCTCGAGATCCAGCTCCTTGCGCGTGCCGGCGTCGACGAGCCGGATCGGGCGGTCGCCGGAGACGAAGCGGCCGATCTCCTCGAGCGGGCGCTGCGTCGCCGAGAGGCCGATCCGCTGCGAGGGCCGCTCCAGCAGCGCGTCGAGCCGCTCCAGCGACAGCGCCAGATGCGCGCCGCGCTTGGTGCCGGCGACGGCGTGGACCTCGTCGACGATCACCGTCTCGATCCCGCGCAGCGTCTCGCGCGCCTGCGAGGTCAGCATCAGGAAGAGCGACTCCGGCGTCGTGATCAGGATGTCCGGCGGCTCCTTGATCAGCTCCCGCCGCTCCTTCTGCGTCGTGTCGCCCGTGCGGACGCCGACGCGGAGGTCGGACTTGATCCCGGCGAGCGGCCCGCGCAGGTTCCGCTCGACGTCGTAGTTGAGCGCCTTCAGCGGCGAGACGTAGAGCAGGCGGAGGCCCGTCCCGGGAGCGCGATCGAGCGTGTCGATCCCGTGCAGGAACGCGGCGAGCGTCTTGCCGGAGCCGGTCGGCGCCTGGATGAGCACGTTCTCCCCCGACGCGATTGCGGGCCACCCGGCCTCCTGCGCAGGCGTGGGGCCGGCGAACGCCCGCTCGAACCAGCTCCGTGTCTTCTCTGAGAACGGAGCGAGCGGATCCATGCCGCTCAGCCTAGCTTGACTCGTCTGACGCACGCTTGTAACTTCGATCACACGGCTAGCGGCAAGCCGCTGACTGGGTTTCTGCTGGCGCTCTCGCACACGCCCGAGCTCGCCGAAGAGGTTCAGCGATCCCGACCAGCGCAGCGCTGTCCTCGAGGCAATGGGGCCTCGGCGGAGCACGAGGCTCTTCGCGAACGGCGAGCCGACGCTCGACGAGCGTCCAGGCAGCGGTGGCCGCCGAGCACGGCGGCGCGTCGACGGAGCTGTCGCCTGGTGGATCTGGTATCTGGTCGGAGGCCCGACAGATGACCAAGCGGCCGGAGTGGATCTGGGGCGTCGACGACAAGCCCGACGACGATGACGACGCCGCCGGCGCAACCGACTCGGACGACGACGAGGACGCGGACGACGACGGAGGGCCGAGTACGTAGCGTCGACGGGCGGGGCTCGCTGGTCGTCGTCGGCACGCGGGATCCAGCTGCCGCGCAGCTACACCGCCGAGGCGCGCGACGCGATCGAGGCGGCCGACGAGGTGCTCTACCTCGTCTCCGACCCGATCTCGCCGCTGCGCGGCTCGAGCGCTGAACCCGACGCTCGCGCTCGCTCGCGCGACTGCTACCGCGGGGGCGCGCCCCGCCGGCAGGTCTACGCGGAGATGGTCGAGCAGATCCTCGAGCCGGTGCGCGCGGGCAAGCTGGTCTGCGCCGTCTTCTACGGCCATCCCGGCGTCTACGTCGCGCCCTCGCACGAGGCGGTCGAGCAGGCGCGCCAGGAGGGCTTCGAGGCGCGGATGCTCCCCGGCATCTCGGCCGAGGACTGCCTCTTCGCCGATCTCGGCGTCGACCCGGCCGAAGCCGGCTGGCAGAGCTACGAGGCGACCGGTTCCTCCTCCGCGGCGGCCGCGATCGAGCCGCGGGCGGCGCTCGTGCTCTGGCAGGTCGACGGCGTCGGGAAGCTCGAACCGACCTCGGCCGGAGCCCAGGCGCTCGCGGCTCGCCGAGCGAGCTCGGTCGACCGGCGCGCACGAGCTCGTCTTCTACCTCGCGTCGACGTACCCGAGGTCGTCGTCGACGAGACGTCGTGCGTTCGTCGGCGTCGCAGCTCGCTGATGCCGCGCCGACGCTCTGCTGCGCCGCCGCTCGCCGGCCGCCGATCGACCGCGCGAGCGCTCGGATCGCTGTACGTGCCTCGCCCGTCGAGCTACTGCCCGGGCGCGGTCGGCGGCGACGACGTTGCCCTTCGCCTCGTAGAGCCGAGTCGCGCGCTCGACGCACTCGCGGGCCTCCGTCCTCGCGGCCTGCCGAGCGCAAGCACGACGGCGAGCTCGAGCAGGACGTCGCCGCGGAGGTCGAGCAGAGTCGGTCGGCTCGACGATCGCGAGCGCCTCCCGCGCGACGCCGCTCCGCCTCGGTCGAGCGCGCCCGCATCGGCGAGGAGCCGTGCGCGGGTGAGCGCGGTACGAGCACCTGCGACCAGATGTCCTGCTCGGACGCCGTCGCCTCGACCTCGCGCGACGAATGCTCGTCGGCCTCCGCGCGCGTGCCCGCGCGCATGCAGCGTGCTGGGCGAGCATCGCCGCGACCGAGGCGCGATGGCCGATCTCGCCGAGGTTGCCGAGCGCCTCGTAGCCGCCTCGCGGAGCGCGACTCGGCTGCGGCTTGCGTCGCCGGCGAGCAGCTCGAGTCGCGCGCGGCCGAACGCGGCCGTGGCGACGGCGTCGAGCTGCGCGCCGAGCTCCTCGTAGGCGTCGGCCGCCGCCGCGACGAGCTCGCGCGCCTCCTCGAACCGGCCTTGGCGCGCGACGAGGCAGCCGATCCAGCGCCGGCAGCACGCCTCCATGAGAGGTCGTCCGGTGCCGACTCGAGCAGCGAGACGCAGAGTCCGATGCCGTCGTGCACCGGGAGCGGCCCGACCATGCTGCGAAGCCGATCCGGCCGACGATCTCCGCCTCCTGCCAGCGATCGCCCGCCGCCTGCGCGTGGCGTCGCGCGCGGAGCAAGCGCCTCCTCGCCGGCCCGACGCGCCCGGCCCAGAGCCCGCGGACAAGGCCGACCAGGAACCAGCCGCGCGCGAGCGGCACGGTGTCCGCGGCGATCGAGATCGGCTGCCGCCTCGAGGCCAGGCAGCGCGTCCTCGACGAGCCCGAGGTCGTCCTCCCAGCCGCCGCGCGGGTCGCTGCGGAGCCGAAGGGCAACGCGTTCGATCCGCGCCGCGAGCACGACGACCTGCGGGACGCCGTCGCTGCGCTCGAGCACCTCGGTCAGCACCTCCTCGGCCCGAGACAGCGCCCCGGAGACCGTCGAGGACGAGCCCGAGCTCGGGCGCCAGCTCGAGCCGGCGAACGTCGCCGGGCGCCAGCAATGCCGCGGCGCGCTCGAGCAGCGTCCTCGCTGCGTGAATGTCGCCGCGGCCGAGCGCGCGCCGACCTGCACGTAGCAGCCGATCGGCCGCTCTGCCGGCGAGCCGGTCCTCCTCCTCGCCGCGCGGCGCCGAGCTCGACACGGAAGCCGTACGCCTGCTCGAGGTGGTGGCCGATGATCTCGTCGAGCTCGGCGCCCTCGCCCGCGTGCTCCTCGACCCAGCCGGCGAAGCGCTCGTGCAGCTCTGCGCGGAGGCGCTTCGGCATCGAGTCGTAGGCGGCGTCGCGGATCAGGATGTGGCCGAAGCGGAAGCCGTCCTCGCCCGCGAACGTGCGCGCATCCGGCTTGATCAGCCCCTTGCGGACGAGCGCCTGGAGACGGCCGGCGACCTCGCCGACCTCGTCCGGCGGCGTCAGGTCCGCCACGGCGCCCCACCAGAAGACCTGTCCGATCACCGAAGCGCGCTGCAGAACCGCGAGCTCGTCCTCGCCAAGCCGGTCGAGGCGTGCGGCGAGCACCGCCTGCACCGTGGCCGGCACGCGGAGCGAGTCGACGGCCTCGATCGGCTCGAGCCGGCCGTCCCGCTCGACGAGGACGCCGTCCTCGACGAGCATCCGCAGCATCTCCTCGAGGAAGAGCGGATTGCCGCCGGTGGCGCGGCCGACCGCGTCGGCCGCCTCCGGATCGAGCGGCCCGGCCAGGTTCTCGAGCAGCGTGCGCGCGTGCTCGCGCGGCAGCGGCGCGAGCTGGATCGTCGCCCCCGCCCAGGCAGGCCGTAGCTCCGCGAGATCGGGACGCGCCATGCAGCAGACGAGAATCGGCGCGTCGCGGCTCCAGCCGGCCAGGTACTCGACGAGGTCGAGGAAGGCCGGCTCGGCCCACTGGATGTCGTCGAGCACGAGCACGACCGGCCGCTCGCGCGCGAGCGTCTCGAGCAGGCGGCGGATCGCCCAGTAGAGCTCGTCGCTCCGGGAGCGCGGCTCGGCGCGCCCGACCGCTTCCAGGATCCGCTCGTGCGCGGTCGCGCCGTCCGGCACGCCGCCGAGGACTGCGTCCAGGTCGAGGTCGCGCACGACCTCGACGAGCGGCCAGTAGGTGATCCCGTTGCCGTACGGGAGGCAGCGGCCCTCGAGCACGAGCGCGTCGCCGCCCGCGGTCGCGATCAGCTCGGCGGCGAGGCGCGACTTCCCGACGCCCGGCTCGCCCACGATCGTGACGATGCGGCACGCGCGGTCGGCGACGGCCCGCTCGAGCTCCGCCAGCAGCGCGTCGAGCTCGGCTTCGCGCCCGACGAGGGGCGAGTCCATCCGCCGCGCCACCCCCGCCGCCTCCGCCTCGACGTCGAGCAGACGCCAGGCGTCGACCGGCTCCGACTTCCCCTTCAGCTCGAGCGGCGGCATCTGCTCGGCCGTGACGGCGTCGCGGACGAGGCGGATGGTCGCGTCGCCGACGAGGATCTCGCCCGCGGCGGCGGTGGCCTCGAGCCGCTGCGCGACGACGACGGCGTCGCCGGTGGCGAACGGGTCGCCCTGGGTCGGGTCGCCGGCGTAGACCTCGCCCGTGTGGACGCCGGTGCGGACGCCGATCCGGATCCCGAACGCCGCCTCGAGCTCGTCGTTCAGGCGCGCGAGCTCGCCGCGGAGCTCGACCGCTGCGCGCACCGCGCGCAGCGCGTCGTCCTCGTGCACGACCGGGATCCCGAAGACGGCGAGCACCGCGTCGCCGACGAACTTCTCGATCGTGCCGCCGTGGCGCTCGAGCACGGTCTGCGCCGTCTCGTGATAGCGCGACCAGATGCCCCGGAGCGCCTCCGGGTCGAGTTGCTCGCCGAGCGGCGTCGAGTCCGCGACGTCGCAGAAGACGAGCGTGACTGTCTTCCGGACCATAACGGCGAGTCTAGGCCCGTTTCCGGGCCGTTTCTAGGACGCAGCGAAGAGCAGGAACTGCGTGAAGGCGGCCGGGGAGAAGTTGTTGTCGCTGACCAGGATCAGCGAGCGGCGGCCGTCGGGCAGGTTCGGCCCGAACGTCATCCCCTCGACGTTGTCGAGCGGGATCCCGAGCTCGTCGAGGTCGAGCAGGAGCGACTTCTGGACCGCGTCGATGCTGCCCAGCAGCAGGGCGATGCTGTCGAAGCCGTTGACGTCGTCGGCGCCGGCGAGCGACACGTCGTAGAGCTTGATCGTGTTCCCGGTGTCGGGCGCTCCGACCGAGAACGAGCGCTCCATCGAGATCATGGAATCGTCGTTCAGCGGGAGCAGCTCGACGAGGCCGTTGACGGCGAACTGGTTCGCGGGCACCGGCGGCTCGGCGATCGGATCCGTCCAGTAGACGAACTGCCGGTCGACCACGCGCCGCGGGACGAGGCCGCTTCCCTGGATGTCGTAGCGGATGAGGCGCGCGGGGCTGCCGGCGCCGACGGTCGCGGGCGGGCCGTCCTGGACGAGCGCGTCTCGGCGCCGACGAAGAGGAAGTTGCGCGCTCGGTGGTGATCGCGGCGCTCTCGAAGCCGAGGTTCAGCCGCACGCCGTCGCGTCCCCGCGGCGTTCGGCAGGAAGGCCGACGGCACGAACAGCGCCCGGAGCTGGTGGCCGGTGAGGTCGAACTCGCGCACCCACGGGTCGATCAACCGGTTGGCGAAGCCCTCGGACGTGACCACGAGCGTGTCGGTCGTTCGTGAGCGTCAGCCCTTCCGGGTCGAGGCTGGCGGGCGCGAACGGCTGTCCGTCCGCGTCGCGGAGCGTCGGTGACGGCGACGATCTGCACGGCGGGAGCACCGCCGCCGACGCCGATCCGCAGCGTGTAGAAGCGCACGTTGACCTGGTCGTCGGAGAGCGCGTAGAAGAGATTGCGCTGGGCGTCGTACGTGATGCTGGAGAGCCCGCCGAACGTGGTGCCGCGGAACTGGGTCGCGGTCGGGAAGATCTGCTGCCCGAGGAACTCGAGCTGCGTCGACGGAGCGGCCTGTGCAGGCCCGACCGCCACGAACGCGATCGCGAGCAGCACGACGAGTCTCGTCACACCGGTCTTCATCCCGTCGGCACCGTACTACGCCACCAGGTAGACCGTGAACGCGATCGCCAGCACGACGGCGACGAGCGCGGCGACGGCGATCTGCACGCCGCCGAGCACGAGCCACGGTGTGCGCTCGCTCCGCCCCTGCTCCGCCTCGGCGACGAGGTCCTCGGTCTTCTCGATCGGATCGGCCATATCGAGCGGCATACCCGGCAACGGTAGGATCGAATCGTGCCCGAGGCACTGCACTTCACCGGGAACGCCGAGGCCGACCGGCTGATCGCCGCGGAGCCGCTCGCGCTGCTGATCGGTTTCGTCCTCGACCAGCAGGTGACGGTGCCGACGGCATTCCTCGGCCCGCTGAAGCTGCAGCAGCGTCTGGGCGGCCTCGACGCCGGCGAGATCGCGAGGACCGATCCCGACCGGCTCCTGGAGGTGTTTCGCGAGAAGCCGGCGATCCACCGCTTCCCGGGCAACATGGCCAAGCGCGTGCAGGAGCTCTGCGCGGTCGTCGACGAGGACTACGGCGGCGACGCGGGCCGCGTCTGGGGCGACGCCACCGACACGGCCGACCTGAAGCAGCGGCTCGAGGCCCTGCCGGGCTTCGGCGAGATGAAGGTGAAGGCGCTCGCCTCGGTGCTCGCGCGCCGCTACGGGAACGCGATGGCCGAGCCGCTCGTCCCCGACCATGCGATGCTCGGCGACGTCGACTCGCCCGAGGCGCTGGCCGAGTATCAGGCCGCGAAGCGCGCGTACAAGGCGCAGCTGCGGGCCGCAGCCGGTTGATCGACCTCAGGTTCTACCGCGACGGCGGGCAGAGTGCCGTCGACGTCGCGAACGAGGTCGCCGAGTTCCTCGGCGCCGCCCGCACGAGCCTCGAGCTGGCGCTCTACGACATCCGATTGCACGACGACGCGGCGGAGATCGTCACGCAGGCGCTCGTCGGCGCGCAGGAGCGCGGCATCGCGGTCCGGCTGGTCTACAACGTCGACCACCCCGGCCCGATCCCCGTCCCGCCGCCGCCGCAGACCGCGCCCGAGCTGCTCGAGGCGCTCCCGATCGAGACGCGTCCGATCCCGGGCGTCCCCGACCTGATGCACCACAAGTACGTGATTCGCGACCGCGAGAGCATCTGGACGGGGTCGATGAACTGGTCGCAGGATTCGTGGTCGCGGCAGGAGAACGTCGTCGCGGTGATCGACTCGCCCGAGCTCGCATACGCATACGGGCTCAACTTCGACGAGCTCTGGGAGACCGGCGACGTGATCGGCTCCGGCCACGTGCAGCCGAGGCCCGTCGACGTGGGCGGCATCGAGGTGCGGCCGTGGTTCACGCCGGAGCACGGTGAGGCGCTGGCCCACCGGATCGCGAAGCGGATCGGCCAGGCGCGGCGGCGCATCCGGATCGCCTCGCCGGTGCTCAGCTCCGGTCCGATCCTCGGCACGCTCGCCGAGGTCTGCTCCGACGGGAAGGTGGACGTGGCCGGCGTTGTCGACGACACGCAGGTCGACGGCGTCCTCTACCAGTGGCGGCTGAACGGGAATGCGAGCTGGAAGGTGCCGGCACTGCGCCGCTTCCTCGAGAACGCCGGCTTCGCAGGCAAGCCGTCGACGAAATGGGCGGCGGACACCGTCCACGACTTCATGCACGCGAAGATCACCGTCGCCGACGACATCTCCTTCATCGGCAGCTTCAACCTCTCGCACTCCGGCGAGATGAACGCGGAGAACGTGCTCGAGATCAAGGACGCCGCGATCGCCGACAGACTGGCCGCGTTCGTGGACGAGATTCGCGCGATCTACCCGCTCGTCACCCTTCCGGAGGACAAGACTCAGGTCGCAGCGGCATCTCCGCTTCTGTGACGAGAATCGCCGCCCTCTTCTTCGCCGTGCTCGGGCTCGGCGTCGTGGCCGCGCAGGCGGCCAAGCTGCCGGGTGCGCCGGCGTGCCCGGTCTTCCCCGCCTCGAGCGCCTGGAACCAGCGAGTCGACAAGCTGCCGGTCGCGCCGAACTCCGACCGTGTCGTCGCGGCGATCGGCGTCGACGACCACATGCACGCCGACTTCGGCTCCGGCCTCTGGGAGGGCGGCCCGATCGGGATCCCGGTCACGGTCGTCGGCAAGGCACAGGCGAAGTCGCGCGTCTCCTTCGACTACGCGGACGAGTCGGACAAGGGGCCGTACCCGATCCCGAAGAACGTCGCGATCGAGGGCGGCCGCGCATCCGACGGCGACCGGCACGCGCTGATCGTCGACCGCGACACCTGCAAGCTCTACGAGCTGTTCGCGCTCTACCCCGCTTCGGGCGGCGGCTGGCGGGCCGGCTCCGGGGCGATCTTCGACCTCCGCTCGAACAAGCTCCGGCCGGCCGGCTGGACGTCGGCCGACGCGGCCGGCCTCGCCATCCTCCCCGGGCTCGCACGGTACGAGGACGTCGCGCGCGGCCGGATCGACCACGCGCTGCGCTTCACCGTCCAGGACACGCGCCGCGCCTACGTCTGGCCCGCGCGGCACTTCGCGAGCGACAAGACGGATCCCGACCTGCCGCCGATGGGAATGCGCTTCCGCCTGAAGAAGAGCTATCCGATCGCCGGCTTCCCGCGCCAGGCGAGAATCGTGCTCCAGGCGCTGAAGGAGTACGGGATGATCGTCTCGGACAACGGCTCGAACTGGTACCTGAGCGGCGCGCCGAGCCCGAAGTGGTCGAACGACCAGCTGCACACGCTCCACCGCGTCCCCGGCTCGGCCTTCGAGGTCGTCGACGGGACGAAGCTGAAGCCGTAGCATCCGGGCGGTGCTGCCCCGCCCCGACCGGATCGAGCGCCTGCCGGAGCAGTACTTCACGACGCTCCTCGCGCGCGTGACCGCGGCCGGGCCGGACGTGATCGACGTCGGCCGCGGCAACCCCGACGTGCCGCCGCCGCCACACGTGATCGAGGCGCTGGTCGAATCGGCGCGCGAGCCGACGGCCGCCGTCCACGGCTATCCGCCCTTCGCGGGTCTCCCGGCGGCGAAGCAGGCGATCGCGGACCGCTACGCCGCTGTCTACGGCGTCCAGCTCGACCCCGAGCGCGAGGTCGCGTTCCTCCCGGGGACGACGACGGCGCTCGTCGAGCTCGCGCTCGTGCTCGCGCAGCGCGGCGAGCGGATCCTGCTGCCCGATCCCGGCTACCCCGACTACAACTCGGCCGTCGCGCTGGCGGGCGCCGAGCGGGTCGCGCTCCCGCTCGGTGAGGACGGCCGCCCCGACTGGGCGGGCGCGCCGCGGGAACGGGTCGCCGCGGTCTACCTCAACTATCCGGCGAACCCGGCCGCCGTCGCCGCTCCGCCCGGCGTCTTCGCCGAGGCGATCGAGTTCGCGCACGAGACGGGCGCGGCGATCGTGCACGACTTCGCCTACGCCGACCTCGTCTTCGACGGCCGCCGGCCGGAGAGCTTCCTCGCCGAGGACGGCGCACGCGAGGTCGGCGTCGAGATGTTCTCGCTGTCGAAGAGCTACGGCATGGCCGGCTGGCGGCTCGGCTTCGTGGTCGGCAACGCCGAGATCGTCGCGCGGCTGAACCTCGTCCAGGAGCACGCCCGCTCCGGGATCTTCGTCCCGCTCCAGCGCGCCGCGATCGCAGCGCTGACCGGGCCGCAGGACACGGTCGAGGAGCGCCGCGCCCTCTACGAGCGGCGGCGCGACCGCGTGCTCGCTGCAATCCCGGGCGCCCGCTGCGAGGGGACCTTCTTCGTCTGGTTCCCGCTCCCTGACGGCGTCACCTTCGACCGGCTGCTGGACGACCACCGCGTGGCCGTCGCGCCCGGCGAGGGCTTCGGCGAGAACGGCCGCGGGTACGCGCGCTTCTCGCTGGCCACGCAGGACGACGCGCTGGACGAGGGGCTCGCACGGCTTCGGCGGGCATTCGCCCGGGGGTAGAGTCGAGACGTGTTCGAGGACCTGCTGCGGCGGTGGGACGGCGAGCACGTCGCCGTCCGGTACGACGAGGCGACGGGAGCGTGGATCTTCGTCTGCGTCCACTCGACCAAGCTGGGGCCGGCGATGGGCGGCACCAGGCTGAAGACGTACGACGAGCCGCAGGACGCGCTCGAGGACGGCCTTCGACTGGCTGCCGGAATGACGCGCAAGCTGGCCGTGCTCGGGCTTCCGTGTGGCGGCGGCAAGGCCGTGCTCGCCGTACCCGAGATCCCGGCCGGCGACGGCCGCAGGCGGCTGCTCGAGCGCTACGGCGACCTGATCGAGTCACTCGGCGGCAGCTACGTCACCGGCCCGGACGTCAACACGCGCGAAGAGGACATGGACGTGATCGGCAGCCGGACGGCGCACGTCTTCTGCCGCAGCCTCGGCAACGGCGGCTCGGGCGATCCGAGCGTGCACACGGCGCTCGGGGTCTTCCACGGCATCCGCGCCACGCTCGCGCACGCGTTCGGATCCGAGGATCCGGCCGGCCGGACCGTGCTCGTCCAGGGGACGGGCGCGGTCGGCGCGAAGCTGACGCGGCTGCTGCTCGACGCCGGAGCGGTCGTGCTCGTCAGCGACGTCGACGAGGAGCGGGCTCGCGCGACCGGCGCGCAGCCAGTGGCTCCGGACACCGCGCTCGAGCTCGAGTGCGACGTCTACGCACCCTGCGCGCTCGGCGCGACGCTGAACGCGGATTCGATCCCACGGCTCAGGTGCCGGATCGTCGCAGGCGGAGCGAACAACCAGCTGGCGACGCCCGAGGACGGCGAGCGGCTGCGCAGCGCCGGGATCCTCTACGCGCCCGACTACGTGATCAACGGCGGCGGCGCGCTGCACGGCATCGGGCTGGAGCGGCTCGGGTGGGATCCCGATCGGCTCGAGCGCGAGGTCGCAGGAATCGGCGACACGCTCACGGGCATCTACCGGCAGGCGGAGGCAGCCGGGATGACGACGAGCGACGCCGCCGAACGGCTCGCGGCGGAGCGCCTCGCCGCGTCGTAATCGCCCGCAGAGCGCGCTAGCATCGAGGCTCATGGCGCGCTGGCCGGTTGTCCTCGCACTGGTCGTCGCGGCGGCCGCGTCACGCGCGCGGGCTCGGCCACGGCGATACCGCCGACCGAGCAGCTGCTGATCCCGTACCTCTCGGGCGGTGCCGGCGTCTATCTCGACGACGACGGGCGTCCGGTCACGAGCGAGGGAGCACCGCACACGCCCGGCATCCACCTTCGTCCCGCCGTCGTGCAGCCGGAGCCCCAGCCGCCGCCTCAGCCGCCAGCCGCAGCCCCAGCCGGCGCCCGTGCCGCCGCCGACCACTCCGCCTGCCCCGATCCCCATTCCGACACCGCCGGCTCCGGGGTACCAGCGCCCAGATCTCGTCGCGGCCGTGGCGGTCATCCAACGTCACGTCCGTCTTCTGCCGCACCGACGCCGCCTGGCCGAGCGATCCCAACCTCGCGGGCGCGACCGGCTACTGGACGTGGGGCGGCACGACGATCACGATGCGGACCTGGCGCTGCGAGGGCATCGCCCAGGAGCGGATCGGGACGGAGGCGTTCGCCCGTGGCCTCTTCGTCCTCGCCCACGAGGCGGCGCACGCGACGGGCATCGCCGACGAGTGCGAGGCCGACAAGCGCGGCGCTCGCGACGATGGGCTCGATCACCGCGCGGCTTGGCTGGGGGTTCGCCGTCGGTGACGACGCAGGCCGGTACCTGAACGAGCTGCTCCGCTCGAACCCGCCGCCCGACCCGTACTGCATCGGCCGCCTCTAGCGCAGACGCGTGCGGTACAGCTCCGTCCGGAGCGGATGCCGGTACACGCCCTCGGGCAGGAGCTCGCCGAGCCGCGCGAGGAGCGCCGAGCGCTCGGCCTCGGGCAGCGCCGCGATCATGCTCCACGACGACGCCTGCGCCAGGACCTGCGCCCGGTCGAGCTCGACCGGGTTCGGGAAGCTCTCCTCGAAGAGGGGCTCGAACGGCCCGGGGAAGGGCGTCTTCCAGAGCCCGGAGCTGACGGTCTGCTCCGGCGGCTTCTGGATCGCGGCTGCGCGGTACGCCTCCCAGAACGCCTCCGGCAGCGGCGGCTCGAAGTCGCGGTCGGCGTGGTTGAAGAGGATCGCCAGCGTCCCGCGCGGCCGGAGGACGCGCGCGAGCTCGGCCAGCGTCGCGGCGCTCGCGAACCAGTGGAACGCCTCCGCGACGAAGACCGCGTCGACAGCGTCGTCCTCGAGCGGGATCGCGTCGGCGCTGCCGCTGAGCGTCTCCGCCTCCGGCACGACGCGCTCGAGGACTGCCCGCATCCCGTCCAGCGGCTCCACCGCGACAACCCGCGCGAACCGCGGCACGAGCTGCCGCGTCAGCTTGCCGGTGCCGGCGGCGAGGTCGAGCACGACCGAGTCCGGGGCGAGCCCGACCGCGTCGATCGCCGCTTCGGCGTACTCGGGTCGCCCGAGCTCGTACTCCTCCGCAGCGCGGCCGAAGCTCTCCGCAAGGTCCGGCATCTAGCCGACGCCGGCGAGGAGGAAGGCGCGGCTCTCGCGCAGCATCTCGCGGGCGATCACGAGTCGCTGCACCTCCTGCGTCCCCTCGTAGATCTGCGTGATCTTGGCGTCGCGCATGAAGCGCTCGACCGGGTACTCCTTGATGTAGCCGTAGCCGCCGAGGATCTGGACGGCCTCGGTGGCGACCCACATCGCGACGTCGCCGCACTTCAGCTTCGCCTGCGCCGAGGCCTTCGTCAGCTCGGAGCCGTCGACGCCGGCGTCACACATCTGGCCGAAGCGGTACAGCAGCCCGCGCGCAGCCTCCGTTTCGGTCTCCATGTCGGCGAGCTTGGCCTGGATCAGCTGGTGCTGAGCGATCGGCTTGCCCATCGTCTCGCGCGTCTTCGCGTACTCGAGCGCGTAGTCGGTGGCGCCCTGCGCGATGCCGAGCGCCTGCGCGGCGACGCCCGGGCGCGAGCGGTCGAGGATGCGCATCGCGATCTTGAAGCCCTCACCCTCCTCGCCGAGCAGGTTCGCGGCGGGGATGCGACAGTCGTCGAAGGTGAGCTCGCCGGTCGTCGAGCCCGAGATGCCCATCTTCGGCTCCAGCCGCGCGACCGCGAAGCCGGGCGCGTCCGACTCGACGAGGAATGCGGAGATGCCCGCATGGCCCCCGTCCGGATCGGTCTTGGCGAAGACGGTGTAGAGGTTGGCGACGCCGGCGTTGGTGATGAAGCGCTTGCTGCCGTTGAGCACGTACTCGTCGCCGTCGCGGACCGCGGTCGTCCGCATCGCGGCCGAGTCGGAGCCGGAGCCGGCCTCCGTCAGCGCGTACGCGGGCAGCCATTCGCCGCTCGCGAGCCTCGGCAGGTACGCGTCCTTCTGCGCCTGCGAGCCGGCGAGCTTGAGGCCGAGCGAGCCGAGCTCCTGAACGGCGAGCAGGAGGCCGCTCGTCGCGCAGACCTTCGAGACCTCCTCGATCGCGACGAGCGCCAGCAGCGTCCCGGTGCCGGAGCCACCGTGCTCCTCGTCGAAGAGCAGGCCGAAGATCTCGTGCTCGCGGAAGAGCTCGACGATGTCCCACGGGAACTCGTGTGACTCGTCGATCTCGGCCGCGCGCGGCGCCACGCGCTCGCGCGCGAGCGTGCGGACGAGCTCGCGGATCTCGCGCTGCTCGTCGGTGAGGGCGTCCCAGGGCACGCGGCGATTGTACGGGCTCGCGCCCGGCTTCCAGGCCGTCGCTACCGCACGCGAACGTCGACGTACGAGAGCAGGCGCTCGTTCTGTCCCAGGTGGACGACGAGGACGGCGCGGTAGATCCCCGGCGTCGTGTAGGTGTGCCCGAGGAAGCGCGGCGGCCTGCCCTGGCCGGACCGGCTCGTGCCGTCGCCCGGGATGAAGTCCCAGCTCGTTCCCTGCACGGTGACGGTCGCCCGGAAGCTGACCGAGAACGGCGCCCTGCCGGAGCTCGGCCTGGCCGCCAGCCGGAGCGGCTCGGCCGCCTTCCTGCCGACCTTCACCCGGGTCTGGGCGACGTTGCGGATGGCGGTGAGGATGAAGGGTGGCTCGAGGTAGACCGTCAGCGTGGCGGTGTAGACGCCGTCCTTCGCATAGGTGTGCGTGACCGTGTCCGGCGGCGGACCGCTCCGCTCCTCCACCTTGCCGTCACCGAACGTGAGCACCGAGCGAAGGACCGGCTTGGCCAGGTTCGCGTGCGGCTCGAAGGTGACGTCGAGCGGAGCCTGCCCTCTCGCCGGGACAGCGGTCAGCCGCAGCTGCGCGCTCGTCGGCAGCCCGGGCTGGATCAACGGAGCCTTGGCGCCGAGCGGGGTGATGCAGCGGCGGTACTCCGACCGCGACGCCGCCTTCGAGCCGAGGTCGTAGGGTGACCTCGGCCGGGCGTCGTAGTACGCCGCCAGCTTCGTCCGCGGCCGGGTCTTCAGGAACGTGCAGATCTTCGCGACGAACCCGGGGTCGTCGATCGAGAGCCCCCACTCCGGCAGCGCGTAGGGCTTGTCCGGATGGGCGCGGTAGAGCGCCTCGTTCGCGGCGTGCGAGGCGACGCCCGTCCGGCTCGCGAACATGTCGTTCCCGACCATGTCGACATAGGCGTCGCCGGGATAAAAAGCCTGCGCGGGCCGAGGGCTGTCGGCGTCGAGGCCTGCGATCGGGTTCCAGATCACGGTCAGCGCCGTCGTCGGGTTGACGGCCAGCTCGCGGCCGACAGGCCGCTGCCCGAGCCTGCGGAGCATCGCGTCGACATCGCCGCCGTGGAGGATCAGGTACGCGCGCCGGAACGCCTGCTTGTACGCGGCCGCCGAGTGCGACGGCCCCTTCGAGGCGCCGTTCAGCCGCGTCGGCGCATAGAGGTTCCGCGGGTTGTTCATCTCCGCCATCACGCGCACGAAGACCTGGCCGCCGTACGCGGCGATCGCCTGGTTGAGCGCGACCAGATACGCATCGCCGCGGCCCGCCGCGATCCCGGCCGGGGTGATCGCCTCGATGCGGGCGCGGCCCCGGTCGGTGCCGATGTGGATCATCGGGATCGGCTTCAGGCCGGCGAGGAGCTGGGCGAAGGGCGATCCCCAGCTGCTGCCCTGCCCCCAGCCGAGGAAGATGTGCCGCACCTGGGAGTCCTGGCCCGTCTGGCTCTCGAACCGATCGGCCTGCCCCGCGATCCCGAGCAGCGGCTTGTTGACGGCGTCCGGCTCGCCCTGTGCCGCGGATGCGCCGCCGGCGAGGGCGAGCACCAACACGAGAAGCGGGAGCGGCGACCGCATCGATCCAGTATTGGACGAAACACGGACGTCGTCTACCAGGTCTAGCCGTTCGACCAGTGCCGCGTGCGGGCCAGGATCTCGCGCAGAAATTGGTGCGTGGCGTCCAGCTCCGGCCTGGCGGCCGGCTCGAGGTCGGCGACGATCTGCTGGTAGGAGACGGCGTGGTGCAGCGGGGTCACGATTGCGGCCGAGCGCGGCGGCCTCGCGGAGCCGTTCGGGCGACTCGACGCCCTCCCACGCGCCGAGATAGGCGTCGAGCAGCGCTGCCCGGGTCGCTTCGTCCTTCTGCCACTGCAGCGACTGGAGGTCGATGAAGGGATGCGCGATGCACGCGTCCGTCCAGTCGAAGTACGCGAGCTCACCGTCCAGCCGGGCGACGTTGCCGGGATGGAGGTCGCCGTGGACGAGTGCGTGCGGCATGCCGGCAGCCGGCGAGCCGGCGGCAGGCGTCCTTCAGCTCCGGTGCGAGCCGCCGCGAGCTCGCGACCTCCTCCGCTGTCAGACGTGGACGGCGGCGGCGATCGGTCAGGAGCGGATCGACCTGACGCCTCGAGCACGTCGAGCCGCCGGTCGACAGCAGCTGGCGGCGAGCAGTTCGCCCGTGATGCTCCGCCGAACGACGCTGCAGGCCTGCAAAGCGCGCGAAAGAGCTCCTCGTGGACGTCGAGCGGCGGGTTCCAGCCGAGGAGGTCGCCGAAGTCCGCCAGCAGCATCCAGCCCCGCTCGGGCTCGACGGCCAAGGGGCGCCGGGACGTAGCCCGGGAACCGCTCGGCGAGCATCGCGGTCACCGGCGCCTCCTCGACCCAGAGCGGGAGCCGGGCCGACACCTTGAAGTAGAGGTCGGGGCCGTCGGTCTCGATCCGCAGCACCGACGAGATGCTCCAGTGCTTGATCTGCTCGATCCCGCGGAGCGAGCGGCCGAGCCTGGACACCTCACGCTCGAGCCATGCGCGGACGTCGCCGAGCCAGCCCGGCCGCGCCCACGGCGCGCGCTCCTGGGGCACCTCGCCGCGCTCGAGCGCGTCGAGGTAGCTCGGCCAGGAGCACGCTCCGCGTTCCCCCTCGTCGCGCAGCCGGAGGCCGTCGAGCTCGCGCGGCCGACCCAGCGTCCGTGCGCCGGCGGACCCAGCTCGGTCGAGCCGGCTCGACCTCGAGACGACCTCTTCGATCCGCTCGGTGGCCTCGTCCTCCGACGAGGCCAGCCTCCGCAGGAGCCAGATCCGCGTCCCGAGCCTCTGCTCCAACGCAGGCACGAGCGGTTGTCGCATCCTGCCGCCCAGACCGCCTTCCGGCACGAGACGTCGCGGGAGGCGCCAGTCGCGATCGCTGCGCCTGAGCAGAGGACGCGCGGCTCGCCGGGATGGCGCACGGCCGCGACAGAGCTGGGAGCGCCACGCCACTACGCGGGAAGAATGCGGCCGCGCACCTCGCCCAGCGGCTCGCCGCGGAGCACCACCTCGTCGCCGTCCTCGAGGAACGTCCGCTCGCCGCCGTCGCCGAGCCGGACCGGCTCGCTGCCGTTCCACGTCAGTTCGATCAGGCTGCCCTCGCTGCCGCGCTCGGCCCCGGAGATCGTTCCCGACGCCATCAGGTCGCCGGTGCGGATGCTCGCCCCGTTCGACGTCGCGTGTGCGAGCTGCTGCGGCATCGTCCAGTAGAGGCCGCGCGCGTTCCCGCGCGAGATCACGGCGCCGTTCAGCTCCACCTCGAGCGGCAGGTCGTAGGCCCAGTCGCCCTCGACGCGAAGGTGTGGCAACGGCTCCGGCTCCTGCGGCGGTGCGGCGACGCGGCGATCCTCGAGCAGCGCCAGCGGCGTCACCCACGCGGAGACCGACGTGGCGAAGCTCTTGCCGAGGAACGGCCCGAGCGGGACGTACTCCCAGGCCTGGATGTCGCGCGCGCTCCAGTCGTTGACGAGCACGACGCCGAAGACGTGATCTGCGAACGCGCTCGTCGGCACCGGCTCGCCCTGCGTGCTCGGCACCCCGACGACGAAGCCGAGCTCGAGCTCGATGTCGAGGCGTCGCGACGGGCCGTAGACGGGCGCGTCCGCGTCCGGAGGCTTCGCCTGCCCCCGCGGCCGCCTGATCGGCGTGCCGCTGACGACGACCGTTCCGGCCCGGCCGTGGTAGCCGACCGGCAGGTGACGCCAGTTCGGCAGCAGCGGCTCCGAGTCGGGACGGAACATCCGGCCGAGGTTCGTCGCGTGCTCGAGCGAGGAGTAGAAGTCGACGTAGTCCGCGACGGTGAACGGCAGCTGCGGCGCAACCTCGTCGAGCGAGATCGCGTCGCCCGCGGCGGCCGCCGCGAGCGCCTGCTCGGTGGCGCGCTCCCAGGCGGCCCGCCCCTGCGGCAACAGCTCGTCGAGCGAGCCCTCGCCCAGGTCGACGACGGTGTCGCCGGAGCGGAACCCGAGGTGCGCGGTGCCGCCGCGCACGAACGTGCCGAACCCCTGCGTCACAGGACGCCGAGCTGCTTCAGGTCGTCGACGGGCTCGGAGAAGGAGCAGCTGCCGACGGCGACCAGCTGCTCGCGGCGCACGCGCTCGAGCTCGTCGGAGCCGGCGACGCGGTCGCGCCAGCGCAGGCCCGCGGGGCCGAGCTCGACCGTCTCGCTCAACGCCGCGGCATCGTCGAACGCGCAGGCCGCGATCACGTTGAGGAAGCCGTGCCCGCCGTCGACGGCCAGGGGATGGTGCAGGCCGGCGGTCGCCTTGAACGGGACGCGGGCGGCACGGCAGGCCGAGAGGAACCGGCCGAGCGCAGCCGCAGTCGGCACCTCGGCGCCGCCGCACCGCACCTTCGCCCACAGGCCTCGCTCGGCGAGTGCTGCGACCTTCTCCTCCAGCCCGTCGCCGAGCGGCAGCTCGACGTACGCCTCGCCAAGAAGGTCGTCGAGACCGGCGTCCCAGCGCGTCTCGACGACCTCGGCCCGCACGTCTCCTCGGTACGGCGCATCCAGCACCACCGACAGCGCCCGATCCTCGCCCTCGAGCTCGTCCAGGCGCGAGGCGGGCCAGACGAGCCGGGCCAGCATCCAGGCGTGCTCGCCGGCGCGGGCGCGGCGGTCCTCGTCGAGGGCGTCCGGGGTCGACAGGCTCGCCGGAGGAAAGGTCGGAGCGTGATCGATCAGCGCCGACAGGGCGGCGCGGCGGGCGTCGCTCACCTCGCGGCCGTCCGGGCGTCGACCGCAGCCTTGCGGAGGATGCGCGCCCGCGCCGCAGAGACCGTCAGCTTGAAGCCGGGCCGGTTGATCGAGAACGCAGCCGCGGGCGGCAGCGGCTTCCCGGTCAAGCCGGCGGTGACGACGAGCGCGGCCAGATACGTGCCGAGCGGGCTCGGGTGGAACCCGTCCGGGCCGTAGAGCGGCAGGCTCCGTGCCCGGCTCCACGCCAGCTGCCAGGCGAGACCGGCCGGATAGAGCTCTGCGCGCGCGGCCCTGGCCGCGTTCTTGTAGGACACGATCACATCGCTGAGGGCGTTGACGCGGTAGCGCTCGGGCCAGACGGTGAACAGCGCCGGCCTTGTCCCGTGCTCCCGCGCGAGGTCCGCGAGCCGCTCCGCCCACTCGCGCAGGTTGACCTGGCTCTCCGGCAGCGCCGACGGCCCCTGCTGCATCACGACTGCGTCCCACTTGTCCGTCGCAATCGCGGCCGGCACGTCTCCCGCGTTCCAGTGATCCTCGAGGCTGAAGCCGCCGGGTGCGATCGTCTCGTACTCGATCGCGGTGCCGCCCTTGCGGGCAAGCATGGCGACGACGGCAGGCAGGTCGTTGGTGTGCGTGAGGCTGTTGCCGACGAAGAGGACGCGCAGCGGCTCGTTCGCGTCGTTCTGCGATGGCCGGACGAACCCCGCCAGCACGAGCACGAGCGCGAGCAGGACGAGGAGGAGCGGCGTCCGGCTGCGCATCAGCGCAGGATACGCCGGAACTCAGGCGCGGCGGAAGACGATCGTCCGGCTGAAGCCGGCGAGGTAGCCGGCGCCGGCCTGGTTCACGCTCATCGCAATCCGCAGGCGCGACGTCCCGGCGGGGAGCGTCGCCTTGAACAGGCGGGCCGAGCGAGCGTTCAGGCGCACCCGCTTGACGGTCACCCAGCGTCCGGCCGCGGTGCGCCGCTGCAGCTGCACGAGACGCCCGGCGAACGACCGCGCACCGGTGACGCGCGTCGAGAAGCGTCCGGTGGCCGTTCGGCGGAGCGCGATCGCGGGCCGCACGGCGACGATCTGCTGCGCGCTCTGGCCGTGGTTCCAGCTCGCCGCGTATGCCGTCTGGATCCGGGGCTTCGCGAGATAGCGCCAGCTCCCGTCGGCTGCGGTGATGATCGTGACGACCGAGCGGAACGAGCTCTCGCCGAGTGACTGCGCCAGCAGCGTGACGTTCTCTCCGCCCCGTCTCGTCGGCACGACGCCGCTGAGCATGATCCCGCGCCCGTAGACGACGTTGAGCGCAGGCGCGACCAGCGTGACGCCGATGGTCGCGAGCGTTGCGTCGCCGCCGTAGGAGGTGCCGGCGTCGCTCTTCGCGACGAGCCGGAAGTGGTACGTCTCCCCCGCCGCGAGGCCGGTGACCGCGGCCGTGACCGTCCGCGTGACGACGCCCGAGCCGGCGCTCCGCGACGGCGTTGTCGAGCCGTAGCGAGTCGTCGTGCCGTACTCGAACCACCAGGTCGTCGCCCGGCCGCGCGGGTCGGTCGTGCCGGTCAGCGTCGCCGTCGTCGTCCCGACGCTCTGCGCCGCGCCCGTGCGGACGGCGGGCGCGAGCGACGTCGAGAAGGAGCGGTCGCCGCCGGCCGTCGTGCCCGAGCCGTTCGCCGCCACGAGCCGGTAGTGGTAGGTGGTCGTCCGGCGCAGGCCCGTGAGCGAGAACGAGACCTTGGCGGCGCTCGTGCCGGAGCCTGCGTTCTTGGTCGGAGTCCGGGAGCCGTAGCGCGTCGTCGTGCCGTACTCGAAGTACCAGCTCGTGGCTGCCCCGTTCGGCGTCACTCGTCCGTTCAGGCGTGCGGAGGTCGGCGCGACCGAGCTCGCCGCGTCCGTCGTGACCGACGGCGCGCCGACGGTGGAGAACGTCTGGTCGGCGCCGCGGCTCGTGCCCGCGTCGCTCGTCGCGACGAGCCGGTAGTGGTAGACCCGCCCGCGCGTGAGACCCGAGACGCCGATCGTGACCGGGACGGCGCTCCCGCCGGAGCCGGCGCTGTGCTCCGCCGTCTTCGAGCCGTAGCTCGTGCTCGTGCCGTACTCGAAGTACCAGACGTCGCGCGGCCGTTCGGGTCGACGGTCCCGTTCAGCGTCGCCGAGCTCGTCGTCACGTTCGTCGCGCTGCCGGTGGCGGCCGCCGGCGCGGCGGACGTGGCGAAGATCCCGTCCGCGCCGCGGCTCGTGCCGGCGCCGTTCGTGGCGACGACGCGGTAGTGGTAGGTCGTCCCGGAGGCGAGCCCGGAGAGCGCGCGGGAGACGGCGACGTTCGCCGAGCCGGACCCGACGCTCGCGCTCGCGGACTGCGAGCCGTAGCTCGTGCTCGTCCCGTACTCGACGTACCAGGTCGTCGCCTGCGCGCCCGGATTGACGGTGCCGCTCACCGTCGCCGAGGTCGGGCCGACCGCGCTGACCGGGCCGGTGATCGCTGTCGGCGCCGCTGCGATCGCGGCTACGCCGGCGACGACCCAAACCAGCGCCGAGGCCGAGAGGACACCTGAGATCCCGAGACTCCTGCGGATCCGGTGAGCATTCCCCGCTCGTCGTTAAGAGGGTGGAAGGAGAGTGGAAGGGTTCTGTACGGGCTAGGCTCAGCGCCGTGATTCTGGAGAACGGAGTCGTCCGCACGCTCGATCCGTCGCTGCCGGCCGGACGGGCGCTCGCGATCGCCGGCGCGTTCGTCGCGGGCGGCGTCGGCGTCCACGAGACCGCGCTCGCCAGCCCGGACGTCGTCAACCTCGGCGGCCGCTGCGTCCTCCCCGCCTTCACGGACTCGCACGTCCACTTCCCGACGTGGTCGCTCGCGCAGCGCCAGGTGAAGCTGGACGGCTGCGCGTCGATCGAGGAGGCGCTCGCCCGCGTGCGCGAGGCCGAGGTCGCGCCGGGGCGCTGGCTGCGCGGCTACGGCTGGCGCGACGGCGACTGGCAGCCGCAGGTCGAGCCGACGAAGGAGATGCTCGACGAGGTCACCGGCGACACGCCGACGATCCTGATCTCGAAGGACTACCACTCCGCCTGGCTCAACTCGGCGGCGCTCGCCGTTGCCGGCGGCGACCTCGACGTCCACGGCGGCGTCGTCGAGCGCGACGCGGCGGGCGAGCCGACGGGGATCCTGCGCGAGGAGTCGGCCTGGCGCTTCCGCGACCGCTACGTGCTCACGACCGAGGAGGAGTGGGTCGAGGCGACACGCGCCGGGCTCAAGCTCGCCAACTCACGCGGGGTGGGTGCGATCCACGACAAGGACGGCTGGCTCGGCGCGCCGGGGATCTTCCAGCGCCTCCGCGACGAGGGGAACCTCTCGCTGCGCGTCTGGGGCTCGATCCCGCACGAGCAACTCGACGCGGCGGGAGCGCTCTCGCTCCGCTCGGGCTTCGGCGACGAGTACCTGCGCATCGGCTACCTGAAGTGCTTCATGGACGGCACGCTCGGCTCGCAGACCGCTCTGATGACCGACGGGAGCGGCGTCGAGATCACCAGCCGCACCGAGCTCGAGGAGATCATCCGCCGCGCGGCGGAGCGTGGCTGGCCGGTCGGCGTCCATGCGATCGGCGACCAGGCGAACCGAAACGCGCTCGACGCCTTCGAGGCGACCCGCGCCGACTGGGAGCCGAAGGGCCTGCGCCACCGGATCGAGCACGCGCAGTGCCTGGCGCCCGAGGACCTGCCCCGCTTCGCCGAGCTCGGGATCGCCTGCTCGGTTCAGTTCTCGCACGCTCCGTCCGATCGGGACATCGCCGACCGGCTCTGGGCAGACCGTCTCGCGGGCACCTATTCCTTCCGCTCGCTGCTCGAGTCGGGGGCGCTGGTGGCGAACGGCTCGGACGCGCCCGTCGAGGAGCTCGACCCGATCGCGGGCGTCGCCGCCGGCGTGCTCCGCTCGATCGACGAGCGGCCGGCCTGGCGGCCGGAAGAGACGCTGACGGTCGAGCAGGCGCTGCACGCCACGTGCGTCGCTCCGACCTTCCTCTCCGGCGACGAACGGCGGCGCGGCCGGCTTCTGCCGGGGCTGCTCGCCGACCTCGTCGTGCTCGATCGCGACCCGTTCGCCGTCGAGCCGGAGGAGCTGCGCGAGCTGCAGGTCGTCGCGACGATGGTCGGCGGCCGCTGGGTGCACAACCCGCCGCCCTGGGACTGAGCCGCGCTCAGGCGGAGCGCTGAGCTTGGGCCGCGAAGCGGCCCCCTTTAGGGGTCTTCGCGCGTTCCGGATCTGCTCCCGCAGATTCGGAACCTGCGCAAGAAGTCAGCGCTCGGCCCAGACCTGGGCGAGCTCGACGAGCATCGCGGCGGCGGCGGCCATGTCCTGCACGCTCGCCCACTCGCGGCGGGAGTGGTACTCGGAGCCGCCGGTGAAGAGGTTCGGCGTCGGCAGGCCGCGGTGCGAGAGGCGGGCGCCGTCGGTGCCGCCGCGGATGATCGTGTGCACGGGCTCGACGCCGAGCCGGCGCACGGCCTCGACCGCCGCCTCGATCACCTCCGGGTGCTGGTCGATCACCTCGCCCATGTTCCGGTACTGCTCCTCTTCCTCAATCTCGATCGACGCCCGCGGCTCGCGCTCGCGGACCTCGTCGGCGAGGCGGCGGATCAGGGCGACGTGCTCGGTCATCTTCGCGGCGTCGTGGTCGCGGACGATGAACTCGACGACCGCTTCCTCGGCGCCGCCCGAGAACCTCGTCGGATGGACGAAGCCCTCCCGCTCCTCGGTCGTCTCGGGCGAGAGCTCGTCCCGCGGCAGGCCGGAGACCAGGTCGGCGGCGAGCTTGATCGCGTTCACGAGCTGCCCCTTGGCCGTGCCCGGATGCGTCGAGCGGCCGCGGATCGTCACGGTCACCTTCGACGCGTTGAACGTCTCCGCCTCGATCTCGCCGAGCTCGGCGCCGTCGAGCGTGTAGGCGTAGCGCGCGCCGAAGCGCTCGATCTCGAGGTGGTCGGCGCCGCCCGCGACCTCCTCGTCGACGGTGAAGCAGACGCGGATCGGTGCGTGCTCGAGCTCGGGGTGGCGCTTCAGATACGCGACGGCGGCCATGATCTCGGCCACGCCGGCCTTGTCGTCGGCTCCGAGCAGCGTCGTCCCGTCGGTGGTGACGATGTCGTGGCCGACCTTCTTCTTCAGCAGCGGCAGCTCCTCCGGGTCGAGCACGACGCTGGTGTCGCCGGGGAGCTCGATCGTGCCGCCGTCGTACGCCTCGTGCACCTGCGGGTCGACGCCGGTCCCGGTCACGTCCGGCGAGGTGTCCACGTGCGCGATGTAGCCGATCGCGGGCGCCGACTCGACGCCGGGCAGCGAGCCGTAGACGTAGCCGAACTCGTCGAGCCTGACGTCCTCGAGCCCGATCTCCTCCAGCTCGTCGCGCAGCAGCCGGCAGAGGTCGAGCTGCTTCTCGGTCGACGGAGACGCGTCGACCCCGTGGGCCGACTGCGTGTCGATGCGGACGTAGCGGAGCAGGCGGTCGAGCGACGTCGGCCGCCAGCTCGGCGGCGAGCGGCGTGACGAACTCGGCCTTAGGAGAGGTCGCCAAGGCGGGTGTAGAGCTCCTTGATCGTGTCGACGCCGCGCGGGAAGAACTCGACGAGCATCCGCTCGTTCGGCGAGTGGACGTTGCTCTCCGGCAGCGCGAACCCCGTCAGGATCGTCGGGATGCCCTTGTCGCCGAGCGCGGGCACGATCGGGAGCGTGCCGCCGGAGCGGGTGAGGATCGGCCTGATCCCGAATGCGTGCTCGAACGCGTCCTGCGCGATCTTGATCACGGGCGCGTCGGCGGCGACGAGCCCGGGCCGCGTCGAGCCCGGCTGCTCCTCGACCTCGAATCGTGGCACCGTCCGGCGCGGCCTCGTGCAGGAGCCGCTCGACCTCGGGCGCGACGGCCGTCGGCGACTGGCCGGGCGCGAGCCGCACGGTGAAGTTCGCCTGCGCCTCGCTGATCACGGTCGTGTTCTTGAGCCCGGGCTTGCCGCCGAAAATGCCGCTCACCTCGACGGAGGGCTCGGCGGTCGTGCGGAGGTAGAACTCCTCCGCCGCCTTCGGGTCATACGGCACCGCCCCGGCCTCACGGAGGACGTCGGCGCCGGCGGGCTGCATCGCCCAGCCCGCGCGCTCCTCGTCGGTGACGGGCGCGATCCCGACCCGGAGCGCTTCCGGCACGCGGCCGTCGCGCGGCAGGATCCCGGCCAGCGTCTGATGCAGCGCGTGGATCGCGTTCAGCGCCGCGTTGCCGTACATCCCGGAGTGGAGGTCGCGCTGACCGGTCTTCACGTGCAGGTTGAAGGCGGCGAGACCGCGGGTCGCGACCGACAGCGCAGGCAGCGTGCGCGACTCCATGCCGCCGTCGAAGATCACACAGGCGTCGGCGCCGCGCTCGTCCTGCTGCAGGAACTCGACGATCGACTGCCCGCCGACCTCCTCCTCGCCGTCCGAGACGATGCGGATGTTGACCGGAAGCGCGCCGTCCGCCGCCAGCAGCCCGGCGGCGTGGAGCAGCATCCAGAGCTGGCCCTTGTCGTCGGCGACTCCGCGCGCGTAGAGCCACTCGTCGCGGACGGTGGCCTGGAACGGATCGGACTCCCAGAGCTCGAGCGGGGCCGGCGGCTGGACGTCGAAGTGGCCGTAGCAGAGGATCGTCGGCGCGCCGTCGGCGCCGTTCGAGGCGCGGATCTCACCGACGACCAGCGGCCGCTCGCCGTACGGCACGAGCTCCGCCTCGCCGCCGCTGCGGCGCACCTTGTCCGCGACCCACTCGGCCGCCTGGACGACGTCGCCGGAGTGGGCCGGGTCGGCGCTGACGGACGGAATGCTCAGCAGCTCGCCGAGCTCGTCCGACCACTCCTGGGGCAGCTGGCTCACGGCGGCGAGTCTAGTCAGAGCCGCGCGGGCGGCGCTGGACTAAGCGACGTCGCGGAGCTGGGCGGCGAGCGCGAGCGCCCGCAGCTTCTTCAGGCCCTGGTTCTCGATCTGCCGGATCCGCTCGCGGGTGACGTTGAACGCCTTCCCGACCTCGTCGAGCGTCCGCGGCTGCTCGCCGTCGAGCCCGTAGCGCAGCTCGAGCACGCGCCGCTCGCGGTGCGAGAGCGACTTCAGGATCGAGCGGAGCGCCTCGTTGCGGAGCGTCTCCTCGGCCACCTCGTCGGGCAGCGGCATCGTCTCGTCGGTGAGGAAGTGCCCGAACTCGGACTCGTCCTCGTCGCCGACCGGCTTCTCGAGCGAGATCGGCGTCTGCGCGCTGCGGCGGATCTGGTCGATCTCCTCCGGCTGCAGGTCGAGCTCCATCCCGATCTCGATCGCACTCGGCTCGCGGCCGAGCTTGGCGCGCAGCGCCCGCTCCGTGCGCACGATCTTGTTCAGCTTCTCGACCACGTGCACGGGCATCCGGATCGTGCGCGCCTTGTCGGCGAGCGCGCGGGCGACCGCCTGGCGGATCCACCAGGTCGCGTAGGTCGAGAACTTGAAGCCCTTGCGGTAGTCGAACTTCTCGGCGGCGCGGACGAGGCCGATCGTCCCTTCCTGGATCAGGTCGAGGAACGGGAGGCCCTGGTTGCGGTAGCGCTTCGCGATCGAGACGACGAGGCGGAGATTCGCCTCCACCATCGCCTGCTTGGCGGCGTGCTCGCCGCGCTCGATCCGCTTCGCCAGCTCGACTTCCTGCGCCGCGGTCAGCAGCGGCACCTTGCCGATGTCCTTGAGGAAGAGCTGCAACGTGTCGGTCGAGACCTCGCGCGCCTCCTCGACCTCGGCCTCGGGCTCGTCGCGATCGACGACCTCGATCTTCAGCTCCTCGAGCGTCGCGTAGAACTCGTCCATCTGCGCGGCGTCCAGGTCGAGCTCGTCGAGCGCGATCGCGATGTCCTCTGCGATCAGCTTGCCCGCCTGCTTGCCGCTCTCGAGCAGGGCTTTCGCCTCGCTGGTCGCGAGGACGTCGAATCCCTGCTGCTCGACAGTGCTGATGGTTCCCCCTGCGCTCACTTCGGCTCCCCCTCCGATCGCGCTCTGAGAGTAGTCGCGACTCTGGCAATTCGCAACACTCTCCTTACAAAGCTGCGAGAGCTTGCCAAAGACCGCCCCGAAGCGCCATAGGCCGTTCGGCCCATCTTTGGATCAGGAGGTCCCCGCGTTGCGAACCGCATCGAGGTAGCGCTTCGCCTCGGCAGCGATCTTGCTGCCCGGCTCGGCCGTGCGCGCCAGCTCGAGCTGGCGAATCGCCTCCTTGACGTTCTTCTGCCAGAGCAGCAGCACGCCGAGATGGAAACGCACCGTCGCTGCGTGCGGGAAGCGGCGGCTGAGCGGGCCGAGGCGGGAGAACGACGCCGACGGATTTCCCTTGTCGTAGCGACCGACCGCATCGGCGACGAGCGCGTCGACGTTGTTCGGCGCCAGCTCCCGGGCTTCCGCGAACGCGCGGCGCGCGGAGACCGGGCGGCCGAGCCCCTGCAGGGCGATCCCGTAGAGCAGCCGCCCGCGCAGCGTCCGGTCGGCGGCGAGCCGGTGCAGCTGCTCGGCGGGCGTCTTGCCCTCGATCCGGTAGTCGAAGCTGACGACGAAGCCGGGCAGGCCGGGCGCGAAGTCCCGCGCGTGGATGAAGTCCCCCGCGCGGACCGCGTACGGCGTGTCCGGCTCGACGTCGCGCGCCTCGCGCCACGCGGTCAGCGCGCCGCTCGTGCCCGCCCAGAAGCGGGACAGCCCGACGTGGAGCTGCACGAACGAGCTTCGGGGATAGAGGGCGCCGAGCTGCTCGATCCGGTCCTCGCTCGCCGGCCAGGCGGCGAAGGCGGCGCCGAGCTTCGCCTCGAGCGAGTCGTAGCGCGTGAAGATGGCCGCTGCCTGCTGCCGCTTCCCGTCGGCGAGGAGCGCCGCTGCGCGCCGCAGGTCAGTCGCCTCTGCGTCGTCGCGGACCCCGAGTGCGAGCTCGAACGGCGGAACGCCTTCACGCGGCGTCGGCGCCGCCTCGGCGGTCGACGCGCCCTCGACCTCGTCGGCGGTGAGCGCCGCCGCACCGACGACGACCGCGGCGGCGACCGCTGCCAGCACGGCCACGACCAGCACGGTGCGGGTGCGTGCAGACACGCGGCCACACTAGCGACCGCCCACGTGCTCCTCGACCGCTCCGGCGGCCTCCTCGGCTGTCCCCATCGCCGCGAATTCGGCGGCGATCACGCGCGCCGCTTCCGCGTACGCCGGCTCGGACAGCACGAGCCGCACGGCGGCCGCAACCGCGTCCCCCGTGACCTCGTCCGGAGCGAGCACGACGGCGGCGCCCGCGCGCTCGCAGCGGACCGCGTTCTCGAACTGGTCGGCGCCCTGCGGGAGCAGCACGAGCGGCAGCCCCGCCGCGAGGGTGCCGAGCACCGTGCCCGAGCCGCCGTGCGAGACCACAGCCGCGCAGGACGCGAGCACCTGGCCCTGCGGGACGAACTGCTCGACTCGGATCGCCGGGGGCACGTCGCCGAGCTCGGACGGATCGACGTTGCGGCCGACGGTGAGCAGCGCCCCCACACCAGCGCTCGCAAGCCCGTCGACGAGCGGCGCAAAGGACGCGGGCCGGTTGAAGACGGTGCCCATGGTCGCGTAGACGAGCGGGCGCGGCAGCCGCTCGAGCCACGGCGGTGGATCGACCGGCTCGCCGTCCGCGAGCCGCAGCCGGATGCTCGGGCAGAGCGGCAGTTCGTCCGCGAGCAACGCCGGGACGACGTCCACGTAGAGCCCCTCGAACGCGCCCGCGTACGGGGCCGGCTCCAGCCCCGCCGAGCGCCAGAGCGTCGCGACGGCCGGGGCGGCGCGCTCCAGGATCGAGAGCGACACCATCGTCCCGAACCCGTGGTTGACGGACGGAAGCCGGAGCGAGGCGGCGACGACCGGTGCCGCGAGGTCGCCGCTCTCGTACACGATCGCCTGCGCGTGCCACGCGCGTGCCACGTCGAGCAGTGCCGGCAGCTTCAGCGGCGCATGGCCCTGCGCGAAGAGGTACGAGAAGACGTACGGCCGCCGGTCGAGCGCCGGCAGCTCCTGGATCCCGTCCCAGGCTGCGTCCAATCTGACGCCCCTGGCGGCCGTGTGGTCCGCCCCGGCGGCGAGCGCCTCGAATCCCTCGGCCTCGACGACGGGATGCCAGGAGGCCGCCGTGGCGAACGCAATCTCGTGGCCGCGCGCACGCAGGGCTCTCGCGAGCGGGAGCAGCGGGCGGAAATGCCCATCGAGCGGCGTCGTCGAGAACAGCACGCGCATCCGCCGATCATCCCGGGAATCGCCAGGGCGGCGCTACCGTTTATGAGAGTGATGGCCACCTACAGGGAACTACTCGCGCGCGTGAAGGAAGAGATCGACGAGGTCGGCGCGGCCGAGGCGCGCGAGCGCCAGGGCGAGGCGCTCTTCGTCGACGTACGCGAGCGCGAGGAATGGGAGGAGGGCGTCGTCCCCGGCGCCGTCCATGTCCCGCGCGGCCAGCTCGAGTCGCGGATCGAGGGCCTCGTCCCCGACCGCTCCCGCGAGATCGTCCTCTACTGCTCCGGCGGCTCGCGCTCCGCGTTCGCCGCCAAGGCGCTGCAGGACCTCGGCTACGAGAACGTCACCTCGCTCACCGGCGGTTTCACGGACTGGAAGCGAAACGGCTTCCCGGTCGAGACGCCCCGCTCGCTCTCGCCCGACCAGCGCCGCCGCTACTCGCGGCATCTGCTGATCCCCGAGGTCGGCGAGGCCGGCCAGGAGCGGCTGCTCGGCGGCCGCGTGCTCCTGATCGGCGCCGGCGGGCTCGGCTCGCCCGCGTCGCTCTACCTCGCCGCAGCCGGCGTCGGCACGCTCGGCATCGTCGACGCCGACGTCGTCGACGACTCGAACCTGCAGCGCCAGATCGTGCACTCGACCGAATCGCTCGGCGAGGCGAAGGTCGAGTCCGCGAAGCGGACGATCCAGGCGCTCAACCCCGACGTCGAGGTCAAGACCTACGAGGAGCGGCTCACGTCCGAGAACGTCGAGCGCATCTTCGGCGAGGGCTGGGACGTGATCGTCGACGGCGCCGACAACTTCCCGACGCGCTACCTCGTCAACGACGCGTCCGTCTGGCACGGGATCCCCGTCGTCCACGGCTCGATCTACCGCTTCGAGGGCCAGGTCACCGTCTTCAACCCGGGCGAAGGCCCGTGCTACCGCTGCCTCTTCCCCACCCCACCGCCGCCGGAGCTCGCTCCGAGCTGCGCCGAGGGCGGCGTGCTCGGCGTCCTGCCGGGGATCGTCGGCTCGCTGCAGGCGAACGAGGCGCTCAAGCTCGTGCTCGGGATCGGCGACTCGCTCCAGGGCCGGCTGCTGCTGCTCGACGCGCTCGGGACGACGATCGACGAGGTCGCGGTCAAGCGCGATCCGAGCTGCCCGGTCTGCGGGGAGCATCCGACGATCACCGAGTACGTCGACTACGTCGAGTTCTGCCAGGGAGTCCGCGGATGACGAAGGTGCGCATCCCACCCACGCTCCGCAACGAGGTCGGCGGCGAGCGGGAGCTGATCGGCGAGGGCGAGACCGTGCGCGAGGTGCTCGAGGATCTCTCGGGCCGGTATCCGGCGCTCGAGGCGCAGCTGTTCGAGTCAGGCGACCTGGCGCCGTTCGTGAACGTCTACGTCGGCGGCGAGGACGTCCGCACGCTCGAAGGGCTCGAAACCCGCGTCAACGGCAGCTCGATGATTCTCCTCCCGGCGATGGCCGGCGGTGCGCCCGCGTCCCGGCCGCGCTCGGCTCCCGCCGGGCGGAGCCCGGCTCCGCCGAGCGCTCGCCCCGCTGGACTGCGCTCCGTCGGGAGGGCCGTGCAAAGCACTGTCCCTCCCTCCTCCGCTTGCCAGCGACGCGCCGGGTACCCGGGCGCGACGCGTGCTGAGACGCGACTCCGTCCTCGCCCTCGTCGGGAACACCCCACTCGTCGAGCTCTCCCGCTTCGCCCCTGGGCCGGTCAAGGTGTACGCGAAGCTCGAGTCGGAGAACCCGACCGGCTCGATCAAGGACCGCGTCGCCAAGGCGATGATCGAGACGGCCGAGGCCTCGGGCGAGCTCGAGCCGGGCCGTCACCTGCTCGAGCCGACGAGCGGCAACACCGGCATCTCGCTCGCGCTCGTCGCGAAGCTGAAGGGCTATCCGCTCACGTGCGTGATGCCGTCGAACGCGACGGCCGAGCGCCGCCGTGTGCTCGAGCTCTTCGGCGCGCAGGTGATCGAGTCCCCCGGCGAGGAAGGCTCGAACGGCGCCGTTCGGCTCGCGCTCCAGCTCGCCGAGCGCGACCCGTCCTACTTCATGCCGTTCCAGTACGCGAACGAGGCGAACCCACGCGCCCACTACGAGGGCACGGGCGCCGAGATCGCCGCGGCGCTCGACCGCGTCGACGTGCTCGTCGCCGGCCTCGGTACCGGCGGCACGCTGATGGGGACGGGCGCACGGCTGCGCGAGTCCTTTCCGGACGTCGTCGTCGCCGCCGCGGAGCCGCTGCCGGGTGAGGCGGTGATGGGCCTGCGCTCGCTGGAGGACGGCTACGTGCCGCCGATCCTCGACGTCGCGAAGCTCGACCGGAAGATCCTCGTCTCGAACGAGGAGTCGGTCACCGGCCTGCGGCGGCTGCTCGACGCCGAGGGGATCTTCGGCGGCGTCTCGTCCGGCGCGGTCGCGCACGTCGCGCGGAAGCTCGCGGGCGAGCTCGTGGAGGGCGTCGTCGTCTGCGTCCTCGCCGACGGCGGCTGGAAGTACCTCTCCGCCGACTTCTGGGAGACCGACGACGTGGCGCGGTCGATGGAGCGGACCGTCTGGTGGTGATCCCGCCCGAGGTCCGCGCGGAGCTGCGAACACACGCGGAGGCGGAGGCGCCGAACGAGGCCTGCGGGCTCGTCGTCCTCCGTGACGGCGTCGCCGAGCGCTACGTCCGCGGCCGCAACGCCGCCGCCTCGCCGTACCGCTTCGAGCTCGAGGTGCCGCCCGAGACGTGGTTCCTCGAGGACGAGGGCTACGAGCTCGCCGTCTTCCACTCGCACCTCTCGTCGCCGCCGCGCCCCTCGCGCACGGACGTCGAGAACATCGGCCTCTGGCAGGGCAAGCCCTACCTGATCCTCTCGCTCGGCTCCGACTCGCTCGCGGGCTGGACGATCGAGGACGGGAGGATCGCGCCGCTCGCCGTCGTCGCGTGAACGTCGCCGAGATCGTCCCGGGTCTCTGGCGCTGGACGGCGCCGCATCCCGACTGGAAGGACGGCGACGACTGGGAGCGCGAGGTCGGCTGTGTCTACTACGAGGCCCCGCAGGCCACCGTCCTGATCGACCCGCTCGTCCCGGAGGAGCGGGAGCGGTTCCTCGAGGCGCTCGACCGCGACGTCGAGCGGCGCGGCCTGCCGGTCACGGTTCTGCTCACCGTCCCGTGGCACGAGCGCAGCATCACCGAGCTGGTCGAGCGCTACGCCGCGGCCGACGAGGCTCCGGCCGGCGTCGAGCCGTTCGTCGTGGCCGAGGTCGACGAGACGCTCTGGTGGCTGCCGGAGCACGCGACGCTGGTCGCCGGCGACGTGCTGGTCGGCGCGGACGGCGGCATCGAGGTCTGCCCGGACTCGTGGCTCGACGAGCGCTCGTCGCACGCGTCGATCCGCGCGGCGCTTGCGCCACTGCTCGAGCTTCCGCTCGAGCGGGTCATCGTCTCGCACGGCGAGCCGGTGCTCGACGGACGGCCGGGCCGCGCTCGCGCGCGGCGCTCGGCTAGGCGCAGAACTCGGACGCGACCGCGACGTAGAGGTCGCGGCAGCGCTCGACGCTCGCCAGGTCGACCCACTCCACCGCGGCATGCGCTCCGTCACCGCGCGGCCCGAACAGGATCGCCGGGACGCCCTTCTCGGTGAAGAGCGCGGCGTCGGTCCACCATGGCGCGCCGACGACCTCGTCCGACCCGGTCTGAGCCTGCACGACCCGCACGATCTCCTCGTCCGGCGAGACCTCCATCGGATCGCGTCCGAACGGGAACGCGATCGAGCCGTCCGAGTCGCCCAGCAGCTCGCGCAGCTCGGCCTCGACGTCCTCGCGGCGCTCGCCCGGGATCGTGCGGCGCTCGCCCTGCAGCAGGCACCGCGCGGGATAGCTCGAGTACTCCTGGCCGCCCTGGATCAGCGACGCGTGCACGGAGCCGGTGCCGAGCAACTCGTGACCGGGCCGAGCCTGGAGCGATTCGATCGAGCGCCTCGATCGCCGTGAGGACCGGCCCCATCTTGGCGATCGCGTCGATGCCGAGATCCGGACGCGAGCCGTGGGCGGCGCGGCCGTGGGTCTCGATGTCGAAGGCGAGCCAACCCCGATGGGCGATGCAGAGACGCTCGTCGGTCGGCTCCGCCACGATCGCCGCGTCGGCGGGCCACCGTTCGAGCAGAGCCTCGGTGCCGATGCTCGCCGCCTCCTCGTCGACGACCGCGGCCACGATCACGTCGCCGCGGAGCCCCAGTCGCGCGCACTCGGCGCCTGCGCTCGCGATCGCCGCGAGGCTCGCCTTCATGTCGTAGGCGCCGCGGCCGTACAGACGCCCGCCCTCGACACGCGGCGCCAGCCCGCCGTCAGGCTCGAGCAGCCCGACCGTGTCGAGGTGCCCGTTCAGGACCAGCGTCCGGCCGCCGCCGCTCCCCCGCGCGATGCCGACGACGTTCGGCCGTCCCGGCGCGACCTCCTCGACATGGACTTCGAGCCCGGCGCGCTCGAGCCACTCCGCGAACACGGCCGCGACGGCAGCCTCGCCGCCGCCGGTCAGGGACGAGCGTCGGATTGACGGAGTCGATGGCGACCAGCTGCGCCGCCAGCTCCGCCGGCATCAGAGGCGGACTGCCTCTCCCGTCTCGGCCGAGCGGTAGAGCGCCTCGATCACGCGCGCCTGCGCGACCGCGTCGTCGCGGCCGAGCAACGGCTCGCCCTCGCCGGCGATCGCGGCCGCCAGGTTGGAGAGCTCCCGCTCGTACGGGTTCGTCGCCGGCACCTCCACCTCGTCGCCGTCGACGAGCAGGCGTCCGCCCCAGTCGGAGCGCCACGGCGCCTCGAGCACGAGCGTCGCGTCCTCTCCGACCGCCTCCAGCCGCTGCCGCTGCGGCAGCGTGAACGACGCGTCGAAGACCCCGACCACGTCGTTCGGGAAGCGCAGGATCCCGTAGAAGTCGACGTCGACGCCGGTGGGGCCGGTCACCTGCTCGCCGGAGACACGCTCCGGCTCGCCGCCGAGGAGGCGCGCGCCGCTGATGCAGTAGCAGCCGACGTCCATCAGGGCGCCGCCGTCGAGGTCGGCCACCATGCGGACGTTGTCGTGGTCGAAGAGCGGGAAGCTGAACGTCGTCCGGATCTCGCGCAGGCGCCCGATCGCGCCGGACTCCACGAGCTCGCGCGCCTTCGCCGCCTGCGGGTGGTGGCGCCACATGAACGCCTCCATCACCACGAGGCCGGCGCGGTCGGCCGCGTCCCAGGCCTCCTCCGCCTCCGCCCCGTGCCGCGAGTACGGCTTCTCGACGAGCACGTGCTTGCCGGCCTCGATCGACTTCAGCGTCCACTCGTGGTGCATCCCGTTCGGGAGCGAGATGTAGACGGCATCGAGCTCGTCGTCGGCGAGCAGCTCCTCGTAGCTGCCGTGGGCACGGGCGATCCCGTGCTCCGACGCGTACGCCTGCGCCTTGGCGCCGTCGCGGCTGGCGACGGCGGCGATCTCGACGCCGTCGGGCCGGCCTCCGAGCAGCGCGCGGTTGATGTTCGCGGTCGACATCAGCCCGAGCCTCATCGCGCCTCCAGCCCCGCGTCGGCGAGCGCCTTCCGCGCGAGCGCGTCGTCGTCGGCGCCAGGCAGCCCGCTGATGCCGACCGCGCCGACGCGCCGGTCGCCCTCGAACGCGGCGACCCCGCCGAGGAAGAACGTGAAGAACGGGTCGAAGCTGGCGAGCTCGGCCGGTGGCTTCGAGCCGAGCTTCTCCGCGAGCGCCCGTGTCGACACGGCGTCGCTGCGCGCGGCGGTGTAGGCCTTCCGCTGCGCGTTCAGCCGCGTGTCGGGTGCGGCGTCGTCCATCGTCGCCGCCGCGACGAGCTCGCCTCCACGGTCGGCCACGAAGACCGAAACGGGTCCCGGCGCCTCCGCCACCACCGTGCTCACGATCGCCTGCGCCTGTTCCAGCTTCACTCGCCCTCCCGGATAGTTGAGACTGCGCGTCAACCCTGCGCCAACCCTACGGGACGGAGAGATGGCAGACGAAATCGGTATCGGCATGCTCGGCTACGCCTTCATGGGCAAGGCGCACTCGCGCGCGTTCCGGGAGATCGCGCGGCTGGACACGCCGCTCCAGCCCCGGCTCGTGGCCGTGGCGGGGCGGAACGAGGAAGCGGTGGCGGACATGGCGGCGCGGTACGGCTACGAGCGCTGGACGACCGACTGGCACGACCTCGTCTCCGATCCGGGGATCACCCTCTTCGACAACGGCGGCCCCAACTCGCTCCATGCCGAGCCGACGATCGCCGCCGCCGAGGCCGGCAAGCACGTCCTCTGCGAGAAGCCGCTCGGCCGCGACGCCGCCGAGAGCTACGAGATCTGGCAGCGCGTCGAGGCGACGGGCGTCAAGCACCTCTGCGGCTTCAACTACCGCTTCGTCCCCGCGGTGCGGCTGGCACGGGAGCTGATCGACGCCGGCGAGCTCGGCGAGATCCGGCACTTTCGCGGCCGCTACCTGCAGGACTGGGGCGACGACCCGACCCTCGACACCTGGCGCTTCCAGCCGGACGAGGCGGGATCGGGCGCGCTCGGCGACCTCGGCACGCACGTCGTCGACCTGGCGCGCTACCTCGTCGGCGAGATCGCGACCGTCGCCGGCTTCGTCCACACGTTCCTCCCCGGCCGGCGCGTCGACGACGCGCTCGAGGCCGCCGTCCAGTTCGAGAGCGGCCCGGTCGGGACGATCGAGGCGACGCGGCTCGCGCTCGGCCGGCGCAACGCGTTCCAGTGGGAGATCAACGGCTCGAAGGCGTCGCTCGCGTTCGACATGGAGCGCCTGAACGAGCTGCAGGTCTTCCGGGCCGACGGCGACCGTGCGCGCGGCTTCAAGACGGTGCTCGTCTCCGAGACCGACCACCCGTTCTGGGATCTCTGGTGGCCGCCCGGCCACATCGTCGGCTGGGGCGACACGTTCACCCACGAGGTGCTCCACCTGCTGCGCGCGATCGGCGAGGACACGGACGTCGGCCCCCACGGAGCCACGTTCGAGGACGGCTACCGCGCCGCCGAGGTCTGCGACGCGATCGTCCGGTCGGGCGAGACCGGCAGCCGAGTAGACGTGACGTACCGCTAGGACGTGCCGGGCCGCGAACGCGGCCCCTTTAGGGATCTTGCGCGACGAGCGTCCGCTTCGAGCGGATGCTCGTCTTGCGCGGCAAGCTCAGCGGCCGGCCTTGCGCTGGCGCCGGCGGAGGAGCGTGTCGAGCGTGACGGCGAAGAGGAGGATGCAGCCGGTCGTGATGTAGATCACGCCCTGGGTCAGGTTGAGCGTGTTGAGGCCGTTCGCGATCGTCGCGATCACGAGCGCGCCGAAGAGGGCGTCCCGCACCTCGCCGCGGCCGCCGAACAGGCTCGTGCCGCCGATCACGGCTGCTGCGATCGCGTCGATCAGGAGCGTGCCGCCGCCCGCGGCCAGGTCGACGCTGTTCAGGCGCGCTGCGAGGACGACGCCACCGAGACCGGCCATCGCGCCCGAGATCATGAAGACGATCAAGCGGACCCGGGCCACATTGATACCCGAGCGGCGGGCTGCCTCGGCGTTCCCGCCGACCGCGTAGACGTGCCGTCCGAACATCGTGCGCTTGGCGATGAACGTCAGGACCAGGAGCGATGCGATCATCAGGAGCAGGACGAACGGGACGCCGCGGTCGCGATTGCTGACCACGACGACGAAGACCGTGGCGGCCGCGACGACGATGACCTTCGCGACGAGGAGCCACGGGTCACGCACCGGGACGCCGAGACGCCGGTGGGAGACGAAGGTCCCCACGACGCTCGCTATGTAGATGCCTAAGACGATGGCGGCGAGGATCCAACCGGCCTTCTCCGAGAAGAAGTAGTTCGCGGTGTTGTTGACCGTCGAGTCCTGGATGACGATCACGCCCTCGCCCTCGATCGACTTCTGGATCACGCCTTGCCAGATCTGATAGCCGGCGAGCGTGACGACGAACGCCGGCACGCCGATGAAGGCGACGAACGAGCCCTGGAACGCGCCGATCAGGGTGCACGCCGCGATGGCGAGGAGGATCGCGACTATGCCCGCGACCTCGTTGCCGTCCGGAATGGTCAGCTTGCCGACGACGACGCCGGCGATGCCGCTGATGTAGCTGATCGAGAGGTCGATCTCGCCGATCAGGAGCACGAAGACGACGCCGTACGCCAGCAGGGTCGTGCCGGCCATCTGCGTGATGATGTTGCGAGAAGTTGCCGGGGCTGAGGAAGTTGTCGGCCTTGAAGGAGAAGAAGATCACGATGACCGTCAGGCCGATCAGCACCGGCCAGCTGCCGAGGTTGCCGCCGCGGATGTTGTCCCGCACTCGCCCGAAGAAGCCCTCCGGTACCTCCTCCGGGGCGGCCGCGATCGCGTCCGTGCTCATACGGGCGGCTCCGGCGCGGTCTGCGGGATTCCCGAGACCTTCGTTGGCACGCCGGCCGTGATCGCCTGCACGACCTCCTGCTGCGTCGTCTGCTTGCGCTCGTAGATGGCGACGTTCCGGCCGAGCCGCAGCACGGTGATCCGGTCGGCGACGGCGAAGATGTCGTGCAGGTTGTGCGAGATCAGGACGACGGCGAGCCCCTGGTGGGCGAGGCGCTCGACGAGCTCGAGCACCTGCTGCGTCTGCGCGACGCCGAGCGCCGCGGTCGGCTCGTCGAGGATCACGAGCCGCGAGTTCCACATCACCGCGCGCGCGACGGCGACCGACTGACGCTGGCCGCCGGAGAGGGTCGCGACCGGCTGGCGGATCGAGCGGATCGTCGTCACGGCGAGGCTCTTCATCGTCTCCGCCGTCTTGGCCTCCATCACGGGCTCCTTGAGCCGCTAGGAGCCAGTCGTGTGCCTCGCGGCCGAGGTACATGTTCTGGACGACGTCGAGGTTGTCGCAGAGCGCGAGATCCTGGTAGACGACCTCGATCCCGAGCTTCGCGGCGTCCTTCGGCCCGTGGATGTGGACTTCATTGCCGTCGAACAGCACCTGCGCCGCTGTCCGGCGAGTGCGTCCCGGCGACGCACTTGATCAGGGTGGACTTGCCGGCGCCGTTGTCGCCGACGAGCGCCATCACCTCACCGGGGCGGACCTCGAAGTCCACGTCCGAGAGCGCCTGCACGGACCCGAAGCTCTTCGAGATCCCGTGGAGCTCGAGCAGGGGCGTCGTGGCCTCGGCGGTTGTCATTGATGGAAAGGAAGGTGGGGGCTCGTCCTAGGGACGGCCCCCACCATAACGCTTCCCTAGTTGCAGTACTTCCTGTACTGGCCGACGCAGACCTTCGACCGGCTCAAGTAGCCGTTGAAGAGCTGCTTGTAGTTCGCCTTCGTGATCGCGACGGGCGCGATGATGAAGGCGGGCAGATTCTTGCTGCCGTTCTTCACCGTGCCGGTCGTCTTCGGCGTCTGGCCCTTCGAGCAGGGCGACGGCCGCAACCGCCGAGGCGGTCGCGAGCTTCCGCGTGTCCTTCCACACCGTCATCGACTGCCAGCCCGAGATGATGTTCTGGACGCCCTGCTCGGTCGCATCCTGGCCGCTGAGCGCGATCGGCTTCAGCTTGTGCGCCTTCAGCGCGACGACGACGGCGTTGGCGAGCCCGTCGTTGGCCGCCGCAACGCCCTGGATGTTGTTCTTCGTCTTCACGAGCATCTGCTCGAAGATCGTCCCCGCCTTCTGGTTGTCCCAGTCCGGCGTGAACTGCTGCGGGCCCTTCTTGAAGGTCCCGTTCTTGTAGAGCGGGTTCAGGATCTACTCGTACCCGCCCTTGAAGAGGAACGAGTTGTTGTCGGTCTGGCCGCCGTGCAGCTCGGCCACGACCGGCTTCTTCGAGTACAGGCCCTTCGCCTTCAGGCCCGCGACGACGCCCTTGCCCTGCAGGACGCCGACGGCCGCGCCGTCGAACGAGATGTAGATCGCGGCGGTGCCGCCGATGACCTGGCGGTCGTACTCGATCACCTTCGCGCCTCTCGACTTCGCCGCTGCCTCGATCGCGATCGAGGAGCCCTTGTCGAGCGAGACGAGAATGACGACCTTGGCCCCGTTCGCCAGGCACTGGTCGGCCTGGGTCTTCTGCTTCTGGGCGCTGCCGTCTGCATTGGTGATCACGTACGAGACCTTGGCCTTCTTGAACGCGGCCACGAGCGCGGGCCGGTCCTGCGTCTCCCAGCGGACCGACGACTTCGGATCCGGCAGCAGCACGCAGATGTCTGCGCCACCCGTCCGCTTGGTCGGCTTCGCGATTGCGGACGAGACGGTGACGCTGACCGCCAGCGCCCCGACCACAAGAGCAACGATGACTTTCTTCACAATCATTCCCTCCATGTCGTTCAGATAGGACCCGGTTTGTTGAAGCGCCGTGGAGCGTGACACGCAGTTCGCCCAGCCTCCACGCGGTCTAACCCTGCTGCCCTGCAATCTCGTCCGCGAGGGCCACCTCCTTCGCCGTCCACGTGCCGCACCGCTCCACGGCGACCGTCGCGGGCGCCACAAAACTAGACCTGTTCTGGACTCGCGTCAACGTCGGGATCGGGCCAATACTACTCCTCTAGGGATCCTAGTGCAATACGCGACTTGCCCGGTATGACGCAGGCGCGTCAGGTGACCGGATACTCGGCCACGGCGGAGCTGCCTTCGTAGCGCGTCGTGGTCGTCAGATACGGCCGCACATTGCGGCGCGTGACGAAGAGCAAGCCGGTGTTCGTGTCCGACGGCGCGACGAGCCCGGCGCTGTACCTGGCCATGAAGAGCTGGAGGATCGGCTGGAAGCCCTGGAGGTACGGCTGCTGGTCGATCGTGAAGTCGAGGTGGCCGTCGGCGATCGCGCGCAGCGTTCTCGGCAGCAGGTCGTAACCGCCCGCGCGGACGCCGCGGCTCCGCAGCTTGTGCTTCCGCATCACGTCGGCGACGCCCTGCGTCGAGCCGCCGTCGACGGCGAACATGCCGCGCAGCTTCTTGTGCGCGGCGTACGTCGCCTCGATCCGGGCTCGCTCCTCGACCACGCCGGGGCCTGTCGCCACGACGGTCGCACGGATCGGCTTGCCGGAGTCCTTGATCGCGTCGAGCGCGCCGTCGATGCGCGGCTGGATGTTGAGCTGCCCCGGCGTGGCGATGAAGAGGAAGACGTCACCCGCCTGGACGAGCTCGACGATCCGGGCGCCGAACTTCAGCCCCGACTGGTAGAGGTCCTGGCCGATATAGGCGAGCCGGCGGTTGCCGACGCCGCCGTCGGCGTTGTAGGACACGACCGGAATGCCACGTCGCAGGGCCTCCGCCGTCGGGTTGTTGAACGCACGCCGGTCGATCACGGACACGGCGATGCCGTGTGCCCGGCTGTCGATCGCGCGCCGCATCGCCTTCACCATCTCGCCGACGTCGCTGCGCCGCGAGCCCCTCCACTCGTAGGTCACGCCGTAGTGCCTGCATGCGTCCTGGATGCCGTAGCGCGTCGGGACGAAGAACGGGTTCGTGATCGCATGGTTGACGAAGACGAAGCGCCAGCGCGGATGCGGCTCGACGAATCCGGACGCTCCGCCCGCGTCGTGCGGCAGCCGGCAGCGCGAGTGCCGCGGCGCCGACGCCGAGCGACCGCAGCAGCCGCGCGCGGTCGAACGTGCTCGAGGGATCGCCTGCGTCCGTCACGAGGGCGATCGTTGCACGAGCCGCACCGTCGCGAAGAGCAGCGCGGCTGCGAGCGCGACGAAGATCCCCGCCTCGATCGCCTGGAACGTCCAGAACCGATCGGCCGGCTGGAACGAGAGCGCACGGCGCCAGCCCAGCGAGAGCAGGTACTCCTGCGGGTCGATCCGAGCCTGCTGGGCGTGCAGGATCGCGAGGTCCTCACGCGCCGCGGAGATGTGACGGCCGACGGCATCGACGAGCGAGTTGCTCAGCACCCAGTCGCGCGCGTGGGCACCGGGAACGAGCCCCGCCATCGTCTCGTGCTCGGGCGACGCGTAGTGCGGCCGGAGGACGTTGCCGACCGCAAGCCGGACGGCGACGAACGCGACCAGCGTCAGCGACATCGCGGCCAGGGTGCGCCGGAGCGCGCCGCCGGCGAGCACGCCGAGCGCAAAGCGCGAAGAGGGCGTACGCGGGCACGACGAGGCCCTGGATCTCGAAGCCGCCCGGGCTCATGCGGCCCTCGAGCCCGTCGAACGGATGCCGCCACCACATCACGATCGCGCTCAGCACGACGCCGCCCACCGTGACCGCCAGGGCCAGCAGCAGCGTCTTCGAGAGCAGCCAGCGGCGGCGCGTCACGCTCTGCGTCCACGCGAACCGATGCGTCCCGTGCTCCAGCTCGCGCGCGAGGAGCGGCGCCCCGACGAACATGCCCACGAGCGCCGGCAGCAGGATCAGGTAGCCCGCGATGTCGACGCGGCTGCCGAATTCGGCCTGGAAGTGGCGGACGATGATGTCGCAGCCGGAGCGCGCGGTCGGCGGCAGGCAGGAGGAGAGCGCCTCGCGGTTGTAGGCCGTCCGCATCGGCAACCCGGTGACGAGCGCGGCGAGGGCGAGTGCGACGATCAGTGCGAGGCCGATGAGCAACTGGTGGCGGTGCTGCCGCCAGGTCACCCATGCCATCGCAGCCGCCCCTTCTCGGGTGCCCGCGGCCCCGGCAGGCGCTCGGGCGCCATGTAGGCGAGGAGGAGGTCCTCGAGCCCGATCTCGTCGACCGACCACGACGGATCGACGACGCGGCCGTCGATCCGGACGAGCAGCGTCATCTGCCGGCCGCTGTGCCGCTCCCGGATGATCTCCTGCACTCCGGGGATCCGCCCGAGCGGGCGCGCCGCGCCGGTCAGCAGGCGGTGTGACGCGATCAACTCCTCGGCGCTGCCTTCGAGCCGGACGTGCCCGTCGCCCAGGAGGACGATGTGATCGGAGACGCGCTCGATGTCCGCGATCACGTGCGAGGCGATCACGACCGTGGCCTCGAGCTCCGAGACGCCGTCCATCAGCAGCCGGAGGAACTCACGGGCTGCGAGCGGGTCGAGCCGCGCGAACGGCTCGTCCAGCAGGAGCAGGGCCGGCCGCTTGCCGAGCGCGACGGCGAGCGCGAGTCGGGCTTTCTCGCTCGCCGGGAGCGCCGAGACGCGGTCGTCGGAGGAGAGCTTCGCCAGGAACTCGGCCGCGATCGACTGGTCCCAGCCCGGGTTGGTCGCCCGCGCGAACTCGATCGTGTCGCGAACGGTGAACGACTGGTAGAGCGGCGCGTCGCGCGCGACGTACCCGACGCCGGCAAGCACCTCCGGCGCAAGCCGCGGGTCGCGGCCGAGCACCTCGACCGTGCCTTCGGTCGGGGCCAGCAATCCGACCGTGAGGCCGAGGAGCGTCGACTTGCCCGCACCGTTCGGCCCCGCGAGGCCGACGATCGCCCGCTCGGGGATCGCCAGGGTGCAGTCGCGCAGAGCCCAGCGTCGCCTGTAGCGCTTCCCCACCCCGTGCGTCACGAGCGGGGCAGTCATGCCACTCGGCGTACGAACGCCTCCCGTAGGGTCGTCGAGATCAGGGCGCGGATGCTCTCCTCGTCCAGCCGTGCATGCTCGGCCGCGGCGAGCCAGTGCTCGAGATCGCGCCGGAGCGCGTCGTGGTGCTTCACCGAGGGAGCGGCCAGCGTGCCGGTGATGAACGTGCCCCGGCCGGGTCGCGCCTCGACGAGGCCGCTGCCTTCGAGCTCCCGGTATCCCTTCGCGACGGTGTTCGGGTTGATCGCGAGATCGGCGACGACCTCGCGGACGGTCGGCAGCTGGTCGCCGACGTCGAGCAGGCCGAGCCGGAGCGCCTCTTTGACCTGCTGCACGATCTGCAGGTACGGGGCGACACCGGAGCGCGGATCGAGGTGGAACTCGATCATCGTGTGGGCCACAGTACAACGTCGCGCGCCGGTGCACCAGGCACATTCGCGTCTGGTGGACGGGAGCGATCACGGCATACCATGAGCGCGTGAACGCTCCCGGCTCGGGCAAGCCGACCCTGACGATTCGAGGCACGCCGTATCCGGTGCTGCTGCCGAACATCCGCGACCCGCGCCTCCACCTGGCGGCCGTGATCATCTCGCTCCAGATCCTGGGGCAGGTGGCGTTCGAGTTCCGGCTCTCGATCGCGCAGATCCTCGTCTCGCTGCTGACGTGCGCGGTGCTCGAGATGGGGATCGCGTTCCGGCGCCAGCACGTGATCCTCTGGCCGGCGAGCGCGCTCCTGACCGGAAACGGCGTCGCCTTCATCCTCCGCGTGCCGGGGACGGAGCACGGCGACTGGTGGAGCATGAACGGCTGGTGGATCTTCGCCGCCACGGCCGCCGTCTCGCTGCTCTCGAAGCACCTGATCCAGTTCCGAGGCGGTCACATCTTCAACCCGTCGAACTTCGGGCTCGTGCTCTGCTTCCTGCTGCTCGGCCCGGAGCACGCCGACCCGCTCGAGTTCTGGTGGGGGCCGATGGGGCTCTGGCTCGCGCTCGCGCTCGCGATCATCATCGGCGGCGGCTTCGCGATCCTGCGGCGGCTGCGGCTGCTGCACATCGCCATCACGTTCTGGGTCACCTTCGTCGCGAGCATCGCCGTGCTCGCGGCGAGCGGGCACGACATGACCGCGCGCTGGCATCTCGGGCCGGTCTCGGACTGGTACTTCTGGCGCGTTCTCGCGTTCTCTCCCGAGATCCTCGTCTTCCTCTTCTTCATGATCACCGACCCGAAGACGATCCCGGCCGGCAAGGTCGGGCGCCGGGTCTACGCGGTCTCGATCGGCCTGCTCGCGGCGCTGCTGCTCGCGCCGCAGACGACGGAGTTCGGCTCCAAGGTGGCGGTCCTCTCCTCGCTGGCGATCGTCTGTGCGGCGCGGCCGGTGCTGGTGCTGCTCGCCGAGGCCGCCCGCAGGCGGGGCTGGGACGGCCGGTTCGCCGTGCGCGGCGCAAGCCGCGCCGTCGGTGCCGTGGCGCTGGCCGGCGCCGTCGTCTTCGTCGGTCTCCTGGTCGTCGCAGGGAACCCGGCGCGCTCGAGCGCGGAGGCGCAGGTGCTGCCGGCCGCGTCGGGCGAGCTCGTCGAGGTCACGGTCGAGCCGGCGGAGGGGATCGCGCCGATCGACCAGCGAACCGCCGAGCGGATCGCGCAGGACGCCGTCGCCGATCTCGAGAACGAGTCGCAGGCGCTACGCAGCCGCGACCGCACGCGTGCGACCGCCGGGCGCCGACGGCTCGCGGCTCGCGGCGCTGTGGCGGCAGATCGACGGCGCGGCCGGGCGGTCGATCGTCGTTCCGCACCACCGCGTCGAGCGGGTGCGCGTCAGCCTCGAGCCCGCCGAGGGCCAGGCGCCGCCGACGGTCGTAGCGCGGCTCAGCGGGACGGTCGAGCCCGTCACGTACGAGGGCGACGGCGCGACAGCCGCGCACCGCGGCGCGCCGTCGCGCTTCACGCGCACGTTCGAGCTCGTGCTCAAGGACGGCCGCTACGTGATCACCGCGTCGAGAGGCGCGCCCGAGTCGCGCGCGCAGCAGCCTTCGACGACCTCGGACGCGCTCGGCGGCGTCCGGCTGCAGGACGTCGCCGCGCAGGTCGGGCTCACGTTCACGCAGGACGCCTTCCATTTCGAGGCCACGGGCGAGCCGGACGCGATGATGGGCGGCGGCCTCTGCTGGATCGACTACGACGCCGACGGCTGGCTCGACCTCTACGCCGTCAACGCCTACGCGGACGACGAGTACGACCGCTGGACGGAGAACGGCGGCCTGCCTCGGAGCGCGCTCTTCCACAACGTCAAGGGCCGGTTCGTCGACGTCAGCCGCGGGTCGGGCGCCGACCTGCAGCTGCGCGGCAACGGCTGCGTCGCGGGCGACTTCAACCAGGACGGGCACGCGGACCTGTTCGTCACGACCGCCGGCTACAACGTCGCCACCAACGGGTACGACGCGCTGCTCTGGGGGAACGGAGACGGCACCTTCACCGAGGGCGCCCGCGCGGCCGGGATCAACGACCCGGGCTGGCACTCGGGCGCCGCGGTCGGCGACGTGAACGGCGACGGCCGCCCGGATCTCTTCGTGGCCGGCTACACGGACGTCAACACGCCGATCCCGGGCTCGTCGGGCGGCTTCCCGTCCAACTTCGCCGCCGTCCGCGACCGGCTCTACCTGAACGACGGCCCGGACCGGAACGGCCGCACGCGGTTCCGCGAGGTCGGAAAGCGCGCCGGCCTCGAGCCGCGGCGCGTCGACCACGGCCTCGGGGCGGTCTTCACCGACATCGACGAGGACGGCCGGCTCGACCTCTACGTCGCGAACGACCTCGACCCGAACCGGCTCTATTTCAACGTCGCCCGACCCGGCTCGCCGCTCGGCTTCCGGCTCGAGGAGCGAGCGCGCCAGGAACGCGTCGACGACCCCAACGCCGGCATGGGCATCGCGGCAGCCGACTACAGCCTCGACGGCCGCGACGACCTCTTCGTGACGAACTCGCGCCGGCAGCTGCATGCGGTCTATCGCAGCACGCCGAGGGCATTCGTGGACGCCCGGCCCGACTTCGTCGCGGCGCTCGGCACCGCCTACACCGGCTGGGGCGTGTCGTGGGTCGACCTCGACCTCGACGGCAACCTCGACCTCGTCCTGGCGAACGGCGCGATCCCGCTCCTGCACCCGAAGCAGGACGCCCAGCGGGTCCAGGTGCTCGAGAACCTGACCGGCGAAGGGCATCGCGGCGAGTTCGCCGACGCCGGCGCAGCGGTCGGCCTGCCTCCCGGCCAGCGCGTGAACGGGCGAGGCCTCGCCGCAGCCGACTACGACAACGACGGCGACGTGGACGTCGCGATCAACTCGGTCGCCGGGCCGCTGCTGCTGCTTCGGAACAGCGGCGCCACCGGCCACTGGCTCGAGGTGAAGACGGACGGCTTCGCCCCCGGTACCCGCATCACGGCCGTGCTGCCGGGCGGCAGGCGGCTGGTGCGCGAGCTCCACGCGGGCAGCAGCTATCTCTCCTCGGAGGACCCTCGCGCCCACTTCGGGCTCGGAGCCGCGACGAAGGTCTCCGAGCTGCTCGTTCGCTTCCCGGACGGCACCGAGCGACGAATCGCGAACGTCGCCGCGAACCAGCTCGTCGTCGTCACGCGCTAGCCGGTCTAGAGTCTCGGCATGCCGAGCGGCGCGGAGAGCGTCCTCACGCCGACGCAGTCGAGTTCCTCACCGAGCTCGAGGGCAGGTTCGGCCCGCGGCGGCGCCAGCTGCTCGACGCGCGGCACGAGCGGGCGCAGCGGCTGCGCGACGGCGAGCTGCCCGACTTCCTCCCCGAGACGAAGCAGATCCGCGAGGGCGACTGGCGCGTCGCGCCGGTCCCGGCCGAGCTGCAGGACCGCCGCGTCGAGATCACCGGCCCGGTCGACCGGAAGATGGTGATCAACGCGCTCAACTCGGGCGCGAAGATGTTCATGGCCGACTTCGAGGACTCGAACTCGCCGACCTGGCAGAACTGCATCGAGGGCCAGGTCAACCTGACGGACGCGCTCGACCGCACGATCGAGCTCGATACCGGCGAGAAGCAGTACCGCCTGAACGAGGAGACGGCGACCCTGCTCGTGCGGCCGCGCGGCTGGCACCTGGAGGAGCGGCACTTCGAGGTCGACGGCGCGCCGATGTCGGCGAGCCTGTTCGACTTCGGCCTCTACTTCTTCCGCAACCACGACCGGGGCGGCACGTGGTTCTACCTGCCGAAGCTCGAGTCGCACCTCGAGGCCCGGCTCTGGAACGACGTCTTCGTCTGGTCGCAGGAGCGGCTCGGCGTGCCGCAGGGGACGATCAAGGCGACCGTCCTGATCGAGACGATCCTCGCCGCGTTCGAGATGGACGAGATCCTCTACGAGCTGCGCGAGCACTCGGCCGGCCTGAATGCGGGCCGCTGGGACTACATCTTCAGCGTGATCAAGAAGCTCGGGCACCGGCAGGAGTTCGTGCTCCCCGACCGGGCGGACGTGACGATGGCGGTCCCGTTCATGCGCGCCTACACGGAGCTGCTCGTCAAGACCTGCCACGCGCGCGGCGCGCACGCGATGGGCGGCATGGCCGCCTTCATCCCCTCCCGCCGCGATCCGGAGGTGAACGCCGCCGCGCTCGCGAAGGTGCGCGAGGACAAGGAGCGCGAGGCGGGCCAGGGCTTCGACGGCACCTGGGTCGCGCACCCCGACCTCGTGCCGGTGGCGATGGAGATCTTCGACCGCGTCCTCGGCGAGCGGCCGAACCAGGTCGACCGGCAGCGCGCCGGACGTCTCCTCGACGGCCGCGGACCTGCTCGACGTCGCCTCGACGCCGGGCGGGATCACGATGGCCGGCCTCCACAACAACGTCTCGGTCGGGATCCAGTACCTGGCTGCCTGGCTCCAGGGCTCGGGCGCGGTCGCGATCTTCAACCTGATGGAGGACGCGGCGACGTCCGAGATCTCCCGCTCGCAGGTCTGGCAATGGCTCGCGCACTCCGAGGTCGCGCGCGAGGACGTCATGGCCGCGATCGAGGAGGAGATCGGCAAGCTCGACGGCGACTACTCCGAGGCGCGCGAGCTCTTCGAGCAGGTCGCGCTCGGCGACGAGTTCGTCGAGTTCCTGACGCTGCCGGCGTACGAGCGGATCGACTAGAGCCCTCGGGCTCGGTTACGCACCTCGACGCGCTCGCGGCGTCCGGCGACTGACAGCGGTCGCGCTGAGCGCCAGCGCGAGGCGTCGCCGGAGGCCGGCTCCGCCGGCCGCGAGGCCACGCCGGCCAGGGATCGCGCGTCAGTCGCCGGCGACGAAGAACTGCCAGTCGCCGTCGGGCGTGATCGCGGTGCGGTAGCCGAGGTAGCCCGTGCCCTGGGTCTTCATCGTGTCGACCTCCTCCGCGCTGTAGAGCCCGGAGTAGACGAGATCGCGCCAGGCGTCCTCGGTCGGGTTCTCGCTGTACGCGGTGGGCCAGGCGTAGGAGCCGGACTCGTTGCGGGTGAAGGGCAGCCTCAGGATCTCCGCGAGCGCGCGCATCGGCTTCGGGGTCGCCGTCGAGTTCTCCTCGAGGTCGCGCCAGTACTCGGATGCATCCGTGCCGCTCCCGTAGCTGAACGTGAAGCCGGCGCCCTTCTCGAGCGCGATCTGCTCGAGCGTGTCGTAGTCGCAGGCCACGGCGGCGTCGAAGACACGCTTGCGGACGTCGGCCACGGCGGGCGGGAGATCCTGCTCGGGCAGGGTCAGGCGCACGCCGGACATCGAGCAGGCGCCTTCGCCCTCCGGGGTCGTGTCGGCCGGCGTCGTCGGCGGCGCCTCGGTGACGGTGAAGACGCCGGTGGCCTCGGGCGGCAGGGTTTCCGGCGCGGCCGCGTTGTCGGCGTCGTCCGAGCCGCAGCCGGCGAGGGCGAGCGCGGCAAGCGCAATCGCAGGGAGCAGTCTCATACGGTCTCGGTTCGCTCGCGGGCGGCCGTGCCCTCCCGGACGGCCGTAAGAGTTGTGTGAGGAGTGATCGCCTCCGGGTCGACGAGCAGATGCAGCAGCGCCGGGCCGCCCGCGGCGAGCGCCCGCTCGAGCGCCGGTGCGAGCTCCTCCGTCCGCTCGACGCGCGCGCCGTGAACGCCGAAGGAGGCCGCGAAGGCGGCGAAGTCCGGATTCGTCAGGCTGGTGCCGATCACGCGGCCAGGGTACTCGCGCTCCTGGTGCATGCGGATGGTTCCGAACATGCCGTTGTCGACGACGAGGAAGAGCACGTCGGCGCGCTCCTGCACCGCCGTCGCGAGCTCCTGACCGCTCATCATGAAGTCGCCGTCGCCCGCGAAGCAGACGACTGTGCGCCCCGGCTCGACGATCTTCGCGGCGATCGCGGCCGGGACGCCGTAGCCCATCGCCCCGCTCGTCGGCGCAAGCTGCGAGCGGTAGCGCGTGAACTGCCAGAAGCGGTGCGGCCAGACGGCGAAGTTGCCCGCGCCGCTGCAGACGATCGTGTCCTCCGGCAGCCGCTCGCGCAGCACCGCCAGAACCTCGCTCATGTTCAGCGTCCCGGGCGACGGCACCGGCTCGAGCGTCTGGAGGTAGTCGCCGCGGGCGCGCTCGACCCAGGCGCGGCGTGCAGGACTTTGTGTTTCAGAAACACAAGCCTTCCGCGCGGCGGCGGCGAACTCCGGCGACCCTGCGTGGATCGCGAGCGCCGGCTGGTAGACGCGGCCCAGCTCCTCTGCGCCGGCGTGCACGTGCACGAGCGTCTGCCGCGGCAGCGGCGGCTCGACGAGCGTGTAGCCCCCTGTCGTCATCTCGCCGAGGCGCGGGCCGACGACGAGGAGCAGGTCGGCCTCGGTGACGCGCGTCGCGAGCGCGGGATCGATGCCGACGCCGACGTGGCCCGCAAAGACGCGCGAGCGGTTGTCGACGTAGTCCTGGCGGCGGAAGGCCGTCGCGACCGGCAGCTCGTTCGCCTCGCAGAAGGCGGCGATGTCCTCGGCCGCCTGGGCGCTCCACTTGCCGCCGCCCACGATCACGAGCGGGCGCTCCGCCTGGTCGAGCAGATCCCGCAGCTGCTCGAGCTCCTCCTGGCCGGGATGCGTGTGCACCGGCCGGTACGGGCCGGGATCGGCGACGTCGACCTCGTCGACCAGCATGTCCTCGGGCAGCGCGAGCACGACCGGTCCCGGCCTCCCCGCGGTCGCGACGCTGAAAGCGCGGGCGAGCAGCTCCGGGATCCGTTCGGCGCTCTCGATCTGCGCCACCCACTTCGCCATCGAGTTGAACATCCGGCGGTAGTCGATCTCCTGGAACGCCTCGCGCTCGAGCATGTCGCGGCCGACCTGGCCGATCAGGAGGATCAGCGGCGTCGAGTCGTGGTAGGCCGTGTGGACGCCGATCGACGCGTGCGTCGCACCGGGGCCTCGCGTGACGAGGCAGATGCCGGGGCGGCCCGTGAGCTTGCCGTACGCCTCCGCCATGTTCGCGGCGGCCGCCTCGTGACGGCAGGTGACGAGGCGGATCGGCGCGTCGTGGAGAGCGTCGAGCACCGACAGGTAGCTCTCCCCGGGTACGCAGAAGGCCAGCTCGGCGCCGTGCAGCGCCAGCTGGTCGACCAGCACCTTGCCGCCGGTGCGAACCATCAGAGGTGGATCGCGCCCTGCGCCAGCGCGTCGCCGTTCGAGTCCTCGGCGCGCACGAGCACGACGCGGACGAACGAACCGTGGCCGGAGACGTCCGCCGGCTCGACGAAGGCGCCGAACGGCTGCACCACGTCGCCGTCGACCGAGAGCTCGCCGCGGAGCACGCAGCCGATGCCCGGGCCTTCGGCGCGGCCGCCGTCGCGCTCGCAGCGCATCGCGTAGTCGGCCCACGGATCGAGCTCGACCGGCGCCGAGAGCTTGGCGTCCTCCACCGACCACTCCGTCAGCTCCCAGCGGAGGACGGTGGCGCCGTCCGTCCCGGCCGCAAGCACCGCCTCGTCGTCGCCGAACGCCGCCGTGCCGGCGTGCAGGGTTGCGAGCTCGCCGGAGGCGACGTAGACGATCCGGCCGCCGGGAGCCAGCCGGATCGACTCGCCCGGCGCGAGCAGATCCTCGTAGAGCGAGAGCGACGTCATTCGGCTTCGCGCTCAGACACCCAGGCAGACGTACTTGAGCTCGAGCCAGTCGTCGAGGCCGTACTTCGAGCCCTCGCGGCCGATTCCCGACTCCTTCATCCCGCCGAACGGCGCCACCTCGGTCGAGATGATCCCGGTGTTGACGCCGAGGATCCCGTACTCGAGCGCCTCGGAGACGCGCCAGACGCGGCCGAGGTTCTCGCTGTAGAAGTAGGCGGCGAGGCCGTACGGGGTGTCGTTCGCGAGCCGGATCGCCTCGTCCTCGGCGGCGAAGCGCTGGATCCCGGCGACGGGGCCGAACGTCTCCTCGCGCGTCATCGCCATCGAGCCGTCGACGCCCGTGAGCACGGTCGGCTCGAAGAACGTCCCCTCGAGCCGGCGGCCGCCGCGCACGAGCTCGGCGCCCGAGCCGGTCGCGTCCGCGACGTGGCGCTCGACCTTCTCGACCGCGCTCTCGTCGATCAGCGGGCCGACCTGCGTGCCGTCGTCGAGCCCGTTGCCGACGACGAGCCTCCCCACCGCCGCCTCGAAGCGGGAGACGAACTCGTCGTGGACCGAGTCCTGGACGAGGATCCGGTTCGCCGAGACGCAGGTCTGGCCGGAGTTGCGGAACTTGCACATGATCGCGCCCTCGACCGCGGCGTCGAGGTCGGCGTCGTCGAAGACGAGGAACGGCGCGTTGCCGCCGAGCTCGAGCGAGACCTTCTTCACCGTCCCGGCGCACTGCGCCATCAGCAGCTTCCCGATCTCGGTCGAGCCGGTGAAGGAGAGCTTGCGCACGGCCGGGTTCGAGGTCAGCTCGCCGCCGATCACCGGCGCGTCCTCCGCGTCGCCGGTGACGACCTGGAGCACACCGTCGGGGACGCCGGCCTCGGCGGCGAGGTCGGCGAGCGCCAGCGCGGTCAGCGGCGTCTGCTCGGCGGGCTTGACGACGATCGTGCAGCCGGCGGCGAGCGCCGGCGCGGCCTTGCGGGTGATCATCGCGGCGGGAAAGTTCCAGGGCGTGATCCCGGCGGTGACGCCGATCGGCTCCTTCAGGACGACGATCCGCTTGTCGGGCTGGTGCGCCGGGATCGTGTCGCCGTAGACGCGCTTCGCCTCCTCGCCGAACCACTCGAAGAACGACGCCGCGTAGGCGATCTCGCCGCGCGCCTCCGCCAGCGGCTTGCCCTGCTCGCTCGTGAGCAGCCGTGCCAGCTCTTCCTGCCGCTCGAGCATCAGGTCCGAGAGCCGGCGCAGCACCGCGGCGCGCTCCTTGGCGGTGCGGGCGCGCCAGGCCGGATAGGCCCGCTCGGCCGCCTCGATCGCCGCCCGCGTCTCCTCGACCCCGTGCCGCGGCACGTGCTGGAGCACCTCGCCGGTGGCGGGGTTCGTGACTGCGAACGTCTTGGTGGAAGCGACCGTCGCCATCGCTGAGAGGATAGATGGGACGTGATCGCCGACGCCCACGTGGACATCCTGCTCGAGCTCGCCCACCGCGAGCACCGGCTCGGCGAGACGGACGTGTTCGCGCGGACGTGGCTGCCGCTGCTCGAAGCCGGCGACGTCGGCCTCCAGGTCTGCCCCGTCTTCGTCGACCTCGAGCTCCAGCCGGAGGGCACGCTGCGGGAGGCGCTGCGGCAGGTGACGGCGCTCCAGCACGCGCTCCGCGAGAGCCCGGACCGGCTCGTCGCCGTCCGCTCGCGCGCCGACCTCGACGCGGTCGAGCGCGGCGAGCGGATCGGGCTGATGCTCGCGCTGGAGGGCGTCGAGCCGTTCGGCTACGAGGTCGCGACCGCCGATCTCTTCTGGGAGCTCGGGCTGCGGATGGCCGGACTGACCTGGAACCGGCGCAACCCGTTCGCCGACGGCGCGGCTGACGAGGGCGGGCTGTCGCGGCTCGGGCGAACGCTCCTGGAGCGGTTCGCCGAGCTCGGCGTCGTCCTCGACCTCGCGCACGCGTCTGCTCGGGTCTTCGACGAGTGCATCGCCTCGTACGAGGGGCGAATCTGCGTCACCCATGCGGGCTGCCGCGCCGTCAACGAGACGCCGCGCAACCTCTCCGACGAGCAGCTCCGCGCGCTCGCCGACCGCGACGGCGTGTTCGGACTGATGCTCCATCCGCTCACGATCGACCCGGTCGAGCCGACGATCGCCCGTGTCGTCGACCACCTCGACCACGCGGCCTCGGTGATCGGGCCGGAGCGCATCTGTCTCGGCGGCGACTGGACGAAGCGGCTGCACGAGCTGATGCCCGCTCCGGCTCCGCCGGACGGGCTGATGCCGCCGGGCCTCACGGAGGGAACGACGATCGCCGGACTCTCGGGGCCGGACGAGTACCCGGCGCTCGTCGCGGCGCTGCGGGCGCGCGGCTGGGAGGGCGAGCAGCTCGACGGCCTGCTCTCCGGGAACCTGCTGCGCTTCCTGAGGGAGTCGCTGCCCGCCTAGGTGCCGGACTCGCCGTCGAAGTAGTCGACGGCGTCGTCGAGGCGGTTGATCGTGAAGAGCGGGCCGCCGGCCGTCGTCTCGGTACGGGCCATCGCGGCGATCTTGCCGCTGTCGGGGTACTCGATGATCTCAGGCGTCCCCTGCGCGGCCGCGATCACGTAGCGGGCGACCGAGTCGGAGCGGTTGACGACCTGGTGCGCGCCCTCCGGGCCGCGCGGGAAGTGGACGACCTCGCCCTCCTTGAGCTCGCGCTCGCCCTCCGGCGAGCGGAGCGTCGGCGTCCCCTTCAGCACGATCAACATCTCCTCGCCGCCGTGGTGGAAGTGGTACGGCGCCTGGCTGCGGCCGGGATCGAGCTCCCAGACCGCGGCCGAGAGCGTCGCACCGAGCTGGCGGCGCAACCGCTTCCCGCGCACGCCGCCGAAGCCGGCGCGTTCGGCGTCTGCCTCGTACTCGCCCGGCTCGTCCCAGTCGACGTCCCAGATGTTGTCGCCGAAGTCCACGCCCCGATCCTACGGGGTGACGAGCACGCGGCCGGGCTCGCCCGCGAGGCTGGCGCGGAACGCGTCGTCGGCGCGGTCGAGCGGGAACGACGGCCCGACCAGGCTCGCGAGCTCGAGACGGCCCGAGCCGACGAGGTCGAGGAGCTGCGGCAGCGCGACCGCGGGATCCTCGGAGCCGTAGATCGTCCCGGTCAGCGTCTTCTCGCGGTTCGAGAACTCGAACGGGTCGAGCTCGAGCTTCTCGCCGCCCGCGGGCAGACCGACGACGACAGCGGTGCCGCCGCCCCGCGTCCAGCGGAGGGCGAGCTTCGTCGTCGCAGCGGCGCCGACCGCGTCGAAGGCGTAGTCGACGCCCTCCGGGTCGAGCTCGCCGACCGCCTCGCGGACGTCGTCGGGGGCGCACGCGCGGGTCGCGCCGAGCGCAAGCGCCTGCGCGCGCCGCGCCTCGACGGGGTCGACGACGAGGATCTCGGCCGCGCCGGCGATCCTCGCGCCCTGGACGACGAACTGGCCGACGCCGCCGGCGCCGATCACGAGCGCGCTGAAGCCGGGCTCCGGGCTCGCCGCGTTGAGCACGGCGCCGACCCCGGTCAGCGCGGCACAGCCGAGCAGCGCCGCCTGCTCCATCGGCACCGCGTCCCCGAACGGCATCGCCGCGGCGGCGTCGACCACGACCCGCTCCGCGAGCGCGCCGGTCGCCGTGCCGCGAAAGACGGTCTCGCCGTTCAGCGTCAGCCCGGTGCGGCCGCCGAGCAGCGTCCCGCGTGCGATCGCCGACGAGAGCGGCCCGCACGCGGCCGGGCGGCCGCGGCGGCACGGCCCGCACTCGCCGCACGCGGGCGCCCAGGAGAGGACGACGCGGTCGCCCTCGCTCAGGCCTTCGACCTCGGATCCGACCGCCTCGACGAGCCCGGCGCCCTCGTGCCCGAGCACGATCGGCGTCGGGCGATCCCACTCGCCCTTGTAGGAGTGGAGGTCGGTGCCGCAGACGCCGACGGCGCTCATGCGCACGACGACCTCGCCGGGCAGCGGCTCCTCGACGTCGAGCTCCTCGACGACGAGCGCGCCGGGCTCGTGCATGACGGCCGCGCGCATCCTCATCGCATCAGCATCCCGCCGTTGACGTCGAGGGTCGCGCCGGTGACGAAGCCGGCCGCGTCGGAGGCCAGATACGCCACCGCCGCGGCGACCTCCTCCGGCCGCCCCAGCCTGCCGACGGGGATCGTCTTCAGCATCGCCTCCAGCCGCTCGGGTGCGACGGTTGCGACCATCGGCCCGTCGATCGCCGCCGGTGCGACGGCGTTCACGGTCACGCCCGATCCGGCCAGCTCGGTCGCGGCATGGCGCGTCAGCGCGACGATCGCGGCCTTCGACGAGGCGTAGTGGACGCCGGTGACGGCGCGGCTGTTCTGGCCTGCGACCGAGGTGAGGTTGACGATCCGCCCGGCGCCGCGGTCGCGCATCTGCGCGCCGACGACGCGGATGCCGAGGTACGTGCCGCGCAGGTTCGTCGCGAGCACGTCGTCCCACTCGTCGACGTCGATCTCCCAGAAGGGACGGATCTCGGTGCGGGCCGCATTGTTCACGAGCACGTCGACCTCGCCTGCCGCCGCGAGCAGGCGCTCCCAGGACTCGAGGCTGCGGACGTCGTGCTCGACCGCCTCGCCGCCGATCTCCTCCGCGACCCGCGCGGCACCTGCGACGTCGACGTCGGCGAGGAGGACGCGGTCGCCGTCGGCCGCGAGCCGCCGAGCGATCGCCTCCCCCAGTCCGCGCGCCGCACCCGTGACGACGGCGGTGCGGCTCATGCGTGGATGCGCTCGGTCGAGCTGCCGAGCGGCCCGCCGGCGCGGCCGCTCCGGGCGGCCATCGCCTCGGCGAGGATCGAGAGCGCGGTCTCGGGAACCGAGTCGGCGCCGATGTCGAGCCCGCACGGGCCGGAGATCCGCTCGATCGCCTCCTCGGCGACGCCGGCCTCGCGCAGCCGCTCGCGCTTCCGCTGCTGGTTGCGGCGGCCGCCGATCAGCCCGACGTAGAACGCGTCGGTTGCGAGCGCGAGCTCGAGTGCAGGCAGGTCGAACTTGTCGTCGTGCGTGAGGATCACGACCGCGGTCGCGTGGTCGGGGCCGACCTGGGCGAAGGCCTCCTCCGGCCACGCCACGATCAACTCGTCCGCGCTCGGCATCCGCTCGCGCGTCGCGAACTTCGCGCGCGCGTCCGCGACGATCGTTCTCCAGCCGAGCAGGTTCGCCCCGGCCGCAAGCGCCTCGGCGGTGTCGACGGCGCCGTAGACGAACAGCCGCGGCGGTGGGCCGTAGACCTCGGCGAAGACCGTGCGGCCCTCGAGCTCGACCGTCCGGCTGCGGGCGCCGCGGATCAGCTCGGCGGCGTGCGCGGCCAGCTCCGGCGGGCCGTCGCCGACCGTCTCGCCTCCCTCGACGACGAGCAGCTTCGACCCGAGCCCTTCCCCTTCGACGACCGTGAGGACGACGGCGCGGCCGCCGTCGCGCTGGAGCTGCAGCAGCCGCGCGATCACGGGAGGCGCTCGACGAAGACGTCGATCTCGCCGCCGCAGGGCAGCCCGACCGCCCAGGCCTCCTCGTCGCTGATCCCGTAGGAGATGAGCTTCGGCTCGCCGGTCGCGAACACCTCCTGCGCCTGCGCGAACACGTCCCCCTCGACACACCCGCCCGAGACGGAGCCGCAGAGCTTGCCGCTCTCGGAGACGGCGAGGCTCGAGCCGACGGGGCGCGGCGCCGAGCGGCGGTTCGCGACGACCGTGGCGACGACGACCGTCTCGCCTTCCTGCTGCCACCGCTCGATCTCGGTGAGGATCTCCTTCACCGTTGTAGCCTGCCTGTTCGATGACCGACCAGGCAAGCGTGAGCCTCCTCCGCTGGTTGCGCCGGCAGCTGCGCGAGCCGACACCGTTGCGCGAGCACCTGGAGGCGGCGGTCGCGAACGACGACCCCGTCGAGGCGCGCCGCGTGCTCGACCGGATGGACTTCACCGAGGCGCAGCGGCAGCACGTCGCCGGGCTGATCGACCGCTGGGAGGAAGGACGATGAGCGTGGCCGCCAACACCGCGCTCGTGCGCCGGATCATGGAGGCGTTCGCGAACAAGGAGGGCTTCGCGCTGCGTGAGTGCTTCGCCGAGGACGCCGTCTGGCACGTGCCCGGCGGCGGCGTCATGTCCGGGACGTACCGCGGCCGCTCCGAGATCTTCCGGTTCCTCGCCCGGCTGCCGAAGCTGACGAACGGCACCTACCGCTCGACCTTCATCGACGCGCTCGCGAGCGAGGAGCGCGGCGCCGGGCTCTACCGCGCGCGCGGCGAGCGCGAGGGCAGGTCGATCGACATCGACCAGCTGCTCCTCTTCACGATCCGCGACGGCCTCGTCACCGAGGTGCTCGCGCTGCCGAGCGACCCGGCCGCGTTCGACGGCTTCTGGGCCGGGCCGAGCTAGTCCTCGACCGGCTCGGGCTCCGCGATCGGCTCCTTGAACTCGACCTCGAGCCGCTGGATCCGAGAGCCCTCGATCTCGATCACGCGCAGGTCGGACACCATCGGTCTGCACCTCGTCGCCCACCTCGGGCGCGCGGCCGAGCTGGCCGAAGACGTACCCGGCCATCGTGTGGTAGTCCTCGATCTCGATCTCCGTGCCGAACTGCTCGTTGAAGTCGTCGATCGGAAAGGTGCCGTCGATGCGGATGTGCGTGTCGTCGATTCGCTCGATCGACTCGTCCGGCAGGTCGAATTCGTCCTCGATCTCGCCGACGATCTCCTCGAGCAGGTCCTCGAGGGTGACGATTCCGTCCATCGCGCCGTACTCGTCGACGACGACCGCCATGTGCTGATTCTGCTTGCGGAACTCGGCGAGGAGCGCGCCGAGATCCTTCGTCTCCGGGACGATGTAGACCGGTCGCAGCAGATGTTCGATCTCGACCTGGCCGATCCCGCGGTCGTGCAGCGCGGCGAAGAGGTCGCGGACGTGCAGGACGCCGATGATCTCGTCGAGCGAGTCCCGGTAGACCGGGTAGCGGGTGAATGGCGACTCGAGCAGGGCGGCGAGCGCTTCCTCGGGCGGAAGGTCGACCTTGATCGCCACGACCTGCGGGCGGGGCACCATCACCTCGTGAACCTCCTTGTCCGCGAAGTCGAAGACCTTGTAGAGCATCTCCCGCTCGCCGTGCTCGATCTCGCCGGCCTCGCTCGAGGTGCGGACGAGCATCTTCAGCTCGGCCTCCGAATGAGCCTCGGTCTCGGTGCCCGGCGCCGACAGGCTGAGGAGGCGGAGCACGAGCGCAGTCGACCGCTGCAGCAGCCAGACGAAAGGCGCGAAGAGGACGAAGAAGCCGCGTACCGGCGCTGAAACCGCGAGTGCGGTTCGCTCCGGGTAGCCGAGCGCGATCCCCTTCGGCACGAGCTCGCCGATGACGACGTGGAGGAACGTGATCACGACGAATGCGATCGCGACGGCGAGGAAGGTGGCGAGGACGGGGTCGAGAATCGTGGCGAGTACCGGCTCGCCGAGGGCGCCGATTCCGAGCGAGGTGAGCGTGACGCCCAGCTGCATCGCGGCGATGAACCGCGGCGGGCGGGAGACGATCTTGAGCACGTCGCGGGCGCGGCGGTTGCCCTGCTGCTGCAGCTCGACGATTTTCGTCCTGCGCGCGGTCACGAGGCCGTACTCGGCGGCCACGAAGAACGCATTCAGGAGCAGCAGCCCGACAAGGGCGGCCAGCTCGAGGGTGATAGTCATGCCCCGGTCAGTCCCGGGGCGCAGGTACTAGGCGGGAGGTCGTCGTCCAAGCTGGCGCGCAGTATAGGCAACGGTTCCGACGTCCTCGACGCGTTCGGCGCGCTCCTCGAGCACGAGCCGCTCGAGGTGGGAGAGCGTCTCCGCGACCGCGAAGCGGCGTGATGCGGGCTTCAGCTCGGCGCCGAAGAGGTCGAACGAGACCTCGTAGCCGGTCCGCGGCGCATCGGTGAGCGCGGCCTCGGCGAACGCGAGCCGCTCGTGGTGGTGCTCGATCAGCTCGCGCGCGCGGCCGACCGGATCGAGGATCGGATCGCCGTGGCCGGGGAGCGCGATCTCGGGGGCAAGCTCGATCGTCCGCTCGAGCGACTCGAGGAAGTCGCCGAGCGGATCGGGCCGGCTCGCCGGCCAGAGCCCGACGGTCGGCGAGATCCGGCCGAGCAGGTGGTCGGCCGAGACGAGCACGCGCTCCTTCAGCAGGCAGAGCTGACCGTCGGCGTGGCCCGGCGCGGCGACGAGCTCCCAGCCGTCGAGGCGGTCGCCGTCGTCGACGAGGATCGGGTCGCGCTGGAAGCGGATGAACGGCCGGTAGACGTCGCCCGACCCGATCAGCTCCTCGGTGATCTCGTCCGGGACGCCGTGCGTGCGGAACCAGTCGGCGATCCGCTCGGGCCAGTTCGGGTTCCCCCAGACGAGCTCGCACTGCGCGTAGTCGAGCGCGCCCTGGTGCACGGGCGCCCGGGTCAGCTCGGCGACGTCGGCGGCCGCGCCGACGTGGTCGGGGTGGAAGTGGGTGACGAAGATCCGTGCCACCTCGGCGTCCCCGAGCGACTCCCGCCAGACCTCCTGCGCGTCCGGCAGCCCGATCCCGGTGTCGACGAGCGTCCAGCCGTCCTCGCCCGGCAGCAGGTACGAGTGGACGTGCCCGGGACGGGTCGGCAGCGGCGTGGTGATCCGGCGGATGCCGAACGGCAGCTCCATCCGGGCATCCAATCAGTTGGCGTCATACGAACATATGTTCTATTCTCTCGGGATGCGGGTCGAATACCGCGAGGAGGAGTGCCGGAGCGCGCTCAACCGGGTCAAGGGGATGCCGTTCGACTGGTCGCTCAACCCCTACACGGGCTGCGTGCACCGCTGCACCTTCTGTTACGTCCGCGCGTTCGAGCGCCGCGCCGACCGGCCCTCCGACGACCGCTACGGCCGCTCGATCAGGGTCAAGGTGAACGTCGCCGAGGTGCTGGCCCGCGAGCTCGGCCGCCGCTCGTGGCAGCGCGAGCCGGTCGCGATCGGCGCCGCCACCGACCCGTATCAACCGGCGGAGGGGCGCTACCGCCTGACGCGGGCCTGCATCGAGGCGCTCGGCCGCGCCAACACGCCGTTCATGATCATCACCCGCGGGCCGCTGATCGTCCGCGACGTCGACGTCCTGCAGCGAGGCGGCCCGGCGCGCCGACGTCCACGTCACCTTCTCGGTGCCCACGCTGGACCACGACGTCTGGCAGAGGACGGAGCCCGGCACGGCCCCGCCGCGCCAGCGGCTGCGGGCGCTGGCGACGCTCGTCGACGCCGGCATCAAGGCGGGCGTCGGCATGGCGCCGATCCTGCCCGGGCTCTCCGACCGGCCCGAGCAGCTGGCCGAGGTCGTCAAGGCGGCGCGGGCCGCGGGCGCGACGGGCATCTGGGCGAACCTGCTCTACCTCGCGCCCGGGACGAAGGAGCACTTCCTCGACGCGCTCGCGCGCGACTGGCCGGAGCAGCTCGACCGCTACGAAGACCTCTATGCACATGGGGCCTATCTCCCCCGCGCGAAGGTCGAACCGGTGCGGCAGCAGGTGCGCGGGCTGGCTCGTGCTCACGGCGTCCGCGACCGCCGGAAAGCGCCGCTGGTGCCGCCGCCCGAGCCCGTCCAGCTGTCGCTGGGTGTGTGAAAGCCGACCCGCGGCATACACTTCCCCGGCGATGCCCGAAGAGATCACCTGCCTGATCGTCGACGACCACGAGGTCGTCCGCGAAGGACTCCGGCTCTCGCTCTCCCGGGCCCCGCACGTGCGCGTGATCGGCGAGGCCTCGGACGGCGCCGGCGCGGTCGCGCTGGTCGAGCGCCGCCGCCCGCAGGTCGTGATCATGGACGTCCGCATGCCGGGCATGGACGGGCTCGAGGCGACGAAGCAGATCAAGGAGAAGGTGCCCGAGACGGCGGTGCTGATCTTCACCGCCTACAGCGAGCGCTCGCTCCTCGGCCGCGGGCTCGAGTCCGGGGCGAAGGGCTACATCCTCAAGGAGGCGCCGCACGCGACGCTCCTGCGCGCGATCGAGAAGGTCGCGGGCGGCGAGAGCTTCGTCGACCCGGCGCTGATGCCGGCCTTCCTGACCGGCAAGGAGCAGAACGAGATGCTCACCTCGCGTGAGCGCGAGATCCTGCAGCTGCTCGCCGACGGGATGTCCAACGCCGATGTCGCCGCGCGCCTCTTCATCAGCCAGGAGACGGTGAAGAGCCACGTCCGCCACATCCTCGCGAAGCTCGAGGCGGACACACGGACGCACGCGGTCGCGATCGCCCTGCGCGACGCGATCATCGACTAGGCGCTGGTGTCGGACCCCACAGTTCCCGACGACGAGCGCGAACGCCTCGTCGAGCGAATCATCACGGCAGAGCAGGACGAGCGGCGCCGGCTCGCGCTCTTCCTCCACGACGGCCCGGTGCAGAACCTGGCCGGGATCGCGCTGATGCTGGACGCGGCAGTGCAGGCGATCGACGACGGCCGGCCGGAGGCGGCACGCGGGATCATGGCCTCGGCGCTCGAGCGCCACCGCGAGACGATCCGCCAGCTGCGCGACCTCTCGTTCAACATCGAGCCGGTCGTGCTGCGCGACCAGGGCTTCGGCGCCGCCGTCGACGAGCTGGCGAACCAGCTCGGGATGGAGCACCGGGTGCAGATCGAGGTCGACGTCGCCCCGGCGGCGAGGCTCGGCGAGAAGGAGCAGGTCGGGCTCTACCAGATCGTCCGCGAGTCGCTGAACCAGGCGGTCCGGCGAGGGCCGCCCTCGAAGATCTCGGTCACGATCCAGGAGACGGCGGGCGGTCAGATCGAGACGATCGTCGCCGACAACGGCACCGGCGAGCGGCGCACGGCCGCTCTCGAGGCGATCGGCGAGCGTGCGTCGACCCTGAACGGCCGCTTCGAGGTCGAGCAGGGAGCGGACGGCGGCACGGCGATTCGCGTCGTCCTGCCGGCCTACGCCGGCCGCCCGACCAGCGACTAGAATCGCCGCCGATGGAAAACGGCCACCACGCCCCGGGCGGGCATTTGCTCTTCGTCTGGTCGTCCAGCGGCTGGACGCTGCAGCAGCGCGACGGCGAGGTTCCGGCCGTCGGCTCGACGGTCGAGGCGAACGAGACGCTGCTGCGAATCAGCAAGATCGGCCCCTCGCCGCTCCCCGGCGACCGCCGTCTCTGCGCCTACACGCAGCTCGCCTAGCGCAGCGCCGTCTCGGCGGCGACGCGGCCGTAGACGAGGGCCGCGGCGAGGCCGCTGCCGTAGCCGCCGGTGAAGATCCCGCCCGCATCGGCGCCCGCCGCATGGAGGTCGGGCACCGGCGAGCCGTCGCCGTCGAGCACCCGCGCCCGATCGTCGACGCGGAGACCGCCGATCGTGTGCGTCACGCCCGCAAACACCCGCACCGCCAGGAACGGCGGCTCGACGAGCTTCGGCGACGCCGGCAGCTCGAACGGCAGCTCCTCCGCCGGGCGCACGTCGCCGCCCGCCGCACGCGCCGCGTCGACGAGGTCGGCCACGGTCCGCTCCCGCACCGGCTGACGCAGCGCGCGTGCGTCGATCACGTACCACGCCTTCCCGCCCGGGAACCGCTGGACGATGTCGCTCTCGTGCCAGGCAGCCTCGCCGAGATCGCGTCCCTCGTCGTCGAGCACGAGCGCATGCCGTGCGTAGAGCTGCGACGCACGCACGTACTCGTCCTCTCCGACAGGGCCGGGCAGGGCGCGCCCGTAGAACTCGTCCATCCCTGCGGTCTCGGCGGCGCCGCGGCCGAGGCCGTGCGCAAGCCCGTCGCCCTCGCTCCAGGGCGCCGCGCGCAGCAGCAGGCCGCGCTCCCGCGCCAGCCGCACGCCGAAGCCGCCAGTGGCGAGCACCTGCGCCTCGCGGAACGGCTCCCGCAGGCGCACGTCGCCGGCGGCGCGCACCAGCACATCGGTGAGCGCGCCGCGTGTCGTAGCGGCGCCCGACGGTCAGCGGATTGCCCGTCTCGCGGCGCACCGGCTCGATCCCGAGCCGCTCGAGCCAGTCGAGCGCGTCGTCCAGCTCCTCGACGAGCCGCGCCTGCAGCGCCGGGTCTCCGCCAGGGCATTCCGCCCGGAAGTCGTCCAGGCTTCGGTGACGCCAGATCACGCCGCTCGAGAGCAGCATCGACCCGCCGGCGCGGTCTCCCTTCTCGAAGACGACCGGCGCAGCACCGAGCTCGCGCGCGCGAGCCGCTGCGACGAGGCCGGCCATGCCGGCGCCGGCGATCAGCAGCTCGCTCAGGTGAGCGAGAACGACGGCTTGTGCTCGACGTACTCGAGCTTGACCCGGTCCGGGCCCCAGACGAAGAGCGCGAGCGTGTTCGGCGCGTCGACGAGATCGTCGATCTCGACGCCGAGCTCCTCCGCCTCGGCCTGGTGCTCGTCCACCGAGTCGACGAGCACGCCGAGGTGGTTGAGCAGCGGCCGCTCCGGCTCGCCGGGGTCTCCCGGGATCAGCTCGAGATAGGCGCCGCCCACCTCCAGTCGTCCGTCGCCGGCCGGCGCGAAGCCGAGCTGCTGCCAGCCACGTGCGGCGGCCGCTGGATCGCTCGCGCGGAGCGCGACGTGGTCGAGGTCGAGCTCGGAGTCGGTCTCCGTCTCGACGAGGACGATCTCGAGCCCTTCCCCGAGGTCGACCACCGGGTCGCGGCCGTCGAGCGCGGTCACGCGCAGCCCGATGCGGGCGAGCGCGCCCTGCTCGCGTGGGCCTTCGGCGTCGAAGAGCGTCAGCTTGCCCCGCCTCGCATCGGCGCCGAGCAGCGTGAACCGGTCGGTCTGCTCGATCACGCGCTGCCCGAGCCGCGCGACCGCGACGGCGGTCATCCGCTCGCGGTCGGCGACCCAGAGCGCAATGTGATCGAGCGTCAGCGGCTTCACTGTCCGAGGATAGCCGCAGCGGCCGGGTCTACTTCCGGCGATCGACCGCGCGCTGCAGCTGCTCCTTCGTCATCTTCGAGCGACCCTCGATGCCCATGTGCTTGGCCTCTTCGTAGAGCTGGTCGCGCGTGCGTCCCTTCTGGCGACGCGTGCCCGAGCGAAGCCCGCCGCGGCGGCCGGAGGACATGTCGGTGCGTGACAGCCGCGACGACGTCCTCGCCTCGCCGGCGCGCGCCCGCTCCTTGTTCACCGTCCTCGCTGCGATCTCCTCGGCCTTGTCCTCGGACGTGCCCCGGTCCTCGAGGCTGTCCTTGATGTGCTCGTACTGCCGCTCCCGCTTCTCGTTCCAGGCCCTTGGCGGCATGACCCCTCCTTCAGTCGTGGAGAGCGTCTCTTTCCCGGTTTCGGCCGGTGTTATGCCGAGTCGAGCGGAGGGTTCTGGACGTTGTGCTCGGTCGCGTAGGCGTCGACGAGCGGGTTGACCGCTTCCGGCCCCTCGGAGTACGCGTAGTTGATCTTGACGAACGGCTCCCACTTGTCCGGGAGCGCGTCCTCCGGGAAGATCGCCTCGACCGGGCACTCGGGCTCGCAGGCGCCGCAGTCGATGCACTCCTCCGGGTCGATGATCAGCATCGCGGTCGAACTCGTGGATGCAGTCGACCGGGCAGACGTCGACGCACGAGCGGTCTTTGATGTCGATGCAGGGCTCGGCGATGATGTACGTCACGGCGGCGAGTCTAGCGAGCGGGCTCAGGCCAGAGGCGCGGTCAACTCGGCCACGATCTCGGGCACGCGCTCCGCGAGCGCCGACTTGACGATCACCTGGTCGAAACCGGCCGTGTGGGCGCGCTGCAGCCCCGACTTGTCCGTGTGGTTGGTGAAGCCCACGATCGGGATGTCCGGCCACGAGTCGACGACCTCCTCCGGCTCGACACGCGCGATGTCGACGATGACGAGATCGGGTGGGTCGACGCTGTCGGTCGTGACCAGGTGGTGGCCGCGCAGAAGGGCCTCGAGCTTCCCTCTGAAGAAGAGATCGACCCCTGCGAGCAGGATGGTCGCCACGAACGCGAATCTATCAGCGCCGCGAGACGTTTCCTACCCGGAGAGCCCGAGTCCCTCGAGGATGCGGTTCAGGTAGACGCGCAGGCGCCAGAACTCGCCGGCGAAGAGGAGAGCGCCGAGCGCGACGAGGATCAGGCCGCTGACGAACTGGATCACGACGTAGTGGTCGCGCACCCGGCGAAAGAGGCCCATCGCCGGCACGAACAGCGCCGCGGCGATCAGGAACGGCACCGCCAGCCCGAGCGCGTAGATCGGCGAGCAGGAGCGAGCCCTGCCAGACCGTGTCGGAGTCCCCTGCGAGAACGAGGATCGAGCCGAGGACCGGCCCGATGCAGGGCGCGGCGCAGATGGCGAAGGCGCCGCCGAGCAGGAAGCCGGAGCCGCGCCGGCGCGCATCCTGGACGAGTCCGGCGCCGAGGAGCCGCTGCGGCCAGGGCAGCAGCCCCATGAACGCGAAGCCGAACACGATCAGGACGAAGCCGGCGATCTGCTCCATCAGGAACTGGTTCTTCGTGAACGAGAGCCCGATCGCGGCGGCACCGGCGCCGAGGAGGACGAAGACGGTCACGAGCCCGCCGACGAACGGCAGGCTCGAGCGGACGACCCGGCGCGACGAGCCCGGCTCGCCCAGCCGCTCGGCCTCGACGGACGAGACGGCGGACAGGTAGCCCGGGACGAGCGGGAGCACGCACGGGGCGAGGAACGAGACGAAACCGGCGCCGAACGCGACGACGACCGACGTTCCGCTCACGGGCCGACGCTCATGGCTCGTAGCGGGCGAGCTCGTCGTCGAGCCGCCGCTCGAGCGCGGGATCGAGCGGCTCTGCCACGTCGGCCGGCTCGTCGCCGCCGCGGGCGTGGCTCCAGCGCCAGGCGAGCAGGCCGACGACGATCACGCCGAGCGCGAGCCCGGCGAGCGGCAGCAGCCACGCGACCAGCTCGAAGCCCTTCTTCGGCGGCTCGGCGAGCACGGCCGGGCCGAACTGGTCGACGAGCGAGGCCTTGATCTCGCTCTTCGTGTCGCCCGCGGCGATCCGCTCGCGGATGAACGCCTTCATCCGCAGCGCGACCGGGGCGTTCGAGGTGTCGAGCGTCGTCTCGCAGACGGGGCAGACGAGCTCCGACTCGAGCTCGGCTGCGCTCGGACGCTGCTCGCTCGCTCCCGCGGGCGCGGCGAGGACGAGCGCGATGACCGCGAGGGCCGCCGCCCTCACGCCGGCGCGAGCGCGCGCTGGATGCCGGCGTCGAGGTCCGCCGCATCCTCGACCGGGCCGGCGATCCGGTAGCGCACCTTGCCGTCGGCGTCGACGAAGTACGTCTCCGGGAAGCCGGTGACGCCGTAGCGTCCCACCGTGGATCCCTTGCCGTCGTAGACGTTCGAGTAGGTGACGCCGTAGCGGGCCAGGAAGTCCTTGGCGTCTCCCCGGAAGTCCTTCACGTCGACGCCGACGAAGACGACGTCCTTCCCGCGCCACCGCTTCCAGCCCTGCTGCAGCAGCGGCGTCTCGTCCTTGCAGGGGCCGCACCAGGAGGCCCAGAAGTTGAGCACGACCGCTTTCCCGCGCAGCGACTCGAGCCCGAGGTCGCCCTTGCCGTCGAGGCGCTCGAGCGTGAACGCGGGCGCGGTGGGCGAGCCACCCTTGTCGAGCTGCGAGGTGACGGCGCTCTCGTCCTGCGTCAGCTTCCAGGCGAGGAGCCCGAGCAGCGCCGCCACGATCGCGACGGCCGCGACCTGCCCGGCGAGGCGGAGACGTCCGGTCACCGGACGATGTAGACGGGCGTCCCGACGTCGACCTGGTTGAAGAGCCACTCGACCTCGGGAATCAGCATGCGGATGCAGCCGTGCGAGACGGAGTAGCCGATCGACGCGGGGTCGGGCGTGCCGTGGATGCCGACGGCGGGAGCGGAGATCCCCATCCAGCGCGTGCCGAGCGGGTTCCCCGGCCCGGGCGGGATCGGCTCGGCGTCCTGCGCCCAGTCGGACTGCGGCGGATACCACCAGGGGTTGCGCCACTTGACGACGATCTCGAATGCACCGAGCGGCGTCGGGTAGCGCGATTGTCCGGTCGCGACGCCGAACGTCCGGCGCAGCTTCATGCCCGCATAGAGGTTGAGCTTGTTGGAGCCGCGGTGGATCACGATCACGTCGCCGATCGACGCCCGCGTCTTCTGCGGTGTGAGCACGTCGGTGCGGAGCGAGATCGGCTCGCGGTCGTGGGTCTTGAGGCTGTTGAAGACGGCGCGCACCGCGGTCGACTGGCGGAGGCGGCGGCCGACCCGTTCCTTGGTCACGAACGGCTTGCCGTTCCGGAGCCTCAACTCCGAGTCGACAGGCGTGCGGTCGAAGCGCCGCGCGACCCCGGCGATGTAGCGCTGGATCCGCGGCAGCGGCGCCGCGACCTTCAGCGGCACGTTCGCTCCCGGCTTGACGATGCGGGCGCGCTTGACGGCGTCGCCGACGTAGGCGGAGGCGCCGAGCTGCTTCGGCGTCGCCCGGAGCGAAACCTTTCCGAGCTGAAGCGTGACGGGCCTCGCGAAGAAGTCCTTGATCACGGCGGTCGCGGCGGCCGGCGAGAGCCCGCCGACGAGAAGATCGCCGCCCACGGTGACACCTGCGGCGATCGTGGTCGGCCGCGGGACGGTCGGCGTCGGCGTCGTGGTCGTGGTGGTCGTCGTGGTCGTCGTCGGCGGGGGCGGCGGCGCCGTCGTCGTCGTGCCGGTCGTCGTCCCCTCCTGGGCGTCCGCGGACGGCGTCCCGACGAGCAATCCGGCGGTGAGCACGCCGGCGACGAGACACCCCGCGAGCAGGAGAAATGAGAGTGAGCGCCTCACGGCGCCAGTGTAGCCACGCCCGAAAAGATCTTGCCTTGCCGCGAAGCGGCGCTTCAGGGGTCTTCGCGCGGGATGGGATCCGCCTTCGCGGATTCCATCCCCTGCGCAAACAGACGAGGATCGTTTGTGATCACTGCATCGACCCCCGCCGCGTCGAGCCGCGAGAGCTCGTCGAGGTCGTCCACCGTCCAGGCCCAGACGGCCGCGCCGGCGGCGTGCGCCCGGTGCAACTGCTGCCGGCGAGACGACGGCGTGCTGCAGCATCAACGCGCGCGCACCTGCGCGCGCGATCATCGCCGGGATCCGCGCGACGATCGCCCGCCGGAGCGCGAGCGTGCCGAGCCGGATCGCCGGCTTCATCCCGCGGCGCTTCGAGACGCCGTAGCGGTCCTCGGGGTAGGTGAAGCCGATCGGCAGCTGCGGTGCATGGGCGGCGATCGCCTGCAGGCTCGGCAGATGGAACGAGCTGACCACCGCGCGCCCCGCGACGCCGTGGCGCTCGAGTGCGGCGGCAACCTCGTCGAGCCGCGTCGTCAGCTTCAGGTCGACGTGGACGACGACGTCGCTCCCCGCGAGGAAGTCCAGCGCATCGTCGAGCGTGTCCGGATCCGGGCCGAGCTCGGCGAGAGAATGGCCGAGCACGAGCGGGCCCGGCCCCGCGTCGAGGACGTCGAACTCGATCGCGTCGACGCCGTGCTCGACCGCGACCTCGAACGAGCGGACCGTGTTCTCGGGCGCAAGCCGGGCAGCGCCGCGGTGCCCGACCCGGATCAGCTGCCCGTCTGCCCGCAGCAGTCTCATGGTCGCGGTCGCGTCGGGAGGAAGTCCTCGTCGAGCTCGCCGCCGCGCGCGGCGTACTCGACGATCATCCGGTCGGTCACCCACTCCACGGGCGCGCGATCGTCGGTCCAGGGCCGCTTCGCCTTCGTCGTCACCGGCCGGAGCTGACGGTCGAGCAGCCGGACGAGCGGCCGCAGCTCAGGCGCAACGTCTGCCAGAGGGATGTCGACGACCGGGTGGGGCTCGTCGAACGCGAGCAGGATCTTGTTGAAGCGGAGTGCGGGCCAGACGGCGACCGAGTCGAACTCGTACGTGAGCGTGCCGGCGATCCCGTCGAGGAGGCTGTCGTCACCGGGCACGGAGGCGACGTTCAGCGCCAGGATCCCACCCGGTGCGAGGCGCTCGCGCGCGAGCCGGAAGAACTCCCGGGTGGCGAGGTAGAAGGGGACGTACGGCTGGTGGTAGGCATCGACGATGATCAGGTCGTAGCGCTCGTCCGTCCGCCGCAGGAACGGCCGCGCGTCGGCGTCGTAGACGGTCAGGTTCGGATTGTCCTCCATCCCGAAGTACTTCCGCCCGGCGCGGCTCACGGCCGGGTCGAGCTCGACGCCGTCGACCCGCGCGTCCGGGTAGAACTTGCCGAGCGCGCGGGCGGTCGTGCCGCCCGCGTTGCCGAGGATCGCGACCCGCCGAAGCGGCCGGTCGAGCAGCGGCGGCACCGCCAGGAACGCGTCCCATTCGCCGCCGGTCAGCACCGTGTCCCGGCGCCAGATCGAGTGGACGGCGACGCCCTCGTTGAGGCGCAGGAGCCGGAGGCCGTCGTCGCGCTCGATCACCTGGATGAACTGGTAGAGCGAATCCTCCTCGTGCAGCAGGTCTGCGTCCGCCTTGACGGCGCCGGGCGGGACGGCGGCGAGCGCGGCGATCGCCGCCGCGAGCACGATCACCTTCCGGCCGAGCATGAACGAAGCCGACACGGCCAGGAGCGCGGCTGTCACGAGCAGCGTGCGCTGCGTCCCGATGAGCGGGATCAGGATCAGCGCCGGCACGAAGGTTCCGACCAGCGAGCCGACGGTCGAGAGCGCGTAGAAGCGTCCGGCGACCTCGCCCGCGGTCTCGACGTCGGTGATCGCGAGCCGGATCGCGAAGGGCGAGACCATCCCGAGCAGGACGACGGCGGGCGCGAACAGGAACAGCACGGCGAAGAAGGAGCCGATCACGGCCCCGGCGGACGCGTCGTCGAGGTTGCCGACGGCTGCGTCGAGGAAGGGGCGAGCGAGGAACGGCGTCATCGCCACCCAGAGCGCTGCCGCGAGCACGATCAGCCCGAGCAGACGCCGCTCCGGGCGCCGGTCGGCGAGCTTGCCGCCGAGCCAGTAGCCGACCGCGAGCCCGGCCAGGACGATCCCGATCAGGTTCGCCCAGACGATCGTCGACGAGCCGAAGTACGGGGCCAGCATCCGCGAGGCGGCGATCTCGGTCGCGAGCGAGCCGATGCCGGCGCCGAAGACCAGCGCCGCGAGAGCTGCCTGGCTGCGGCTCATGCCGCCGTGTCTTCCGACTGTGGCGAGCGCTTGACGACGACCACCGCGAAGTCGTCGGTGAGCTCACCCCCGGTCCAGGCGCGGCACGCGGCGAGGGCCGCCTGCGCGATCTCCTGCGGCGGCAGGTCGCGCCGCTCGGCCAGCAGCGCGTCGAGCCGTTCGACGCCGAACTGCTCGCCGCCGCGCCGCGCCTCGATGACGCCGTCGGTGTAGGCGACGACGATCGCACCCGGCGGGAACGGCTCCGTGACGGTGTCATAGACCTGCGGCGCGTCGATCCCGAGCGCGAGCCCGCGCGCAGCGACCGACTGGACGCTTCCGTCCGGGAGCACGAGCCGCGGCGGCGGATGTCCGGCGCTGGCGCACGCCACCTCCCCACCCTCGACGTCGAAGACGACCTCGACCATCGTGATGAAGCGTCCCGGCGCGATCTCCGAGGAGACGACCTCGTTCGCAGCGGCGAGGAACGTGCCGGGATCGGGATGCTCGCGGGCGAGCGAGCGGAAGACGTACTTCGCCATCGCCATGTCGGCCGTCGCGTCGACGCCGTGGCCGGTGACGTCGCCGAGGACGACGGCGAGCCGGCCGTCGCCGAGCGTGAGGTAGTCGTAGACGTCGCCGCCGACCTCGACGCGCGCGGCCGACTCGTAGACGTCGCCCAGCTCGAGCTCCGGCACCTCGGGGGCCGTGCGCGGCAGCAGCGAGCGCTGCATCGTGTCCGCGAACGCCTTCTGCTGGCCGTAAAGACGGGCGTTGTCGATTGCGAGCGCCGCCTGGCCGGCGATCGCGAGCGCGGTCTCGGTGACCGCGCCGGCCACTGGGTGCTCCGGATGGAGCGAGATGATCGTCATCGTCGCCAGCAGCTCGCTCGGCGTCGCGACGGGGATCAGCGCAGCGCTCGAGCCCTTGCGCAGGAAGGGAGCCAGCAACGCCAGCGCGCCGCCCAGCGACTCGGCCAGGTCGGGGTCGAGGAGCAGCGGCTCGCCGCGCCGAAGCAGGGCGGACAGGGAGCGGAGCGGCAGCGGCTGCGCGCGCGAGAGCAGCATCCGCGCGGCAGGATCGACCCGCTCGTCGTTGACGTTCACGGACCGGGCGATCAGCTCGATCCCGCGTTCGTCGGGCATCCGGATCACGGTCGCGTCGACGCCGAGCAAGTCGACGACGGCGGCCGCCAGTGCGTCGAGCGTCGTCTGCAGTGAAAGGCTCTGCGCGAACGTGCGCGAGATCTCGTGGTGGGCGTGGAGCTGCTTCGACTTCTCCCGCTCGGATGCGAGCAGCTCGTTCAGGTCGTCGTTGAGCGTGGTGACGTCCTCGTGCAGCCGCGCGTTCTCGACGACGACGGCCAGCTGGCCCGCGAGCGCCGTCAGCAGCGACCGCTCGTTCTCGCTCAGCGTGCGCCGCTGCCGCGGATACACGGCGAGAACGCCGATCGGCTCGTCGCCGACGACGAGGCCGAGCGCCAGCACCGAGCCGATCCCCGCCTCGGCGACGTGCGCCCGCACCGGCGCGAGCCGCTCGTCGCTCTCCGCGTCGAGCTCGGCGATCGCTCCTGTCTGGCGCGACTGCAGCGCCGCCGTCAAGAGGGCGTCCGCAACCGCCTGATGCGGGCCTTCGATCCCGCGGCTCGCCGCGACGGTGAGCTCGTCGCCGTCTGTCAGGTACACCGCGACGCGGTCGGAGCCGAGGAGGTGCGCGACGCGCTCGATCGCCGTCTCCAGGGTGTGCGACAGCGAGAGCTGCGAGATCGCCTCGCCGACGACGGAGAGCAGCGCCCGGCTGCGCTCGAGCTCGAAGCCGGCGTCGCGGGCTCGTTCGGAGGAGCGGAGCGCGTGGGCGGCCCGGACAGCGAAGCTCGCAAGCTGCTCGAGGCCGTGTTCATCGGGCACGCGACCGGGCGCGAACCGGACCTGCAGCACGCCGAGCACCGGCTGGCCGAGCTGCAGCGTCACGACGTGAGCCGGAGCTCTCTCCTCGACGGAGACCATGCTCTGCTCCTCGACCACGGCCTGCGCCGTTCGAGTGAGCTCCTCGTCGGCGACGATCGGCCCGTACGAGCCGGCGAGCGTCGAGTGTGTCGCCGCGGAGCCGCCAGACGAGGGCCGCGTCGCCGCCCGACGCGACCGCTGCGAGACGGGCGACCCGCGCCGGCGCACCGTCGTCCGGAGCCACCGCGGCCAGTGCGTCACCCGCCACGTCGAGCGTGCCGTTGCCGTCCTTGCCCGCCGCGCCGCTCTCGAGCCGCCCGGCGAGCGCCGCGAGCTCGGCTGCGAGCGTCGCGAGCTGCGTCTCCTCGTCCTCGAAGGCCGACCCGCGCCGTGCGAGCTCGAGTACGCCGTCGCCGCCGACCGCGTCGAACGGGACCGTGAGCCCTTCGGCGCTCTCGTCGAGCCGTGAGCGGACGACCGCCGCCGGGTGCTCGTCCGCCTCGACGCGCAGCCCTTCGAGCTCCGCCGCCAGCCCAGCCGACGACGACCACACCGACCGCGCAACGAGCGCGCCGCCGGGCTCGGGCAGCCAGAGCACCGCCACGTCCGCTCCCGTGCCCTGGGCAGCCGCGCGCACGAGCTCTGCGAGTGCCTGCTCGATCGGAGCGCCGGCCGCCAGCGAGCCTGCCGTCCGAGCCAGGGCCGCGAGCGCACTCGCGACGTCGGTGCTCGCCCGACTGCCGATCAAAGTCCGAAGAGCCGCTCGACCTCGCGCCAGATCGTCAGCGTCAGCAGCACGCTGACGGCGACCAGCACGAGCAGGACGAGCCAGAAGCGAAGCGAGGCGCGGCGCTTCGCGCGGGAGCGCTCGATGCGGGCGCGGCGCCGGGCGCGTTCCTGGAGGTAGGCACGGTCGACGGCGACCGGATCGAACGGCGGCGCGTCGTCGCCTGCCCGAGAGTCCGTCGCAGGCTCAGCCATGTGCCAAGTGTAGTCCGCGACGGCGTTTTTCAGGCCCGCGAGCGGGCGAACGGGCTGGTCGCCGCGTCCTCCCACGAGCGCCCACGACACATCGGGCAGACGGGCAGGAGCAGCCGGACCGAGACGCCGTAACCGCACTCGGCGCAGTAGTACTCACCGTTCGCCTCGCTCCCCGTCCTGAAGAAGTCAGGAGCACCGTCCCTGTCGAGCGCAGCGCCCTCGGCGCGCCCCGGTTCAATCCGCACTGCCGTCCGACCCCCTGTCCTGCAGACCCCGTACCTGCGTGACTTTCGCCCGGGATATGCCCATACTCTCGTCCGTGGAAACGCCGGAGACACTGCCCGAGCCGGAGTGGGAAGCGCGACAGCGAGCCCCGGGCCGCCGCCCGACCCGGCGTCCCGTCGCTGTGGGGCCTCGGCGAGCAGATCACCTGGGTCACCGGGCTCGTGCTCGCGCTCTCGGCGTTGACCGGCTGGTACTCGGGCGCAGGGCGAGGGCGTGACGGTGAGCGTGCTCGGGTGGAACACGGGCGTGCTCGGGAAGCTCGTGCTCCTGATCGGCGTGCTCGCGATCCTCGTCGTCGGGCTGCGCCGCTGGGGCATCGACCTGCCGGCGGCGGTTCCGGAGAGCCTCGTCGTGATCGGGCTCGGCGCGCTCTCGACCATCTTCGTGCTCGTACGGGCGATCTCGATCCCGGACGAGTTCTTCTTCGCCGGCCGCGGGATCGGGATCTGGATCAGCCTCGTTGCATCGGTGGCGCTGATCTGCGCAGGGCTGCTGCAAGCTTCCGAAGAGCTATAGCGATCGCGACACCGAGCGCCGCGCCCGCCAGCACGTCGAACGGGTAGTGGACGCCGACGTAGACGCGTGAGAACGAGATCAGGGTCGCAAGCGCGAACAGCGGCCAGGTCAGGCGGGGGACGGCGAGCGCGAGCGTCGTCGCGCACGCGAAGGAGACCGTCGCGTGGCCGGAGGGAAACGAGAACGTCGACGGCAGGTCGACCAGCGGCGCGGGATCGGGATCGGCGAGGGGCGGACGGTCGCGCTCGATCCACTGCTTCAGCAAGCCGGAGATGCTCTCCGAGATCAGGATCGCCACGGCGACGCGCGTCCAGAGCCAGGGGCGGCTCCAGGAGAAGCCCGAGATCGCAACTGCGATCGCAAGCCAGATGAAGCCGAACGAGCCCGCGTACGACAGCGCCTCGAAGAACGGGTTGAGGACGCCCAGCCGGTGGTCGACGACCCAGTCCCGGAGCTCGCGGTCGAGGCCGCTCAAGAGGGCGCTACGAGACCGGCAGCTGCTGCTTGGTCGACTCGATCAGCGAGCGAGGGTCGAACGGCTTGCCGATGAACCCCTGGACGCCGCGCGATGCGGCCTCGGACGCCGACTCCTCGTCGACCTTCCCGGAGAACATGATCACGGGGATCGCGCCGACGCCGGTGTGCTCCTGGATCCGCCGCAGCGTCTCCCAGCCGTCGACCTGCGGCATCATCACGTCGAGCAGGATCAGATCAGGCGAACGCTCGCCGAGCGCCGCGAGCCCTTCCTCGGCGCTTCCCGCCTCGCGAACCTCGTAGCCCTCGGCCTCGAGGTTGACGCGGACGTACTCCCGGACGCCTTCGTCGTCGTCCACGATCAGGACGAGCGGGCCGGAGGTCGACGGTGGCGGCGCCCCGCCCGGCCCGGATCGGTCGAGGAACTGATCGAGGTCGGAGCGGCGGTAGCGGCGGTGGCCGCCGGGGGTATAGAACGCAGAGACGCGGCCGACATCGGACCACTTGCGCATGGTGCTCTGCGCGACGCCGAGATACTTCGCGGCTTGCCCCAACGTCAGCCATTCGGGCTGGGCTGCGGCGGCGCTCCGGTTTCCGTCGTATGCCATCGGCGGTGAACCTACCCAAACCTGACGGTACCTGAAACGCGTCCGGGTGGCGTCGGTCAGCCCGTCGTGACGGTGACGGTCACCGTGCGCGCCGCCGGCGGCAGCGGCTGCGGCGTCAGGGTGCGGACGTTCGTCTGTGTCCCGCCCGGGTTCGGGCCGTCCTCGAGCGCCCTGCCGATCGCGATCCCGAGCAGAAGGAGCGCGAGCAGGCCGAGCGCCAACAGCGCCGGCCGCAGCAGCGGATGCCGCCGCCGCCCGCGTGGATTGCGCCGTGGCGGCGTGCTCATGTGTCGCACCGCGGCACATGAGCACAGGGAGGGGGTGTGGGGGAACCGAGCGGTTCCCCCACACGAGACAGAAAGAAGGGGGCTCGTGGGGGAAACATGGTTTCCCCCACGGGAGCACGCCGCCAGGCGGGCGACGCGTTCACGGCTCGTAGTCCTGGGCGCCGCGCGCGTACTCGTGAAACGCAGCCGCCTCGACCAGCGACAGCGTCCGCGGCCAGCCCGGCGCCGGCGAGTGCTCCGCCACGGCCGCCCGGCTCCACCGCTCCGCGCCTGCGTATGCCGCCGCCAGCTCGGCGAGCGTGAAGGTGCCGCCGACCCGACGCCGCAGCTCCGCGATGACGGTGTCGACCTGCCCGAGCAGCCGCTCGGGCTGCGGCTCCTCGCGCGCCTGCTCGTGCAGCCGCCGGTGCCCTTCCTCCCATTCGCGCCGCGCGCTCTCGACCTCCGCCTCGGTGATCATTCGGTCGATCCTAGGCAGCACTGCTGCGGCCAGCGTGGATCGAGCTCGTCCAGGATCCGCTCGCCGAGGAGGTAGCCCGGCTGCGCGAGCGCGTAGGCCGCGTGCGCGTGCAGGCACTTGAGCCGGCGGGGGTTGGCGCTGCCGCCGATCCCCAGCTCGAGCGACGAGCCGCCGTCCGGCCCGACCTTGCCGCCTGCGAGCTCACGGCGGATCCGCCGTTGCTCCTCCGTCGCGCGCTCGAGGTCGGCCGCGAGCGCGGCATCGCGCTCGACCTCCTCGCTCCAGCGCTCGACCCCGCCCGCCGCCTCGAGTCGTGCGATCGCCGCCACCAGGTGCGGGCAGGTCAGGTAGTAGGTCGTGGGGAACGGATCGCCGGCGTCGTCGTACGGCCACTGCTCGGTCACCGCGGGGCTGCCGTCCGGGCAGCGCGCCGCTACGCGGCGAAATGCGCGCGGAGGCCGGCCGAGCTGTTGCTCCACGAGCGCGCGGTCATCCATCGCCGCCGATCGTAGCCTTGGCTTTCGCGCGAGCCTGCGCCCGGCGCCACTCGGCGACGCCCTTGACGATGAAGATCCGCTCGCCCGGGCGCACGAGCCGCATCCGCCGAGCCTCGCGCGCCAGCGCGGTCACCGTCTCCGAATCGGCGAGCCGCTTCTGGAGCCGTGCCCGCTCGTCGCGCAGCTGCTCGACCTCGGCGGTGCGCTCGTTCAGGGCCGACCGTGTCTGCAGGTAGCTCGAGAGCGGCTGGTAGTAGAGGAACGCGACGAAGAGCGCGACGCCGACGATGCACCAGCGCAGCACCACGGTCGTGCGCGGCAGACCCGGACGCTTTCTGGGCGGGCGGGTCTTGGCGTGGGCTGTCCTGCGGGTGGCCACGCCGAACGATTCCGCAGCAGCCCGGTGGTTCCTCTAGGAGGGTTTGGCGAAATGACGGCTGAGCCGTCGAGCCGCGCTGCGCGCCATTCCGCCAAACCCTCCTAGGCGATATCCACCTTGATCACGTTCGTCGACCCGGGGATGTTCACGGCCGTGCCGGCGGTGATCACGACGCGGTCGCCCTTCTCGATGATCTGCGTACCCACGGCGGCGGCGAGCGAGGTCGCCCAGAGCTCCTCGACGTCGGCGCACTCGGGGATGCTCACCGGCGTCACCCCCCACTCGAGCGCCATGTGCTGCAGCGAGTAGTCGTGATGGGTGAGCCCGATGATCGGCCGGCGCGGGCGCAGCCTCGCGACCGCGGATGCCGTGCGGCCGGTGAAGGTCGGCACGAGGATCGCCCCGGCCTCGAGCGCCTCGGCGATGTCGCAGGCGGCGTTCGACATCGCCTGCCCGACTGTCGGCTTTTCCTCCGCCTCGGGGATCTCGTGCCGGTAGTCGAGGCTCGGCTCGACGGCGCGCGCGATCCGGTCCATGTACGCGACCGACTCGAACGGGAACTCGCCGACCGCGGTCTCGCCGGAGAGCATCACCGCGCTGGTGCCGTCGAGGACGGCGTTCGCGACGTCCGACGCCTCGGCGCGCGTGGGCTCGGGCGCGTGGATCATCGACTCGAGCATCTGCGTCGCCGTGATCACCGGCTTCCCGCGCTCGAGCGCCCGCAGGATGATCCGCTTCTGCAGCAGCGGCACCTCGGCCGCGCCGATCTCGACGCCGAGGTCGCCGCGCGCGACCATGACGCAGTCCGCCTCGCGGAGGATGTCGTCGAGCGCCGCGACCGCTTCGGCCTTCTCGATCTTCGCGATCACGTGGGCGGTCGATCCGGACGCTTCGATCAGCGTCTTCAGCGCCTGCACGTCGGAGCCGGAGCGGACGAACGAGAGCGCGACGAAGTCGACGCCGAGCTCGAGCGCGAACTGGAGGTCGTCGATGTCCTTCCGCGTCAGCGACGGGATCGGCAGGATGACCCCGGGGAGGTTGACGCCCTTGTGGGAGGTGACGATCCCCCCGACGAGCACCTCGCAGCGCGCCCGGCCGCGGTCGACGTCGACGACGCGGAGCCGCACGGCGCCGTCGTCGATCAGGACGTCGAAGCCGGGCTGGAGCACCGAGCCGAGCACGGCTGGCGCGATCGGGAGGTCGTCGCCCTGGGCGACGTCCTCGCCCGCGATCGTCATGTCCGCGCCACGCTCGAGCACGACGGGCTCGTCGAGGTCGCCGACGCGGAGCTTCGGCCCCTGCAGGTCGGCGATCAGCGCCACCGGGTGCCCGACCTCGTCCTGGAGCGCGCGGATCGCCTCCGCGCGCGCCCGGTGGTCCTCGTGGGTGCCGTGCGAGAAGTTCAGGCGGGCGCCGTCGATCATGCCCATCAGCTGCTTCAGAACCCCCGGCTCCGACGAGGCGGGCCCGATCGTGGCGACGATCTTCGTGCGGCGGGGGACGATCGGCATGCCGCTGAGCCTATCCGCGACGCGACCTGGGGAACGCCGACCAGCCGGGATAGACCGCCCGGTCGCCGAGCTCGCCCTCGATCCGGAGGAGCTGGTTGTACTTCGCCGTCCTGTCGGAGCGCGCGGGGGCGCCCGTCTTGATCTGGCCGGTGCCGAGCGCGACGGCCAGGTCGGCGATCGTGGCGTCCTCGGTCTCGCCGGAGCGGTGCGACATCACGGCCGTGTAGCCGTTGGACTGCGCCAGCCGCACCGCTTCGATCGTCTCCGTCAGCGTCCCGATCTGGTTCACCTTGACCAGGATCGAGTTGCCGACGGCGCGCTCGATCCCCTGGCGGAGCCGCTCCGGATTGGTGACGAAGAGGTCGTCGCCGACGAGCTGGACGCGGTCGCCGAGCTCACGCGTCAGCTGCTCCCACGCGTCCCAGTCGTCCTCGGCGAGGCCGTCCTCGATCGAGACGATCGGGAAACGGCCGACGAGCTCCGCCCAGAACGCGGGCATCTCGGCGCTCCGAAGCTCGCGCCCTTCGAATCGGTAGACCCCGTCCTCGTAGACCTCGCTCGTCGCGGGGTCGAGCGCGATCGCGACGTTCTCTCGATGTCCGGCGCGCTCGGCTGCCTCGAGAATCGCCTCGATCGCCGCCTCGCTCGACTCCAGGTCGGGCGCGAAGCCACCCTCGTCGCCGACGCCGGTCGCGAGGCCGCGCTCCTCGAGCACCCGCTTCAGCTCGTGGTAGACCTCGGCGCCGACACGCAGGCCCTCGGCGAAGGTCGGCGCGCCGACCGGCACGACCATGAACTCCTGCAGGTCGATCGAGTTGGCGGCATGCACGCCGCCGTTGATCACGTTCAACATCGGCACGGGAAGCGTCGTCGCCTCCTCGCCTCCGAGGTGCCGGTAGAGCGGCCGGCCGCTCTCGGCGGCCGCCGCTTTCGCAGCAGCGAGCGAGACGCCCAGGATCGCGTTCGCGCCGAGACGTCCCTTGTTCGGCGTGCCGTCGAGGTCGATCAGCTTCCGGTCGAGCGCCTCCTGGTCGAGCCCGTCCAGCCCGGCGAGCTCACCCGCGATCTCCCCGTTGACGTTCGCGACCGCCTTCGCGACGCCCTTGCCACCCCACGCGGAACCACCGTCGCGGAGCTCGACCGCCTCGTGGACTCCGGTCGAGGCGCCGGACGGCACCGCGGCGCGGCCGAAGGCCCCGGACGCGAGCTCGACCTCGACCTCGACGGTCGGATTGCCGCGCGAGTCGAGGATCTGACGGCCCTGCAGGCGCTTGATCGCGCTCATCCGAGTTGCTCCTTTGCCTCGTCGTAGTAGCGGTCCTGCTCGGCGAGCGGCAGCTCGCTCCAGCGCTCGCCGGCGGCCGCCGCGAGCTGCTCGGCCCGCTCCACCCGCTCGACGAACCGCATATTCGTACCGCGAAGCGCCAGCTCCGGGTCGACGTTCAGCCGCCGCGCGAGATTGACGATCGTGAAGAGGACGTCGCCGACCTCGTGCGCGACCTTCGCGTCCGCCTCGGTCTCGGGGCTCGGCTCGCCGGTCCGCGCCACCTCGGCCTCGAGCTCGGCGAGCTCCTCGCGCACCTTCGCCAGTGGGCCTTCGAGATCGGGCCAGTCGAAGCCGGCGGCGACAGCACGGCGCTGCAGCTTGCGCGCCTGCAGGAGCGCGGGCAGCGATGCCGGCACGTCGTGGAAGATCCCCTCCCGGCCCTCCTGCTCGGACTTGACCTGCTCCCACCGCTCGCGCACGCGGCCGGCGGTGTCCGCCTCGACCTCGCCGAAGACGTGGGGATGCCGGCGGACGAGCTTGGCGTGCACGGCCCGCGCGACCTGCTCGAGATCGCCGTCGCCCTGCTCCTCCAGCAGCAGCGCGAGGAAGTACACCTGGAAGAGCAGGTCGCCGAGCTCGTCGAGCAGCTTGGCCGGGTCGCCCGTCTCGGCGGCGTCCGCGACCTCGTAGGCCTCCTCGACCGTGTGCGGGACGATCGTCCGCGCGGTCTGCTCACGATCCCAGGGGCAGTCGCGGCGCAAGCGCCGCGTCAGCTCCTGCAGTTCCTCGAGCGCCTCCGAGAGAGGCAAGCGGCTACTGGGTCCCGGAGGTCGTGTTCTTGGCGTCCGGCGGCGGCGAGAAGCCGGTCGCGTAGGCGACCTTGTCCTTGTAGTCCTTCTTCAGCTCGTCGACCCACTTCGTCATCGCCTCGTTCTTCTGCGTCTGCTCGAGCTGCTGCTTGATCGACGCCCGCACCTCCTTCAGCGGAGTCACCTTCGCGGGCTTCGTCTCGCTCAGCGGCTGGATGATGTGGTAGCCGAACTCGGTCTTGACCGGCTTCGAGATCGCATTCTTCTTCAGCAGGAACGCCGTCTGATCGAACGGAGCGACGGTCTGGCCCTTCGAGATCGTCAGCTTGCCGCCGTTCGCCTTCGAGCCCGTGTCCTCCGAGAACTTCTTCGCCAGCGCCGCGAAATCGGCGCCGTTCTCGAGCTGGGTGTACAGGTCGTCCGCCTGCTTCTTCGTCTTCACGAGGATGTGGCGCACGTCGCGGCTCTCAGGCTGGCTGTACTGCGCCTTGTTCTTCGCGTAGTACTTCGCGATCTCGTCGTCGCTGACCGTCACCTTGCCGGTGACCTGCGCGAAGATCTTCTCGGAGACGATCTGGGCGCGGATGTCGTTGCGCACCTGCGCCTCGGTGATCCCCTGCTCCTTCAGCTGCTTCTCGAACTTCTTCTTGTCGCCGCCGAAGTACTGCTTCTGGATCTGCTCGAGCCGGGCGTCCACCTGCTTGTCGGTGACCTTGACGTCGAGGTCCTCCGCCTTCTGCTCGAACTGCTCGCGCTGAACCAGGAACTGCACAGCCTGGTTCCGCAGCGTCTGGAACTCCTGCGAGCCGGCGGCGGGGAAGTCGCGCTTCTGGTTCTTGTAGCTCTTCTTCGCCTGCGCGATCAGGGCCTCGTAGTCGCTCTTCGCGATGTCGTGGCCGTCGACGACGGCGACGGCGTCGGAGGGCACATCCTCGGAGCCGCCGCAGCCGGCGAGCCCAATGGACGCGAGCGCGCAGAGGAGGATGACGAGACGAGAGATCTTCATGTAAGAAAGCTCCAGGTGGGTTCGCGTTGGGGCGGACTCAAGCCGCCTGACGGGCAATCACGATAGCATCGACAAGTTCGATCGCCCCCCCGAGTTCATCTGTTCTACGCGAAACTTCACGTTTCGCTGACGTATAGACCGCAGTGTCGGAGACGTCACGCAGTGCGCGGAGCTCGGCCGAGCCGAGCACCAGCGGCCCGACCGTCGCGCGGCCGCCCCGGTAGATCAGATAGTCGGCGCCCAGGCGGGCCAGCTTCAGCTTCGCCTCCTGGATCGCGAACAGGTGCTCGACAGGCTCTGGAACCGGGCCGTAGCGGTCCTCGAGCGCGGCGTGCAGCTCGCGCAGCTCGTCGTCCGACTCGGCGAGCGCCAGGCGGCGGTGGATGTCGATCTTGAGCGCCTCGGACGCGACGTAGGTCGCCGGCACGTAGGCGTCGACCCGCGCGTCGACCCGCACCGGCCGGGTCGCGAGGCGGCGCTGGCCCTGCAGCTCGGCGACCGCCTCGGCGAGCATCTCGACGTACAGCTCGAAGCCGAGTGCGGCGACATGGCCCGACTGCTCGGCGCCGAGCAGGTCGCCCGCGCCGCGGATCTCGAGGTCGCGCATCGCGATCTGGAACCCCGCGCCGAGCTCGGTGTGGTCGGCCAGCGTCGAGAGCCGCGCGCGCGCCTCCGGGGAAAGCTCCATCGCGTCCGGATAGAGCAGGTACGCGTGCGCGGTCACGTCCGAGCGGCCGACGCGGCCGCGGATCTGGTAGAGCTGGCTCAGGCCGAGCATGTCGGCGCGCTCGACGATCAGCGTGTTCGCCTGGGGGATGTCGATGCCCGACTCGATGATCGTCGTCGAGACGAGCACGTCCGCGTCGCCGCGCAGGAAGGCGTGCATCTTCTCCTCCAGCTCGCGCTCCCTCATCTGCCCGTGGGCGACGATGAAGCGCAGCTTCGGGCAGAGCTGCTGCAGCTTCTCGGCCGCCTCCTCGATCGTCTCGACCCGGTTGTGCAGGTAGAAGGCCTGGCCGTCGCGCTCGATCTCGCGTTCGAGCGCCGTCTTGACGAGCTCCTCGTCGTACTCGCCGACCGTGGTGCGGATCGGGCGCCGGCCCTCCGGCGGCGTCTCGATGATCGAGATGTCGCGCAGGCCCGAGAGCGACATGTGCAGCGTGCGCGGAATCGGCGTGGCGGACAGCGCGAGCACGTCGACCTCGAGCCGCAGGCTGCGCAGCAGCTCCTTCTGGGCGACCCCGAAGCGCTGCTCCTCGTCCAGGATCACGAGCCCGAGGTCCTTCGGGATCACGTCCCGGCTGAGCACGCGGTGCGTGCCGACGAGCACCTCGATCTTCCCCTCTGCGAAGTCCTTCAGGATCAGCTTCGTCTCGGCGGGCTTGCGGAAGCGCGAGACCATCTCGACCCGGACCGGGAAATCGCGGTAGCGCGCCTTGAACGTGTTCCAGTGCTGCTCGGCGAGGATCGTCGTCGGACAGAGGACGAGCGACTGCTTGCCGTTCATCGCCGCTGCGAACGCGGCCCGGACGGCGACCTCGGTCTTGCCGAAGCCGACGTCGCCGCAGACGAGCCGGTCCATCGGCCGCGGCGCCTCCAGGTCCTCCTTGACCGCCTCGATCGCGCGGGCCTGGTCCTCGGTCTCGCGGTAGGGGAACTCGGTCTCGAGCCGCTCGAGCCACTCGTGGTCGAGCTCGTAGGCCGTCCCCGGCGCCTGCTGCCGCTGCGCGTAGAGCGCGATCAGCTCGGTCGCGAGCTCGCGGACGCTCTCGCGGGCACGGGCCTTCAGGTTCTGCCAGGCCTTGCCGCCGAGCTTCGAGAGCGCGGGCGCACCGGCGTCGGCGCCGATGTACTTCGAGATCTTGCCGAGCTGCTCGTGCGGGACGTAGAGCCTGTCCTCGCCGCGGAAGGCGAGGAAGAGGTAGTCGCGCGTGACGCCCGCGACCTCCTTCGTCTCGAAGCCGAGCAGCTTCCCGACGCCGTGATCCTCGTGGACGATGAAGTCGCCGCTGCGCAGGTCGGCGAAGGAGGCGAGCGCGCGGCCGAGGCGCTTGTCCGCCCGCGGCGGGCGCTTGCGGAAGACCTGTGTGTCGGGCAGGAGGACGAGGCCGAGCTCGCGCCAGACGAAGCCGCGCCGCGCCGGGGCGACCGCGAACAGGAGCTCCGGCTGCTCGGGCAGGTCCTCACCGGCTTCGAGCAGCCTCGAGTCGGCGCGCTTGAGCAGGTTGTCGGTGCGCAGCGCCTCGCCGGCGTGCGGGAACGCGACGACGACGCGGTTGCCGCCGTTGACGAAGCCCTTCAGCTCGTTCTCCGCCTCGGCGAGGCCGCGGGCGGCGATCGCGGGCCGCTGCGCCTCGAACGAGAACGGCTGCGACTGCGGGAAGGGGTCGAGCTCGGAGGCGCCCTTGAGCGAGATCGGCTCGAACCCTTCCTCGGCCCAAACCCGCTTCACCTCGTCCGGCTGCCAGACGAAGTCCGGGGCGCGTTCGAGCACGTGCACGAGGTCGCGCGGAATCTCCGGTTTGTACGTCTCCTGGTCGTCGTCGAGGAGCGTCGGCTCGGTGAGATCGGCTCGGCGCTCGATGGCGGGATAGACCACGGCGCCGTCGACCGGATGCAGCGCCCGCTGGGTGAAGGGCGAGAACGCGCGCACCTGCTCGATCTCGTCGCCGTAGAGCTCGACCCGGAGCGGCTCGCGGCCCGTCGTCGGGAAGACGTCGACGAGCCCACCGCGGACAGCGAACTGGCCGCGCTCCTCGGCACGCTCGACGCGCTCGTAGCCCGCGAGAGCGAGTTGCTCAGAGAGCCCGTCGAGGCCGGGCTCGGCTCCGACTTCGAGCCGGATCGGCTCCGGCCGCTTCGCAGCCGGCGGGATTCCCTCGGCGAGTGCGGACGCGGACGCGGCGACGAGGCCGCCGCCCGCGAGCACGTCGAGGGCGCGCGCACGCTCGCCGACGAGATGCGGCGGCGGCTCGAGGCCGGAGCTCCAGCGGACGCCGCGCCCGGGCAGGAGCGCGACGCGCTCGGCGCCGCTGAACCAACCCGCCGCCTCGGCGAGGTCGCGCGCGTCGGCATCCTCGGGAAGCAGCACGACGAGCCCGCGCTCGAGCTGCTCGTGCAAGGTCGCGACCACCAGCGGCAGCACCGGCTCCGAGACGCGCGCCCGGGAAGGCAGCGCAGCGGCGAACGCCTGCAGGCGCTCGAGCGCGAGCAGCTCCCTGACGAACGAGTGGAGTACCGGACGGTCCATGACGACAGGCGGAAACCGGAGTTTCCGCCGCAGTCATCCTAGTCGTCGCGGGCCGGGCCACCGCCGTGCCAGGAGTCCCAGAGCGCGGCGTACGAGCCCTCGTGCTCGACGAGCTCGTCGTGCGTCCCCAGCTCGGTCAGCCTGCCGTCCTCGACCACGGCGACGCGGTCGGCGTCGTGCGCCGTCTGGAGGCGGTGCGCGATCGCGACGACGGTCCGTCCCTCCAGCACCGCGGCCAGCGACTGCTCCAGGTGACGGGCGGCGCGCGGGTCCAGCAGAGAGGTCGCCTCGTCGAGCACGAGCGTGTGCGGGTCGGCGAGCACGAGCCGGGCGAGCGCGACCTGCTGCTGCTGCGGCGGCGACAGCGGATGCCCGCCCGCGCCGACGACGGTCTCGAGCCCGAGCGGCAGCGCCTCGAGCCACGGCCCCGCATCGACGGCCTCGAGCGCAGCCCGGAGGTCCTCGTCGGTCGACTCCACGCGGGCCAGCCGGAGGTTGTCCGCGATCGTGCCGACGAAGACGTGCTGCTCCTGCGTCACGAGCGCCACCTCCTGCCGGAGCGTCTCCAGCTCGAGGTCGACCAGCCGGACGTCGCCCACCTCGACGCGGCCGGTGCGCGGCGGATGGATCCCCGCGAGCAGCCTGCCGAGCGTTGACTTGCCGGCGCCGGACGGCCCGACGACGGCGATCCGCTCCCCGGCTCGAGATCGAGGTCGAGGCCGTGGAGCACGTCGCGATCCTGGACGTAGGCGTAGCGGACGTCCGAGGCACGCAGCCGCTCGTGCTCCGGCTCCTCGCCGGTGGCGGCGCGGTCGTCCGGAACCTTCGTCACGCCGACGAGCCGGGCGAACGACGTCGCGCCGACCTGAATCTCGTCGAGCCAGGAGATGAGGCGGTCGACGGGATCGGCGAGTTGCTGCACGTAGAGCGCGACCGTCGTCACCTCGCCGATCGACGCATGGCCGGCGGAGACGAGCCAGCCGCCCCACACCAGCGTCACCGCGACGGGCAGCACGTACGCGATCTCGACCGTCGGGAACAGGACCGTGCGGAGATAGAGCGTCCGCCGCTCGGCCCCGTAGGCGTGGGCGAGATCGGCGTCGACCCGATCGACACGCCTGCGGCCGAGGCCGAGCGCGTCCACGGTGCGGCCGCCGTCAACCGTTTCCCCGACGGTGCCGGTCATCGTCGCGTACGCGGCGCGCTCCCAGAGGTAGCCCTCCGGCGCGCGGCGCAGGTACCACCGCGTCCCGATCAGGATCGCCGGCAGCCCGACGATGCACGACAGCGCCGTGACCGGGCTGACGAGAAAGGCCGCGACGACCGTCAGCACCACCGTCACGGCGGAGATCAGCGTCTCCGGGATGGCGAAGCGGACGGTGCGCGCGAGCGTGTCGACGTCCGCCGTCGTGCGCGAGACGAGGTCGCCCGTGCCCGCACGCTCGACGACGGAGAGCGGCAGCGCCAGCACCTGGCGCATGAAGTCCTCGCGCAGCCGCGCGAACACCTGCTCCGAGAGCACGAACGAGGAGCGCCGCGCAAACCAGGTCAGCGTGGTCTGGGCGATCACGGACACGACCAGGACGGCGATCACGCGGTCGACGTATGCGGCCGTCGTCCCGTCGTCGACCGCCTGCACGAGCACGCCGAGCAGAAAGGGCCCGACGAGGCCGGCCAGGGCCGCGAGCGCGTTCAGGCCGAGCACGACGGCGAGGCCGCGGCGGTAGCGGCGCAGCAAGACGGCCGCGTCCCGGCGCACCTCAGGCCCTGCGGCGATCGGCAGCCGCTCGTTCATGCTCATGCGGCGTCCTCCCGCGTGACCGCGAACCTGTAGGCGGCGCTCGACCGCAGCAGCTCGCGATGCGTGCCGGTCGCGGCGACGCGTCCGTCGGCGATCAGGACGACGCGGTCGGCGTGGTCGAGGACGAGCGGGCTGCCGGTCATGACGACGGTCGTGCGGCCCCGGCGCGCCTCGTGCAGGCGCTGCGCGATCCGCGCCTCGGTGTGCGCGTCGACCGCGCTCGTCGGCTCGACCAGAATGAGGATCTCGGCCTCTGCCAGCAGCGCGCGCGCCAGGACCAGACGCTGGCGCTGACCGCCCGAGAGCGAGCGCCCGCGTTCCTCCATGTGGCCGTCGAGCCCCTCCGGCAGCGAGTCGAGCACGTCCTCGGCGTTCGCGACCGCGATCGCGGCGAGCAGCTGCTCGTCCGAGGCGCGATCCCACGGGTCGAGCTCCTCCCGGAGGCGGCCGGCGAAGAGGAGCGGGTCGGTCTCGCTGACGACGACGCGGCGCCTCAGCTCCTCGAGCGGGAGTTGCGCGACCGGCACGCCGCCGAGGGTGACGAGCCCGTCGTCGACGAAGCGGCCGAGTCGGTCTGCGAGGCGGGCGCCTTCGTCGGCTTCGGGCGTGACGACGGCCGTCAGCACTCCGGGCTCGACGACGAGGCCGGAGCGCGTGTCCGTGAGCAGCGCGCCGGGCTCCGGCTCGGCCGCGGGCTCGCCGGGCTCGCCGACGAGCGGCTCGATCCGCAGGATCGCGAGCATCCGCTGCACGCCGACGTGCGCGCGGGTGACCTTGTCGACCGCCTCGGCCGCAACGCGCAGGGGGATCACGAGGAAGGCGGCATAGCCGTAGAACGCGACGAGCTCGCCCGGGCTGATCGTCCCCTCGATCGCGAGCCGCGCGCCGAGCCCGGTGACGACGACGACGAAGACGCCGGGCAGGAGCACCTGCGCGGAGTCGAGCGTCGCCTGGGGCAGCGCCACCCGGACGCCTGCCAGGCGGACCTCCTCCGAGCGCCTGCGGTACCGGTCGAGGAAGACTCGCTCGCCGCCGATGCCGCGCAGCACCCGCAGGCCGGCGACCGTGTCGGCCCCGACCGCCGTCAGCTGGCCCACCTGCTCGCGCTGCTCGCGCTGCCGCGCCTGCAGCGGCCGGATCACCGTCGACAGGCTCGCGACGAGGACCGGGACCCCGAGCAGCACGACCAGGCCGAGCAGAGTCGACGCCGACAGCAGGATCGCCGCGACGACGAAGTACGAGGCGATCGCCCCGGCGAGCCGTGCGGTGATGTCGAACGCCCCGCCCGCGCGGAGCGCGTCGTTGGAGACGGTCGCGACGACCTCGCCCGTCGTCAGGCGCGTCCGGACCGCAGCACCGGTCAGCGCCGCGTGGTGCGCGACGACCTGGATCATCCGGTAGCTCGACTGCAGCCAGTTGCTGACGGCGACGCGGTGCCTGAGCGTTCCCGCCACGGCCTGAACGACGCCGAGTCCGAGCAGCGCGCCGGCCCACGCGAGCAGTGCCTGCGTGTCCCCGGTCCCGACCCCGTCGTCGATCGCCCTGCCGAGAACCCACGGCAGCAGTGCCTGCGCGAGCATCCAGACGATCCCGAAGGTCATCCCGAGCAGGAGCGTGTCGAGCTGCTGGCGTCCGACCCAGATCAGGAAGCGCGTCGGCGAGCGCGTGTCCGGCGTCCCCGGATCGCTGAAGGGAAGCTGCTTCATCGGCGGGCCAGTGTATGCGGCGAATCCGAGAAATCGGCCATGATGGACCCGTGGCCGAGCGGACACCTGAGTCGATGACCGCAGCTCAGCGCGATGCGCTGGCCGCGGAGCTCGCCGAGCTGGAAGGCCCGAAGCGGGCGGAGCTCGTCGAGGCGATCGCAACCGCGCGCGGCTTCGGCGACCTCTCCGAGAACTTCGCGTATCACGACGCCAAGAACGAGCAGGGCCTGCTCGAGCGGAGGATCGCGATCCTGCGCCATCGAGTGGAGAACGCCGTCGTCGTCGAGCAAGCCGAGGACGGCGTCGTCGGCGTCGGCTCGGTGGTCGAGGTGGAGGACGAGAGCGGCGGCCGCTTCGAGGTCGAGATCTCGAGCGTCGCCGGGGGCGTGTCGACCGACTCGCCGCTCGGGTCGGCGCTCGTCGGCTCGAAGGTCGGCGACGCCGTTCAGAGTGCAGGCGCCGAAAGGCCCCTGGACTGCGCGCGTGATCGCCGTCCGCTCTAGTTGAAGCGGCGCTGGGCCTCGTCGAGGCCCTCGGCGGCGAGCGTCTCGACGGCGTCGGCCGAGCGCGAGATCAACGCTTCTGCGTCGTCCTCGGGCGCGAACGGGCTCAGCACGTAGTCCGCGACCGGGCGACGGTCGCCGCGGCCGGGGCGGCCGACACCAGCGCGCACGCGGAGGAATTCCGCCGAGCCCAGCGCCTGCCGGATCGAGCGGAGCCCGTTGTGCCCGGCGAGGCCGCCGCCGAGCCGGACCTGGATCCGGCCGGAATCGAGGTCGACGTCGTCGTGCACGACCGCGATCTGCTCGGTCGGGAGCTTGAAGAAGCGCGCGGCAGCGGCGAGCGAGTTGCCGGAGAGGTTCATGTAGGTCTCGGGCTTCAGCAGCGCGAGCTTCAGCTCGCCGACGCGAACCTCGGCGAGCTGGCCGGAGAACTTGGAGCGAAAGGAGCCGTCGTGACGCCGAGCCAGCTCGTCGACGACCATCCAGCCGGCGTTGTGCCGGTCGAGCGCGTGCTCGCGGCCCGGGTTGCCGAGACCGACGACGAGCAGGTCCAGCGTCGAGGCGCTCTCGCCCCGACGGAAGAGGCGCATTACTCCTCCGTGGACTCGGAGTCGGACTCGGCCGCAGCCTCGCCCTCGGGGGTCTCGCCCTCGGCCGCGCCCTCCGGAGCCTCCTCGCCCTCGGCCAGCTCCTCGCCCTCCTCGGGCTCGGGCTCGGCCTCGACGGTCGGGGCGGAGACGGTCGCGATCACGGTCTCGTGCGGGTCGTCGAGGAACGTGACGCCCTCGAGCGCCGGCAGATCCTCGAGCCGCAGCGCACCGCCCATCTCGAGCCCGCTGACGTCGGCCTCGATCGACTCGGGCACCTCCATCGGCAGAGCCTCGATGTTGAGCGTGGTGGCCGGCTGGTTGAGGACGCCGCCCTCCTTGATGCCGGGCGCGTCCTCGGCGCCGTGCAGGTGAACGTTGACGGTCGCCTGGATCGCGACGTCGAGACGGACTTCCTGCAGGTCGATGTGGCGGACGTGGCCGCGGATCGGATCCCGCTGGTACTCCTTCAGGATCGACGGATGCGCGGTGCTCTGGCCCTCGAGCACGACGTCGAGCACGGCGTGCAGCCCTGAGGGGCCGGTCAGCGCGGCGCGGAGGTCGCGCTCGCCGACCGCGAACGCCTTCGCGGTCGAGCGCCCGTAGAGGACGCCCGGAATGAAGCCCTGCTTGCGCAGGCGCCGAGACTCGGGCGTGCCGAGCCCGGTCCGTTCCTTCACCTCGAGACGAAATCTGTCGCCGGCCACGGCGGCGGATTGTAGCTACTCGACAGTGCAGCGTCGTTCGCGCTCGAGCCTAGAAGAGCTGGTTCGCGGCCCGGCGTTTCACCATTCCGCTCCATCGTGAGACAATTGGCAACGGGCGAGCTGCAGCGGGCCGCCGATCTGCGGCTCGCCCGTGCTGAAGGATCGGTCACGCACGGTTCTGTTTGCACCCGCTGACAATTGGGTACATGGGATTGGCTCGAGCACGCGCGGGTGGGCGAGCGGGATGCTCGAGATGCCCTGGTCGGATCCGGCGTCCCGCGCCCGCGCAAAACGAACTGGTGCTCGCGGTCGAAATGCGCCGCGATCGCCACGTTGAAGGAGCGCTTTAGAAGAGCTGGTTCTCGCCGGCGAAGATCGCCGAGACCGAGTCGTCGGAGAAGACGTTCTGGATCGTCTCGGCCAGCAGGCCGGAGATCGAGAGCACCTCGATGTTGTGCGGCTTGTTCAGCTCGTCGACCGGGACGGTGTCGGTGACGACGACCTTCTCGAAGGCGCTGTCGGCGATCCGCTCCAACGCGGGGTCGTTGAAGAGGGCATGCGTCGCGCAGGCGATCACTCGGGTCGCGCCGACCTCGCGCAGCGCCTCGGCACCGGCACACAGCGTTCCGGCCGTGTCGATGATGTCGTCGGTCATGACGGCGACCTTGCCCGCGACGTCGCCGATCACGCCGGTCACCTTCGCCTGGTTGTGGCCCGGGCGCTCCTTGTTCAGGACGACCAGGCCGCCGCCGATCATCTCCGCGAACTTGCCCGCGAGCTTCGCGCGGCCCGTGTCCGGGGCGACGGCGACGCGCTCGACCTCGGTGCCGAGGTAGTCGCGGATGTGCTGGGCGAACATCGGCACGGCGACCATGTGGTCGACGGGGATCCGGAAGAAGCCCTGCACCTGGCCGGCGTGCAAGTCCATCGTGATCACGCGGTCGACGCCGGCGGTCTCGAGCAGGTCGGCGACGAGACGTGCGGTGATCGGCTCGCGCGGTCGCGACTTCTTGTCCTGGCGCGCGTAGAAGTACCAGGGGATGACGGCCGTGATCCGCTTCGCGGAGGCGAGCTTGGCAGCGTTGACCATGATCAGCAGCTCCATCAGATGCTCGCCGATCGACGGCGCCGCCGTCTGGACGATGAACATGTCGGCGCCGCGAACGGAATCCTCGAAGCGGAAGTAGGGCGAGCCGTCCGCGAAGGTCGCGCGCTCGACCTTCGTCAGCTCGACGCCGAGATGGCCGGCGATCTTCGTGGCGAGCTCGGGGTGGGAGCTGCCGGCGACGACGGCAAGCCGCTTCTGCGGCGTCAGCGACAAGGCACGCCCGATCGCGAGCTGCGGGGCCGTGGAGTGGGTCCCCTCGAGGCCCGGCAGCGACTGCTCAATCGTCCCGCTTTCCACCTCGTCCTTCCTTGTTGACCTGCCGGGGCGGGAAGCCTGCGAGCGTGTTGTCCGGGACGTCGTCGGTGACGACGGTCCCAGCCGCCGTCCACGCATCGTCGCCAACAGTGACCGGAGCAACGAACATAGTGTCCACTGCTACGCGGACGTTGCTGCCGATCGTCGTCTTGCCCTTCGGCTGGCCAGGGCGATGCGGAAAGTTCGCGGTGATCGATCCTGCGCCGATGTTGGTTCCCTCTCCGATCTCCGCGTCGCCGATATACGAGAGATGCGGCACCTTGGTGTCCTGGCCGATGGTCGACTTCTTGATCTCGACGAACGCGCCGGCCTTCGCGCGCGGGCCGAGGACGGTTCCGGGGCGAAGGTAACAGAAGGGGCCGACCGTCGCACCGGGGCCGATCTCGGCGTCGATCGCGACGACGTGTGACCCGACCTCGGCGCCGGCGGCCACGCTCGTCGTGCCTCGCAGGACCGTGAACGGGAGGATCATCGGCGTCGGCCTCGATGGTCACCTGCGGCTCGATCCACGTCGAGCCGGGGTCGGCAATTCCGACGCCCGCGAGCATGTGCTCGCGGTTGATCCGGTCGCGCAGGGTCGAGGCCGCGGCAGCCAGCTCGACGCGGGTGTTGACGCCCTCGGTCTCGGCCGGGTCGGCGGCGACGTGGGCGACGACGCGCTCGCCGCGCGCGACGAGATCGCGGACGGCGTCGGTGAGGTACAGCTCGCCCTGGACGTTGTGCGGCTCGAGCCGGTCGAGCGCGGGCCAGAGCAGCTCGGCGCGGAAGACGTAGATCGACGAGTTGCACTCCTGGATCGCCAGCTGCTCGGGCGTGGCATCGCCTGCCTCGACGATCCCCTCCACCGTCCCGTCCTGTCCGCGGACGATCCGCCCGTACGAGCGGGCGTCGCCGGGGATGAAGGAGAGGACGGTCGCGCCGGCGCCCTCGCGCTCGTGCTCCGCGACGAGCGCCTCGAGCAGCTCGGTCGTGAGGAGCGGGGTGTCGCCGGAGAGGACGAGAACGTTCTCGGCGCTCGCCCCCACCGCTGCCCGCGCCGAGCGGACGGCGTCGCCCGTGCCGAGCGCCTGCTCCTGCACGGCCACCGGAGTGTCGCCGAACTCGTCCCGGCTCTCGGGTGAGGCGATCACGACGAGCGGGTCCGGACCGAGCGGCCTTGCCGCCTCCAGGACCCAGTCGACCATCCGCCGGCCGAGGATCGGATGGAGGTGCTTCGGCGTCGCCGAGCGCATGCGCGTGCCGAGCCCTCCGGCCATCACCACGGCTGCGAGGCTCGCTCCCGCCATCGTCGCGAGACCTTAGCGACGGACCGATCTAGACGTCACTCCCCCCGATCGGCCAGCTTCCAGACGAGCCGACTCCGCCTACGTTGAGCGCGGGTCAACTGATTGCCCAGTGCTTGTTGTGGCCAAGCTAGGAGGGGGAGTAGGAGATGCGCGCACGTATTCGTATGCACCTCGAGACGATCATCGTCGCGGGGGTTGTCGGTGTCCTGGTGGCTGGAGGGCCGGCGGTCGCAGGGCCGCTCGTCGACTTCGCCAAGCGCTCCGGTGACGCCGATCGCGTCGACGGACTGAGCGCGTCGCGCACGCCGCGCGCGGGGCAGCTGCTCGCCCTGAACGCGAGCAAGAGATTCCCGGCCTCGGTCGTTCCCGCGGGAGCGACGGGTCCGGCCGGGGCGACAGGACCTGCCGGTCCGGCAGGAGCGAACGGCGCGACGGGTGGCCCCGGCGCGAAGGGCGACACCGGTCCGGCCGGCGCCAAGGGCGACGCCGGCGCGGCGGGTCATGACGGCATCGATGGGCTTCACGGCACGAACGGCACCAACGGTGTCGACGGGGCACCCGGCGCCAAGGGCGACAAGGGTGACACTGGCGCTACCGGCGCGGCCGGCACCAACGGCAGCAACGGCGCCGACGGAGCACCCGGCGCCAAGGGCGAGCAAGGGCGACAAGGGCGATACCGGCGACGAAGGGCGACAAGGGCGACACCGGTGCCTCCGGAGCGAAGGGCGACAAGGGCGACACCGGCGCCCCGGGAGCGAAAGGGCGACGACCGGGCGACACCGGCGCGGCCGGAACAAACGGCAGCAACGGCACCGACGGAGCGCCCGGCCCCAAGGGCGACAAGGGTGAGAAGGGCGATACCGGCGCACCTGGCGCGAAGGGCGACAAGGGCGAGACCGGTGCCGCGGGCTCCGCGGCCGCCTACTCCGCCGATCGTCGACATCAACCCGTTCCTGCGCCCGAGCCGCTCCAACCTGTGGGATCGCGCCCAGCATCAACGGCAGCTGCATGGTTCAACGGCTACCGCTCCTCGTTCCCGAACGGGACGGACGAGAGCTATCTCGAATGGGACATCCCGCTCCAGGCCGGCACGTGGACGATCGACGTCGTCCACGTCAAGAGCGCACGACGCGGGCATCCTCTCGCTCTCGCTCGACGGCGACTCGCTCGGACCGGAGCATCGACGCATACCAGCCTCGAGGCGGACGGCTTCGAGTACAACGAGGTCGGCACCTTCGCCGATGTCAAGGTCGCGACGACGGGGATCCACACGCTGAGGATCAAGACGGCCGCGAAGAACGCGGCGTCGGCCGGCTACTTCGGCTACCTCACCTGGATCAGGCTCGTGCGCGGGTAGGCGGCCGGCGCGGAGGCTGGGGTGCCAGGATTCGAACCTGGGATCGCGGGACCAAAACCCGCTGCCTTACCGCTTGGCTACACCCCACGGCTCGGTGGCTGTGGCGATTCTAACGGCGGTCCTGCAGGAGCACGACGAGCGCGACGACGGCGATCAGCACGAGCGCCACGACGGCGAACGCGGTCAGGACGAGTGCCAGCACGGGCACGAGCACGACGGCGACCTGCGAGACGGCGATGATCCACGAAACGTCACGAACCTCCTCGCGCCGCGCGCTGCGGCCGCGCCAGACGTAGAACGCGACCGCCGCGATCGCGAGGAGGACGACCACCCACCAGTCGATCGAGCCGACGAGGACGAGGATGCCCTCGACGAGCGCGACGAGCAGTGCGATGCGAAGCCTGTTGTCGCGCACCCTCCGGCTGAAGCGGGTGCTGCGGTGCTCGATCGTCGCCGGGCGGTCCATGGCGGAAACGGTACCGCCTCAGCCGTACCAGACCGGGACGGTCAGCAAGGTCGTGCCCGCGCCGCGGAGCGCACGCCTGGCCGCCTCCGCCTGCGGACGGTGGTGGAAGAGGCCGTAGACCGTCGGACCGGCGCCGCTGACGTCGGCGCGGAAGGCGCCGTGGCGGCGCAAGTCGTCCGCGAGCGTCGAGGAGGCGAGGTCGTTCGGCGGCAGCGCCGCGAGGTCGCGCGGACGCCGCACTTCGGCGAGCGCCGTGTCGAGTCGTGCCCGGCGCTCCTCCCAGCCCGCGCCGCCGTCGCGCTCGTCGAAGGCGGCGTAGACGGCCGCCGTCGACTCCTTGGCGGCGCCGTTCGGGAGCACCAGCACGATCCAGTAGTCCTGCGGTAGCTCGAGCGGCTCCAACAGGGAGCCGTCGCCGCGTCCGAGCTGCGGGCCATCACCGAGGAAGAAGGGGACGTCCGCGCCAAGCGTTGCGGCGAGCGTGCGCAGGTCGTCCGTCACGAGGGGTGCTGCCAGCGTCTCGTTCGCAAGCCGGAGCGCAGTCGCGGCGTCGGAGCTGCCGCCGCCGAGCCCGGCCGCCACCGGGATTCGCTTCGTGATCGTCGCCGCCCACAGTGGCTCGACACCGGCAGCCGCCGCGAGTGCGACGAGGGCGTCGCGAACGATCGTGTCATCGGCGAAGCCGGTCACGGACAGCCGCGCGCCGGGGGCGATCGCGACACGATCGGCGACGTCGATGCGCTGGAGCACGGTCGCGACCTCATGCTTGCCGTCGGCGGCCCGCTGCGGGCCGACCACGAGCGCGAGGTTGATCTTGGCCGGCGCCGGCGCTCTCACAGGGCCTCGGTGAGCGCCACGAACTCTCGAGGGGCGAGTGCTTCCGCACGCGTCTCCGGTGGGCGGCCGATCGCTGCGAGCGCGGCGGCGGCCGCGTCACGCGAGCCGAGACCGGCGAGCGCGATCGAGTTCGGCAGCGTTTTCCGACGATGGGCGAACGCGGCGTCGACGACCTGCTTGATCCGGGCGAAGTCGTCCGGGAGCGGTACGCGGCGGAAGGCGACGAGCGCCGAGTCGACGTTCGGCGGCGGTCGGAACACCGTGCGCGAGACGGGATGGAAACCGGTTCGCTCGGACGCGAGCTGGACGAGCACCGAGACGCCGCCGTACGCCTTGGTCGACGGGGTGGCGAAGAAGCGGTCGGCGACCTCCCGCTGCACCATCACCGCCCAGAGCTCGAGGCTCGGCAGCCCGTCGAGGCTCTCGGCCACGATCGGCGTGGCGACGTTGTACGGCAGGTTCGCGACCAGCTTGGTCGGGGCCGGATCGAGCGCGGCGAGGTCGAGCTGGAGAGCGTCACCCCAGTGGAGGTCGACGTTCGGCCGCGCGGCGAGTGCGGCCAGGTGCGGCGCAAGCGAGCGGTCGAGCTCGACCGCGTGAACGTGCCCGGCCCGGTCGGCGAGGCGTGCGGTGAGCACCCCCAGGCCGGGACCGATCTCGAGGACGACGTCAGCTGGGCCGAGCTCGGCGAGACGCTCGATCACCCCGAGGATGTTCTCGTCGACGAGGAAGTGCTGGCCGAGCTGCTTCTTCGGACGGACGCTCACGGCAGCTGGAAGGCAGCCGCTGCGTTGGCGTCGATGCGGTCGGCGAGCTCGCTTGCAGCCTCACCGCGCGCCTCGGCGAGCGCCGCGAGCGTGTGGACGACGTGGGCAGGCTCGTTCGGTCGGCCCCGGACGGGCTGCGGCGCGAGGTAGGGACTGTCCGTCTCGGCGAGGATCCTGTCGGCCGGCACGGCCGCGGCGGCCTCCCGGAGCGCCTCGGCCTTCGGATAGGTCGCGTTGCCGGCGAAGGAGAAGTACCAGCCTCGCTCGAGACCCGCCCCGAGCAGGTCCGGCTCCGAGAAGCAATGCATGACGACGGTGCCGTCGTGGGCGCGGAGCATCGCCTCCGTGTCGTCGTTCGCGGAGCGGGTGTGGACGACGATCGGGAGGCCGAGCTCGGCGGCGACCTCGAGCTGCGCCGAAGAACAGGCGTCGTTGCTCGTCCTTCGCGTCGGCGCCGTAGTGGTAGTCGAGCCCCGCTTCGCCGACGGCAACCGCCTTCGGATGCTCGAGCAGGCCGCGGAGCTCGGGGACGCGCGCGGCCTCCCCGGTGGCGGCCTGATGCGGATCGATCCCGAGCGACGCGTAGACGCCGTCGTGAGCGGTCAACTCGAGCGCGCGCCGGCACGAGTCGATCCCGGTGCCGATCGTGATCACCCGGCCGACGCCCACCGCCCGCGCGCGGTCGAGCGCGCTCTCCGGCGCCTCGAGCGCGTCGAGGTGCGCGTGGGTGTCGATCACGCTACGCCGCCGTGGCGGGCTCGTCGATCCGCGGGAAGAGCGGCTGCGCCGGCTCGATGCCGGCGATCGCTTCCGTGCGGCCGTACGCGACGTTGTCCCACGCGACGTCGAGCGGCTGACCGAGCGACTCGAGGATCCGCTCCGAGGTCTCGGGCAGGTACGCCGAGAGCGCGATCGCTGCGATCCGGAGGCCGTCGGCGAGCTCATAGAGCGCACGGTCGAGCTCGGCGGCGCGCTCGGGATCCTTCGCCAGCTCCCACGGCTTCGTCTGCTCGACGTGTCGGTTGAGACGGCGGACGTAGTCCCAGATCGTGTCGAGCGCGCCCGTGACATCCCAGCGGTCGAGGGCTGCCGGGATCTCGTCGTGCAGAGCCTGCGCGGCTGCGGCGAGCTCGCCGCTCTCGTTCGGCGCCGGTGCAAGCTCGCCGTCGCGGTAGCGGGCGATCATCGCCGTCGTGCGCGAGAGCAGGTTGCCGAGGTCGTTCGCGAGCTCGCGCTCGTAGCGCTCGCGGAAGCTGTCCAGGGTGACGTCGCCGTCCTGGCCGAAGGGGACGACGCGCGCGACCCAGAACCGGACCGGGTCGACGCCGTACTCGTCGACCAGGTCGAGCGGGTCGAGCACGTTGCCGAGCGACTTCGAGATCTTCTGGTTGTCGAGGTTGAGGTAGCCGTGGACGAAGATCTGCCGCGGCGGCTCGTACCCGGCCGAGAGCAGCATCGCCGGCCAGTAGACGCAGTGGAAGCGGAGGATGTCCTTCGCGAGGAGGTGCCGCGCCGGCCAGAAGCCGAGATCGGCGCCGGGCGCGTACGACAGCGCGCTGAGGTAGTTGATCAGTGCATCGGCCCACACGTAGGCGACCTGATCCGGGTCCCACGGGATCGGGATCCCCCACGTCTGCGTCGCGCGGCTGATCGAGAAGTCGCGCAGGCCGCCTGCGATGAAGCTCCTGGCCTCGTTGGAGCGGAAGCCGGGCAGCACGAAGTCCGGCCGCTCGTCGTACAGCTGCAGGAGGCGATCCTGGTAGGCGGAGAGGCGGAAGAACCAGTTCTTCTCCTCCAGCCACTCGGGCTCGACGCCGTGGTCGGGGCACTTGCCGTCGACGAGCTCGTCCTCGCTCTTGAACGCCTCGCAGCCGACGCAGTAGAGGCCGGCGTAGACGTCCTGGTAGACGTCGCCGTTGTCGTAGATCTTCTGGAGGAACTCCTGGACGAAGGCCTTGTGCCCCTCGTCCGTCGTCCTGATGAAGTAGTCGATCGACGCATTGACCCGCTCAGGCAGCTCCTGCCAGGCGACGACGATCTGGTCGACGTACTCCTTCGGCGTGAGCCCTTGCTCCTTGGCCACGCGCGCAACCTTGTCGGCGTGCTCGTCGACCCCCGTCAGGAAATACGTGCGCTCGCCCCGCTGCCGGTGATGGCGCACGAGGATGTCGCCGATGATGGTCGTGTACGCGTGACCGATGTGCGGCGTCGAGTTGACGTAGTAAATGGGTGTCGTCAGGTAGAAGCTCATCGCCTTCAATGATAGGTGCAGCCCTCCGGGCGACCCCGGCCGTGAGCCCAGCCGCGGCCGCCGCCGCGGCGAGCAGGAGCCACGGCAACGGGGGACGACCGTCGCCGCCCGCAGCGCTCTCCCGCACCGACGCCGGGGCGGGCCTGATCGCATCGTGCGGGTCGGCCGGCCCGACCACCCCGTCGAATGCGCGTGGCTGCCGATCGGCGACCGGCGCCGGCGAAGGCGCTGCTGCCGTCGCCGGGCGCGATTGGGCAGAGGCATGGGCGCTCGGCGCCTTCGAGACGGCGTTGCGCATCCGCGGTCGGCCGAACAGCCACAGGACGAGCCGCCGGAGCACGGCTTCGAGCCGGCGCCGGCCGCGCGGCTCCCGGTCGTGCCTCCGGCGCGCGGTCGGAGGCAGCCGAGACACGGGGCGTCTCGCTTCGACGCGACGACTCGGCGGCCACCGGCCTGGCCGCGACCGGGTTCGACGGCGCCGGGCCGGCTTCGACGACCTCGGTCGGCACCGTGGCGACGGCCGACTCCGAAACGGCCGGCGGCACAGGCTCGGCCACGGCAGGCAGCGCTGACGCAGGCTCCGGCGCCGCCACGACCTCAGGCTCGGGCGCGGTCACGGGAAGGCGAGCGGGCAGCAGCGAGGCCGGATCGACGTAGCCGTTCGGATCCGCAGCGACGCGGATGCCGAGATGGACATGGGACACACGCGTCACGGCGTCCTCGCTGTCGCCGACCTGGCCGACGACCGTGCCCTCCGTGACCACGCCGCCGGGCGCGACGACGGTCGAGCCGAGCTGGAGCAGCGTGATCGCGTAGCCGTCGGCAGTCAGGATCGTGACCGCGCGACCGCCGCCCGGCACCGGACCGGCGAAGGAGACGGTTCCTGCGGCCGGGGCGCGCACCGGCGCGCCGAGAGCCGCACCGATGTCGATGCCGCGGTGCTGGCCGGCGGCGTAGCGGTCCTCGGCGACGGAGAACGACCGCAGGACAGGCCCGTCGGCCGGCCAGGCCCAAGCGGCCGCGACCGGGATGACGATCAGGGATGCGATCGCCGCAGCGACCGCGACGGAGAGCATGCGCCGCATCGGGTACCGCCTTCGTGACGTGGAGGGCAACTGCGTCCACGCTAGCGGGGCGTTTCAGCGGCTTTTCAACGATTCCGCATAGAGAGTGTTACGGGAAACTCGCGAGAGCCGGGCGACCACGTCGGCCGCCTGACGCCGGGGCACGCCCGCCGCAACGAGCTCGCCCACGGCCGCAACCGCCTCGCTCTCGGAGGCGCTTTCGACGCGCTGCTCCGTGCCGCCGACCACGAGCGTGATCTCGCCCTTCGGCGCCTCCGCGAATCGCGCCGCGACGTCGCGCGCCGGGCCGCGCACGACCTCCTCGAACCGCTTCGTCAGCTCGCGGCAGACAGCGACCGGCCGGTCAGGCAGCGCGTCGGCGAGAGAGCGGAGCGTTGCCGGCAGCCGCTTGCGGCGACTCGAACGCGACGGCAGGGTGTGGCGACGACGCCAGCTCCTCCCAGACCGCCCCGAGCCCCTTCGCTCCTCTGGGCAGATAGCCGAGAAACTGGAAGCGCTCGCCCGCAAGCCCGCTCGCCACCAGCGCCGTCTCGACGGCCGAGGGCCCGGGCAGCACGGTCACGGGCACCCCCGCCTCGAGCGCCGCCAGGATCAGCCGGGCGCCAGGATCGTTGACCCCGGGCAGACCGGCGTCGGAGACGAGCGCGATCCGCTCGCCGGCCTGCAGCCGCGGCAGCAGCTCAGCCGTCCGCGCAGCCTCGTTGTGGCGGTGGTAGCTGAGCAGCTTCGCCTGGATCCCGTGCCGGTCGAGCAGCCCCTTCGAGTGCCGCGTGTCCTCGCAGAGCACGACGTCCGCCTCGGCCAGCTCGCGCAGGACCCGCAGGGTCACGTCCTCGAGGTTCCCGATCGGCGTCGCACAGACGGCGAGCGGCATCGGTTACTTCGCCTCGAGCGCCTCGAACGCGTTCAGCCCCGCCCCGATCAGGCCGGCCAGTGAGCCGAGCTCCGCCTTGACGATCTTGACCGGCAGCGCGTCCGGCTCGACCGTCTCGCGGCGCGCGATCTCGAGCGCGGACGGGACCAGGAACTCGAACGCCGCGACGCCGAAGCCGCCGCCGACGACGACCAGCTCGTTGCCGAAGATGTTCACGAAGGAGCCGATCGCGGCGCCGAGCAGGTGACCGATCCCCGCGAGCGCCTCGATCGCGGCCTCATCGCCCTCCTCCGCCCGGCCGACGAGCAGCTCCGCGTTCGCGCCTTCCCCCCACAGCTTCTCCGCCGCGCGGTCTGCGGCATTGCCCGAGGCGACGGCCTCGAGGTGGCCGCGGCCGCCGCACCGTCCCTGACAGGGCGGGCCGTCCGCGACGACGACGACATGCCCGAGCTCGGCGATCTCCCGGAAGAGCGCACCGCCGAGGACGACCCCGCCGCCGACGCCCGTCCCGAGCGTGAGCATGACCAGGTCGTCGACCCCACGGCCGGCGCCCAGCCTCCACTCGGCCAGCGCGGCCGAGTTCGCGTCGTTCTCGACCACCGCGGGGAGGCCGAACCGCTCCTGCGTCAGATCGTCCAGCCCACGTTCTGCATCGGGATGTTGACCGAGCCGAGCGACCTGCCGGTGCTGCGGTCGATCACGGACGGGATCCCGAACCCGATCGCGGCGACGCGCTCGTCGGCGAGCGGCTCGATCGCCTCGGCGATCGCCTCGAGCAGCGCCTCCTGCGAGTCCGTGGGCGTCGGCACTTCGTGCTGCTCGTGCAGCGTCCCGTCGGCGTCGATCGATCCCGTCGCGATCTTCGTGCCGCCGAGATCGACACCGATGACTCGTTGGGCGCCCACGGGACGCGGCTACCATACCGCCCCGGATGGCGGACGCAGAGAAGCCCTACCGGCTCTACAAGGGCGGCCGCACGAGAGGGAAGGTGCCGACGGCCCCGCGTCCGGAGCGGCCGGGCCGTGCGGAGTCGAGCCGCGCGACGCGGCCCGGCAAGCCGCGGTGGCGCCGGCGGATCGGCCTTGCGGTGCTCGTGCTGGGCGTCCTGCTGCTCGTCTGGCTGGTCGCCAGCTACCTGGCCTTCCGCAGCGGCGTCAAGGAGGCGAACGCGCGGCTGCCGAAGGCCGTGGAGGCGAGCCTCGCGCCTCAGGACGGCCTGCTGCTGACGAATCCGTCGCTGATCATGCTGCTCGGCACCGACGGCGACAAGACGGCAGCGCGCCAGGACTTCCGCCGCTCCGACTCGATCCTGCTCGTCCGCACCGACCCGAAGCGGCACCGGATGGCGTATCTGACGATCCCGCGCGACCTCCGCGTGGACATCCCCGGGCAGGGGCCGAACAAGATCAACGCCGCCTTCCAGCTCGGTGGGCCGGCGCTGACGATGAAGACCGTTCAGGCGCTGACCGGCCTGCAGCCGAACCACGTCGTCCTCGTCGACTTCGACAACTTCAGGGAGGTGATCGACGCGCTCGGCGGGGTCGAGATCGACGTGCCGAAGCCGATCCTCTCCAACCGCTTCGACTGCCCGTACGCGACCGAGGCGCGCTGCCAGGAATGGCCGGGCTGGCGTTTCGGCAAGGGCAGGCAGACGATGAGCGGCCAGCGCGCGCTGATCTACTCCCGCGTCCGCGAGAACCGGCTCGACCCGGCCGAGAACGACCTCACGCGCGGCGAGCGGCAGCAGGCGGTCGTCGAGGCGATGACGAACCAGCTCGTCTCCGCCGGCACCTTCGTGAAGCTGCCGTTCATCGGCGACGACCTCGTCAAGCCGCTCGCGACCGACCTCTCGGCCGGTCAGCTGCTGCAGCTCGGCTGGGTGCGCTTCCGCTCGAACGAGAGCCGCTCGCTGCACTGCCGCCTCGGCGGCGAGCCGCAGTCGGTCGGCGGCCAGTCCGTGCTGGTCGGCGGTGAGGAGAACAGCGCCACCCTGTCGATGTTCACGGGCCGCTCGGCGCCGCAGCCGCCGCGGCCGGGGACGACGTTCGGCGCCGGCTGCCGGATCGGCCGCGGCGTCTAGCCGCCAGCGCGTTAGGGTCGCCGCGTGGGGATCATCGGCTGGATCTTCTTCGGGTTGCTGGCGGGCGCGGTCGCGCGGGCGCTGACGCCGGGCCGGCAGGAGATCGGCTGCTTCGGCACGCTCGCGGTCGGCGTCGTCGGCGCCCTGCTCGGCGGCTTCCTCGGCGAGGCCGTCTTCGACACCGAGGTCCGCTTCGCCTGGGACGTGAAGCCGTTCCTGCTCGCCGTGGCCTGCTCGATCTTGCTGTTGCTGGGTCTGAACGCGCTCTCGCGCCGCTAGTCGGCAGCTGGAGCGGGCTTCTTCTCGCCCGAGTCCGACTTCTTGTCGGACGAGCCCGACTCGCCGCCGCCGTCCTTCGACGCGTCGCGCTTCTTCCCGGAGCCGCGGCCGTAGTCGGTCGAGTAGAACCCGGAGCCCTTGAAATGCACCGAAACCGGGTAGAGGACCTTCTCGACGGGGCTCTTGCCGCACACCTCACACTTCTCCACCGGAGCGTCCGACATCCGCTGGAAGACCTCGAAGGTATGCCCGTCGGGGCACCGGTACTCGTAGATCGGCATGGCGAGGGAGTGTAGCCAGGCAGACTGACGGCCACGATGAGCGAGACCGCACAGGCAACCCGTTTCGGCGCCCGCGAATGGGCGATCGCGAGGCCGTGGCTGGCGGCCCGCTGGTTCCCGCTCGGCGTCGCCGCGATCACCCTTGCGGCCGCCGCCTTCCTCTTCCACCAACTGCTCGCCTGGCCGCCGCACGAGGACGAGACGCTGCCGCTCTTCATCGGCCGCCATCCGCTCGATCAGATGTTCCAGGTCGTGCTCGAGGAGCGCGGCGGCGCACCGCTGCACTTCCTGCTCGCGTGGACGGTGGCGCACCTCGGGCTCGGGCTCGAAGGACTGCGGGCGGTGTCGGCGTTCTTCGCCGTCGCGAGCCTGCCGGTCGTCGCGCTGCTGCTGGCGCGGCTCGGCGGCCGTGTCTCCGCGCTGATCGGGACGCTCCTCGTCGCGACCAGCTGGACGTTCCTCTTCCACGGCGTCTACGGCCGGATGTACAGCCTCTTCCTCTTCACGGCCGCGCTCTCGTATCTCGCGCTGCTGGGCGCGCTGGAACGCGGCAGCCGGCGCGGCTGGGTGCTCTGGGCGCTGGCGATCCTCGCCACCGTCGCGACGCATCCCTACGGGGCGCTCGTGCTCGCATCGCAGGCGGCGTTCGTCGTGGCGGCGCGCCGCGACCGGCTGCGCCAGGCGGTCTGGGCGTTCGGCGCCGTCGCGCTGCGTCGGGATCCCGTTCTGGCTCACCGATCTCGTGCTCGCCGGCCGCTTCGACGCGGGCGTCGCCGCGGGCAGCAGATCCGACGTCGTCGAGTACGTCTGGCAGGCGGCCGGGGACTTCACGGCAGGCTTCCCGGTGCTCCCGGCCGTCCTCATCGCGGCAGCCGCGGGTCTGGCCGTGCTCCCGCGCGAGACGCGGATCCTCGCGGCGTGCGCGTCGGTCGTCCCGCTCGCGGCGCTCGTCGTCGCGCGCAGCACCGGGTCGCCCGAGACACGGCACCTGATCTTCCTGCTCCCGTTCGTCGCGCTCGCGGTCGGCGCCGGGATCGCGCGGCTCGGCCGCGTCTGGGGCAGCGCCGCGCTCGCCGCGCTCGTGGTCGCGCAGCTCGCCTGGACGTGGGACCGAACGCCGGAGCTGTTCGAGTGGGAGCCGGACGTCCGCCGCGAGGCCCGGGCGGACGCGGCCGCGTACGTCGCGGCGACGATCAAGAGCGACGACGTCCTGCTCGGCTACGACCCGCTCTACCTGCAGGCCTGGGAGCTGAACTCGGACGTGCCGCCGGTCGTGCTGCCGCGCGCCGACGCCGACCTGGCGCTGCACACCCTGCTCTCGCTCGAGCGGCCGCTCGGCCACGGCGTCTGGGTGCTCGACTCGAGCAAGACCACGAACATCGACCGGTCACTCCAGATTCCGCGCGTGTCACCGCGGCCCGAGTCGGCGTTCGAGGTGCGGGACTTCGGCCCGTTCCTCGTCATCCGCACGCGCGAGCCGGTGGTGACGCCGAAGCGCTACCTCGAGCGGGCGGGCCAGGCGATGCTCGTCGGCAAGCGGCTCTACCTGGGCGACGCCGACATCAACCTGCCCACGATCGAGCGCGCGGCGCGGGCGCTACGCGGCTACGGCGCCAGCCGCTCGCTCTCGACCAGCTCGCGGTAGCAGGGCGCTTCCTCGAAGGCGGCGAGCCCTGCGGGCGTCTCGCGCTTGCGGTCCTTCGGCCGCAGCCTGCGGGCGGCGGCGATCGCCGCGGACGCGCCGACGGCGGCTCCGACGAGAAAGGAGCGTGTTCGCGAGCGGCGTGACTCTCCGTCCATGGAAGGATCGTAGGCGTGATCGTGACGCTCGGCGACCTGCTGCTCGACGTGATCGTCCGCCTCTCGCAGCCACTCGCCGAGGGCGCGGACGCGGATGCGGTGACCCAGCTCGGGCCCGGCGGCCAGGCCGCGAACGTCGCCGCCTGGATCGGCGAGCTGGGCGGCGAGGCGCGGTTCGTCGGCAAGCGGGCCGACGACGAGGCCGGCCGGACGGCCGCAGCGGGGCTCGCCCGCTACGGGGTCGACGTCCGCGGCCCGGTCGTCTCGGGCCGGACCGGAACCGTGGTGTCGCTCGTCGGCGTCGACGGCGCCCGCACGATGGCCACGGACCGCGGCGTCTCGCCCGACCTGCGCCTCGAGGAGCTCGATCCCGCGTGGCTCGAAGGCTGCACGCACCTGCACCTGCCCGGCTACTCGCTGCTCCGGTCCCCGATCGACACCGCCGCGCTGCGGGCGGCCGAGCTCGCGCCGAAGGTGAGCGTCGACCTGTCTTCCTGGAGCGCGATCCGCGACTTCGGCCCGGAACGCTTCCGCGAGCGCCTCGAGGCGCTGCGGCCCGCGATCGTGTTCGCGAACGAGGACGAGGAGCGGATCATCGGCGGGCCGCTCGAGGGCTGCACGTGGATCCTGAAGCGCGGCCCGCTCGGCGCGTCCTTCGGCGGCGTCGACCATCCCGCAGTCCCGGCCGACGCGCTCGACACGACCGGCGCCGGCGACGCGCTCGCGGCGGGCTACCTCGTCGGCGGCCCGGAGCTGGCGATGGCTGCGGCCGCACGCTGCGTCGCGCAACTAGGCTCGATGCCGTGAAGGATCCGATCAGGGTCTCCGAAGAGGTCGACCACGCGCTGGCCGATCGACGCCCGGTCGTGGCGCTCGAGACGACGCTCGTCGCGCACGGCTTCCCGCCGGGGGAGGGCGTCGAGGTGGGGCTCGAGAGCGAGCGGCGCGTCCGCGACGCCGGCGCCGTACCGGCCACGATCGGCGTCCTCGACGGGCAGCTCCGCGTCGGGCTCTCGGAGGAGGAGCTCGGCCGCTTCACCCCCGACGCGCGCAAGGTCGGCCCGCGCGACCTCGCCGCCGCGATCGTGCAGGGAGCCGTCGGCGCGACGACCGTCGGCGGGACGCTGGCCGCCTGCCGCGCCGTCGGGATCGGCTTCATGGGCACCGGCGGCCTCGGCGGCGTCCACCGCGGCTTCCCGGATCCACCGGACGTGTCGGCCGATCTCGGCGAGCTGATCCGGACCGAGGCGCTGATCGTCTCGTCAGGGGTGAAGTCGATCCTCGACGTGCCCGCGACCGCCGAGCTGCTCGAGACGCTGGGCGTGCCGGTGCTCGGCTACCGCACCGACGACCTGCCGCTCTTCTATGCGGCGCACGGCGGTCCGCCCGTCTCGGCCCGCGTCGAGTCGGCCGCCGAAGCGGCGCAGATCGCGCACGCGCACTGGCAGCTCGGCCGCCACTCCTCGATCCTGCTCGGCCGCCCCGCCGAGGACAGCCTCGACGACGTCGAGCCGCTGATCGAGCGGGCGCTCGCCGACGCGCACGAGCAGGGCGTCGCCGGCCAGCAGGTGACGCCGTTCGTCCTCGCCTATCTTCATCGCGAGTCCGGCGGGCGCACGCTCGCCGCCAACCGCGAGCTGATCGCCGCCAACGCACGTCTCGCCGGGGAGGTTGCAGTCGCCTATGCCGCTCTATGACGCCGTCAAGGACCTGACACTCACGATCGAACGAGTCGAGCTCGAGCCGCACGTCCTGCCGCTGAAGCACCTCACCCGGAGGACGACCGTCTTCCACCTGCACGGGTCGGGCGAGGAGGGCGTCGGCGAGGACGTCACCTACGAGGAGGCCCACCACCAGGACGTGGAGCTTCCCGACCTCACGGGCGAGCACACGGTCGACTCGTTCTCGAAGCTGGTGGCGGACGAGCCGGGCTACCGCATCTGGGGCCTGGAGTCGGCGGCGCTCGACCTGGCGCTGCGCCAGGCGGGCAGCTCGCTCGCGGCCGCGGTCGGACGGGAGCCGCGTCCCGTCACGTTCGTCGTCTCCCAGAGCACCGTGAAGGAGCTGCTCGCGATCTACCCCGGGATCCGCTTCAAGCTCGACGCGAGCGACAAGTGGACGGACGACGTCGTCGCGGAGCTCGCTGCGACCGGCGCCGTCGACGTCGTCGACTTCAAGGGCCTGTACGACGGCGACTGGGTCGAAGCGACGCCGTCGGCAGAGCTCTACGGCCGCGTCGCGGAGGCGTTCCCGCAGGCCTGGCTCGAGGACGCGCGCATCAACGACGAGACGCGCCCGGCGCTCGAGCCGCACCACGACCGGCTCACCTGGGACTTCCCGATCCACTCGGTCGACGACGTCGAGGCGCTCGAATGGCCGCCGCGCTGCCTCAACTCGAAGCCGTCGCGCTTCGGGAGCGTGCAGCGGCTCTTCGACTTCTACGACCACTGCGCGGCGAACGCGATCGAGGTCTACGGCGGCGGCCAGTTCGAGCTCGGGCCGGGACGCGGCCAGATCCAGCACCTCGCGTCCCTCTTCCACCCCGAGATGCCGAACGACGTCGCCCCGAAGGAGTACAACGAGGGCGGCCCGAGGCCGGGCCTGCCGCAGAGCCCGCTGCCGGCCGCCTCGCGCCGATCCGGGCTTCCGCTAGCTCTCGAGCACCGACATCAGCGTGTCGATGTCGACGAGCTCGAGCGACTGCAGCTTGGCGCTGCCGCGCGCGCCGAGCGCGAGCGAGATCTTCGCGACCGTCGCAGCGTCGGGCGCCTCGACGATGTTGACGAAGTCGTACTCGCCGAGCGTCGCCCACTGGTGCAGGACCTTGGCCCCGAGCTCCTCGACGTCCTGGTTGACCTCGCGCAGCCGGCTCGGGTTCGCCTTCAGCGTCTGCACGCCCTGCGGCGTCAGGGTCGACAGCATCAGATAGGTCGGCATCAGCGGCTCCTCCTCGCTCGGGGGGCCGAGTCTACTCGGGCCGCCTGGTCGAAGTAGAGCAGCGCCGCGCCGAGGAAGAGCAACGGCGAGATGACGAGGTCGGCGACGAAGACCGCCGCCCGGACCGTGTTGTCCGCCTGCTCGCGGAGGAGGAATGCGAGCATGACGCGGGAGAGGACGAAGACGATCACGAGGGTCGCGAGCGAGCCGAGCGCATGGATGTAGTCGGCCCGGCACAGCTCGACCGCGCGGCGCAAAGCCTTCCGCGCCGGCGCGTCCTCGATCATCACGACCGGCACGACCAGGCCGACGAGCGCGAGCCACGCCACCGAGAGGATCGCGAACCAGGGGAAGAAGAACGCGGCCGGCAGGAATGCGGCCGTGCCGAGCACGAGCGCGCGGATCCAGGTCGTGCGGCCCGGCCTGACGTCGCCGGCGATCGCAGAGGCCCAGGCGAACGCGAGCGTGAACGCCGGCGCCGCGACGAGAAGGACGACGATCCTCTCCGCCGTGGTCGATCCGACTGCGATCGTGTCGGCGGCAGCGAGCGGCAGCCCCAGTGGCAGCGCGAGCCGGTAGCGGCGGCCGTAGAGCCGGATCGCCTCCGCGACGACCTGCCCGACCGTGCGGGTCTCGGGCGGCAGCGGCGGCGGGAGCGCCTTCGAGCTCACGCGCGGGAAGCTACCGCGACGAGCCGCGGCAGCACCTCGGCGAGAGTCGCGAACGCGTCGTCGAAGCGCCAGCGCGCCCGGTCCGGCTCGTCGATCTCGTTCGAGACGACGCGGACCTCGACGGCGGGCACGCCGGCGAGCTCACAGGCGCGCAGGACCGCGAACCCCTCCATCGCCTCGACGTCGACGCCGTGCGAGCCACCGACGCGCGCGCTCGTCCCGATCGGCTGCACCGCGGCCTCGGGGAAGGCGGCCTGCAGCTCTGCGAGGAGCCCGGCATCCGGGCGCGCACGTGCCGGCACGAACGGCCCCGCCGCGTCGCAGTAGACGGCCTCCGAGCCGATCACGAGACTCAGGGGCTCGAGCCCGCGCGCGCCCGCGATCCCGACGTGCAGGACGGCGGTCGGCCGCTCGTCCGCGAGCACGCGCGCGGTCGCCGCGGCGGCCTCGACCGGCCCGATCCCGCAGATCGCCGTCCGCGCGCCGGCGACCGGAGCGAGCTCCCGCTCCGTCGCGGCGACGACCAGCAGCATTGCGTCAGTCGAGCTGAGCGGCGAGCTGCTCGGCCTCGTCGACGAGCGCGCCGATCGCGTCGAGGCCGGCCGACCAGAACGCGGGGTCGCCGATGTCGAACCCGAGCCGCGACGCGAGCTCGGCCGGCGGCGCCGAGCCACCGGCACGCAGGAGGTCGAAGTACGGCTCCACGAGCGAGTCGCCCTCCTCGAGATAGCGCCGGTAGATCGCGAGCGAGAAGAGGTAGCCGAACGAGTACGCGTAGACGTAGCCCGGCACCTGGATGAAGTGCGGGATGTAGCTCCACCAGATCCCGTAGTCGTCCGTCACCTCGACCGCGTCGCCGAGCATCCGGCGCTGCTCGATGCTCCAGAGCTCGGAGATGCGCTCCACGGTCAGCTCGCCCTCCTCGCGGCGGCCGGTGTGGATCGCGTGCTCGAAGCGGTTCATCGCGATCTGGCGGAAGACGGTCGCGACCGTGTCGTCGATCCGGCCGACGAGCAGGTCGAGCAGCGCGCGCGGATCGTCCTCGCGCTCCTTCAGCTTCTCGAACGTGAGCGCCTCGGCGAAGACGGACGCGGTCTCGGCGAGCGTCAGCGGCGTGCGCGCGTTCAGCAGCCCGAGATCCTGGGCGAGCGACGCCGTGCAGGCCGTGCCCGAGCTCGTGCGCGAGCGTGAGGACGCTGCGCCGCTCGCCGGCGTAGTTCATCAGCACGTACGGGTGGACGCCGGGAACCGTCGTCGCGCAGAAGGCGCCGAGCATCTTCCCGGGCCGGAGCGCTGCGTCGATCCAGTCCTTCTCGAAGAAGTCGCCGATGATCCCGCCCGCCTGCGGGGAGAAGTCGTTGAAGGCGCCGAGGACGATCTCCTGCGCCTCGTCCCACGCGATCGTGCCGCCGACCTCGGTCAGCGGCGCGAAGCGGTCGTAGTCCTTCATCCGGTCGAGGCCGAGCAGCCGCGCCTTCAGCGCGTAGAACCGCTGCGGGATGTCGTAGCGCGCCTCGATCGCGTCGACGAGGCTCTGCGCCGCCTCGTCCGGGATCTCGTTCGCGAGGTTCCGCGCCGAGATCCAGGTGTCGTAGTCGCGCAGGCGGTCCTCGATCGCCCGCTCGTTCAGGATCGTGTTGAGCACGTAGCCGCGCGTGCGCACGCCGGGGCGCAGAGCCTCGGTGACAGCCTCGGCGACCCGGCCGCGCTCCTCCTGCGACGTCTCGCGCGCGAGCTTCGCGAGCGCCTCGTCGAGCGAGAGGTCGTCGCCGTCGAGCGAGACGCTGAGGTCGGAGAGAAGCTCGTTGAAGAGCCGGCCCCAGGCGCTGACGCCGGTGAGGCTCTTCTCGGCCGAGATCTTCTCCTCCGGCTCGGAGAGCTGGTGCGGCTTGTAGCGGCGCTGCGAGCGGAGGACCTGCGCGTAGTGCTCGATCGCCGGGTCGGCGAGCAGCCGCTCGGCGACGTCGTCGTCGAGGGCGCTCCACTCGAGGTCGAAGAAGAGGAGCTCGGTCTCGATCTGCGTGTTCCGCTCGCGCACCCGCTGCACGAGCGCGCCGCGCGCCTGGTCGGTGCTGTCGGCGGCCTGGCGCAGCCGCGCGTACGTCTCGACGCGCGTCGACGTCGACTCGATCCGCTCCAGCTCGACGACGGCGTCGTTCAGCTCCGATGCCGAGAGCTCACCCAGCTTGCCGCGATATCGCTCGCGGAAGGCCTCCGCGGCGGCGTGCGTCTCCTCCAGCTCGGACTCGATCCGGGGATCGTCGGGGCCGTCGTAGAGATCGGCGAGATTCCACTCGACGCTCTCGGCGCCGGTCGTGATCGTGCTCATGCCGAGAACCTACCGATCCGCAATCCCGTGCGGAGCGCCGTATTCGGCGAGCAGCTCGAGGAACGGCCCGGGCGGGAACGCCTCCGGGCCGAGCACGCCCGTTCCCTCCCAGCTGCCGTTCGCGAGCAGCTCGAGCGCGACGACGGGATTGAGCGCCGTCTGCAGCACCACCGCCTGGTGGCCCCACTCCCGCATCGAGTGCTCGTTGTCGAGCACGTGGTAGAGGTAGGTCGCGCGCGGCTGCCCGTCCTTGCCGGTGCCGGTGACGTAGGTGCCGGCGCACGTCTTGCCGCGCATCCGGTCGCCGAGCGTCGCCGGATCCGGCAGCGCGGCGGCGACCACGTCGCGCGGCGCCACGTCGACGCCCCGCACGCGCACCGGCTCCTTCGAGTCGAGCCCGAGCTTGTGCAGCGTCCGGAGGACGTCGATGAACTCCTCGCCGAGGCCGTACTTGAAGGTGACGCGGTTGCAGTCGATCCAGCGCGGGATCAGCAGCACCTCCTCGTGCTCGACGTTGACGCACTCGACCGGGCCGATCCCCTCCGGGAAGTCGAACACCTCGGGCTCGGAGAACGGCTCGGTCGTGTACCAGCCCCGGTCGCGCTCCCAGATCACCGGCGGGTTGAGGCACTCCTCGATCGTCGTCCAGATCGAGAACGTGGGCGCGAAGTCGTAGCCGTCGACGACGAGGTTCGCGCCGTCGCGCACGCCGATCTCGTCGATCTCGGAGAAGAGCTCGTCGCGTGCGTAGCGGGCGAAGACGTCCGAGAGCCCCGGCTCGACGCCGATCCCGACGAGCGCCAGCCTGCCGGCCTCGCTCCAGCGCTCGGCCGCGTCGAACTGGGCGTCGCCGAGCTTCACACCCGTCTCCTCGTACGGCCGCTCGGGATGAGGCTCGGAGAGCGTCATCGCCATGTCGAGGTAGGTGCAGCCCGCCTCGAACGCCGCCTCGAAGATCGCGGGGTTGAAGCGGGGGTCGACCGCGTTCAGGATCGCGTCCGCGTTCTCGGCTCGGGCGAGCGCCGCGATCGCGGCGGGATCGGACGCGTCGACGGCCGACGGCGGCGAAGCGGGGGTCGCCCGTGCGGTCGGCGGCGGCCTGCGCGCGCGCCGGGTCGACGTCGGTCAGGACCATCCGCTCGAAGAAGTCGCGGCGCTTCGCGACTGCGGCCACCGCGGCGCCGACACCGCCCGCCCCGATCACGAGAACACGCACGTGGGCGAACCTACCTGCGATAGGTTTCGCGCCGTGGCAGGGATGCGGCCCGAGGACGTCTACCAGCTCACGGGGGTCAGTGACCCCCGTCTGCGCCCGAACCATGACGAGGTCGCGTACGTCGTCTGGTCGATCGACGGCGACGAGAACGAGTACCGCCAGTCGATCTGGCTCGCCCCGACGGACGGCTCGGCGCCGCCGCGCCGGCTGACGGGCGGCAAGAACGACGCGCAGCCCCGCTGGTCGCCCGACGGCGAGCGGATCGCCTTCGTCGCGAAGCGCGGCGACGAGAAGGCCCGCCGGCAGCTGTACGTGATGCCGATGGACGGCGGCGAGGCGCAGTGCCTGACCGAACTCAAGGACGACGTCGGCGAGGCGGCCTGGTCGCCGGACGGGACGAAGATCGTCTTCTCCGCGCGCGTCCCCCACGAGGCGTACGAGGAGGAGGACGACAAGAAGCGCGCTCCGCGCCGGTTCACGCGGCTCCTCTACAAGCTCGACTCGGTCGGCTGGACGGGCGACCGGAGGCGGCACCTCTACGTCGTCCCCGCCGACGGCTCGGGCGAGGCGAAGCAGATCACCGACGGCGACTTCGAGGACTCGCATCCCGTCTGGACGCCCGACGGCAAGAGCATCGCGTTCTCGTCGGCGCGGAACGAGAACTGGGACGTCGAGCTCAAGGGCGACATCTACGTCGTGCCCGCCGACGGCGGCGAGCCGACCCGGCTGACGCCGAACGACGCCGAGTACTACGCGCCGAGCTACTCGCCCGACGGGAAGCAGCTCGCCGTGAAGTGGGGCCCCGGCGGCTTCGACTTCCCGCGCCACACCCAGATCGGGGTGATGGACGCGTCGGGCGAGAACTTCCGCATCCTGACCGCCTCGCTCGACCGCACCTGCGATCCCTACCCGGAGATCCGCGAGCCCATCTGGGACGGCGACTCGATCGTCTTCGCGATCGAGGACCGCGGCAACATCCACGTCTACCGCGTCTCGCCCGACGGCGGCGAGCCGGAGCTCCTCGCGGGCGGCGACATCGTCCTCTCGGGCTACGACGTCGCCGACGGCCGCGTCGCGCGCACCGGCTCGACCGCGCCGAACCTCGGCGAGCTCTTCGTCGGCGACAAACAGCTGACGGAGATCGGCAAGGAGTTCGGCTCCGGACGCGAGCTGAGCGCGCCGGAGCGCTTCACGGCGACCTCCAAGGACGGCTCCGAGGTGGAGGCCTGGATCGCCCGCCCCGCCGGCTTCGAGGAGGGCAAGACCTACCCGGCGCTGCTGAACATCCACGGCGGCCCGTTCACCCAGTACGGCAACGGCTTCTTCGACGAGACGCAGGTGTACGCGGGCGGCGGCTACGCGGTCATCTATGCGAACCCGCGCGGCTCGTCGGGCTACGCCGAGGACTGGGGCCGCGCGATCATGGGCCCGGGCGACCTCGGCCCCGGCTGGGGCTCGGTCGACTACGAGGACCTGATGGCGGTCGTCGACACGGCGCTCGAGCGCTACGACTTCATCGACGCTGAGCGGCTGGGCGTCCTCGGAGGCTCGTACGGCGGCTACATGACGTCCTGGATCGTCTCGCACACGAACCGCTTCAAGGCGGCGATCTCCGAGCGCGCGGTCAACAACCTCGTCTCGATGTTCGGCTCGAGCGACGTCGGCTGGGTCTTCAAGGGCTACCACGGCGACTTCGTCTACGACGCGGTCGACAAGTACCTGCAGATCTCGCCCTGGACGTACGCGAAGCAGATCGAGACGCCGCTCCTCGTCCTCCACTCCGAGAACGACCTGCGCTGCAACATCGAGCAGGGAGAGGCGCTCTTCACGACGCTGCGGCTGCTGGGGAAGGACGTCGAGATGGTGCGCTTCCCGGCCGAGAGCCACGAGCTGACGCGGTCGGGGAACCCGATCCACCGCGTGCAGCGCTTCGAGCTCGTGCTCGAGTGGTTCGACCGCTTCCTGAAATAGGCCGGACGACCCCCTGGCGAAGGTCGCCCGGCCCGCGCCGCTCCCTCCCCCTCAGTGAAGAACGAGGCGACGCCGCTCGCGGATCGCGGAGGCGCCGACGATCGCGAGGAGCATGACGAGTGCGCCGCCGAGCGCACCCAGGGCGGCGGTCGACCAGTCGCGATCGTCGACAGACGTCTGCTCGCCGACGCCGGGCCACGACCGGTCGGCACGCGAGTCCGGGTGGCTCGCCGCGCCCGTGGCCGCGATGGACATGTCGGACTGCTCTTCCGCGAGGTTGTAACGATCGAAGGGCGCCGGCTGGGCGCCGACCTGGAGCTGGGGCTGATATCCGTCGGGATCCGCTGGCTGCTGCCGCCGGCTGCGGCACGCCGATGCGCCAGTCGCGGCGCCTGCGAGATGCGAGTGCTGTCCAGAGCTTCATGCTGTCCGCCTCCTTTCCGGGTCTTCAACCCGGCTCGTGTCAACGAGTCCGAGGCTAGGAGGGTCGGGTCGCGCCGAAAAACGGGCGAACTACGCGAGTTTGCGCGTGAGCTCCACCCGAGAGCGGACGCCGAGCTTTCCGTAGACCCGCGAGAGATGCCCCTCGACCGTTCTGGTGCTGAGAAAGAGCGCGGCTGCCACCTCGCGGTTCGTGCGCCCGGCGGCCACGAGCTCGGCGACGCGCCGCTCGACCGGCGTCAGCTCGCCGGAGGACGGAGCACGACCGCCGATCCGCGCCAGCTCCGCCTCTGCTCGCTGCGCCCACGCCGCCGCGCCGAGGGAGGCGAACAGGTCCCGTGCCTGCTGAAGCGCCGTTCGCGCTGCTCGGCGCTCCTTGGCGCGGCGCCGTGCCGCTCCGAGTGCCAGCAGCGTGCGGGCACGATCGAACGGGATGGGCGCCGCCTCGTGGTGGGCGAGTGCGGCCTCGAACTGCGTCAGGGCTCCGGCGAGATCCCCGCGAGCAGCCGCGAGAAAGCCGCTGCAGCGCGCAGCGGAGCCCTGGCCCGACGGCCGACTGCAGTCGCTCCGCGTTGGCCGCGAACCACGTGAGGTGGTCTTCGGCCTCGTCGAGCCGGCCAAGCGCGACCAGAGCTTCCACGAGATCGGGGACGAAGCGGGTCAGACCTGGCTCGCGCATCTCCTGCTCGCGGGCGAAGGCGACGAGCGGCGCGAGCACCTCGACCGCCGCGGCGTCGCGCTCGAGGGAGAGCTCCAGCAGGCCGAGGGCGGCGGTCGCGAACTGCTCCGCCGGGCGGCCCGGTCGTGCTCGCGGCAAGCTCGAGCGCCCGCGCCGCCGCCGCGCGGGCGGAAGCCTCCTCGCCCCGATACGCGTCGGCGAGTGCCGCCAGCGACAGGGCGTACGCGATCAGCGTCTCCTGGCCGCCCTGCTCGGCTCGACTGCGGGCCTCTTCGGCATGGCCTGCCGCGGCGTCATAGGCGCCGCGCAGGCACTCCGTCTGCGCGAGCAGGACGTGGATGTACGGGACGGAGCTCTCGTCACCCATCGCGCACGGCCCGGTCCAGCATCCGCGCGAACGAGTCCCTGGCCGCGTCCAGCTCCTCCCACCACATGCGGACGACGGCGACCTGGAATGCCGATGCCCTGCAGCACGCGCACCCCGCCGCCCGACGCGGCCGCAGTCTCGGCCAGCGGGAAGGTCTCGCGGGCGTCGGTCGAGCCCGAGCGTGGCTTCGGAGATGAGCTGCGAGCCGAGAGCTGTCGCGTACAGGTCGTCGTCACCGATCGCTCGCGGCGAAGGCTGACCGCCTCGCGAGCGTGCTCGACCGCCTCCGCGAACCGCTCGCGGAGGCGGAAGAGGTTCCCCGAGACACCCTCGTGCGCGAGGCTGAGGATCGCCCGATCGCCGTCCGCCTCGGTGATCGCCGTCTCGAAGAGCTCGACAGCCGCGCGGATGTCGTCGTCATACGATCGCAGCCGCGCCAGGATCAGTAGCGCCCGAGCCCGCTCCATGCCCGGGCGGCAACTCGGCGCCGACCTCCTCGAGCAGCGCGCGTGCCCGGCGGGTCTCCCCGGCGGCGAAGTAGTGGCCGGCCGCCTCGACGGCACGGCGGCGGGCCTCGCTCTCGAGGCTGGGCGGCGTCAGCGCTCGTGCTTCCTCGAGGAACTCCGCCGCGGCGCTCGGCGCTCCGCGGGCACGAGCGAGCCGCGCGGCCTCGTCCAGGACGGCGGCGACGTCGGCGTCAGGTCCCTCGGCCGCCAGAGCCAGATGTCGTGCGCGCTCCTCGAGATCGCGAACGAGCCCGGCGAGGCGCGCATGGATGTCGCGCCGCGCCGCCGGCTCGGCCGCGGCATCGGCCGCCGCGGCGAGGAGCGGATGGGCAAATTGGATCCGGCCCGCTCCGACCGAGACGACGTCTGTCGCCACTGCAGGCCCGAGCGCTTTCGCAGCATCGAGCCCCGTCGCCGCTTGGACAAGCTGGAGCGTCGGCTCGGTCGACGCCGCTGCCGCCAGGAGTGCACGTCCGGGTCTCGGCCGGCAGCGCCCCGAGCCGAGCGCCGAGGAGCTCGCGCAGCGTGCGCGGAAGCGGCGGCGCCTCGCCCGGGACGTGCGCAGCCTCACGTTCTGTGAATGCTCGGGCGAGCTCGAGCGCGAAGAACGGATTGCCGCCCGTGGTCTCGTGCAGTGCACGCAGGGTGGGCCGCGGCAGGACGACGCCCAGCCGATGCTGCAGGAGCGAGTGAACCTCGTCGAGCGCCGAGCGGCTCCACAGCGAGCTCGGCGTATCCGGGCAACACCCGCTCCGGTGCGAACACGAGCTCCGCGCGCGCCTCCTGCCGGATCGCGATCAGGAACCCGACCGGCTCGCTCGAGAGCCGCTTCGCTGCGAACGCGAATGCCTTGGCGGACGGACGATCGAGCCACTGGAGGTCGTCGACCGCAACGAGCACCGGCTGCGTGCGCGCGAGCGCGCGGAGAACGCCGAGGAAGCCGAGCGCCACTGCGCGCTCGTCGACCGCCCCCTTCGCCGGCGCCTCGAGCATCAGCGCCGCCCGCAGCGCGTGCGCCTGCGGTGCCGGCAGCTCTCCGATCGGGTCGAGCCGGCCCGACAGCACGTCGCCCAGGCCCGTGTAGGCGAGCTTCGCCTCGGGCTCGACCGGCCTGAGGTGAGAACGGCGAACGCGTTCGACTCCGCCTGCTCGACGCCGGTGCGCCAGATCGTCGTCTTGCCCGCTCCCGCTTCGCCCGAGAGCAGCAGCGAGGAGGCGCCGTCGTCCACTCCGTCGACGAACGCCTGCACCGCCGCAAGCTCGCGCTCTCTGCCGACGATCGCTGGCATGCAGCGATTGTCGCGCGTCGGCGGCGGGGTGCGGTAGACCGCACCTGAAACACCAGCGAGCCGAATCGTCCAGCGCGGACCGGTGCGCAAGAGTGGGGCCATGCACAAAGGCGACCACCGAGGCCCCACCTACGCCACCGCCGGCTCCCCTCCCTCCGGAGCCGGTGTGACGGGCACCCAGCGCCTCCCCATCCCCTCGTCGCCCTCTCTCCCTGCCTGAACGGACGTGTCCCAGGGTCTGTCCCTGAGACACGTCCTGAACAGGCGCCTGTGTGAGAATCACCGCGTGGGCTACACGATCTTCCACGCAGACGAGCTCGACTGGCAGCCGCGCCGGCCGGGTGATCCCCGTCTCGCCGCAGAGCTCTCCGACGCGATGACGAGCTCGCGCGCGAATCTCTTCCGCTACCCGCCCGGCGCCGTCGGCCGGCGCCACATCGACCCGATTCAGGAAGAGGTGTTCGTCGTCATGGACGGGACGCTGACGATCCACATGGGCGAGGGCGACGAGCCCGAGCGAGCACGAGCTCGCGCAAGGGCAGCGTGCTGGTCGTCCAGCCGGGGACGGCGCTGCAGCTCTCGAACCGGCACGAGGACGAGCTGCGCCTGTTCATCGTCGGAGCCCCGCCCGAGCGCGGCGACACGGTCTTCCTCGACCCGGTCTGACGGACGGCTACTCGGCGCGGTCTCGTCGCCGGGATCGCTGTTCACGATCGGCGGCAGCATGTAATCGAGGGTACGACGCGGTCGGTCGACACAGGTGCAACTAGACGTAGAACGGCGCCTCACCGGGCTGCTCGACGACGAGGACACCGTTCTCGACCCGGACGACGACGTGGGACTCGCCCGCTGCCCGCGCCTCGACCGTGCCTCGATCCGGCGGTCCGGCAGGACGATGCGGACGTCGGCGCTGCCGTCCGGGACCTCGAGCGGGACGGAGGCGGCCAGGTCGAGCGTGAACTTCGTCGTGACGGCGTCCTCGCGCCAGCGCAGATCCTGATCGATCCAGATCTCGGCCGTATCCCGGTCGAAACCGCTTCGCAGATCGATCCTCAGGGTCGCCACGGTCCAGCCTCCCACTCGAGATGAGGGGGAGGAGCGGCCGACACCGCTCCTCCCCGTTGGTCAGATCGGTCAGTTCAGCGCCGTCCCCACCTCGGCTGCGATCTCGCGCCGCCGCGCGACGATGTACCCCTGGATCGCATCCCCGGCCTCGGGGGCGATCTCCGTCCGGAGCTGCTTCGCGACGGCGGTCGTCTTGTCCAGCTCCTCCTTCTTCTTGCCGGCCGTCTTGCGCACCGCGCCGACATCCATGATCGGCGCGAGCAGGCCCACGGCGGCGTCGACGTCGGCTTGGGACCGTGACGGTGTCGTCCGCCTCGATCTGCTTGAACTCCCGCGCCGCGTTCACGCCCTGGATCAGCCTGGCGACGTCCGCGAGCGGATGGTCCGGGTGCTCCGACCAGATCTGCGTCAGGGCCTCATTGCCGCGCTGGAGCCCGTCGAAGTCGGAGCCGACGAGGTACATCAGCGTTCCCTGCTCGTCCCCGAAGAGCAGGTCTGCCACCTCGACGTCCTCGGCGGTCGCAGGCGGGCGGACGCGGATCGTCGTCGTCCCGGAGACCACCACCGATCCGTCGGGCGCCGTGTAGCGCGCCCGCAGCCGGTACGTCCCCGGGCGCTCGAAGTAGAAGCCCTCCTTGCCATAGTGGAGGAACGCCATGTCGGCGTAGGACTGCTGCTCACCGCCGAGCGTGACCGTGTCCTCGTCGCTCATGCAGTGATGGAGTAGCGGCTCGTACTCGACGACGCGGCCGCCCGGCTGGGCGATCGCGATCTCGACGTTGCCGTTCCGCGGGCGAAGGTGCTTCGTCACGACGATCCCGCGCGGTCGGCCGAGGTCAGCTTCACCTGCACCGTCACCGGCGCGCCGTAGGCGAAGCTGCACTGGCGCCTCGAGCTCGAGCCGGAGCCCCGAGCGGTCCTCGACCGGCTCGCGCCAGCTCTCGAGATCCTCGAGCGCCGACCCGGTACCGAACGGGCTGCCGCCCATGATCACGTCCTTCTGGAACCCGTGCCGGATGTGCACCAGCTCGGGTGCGTCGAACTTGAACGGGAACGCGCTCCAGAACGCACCCGCCCCGCCCGGGAACCGCCACGGGTAGTTCATCCACGACGGCGACGCCGGCCGGTTCGGCTGCGGCGGGCTCGCGAGCGACTTCTGCCACGAGTGGAGCAGGTTGAAGCAGTGGCCGAGCTCGTGGACGCACGTGTAGGCCTGCAGCCGCCGGGCGTCCGCGCTCGTGCGCCGATGCCGGCGTAGAAGACGGCGCAGCCCTGGCGCTGTTTGCCCTGCTGGTCGAACATGATCCCGTAGAGGCCGGTGCCGAGATCGTGCAGCCTGGCGTGGAAGAGCCAGACGGCCCACTGGGGCACGTCGCGCCAGCGGGAGAAGTGCCGCACCATCGCGGCGTGCAGCTCGGCGTCGCTCCAAGCGCTGTTCGCGCCCGCCTCCGCGGTCGAGATCACGTTGTTCGCGCCGGTCGAGAGCAGCTGCACGCCCGCCTCGGCGTACGCGCAGATCACGGAGAGCGTCCGCGCCGGCCCGCCCGAGGGCAGTGAGCCCGTGTTGTAGGACGTGAACGGATCCGGCACCGTGTCCTGGCAGTCCTGCTCGAAGAGCACCGCCCGGAAGCCCGGCCCGACGTAGCGGCAGATGTAGGTCGCCCCGGGGCTGCCGCTCGGCAGGATGTGCTGCATCGTCGCCGCGGCGGGCGAGGCCGAGATCGGGACGCGCGGGATCGTCAGCTTCACGCCGGTGCGCCGGCGGCCCACGTGTAGCGGCCGGTGCCCTTGATCACGACGTGGCTCGCGGTGATCGAGACGACCGGCGCATCGACCCGCATCGAACCGAAGTAGGAGACGGTCGCGCCGGAGCTGGCGTAGTAGTCGGCGCTGATCCGCATCGTCGGCGACGGGCCGTCGACGTCGACGCGGAGCTCGACCTGGTACGGCGTGCCGGTGGAGCGGTAGCGCCCGTAGACCTTGCGCTTGAGGATCGGTACGGGCGGGATCGGCAGCTGCCGCGCGCCGAGGCCGTCGATCGCTGCCGCCTCGAGGTCGCCGAGCTGGGTCGGCTCCTCGACGGGCGGGGCGAGCACGGCGGCCACGGCGGCGATCGCCTCGTCCTCCGCGATCGAGGCCGAGCCGCCGTTCTGCTGCGGCTCGAGGTGAAGCTCGGGCTCGTCGAGATCGGCGAGGTCGTGCTCGTATTCGTCCACCGTTGCGGTGGGATCGGTGTCCAGCATGGGTCCTCCCCAGAGAGAGAAATCGTGAAGCAGGAGAGACCGCAGGTCGCTGCTCCGGAGGTCGGTGGTTCGGCTCTGCTCGGCTCCTCCCTTCTCGGGCCGCAGACCGGAGATCGACTTGTTCCGGCGGGATAACACGAACGCGGGCGCCGGTCAAGGCGCCGCGTTGTTCAGACGCTTCAGAGGCCTGGCGCGCTGGAAGCGGTACTCGAGGTGGACGAGCGCGACGGACGGAGCGACGCGCTCGTCACTGCTAGCGCCTGCCGCCGAGCATCACGATGCGACGCGCCTGCGATCCACGCCATCCAGGCGAACATGCCGAGGAAGGCGATCGTGCCGAGCGAGGCGACGCCCAGCGCGACCCCGACCCAGCAGAGCCAGGACGGGACGGCCGCGCTCCGCGAGCGCCGCGAGCGAGGCCGGGATCGCCATCAGCGCCGCCCCGACGCCGGCAGCCCCGAGCAGGAACCAGCCGATGTCGTCGACCGCGAGGTAGGCCTCGGCCTGGGCGAGCGCACGGCCGGTGTCGCCCGAGATGTCGGTCAGCGGCGCGGACCAGATGGTGAAGGCGAGCGCGAAGCAGAGCGTGAACACGATCCCGCCGATCAGCACGAGCGTGGACTCGGTCGCCGTCGCGATCCCGCGCAGTCGCGCGAGCAGCGCGGCGACGAAGACTGGCGCCGAGCGGGATCGCCGCAAGGGCGAAGAGCGCCATGGCGAGGATCCAGCTCTCGTGCGAGGCGGCGTAGGCGACGACCTCGCGGGGCGTCTCCCCCGCCTCACTCGCCGGCCGGGCGTGGCGAAGAGCGCGATCAGCCCGCCGACGAGCGCGAGGCCGGCCAGCGGCGCGAGCAGAGCCGGCCGGCTCCGCTCCGAGCCGATCGCCGGCTGCGTCCAAGGTGGTGGTGGTCATTTGACGTCTTCCTTCCTGGTCGAGTGGTGGTTAGATGCCGAACGCGGTCGGGGCCTTCGGTGCGGCGGCCTCGTACGTCGGCCGGTAGCCGAGCAGCCGGCCGATCGGAGCCCCGAGGAGCAGGCCGAGCCGCTGCAGCCAGGCGGGCGGGAACGGCAGCCGGACGTCGCCGAAGTGGTGGTTGGCGATCACGGCGAGCCGCAGGGGGTTCGGCATCCCCTTCCGGTTCACCTTGCCGTCGTTCGCGAGCGAGAACATCGTCTCGATCAGCTGCTCGAAGCCGAGCGCGGGCGTGACCTCGCAGACGAAGTGGGCGGTCTCGCCGCCGACGTTGCGGAACCGGTGCGGCGTGCCCGCGGGGACGACGACACGGTCTCCCGGCCGGGCGACGAGCGTCTTGCGGCCGACGCGGAACTCGAGCTCGCCGGCGACGATCTCGAAGCTCTCCTCCTGCGAGGGATGGACGTGCGCCGCGGCGACGGCGCCGTCCGGCGTGACGAACGCCTCGACGACGACCGACTCGCCGTTGGTGTCGGCGGACGTGGTGCGGAAGACGAGCGTCTCGCCGGTGACGTGGTTCGTGATCGACTGGCCGCGCTGGATCATCGTGCTCCTCCTTCTGAAGTGGTCAAAACGGGTCGTAGGCACCGTCGACCGAGCCGCTTACGATCCGCCGAAGGTCTGCTTAAGGAGGAGTGAGGGGCATGGAATTCCGCCTGCTCGGGCCGATCGAGGTGATCGGAGACGACGGTGCGTCGATCCCGCTCGGCGGGGCGCGGCCGCGCGCCCTGCTCGCGCAGCTCCTGCTCAACGCGAACGACGTCGTCTCGACCGACCGCCTGATCGACGGGATCTGGGGCGAGCAGCCGCCCGCGAGCGCGGCGAGCGCGCTCCAGGTGCACGTGCATGCGCTCCGCCGGACGATCGGCCCCGACCGGATCGTCACCCGGCCGCCTGGCTACGTCGTCCGCGTCGACGCCGGACGAGCTCGACGTCGACCGCTTCGCGCGCCTGGTCGCCGACGGCGACCCGCACGGCGCGCTCGCGCTCTGGCGCGGGCAAGCACTCGCCGACCTCGCCTTCGAGCCGTTCGCGCAGGCGGAGGCGGCGCGGCTCGAGGAGGCGCGGCTGGCCGCGCTGGAGGCGCGGATCGACGCCGACCTCGACGCGGGCCGCCACGCCGCGCTCACGGGCGAGCTCGACGCGCTCGTCGGCCGCGCATCCGCACCGCGAGCGGCTGCAGGCACAGAGGATGCTCGCCCTCTACCGGGCGGGCCGCCAGGCCGACGCGCTCGCCGCCTACCGCGAGGCACGAGACGCGCTCGACGAGCTCGGCCTCGAGCCGTCCGCCGAGCTCCGGGCGCTCGAGCGCCGGATCCTCGAGCAGGATCCCTCGCTCGTGCCGGCAGCGCGCGAAGACGCGCTTCCGGTCCGCGCCGCGACGGCGCTCGATCGGCCGCCGGCTCGAGCTGGCCGCGATCCTGGCGCTCCTCGGCCGGCCGGACGTGCGTCTGCTCACCCTCACCGGCACCGGCGGGAGCGGCAAGACCCGCCTCGCCCTCGCCGCGGCGGCCGAGCACGACGGCGCCGTCTTCGTCGACCTCGCCCCGCTCGCCGACGCGCAGCTCGTCCTCCCTACCGTCGCGACCGCGCTCGGTCTCGGCGACGTCTCGGGCCGCGAGCTGGAGGCGCTGTGCGACGCGCTCGCAACACGGCCGCCGCTCCTCGTCCTCGACAACCTCGAGCACGTGCCCGAGGCGTTCGGGGAGATCGCCCGGCTGCTCGACGACCGCTCCCGCGACTGCAGATCCTCGCGACGAGCCGCGTCCCGCTCCGAGCTCGCGCTCGAGCACGAGTACCGCGTGCCGCCGCTCGGCGTGCCGGACGCTCGGCAGTCGAGACCGCCGCGGAGGCCGACACCGACTCCGTCCGGCTCTACGTCGAGCGGGCGCGGGCCGAGCTACCCGGACTTCGAGCTCACGGACGCGAACGCGAACGCCGTCGCGCGGATCTGCCGGGCGCTCGACGGGCTCCCGCTCGCAATCGAGCTCGCGGCGGCACGGGTGCGGGTGCTCGGCCCCGAGGGCACCGCGAAGCGGCTCGGAGAGCGCCTCTCGCTGCTGACGCGAAGCGCGCCAGACCTGCCCGGAGCGGCAGCGTTCGCTGCGCGCGACGATCGACTGGAGCTACCGCCTCCTCGACGACCCGGCCGCGCACGTGTTCCGCGCGCTCTCCGTCTTCGCCGGTGGGGCGACCCTCGACGCGGTCGAGGCTGTCGCGGACGACGGCCACGGACGTGCCGACGGCGCTGGAGGCGCTCCTCGACGCGGGCCTCGTCACCCACGAGGCGCCCGAGGGCGAGCCGCGCTTCGGGATGCTCGAGACGATCCGCGAGTTCGCTGGCGGTGCAGCTCGGCGAAGCCGGCGAGGAGCCGGCGGCCCGCGATCGGCACCTCGACCACTACGTCGCCTTCGCCGAGGCGGCGGAGCTCCGCTCCCGTCAGGCCATCACGACCGAGCTCCTCGATGACATCGAGCATCGAGCGGGACAACCTTCGCGCGGCGCTCGTCGAGGCCGCGGGCGACGGCGATCCCGAGCGGCAACTGCGCCTGGTCACGTCGCTCCGCTTCTACCTGAACATCCGCGGGCCGGGAGCCGAGAATCGAACGATGGTCGCCGACGCGCTCGCCCGTCGCGAGGGCGCCTCACCGGGCCAGCAGGGCCGGATCCTGATCTCGGCGGGGATCCACGCGGTGCACGACGACGACGGCGAGCGCGCGCTCGCGTGCTTCGACGAGGCGCGGGAGCTGCTCCTCGCGGCGGGAGACGTGCGCGCGGCGGCCCTGGCGGACGCGAACGCGTCGACCGCGCTCAGCCGCCTCGGCAGAGAAGCCGAAGCGGCGGCGCGCGGCGAGCTCGCGCGCGAAGGCTTCCATGCGGTCGGCGCGGTCGTCGCCGAAAGCCAGGTGATCGCGAATCTCGCCCGCCACTACGAGCACGCGGGCGACTTCGCGAAGGCCCGGGCCTACCTCGTCGAGGCGCTCGAGCTCCAGGAGCGCGGCGACTTCCCGGAGGCGCGCGCGTACACGCTCGCCATGCTCGGCTATCTCTCCGAGCGCGAGGGCGACCTGACCGCCGCCGCGGAGTGGACGTCCGAGGCAATCACAGTGGCGGGAGAGCTCCAGAAGGACGAGTTCCTCGCCTACGCGCTTCTCTTCGCGGCAGATCTCGTCCAGCGCCGCGGCGACGAGGAGCGGGCCGCACGCCTGCTCGGCGCCTCGACCGCAGCGTTTGCACGTGCGACCGTCGTCCCGCAGGACGAGGAGGCGGCGCGCGCTGTGCGGGTGCGTGACGGCCTCTCGGAGCACGCGGCGGCCGAGAAGGAAGGCGCCGAGCTCGACCGCGACCGCTCGGTCGAGCTCGGCGTCACCTCACTCGCAATCGCTCAGCGCACCCGCTCGAAGTAGTTCTTGCGGATGTAGCGGGCGACCTTCTTTCCGAGCACCGTTCCCTGTTCGTCGGCGTTCCGGAAGTGGATCCCACCCCAGACGCGGGCGTCGACGATCTCTTCGAGCGCCTCCGAGAAGCGCTCGAAGTGGCGCGGCTGGCCCGGGAAGCGGCTGCTGAAGATGTCGAACTCCATCCTGTCGGTGCCGAAGAAGTCCTCGGTGGTGTTCAGGACGGCACCGCTGATGCACCCGTGCCCGGACGGATGGTCGGGGAACGGCGGCGTGATCAGCGGCGGCACCGTCTGGGTCGCCGGGTCGAACAGCGGCCGCCAGCTCGGGTCGGCCACTGTGGCCGCGTTCCCGTCCGTGTCTGCCTCTCGGATCGCTGCGAGCGGCCGCCAGAAGTTCCAGAAGAACTTGTCGTCCCAGCAGCCGATCGCCGCGTCGGCGGCCGCGAGCGCGACCATTCCGTGGAGACGCGCCTTGTCGGCGGTGTTCAGCCCGCCCGAGAGCGAGCGTAGGAGGCCGCCCCAGATGGCCATCGGCTGCGCCTGCCAGAAGATCGCTGCCCTCGTCTGATCGGCCGTCCGCGTCGTGCTCGTGAGCGAGCCGAGCTCCTTCACCTCGTTGAAGTCCCTCGCGTAGGCCCTGCTCGTGAGCCGGTACGGCCCGTCCGAGCGGAACTGGGAGTCGCTCTCGATCAGGAACGGTCGAACGTCCGCGACCCACGCAGCGGGGTCGAGAGCGGTCGGCGTCAGCGGCCGCCAGTCGCCGGGCTGGTCGCCGATCACGAACGTGAACGGGAGATCGCGACCATCGTTCACGCGCGCGGCGATCATCGCCGCGGCCGCCGCCTCCCCGACGGCGATGCCGCGCGTCTTCTGCGACCCGTCGGCGATCATCGCCAGGGACGCCGCGTAGTGGGCGTCCAGCACCGGCTTCTGCGCCGGCGTCAGGTTCAGAAGCACGCGATACGCGGCAGTCGCGGCCGCGGCATCCTTCGAGTCGAACGGCGTCGCGAGCCGCGACGTGAGCAGGTAGCCCTCGTGGCCGCCGTCGATCGCGTTGACGGCGTCGTAGACGGCTCCTTGCACCATCGCCCAGCTGATCGTCGACCCGTGTGCGGTCGGCGCCGACGCGAGAATCGCCGCGGTCGCGTGGACGTTCCAGTCGTCGACCGCGTCCGCGCGCGCAAGCGAGGGGAGTACGAAAGCCAAGGCCAGAATCGAGGCCAGGGCGAGAAAACGGGATGAACGCTGCATGTGAAGCTCCTTTCAGATCAGCCGAAGGCTCCACGCTCCGCCGCTTGTTTCAATACGCACATCGACGTATTCTTCGCGGGTGGTTCAGGTGCGCCTGAGCGATCGCGACCGGCGCGGTGTGCTCGAGCTGGTGGGCGAGTTGTCCTCGGAGCCGAACGGACACCCGTTCGCCGAGGCGTCCCTCGAGCTGCTCACCCGCCTGGTCCCGCAAGGGCAGGTCGGCTACTACGAGTGGAGGCTCACGTGGCCGTACACACGCGAGGTGGTGGTCGAGTCACCCGCCGTCTCACTCACGGCCGATGCCGCGGCAGCCGCGACGCACTACTGCACGACGTATCCCTTGAGCAACGTGTTGCTCAGGTCGGAGAAGCGTCCGCGAAAGATCTCGGACTACCTCACGCTCCAGGCGCTTCACAGGCTCGAGTACTACGACTACGTCCTCCGACCGGCCGGCATCGAGCATCAGATGCGCCTGTGGCTTCCAGCGCCGCCGCGCGGGAGCCGCGTCTTCTACTTCAACCGTCAACGACGGGAAGGTGACTTCAGCGAGCGTGACCGCAACCTCCTGGAGCTGCTCCGCCCGTTCCTGGCTGCGTTCCACGAGCGGTTCGAGCTGGCTCGATCGACGACTCCGGCGGAGGAATACGGCCTCACGTGCCGCGAGGTCGAGGTGCTGCGCTGGGTCGCGTGCGGAAAGACCAACCGGCAGATCGCCGCGTTGCTCGTCGTCTCCCCCAACACCGTGAGGACGCACCTCGAGCACGCGTATAGGAAGCTCGGCGTCCACACGCGGACGGCGGCGATCGCCCGCACGTTCGCGGCGCGGATGAACGAGTGAACGAGGACGCCGCAACGACCGGCCCGGCGGCGTGCCGAAATGCGGGCGCCCGGTCAGGCGCCCGCATCGCAGTCGAGGCGGTCGTCTAGGACTCGCCGACGAGCTTGACCTGGCCGCGGATCTCTCCGGCCGGGTTCTTCGCCGTGTGCACGTTCACGTACGTCTTGCCTCGCTCGAGCGCGTCCGCGATGTCCTTCTTCACGGTCAGTTTCCCCGTCATGCCGGACTTGCACGGCTTCGCGGGCGCGGCGCAGAGCGGAACGAGGACGTTCCCGGCCTTGCCCTTCGCACCGAGATGGATGTGCGCGGCGCTCGCCGGCCCGCTCAGCTTGCTGAACGTCAGCTTCCAGGCCAGCGTGGAGTTCTTGGCGTGCTCGGTCGCGGTGGCGGTGAAGACGCCGCCGGCGCCGGCTTTCGCGCCCGGTCGGCTTCGGGACCTCCTGGGCGGCCGACATGGTCGCCTTGTAGGAGTACTTGCCCGCGTTCGCGGCGGCCAGAGCGACCGCGGTGACGACGAATGCGGCCGTCGTCGCGAGCAGAAGCATGAGCAGCTTGCCCATGGCAGGACCACCTCCTGAGTTCCGAAGCCGCGGCGGCGGCTTCACATCAGGTCCTTCGCCGCAGGTCGACGGGCGGTTTTTGCTCAGGCGACGGACGCCGGCTCAGCGGCGTGCTCGAAGACGAGCTCGCCGTTCTGCGCGTCGACCCGAATCGTGTCGCCCTCGGCGAACTCGCCCTGGAGGAGCCGCTGCGCGAGCGGGTTCTCGACCAGGCGCTGGAGCGCCCGCTTGAGCGGACGTGCCCCGTACGTCGGGTCCCAGCCGGCCTCCGCGAGCACCTCCTTCGCCGCGTCCGTCAGCTCGAGCGAGAGCTTCCGCTCCGCGAGCCGGGAGCGAAGCCGCTCGAGCTGCAGCTCGGCGATGTCGGCGAGCTGCTCCTTGCCGAGCGCGTCGAAGACGACGATCTCGTCGATCCGGTTCAGGAACTCGGGTCGGAAGTGGTCGCGCAGCTGCTCGGCCGAGCGGATGTTCGAGGTCATGATCAGCACCGTGTTGCGGAAGTCGACCGTGCGGCCCTGGCCGTCGGTGAGGCGGCCGTCGTCGAGCACCTGGAGCAGCACGTCGAAGACCTCGGCGTGCGCCTTCTCGATCTCGTCGAGCAGGACGACCGAGTACGGCCGGCGGCGCACCGCCTCCGTCAGCTGGCCGCCCTCGTCGTAGCCGACGTAGCCGGGCGGCGCCCCGACCAGGCGCGACACCGTGTGCCGCTCCTGGTACTCGGACATGTCGATCCGGATCATCGCCCGCTCGTCGTCGAACATGAACTCGGCGAGCGCGCGGGCGAGCTCGGTCTTGCCGACGCCGGTCGGGCCGAGGAAGACGAACGAGCCGATCGGGCGGTCGGGGTCCTGCAGGCCCGAGCGGGCTCGGCGAAGCGCGTTCGAGACGGCCTCGACGGCCGCATGCTGGCCGATGACGCGCCGGTGCAGGCGCTCCTCCATGTGGATCAGCTTCTCGGTCTCGCCCTCGAGCAGGCGCGAGACCGGGATCCCGGTCCAGGAGCCGACGACGGCCGCGATGTCGTCCTCGTCGACCTCCTCCTTCACCATCGGCTCGGCCGGCGCCTCGCGCTGGGCGAGCTCCTGCTCGAGCGCGGGCAGCTCGCCGTAGCGGATCTCGGCCACGCGCTGCAGGTCGCCGGCGCGCTCGGCGCGCTCGGCCTCCATCTTCAGCTCGTCGATCCTCGAGGTGATCTCGCCGATCCGGTCGAGCGCGGCCTTCTCCTCGGCCCAGCGGGCGGCGAGGCCGGCGTGGCGCTCCTTCGCGTCGGCGAGCTGGCGCTCGACCGGCTCGCGCACGTCCTTCGACTCCTTGCCCATCGCCGCGAGCTCGATCTCGAGCTGGCGCACGGCCCGGTCGGCCTGGTCGAGCTCGAGCGGGCTCGAGTCGATCTCCATCTTCAGACGCGAGGCCGCCTCGTCGACGAGGTCGATCGCCTTGTCGGGGAGCTGCCGGTCGGCGATGTAGCGGTCGGAGAGCACCGCGGCGGCGACGAGCGCGGCGTCGCGGATGCGGACGCGGTGATGCGACTCGTACTTCTCCTTCAGCCCGCGCAGGATCGCGATCGTGTCCGCGACGGACGGCTCGCCGACGAAGACGGGCTGGAAGCGGCGCTCGAGCGCTGCGTCCTTCTCGATGTGCTTGCGGTACTCGTCCAGCGTGGTCGCGCCGACGGTGCGCAGCTCGCCGCGCGCGAGCATCGGCTTCAGCATCTGGGCGGCGTCGACCGCGCCCTCCGCCGCGCCGGCGCCGACGATCGTGTGCAGCTCGTCGATGAAGAGGACGATCTGGCCGTCGGCGCTCTTGATCTCGGCGAGGACGGCCTTCAGCCGCTCCTCGAACTCGCCGCGGTACTTCGCGCCCGCGAGCAGCGCGCCGACGTCGAGCGCCCACACGCGCTTGCCCTTCAGCCCCTCGGGGACGTCGCCGGCGACGATCCGCTGCGCCAGCCCCTCCGCGATCGCCGTCTTGCCGACGCCGGGCTCGCCGATCAGCACCGGGTTGTTCTTCGTCCGGCGCGACAGCACCTGGATCACGCGGCGGATCTCCTCGTCGCGCCCGACGACAGGGTCGAGCTTGCCCTGCTCGGCCGCCTCGGTCAGGTCGCGGCCGAACTTGGAGAGCGCCTGGTAGTTGCCCTCGGGGTCCTGACTGGTGACGCGCTGGCCGCCGCGGACATCCTTGATCCGCGCGAGCAGCTCCTCGCGCGGGACCGCGTCGAGCGCGAGCAGCAGGTGCTCGGTCGAGACGTAGTCGTCCTCGAGCTTGCGCGCCTCCTCGAAGGCGGCGTCGAGGACGCGCGAGAACGCCGCGCCCGCCGCGGGCTGCTGCGAGGCGCCTGCGATCGCGGGCTTCGCGCTCAGCCTCGTCGCCGTCTCGGCGCGGAGCGCGGTCGCGTCGGGCACGAGCTGCTGGACGAGCTCCTGGTCGAGCAGCGCCAGCAGCAGATGCTCGGGGTAGAGCTCGGGGTTGCCGGTGCGGCGCGCGAGCTCCTGCGCTGCGGCCACCGCCTCCTGGCTCTTGATCGTCAGCTTGTTGAAATCCATCAGTTCCTCGTTGCGGGGTGTTGGGTGGTCGGTCTGGTAGAGGACGATCTCCCGCTTGTAGGAGCGGTGGACGGTCCGGATCTCCTCGCGCAGCTCGCGCTCGAGCCGCTCGGCCCGCGCGCGCTGCCGCCGCAGCTCGTCCTCGAGCCGGAGCACGTGCTCGACGCCCGCGAGGTTGAGCCCGAGCTCGGTCGTCAGGCGCTGGACCACGCGCAGCCGCTCGAGATCGGCCTCGGAGTAGCGCCGCGTGCCGCCGGGCGTCCGCTGCGGCCGGACGAGGCCCTTGCTCTCGTACATGCGCAGCGTCTGCTGGTGCATGCCGACGAGCTCGGCCGCGACGGAGATCGAGTAGCGCGGATGTGCGTCCATCAGCGGCTCACCTTCCGCAGCTGCTCGAGCAGCTCGCGCTCCTGCTTCGACACCTTCTCGGGCACCGTCAGCGTGACGCGGGCGAGCAGGTCGCCCTTGCCGCGGCCGCCCGACTTGGGCGCGCCACGGCCCTTGACCTTGAGCAGCTTCCCGGGCTGCGAGCCGGCGGGAACCTTGAGCGAGATCGGGCCGTCGGGCGTGGCGATGTCGACCGAGGCGCCGAGCGCGGCGTCCGCGTAGCCGACCGGCACGTCGACGATCAGGTCGTCGCCGCGCCGGGTGTAGAGCGACGACGGCTCGACGTGGACGACGACGAAGAGGTCGCCGGCCGGGCCGCCGTTCCGTCCCGCCTCGCCCTTGCCGGCGACGCGGATGCGTGCGCGATCCTTGATCCCGGGCCGGATCTTGACGTTGAAGTTCTTCGTCGTCCGCTCGCGGCCGGAGCCGCGGCAGGTCTTGCAGGGGTGCTCGACGATCGTGCCGTTGCCGCGGCACTGCGGGCACGGGTGCGAGAGCGAGAACAGCCCCTGCGAGTCGGAGACGACGCCGCGGCCGCCGCACTGGGGGCAGACGATCGGTGCCGTGCCCGGCTCGGCGCCGGTGCCGCCGCACGTCCGGCAGGCGGTCTCGACCTCGACCGGAATCCGCACCTCGGCGCCGCGGAGGGCGTCGTCGAACGAGAGCGTCGTGTGCGCCTCGACGTCCGGGCCGCGCTCCGGCACGGGGCCGCGCTGGCGCGCCGCCGCCGAAGATGCCGCCGAAGAGGTCGGAGAGGTCGAAGTCGGCGAACTGCGGGCCGCCGCCCGCGCCGCCGCCCCCGAAGCCGGCGCCGCCCATCCGCCCGTTCGCGGAGCCGAAGGTGTCGTACTGCTGCCGCTTCTCGGCGTCGGAGAGCACGTCGTAGGCGCCCTGGATCTCCTTGAAGCGCGCCTCGTCGCCACCGCTCGCGTCGGGATGATGCTCGCGCGCGAGCTTGCGGTAGGCCTTCTTGATCTCGTCGGCCGAGGCGTTCTTGGCGACGCCGAGCGTGTCGTACGGGTTCGTCATTTCACTCCACCACGATCACTCGGCGACGATCACCCGGGCCGGCCGCAGCACCTTGTCGCCGAGCCGGTAGCCCTTCTGCAGCACCTGCAGCACGGCGCCCTGCTCGGCCCCCTCGCCGGGCTGCGCGAGCAGCGCCTCGTGGACGTGCGGGTCGAAGGCGCCCTCGGCCTCGATCTCCGAGAGCCCGTGCCGCTCGACGAGGCCGAGCAGCGAGCGGTGGACGAGCCTGACGCCCTCCTCGAGCTTCGCCTCCTCGTGCTCGGCGGCAGCCTCGAGCGCCCGCTCCAGGTCGTCGAGCACCGGCAGCAGCTCGTTCAGGAGCCGCTCGTTCGCGCGGCTGGTCCACTCGACCTGCTCGCGCGCGACGCGCTTGCGGTAGTTGTCGAAGTCGGCGGCGAGGCGCAGGTAGGAGTCGTCCGGCGCCTGCGCCGGCTCGGCATCGGGAGCCGGGGCGGATTCCTCCGCCGCCGGCTCCTCCTCGACGACCTCTTCCTCGACGCTGCTCCTCGTCCTCGAGGCGAGGCTCGAGCGGCTGGTCGGTCACGACGTCTTCGCCTCTTCCTCGTCGATCACCTCGTAGTCGGCGTCCTCGACGACCTCGTCCTCGACGGACGCGTCGCCGTTGCCGGGCGCCTGTGACTGCGCCTGGGCGCTCGCCTGCGCGTAGAGCACGTCCGCCAGCTTCCGCGACGCCTCGTTGAGCGCGTCCGTCTTCTGCCGGATCTCGCCGACGTCGGTCGACTCGAGCGAGCTGCGCAGCTCCATGATCCGGCCCTCGATCGTCGAGGCCTCGGACTCCTCGAGCTTGTCGCGATGCTCCTTGAGCGTGTTCTCGGTCTGGTACGCGAGCTGCTCGGCCGTGTTGCGCGCGTCGGCGAGCTCGCGCAGCTTGTGCGCCTCGTCCGCATGCGCCTCGGCCTCGGTGACCATCCGCTGCACCTCGTCCTCGGACAGGCCCGAGCCGCCCTCGATCCGGATCTGCTGCTCGTTGCCGGTGCCGAGGTCCTTCGCGGTGACGTGGATGATCCCGTTCGCGTCGATGTCGAAGCCGACCTCGATCTGCGGCATGCCCCGCGGCGCCGGCGGAATGCCGACGAGCTGGAACTTGCCGAGCGTCTTGTTGTAGGTCGCCATCTCCGACTCGCCCTGGAGCACGTGGATCTCGACCGACGGCTGGTTGTCCTCGGCGGTCGAGAACGTCTCCGCCTTGCGGGTCGGGATCGTCGTGTTCCGGTCGATCAGCTTCGTGAAGACGCCGCCCTTGGTCTCGATCCCGAGGGAGAGCGGGGTGACGTCGAGCAGGAGCACGTCCTTGACCTCGCCCTTGAGCACGCCGCCCTGGATGGCCGCGCCGACGGCGACGACCTCGTCCGGGTTGACGCCCTTGTGCGGCTCCTTGCCGAGCAGCTCCTTGACCTGCTCCTGCACGGCCGGCATCCGGGTCATGCCGCCGACGAGGACGACGTGGTCGATCCCCGAAGCGTCGAGACCGGCATCGGCGAGCGCCTGCTTCGTCGGGCCGACGGTGCGCGCGACGAGGTCGGCGGTGATCTCGCCCAGCTTCGCCCGCGTCAGCTGCAGGTCGAGGTGCTTCGGGCCCTCCTGGGTGGCGGTGACGAACGGCAGGTTGATCTGCGTCGTCATCGTCGAGGAGAGCTCGATCTTCGCCTTCTCGGCGGCCTCGTAGAGCCGCTGCAGCGCCATCTTGTCGGCGGCGAGGTCGATCCCCTGGTCGCGCTTGAACTCCGCGACCATCCAGTCGACGATCGCCTTGTCGAAGTTGTCGCCGCCGAGGTGGTTGTCGCCGTTCGTCGACTTGACCTCGAAGACGCCCTCGCCGAGCTCGAGCACCGACACGTCGAACGTGCCGCCGCCGAGGTCGAAGACGAGGATCGTCTGGTCGCCGCCCTCCTTGTCGAGCCCGTACGCGAGCGCCGCCGCGGTCGGCTCGTTGACGATCCGGAGGACGTTCAGGCCGGCGATCTTGCCGGCGTCCTTCGTCGCCTCGCGCTGCGCGTTGTTGAAGTAGGCCGGAACCGTGATCACCGCGTCGGTGACCGGCTGGCCGAGATAGGCCTCGGCGTCGGCCTTCAGCTTCTGCAGGATCATCGCGCTGATCTCCGGCGGTGCGAACTCCTTGTCGTCCGTCTTGACGCGCGCGTCGCCGTTGTCGCCCTTCGTGACCTCGTACGGGATCATCGTCATCTCTTCCGAGACCTCGTCCGACTTGCGGCCCATGAAGCGCTTGATCGAGAAGATCGTGTTCTGCGGGTTCGTCACCTGCTGGCGCCGTGCCGGCGCCCCGACGAGCCGCTGACCGTCCTTCGTGAACGCGACGACGGACGGCGTCGTGCGGCCGCCCTCGGCGTTCGGGATCACGGTCGGCTCGCCGCCCTCGAGCACCGCCATGCAGCTGTTCGTGGTGCCGAGGTCGATTCCGATTGTCTTCGCCATCTGGTTCTCCTTCGTGCTGAGTGTGCTTACGTCAAGAAATCTGAGCGTAAGCGTATCAGATCAGAGGATCACCTGAATGCTCCGATCAGAACACCACCCGCGACCACGAGCGCCGCCCCGCCGAAGAGGCGCGGGCCGACGAGCTCGTGCCGGCGCAGCAGCAGGGCCGAGAGCGCGACGCCCCAGAGCGACTCCGTCGCGACGAGCGGCGAGACGACCGAGACGCGGCCGCGGTAGTAGGCCTCGAAGAGGCAGATGTAGGAGAGGCCGAAGAGGACTCCCGCGGGGACGAAGGCGCGGAAGCCCGTCGTCGGGAGCCGCCGCCGCGAGACGAGGAGCCAGACGGCGACGGTGACGCCGCCGGCGAAGAGCGTCGACGCGGCGGCGAGGGCCGGCTCGACGCCGGTGTCGAGCGACAGGTGCCGGACGAGGTTGTCGCGGACGGCGAAGATGATCGTGGCCGCGAGCGCGTAGGCGAGCCCGATCCACTTCACGTGCTCCGGCCGGCCCGGCTCGCGGACGAGCACGATCCCGCCCGTGACGATCAGGATCGCCCCGGCGATCACGCCCGCCTTCGCCGGCTCGTTCAGGAGCACCAGCGCGATCGCGACCGAGAAGAGCGGCGCCGTGCCGACGGTGACCGAGGTCCGCGACGGGCCGGCGTCGCGCACGGCCAGGGTGAAGAGGAGCTGCGAGCAGCCCGGCCCGAGCACGCCGGCGAGCAGGAACGGCCAGGTCCCGGCGAGGTCGATCTCGCCCGCCGCGACGAAGGGCAGCGTCACGAGCAAAGCCGCCGCGATCGTCAGGACCGCGCCGGCCTCCGCATCCGGCTCCCGCGCCAGCGCGAACCTGAGCGCGACCGTCATCGAGCCGAAGAGCGCGGCCGATGCGAGCGCAAGCACGACCGCGTCCACGATTCAACGCTACAACGACTACGATCCGCCGCCGTGGACGATCCGCGCGTACGCGAGCTGGCCGAGTTGATGGTCAACCGGTGCCTCGACGTGCAGCCCGGCTGGCAGGTCTCGGTCCGCGCAACGCCGTTGGCGCGCCCGCTCGTCCGCGAGGTGGCCGGTGCGATCGCCCGCCGCGGCGCCTACTACCTGCCGCGGATCAACTGGGGCCCCGAGCGCTTCCGCGCCGACCTCGACTGGGCGCTCGAGGCGCCGCTGGAGCTGCTCGGCGAGCTGCCGGCGATCGAGGCCTACCAGGTCGCCAACGAGGACGCCCGCCTGACGATCCGCGCGCCCGAGGACGTCTACGCCGCCTCGCAGCTCGACCCGGAGCGGCGGAAGCTGCTGCAGCAGGCCGGCGAGCCGGCCAGCCGCCGGGCGCGGGCGCTCGACGTCCGCTGGGCGCTCGTCGAGTACCCGACCGAGGCCGCCGCCGCGGAGGCGGCGATGACGCTGCCGGAGTACGAGGAGTTCGTCTACGACGCCTGCCTGCTCGACTGGGACGCCGAGGAGGAGCGGATGGGCCAGATCAAGGAGCGCTTCGACCGCGGGCGCTCCGTGCACATCGTCGGCACGGACACCGACCTGACGCTCGGGATCGACGGCCGCGAGGGCGTCGTCTCGGCCGGCTTCCGCAACATGCCCGACGGCGAGGTCTTCTACAGCCCGGTCGAGGACTCGGCCGAGGGCGTGATCACCTACGCAGAGTTCCCGGCCGTGTACCTCGGCCACGACGTCGTCGGCGCGCGGCTCGTCTTCCGCGAGGGGAAGGTCGTCGAGGCCTCCGCGGACGAGGGCGAGGAGTTCCTGAAGCAGATCCTCGCCACCGACGAGGGCGCCAGCCGGCTCGGCGAGCTCGGGCTCGGCTGCAACCCGCGGATCACGAGGTTCACGCGCAACGTCCTCTTCGACGAGAAGATCGCCGGCACCGTCCACCTGGCGGTCGGCGCGAGCTACACGTACACGGGCGGCAAGAACGAGAGCGCCGTCCACTGGGACATGGTCAAGGACCTGCGCCCCGGCGGCGAGATCTCGGTCGACGGCGAGCTCGTGCAGCGCGACGGGGCCTGGCTCATCTGACTAGCCCGCGAGCGATCTGCGAGCAGATCCGCTCCGTGAAGCCCCGAAGGGTCGCTTCGCTCCCGGACCGGCTCACGAGCCGTCGCAAGGTTCGGCCCGCCTCCGGCTCGGCGACGAGGATGCCGGCCATGATCAGGGCGCAGCCGCCCCAGCCGGCCACGCCGAGGCGGTCGCCGGCGAGCCAGAAACCGAAGATGCCCGCGAAGACCGGCTCCATCGCGAACGCGATCGCCGTCCGCGAGGCGCTGATCTGGCGCTGCGCCCAGGTCTGGACGAGAAAGCCGAGCGCGCTCGCGAAGATCCCGGTGACGAGCAGCGCGCCCCAGACCGTCCAGCCGCGCGGCACCTCCACCTGGCCGAGCGCGACGGCGACGACGGCGAAGCCGGCGAACGCGGCGAGCATCTCGGCCTGCGTGAACGCGACCGGGTCGTAGCGCGGCGCGTAGCGCTCCATCAGCGCGATCTGGAGCGAGTAGGCGGCCGCGCCGGCGAGCACGAGCGCGTCGCCGCGCGGACTGCCGGAGCCGACGCCGGAGAGCAGCGCCAGCCCGGCGACCGCGAGCGTGACACCGAGCCAGACCGCGCGACCGACGTGCGTGCGGAAGAGGAGCAGGCCGAGCAACGGCGTGAAGACGACGTAGAGGCCGGTGATGAAGCCTGCGCTCGAGACGGTCGTCCGCGCGAGACCGGCCGTCTGCAGCGCATAGCCGAGCGCGAGCAGGAGGCCGAGCGAGACGCCCGCGACCCAGCCGCGCCGGCCCAGTGAGCGCATCCTCCCCGCGGCCGGGACGGCGAGCACGACGGACGCGATCAGGAACCGCACCGCGAGGAACGCGAAGAGCGGATAGATCGCCACCGCGTCCTTCATCGGGACGAACGTGTAGCCCCACACGGCCGTGACGGCGATCAGGGCGAGCAGCGCGGGCACCGGGCGAGGCTACAGAGGCTTGGTGCGGAACCTGGCGCGCTGTGGGGCTGTTCCAGACCAAGCCGTGCGGCTCGCGTCCAAAAAGGCAAAACTGCGTAAGAAGAACAAGAGCCGCGCCTCTGCGGCCCCACAGACCCGCTCAGGTTCGCACCAAGCCTCTAGTCTCCGCGGCCGTGTTGATCCCGCCGCTGCTGCGCGAGAGCCGGATGTTCAGGCGCTTCTGGCTCGGCCAGACCGTGTCGCTGGTCGGCGACCAGGTCAGCCTGATCGCCCTCCCGCTCGTCGCCGTCCTCGTGCTCGACGCGAACGCCGCCCAGATGGGCTACCTCGTCGCGGCCGAGCTGCTGCCGAACCTCCTCTTCTCCCTGCATGCCGGCGCCTGGGCCGACCGCCGCGCCCGCAAGCGGCACACGATGATCGCGACCGACCTCGGCCGCGCGCTCCTGATCGGGTCGATCCCCGTCGCCTACGCGTTCGACGCGCTGACGTTCCCGCACATGCTCGTCGTCGCGTTCCTGATGGGGACGCTGACCGTTCTCTTCCACGTCTCCTACAGCTCGTTCTACCCGGCGCTCGTGCCGCGCGACCGCCTCGTCGAGGGCGGTTCGATCATGCACGGCAGCCGCGCCCTCTCCTACGTCGTCGGCCCGAGCGCCGGCGGCGTGCTCGTGCAGGCGATCTCGGCTCCCGTGACGCTCGTCGTCGACGCGTTCTCGTATGTCGTCTCGGCCCTGTTCCTCCGATCCGTCGACGTCGACGAGCCGGCGACCGAGACGCCCGGGAAGGGCCACGTCGTCTCGGGCGTGCGCTGGGTCTTCGGCAACCCGATCATCCGGGCTGCGCTCGGCGCGACCGCCACGATCAACTTCTTCAACTTCGTCTTCTCGGCGCTCTTCATCCTCTACGCGACGACCGAGCTCGGCGTCTCGCCCGCGACGTTGGGGCTCGTGCTGGGCGCCGCCGCGGTCGGCGGCATCCTCGGCGCCGTCGTCACGGGCCGGGTCACCCGCCGGATCGGCGTCGGGCCTGCGTTCGCGCTCGGCTGCGTCCTCTTCCCCGCGCCGCTTCTGCTCGTCCCCCTCGCCCAGGGATCGGACGCGGTGATCCTCGCCTGCCTCTTCCTGGCCGAGTTCGGCTGCGGGTTCGGCGTGATGATGCTCGACATCAGCGCCGGGGCGATCGCCGCCGCCGTCGTCCCCGACCGGCTCCGCTCACGCGTCTCCGGCGCCTACATGGTCGTCAACTACGGCGTCCGGCCGCTGGGGGCGCTCGTCGGCGGCGCGCTCGGGAGCTGGATCGGGCTGCGCGAGACGCTCTGGATCGCCACCACCGGAGCGCTGCTCGGCGTGCTCTGGCTGCTGCCCTCGCCGATCCTCGGGCTCCGGGAGCTGCCCGAATACGCCGAAGGCGCCCCCGAGGGAGCGCCTTCGGTCGATCCGAGCCGGGTCTAGATCCGCTTGTCGACGGCGTCCTTGGCGTCGCCGGCGGCGTCCTTCGTCTTCTCCCAGGCGTCGTCGGCGCTGTCCTTCGCCTTGCCCCAGGCGCCCTGAGCCTCGCCCTCGCGCTCGAGCTCCTCGTCGCCCGTGACCTTGCCCTCTGCTTCCTTGAGATTGCCCTCGATCCGATCCTTGTCCACGAGTACCCCTTTCCTCGGTTGCAAACGGGGTTCTTCCCAATCGGGCAGGTTCCGAACCCGCACCGGAACGGCTAGCTTGAGGCGATGCGCGACATCCTCCCCACCCTCGTCCGCTGGCACGCCGACGGCCGCCGGGTGGCGATCGCGACCGTCGTCGAGCGCCGCGGCTCCGCGCCGCGCGACCCGGGCGCGTCGCTGGCGCTGAACGACCTCGGCGAGATCGCCGGCTCGGTCACCGGCGGCTGCGTCGAGCCGTCCGTCATCCGCGAGGCGCAGGAGGTGCTCGACGGCGGCGGCGCCCGGCTGCGCGAGTACGGGATCGCCGACGACACGGCGTTCGAGGTCGGCCTCGCGTGCGGCGGCACCGTCGGGATCCTGATCGGGCCGCTCGACACGGCCCTCGTCCCGGCGCTCGCGCGCGCGGCGGCGGAAGACCGGCCGGCGGCGCTGACGCTCGTCGCGAGCGGCGAGCGGATCGGCGCCCAGGAGCTCCACGAACATCCAGAGGGAGCGGTCGCCGGCCTGGTGGAGGCGGGCGAGAGCGCGCTCGTCGACGTCGCGGGCGACGCCGTCTTCGTGCACGCGCTGAGACCCCGCCCGGCGATGTACGTCTTCGGCGCGATCGATCACGCCGCCGCACTTGCGCGCGTCGGGAAGCTGCTCGGCTATCGCGTCACCGTCTGCGACGCCCGCGCCGCCTTCGTCACGCCCGAGCGGTTCCCGGAGGCCGACGAGCTCGTCGTCGCCTGGCCCGACCGGTTCCTGCGCGACGCGCCCGTCGACGCCGCCACCGTCATCTGCGTGCTCACGCACGACGAGAAGTTCGACGTGCCCGCGCTGATCGCCGCGCTGGAGACCCCGGCCGTCTACATCGGCGCGATGGGCAGCAAGGTGACGACGGCTGACCGCGAGGAGCGCCTGCGCGCCGAGGGCGTCGACGACGCCGGGCTCGGCCGGATCCACGCCCCGATCGGCCTCGCGATCGGCGCCCGCTCGCCCGAGGAGGTCGCGGTCGCGATCGGCGCCGAGATCGTCGAGGCGACCGCCGTCGCGCGCCGGCGTGCGGCCGGCGCCACCGGCGCGGTCTCGCTCCTCTCGGCCTAGAACGACCGAGGGCGCCGTTGCCGGCGCCCTCGCGAAGCTCGCTCCGTCGCGCGTTACTTGACGACGATGACGCCCTTCATGCCCGCCGCGGCGTGGCCGGGGACGGTGCAGAGGAACGCGTACTTGCCCTTCTTCAGGATCGTCCTCAGCGTCGCGGACTTGCCGGTGCTCAGCATGCGCGTCTTCCTGCCGGAGATCTTGAAATCGTGGCTGAGCGCGCCCTTGTTCGTGACCTTGAACGTGGTGATGCCCTTGCCGAACGTCTTCTTCGAGACCGTGATCTTGAACTCGCTCGGCTTGCCGAGCGTGACATTGACCGTCGTCACATCTGTTGAGCTCGAGCCGCCGAACGCAGACATCGCCGCGACGAGCGAGACGATCGCGATCAGGACGACGAGCGCAGACCCCTTCCGAAACATGCTCACGAACCCTCCTGTGTGCGGAACCCGTGACCTACCGGGCTGCAGCTTAGACGAACCTCCAGCAGCCTGGACAATCCCGGTCGATTGCGGCTGCGGATCGGACTATCGTGCCCGTATCGATTCGGCGCAGCTGTACACGGAGATCGGAGCACCCTCCATGGACGAGGGATCGCTCGGGACGACGCTTCGAACGATCCGAACCTCGCGCGGGCTCTCGCTCGCCCAGGTCGCGAAGGCGACCGGGATCTCCCGCTCGCTGCTCTCGCTGATCGAGACGGGCCGGAGCGACATCACCGTCGGCCGGCTGACGCGGCTGGCGTCGCTGTACGAGATCCGCGTCGCGGAGCTCGTGCCCGAGCCGCGTCACCCGGACGCGATCATCGTGCGCGCCGACGACCGGCAGGTGCTGCGCTACGCGGCCGAGGAGATCGACGTCGAGGTGCTCGTCCCGGACGGGCCGCACACGATGCAGGCGCTGCTTGCGACCTTCGCGCCGCTCGCGCGCATGCAGGACTACATCCCGCAGGCCAACGAGCAGTTCACGCACGTGATCGAAGGACGGGTCCGGACCGAGTTCGCGGACGGCCGCGAGATCGAGCTCGCCGCCGGCGACAGCGCCACGTACGTCTCCGGCGACGGCGGCCACCGCCACACGAACCTCGTCGACGACGTCACGCGGATGCTGATCGTGATCCGACGGCCGCGGCGCGACTCGCGGTACCGAAGTACGATGCTCCGGCAGCCACCGGTGCCGAGAGCTAGCGGCGCTAGGCTGCCTCCATGACGCTCGACCGGCTCGGCACGCCCGCTGCGCGACCTTCGCATCTCGGTCACCGACCGCTGCAACTTCCGCTGCGTCTACTGCATGCCGAAGTCGGTCTTCGGCGCCGAGTACCGCTTCCTCGACCGCAAGGAGCTGCTGACGTTCGAGGAGATCGAGCGGGTCGCGCGCGCGGCAGTTGCGCTCGGAGTGGAGAAATTGCGCCTCACCGGCGGCGAGCCGCTCGTGCGCAGGGACGTCGAGCGGCTGATCGCGATGCTCGCGCCGCTCGGCGCCGAGCTGACGCTGACGACGAACGCCTCGCTGCTCGCGGCGAAGGCGCAGGCGCTCGCCGCCGCGGGCCTGCATCGGGTGACCGTCAGCCTCGACTCGCTCGACGATGCGACCTTCCGCGAGATGAACGACGTCGACTTCCCGGTGTCCAGGGTGCTGGACGGGATCGAGGCGGCCGCCGCCGCCGGGCTGCCGGTGAAGGTGAACGCGGTCGTCAAGCGCGGCCTGAACGACGACGGGATCCTCGCGATGGCCCGCTACTTCCGCGAGCGGGGCCACACGCTCCGCTTCATCGAGTACATGGACGTCGGCGCGACGAACGGCTGGCGGCTCGACGACGTCGTCCCGGCGGCCGAGCTGATCGAGCGGATCTCGGCGGAGCTGCCGCTCGAGCCGGCCGAGGCGAACTACCCCGGCGAGGTCGCGAAGCGCTGGCGCTACGCCGACGGCAGTGGCGAGATCGGCGTGATCGCGTCCGTGACGCAGCCCTTCTGCGGCGACTGCACGCGCGCGCGGATCTCGGCCGAGGGCCGGCTCTACACCTGTCTCTTCGGGCTCCGCGGCCACGACCTCCGCGCGCGGATCCGCGGCGGCGCCTCCGACGAGGAGCTGCAGCAGGCGCTCAGCGCGATCTGGGGCAAGCGCACCGACCGCTACTCCGAGCTGCGCTCGGAGGCGACGGTGAACCTGCCGAAGGTCGAGATGAGCTACATCGGCGGCTGACGCGGGCTCCCCCTCCGGGGAGGGTTCCGACCGTCGCCGGGGTACAATCCGACGTTCGTGGCCGCCAGCACCGCAACCGTCGCCGCCCGACGCCTCCCGCGCGGCTGGGCGCACCTCGCCCTCCAGTTCGCCTTCTGGATCGCGTTCTACTTCGCCTACCAGCTCGCCCGCGGCGTCGCCGACCGCGAGGGGGTCGCGGAAGCGTTCGCGAACGGCGCCTGGATCATCGACTTCCAGCGCAGCCTCGGCTCGATGGTCGAGCTCAGCTTCCAGCACGCCGTCGAGCAGTCGAGCCTGCTGATCCAGGCGACCTCGCTCACCTACTGGCTCTCGCAGTTCGCCGTCGTCGGGATCGCGCTGACCTGGGTCTACTTCAAGGCGCACGACCGCTTCTACGGCTTCCGCAACATGCTGATCGTCGGCAACCTGATCGGCCTGCGTCGGCTACGTGCTGCTGCCGACGGCGCCGCCGCGGATGTTCCCGGAGGCCGGGTTCACGGACACGCTCGCCGCGCACTCCACCGTCAACCACTCCTCGACCTTCGTCGCCTTCGCCTCCAACCCGTACGCGGCGATGCCGAGCCTGCACGCGCTCGACGCGACGATCGTCAGCGTCGTCATGGCGACCGTCGTCCGCCGCCGGTGGGCGAAGGTGCTCTGGCTCTGCTGGGCGCCGTGGGTCTGGTTCGCGGTGATGGCGACGGGCAACCACTTCTGGCTCGACGTCGCCGCAGGCGTCCTCGTGGCCGGCATCGCCGCGGCGATCGTGTACCGCCCCTGGCGGCTGCTCCGAGCACGCCCGGCATCGGCATGAGCCTGAAGGAGGCGTACACCGTCGGCGCGAGGGCGATCGCGTCGCGCTCGATGACCGGCCTCGCGCGCACGCGGGTGACGCCGAACATGCTCACCGCCGCCGGCGTCACGCTCTGCGCCCTCGGCGCGGTGCTCGTCTACTTCGAGTACCGGACCGAGTGGTTCTTCTTCTTCGGCGGTCTCGCCTTCGTGGTCGGCTCGGTCCTCGACATCCTCGACGGCGCGCTCGCCCGTGCCGGCGGGAAGCAGACACCGTTCGGCGGCTTCCTCGACTCGACGCTCGACCGCGTCGGCGAGGGGCTGATGCTGGGCGCGATCGCCCTCGTCTTCATGCGCGACGGGAAAGAGCTCGCGCTCGCACTTGCGATCGCGGCAATCGCCGGCTCCTTCCTCGTCCCGTACGCCCGCGCGAAAGCGGAGGGGCTCGGGATCAAGGGCGACGTCGGGATCGGCTCGCGGGCCGAGCGCGTGATCGTGATCGCGGTCGGGCTCGCGCTCGCTCCCTGGGGCGTGCTGCCGTGGGCGATCGGCCTGCTCGCGCTGACCGCGTGGATCACGGTGCTGCAGCGGATCCTCCACGTCCGCCGCGAGCTGAGCACCCGCTAGCAATCTGCGCTAGAGTGCTAGCACTTTGGCTGCTAGCACTTCTCAGTACCGAGCGGACGAGCGTGCTCGTCCGCATGCCCGGCTCGGTCAAGCGTGCGCTCGTCCGCGAGGTCGCCCGCCGCGAGTCGAACCTGAACGACGTCGCCGTCGCGCTCCTGGCCGAGCGCTTCGGGATTCCGTTCGCTCCCAGCGGCCGCCGGCGCAAGGCGATCCCGGGCGCGGCCGGCGCCGTCGTGCTGCGCATGCCGCCTGAGCTCCGCCGCGAGCTCAAGGCCGGGGCGCGGCGCCGCAAGCTCAACGTCAACGACCTCGTCCTCCTGACGCTCTCGGAGGCCCTCGAGATCCCGTTCGCTTCCAATCGAAAGGACACCATGGCATCGACCAACGGATCGGGCAACGGCTCGGTCAACGGCAACGGGCGCAGCAAGGACAAGGTGCGCGTCGCCATCGTCGGCGTCGGCAACTGCGCCAACTCGCTGATCCAGGGCGTGCAGTACTACAAGGACGCGCCGGACGACCAGTTCGTCCCCGGCCTGATGCACGTGAACCTCGGCGGCTACCACATCTCCGACATCGAGTTCACGGCGGCGTTCGACGTCACCGCCGACAAGGTCGGCAAGGACCTCGCCGACGCGATGTGGGCGCACCCGAACGACACGATCAAGTTCGCCGACGTGCCGAAGACGGGCATCACCGTCAACCGCGGCATGACCCACGACGGGATCGGCAAGTACCTCTCCGAGGTCGTGACCAAGGCGCCGGGCGAGACCGACGACATCGTCGGCATCCTCCGCGAGACGAAGACCGACGTCGTCGTCAGCTACCTCCCCGTCGGCTCGGAGGCCGCGGCGAAGTGGTACGCCGAGCAGTGCCTCGAGGCCGGCGTCGCGCTCGTCAACTGCATGCCGGTGTTCATCGCGCGCGAGCCGTACTGGCAGAAGCGCTTCGAGGACAAGGGGCTGCCGATCATCGGCGACGACATCAAGTCGCAGGTCGGCGCCACGATCACCCACCGCGTCCTCACGAGCCTCTTCCGCGAGCGTGGCGTGCATCTCGACAAGACGATGCAGCTGAACGTCGGCGGCAACTCCGACTTCCTCAACATGCTCGAGCGCGACCGCCTCGAGTCGAAGAAGATCTCGAAGACGAACGCGGTCACCTCGATGCTCGACTACGACCTCGGCGAGGGCAACGTGCACGTCGGCCCGTCCGACTACGTGCCGTGGCTGACCGACCGCAAGTGGGCGTACATCCGGATGGAGGGCTCCTCCTTCGGCGACGTGCCGCTGAACATCGAGCTGAAGCTCGAGGTGTGGGACTCGCCGAACTCGGCCGGGATCGTGATCGACGCCGTCCGGATGGCGAAGCTGGCGCTGAACAACGGCGTCGCCGGCGCGCTCGAAGGCCCGTCGAGCTGGCTGATGAAGTCGCCGCCGGTGCAGATCGTCGACGACGAGGCGTACGAGGCGACCGAGAAGTTCATCGCCCAGAACGCGCGCAAGCAGGCGAAGACGACCGCGAGCGCGTAAGCACGGCACTCCGGCCGGGCGTCGCACTCCGACGCCCGGCCGGAGTCAGCTCAGCTCGTGAGCCGGATCTCGGCCGGAAGCTCGCTCGGGTGGCTCTCGCGCTCCGGCTCGAGCTCGAGCCGCGTGCGCCTGTCGAAGTAGACGTAGGCGGTCGTCAGAGCGACGAACGGCATCGCGAGCGCATAGACGACGCCGGCGATCACGTTGAGCAGGGCCGGCGGCGCGTTCGTGACGAGAATCAGGAGCGCGCCGAGGAAGGGGCCTGCCAGGAGGGCGAGCGCTGCTCCCACTCCGACCAGCGTGGCGACCCGCAGCCAGTGGCCGCGGACGAGCCTACTGCTGCGGCGGAGCGCGTCCCTCGCGGATCCGCCCTCGAGCTCGACCACCGGTGCGAGCAACGACCACCGGATCGCCAGCCAGATCGCGACCGGGAGCAGGACGGCGGTCGCGGTCAGCAGGACCCAGGCGCCGGCGGCGATGCCGAGGGCGCGCAGCAGCGGCCGGAACTGCGCCAGTGCGCGGCGATAGGCGTCGACCGGTCCGGTCTCCTCGCCCGCGTCGATCCGGATCAGCGCGCAGGCGGTGGCCGCCTGGACGAGCACGAGCCCGAGCAGGGTCAGCGTCAGGCCGATCGCGACCAGGATCAGGACGAGGGCGCCGGCCCCCTCACCCGTGGTGTCGACTCCGACCAGCCCGAAGCCGCCGAGCACGAGCGCCTGGAGAATCGAGATGACGACGCCGATCGGGATCAGCAGGATTCCGATCCCGAGGAACAGCCGCGGGCGTTCGACGTACATCCGGCCGGCGGCCGACAGCACCTGCCCCCACGTCCGGCGCCGCGCCAGGCGCAGCGGCGCAACCGGCCGCCAGGTCGCTCGGGCGATGCCGAACCAGGCGAGCCCGACGATCACGGCGAGGACGAGCAGCGTCAGAGCAGGGTCGCGCAGGAACTTGACCAGCCCCCGTGAGCCCGTCTCGACCGCCTGGCAGAAGAAGTCGGTCGCGCCGGTGCCGAAGACGCCGCTGGTCGGCACGGCATACGCCCGCGGCCGCCAGCCCTCCGACCAGGTGACCGGCTCGGTCCACTGCTCTTTCAGGTTCGGGCCGGTCGGCCCGTTGAAGAACGCGTCCTGGAGCTCTCCCCAGCGGCCTTCGTACGTGATCCACGGCAGCGCGGCGCTCGCTGCCGACGTCTCGCTGGGGATCGTGATCACCTTCGGCTCGAGCTCGAGGTGCGGGCCGCGGGTGTCGTCGCAGCCGACGCCCTGCTCGCCGGAGCTGCCGACGTAGAGGGCGGGGTCGAAGAAGTTCGCGTGCGAGCCTGCGGCCGGGTAGACGACCGGCCGACGGCCGTCGACGAGCTCGAGCTTCTCGTCGCCCCAGTCCGCCGCCTCGGCGCCCTCGTGCTGGCTGTAGCCGACGGAGACGGGATCCTCGCCGAGCGCCTCTTTGGCATCGGCGGCGTCGAAGAGGATCTGGACCATCTCCCAGTCGCCTTCGTGCAGGTTGTTCCAGTCGTTGTAGGTGTAGAAGAGCCAGTACTGCAGCGCCAGCTTCCCGGGGTGCGCCGGGTCGGTTGCGACGTGCGAGTACATGGCCGGCTCGTGGCCCTCACGCAGGCGCCGGTCCCAGCGCTCGTAGCCGCAGCCCGGGTTGAGCGCGTTCCCGGGGAAGTCCAGGTGATACTCGTAGAGGCCGGCCAGGTCGTCGGCCTTCGGCCCCACCTTGACGAGATCGACGGCATTCCACGGCCCGCGGAGCGCGACCGTGGGCTCGTCGAAGAGCAGGTCGACGTCGGTCGGCCGGTACGGCTCGCCGTGCCCGCACTCCTCCAGCTGCTCGACGATCCGGACGACAGGCGCATGGCGCTGCGCGAGCGCCGTCTCGTCGGCGAGATCGGCTGCGGCGACAGGGCAGCAGGCGAGCGCGAGCATCGCCGCCACGACCAGGAGCCGCACGCTCACGCCGCCGGACTCGAGAGGAAGATGTCCAGGCCCAGCCGCCTCGAGACGAATCTCGCCGCGAGCTGCCCTCTGACGCTGTTCCCGGCCTCGTCGAGACGCGGCGAGAACGTTCCCAGCCCGCCCTTGCCCGGAGCGACGGTGACGATCCCGCCGCCGATGCCGCTCTTCCCGGGGAGGCCGACGTCGTACAGCCAGTCGCCGGAGGTCTCGTAGAGCCCTGCGGTCGCCATCACCGCGAGCGTGTAGCGGCAGGTGTCCGCGTCGACCACGCGCTCGCCCGTGACCGGGTTCACCCCGCCGTCGGCGAGCGTGGCCCCCATCACGGCCAGGTCGCGAGCGGTGACGTTCAGGCACGACTGCCGCGTGTAGACATCTGTGGCCTCCGCCGGGTCGCCCTGGATCCGGCCGTAGCTCTGAAGCAGGCGGGCAATGCTCTGGTTGCGCGCGTTGGTCTCGGACGCCGACCCGTACGTCTCGTCGTCGAGCGAGAGCTCGCGGCCGGCGAACCGGGAGAGGCCGTCACGAACGGTCTCCCATTTCGCGTCGGCGTCCGCGCCCGGCACGAGGCTCGTGGCCGCGATCGCACCCGGATTCACCATCGGGTTCGTGCGACCGTCGGCGCTTGCCTCGATCGCCGACAGCGAGTTGAACGCCAGGCCGGTGCTGTTGACGCCGAGCAGGCGCCGCGCCTCCTCAGGCCCCAGGATCTGACACACCAGCGCGAAGACGAACGGCTTGGCGACGCTCATGATCGCGAACTCGAAGTCGGCGTCCCCGACCGAGAACACCTCACCGTGCGTCGCGACGACGCAGATCCCGAACAGGTCCGGCGGCACGCGCGCGAGCGCCGGGTAGACCTCCGAGACGGCGCCGTCGGCGGTCGACCGGTAGCGCTCGTGCGCCTCGGCCACGAGCCTGCTCGCGAGGTCGGCCGGTGGCAGCTCGCCCGTGGAGACGAACGGCGAGTCGCCTTCCACTACGGCTGCGTCGCGCGCGTGTAGGAGGCGACGATCGCGCCGTCCACGCCGAGGAGAGAGAGCGACGCGCCGTCGAGCCGGAAGCTGGCCGCAGTCGGAATCTCGGCGAGATAGGCAGCCTCCTGCTCCATGACACCCACCGGCTCGGCGCAGGCCTTCTGGGTCGCTGCCGGCTGCTCGATCTGGATGCTGGCCCGGTCGAGCGTGAACGACGTCCGGTAGGTGTTGCAGCCGGACGAGCCGGTGAGCGAGCCGTCGTCCGCGAAGCTGGCGGTGATCTTCGTCCCCGGCAGCGGGCTCGAGACGGCGTCGCCGCGATGGAACGCCGTCACCTCCCAGTCGCCCAGCAGTGACGCCTCCTCGTACCTGAGCAGCTCGTTGTGGTCGTCGTCGACCAGAATGAGCTCCGAGCCGTCGAGGTGCCATGCTGCCACCCGCCCGAGTGCGGCGAGGTACGCGCGCTCGACCGCGTCTGCCGGCGGCGGACAGGCCATCCGGGTCGACGCGACCGTGCCGATCTCCATCGCGTCGCCGTCGACCGTGTACGGAGCCGTGAACTGGTTGCAGCCGGTCGAGCCCGCGACGGCCTTGTCGGTGAACGTCGCGCTGGGCGCTGTCCCACCGGCGCCAACGTCCACGCCGGCGCTGAGGACCCACGGGACGCCGACGAACGAGTCTGCGGCAGCTCCGTCGTCGTCGCCGCCGCAGCCTGCAGCCAACCCGAGCGCGAGCAGGAGCGCGAGCGAAGCGGCGGCAGCATGCATGTCAGGCAGAACCTACCGCCATCACAGCGACCAGATCACGGGGACGAGGAGCACGGCGACGACGCCGAAGAGCGCCAGCAGCGGCAGGCCGAGCTTCCAGTAGTCGCCGAAGCGATATCCACCGGGGCCGAGCACCATCAGGTTGGCCGGCGTCGCGACCGGGGTCAGGAAGGCGGCCGCGGCCGAAACGGCGACGGCCATCAACACGGGCTTCGCGGAGACGTCCATGTCTGCTGCAGCGGAGAGCGCGATCGGGATCACGATCAGCGCTGTCGCCATGTTGCTGATCAGCTGGCCCAGCACCGCCGTGAGCAGGAACAGGCCGAGGAGCAGAGCGTGCGGCCCGGCGTCGCCGACGACGTCCACGAGCCGGTCGGCCAGCTGCCCGGCCGCGCCGGTCTCGACCATGGCGGTCGAGAGCGAGATCATGCCGCCGACGAGGATCACGGTCGTCCAGGCGATTGCCCGGTACGTCTCCTCCATCGAGAGCACGCCCGAGAGCACGATCGCGCCTGCGGCGAGAAGTCCGGCAACAGCCGCCGGCACGACACCCGTGGTGAGCAGGACGACCATGCCGAGGAGGATCAGGAGCGCCCGCTTCGCGCCCGTCCCCAGCGGCCCGGCCTGGCGCCGCACGAGCTCGGGCTCGTCGACGACGAGCACATCGGGATCGGCGAGATGCTCCTCCAGCGCGCCCCACGCACCCCGAAGCAGGAGCGCATCACCGGCGGCGAGCGTGGACTCGCCGGCGAGCTCCTCCCCCTTCCGGTGGACGGCGAGGACGACGAGGTCGCCGCTGTCCGTGACCATGCCGGGGAACACCGCCTCGCCGATCAGCCCCGAGCGCGGCGGGATCACGACCTCGGCCACGCCGGATCCGCGGGTGAGCAGCGGGTCCGGAGCGTCCTCCAGCCCGTAGTGCTCGACGAGCGTCCGGGCGTGGCCGCTGAAGTCGCGCGTGATCGCCCGCGGAGTGCGCTCCGGCAGCAGCCGGTGCCCGAGCAGCACGACGATCAGGATCGTCCCGACCACGAGGGGGATTCCGACGAGGGCGAACTCGAAGAAGCCGAAGCGCCCGACCCCGGCGTCGGCGGCGTAGTCCGAGATGATCACGTTGACCGGCGTGCCGGTGAGCGCGAGCAGCGAGCCTGCGTGCGCGGCGAAGGCGACCGGCATCAGCAGCTGCGACGGCGAGCGCCGGAGGCGAACGGCCATCAGGACGACCACGGGGGTCAGCGCGGCGACCGAGGCGTTGACGGTGATGAATGCCGTGACGAGGGCGACCACCGCCATCGTCAGCACGACGACCCGGGTGCGGTCGTTCCCGACGCGGGCGATCAGCGCCTGGCCGACGAGCGCCGTCACACCGGTCGCCTCGAGCGCCTCGCTGACGACGAAGAGCGAGGCGATGAAGAGGACGGTCGGGTCGCCGAAGCCCGCCAGCGCCTGCTCCAGGTCGAGCACGCCCGTCGCCCACAGCGAGAGCGCGGTCCCGATCGCCACGACCGCGACGGGAATCCGGTCCCAGACGAAGACGACCACGACGGCGGCCAGGACGAGAAAGGTGATGGTCGACTGGCTCATCGACCGCTGCTTGCGGCCGGGGCTGCGACGTCCTGCATCGTCACTCCAGAGCGGCCGCGATCACGAGCATCACCACCGACGCGACGGCGAGGATGCCCATCAGTCGTTGTGCACGGGCGCACCAGGGCCGAGGGGGATGCCGAGCAGGTACCAGGCGACGAAGAACAGCGTCCAGATGATCGACAGCACGAGGACGTACGGGAGCATCATCGCGACGACCGTGCCGATGCCCGCGTCCCGCCGGTAGCGCTGCGCGAAGATGATGATCAGCGGGAAGTAGGCCATCAGCGGCGTCACCACGTTGAACGGCGAATCGCCGACGCGGTAGGCGGCGAGCACCGTCTGCGGCGCCACGTCGAGCCGCAGGAAGAGCGGAATGAAGATCGGGGCGAGGATGGCCCACTTGGCGATCGCCGCCGGCATGATCAGGTCGACGAGCATCGTCACGAGCACGAAGCCGATCAGCAGCCAGACCACCCCGATGTTGGCCTCCTCGAGCCAGTCACCGAGCTTGACGGCCGCGACCTGCGCCATGTTCGAGAAGTTGAAGTACGCGATGAACTGCGCGATCAGCAGGAACAGAAACAGCAGGCTCGCGAGGCCCGCCCACGACTTCGTGATCGACGCGAGCACCTCGTCGCTCGTCCGGATCGTTCCCGCTCCGCGCCCGTAGGCCAGCCCGGCCGCGAAGAAGATGATCGTGATGATCAGGATCAGGCTGTCCATGAACGGCGAGTCGCCGATGATGTCGCCGGTGATCGGGTCGCGCAGCGGCGCGTCGGGGAACACGGTGAGCAGGCCGATCGCGACGAGCACGGCGGCGGTCGCGATCAGCGCGTAACGGAGACCCTTCGCCTCCGCCTCGGGCGAGACCTCGGGGCCCTTGTCGGCGTCGAGCGAATCGTCGTCGCTCTCGAGCGCAGGGTCATGCGTGCCGAGGCTTCGCTCGACGATGTACACGGAGACGAGCGTCAGGACGATCGTGACCAGGATCGTCGAGGCGATCCCGAAGTAGAGGTTCGCCGCGAGGTCGATCGACTGCTCCGGGTCGACGAGCGCACTCGCGTCGTTCGTGATCTCGGTCAGGACGCCGTCGAGCGGCGTGATCAGGAAGTTGACGCCGAAGCCGGCGGCGACGCCCGCGAAGGCGGCGGCCATGCCCGCGAGCGGGTTGCGGCCGACGCTTTTGAACGCAGCTGCGCCCAGGGGTATCAGCACGAGGTACCCCGCATCCGAGGCAATGCTCGAGAGGACGCCGATGAAGACGAGGATCGGCGTCAGCATCGCTTCCGACGAGACCTTGACGAGCTTCCGGATCAGCGCCCCGATCAGTCCGGCGGCCTCGGCGAGGCCGACGCCGATCATCACGACGAGGATGATCGCGACGGCGGCGAAGTTGCGGAAGTTGGCGACGAAAGACGTGAAGAGGAAGCGGATTCCGTCTGCGGACAGCAGGCTCTGGATTGCCGCCGTTTCCTCTTTGACCGTGTACTCGCCTTCCTGGACGGACGCGTCCGGCAGGCCGCCGGAAGGTTGCGTGGAACCGCCCGGAACCGTCTCCTCGACGGTGATCGGCGGAGGCTCGACGACCTGGTACGTGACCTTGATGTCCGCCCAGGCGAGCAGGGCGGAGAGGACGATGACGATCACGCACAGCCAGACGAACAGGATCGCGGGGTTCGGCATCTTGTTCCCGCCCCGCTCGATCGCGCCCAGGATCCGCTGCATCATCGGCGTCCCGGAGGGGGCGGCTTCCGGTGCGCTCGTCACGAGCTCGCCTTCCCCGCGAAGGTCTCTGCGAGCCGGCTGAAGAACTCGGTCTCGACGGCCACCGCCTTCTCGAACTCGTCCAGCAGCACGCGCTCGTTCGGCGCGTGGATGTTCGCGAAGCCGTCGGTCGTCCCCAGGAGCAGGATCTCGGCATCGGGCGCCGCCTCCTGGAGCGCGCTGACGAGCGGGATCGAGCCACCGGTCGCGACGAACGACGGCTCGCTGCCCCAGACCGTCTCGAAGGCGGCGCGCGCGGCCTCGTACGCGGGGCCGGTCGTTTTCGCGAAATAGCCCTGGCCTGTCTCGGCGGCCTCGACCTCGAGCGCGACCCCGAACGGCCGCAGCCCCTCGAGGTGCCGGATCAGCGCCGCCTGCGCCTCTGCGGGGTCCTCCTCCGGATGGATCCGAAGGCCGAGCTTGGCGCGCGCGTGCGGCACGACGGCATTGAGCGCCTCGTCGACGGGCTGAGCGTCGATGCCGGTGACGGTGATCGCCGGCCCGGACCAGATCCGCTCGCCGAGGCCGCCGGTCCCGAAGAACGGCATTCCCGGCACGATCTCGGCCAGGTCGCGGAACTCGTCGTCGCTGTACGAGGCGCCGGTCCACTCCTCGCGCCGCAGGCCGGGCACGGCGACGTCGCCGTTCTCGTCGTGCAGCGTCGCGAGCGCGTGCAGCAGCACGAGCAACGCATCGGGAGCGGCGCCGCCGAACTGCCCGCTGTGCTTCGGGCCGGCAAGCGTTCTCACCTGGACGATCACGCCCGCCATCCCGCGGAGCCCGACGGTCAGAGTCGGAACGCCGGGACGAAGGCTACCCATGTCCGCGATCACCATCGCGTCGGCGGCGAACAGCTCCGGCTGGCTCGGTGGGAACGTCGTGAGTGCGCTGCCGATCTCCTCCTGCCCCTCGATCACGAGCTTGATCCCGACCGGGGGCTTCCCACCCCAGGCGCGCAAGGCGCCGACGTGGACGAGAATGTTCGACTTCGAGTCGGCGGCGCCGCGGCCGTAGATCGCGCCGTCGCGCTCGGTCGCCTCGAACGGCGGCGATTCCCACTTCGACTCGTCGCCGGCAGGGACGACGTCGTAGTGGCCGTAAAGGAGCACCGTCGGAGCTCCGTCGGGAGCGGGGATCTCGCCCATGATCACCGGCGCTGTGTCCGGCAGCTCGAGCGGCTCGAGCACCTCGACGCCCGCGTCGCGCAGCAGCCCGACGACGAAGTCGTAGGCGTCGAGCAAGGGCTGGCGAGGCTCGGGGAAGCCGGCAGCCGAGACGGAAGGGATCGCGACAAGCCGCGCGAGCTCCTCTTCGAGCTGCGGCATCAGCGCGGTCACGCGCTCGCTCAATGACGAGCTGGCCACTGACGGGCCGTCGTCTGGCATGTCAGCCATGGCCGACTATAACCCGGCGCGGTTGACGCCTGGCAGAGCTTCGGTCGCTAGTCGGGCAGGCGCACGTTCGCGGTGCCGGTCGAGACGCGCGGCGAGAGCCCCGTCGGCCACGTGCGCAGGTCGACCGCGCCGCCCGGCCGGGCCGGGAAGGTCGCGAAGGCCTGGAAGCTGCTCTGCCAGAGCCGCACCGTCTTGCCGCGCGTCGACGGGGGCAGCACGAGCCGGAACCGGCCCTTCGCGTCCGGCCACTGCGCGGCGACCGGCTTGACGACGCGTCCGTTCACGTTCGCCCCGACAAGCAGGCCCTGATAGATGGCGCCCGGGTACGAGGTCGAGGTCGGCAGCGGCAGGACGGCGCCGACGCGGGCCGGCAACTGCACGTCCATGCGTGCGCTCCGAAGCCGCTTGAACTTGACCGTCGGGACCAGGCCCGACGAGTACGAGACCGAGCCGAGCGCGACCTGGACGCTGAGCGGCACCGGGTCGTCCTGCGACTTGTCCGATGCGGCGAAGAAGGACGTGTAGTTCCCGTTCGCGTCCGAGGGCTCCGAGAACGTCCAGAAGTCGCGGTCGACGGTGCGCGTGACGACGGTCGCGCCTGCGACCGGCCGCCCGTCCGCGCCGGTGATCCGGCCGGAGAGCCGGTAGGTGAACAGGCTCACCCCGGCGGGAGCGAAGCCGCCGCGCGTGGAGATGCGACCGGTGACGACGACGTTGCCGTTCTTGCCCGAGCTCGCCCGCAGGTCGTTGATGCGGTACGCGACGGAGAAGCCGCCGCTCGCCGCACGGGCCGCCGCGCGCTCGGACGGCGTCAGCGCCCGGCCGCCGACACGGGCGCGCGAGAGATCGGCGACCTTGACGACATGGCGTCGAACGCCGTTGACGTCGACGGCGGCGCGGAAGCGGCCGTCGGGGCCGGTCGCCTGCTTCAGGACGTAGCGATCGACCGAGATCCGCGCGCCGGAGACCGGTCTGCCGCCGACGAGCAGCCGGCCGCTCGCGATCTCGGTGTTGTCACCGGACGGGAGCCAGGCGCGCACCGTGATCGGCCCGCCCGTCGAAAGCCGTGCCCCACCGGCGACCGCGACGGGAGCGCGCGCACGCGCCGGCTTGGCCGTCGGCGTCGACATCACCCTGGGCGGGTCAGCCGCAGCGGCCGCGGCCCGCGTCAGCGCGGACGGCGGTGACGACTGCTGCTGGCTGCCGCCGATCGCGAAGACCTGCAGCTCGGCCGCCGTACCGCCGTTCGACGACGTCGGCGTGCCGCCGACCGTGATCGCGAGGTACTCCTTGCCGCCGCTCAGATAGAGCGTCGGCCCGGCGGCGATCGGAGCGCCGGTCTGGAAGCGCCACAGCACCTTCCCGTTCCGGGTGTCGAAGGCACGGAGGACGCCGTCGCCGCCGCCGGCGAAGCCGAGGCCGCTCGCGGTCGTCGTGACGCCGCCGCGCTCCGGCTCCGGGGTCTGGAACTTCCACACCCGCTTGCCGGTGGCGACATTGATCGCGCTGATCGAGCCGTGGTCGTGCCAGCTCTCGAGCCCGGTGCCGAAGTTCCCGTTCTGAAGCCCGAGGAAGACGTCGCCCTGGATCAGCTTCCGCCGCTTCTGCGTCGGCGTCAGCTTGTCCTGGATCAGAACGGCGGCCGTCTCCGCCGCGGCGTTGAAGACGTAGTTGGTCGCGGGGTCGTAGGAGGCGGGCGAGTAGTTCACGCCGCCGAGCGCGGAGGGGAAGATCGTCACCGGCTGCCCGGGCCGGAGCGGCGGATGCTCGACGCGGTCGATCACCTTCACCCGCTGGTGCAACATCTGCCCGGTGCGGGCGTCGAGGGCGAACCAGACGCCTTCCTTCGAGGCCACCGACACGACCCGCCGCGTCTTGCCGCCGACCTTCGCGTCGTAGACGAGCGGCGGCTGCGCGACGTCGTAGTTCCACTGGTCGTTCGCGACGAGCTGCTGCCACCAGCGCTGCTTGCCCGTGTTGAGGTCGACGGCGATCAGCGAGTTCGCGCGCGGGTTCGGGCCGGGATGGAGGTCGTGGTAGAAGTTCGGCGTTCCGGAGCCGGTGCCGAAGTAGACGGTGCTCGTGCGGGTGTCGATCGTGACGGGCGTCCAGACGACGCCGCCGCCGACGATCCGCGACAGCCGCCGCCACTGCTGCTGCTCGGGCGGGATCGTCCAGTACGGGTTCGGCCACGCGGGCGTCAGGTCGGTGTTGAACGCCATCACGTAGCCGCGCACGCCGTACTCCGAGCCGGCCGCGCCCATCACGACCTTCCCGCCGGCGCAGATCGGCGCGCTCGTCTGCGAGTAGCCGTAGTTCGCCGCAGCGTTGGGGACGAACTGGCTGATCGCGATCTTCCCGACCACCTCGCCGTCGCTCGGGCGCAGCGCGACGAGCTGCATGTCGAGCGTGGTCATGAAGAGCTTGCCGCCGCAATACGCGAGCCCGCGGTTGGCGGCGACGCCGAAGTTGACGAAGAGGCCGCTGTTCCGGGGCTTGTACTCCCATTTGACCTTGCCGGTGTCACCGTCGAGCGCGAAGACGAAGTTGTTGTTCGTCGTCACATAGAGGGTGCCGTCGATCGCGAGCGGATACGACTGCTGTCCCCGCCGGACGTCCGGATCGACGCGGCGAAGGTCGACGGTGAAGACCCGGCCCATGCGGTCGACGTTGTCCCGGCCGATCTGCGTCAGCGGCGAATGCCGGTTGTTGTCGGGCGTCCGGCCGAAGCCGGTCCAGTCGCCCGTGGCGTCCGCAGCCGCGACCGTGCCACCGCCGGCGCAGAGCGCGAGGGCGACCAGGAACGCCGCTCCGGCTGTGTACCTCATGCCTCGACAATGGTACTGACACGGCGGTTCAGCACATGCGGCAGCCCGAACACGAGGACGAGCACGAGCACCAGCCCGGCGAACGCGATGTACGGAGCGAGCAGGGTCGTCGTCCGCCCGCTGCCGGCCGGCGTCGAGACCGGGCCATCGCCCACCGCGGAGGCCAGCAGCTCGCGGGCGCGCCCGAGGTCTCCCTCACGTGCGACAGGCCCGAGCTTGGCCGCGTTCGCGGGCGCCGCATCGTCCGGGCGGTACTGGGGCTCCGCCTCGCCGTTGCGATAGACGCGCTCCGCAGCGTTCCAGAACTGGACGACGACGAGCTTGCAGCCCGCGGCCGGCGCTGCGAACGGCGCGCTCTCGCCGTCGGTGAGGACCACGCAGACCCGCCGCTCGACCTTCGGGGTGAAGAAGCCCCTGGAGCCGAGCCCGGCGAGGGCATCGAAGCTCGTCGCGACCCGGGCGACCTGCTGCGGCGGCGGCGACTCGATCGTGGCGGCCTCCTGCAGCGTCGACGCGAACACGCGCTGATCGAGCGTCGGGAACAGGTATGGCAGCGCGCGATCCGTGAGTCCGGCAAGACCGGAGCGCACCTCGGGGATCGCCGCTCGCAGCTTCAGCGCGGCGGCACGTGCACGCTCGAGCCTCGTCGCGTCGGCAGGGCCGGCCGCAGCGAGCATCGAGCGCGAGACGTCGACGACGAAGAGCGCCTCGACGTCCGACCGCACTTCCCGCCCGCCGTCGCGACTCACTGCGGGCTGCGCAGCCGCGAGCCCGAAGGCACAGCAGGCCGCTGCGAGCAGCAGCAGGCGCCCGCGTCCTCGGCCCGGCTCCGGAAGACCGATCGCGGTCGCTGCCCGACTCGCCCGCGTGCGGGCCAGGACGAGCGCGGCGACGGGCAGCACGGCGGCCAGGCACGCCAGTGCGCCGAGCGGGCTGAGGAAGGTCAGCTCGAGGGCGAGCATGTCAGTACCCCCGCCCTGGCAGGCCGGCTCCGGCGCCGCGCCGGCCGCCGCCACGCGGGCCTGAGCCCTGCCCGGATCCGGTGCGGGTCCCGATCGCGCGCAGCCGCCGCACGGCGAGCTCGAGGTCGAACTTCGCCGCGACGTTGGCGTTGTCGAGCCGGACCGCCGTCTCGAAGAGATCGCGGCTGAGCTCGTCGGGCGTCTGCCCGTCCGCCGACCTGCCCCCGCCCGCCGCGAGCACGCCGAGGAGGACGTCCGCCTGGGCGGCCGCCTTGCGATCCTCGGCGACCGCGATCTCGGTGAGAAGCGCCTGCGCCCGCGAGCGGAGATTCGTCCTCGTCAGGCCGCTGTCGAACCCACGGCCCGCCCCTGCTGCAGCCTCGTAGGCGGCGACCGCGGCCCGGAGCCGAGCGTCCTCGTTCCCCGCCCGGGCGCGCATGACCAGCGCGGCGCCTGCGAGCACGAATGCCGCCGCGAGCGCGACGGCGGCGAGGCCGAGCCGCGACCTGCTCATACGCGCTCCACCCGCGTCACGAGCAACTCCCGGAGCGCGAGCGCCACCGCGGCGGCCAGCGCCGCCAGCACCAGCGCGAGCCGCACGTCCTGGCGTCCCGTGTCCTCCTCGCCCGGCAGCGAGGCAGCCGAGAGATCCGACGAGCGCCGGAGCAGGCGCTCGACGTAGCGCTGGTCCTCGGGCGCCGCGTTGAGGCCGATCACACGGACGGGAATCTCGAGGCGCCGGAACGCGAGCGCCGTGCTGGTCAGGCGCTCGAGATCGCCGACGTCGTCGTCGAGGTCGCTGACGAGGAGCACGGCCGGGCGCCCGAGCCGCTTCGCCTTGATCGTGTCCAGCGCCAGCTGCAGCCCGGTCGAGATCTTCGTCCCGGCGCTGAACGAGTCGGTCCACGGGCTGGTCGGCACGGTGAGTGCGCCGCCGGTCTGCTCGGGGAGGTCGAAGCGGCGTGCAAACGCGCGCAGCTCGGCCGCCGGCGTCCCGGGCGGCAGCGCCAGGTAGGCGGTGTCGGAGAAGACGATCAGCCCGTAGCGGCCGCCGGTGTCGGCGAGCTCGTCGAGCGTGGCGCCGATCCGGGCGTACGTGTCCGTCGAGATGCTCGCCGAGAGGTCGAGCACGACGAGGCCGTCCGTCCCGGACGGGAGCGGGCTCGGGGGCGCGGCTTCGCCGCGGCCGACCAGAACGACCGCGACGGCTGCGCCGATTGCTGCGGCGCCGAGCAGAGCGCGCAGCACGAGCGTCCGTCTCGTCTGGCCGGCGACCGCGTCGAGCTCCCCGTACGGGATCGGCGTCACCGCCTGACCTCCTCCGCGACTGCGAGCGTCGGCTCCGGCTCCGGCTCCGGCCGCGACCACGCGAGCCGGGTCGCCCGCTCGGCGGGCGGCGCGTCGCCGAGCGTCGCCGCGAGATGGTCGAGTGCGCGCCTGCGGTCGGGCGGGGCACGCTCGGCGGACTCGCGCACGAGCCGGAGCGCACGCAGGAGGCGGTCGACCGGAGCCTGGCGGTCCCGTCCTCGAAGCGCCGAGACGGCCAGAGCCGCCGCGCAGAGCGCGAGCACGGCAGCGCCGGCGAAGAGGAGCTCGTCCGCGAGCCCGTCGTGCGCGGCCGCCGGCGTCGTGGTGTCGGGGTGGTAGACCGGCCGCCGCGCAGCCACCTCCTTCGCCGTGACGCGCGGCAGCACCCTGACGGTGACGCCGCCGACGGAGACGACCCGGTTCGCGCACGCGTCCGAGAGGCAGGCGAGCCGGCCGTCCGGGAGGCGATCGAACGGGCCTGGGTCGGCCGCGTCGAGCTGGAACGCATCGCCGAAGAAGACCTCGCGGTCGGCCGCCGCCGCCGGGGCGGCGAGCACAAGGGCCAGCGCCGCAGCGACGAGCAGCTTCATGCCGCCCGCCGGCGCAAGGCCCGGCGCCGCGCCGCCCACGCGGCGAGCGGGGGGAACGCGTCCTCGCTGCCGACGACGACGGGGTCGCAGCCGAGGTGGTGGAACGTCCGCACGGCGCGGTCGAGCCGCTGCTCGTGCTCGCGCGCGAGCGCCTGCACCTCGCGCCGCGTGAACCGCGTCGGCGCGACGACTCCGGTTGCGGGATCGGCGAACGGGACAACGGCCCCGTGGACGTCGGGAAAGCGCTGTTCCCAGGTCGGGTCCTGGACGATCACCGGGACGACGTCCCAGCGGAGCGCCCGCAGCCGCACCCACTCGGCGGCGCGGATCGGCGCGAGGAAGTCGGAGAGGACGAACACGAAGCTCCCGGGCGGCAGGACGTGGCCGTGCCGGAGCAATGCCTGGAGCCCGAGCTCGAGCGCGCGCGGCGGCGCCGCGAAGCTCGCGCCGGCGAGCCTGGCCCGGATGTCCGCGAGGCGGCGGCGCCCCGCCGGAGGCAGCCAGAAGCTGCGTCCGTCCGGATCCGCGTGGTCGAGGTAGGCGACCTCGCCGAGCGCAGCGACGGCGCTCGCCGCGATCGCCTCGGCGGCGGCCAGGACCGCCGCGGGCTTGTCGAGCCAGGGCGACTCCGGCCCGAAGAGGCCGAGTGAAGGGCGACGGTCGACCACGATCGCGGCTCGGGGCGCTTCCTGCGCGAGGTACTCGCGGACGACGAACTCGTCCGTCCCGCGCGCGGCCGACAAGCGCGCCGACGCGGCCCAGTCGATCCACGCCAGATGGTCTCCCGGCCGGTACGGCCGCGAGCCGACGACCTCGTCACCCTGGCCGCGGCGGACACTCCGGTTCCGGCCGAACGATGCCCCGACGAAGCGGCGGCGCGGGACGAGCGGAAAGGTCCGCGCTGCCGTCACTTACCCCTGCCCGAAGCGTTCCTCGTCCCAGTCCGGCTGCGGCCGCGGCGCGCGGGCGAGGCAGGCGTCCCAGATCACCTGGCCGAGCTGCTCCCGGTCGAGCGATTCGGCGTCGACCGCGAAGTCCACGCCGAGCACGAGCCGGTGGCCGACGACGGGCTCGAAGAGGCGCTCGATGTCGGCGGGCACGACGTAGCTCCGCCCCGCGATCAGCGCCCACGCGCGCACCGCGCGCTCGAGCGAGAGGCTGGCGCGGACGGACGCGCCGACATCGACCTGCTCGAGCTCGCGCGTCGCCCGGACGAGCTCGACCGCCCAGCGCTTGAGGAGCGGATCGACGTAGACCTCCTCGACCGCGGCCACGAGCACGGCGAGATCGTCGATCGCGACGACCGGCCGCAGGAGCTCGAGCGGATGTCCGTGCAGCTGGCTCTCGAGGATCCCGAGCTCCTGCTCGACCGTCGGATAGCCGAGCGAGGTGCGGAGGAAGAACCGGTCGAGCTGGGCCTCCGGCAGCGGGAACGTGCCCTCCTGCTCGATCGAGTTCTCGGTCGCGATCAGGAGGAACGGGGCCGGCAGCGGCCGGCTCGTGCCGTCGACCGTCACCTGCCGCTCGGCCATCCCCTCGAGCAGCGCCGACTGCGCCTTCGGCAGCGCGCGGTTGATCTCGTCGACGAGGAGGACGTTGGCGAAGATCGGGCCGGGCCGGAACTCGAACCGCCGCTCCTGCGGGTCCCAGACCGACAGTCCGGTGACGTCGGTGGGCTGCAGGTCCGGCGTGCACTGGATCCTCGAGACGGTCGCGCCGTCGATCGAGCCGCCGAGCGCCCGCGCCAGGACCGTCTTGGCCGTGCCCGGGACGTCCTCGAGGAGGACGTGCCCTTCGCAGGCGAGCGCCGCGAGCACGAGCGCGACCTGGTCGTGCTTGCCGTGCACGACCGTCTCGATGTTGCCGAGGAGCGTGCCGGTGATCTCGGTCGCCCTGCCGAGTGCGGCGGAGTTGGCTGCCCCCCGCTCAACGCTCGTCATGTCGGCCATCGTAATCGAGCCGCCGGGGGAGGCCGCCTCGGCGGGCGGCCTCCCCCGACAGACATCAGGGGTTGACGGTCAGAGTCCCCAACATGCCGCGATCGATGTGGAACGGCACATCGCAGACGTAGCTGAAGCGCTGTGCCGGCAAGCCGACCGTGTAGGTCTCCGACTGGCCGGGATTGAGCAAGGTTCCGACCTTCACGCCCTGGACGGTGAAGTTGTGCACCTCGCTGCCGTTGTTCGTGATCACGAACGTGACCTGGCCCGACGGGACCGACTGCTGCGAGAGGTTGTAGCCGTACTCGAACATCCCGACGTTGACGGTCGTGTTCGCGTTGCCCACGGGACCCGTGGGCGGCGGCGTCGTCGTCGTGGTCGTCGTCGTCGTCTTCTGGTCGTCGTCGTCGCGACGGGCTTGACAGCGACCGCGAACTTCCCCTTCATCCCCGCCTTCGCGTGTCCGAAGAGCGTGCAGAGGAACGCGTACTGGCCCTTCTTCGCGAACTTCACGGTCAGCTTCGCCGACTTGCCGGGCAGCAGCGTCTTGGTCTTCTTGCCGCCGATCTTGAAGTCGTGCGAGATCTTGCCCTTGTTGATGACGGTGAAGACGACCGTCCCCGTGGGCACGCTCTTCTTCGAGAAGACGTACTTGAACTCGGACGCCTTGACGGTGATCTTCGTCGTCGCATCCGCAGACGTCGTTCCCGCTGCGCCGGCGGGCAGGAAGACTCCGGCGAACACGCCGGCGAGAGCGAGCGTCGCCAACCCCGCGACCCCGGCGACACGCTTGTTCTTCATTCGTTTCCTCATCTACGTCCTTTCCCCCTGTTGGCCTGCTTCAGAGTAGCTCCAAGATGTCTCAACGACGTCGGCACTCGCGAGGCGTGCCCGTCTGCACTGCGGCGACGGTGCGAGACGAGGACGGCGCGCCGCCTATCCCGGCCGCCCTCGCCCACTCGAGAGCTGCTGCTTAGGGCAGCACGAACGTGTAGATGCTGTCGTTCGCGCAACCGGGCCGGGTTGGTCAGGCCCAGCGGCCGCGAGACGTCGTTGTGCGACTGGCCGCCGACTGCGACCGACACGTACTGCTTGCCGTTCGCCGTGTAGGTGACCGGTGCCGCGCCGACGCCGGCGTCCATCGGCGGCGACTTCCAGAGCGAGGCTCCGGTCTTCGTGTCGACTGCCTCGAGATAGCCGTCGCTCGCCTGGGCGTTGCCCGGTGCCGAGGTGGCCGATGAACGTGATGCCTGCTGCGGTGTTCATCGAGCCGCTGTAGCACGGCGCATCCCAGATCTGCTTCCACGCCGAGCTTGCCGGTCGCGACGTTCAGCGAGGCGAAGTTGCCCCGGTTGGACGTCGACGTGTCGCCGACGCCGAGGCGGCCGGCCCCGATGCCGCCGAAGGCACCCTTCACCTGCGAGGCCGCCGGGATCTGCTCGAAGGACGTCGCCCGGTCGGTGACGCCGCAGGTGATGAACGTGTTGGTTCTCCGGGCTGAACGAGCTCGCCGGCCAGTCCATCATCTCGAAGGGCATCACGATGTACTGCGTCGTGTCGTACGGGTCGTAGACGCAGCCGATCTTGTACGGCTTGCCGTCCGGCGCGACCGCCGTCGCGAACGGGACGTACGCGTTCGTCTGCGTCCGGTTGCCGTCCGTGCACGGGCCGCCTGTTGGCGTCCGAGCCTGTTGCCCGAGCACGTTGTCCGCCATCGGGATCGGCTGGGTCGGCCAGGTGTTGACGTCGAGCGCCGTGCTCTGCGGCACCTTGACCTCGGGGATCGGGAGCAGCGGCTTGCCGGTCTCCCGGTCGAGGATGAACGTCATCCCGTACTTGTTCACGAACGCGACGCCGGGCCGCGATCACCATCTCGCCCTTGACGCTTGTACTTGGCCGCTGAACATGACGCCGTTGTTCGGCAGGTCGGAGTCCCACAGATCGTGGTGGGTCGTCTGGTAGAACCAGACCAGCTGGCCCGTGTAGAGGTTCAGCGCCACGATCGAGTCGGTGTAGAGGTTCGCGCCCGTGCCGCGGCTGTTCCACGGCACCGGGTTGCCCGTGCCGAAGATCGCGAGGTTGAGCTTCGCGTCGATGAGCGGTGACTCCCACATCGAGCCGCCGCCGTTCGTGCTGTTGTTCGTGTAGCCGGCGGAGTTCGCGGACCACGTCTTGTAGCCGGGCTGGCCCGACGGCCGGGATCACGCTCCACGACCAGACGCGCTTGCCGTTGTTCGCGCGTGAAGGCCTGCATGCGTGGCGCTGGAGCCGCCGTTGTCGCCCGCGGAGTCGCCGACGAGCACCATGCCGTTGACGTAGATCGGAGCGCTCGAGGTCTTGCCGCCCGTCCTCCACGGCGTCACTTCCGTCGACCCAGAGGACGGTGCCGTCCGTCTGGTTGAGGCCGATAGAGCTGGCCGTCGCGCGAGCCCGGCGAAGACCTTGCCCTCGCCGATCGCGACGCCGGGCTTACGGTCGAGCCGGAGCCGACGCTGAAGCCCGGCCTCGTAGGTAGGCGTCCACTTCCAGAGCCTGGCGCCCGTCGCCCCGTCGAGCGCGTAGACGGCGCCGAACGGGTCCTGGATGTACTGGACGCCGTTCGCGACGACGGCGTTCGCCTCGAGCGAGCCGCACGCGGCGTTCTTCGTCGCGCAGTAGCCCAGGTTGATCTTCCAGGCCAGCTTGAGCGTGCCGACGTTCGCCTTGCTGATCTGCGTCAGCGACGAATACCGGTGGCCCTTGAGGTTGCCCATGTGCATCAGCCAGTCATCGCCGGCGGGAGCCCCGAGCTGCGCGGCGGTGTAGATCGGTGACGGCGTGATGGCCTTGCTCGCGGCCGGTGTGGACTGAGCCAGCGAGCCGGCGAGCCCCGCGGCTACGAGCAGCGCGAGACAGGCCGTAAGTGAAAGGAAAAGTGCCCTGCGCATTCAGTGCCCCTCCTCTGAGGACGTGCGGACGGCGTTACCGGTGCGCTGCTGCCACAAAGACCAAGCCCGAACACCGGCGAGAGCGACAGACATGTCACCGAGAACCTACAGCCGCGAACCCCCGGCGGCAAGTAACTTCTGGCGCATCTGTGCCACTCCGGTGAGGGCTATCCTCCCGGCCATGTCACGACGGCTCGGACTCGTCACTCTCCTCCTCGCCACCGTCCTCGCGGCGGGCTGTTCGGGCGACGACGACACCGCCGGGACGACCACGGGTGCGGACACCGGCGCCACGACGGTCGCCGCTCCGAGCACGTCAAAGATCACCTTGCGGGCAGGGCGCACCAACACAGGCCCCTGGGTGGAATCCCTGGCGCTCGAGCACGGCCCGGACGGAATCCCGACCAACTTCTACGTCTGCGCCGCCTGGGACGAGTCCCGGCCCCCGCGGGGTGCGATGCGGCGGCCGGGGCCACGCTGCCGGCCGACACGGTCCTCCGGCTCGAGCAGCGCCCGGTGGGAGCTGCGGCCGCAAGCCCGGACAGCCCCGGCTGGGCAACCGTCGGAACCTCCGATGTCGCAGAGCTCGAAGTCCCGCTGAGCGACTTCGTCTCCGGCTTGGCCGTCGACGAGGCCACGTATCGCGTCACGTTGCGCCCTCGCGCCGGCGGCGACGCGCTGGCGACATCGAACCCGATCACGGTCACCTGGTCCCGTACGCGGGTCAGGGCAGGCCGTAACGCCACGAGCTCGGGCGTGACGCCCCCGGCGCGTGGGGCTCCGGCGCCGAAGAGAACGAGATCCCCGAGCACGGCGGGGCACGCGTTGACCCCCGCCCGCATCCGCGTGCGCCAGGCGCAGCTTTCCGTCCGCCGCCGCGAACGCGTACACCGTCCCGTCGAACGTGGAGGTGAAGACGACGTCGTTCGAGACCGTCGCGCAGCCGAAGTTCGGCGACGGCAGCCGCCGCACCCAGAGGGCGCGCCCCGTCGCGGCGTCGAGGGCGACGAGCCGGCCTTTCCCACGCGAGGGCACGACGCGTCGTCAGCGGCTGGCTGCTCGTGGCGCTGCCCCAGCCGCACAGGTCGACGACCGGCACGAACAAGCGGCCCTCCGCGTAGGCCATCGGCGTCAGGACTCCGCCGAACAGGCCGGGGCAGACGGTGACGCGCCGGGGCGGCAGCGGGCCGAGGTCGTTGCGGTGCATGCCCGACGGCGGTCTCCCAGCGCCGCCGTCGCGTCTCGCGGTCCCAGGCGATCACCCGTCCCGCCTTGCCGGCTCCGAAGACGAGCTCCTTGCCCTCGACCGTCGCCAGGATCGGCGTCGCCGCGAAGTCGTAGTCGCGGATGTCGTGCGGCGTCACCTGGTCGTGCCAGAGCAGCCGGCCGCTGCGCGCGTCGAACACGAGCAGCGAGTTCGTGTAGAGCACCGGGCCGGGGAAGGCGGCGCCGTTCGGGCGCTCGGGGGATCCGCCCCAGGGCTGCGGGTTCGAGTTCCCCGCGTAGAGCCGGCCCTCGTCGTCGACGGAGACCGGGTACCAGAGCCCACCCCCGCCGGCCTCGAGCGGATGCCGCCACGGCTCCCGGATCGTGTCGAACTTCCAGCGCACGGCACCGGTCGCGGCGTCGAGCGCGTAGATCGCGCCCCGCCCGCCCGGCGGGAAGCCGACGGTACTGGTGAAGACGAGCCCTTCCCAGACGACGGGCGCGATGTCGACGAACTGCTCGGTGGCGCTGGTGAGATGCCGGCTCCACAGCTGGCGGCCCGTGTCGGCGGAGAGCGCGAACGCATCCGAGTCGGTCGCGCCGTAGACCCGCCCGCCGTCCACCGCGAGCCCGTTCGGCCCTTCGTTCGAGCGCGTGGTAGCGGTGCACCCAGCGCAGCCTTCCCGGTGGCGCGGTCGAGCGCGTGCACGTTGCTCTGGAGGTCCTGGACGTAGACCGTCTCGTCGTCGGCGACCGGCGTCGAGGCGAAGTGCCCGTGTAGTTCGCCTTCGCCGTCAAGGCGTACCGCCACCGGACCTCGAGCTCCGAGACGTTGCCGGCGTCGATGGACGCTCCGGCCGCGGCGCGCGTGCCCGCAAGATCGCCGTTCGGCAGCTCCCAGGTGCCGTCGGCATCGCGCTCTCCGCAACCGACGAGAAGACTCGCCAGCACGACTGCAACGGCGAGCCTGCGCGCGCATAAAAGCGCTCGAAACGGGTGATACAGTCCCCGTCGTGAAGTCACGCCTCTTCGCACTCGCAGCCGTCGTCCGCAGTGGCGCTCGTGCCCGCGGCGCAGAGCGCCCGATCAACCGCAGACGACGGCTCCGCCGCCCGTCTCGAACATCAAGGTCATCATCACGGACAGCGGGATCACGGTGAGCCCGAAGCTCGCTCAGCGCGGCAGCATGGGCCGCTTCATCCTCGTCAACACGGGCAAGAAGCCGCACACGTTCGTGCTCGGTCACGAGCGGCGCGGCACCGGGGTTCAGACGGGGTTCAAGAAGGCGCTCAAGCCCAGCCAGCAGAGCGTGCTGATCCTCTTCCTCGACTTCCGCGGCGCGATTCCGTACCACTCCCCCTTGCCGGCCGACAAGAGCAAGCCGCGCATGCAGGGGATCTTCAGAATCGTCTGAGAACCGGTCGCGGGCGGGCGTGACGCTCAGCGCGGCTGCCACGCGGGTGGCGAATCGCCGACGGCGATGTGCTTCCCGGTCGCGATCGTCGTCGTCTTGCCCGTTGCGACGTTCCGCAGCGTCAGCGGTCCGCGGTGGACGTAGATCAGCGTCTTCCCGTCGGGCGACCAGCCTGCGGCGCCGGTGTCGTTGACGATCCGCCGCGCGCGGTGGGGCGCAGGAACGCGAGCCAGATAGAGCGCCGTACTGCGGGCACGGCCCCTCCCCGCAGTCCTCCGGGCCGGTGCTGAGCCGCGGCCCGAGGTACGCGGTCATCAGGCCGTTCGGCGAGACGGTGGCGTTCTGCGAGGTCTGGATGTCCATGGTCAGGCCGAAGTACCGCTGGATCGTCCCGGTCTGGGCGTCGACCTGAACGAGGTCGGCGGCCGACGGGATCAGGATCGACTTGCTGTTCCGCGTCCAGGACGGCCGCCCCGCGGGCGGCGCCTGCGGCAGCTGTCGCTGGCCCGCGCCCGTCGCGGACATGACGAAGAGGCGCCAGCCGTTCTTGAACGGCCGCAGGAACGCGATCTTCTTGCCGTCGCGCGACCAAACGGGGTAGACGTCGCGGGCTCCGGACGTGAGCCGGCGCAGGCCCGAGCCGTCGGCGTTCATCCGGAAGATCCCCGAGCCGAGCCGCGCGAACGCGATGCTCTTTCCGTCGGGCGAGAAGTCCGGCTCGATCGCCGACTTCGAGCCTGTCGTGATCTGGCTGAGCCCGGTGCCGTCCACACGCACGCGCACCAGCTGCAGTGGCCCTGGCCCGCCATTCGGATGCGCAGCGAAGACAATCCAGCGCTGAGCCGCCGGAGCGCTGGATTCCGGCGTACCGACAGTCGCCGACGACGGCCGCGAGCGCCAGGACGAAAATGGCGAGGAGTCGGCCGGCGGCTCGAGGCCATCGACCGAAGCAATAGCACACGGGCATTCGCGGTCGCGAGACCTGCGAGGGTCATCCGGGTTGCATAGGCTCGACCGATGGCGACCGTCGCGCTCGAGCCCGCCTCCGGCCGCACCCACGCTGAGCTCGCCGCTCTCTTTACGTCCGGCTACGAGGGCTACTTCATGCCGGTCGCCGTCGACGAGGGCGCGTTCTCGTTCATGGCCGGGACGTGGGATTACGACCTCGACGCCTCGCTCGTCGCCGTCGACGGCAACGACGACGTCGGCCTCTGCATGCTCGGCGTCCGCGGCACCTCCGGCTGGATCGGCGGCGTCGGCGTCGTCGCCGGCCGCCGCGGCGAGGGGATCGGCGAGCAGTTGATGCGGGCGATCGAGGACCGGGCGCGGTCGCGTGGGATCGAGCAGCTCTGGCTCGAGGTGCTCGTCCAGAACGAGCCCGCGATTCGGCTCTACGAGAAGCTCGGCTACCAGGTCGTGCGCGAGCTCGAGGTCTGGTCGCTCGACGGACTCGTCCTGCAGGAGCACGAGGTCGCGTCGGCGCCGGTCGCGGACGCCGTCGGCCGGTCGCCGCAGCGGCAGCCCTGGCAGCGCGCGGACGCCGCCGTCGAGCGGCAGGACGACGCGCGCGCTCTCGTCGGCGGCGACGGCTCGCTCGTCTACCGCTCCGGCAACGGCGTCGCGTCGATCCTGCAGGCGGCCGGCGACGCCGACGCGATCCGGGCGCTGGTCGAGTCGCTGCCCGAGGGCACGACCGGCGTCCGCTATCTGAACGGCCCGGAGGGCGACCCGGTCAACGCCGCGCTCGAGGCGCTCGGCGGCACCTGCGTCGCCCGCCAGCACGAGATGCTGCTCGAGCTCGGCTAGTCGAAGCGGATCACGCTGCGGATGCCGTCCTGGGCCTCCATCAGCTCGAAGCCCCGGTTGACCTCGTCGAGCGTGAGCGTGTGCGACAGGAACGGTGCGACGTCGATCTCGCCCGCGAGCCAGCGATCCACGAGCTGCGGCACCTCGTCGCGGCCCTTGATCCCGCCGAACGATGAGCCGGCGACGCGGCGGCCGGTGATCAGGAAGCGCGGCACGATGTCGAGCGTCTCGCCCTTCCCGGCCACGCCCGCGACCGTGCAGAGACCCCAGCCCATCCGCGCCGACTCGACCGCCTGGCGCATGACGGCGACGTTGCCGGTGGCCTCGAAGGTGTAGTCGGCGCCGAAGCCGCCGGTCGTCTCGACGATCCGCTCGACGGTGTCGGGGCCGCCGAGCATCGTCTCGGTCGCCCCCTGCCCCTTCGCGAGCTCGAGCCGCTCCTCGGAGAGGTCGACGCAGATGATCCGCTCCGCCCCCTGCAGCCTGCAGCCGGCGACGGCGCCGAGCCCGACCATGCCGGCGCCGAAGACGACGCAGGTCGATCCCGGCTCGACCGCAGCAGTCTTGAGCGCGGCGCCGAGGCCCGTCGAGAGCCCGCAGGCGAAGAGCGCGGCGCCCTCGAGCGGCGCCTCCGGATTCACCTTCGCGAGCGCGATCTCGGGCATGACGGTGTACTCGGCGAAGGTCGACGTGCCCATGAAGTGGCGGATCGGCTCGCCGCCGCGGGAGAGCCGGACCGTGCCGTCGGGGAGATGCCCCTTCCCCTGCTCCTCCCGGATCGCCATGCACAGGTTCGTCCGGGTCGAGCGGCAATGGACGCACTCGCGGCACTGGGGCGAGAAGAGCGTGACGACGTGGTCGCCGGGCGCGACCGACGCGACGCCGTCGCCGACGCGCTCGACCACGCCGGCGCCCTCGTGGCCGAGCACGGCCGGTGCGTAGCCGGAAGGGTCGGCTCCGGATGCCGTGTAGAGGTCGGTGTGGCAGACGCCGCAGGCGACGAGGCGGACGAGGACCTCACCGGCCTTCGGCTCGGCGAGCTCGACCTCCTGCACCTCGAGCGGGGCGCCGAACTGCTCCAGGACTGCGGCGCGCATCTTCATCCGGTCGCGCGCTCCGTCGCGTCGAAGCCGATCACGCGGTGCGTCTTGTCGCAGAACGGCTTCGTCGCCGAGCGGCCGCAGCGGCAGAGCGCGACGGTCTCGCCGGCCGGAAGCTCGTAGGCGTTCCCGTCCGTGTCGACCAGGTGAAACGGCCCGGTGACGCGGTAGGGGCCGTTTTCCCGGACCTTGATCGTGACCGCGGCCACGAGTTCGACTCTACACTCGGTGGAGTGAAGATCTGCTTGGTGACCCCGTTTGCGTGGTCGCTGCCACACGACGTCAACCAGCATGTCGCCGGCATCGCGAAGGAGCTGCGCGCGCTGGGCCACACGGTCACCGTGCTCGCCCCGTCCGGACGGCCGGCGGATCTCGCGGCCGGCCGCCGCGCGCTGGCGCGCGGCAACGGCGCCGACACGATCGCGATCGGAACCGCCGTGCCGATCTCGCGGCGCTCGAGCCTCGGCGTCCCCGTCGGCGTCCGTGCGAACCTCCGGCTCGCGCTCGAGCAGGGCAGCTTCGACGTCGTCCACGGGTTCGAGCCCGGGCTCCCGAGCATCTCGTACCTCGCGCTGCGCGACTCGGAAGCGCTCGGCGTCGCCAGCTTCTTCTCGCCCGAGCGGCTCGGGTACCCCCCGCGGCGGGCGCTGCGCGAGAAGCTGCTGGCCCGGATCGACTCGCTGATCGCCTCGTCCGAGACGACCGCCGCGGCGGCCGCGGAACGGTTCCCCGGCGACTACCGGATCCTCTCGCCCGGAGTCGACATCGAGCTCTTCCGGCCGGGAGCGAAGCGGAAGCTCGTCGCGATCGAGCTGCATTCCGGCTCGCTGCCTGTCGCGCGGGCGGCACTGCGCTCGCTGAAGGAGCTGCCCGGCTGGGAGGCCGTGCTGCTGCGGACGAAGCCGCTCTCGACACGCCCCGCCATCCCGCTCGCGCTGCGCGACCGGGTGCGCGTCCGCTCCGGCAAGACGCCGGAGGCACGGGCGGCCGTGCTGGCCGAGGCGGCGGTCGTCGTCCCCGCACCGACCGGCTCGGCCCGGCTGCGGCTCGAGGCCTTGGCCGCGGGCGCGGTGCTCGCCGATCCGCCGGGCGTGCTCGACCAGCCCGAGCTTGCCGCCGCCGCGCTGCAGCGGCTGGCCGAGAACAGCGAGGTGCGCGAGCGCAAGAGCCGCGAAGGGCGCGCGTCGGCCGAGGCGCAGAGCTTCGCCGCCGTCGCCCGTGAGCTCGAGCAGATCTACGGCGGCCTCGGCGGCCGGAAGCGTGTCCGCCGCCGAGACGGCGAGCCGCTCGCCGACCGGCCGTGGATCGTCGCCGACCTGCACATGCACACGTCCTGGTCGCACGACTGCTCGATCGAGGTCGACGAGCTGCTCGACCATGCCGAGTCGGAGGGGCTCGGCGCGATCGCGGTCACCGACCACAACGTCTTCGGCGGCGCGCGGGAGGCGGTCGAGAAGGCGCGCGGGCGCGAGCTGATCGTGATCCCCGGCGAGGAGGTCAAGACCGACGACCAGGGCGAGGTGATCGGGCTCTTCCTGAAGGAGGAGATCCCGCGCGGGATGTCGTTCGCCGAGACGGTCGCGGCGATCCGCGAGCAGGAGGGAGTCGTCTATCTCCCCCACCCCTTCGACCGCATGCACGCGATCCCGTTCCCGGCCACGCTGCACCGGCACCTGCACGAGATCGACGTGCTCGAGGTCTACAACGCGCGGCTCCTGTTCGAGGGCTACAACGACGAGGCCGTCCGCTTCGCGCGCAAGTACGGCCTGCCCGCGGGCGCCGGCTCGGACGCACACGTGCTCCAGGGCGTCGGCACCGGCGCGCTCCGCATGCGCGCGTTCGACGGCCCGGAGGAGTTCATGCTCTCGGTCCGCAGCGCCGAGGTGCTGCGCCGGCCGAAGTCGCTGGCCTACCTGCAGAGCCTCAAGTGGGTCGCCCAAGTCAAGGAGAAGGTGCGCTAGGAGCGAACCGGAAGACGACGCCTGTGGCTGCCGCATCGACCGACGAGATCTACGAGCGTTACCTGCAAAAGGCGATCTCCGAGATCAACGACCTCGGGCACGAGATCGGCCGGGCAGGTGACGCGACGCACATCCCCGTGCTCGGCTCCGGGCACCCGCTGGCGGACGTCTTCCTGCTCAAGCACGCGCCGAAGCCGTCGGAGATCCAGGAGGGCGTCGCGTTCTTCGGCCGTGCCGGCGAGGCGCTGAAGAAGTCGTTGCAGCGCCTGCACGTCGACCCGATGGTCGTCTACGGCACCAACTGCCTCAAGTTCGGCGGCGAGAGCTTCGAGGAGGCGGCGCCGTGGCTGACCCGCGAGCTGCACATCGTCCAGCCGAAGCTGCTCGTGCTGATGGGCGAGCAGACCGTCGAGTTCGTCAACGCGCTCGGCTTCCCGCTCTCCGACGAGCTCGACCCGGCAGCCGACGGGCTGCAGCGCTTCACGGCGACGGTCGAGGCGCTCGTCGTCCCGGACATCGACACCGCGCTCGACGAGGCGCCTGCGAAGACGGCCTTCTGGAATGCCTTCAAGGCCGTCGGCGTCTGGTACTCCGAGCTGCCGCCGTATTGAGCCCGCGCCGCTGGGCGGGGCTGGCGGGACTGACCGCCGCGCTTGCGCTCTACACCGCCGGCGCCGACCGGCTCTGGAACGGGACGCTCTGGCCCGACCTCCTCTTTCTGACGCTCGTCCTCTTCCCGGCGACGCTGGGGATCGTCTGGCTGCTGCTGCCGTTGCGCGACCACAAGGCGATGCTGCCGGCCGGCCTCGTCATCGTCGCGCTCGCGGTGGCGCTGCACTTCGCCGAGCTGGACGTGCTCAACAACCTCGCGAAGCTGTTCGCGCTGATCTGCCTCGGCTTCTGGTTCCTGTCGTGGTTCGAGAACGTGATGTGGGCGGCGCTGATCGCGGTGATCATCCCCTGGGTCGACGCGATCTCGGTGTGGCGCGGGCCGACGGACTACGTCGTCGACGAGCAGCCGCAGCTCTTCGACAACGTCTCGATCGCGTTCAGGCTGCCGGGCGAGAACGCCACGGCCAACCTCGGCCCGCCGGACATCCTCTTCTTCTCGCTCTTCCTCGCCGCTGCCGACCGGTTCGGGCTCCGGGTCGCGTGGACGTGGCTCGCGATGACGGCCCTGCTCGGTGGAACGCTGATCCTCACTGCGACCACCGACGTCAACGGCCTGCCCGCGCTGCCCGCGATCTGCATCGGCTTCCTGCTCCCGAACGCCGACCTCCTCTGGACCGCCTTCCGGCGCCGCGGCCGCGCGCCCGGCCGGATCTACGGCCGCACCGACACGCAGCTCTACGACCTCGACGCGGACGTGATCGAGCGGATGCCCGGCAAGATCGTGCTGCTCACGCGCGACAACCCCCCGGTGACGGCCGTCGTCGAGGGCACGTTCGCGGCCGAGCCTTCCGGAGGCGATCCGATTCCGGGCCGCGTCACGATCGGGGACGCAGAGCCGATTCCCGTCCGCGTCTACGACCTCCCGCACGGGCTCGTCGTCGAGCCCCAGGACGAGATCTCGGCGTACCTCGACGTCACGCACCCGGAGCAGCTCGCCGCCGACGAGGACAAGGTCGAGCGCCTGAAGCGCGAACGGCGCTAGCGTTCGCGCGATGGACGACCTCGACGGCCCCGTCCGGCGGGCGCTGCACGACGCGCGGCTCGACCTCTCGCTCGAGTTCCGGCGCGGCCCCGACGGGTCGAAGCGCGGGACGCTCCTGATCGCGGACGAGAGCGGCGAGACCGTCGCCCGCGTGCCGCTGGAGAGCCCGGAGGCGATGAACGTCGCGCTCGCCCGGCTCGTCCAGCTCGGGTTCACGGACGCGCCCTCGCCGCCGCCGCTGCCCGCACACCGAGACGAGCGTGCTCGTCGCCGGCGTCGACGGCTTCCGCAAGGGCTGGGTCGCCGTCGCGCTCGACCCGAGCGGCGACGTCCAGGTCTCGACGCACGCCAGCTTCTCGGAGGTGCTCTCCTCGCAGGCCCGCGTGATCGCCGTCGACATCCCGATCGACCCGCCCGGCCTCGGCGTCCGCCAGGCCGACGCCGGCGCCCGCGCCTTCGTCGGCGGCAGCCGCGCGAGCAGCGTCTTCCCGACGCCGCCGCGGGAGGCGCTCGAGGCGCGGACCTTCGCGGAGGCGAACGAGATCGCGCGCACGATCACCGGCAAGGGCATCTCGCAGCAGGCATTCGCACTCGGCGCGGAAGATCCTCGAGGTGCACACGCTCGCCGAGGTGGACGAGCGCGTGATCGAGATGCACCCGGAGGTCTCGTTCCGGGAGCTCGCGGGCGAGCCGGTGCTCGAGTCGAAGCACACGGCCGGCCGGTCTCGCGCGCCGGCGTGAGCTGCTCGCCGCCGCGGGAATCGTCCTCCCCGGCGCCGTCCCGGGCGTGCCCGAGGCCGACCTGCTCGACGCTGCGGCGGGCGCCTGGACCGCGGCCCGCTACGCCGAGGGGCGCGCGAGCGCGTTCCCGCCCGACCACCGGGAGCGGCTCGGCGCGATCTGGCGCTAGCTCTCGGCGCGCTCGCGCGTCAGCAGCGAGACCGACTCGACGTGCGGCGTGTGCGGGAACATGTCGACCGGCTTCGTCCGGACGAGCTCGTAGCCGTACTGCTCGCGGAGCACCTTCACGTCGGAGGCGAGCGTGGTCGGGTTGCACGAGATGTAGACGAGCTTCGGCGCGCCGAGCTCGCCCGTGCGCCGCAGCGCCTTGCCGGCGAGACCGGCACGCGGCGGGTCGACGACGACGACGTCGGCAGGGCCGGCGCGCTCGGCGAGCTCCTCCAGCACCTGGCCGACGTTCCCGGCAAAGAAGGCCGCGTTGCCGATCTGGTTCAGGTCGAGGTTCTCCAGCGCGCAGGCGATCGACTCCTCCGAGATGTCGACGCCCCAGACGCTGAGCGCGTGGTTGGCCATCGAGAGGCCGATCGTGCCGGTGCCGCAGTAGAGGTCGTAGACGGTCTCGGTGCCGGTCAGCCCCGCGTACTCGATCGCGAGCGCGTACAGCTTCTCGGCCATCCCCGTGTTCGTCTGGAGAAAGGCGTTCGGACGGACGCGGAAGCGACGGCCGAGCAGCTCCTCCTCGATCGCGTCGTCGCCCCAGAGCAGCGTCGAGGGCAGGTTCGTCACCTCCGAGGGCTGGTCGTTGATCACCCAGTGGATCGACTTCACCTCCGGGAAGCGGCGCAGCACCTCGACGAAGTAGTCCCGCTCGAACTTCTCGCCCGGCGCGGTCACGAGCACGATCAGCACCTGGCCCGTGTTCCGCCCTTCGCGATAGACGAGGTGGCGCAGGTAGCCCGTGTGCTCGGCCTGGTCGTACGCCTCCAGGTTCTCCTCGCGCGCCCAGTCGCGGACGGCGTTCCGGATCGCGTTGCCGAGGTCGGTCGTCAGCCAGCACTTCTCGATCTCGAGCACCTCGTCCCAGCGTCCCGCCCGGTGGAAGCCGAGCGCCGGCCCCGACGGCGTCTGCGCGAACGAGTACTCCAGCTTGTTGCGGTAGAAGAACTGCGACTCGGCCGGGAGGATCGGCTCGACCGGCGCATCCGCGATGCCGCCGATGCGCTTGAGCGCGTCACGCACCTGCTCCTCCTTCGAGGCCGCCTGCACCTCGTAGGCGAGATCCTGGAAACGGCAGCCGCCGCAGGCGGGGTAGTGGGCGCACGGAGCGTCGACGCGGTGCGGCGACGGCTCGAGCACGTCGACCGCGAGCGCCTCGGCGAAGCCGCGCTTCACCTTCGTCACCCGCGCGCGGACGCGGTCGCCCGGCAGGCCCCGGCGGACGAAGACGACGAACCCGTTCAGGCGCGCGACGCCGTTGCCGCCGTAGGCGAGCGAGTCGACCTGGACCTCGATCTCCTCGTCCTTGCGTACGGGCGCGGCCATGCGCCGCAGGGTACGTCAGGTGATGTCGCGTCGGCTGGTTCGCACGGCGCCGGCGGCGCCGAGCACGGCGATCCAGCCGAGGGTGACGGCGAGCGCAGGCCCGTAGGAGAGCAGGTTGTCGCCGCCCGTCCCGTCGGCGCCGTCGAGGGCGCGGAAGGGGAGGTACTCCTGAACGGCATCGATGTCGAGGAGCGAGAAGAGGCCGACCAGGAGCGTCTCGACGAGGAAGAGCCAGACGAGTGTGCCCACGAGCGCCGCGACCTGACTGTGCACGACCGAGCCGATCGCGAGCCCCATCAGCAGCCAGAGCACGACCCCCAGCACGTTCGTGGCGGCACGCTTGACGACCTCGCCGTCGGCAAGCTCGAGCTGGCCGCCGTCGATCGAGGTGTAGATCGAGGCGACGACGAGCACGACGATGATCGCCATCGCGGCGAAGAGGATCGCGATCAGCACGCCCGCGATCGCCTTGCCCGCGAGCACCCGTTCGCGTCCAGGGGTCGCCAGCAGCGTCGGCGTGATCGTGCCGTGCCGGAACTCGGTGGTGACGATCGTGATGCCGAGGATGATCGCGAGCAGCGACGAGATCCCGATCAGGTCGACGAGCGCGTACTGGAAGTCGAGGCCGCTGCGCTCGTCCAGCGAGCGGGAGCCGACCTCCGCCGCCGCGCCGATCCCGACCAGGGCGACGAGCACCACCAGGTAGGCCCACCAGCCGCGGGTCGTCCGGATCTTGAGCAGCTCGGAGCGGACGACGGCGGTCACTCGGTCGTCTCCCCACCCGTCAGCTCGAGGAAGACCTCCTCGAGCGTCGCGCGCTCGACGACGAGCTCGTGCAGGACGATCCCGTTCGCGGCCGTGAGCTCGCCGACGCGCTCCGGGGGCACGCTCACGAGCAGCGCGCCGTCCTCGCTGTCGGAGACGGTGACGCCCTGCGCCGTCAGCAGCTCGCGCAACCGCTGCGCGTCCGGGGTCCGCACCCGCGTCGCGCCCTGGGCGCCGGCGAGCACGTCGGCGATCGCCGCCTGCTGGATCAGCCGGCCGCGGTGGATGATCACGACCCGGTCCACGGTCTGAGCCACCTCGGAGAGGACGTGGCTGGAGACGAGGACCGTGCGGCCCTCGGCGGCCAGCGAGCGGAGGAGATCCCGCAGCCACCTGATCCCGGCGGGATCGAGCCCGTTCGCCGGCTCGTCCAGCACGAGCACCTCCGGGTCGCCGAGCAGCGCGGTTGCAAGCCCGAGGCGCTGGCGCATCCCGAGCGAGTAGCCCTTCACGCGCCGCTTGGCGGCGGCGCTCAGCTCGACGAGCGCGAGCACCTCGTCGACCCGCGACGCGGGCAGGCCGGCCGCGGCCGCCTGCACTCGCAGATGGTTTCGCCCGGAGCGGCCCGGATGCACCTCGCTCGCCTCGAGCACGGCGCCGACTCGGTGCAGCGGCCGGTCGAGCCGGCGGTAGGGGACGCCGAGAACGGTCGCGCTGCCCGCATCCGGATGCACGAGCCCGAGCACCGAGCGCAGCGTCGTCGACTTGCCGGCCCCGTTCGGCCCCAGGAAGCCGGTGATCGTGCCCGGCTCGACGCGGAAGCTGAGACCGGCGACCGCCTGGGTCTTGCCGAACCGCTTGCTGAGGCCCTCGACCTCGATCACGACAGCGTCGTCACGTAGACGCGGCGCTCGCGAGGACCGTCGAACTCGCAGAAGAAGATCCCCTGCCAGGTGCCGAGAGCGAGCTTCCCGTCCCGGATCGGCACGACCACGCTCGGCCCCATGAAGGCGGCACGGATGTGCGTCGGCGCATTCTCCTCGCCCTCCTCGATGTGCTCCCACGGCCAGTCCTCGGACACGATCCGCTCGAGCGCAACCTCGAAGTCGCGGGCCACGGCGGGGTCGGCGTGCTCGTTGATCGTCACGCCTGCGGTCGTGTGCGGGACGTAGACGAGCGCCGCGCCGGCGCCGTCGAGCTCGCCGAGCGTCGAGCGGACGAGCTCGGTGATGTCGACGAGCTGACTCCGCTTCTGCGTCGTGACACTGAACTCGCGCACGGCGCGTATCCTAGGCAGCCGTGAACGCCGGCACTCCCAGTGACCGCGAGCTCGACGGCTACCGCACCGGCGCCGACCGCTTCATCGCGGAGCTCGACGAGGAGTACTACCTCCACTACGCCGGCCTGAAGCCCGAGTTCGAGCTGCGCCCGATCTACGAGCGCCATGCCGACCTGACCGACCTCGAGACGATCCGCCGCGTCGGAGCGTCCGTGCGTGGGAAGGAGAACCTCGAGCTCTTCCGGTTCGGCTGCGAAGGCTTCCTCGGTGAGCTCACGCGCGAGCACGCGGAGAAGATCGCCGAGAACGAGACGAAGCTCGAGATCCAGCACGAAGGCGAGGCGGTCGGCTACCGGATGCTGCCCCCGACGATCGCCAACACCGCCGATCGCGATACGCGCGAACGGCTCGAGGCGGCGCGAAACGACCTCACCGAGGAGCACCTGAACCCGCTCTACCTCGACGCCGTCCACACGACGCAGCGCGCGATGCCCGACCTGGGTGCGCCGACGTACTTCGAGCTCTACCGGGACCGCTTCGGGTACGACCTCGAGGGCCTCGCCGCGCAGTGCCGCGCGTTCCTCGACTCGACCGAGCGGCTCTACGAGGACTCGATGGACCGGGTCCTGCGCGAGCGCGTCGGGATCGGCCTCGCCGAAGCCGAGCGCTGGGACGTGCGCCGCTTCTTCCGCGGCTCCGGCTGGGACGAGGCCTTCCCGGCCGACCGGATGCTCCCCGCGCTGAGGGGCACGCTCTCCGGCCTCGGGATCGACCTCGATGCGCAGGGCAACGTCCACCTCGACGTCGACGAGCGTCCGACCAAGAGCCCGCGCGCCTTCTGCGCCCCGATCGAGATCCCGGACAAGGTGATGCTCGTGATCCAGCCGCAGGGCGGGCCGGACGACTGGTACGCGCTCTTCCACGAGGCCGGCCACACCGAGCACTTCGCCTTCACCGACCCGAACCTGAAGATGGAGGAGAAGCGCCTCGGCGACAACGCGGTCACCGAGGGCTGGGCGATGCTCTTCGACCACCTGATCGACGACCGCGCCTGGCTCTCGAGCATGCTCAGCTTCCCGCGGCCGGACGTCTTCGCGGCCGAGGGCGCCGTGCAGCTCCTGTTCTACGTGCGCCGCTACTGCGCGAAGCTGCTCTACGAGCTCGAGTTCCACGCCGCCCCGGACGTGACCCAGATGCGCAGCCGCTACGTCGAGCTCCTCGGCGACGCGCTGAAGGTCGAGCCGAGCCCGACGGACTACCTCGCCGACATCGACTCCGGCTTCTACGTGACCTCGTACCTCCGCGCCTGGGCGTTCTCGGCCCAGATGACGACCTTCATGCGCGAGGAGTTCGGCACCGACTGGTTCAAGCGCCGCGAAGCCGGCTCGCTGCTCGTCGAGCTCTGGGCGCTCGGCCAGAAGCCGAACGCGGACGAGCTGCTGAAGGACGTGACCGGCGCCGCGGTCGAGATGGAAGCCGTCGCCGAGCACGTCCGCTCGGCGATCCCGACTCCCGCCTAGAGCGCCCCGCCGGCGGCGGGAGGAGCACCGTTCTCCACGCCCGCGTCGCCCACGACCTCGCGGGCGAGAAAGTCCTCGATCAGCATCACGTTGTCCTTCGACCGCTCGACCACGGTCAGGAGCGCCCCCATCGACGAGACCTCCTCGCGCTGCTCCTGGAGGAACCAGTGCAGGAACTGCTCGCCGACGAGGTCGCCCTCGGAGCGGGCGAGCTTGGCGAGGTCGGAGATCTGCTCGGTGACGCGCTTCTCCTGCTCGAGCGCCAGCCGCACCGGCTCGACGACGTCGGGGAACTCGACCTGCGGCTCGGCGACCCCCGGGATCGCGACGCGCTCGTCGGCGTCCAGCAGGTACTGGACGATCATCATCGCGTGATTTCGCTCCTCGACCGCCTGGCGATAGAAGTGCGCGGCAAGCCGCGGGAGCGTCTGCGCGTCGTAGTGGACCGCGATCGCGATGTACTGCTGCGAGGCGGCGAACTCGTGCCCGACCTGCTCGTTCAATCCCTCTGGAAATGCGGCCATGCGCCGACTCTAACGGGATAGCATCGCGCCGTGCTGCCGCTCCGCGACAACGTTCCGACCACGTCCCGATGACGTTCGAGGAGCACGTCACCGCTGCGCTCGACTCGCTGCCGCCCCACCTCGCCCGCGCTCTCGACAACGTCGCGGTCGTGGTCGAGGACGCGAATCGCGAGGAGCCCGACCTCTACGGCCTCTTCGACTGGCCCGAGTACATGCCCGCGAAGATCTCGATCTATCAGCGACCGCTCGAGGAGGACTTCGCGGATCCGGCCGAGCTCGAGGAGCAGATCCGCATCACCGTCCTGCACGAGCTGGCGCACTATTTCGGCATGGACGAGGGCCGGATCTCGGACCTCGGCTACGAGTGATCGGCGCAATGTTGCGATTCCGTTGAGGCGGGCGCGGTTGGACTAAAACAGGCCAGGACCTCGTTTTAGGAGGCATGAGAACGATTCCTGAGATTCATGCGGAGATCGAGCGTCTGAGCGAGGTGCGCGGCGAGCTGTGGCAGCAGCTGTCGCAGGGCCGGAGCCAGTCGCTCGTGGACGAGATCAAGCACATCGACGAACAGCTGGTGACGCTCTGGGACGAGCACCGGGCCGAGCGTGCGCGCATTCGCTTCGGCGAGCGCGACGACATCGTGCGCCGTGCCCGGCAGGAAGAGCGCCTGGAGCGCGCCGCCTAGCTGAAGTACCATCGGCCCCGAAATGGGGCTGAAAGGGCGCGATCGAGACCAGCCCTCCGACGTCGAGTCGGAGCGAGAGGCCCTGCGCCGACAACGGGTCGAGGCGGCGAACGAGCTGGCCGTGCTCAAGCGGGCACTCTCGGAACGGGTCGCCCAGGTGCAGGCGCGCGAGCGGGAGCTCGCCGACGCGCTCGCCCGGGTCGAGAAGCGCGAGCAGAAGCTCGAGGCGTCCGATGGGCGCGGCTCGCGGCTCGACGCGGTCCGCCTCCGTCTCGCCGAGGCCAAGGAGGGCCGCGCGGCCCTCGACGAGCGCCGCGCCGAGCTCGACGCGCGGGAGCAGCAGCTGGCTGCCCGCGAGGCGGCGCTCGCGGCCGGCGAAGGTCCACCGCCCGCTCCGATCCAGGCGCCTCCCGATCCGGCGATCACGCAGGAGCTCGAGGCTCGCGAAGCGGCGCTCGCCGAGGCCGAGCAAGGGCTCGCCGCTCGCGAGGCCGCGCTCGAGGCGAAAGCAGCGGAGCTGGAAGCACGCGAGCAAGAGCACGTTGCCGCCACCGCGGCGCCCGAGCCGGAGCGGGAGCCGCAGTCCCACGAGCTCGAGCGGATCGAGGCGAAGCTGGCAGAGCTGCGGGAGGCCGAGCAGGCGTTCGTGCGCACCCGGCACGAGCTGGCAGAGCGCAGCGATGCGCTGACCGAGCAGGAGGCGGCGCTCGCCGCGCGCGAACGCGCCCTCACTACCAAGGAGACACCTGCCCCAGTCGCCCGACCTCGAAGTCCTCGAGGCGAGGATCCGCCGGCTCGAGCAGAGCGGGCACGTTCGCACCAAGGAGGCGCAGACGTTCGGCGCCGGCCTGCGCGCGCTCCAGGAACGCGGGCTGCGCGGCGACCGCGGGCCGGACGAGCCTCTACACTGAGACCCGCCCCGGGGCGTTAGCTCAGCTGGGAGAGCGCCGCCTTTGCAAGGCGGAGGTCGCCGGTTCGATCCCGGCACGCTCCATGTGGTTTCCTCGAACGTCCCGCACGAGTAAGGTGCTCGTGCGGGGTGTCTCGTTCGGGAGGTCGGTGTGCCGTCGACCTATTACATCGCCTGGTGGAACGTCGAGAACCTCTTCGACGAGGAGGACTCGCCTCGCCGGACCGAGAAGCTGCAGCGGACGATCGGCGGCGACCTGGCCGGCTGGACGCCGGCGCGCCGCGACCGCAAGATCGCGCAGCTCGCATCGGTGATCGCGCAGATGAACAGCGGCTCCGGGCCGGACCTGCTCGGCGTCTGCGAGGTCGAGAACCGCTTCGTGCTCGACCAGCTCGTCGCCGTGCTGAACACGCCGCTGCCGGGCCGTAACTACGAGGTCGTCCACGCCGACACGGAAGACGCCCGCGGCATCGACGTGGCCTTCATCTACGACGCCGACCTCTTCGACGTGCCGGTCGGCGAGGTGTTCTTCCACGTCGTGATGCGCCGCAACGCGACCCGCGAGCTCGTCCAGGTCAACTTCAAGACGAAGAAGAACCGGATCTGGTCCGTCTTCGGGAATCACTGGCCGTCACGCAGCGGCGGCCAGTTCGAGTCGGCCGGCTACCGCCACATCGCCGGCGAGACGCTCGGCTACTTCCACCAGCGCGCACTCGAGGTGCACGGCCCGGCGACACCTGCGCTCGCGATGGGCGACTTCAACGACGAGCCGTTCGACACGTCGCTCGTCACCCATGCGCTGAGCACGCGCCAGCGCCAGCGGGTGGTGGAAGCTGACACGCCGAGGTTCTGGAACCTGGCCTGGCTGCTGATCGGCGACCCGCCCGACGGGACCTTCTACTTCAACAACGAGCCGAACCTGCTCGACCAGTTTCTCGTCAACAAGAACATGGCGACGCAGAACTCGCCGATCCGCGCGAGAGCCGAGACGATCGAGATCCTGCGTTTCCCGGGCACGTTCAGCACGGGCAGGTATCCGCGCCCGAAGCCGTTCGGCGGCATGGGGAAGCCCGTCGACGAGAACGGCTTCTCCGATCACTTTCCGATCGGGATGCAGGTGACCGAGGCCGACTGAGCGAACTCTCCCGCTCGCACGGGATATGAACACGACTCACAAGCCGTAACCGAGGGCGGCGAGCGGCCGTTGTAGGACTGGTACTGGACGTGCCATGGACCGCGCAGCGGCGGTCGAACTCGGAATCTTGCGGTGGAGTTCTTCGAGAAATATCGGTTGCAGAACGTCGGCACGACGCGGGCGCGGCTCGCCGAGCTGATCACGATCTTCGAGAGCGAGCGCCACGAGCTGACGATCCGCGAATTGGGCGAGCTCCGCGACGAGATGGACGAGCTGACCGAGAAGCTGCGGGCCGAGCGCGACGGGCTCTAGGTCGCCGGCGGCTCGTCGCGCCGGTCGGTCCCGGCCGCGCGTGCTTCGTCCTCGGGCGCGTCCATGACGCGACGGACGTCGTCGCGCGGATCGACGTCCTGAACCGTGTCCTTCAGCTCGCGGACACTGCGCCCGAGCTGGCGGCCGATCAGCGGCACGCGCTTCGCGCCGAACAGCAGCAGCAGGACGAGGCCGAGCACGATCAGCTCCCAGTGACCCGGCATGCCGCCAATATAGACGCTGCAGATCGGCCGAAAGGATGACGCCGAATCGTCGTCGCGGCCGATGCCCACGACCGGCCGGCACCGTACTCTCGTGCCATGAGACGCCGACGCCTGAGCTTCTTCCTGCTGGCCCTGGTACTGCTCGTGCTCGCCATTGGCGGCTGGGCCGTCGAGGGCGCTCGCTGGGCGCTCACGGGTCGACGTGCCCGCGTCGCGACGGCATGATGCGAGTCATGGACGTGACCCTCGCCGACGAGTCGCTGTCGGGCTCCTGGCTGTCGACCCGTCTCGGTGTCGGCACCCACCGGCTCGACGCGATGCGCCGCGCCGGCGAGTTGCTCGGCGTCCGCCGGCCCGGCGGCCACGACTTCCTCTACCCCGGCTGGCAGTTCGCGCCGGACGGGAAGCCGCGGCCCGTGATCCAGCAGCTCGTGAAGACGGCGCGCGGCGCCGGGATGAGCGACGAGCGCCTCTACGAGGTGCTCGCGTCGCGCAGCGGGCTCTCCGGCGACACGCGCCTCGCCGACGCCTTGCGCGAGGGCCGGGACGACTACGTCCTCTCGGTCATTCGCTCTTCCAGCTAGGGCGATGGCCCTCGTCTCGCTCAACGCCGTCCGCAAGTCGTTCGGCAGCAGAACCGTGCTCGACGGGCTCGACTTCGCGATCGAGCCGCGCGCCCGCGTGGGTGTCGTCGGCGCGAACGGGTCGGGCAAGTCGACGATGCTGCGGCTGATCGCCGGGCTCGAGGAGCCCGACGCGGGCACATCGGTGCGGCGGCGCGGGATCGTCGTCTCCTTCCTCCCGCAGCATCCGCTCGGAGACGAGCGGAATGCGCTCGAGACCGTCCGTGCGGCCCGTCCCGATCTCGACGAGCTCGACCGCGACCTTCACCGCGTCGCCGAGCAGCTCGCATCGCCCGAGCTCGCCGCCGACCTCGACCGGATGTCCCGCGTGCTGCGCCGCCAGGAGGAGCTGGTCGAGCGCTGGGAGGCCGCCGGCGGGCCGAGCATCGACGGCCGGGCGCGCGCGATGCTGCTCGACCTCGGGATCGACGAGGCCGATCTGCTCCTGCCGACGAGTGCGCTCTCGGGCGGGCAGCGCAAGCTGATCGCGCTCGCCGCCTGCCTCGCCCAGGACCCGGACGTCCTGCTCCTCGACGAGCCCGAGGCGCACCTCGACGCCGTCGGGCGCTCGCTGCTCGAGCATCTGCTCGCGACGTTCGACGGCGCCGCCGTCGCGGTCTCGCACGACCGCTACCTGCTCGACGAGACCGTCAGCCAGATCGCGGAGCTCAATCGCGGGCGGATCCGGATGTGGCCCGGCAACTACTCGGCCTACACGCTCGAGCGCGAGCTCGAGCTGCAGCGCCAGCAGCAGCAATTCGTCACCCAGCAGAAGGAGATCGAGCGGCTCGAAGCGGCGATCCGGCGCTTCAAGGACTGGGCGCACCGCGTCGTCGACGAGCGCCACATCAAGCAGGCCCGCAACAAGCAGCGTCAGATCGACCGCATGGACAAGGTCGAGCGGCCCGTGCTGGAGCGGCGCAAGATCGGGCTGCAGCTCCACCCGCACGAGCGTGGCGGCCAACGCGTCTTCGAGCTCCGTCACGTCGGGATGCAGTTCGGCGACGACGTCGTGCTCGCCGACATCGAGCTGACCGTCGTCCACGGCGAGCGGGTGGGCTTCGTCGGCGCCAACGGGGCCGGCAAGAGCGTCCTGCTGAAGACGGTCGTCGGCGAGCTCGAGCCGACCGAGGGCGAGGTGTGGGTCGGCCCGTCGATCCGGATCGGCTACCTCGCCCAGGATCAGGAGACGCTCGACCCGGAGTCGAGCCCGCTCGAGACGGTCCGGCTCGCGCACCGCTGCGCCGAGGGCGAGGCGGTGTCGCTGCTGATGAAGTTCCTCTTCCCGTACGAGCAGGTGCGCCGCGCGAACAAGCTCCTCTCGGGCGGCGAGCGGACGCGGCTGCAGTTGCTGCTGCTGATGCTGCAGCGGCCGAATCTGCTCGTGCTCGACGAGCCGACGAACCATCTCGACATCGACTCGGTCGAGGCGCTCGAGGCGGCCCTGGAGGAGTTCGAGGGCACGGTGTGCGTGATCTCACACGACCGCTACTTCCTCGACCGCATCGTCGACCGGATCGTCGAGGTCGGCGACGGCGAGGCGCGCTCCTACGAGGGCAGCTGGTCGGACTGGTACGAGCGCTCGGGCAGCGCCGCGCCGGTCGGCTGAGCCTGGTAGCGTCGCCGCCGCGCATCTTCGACCAGAGGGGGTTTCCCATGCTGTCGCCGCGCCGTGTGCTCTTCCTCGTGTTGCTCTTCTCGCTCGCGCTGCCCTCGCTCGCGCAGGCGGGTGTGCAGCCGAGCTACGACCTGTCCACGCCTGACGGAGGCCCGTTCCCGAGCGATCGCTGGACCGCGACCGACTGGTCGCAGCCGACCGGCGTTCGCGTCAACCTCCCGAAGCCCGACTGCACGGCCCGGCCGTCCGACTGCGCCGACATCGACGTGCTGAACACACTCGACGGCTTCAACGTCCAGCCGCGGATCTCGATCCCCTTCACGGGCGCGATCGACCCGAACAGCGTCTCGAGCTCATCGGTCTTCCTGATCCGGATTCCCGACCATGCGATCACCGGGATCAACCAGATCGCGTGGGAGCCTGCAGCCGACACGCTCCACGTCGAGTCGGATCAGCTGCTGCGGCAGCGCACGTCCTACCTCCTCGTCGTCACGACCGGCGTGCGCGACGCGTCCGGTCAGCCGATCGAGCCGGCGTCGTTCCGGAGCGACCTGCACCAGAACATGTCCCAGCTGGTGCGGGGCCTCCCCGACGGGCTGCAGCTCTCCGACGTCGCGGTCGCGACCGCGTTCACGACGCAGAGCATCACCGGCCAGCTCGAGCAGATCCGGAACCAGATCAAGGCCTCGTCCCCGGCGGCCGCGGACTTCCGGATCGGCACCGGCGGCGTGCGCACGGTGTTCCCGCTGTCGAGCATCAGCTCGATCCTCTTCTCGCGGCAGACGACCACCGCGCCGGCGTTCCAGGTGTCTCCGACCGGGACGCCGTTCCTCTCCCTCTACCCGGGAAGCGTCGGCACCGTCGCCTTCGGCTCCTTCGACTCGCCGGACTACGAGACGCCGTCGAAGGTGATCCCCCCGTCCGGATCGCTGATCGGTACGACTCCGTCAGGGGACGAACCGGCTCTACTTCAACCTCTTCCTCCCCGCCGGGACAGCGCCTGCGGGCGGCTGGCCGGTCGCGATCTTCGGGCACGGCTTCGGCGACAACAAGAACTCGAGCCCGTTCATCGTCGCCTCGTCGATGGCACGGCGCGGGATCGCGACGATCGCGATCAACGTCGTCGGTCACGGCGGCGGCGCGCTCGGGACGCTGGTCGTCAACCGCACTGCCGGAGCGCCGGTCGTGCTCCCCGCCGGCGGCCGAGGGATCGACCAGGACGGAAACACCGCCATCGATTCGACCGAGGGCGTCAACGCTGTTGCGCCCTACACGCTGATCTCGAGCCGCGACGGGCTCCGCCAGACGGTTGATCGACCTGATGCAGCTCGTCCGCGAGATCGAGGTCGGGATGGACGTCGACGGTGACGGCGCCCGCGACCTCGACCCGGCGCGGATCTCGTACTTCGGCCAGTCGTTCGGCGGCATCTACGGCGTCAAGTTCCTCGCCGTCGAGCCGAACGTCAGGCTCGGGCGTGCCGAACGTCGCCGGCGGCGCGATCATCGAGATCGCGCGGCTGAGCCCCTCGTTCCGCGGCGCTCGTGACCCTGAGCCTGCTCACCCGGACGCCGCCGTTGATCAACCTGCCGGGGTTCGCGTTCAACGAGAACATGCCGCTCCGCAACCTGCCGCCGCTGATCGACACCGTGCCCGGCGCCAGCGCGATCCAACAGCAGATCGAGTGGTCGGAATGGGCGACCGAGTCGGGCAATCCGGCGGCCTACGCCGTCGCATCTCCGCGCGCGGCCACTGGCCGGCATGCCGGCGAAGCGGGTGATCCTCCAGTACGCACGCGGTGACCAGACGGTGCCGAACCCGACGACGTCGGCGATCATCCGCGCCGGCTCGCTCCAGGATCGGACCACGGCCTTCCGGAACGATCTCGCCTGGGCCGCCGATCCGACCTTCCCGAAGAACCCGCACACGTTCCTGACCCGGGTCCCGGGTCTCGCACCCCCCGGGCGCGGCGGCTGTCGCGCTCGCGGGCCAGGAGCAGATCGCGCTGTTCTTCGCCTCCGGCGGCACGCACGGTGATCGATCCGGACGGCGCCGGGCCGCTCTTCGAGACGCCGCTGAGCGTGCCGCCGTGGGAGGACCTCGCCTACATCCCGTAGCCATAAGGTTCCAGCGTGCGCGAGCTGCTGGAACTGCTCGAAGCGGGGCCAAGCAACAGTCTGTTGCTTGGCCTCGCGTGGCTCGCGGGACAGGACGTCGAGCTCGACCCGGACGAGGTGAAGGCGGCGACGCGCCGAGCCGAGCTGCTGCTCGCGACCGGCGGCGACCCGCGCCGGGAGCTCGACCTCGACGGCCGCGCAGTCGCGTCGATGGCGGAGGACCTGGACGATCCCGTCGCGCGAGACCGCTTCGAGGACGCGCTCGCCCGGCTCACCGCCGACTCGGAGGGGTTGGCGGCGGTGAGCGACGGGCTGGCGCGGCTGCGGGCGCAGCCTGACCTCGCCTGGCGGAGCTACGCTGGCGCGCTGCTTGCCGAGGCGATCGGGGAGGACTGAGGCTCGAGCGGCTCGAGCTCCGACATCTTTCCGACGGAGCGGAGCGGCGAGACGAGGATCGGGACGATCGTGAGCAGGCCGCCGAGGGCGCCGACGACCATCGTCTCGCGCAGCCCGATCGTCGAGGCGAGCGCGCCGCCGGTGAACCCGCCGAGCGGCACGACCCCCCAGACGACGAAGCGGCGCGACGCGTTGGCGCGGCCGAGAATCCGGTCGGGCGTGATCGCCTGGATCAGGCTGATCGCCGTGACGTTGTAGAGGATCCCGCCGAACCCGATCACCATCATGGCGAGGACGATGAGGGGCAAGGCGTACGCCTCGGGCGCGAACGCGATCAGCAGCGTGCCCGGCCCGAACAGGCACGAGGCGAGCAGGATCGTCCGCCCGACGCCGAGCCGCTCGCCGATCCGCTTGGCGGTCAGCGCCGAGGCCAGTGTGCCGAGGTTGCCGATCGCGAGCGCGATCCCGATCGTGCCCGCGGACAGGTCGAGCTCGCGGACGGCGTAGACGAGCAGGATCGAGAAGACGACCTGGCCGAAGAAGTTCGAGAGCGCCGTCATCACCACCATCGTCCGCTGATACGGATTCCGGAAGACGTAGCGGAGGCCCTCACCGAGCTCGTCCCGGAGCGACCGGCGCTCGGCGCGCGGTGGCGCCTCCTCCTGCTTGCGGATCCCGAACAGCAGCACGGCCGAGATCGCGTAGCTGACCGCGTCGACGAGCACGGCGACCGGGGCGGTGAGCAATGCGATGAGGCCGCCGGCCATGCCCGGGCCGGCGATGTTCGCGGCCGCACGGCTGATCTCGAGCTTGGAGTTCGCCTCGACGACGTCCTCTCGGCCGACGAGCGCGGGGATGTAGGACTGGTAGGCGACGTCGAAGAAGACGGTGCAGGTGCCGACGGCGAAGCCGACGACGTAGAGCTGCCAGATCGTCAGGCCGCCGACCCAGTAGACGATCGGCACCGACAGGAGCGCGACCGCCCGGCCGACGTTGCCGAGCACGAGGATCGGCTTCCGCCGCAGCCGGTCGACCCAGACGCCTGCCGGAAGCGTGAAGAGCAGGAAGGGCAGGAACTCGACGCTCGTCAGCGCCGCGATCTTGAAGGCGCTCTCCTCGAGCACGAGGATCGCGACGAGCGGCAGCGCCAGCAGCGAGACCTGCGTCCCGAACTGGCTGATCGTCTCCGCCCCCCACAGGGAGAGGAAGTCGCGATGCCGCCACAGACCGCCCGGTCTCCGCATCGCTACGCCACTGCCTCGGCCGCGCGCGTGATCCGCACGTCGCCGCTGACGGTGCGGACGCGAAGATTCGCCTCCGGTCCGTCGGCGCGCGCGGGCGCGTCGCTGACGTCGAGCTCCGAGCCGACCGAGCCGCTCACCGAGCTGACGTCGAGCCTGACGCGGAGTCCGCGGCGCATCGCGACGACGACGTCGCCGGAGACGGCCTTCAGGCCGACCTCACCAGGTCCGGCCGCCCGCACCATCAGGTCACCGGAGACCGTGCCGGCGGTGAGGTCGCCGAGGATTTCGCCGAGGACGACGTCGCCGGAGACGGAGTTGGCGGCGAGCCCGCTCATCACGGTGCGAACGTCGACGTCGCCCGAGACGGTGTGCAGGTTCGCGCGGCCCCCGACGTGCTCGACCCGAACGTCGCCGCTGGCGGTCTTCGCCTCGAGCGCGCCCTCGACGCGGTCGAGCTCGAAGTCACCCGACGCCGTCCGGAGCCGCGCGTCACCGAGCGTGCCGATGACACGGACGTCGGCGGACGCGGTGTCGCACTCGAGATCCGAGCGCTCCGGACAGATGATCCGGACGCTGACCTTTGCCGAGCCGACGCCCCAGTTGCCGATCGAGATCGACCAGCTGCGGCCTTCGAGCTCGACGAAGACCTCGTCGCCGCGGGCGCCGACGTTCGCCTTCTCGATCGCCTGCCGGGTGGCTTCCGACTCGTTCAGCGGCACGAGCTCGACCGTCGTCTCGGCGACGTCCCGCGTCTCGACGTGGACGTCGCCGGCGGGGTTGCGGACCTTCAGCCGCGCGCGTTCGGTCGGGAAGCTAGGCATTGCGCTTGCTCCGGCGGCGGCGAGTCGGCCTCACGATCCGGTCGTCGTGCTCCGGAACGTGCGGAGCGCAGTAGTCGGGGACGAGCAGGACGCCTGCGCCGTACGGGATCGGGTAGAGGCGGGACATGTGAGCTCCTTTCAGCTCTCTGCGAAGCCGGTCAGGCGCCGGCCCGCGCGGACGGAACGGGTCTCGAGGCCGCGCGCGAGTGCGCGCACGATCCACGAGTTGACGGAGAGGCTCTCGCGTGCGGCGGCAAGCTCGACCTGCGCCTTGAGCGAGTCGGAGATGCGGAGCGTGATGCGGGCGGTGAGCGCGTCGTCCGGGGACGCGGGGGCCGGCTCGGCCTCCTCGTCCTCGACGTAGACGAGCTCGGGCTCGCGGCCGGCGAGGCGGACCTCGACGCGACCGGGGACCTGGGAGTTGAGCGACAGCGCGACCTCGCCGAGCAGGTCGAACAGCCGCAGCTGGAGCGACGACTCGAGCGCCTGCGCGAGTCGCTGCCCGGCTTCCTGAGCGGCCTCGCCCCCCGCCAGAGCGGCGGCGTTGGCGAGGTCCTCCTGAAGTGCCTGGACATACGGTGCCATCTGCATGACGCGACTATGACATCATTTTGATGTCGTGTCAAGTCAGATTCGCTGTCACACGCCCGTCACGGCGATGTCGGGCCTCGAAACCGCGCAGTTGCGGGGTTTCGACGCCCGCAGCCGTGAAACGGATTCCGGCGGGCGGCCGTGCCGCTGGTATCGTCAGAGCCTGTCCCGCGTCGCCCGAGGCGCGCAGCGACGGCCCTTGTGGCCGCGCGCACGGACGCGAACCGCTCATGGACCACGTCGATCCCCCCGATCTCCAACTCCGGCCGACCCTGCGTCGGCTGCTCCCCCTCTGGTGGGAGCAGCGCCGCCTGGTCGGGCTCGGCCTGGCGTTCGCGCTCGCCTTCACGGCGCTCTCGATCTCGATCCCGCTCCTGATCCGGCGCGTCGTCGACGACGCGATCGTCGACGGGAACGACGAGCTGTTGCTGCCCTATCTGGGCGCGATGATCCTGCTGGCGTCGCTGCGCTTCGTCGTCAACTTCTGCCGCCGCTTCGCGACCGCCCGCGTCGGGATCGCCGTCGAGGCGCGGCTGCGGGGGATGCTCTACCACGCGTACCTCACGTATCCGCGCGCCTTCTTCGACCGGCACGCGACGGGCGAGGTGATCTCGCGCGCGACGAACGACATCTACCCCGTGCGCTACTTCATCGGCTGGGGGGTCGTCCAGGGCGTCCAGAGCGCGATGATGATCGTCGGCGCGGCGATCGTCCTCACCACCGTGAACGCACGGCTCGCGCTCTACGCGGCGCTTGCCATGCCGCCGATCGCGATCCTGACGTTCATCTTCGCCCACAGGCTCTTCCCGATCTCGAAGCTGGTGCAGGCGCGCAAGGGCAACCTCGCCGAGGCCACCGACGAAGCCGTCGTCGGGATCGAGATGGTGCAGGCGTTCGGGCGCGAGGACGACGTGCGAACGCGCTTCCTCGGGCGCGCCGAGGCAGTCCGGCACGAGACGATGCGGGCGGCGTCGGTCGAGGCGTACTTCCTCCCCGGCCTCCTCTTCCTGCCGTCGCTCGGGATCGCCGCCGTGCTCCTCTTCGGCGGCCGCGACGTGATCTCGGGTGAGCTGACGATCGGCGAGTTCGCGCTCTTCATCTCGCTCCTGCTCATGCTCGTCTGGCCGCTCGAGGCGCTCGGCTGGATCATCAACCTCGGCCAGCGCGCGGTCGCGTCCGCCGGGCGGAGCTTCGCCTGGCTCGACGGGATCGAGCCCATGCCCGAGCCTGCCGATCCGAAGCCGCTTCCGGCGGGGCCACTCCGCGTCGACTTCGAGGACGTCCACTTCGCCTACGGCACCGAGGCCGAGGTGCTCCGTGGGGTCGGCCTCGCCGTCGAGCCGGGCGAGATCGTCGCCGTCTGCGGCCCGACCGGCGCCGGCAAGACGACGCTGCTGAACCTGCTGCCGCGCTTCTACGACCCGACGGACGGCCGCGTCCTCGTCGGCGGCGTCGACACGCGCGACGTCCGCGTGACCGAGTTGCGGAACGCGGTCGCGATCGTGACGCAGAGGCCGGTCCTCTTCTCCGTGCTCCTGCGCGAGAACCTGCTCTCGGCGCGACCCGACGCGGACTGGGACGACGTGCTCGCCGCCTGCGACGCGGCCGGCGTCTCGGCGTTCGTCGACGACCTGCCCGACGGCTACGACACCCTGATCGGCGAGCGCGGCGTGAACCTCTCCGGCGGCCAGCGCCAGCGGGTCGCCCTCGCGCGGGCACTGCTCGCCGGCGCCCGCGTCCTCGTCCTCGACGACCCGATGTCGGCCGTCGACACGGAGACCGAGCGCCTGCTGGTCGAGAACCTGCGCCCGGCGGTCGCCGGCCGCACCGTGCTCGTCGCCACTCAGCGGCTCTCGACGATCGGCGTCGCCGATCGCGCCGTCGTCCTGGACGAGGGCCGGATCGTCGAGCAGGGCCGGCCGGCTGCGCTGCTCGCGGCGGGCGGCCTCTTCACCGCCCTCTTCGGAGACGAGTCCGTTGCCGCGTAAGCACCGCACCGGCCTCTCGCGCCTCCTCCCCTACGCCGCCGAGCGCAAGGGGCAGATGGCGCTGATCGCGACCCTCGCCGCGCTCTCTGCAGCCGCGCCCGTCGTGGGCTGGCTCCTCGTCGAGGACGCGACGAACAACGGCATCCGAGCCGGCGACGAGGAGCGGCTCACGCTGGCCGTGCTCGCGTACGTCGGCGTCCACGCGGCCGCGTGGGTGCTCGGGACGGGGACGTGGCTCGGGCTCGCGAGCGTCGGTCAGCGGATCGTGCTCGAGCTCCGCCGCGATCTCTTCGCGCACCTCACTTCCCTGTCGCTGCGCTACTTCTCGCAGCAGAAGGCGGGCTGGATCATCTCGCGGCTGAACAGCGACGTCGACGCGCTCTCCGACGTGCTCAACCAGGGACTGACGACACTCGTCGTCAACACGCTCACGCTCGTGGCGGCGGTGGGCGGGCTCTTCCTGCTCGACTGGCGGCTCGGGCTCGTCGCCCTCTGCATCCTCCCGCCGGGCATCGTCGTCACCCGCTGGTTCCAGCGCGTCTCCCATGTCGCCGCGGCGGACGTCCGGACGAGGATCGCGATCGTGACGGCACAGCTGGCGGAGTCGGTCGCCGGCATGGCCGTGATCCAGGCGTTCAACCGCGAGCTCGCGTTCCAGGCCGAGTTCGACGGCCTGAACGAGGAGAACCGGGTCGCGAACGTGCACGTGCAGAAGATCTACTCGGTCTTCTTCCCGGCGATCGAGCTGCTCGGGGCGATCGCCACCGGCGCCGTCCTCTTCGCGGGAGCGCAGTTCATCGGCGGCGACTCGATGGAGATCGGGACGCTGATCGCGGCCGTCGGCCTGCTCGCCCTCGTCTTCCAGCCGCTCCAGGAGCTCTCGGAGCTGTACGGCCAGGTGCAGGCGGCGAGCGCGGCGATGGACAAGATCAGCTCGGTCCTCGACGCGGAGATCGACGTCGCCGACAAGCCCGGCGCCCGGCCGCTGGGCAGGATCGACGGCCGGCTCGAGCTCGACGACGTCACGTTCGCGTACGGGAAGGAGCCGGTGCTGCACGAGATCTCGATCTCGGTCCCGCCCGGCGGCTGCATCGCGCTCGTGGGCGAGTCCGGTGGGGGCAAGTCGACGACCGCGAAGCTGATCGCCCGCTTCTACGACCCCGACGAGGGCGCCGTGCGCGTCGACGGAACGGATCTTCGCGACATCGAGCTCGTCGGCTACCGGCGCCAGCTCGGCGTCGTCCTCCAGGACCCGTTCCTGTTCAGCGGCACGATCGCCGACAACATCCGCTTCGCCAAGCCGGACGCCTCGGACGAGGAGGTGCACGCGACGGCGGCGGCGATCGGGGTCGACCGTGTCGCCGCGCGGCTCGACCACGGGCTCGACCACGTCGTCCGCGAGGGCGGCGCCGGCCTATCGGCGGGCGAGCGCCAGCTGATCTCGATCGCGCGGGCGCTGCTCGCCGACCCGCGGATCCTGATCCTCGACGAGGCGACCTCCAACATCGACCGGCCGACCGAGATCGTGATCGAGAAGGCGTTCGACCGGCTCCTGGCCGGCCGGACGTCGATCATCATCGCGCACCGGCTCGCGACCGTGCGCCGCGCCGACGAGATCCTCGTGCTCGAGCACGGGCGGATCGTCCAGCGCGGAACGGAACGCGAGCTGATGGGCCAGGACGGTGCCTTCCGGCGCCTGGCCCACCAGCTCGTCGAGGACTCGCTTCCGGCGGCCTAGACGACCTTCTCGAGGTACGTCAACTCGGACCCGCGGCACATCATCTTGACCCGGTCGCCGAGGACGAAGTGCTCGGCCACTCTCCCGGCCATGCCCTCGGGCACGGAGCAGGTCATCGAGCCTGCTTCACCCTGCACCGTCACCGACGTTCGTGACAGCGCGGCGATGAGACCGTAGATCCGCACCTCCTCACCGGCGGGCTTCTCGGCCGGCTGCGGGCGCTCGATCCCGGCAAGCATGCCGCCGACGCACACGATCTTGACCTTGTCGCCCAGCTTGAGGCCGGCGAGCTTGGCCTGCTTCTCCTCCGGAACGCGGCACGCGAGCCGCCGCTCCCCGGACTGGACGACGATCGACGCGGGGCCGAGCTCGACGATCGGGCCTGCTCCCTCCTGCTTCTCGACCACAGGCTTCTCGGCCGGCTTCTCGGCCGGCTTCTCGGCGGGCTCTCGGGCCGCTTGGCCCGCTCGCCGAGGTGCTCGAGCCGGACGAGCTGCGCCCGGCGGCCGCGGAAGCGGACGCAGAGCATCCGGACCCGCTCGCCCACCTTGAACGCCTCCGCCTTCTCGCCCAGCCGCTCCGGTACCGCGCACGTCAGCATCGCGTCGCCGACGGCGTTCTCGACCGAGACCGCACGGGCGGAGACCTTCACGATCGGACCGCTGATCTTCAGCACCCGCCCCTTGCCGCCGCCGCCGTCGTTGGCCTGCGCCGGCGCCGCCGCAACGAGCGCCACTGCGCACGTCAACAGAATCTTCCGCATGTCTGCTTCCTTCCTTGACAACACGTGACGTGTAGTCATCGCCGTCACGGGCCGCTGCTGGCGATCCCCCGCGCGAGTGAAGGGCTGAAATGCGGGTTTGAAAGCGGGCGGCCGCTCGAGACGTGAAGCCGGCAGCCGCCGCTGCTCTCGAGAGCTAGAGGCTCAGTCGCCCCAGTCGAAGTCGCGGGACTTCGACCAGAGGCCGGTGTCCTCGGCCGTCTCGCCGTTCGGCGTGACGTGCTCGACCGACTCCTCGCCGGGCCACGTGAGCGGGATCGAGTCGAGCGAGACGGCCGGCTCGTCGCCGTCCATCGTCTCCTCGAGGCGGGCCTGCTCCTCGGTCTTGAACAGCGGGTGGTTGTTGAAGGGATCGTCGATGCGATAGCCCTCGAGGGGCATCGCGGGCTCGAGCTCGGCGTTGCGGCGCTTCAGCTCGAGGTGATCCTGGATCACACGGGCGAACAACGAAGGTGTCTCAACCGGCATAGGGGATCTCCATCGTGGGGGTCAGGAACGGTCGTACAAACGTGGCAGTCTAGCGCAGGACCCGGAAAAACCACCTGCTCTCGCCGCTATTGCTACAAACGAGTTACCGGATCCGTCCCGGCGTAAACACGATCCTTGCCGGCGCGCTTCGCCCGGTAGAGCGCCTCGTCCGCCGCCTCGACGAGCTGCTGCACCGTGGTGGTGGCGTTCGACGTCGCGACACCGAAGCTGGCGGTGACGTGCAGCGGCATGCCGTCGACGGAGAGGATCTCCCGCTCGGCGAGCGCGAACCGGATTCGCTCGGCGACCTGCGCGGCTCCCTCGAGGTCCGTGCCCGGGAGGATGATCGCGAACTCCTCACCGCCCCACCGTGCCGCGGTGTCGATCTCGCGGACGTTCTCGAGCAGGGTCTCGGCGAGGTCGCGGAGCACGACGTCGCCGGTCGGGTGGCCGAAGCGGTCGTTCACGGTCTTGAAGTCGTCCACGTCAGCGAGGATCAGCCCGACCGGTCCGCCGAGCCTCTCGGTGCGCGCGAGCTCGCTCGCGAGCGCCTCGTCGGCCTGGCGCCGGTTCGCAAGGCCGGTGAGCCCGTCGACCAGGGCCTGGCGCTCGACCATGCGGTGCAGGCGTGCGTTCTCGAGCGCGACGACCGCCTGGCCGGCCAGCGACGCAGCCGTCATCCGCTCCTCTTCGTCGAATGCGTCGCCGACGAGCACGAGCCGACCGAAGCTGCGGCGGCCGCTCGTCAGCTCGAAGTCGAGCCGCTCGCCGCCGGAGCCGACGTTGCCCGTCTCGACGTACGAGCCGTCCTCGGCGATGACAACGCCGCCGTCTGCCTGCGTCGCCTCGACCGCGGACTCGACGATGACGCGCCGAAGCTGCTCGGGGTCGAGCGCAGAGGCCAGCGCGTCGCCGAAGCGGGCGTTTGCCTCGCGCAGCCGCCGGCGCTCGTCCTCCAGGTCCTCCAGCCGGCCCTCGAGCTGGCTCGCCATCTGGTTGAACGCACGCCCGAGCTGCGCGAACTCGTCGCGCCCGCGAACGGTCACCCGCTCCTCCAGCCGTCCGGCCGCAATCGAATGCGCCGCGTCGGCCAGGCGCCCGAGCGCGCCGACGATCGAGCGTCCTGCGAGGTAGGCGACGCAGGCGATCAGGAGCAGAGAGCCGATCAGCCCGACGAGCAGGCGGCCGAGCACGTTCTGCTTCTCCGACGCGATCACCGAGCTGGGCGTGACAGCGGCCAGCATCAGCGTGCTCTCCGGCACGAGCCGCGATCCGATCGCCCGGAAGTGGTGCTCGCCGATCGACGTGTTCTCGACCCTCCCCGGCGTCAGCTGCGTCGTGCCGGTCACTCCGGACTCCGAGGCGGCGCCGACGTGTCGCTTCTCGTCGACGAAGGCGAGCCCATCCGGCTGGGTGAGCCCGGAACGGGCGTACAGCCGCTGGGCGAGCTGCGGCGTCAGCGGGACCGAGGCGATGATCATGGCCGACCGGTTGCCCGGGCCGACGAGAGCCACAGTCGTCTCGGCCGCGCTCGCCGGCACCCGCCCCACGGCGAAGCCGTCGGGGGTCTCGACGCGCAGCGGCGGTGACTTCGGCAGCAATCGCCTGAGCGCCACCCGATCGCGCCTGGCGAGCGCAGCCTGGAACTCCGGGTCGCGCCCGAGCCGCTCCGCGGCAGCAGCCGCGCTCTGCCGCTCGTCCTCGAAGGCCGCCAGGCCCGCGTTCAGGCCGGCTTCGAGACGGCCGTCTACGCTGCTTGTGACACTGCGCTCAGCGACGGCACTGAATCCCCAGAATGCAGCAGCGAGAGGCACGACGGACAGCGCCAGGAAGGTCCCGACCAGCTTGATCTTGAAGCTCCCCAGCATATTCGCCCTTCAGTTCCCCGACTCGCTGCCGATAAGTCCCCTGTAGGTGTTTCGGCAGGGAGGGGGAGTTTCATGAGACTGATGTTTGCGCGCGCGCTCACGGTAGCGCTCGCGGTACTCGGAGGGGCCGCCGCAATGGCGTTTCCGAAGCTCGTCATCGACGAGGCGGTGCCGGAGGCCAGCCCTCCCGTCATCGCCGATCGCGCCCCGAGCGCCGTGACGGTGATCCGCATTGCACCGGCCGAAGCAGTGTCGCGCGCTCGCCCCCCGGCGCCGCGCCGGACCGTGCCGAAGCCCCGTCCTACCGCCTCCACACCTACCTCCAGCTCGGTGATCGTCTCGGCGCCCCTGCCCGTGCCGACGGCACCCTCCCGGCCGACTGCCCCGGCCACCTCGCCGCTGCCGATGAAGCCTCGCCCTGCCCCGCAGACGCCGACACCTACGCCCCCACGCCGGCCCTCGCCGACCCCGACGCCCACCCCCACGCCGGCGCCGACCCCCGCTCCCACGCCTGCCCAGCCCGAGGTGCCGGTTGCCGCCGATCCTGGACGCACGCTCGCCACGGTCGTCGAGCAGCCGGTCGTCCAGCCGCCGGTCGTCCAACCGCCGGTCGTCGAGCCGCCGACGGAGAGGAAGGAGCGGCCGAAACGCGACAAGTCGCGCCCGTCCGCCTCGTCCGACGACTCGGGGCCGATCGTCCCTGCCGGCTTCTCGGGTGCCCTGCCCGACGAGGACGCCGGTAGCTCGGACGACGATCCGAGCTCGTAGCGGACGGCCGCCCGGCCGCATGTGCGAACATGCCGCCGTGCCCCGCATCCGCCCCACCAGCCCGGTCGGTCTCGCCTACGGCGCTTTCTACCTCTGGCGCCGGCTACCGCCCGCGCAGCGCCGCCAGATGATGCTCGCGGCCCGCACGCACGGGCCGAAGATCGCGGCGGCCATCCTGGCGGCCCGCCGCAAGCCAAAGCTCTAGCGGCTACCCGGCGCGGCCCAGCGCCTCGCGGACGATGCGGTCCTGCTCGACCCTGTGCGCGGTCGGGTACCCCTCGCTCGGGCTGGCGCGCCACGGCCGGCCGACATAGGCGACCGGGACACCGTCCGGCGCGGCAGCTTCGAGCCGGTGCCGGATCGTCCGCCAGGCACCCATGTTCTGCGGCTCCTCCTGCGCCCAGACGAGCTCGCGGAGCTGCGGGTACGCGGAGGTCAGCGCCGCCGCCGGCTCGACCGGGAACGGATAGAGCTGCTCGATCCGGGCGACGGCGACCGCGGACGCATTCGCGCGCTCCTCGTGACCCTGGATGTCGTAGTAGAGCTTGCCGGAAGTGAGCACGAGCCTCGTCACGGTGTTCCGGTCGGCGCCGGGATCGTCCAGCACGGGCTCGAATCGGCCCTCGGAGAGATCGGCAAGCGTCGACGCCGCCTGCTTCAGCCGCAGCAGCCCCTTGGGCGTCATCACGACCAGCGGCCGCGCCGTCGCGTCGAGCGCCTGGCGGCGGAGGAGATGGAAGTACTGAGCCGCCGTGGTGACGTTCGCGACGCGGACGTTCTCCTGCGCGGCGAGCTGCAGGAACCGCTCCAGCTTCGCGCTCGAGTGCTCAGGCCCGTTGCCCTCGTAGCCGTGCGGCAGCAGCAGCGTCAGCCGTGAGGTCTGTTCCCACTTCGAGAGTCCGGCGACGAGGAACTGGTCGATCACGATCTGCGCGCCGTTGACGAAGTCGCCGTACTGCGCCTCCCAGAGCACGAGCGCGTCCGGCGCCGCCACGGCGTAGCCGTACTCGAAGCCGAGGCAGGCGTACTCCGACAGGGGCGAGTTGTAGATCTCGAACGAGGCGCCCGCGTCGGGAAGGGCCTGGATCGGCGCGTGCGTCTCGCCCGTGCGCTGGTCGTGCAGGACGGCGTGGCGGTGCGAGAACGTGCCGCGCTCGGTGTCCTGGCCCGAGATGCGGATCGGGATCCCCTCGACCAGCAGGCTCGCGAAGGCGAGCGCCTCGGCCTGGCCCCAGTCGATCCCGCCCTCGTGCATCCGCTCGCGGCGGCGGTCGAGCTGCTTCAGCAGCTTCTCGTTGCCTTCGAAGCCCTCCGGCACCTGGAGCAGCTGGTCGTTCAGCGCGTGGAGCCGCTCGGCCGGCACGGCCGTGACCACGGCGCCGCCGGTGTCGGCCGGGATCCGGCCCTCCTTCGTCGGGCGCGGTTCCGCGAACGACGCCTGCAGCTTGTCGTGAGCTGCGCGAAGCTCCCGTTGCGTCTCCTCGAAGAGCGCCCGCGCCTCGTCCTCGGAGAGCACACCGTCGCCGACGAGCTGGGCGGCGTAGAGCTGGCCGACGGTCTGCTGCTGCGCAATCTGCGCGACCATCAACGGCTGCGTGTACGCGGCCTCGTCCTGCTCGTTGTGGCCGAAGCGGCGGTAGCCGACGAGGTCGACGACGATGTCGTGGCCGAACTCCTGCCGGTAGGCGAGCGCGAGCCGCACCGACGCGATCGCGGCCTCCGGATCGTTGGCGTTCACGTGGATGATCGGGATGTCGAACCCCTTGGCGAGGTCGCTCGAGTAGCGCGTGGAGCGGCCCTCGTTCGGGTTGGTCGTGAAGCCGACCTGGTTGTTCGAGATCAGGTGGAGCGTGCCGCCGGTGGTGTAACCGTCGAGGCTGGAGAGATTGAGCGTCTCGGCGACGACGCCCTGGCCCGCGAACGACGCGTCGCCGTGGATCAGGATCGGCAGCGCGACGGAGGGATCGTGGATGCCGGCGCCGCTCGAACGGTCGGTCTGCTCGGCGCGCGTCCAGCCCTCGACGACCGGATCGACCGCCTCGAGGTGGCTCGGGTTCGGGGCGAGCGTGATCGTGACCTCGCCGGACTCGGTCTTGCGGGTCCCGGTCGCGGAGAGGTGGTACTTGACGTCACCCGTTCCGCCCTCGTCGTTGACGACGACCGCGTCGATCGTCCGCTCGCCTTCGAACTCGCGCAGGATCGACTCGTAGGAACGGCCGACCGTGTGCACGAGCACGTTCAGGCGGCCGCGGTGCGCCATCCCGATCACGACCTCGTGGGCTCCGGCGTCCGCCGCCAGCTCGATCGACTCGTCGAGCATCGGCATCATCGCGTCGAGGCCCTCGAGCGAGAACTGCTTCTGGCCGAGGAACGCGCGGCGCAGGTACTGCTCGAACCCCTCGGCCCGGGCGAGCGAGCGGAGCAGGCGGACACGCTCCTCGGGCGCGAGCGGCTGGCGATAGCGGCTCGACTCGATCGCCTGGCGAAGCCAGACACGCTCGGCGTGGTCGGAGAGGTGCTCGATCTCATAGGCCATCGTCCCGCTGTAGACGGCGCGGAGGTTCGGCAGCGCTTCCTTCAGCGTCTCGCCCGGGACATGGACGCGGAGGAGCGTGGCGGGGATGCGCTCCTGCAGCTCCGGCGTCAGCGGCGGGATCAGGCGCGTCTCGTCGAGCGCCGGATCGCCGAGCGGCTCGGAGCCGAGCGGGTCGAGGCGGGCCGCGAGGTGGCCGTGCATGCGGTGCGCCTTGACGAGCGCCATCGCCGCGGCGACGGCGCCGAGCAGCGTCTCGTCGACCTCCGCTGCGGGCGGCTCCGGCGCTGCGGGTACGGGCGCCGGAGCGGACGGAGCGACGACCTCGCGGATGGCCGTTGGCGCCGTTGTCCCGCTCGAGCGTCTCCAGCAGGCGCAGCAGTCCCGGATGCGACGCGACGAGCTCGCTGTCGCCGCTCTCGAACAGCTCGCGCCACTCGGGCGGCACCGCATCCGGGTTCTCGAGGTAGTCCTCGAGCAGCAGGCGCGCGTAGCCGGCGTTCAGCCCGTCGACGTCGTGCCCGCTCACCGCTAGTAGAGGGGATTCTCGGTGATGACCGCGATCGACATTCCGACCGTCCAGCAGATCACGCCCGCGATGACGGCGTAGAAGGCGATCCGCTGGTTGCGGGCCGACATCCGGGCCGCGATCAGCGCAACCAGGACCGCGGCCGGCACGATCCGGGCCGGACGCCAGACCAGCCCGATCGCGCTCGCGAAGATCGAGATCGTCGCGAGAAAGCCCGCGACGGTGTCAGCGGTCGACCAGCGATGTGCGTCGGCGCCCTCGTACGAGCTCACGGTGCCAGCCTACCGCGAGCGTAGGCGACACGGCCCGGCCTGCCGACGCGTCCGCCGCCGCGCGGGATTGGGACGGCCGCGGCGACTGCGCTCGAGCCGTTGCCGACGCCAGCCGCAGTCGGGATCGCGTGGAAGCGGCGACACGAGCCTCCCCGCTCCCTCGAGCGGCTCCGGCTCAGCCCGGACGGCCCACCAGACGACCCAGCAGAGATACACGACCGGGATCTTCAGGATCACGAGCATGAACACGAGCTCCCAGATCACACTGAGAGTGTAACGAGAGGTGGACCCGGAAACCGGCGCCCACCTCTCGATCGCAAACGGCTACGGACTGCCCGCGTCGACGAAGACCGCGCCGCCCGTCTCCTTGCCCGTTGCCCCCTTCTCGCAGCGTGCCACTCGCGCCCGCGGCTCGAGCAGGACGCTCCGCTGCGCGGCCTGAGCCGGCGTCAACGGCGGCACCCTGCCGCCGAGCGCCGATCGCTTCACCTTGACCAGCTTCCCGTTGCACTTCAACGCCTCACCGTCCGGTCCCGCGACGTAGACCTCGTCGGCGCCGGGATCGGGTGCGTGCGTGGGCTCGTCCTGGCCGCGCGAGGCGGCAAGTCCGACTCCAAGCACGGCCGCCACGAGCGCCGCGAACCCGAGCAGCAGCAGTCGACGTCTCATTCCGTCACCCCCTTCACGACCAGAGCCACTCGTAGTCGGTTGTCAGCCAGCCGCCCACCCAGCCGCCGTTGTAGACGAAGGCTCCACCCTGGAGCAGGTAGTAGCCACCGCCGCAGCCGGTGGTCGACCGGCCGACCTGCAGCTCGACGCCCCCGCCGTAGTTCCATCCCTGTGTCCCGCAGACGAGCCACGCCCCGACGTTCGGCCCCCACTTCCACGACTCCCACCGCCCGGCCAGATAGCCGCTCGGCTTCGCGTTGCTGTACGTGCAGTTCGCGAGCGGGAAGTGGAACGGGGGCGAGTTCGTCAGCGAGCGGACGAGCATCGAGTTGTACGAGTGGGCCTGCGCCGTCCAGTTGTAGACGCACTGGCTCCCGTTGTCGTAGACGTTCCCCGCGTTGATCAGGCTGTGGGCCTGGGCCCCGCCGGCACCCGCGAGCGAGGCGAGCGCCGGCAGCAGAGCCAGCACCGCTCGAACGGAGCGTTTTCGCATCCCCCAACCTCCTCTTCGACGACACCGTCCACGCTAGGGACGGCTCTCGAACGGGTGGGAAACGGGACCGTGCCATCTTCATCACGATCGCAAGAGACGGCGCTCAGGGCTAGATGTCCGTTTCGGACAGGGTTACGCTTGACAGAGACGAGGGGAAGACCACACCGATGAGCCGCGAGACACTCGCACCCATGCTCGACGCCGGCGAGGAGGCAGGCTGCCTCAACCTCTCCGAGTTCAGCGCCGCGATCCAGGATCTGGAGCTCGAGGACGAGGAGCTCGAGACGCTCTATCAGGAGCTCGAGGAGCGCGGGATCAGCCTCTCGGACGACTGCGGCCGCACAACAGCCGTGGACGCGACCTACGTCAACGGCGACCTCGCGGCGGCGACCACCGACTCGCTGCAGCTGTTCCTCAACGAGGCAGGGCGCTACCCGCTGCTGACCGCCGCCGAGGAGGTCGAGCTGGCGAAGCTGATCGAGCGCGGCGACGTCGCGGCGAAGAACCGGATGATCAACTCGAACCTTCGTCTCGTCGTCTCGATCGCGAAGAAGTACCAGGGCCACGGGCTCTCGCTCCTCGACCTGATCCAGGAGGGTGTGATCGGGCTGATCCGGGCCGTCGAGAAGTTCGACTGGCGGCGAGGCTTCAAGTTCTCGACCTATGCGACGTGGTGGATCCGGCAGGCGGTGCAGCGCGGCGTCGCGAACAAGTCGCGCACGATCCGCATTCCCGTGCACATCGCCGACCGCGAGCAGAAGATCGGGCGGGCGGAGCGCGAGCTGGTCGCCAAGCTCGGCCGGCCGCCGACCGACGAGGAGATCTCGGACGCGTCGAAGATCTCGCTGAAGCACCTGAAGGAGGTCCGGGAGGCCGCGCGCGCGGTCACGAGCCTGGACAAGCCGCTCGGCGAGGACAACGACGCCTCGATCGGCGATCTCGTCGGCGTCGCCGAGGGCGGCGTCGAGGAGGAGGTCGAGGTCAGCCTGACCGAGTCGACGCTGCACAAGGCGCTGAAGACCCTTCCGGAGCGGGAGCAGACGGTGCTCGGCCTCCGCTACGGCCTCGGCGTCGAGGAGCCACAGTCGCTGGAGGAGATCGGACGCAGGCTCGGGATCACACGCGAGCGCGTGCGCCAGATCGAGGCGACGGCACTCGAGCGGCTCGCCGTCTCGCGCGAGATCGAAGCGCTCCGCACGGCCGCCTGAACGGCTCGAACAAGCCAAAAACGGAGCTAACACCGTCCTCACACCGGGCGGTTACGCTTTGCAGGTCATATCACTTGCAAAGGAGATGCCCGTGAATCGAGTGACGCAGCTCTTCCTCGTCGCGGCCCTTGCAGCACTGCTTTCACCGGCGGTCGCAAGCTCGGCGCCGCGGATGTACATCGGCTTCCACGATGACGTCGCCTTCCGTTGGAACCCGAATCGAGCCGAGGTGCTCGGCCAGGCGCGGAGCGCGAACGCAACGATCGTGCGCACGCTCGTCGACTGGTCGAAGACGGCGCCGACGCGGCCGACGAACGCGGCCAATCCCTTCGACCCGGCGTATCGGTTCTCGGACATCGACGAGCTCGTCCGCAACGCACAGCAGCGGGGTCTCGAGGTGATCATCACGATCTGGGGCACGCCCAAGTGGGCGAACGGCGGCAAGACGCCGAACAACGTCCCCCGGAACGTCAACGACCTGAAGAATTTCTCGCGGGCCGTCGCGGCCCGCTACTCCGGCCGCTACGCCCAGTACCCGTGGGTCGGGCGCTACTCGGTCTGGAACGAGTCGAATCTGCAGCTCTTCCTCTCGCCGCAGTTCGACGCCAAGGGCCGCTCGGTGGGGCCGCGCCTCTACGCGAAGATGTACGCGGCGGCGTACGCCGGGATCAAGGCCGGCAACTCACGCGCGAAGGTCGCGATCGGCTCGACCTCGTCGCACGGCCGGGACAAGAAGCTGAACGGCAACTCGGACACGCACTCGCCCGGGCGTTTCGCCCAGCTCGTCGCCGCCGCCAACCCGCGGCTCAAGTTCGACGCGTGGGCGCACCACCCGTATCCGACGCCGCTCTACCTGAAGCCGACCCAGAAGGTGAAGTGGCCGAACGTGACGCTGACGTCGCTGCCGCGCTTCGAGCAGTCGCTCGACAAGTGGTTCAAGCGCAAGGGCGTCAAGATCTGGATCACCGAGTACGGCCACGAGACGAAGCAGGACGGCGAGCCGAACGGCGTCTCGCGCGCCCAGCAGGCCTCGTACACGACCCAGGCGATCGGACTCGCGAAGAAGGATCCGCGCGTCGACATGTTCATCTGGTTCATCTTCCGGGACGACGAGACGAGCGTCTGGCAGAGCGGCCTGCTGACGAAGAGCGGCGCTGCGAAGCCCGCCCTCGCCCGCTTCCGCGCCGCGGCGAAGTCCGTCGACGCGAGGAACCCGCTCGTCAAGGTGCGCGGCGGGATCGCCGCGCCTGCCGTCGCCGTGCCGCTGCGCGAGCTGGCGGCGAACCTCCGCACCGGCGACACGGTCGGGATCAACTTCCGCGTCTTCCTGCGCGGCAGGCAGGTTGCGACCGGCCAGCCCGCGACGACGCTCGGCCCGGACGCGGTCGCCCGCTTCCGGCTGACGGGCTTCAAGCCCGCGAAGAAGTCGACCTACGTCGTCCGCCTCGACGCCAACACGGCGAACGGCGGCGCCGCCTCACGCGAGCTGACGGTCGTCGCGACGTAGCTCCAGACGGAACGCTCATCCCGCGGTCTACGATCGCGGGATGAGCGCCACCGTTCGCGTCGGCACGTGCTCGTGGGCCGACGAGACGCTGACGAAGGTCTGGTATCCGAAGAACGTCCGCTCGGGCGAGGCGCGGATCCGGCACTACGCCGAGCGCTTCGACACCGTCGAGGCGAACTCGACCTACTACCGCCTCCCGGACGCGGAGCTCGTGGCGAACTGGGCGGAGCGGACACCGGAGGACTTCACGATGCACGTGAAGGCGTTCGGGCTGATGACGCGCCATCCGGTCAAGCTCGAGTCGCTGCCCGAGGACCTGCGCGACGTGATGCCCGTCGACGACCGCGGCCGCGTCGACCGGCCGCCACGGGAGCTGCGCGCCGAGGTCTTCCGCCGCTTCCACCGGGCGCTGGAGCCGCTGCGCGAGCGCGGCAAGCTCGGCGGCGTCCTGCTCCAGTTCCCGTCCTACATCGTCTACAAGCCGATCTCGCTCGACTATCTCGCGTGGGCGGTCGAGCAGCTCGACGGCGACCTGCCGCTCGTCGAGTTCCGGCACCGAAGCTGGCTGGACGAGGAGAACCGTGAGCAGACGCTCGCGTTCCTCGAGTCGATCGGCGCGAGCTACGTGATGGTCGATGCGCCGCGGACGGACGCGAAGAACCTCGTCCCGACCGTGATCGGAAGGACGAGCGAGACGGCCTACGTGCGCTTCCACGGCCGGAACGCCTCGACCTGGAACAAGCGCACGGGCAGCGCGGCCGACCGCTTCGACTATCTCTACTCGGAGGAGGAGCTCGAGGAGTGGGTCGCGCCGCTGCGGGAGCTGGCCGGCGAGACGGAGTCGGTCTATGCGATGTTCAACAACAACGGCCGCTCGGCGATGCCCTCCACCGGCCTCGAGGGCCTCGAGCCGGAGGAGGTCGCGGGCGACCCGGCCAAGGGCGAGGTCGCGCAGGCGCCGGCGAACGCGCTGATGCTGCGCCGGGCGCTCCAGGCGGCGGGCGTCCCGGTCAGCTGATCCGGACGAGCGCCTTGCCGCGGTTCTCGCCGCGGAGCATCCCCATGAACGCAGCGGGCGCGTTCTCGAGCCCGTCGGTCACGTCCTCCCGGTAGGTGAGCTTGCCCTCGGCGAGCCAGCGGCCGAGGCGCTGCAGGCCTTCGGGGAAGCGATGGGCGTAGTCGTAGATCAGGAACCCTTCGAGCCGCGCGCGGAAGACGATCAGGAAGCCGAGGTTGCGCGGCGCGAGCTCCGGCTCGGCGAGGTTGTACTGGGAGATCTGCCCGCAGACCGGGATGCGCGCGCCGAGGGCGAGCCGCCGGAAGATCGTCTCGGAGAGAGCGCCGCCGACGTTGTCGAAGTAGACGTCGACGCCGTTCGGGCACGCCTCCTTCAGCCGACCGTTGACGTCGTCGCGCTTGTAGTCGATGCCGACGTCGTAGCCGTAGAGGCCGGTGAGGTCGGCGACCTTCTCGGCCGACCCGGCGAGCCCGACGACCGGGCCGCACCCGGCGATCTTCGCGAGCTGGCCGACGACCTGGCCGACCGCCCCGGACGCAGCGGAGACGACGACGGTGTCGCCCGGCTTGGCCTCGCCGACGTCGAAGAGGCCGAAGTAGGCGGTGAGGCCGGTCGCACCGAGGACGTGCAGCGCGGTCTGCGGCGGCGCCAGGTCGGGGTCGAGCTTTCGGAGCGAGCCGCCGCGGGCGACGGCGTAGTCCTGCCAGCCGAGCTGCCCGACGACGAGGTCGCCCGGCGCGAAGCGCGGATCCTGGCTCTCGACGACCTCCCCCACCGCCTGCCCCGTCATCGGCTCGCCCACCTCGGTCGGCTTCGCGTACGAGCGCGCCGTGCTCATCCGCCCGCGCATGTACGGGTCGACCGAGAGCCACTGCGAGCGCACGAGCACCTCGCCGGGCCCCGGCGACGGCACCGCGCCCTCGACGAGCGCGAAGTCCGACTCCTTCGGGAAACCCTCCGGGCGCGAGCGCAAGCGTGATCTGCCGGTTCACCACGGCAAAGACCTTCTCACAGGCGAGACCGGAGCCGGCGAAGCGAGCGACCTTCAGGGGTCTTCGCGCGTCACAGATCTGCTTCCGCAGATCCTGTGACCTGCGCCGATAGTGGAGCCAGCCGGGCTCGAACCGGCGACCTTCTGGCTGCCAGCCAGACGCTCTCCCAGCTGAGCTATGGCCCCTGGGTCTCGGAGATTGTAGCTAGGCCGTCGCGGCTTCGACGTCGACCGCGGGGACGTCGCCCCAGAGGTCCTCGAGCCGATAGAAGGCGCGGGTCTCGGGAGTGAAGATGTGCAGGACGACGTCGAGGTAGTCGGCGATGATCCACTCCGCCTCCGTGGCGCCGTCGACCGCGCGCGGGAGGATCTTGCCGTCCGCCTTCAGCTGCCCGTGCACCTCGTCGAAGATCGCCTTCGTCTGGCGGGCGTTTCGGCCGGTCGCGAGCACGAAGAAATCCGTGTAGACGCACACGGGCCTCATGTCGAGAATGACGACGTCTTCTGCCAGCTTCTCGCCCGCGAGAGCGGCGATCCGGCGTGCTTGTTCGAGCGAAGTCAGAGCTCTCAGTGTAGCCACGAAATCCGGACGTCAACTGCGGCGGTAAAGCCTGTGTTCCTCGATGTACCGGGCGACGGCAGGCGCAACGAGGCCGTCGAGCGGCTCGCCGGATTGCGCGCGACGGCGGATCTCGGACGAGGAAACCGGATGGGGCTCCAGTTCGAAGATCTGGATGCGTGGCGAGGCGGTCGCCGGCGCGTAACCCGGACGCGTGGCGACCCCGAGCCGCGCCAGCTCGAGCACCCGCTCCGGGTCCTTCCAGGTCGGGAATGCGGCCAGCTCGTCGGCGCCGACCAGGAAGATCGGGTCGTCGTAGCCGGCGGCCTCGAGCGCGTCGACGGTATAGCGGTGCGTCTCCAGCTCGACGGTTGCGTCGAGCTCGGAGAACGCGAGCTCGGCCATGGCAAGGCGGTCCCCGACCGGCGCCTCGGAGGGCTTGTGCGCCGCGTCGGCGACGACCGTGACGTGAAGGTCGTCGATGCCGAAGCGCGCCACGGCCGCCTCCGCGAGCGCGACGTGGCCGAGGTGCGGCGGGTCGAACCGGCCGCCGAGGATGCCGATCTGGGTCGTCATCACTGCCATTCCAGCGTCTCCTCGCCGATCTCGACCTCCTGGCCCTTGCGGGCGCCGGCGGCCCTGAGCACCGCCTCGAGCTCGTCGCCCTGCGGCGCGTCACCGATGATCCGGAAGCCGCGGTCGGTGCGGTAGATCCTGTACGTCCTGCGCGCGGGCGGCTGCGGCCGGTACTCGAGGAACTCCGGCAGCTCGGGCGCCTCCTCGAAGACGGGCTCGGGCGCGGCCGGGCAGAGCCGGAAGAGCGCGAGCTTCAGCTCGTCGATGCCGGCGCCGGTGGCGCAGGAGACCGGGAAGACGTCGACGACGCGCTCGTCCTCGAGCGGGAACGCGGGCAGCTCCGGGAGCAGATCGATCTTGTTCAGGACGATCGCCTGCGGACGCTCGTCGAGGCCGGCGCCGTAGAGCGAGAGCTCCGTGTCGATCGTGCGGAAGCGCTCCTCGACGTCCTCCTCGGACGAGTCGATCACGTGCAGCAGCAGGCGGGCGCGCTCGAGATGGGCGAGGAACTCGTGACCGAGGCCGATCCCCTCGCTCGCACCCTCGATCAAGCCGGGGATGTCCGCGACGGTGAGCTGCGCGCCGTCCGGCGACTCGACCGTCCCGAGCACCGGCGCGAGCGTCGTGAACGGGTAGTCGGCGACCTTCGGCTTCGCGTTCGAGAGCCGGCGCAGGAGCGACGACTTGCCCGCGTTCGGCAGACCGGCCATCGCCGCGTCGGCGAGGAGCTTCAACCGCAGCTCCACCTCCGCCTCGTCGGCCGGCTCCCCCACCTCGGCGAACCGCGGCGTCTGGCGGACGGGCGTCGCGAAGCGTGCGTTGCCCCGCCCACCCTGGCCGCCGCGGGCGAGGACGACGCGCGCATCGGGACGCGCGAGATCGGCGATCAGCTCGCCCTCGGTCCCGTACGCCTGCGTCCCGACCGGGACTGCGAGCTCGATCGTGGCGCCGTCGGCGCCGTGCTTGCGGGCGCCTCGGCCCGGCTCGCCGCGGCCCGCCTTGAACTTGATCTTCGCCCGGAACGAGGAGAGGTCGCGCAGGCTGGCGTCGGCGACCAGGACGACGTCGCCGCCGCGGCCGCCGTCACCGCCGTCGGGACCGCCCTTGGGCACGTGCTTCTCGCGCCGGAAGCTCAGGCCTCCGTCGCCGCCGCGGCCCGCCAGCACCTGGATGCGGGCGCGATCGTGGAACACAGTTCTAGCTTGCGCAGGATGAGCATCCGCAGAAGCGGACGCTCATCGCGCGAAGACCCCTGAAGGGGCCGCTTCGCGGCCCGCGAGACTCATGTCAGTCCTCGGTGGTGGACGCGGTCTCGGCGACCGAGATGAAGCGCTTCTCGCCGGAGGTGCGGAACTCGACCGTGCCCTCGCGCTTGGCGAAGATCGTGTCGTCGCGGCCGATGCCGGTGCCCGCGCCGGGGCGGAACCGCGTCCCGCGCTGGCGGACGATGATCATGCCGGCCTTCACCTTCTGCCCGGCGAAGATCTTGACGCCGAGGCGCTGCGCGTTCGAGTCGCGGCCGTTCCGGGAGGAGCCGAGGCCTTTCTTGTGAGCCATTAGTCGCTCTCCTTCTCGGCGAGGGCGTGCTCGATCGCGGCGATCGCGCCCTTGCGCTTGCCATGGGCCTGCTCGTACTCGAGCGCGGCGTCGAGCATCGGACGGTTCCAGCCGGCCGACTGCTCCTTGATCTGCGCCACGGTCAGGTCCTCGTAGCCCGACGGCATCCCCTTGACGTGGTCGTCCGTAGCGGGTGCCGCAGCCTCGGCCTTCGCGGCCGTCTCGGCCTTCTTCGCCGGCGCCGCCTCGGTCTTCTTCGCGGCCGCCTTCTTGGCGCCGCCGATCGACTCGATCTTGATCTCCGAGAGGCTGGCGCGGAAGCCGGTGTGCTTCTTGTAGCCGTTCTTCGGCCGGTACTTGCCGATCCGGATCTTGTCGCCCTTGACGTCTGCGACCACGCTCGCGGTCACCGTCGCGCTCGGCGAGAGATCGGTGTTGCCGTCGCCGCCGATCAGCAGCACCTTCGGCTGGAAGGAGTTCCCCGCGCCGTGCTTGAGCCGGTCGACGAGCAGCGTCTCGCCCTCGCGGACGCGGTACTGCTTGCCACCGACTGAGATGATCGCGTAGGTACTCATAAGCGCAGAAAAACGCGGGCAGGACCCGCGAGAGCCGAGAAGTGTAGCGACTAGGCGTCCAGGTCGTCGAGCCATTCCGACATCGGCACGTAGTCGTCCGCCGCCGGATCGCCGCCGTTCGTCGAGGCCTCGACCTGCGGCTCCGGCGTCTCGGCAGCAGGCTCGCCGCCGTTCTCGGCCGCCGTTGCCGCGGCGGCCGGCTTCTTCCGGTTGCGGCCGCCCCGGGAGCCGCGGCGCGTCTTCTTCTTGGGCGGCGTCGCCTCGGCGCCGTCCGTCTCCTCGGCGACCGCCTCGACGACCTGCTCGGCCGCCTCGCCGTCGCCCTCCTCGGCGCTGGGCGTCTCCTCAACGCCGGGCTTCGGCTTCGGCGTCCGCTTCCGGGCCGGCTTCGGCTTCGGCTCGTCGCCGAGCTCGAAGTCGGGAACGTGGATGCGCGGCGTCGCGGCGGTCGAAGCCTCCTCGGCAGCCTCCGCTTCGGGCGCCTCTGCGGGCTCGGATCCGTCGGTCGCCACGGCGGGCTTCTTCTTCCGGTTGCGGCCGCCGCGCGAGCCGCGGCGCGTCTTCTTCTTCGCCGGAGCGGTCTCCGCGCCCTCGGCCACGGCCTCGGTCGCCTCCTCCGCCTCGTCCTCGTCCTCGGGCTCGGGCTCCGCTGCGCCGGCTTCCGGCTCCTCGGCCTCCGTGTCCGTCGACTCGAGCGCGGCGTCGGACTCGACCTCGGGCTCCTCCGTCTCCGCCGTCTTCTTGGCGCGGCTCGGGGCGCGGGTCGGCTTCTCGGCCTCGCTCTCGAACGTGATCGGGTCGGCCGGCGCCTCGACGCCGTTCAGCGCCGTCGCGTAGGCGACACCGTCGAGCACGCGCTCGACGCGCACCTTCGCCTTCTTGCCGACGAGCTTGGCGGCGCCGCCGACGACGACGTCGATGCCGTCGAGCTTGCCCACTGCGGAGCCGGCGTCGTGCTTGTCCACCTCGACGAGCTTCAGATCGACCTCGGTGCCCTCGGCGATCGGCGTCGGCGGCTGCAGGTCGACGAGCTTGCCCTCAGCCAGCACGGCGGCGTGGTCGGCGTGGACGCCTTCCTTCGGCGCGAGGAAGAAGCGCTTCTTCGACGCCTCCTCGATCTCGGCCAGGCGCGAGCCGCCCTTGCCGAGCAGGAGCGACATCGTCTTCGGGTTGACCTCGATCTGGAATGCCTGCGCCCGGGAGCCGGAGGCGAGCGTGCGCAGACGCCGCTCCACCTCGAGCGCGGCCGACGCCTCCGAGACGACGATGCCGTCGCCGGCGCAGGTCGGGCACTTCTTGGTCAGGATCTCGCGCGGGCCGTCGGTGACGTTCTGGCGTGTCATCTCGACGAGGCCGAGCGGGGAGATCTCGACGACGTAGGTCTTCGTCCGGTCGCGCTCGAGCTCGGTGCGGAGCGCCTCCTCGACGGTCGCCCGGTTCTTCGGGTTCGCCATGTCGATGAAGTCGATGACGATGATCCCGCCGATGTCGCGCAGCCGGAGCTGGCGCACGACCTCCTTGACCGCCTCGAGGTTGTTCTTCGTGATCGTGTCCTCGAGCCTGCCGGTCGAGTTCTTCGAGCGCGAGCCGACGAAGCGGCCCGTGTTGACGTCGACGACGGTGAACGCCTCGGCGTAGTCGAAGATCAGGTAGCCGCCGGACGGGAGGTCGACGCGCCGGTTCAGGGTCGAGCGGATCTCGGCGTCGACGCCCGTGCCCTCGAAGAGCGGCGTCTTCTCCTTGTAGCGGTGCACGCGCTCGAGCATGTGCGGCGAGGTCTTCTTCAGGTAGCCGACGATCCGCTTGTACGTGCGCTCGTGGTCGATCTGGGCGCTCTCGAAGTCGCCGGCGAAGAGATCGCGGACGATCCGCAGCGGCAGCTCGGCCTCCTGGTAGACGAGCGACGGCGCCTTCGCGGTCTTCGCGCGCGCCTGCACCGTCTTCCAGAGCCGCTGCAGGAAGACGAGGTCGCGCTCGACGTCCTCGGCCGAGGCGCCCTCGGCCGCGGTGCGGACGATGACGCCGCCCTCCTTGACGTCGAGCTTCTTGATGATGTCCTTCAGGCGCGTGCGCTCGGCGTCGTCGAGCCGGCGCGAGACGCCGAGGCCCTCGCCCTGCGGGACGAAGACGAGGAAGCGGCCGGGGAGCGAGATCTCGGTCGTCAGCCGCGCGCCCTTGGTCTTCATCGGGTCCTTGACCGCCTGGACGAGGATCTGCTGGCCGCGGGCGATCAGATCGGTGATCTTCTTGCCGTGCCGCTTGCCCTCGAGCTCGGGCACGACGATCTCGTCGACGTAGAGGAAGCCGTTCTTCTCGAGGCCGATCTCGACGAACGCCGCCTCCATCCCGGGCAGGACGTTGTCGACGGTGCCGAGGTAGATGTTCCCGGCGATCGAGCGGCGCTCGGGCCGCTCGAGGTAGACCTCGGCGACGCGGTCGTCCTCGACGATGGCGACGCGCTGCTCGCCGACGTCGACGGAGATCAGGAGCTCGCGCTTGGCCTTCGGCAGCGGCGCGCGCTTCTGGGGGACGCGGCGGCGGTTGCCCTGCTGGTTGGCGCGGCGCTCCTGGCGCTGGCTCCGCTCGGCGGCGGGCTTGCGCTCGCGACGTTGCTGCGCGGGCTTCTGCTCGGGCTTTTCGGTCGTCTCCGCCGGACTCTCGGCGGTCGCGCCGGCGCCGGGCTTCTTGCGACCGCGTCCACCGCGATTGCCGCGACGGCGCTTCCTCGGATCGGTTGTCGCATCGGCCGGAGCCGTTGCGGAGGTCTGCTCAGCCTGTGTCGGCTGTGGAGCTGGCGGGGCGACGACTGTCGCCGGCTGCTCGGTTGATTCTTGCTTCTTCTTCCTGCGAAACCACGGGGACAAATGCTTCTCCTAGAGTGAGCGCGCGCAAAGACACGGCCGCGGAAGCGGCCGGTCGCGCGCTGCGATTGGGTGTGAAAGCGGTAGGCATGGCCTGCTGAGAGGGTATCAGCAGGCTCATGCGAGGCGTTTCGCGGCCTACGCGGCTGCCGGGCGGAGCCGCGCCCGGCGCGCGCGGACGGCGCGCAACCGCTGGGAGAGGCGGGCCCAGGCCCAGGGCTCGAGCTCGGCGTAGCGCGTCTCGTTCTGCGCTCGTGTGGCCTCCAGGTACTCGAACCAAGCGTCTGCTTCTTCGATCTGAAGCAGCTCTTCCGCGTGCTCGGAACCGACCATCTCGCCTCCCTCCCGTCGTTTCCGGAACCATAGGACCTGGACCGGACGGAGAACTGCTGATCGACGGCGGAGCGTGCGGCCGCGCGGCCGCGAAGCGGCCGCCTTTAGGGATCTTTGCGCGTCACGGGATCCGCTCCCGCGGATTCCGTGACCTGCGCCTGAAAGTAGCGCCAGGCGCCCTCGCCGAGCGCTCGCGTGCCGCCGTAGGCGACGCCTCCCTTGACCGACCCAGCCGCCGACCGGGATCGCGCCGAGCAGCTGGCGCGCAAAGGCGCGGAAGCCGAATCCCGCCGCGACGGTGGCAAGCACCTCCGGCACCCGCTTCTGGTCGATCTCGACGCCGTGCGCGGCGGCAAGCCGGAGCACGAGCCTGATCTGGTTCAGGGTGAGGACGGGGAAGTCGGCGCCGGGGACGAAGATCGCGACCCCAAGGATCCCGTTCCTGCGCGCGAACGACTCGATCATCGCCCTGCAGAGCGGCTCGCGCAGCACCGGCACGCGCGCCGTCAGGCCGGTTCCCGCCTCGCCGAGCCGGGCGGCGACGGCGGCGGCGATCTCGTCGATCGGGAAGCCCTCTCCGGGGCGGCACTTGACGACGTCGGTCGCGAGCACGTACGGGATCTCGAAGTCCTCCGTGCCGGTCTGGACGGCGACGACGGGCACCTTGGCGCGCTTCGCAGCCCGGAGCTCCTGCTCGTCCTCCTCACTGGGCGCGCCGGCGAGGATCCGGATCAGGCAGGCAGCGTCCTCGACACGGCCGCCGACGCGGACGGCGCCGGGCTCCGCGCCGCCCGAGAGCTCCTTTGCGAGCTGCTCCGAGAGCGCGCCGCTCACCAGCAGCGGCCGCGTCTCCTGCGCCGCGAACTTGAGCTCGCGCGCCAGCCCCCAGATCGCCATCGGGCTCAGGCCCTTCGCCATCAGCGCGCCCGCCTGCGGCCGAGGTGGCCGCGCGCATGGATCGCCTGCAGGATGCCGATCGCGACGATGTTCACCACCATCGACGAGCCGCCGACGGTGACGAAGGGCAGCGGAATCCCCGTCACCGGCGCGATCCCCATCGTCATCCCGACGTTGACGAAGACCTGGAAGAGAAAGGCCATCACGATCCCGCCGGCGACGATCGCGCAGAACGCGTCGCGTGCGACCGTGATCACCCGGAGGCCGCGCCAGACGATCAGCAGGTAGAGGCCGAGCAGCAGTGCGGCGCCGAAGAAGCCACGCTGCTCCGCGAGCGCGGCGAAGACGAAGTCGGTGTGGTGCTCGGGGAGGTAGTCCAGCCGCGTCTGGGTCGCCCCCTGGACGCCGCGCCCGTCGAGCCCGCCCGAGCCGACCGCCGTGATCGACTGCGTCTGGTTGTAGGCGGCGCCGCCGGGATCCTCCTCGAGGTTCGTGAAGTTGAGCCGGGCGGCCTGGTACGGCTCGAGCACCTCGACGCCGGCCGCGGGCAGGAACCAGACGACGCTGGATGCGAGCAGCGCGACGATGCCGACGAGCAATGCAAGGTGGCTCCAGCGGATCCCGGCGATGAACAGGCAGGCGATGAGCGCCGCGCCGAAGACGAGCGCCGTGCCGAGGTCGGGCTGCTTGAAGACGAGTGCGATCGGGATCGCCGCCAGCCCGATCGCCTGCAGCACCACCCGCGGGTCGTGCAGGCGCCGCGCCCGGTCGGCGAGGAAGCCGGCGAGCGCGAGCACGAAGAGGAGCTTCCCGAACTCGGACGGCTGGAACTGGAAGGGGCCGATCTCGATCCAGCGCTTCGAGCCGCGCGTCGCGTCGGCGAGCGGGAAGACGAGCAGCATCCCGGCGAGCGTGACCACGTAGATCGTCTTCTGCGCGCGGCGGTAGCGGTCGGGGTCGATCAGGAGCACGACGAGGAAGCCGGCGAAGCCGAGGCCGGCCGCGATCGCCTGCCGGACGACGTAGTAGTTCTGGTCGCCCTCGACGTCGAAGCGGGTGATCCCGGCCACGGCCCAGAGGCCGTAGGCGACGACCGCGCCGACCGCGAACAGGAGGATCCAGTCGAGCCGGCGGAGGAAGCCGACGACGTCGACGTGCTCGCGCGCGGCCGGACGGGAGCGGGAGGCGTACTCAATCACTCGCCACGACCCCCTGGACGCCGGCGTGCTCGCGGAACCAGGACTCGAAGACCTTCAGCGCCGCCGGCGCCGCCACCGTGCCGCCGTGACCGCCGTTCTCGATCACCGCGCAGACGACGATCGGCGTCCGCTTCGCACCGCTCGAGCTGGTGTAGTCGTTGCCGTCGAACGGGCCCCAGCCGCACCACCAGGCCTGGTCCTCGAGGTGGCCGACGGGGTAGCCGGGCAGGTTGACGACCTTCTCCGCCGTGCCGGTCTTGCCGGCGATCGGAACCGGGAAGCTGCCGAAGACGCCCGAGGAGGTGCCGTTCGCGTCGTGCGTCGCCTCGTAGAGGCCGTCGCGGACGACGGCGAGCGCGGCCGGGTCGACCCCGATCTCCTTCGGCGGCGCCGCCGGGAAGGTCAGCACCGGCACCGCCGGCTCGCCCTCCGCCGCCGGGCGCTCGGCCGCCTGCACGAGATGCGGCGTGACGAGCTTGCCGCCGTTGGCGAGCGCGGCGTAGAAGCGCGCCATCTGCAGCGGCGTCACGTTGATGTCCTTCTGGCCGATCGCCATCTGGATCATGTCGCCCGGGTTCCACGCCTTGTCCCAGGCGGTCCGGCCGACGGCCTTCCGCCACGCCGGCGTGGGCAGGAGGCCGGTCGCGTCGCCGCCGATATCGAGCCCGGACTGCTGGCCGAAGCCGAACTTCTTCGCCCAGGCCTGCATCTTCGTCCAGTACGGCCGCTCCCGCTCGCCTCGCTCGAAGTAGCGGTTGCCGACGTCGTAGAAGTAGGTGTCGCAGGACTGCGAGAGCGCCGTCGCGAGCGTCATCGGCATGTTCGTGTACGGGTTCCAGTTCTTGAACTTCTGCTCGTCGAGCCCGTAGGTCGCGGACGGCGTGCACTGGAGGTACTCGTACGGCGACAGCAGTCCGTCCGAGATCGCAGCCAGCGCTGTCAGCGGCTTGAACGTCGAGCCGGGCGGATAGACGCCTGCGATCGCACGGTTGATGCCGGGGTAGTTCCACTCCTTCGCGACCTTCTCGACGACGAGCGGCTCGAGCTTCTTCGGGTCCGCCCGGCCGACGTAGACCGACGGCTTGTAGGTCGGGTTCGACGCCATCGCCAGGATGGCGCCGTCGCGCGGGTCGAGCGCGACGATCGCGCCGCCGTTCGCGTTGAAGTGGTCGTCCTGGTAGGCGAGCTCGATGCCCTCGCGGAGCGCGCGCTCAGCCGCCTGCTGCAGGCCGACGTCGAGCGTCAGCCGGACGTTGTAGCCCGACACGGCGGGCCGGCGCGGCTCGAAGCGCCCGAGCGGCTGGCCGAGAGAGTCGACGCGGAGCTGGTCCATCCCGGGCGTCCCGCGCAGCCAGCGGTCGTAGGCCGCCTCGACCCCGGTCTTGCCGATCTTCTCGCCGCCGCGGATGTCGCGGTCCTTCGACTTCTCGAGCTGCTTCAGCTCCTCGGGCGAGACCTCGCCGACGTAGCCGAGCAGCTGCGCCGCCAGTGCCTTGTGCTCGTAGTCGCGCAGATAGGTGCTCGTCACCTCGACGCCCGGGAAGTCGGCCCGGTGCTCGAGCAGCGTCGCGACCTGATCCTCGTGCACGGCCGTCTTGACGAGGATCGGGGTCAGCGGATCGCCCTTGTTCTCCTCGAGCGCCTTCGTCAGCCTCGGCAGCGGCACGCGGAGGATCTTCGAGAGCCGCTTGAACATCGCGTAGCGCCCCTCCTCGGGCAGGTCGGCCGTCCAGATCCGCACAGCCGTGCCCGGGACGTTCGAGACGATCGTGCGGCCCGAGCGGTCGAGGATGGAGCCGCGCTGCGCCTCGACCCGGATCGTCCGCAGCTGGTTGTTCTGGGCCGCGTTCACGTACCGGTCGCCCGAGAGCACCTGCAGCGCCCAGAGCCGGAGGAAGAGGATCGCGAAGATCAGCAGGGCGAGCCCGGCGAGCACGCCGACCCGCAGCGCCAGCTGCGGCGTGAAGCGGTAGGGCTCGGCGGCCTTCGGATCGGGCGGCAGGAACCGGCCCGACGGCGAGCGCCGCTCCGGATACGAGCTAGCCAAGGAGCTTCACCTCGGTCGCGCGCTCGGACACGGACGCACGGTCGAGCGCCGACCGGCAGAGAGCGAAGACCGGACGGGCGACCGCGAGGTTGAGCACGAGCGTCGGCAGGAGCGTCTCGAAGAGCGCGCGCCGCGCCCGAGAGCTCCTCGCCGAGCAGGAAGTGGAGCCCATAGCCGACGTAGGCGATCGCGATCGTGGCCACGAGCACGGTCAGGAGCGGCGCGTAGCCCCGGTCGCGACCGGTGGTCTCGCCGTAGCGCCCGGCCCAGTAGCCGGCGAGCGAGTAGAGCAGCGCCGAGACACCGAGCGTGTCCAGCGTGAGCACGTCGACCAGCAGGCCCGCCGAAGAACCCTGCCACCGCGCCGACGACGGCTCCGCGCAGCAGCGCGATCGAGAGCAGCGAGAGCAGCAGCACGTCGGCGACGCCGCCGGCGACGTCGAGCGACGCGAAGAGCGTCACCTGCAGCAGGGCGGCCACGAAGACGATTGCGCCGACGACCGCGCCCTCGGTGAAACTCACGGGAGCTCCGGGGTCGGGCGCCGCGGCACGAGCACGAGCACGGAGTCCAGGGACGAGAAGTCGACGTCCGACTCGACCAGCACCTGCTGCCAGAGGTCGGTGCTGAGCCCGCCGACGAAGGAGACGCGTCCGATCGGGATCCCCTTCGGATAGAGCGACGCCAGCGAGCCGGAGCGCCGAGCCGGCGGTGACGATCTCGTCGCCGACGTGGACGACCTCGCGCTTCGAGACCCGGTCGAGCGCGAGCGAGTTGCCGGACTCGCCGTGCACGACGACGCCGGCGGCCCGCGTGCGCAGGTCGACGGAGGAGACGGCGCTCTGCTCGTCGGTGAGCAGGCGCACGCGCGCGGCGCCGCCCGTCACCTTCGTGACCGTGCCGACGAACCCGTCCGCGGTCACGACCGCCGCGTTGACGCGGACGCCGTCGTCCGAGCCTGCTGTGACGACGATCTCCTGCTCGAACGCCGACGAGGGCCGTGCGATCACCTCGGCCGCGACGCCGTCGATAGTCCGCGGGGAAGGAGGGCGAGTCGCGGTACTCGAGCAGGCGCTTGAGGACGACGTTCTGCTGCAGCGCCGACTCGTTCTGGATCACCTGCTGCTTCAGCAGCTCGTTCTCGGCCTTCAGATCCTCGTTCTCGGAGCGCGCGTTGAAGAGGTCCTTCGTCCAGCCGTACGCGTCCCGGAACGGGCGCGCGACCCGCTCGACGCCGACCTCGAGCGGTTGCAGCGCGCTCGCGACGGCGCCCTGGGCGTCGTGCAGCGGCCCGTCCGAGCTCTCGCGGAAGGAGGCGGTGATCAGCGCGAGCGCGAGCAGCACGAGAGTCCCCAGCACGATCCGGCGCCTGAGGGCACTGGTGTTGCGTGAGGAAAGCGAACGCGGGGCGGGACGCCGGACGGGAAGGCCCAGCACCGCCGATCTTGCGGTGCGGTTGCGTGGCACGGAACGGCTCATGGTAGCGGCCTCCTCGGAGGCGCTCAGGCCCGGTTGGGTCTAGTAACGGCCCCGGCCGTTGCGGCGGCTCTTTGCGCGCGACGAGCGATGGATCGCCTCGAACTCCTCGAGGCTGCGGCCGGAGCCGACCGCGACGCAGGTCAGCGGGCTCTCGGCGAGGTGGACGGGCATCTGCGTCTCGTGGCGCAGGCGCTCGTCGAGGCCGCTCAGAAGTGCACCGCCGCCGGCGAGCACGATCCCACGATCCATGATGTCGGCGGCCAGCTCGGGCGGCGTCTTGTCGAGCGTCGAGCGGATCGCGTCGATGATCTGCGACACCGGCTCCTCGAGCGCGTGCCGGACCTCCTCGGAGGAGAGGATCACGGTCTTCGGCAGGCCCGTGAGCATGTCGCGCCCGCGCACCTCGGCCTGCACCTCCTCGCGCAGCCGGTGGGCCGAGCCGACCTCGAGCTTGATCTCCTCGGCGGTCTGCTGGCCGATCAGGAGCTTGTACTCCTTCTTGATGTGGTTGACGATCGCGTCGTCCATCTCGTCGCCGCCGACGCGAAGGCTCTGCGAGACGACGATGCCGCCGAGCGAGATCACGGCGACCTCGGTCGTGCCGCCGCCGATGTCGACGATCATGTTCCCGGTCGGCTCGGCGACGGGGAGCCCGGCGCCGATCGCGGCCGCCATCGGCTCCTCGATCAGGTAGGCCTGGCGCGCGCCGGCCGAGAGCGTCGCCTCCTCGACCGCGCGCTTCTCGACGCCCGTGACGCCCGAGGGCACGCAGACGACGACGCGCGGGTGCGCAAAGCGGTACTGGTGCACCTTCTGGATGAAGTGGCGGAGCATCTGCTCGGTGACGTCGAAGTCGGCGATGACGCCGTCCTTGAGCGGCCTGATCGCGGCGATCGTCCCGGGCGTGCGCCCCAGCATCCGCTTCGCCTCGGCGCCGACCGCGTGCACCTCGCCGGTGCGCTGGTCGATCGCGACGACCGACGGCTCGCTGAGGACGATTCCGCGGCCGCGGACGTAGACAAGCGTGTTGGCGGTTCCGAGGTCCACGGCCATGTCCCGGCCGCCGAAGCCGCTCATCGAGCGAAAGATGCCCATACCCGCGCCCCACTCTAGCCTGCAACACTCGCAGGGTGGCCGTCTCGCGCGCCGTGCTCGTCACCGGCTGCTCCTCCGGGATCGGCCGCGCGACCGCGGAACGGCTGGCGGCCGCGGGCTGGACGGTGTACGCCAGCGCACGCCGGCTGGAGGCGGTCGAGGAACTCGCCGGCTGCCGGCCGCTTCGGCTCGACGTCACCGACGACGAGTCGATGCGGGCCGCGGTCGAGCGGATCGAGCGGGAGGAGGGCGCGGTCGGCGTGCTCGTCAACAACGCCGGCTACAGCCAGAGCGGCGCCGTCGAGGGAGTCCCGCTCGACGAGGCGCGGCGGCAGTTCGAGACGAACGTCTTCGGGTTGATGCGCCTGACGCAGCTCGTCCTGCCCGGGATGCGCGAGCAGCGCTGGGGGAGGATCGTCAACGTCAGCTCGATGGGCGGCGAGCTGACCTTCCCGGGCGGCGGCTGGTACCACGCCTCCAAGCACGCGGTCGAGGCGCTCAGCGACGCGCTCCGCTTCGAGGTCGCCGGCTTCGGCATCGACGTCGTCGTGATCCAGCCGGGCCTGATCCGCACGGGCTTCGCGGAGGCGGCCGTCGGCTCGATCGAGGTCGGCGACGGCCCGTACGGCCGCTTCGACGCGGCCGTCGGCGCGGCGACCGCGGGTGCCTACGACGGCGCGTTCGCGCATCGGCTCGGCGGCGGGCCGGAGACGGTCGCGAAGGCGATCGAGCAGGCGGTGACGGCGAAGCGGCCGCGCACGCGCTACCGCGTCACCCCGTCCGCACGCCTGTTCATCACGCTCCGGCGCGTCCTCGGCGACCGCGGCTGGGACGCGCTCGTCGGCCGCAGCTACCCGAGGCCGTAGGCGCCCGGGAAGCGCTCGGCGAGGAGCTTCACGAGCAGCGCGGCCGGCAGGCCGACGACGTTCAGGTAGTCACCCTCGATCCGCTCGACGAGGGCGGCGCCGCGGCCCTGGATCGCATAGCCGCCCGCCCGTCCCTCCCACTCGCCGTGCGCGAGGTGGTGCGCGAGCTCCCGCGGCGTCAGCTCGCGGAAGGCGACGCTCGTCACCTCGTGCTCGACGACCTCCCACGCCGGCGTCAGCAGGCAGAGACCGGAGACGACCAGGTGCGTCTTCCCCGACAGACGCTCCAGCATCCCCGCCGCCTCGGCGGCGTTCGCCGGCTTGCCGAGGATCGCGCCGTCGATCGCGACGGCGGTGTCGACGCCCAGCACCGGCCGATGCGGGCCTCCGAGGTGTGCGACGGAGCGGGCCTTGCCGCGCGCGTGCTCCCGGACGAGGTCGTAGACGTCGGCGCCCGGCGGGTCGTGCTCCTCGTAGTCCGGCGCGACGACGTCGAACGGGAGGTCGAGCTGCTCCAGGATCACGCGGCGCTGCGGGCTCGTCGACGCGAGCAGGATCGGGTCGACGACGTGCGAGCTCACCGCTTCCGCGCCCTCCAGATCTCCTCCCACGGCCAGCGCTTCCCCCACTCCGGATCGGAGTGGTAGTACTCGGCCTTCTCGGCGTCCGCGGGCGCGTACAGCTCCTTGATCTCGAGGACGTCGAAGCCGGTCTCTCGCAGGAGCGCGAAGAGCTCGCCGAGCGGCAGGTGGAACTCGGTCGTCCCGTCGTCCTCCCAGTCGAGCCGGTTCAGCCCGCGCTGCGGCCGCTGCAGCGTCTCGTGCCAGCCGTCGAGCGCCGCGCAGAGCATCGAGAGCGTCGAGTTGCGCAGGAAGACGAGCTCGCCGCCCGGCCTGAGCAGCCGCGCCGCCTCCGGGATCCAGCGGTAGGGGTCGCACCAGATCGAGGCGCCGTACTCCGAGAGCGCCACGTCGAACGATGCATCCGGCAGCGGCACGTCCTCCGCGTTCGCCTCGAGCAGCGGGAACTCGATCCCCGTCTCCCCCTGGAGGCGCCGCGCCGTGTCGAGCTGTGCGGGCGTGACGTCGACGCCGACCGGCCGCGCACCGCGGCGAGCCAGCCAGGCGGAGAAGTAGGCGGTGCCGCACCCGAGCTCGACGACGTCCTTCCCGGCGACGTCGGGCAGCGCGTTCAGCTCGGCCTCGGGTACTCCCCACAGACCCCACGTGATCTCCTCCGCCTGCCAGGCTCGGAGGCCGTGGTCGTGCGAGTACTCCGCGTTGGTCGTCGTCCAGCGCGCCCGGTTGCGGACGGCGTACTCGGGCAGCTCAGACGAGCTCATCTGCGGCAAACCAGAGCGAGATCTCGCGCTCGGCCGACTCGGGTGAGTCGGAGCCGTGGATGAGGTTGTTCGGCATCGACGTGGCGTAGTCGCCGCGGATCGTGCCGGGGTCGGCGTCGGCGGGGTTCGTCGCGCCGATCGTCTTCCGCATCGTCGCGATCGCGCCCTCGCCCTCGACGACGAGCGCCCAGGTCGGCGCTGAGGTGATGAAGGTGACGAGCTCGCCGAAGAACGGCTTCTCGCTGTGCTCGGCGTAGTGCTCCTTGCCGAGCTCCTCGCTGACCCGGAGCAGCTTGCCGCCGACGACGGTGAAGCCGCGCCGCTCGATCCGGGCGAGGAGCTCGCCCGAGAGCGCGCGCTCGGTCGCGTCCGGCTTGATCAGGATCAGGGTGCGCTCGACGGCCATCGGGCCGCGATGTTACTAGCGGTCACGGGCGCGTCGCTCGTGGTACGTAAGCCGGTGGAACAGTACGGAGGTACGGGCCGCCGGCTGGAGTGCCACGAGCGGCGCGAGGCTGCGCCGGAGGCCGGCTCCGCCGGCCGGGAGGCGTGGCCGGCGCGTGGCCGCTACTCGTCGCCCGCTGCTCGTTTTCGGGGAGCCGTCCAGGAGTCGGCGATCGTGTCCTCGATCCCCGGCAGCGAGGGGTGACGACCGGCGTCGCGCAGTGAGGGCAGATCTGCCAGAGCGCCTCGAGCGGGGCGTTGCACTTCACACACGCCTGCTTCAGCCGGGTCGTGCAGACCGGGCAGACGAGGAAGGTCGACTCGACGGCCGCGCGGCAGACCGGGCAGTGCAGGTCGCGCACCGCGAGCCGGTCCTCCATCGCCCGGATCTCGAGCTCGCGCTCGCGCACGTCCTCGATGTACTCGGGCGGCCGGAAGAAGAGGTAGATGATCGGGCCGACGAACGGCGGCACGAGGCCGAGCACCGTCGCCATCGCCACGAGCCACGGATCCTCGATCCGCCGGCGTGCGTCCTTGTAGACCCAGTACGCCGTCGCGAGCCAGAAGACGGCGACGAAGAAGACGGTCAGATTGCGGGTCACCGTCCACGTGCCGGAGTCGAAGAAGTCCTTGACTCCTCCGAGCAGATCGTCGTTGGTGGTGGTGGCGGAGAGGATCACAGCAACAGTCTTCCCACGAGATAGCCGATTCCGAACGCGGAGCCGATGATGAAGACGAGCACCGCGAGCGCGAACGCCAACACGGTGATTCGTTCGCGCATCTTCGTCATATCACGCCTCGTTCCTCGCCAAAGCCGCAAGAAGGTACAGCGAGCCGGTGACGAGGACGGGCGGGTGCTCGCGCCCACGGGCGAGCGCAGCGGCGGGATCGGGCTCGATCTCGACCTCGGGAAAGTGGTGCGAGGCGAGGTGCGCGAGCTCGGCGGCCGGGAGCGCGCGGGCGTTGGGCGACTGCGTCGCGACGAAGCGGCGCCCCTTGGTCGCAAGCGTCGAGAGCATCGCGCGCGCGTCCTTGTCGCGGAGGATCGACGCGACGACGGTGTAGTCGTCCCGGTCGAGCCGGGCGACGAGCCAGCGGACGCCGTCGGCGTTGTGGGCGCCGTCCCAGACCTCGTCGCCGCGCCGCTCGAGCCGGCCGGGGAGGGCGACGTCGACCTCGTGCTCGATGCTGCGGCCCAGGAAGGCGGCGGCCGCCTCACGGGCGCCGCCGACGACGACGTTCGAGCCGGCGAGGAGGGCGAACTCCCCCTCGGGCAGCACGGCGATCGTCCCCTCCTGGACGACGGCGAGCTTCTCCGCCGCGATCTCCTCCCGGGTCTCGCCGAGCACGTCGGTGTGCTCGAGCCCGACGTTGGTGAGCAGGACGACGTGCGAGCGGAGCACGTTGGTGGCGTCGAGGCGCCCACCGAGCCCCGCCTCGACGACCGCGACGTCGACGTCGCGCCGCGCGAACTCCGCGAACGCGGCCGCGCAGAGCGTCTCGAACTGCGTCGCCTCCTGCGCCTCGGCCTCGGGCCGGACGCGCCCGATCGCCGCCTCGAAGTCGACCTCCTCGCCGTCGACGGTGATCCGCTCGGCCCAGGAGCGGACGTGCGGCGAGACCGTCGCCCCGACCGACAGCCCCTCGGCGAGCAGGAGCGCCTCGATCGTCCGGGTCGCCGTCGACTTGCCGTTCGTGCCGACGACGTGGATCGCCGGGTACGCGAGCTGCGGGTCGCCGAGCGCGGCCAGCAGCGTCCGCATCCTCCCGAGGCCGAACTCCTTCGGCCACGGGCTGAGGGATGCGAGCCAGGCGGTGTGCTCAGCCTGAGAGGGCATCGAGCTCGCGCCGGTAGCGGGCGAGCTTCTCGCGCTCGGCCTCGACCACCTCGGGCTTCGCGTTCGTGACGAACTTCTCGTTCGCGAGCATCCGCTCGCCTCGTTCGACCTCGCCGCGGAGGCGCTCGATCTCCGCGGCCGCATTCCCGTTCACCTTCGCCCGCTCCGGCCGGACGACCGCGTCGAAGATCCGCTTCTCGTCGCCGTCCAACTCGACGACGACGCCGCTGCGGCGGAACATCGCGGCCGCCTCCTGCACGGGCTGGAGGGCGTCGGCGTCGGCCGCGTAGACGCCGTCCGGCTCGGGCCAGGGCGAGACGATCAGCCGCGTCTCGTGGAACTGCGACCAGATCTCCTCGGTCACGTGCGGCATCACCGGGTGCAGGAGCGAGAGCAGGCGCTCGAGCGCGGCGAGCGCGGTCGCCGCCGCGTCCTCGTCGCCCTCGCGCAGGCGCGGCTTGATCGCCTCGGCGTACCAGTCGCAGAAGTCGTCGAACGTGAGCCGGTAGAGCGACTGCACCGAGTGCGAGAAGTCGAACGCGGCCCACGCCTGCTCGAGCTCGGCCCGCGTCGCGTCGAGCCGCGCCAGGATCCAGCGCTCCTCGACCTCGCGCGGACGGGCCTCCGGCTCGACCCGGTCCTGGAGCAGCAGCCGCGAGACGTTCCAGAGCTTGTTCGCGAGCTTCCGCCCTTCCTCGAGCGGGCCTTCGGTGAAGCGGACGTCCTGCGTCGAGGACATCTTCAGCAGGCCGTACCGCGTCGCGTCGGCGCCGTGCTTCGCGATCAGGTCGAGCGGGTCGATGCCCGTGCCGAGGCTCTTCGACATCCGCCGGCCGTCGGCGGCCAGGATCGTCGAGTGGACGATCACGTCGTGGAAGGGGATGTCGCCCATCACCTCGAGCCCCGTCCAGATCATCCTGTTCTCCCAGAGGCGGATGATCTCGCGCGCGGTCGAGTTGACGTCGCCCGGGTAGTAGCGCTCGAGCTCGGGCGTCCGCTCCGGCCAGCCGAGCGTGGCGTACGGCCAGAGCGCGGACGAGAACCACGTGTCGAGCACGTCGGGGTCGCGCTCGAGCTCGGCCGACCCGCACTCGGCGCACGCGTCCGGCGGCGGCCACGCGCAGGTGACGTGGCCGTCCGGGCAGTACCAGAGCGGCTGCTGGTGGCCCCACCAGAGCTGCCGCGAGATGTTCCAGTCCGGGATCTCCTCGAGCGAGCGGATCGCGAACTGGTGCTGCGACTCCGGGTGGAAGCGGACGCGGCGCTCCTGGAGCGCTGCGAGCGCCGGCTTGCGCGGCTCCTCCATCGCGACCCACCACTGCAGCGAGACGAGCGGCTCGATCCGCGTGTGGCAGCGCTCGCAGGTGCCGACCGCGTGCCGGTAGTGCTCGCGCTGCTCGAGCCGGTCGTGCTCCTTCAGCCAGGCGAGGATCGCCTCGTCGGCCTCCTGCTGCGTCTTCCCGGCGAGGTCGCCGGCGTTCTCGTTCATCCGCCCGTCGGGGCCGATCACGGTGAGGATCGGAAGGCTGTGGTCGCGGCCGATCTCGAAGTCGGTCGGGTCGTGGCCGGGCGTGATCTTCAGCGCGCCGGTGCCGAACTCGGGCTCGACGCGCGCGTCCGCGACCACCGGCACCGCCCGCTCGACGTACGGGACGAGCACCTCCTTGCCGACCGCGTCGCGGTAGCGCTCGTCGTCCGGGTGCACGGCGACGGCGACGTCGGCCAGGATCGTCGCCGGCCGCACCGTCGCGATCGTGATGTGCCCCGAGCCGTCCGCGAACGGATAGCGCGCGTAGGTGAGCGTGTCGTCCATGTCGACGTGCTCGACCTCGAGGTCCGAGATCGCCGTCTCGTGGAAGGGGCACCAGTTGACGATCCGCTCGGCGCGGTAGATCCAGCCGCGGTCCCAGAGGTGGACGAAGAAGCGCATCACGGCCTCGACGTAGGCGTCGTCCATCGTGAAGCGCTCGCGGCTGTAGTCGAGCGAGGCGCCGAGGCTGCGGAACTGGCCCATGATCATGCGGCCGGTCTCCTCGAGGTGGCGCCAGACGCGCTCGACGAACGCCTCGCGGCCGAGCTCCTTGCGCGACGTGCCCTCGGTCGCGAGCTGCTTCTCGACGACGTTCTGGGTCGAGATCCCGGCGTGGTCGTAGCCCGGCTGCCAGAGCGTGTCGAAGCCCCGCATCCGGTGCCAGCGGATCAGGACGTCCTGCAGCGAGCCGTTGAGGGCGTGGCCCATGTGCAGCGCGCCGGTGACGTTCGGCGGCGGCACGCAGATGACGAACGTCTCGTCTCCGCGCGCGCCGGCGCCGGCCCGGTAGAGGCCCTCGGCCTCCCAGGTCTGCTGCCAGCGTTCCTCGACGCCTTCCGGCCTGTACAGCGGCTCCATCGAGCCATTGTAGGAGCCGGTCAGCGCGGCGTCAGGCGGCGATCGGCTCCTTCTTCTCCTTGCGTGCCGCGGCCTGGATCAGCCAGCTCGAGGACGCGTGCGCGAAGAGCGTCCCGTCATCGTCGAGCAGCTTTGCCTCGGCGGTGGCGACGCGCGAGCCGGGATGGACGATGCTCCCCTCCGCCCGCAGCACGCCCGAGGCGAGCGTCACCGGGCGGACGAAGCTCGTCTTCAGCTCGATCGTGACCGGCGCGGAGCCGGCGTCGAGCGTCGAGTGGATGGCGCAGCCCATGACCGTGTCGAGCACCGTCGTGACGATGCCGCCGTGCACGGCGCCGAGCGTGTTGTAGTGCTCCTCGCGCGGCTCGTAGGCGAAGACGACGTAGCCGGGAGTGACGAAGATCGGGTGGAAGCCGACGAGGTCGGCGACCGGCGGCGGGGGCAGCAGGCCGTTGCCGATCCGGTGGAGGGCCTCGAGCCCGGTGAGGCCGTCCGCCTGGCGGGCCGCGTCGACGGGGTCGTGCCAGCTGATCGTGCGCGTGCGGGACATGGGTCTCTCCCCAGTCGGTTGCTTTTCGCTACCGACTCTAGACGAGTGCGTTTCGAAATGCAACTATGTGCGCGTGACACGCGAGGAATGGAGCCGCGCGAACTGCGCCGTCGGCGAGACGCTGTCGATCATCGGCGAGCGGTGGACGCTGCTCGTCCTCCGCGAGGCGTTCCTCGGCGTCCGCCGCTTCGAGCAGCTGCAGCGGCACACGGGCATGGCCCGCAACATCCTCAGCGACCGGCTGAACACCCTCGTCGCGCACGGAATCCTGCGGCGTGAGCTCTACCAGGAGCGACCGCAGCGCTACGAGTACCGCCTGACCGAGCCCGGCCTCGATCTCTACCCGGTCCTGCTCTCGCTGATGGACTGGGGCGCCCGCCATCTCGACGGCCAGGCGATGACGCTGACGCACAAGAACTGCGGCGCGACCGTGATGCCGCACCTCGCCTGCCCCGAGTGCGGCGAGCAGGTGGAGGCGCGGGACATGCACGCGGTGCGCACCGACGCGGCGCTGCCGAAGTCCGCCTAGTCGGCCGGCGTCTCCTTCCCGAGGTTGAGGAAGAACGAGGCGAAGACGCCGGCGATCGCCGAGACGAGGAAGAGCGCGTTCAGCTCGAGCACGATGTCGACGATCCGGCCGGGCGTCGTCACGGGGTTCGGCATCTGGGACGAGACCGTCAGCAGCTGCACCGTCGTGAAGAAGAACGCGTCCCAGAGGTTGTGGATCTCGCCGCGGCCGGCGTCGCGCTCGAAGAGCCACATCAGGACGGTGCCGCCCGCGTCGACGATCGCGACGAGGGCGAGCGCCTCGAGGATGCGGCGCCGCAGCACGTGATGCGCGCGCGGCGGCGTCCGTCGCAGCAGCAGCCGCAGGTGGCGCACCGACTCCACCAGCCGAGGATCGCGGCGGCGCCGGACGGCGGCGGTCAGCGCCCGGCGGCGTAGCCCTGCATGCCGCGCGGGTTCGCGCCGGCCTTCAGCAGGCCGTCGTCCTCGCGCGCGACCGCCGTCACGCGGCCGAGCGTCCACGGGCCGGAGACCTCGACGTCGTGGCCGCGCGCGCGCAGGTCGTCGACGACGTCGTCGCCGAAGCGCTCCTCGACCGTGACCGAGCGGCGCGCGAAGCCGCGGGGATAGAAGGACGAGATCAGGTGGTCCATGTGGAACTCGGGCGCGTCGATCGCCTCCTGCAGGTTCAGGCCGAGATCGACGTGGCGGACGAAGACGTGCAGCGCCCACTGCTCCTGCTGGTCGCCGCCGGGAGTTCCCCAGGCGAGATAGGGCTTGCCGTCCCGGAGGGCGAGCCCCGGGCAGAGCGTCGTGCGCGGGCGGGCGCCCGGCCGGAGCGAGGAGGCGAGCCCCTCCTCGAGCCAGAACATCTGCGCGCGGGTGCCCAGCGGCCAGCCGAGCGAGGGGATCACGGGTGAGCTCTGCAGCCAGCCGCCGCTCGGGGTCGCCGAGAACATGTTCCCGTGGCGGTCGACGACGTCGAGGTGGACGGTGTCGCCGCGCGTCGGCTCCCCCGCCCCCGGCGTCACCGCGGCCTCGACGAGGTGAGGCAGGCGGCCGATGCCCGGCCGGTACTCCTCGGACGCGTCCTCGCCGACGAGCGCGCGCCGCTCGTCGTTGTAGGCCTTCGACAGCAGCGTCTCCAGCGGCACCTCGCCGTCGCCGTAGAGCGCATCCCGGTCGGCGAACGCGAGCTTGGCGCACTCGGTGACGACGTGGACGAACTCGGCCGGGCGAGAGCTCGGCGAGATCGAAGCCGTCGAGGAGCGCGAGCTGCTGCAGCCCCACCGGCCCGGCCGCCCACGGCAGCGTCTTGCAGACCGTCAGCCCGCCGTACTCGAGCTTGGCGACCGGCTCGAGCGTCGCGCGCCAGCGCGCCATGTCCTCGCCGGTGAGGAGCCCGCCCTCGGCGGCGGAGAACCTGTCGATCTCCTCGGCGACGAAGCCCTCGTAGTACGCACGGCGAGCGTTCTCGATCTCCTGCTCGCGCGAGCCTCCGCGCGACTCCTCGACGATGCGCCGGTACGTCGCCGCCGAGGGCCGGGTTGCGGAAGAGCGCGCCGACCTCCGGTGCGGGCAGGTAGAGGTCGCTCGAGCCGGGCCAGTCCGCGCAGCAGCTCCTCGGTGCGGTCGATCGTCGCGCGGATCCCGGCGACGAGCGGGAAGCCGTGCTCCGCGTAGCCGATCGCGAACTCGAGCACGTCCGCGAGCCGCCAGGTCCCGAACTGCTCCAGCAGCAGCAGCCAGCCGCCGAAGGCACCGGGGACGCAGGCCGCGAGCACACCGGTCCCGGGAACGAGCTCGTGGCCGAGATCGTGGTAGCGCTCGATCGTCGCCGCGCCGGGCGCACACGCCCTGGCCGCAGAGCGCAATCGGCTCGCCGCGGTCGACCGGGAAGAGGAGCGCCGGCACCTCGCCGCCAGGCCCGTTCAGATGCGGCTCGACGACCTGCAGCGTCAGGCCGGTGGCGACGGCCGCGTCGAACGCGTTGCCGCCGCGCTCGAGCACCGACATCCCGGCCGCGGATGCGAGCCAGTGGGTCGACGCGACCATGCCGAACGTGCCGCGCAGCTCCGGCCTGGTCGTGAAGTTCACTGGATGATCAGGCAGGTCGTCGTGCCGTGCGCGAGCAGCTTTCCGTTCGGATCCGTCAGCTTCCCCTCGGCGGTCGCGATCCGCGAGCCCTGGTGGATGACGATCCCCTCGCAGCGGATCACGCCGGTGTCGGCGGTGATCGGGCGGACGAAGTTCGTCTTCACCTCGAGCGTCGTGTAGCCGACGCCCCGCTCGAGCTGCGTGTGCACCGCGCAGCCCATCGCCGAGTCGAGCAGCGTCAGCGCGATGCCGCCGTGCACCGAGCCGATCGGGTTGTAGTGCTGCGGGCCGGGCTCCATCTCGAAGACGGCGCGCCCGGGCTCGGCCAGGACGAGGCGAAAACCCATCAGCTCCGAGATCGGCGGCGCCGGCAGCTCGCCCGTGACGATCGCCTGGACGTACTCCATCCCGGAGAGGCGACGGCCCTCCTCTGCGACCGCCCGTGGGTCGTGCTGCGTGGACATGACTCGACTCTATCCGGCGGGGATGGGCTCGTAGACGTGTGCGAGACTCAGCAGATGTCCGAGCTGCTCGAAGGTGTCGAAGAAGGTCGCGAGGCGATCAAGAACCACCGCTGGCGGGAGGGCTACGAGCTGCTCTCGGCGGCGGCCGCCGGTACGACTCTCCAGCCGGAGGATCTCGAGCTGCTCGCGTGGAGCGCGTACTTCACCGACGAGATCGCCCAGGTCGTGCCGATCCTCGAGCGTGCGTATGCGGGCTACGTCGCGGCCGAGAACAACGTACGCGCCGCGATCGTCGCGGTGCAGCTCTCGCACGAGTACGGGAGCGTCAGGCAGCAGCGGGCGATCGGGAGCGGGTGGTTCTCGCGCGCCGAGCGGCTGCTCGAGAACGAGCCCGAGGGGCTCGCCCACGGCTATCTCGCGCTCGAGAGCGGGCTCGGCGCACTGCGGACGCACGACTACGCCGCCGCGAGGGACTTCGGCGAGACGGCCGAGCGGATCGGCCGCGAGCACGGCGACCTGGCGCTGGAGCTGCGCGGCCGCCAGCGGCGAGCCGTCGCGCTGATCCATCTCGGGGAGGTCGACGAGGGCCGGCTGCTGCTCAACGAGGTGAACGCGGCCGCGTACGGCGGCACGATCGGGCCGTACGACACCGTCGTCATCTACTGCAACGCGATCGGGACGTGCCGCGACGTGGCCGCGTTCGACGAGGCCTCCCAGTGGACCGAGCGCGCCGAGCTCTTCTGCGACGAGCACGCGATCGGCGCGTTCCCGGGCGTCTGCCGGATCAACCGCGCCGAGGTGATGCGCTACCAGGGCAAGCTCGAGGACGCGGAGCGGACGGCGTCCGAGGCGTCTGAGCTGCTCGCGACCTGGGCGCCGCGGATCGCGGCGGCCGGCTATGCCGAGGTCGGCGAGGTGCGGCTGCGCCTCGGAGACCTCGCGAAGGCGGAGGAGGCGTTCGACCTCGCCGACGAGCTCGGCCACGACCCCGAGCCCGGCCGTTCACTCGTGCTGCTCGCGCGCGAGAAGCCCGCGGCCGCGCTCGCGTCGATCAGGCGCGCACTCGCCGACGATCTTCCCGCCCTCACGAAGGCACGCCTGCTCCCGGCCTTCGTCGAGATCGCCGTCGCCGCGGACGCCGTCGACGACGCGGCCGCGGCCGCGCAGGAGCTGGCCGCGACGGCGGACCTCTACGACACGCCCGCGCTCCGCGCCGCCGCCGCCGTCGCCGCCGGCTCCGTCGCGCTCGCGCGGGACGACCCGCAGGCGGCGATGCGACCGCTCCGCCAGGCGTTGCGGCTCTGGCAGGACACGAACGCTCGCTACGAGACCGCGCGGACGCGCGTCCTGCTCGCCCGCGCGTACTCGGCCACCGGCGACGCGGACGGCGCGAAGCACGAGCTCGGGCAGGCAGGCTCGGTCTTCGACCAGCTCGGCGCCCGCATCGATGCCGCGCGCGTCGACGCGCTCCTCGGCCGCGCCGGAGCGCGCGTGACGATGACGTTCGTCTTCACCGACATCGTCGACTCGACGCGTCACGTCGAGCATCTCGGCGACGCGAACTGGCAAAAGCTGCTGCGCCGTCACGACGAGCTGATCGGTCGAGTCACCAGCGCCGAGGGCGGGACCGTCGTCGACCACACGGGCGACGGCTTCTTCCTCGCGTTCCCGAGCGCGGAGCGCGCCGTCGCCGCAGCGGTCGCGATTCAGCGCGAGGCGGCCGGCGAGCTGCCGTTCGCGATTCGGATCGGCGTCCATACCGCGGAGGCGACGAGCCTCGGCGACAACTACCGCGGCAAGGGCGTCCACGTCGCGGCCCGGATCGGCGCGCTCGGCTGCGGCGAGGAGATCGTCGCGAGCCACGAGACCGTCGCTGCGCTCACCGGCGTTCGCACGGGCGAGCCGCGCAGCGAGCAGCTGAAGGGCATCGCGGAGCCGGTCGACGTCGTCGCGATCGACTGGCGCGGAGACAGCTAGGCGGCTAGGCGGACTCTTCGGCGAGCGCGTCCGACTCGTCGGACATCCCGTCGGCGCTCGTGACGAGCGTCGGCTTCAGGCCCTTCGAGATCGTCTCCTTCGTGATCACGCACTTGGAGACGTCCTTGCGCGACGGCAGCTCGAACATGACGTCGAGCAGCGCGTTCTCGATGATCGAGCGAAGGCCGCGGGCGCCGGTCTCGCGGGCGAGCGCCTTGTCGGCGATCTCCCAGAGCGCGTCCTCGCGGAACTCGAGCTCGATCGAGTCGTAGCCGAAGAAGCGCTGGTACTGGCGCGTGAGCGCGTTCTTGGGCTCGGTCAGGATCTGGACGAGGTCCTCACGCCGCAGCTGGTGCACGGCCGAGATCACGGGCAGGCGGCCGATGAACTCGGGGATCAGGCCGAAGCTGAGCAGGTCCTCGGGCATCACGTCGGCGAGCAGCTCGGCGCTCTCCTCGGCGTGACTCGAGCGGATGTCGGCGCCGAAGCCGACCGAGTTCTTGCCGACCCGCCGGCCGATGATCTTGTCGAGGCCGGCGAACGCGCCGCCGCAGATGAAGAGGATGTTCGTCGTGTCGATCGAGAGGAACTCCTGGTGCGGGTGCTTCCGTCCGCCCTGCGGCGGCACCGAGGCGACCGTCCCCTCGAGGATCTTCAGCAGCGCCTGCTGGACGCCCTCGCCCGACACGTCGCGCGTGATCGACGGGTTGTCCGCCTTGCGCGCGATCTTGTCGACCTCGTCGATGTAGATGATCCCGGTCTCGGCCTTCTTGATGTCGAAGTCGGCCGCCTGGATCAGCTTCAGGAGGATGTTCTCGACGTCCTCGCCGACGTAGCCGGCCTCGGTCAGCGCCGTGGCGTCGGCGATCGCGAACGGGACGTTCAGGATCCGCGCCAGCGTCTGCGCCAGCAGCGTCTTCCCGCAGCCCGTCGGGCCGAGCAGGAGGATGTTCGACTTCTGCAGCTCGACTTCCCCGTCCTCCTGGCCCATCCGGACGCGCTTGTAGTGGTTGTAGACCGCGACCGCGAGCGTCCGTTTCGCTTCCTCCTGGCTGACGACGTAGTCGTTCAGCACGGAGTAGATGTCGAGCGGGCGAGGCAGGTTGTCGAGGTCGAGCTGCGTCGGTGTCGTCAGCTCCTCGTCGATGATCTCGTTGCAGAGATCGATGCACTCGTCGCAGATGTAGACCCCGGGGCCTGCGATCAGCTTCTTGACCTGACGTTGGCTCTTGCCGCAGAAGCTACAGAGGAGCTGTTCGTTGCCTTCGGATGCGCGGGCCATGTCTCTCTTGTACTCCAGTTTCGGGGGAACCGCTAGGTCAGGTCAGGGCCAGGTTTCTCAGCGATGCTCGATCACTCTGTCAATGATTCCGTACTCGTTCGCTTCTTGCGCGGTCAGGAAGTAGTCGCGCTCCATGTCCTTGGAGACCTTCTCGATGTCCTGACCTGAGTGCTGACTGATGATCTCCTCGAGCCGTCGCTTCAGCGCAATCGTCTCTCGCGCTGCGATCTCGATGTCGGTCGCCTGTCCCTGGAAGCCGCCCGACACCTGGTGGATCAGAATCTTTGCGTTCGGCAGCGCCATTCGCTTCCCTTCCGCACCGCCGGCGAGCAGGAGCGCACCCATGCTCATCGCGATCCCGACGCAGATGGTCTGGATGTCCGGCTTGACGAACTGCATCGTGTCGTAGATGGCGAGACCGGCATAGACCGAGCCGCCCGGGGAGTTGATGTAGATCGAGATGTCCTTGTCCGGGTCCTCCGACTCGAGGTGCAGCAGCTGCGCCACGATCAGGTTCGCGATCTGGTCGTCGACCTGGGTGCCGAGGAAGATGATCCGCTCGTTCAGCAGGCGGGAGTAGATGTCGAACGAGCGCTCGCCGCGCGACGTCTGCTCGATCACCATGGGGATCAACGGGCTCATGCAGTCTCCTTGCTTCCGGTCACGTTCAGTTGCCTGGGGTCCACAATTTTGTCTCTTGCTCGGGTGATTCCTTGTCGGGGGTCCAGATCGCGTCGCGCGCCTGGGCCTGCTCGAGCGGGATCGGCTTCACCTCGGCGGCGACGCGGTCGAGCGCTGCGCGCAGGCGCAGGTCCTCGCGGAGGTCCTCCTGCCGTCCGTGCTGCCACAGATCCTCGATCACCTGGTCGGGATCCTCGCCCGCCGCCTCGGCCTGCTCGCGGATCAGCGCCTTGACCTCGTCGTCGGAGACCTCGATCCCGAGCTTGTCGGCGACGGCCTCGAGCGCCAGCTCGCGCGCCACCGAGAGCGCCGCCTCCATCTGCATCGAGCTCGTCAGCTCCTCGGCGGAGCGGCCGGTCAGCTGCAGGTAGGTCTCGGGCGCGATCCCGCGGCGCTCGAGCGACCGGATGAAGCCGGTGAGCAGCTCGCGTGTGCGCGACTCGACGAGCGGCCGGGCCGGCGCGACCTTCGAGGCGGCGACGAGCGCGTCGACGGCGTTGGCGCGGAAGGCGTTCTCGATCTCGGCGTCGACGGCCTCGCGCAGCCGCTGCTCGATGTCGGCGCGCAGCTCGCCGAGCGTGTCGAACTCGCTGGACGAGCGGGCGAGCTCGTCGTCGAGCTCCGGCAGCACCTTCTCGCTGATCTCCTTGACCGTGATGTCGACGTTCGAGGTCGACTCGTCCGCGAGCTCGTAGGCGACGCTCTTCGTCTCGCCGGCGGAAGCGCCGACGAGCGCCGCCTCGACCTCCTCGACCAACCGGCCGGAGCCGAGCTCGACGACCGTGTCGCGCTGGGCCTCGCCCTCGGGCGAGACGATGTCGACGACGAGCGTGTCGCCCTCCTTCGCGGGCCGGTCGCCGGCGGGCACGAGCTCGGCGACGGACTCGCGCAGCGCCTCGAGCTCCTGCGTGACGAGCTCCTCCGGCACCTCGGCCTCGGGCTTGCCGACCTCGAGCTCGGTCCAGTCGACGACGTCGACCTTCGGCTGCACGGGCACGGTCGCGGTGAACTGCCAGTCGCCCCCGTCATCGGCCGGAAGGTCGTAGTCGTACTGCGGCTGCGCGACGGGGCGAATGCGGGCGCGGGCGGCGGCGTTCCAGAACCAGCCGCCGATGTGGCTGTCGACCGCCTCGGCCATGATCCGTTCCTTGCCGAGCCGCTGGGTGAGGATCGGCACCGGCACCTTGCCCTGCCGGAAGCCCGGGATCTTCACCGACTGCGCCAGGTCGGAGGTGGCGTGCTCGACCGCGTGGTGGACGTCGTGCGCGGGCACGTCGACCTTCAAGCGGACCGTGTCGCCGCCGAGCTCCTCGACCTGCGCCGTCATTGGACTATTCAAGCAGAGGCCGCGCGGGCCGAGTCGAGCTCTCGGGCCAGCGCAGCGACGCGTTGCTCGATCTCGTCCCGCAGCTCGCGGACCCGTTCGAGCGACTGCCCGGCCGGATCCTCGAGCCCCCAGTCGACGTAGCTCTTGCCTGGCAGCACCGGACAGACGTCACCGCAGCCCATCGTCACGACCACGTCCGCCCAGGCCGCGTCCGCCTCGGGCTCGAGCTGCCGCGGCGTCCGGCCGGAGAGGTCGTAGCCGATCTCGCTCATCGCCTCGACCACCTCCGGGTGCAGGTGGGCCTCGGCGCGGCTGCCGGCCGAGCGCACCTCGTGGCCGCCGAGCCGCTCGAGGAACGCGTGCGCCATCTGAGAGCGGCCGGCGTTCCCGATGCAGAGGAAGAGGACGTTCGCCACGAGTCGTAGGCTAGCGCCGTGGGAGCGGGAGACCTCTGGCTGCGCGACGGACGCGTACCCGGCTCGGCGGCGCCGACCGACATCGTCGTCCGCGGCGGCCGGATCGACACCGTCGGCGTCGCGCCGGAGGGCTGGGAAGGCCCAACGCTCGACGCACGTGGATGCCTCGTGCTCCCAGGGCTCGTCGACGGCCATGCCCACGTCGACAAGACGCTCTGGGGACTGCCGTGGCGACCGCATTCGGCCGGCGCCGGGCTTGCTGCACTGATCGAGAACGAGCGGATCGGCCGGCGCGAGCTGCCGCCGGTGTCCGAGCGTGCCGGCGCCCTCTTCGAGACGTACAGCGCGCACGGAACGACGCTGATCCGGACGCACGTCGACGTCGACCTCGACAACGGCGTCACTGCGGTCGAGGGCGTCCTCGAGGCAGCCGCACGGTTCCGCGACCGGCTCGACGTCGAGGTCGTCGCGTTCCCGCAGAGCGGCATGCTGATCGCCCCCGGGACCGCCGACCTGCTCGACGCGGCGGTCGAGGCGGGCGCGGCGCTCGTCGGCGGCATCGACCCTGCAGGGCTCGACGGAGATGCCGTCGCGCATCTCGACGCGGTCTTCGGGATCGCCGACCGCCGCGGCTGCGGCGTCGACATCCATCTGCACGACCGCGGCACGCTCGGCCGGTGGCAGATCGGCCTGATCGTCGAGCGCACGCGCGCCCTCGGCCTGCAGGGCAGGGTCACCGTCTCGCACGCGTTCTGCCTCTGCGACGGCGACCCCGCCGTCGAGCCGCTGCTCGAGCAGCTGGCCGAGCAGCGGATCTCGCTCGCCACCGTTGCGCCCGGGAGCGCCGACCCCCTCCCGCTCACCCGGATCGTCGAGCTCGGGATCGCGGTCTGTCTCGGACAGGACGGCGTTCGCGATCTCTGGTCGCCGTGGGGCGACGCCGACATGCTCTCGCGTGCCGCCCAGCTGGCGTGGCGTGCGGGCTTCCGGAGAGACGACGACATCGCCCTCTGCGTCGAGATCGCGAGCAGCCGGGGCGCGGCTGCGCTCGGAGTCCTCGATCAGGTCGTCGCTCCCGGCGGCCGCGGCGACCTCGTGCTCGTCGACGCCAGCGGGCCGGCCGAGGCTGCCGTCGCGCACCCGCCGCGCTCGCTGGTGATCAAGCGCGGCGTGCCGGTGTCCGGCACGCTCGCCGTAGGCTGAGCGCGTGCGCCTCTTCGTCCTCGTCCGCCACGGACAGTCGGAGCTGAACGTGACCCGCCGCGTCAACGGCGACCCGAACGTGCCGGTCGGCCTGACCGCGCAGGGAGAAGCCGAGGCGGGCGGGCTCGCACTCCAGCTGGCCGGGATCGAGCTCGACCTCTGCGTGCACAGCCGCTTCGGCCGCACTCGAGCGACCGCGAGGATCGCGCTCGAAGGACGCGCCGTTCCCGTCGTCGTCGAGCCGCTGCTCGACGACATCGACGTCGGCGAGCTCGACGGCCGGTCGATCGACGACTACCGCGCCTGGAAGCGCGGGCACACCCGAGCCGACGCGTTCCCGGGCGGGGAGAGCCTCGACGACGCCGCGCGCCGCTATGCGACCGCGTACGAGCGCCTGCTCGCCCGTCCGGAGCGTCGCGTCCTCGTCGTCTGCCACGAGATTCCGGTGCGCTACGCGATCAACGGCGCCGCCGGCTCGGACGAGCTGGACGGCCCCGCCCACGAGATCGGCAACTGCGTCCCGCACCTCTTCGACGAGGACGGGCTCACGCGCGCGGTCGCGACGGATCCGGACGCTCGCCGGCTGACTCAGGCTGCCGCGGGCGCGCTCTCGCTCGCCTGCGCCTTCCAGACGCTGTTCAGCCCGCTCTGCATGTAGGCGTAGAGAACCGGCGAGATGACGATGTAGAGGACGACCCCGAGCCAGCCGTTGATCTGCGTCTGACCGTTCAGGCGCTGGGCGGCCTGCACGCGCTGGAACGTCGTCACCGTCGTCCAGATCGCGGGAACGATGAGGAGCGCACCGGGGAAGAGTGCGAGCGTCGACTTGGCCGGGCTGTCGCCGAGCTCGGTCGTGCCCTTTGCCCGGCCGAGATCCGCAAGCTCGCGGTTGATGAAGTACCACCAGCAGACGAGGTAGATCCCGAGCGTGACGACGGCGAGCACCGCCACCGCGATCGGGTTCCGTGTCTTCGCCGTCGTGCCGGCGCCTGCGATCTGGATCTCCTGCGCCACGGATGACGTCCTTTCTGGAGCGCGCCTGACCCCCGCGCCTACTTCCCTCTGCCCCGCCCCTTCTCCTTCTGCTTGTCGTCGTCCTTGCAGTCGTTCCCGTCGTCGCGCCGTCCGTTGTCGTCTCCCCGGCTGTTGCCGTTGTGGTCGTCGTCGCGGCCGGGAGGGCCCGAGTGCTCGTGGTTGTCGTCGCCGCGACCCCAGCCGGGCCGCTGCGGCGCGTTCGGCGTCGACGGTGTGGTCGGTGTCGTCGGCGTGGTCGGCGTCGTCGGCGTGGTCGGTGTCGTCGGCGTGGTCGGCGTGGTCGGAGCGACGATCGGCGGCACCACCACCGTCGGCTTGCGCGGGTGCTGCGGCTTTGGCTTCGGCTTCGACGGCTTCGGGGTGGAAGGGGTCGGCGCGGGCGTCGGGCGTCGGGGTCGGAGTCGGAGTCGGGGTCGGAGTCGGAGTCGGAGTCGGAGTCGGGGTCGGAGTCGGAGTCGCCGGCGACTGCGGGCCGCCGTTCGGCCCGGGGGACGGCGTCGGGGTCGGTGCCGGCGTGGGCGCAGGCGTCGGAGTCGGAGTCGGCTTGGGAGTCGGCTTCGGCGTCGGCTTGGGGGTCGGCTTCGGGGTGGGCTTGGGGGCCGGCTTCGCCGTCGGCTTGGCCGCCGGCGTCGGCTTGGCGGCCGGCTTCGAAGGCTTCGAGCTGGGCGAGCTCGGCGTCGTGGGCGCTGCTGTCGTGGGCTTCACCGTCACGGCAGCAATGCGCGCGCTCGGCCGAGGCGTGCCGGCGGGCGAAGGACGATCGGCTGCGCTTCCGGCAGGGGGCTTCGCGGTGGAACCGGGCGTCTCGGCCGCGGGCACGTAGATCACCGGCGGCTGGCTCGTGTCCGAGAATGCCTCCGGCGGCAGGATGCGACTGATCCGGGTCGGATCGTCGAGCGCTCCGCGCCAGAGGTAGCCGGCGGTCACGGCGACGGCCACCAGACTCGACACGCGAAGGACTGTCCAGGGGGATCTCACTACGGCCCCGAGTATTCCCTGTTCGGCGGATGCCCTACCGCGGAACCGATAGAGGGGTGGCGAACGGGACTCGAACCCGCGACCACCGGGACCACAACCCGGGGCTCTACCAACTGAGCTACCGCCACCTCGACGCGCACAGGATAGCGGCGGAACGTGGGGCATACTGACCGCGAGCGGCCCCGTAGCTCAGTGGATAGAGCGGCAGGCTTCGAACCTGCGTGCGGAGGTTCGATTCCTCCCGGGGCCATCCCCCGAGTTCCGACGACCATTTTCGACGTTCCCCCCACTCGACTCATCCCCCTCTCCTCGTTATAGGCGGTCTCGGGGGAACGTGGGTAAAACCTGGACCACCGCCCGTCTATGCTGTCCGTTCAGGCGGGCGTGGCGGAACTGGCAGACGCGCCGGGTTTAGGTCCCGGTGGGCTTCGGCTCTTGGAGGTTCAAGTCCTCTCGCCCGCACTCGCAAGGCCCTCGAGCACCTCTTCGAGCGGCGGCTCGGGCGCGATCGACTCGGGCGCGGCGGCTCCGAGATCCGTCTCGGCGAGGTGTCCGTAGACCTCCGCCATCGCCTCGAACAACGCCGGCGTCAGCCCCGCGCTCGCCTGGGTGTCCGCGATCTCCCGCATCTCGCCGACGTAGCGGCCGGCCTTCGTCGTCGAGACGGCGAGCAGGCGCGCCGCCCTGTCGATCTGCGCCGGAAAGGAGTCGTGGAGATCGTCGAGCACCTCGGCGAGGACACCGTTGGCATGGGCTGTCACGAGCGCGTGCGTGAGCAGCGCCGTGTAGCCCTTGTAGACCGAGGCGGTGCACATCTTCACCGCCGACGCGAGCCCCACCTCGGCGCCGACGGCACGCACGTCGAGCCACGCCGGCGCCGCCTCCGCGAGCTCCGAAGCCCGCGGCGCCGGACACGTAGACACGCGTGCGGTAGTCCGCGCGCGGCGGGCCGCCTGAGATCGACCCGTCGACGAACTCGAGCCCGGCGGCGGCCACGATGCCCGCGACCTCGCGAGCAGTCGAAGGCGAGACCGCGTTCCAGTCCGAGACGAGCGGCCGGGCGCCGGTCCGCTCGGCCGACGCGGCGAGGTCGGCGGCGATCGACCGTGCCTGATCGGGCGGCGCGATCGAGAGCACGAGGTCGGCGGCCGCGACCACTGCGTCGAGCGTCGTCCAGGAGCTCGAGCCCCGCCTGCTCGGCGAGACGTCGCGTCCGCTCACTTCGTCCGGCGAGCGTGCTGACGACCCGAGCGCCGCCCGCCCGGTAGGCGGCGCCGACGGCGCTCCCCATCGCCCCCGGGCTGACGATGCCGACCGTTTGCATCGCCGAACCTTACGACGACTCGATTGGTCGCACCTTCGGGATCGCGGTTCCGTAGGCTGCGCGCCAATGGCCTCGATCCTCGCCCTCGTCGCAGCCTTCCTCTTCGCCCTCGCGGCGACCCTGCAACAGAAGGGCGCGCTCAACCTGTCGGAGCTGTCGCTTCGCGACCCGGCGTCGCTGGCGCGGCTCGTCGGTCAGACGACGTGGCTCCTCGGGACCGGGGCGCTGCTCATCGGCTACGTGTTCCAGGCGGCGGCCCTCGACCGCGGACGGCTGTCGATCATCCAGCCGCTGCTCGTGATGACGATCGTGTTCGCTCTTCCGCTCGGCTACTTCCTGACGAGCCAGCACGTGGGTCGGAACGAGGTATGGGGGCCGCGGTGATCGTCGTCGGACTGGCGCTCTTCGCGCTCTACGGCGACCCGGCGGGCGGTCGCGAGAACGCGCCGGGCAGCGAGTGGGCGATCGCGATCGCGATCATCGTCGTCGTCTGCGCGGTCCTGCTTGCCTTCGGCGGTCGGGGAGGGCTGACGATGAAGGCCGCCGTCTACGGGACCGTGGCCGGCATCCTCTTCGGCCTCTCGGCGGCGCTGACGAAGCCGACGCTCGACTTCCTCCACGCCGGGATCGACGAGCTCCTCACCCACTGGGAGCCCTACGCGCTCGCGATCGCCGGGATCATCGGGTTCGTGCTCCAGCAGATCTCGCTCGGGACCGGCAAGCTGGCGCCGTCGGTCGCGACCGTCTCGGTCGCCAACCCGGTGGTCGGCATCCTCCTCGGCGTCGTCCTGCTCGAGGAGCGGCTGAGCAGGCCCGCCTGGCACGTCGTCGTCGCGTGCATCGGCCTCGGCCTGGCGCTGGCGGGCGCGGTCGTGATCTCGCTCGCTCGCGAGGCGGCCGCCGGTGGGCCGGAGCGCCCCGCCGCTCCCTCACCGCCGGAGACCGCAGCGGCCTAGCCGTCAGCCCGCGCCGGCGGGCTTCGTCCTCCAGCAGCGCGACGACGGCGTTCGCCCAGTCGGCGACGTCGTCGAGGGTCTCTTGATCGCGAATCGTCCGGAACCCGGCGAGCAGGACGTCGAGCTCTCCGCGGGAGAGCGTGCGCCGCGGACCAGCCTCTTCGCCGGCGTCCGTCGGCCCGAGATCGGCTTCGGCCTTTCGCGCCGTGGCGAAGAGCGCGACAGCCTCGTGGTTCCCGGCCGCCTCGCCGAGCTGTTCCAGGAGCTCGTCGACCCGTCGATGCCCCTCGGGCGTGAGCGCGGCGATCGCCTTTGCCAGGTACGCGGAGTGGTGGTCGGACGTCGACACGATGCGCCCGGGAGGATTCGAACCTCCGGCCAACGGATTAGAAGTCCGTCGCTCTGTCCACTGAGCTACGGGCGCTCCGTCACAGCGTAGCCCGGGCGCTGGAGGGGCCTCCCGGCGGGCTGCCCCTCCAGCTTCGCGTTGCCTACGTCGCGACGTCAGACGCCCGTCACCCGGCAGCTGTTGCCCGAGCCGAGCATCACGCCCGGGGCGAGGAACTTCCACCGCGAAGCATCGTCGTCCGTCGGGGCATTCGCGGACAGCTCGATAGGCGACGACTTCACGGCGTCTGGATTGAGGCCGACCGATGACGCCCTTCGCCTGCACGGTAGTCCGAGTATGTGAACTTCTGCTTCATTCACGACCCCGTTCATTGTCGGTGATGCGTCCCGACCTCTGACCCGCTCGAAGCGACCACGAGCTGGTGTCGCCGAACTCAGGGCTTGGAGCCGCCGTAGCTCGCGAGCAGCCGTCGTGCCGTCCGACGGCATAGAACGCGTCCAAGTCATCTTCGTGCGCCCACCCGGACATCTGAGCTTCGGACCCCCCCACCGAAGTCGCCCGTAAGCTGCGGTTCGCCGGGATCGTGTCGCTCGTGCAAAAGACGGGCACGACGCTGTCCGCCTGGAACTTCGCCGGAGCGGCGGCCGCGAAGATCCCGAGGCAGACGATCGCCGCAATCAATGCCAGTGCCGCACGCCGAGCCAAGCGCGGCCGTGCGCGAAGTCTGTGCCAGCATGAGAACCCCTTCCGCAGTGAGGCCCCGGTCAAGTTGCCCGGGGAACAAGTCGCACGCTACGCCCCTCTTGTGCTCCTTGCAACCGGTAAATGAAGGCGCGTTGGCTCCCTAGGAGCGGACGCCGAAATCGGTCGTGATGATGACGACGTCGCGGCCGCCGTACACGCCCGGCGCGGCGCGCACCTGGAGGGCGGAGAGGCCGATCTCACGCCAGCGGGCGGTGAGGATGTTCTTCCGGTGGCCCGGGCTGTTCATCCAGAGCTTGAGCGCCGCGGCGGCGCTGAGGTCGCCGGACGACCAGAGCAGGTTCTCGCCCACCGACCAGCTCTGGTAGCCGTCGGGGCTGTAGAAGCGCTGCACGCGCTTCCAGAACTCGGAGCCGTCGCGCGACTCGTGCTCGAAGAAGCCGTAGGTGCCCATCGCGCGCGAGTGGGTGTCCGCGGCCGTCGAGAGCGGCCGCGAGAGCCGAACCGGCGTGAGACCGTGCTGCCGCCGGATCCTGTTCAGCTCGGCGAGCACCTGGCCTTCGAGCTGGTCGGCCGCCGCGAGCGTGCGGACCGGCTTTGCCGTCGCCCCGGCGCCGGCGGCGAAGACGCTCAGAAGCGTCAGCGCGATCGCGAGCGCAAGGATCGAGACCCTGGTCCGGTGCCCTCCCACACCCTCTGAATCGGACACTCGCGGCCGGACTGTGATCATCCGATCGAGGGATCGCTGTCGGAATAACCGCAGGTCTAGACGGTGGTCGGCTCGCCCGGCAGGGCCGCGCCTTGGATCGCCTGATGCTCGAGCCAGTCGACGCAGGATCACCTGGATCGTGCCGGCGACCGGGATCGCGGCGAGGGCGCCGACGACGCCGGCCAGCTCGGCGCCGATCAGGACGGCGATCAGGACGGCCAGCGGCGAGAGCCTGCACGGTCCGCCCGTAGACGATCGGCTGCAGGACGTGGTTCTCGAGCTGCTGGTAGAGGATGAAGAAGATCAGCACGATCACGCCGGAGGTCGTCGAGTCGAGGAACGCGACGGTCGTGACGAGGATGGCGGCGATCGTCGCCCCGGCGAGCGGGATCAGGTCGAGGATGGCGACGAGGAGACCGAGCGCGACCGCGAACGGCACGTCCAGCGCCGAGCAGGACGGCCGTCGAGACGACGCCGGCGATCAGGCTGATCGCCAGGTTGCCGGTCACGTAGCCGCCGATCGTCTGGTAGATCTCGTCGCCGATCTTGCGCCAGCGCGGCTGCTGCTCTGCGGGCAGGAGGCTGTAGAACCGCTCGACCCAGGCCGGCCCCTCGAGCAGCATGAAGAAGGTCAGGAACGCGATCGTCACCGTCGCGATCACCGCCGTGACGACGCCCTTCGTCACCGCGAGCGCCGTCCCGGAGAACCCGAGCAGCTTCGACGCGCCGCCTTCGGAGAGCGCATCGCGCACGCGCTCGGTGATCTGGTACTCGCGCTCGAGGAAGCCGAGCTTGCCCCGCCCCGCCGTCAGGTCCTCGACGTAGCCCGGGACCGCGTCGACGAAGTCGTTCACCTGGGAGACGAGCGTCGGGACGATCGTCGCCGCGATCGCGGCGATGACGAGGATCGCGCCGATGAAGACGATCCCGACGGCGAGTCCGCGCCGCGCGATGCCCGCGCCGCTGCAGCCACTCGACCGCCGGGTTGAGCGCCAGCGCGAGGAAGATCGCGACGAAGATCCAGATCAGGATTCCCTGCGCCGCCTGGACGACCTCGATCAGGACGACGCCGGCGAGGATGATCCCGAGCACGACGAGGACCGCGCGCGGGCGGAAGCGGACGAGACGCTCCTCCAGCCGGCGAGCCTACGGAGCGCCGCGGACGGCGCTCGGCGAGACGCCTCGCGCGCGAGCTCTCAGTCGGGCGGCCGGCGTCCCGGAACGAGCTCAGGTCGGCGAAGGCGACGTCGTACGCCTCCGTCTCCTGCACCTCGACACTCACCGTGGACGTGATCCGGTCGCGCAACTTCAGCCGCGCCACCCGGCTTCGCTCGGCGACCTCCTTGCTCTCCCAGAACGAGATCACGTGCGTGGTGCCCGTCTCGTCGTTGCTGAGCATGACCAGCCCCTCGAACCCCTCGAGGTCGCGGAGCCACTCGACCATCGTCTCGCCGGCCATCGCGGCGAGCGCGACCATGTCCTCGGCCGTCCCCTTCGTCGTTGTCATCGATGCGTGCATAGGAGCGGGTGGAGGGAATCGAACCCTCATAACTAGCTTGGAAGGCTAGGGCTCTACCATTGAGCTACACCCGCGCGGGTCACGTAGCGTAGCCGGGTGGATCCCTATGCGTGGTCGTGGAGCTCGCACGCGCTCGTCCTCGTTCCAGCCCTCACGATCGGCTACTTCTGGGCGTTGCGGCGCGAGCCGGCGCCACGCTGGCGGATCGCCTGCTGGATCGCGTCGATGGTGCTGCTGCTCGCCGTCTCGGTGACGCCGATCGAGACGATCTCGCTCCACTTCCTCCTCTCGGTGCACCTGATCCAGAACGTCGTGCTCGCGGAGTGGGCCCCGCTGCTGGCCGTGCTCGCGATCCCGCCCGCACTCGCCGCCCGCGCGCCGCGGGTGCCGCCGGTCCTCGCGCTCGCGCTCTGGCTCGTCAACTACGGCGTCTGGCACCTGCCCTGGGTCTACGACGCGGCGCTCCACCATCAGCACTCGCTGCTCCATCTCGAGCACGTCCTCTACTTCGCCACCGGCGTCCTGCTCTGGTGGCCCGTCTTCCACGGCGACCTGTCGTCCGGCGGCAAGGCGCTCTACCTCTTCGCGGCCTTCGTGCTCGCGAGCCCGATCGGCCTGATGATGGCGCTCGTCCCCGAGCCGATCTACGACTTCTACGTCGACGCGCCGCGGCTGTGGGGCCTGTCGCCGATCCTCGACCAGCAGATCGCCGGTGTCTCGATGGCTGCGGCGGAATCGGTCGTCTTCTTCGCGTTCTTCGCGTTCTTCCTCGCGCGGTTCTTCAACGAGCAGGACGCCATGACTTGATGACGAACGTCACGAGCATGAATTCCCTCCGCAGGTGGTTCGGCTCGCTCTTCCGCACCGGCTCCGAGCCCGGGTCGAGCCCGGACCCCGACCGCCGCGCCGGCAGCGACCGGCGCTCGGGCGACGACCGCCGCTCCAGCTTCGGCGAGCCGCGCGCGGCCTCCGACGAGCGCCGCGACGGCGCCGAACGCCGCACCGGCGACGACCGCCGCACCAGCTGACTCCACCAAGGATCGCCGCCCCTCGGCAAGAGGGTGTTGAGGCCCGCGAAGCAGGCCTCCTTCAGGGATCTTCGCGCGAAGCGGTATCCGCTCCCGCGGATGCCGCTTCCTGCGCCAATAAGGTCGGGGCGGCCGGATTCGAACCGGCGACTTCTCGCTCCCAAAGCGAGCGCGCTACCAGGCTGCGCCACGCCCCGCTGCGCTGATCGTACTCGCGGCCGCTCGAGCCGACCGTCTGGGAGGATCGCGGCGTGTCCCACCAGAAGCGCATCGAGATTCGCTGGCGCGACCTCGACTCCTACGGCCATGTCAACCAGGCGGTCTACCTCACCTACGCCGAGGAGGTGCTCGACGACTGGTTCCGCACGAAGCTCGGCCGCGATCCGGGAGTCGGCTGGGACTACGTCGCCCGCCGGACGACGATCGACTACCGCGGTGAGCTGCGCCTCGCCGACCGCGTCGCCGTCGGTTCGGCCGAGCTGGCGCAGCTCGGCACGACCAGCCTGACGGCCAGGGTGATGCTGAGCGCGCCGGACGGCCGCGTCGCGACCGAGCTCGAGCTGGTGATCGTCGCGATCGACGGCAAGGGCGGCGCGCCGCGACCCCTGACGGACGCCGAGCGGTCGGCACTCTCCGCGTAGGCGGGCAGGAATCCGGGCGGCCGGGCGTTACAACACTCCGATGAGCGACGCCGCCCGACGGATCCAGCGCACGTACCTGACCCTGATCCTCGGCAATACCCTGGCCGCGTCGTTCATCTGGGGGATCAACACGCTCTTCCTGCTCGACGCCGGGCTCTCGAACCTGGAGGCGTTCGCGGCCAACGCGTTCTTCACCGCCGGGATGATGGTCTTCGAGATCCCGACCGGAGTCGTCGCCGACACGTGGGGCCGGCGCATCTCCTATCTCCTCGGAACGATCACCCTCGCCGCCGCGACCCTTCTCTACTACCTGCTCTGGGTCATGGAGGCGCCGTTCTGGGAGTGGGCCGTCGTCTCGATGCTGCTCGGCCTCGGCTTCACCTTCTTCTCCGGCGCGGTCGAGGCATGGCTCGTCGACGCACTGCACTACGCCGAGTACGACGGCGGCCTCGAGTCCGTGCTCGGCCGCGGCCAGATGATCGGCGGGATCGCGATGCTCGGCGGATCGGTCGCAGGGGGCGTGATCGCGCAGGCGACCTCGCTCGGCGTTCCCTTCCTGCTCCGGGTCGGCGTCCTGCTCGTCATGTTCGGCGTCGCGTGGCGGCTGATGCACGACGTTGGCTTCACGCCGGTCCCGCGGGAGAGCACGCTGAAGGCGACGAAGGCGGTGTTCGACGCCTCGATCGAGTACGGGCTGAAGAGCCCTCCGGTGCGCTGGATGATGCTGGCGGCGCCCTTCACGTCCGGCGTCGGCATCTACACCTTCTATGCACTGCAGCCGTACCTGCTCGACCTCTACGGCGACCCGAACGCGTACTCGGTCGCCGGTCTCGCGGCCGCGATCGTCGCCGGCTCGCAGATCCTCGGCGGCTACGCGGCGCCGAGGATCCGTGCGCTCTTCGAGAAGCGCACGACGTCGCTGATCCTCGGCGCGATCACGAGCGCGGCGATCCTCGGCCTGCTGGCGCTCGTCGGCTCGTTCTGGCTCGCGCTCGCGCTGCTCGTCGTCTGGGGCCTCGTCTTCGCCGCGAACATGCCGATCCGCCAGGCGTACCTGAACGACATGATCCCCTCGCAGCAGCGGGCGACGGTGCTGTCGTTCGACTCGCTGATGGGCTCGAGCGGCGGCGTCGTCATCCAGCCGGTGCTCGGCAAGGCGGCCGACGCGACGAGCTACGGGACGTCGTTCGCCCTCGGCGGGCTCTTCCAGCTGCTCGCGGTGCCGTTCCTCTTCCGCAGCCGGCACGAAGGCGCGGCCGCGGACCGGGCGGTGAGCCTGGCCGAGCCGACCGAGCCGGCGGTGGCCGCGGCGCCCTAGCTCAGTCGACCGAGAGCAGGTCGACCACGAACACGAGCGGCTCGTGCGGGGCGATCACGCCGCCCGCGCCGCTGGCGCCGTAGGCCATCGCGGAGGGGATCGTCAGCTTGCGGCGGCCGCCGACCTTCATCCCCTGGACGCCCGCGTCCCAGCCCGGGATGACCTGCCCCTTGCCGAGCTTGAACTCGAACGGGCGGCCGCGGTCCCAGGAGGCGTCGAACTCCTCGCCGGTGCGGAAGGCGACGCCGACGTAGTGCACGGAGACGTTCGTCCCGGCGGTCGCCTCGGCGCCGTCGCCGACGGTGACGTCCTCGATCCCGAGCTCGAACGGGATGTCTCCCTCGGGCTTGTCGACCTGTGGGCGCTCCGGTGCCATCGAGCCAGAACCTACACGCGGGCACGTGTCGCCGAGTTGGACGACAATTTGACAATTGTGTGTTAGGCTCGGCCGAGTCCTCCGACGTGGAGGGACCCCCGAGTGCAGATCGACCCCCGCGGGGCGGGGGGGCCGGCTGGACACGGCTGTCGCGCACGTCAGAGAGGACGGGCAGGCGTGTTCGTTGCCTCTGCGGCGCTTGTCTTCTCCTGGGTGCTTCCGGCAGCCGCCCGAGAGCCGGCTCCGTTCGTCCCGAACGACAGCTTCTACCAGCTGAGCCGAGCCGGGCTCGAGTCGATGGCGGTCCCGCGGGCCTGGCGGGTGACGCAGGGCGATCCGCGCGTCGTGATCGCGGTCGTCGACTCCGGGGTCGGACGCGATCCGGATCTCACGCCGAACCTGCTGCCCGGCTTCAATGCGATCGACGGCGGCGCCGACACGACGGACGAGAACGGCCACGGCAGCGAGCAGGCAGCGCTGATCGGCTCCGTCCTCGACAACGGCCTCGGGACAGCCGGCATCTGCGGCAGGTGCCGCATCCTGCCGGTGAAGGTGTTCGGAGCGGACGGGCGCGCGGAACGTCGAGACGATCGCCCGCGGGATCCGCTGGGCCTCGGAGCACGGCGCCCGCGTGATCAACCTGTCCTTTGCGCTCGTGCCGGGGTCAGCTCCGTCTGCGTCGCTGAACGCTGCGCTCACGGACGCCGTCGGCCGCGGCATCACCGTCGTCGCCGGCGCCGGGAACAACGGCAGTGCCGATCCGGCCGCGAACCCGCTCGCCGCGACGAACCCGCAGACGATCCGCGTCGCCTCGATCGGCACCGAGAGCCACACGCTCGACGGGAACTCGAACCGCGGCGCCTGGGTCGACGTCGCGGCCTCGGCCGAGCTGTCGTCCAGGGGACTGGGCTCGGCGCCGACCGGCGGCACCTCGGCTGCCGCCGCAGCCGTGTCGGCGATCAGCGGCCTGCTCCTCTCCTGCAACCGCGCACTCAGCCCGGCGCGCATCAAGGACATCCTCGTGCGCACGTCGACGCCGTACGCCGTCGAGGTCGCGCTCCGGCGGCGAGGTGAACGCCTACCGCGCCGTTCTCTCCAGCGGCTGTCCCGCGCCGGACGTCGCCGAGCCCGCGGAGGTCAACAAGCTGACGGTGCTCATCCGCGGCGGCGGCACCGTGAACAGGCAGCCGACCGGCGGTTGGTACGAGGACGGGACGGTCGTAACGCTGCAGGCGAAGCCGCGTCCCGGCTGGCACTTCGATTCCTGGCGCGGCCCCTGCGCCGGCAAGCGGCAGACGTGCCGTTTCGCGGTCACGCGCCCGGCGACGGTCACCGCGGTGTTCAGCCGCTAGCGCGCGCCGGGTACCCTCGCACCGTGGCGCGCTTGCTGTTCCTGCCGGTGGTGACGGCTGCGGTCGCGCTTGTCTCTGCCGCACAGGCGGCGACTCCGGTCGTGCCCGTCGCCACGCAGGCGCGGATCGCGAAGGTGCGTCCGTCGCTCGCCTACGCGCCGACCAGGATGCTGATCGGGTTCCGCTTCCGCAGCTGGCGCACCGGGCCTGCCGCGGTCTACGAGCGCTTCACGAACAAGGCCGGCTGGGAGATCACCTTCGTCGCCGCACCGCTTCGCGGAACCTGCCGCGCCGGAAGAAGCAAGACCTTCCAGCTGGACGGCAACAAGGTCTACTGGAGTCAGACCCGCAACGAGCAGCAGGCCTGGCGCTGCGTCAGGAACCGCGGCGGCCTCTGGGTGCGGCTCGTCGCCGCCAGCCCGCAGCCGCCGTCGAAGCTCGCCGACACCGGGCTCGGCCGCGTCGTCGCCTCCGCGAAGCGGATCTAGCGCTCGGGACGGCCGCCCACCGCCGCGGGATCCTGCGGGCAGCTGAGCTACCGGGACGCCTTAACGTCCCCCGCGCTCCAAGTGAGCTAGGGTGTCGTAACTGGCCCTGCGGCCAGAACCCCGGCCGAAAGCCCGCAACCTCCCGACGCGCTAGGGCGCGCGAGACGCAGGAGTCTAGGCGAACAGGATTCGACTTGCAGGGCCAGCATTTCGTGGTTCGGCGGCTTACCGTCAAACGCGCAGGCTCGAATGCACGACGAGCGCGGCGACTCGGGGTGTGACGGCGGGATGGCGGTGATCGACGATCCAGTCGTCAGCAGCACAGCTAGGACAGCGTCTTCTGCGGAGCTCCCGCTGCGGCTTGCCCGGTGGCGGTAGGCGCGCGTCGGCGCGTGACGAATCGTCGCCTCGTCGTTCGCGAGACGCATCGCCTCGTAGACGGCATCCCAGTGCGCGAGAGCACCTGCATAGAGCGGGCTGTCGGTCAAAGACGAGCGTTCGAGTCTTGACCACGGGGTCGACCTCCGCCAGGCGTTGCTCAAGCCGAGCGTGATCCTGGCGCCGAGGGTGCTCAGTTGCTGAGCGATGACCTCCGATTCGCTACTTGCGGCCACTTCCTGCGGATTGTCGGATGTCGCCGGGTAATATCGTTCGTCCGCGGCGCTTTGGAGGACGTCCCGCTCGCGGCGGCCGTCAGCAAGCGGGTCAGCGATCCGCACGGACAGCCGAGACGCTGCGGCAGTCGTAGGACGAGATCACCGGGTCTGCTGATCGTCGTGTACCAGCCGGGACTGCTCCGGCGGCGACTGGTGTTCTGGGCGGCATCGAACGTGAGGGGAGGGCTTCCGCATCTCTCGGCATCCGCGCAAGACAGAGCGAGTGCGTGGTGGCGCAATCATTGCGATCTAACGACCGCGGCATCCCATTGACTTGGCGGCGGCATCGGCGTAGCGTCGCCACCCGTGACATAGCAACAGCTATTCCGACAGCACGCCGCGGCTCAAACTTTCGCCGCGAGGGGACTTCGATGCGCCGTCGCTCGACGTCATGCGTGCTTTCACCTCTGAAGAGGCCGCGTCGGTCGACGACGTGGCTGGGGCCACAGGGCGAACCGCGCTCAATTTGAGAGCGCGCCGTCGAGGCAACCAGGATCGAGAGGAGAACCGGGATGGGCATCACAGGTTCAAGGAAGGTGAGAGCCGGCATCGTCATCGTGGCGCTGCTCGCACTCGCCGCCGTGCTGGCGCTGGGGCCAGCCGCTTCATCGTCAGCGGCGCCAGCAGCAGCCGCTGCCGCGCCGGCCGAGAACGCCGTCATCTACTGGAGCGGCGTCGCCTCGAGCGTGATCGTGATCGGCCGAGCGCCCGCAAGCTCGAGCGTGCTCGGCGCAATGGTGCATGGCGCGATGTACGACGCTGTCGCCTCGGTCGAAGGCGGGCTGAAGCCGTTCGCGACCGGGGTCACCGCGCCACCGGGTGCTTCGGCGGACGCCGCTGTTGCGCAGGCGGCACGGGACGTCCTCGTCACCAAACTGCCCGCACAGGCAGGAACGGTGCAGGCCGCCTACGACACGTTCATGGCAGCGATCCCGAACGGGCTCGCCAAGGACGGCGGCAAGGCAGTCGGTGCAGCCGCGGCAGCCGGGATGATCGCGATGCGGATCGGTGACCGCTACGACGACCCGAACGTCTACATCCAGCAGCCGCCGGGGCCGGGCGTGTTCGAGCCGATCGCGGCGACGCCGCCGGTCGATCCGAAGCTGGCGTTCGTGCGACCGTTCACCCACGCGTCACCTTCGGACTACCGACCAGGGCCGCCGATCGAGCTGACGAGCAAGCGCTATGCGGAGGACGTCGCGGAGCTACAGGCGTACGGGCGGATCGACAGCACCGTCCGCAGCACGCTCCAGACGCAGACCGTGCTCTTCCACACCGAGCAGACCTACCAGCAGTTCAACCGAACGCTGCGTGAGCTGGCGCTCGCCCGCGGCCTCGACCTGCGCGAGTCGGCCCGGATGCTCGGCTACGTGAACGTGGCGACCGCGGACACGATGCTCGCCTGCTGGGAGGCCAAGTACCACTACAACTTCTGGCGTCCCAACGCACGCGATCCAGCGGGCCGACACCGACGGCAACCCGGACACGGTCAAGGACGCGACCTGGCTGCCGCTCGTCGTCGGCAACCATCCCGAGTACCCGTCCGGTCATGCCTGCTTCACAGGCGCGGTGACGGAGTCGCTGCGTCAGTACTTCGGGACGAAGAAGGTCAAGCTCGTGATCACGAGCCTGGCTCCGGGGGCCGGTCCGACCCGGACGTTCAACACCCTGGACGAGCTCGTCAAGGACGTCGAGAACGCCCGCGTCTGGGGCGGTCTTCACTACCGCTCGACGATGACAGAGACGGCCAAGGACTTCCCGCGGATCGCCCGCGACGTCGGCAAGCGCTTCTTCCTGCCGCGCGGCGACGGAGGCGGGGGCATCCTCGGCGACGGCTAGCGGCCAAGTCAGGGGAGCCGAGGAACAAGGGGGCGGGCCATGCCGAGCGGCCCGCCCCTCACTCGTGGCGCCGTCGGCTCCTCGTTCGAGCGCTCTGGGCGGACATCCGGTGTGTCGGTTGAACGGCGCACCGCTGGTACGCCGTCATTGCGTGCGCTCAGCTGCGTCCGCCGCGGCGATGCGAGCACGTCTGCCGGCGGTCAGCTCTTCTACGACGATTTGCAGTGCGGCCGCGATCGGCACGCCGATGATCGCTCCGATCAATCCGAAGAGCGCCCCGAATGCCAGGACACTCGCGAGCACGGTGAAGCCGGAGATCTTGGCAGCCTTGCCGATGATCGTTGGCTGCAGGATGTAGTTCTCGATCAGCTGGTAGACGACGATCACGATGAGGACGACGATCAAGGCCTCGAGGCTGACCGAGAGCGCGACGATTCCGATGAGGACGCCGGCCAACGTGGCTCCGATGTTCGGAACGAGGTCGAGGATCGCAGCGATCACCGCCAGCGCGAGCGGGTATGGCAGCCCGAGGATCAGCGCGGTGACGCCGTAGACCGTTCCGCACGCCAGCGAGATCGCCACGTTGCCGAGCATGTAGCGCGAAGTCGTGTTGATGATCCGGTCTGTCACGCGCAGGTAGCGCTCTCGCTTGTCGCGACCCATCAGGCCCGCGATCCACCTCCGCAGGTGCGGCTCGTCGATCAGCCCGAAGAGCGTAAGGAAGATCACCGAGAAGAAAACGGTGATTGCGCCGAAAGCCGAGATCCCGACCTGTGCGACTCCGCCCGACACCTTGCCCGCCCCCCGCGTGATCTCCCCCGTGTGCTTCGCCAACGCGTCAAGGGAGCCGCTCCTCTCGTTGAGGACGTTGCCGAGATCGCTCTGCTTGGCGCGGTCGACGATCTGCGGCAGGTCGTGGCTGAAGTCGTGCACAGCACCGCTCGCTGCCTGCACCGTCACCAGCGCGCCGGCAGCGATGACGACCATGATCGCCAGCACCAGCAGCGTCGAGCACACCCGCCGGCTCCAGCCCAGCCGCCGCTCCATCCCAGTCGCCAACGGCGAGAGGACGGCGACGCCGAAGCCAGAGACGAAGATGACGAGCAGGACGCTCCTAATCGACGCGATCGAGGCCCCGACGGCGACGACGATGGCTGCCAGCAGGATCGTCCGGATCGAGATCGAGACGCCGATCTCGCGGCGGCTGCCCTCGCTCGACGTCCTCGGCACCGGAGCCCGTGGCGTTACCGTCCTCCGCTCAGTTGCTGTCGTAGTCATCGCATCTCCTTTTGAGGATGTGCGACGCACGGTGGCGGAGAGCGATGCCACGCCAATGCCAAGCCGTCGGCCTCTGCTGCCTCCGAGGTCATGCTCGGGGCGTTGGCGGCTAGTGGACGAGCCGCTCGGCGGCGAGCAGCAGGGCTGCGAGCATTCCTTCGCCGGCGCCGAGCGCGGCGGCTGTGAGCGGGCTTCCTCCGGCGCGTCGCCCCGCGGCGAATCCCCACGTCACGACCTGGACGAGGGCCGCTGCAAGGGCCAGCTTCGCGCCCGTCTCGCGGGACCATGCTTCGGCCCATGCGAGCGCGAGCAGGATCGACGGGAGAGCGGCAGCTTCGACGAGCGGCCATTCCCGCGCGCGATCGAGAGCATGTCGCGAGCCCGGAACGCCTTGCCGAGGCGTATTCGCTCGCCGACGACCTCCGACCACACGTGCGCCGCCCAGAAGATCAGCATCGACCCGAGCAACGATGCGGTCATCGTTCGTGTGCCCGTCCCCGACTCGTACGCGACGCCGATCACGGATGCGGCGAGGAACGATCCGTAGACGGCCGCGCCGAAGCGGACGTCCCGGTCGAGGACGGGCGGCAGGTCGACAGATGCACGCGGAGCCGGCGAGTAGCTCGCCGGCTCCGAGGACGTGCGGTCGAGCAGATCGACCGTCAATGCGACGGCTCGGGCGTCTTGAGCGACTGCCGACGTGACGCGAAGGTCTTCAGCCTTCCGCTCGAGCAGCTTCTCGCCGGCGATCGAGACGACGAGCTCGCTGATCCCGGTGACAAGCGCGAAGGCCGCGATCAGTCCGAGCACCGCGAGCGCGCCTGCGCCCGGCGCCGCAAAGATCACGATCCCGAAGATGATCGCGACGAGGCCCGTCAGGATCATCGAGGCCGTGTCGCGACCGTCCAGCGGAAGCCGGAACGACGCGCCGACGAAGAGGATCCCGAACGCAACGGCATAGGCGCCGATCACGTACAGGAGCGTGAGCGCCGAGATCCCGGGCCAGGCGAAGACGAGCACGCCGACGGTGATCCCGAGAAGGCCCCTCAGGATGAGCCAGGCGCGCTCCTCCTTCCCCTGCGCGGTGAACGCAGTGCCGAACTCGACGATGCCCGTCGCGAGCGTGTAGGCGCCGAACAGGATCGTGAGCGCGTAGACGCTGATGCCGGGCCAGGCGAGAATCATCACGCCGAACACGACGGACGCCAGGCCGTGCAGGCCGAGCACCCACCGCATCTTCGTGACCTGTGTCCGCGAGATCTTCGCGGCGCGGTCGAGCATGGTTTCCATCTCCTACCTCCGTTCTGTTGCTGTCATTGACACGACGAAGCGTGCGCGGCGTCGATGCCAGCCCGCTGCCACGGCCGCGTTCCCTGCTGCCAGGCGCTGGTCGACGCGACGTCGCGATGCAAGCCGCGACGGCGTCGTCCGCGATCTCGTCGACCACATCGGCTCGTCATCGAGGACGGCAACGAGAGACCGGCTGTAAAGCCCGCAGAGCGCATGTCGGGCCGTTCAGCGCTCGACTGATACGGGAGGGAGGTCGACCTTCGGCGGCGAGCAAGCACGCACGCGCCGCGGTGGGAGAGTGTCTGATGCCGCCGGTCGGTCGAGCGTCTGCGGCGTTGAATCGCCTTCGTGAGCTCCAGGATCTGACGCGAGCGAGCTGCGAGATCGCGACGAGTGCGTCACCAGAGCCGGGTTGATCGTTTGCATCTCGCTCTCCTCCTTCTAGCCCTGCGTCGACGGGCTTCGCCGTCGCGTGCGGCCGGATGTGCTGCTCGAGCTCGTGCGGCCTTCTGATTCGAGCTCGTCGCGAGCCGCGCTGACCTGGTTCCTCTGCTCGTGCCAGGCGCCGTCGACCTCCGCGCGCGCCTGCGCGAGGCGGTCGTAGACCGCGATCCGTTGGGTGCGGACGTCGGCAATCGCCGCCTCGGCCCGCTCGCGCGCATTCCCGGCCTTCGCCGCGGCCGTCGCCTGCAGCCGCTCGAGGTAGGTGTCCCAGCTGCGGAGCTCGTCCTCGACGGCGGCCGCGAACGTCGTCCACTCGTCGGAGAGGTCTGCGAGCCAGCGAGTTCTCGGCGACCGCAAGCCTCGTCCTCAGCTGCCCGAGCTTCTCCTCGACCTCGTCGGGGGCCTCGCGGGCCGCGGCCAGGACGGATGCCTCCTCCCGGTGCAGCGCGTCGAGGTGCCGCCGGATCCGTGAGCTATCCGCAGCGGCACCAATCTGCGCGAATGTCTGCAGCCGGTCGATCCGGCGGCGGGCGTCCTCAACCGGATCCTCGATCGTGGTTGTGCTCATGTTCGAGCCTCCTGTTGGGTCTGTTCTCTGACACCACGAAGGCTCGTCAGCGCCGATGCCAACGCTCTGCCAGGCGCGGCGGCGCTTCTGCCTGCTCTAGGTGAGCGCGGTGTCGGGGCGGGGCTCGGCGATCTCGGCGAGCCCGCGCTCTGCTGCCGTGGCCGGGTTGCCGGCGAGCGCGACGAAGAGGCTCTCGCGCGCCTGGTGCGGCCGTTGCATCGTCGACCACTCGAGGACCTCGCGGTACAGGCGATCGGCTTCGTCAGTGTTTCCGGACGCCGCGGCGATCCGAGCGAGCTGGACACGTGCCTGGGCCGCGACCCACGGCGCTTGGGCTGCCTCGGCTGTCGCAAGCGCCTGCCGCTGGAGCTCCTCGGCCTTGCGCAGATCGCCGTTCGCGAGAGCGATCGCTCCGAGTCCGGCGAGAGCGAACGCCGCGTGGTCGCCGAACCCGATTCGCCCGGCGAGCTCGAACGCGCGCCGGTACGCATCCACCGCGGCCGCGTCTTCCCCGCGTCCCTCGGCCGCCCACGCTTCGAGCAGCAGCACCGGGGCGCGAAACGCGTCGTATCCGACCGCGTCCGAGTGACGGCGGGCGACCGAAGCCGTCGCAGTGACGGTAGAGACGTCGCCGGCGTGCGCCGCACCGATTGCGCGAATGAGGCTGCTCGCTGCGATGCCCCAGTCGTCTCCAGCCGCCTCGAACGCGGCGGCCGCGTCGTCCGCCATCGTGGCAGCGCGTTCGACGTCGCCCGATTGCCCAAGGGCGAGCGCGAGCATCAGTTGCGCGAAGCCGCGCTGCCATGGTGCCGCAGCGGTCGCGGCAAGCGAGACAGCGCGTTCGCCGGCCACGAGCGCGGGGCCGAGATCGAACTCTTCGGTTGCGATGTAGCAGAGGTCGGCGAGCTGCTCGATCCGCAATTCGACCGGAGCTTCATCGTCCGTGGCAGAGAGGGCGAGCTCGAGGAAGCGCCGTCCCTCGGAGACGCGGTCGGCCAGCGCGAAGTACCAGCCCAACGTGCCGAGCCGAACCGCGACGGCAGGGTCGGGCGCGTCGCGAGCGTAAGCGAGCGCAGCCCAGAGATTGTCGTTTTCCAGCTCCAGGCGGCGTTCCCAGCGCAGCCATTCCGGCCCGCGCAGCTCGACGCGCGCCTCGTCGGCGAGTGCCGCGAAGTGTTCGGCGTGCGCGCCGCGGGCGGCGGCGAGCCCGCCGCTCTCGGCGAGACGCTCGAGCACGTACTCGCGGACCGTGTCGAGCATGTCGTAGCGGGCGGCGCCGCCGGTGAACGAGGCCGACACGATCGACTTGTCGACCAGCGCTGCGACGAGATACGCGACGGTCGCCTCGTTGAGGCCGTGCCTCGCTGCGAGCGCGACGAGCGACGGCAGGGACGCGCCGCCGCGGTGGACGGCCAGCTGCTGGAGCAGCGTCTTCTCGTCCCCGTGCAAGAGGTCGTAGCTCCATTCCACGAGCCCTTGCAGCGCGGTGCGGGCCGGGTCCGAGGCCGGGCTGTCACGCAGGAGCGCCGCGCGCCGCTCGAGGATGGAGACGAGCTCCGCGAGACCGAGCACGTTCACCCGCGCGGCGGCGAGCTCGATCGCCAGCGGCAATCCGTCGACGCGCCGGGCAATCTCGGCAGCGAGCGCAACGGCCTCGGCGTCCGGCTCGAATCCGGGTCGTGCCGCGCGCGCACGCTCGAGGAAAAGCTCGACGGCCGCGGCCTCGAGCGGCGCCACGGGGAGTCTCACCTCGCTCGCGACGTGGAGCGCCTCGCGGCTCGTCGCCAGGATCCGGGCCTGGGGACACTCCGCAAGGACCGTCGACGCGATCCGTGCTGCCTCGTCGAGCACGTGCTCGCACGCGTCGAGAACGAGGAGAGCCGCTGCGTGGCGAAACCGTGAAGTCACGCGCGCGAGCGGATCGGAGCCGCGAACGTCGACGGCGTGTGCGAGGAGGCGGACGGCGTCGTCCGCGCCGCCCGCCCGCGCGAAGTCGACGAGCCAGATGCCGTCCGGGAACTCGGCCTCAAGGGAACGCGCGGCCTCGACGGCGAGCCGGCTCTTGCCGACGCCGGGCGCGCCGGTGAGCGTCACGAGGCGGTGCTCGTGTAGAACGCCCGAGACCTGGGCGAGCTCGTCCTCGCGTCCGACGAACGACGTCGAAGGCGCGGGGAGATTGCCGCGGCGCCTGCGGTCGACGGGGACGGCGGCGATCGCGGGGTCGTGCGCGAGGATCGCCTCCTGGAGCCGCCGAAGCTCCGGCCCCGGCTCGAGCCCCAGCTCGTCGGCGAGCACGCGCCGGGCCTCCTGGAACGTCTCGAGCGCGTCGGCCTGGCGGCCGCTGCGGTAGAGCGCCAGCATCAGCTGCCCCCAGAGCCGCTCGCGGAAGGGGTTGTCCGCGAGCGCCGAACGGAGCGCCGGCGTCAGCTCGCGATGCTCACCGAGCGCGAGCCTGACCTCGAAGTCCTCCTCGAGCGCGTCGACGTGCAACGTCTCGAGCCGGCGTGCCTCGGCGCTGAACCACGCCGTACCCGGTCAGGCCCTGGAGCGCCGACCCGCGCCAGAGGGCCAGCGCCGACGCGACCGCGTCCGCCGCGGCAGGGGCGTCGCCGTCCCGCAGCGCGGCGCGGGTCTCCGCGAGCAGCTCCTCGAACCGCACGGCGTCGACGCGCGCATCCTTCGAGGGCGTACCCGTCGGCCGAGCCGGCGATCGACTCCTCTCCGAGGCGGCGCGGAGGCGGGCGATGTGATGATGGAGCGCGTTCCGCGGTGCGGCCGGGAGTTCCTCGCCCCACAGGCCGTCGACGAGCCCGTCGACGTCGACCACGCGGCCCTTCCGGAGCGCAAGCATCGCCAGCAGCGCTTGACGCTTCGAGCCGCCCACGTCCGCGGGCGTCCCGCCCGCGAGAACCTCGAACGGGCCGAGAAGCCGGATCTCAAGAAGTTCGCTCATCGAGGGCGTCGGGTGGCCTGCACCGATGAGTCTCGCAGGCTGGAACGCGCCGGTGAAGCCCCCGCGCCTCGAGCGCCGCTGGGCATCCGGCAGCTACGTCGTTGGGAAGCCTCTCGGCACACGGCCAGGCGTCCGCAGCCGCACATCGAGTCAGGGGTCCGTCGAGCCGCGCCGTCACTTCCCCGCTGGCGAGGCTCCCGTGAACGACGAATGCCCGCCGACCTCTCGGTCGGCGGGCATCGACCACCGGGGACGGCCGGCGTCGTCAGGAGACCTGCAGCTTCTCCTTCAGCTTGCCCACGCGCTCCTCCACACCGGCGTGGACCTCGGCCTTGCGCTTCTCGTGCAGTGTTCGCCGCGCCTCACGCGCAGCCGCCTCGGCCGCCGCTTCGGACGCCTCGAGCTCGCCCATCACCTCCGCGGCCGACCGGCGGGTCACCTCCCCGCCCAGCTTGTGCATCTCCGCGTCGATGACCTCGACCGCGGGCTCCTCCACTTGCGCGATCACGGCAGTCGACTCCGGCGGGATCGCCCTGACCGAGAACCGTGAGCGCCTCGTCGGAGGTGATTGCGCGATCCACGTCGAACGCACCGCCCATCAAGGCGCCGGCACCCCAGCCGACCAGAGCACCGACCGGCCCGCCGAGCACGCCGACGAGCATCCCGATCAGCGAGCCGCTCGCCGTGCCGACGGGACCGACGTTGTCGGCGCTCTCCGGGATGCGCAACTCGCCCTCCGGCGTGCGCTCCACGACCGCCGCGGACTCCAGACCGATGCGACCCTCAGCGTCGCACTCCTTCAGCACGCTCAGCGCCTGGTAGGCCTTGCTCGGCTCCATGAACCGAACGACCACCACGTTTTCCTGAGTCATTGCCACTCCTTTCAGTCGAACATCGATGACGACCGCAATCTGTCGCGCATCGCTGCCAAACCGATGCCACGCTGCGCCGCGCCGCTGCCACGGCTGTTCGCGCGCCGAGACGATGCGCGAGCGCCATCGAGGACACCGGCGGGCACATGCGGTCACCGTCCTTCGAGCGATTCCATCGTCTCGCGCTCCCGCGCTACGAACCTGCGACGGTCGAAACGACCTCTGTCCGTCTTCAGCAGATGACCCAACCTGCCGTGCTAGCGCGTCAGGGAGTCAACTCCAGCGCCACGTGAATGTCCGAGCGACACGCTCGATGTCCGCCCGAGCGCGCCTACTTGATCAGCGTCAGCAGCTTGAACATCGGCAGGTACATGCTGATGATCACGATGCCGACCATGACTCCGACGCCGAGCATCATGATCGGCTCGACGATCGAGGTCAGCGCCTGGACCGAGGCGTCGACCTCGTCCTCGTAGAAGTCGGCGATCTTCCCGAGCATCTTCTCGAGCTCTCCGGTCTCCTCGCCGATCTTCACCATCTGGCTGACCATGGCCGGAAAGACGGGGTTCTCGACCAGCGGCTGGGCGATCGGCACGCCCTCGCCGACCTTCTGACGGACGCCGGCGAGCGCGTTCTCGACGACCCAGTTGCCGGACGTCTGCCCGGTGATCTCGAGCGCCTTGATGATGTCGACGCCTGCGGCGACGAGGGTCGAGAGCGTGCGCGAGAACCGCGCCATCGTCACCTTCAAGACGACGTCGCCGATCTTCATCGGCAGCTTCAGCTTGAGCGCATCCCAGCGGCGTCGGCCGAGGTCGGTCTTCAGGAACTTCTTCAGCCCGAAGATGCCGCCGATCACGCCGGGCAGGAGGATGAACCACGTTGCCTTGAGGAAGTTCGACGCGTGCAGCACCATCTGCGTCAGCATCGGCAGCTCGCCGTTGAGCTGGTCGAAGATGTCCACGAAGATCGGGACGAGGAAGAGGAGCATCCCGCACAGGACGAGGGTGGCGAAGATCAGCACCATCATCGGGTAGATCATGGCGCCCTTGACGCGGCGCTTGATCGCGGTCTCCTTCTCGATCTGGAAGGCGACGCGGTCGAGCACGATGTCGAGGATTCCGGCGGCCTCGCCGGCCTCGACCATCGAGACGTAGAGGCGGTTGAACACCTTCGGGTGGCGCGCCATCGACTGCGAGAGGAGCATTCCGCCCTCGACGTCTGCGCGCAGCTCGCGGATCACCGAGGCGAGGTAGATGTCAGCGGTCTGCTGCTCGAGGATCACGAGCGCGCTGACGACGTTCAGTCCTGCCTCGATCATCGTCGCGAACTGCCGCGAGAAGATCTGGAGCGCCTTGGGCTTGACCTTCTTGAACGCGGTGCGTGCAGAGACCTCGCCGCTGGCGTTCAGCTCGTTGATCCGGGTGGCCAGCAGGCCGCGGACGCGCAGCTGCTCGCGGGCCGCCGCGGGATCGGGCGCGTGCAGCTCGCCGGTCGACTCGACGCCGGCGGAGTTGATCGCTTTGAAGGCGTAAGCGGCCATTTCTCGGCTATCGGCAGGGTCGTGCGGGCACTTGAACTAGCCCGTCGACTGGTCGAAGTTGGACGTCACGCGGAAGAGCGTCTTCAGCGGCGTCGGCCTGCGGACGACCACCGTCACCCGCTTGAGCGCGCGGCCGTTGGTGGGCGTCTGCGTGATGATGAACGTGTCGATCCGGTAGGGGCGGCCGTCAGGGCTCGCTGCGCCCGTGATGTTCTGCGTCGGGATGCACGCAGCGGCGACCGGCGCCGTGCAGGTTCCCGTCACACGCGTTCCGGGATAGGCGACGTCGCCCGTGTACGTCCCGTCCACGGCCGTCGTGTTGAGCGAGATCGCGGCGTACGTGATCGCGCGATAGAGCTCCATCTGCTTGTCTCCGAGCGCCGACGCGGTCGACGTCTCCGTGGCGCGCAGAAGCGCGAGCGTGCCGGAGTTGAAGGCGGCAACGACGGCGAGGATGCCGACGTTCAGGACGACGAGCGAGATCATCAGCTCGATGAGCCCGAAGCCGTCTTCCGCACGCAGGCGCTGACGCAGTCGCATCATCTCCGCCCTACTTCTTCGGCGGGACGAAGCCCGCGACGGTCAGCAGCTCGAGCTCGTAGCGGCTGCCGTCCGAGGTGTTCTGCAGCGTCAGCTTCTTTCCGATCTGAAGCTTGATCGTCTGCTTGCCGTCGGAGTAGCTGCCGCCCGCAACGCTGATCTGCGCGGACTTGCCGTCCGCTGCGAGCGACTCGAGGATGAACGTGGGGTCGTCAGCCGGGAACGAGCCCTTGGCGGCGACGCTCTCGGTCGATCCGTTGATCGAGATCGTGGTCTCCGCCGCAGTGGCGGGCTGCTCGGCCGCCGGAGCCGTGCTCACCGGGGGCGCGTTCGGGTCCTGATCCTGCGGGTTCGAGCCGAGCGGGTCGAAGGTGCCCGGAGGCGCGCCGGAGGCGCTCGGGGTGGTGGCGGCGGGCGTGGCGCCGGCGGGCGCGTCCGCGGCGGCCGGCGCCGCGTTGTCGTTCGGCTCGGTCACCGTGAGCTGCTGGGCGAACGGATCCTTGGTCGAGAAGCTTTCGACCGAGACCAACTGCCCGTTCTCCGCGTTCGGCGCGACGTCGGAGTCGGCGAGCACGGCTTCCTGCGCCGGCGCGGCTGCTGCCGCTGTCGGGTCGGCGACGGGCGCGCCTGCCGTGGGCGCAGCAACCGGAGCCGCCGGGGCAGCAGCGGGCGCAGCCTGCGGCCCCTTCATCATCTTCAGCATCTTCGGCCCCTGGAAGGCCACGACTCCGACGAGCAGGACGGAGAGAATGATGACGAGCTTCTTCTGCTTCGCCTTCTTGGCCATCAGAGGATCGACACGCTTCGCCATCAGGGACTCGCCTCCGCTCCGGTCGGTGCGGCGGCCGGAGCAGGTGCCGGTGTCGCCGCATTTGGATCTGCCGCAGGTGCAGCTGCATTCGGATCTGCCGGCGGCGTCGTGGCCGCGGGCGGTGTGCCGGCGGTGGCCGGGGCGTCCGTCCCGTAGACGTACGCGACGACCGACAGGGTGGCGCCGAGCTCCGGGAATCCCTTCGACGACTCGGCGAACGAGATCGACTCGACCGAGAACAGCCGGCCGGCCGCGCGAAGCTCGCCCCCGCGAACGCCGACCAGAGTTCTCAGCCGGAAGAGGAAGTCCGAGAGCTCGTAGAAATTGCCGTCGAAGGCGAGCGAGATCGGCACCTTCTGGAAGCCGCCGACGACCTCGGATGCGGCCGGCGTCACCGACTGGAACTCGATCCCGGTCTCCTCGGCGATCCGCGAGAGCTCGAGCAGGATGCCGGGCATGTCCGTGCCGGAGGGCATCGCCTTCGCCAGCCGGAAGATGTCCGCGACCTCGATCGGCCGCGTGTCATCGTTCTTCTGAGGCATGGCGGCGAGGCGCGCGCTGGCGACCGTGACCTGCAGCGCGGCAACCTCGTCCTTGAGTGCAGACGCCTCGGCGCGCTTCGGGCTCACGGCGACGAACCAGAAGGCGAGCGCATAGACGAGCACTCCGCCGATCACAACGGCGTAGAGCGCGCGGGGTGAGAGCTTCCGCTTCACTGGGACGCCCCCGGAGCCTTGACGGTCGCCTGGATCGTGAACTGGACGATGTTCTTCGGCTTCATCTCCTGGGTCGAGCTCGACAGCAGCTGAACGTCGCTGAGCGCCGGGAGCACTCCGAGGCGGGCCAGGAGGCGCGCGACGCCTCGCTGGGAGTACGTCGAGCCGATGATCGACACGCTCGCACCGGAAGGCCCGACGGCGCCGGTCGCGGCGCTGGCGTCGGCCGGCCCGGACTGGCTCGTGAGGCTCGTCAGCCAGACGTCCTCCGGCAGGACCTGGGAGATCTGGCTCAGGACACGATCCCAGGCGACACGGGTCGACAGCGCCGACGAGAGGGCGGTGATCCGCTGGTTCTTCTCGAACGCGAGCGCGGCGTTCGCGCTCGACTCCTGCTGATCGACGGGCGCGGGCGGCAGTGCGGCGAGCTCGGCGTTCAGAGAGTCGCGTTCCGCGCTCTGCTGCTGGATCGCGCCGCCGGCGCTGATCGTCAGCGCGGCCAGGGCGACGCTCACGAGCGCGACGCCGCCGCCGGCGCCGAACGCGACACCGCGGTACGCCGCAAAGCTACGAGGCTGCTCGTCCTGCGGGAGAAGGTTGACCGCGCGCATCGGCTAGTCCTCGATCCCGAGGCCGATGGCGATCGCGAACGAGCCGCTCTGTTCGAGCTCGCCCACCTTCTTCGAGACCGTGACGCGCGCGAAGGGATCTGCGACGCGGACCGGGACGCCGATCAGCCGCTCCAGCTCGGCGCTGAGCCCGATCAGGTGCGTCGTGCCGCCGGTGAGGACGATCTCGCTGATGCCCAGGGAGCCGGGCTGGTTCTGGTAGTACTGGAGCGAGGAGACGAGCTCCCGCGCAAACGTCTGGAGCTGCCGCCTCGCTGCCTCGAGCGCGGCCGCGAACTGCTCCTCGCCGAAGCCGTCGGGAGCAGTGGTCGGCGTGACGAACGAAAGCGTCCGCTTGATCGGCTCGGCCTCGGTGGGCGAGATGTCCAGAGCCCGGGCGATCGCGACGTTCAGCGACCAGCCGCCCCACTCGAGCACGCGCGTGAACTCGCAGATGCGCCCGTCGGAGACGGCGAAGGTCGAGCGGTCGTGACCGACGGACACCGCGACGAGGGCGCCGCGCTCGGAGTTCTGCAGCGGATCGTGCGGCTCGGCGACGGCACGCAGCAGGGCGAACGCCTCGAGGTCGATTCCGACGATCTGGAGACCCGCCTTCTCGCACGCATGGACGTAGCGGTCGACGAGCTCGCGATAGGCGACGACGAGGAGCACACGGCTGAAGGGCTGGCCGTCCTCGGTGACGCCTTCGGAAAGCACCTGGTAGTCGAGCACAGCCTCCTCGAGCGGGATCGGCAGCACTTCCTGGGCCCGGAAGCGGATCGCGTTCCCGAGCTGCTTCGGGTCGGCGATGCCGGTGACCTCGAAGGTCCTGACGCCGATCCGGTTGTTGGCGATCCCGAGCCGGATCCCGCGCTTGGGCAGGTTGTGGCGCTTGAAGAAGTCGCGCAGCGCGACCGCGAGCGCCTCGGGGTCGCGAAGCTCCCCGCCGACGACGATGCCGTGGTCGAGCGGCCCGCGCACGATCTGAACGAGCTCCGGCGTGCTGCCGTTGTTGATCCGGGCGGCAGCGATCTGCGAGCCGCCGATCTTGAGGCCGACGATCTTCTTCGAGCTGCTCCCGGGCAGCGACGCCTTCGAGAGCGAAGGCTTCGGGCGCGGCAGCCGGCGCATCTTCGGCTTCGACGGAGCGGGCTCGGCGTCGTCCCATTCCTTCGAGGAGCGCTTGAACGAGAAGTCGCGCTTGTAGAACGGGACCTTGTTGGATGCAACCTTGGCGGGTGCGACCGTGGTCTGCTCCGCCGGCGTTCCCTCTGCCTCGGAGACCTCTGCGACGGCCTTGGCCCTGCGCGCCAGCTTTGGCTTGCGCTCCTTCTTGGGCTTGGGCTCCTTCTTGGCCTTGGGTTCCTTGGGCTTGCGCTCGGCCTTCTCCTTCGGCTCGCGCGGGCCGCGCTTGAGCGAGAACTCCTTCTTGTAGAACGGCACCTTCGCGGGCGCCTCGTCCGGAGCAGGCTCCGGCCCGAGCTCCAGGGCGGCAGGCTCGTCGGCGACAGGCTCCACGGCTGCCGGCTCCTCCGAAGGAAGCTCCGGCAGGGTGACGGTCGGCAGTCCAGCTCCGGCGCGACCGCAGCCGGCGGCAGCTCGGGCGCCGCCGTGGCAGGCAGATCGAGGTCGAGCTCGAGGTCGAGCTCGTCGAACTGGGCCGGTTCCGGGAGGACAGGGGTGTCCGGTGTCGCCGGCTCGACCTGCGGGGCAACGTCGTCGACGTCAACGGGAGCTTCGACTGCCGGCGGTACGAGCGCGATCGGAGCCGGCGTGTCCTCGAGCTCCGGCTCGGGTACGAGCGCGAGCGGCTCCGCGGGTGGCGCGGAGACCTCCTCGAGGGGCTTCGTCAACCAGTCGTGCTCGCTCGGCGGCTCCTCCGCAGGAGGCGGGGGCGCCGCGGGCAGGCCGGCATACCGGGCGATCAGGTCGAGATCGACGGCCACGTCGGCGTCCTCGACGGCAACCTCGCTCACAGCGTCGGTCGGCGTCTCGACGGGCGTCTCGACCGTGCCCGCCTCGGACTTCTTCCGGAAGGAGACCTCCTTCTTCCAGAGCGGCGTCGAGCCGGCGTCCCCTTCGGGTGCGGCCGCCTCGGGCTTGCGCCGGAAGGAGATCTCCTTCTTCCAGATCGGGGTGTTCTTGCCGTCGCTCATCAGACGCCGGTGACCCTCAGGCCGTTGTTGAGCGCGGCGACAGGCTCTTCGTAGCCGTTGCGCTCGAGCAGTCCCTCGAGCTGGTCGGGGCGGCTCGAGCAGCCGCGCGCGACTTCGAGCGTGATCACGCGCCGGAGGACGAGGTTCGCGAGCGACTGCTCCATCGTCATCATCCCGCGGCCGCTCGAGGTCTGCATGATCGTGTAGATCTGCTCGACCTTCCCCTGCCGGATCAGGTTTCTGGTGGCGTCGTCGGGCAGCAGGATCTCCAGCGCCGCGACCCGGCCGTTGCCGTCGGCCGTCGGCAGCAGTGCCTGCGTGACGATCCCCTGCAGCGAGCCTGCCAGCATGATCCGAACCTGCTCCTGCTGCTCGGCGGGAAAGACGTCGATGATCCGGTCGACCGTGCCCGGGGCGCTCTGCGTGTGCAGGGTGCCGAGCACCAGGTGGCCGGTCTCGGCGGCGGTGAGCGCGGTGCCGATCGTCTCCAGGTCGCGCATCTCGCCGACGAGGATCACGTCGGGGTCCTGACGGAGGGCGGCGCGGAGCCCCTCGCCGAAGCTCGTCGCGTCGACGCCGATCTCGCGCTGGTTGACGATGCAGCGCTTGTGCCGGTGCACGAACTCGATCGGATCCTCGATCGTGAGGATGTGGTCGGTGCGGTTGCGGTTGACCTCGTCGATCATCGCGGCGAGCGTCGTCGACTTACCCGAGCCGGTTGGGCCGGTGACGAGGACGAGGCCGCGCGGCAGCATCGCGAGCTCCGCGAGCGAGGACGGAAGACTGAGCTCCTCGAGGGTCTTGAGCTCCTCGGGGATGACGCGGAACGCCGCGGCGAGCGCCTCGCGCTGGAAGTAGACGTTGACGCGGAAGCGCGCAAGTCCCGGGATGGCGTACGAGGTGTCGATCTGCCGCGAGATCTCGAGCTGCTTCTGCTGCCCGGTCGAGAGGACGCGGTAGAGGAGCTGCTGGGTGACATCCGGCGTCAGGACCGGCATGCCGTCGAGGCGCTCCAGCTCCCCACGGATACGCACCGCCGGCGCCGTGCCGACGGTGAGGTGGAGGTCTGAGGCGCCGAGCGCGACCATTGCTTCGAGGAGGTCGTCGATCGATCGCACCGCAGGAGAAGCGAGGGGGGTGATCCCGTTCACGCAGTCGACTATCGGCACGCCCCCTGAGTAACTTGAGAGAGGTATCGGCACTTTCTGCGAATCGGCTGTTTCGCGTGCCGACTCACCCACCGTGAGGGATGCCGTGGGTGAGTGTTCACCCGTTCGAGGGGTTCACCGGCGCTGTGCGCAGGCCGATGTCCGGTCAGCTACCGCACCACCACCGTCCCTTCGGAAGGAGACACCCCAGTGCTCAGAGTCATCCGCAAGCGTCTCGACGCGAAGAGCGAGAAGGGTTTCACCCTGATCGAGCTTCTCGTCGTGATCATCATCATCGGCATCCTGCTGGCGATTGCCGTGCCGTCGTACCTCGGCTTCAAGACCCGCGCCAACGATGCCGCCGCCAAGGCGAACCTCCGCGCCGCGATCCCGTCAGCTGAGGCCTACTTCGCAGACAACGCGACGTACGCGACGATGACGACGACTGCTCTGCTCGCCATCGACACCGGCCTCTCGCCGACCCTCACCGATCCCGGCCGGCTCGTGGCTCTCCGCCACGTCGTACTGCCTCCAGGAGACGCAGGGCGGCCAGGTCTGGCACGTCACGCGTCCGACCCCGGGCACCTATCTGTCTGGGCGCCTGCGCGTAAGCAGCACTCGCACGGCTTGACCGAGAGGGCGCGGGAAACCGCGCCCTCTCTTTTTCCCTTCAAGTCGGACCCGCGAATGCCGATAGACACACACATGGAGAAGCTCAGCCCCCCGGTCCGGATCTTTGCGCTCGTCGCGGCGCTCGCCGCCGTCGGCGGCATGCTCTTCGTCTTTACGTCCGGGCGCGGCTCGGCCGCCGAAGCGGACCTTGCTCTGCCGCCAATGGCAGCTGCAGCCGCGAAGCCGGCGAAGGCTCCTGCCGTCCACAAGACGGCCGCAGCCAAGGCCGCTGCGAAGGCCAAGCCGGCGACGCCCAGGGCGCCCGCCAAGGCCGCCGCTCCGAAGAAAGTCGTGCCCAAGCTTCCGCCGACGGGCTTCCCCGTCGCAGTCGACAGAGCGCTCGCCAACCACAAGGTCGTGGTCGTCTCGCTCGTCGTTCCGGGCTCACCGATCGACGAGCTCGCGGCCGGCGAGGCGAAGGCCGGAGCGAAGCTCGGCGGTGCCGGCTATCTGGCGCTGAACGTCCTCAACGAACGCGTCGCCCACGCCCTGCTGGCCAAGCTCGAAGGGCCGAAGGAGCCGAGCGTGCTCGTGTTCAAGCACACGGGTGAAGTCGCACTCGCGCTCGAGGGGTTCGTCGACCGCGAGACGGTCGCTCAGGCCGCCGCGAACGCCGCCCCGTGAGCTCGGCCGCAGCGTCCGAGCAGGAGCTCTTCGTCCGCCACGCACGCAAGGACGGCCGTACCGTCGCGGTTCTCCGCGCCGTCGACCACGGGGACTCCTGCATCGTCGAGACCGAGGTCTACCCGTCCGGCAACAATCCCAGCGAGACCGTCCAGGCCGGGCCCTACACCTTTGCGAACGCCGCCCAGGCGACGCAGTTCGTCACCGAGGCCGTCGAAGCGCTGATGGTCCTCGGCTGCGACGTCCAGGCCCAGTAGACCCTCACCCGGCCGCGCGCGCCCGCTGCGCGTACAGCTTGTGTTCCTGTAACACAAGCTCTTCGGCGAGCTGAAGCTCGCGCAGCCGCTCGAGCACCAGGACGACGCTCGGAACGAGCCCCGCCGCCGAGGTGGACGCCGCTCCCGCAAGCACCTTCCGCGCTTCTCTGCGCAGCTCCTGCCGCCGACGTTCGATCCGCACGATCCGCCGCACGTGACCGTAGCTGGGCTGAATCAAGCCGAGTTCCCTCGCAGCCGCACCCACTCGCCGGCACGTCTCGGCCGCCGGTGCACCCTCCTCGTCGAGCGCGGCGACGAGAGCACGCAGCCGCGGGTCGTTCGGCGAGATCGCTGAGCGCATCTCTCGACCTTGCCGGAGGAGCTGTCAGGTGAGTGACTCGACTTCGCGACGAAACGCTCGCTTGTGTTACAGAAACACAAGCCGTCCTTCGCGGGCGCTAGACGAGGACTCGGGCGAGCTCTTCGACCGACGTCAGACCGCCGGCGACCTTCGCCAGGCCGTCGTCCCAGAGCGACCGCATCCCGGCCTCCATCGCGGCCCGCTCGACCTCCTCGCGGCTTGCGCGGGCGACCGCGAGCGCGGCGATCGACTCGGTCATCGTCAGCAGCTGGTAGATGCCGACCCGGCCCTTGTAGCCGGTCTGGTTGCACCGCGGGCAGCCGCGCTTGCGGTAGAACGCCATCCCGTCAGAGGCGAGCGCCACGTCGGAGGCGACGCGGGACTGGAGCAGCTCCTCGACGGACGGCTGGTACATCTCGCAGCAGTGCGGGCAGAGCTTTCGCGCCAGCCGCTGGGCGAGCACGCCGGTGACGGCGGCGCCCGTGAGGAAGGGCTCGACGCCCATCTCGTTCAGGCGGGTGATCGTGCTCGGGGCGTCGTTGGTATGGAGCGTCGAGAGCACGAAGTGACCGGTGAGCGCGGCCTCGATCGAGATCTTGGCGGTCTCGCCGTCCCGGATCTCGCCGACCATCACGACATCGGGGTCGGAGCGCAGGATCGACCGCAGCGCTGACGCGAACGTCAACCCGGCGCGGACGTTGATCTGCACCTGGTTCACGCCCGCCAGCCGGTACTCGACCGGGTCCTCGACCGTGATGATGTTGACCTCGGGCCGGTTGATCGTCGTCAGCGCCGCGTACAGCGTCGTCGACTTACCGGAGCCGGTAGGCCCTGTGACGAGCAGTGCGCCGGTCGGGCGCGCGACGATGTCCGCAAGACGCGCGCGCATGTCGTCGGCGAGACCGAGCTCCTCGAGCGTCGGCGCCCGCCTCGACTTGTCCAGGAGGCGCATGACGACCTTCTCGCCTTCGACGGTCGGCAGGGTGGCGACACGGATGTCGAGCATGCGGCCGGCGGCGGCGGCGGTCAGCGAGATCCGGCCGTCCTGCGGCTTCCGGCGCTCGGCGATGTCGAGCTTCGCGAGCACCTTCAGGCGCGTCGTGACGCCCGGGGCCATCCGCCGCGGGATCCGCTGGACCTCGGCGAGGACGCCGTCGACCCGGAAGCGGACGACGAGCGCATCCTCCTGCGGCTCGAAGTGGACGTCGGAGGCGCCGTCCTCGGCGGCCTGGAAGATGATCGAGTTGACGAGGCGGACGAGCGGCGCGTCGGAGACGCCGTCCTCTGCCTCGAGGTCGTCGGCCTCCTCCTCTGTTTCCTCGAAGTCGTCCTCGGCTTCCTCGAGCACCGCTCGGGCGCCGAAGGCCTCGGAGGCGCGCGCCATGCGGCGCAGCTCGGCGAGGATGTCCTCACTCGACGCGACGCCGAGATCGAGCTGGTAGCGCGTCGCGAGCCGGAGCTCGTCGATGCCGTGGAGGTTTCCGGGATCTGCGACGGCGACACGCAGCACGCCACCCGCCAGCTCGTACGGAATCGCGACGACGCGTTCCAGCACGTGCAGCGGAATCTGCTCGGCGGCGTCCCTCGCGACGCTCGTCAGCGCCAGGTCGACGAGAGCGACCTGGTACCGGACGGCGAGCGAGCGGGCGATCCCCGCGGACGAGGCGACGCCCTCGTCGACGATGGCCTGCGCGAGCGAGCCTTGGCCCGCCCGGCCACGCACGAGCGCGAGCTGGTCGGGGGCGACCAGGCCGGTGGCGGCGAGCAGGTCGGCGACCAGCTCGGCCATCGTGTTGATCGAGATGCCCGAGCGTGAGACGCTGCGCGCCGGCCGCCGCAGTCTCCTTGTCGGTCTTCCCGACGGTTCGCAGTTTTGACGGACGCTCGATGTCCATATCCCTCGTTCGAGTTATCGGCAGCCGGAGCCGTTCCCTTGACCGCTCACGGCGGCGAGCTCAAGCATTCGTGCGCCCCGCAGCGCGTCCTCCCCGGATCCGCCGCAGGGCGGGAGCTCGCTAGAGCAGGGTCAGGTACGCGTCGAGCAGGGCGTCACCGAAGAACAGGGCGACGATGCCACCGAGCGCCAGAAACGGCGCGAAGGGAATCCCCATCTTGCGCGCCTTGCTGCCGTGGCGGATGAAGAGGACGATCGAGGGGACGAGCGCTGCGATCATCCCCACCATCAGCGCGACCGGCACGGTGCGGCCGAGCATCGCGCCGAGCAGCAGAGCGAGCTTGACGTCGCCCATGCCCATCCCCGCCGGGTAGGCAAGCGCCGCCAGGAACAGGAAGAAGGACGCGCCGAAGGCGCCGAGCGCCCACTCGACGCTCGGGTGCAGCAGGGTCTGTGCGACGAGCACGATCGCCGCCGCCGGCAGCACCACGACGTTGGGGACGATGCGGTGCGAGAGGTCCGTGGCGGAGACGGTGACGAGCGTGAGACAGAAGAAGGATGCGACGACCGCGTCGCCGCTGAGACCGAAGACGAGGAAGCAGGCCGCGACGAGCAGCGCCGCCACCAGCTCGACGGCCGGATAGACCACGCCGATCTTCGTCCCGCAGCCCCGACAGCGCCCGCGCAGGAGCAGGTAGGAGACCACGGGGAGATTGTCGTACCACGCGAGCTCCGCTCCGCAGCTCATGCACGCCGATCCGGGCGAGACGATCGAGCGCTTCCGTGGCACGCGCGCCGCGACGACGTTCAGGAAGCTCCCGAACGCAAGTCCGGGCACGAACGCGATGGCGGCGAGGGAGAACGACATGGCGCTAGCCCCGTGCCCCTATCCGTTCTGCGGGCCGAGCGTCATCGAGAACGTCGACTGTGTTGTCCGGATTGAGGTAGATCTGGCCGTCAACGAGCGAGCCGAGCGGCGGGAACGCCGAGAAGGTCGGGAAGGTCCCGGTCTCGATGCCGTCGTTGATCTGGATCTGGTTGCAGATCACGGGGCCGCTGAGCTTGAAGAACTCATGCACCTGACAGTTCCCCTTCGCGTAGACGATTCCCTGGAACGCGCCGGGTTGTGCGGGGTCGTCGCCCTGGCTCGAGTTGTTGCCCTGCGTCGAGTGGTCGAACTCCGCATTCTGCTGGTACACGACCGGCGGGCCGTTCTCGAGCACCGGCTGGTTCGTGTCCTTGTTGCCCGCAAGGATCGTCAGGAGGTCGGTCGACGGATTCCACGCGGACATGGTCGCCGCACTTGCCGCACAGTTGGTCATGCCGCTGCCACCCGCGCAGACCCGCTCGTCGAACTCGATGTCGTCGCTCGCGTAGATGATCGCGCGGCCCTGGTAGTGGACGATCTGGCCGTTGTCGTCGAAGCGCATGTCGCCGTCGATGTAGATCGTGCCCAAGACCTTGAGCACGTGGGTCGAGTTGTTCCAGGAGATCTCGCCCACGAGCACCCCGTTCTCCTTCACCTGGCACGTGTAGCTGGAGTTCATCGGCGTGATCTCGGCGGAGCCACCGATGCTGTTGTTCGGGGCCGTGGTCGTCGCGGAGTCGTTGTCGAACCCGTTCGGGAACGTGTTGCCGGGCTCGGTGCACGGGTGCTTCGGGCCTGGCTTCGCGTTCTGCCACCACCAGTCGAGATCGATCTGCGGCTTGACGAGCGGCGGCGGTGCGTTTGTGATCGTCGACGCGTAGACGCGGTGGGCGCTCGTGCAGGGGCTCCCAGCGGTGCCGGCGTTGAGCTTGCAGGTGCCGCCGATGTCGGCCCGCACGATCGGGCTCGCCGCGCTCCCGATCGCCGCCGTGGGATCGGAGGTGTACCAGACGGTGATGCGAACGCGGTTGTAGGAAGCAACGCGCGTGGAATTGGTCCTGACGCCCGCCCTCAGCCGGACACCGAAGTTCGCGTTGTTGATGTCGGCTGCGGTCCAGGTGGTGCCCCAGAGGTCCGTCGCACTGCCGTAGGTCACCGTGCCGTCGCTCGTGCCCCAGTCGGTCCCGCTCGCGTGGTCGGTGATGCCGGTCGTGGAACCGGCCTTCATCAGGAGCACGTCCTCGTCGTCGACGCTCGTGCCGCTCGCCTTGCGGACGATCTCGACCTGGATCCCGCGGATGATCGCGGTGGCCGGGATGTTGTTCGCGACGGGGCTGTTGAACTGCCCCTTCACATCGAGCGTTCCGCTCACCGAGTTCCCTGTCATGGAGTAGGTCGCGTAGCTGGAGTCCGACGTGGTCAGGAACGCCGCGGTTGCGCCCGACCAGCCGACATTCGCCACCGTCACCGGGGTGCGCGCAGGGGCTCGCGATGTCGGCCCCTTCGACCGTGAGGTTCGTCCCGACGCCGACCGTCGTCTCAGCGCCGGTCGTGTTCACGGCGACGTTGCCGCCGTTGACGAGGCACATGGGGCCGCGGGACGCCACGGCTCCCGGGATCGTGACGGTGTCGATCGTGAAGCAGCTGTTCGCGTCGTCGTGGATGAAGCGGCTCCACTCGGGCACCGTCGCGCCGGCCGCGATGCCGAGCACCGAGGCCGTCCTCGAGAGAGTCTTCGTGACCGGCGCGCCGCCGGTCGGGTTCGGCAGCGAGCCCTTGCCGTACAGCGTCCAGACGTTCGTGACGGTGTTGTAGACACCCCAGAGCTTGCCGGTGCCGTTCTCCATCGTGTAGACGGTCGCGGTGGCCTCGGTGCTCGGGAAGAGCGCCTGCGTGTTCGTGTTCTGGCCCGGCTTGGCCAGGATCGAGACGCCGTTGGCAAGCGCCGCCTCGGCCAGCGCCTCGGCGCTGACAGCGGTCTTGCCGAGATTGGCCGTCCGGCCACTCGAGCTGGTCGTCTTGATCGCCGTCACGAGGATCGCGCTCGTCGTCACCAGCACGAGCAGCGCGAGCGGCAGGGCGAAGCCACTTTCGTTGCGAAACAGCTTCATCAGCACTCCTAGGTCCGCGTGCTGTTCCGCAGCACGAATTCGTCTGAAAGCCTGAACCGGCGCTCAGGCTTGGTGGGGGTCAGATTGACGTCGAGCTGGACGCCGAGCTTGGCGAGACTCGAGGTCGTCTGGGTGATGTAGGTGAAGGGCGTTGCGGAGGTCAGGTAGTCGGCCACCTTCACGCCGGTGCCGCTGCAGGCGGCGCCGACATAGCGCCAGAGGCCGTAGCGGCCGGTCCCGTTCAGGACAGTGCACCAGGTGACGGTCACGCCGGCAGCCGCCGTCGGACAGGTGGCAGGGAGCGTCAGCGTGGCCCGCTGAGGTGTCGCCGCAACGCCCGTGGCGACGACCCCGGAGATCGCGCAGTGCACCTCACGACGCATCTTCGAGAACCCGAGCTGTGCCTCGTTCCGGGCCGCAAACCGGTTGTTCATGTCGATCTCGGCCCTCGAGGTGGAGACGAGCAAGCCGGTGAAGCCGGCCATGATCGTCAGCATGATCGCCATCGAGGTGAGCAGCTCGGGCAGGGTGAAGCCGCTCTCGTCGGCCAGGAGCAGACGCCACCTGTCGACGAGCGTCACCGCGACCGCGCCTTGACGTCCAGGAGCGCGGCCCGGGCGACGGTCTCGCTGTCACCGCCCACGCCCCAGAGGGACTGCACGCGTTCGTCGACGGACACGAGAGTCTGCAGTGCTTCTGCGCCGTGCGACCAGCCGAACTTTGCGCCGGAGACGATCCAGTTGTGCTGGTAGAGCCAGTGGTCGACGGCGGCAGACGTCTTCTTCGGGTGCGCCACGACCCAGGCCTGAAGCTTCTTCGCGCGCTCGGCCAGCGTGATCTCGTCGAGCGGCTCGGCGGGCGCGCCGGCGACGACGAACGCCCGCTTGCGCGTCGACGCAGGCTTCTTCCGGGCCGGCTTCGCCGGCTTTGCCGCTGCAACGGTCCTCGTCACCTTGGCCTTCGCGACCGGCGCGGCAGCCGTCTTCGACTTTTCCGCCTTCTTGGCCGGGCTCGGCTTGGCTCCGAACACGCGAGCCCGAACGCCGGCGTACGGTGAGGTGTCCTCGGGCGTGCCTTCCTGCGCGTAACTGGAGTTGCGCTGCAGGCGAAGCACGATCGTCGGCGTCCCACCGGTTGCGACCAGCTTGGATCCGGGAGCGGGCGTCTGGGCCGCGACGAGGTTCGCGGAGTAGCCACGAACGCCGCCCTGGACGCGCCAGGCAAAGCCGCCCTGCTCGAGCATTCCCTTGGCGAACACGTATGCCTGGTGGCGAACGTCGGGGACGACGAGCGGCGGCAGCTCGGAGGCAGCGGCCGGAGGAGTCGTAGGCGCCGTCGAAAGAGTCGACGTCGCGGCGAGGGTCAGCCCTGCGCTTGCGAGCAGAACGACGATGACGAGCACGACAAGCCGAGGCCCGCGCGCGATGAATCCCGCAGTCATGACGTTTTTCTCGGCAGGTCGGCCATGAAACTCAACCCCTGGAAGGGTCAATCGTGAACTCGACCACGTCGTCGTCGCTTTCCACGATCGGAACCACCGAGAAGACGGGCGTGCTCCGATACGCGCCGGCCGGCGAGTCCTGCCAGGTGAACGCGATCCCGGCGAACTCCTGGAACCACGTCATGTCCTGCGGGTAGCTCGTCTCGGGCTTCAGGGCCAGATGGAGGTGCGGGCCGGTGGAGTGGCCCGTCGAGCCGACGAAACCGACCCACTGGCCGGCGAAGAGCACCGCTCCCGGCACCACCGCCGGGTCGCGTTGCGAGAGGTGGCAGTAGACCCACTGGAGCCCGTCCCCCGTCTGGAGGAGGATCCCGATCCCGCAGGTGCCGTCGTCGACCGCGTCGAGCACGATCGCGTCGGCGAGCGCGTAGACCGGTGAGCCCTCCTGGGCGGCGATGTCCGCAGCGGGGTAGTCGTGATGGGTGTGGCCGACACTGACGAACTGGGCGCCGCCGCCGACCGGGAAGACATATCCGTCCGATCGGCTCGGGCCTCCCAGGATGCCGGCCGCTGCCGGGTGGAAGGACGCGGCGTGGGCGCCGCTGCGCGCCTGCTCGAGCACCGCTTCGGCGGTCGTCAGCTCGGCCTGGAGCCGTTCCACCTCGGCGCTCGGCCGCGGTGCTGGCCTGGCCGACCTCGAACGCTTCCTTCTCCACGTCGAGCCGGTCGGAGAGCAGCTGTCCGGGAAGTCCGGCGCGCTCGTCGAGGGCCGCGAGGCGTGACTCGAGGTCGGCGGCTGCCGACTCCGCCTCCTCCAGCGCCTTGCTCGTCTCTGCGACGGCGGTCTGCGCCTCTTCGAGCCTGACCGCCAGCTTGTCGAGCGTGAAGACGACGTCGACGTCGCCGCCGAAGAGCGACGCCAGTCCGAGCACCTCGTTCACGTACCACTGGGCGTGGTTGTAGGAGAACACGGCGCCGGAGATGTCGTGGGCGCCGCCCGAGGCGGCGAGATAGCGCGCCGCCGCGAAGACGGCATCCTCGGGATCCCAGGGATCGACGACCCCGTCGCCGTCTCCGTCGGTTCCCCAGCGCAACCAGGTGTCCGGCATGAACTGCATCCAGCCCACCGCGCCCGCCGAGCTCGGCCCCATGTTGCGGCCGAAGTTCGACTCGATCTTGTTGATCGCGGCGAGCACCTGCCACGGGATCCCGTAGGCGGCGCCGGCGCGCGCCCAGAGCGCCTCCAGCTCCTCGTACGACACCTCGGGGGCGGCCAGGAACGGGGCGTCCCACACTCCGGGCGGCAGCAGGATCGAGCCGGGCTCGTTCGGAACCTCGGCGCTCGGCACCACGACCGGCCCCTCGGGGACGACGACGAAATTGTCGGCCCGGTCCGGGACGACGGCGAACGTGTCCGCCGACGCCGTTCCGACGCCCAGCGCAAGGGCGAGCAGCGCTGCTGCGGCGAGGCGGCGCATCACGCCTCCGCGTGGCGGATGACGCGGAGCGAGAGCGCCGGATCCTCCGCGTCCGCAACCTCGGCGGCGGCCTCGGCCTGCTCGGTCGCGATCTCGGCGGTCTGGCTCTTGAGCGCGTGGTCGAGCGCGACGTTGAAGTCGTGGACGTTCGTGGCGGCGCTCGCCGCCACCTCGCGCTCGACCTTCCCGGCGAGGACGAGCTCGATCAGCGCCTGCTCGAACGTCTGCATGTCGAAGAAGCCGCCCTCGGCGACCGCGTCCGCGATCTCCTCGGTGCGCTGCTCCCGGATCAGGTCGGAGATGCGCGCGTTCATCACCATCACCTCCACGGCCGCGACCCGGCCGTGGTTGACGCGCGGCAGGAGCCGCTGGCTGATCACGCCCCGAAGGACGCCGGCGAGCACGGAGCGGATCTGCTGCTGCTTCGCGGGCGGAAAGAACTCGATCATCCGGCCGACGGTCTCGGCGGCGTCGATCGTGTGCAGGGTCGAGAAGACGAGGTGGCCCGACTCGGCCGCCTGCAGCGCGGTCTGCGCGGTCTCGGCGTCGCGGAGCTCGCCGATCAGGATCGTGTCCGGATCCTGGCGGAGCACGCGGCGGAGCGCCTGGCCGAAGCTCTCGGTGTCGAGGCCGACCTCACGCTGGTTGACGATCGAGCTCCGGTCCGGGTGGAGGATCTCGATCGGGTCCTCGATCGTGACGATGTGCTGGTTCCGCGTCCGGTTGATGTGGTCGATCATCGCCGCGAGCGTCGTCGTCTTTCCCGAGCCGGTGGCGCCGGTGACGAGGATCAGGCCCCGGTGCTCGTTCGCGAGCCGGGCGACGCCGGCCGGCATGCTCAGCTGCTCGAAGCTCGGGACGTCGCGCGGGATGACGCGGAACGCGAACGAGATCGCTCCCCGCTGGCGGTAGACGTTGACGCGGAAACGGGGCAGCCCGTCGGCCGTGTAGGCGATGTCGAGGTCGCCGCTCTCGTGGAACTGGCGCATCCGCTCGGGCGCGACGCGGGTGACCGCCTCGAGCGCCGCGAGCAGGTTCTGGTCGTTCAGCGGCGGGCACTGGGGGAGCGGCGAGATCGACCCGTCGGTCCTCAGCATCGGCGGCTGGTCGACCTTGAGGTGGATGTCGCTCGCGCCGAGCTCGACCGCGATTCTGAGGATGGCGTTCAGGTCCATAGGTACGTCGAGGTGAGGAATCGGCAGGTTTGGTGCTGCGCTTTAGAGCCGCGCCAGCAACCGCAGCGGCGGTCGCGCCAACCCGCCTGCGTCGCTCGGATGCGCGACGTCGCCGCTGAGCAGCCCCGCGATCACGCGCCAGACGGCCGGGATGCGGGCGATCTCGAACGCCGCCCGCGGGTGACGATCGAGCACGAGCTTCGCCTTCCAGGAGGTGGCGGCGAAGCGGCCGAGCGCCGCGTGGAGGTCGTTCTCGTAGCGTTCCAGCTCACCGTCGAGGATCGCCTCCGCCGCCAGCCGCGCCGAGACGAGCGCCTCGTAGATGCCGTCGCCGGAGAGCGGGTCGACGAGTCCAGCGGCGTCGCCGACGAGCAGCACCGGGCCGCGCGCGGCGCTGGTCGTCCTCCGGATCGGCAGGCGCCGGCCCTGGAGGTCGGTCAGCTTCGTGTGGTCGACGCCGTGCACCGCGCAGAGCCGCTGCAGGTGCGCGCGCAGCCGCGGCCCCTCCGCCGCCCAGCCGCCGACGCCGTAGTTCGCATGATCCGCCTTCGGGAAGACCCAGCCATAGCCGCCGGGGACGACGCCGAGCTCGACCGTCGCGCGCCCCGCCTGACCGTCCGGCAACGGCCCGTTTCCCTCGAGTGCGATCCCGTAGAGGATCCCCCCGCCGAGCCCGGTGTCGCGCGCGATCCGGCCGTTGACGCCGTCTGCTCCGACCACCACCCGTCCGTGCACGGCCGACCCGCCGACCCGGAGCGACGCTCCGTCCGGTCCGACCGTTAGACCTTCGACCGTGACGCCGTCGCGAAAGACAGCCCCGGCCGCCGCGGCCTGCTCCGTCAGGAAGGCATCGAGCCGCCGCCGCTGGGTCATCAGGACGAGCGGCGCCTCGCTCCGGCGCTCGAAGCGCTTCCGGTAGCCGAGCCGCACCTCGAACGAGCGGACCACGTCCTCGACGACGGGCGTCACGTCGACCGGCAGCTCGCGGACGGCGCGGCCGGTGAGGCCGCCGCCGCACGGCTTGTCGCGCGGGAAGCGGGCTCGGTCGGCCAGCAGCACGCGCGCGCCCGCGCGCGCCAGCCGAATCGCGGTCGCCGACCCAGCCGGCCCGGCGCCGACGACCACCGCGTCGAACCGCTCCACGACCTGAGGCTACAATGGCCGTCCTCGCAGGGGTGCCCGAGCGGCCAAAGGGAGCGGGCTGTAAACCCGCCGGCTCAGCCTACGAAGGTTCGAATCCTTCCCCCTGCATCGTTCAGCCGTCCTGGCGGGAGAGCGCGCCCGCGCTCTTCCGCCAGACGTTCACGTCCTACGTGAGACCCGGCTCTCAGCGGGAGGCGAGCAGCGCACGGACGGCCCGCCGCGCCACCTCCGGATCTGGATGTCGCCCGCTCATGATGTCCGCGTACAGGATCGACTCGCGCAGCCGCACGTAGAGGTACGCCAGCGTGTCGAGGTCCCCCTCGACCTCGTCCTCGCGGCCGCGGAAAGCCTCGGCAAAGATCTCGCGGTGGAACGCGACCGCTCGCTCATGCACGCCGCCGGCGGGGGTCAGCAGCACCCGCACCGCCGTCTGCGGCTCGCGCTCGAGGAAGCGCCGGAACGGACCGTGCGCGGTGACGGCCTCGGTGAAGCGGTCGGAGATATCGAGAATCGCGTCGACGCCGCGGCTGCGAACCTCGCGCCGCGCTTGCTCGTACGTCCGCTCCGCCAGGCTCCACAGGACGTCTCCGAGCAGGCGGTCGCGCCCGTCGACCGCGCGGTACAGCGTCGCGCGGCTGACGGCGAGCTCGTGGGGAAGCTCCTCCATGTCGATCGTGCCGTCGCGCAGGAACTGCCTCCGTGCACCCGCGACGATGGCGTCGTACGTGATCACGCGCCGGTTGGGCGACACGTGCGCATTCTCGCTGCCGGACGCACCGTGCGTCGGCCGCGTTGGGGAATCGCCTGCGGGGTCGTCAGTCTTCTGGCCTAGCGGGCTTCGACGGCGTAGAGGAACTCTCGGAGACCCGGAGGTAGCGCTCGGTCTCTTCGAGCACCGGCGTGTGTGAGCTCTCCGCGAAGACGACTTCGCGTGCGTGTGGGATGCCGTCGGTGAGCGTCTTCGAGATCGCCGGGGTCGAGAGGTCGTGCGCGCCACGGAGGACCAGGGTCGGCATCTGCAGCTCCGCGAGGCGCGGGCGGACGTCCCAGCCGGCGAGGGCGCCGGTCATCGTCCACTCGTTCGGCCCCCACATCGCCTCGTACACCGCACTGTTCTTCTCCTCGCGCATGCGGACAAGCTCGAGCGGCTCGTCGGTGCGGCGGTAGAAGTGGCGGCGTTCGAACTCCGCGAGCACCTCCTCGTCGTCCCCCTCGATCGCGTCGCTCAGCCGCTTCGCCTCGACGACCCACTCCTCCGCGCTCGCGAGCGTCGAGCTGAGGACGAGGCCGCGGACCGAGTCGGGCCGCGCGAGCGCATGCTCGAGCGCGAGCATCCCGCCCCACGATGTCCCGAGGAGGTGGATCCGGTCGAGCCCGAGCTCCTCGCGCAGGTGCTGGAGCTCGTCGGTGAAGACCTCGAGGCACCATGCGAGGTCGTCCGGCCGGTCCGAGCGACCGCAGCCGAGCTGGTCGTAGAGCACGACGGGCCGTTCCTCGGCGAGCCGCTCGAGCGGCCGAAAGTAGTTGTGCGTCGAGCCCGGCCCGCCGTGCAGGCAGACGAGCGGCGTGCGCCCTCCCTCGCCGGTGATGCGGTACCACGTGCGACCGACGGGCCGCTCCAGAAATCCCTCCACGGGCACGAGCCTACGAAACCGCCTTGGTACCCTGTGGCCGCTGCCCTCTTAGCTCAGTTGGTAGAGCACCTCCATGGTAAGGAGGGGGTCGACGGTTCGAGTCCGTCAGAGGGCTCTAAAGGGATACAAAATCCCCGCAAATCGCGCCGGACGCGGCCGTTCGTCTTCAGGCCTCGCCGCCCCGCCGCGCGACCGCCGCGACGAGGAGGAACAGCGCCGCTGCGGCTGCCGCGCCGAGGAGCCCGGTGGCGAGGCCGTGTCGGGCGGGAACAGCGGCCGCCAGGAGGGCCACGGTCGCGCCGGCGAACGCGAGCAGCGCAGCGACGAGCAGGCGCCCCACCAGGACGGCGGTGACAGCCGGTCGCTCGACCGCCGCGTCCGGCGCCGGGCCGCGGGACAGAGAGACGAGCTCGCACAGGATGAGGACGGCGGCGGCGAGGAGCGGAATGCTCCAAACGGGGGCGTCTTCGCCGTAGAGAACCGCGAGCGCGCCGAGAACTGCGCCGAGGCCGAGCGCCGCAGCTGCGGCGGCGCGCCGAAATCGCCTCCCGCTCATCGTGCCGCGGCGAGGGCTTCGACGGGAGCGGCGATCGGCTCGTCCGGTCCCCACGACGCGAACGCGATCCCTGCGCCGGCGAGCTGCGTTCGGACGGCGTCCCGCTCGAGCAACCAGGTTCGCCAGGCGAGCGGCCCGGCGGCGGTCTCGGCGTCGGCGAGGTACGGGAGCGGATCGACCTCGACGATCGAGACCTGGTAGCCGCGGCGGCGAAGATTGAGGAGCGCGCGCGTGACGCGCCAGTCGAGCCGCGGTGTCAGCGCGATGATCAGCGACTGGGGCGGGAGGATCCGGCGCGGGATGAGGCTCGTGTCGCGCCAGCGGTGCGTTCGCGCGAGCTCGCTCTCGAGCAAGGCGTCCGCGATCCGATACTGCTGGCGCAGGCCCGAGCCGGGGATGATCCACTCGATGTCGCCGCCGAAGCGGAGGAGCCCGACGCGGTCGCGCTGGCGGAGATAGGCCTCGGTCAGCGACGCGGCCGCGCGCACGGCGTGATCGAGCGTGCTCGCCGCGCTCGTCGCGGCGGCTCCGAGCGCGTCGAGGAAGATGACGACGTCGGAGCTTCGCTCGGGCAGCCGATCGTTGACGAGCAGCCGGCCGCGGGCGGCGGTCGCACGCCAGTTGATCCGCCGGGCGCGCTCGCCGGGGGCGAGGAACCGGAGTTCCGCGAACTCGATGCCTTCGCCGGCGACCGCAGCCGGACGGCTGCCGGTCACCGGGCGTGTCGCCCGCGGCCCGGCGAGCCGTCGCAGCCTCTCGACCGACGGGTAGACCCGCAGCGTCGTGGTCGGCTCGACCACGACCTCGACGCGAACGGAGGTGAAGCTGATCGCGCGCCGAGAGCCGGATCGAGGCGATGCGGAAGGCGCCCCAGCGAGGGCAGTTGATCGAGTACTCGAGCGTCCGCGTCTCGCCCGCATGGAGCGCGAGCACGCGCCGCGTGGGCGCTCCGTCCCGATCGAGGCGTTCCGGCAGCCGCAGCTCGACGTCGAGCCAGGGGCATGCGTCCGACGCGGCAAGCGTCAGCTCGAGCTCGACCCGCCCGCCCTCGATCACGCGATCGGCCGAGACCCGGACGGTCGCTTCGGGCAGCCGAGGCGGCCGCGCCGCGAGCCCGAAGAGCAGCGGAACCAGGAAACCGGCCCCGACCGCGACCAGCGCCGGCTGCGCGGTCGCGAGGCCGGCGAGGAGCCCAGCCGAAGCGACGACGAACCAGACGACGGCGCGCTGCTCGAACGTCACGACGATTCGTCCAGGACCGGCACCGGAACCGACGCGACGGCCGCCCGCACCGCTTCGGCCGGATCGATCCGCTGCACCCAGAGCTCCGGCGCCAGCGTGAGCCTGTGCGCGAGGGCGGGGATCGACACCGCCTTGATGTCGTCCGGCGTGACGAAGTCGCGGCCGAGATACGCGGCGCGGGCGCGGGCCAGCTTCATCAGCGCGAGCGAGCCCCTCGGCGAGGCCCCGACGGCCAGCTGCGGCGAGTCCCTCGTCGCGCGCGCGATCGCGACCGCGTACTCGGCGAGCGGCGGGGCGACGTGCACCTCCTCGATCGCCGCCTGCATCGCCCGCAGCGCCTGCCGGTCGCAGACGGGCTCGAGCTCGATCCGCTCGCGCCGTCGACGGGAGCGTTCGAGGAGGATGTCGCGCTCCGCGTCCTCCGACGGGTAGCCGATCGTGACGCGGACGAGGAAACGGTCGAGCTGCGCCTCCGGCAGCGGGTACGTCCCCTCGTACTCGATCGGGTTCTGCGTCGCGAGGACGAGAAAGGGGGACTCGAGCTGCCGCGTCGTGTTCTCGAGCGTCACCTGCCGCTCTTCCATCGCCTCGAGCAACGCGGCCTGCGTCTTGCCCGGCGCGCGGTTGATCTCGTCGGCGAGCAGGATGTTCGTGAAGATCGGCCCGGGCTCGAACGTGAAGCTGCCGCTGGAGCGGTCGTAGATCGAGGCCCCGGTGATGTCGCTCGGGATCAGGTCCGGGGTGAACTGGATCCGGGCGAAGTCCATCGCGCACACCTGCGCGAAGGAGCGGGCGAGCAGGGTCTTGCCCAGCCCTGGGAGATCCTCGATCAGCACGTGGCCGTCGGCGAGCAGAGCGAACAACACCATCTCCACCGCCTCTCGCTTGCCGATGATCGCCTGCTCGACGGCGTCGGCCACCGCGGTCGCCAGCTCCTGGACGGCGACGCCTGCCTTCGCCTCGTCGGTCACAGCTGCTCCAGCCGCTCGATCGCCGTTCGCAGGTCGTCGCCGGCGAGACCCCGGCCGACGCGGTACGCGGCCGACGGACGGTCAGGACGGACGATCTCCCACAGCACGTCGCCGAGCAGCTCCTGCGCGCGCCGTGGCGCGAGCGCCATGTCGACGCCGCGGCGGCCGAGGCGTGCGGCGACGATCGGGACGAGCAGCGGTCGGAGCGACCGGTCGACGCCGACCTCCGATTGCTCGCTCTCCCGCAGGTCGTCCGCGATCTGGCGCAGCCGCAACGGCATCGTGTGGTCCCGCGCACGCGGCGGTGGCTGTTGCCTCCGCGCGGGTCGGAGCTCCAGCGCGGCCGCGGCGGCGAGCGCGGTGGCGAGCACCAGCGCGGAGGCGAGCGCGACCGTGCTGCCCTGCCCGAAGACGAGACCCAAGGCGGTCGCCGCGACACAACCGGCGGTGACGACGAGCAGCGGGCGGCGGGCGGTCACCGCGGCGCCACCTCCGCCTCGACCCGCCGCACCGACGCGATCGCGCGCCTGCGGTCGTCCTCGTCCATCGGGTGGTCGCTGAACCGGGCGATCTCGAAGAGGCCGGTGAGGTCGGACGCTGCTGCAGCGCTCGCGCCGAGCACTCGAAGGACGCGGGCCGTGAACTCGGTCGGGGTCTCGTCCGGCGCACGCGAGAGCTCGATCTCGCCGAGCGACTCCTCCATGCGCGCGTAGGCGCGCTGGACGGCAAGCCGCGGGTCTCGCTCGGACTCCAGGTCTGCGAGCGACCGCCTGAGGCCGGAGCCGACCCGCGCCGCCGCATCGGGAACCACCGCCTGACGTGCGCGCCGCGCGCGCCGACGACGGACGACGACTGCCGCCGGCGCGACCAGGAGCAGTGCGGCCGCCGAGCCGACGACGAGCCACGTCAGCGCGCCGGAGGTCGCGTGTCCCGCCGGCGCGGAGGTGCTCGTGTGGCCGCGCGGCACGGCGTTCCCGGGCGTGGCGCCGGGCGGTGTCGCCGCATTGGGAACGAGGAACGGCAGAGTGAGGAGCAGGAACAAGCCGATCGCTCCGCCGACGATCGCAGCGGTCTTCCCAGCCGCCGACAGCGACGCCCCGAGCCCCTCGAGGTCTCCCGCGTCGAGCCGTCGCCTCCGTCGCCGGCGCTTTTCCACCGAGGGCGTCCCCGCCCAGACGAGGAGCAGCGACCCGACGACGAGCGCGCCCGCGGCGGCGGCGAGGGCGCTGACGACGCCGACCGGGACGTCCTGCCGGCCGCCGGCGTGCCATGGTGACCCGCCGCTTGCGAGCGCCACGAGTGACACCAGCAGGAGCCCCACCGCCGTGGCAGCGATCGCTCGCACGTCGCTCAGAGGTCTGACCGGCACGGCTAGATCATCGTCGATTCGCCAGGGCTGCAGCCCGGCTCGCGATCGGGCGGGTTGCCGGCCGACGTCTCCGAGCGCCGGATGGCACCGCCGCCTACTCAGAGCCGCGACGGGGCGCCACGCCGCCGTCGCGAGAACGTCAGCTGTGGCGGTCGGCGCCGGTCGGCTCGAGCTCGTCGTGCAGATCGCGGCGAAGTTGGAGAGGAAGCGCAGTGCGCGGTTCAGCTGCGGCGGTTCGAGTTCGTCAGAGAGCCACCGAGAAAGGCCCGCATATGCGGGCCTTTGTTTCTCCCCAAGACTCTGGGCTACGACGTGTGCACGGGATAGCGCAGATGCGTGACACCCACACCGGTGACGACTGTCGGATTCCCGAGGACGGCCGGTGTGTTCGCGAGGTGGTCGAACAGCCGCACTCCTGCGCCGAGCAACACGGCAGCCAGATCGACGTGGATCTCGTCGAGGAGCCCCGCGTCCAGGCACTGCTGGATCGTTTGGGCGCCGTGCACTCCCACGGACTTCGAGCCGGCAGCCGATTTCGCTCGAGCAACGGCGCTTTCGATCCCGTCGGTGACGAACTGGACTGTCGAGCCGGGTCGTGGCCAGCCGTCGGGCACGTGGTGGGTGACGACGAAAGCGGGAATCCCCCACGGGTGCTGGCCGCCCCAGCCGTCGGCGCGCTCGAACGTGCGCCGACCGGTGAGCATGGCGCCGACCTCAGCCGTCAAGCCCCTGAGGTGGTCGGCGCTCGGCGCCGAGACGCGGAACGTCATGCCGGATGTCCCGCTCGCCGTGGGGACCTCGACGTCGCCCGAGAAGTACCAGTCGAAGACTTCGGCAACCCCGTCGTTCGCGTCGGCGACGTACCCGTCGAGAGACATCGACATGATCGCGACCACCTTGGTCATCGGCGCAGCTCCTTTCGCACCTAGCGTTGATCGATGGCGTCGGCGCGACGGCCGACGGCGGCGGATCGTCGAACTCGTCGTGACGGCGGAACCAGAACGACCACGGCGCCCGCGGCCAGCCCTCGGGCAAGTCCTCGTCGTCGGACTGCCCGCCATAGGGCGTGAATGACCACAAGCTCCAGAGGCTGCCGATCCATTGGACCATCGCCCCGTGCTGGAGGAAGTAGGTGCGGTAGACGTCGTCGCCGTCGCGCAGGAAGACGTTGAAGCCGAACCACTCGTCGACCCCGAAGTCAGCCGAGAAGCGCTCGCTGCGGATCGTGTACCAGGGCACGTCCGTCCAACCCATGCGCTCGGCGTAGCGGCGGAGGTTCGCCTGGGGTGCGGGCGATGCCATCGCAAAGGTGATGTCGCGAGCATGCAGGAGGCCGAGCTCGGGGATGCCGTCGGCGACGGACGAGCAGCCGACGCACCCGGCGTCGGGCCAGCCGGCGACACCCTCCTCGAAGAAGAACCGGTAGAGGATGAGCTGGCTGCGGCCCTCGAACAGCTCCGGCAGCGACCGCTGCCCGTCGGGACCCTCGAAGCGGTAGTCGTGCTCGACCCGCACCATCGGCATGCGCTTCCGCGCGGCGGCGAGCTCGTGCATGGCGGCGGCGACGCTCTTCTCGCGCTCGGTCAGCGCCGTCAGAGCCGCGTCCCACTCGGTCTGGCTGACGACAGGCGGACGAGCGACAGTCATCGGCTTGCACCGGGTGGCCCGGCCAGAACCGTCGGGACGTACTCGAGCAGCTGCAGCCGACCGTCGAAGACGCGGCTGCTCACCAGATCGAGGGAGACGTCGGGGTACCCGTCGTAGATCCGGTCCTTGCCAGTGCTGCCGGTGATGACGGGGAAGACGACCACGCGAAATCGATCCACGAGTCCGGCGCTCAGAAGGGAGCGGCAGAGCGTGAGACTGCCGATGGTGCGCATCGATTCGGTGCCGTTCTCCTTCAGCTCGCGCACGGCCGCGACGGCGTCGTTCGGTGACCAGTTTCGTGTTCGGCCACGACAACGGCTCCGTCAGGGTGCTCGAAAAGACGATCTTCGGCAGGCCTGCCAGGACATCTGTGCCCGGCTCGCCGCCGGCGGCCAGCCCGGACATGAGCCGGTACGTGTTCGCGCCCATCAGGACCGTGTACTCCGCCTCCGGCTGGTCTCCCAACCAGGCGAGGTACTCCGGTCCTTCCAGGCCCCACCAGCCGGGCCAACCGTCGGCTGCGCCGTACCCCTCGAGCGAGGTGATGAAGTCGATCATGAGTTCTGGCATCTGCGACTCCTTTCGGCCCTTTCTCGCTAGTTTGGTCTTCGTAAGACCGGACCGCCGCACCGAACTCATCGGTCGTGCCACGATCTCGATGCCGATGGATGGGCTTTTCGTGATCGCCAAGGCGCGAAACAAGCCGACGGTCTTCGAGCGACTGGCCCGTGACGTCGACCGCCTACTGAGGAGGCACGATGAGCAGGCTCAGGTGTGACATCTCGATCTCGCTGGACGGTTTCGTCGCCGGCCCGAACCAGAGCGAGGAGAACCCGCTCGGCGAGGGCGGCGAGCGGCTCCACGACTGGGTGGTCCCGCTGGCCGCCTGGCGCGAAGCCCACGGCATGGAAGGGGGCGAGGTGAACGAGAGCGCGCGGATACTCGAGGAAGCGCGCGAGAACATCGGCGCCGCGGTGATGGGCCGGAACATGTTCGGCCCTGTCGGCGGTGGGCCCTGGGGCGACGAGCAGTGGACGGGCTGGTGGGGCGACAACCCGCCCTACCACTACCCCGTGTTCATCGTCACCCATCACCCGCGTGATCCCGTGGAGATGGAGGGAGGGACGACGTTCCACTTCGTCACCGACGGAATCGAGTCCGCGCTCGAACAGGCAAGGGAGGCCGCCGGCGGCAAGGACGTCATGCTCTGGGGCGGCGGCAGCATCGCTCGGGCAATACCTGGCAGCCGGACTGCTGGACGAGCTCGAGCTCCACGTCGTTCCCGTGTTGCTCGGCGACGGTGCGCGCATCTTCGACAACCTCGGGAACGCGGAGGTGCGGCTCGAGCAGGTCCGGGCCGTCGAGGCGCCCGGCGTCACGCACCTCAAGTACCGCGTGGTGAGATGAACCCCTTACTCCTCGGAGCGACCCGTGGCGTCACGATCGCGGTCGTACCGTCTCGTGAGCGGAAACGGCGGCAACCAGGACTCGCGACGGATGACCCAGAGCTCGTAGGTCGGCCTCAGCTGGTCCGGGGCATCCAGGGATCCCAGGTTCACCTCGATCTCGTCTCCGCTGCGCGAGAAGACGGAAGAGCCACAGCGGGGACAGAAGAACCGCCCGGCGTACTCGCGTGTCTCGCCATCGATCGTCACCGCATCCTGGGGGAACACCCCGGAAGCGTGAAACAGGGCCCCATGATGCTTGCGGCAGTCCAGACAGTGACAAAGGCCGACCCGGTACGGGGGTCCCGACGCCACAATCCGGACGTCGCCGCATAGACACCCGCCGGTGAAGCTGTCCATGCTGCGTCTCCTCTGGTTCATGCGGTCGGAGCGTTCACGACGAACAGCATCTCATCGCGACTGCCCGTGCGGACGGGGGTGTTCTACGCTGAGCCGAGTGGAGACGACGCCGCTCACACGCGATCTGCTCGCATGGATCGCGGCCACGCCGCGGACGTATCGGGAGACGATGGAGGTCTGGCGGACCAGCTGTCCTCGTCTCTCGATCTGGGAGGACGCGGTCGGCGATGGGCTCGTCCGGGTCCGGGCGGGACGGACCGAGCTGACGTCGCTCGGCGAGGCTGTGCTCCAGCAGCGACGCGCCGGCTCGCGCCTAGTCGTCGACCCTCGGCTCCTACAATGGATCGATGGGCACCGACCCTGGAGACCGCCGGACCGACGACGGTCAGCGCGCACTCGACGAGGCTCGGTGGGACACCGCGCGGGAGGCGTTCGAGTCCGTCCTCGGCGACCAGGAGACGCCCGAGGCGCTCGACGGGCTCGGTCTGGCGCTCTGGTTCCTCGGCGACGTGACCGGAGGAGTCGCCGCACGCGAGCGCGCCGTCGAGGGGTACGCCCGCACCGGGCGCTGCGACGACGCGGCCCGCACAGCCGTCTGGGTCTCGCATCAGCACTTCGTCGCCGGACGGGCGTCCGCTGCCCGCGGCTGGCTCGCGCGCGCCGAGCGAGCCGTGGACGAGTCGGGCCTCTGCTCCGGACAGGGCTGGGTCGCAGCGGAGCGGGCACGCCACGCCGAGACCGTCGAGGAGTGCGCAGAGCACGCGCGGCGGGCGCTGGAGATCGCGCGGCAGACCGACGCCGGCGACCTCGAGGTGTTTGCGGTGAGCATCCTCGGGCGCGCAGAGGTGAGCGCCGGCCGTCGGGATGAGGGGATGAGACTGCTCGAGGAGGCGATGGCAGCGGCCTCGGCGGGTCGCGTCCGCAACGTCCACACCCTCGCGGAGGCGTACTGCAACCTGATCGCCGCGTGCACGAGCGCCGGCGACTGGGAGCGCGCGACCGAGTGGTGCGAGCTCGTGGACGAGTTCGCGCGCGAGCACGAGACAGCGCCGCTCTACGGCGCGTGCCGCACGGTCCACGCCGACGTCCTCCTCGCGCGCGGCCGGTGGGAGGACGCGGAGCGCGCCCTGCAGAGCGCGCTCGACGTGCACGCGCGCTACGTGCCCCAGCTCGCTGCGCCGACGGTGGCGGCCCTCGCCGAGCTGCGCGTGCGCCAGGGCAGGCTGTCGGAGGCCGAGCAGCTCCTCGTCGGAAGAGAGGAGCACCCGGAGTCGCTCCGGGCGCTCGCCCATCTGCGTCTTGCCCAGGGACGGCCGCAAGTGGCCGCGGCGCTGCTCGAGCGGGGTCTGCTCGCAGCGGAGGGCGACGCGATGCGGTCCGCTCAGCTGCTCGCGCTCCTCGTCGACGCGCACCTCGCCGGGAATGAGACCGGCGCGGCCGAGGCAGCCGCGCAGCGGCTCGCGGAACTGGCCCGGCGCTCGAACACCGAAGTCGTCGGCGCGCGCGCCGAGCTCGCCGCTGCTCGCACGGACGTCGCCGGGCGCCGTGCGGATGCAGCCGCGGAGGCCGCCCGCCGCGCGCTCGCCGCATTCGGCCGGCTTGGGATGCCGTACGAGATGGCGGAGGCACGGCTCGAGCTCTCCCGCGCGCTCGTCGACGCGAGCCCGGAGCTCGCCGTCGAAGAGGCACGGGCGTCCTACGCGACCTTCCGTGAGCTCGGCGCGGCACGGGCAGGCGATGCGGCCGCGGCGGTGCTGCGCGAGCTCGGTACGCCGCCGGGCGCCCCACCGCGCGCCGCCGGTGAGCTCACCGCCCGCGAGCGTGAGGTGCTTGGCCTACTCGGGCTCGGGATGTCGAACGGTCAGATCGCAGAGACGCTCGTCATCAGCGAGAAAACGGCCGGGCACCACGTCAGCCACATCCTGTCCAAGCTCGGCGTCCGGAACCGCGCGGCCGCCGCAGCTGTCGCGGCGCGGAGCGAGATAGGCGCAAAGTAGGGAGTTCTCCCGATGTATGGCGGCGCGCGGCGGCGGACACTGGCCGAAACCGCCAAAAGGGAGGACGAGATGAGCGTTCAGATCGCAGACTCGGAGCTCAAGGCGCGCCATCGCGCGATGTGGGGCTCAGGCAACTATCCGCTGATGGTCGACACGTTCCTGCTGCCCGTCGGCGAGCGGCTGGCGGAGGCGTGCGGCCTCGGCCCAGGCATGCGCGTGCTCGACGTCGCGGCCGGGACGGGAAACGCCTCACTGCCGGCCGCCCGTCGCGGCGCCGAGGTCACCGCCAGCGACCTGACGCCGGAGCTGCTCGACGCCGGTCGTGAGATCGCAGAGGCAGAAGGTCTCGAGCTCGAGTGGGTCGAGGCCGACGCCGAGAACCTGCCGTTCGCGGACGAGTCGTTCGACGTGGTCATGTCCGCGATCGGCGTCATGTTCGCGCCGCATCATCAAGCCGCCGCCGACGAGCTCGCGCGCGTCTGCCGTGTGGGCGGGAAGGTCGGCACTCCTCAGCTGGACGCCGGAGGGGATGCTCGGCGCCCTCTTCGCCACGATGAAGCCGTTCGCGCCCGCTCCCCCGCCCGGTGTGCAGCCCCCACCGCTCTGGGGCGGCGAGGACTACCTGAGGTCGCTGCTCGGCGACCGGGTGGAGCTCGACACGCTCGAGCGGGAGTGTCTGGAGATCACCGCCTTCCAGAACCCGCGCGGGTACGGCGAGCACTTCAAGGCCCACTACGGGCCGACGATCGCCGTGCGGGCGAATGCGGAGCGCGAGGGTCGTGCGCAGGAGTTCGACGATGCGCTCGACGCCTTCTGTGACGAGTGGAACCTCGGCACGGCGGAGAACGGTCGCTTCGAGCAGGAGTACCTGGTCGCCGTCGGCACGAAGCTCTGAGTCGACGCGCTAGGGCGTGATGTTCTGGTTGAGGCGGAAGACGTTGTCGGGGTCCCACTCGCGCTTGAGTGCGACGAGCCGCTCGTACTTCGCGTCGCCGTAGATCACGCGTGCGACGTCGCGTCCGACCTCGGTGACGTCGTTCACATAGCGCCCGACTGATGCATGCGGGGCCGCCGAGTCGACGGCGGCCCGCGCCCAGGAGCGGCAGTCCTCGTCGAGCGCACCGTCGTCCCAGGCGATCTCGGCGCCTGCCCAGAAAGCGGCGTCGCGACCCGTGAACGCCGTGTCTTCCTCGGACACGGCCGCGATCGCGCGACCCCAGGCCCAGACCGAAAAGCCACCCTCGGCTCCCTCGGGTACCCGGGAGACCTGGTCGGCCCAGTCGCGCACCAGCGCCTCGGGGAGCGAGTCGAGGAACGAGCTCTTCATCGAGAACCGCTGCCCCCACTCCATCGGCGCGTCGAACAGACGCTGCGACGCCAGGTACGGCTTCGCCTCGACCGAGTCCTCGAGCGGATCGGCGAGCGCTCGCAGTACGGCGAGGTCGCGCTCCGCGTCCGCCGGCGTCCCGCTGTGGAGCACGGACACCGTCGCGACCGGCTCGCGGGCATCCCGTGCGACGGCCATGCCGAACGACGTCCACAGCTCGTCAGGCCCTTCCTCCACGAGCTCGCGGTAGCACTCGGCCAGCTCGTCGGCCCGCTCGATCGGGTGCGTGACCGTGCCGTGCGTCACCTGCCCCTCGAAGGGGTGCAGAAGGAACTCGAACGACGTCACGATCCCGAAATTCGCACCGGCTCCTCGCATGCCCCAGAAGAGCTCCGGATTCTCGTCCTCGCTTGCCCGCACGACCCGGCCGTCTGCGGTCACGAGCTCGACCGCACGCAGGCTGTCGATCGTCAGGCCGAGCTTGCGCTGCAGCCGGCCCATGCCGCCGCCGAGCGTGAGGCCGGCCACCCCGGTATGCGAGACGACGCCCACCGGGCAGACGAGCCCGTGCGCCTGCGCCGCGTCGTCGAGCTCGGCGAGCAGCGTGCCGCCGCGCACGCGGGCGATGCGCCGCTCAGGATCGACGTCGGCGCCCCGCATCTGCGAGAGGTCGATCACGATCCCGTCGTCGCAGGTCGAGAAGCCGGGGATGCTGTGGCCGCCGCACCGAACGGCGACGATCAGCTCCTGCTCACGGGCGAACCGGAGGGCCGCGACGACGTCGTCGGTGCCCGTCGGCCGCACGATCAGCGCCGGCCGACGGTCGATCATGCTGTTCCAGACCGCGCGCGCCGCGTCGTAGCCCGGGTCGTCGGGGCGCACGATCTCGCCCGCGAAGCCGTTGGTCAGCTTGGCCATGTCGCCCGGTCTCACTGCCACTGCCGCTCTTTTACACGAACCACCTGTTTGACCACTCAGTAGACGATCGTGGCAGACTGCACTAGCGTCGCTCGGGTGCGAGCCATCGATGTCAGCAACTGAGGTGCGTTTCCAGGGACGCCCTTTCGGGGGAGGGGCGCCGGAGGGAAGAAACCGATCAGGTGCGTGTGAATATCGGACTGGTTTCTGCTGCGGTTCTGGCTGCTCTGACAGTCGCAACGGCTTCGCCCGAGCGCGCCGCGAGCTCCGCGGGCTGCGGTCGGGGCGCCGTCGGTGCGGGCAGCTACGCGTACGCGGGCTATCAGGCGGCCTCGAGTGCCCACGGCGTGCGCGCGACGATCACAGCGCGTTCGATCCCGAACGTCGGGGCTGGCCACGTCGCTGCGTGGATCGGCGTTGGTGGCCCCGGCAGCGGACCGGGCGACACCGACTCGTGGCTCCAGGCTGGCGTCGCCGCCCTCCCGGGCGAACAGCCTTTCGTCTATACGGAATTCGTTCACCCCGACCGACCGCCTGAGTTCAGGACGATCGCCTCCAACGTCGTCGCGGGTCGACCTCATCGCCTCGCCGTGCTGGAGATCAAACAACGGCCGGGTTGGTGGCGCGTCTGGGTTGACGGCTCCATCGTGGTGGACGCGATCCGCCTCCTCGGCACGGTCGGCGGCTGGAAGCCGATCGCGACCGCCGAGTCATGGAACGGCCACGGAAAGGCATGCAACGCCTTCGCATTTCGCTTCTACGACGTCGCGCTCGCAAATGCGCGAGGCGGCTCATGGCGCCCGTTCGCGCCTGGGCGCCGGTTCCTGACCCGCGGCTACCGGCTGCGGCGGCTCGAGCCATCGTCGAACGGGCGCGTCGGCGCGTCGTTTGCTTTCGAGCCTTCAAGCCGCTAACTCACACGATCCGTGCTACGCGACGATCTCGGCAGGAGTCCCGATCCGGATAGCCTTCGATCGGATTTCGCCAATGGTCCAAAGCGTTCGACCCCACATCTGCGCAGTCGGAGCCTGCCTTGTTGCCGTGCTTGTAACCGCGTCGGCATCGCCCGCGGGACGAGCGTCCGCTCTGCGGCTGCCTGCGGCAGGTGAACTCGTCGCCTCGAGGGCGGCGGTTCGGGCTGCGCCGAGCCCGCACGCGCGGGTCGTCCGCATCATGAATCAGTTCCGGCCGGACTCGCAGTTCCAGATCGTGCTCGCGGTGAAGGCCCGGCGTGGCACGGACGGCGGTTGGTGGTACATGCTGAGCTTGCCGGGGCGGCCGAACGGGCAGCGGGGATGGGTTCGAGGCGATCTTGTCGACCTTCAGCCAGCCCGTAACCGAATCGTTGTCCACGTTCGCACGCGCACGATCGAGGTGCTGCGAATCGCGGACAGAAAGCGATTGCTCCGTGATGTCGTCGCTGTGGGCAGGCCGGGCGCCGAGACGCCGATCGGGCGCAACTTCTACGTGCAGGCACGCTTTGCTCCCGGCGATCCGTTCTTCGGGCCCTCCGTCTTGGAGACGAGTGCGTATTCGAAGCTGAGCGACTGGCCGGGCGGTGGGCTGGCGGGAATCCACGGGACGAATCGGCCGGATCTGCTCGGTCAGGCGGTCTCGCACGGCTGCGTGAGGGTCTCGAATGCAGTCGCCCGAGCTCTCGCGAGGCTTGCGCCGCTCGGTACCCCGATCGACCTGCTGCCCTAGCTGCTCAGCCGGTGACCGATCCGAGGCGGCCGGCCGAGAGCGCAGCGAGGTAGGTCGCGCAGACCGGCCCGGCCGCAGCAAGCGATCGCCCGGTTCCGCGGAAGGTCACGAACCCGGAAGCGCTGGGCGTGACGGTGAAGCGAGCGATCCCGCGCGAGTTCGTTGTTGCCTGCCCGTTCACCCCGGGTCCGCGTGCGCGTACCTTTACTCCGGCCACAGGTAGGCCGAACCGGTTTCGGGCCGTGGTGCGCACGATCGAGGTCGTGCCTGCCTGCAGTTGCCTGGGCGCAGCTCCAAGGGTGCGGCAGCCGGCCTGTTGCGGCGGTGGCCTGAAGGGACCGACGACGCGAACGAGGTTGGAGGCGGTGTTGTTGAGATAGTTCGACTCCTGTTCCTCGGAGCCGACTCGGACGACATTGAGGATCTCGCCGATCTGCGTCGCGCGGGTAACGGCGGTGATCGTCGCGGAGGCACCGGGTGCGAGCCTGCCAAGATCGCAGGCCGTCCGCGAGCAGGTTCCCTGAGACGATGTCACCGAGATCAGCGTCGTCCGATACGGGCGTTCGGAGACCTTGACCACGTTCACGTCTGCGGCCGCGGCCGGGGAGGCGTTCGTCACCTTGATCGTCCAGGTGATCCTTTGGCCGAGAAGGGCCGTCGTCGGCTGCGCCGACTTCTCGATCGCCAGGTCGACCAGTTCACCTGGCGGCGGTGTGGGTGTCAGTGGTGGAGGATCCGGGGGCGTAGGCGGCCTCGGCGGCTGGGGCGGGTCCGGCGGGAGGGGCGTCGGCGGCGTCGTGATCCGGCGGTTGGTGAAGGTGCAGACGACGAAGTCGCCGTTCGCGACCGCGCCGTCGACCTTCGTCCCCGTGACCGACACCTCCGTGATGCCGTTTCGCGTACAGGTGACTGTCGATTCGTAGTCGGCCAGGTTCGTGCCGGGGCCTGCAGTCTCACTGACCGTCCCCTCCCCGACGCCGACTGTGTAGGGACCGGCATTGGTCCCGTTGCCGCCGCTCGCCAGCACTTGTCCGTTCAGCAGCAGGTTGAAGACGCCGGGGTCGCCGGCCGGGGCGGTGACCTTCCGCAGCTGGAGGATGGCCGTACACCGTGGCGACGCACTCGACGCGGTCACGGTCTGGCCCGCCAGCGTCCAGGTCAGCGTCCCGGCGGTGCCGAACGGGGTCTGGAAGCTGCCGATCCAGCGCCCCGGCTCGAACCGCTTGGGCTGACCGCGGTCGGCGGGTGCGGGCGCGAACTCGTTCGTCGCGCCGATCGGGACTTGAACCGGAAAGTCGTTGTCGTTGCGATAGCCCCAGACCGCCTGCTCGGGGGCGGCGCCTCGGAAGACGACGCACTCGAGCACCGCCACCAGCGGCTTCAACTTGGACTTGCGAGTGTTCGTGATCGTGCACAGCACATCGTCGCCACGCTGAACGGGCACTGAAACCGTGGCGCTCGCACCTTGGGCAACGACCTCGCCGCCGGTCAGGCAGACGATCTGCACGAGGTAGTCGGCGAGGCTCGTGCCTGGGGCGGCCGACTCGCCGACGGTGTGCGAGCCCGGATTCACGGCGACCGTGCCGGTCGTGCCGCCGTCGCCGACGGCCGGGGTATCGCCCACGGTCTCACCGTCGATCTCGAGGTGGAAACGCCCCGGATCACTGCTCGGGTGGAGAACCTTGACGATCGTGATCGAGCCCCGACACGACGGCTTCGAGTCCTTCGAGGCCGTGACCCGGTTGCCGGTCAGCTTCCACGTCAACGCTGGCCCCGTCGAGGCGGCCTGGAAGGCGTCCTCAACCCTGCCCGGCTCGAATACCGTCGGCTGGCCTCGATCCGCCGGGTCGGGGACGAATGTGTTCTCGAATGGCGTGACCACGGCGTCGGGGTTTGGGTTCTGGTAGCCGAAGTGCGCCAGGAACCCACCGCCCGGCGTTGCGTCGACGCACTCGACCATCGGTACGAGCAGTCTCAGAGCGGCCTCGCAGCCGTTCTCCCAGATCGCTTGCCCCCGCGGCGTCCAGTTGTAGCCGGGAAAGATCCGCGTGACGCCCTTGTCGTCCACGTAGTCGTACGGCGGGATGATGTCGCCCCAGTCAGCCGCCGGGAAGACCGGGCCTCTGTGGTCGAGGTGGCCGCCCTGGAGGTCACCGTTGTTCGCGACCGCGGGCTCGTTCTCGACGTACGGGTTCGTTTCCGCCGACGTGGCGTGGCAGATGCGCACCTTCTTCTCGTTGTCGTTCGGCTGCGATGCCGCGGACTGGATACCGACAACGAACACACAGACCATCCCGGCCAGGACGACCACGCCGGCCCAGACTCCGCGCCGCAGACGCCGAACGCGACCCCCGTAGTCGTCCACGCCTTAACTCTAGACGACGGCAACATCCCCTGCGGGATCGCCCGAACTGGCGGAGCCCGATCGCTTGGCGCGATTGAGCGCCGCGGCGAGTGAAGCACGCCCGGCGACGACGGGAAAAGGCGCCCTTTTCCTTGTTCCCGAGGGCGCCTTCACCCTGAATGGACGAGCGCCGTCCGACGCCCTCGGGTAGGTTCCTGGCGACCCCACTCGATCCATATGGAGGTGCAACCGAACGTGGCACTACTCGCTTACGACTACCCATTCCTCGGCGTTTTCTGGTCGATGCTCGTCTTCTTCGCCTGGGTGATCTGGTTCGTCCTGCTGTTCAGGATCATCATCGACATCTTCAGCCGGCACGACATCGGCGGCGGAAGCAAGGTGCTCTGGATCATCTTCGTGATCATCCTGCCGTTCCTCGGCGTGTTCGTGTACTTGATCGCGAACAACGAGGGAATGACGCAGCGGGCCATGGCCAAAGCCCAGGCACAACAGTCACAAATGGACGACTACATCCGCTCGACCGCGGGCAGCGGCGGCGGTGCAGCCGCGGAGATCGACAAGGCCAAGCAGCTGCTCGACAGCGGCGCGATCACGCAGGCCGAGTTCGACGCGATCAAGCAGAAGGCGCTCGCGTAGCGCACGTCGGGCCGGAGGATCTGCGTCTCGGAAGAGCGGGCGCAGGTCCTTCGGCTCGAAGGACGTCGGCGCGGGCGGTTGGTCGGCGCCTAGATGCGCTCGAGGCCGGCGCGCGACTCCTTGGCTTTCTGATCCTGGCGCCACGCGAAGAACAGCAGCCCGCCGACGACGATCACGATCGCCGCGCCGAGTCCGATCCGCCCAGATCGCATCGAAGATGACGATCCCGAGCACGCCGACGAGCAGGAAGGCGAGCCCGATGCCGGCAAACTTCAGCGCGTAACTCATGCGCGAGTCTACGGCCGGCCGAGCCGCGTCCACCGTACGGCAACGGCCGTAGATAGGTAGGTACGCCGCCGAAGATGGGTAGGCGCCCCCGATGACGGCATGAGCGTGTCTCCGTACGGTCGATTCAGCCCGGCAAACGACAGCCGGAGCGATCAACTCACACGGAGGCTTGAACATGACCAGCATCGACACCGCCGCTCCCGACCTGGCAGCGGTCAAGCAGCGCCAGCAGGCGGCCTGGGCGAGCGGCGACTTCGCCGTCGTGGCCGCGCGCATCGTGCTCGTGGCCGAGCACCTCTGCGACACCGCCGACCTCCAGGCCGGCTGGCGCGTGCTCGATGTCGCCACCGGCAGCGGCAACGCCGCCATCGCGGCGGCACGGCACGGCTGCGAGGTGGTCGGCGTCGACTACGTCCCCGCTCTCCTCGACTGCGGCCGGCGTCGCGCCGAGGCGGAGGGCCTCGCGGTCGAGCTTCGTGGAGGGCGACGCCGAGTCGCTGCCCTTCGCGGACGGCTCCTTCGACGCCGTCACGTCCGTGTTCGGCTCGATGTTCGCGCCCGACCACGCGCAGGCGGCCGCCGAGCTGCTCCGCGTCACCAGGCCGGGCGGCACGATCGCCCTCGCCAGCTGGACGCCCGACGGCTTCATCGGCGAGCTCTTCCGCACCGTCGGCGCCTACGTGCCGCCGCCGGCCGGCGTGCAGTCGCCGATGCTCTGGGGCACCGAGTCGCATCTGCGCTCGCTCTTCGGCGACGGGATCTGCTCGCTGGAGGTCGAGGAGCGGACGTTCACGTTCAGGTTCGGCTCGGCGCGGGAGTTCGTCGACTTCTTCCGCACCTGGTACGGGCCGACGCTGAAGGCCTTCGCGGCCCTCGAGGGAGCTGCACGCAAGGAGCTCGAGGCGGATCTGATCGACCTGGCGCGCCGGTGGAACCGCCTGGGCGGCTCTGCCGCGACCGCGCTGCCCGCGACCTACATCGAGGCCGTGGCGGTGACCCGTTGAGCCGCTTCTTCGCATGGCTCATCGCCCCCGGGCTCGAGCGCCTCGCGCTCGCGAACCAGGCGCGCCACAAGACCGACGCCCCCGCCCCGACCAGCTGAGGAGACACCGCATGAACCTGAACCCCGATCTGCATCACCACTACGCCCTCGACCGACAGCAACGGCTGCGGGACGAGGCGGCCGCCCACAGGCTCGCCGACCGCATCCCGGCACGCACCCGGATCGCACGGCTCCTGCGGTGTGCAACCGACCGGCAGGACGCGGCACCCGCCGCGTCCGGGCCGGTCGGCAAAGCGCTCACCCAGCGCAGCTAGCTCCAAGCCCTTCTCACGAAAGGAACCACTCCGATGATCGGAATGACTGCTCCTGCCCGAATGCTCCTGGCCGGCGGCCTCGCCGCCGCCGCGCTCGGCTTCGCCCCCGAGCAGGCGCACGCCGCCTACTCGGCACGGGTGGAGACGGGCACATTGACGCTCAAGGGCAACGCGGCGAGCGACAAGCTCGTGCTCCGCCTTGCGCCGGGCGCACCCGGCACGCTCCAGGCCGACGTCGGCGCGGACGGAACCGCCGACTTCAGCTTCGACCGCAGCACCTTCACGCCGATCGACGTCGAGGCCGGCGCCGGCGACGACGACGTCCGCATCGACCAGAGCGGCGGGACGTTCACAGACGAGCACGTGACCATGAACGGCGGCTCCGGCGACGACACGCTGATCGGCGGCGCCGGCGCGGACAGCTTCGTCGGCGGGGCCGGCGAGGACTTCGCCGACGGCAACATCGGCGCCGACAAGGCCTCGATGGGATCCGGCGACGACCGCTTCCAGTGGGACCCCGGCGACGGCAGCGACACCGTCGACGGCCAGGGCGGCAACGACCGGCTCGACTTCAACGGCTCCAACGCATCCGAAGAGATCACGTTCTCCGCCAGTGCGGGCCGCGCCGTGCTCTTCCGGAACGTCGCCTCGATCACGATGGACCTCGACGGACTGGAGCACGTCAACCTGCGCTCGCTCGGCGGCACCGACCTCACCACGGTCGGCGATCTCGGCGGGACCGACCTCAGGCTCGTCGACGTCGACCTCGACGCGATCGCAGGCGGCGGTGACGGTGCGGCCGACACGGTGATCGCCCGCGGTAGCGACGAGGCGGACAAGGTCTCGTTCGCGAGCCCGGACGGACGCCCGGTCGTCAACGGCCTCGGCGCCCAGACCCGCGTCACCGGCGGCGAGGCGACGCTGGACAACTTCGTCGCCGCCACGCTCGGCGGCGCCGACATCGCCACGATGACCGTCGGCGTCACCAGCCCGATCCAGCTCCACATCGACGGCGGCGACGGCGACGACACCGCCCGCTACAACGGCACCGCCGGACGCCGACGAGATCTCGATGCTCCGCAACGGAACCGAGGTCGCGGTCGACAACACCGCCAGCGCGCATCTTCGACACCGCCGGCTGTCGAGAGCCTGATCGTCTCCGGCCTCGACGGCGACGACCTGATCGCCGCGAGCAACGGCATCGGTGCGCTCACCACCCTCACCCTCGAAGGCGGCGACGGCAACGACGACCTCCGCGGCGGCGACGGCGCCGACAGCCTCAACGGCGGCAAGGGCGACGACAGCGTCGACGGCAACATCGGCGCCGACCAGGCCACGCTCGGAGCCGGCGACGACCGCTTCCAGTGGGACCCCGGCGACGGCAGCGACACCATCGAAGGCCAGGGCGGCAACGACCAGCTCGACTTCAACGGCTCCAACATCGGCGAGCAGATCGAGCTCGCCGCAAACGGCGACCGGGCCCGGCTGACCCGCAACGTCGCCTCGATCACCATGGACTTCGACGGAATCGAGCGCGTCCGAGTCCGGGCTCTCGGCGGCACCGACACGGTCACGGTCAACGACCTCGCCGGCACCGGCGTCAAGAACGTCGACGTCGACCTCGCCGCCACCGGCGGCGGCGGCGACGGCACGCCCGACAGCGTCGTCGTCAACGGCACCGACCGGCGTGACGTCGTCCGGGTGACGCGCGTCGGCGACGAGGTGTCGGTGACGGGTCTCGCGGCCGACGTGCGGATCGCCGGCAGCGAGGGCCTCAACGACACGCTCCGGATCCAGACGCTCGACGGCAACGACGACGTCTTCGTCGACCCGGACGTCGAGCTGTTGCTCACGCCGGTCATCAACCTGGGGCCGGGCGAGTAGAGGCCGCTCAGACTCGCGCGACGAGCCCCAGCTCCGCGGCGCGCCGGGCAGCATCCCGGCGCGTCGCGGCCCCCAGCTTGGACAGCACCGCCGCGACGTGGTGCTCCGCCGTCCGCGGCGACACGACCAGCCGGTCTGCGATCTCCGCGTTCGTCAGGCCCTCGGCCAGCAGCGCGAGCACCTCGAGCTGGCGCGCGGTCAGGCCGGCGGGATTCTCACGGGTCGACTCGCGCGGCCCCTGCGGCACGCGCAGCCCGAGCTCGCGCATCCGCTCGGCCACGCGGTGCGTCAGCGGATCGGCTCCGAGGCTGCGCGCGATCGCGATCGCCTCGTGGAGCGAGTCCTCATCGTCGAGGAGCGAGAGCATCAGGCCGCGGTCGTACATCCAGCCGACTTCGCCGAATGCCTCCGCTGCGCCGTGCCAGTCCCGCCGCAGCATCGCCGCGTGTGGCGCCGAGTTCGGTGGGTCGAGCTCGGCCGGGAGCCCGGCGACGGCCGCCCATGCGGCCACCCGAACGGCGCCCCAGCCGACCAGTGAGTCTCGCGGCCGCGTCGCGTCCAGCAGTGCCTCGAGCCGCTCGATCGGCATCGGCGCACCGGTCGTCAGCGCCCACTCGGTCTCCAGCTCGACGAGCGGCGCGAGCCGCTGGGGCTCGCTCGCACGAACCGCCTGCGCCGACAGATCGGCGAGCCGCTCGGACGCGTCCTCGTCGCCGCGGCGCACGGCGAGCTCGGCCAGGACCGTCTTGGCGACGAGCTGGGCGACGCTCATGCTCTTCTCCAGCTCGGACCGCGTCACCCGCTCGGCCTCGTCCCACTCCCCCGCCCGCAGCTGCAGCCACGCGAGCGTGACCGCGATGTACGAGGCGAGGTTGTGCACCTCGTTCTGCTCGGCGTAGGCGAGCGCCTGGCGCGCGTAGCGCATCGCCGGCTCCGGCTGCGCCCAGGACATCAGCGCATAGCCGAGGTTGCCGAGCGCCCGTGTCGCCTCGTGCTTCTCGCCGACCTCGTCCGCGAATGCGTGAGCCTCGAGCAGCGGCGAGATCTGGCGGTGGTCGACGTCCAGCTTGACGCTGGCAATGTTGACGAGGACGTGGGCGCGCGTGCGCTCGTCGCCGAGCTTGGTCGCCAGCTCGAGCGCGCGCTCGCCCCAGAGCAGCGCCTGGTCGTTGTACTCGGCGAGGTTCTTGAGCTGGGCGAGGCCGCTGTAGGCCCGGGCGAGCTCGACCGACTCGCCGAGCGGCTGGAGGATCTCGATGGCCTCGAGCGCCTTCGCGCGCGCGGCATCGCCGTCGCCTGCGTGCCAGTAGAAGCGGGACAGGATCTGCGTGCAGCGCCCGACCGCCGCCCCGTCGCCGCAGCGCCGTCCACTCGGCGATCGATCGCTCGATCGCCTCGAAGGCGTCCTCGAGCCGGTAGACCGCATAGGCCGCGCCTGCCAGCTCCTCGAGGACGGCCGCCCGCTCGGCTGCAGGAAGCCGGTCGAGGAACGCAGCGGCGCGGCGATAGTGGGAATACGCCTCGCGGTTCGAGTCGAGCGCCGCCGCTCGCCGCGCCGCCACGAGCGCGTACTCGGCGACGACGTCCTCCGCGCCGGCGGCCTCGGCGTGGTGGACGATGTCGGCGGGATCGGCGTCGGCTGCGAGCAGCGCCGCGAGGATCTCGCGCGTGGAGCCGCCGCCGCGCCGCGATCGGGATGCTCGACCTGATCGCATTGCGCGCGAGCTCGTGGCGGAAGCGGACGTAGCGGGGGTGGACCTCGAGCAGCGCCCGGCGCTCGGGCTCCTCCGCCGCCGCGGGCCAGTCGGGCAGAACGACGTCGAGCACGGACGTGGCGACACGATTCGGCACGACCGAGACCAGCTCGACCAGCCGCCGCTCGTCCTCGGACAGCCGCGAGACGCGACCGCGCACGGCGTTCGTGATCGAGCGCGGCAGCTCCTCGGCCGTACGCGAGGCGAGCAGCTCGGTGACGTAGAACGGGTTGCCTCCGGTGACGGCGTAGAAGTCGTCTGCACCGTCGCCCGAGAGCGACGCGACGGCACTCGCCGAAAGCGGCTCGAGCTGCAGCAGCTCCGACGCGGCGGCCACGGCCGGATGGCCGGGTGGGGCTTCCCCGTCGCGGCACGTGAGCAGGAGCAGGACGGGCAGCGACCCGATTCGCCGGGCGAGCAGGGTGATGACGTCGAGCGTCGCCTCGTCCGCCCAGTGCACGTCCTCGAGCACGAGCACGGTCGGCTGCGGCGGCAGCGCGAGCTCGGCCAGCAGCAGGCTGTGGATCTCGTGCGGCGACGCGCAGGCGGCCAGCGCCTCCTCCAGCGCCGGCGACAGCGAGCCGGCCAGGTCGTGGATCGCGCCGAGCGGCCGCGGGATCGAGAGGTCGTCGCAGGCGCCGAGCAGCACGCGCGCGTCGTCATCGAGATCGGCGACGAAGCGGGTGACGAGCGAGGTCTTGCCGATCCCGGGCTCGCCGGTCACGACGACGACGCGACCGTCGCCCCGCGCTGCCGCGACCCGCGCCTCCGCGAGCACAGCCAGTGCCCCTTCCCGCTCCAGGAGCTGCATGCGTCCACGATAAACGCGCCTTCTGTCGCGATCTAGGCAGCCGGCTCGGCGGCCGCGTGCCGCACGCGATCGCGCGCGTCGGCGAAGCGGATCGCCTCGTACGCGATCAGCCCGACGCAGAGCGCGGCCACGAGCGTGAGCGTGACCAGAGCGTCGAGCTCGACTCCGACCGGGATCAGGGCCAGCAATGCCGCGCAGACGACGAGGCGCTGTCTGTTCAGCGAGCCGACGTTGCGAAGCCGGAAGAGGATGTGCGCGAGCAGGTAGAGCGCGATCCCGCCGCAGAGGCAGACGGCAGGCACGAGCTTGAGCGGCTCGCCGACGTCGCCGAGCGTCTTCTTGACGCCGACCGCGAACAGGATGATCCCGGCGACCATCGGCAGGTGGAGATAGCTGTACGAGTCGCGCGCCATCGCGAGCTGGGCATTGCCGGTCGTCTCGCGCAGCTTGCGCTCCGCGACGATCGCCACGACGTCGAAATACAGCCACCACATCGCGGCCGCGATGACGAAGCCGAGCAGCCCTGCCACCACCACACCGGGATCGAGGTTGTGGCTCGCACCCACGCCGAGCGCGACGATCGTCTCGCCGAGCGCGATGATGATGATCAGCGCGTGCCGCTCGACGAAGTGCCCGGCGGAGAGGTGCCAGCCCCTGCCGCCGCCGACGTAGGGGCCGAGCAGGTCGAGCGCGAGCGCGAGCGCCCAGACGGCGACCTGGAGGCGGCCGTCGAGGCCCGCGGCGACGAACAGGAGCCCCACGCCGATCGCCGTCCCGACTCCGAGCCGGGCAACCGCCGCAAGCAGGTCGCGGTCGCCCCGCCCCGCGATCGCGTAGAGCACCAGGTGCGCGATCCGCACGAAGGCGTACGCGCACGCGAAGAGGAGAGCGTCGTCGCCGAAGACGTCCGGCACCGCGAGCGAGGCGACCAGCATCGCGGCCATGGCGGCGAACATCGCGATCCGCACCGAGCCTTCCTCGGGGTTGATCGTGTTCGTCAGCCAGGCGTACGCGGCCCACGCCCACCAGAGCACGCCCAGCACGAGCAGCCCCTTGACGAGGCCGGCCCAGGTCGGATCCGCGACGACGAAGCCGGTGACCTGCGTGATCGCGAAGACGAAGATGAGGTCGAAGAAGAGCTCGAGCGGCGTGACCCGCTCCTCGGCGCTCTCCTGCCGTCGAGCCTGGACCGTCACCTCGCAAGCCTATCCTTCGGCATGCGCGTCCTTCGAGCCGCCGTCTGGGCTGCAGCGCTGAGCGGGATCCCCTCGACCGTGCACGCGCTTGCGACCGGCCGCGACCCGCTGGAGGCCGCCTACGCGGCCGGGACGATCCTGTTGCCGCGGGAGACGCGCCCGCAGCGGCTGCTCGCAGCCGCCGTGCCCGTCCACCTCGCGCATCTCCCTCGCCTGGACGGTCGTGCTCGACCGCGCCGGCGTCCGCGGGGCGGCACGCGGCAGCGTCGCCGGGCCTCGCGATCGCCGCGCTCGACCTCGGGCTCGTCGGGCGGCGCTTTCCGCGCATCCGAGCGCTGCCGCTCGCGCCGCAGCTGGCCGATCACGCCGCCTTCGGCGCGATCGCGGCGCCGGCTGCTGCAGCCGTGATTGCCGTCGCGGCGAGCCGGGTATATGAGTTGCAACCCACAGAGGAGGGACTTTGGACAGGGATCAGACTCAGACGACAACAGACATCTGGACGTTCACCGAGCCGTCGCTCGACGCGACAGGCCTGGTTGGCTTCTCGGTCGAGGCGACCGACGGTGGCATCGGCAAGATCGACGACGCGACCGGCGATGTCGGGCGCAGCCACCTGATCGTCGACACCGGCCCGTGGATCTTCGGCAAGAAGGTTCTCCTGCCGGCAGGGGTGGTCGAGCGTGTCGATCTCGACGCCGAGACCGTCTTCGTCAACCGCACGAAGGACGAGATCAAGAACGCACCCGAGTTCGACGCGGACGAGCTCCGCGACGACGAGGCCTACCGCGGCCGCGTCGGCAGCTACTACGACCGGGTCTAGCTCCGCGGCTCGACGGCGACGGGCGGCGCACCTGCGCCGCCCGTCGCACGTCTAGACCCGTTGCGGCACGAGAACCAGCCGGACGAAGCCGCGCGTCGCTCCGGCTCGCCGCACGTAACGCGAGACGAGCAGCTCGTGCTCGGCCGCGATCACCCGGAGGTGGATGTGCGGCGGACGGCCTTCGTAGGAGACCGGCGGCGGGCCTTCGAAGCGGAAGCGCCCCGCCCGGTCGGTGACCACGGTGGCGCTGCCCGAGCGCAGGTACTGGCCACGGCGGTTCGCCTGCCACAGGTGGACACGGGCGCCGGCGAGCGGCGAGCAGTCGACCGAGGAGAGGACGATGCCGGTGAGGACGTGTCCGGTCCCGATCTTGTTCCGTCGCGGCGGGGCGCCGCGTCCGAACGGGCCTGCTCCGTCGTCGATCGTCGGCGGGCAGCCGGGCGCCGCGGGCGCGGAAGCGACGCCGCCGGCAGCCAGAGCGGTGAGAGCGAGAGCGGCGGCGCACGCGAGCAGCCTCACGCTCCCTGGTCTAGCAGACGGACGCTCCGGCGGCTAGGAGGCGGCGGCTTCGCCCGGGCGCGGCTCGTCGACGCCTGATGCCGGCGTGCCGACGACCGGCAGCCGGTCGGCGCCGAGATAGAGCCACTCGTAGGCGAGTGCGGCGACGGCGGCACCGACGGGTGGCCCGACGAGGTAGACCCAGAAGTCGTCCCAGCTGTTGAAGACGATCTCCGGGCCGAGCGCCCGCGCCGGGTTCATCGCCGCGCCCGTGAGCGGGCCGGTGGCGAGGACGCCGATCGCGACGGTCAATCCGATCGCGAGCCCCGAGATCGTCTTGAAGGCGCCACCCGGGTCGACAGCGGTGGCGAAGACGACCCAGACGAGGAAGAACGTCAGCAGCGCCTCGATCGCGACGCCCTGGAGGTCGTTGATCGCCGGGTTGACGACCGGCACACCGGTGTCGAGGTTCGCCTCGCTCGGGAAGAGCGCGCGCAGCGCGAGCGCGCCGAGCACGGCACCCGCGATCTGGGCGAGCCAGTAGAGCGCGGCCAGCGCCGGGCCGATGCGCCGGGTGACGAGGAACCCGAGCGTCACCGCCGGGTTGAAGTGGCCGCCGGAGATATGGCCGACCGCCGAGGCCATGACCGCGATCGTGAGGCCATTGGCGAGCGCGACGCCGACGAGCAGGTTGCTCTGGATGAACGCAATCGAGCCCATCGCCACGAAGACCAGCGCGAAGGTGCCGACGAGCTCTGCGATCCCGCGACGGACCGGATCGTGCTCCACCCGGCGAGCGTACGAGCCGTCCCGGACGGCATCCGCGAGCGGCGTTCGCTACGGTGGCCGGATGGCCGCCGATGCCGCAGCGGACAACGCGCAGACCGCCAGCTGCCCGCACTGCCACAAGCCCTTCTCGGCCGAGCTGATCGCGGGCGGCGCCGAACGCCACCGCGGCTTCAAGTGCCCGCACTGCAAGCTGTTCGTCCCGGAGAGCAGGGCCGAAGATGCCCCGCTCAGTCGAGACAGCGCAGGCTGATCACCCGCGAGTGCGGGTGATCAGCGCGCAGACCCTGACTACATGCAGTTCTTGAGCGCCTGCGCCTCGGGCAGGCCCTCGAGCTTCTTCAGCGTGTTGTTCTCGATCTGACGGATCCGCTCGCGGGTGACGCCGAAAGCACGGCCGACCTCCTCGAGCGTGTACGGCTGTGCACCGGAGAGGCCGAAGCGGAGCTCGATCACCTTGCGCTCGCGCTCGGGCAGCGCCATCAACGCCTGCTCGACGTCCTCACGGCGTAGGGACAGCGAGGCCGTGTCGAAGGGCGACTCGGCCGAGTCGTCCGGCACGAAATCGCCGAGCGAGCTCTCCTCCTCCTCGCCGATCGGCTTCTCGAGCGAGACGGGAAGCTGCGCCATGCGCAGGATCTCGCGGACCTCGTCGGTCGTGATCTCCAGCTCCTCGGCGATCTCCTCCGGCTTCGGCTCGCGGCCGAGCCGCTGCACGAGCTGACGCTCGATGTGCACGACCTTGTTCAGCTTCTCGACCATGTGCACCGGGATCCGGATCGTGCGCGCCTTGTCGGCGATCGCCCGGGTGACCGCCTGGCGGATCCACCAGGTGGCGTAGGTCGAGAACTTGAAGCCCTTGCGGTAGTCGAACTTCTCGACCGCACGGATGAGGCCGAGTGACCCCTCCTGGATCAGGTCGAGAAAGGAGAGACCGCGGCCGAGGTAGCCCTTCGCGATCGAGACCACGAGCCGCAGGTTCGCCTCGGTCATCTGCGTCTTCGCGGCCATGTCGCCGCGTTCGATCCGCTTCGCCAGGTAGATCTCCTGGTCGGCGGTCAGGAGCGGCACCTTGCCGATCTCACGAAGGTAGAGCCGCAGTGAGTCGAGCGACGGCTCGACGGTGAGATCGAGCTTCGGCGCGGACTTCTCGTCCTCGGCGAGCGCGGGCTGCTCGTGCGGCGGCGACTTGTACTGCTCACCCTCGACCAGCTCGATCGAGTGGTCGATCAGATAGGTGTAGAAGTCCTCGATCTGCTCTTTCGTCAGGTCGACCTCTTCGAGGCCGGCAACGATTTCGTCGTAGGTGAGGAAGCCCTTTTCCTGACCGTGCTGGACGAGCTTTTGGAGCTCCTCGACCTCTGGCAGGGCGATATCGACGGTGAGCATGGACCTCGCTTTCCTCGCGGCTGACGGGAACACGGACCTGCCGAACAAACAAAAGAGCCGGATCGGGGGAGCCGGCTCTGACCATCGAGGGCTGGATCCTACAACGGACCGCGGCTTTCGTGGTAGCCAAATTTGGACCATTTGTTCACCGCTCGAGAACCACCTCCCCGACGAGCTCGCCGCGTGAGTTTTCGACCGGCTCGACCCCAAGCTCGCCGGTCTCGAAGCCGAGCCTGCGGAGAAACTCGGCGAGCGCAGGGCGAATCGCGCGCATGCTGCCGTCCTCGACCTTGAGCGCGATCCCGAGTCCGTCCGGGCCGACCGCACACATCAGGCCCTCCGCCCCGCCCTTCGCCGTCCAGCCCTCGAGCTCGCGCATCAGCAGCGTGTCGGCCGCCATCGGCCCGCGGATCAGCTCCGGGTGCGCGCGCATCGCGGCAGCCACCCGGGCGCCGCCGTCGACCTGCTCGAGCCGCGAGAAGAGGAGGGCCATCCGCTCGAGCGGGAGCGCGAAGGTGACGACGCCGCACCCGTCGACCGCCGTCGGGATCTCGTCGGCGGGGACGTCGGAGGCGGACGCGATCTCCGCGAGGCAGGCGTGCTGGACCGGATGCGTCGCGAGCCGGTAGCCGCCGCTGGCCCAGCCCTGGGCACGGCAGAGCGCGAGCATGCCGGCGTGCTTGCCCGAGCAGTTGTGCTGAAGCGCGGTCGGCTCCGGCCCGCACTCGAGCTCGTCCTCACCGGCCGGCGCTTTCGCGAGCAGGCTGCGCACCGCCGCGAGCTGCTCGGGCGAGGCGAGGTGGGAGGCGGACGCGATCGCGATCTCCTCGCTCGTCAGGTCGTCGCGCGCGCGCACGAGCGGCAGCGCCTGGAACGGCTTCGCCGAGGAACGCAGAAAGGCCACCCGGTCGGCGTCGCCCGCCTGCTCGACCACGGCGCCGTCGCGCACCGCGACCGCATGCACCAGGTGCGTGGCTTCGTCGACATCACCCCGGTGGACGACTATCCGCAGCGGCTGCACCCGCGGGAGCTTAGAGGGTCGCGTTGCAAACACTCTGGGGTTGGTAGGGTCTCGCCTTCCGGACGACGAGGCGCCGCGATTGCTTCGTCGTCGACGAACGACGAGCCATCCGCTCGCGTGGGGGGAGTTGTACCGCGGGGGCAGCATGGCAGGACGGAGGAGCTCAGACATGAGCACTGCAGGCACACCGCGATCGAGGCGCATCGCCGCTGGATCGCTTCTCGTAGCCGTGGCCGCGGCACTGGCCGCGCTGCTGCTGCCGGGAACCGCGGCAGCGGCCCCGGCAAGCTGCGCCAACCGCAACAACAACACGTACCAGAAGCTGCTCCAGTGCATGACGCTCGAGGGCGTTCGCGAGCATCAGGCCGCGCTCCAGGAGATCGCGGACGAAAACGGCGGCACGCGCGCCGCCGGGACTCCGGGATACGACGCGAGCGTCGACTACGTGGTCGACACGCTCGAGGCGGCCGGCTGGACGGTGTCGACCCACGAGTTCGACTTCACGGTCGCGCAGCCGGTCCAGCAGCGACACGCCCACGGCCGTGACCCACGAGTCGGGCGGCGTGACGGGGAGCGCCCTGGGGGCAGTGAACACCCAGGTCACACCGATCGACATCAACCTGACTCCTCCGCGTGCGACCACGAGCGGCTGCGACGGTGCCTTCACCGAAGCGGCTGTCGGGGCGCCGCTCACGGCCGATCCGGCAGGTCCGGACGACTTCGCGGGCTTCGTCCCCGGCCGGATCGCGCTGGTCCAGCGGGGCGGCTGCAGCTTCGCCCTCAAGGTCGCGAATGCGCAGACTGCAGGCGCGGCCGCGGTCATCCTCTTCAACCAGTGCAACACGCCCGACCGCTGCGTCACCCTGAGCAACATCACGGCGGAGCCGCCGGCCGGCTCGGCCTTCACCACGATCAGCGTCCCGGTGGTGGGTGTGAGCTTCGCTGCCGGTGAGCTGCTCGCCCGGGCCGGTACGACCGCGACCGTCGCGGTGGTGAACGACCCGCAGTCCGATGTGATCGCGGAGCTCAAGGGGAAGAACGACAACAACGTCGTCATGAGCGGCGCTCACCTCGACTCCGTCCCGGCGGGTCCCGGGATCAACGACAACGGCAGCGGCTCCGCAGCGCTGCTGGAGCTCGCCGAGCAGCTCGGGAACCACAAGCCGCAGAACACGCTGCGCCTCGCCTGGTGGGGCGCCGAGGAAGAGGGCCTGATCGGGTCGACGGCGTACGTGGACGACCTGAGCCAGGCTGAACGCGACCGGATCGCGCTGTACATGAACTACGACATGGTCGGCTCGCCGAACTACATCTTCATGGTGTACGACGCGAACCAGTCGACCTTCCCGGCGCCGGTCCCGATCCCACCGGGGTCGACCTCGATCGAGCTGGTCTACGAGCAGTACTACACGCTCGTCGGCGAGCCCTACGACGACACCGAGTTCTCGGGCCGGAGCGACTACCAGGCGTTCATCGAGGCCGGGATCCCGTCAGGCGGTCTCTTCACCGGAGCCGAGGAGGAGAAGACGGCCCAGCAGCAGGCGATCTGGGGCGGCACGACAGGTGCGCAGCTCGACCCGTGCTACCACCTCGCGTGCGACACGTTCGCCAACAACAACGACCACGCGCTCGACGTCAACAGCGACCTGATCGCGTACGCCGAGCTGACGTTCGCCTACTCGACGCAGTCGGTGAACGGCGTGAAGGGCAAGGACGTGCCGGACTCGCGGCTCACCGTGATCACGCCGAACGGCCCCGAAGGGACGTTCACTCCGTAGCACTTGCGAACGGTCGATGGCTGTCGTATGTTCCGGCAGCCATCGACCGTTTCGATCTTCCCCAGCCGGACTACGAGGCGGACGACGTCCTCGTCGTCACCGAGACCGAGCAGCTGCGCGCCCTCGCCGACGACGTCCGGCTCCGGATCGTCGCGATCCTGCGTGAGCGGGCGGCGACGACGACCGAGCTCGCCGAGAACGTCGGGCTCGCGAAGGGCACGGTCGCGCACCACCTGAAGGTGCTCGAGAGCGCCGGGCTCGTGAAGGTCGTCCGCACACGCCGCGTCCGGGCCCTGACCGAGAGCTTCTACGGGCGCGTCGCGAGGCTCTACGTGATCAAGAGCACCGACGAGAAGCCGCAGGAGCGCGTGCGGCTCTCGCCGGCGGACGCAGACTCGTTCCAGCGCCGCGTCGAACGGCTTCTGCGCGACTTCCGCGGGTCGGAGGCGGCGCACGGCGAGGAGTACGAGCTGGTCGCAACCATCTACCGAAGCGGGGATTTCGCGTGAGGCGACCCGGCGGCCTCTGGCTGCACCGCGACTTCCGCAGCCTGTGGGCGGCGGAGACGATCAGCGTCTTCGGGACCGGGATCTCGCAGCTGGCGCTGCCCCTCGTCGCGGTGATCACGCTGGATGCAAGCGCCTTCGAGGTCGCTCTCCTCGGGGTGATCGAGTTCGCTCCCTTCATCCTGATCAGCCTCCCCGCCGGCGTCTGGGTCGATCGGATGCGCCGCAAGCCGATCCTCGTCATCGCCGATCTGGGCCGGGCGTTCCTGCTCGCGTCGATCCCCGTCGCCTACTGGCTCGACATCCTCACGATCTGGCAGCTCTACGTCGTCGGCTTCGTCGTCGGGATCCTGACGGTCTTCTTCGACGTCGCGTACCAGTCGTATCTCCCCTCGCTCGTCGCGCGCGACCAGCTCGTCGAAGGCAACTCGAAGCTGGAGATCAGCCGGTCCGCCGCCCAGCTCACCGCCCCTGGTCTGTCCGGCGTCCTCGTCGAGGCGATCAGAGCGCCGGGGACGGTGCTCGTCGACGCGATCAGCTTCTTCCTCTCCGCGATCTTTCTCTTCCGGATCCGCACGGAGGAGCGGGCGCCGCAGACGCGAGCCGAACGCGAGGCCGGGCCGGGGATGAAGGAGGAAGTGAAGGAGGGCCTGCGCTGGGTCTTCGGCAACCGCTACCTGCGCTGGATCGCGGCCAGCACGGCGACGTTCAACTTCTTCGGGAACATCATCTTCGCGGTCTACCTCGTCTTCGCCGTTCGCACCCTCGGCCTCCGTCCCGGTGTGATCGGGCTGGTCTTCACGGTCTCGAGCATCGGCTACCTCGTCGGCGCCCTGCTCGCGAACCGCCTCTCGCGCCGCTTCGGGGTCGGGCCGACGATCATCATCGGCGCAGCGGGGTCGGTCTCGCTCCTGCTCCTCGCCGTCGCTCCGGAGTCGAACCCGATCCCGTTCCTGATCGCAGCGCAGGCGATCTCGGGCATGGGCGTGCCGATCTACAACATCACCCAGGTCAGCTTCCGGCAGGCGATCACGCCGGAGCGGATCCAGGGGCGGATGAACTCGGTGATGCGCTTCATCGTCTGGGGCGTGATGCCGCTCGGGGCACTGCTGGGCGGCGCACTCGGGTCGTGGGTCAGCCTGCGCTTCGCGATCTGGGTCGGCGCGATCGGTATGTCGCTGGCGGTCCTGCCGGTGCTCCTCTCGCCGGTGCGGACGCTGCGCGAGATGCCCGAGCCGGTCGAGGAGCCGCTGCCGTCGGAGGCGGAGGCCGCAGGCGGGCTCGTCCCCGCCACCGCCGGAGCCCTGCCCGCGGCGCCTCCCGACTGACCGCGGCCGCGCTGTACCGTTCGTCGCATGCCCGAGCTACCCGAGGTCGAGGCGTGGGTGCGCGAGCTCGACCCGCTCGTGTCGGCCGCGCCGGTGCTGCAGGCGGGGCCTGCGCACATCGCGACGCTGAAGACGTTCGACCCGCCGCTGCGTGAGCTCGAGGGCAGGCGGTTCGCGGGAGCAGGCAGGCGCGGCAAGTGGCTCCTCTTCCCCACGGCCGACAAGGCGCTCCAGCTCCGCGTCCATCTGATGAGCGCCGGGCGGATCCGGCACCTCGCCTCCGGCGCCAAGGGCCCGAAGACGCCCGCGTTCAGGCTCCGCTTCGAGAACGGCGGCGAGCTCGTGCTGACCGAGGCCGGGTCGAAGAAGCGCGCCGGCGTCTGGCTCGAGTCTCCCGAGCAGACGCAGGCCGAGCTCGCGCATCTCGGTCCGGAGGCGCTCGGGCTCGGCGTCGAGAAGCTGCGCGAGATCCTCGCGGGCGACAACCGGCGGCTGCACTCGCTCCTGCGCGACCAGCGCGCGATCGCCGGGATCGGGCGGGCGCACGCGAACGAGATCCTTCATCGCGCCCAGCTGTCGCCGTTCGCGCTCTCCGGCAACCTCGACGAGGCCGAGATCGAGCGGCTCGCGGCGGCGATCGAGGACGACCTGACGCGTGCGCTCGAGCTGCGCCTCGCCGGCAAGGGCGACAAGGACGTCTACCTCGTCCACCGCAAGCTCGGCGAGCCGTGCCCGCGGTGCGGCGACCCGCTGCGGCAGGTCGATTACGAGGAGCACACCGTCTTCTACTGCGCGCCCTGCCAGACCGGCGGCAGGGTGCTGAAGGACCGCCGCATGTCGCGGCTCCTTCGGTAGCTCAGCTGCCTGCCGCGTCCGTCGCCGTCACGTAGCGCGACGGCTCGGCCTCGAAGCGGCTGCGGCAGCCGGCGCCATCGCCGCGGCGCCGATCCGCCCCGTACGGACGGACAGCGTGCCGTTCTCGGGTCCGAGCCTGTGCGTGCCGGCCGGGAGTGGCATGCGCGGAGCCTAGTGCAGCGCCGACGGACACCTGTCGACTTCGGCCCCGCTCGTTCGTCCTATGCAATGACTACCGCAACCAAAGGAGGAGTTCATGGCCGGACAGATGGTCCACGTCGAGATCCCAGCGGCGGACACCGGCAAGGCGCGCGAGTTCTGGGGCGGGCTCTTCGGCTGGGAGTTCCAGGCGTACGAGGGCAGCCCGACCGAGTACCACATGGCTCGTTTCTCGGAGAGCCAGGGCGGCGCGATCACGGGGGACGACGGGAGCACCAAGGGCCCGCGCGTCTACTTCGACGTCGACGACATCAATGCGGGCGTCGCGCGTGTGAAGGAGCTCGGCGGCGAATCGAGCGACTCCATGGCCGTCCCCAGCATGGGTTGGTTCGCGACGTGCTCGGACAGCCAGGGCAATTCGTTCGGCCTCTGGCAGACCGACCCGTCGGCCTCGATGTAGGCAGCGCGCCGCGAAAGGACATGTCCTAGGGACTGTCCCTGGGACATGTCCTGAACGGCGCTCCCGGCTGCCCTGAAGGCGGTTCGCGCTCAGCTCGGCAGCGTGACGGTGAGGCGCTCGCCGTCGAGCGCAACCTCGCCGCCGAGCGCCTGCACGAGCTGAACCGCGACAGCCGCGCCGAGGTCCTTGGCGGTCTCGCCCATCACGATCGGTGCGGCGTCTGCCGTCACCGGCTCGATCGTGACTCGGGGGCCGTCGACCGTGACCGTGGTGGTGACGCCCCCGTGGCGAGCGGCCGCCCGGTCGAGCGAGGCGAGCGCGCGCTCGACCGGCTCGGGATCGACCTGGACGACCGCCCCGGTGCCGGTGGCGCCGTCGGGAGCGAGTGAGAGCGAGTCCACTTCGCGGACGACCGGGTCGTAGCGGCCGCCCTCGATCCGCGCGGCGAGCGAGAGCAGGTCGAGCAGCTGGGCGAGCTCGTCGGCCGAGGTGTCGATCAGGCCGAGGTAGCGGTCGCGCTTCTCGTCCTCGAGCTCGTCCATTCGCAGCATCGTCTTCGCGAAGCCCGAGACCGTCGCCAACGGTGTCCGCAGGTCGTGGCATGCGAGCGAGACGAGGCGGGAGAAGTCGTCGGCCACGGCGCTGCTAGCGTAACCGCGTGACGGAGATCTCAAGCGCCACGCCCGATCTCCAGGCGTCCTCGCCCGAGGTGCGGCTGTCGCTGACGCGCGCCGGCGTCACCGGCGTCCAGAAGGCGATCCGCGTCAGCCACGAGGGGCACCAGACGGTGATGACCGCGCAGATCGAGTGCACGGTCGATCTCTCACGCGAGCAAAAGGGCGTGCACATGTCCCGCTTCCCCGAGTTGTTCGAGGAGGCGATCGAGGCGGTCGTCGGGACCGAGGCGCTGCACGTCGAGGCGCTCGCAGAGGACATTGCCCGCCACATCGTCGGCCGCCAGAGTGCGTTGCGTGCCGAGGCGCGGATCACCGCACAGTGGCCGGTGCGGCGGACGACGCCCGTCAGCAAGCTCTCGACGCAGGAGATGGTCTCGCTCGTCGGGATCGCCGCGGCGACGGCCGACCGCGTGCGCCGGGTCGTCGGCGTCGAGGCGACCGGGATCAACGCCTGCCCGTGTGCCCAGGGTCTCGTCCGCGGCCGGGCCGCCGAGCGGCTGGCCGAGGCCGGCTACGAGGACGTCGAGCGGATCCTCGACCTCGTGCCGCTCGCGACCCACAACCAGCGCGGGCGCGGCTCGCTCTACGTCGGCACCGACAGGCAGCTCGACGCGAACGACCTGGTCGCGGTCGTGCAGGGGTCGATGAGCGCACCGATCTACGAGCTGCTGAAGCGGCCCGACGAGCTCTTCGTCGTCGAGCACGCGCACCTGCAGCCCCGCTTCGTCGAGGACTCCGTCCGGCTCTCGATCAAGGGCGCCCTCGAGGCGATGCCCGATCTCGCCGACGGCGATTTCGTGTTCGCACGCCAGATCAATTTCGAGACGATCCATGCGCACGACGTCCTCGCCGAGCGCGAGGGAACGGTCGGCGAGCTCCGCGCCGAGCTCGGCGGCGGCGCTCCGGCCGGGAGGCACACGAGCCTCGCCGACTGGCTCGCCGGCTAAGCCGGCTTCGGCCCGCGCCGGAAGTGGAAGCGGCTCTCGGTCCCCGCGCGCAGGCGCGCGATGTTGGCCTTGTGCAGGACGAGCACGGCAACGGCCGCGATCGCGGCGAAGACGATCACCGGCCACGGCTCCCCGAGCGCGAGCGCGACGAACGGGAGCGCGACGCCCGTGACCATCGACGCCAGCGAGGCGTAGCGGAAGACGAGGAAGACGACGAGCCAGATCGCGACCCCGATCAGCCCGAGCAGCGGCACGACGCCGAGGAACGTCCCGCCCCCGGTCGCGACCGTCTTGCCGCCCTTCTGGAAGCGGAGAAAGAGCGGCCGCCAGTGGCCGAGCATCGCCGCGCCGCCCGCGAGCACGCCGACCAGCGGACTGACCAGGATCGTGCCGACGAACGCGGGCACGAAGCCCTTGGCGACGTCGAGCACGACGATCGGGATCCCGTAGCCCTTTCCGTACGTGCGCCAGACGTTGCTTGCGCCGATGTTGCCGCTGCCGACTGTGCGGACGTCCTCGTGCTTGAGCAGCAGCACGAGCCAGTAGCCGAACGGCATCGACCCCAGCAGGTAACCGCCGAGGACGACGAGAACGGCGGTCATCGGGCTATCTGAGCGGGATCTGGTACTTGGAGACCCAGTCGTTCACGACGGCCCAGTCCAGGTTGGCGAAGAAGGCGTCGATGTAGGCGCCGCGATCGGTCTGGTAGTCGAGGAAGTAGGCGTGCTCGTAGACGTCGAGCGCCACGAGCGGGGTCGCGTTCCAGATCGGATAGGTGTTCTGGGCGTCGCCGATGTAGTTGAAGAGCCGCCCCTCGTCCCAGTCGTACGCAGTCCACGCCCAGCCGCGGCCGCCCATGCCCGTCGCCTTCAAGTCGTCGCGCCAGGCCTGCGCCGAGCCGAAGTCGCGCTTGATCAGATCGGCGATCGCGCCCTTGGGGTCGCCGCCGCTGCCGCCGAGGTGCTCGAAGTAGACCTCGTGGTTCTTGATCCCGCCCACGGCGAACGAGAGCTCGACCTTGAGCGCGCGCACCTCCGAGTAGATCTGGTTCGCGCTGCCGAGGTCGGCCGAGCCGAGCTTGCCGAGGATCTCGTTCCGCTTGTTCACGTAGCCCTGGTAGAGCTTGTAGTGAGCCTCGACCGACGCGCGCGAGATCCCGTCGAGCTCCAGCACGGCCGGCTTCAGCTCGCGCGGCCTGATCTCCTCGTAACTCGACATTCCTACCTCCACACGGTTGTAAGCAGCACAGCCTTCGGCGAATCGTCGGGGATTGCGGCGCGGAGCATATCCTTGACCCCACCTGCCGAGACGAAGGAGCCGTGATGCCTTTCACCCTTCCGGACCTGCCCTACGCCTACGACGCGCTCGAGCCGACGATCGACGCGCGCACGATGGAGATCCACCACAGCAAGCACCATCAGGCCTACGTCGACAACGCGAACAAGGCCCTCGCGGGGACGGAATGGGAGAACTCGAGCGTCGAGTCGGTGCTGGCCGCGCTCGCGGCGATGCCGGACGACATCCGCACGGCCGTGCGCAACAACGCCGGCGGCCACGCCAACCACAGCCTCTTCTGGGAGCTCATGAGCCCGGACGGCGGCGGCGAGCCGGAGGGCGAGCTGAAGGCCGCGATCGACGACCTCTGGGGCTCGACCGACGAGCTGAAGAACGTGATCAACGATCACGGCGTCAAGCGCTTCGGCAGCGGCTGGACCTGGCTGGTCTACGACGGCACCGGCCTGGCGGTCAAGTCGACGCCGAACCAGGACAGCCCCGTGATCGACAGCGACGTGCCGCTGCTCGGCATCGACGTCTGGGAGCACGCCTACTACCTCAACTACCAGAACCGCCGTCCGGACTATCTGGCCGCCTGGTGGAACGTGGTCAACTGGGCGGAGGTCGCGCGGCGCTTCGAAACGGCCGACAAGCGGCCCGGGTAGGGGCGGTTGCGCACGCTTCTCACCGGCGGCACCGGCAAGCTCGGCGCCGCGGTCGCAGAGCGGCTGCGCGGCGAGGGCTGGCAGGTGCTCGCGGCCGGAAGCCGCGACGGCGACGTCTCGCGCGCCGACGAGGCGCGTGCGCTCGTCGGGCGGGCGGTGGACGAGCTCGGCGGCCTCGACGTCGTCATCAACGGCGCGTCGGCCGGATTCGAGGCGAAGCCGTTCGAGCAGGTCTCCGAGGCCGATGTCGACGCGGCGCTCGGCGCGACCGTCAAGGGAAGCTTCTTCGTCACCCAAGCGGCGACGCCGCACCTCCGCGAGTCACGCGGCCTCGTGGTCATGATCGAGGACGTCGCCGCCTACCAGCCCTGGCCCGCGTTCGCGGCGCACTGCGCGGCCAAGGCAGCGCAGGCGATGCTGACGCGGACGCTGGCGAAGGCGCTCGCCCCCGACGTGCGCGTCTGCGGGATCGCGCCGGGCCCCGTGGCGCTCGAGCCGGGCGACGATCGGGAGCGGCGTGCCGCCGAGACCGCGCTGCGGCGGGTCGGCTCGCCCGACGACATCGCGGGAGCGATCGTCTATCTCGCGGGCGCGGACTTCGTCACCGGCGCGACGATCGCCGTCGACGGAGGCCGGCTGCTGCAAACCGGGTCGTCCGGCCATGCGTAGACCGAATGCATGGATGCGGCAATGAGCCTTACCGATCCCACCTTGCGACGCGCGCGCCGAGCCGCAAGCATCCGGATGGTGCACGAGGGGGAGCTGACGGACGGGGAGCTGATCGAGCGCGTCGGCAACGGCGACCGCGATGCGTTCGATGAGCTCTACCGCCGTTACACGCGTCCCGTGCTCGGCCTCGCACTGCGCCGGCTCGGCGACCGCGGCCGAGCCGAGGATGCGCTTCAGGACGCGTTCGCCGCGATCTGGCGCTCAGCTGCGAGCTACGACCCGGCACGCGGGCAGGGCGGCGCCTGGCTCTACACCGTCGCGCGGAACGCGATCGTCGACGGCGCGCGCAGGCGGCCGGAGCCGCCGATGGAGGCGCCCGACGAGCCCTCGGGCGAGAACGGCCCGCCCGAGCAGGCCGAGGCGGCGTGGCTCGCCTGGCGCGTGCACAGCGCGATCGAGCAGCTGCCCGAGCACGAGCGGCCGGTGATCGAGCTCGCGTACTGGGGCGGGCTCTCCCAGAGCGAGATCTCGGAGTTCCTGCACGTCCCCCTCGGCACGGTCAAGACGCGCACGCGCAGCGCGCTTGCGCGACTTGCCGACATGTTGGAAGAGGAGCTGCCGTGAGCGACCGCTTCGACGAGCTCGTCGGCGACGTCGACGACCCGCGCGAGCGGGAGCGGCTGCGGCGGGTGCACGACCTGCTCCTCTCCGTGGATGCGCCGCCGGAGCGGTCCCCCACGCCCGGTGACGCCGCCCCTCCGTCGCCGGCGTCGCTGCTGCCGCGCCGGCGCGGCCGGGCGCTCATTCTGCTTGCGGCCGCGCTCGCGGCCGCCTCGTTCGGCGCCGGCTGGCTGACCGGCGCGCGCGGCGGAGACGCCGAGCCCGAGGCGGTGATCGCGATGAGCGGATCCGGCGCAACCGGATCGATCGAGCTCCTGCCGCAGGACGCAGCCGGCAACTGGCCGATGAACGTGCTCGTCCGCGGGCTCGAGCCGAGCCGCGACCGCTCCGACTACTACGAGCTCTGGCTGACGAAGGACGGGAAGCTGGTCGACTCCTGCGGCCGCTTCACCGTCCATCCCGGCGTGACGACGGTCAGCCTGAGCGTGCCCTACGGCCTGCGCGACTACGACGGCTGGGTGGTCACGCGCGCGGGCTCGGACGAGATTCTGCTCACGACGGCCTAGGCGGGCTCCCAGAGCTCGAAGCGATTTCCGTCGGGGTCGACCGCCCAGCCGAAGCGGCCGAACTCCTGCTCCTCGACCCGCTCGTCCACCTCGGCGCCGGCAGCGCGAAGCTGCGCCAGCATCGCGTCGAGGTCACGGACGCGGTAGTTGACCATCGTCTGCTGCTCGGCCGGCCAGTACTCGGTCTCGCCCGGGAAGATCGACCAGACGGTGGCGTCGCCGGCTTCGGCGACGAAGACGTTCCCGCCCCACTCCGAGATCGAGATCCCGAGGTGCGTCTCGTACCAGGCCCGCAGCGCCTCTGGGTCGGCCGAGCGGAGGAAGACGCCGCCGATCCCGACCACGCGCTCCATGCGCGTCAGGGGGCGGTGCGGTCGTTCGCGATGAACGCGGCGTGCGTGATCGGCATCAGCCGCTCGAGGAAGGTCTCCGCCGCGGCCGCGTACTGCTGGATCTCGTACTGGGCGTTCTCGTGGTTGCGGAGGCCGCAGAAGTGCATCAGCGAGCGTGGATTGCAGCTCCAGTAGTACTTCGTGTAGGTCGAGAGCGGCAGCACCGCCCGCGCGACCTCCTTGGCGACGCCCTGCTCGAGCATCCGCTCGTAGGCCTCGAAGGCGCGTTCCGCGTTCTCCTCGATCTCGCGCCGTGCCTCGTCGCGCACATGGTCCTCGACGGGCTCGAAGGTGTAGTTGCCCGGCTTGCCGACCTGGGTGCGGACGTTCTCGGGCACGTAGAACTCGGCGTCCATCTTCGAGTAGCGGCCGCTCCACTCGTTGTAGCTGTGGCCGGCGCGATGGCGGTGGTGCTCGCGCACGACGAAGAGCGGAGCCTTGACGAGGAAGCGGAAGTAGCCGTGCTCGAAGGGGCTGCCGTGGCGCTCGCGGACGAGGAAGCGGATCAGGCCGGCGTCCCGGTCGGACATCTCGTCCGACTCCTGGTTGAAGGAGACGCGGGCGCCGTTGACGACGGCGAGGTCGGACGCGAGCGCCGCGTCGAGCGCGAGAAAGCCCTTGTCCAGGACTGAGACCACCGTCTCGGGCAACACTTCCGTCATGGCCTCCAATGTAGAGCGTCTGTCGGTCGGAACGTCGGGCTGGTCCTACCCGAGCTGGCGGCCCGATTTCTACCCGGCAGGGACGGCGAACGAGGACTTCCTCGCCTGGTATGCGGCCCGGCTCCCGTCGGTCGAGCTCAACTCGACGGGTTATCGGTTGCCGTCCGAGGAGCAGTTCGCGCGCTGGGCGGCGGCGGTTCCGGACGGGTTCACGTTCGCGGTGAAGGCGCCGCCGCGGGCGCTACGCGACGTCGCGACCTTCGACGAGCGCGTGCGGCGACTGGGCGACCGGCTCGGGCCGGTGCGGGTGGTCGTCGGAGTCGCCGCGGGACGACGGCTTGCTGCCGCTCCTGCTCGGCTCGACCGACCTTCGGATCGCGCTCGATCTGCGCGACGAGAGCTGGGACGGCGTCGACGTCGCGCCGGCGGTGCGGGTGAACGACTGGGAGGCCGACGCGCCGTTCCGCTACCTCCGCTTCCGCGAGCCGCCGCACTCGGAGCAGGAGCTGGCGGAGCTCGCAGCGCGGATCGAGCCGCTGCTCGCGGGGGGCGTCGACGTCTTCGCCTACTTCCGCCACGAGGACGCGCCGACCGCCCCGGCGTACGCCGCGCGGCTGCTCGGGCTCGTCCGCGGGGACGACGCCTGATCGCTCCTGCGGCCGACGCACGCAGGAACGCGGCGTCGTAGCGTGAACTCGTGACTCCCATGCTCGCAACCGTCGCCATCCTCGTTCCGTTCGCCGGCCTGATCGGGCCGCTCCTCTGGATGGCGAAGAGCACCGGTACCCCCGGCTAGGCGAGATTGCCGCTACGCTGGCGGCGTTCAATTCTTAGAGCGCGTAACCTGCGGTGCCCTGGCACCTCTCTTACCGTTCGTGAGTCATTTGGTAAGGAGGTGTAGAGATATGGCAACAGGAACCGTGAAATGGTTCGACGACGCGAAGGGCTACGGCTTCATCGCGCCGGAGGACGGAGGCAAGGACCTCTTCGTCCACCACAGCGGCATCGGCGGCGAGGGCTTCAAGTCCCTCTCCGAGGGCGCGAAGGTGGAGTTCGAGGCACGCGAGGGCCAGAAGGGCCCCGAGGCCTTCAACGTCGTCGCCGTCTAGGCGTCGTCGCGAGCTCAGAGATCCCCGTGGCGGAGCGCTTGCGAGCGCACCGGCGCGGGGATCTTTGCCGTTCTGGGACGTGTCCCAGGGACAGTCCCTAGGACACGTCCGAAACAGCCGCCCGTCCTGCCGCAGCGGCGGCTCGGGCGGCATGGCGACTGGCGCCGGCGATCCGATCGTCTCCCCGTCGCGCGTTGATCTCCACGAGACGGGCGGCGATCGATGCCACCGCTGCGGCCAGGTCCGCGCCCGCAGCCGCATCGCCGCTCACGTTGGGATTGCCTCCGGCCGCGACGGCCGCGGCCAGCTCGGCCACCTCGGCGGCGATCTCCGCCAGCTCGAACGGGATCGCGACGATGCGCTCGACGTTCTCGTCCGACCGCTCGGTCATGAACGCGCCGTACGCGTCGGCATCGGCGTCGGCGAGAGGCTCGACGCGGGCGCGCAGCTCCTCGGCCCGGCCGACGATCTCGGCGCGCGGCTCCCAGTCGTCCGCGGCGAACCGCGCCGCCATCGCAGTCAGGCCGGCGGCCAGAGAGAGGGCGACGGCCGCGACCGCGCCGCCCCCAGGCGCGGGCGTCCGCGCCGGAACGGCGTCGAGAAACTCCTTGACGCTCGCGTCGAGGAAGCTAGAAGAGCCCAACCGTGCGCCCGTCTTCGTCGATGTCGACGTTGAACGCGGCGGGCGCGGCGCCGAGCCCGGGCATCGTCTGCATCGTCCCGCAGAGCGCGACGAGCCAGCCCGGCGCCCGTGTAGGCGCGGACGTCGCGCACGGTCACCTCGAAGCCCGTCGGGCGCGTTCGCCAGCGCAGGGTCGTGCGAGAGCGAGAGGTGCGTCTTCGCCATGCAGATCGGCAGCCGGTCGAGCCCGTTCGCGCGTGTACGCGTGCATCTTGTCCTTCGCCGTCTGCAGGAAGACGACGCCGTCGGCGCGGTAGACCTGACGCACGATCGCCTCGATCTTGGCGTCGATCGGCTCGTCGAGCGGATAGGTGTAGCTGAACGCGTTCGGGCTGCTCGGCGGCGTCGGCGACCGCCTCCGCGAGCGCGGCGGCGCCCTCGCCGCCCCGCTCGAATGCCTCGTTCAGCTCGGCGGCGTGCGCGCCGTGCTCGAGCGCGAGCCGGCGGACGAGCTGCGACCTCCTCGTCCGTGTCGCCGGGGAAGCGGTTGACGGCGACGACGGCCTTGAGGCCGAACCCGCGCGATGTTCCTCGAGGTGGCGCTCGAGGTTCGCCGAGCCGCGCTCGATCGCGTCCGAGCCCGCCCTCGGGATCGCCGCCGTGGTGCTTGAGCGCCTTTGCGGTCGCGACGAGCACGACCGCGCTCGGGCTGACGTCGCCGACACGGCAGACGATGTTGAGGAACTTCTCCATCCCCATGTCGGAGCCGAAGCCGGACTCGGTGACGACGTAGTCGCCGAGCTTCAGCGCGACCCGGTCGGCGACGAGCGAGTTGTTGCCGTGCGCGATGTTCGCGAAGGGGCCGCAGTGCACGAGCGCCGGCTGGCCTTCGAGCGTCTGGACGAGGTTCGGCTTGATCGCGTCCTTGAGCAGGACGGTCATCGCGCCGGCCGCTCGCAGCTGCTCGGCGAGCACGGGCTCGCCCTCGTAGGTGTACGCCGACCGTGATCGCTCCGAGCCGCGCGCGCAGATCGTGCGAGGTCGCGGGCGACGGCGACGATCGCCATCACCTCGGAGGCGGCGGTGATGTCGAAGCCCGTCTCGCGCGGACGTAGCCGTTCGCGCGGCCGCCGAGCGCCGACGACCGTCGTGCGCAGCGCGCGGTCGTTGACGTCGACGCAGCGGCGCCAGCCGACCGTGAGCGGGATCGATACCCGAGCGCGTTACCGTGCAGGATGCTGCGCCTCGATCATCGCGGCGAGCAGGTTGTTGGCGGCACCGATCGCGTGGATGTCGCCGGTGAAATGGAGGTTGAGGTCCTCCATCGGCACGACCTGGGCGTAGCCGCCGCCCGCCGCGCCGCCCTTGATCCCGAACACCGGCCCGAGCGAGGCCTCGCGCAGGCAGAGCACCGGCTTGCGCCCGATGTGGCCGAGACCCTGCGTCAGCGACACCGCCGTCGTCGTCTTGCCCTCGCCGGCCTTGGTCGGCGTGATCGCGGTGACGCAGATCAGCTTCCCGTCCGGCGCGCCCTTCAGCCGGTCGAGGACCGCGAGGTCGATCTTCGCCTTCGTGCGGCCGTACGGCTCGACCTCGTCCGGGATCAGAGCCCGGCGAGCGCCGCGATCTCCTCGATCGGCCGGAGGGTCGCGGCTTGCGCGATCTCGAGGCTCGACGGCAGCGCGGTCGTCATGGGCGGACCTTAATGCCGAGCGACGGCGCCGAGGTGACGCTCGAACGCGCCCGTCTCGACGATCTCGCCGATCTGCGCGATCACGTGGCGGAGCTCGTCGTCGGAGGAGTAGTAGTGCGGCCCGATTCGGATGCCGGCGCCCGGGCGAAAGTCGCAGAGGATCTGGCGCTCGGAGAGCTCCTTGTGCACGGCCGGGAACTCGTCGACGTGGACGGTGACGGTGCCGCCGCGCCGCTCCGGGTCGCGGGGGCTCGCGACTCCGAAGCCGGCCGCGTCGGCGAGGGCGATCAGCAGGTCGGTCTGCCGGAGCGAATTGGCGCGGATCCGCTCGACGCCGATCTCTTCGATCAGGTCGTAACCGGCGGTGGCCGCGTAGAGCGCGGGGACGTTCGGGGTGCCGGTGAGAAAGCGCGCCGCGCCGGCTGCGTAGCGCATCTCCTCCTCGAACGCGAACGGCGACTCGTGGGCCTGCCAGCCGGTGTAGCTCGGCTCGAGCAGCGCGGCGAGATCGGGGCGGACGTAGAGCCAGCCGTTGCCAGGCCCGCCGCAGAGCCACTTGACCGAGCCGCCGACGGCGAAGTCGACGTTCAGGGCCGTCAGGTCGAGCGGGACGATGCCGGCGGACTGGTAGGCGTCGAGGATGACGTGCGCGCCCGCCTCGTGGGCACGCTCGACGATCCGTTCGACGTCCTGGATCTCGCCCGACTTGAAGAGGACGTGGCTGACCGGGACGAGCAGCGTTCGCTCGTCGATCGCGTCGACGATCTCGTCGTCGTCCTCGCAGACCACGACCTCCAGTTCTCGGCTGTGCCTGGTAGAGGTAGCGCACCGAGGGGAAGTTGCCGCGCTCGTAGACGACCCGGTTCCGCTCAGGTGTCGGCCGGAAGCAGGAGAGGACGACGGCTTCCGCGATCGCCACGTTCTGATGCATCACCGTCGTGCCTGCAGGCGCGCCGACGATCCGGCCGATCTGGTCGCCGACTGTCAGCGGCAGCTCCCACCAGCCTTCCCCCCACGCCCGGATCCCGCGCTCGCGCCAGGTGCGCGCGTACTCCGCCAGCCCGTCCTCGGCCCGTCGCGGCATCGCTCCGAGCGAGTGGTTGATCAGATACGTCGTCTCCTCGAGGATCGGGAACTCGGAGCGGTAGTCGAGGAGCGCTCGCATCAAGCGCCAGTCTGCACGACCGGCGTCTGCGAAGGACGTGTCCCAGGGACTGTCCCTGGAAGTTGTCCCTTCACGACGGTTTCGCGCGAGCAGACTACCGCGGTAGCGTCGGACCCGTGCCGAGGATCCCGCGCAGCCAGCTGCCGAGCCCTGCCTGGTACCACGTCGTCTGCCGTGGCGTCGACCAACGCCCGATCGTGCACGACGATCGCGACCGCGAGGCCTGGTTCAAGCTCTTCCTCGACGTCCAGCGGCGCTTTGCCTGGCGGGTGCACGCGTGGAATCTGCTCGACAACCACTTTCACCTGCTCGTCGAGACGACACAGCCGGAGCTCTCCCGCGGGATGCAGCGGCTCAACGGGATCTACGCCATGCGGTTCAACCGGCGCTACGCCCGCAGCGGTCACCTCTTCCAGAACCGGTTCGAATCCCGCGTCGTCGAGGGTGACGCATATCTCGACACCGTCGTCGAGTACATCTTCGAGAACACGACGAGGGTCGGGCTCCCTGGCTGGCCGTGGCGTGGCATCGGCTCTGCCGGCGGCACCGGGCGGGCGCTCGCCCCGACACCGCGTAACTATGCTTGCCCACGGCATGACGGACGAGTCGAGACTGAACGAGCACCCCGTCCGTGGCATCGATCGCCGGAACGGAGCCGTGGTGATCCACCTCGTCGGCGAGCTCGACCTCTACAACGCACCCGAGGTGCGCTCGGCTCTGCTCGAGCTCTGCTCGGAGCAGCCGGAGCGGCTCGTCGTCGACCTGGGCGACGTGGACTTCGTCGACTCGACTGCCCTCGGCGTCCTGATCGAGGCGCGCACGAAGCTCGACGACCGCAAGACGTTCCTGCTCGCCGCTCCCGGGCTCGAGACCCACCGCGCGCTCTCGATCTCCGGACTCGACCAGCACCTCGCCGTGCACGAGACCGTCGAGGCCGCACTCGCCGCGCAGCTGAGCTGACCGCGCAGTTCAGGCAGCCGTGAGCAGCCGTTCGAGCGCCGGGTGGAGCCCGAGCGCGTCGCGCAGCTCTTCGTAGGCTCGGCGTGTCTCGGCACCCGCGGGCGCGCCCTTCACAGCGCGGATGAGGACGTTCTTCGCGCTGTGCTCGAGCGAGACGAACTCGACCAGCTGCGTCCGGTACCCGCTGAGCTCGAGCAGCTGGGCGCGGAGCGTGTCAGTGACGAGCGCCGCAAGACGCTCTTTCGCGAGCCCGTGCCTGAGAACTGGCCCGAGCAGCGAGCTCTGGATCTGCCGATAGGCCTCCTTCTGGCAGCAGGGAACGGCCAGGATCACGTCCGCCTGCCAGCGAATCGCCTGCGCCAGCGCCTCGTCAGTGGCGGTGTCGCACGCGTGGAGGCTGACGACGAGGTCGATCTTCTCGCGCGCGTCGAAGCCGGCGATGTCACCCTGCTCGAAGCGGAGACCCTCCGTGCCGAAGCGGGCTGCGAGCGCCGAGCACGCGTCGATGACGTCCTCCTTGAGATCGAGCCCTACGATCTCCACGTCGCGGCCACGCAGCTCGGTCAGCAAGTGGTGAATCGCGAAGGTGAGATACGACTTGCCGCAGCCGAAGTCGACGACGCGGAGCGTCCCATCGGTCCGGAGTGAGGGGACGACGTCGTCGACCAGCTCGAGGAAGCGGTTGACCTGGCGGAACTTGTCGTAGTGGCTGCTCCGCACCTTGCCGTCCGGTGTCATCACGCCTAGCTCGACGAGGAACGGCACCGGTGTGCCTTCCTCGAGCAGGTACTGCTTGCGCCGGTCGTGGTCGCGCGGTGCAGCCGCCCGGGTCGGCGGGCGCCGCAGCACGGTCTCGCCGAGCACCTGCCAGTCGGCGTCGGCGGTCTGCAGCAGCCCCTGGCCATAGTCCGCAAGCAGGAGGCCCAGGCGCTCGCGCGCCCCGTCGGCGCCGAGGTTGTCGTGTATCACCCGGTCGGCGAGCTGAGACGTGAACTGGAATGCCTTCTCGTTACGCAGGTCGACGGGCTCGACGGTCACTTTCCGGGGCAGGTCGGCCGAACGCGGCTTCGACAGAACCGCGCGGAGCAGCGCATCGTCCTGAAAGACGTCGTTCAGCAGGTCGTCGAGCGGAGCCATCGACAGCCATCTTGTCTGCTCGGGACATGTCCTAGGGACTGTCCCTGGGACATGGCGCTTACAGCCCGGCCGCCTCGAGCAGGTTCAACCAGAGCTCACTCCGCGTCGGGAAGCACGGGACGGCGTGGGCGAGCCGGTCGAGCGGGACCTCGCCGATGACGGCGATCGTCGCCGCATGCAGCATCTCGCCGACCTCGAAGCCGACGAAGGTGGCGCCGGCGATCACCCCGTTGGCGTCGTCGAGCACGAGCCGCGAGGTCCCGGGCGTGTTGCGGCCGACGAAGCTCCCGCCCGCGGTGCCGTTCGTGGGCACGTCGACGGCCCGAACGACCATCCCGGCCGCCTCCGCCGAGCCGAGCGTGTGGCCGACGGCCGCGACCTGCGGGTCGGTGAAGATCACGCGCGGCGAAAGCGGGCCGTCGGAGCGCACCGTGACGCTCTTGCCGAGGATCGCGTCCGCGGCGAGGCGCCCCTGGTACTTGCCCATGTGCGTCAACAGCGCCCGCCCGTTCGCGTCGCCGATCGCATAGAGCCAGTCGTGCCGCGGCGAGCGGAGGTTCGAGCCGACCTCGACCGGCTTGCCCGGCTCGAGCCCGACCGTCTCGAGCCCGATCTCCGACGTGTTCACCTGGCGCCCGACCGCGACGAGCAGCTCTGCACCCCGCGCGCTGGGCCCATCCGCAAGCTCGACGACGACCTCGTCGCCCTCGCGCGACACAGCGACCGCGCGGCTCTCCGTCCGCACCTCGACACCGGCCTCGACGAGCGCAGCAGCCACCTCCGCCGAGGCGAACGGCTCCTCCCGCACGATCACGCGGGCTGCGCCTTCGAGCAGTACGACGTCCGTGCCGAGCGACGACCACGCCTGCGCCAGCTCGACGCCGACGACGCCGCCGCCGAGGATGACGAGGCTTTCGGGCGCCTTGGTCGCCGTCGTCGCCTCCCGGTTTCCCCAGGGGCGGGCCTCGGCCAGGCCGGGGATCGGCGGCATCGCAGGGCCGCTGCCGGTCGCAACCACGACCGCCTGCCGCGCCACCAGCACGTCGTCCTCCACCTGAACCCGCCGCTCGCCGTCGAGCCGCCCGTGCCCGCGGATGAGCGTCACCCCGCGCTCCTCGAGCCAGGGCACCTGCGAGGAGTCGTCGCGATCGTGGATCACCTCGTCGCGCCGCGCGAGCACCGCCGCGACGTCCAAACCCTCCGCCCGGAGCCCCGGCACCCGCGCCGTCTCGGCCAGCAGCTCACCCGGGCGCAGCAGCGACTTCGAGGGCATGCATGCGTAGTAGGAGCACTCGCCGCCGACGAGGTGCTGCTCGACGACGGCGACCTCGAGCCCGGCCTCGCCGAGCCGACCGGCGGCGACTTCACCGGCCGGGCCGGCACCGAGCACGATGACGTCGAAGCTCCTTTCGGCCACAGCCGAGTCTGACACATGCTCGTATGCGACGATTCCGGCGTGAGCACGACGGTCGACGCGCAGGAGCTCCGCCGGCTGATGGCGAGCTGGGCGACCGGCGTCGCGGTCGTCACGAGTCGCGACGACTCGGGCCATCGCGGCGCGACGACGAACGCCCTCACGTCCCTCTCGCTCGATCCGCCGCTCGTCCTCGTGGCGCTCGACCACGGCTCGAACACGTTGGAGGCGGTCCGCAACTCGGGCCGCTTCTGCATCAACGTCCTCGCCGCCGACCAGGAGGAGATCGCCCGCCGCTTCGCGACGAAGGCGAGCGGCGAGGAGAAGCTCGCGGGCGTCCCGCACGAGCTCGTCGACGGCGTCCCTGTGCTCGCCGGCGCGGTCGCCTGGCTCGCGTGCGAGCTCGACGGGGAGCTGGCCGGCGGCGACCACACGATCCTGCTCGGCCGGCCCCTCGAAGCCGGATCCGACCCAGCCGCTCAGCCGCTCGTCTTCTACGGCCGCCGCTTCCACGCAGGCACCTTCGACTGACGCGGCCCACAGTCTTCACCCGTTCACCCCGTCGGGGTGACGCCTTCTCACTCCCCCGCCGGGAAGTGTCCAGTCCAACGGTGCAAGGGAACGAGCTGACGACGGAACGCTACGAGATCCGGGTCAAAGGTCGAGTGAGCGAAGAGACAGCATTCGCATTCGACGGCCTGAGCGTCGACGTGCGCCCTGTGGAGACGGTGCTGCACGGAGAGATCACCGACCAGGCAGCGCTCCACGGGCTGCTCGACCGCGTCGCCGATCTCGGCCTCGAGCTGATCGAAGTGCGTCGGCTCCCTGACGCTCCAACCGACTCGCCGGCGACATCGGGCGCGCCGCGATGACCCGGATGCTCATCGCCCGGATCCTCGTCGTGCTGGCCACGCTCTTCGCGGTCGTGGGCCTGCTCGCCGGCTACGTGCGCTACCAGGCGCTCGACAACGAGACCTTCAGCAACACGGCCGCCGATCTCATCACCGACGACGAGGTCCGCGCTCAGATCGGGCTCTCGCTCGTCGACGCGCTCTATTCCAACGTGGACGTCACGGCCGCGCTCGAAGCTCGGCTGCCTCCGGATCAGAAGGCGCTCGCCGGGCCGATCGCCGCCGCCACCAGGGCGCTCGCCGACCGCGCTGCCGCCCGCGTGCTCGAGCGTCCGCGGGCGCAGGAGCTCTGGGTGAGGTCGCTCACGACGACACACGAGCAGCTGCTGCGCGTGCTCAACGACGACCTGACGAACGTCCAGACGGAGGGCGGCGTCGTCGTCCTCAACCTCAGGCCCCTCGTGGTCCAGCTCGGCGACCAGGTCGCGATCGTCGGCCGCGTCGCCGAACGGCTCCCGGCCGATGCGGGTCGGATCGAGATCATGGACGCGAAGCAGCTGGAGACGGCGCAGGACGTGACCTCGTTGCTGGACACCCTCGGTCGCTTCATCTGGTTCCTTCCGCTCGGCGCTCGCCGCGCTCGCGATCTGGCTCGCGGGCGACCGACGGCGCTCGATCGTCCGGTCGCTCGCCATCGGGGCGATCGTCGCCGCCTTGCTGGTCCTCGTCGCCCGCAGCGTCGCAGGCAACTACGTCGTCGACAACCTCGTCAAGACGGAGTCGGTGAGGCCGGCTGCGAGCGACACCTGGGACATCCTCACAGCGCTTCTCCGCGACGGAGCCCGGACGCTCCTCGGAGTCGGGATCGTGCTCCTGGTCGGCGTCTGGCTCGTCGGGCCCGGCGCCAGGGCAACGGCTCTTCGGGCGCGCTTGGCGCCGTGGCTCGAGCGGCCGGAGATCGCGTACGGCGCCGCGGCGCTCGCGCTGGTGCTGCTCGTCTGGTGGGGACCGACGGAGCAGACCCGCCGCTGGCAGGTGGTGCTGCTGTTCGCGGTGCTGCTCGGCCTCGGCGTCGCCGCGCTGGCCAGAGCGGCGCGAGCGGACCAGAACGCCGTGGGCGGTCCAGGCGACGCTCCCACGCCACTGCCGCCGCCGGCCTGAGCGCCGCTCAGACCGGGATCTGACCGGCGACGCAGGTGCCGCGACCGGCTGATGAGTCGATCCGGATTGCTCCGCCGACGGCCGAGAGCCGATCGGCCAGGTTCGTGAGCCCGGTGCCGCGCTCGACCCGTGCCGGCTCGAAGCCCTGGCCGTCGTCCTCGACGCGGAAGCGAAGCTCGCCGTCGGCGTCCGAGAGCCAGATGCTCGCCGACGCTCCAGGCCCGGCGTGTTTCGCGGCATTCTGGAGCGCTTCGAGGCAGCAGTAGTAGACGGCGAGCTCGACGGCACCCGAATGGCGGCGCAGGCCCTCGTCCGTGATGCTCACGGGGATGGCGGCGGTCTGGACCGCCGAGCGCAGCGCGGCGGCGAGGCCGTACTGGGCGAGCACCTGCGGGTAGATGCCGCGCGCGACGCTCTGGAGCTCGTCGAGCGCCTCGTCGAGCTCCCGCTCGAGCTGCTCGACAATCGGCTGCTCCTCCGGAGGGAGCTGCTCGCCCGCGAGGCTGAGATGCACCCGCAGGGCGACGAGCCGCTGCTGCGCGGTGTCGTGCAGATCGCGTCCGATCCGGCGCCGCTCCGCATCCGCGGCGGCGAGCGCCCGAGCCTGGGAGGCGCGCAGTTGCCCCTCGAGCCGGCCGGTCTCGACCGCGAGCAGGGTTGCCACCCCGGCCGCGTCGACGAGCTCGGGATTCTCCGCGAGCGCCTCGTCTGCGTCGAGCGCCGCCACCGGGATGCCGTCGCGTGTGACCTCCCGCCATTGCCGTCCGGAACCCTCGGGCGGATGCGCGAGCTCTCCGCCGTCGGCGTCACGGAACTGCCCCGCGTCCGGGTCCCAGTAGCCGAGTCGCAGCGAGGGGTCGTCGAGAGCCTCGGCCACGATCGTGTGCCAGCCTTCGGGCGTGGGCCGGTTCGCGAGCTCGCTCAGCAGCTGGCGGAACGCCTGGCCGGCGAAGAGGTCGGCCTGCACGAGCGCAATCGCGAACCCGAGCGGGAACAGGATCCACATGCCGAGGAGCAGCCAGGAAAGCGTGTTGAACGTGCTCTCGCCCACTCCGACCACGAGCACGGCGAAGTAGAAGACGAACAGCGACGGCACGAGCAGCAGTGAGGACGCGGCGACCTGGGCGAGCGTCCGCCGCTGCGGTCGCGTGGCCGCGCGGAAGCGCCGGATCCAGACGGCGGCGATGCCCGCGACGACAGCAAGCCCGACGTAGGTGACGAACGTCGCCAGCCTGTCGAGCAGCTGCGGCTCCGACGAGATCAGGAATGGATTCTCGGGGCAGGCGGCGGCGCAGGCGGAGAGCGGCCCCTCGCCGACGAGCACCGGCGAGAAGAAGAGCGAGGCGCCGAAGAAGAGCGTCAGGATGAAGACCAGCGTCGCGAGCAGCCGGCGGTCGGCCGTGTGCCGCAGCCGGCCGGTCGAAAAGGCGAGGCAGAGGTACAGGCTCATGGCGATCAACGGCGCCGTGCCGAGCGTGCCGAGGCTGAAGATGACCGGCACATCCGATCCCTGCCACGAGATCGGCCACGACATGTAGCCGAGCGCGACGAGCAGCGGGCCGAGCCGGCTGGCCGGGCGGCGCCGCCACCAGACGAGCCCGACGAGCACCGGGGCTGCGACCAGATACGTCCAGTAGGCCCCCGCTCCACCTGGATGGGCGAGGTGATCACTTGTGACGCCCAGCAGGAGCGACGAGACTGCGACCGGCAGCAGGAGCACAGTGGCTACCCCTCGCGCGCTCGCGGGGAACAGCGCGCGCACGGAGCGCACAGGCGCCCCTTCGACCTCAGCGGCACCGGAAGGGGCGAAGGCCTCCGGACTCGTCACCACGGCTTGAGTCTGGCGATTGCAGGGGAAATCCGCAAACCGGTGGCGTCTGCTGGTGTCAATCTGGTGAACACGCGGTAGCCGTCTCCTCGCGGGGTAGATTTCGAGGAGGATGGAAGCCGAGCTCAGAATCGCTCTCGCCGACGACTCGTACCTGATGCGCGAGGCGATCGGGCAGGTCTTGGGCGGGCTGGAAGGGATCGAGGTTGTGGCCGTGTGCAACGACGGCGACTCACTGCTCGAGGCGGTCGACCGCGAGCAGCCCGACGTCGTCGTCACCGACCTGCGGATGCCCCCCGCGGGTGACGGTGAGGGCATCCGGGTCGCGCACCGGCTCCGGGAGACGCATCCGGAGCTCGGCGTCATCGTGCTCAGCCAGTTCGCCGAGCCCCACCACGGCGCTGCGCTGATGGCGAACGGCGCCGAGGGTCGTGCCTACCTGCTGAAGGACCGAGTCCACGACAGCGAGGAGCTCCGCACGGCGATCGAGATCGTCGCCCGCGGCGGCTCGATGATCGATCCGCGCATGATGGAGCTGCTCCTGAGCGCACAGGGCCGTCGCCATGACTCGCCCCTGAACGAGCTGACGCCGCGGGAACGAGACGTCCTCGCGGGCATGGCCCAGGGCAAGAGCAACGCGGCGATCGCACACAGCCTGGTCGTGACGACGCGGGCGGTCGAGAAGCACGTCGGCTCGATCTTTCTCAAGCTGGGGCTGCCGGACGAGTCGGTCGTCAGCAGGCGCGTTTCGGCCGTTCTCCTCTATCTCGGTGAGGCTCCGCCCGACAGCGCAGTCAGGTAGAGCCGAGGTGCACGCCCGCGCGACTGTCGTGTCAGCACGCGGTCGGAATGCCTGCGTGCCCCCTTGGGAGTTCCAGGAGATGTGGAAGACTCGTAGCCAGCCGGGCAAACTCGGCCGTCCAACCCCAAGACCCCAGGGGGACGATGCATACGGGATGCCGTCGAAACACACCCGTACGCCTACGGCTCGCCGACGCCCGGCCGTGCCGTTTCCGGCTGCGAAGCTCCTCCCGCCTGCGCCGCCGGCGCGCCTGGTCGACCGCCCGCGGCTGCATGAGCTGATCGAGCGCGGGACGAATGGGCTGGTGACGCTCCTCTCGGCGCACGCAGGCTCGGGGAAGACGGTGCTGTTGTCGTCGTGGGCCGCGGAGGCCGAGCCTCGGCGCATCGCCTGGCTCGGGCTCGACCGCGATGACAACTGGAGCCCTCGCTTCTGGCTCGGCGTCGAGCGCGCGCTCGCCGGCACCGGCGCACTCGATGGCACGTCGGCCAACCCCGGCGAAGCGCGCCTGGCGCTGCAGATCGCCGACCGTCTCGAGGGTCGCGACGAGCCCGTGGTGCTCGTTCTCGACGACTTCCACGAGATCGAGAGCCCGATCGTGCAACGGGAGCTGCAGACACTCATCGACCGCTCGCCAAGCGGGCTCCGGCTGGTGCTCTCGACGCGGGCGGACCCGGGCCTGCGCCTGCAGCGCCTGCGCCTGACGGACGACCTGGTCGAGATCCGGGCCGCCGAGCTCGCGTTCACCCTGGACGAGTGCGGCGAGGCGCTGGAGCCGTTCGCGACCGATCTCGCCGAGGGCGACGTCCAGGCGCTGTGCGATCGCACCGAGGGCTGGGCCGCAGGGATTCGTCTCGCCGCGCTCTCGCTCGCCTCGGAATCGGATCGCGCCGGCTTTCTGCGCCGTTTCGCCGGCGACGATCGCGCGGTGGCCGACTACCTGCTGAACGAGATTCTCGACCGGCAGCCCGACCGCCTGCGCGAGTTCCTGCTCCGGACCTCGGTGCCGGACACGATCAGCGCCGAGCTGGCCGACGCGTTGACCGGCCGGCGGGACGGCGGCCGAGTGCTGGCCGAGCTCGCGGCGGCGAACTTCCTCGTGTCCGGCTACGTCGGGTCCGAGGTTCGGTACCGCTATCACGGGCTACTGCTGGAGTTCCTCCGCACGCAGCTGCGCCGCACGCGTCCGCACGACCTCGGCCTGCTGCAGCGCCTCAGTGCGCGCTGGCACTGGACGGCGCACGAGCCTGTGCCGGCGTTCCGGGACGCGCTCGCCGGCGGTGACTGGGATCTCGCGGACGAGATCGCCGCCGACGCATGGCATGCCGTCGGCTACGAGGCGGCCGGTGAGGAGCACGCCGCGCTCCTCCAGCTCTCGCCGGAGGCGGCCGAGGGTCGGCCGAGCCTCTGCGTCCTGAGCGCATTCGCGAGCCTCGCGAGCGGGGATCGCCAGGAGGCGGAGCGACGGCTGGCCGCGGCCGACGAGTCCCTCGACGCGGTGGAGGCGTTCGGCGGCGAGCGCGTTCTCAGGCTCCAGGCCGGTGCGGCACTCGCGCAGCTCGACGGCGACTACGAGCTCCTCGAGGCGATCGCATCCGGTCTCGTCGAAGCACCGGCTGCCAGCGGCTTCGACGCGACGACCCGCACCGCAGCCCAGGGCGCATTCGCGCTCGCGCATCTCGGCGCGGCAAGATCCGCGCGCGGGGAGCTGGACGAGGCGGACGCACTGCTGGGAGCTGCGCTCGACCTCTCCCGACGCGCCGGTCTCCGGACGATGGCGGCGAGCGTGCTCGGCGAGCTGGCGCTGCTGGAGGCCGGCCGCGGCCGCCTCCGGCGGTCGGCGGAGCTGGCGACCGACGCTGTCGAGGACGCAGAGCTGGGCGGCCTGTCTGCAGGCACACCGCTCGTCGGCGCGGAGCTCGCGCTCGGCTGGACGCACCTCCTCTGGGACGACCTCACCGCAGCCGAGCACCATCTCGATCGCGCAGCGGCCGCCGCCGACGTCGCCGGTGATCGCCGGGGACGGCTCGCGGCCGCCGCACTGTTGTCGCTCGCCCGCGGCGCTCGAGGCCCGCGTGAGGCAGGAGCCGCCCTGGCCGAGCTGCGCGGCAGGTCGATCGACCTCGACGGGTGGCGGCCGCCGCAGGCGCTGGCCCCGATCCTGGAGACGGCAGAGGCGCGACTGCTCGCCGCGCGCGGCGACCTGGAGGCGGCGCACGCCGCGCTCGACCGAAAGGCGGCTCAGATCGGCGACACACCGGCGATCTCATTGCTCCGCGCCAGGCTCTTGCTCGCCGAGGGCGAGCCCGAAGCCGCGCTCGCGATCCTCGAGCGCCGACCAGCAGACGAGCTGGACTCCTTCGGCCTCCGGATCGAGGCCTGCGTGCTGACCGCAGTCGCGCTGCACACGCTGCACGACGACGACCGGGCCGGCACGGCGATCGAGCGCGCGCTGGAGCTCGCAGGGCCGAACAGCCACCGGCGGCCGTTCCTGGACTGCGGGTCAGCCGTTCAGGTGCTGCTCGAGCAGCGGATCAGGTGGGGTACCGCGTACCGCTCGTTCGCCGGGCGAGCTCCTGGCGGCGTTCCGCCAGCGCGCCCCCAGCGTCGCAGTGACGAGAGCCGAGCTGCTGGAGCCGCTCAGCGGGCGCGAGCAGTCGGTGCTCCGCTTCCTCCCGACGATGATGTCCAACGCGGAGATCGCCGGCGAGCTCTTCGTCACGTCGAACACGGTCAAGACCCATCTCAAGAGCATCTACCGGAAGCTCGCCGTCTCGCGGCGGCGCGATGCGGTCGAACGGGCCCGTGAGCTCGAGCTGCTCTGAGCGGCGGCTCGCCGATCACCCCGAGCGGGTGACGCAGCCCCACCCCGCGCTTCAGGAGCATCGGCTGGGACACCGAGAGGAGACACGCGCGTGGTGATCCAAGAGCGACGACCGGTTCGGCGAGCAGGGATGGTCGGCGCCGCGCTGCACCCGGAAGGCGGGCGCACGCGACGCAGAGCTCACCCGGTCGGGGCCGCAGCTGGGCGTGATCGCAACAGCTGGAAGGCCTGCGAAAGGCCCTGACCGAGGACGAATTCGAGTCTGCGAAGCGCCACCTGCTCGCGGGCTAGGGAGGACAGCGAGATGACGATGGGACCGGTGCAGCTGCTGGTGGTCGGCTTCGAGGGCGGGGAGCTCAACGGCGAGATCCTCGCCGAGCTCGACCGCCTGCGCGACGACGACGTCGTGCGGCTGATCGACCTCGCCTTCGTCCGCAAAGACGACAACGGCAACGTGGAGAAGATCCCTCCGAGCGACCTCTCGCCGGAGGAGGCCGACGCGTTCGGCGCCATCGTCGGCGCGCTGATCGGCTTCGGCGCTGGCAGGCGACGAGGGAGCCGCCCGCGAGGACGGTCACGTGTTCGACGAGGACGTCTGGTACGTCGACGACGCGATCCCGAACGGCACCGCCGCCGCGGTCGCACTGCTCGAGCACCGCTGGGCGATCCCGCTGCGCGACGGCATCCGCCGCGCCGGCGGCTTCCATCTCGCCGATGCCTGGATTCACCCCGCCGATCTCGTCGGGATCGGGCTCGTCGCCGCGGAGGAGACGGAGCGGCAGCTGAGCGCCACCTGACCCGAGGAAGCAGCTCCTTCCTCTAGACGATCCCGAGCTCGTGTCCTCGGATCACAGCCTCCAGGCGCGAGTGCACGCCCAGGCGCCCCATCAGGCCGCGAACGTGGTTCCGCACCGTCTCGATCGAGATCCCGAGCGTCTTCGCGATGTGCTCCGTCGAGTATCCCGCCGCGACGTAGCGGAGAACGTCGTGCTGCCGCGGTGTCAGCTGCACCGAGCTGGTCGACATCGGCCGGGGTGGCTCGCCGGTCGGATCGGCGAGCCCGAAGACGCCGACGATCGATCCCTGCTGGAGCAGCTGCGTCGAGCTGATGTCCACCTGGACGCGCCGTCCCGCCGCCGTGCGGACCGCAACCGTCTCCTCCGTCGACACCTGGGTCCCGAGCAGCTTCGCGGCGAACTCCTGCCGCGCCTTGGCGGCGTACTCCGGTTCGACGATCTGGGTGATCCGCTTGCCGCGCATGTCGCCGAACTCCTTGATCGCCGCCATGTTGAGCCAGCGGACGACGCCGTTGCGGTCGAGGATGTAGGCGGGCATCGGCAGCCTTGCCACCGACGGCGAGATGTCGGGCGCGATCCGGCGCAGCTCCTCGACCGTCCCGTCCTCGTTCAGCACGGGCGGACACCCCGAATTGACACATGCGCGTCATGACAGCGGCGCGGCAACCGGTCAGGCTCGCTCCGGAACCCGGAGGTGGGGCCGCCTGTTCTCCGAGGTCTTCCCGCGCTCGGGGCGCCTGGTTCCCTACTTCGACGGCTAGGGAACCGGGCGTCCCCGGGACCCCACTCGTCATGTCTGTTGCGCTGCACGGCAACAGCCTCTCGCCCGCGCCGGCGGGCGAGGTCATCCAAATCGCATGATTTCTTCCGTTTCATCCGAGTCGGATGACGACGGCGCGTGTGCACAACGCCTACGATAAACCGGAATGGGCTATGGGCCGATCCAGATGCTCGTCGTCGGCTTCGACGGCAACCGGTTCCGGGGCGAGCTCTGGCCGGAGCTCGAGCGTCTGAAGCGGGACGGGATCGTCCGGATCATCGACCTGATGCTCGTCAGGAAGGACGAGGCGGGAGCTGTCACGCACATCCGCGCCAGCGACCTCAACTGGGAGGAGGCCGCTGAGTTCGGCGAAGCGATGGGCGCGCTCGCCGGCTTCGCGCGCGAAGGGCTGCCGGGGGTCGAGCGCGGCGGCATGAAAGGCCTGGCGGAGATGATGGACGGTCATTTGTTCAACGAGGACGACGTCTTCCGCCTCGAGCAGCTCGTGCCCGCCGGGATGACGACCGCCGTCGCTCTGTTCGAGCACGTCTGGGCCGAGCCGTTTCTCGGCGCAGTCTCGCGTGCGAACGGCTTCGAGCTGCTGAACGAGTGGGTGACGCCCATCCAGATCATGGAGACCGGCGGTGCGTTCGAGCATCGGCGCGCCTGGAACGACGACCGCGCGTAGCAGCGCATGAGCACGGACACCGCGGAGATCGCGACGGCCTTCCTGGCAGCACTCGAAGTGGCGGCGAAGACAGGCGACCGCGATTCGGTCTACCCCTTCCTGGCCCCCGACGCCGAGTGGGTGACGCCGCAGCGCGATCTCGTCGGGGTGGACGAGATCCGGCGCGAGCTGACCTGGGTCAATCCCCCGGACAAGCTCGATCTCGTGTTCGAGCGCGGCGAGCTGGTCGAGCTCGGCGAAGGCCGTGTCGCCATGGACGTGCAGCCAGGTCTACACGCTGAAGGCGACCGGCGAGTTCGCGTACAGGCGAATGCGGCGGGTCGAGCTGACGGTTCGCGACGGCAAGGTGAGCCGCTACGAGATGCGCAGCATCGGGTGAGCGCGCCGTCCCGGCTCGGAGATCGGCGTGTTCTTCCGGCTCAGTAGCCTCGAGCTCGCAGCGCTCGTCGTCGGGGCCACTCTCGCGGCGACCGCGATCGGCCATCTCGCCGGCCGGTGGCTGCGACGCCGGACCGCAGACCTCCACGAGCCGGTCGGGGTCGTCCAGACGGCGCTGCTCGGGTTCGTCGGTCTCATCCTCGCCTTCGGACTTGCGCTCGCGGTCGGTCGGTACGACGCTCGCCGCACAACTGTCGTCGAAGAGGCGAACGCGATCGGGACGACCTACCTGCGGGCGCAGACGCTGGCCGAGCCGATGCGGAGCCGTTCGCTCGGGCTGCTGACCGACTACACGGACACGGCTATTCGCCTCGCGGACGCCGTTCCCGGCAGCACGGACGCAAAGCGCGCGCTTGCGGACGGCCAGACGCTTCAGCGCGAGCTCTGGGCCCTCGCCGGCCGGTCGCTCGCCGCCGCCCCGACCGCCAGCGCCCCGCGGCTGTACGTCGAGACCCTCAACAACATGATCGATCAGCAGACCGTGCGCAAAGCGGCCCTGAACAACCGGGTGCCGCCGGCGGTGCTCTGGTTCGAGCTGGCGAGTGCCATGCTCGCGCTCGCGTTGCTCGCGTTCTATCTGGCGCTGCTCGACCGCAGCGTCTGGACGGTGCTGCTCGCTGCGGGGCTCGTCAGCTTCCTGCTGCTGATCACCTTCGACCTCGACCGGCCGAGGCGCGGGCTGATCACGGTTCCGGCGACGCCGCTGACCGATCTCCGCGCGTCGATGGACCTGCCTCCCGCCGCGTCCGCGCCCTGACGGTCAGTCGCCGCGTGTGAGATAGAGCAGGGCCGCCGTGACGCGGCGGCTCACGTCCTCGGACTCCTCCAGCTCCAGCTTGCGGAAGATCGCGTTGATGTGACGCTCGACCGCGCGCTTGGTGACGACCAGGGCCTCGGCGATCGCGGTGTTGCTGCGGCCCTCTGCGATCAGGGCGAGGATCTCGAGCTCGCGCGGAGTCAGCTCCTCGAGCGGCGTGTGAGTCCGCGTGTGCGCGGACAGCAGCCCCTCGACGATCCGCGGGTCGACGACGGAGCCCCCGCTCGCGACTTCGCGGACGGCGCGGCCGAGCTCGGACTGGTCCCGCACGCGCTCCTTCAGCAGGTACGCGCGGCGCTCCGCTCCCCGGTCGAAGAGGGCGAGTGCGTACAGCGGGCTCTCGTGCTGGCTCAGGACGACGACGCCGATCTCCGGCCGGGTCGTCCTCAGCTCGTCCGCGAGCCGAATGCCCTCGTCGGTGTGGTTCGGCGGCATGCGGATGTCGGTGACGACGACGTCCGGCCGGTCTCTCTCGACCCCAGCGCGGACGGCGTCGAGGTCGCCGTACGCCGCGACCAGGTCGAGATCTTCGATCGACTCGAGCACACGGACGATCCCCTCGCGCGCGAGATAGTTGTCCTCGGCGAGGATGACCCGAATCGCCACAGGCGCCGATTATCACTTTCGGACTGCCCCGCCCGCCACGGCGCGCACTGGTGCCAGCCCGACGGCAAGAGTGGTGCGCCCGCTCTGGTACGCGCTCGGCCGACCTCGCATACTCCCTGGCATGCCGCGCTCGAGCTCCGGCCGAACGCGAGCCGCGCCGTCGAATGTCGTCGAAGCAAAGGTTCGCGTACCGTCGCCGCCGCCCTGGGCGGTGTCGCGAACGCCGCTCGTGAATCGCCTGCGAACGGCCTCCGCATCGCTCGTCACGCTGACCGCCCCGGCCGGATACGGGAAGACGACGCTCGCCGCACAGTGGGCCGAGCGCGAACGCCGGCCCGTCGCCTGGCTGACGGTCGACGAGGCCGACGACGATGTGGCGCGCCTGCTCGAACAGCTGGCCGTGGCGCTCGGCCGGCTCGAGGGCCAGGCCGACAAGCCCGCAGTTCGCCGACGGAAGGAGTGGACAGACGAGCTCGCGCGGCTCGCCTCGCGACTGAGCTCGAGCGAGGACTTCGTGCTCGTGGTCGACAACGCCCAGCTCCTCCGCTCCCGCAATGCGACGAAAGCGCTGTCGACACTGGCAGAGCATGTCCCCGCCGGGTCGACGCTGGCGCTCGTCGGGCGCCTCACCCCGGGGTTGCCGATCGCGCGTCTGCGGGCGGACGGCAGGCTGCTGGAGCTGCAGGCCGGCGAGCTGGCACTGAGCCGGCGCGAGGGCGAGGCGCTCCTGCGTGCGCTCGACGCGGGGCTCGCGGCCGACGACGGCGGCGAGCTGCTCGAGCGTTGCGAGGGCTGGGCGGCGGGAATCCGCCTCGGCGCGCTCGCGGCCGGTGACGATGACCGGGCAGTCTCCGGCGGCGACGACCGGTTCCTGGCCGAGTACATCCGCTCCGAGTTCCTCCCGCAGCTGACGCCGGATCTGCTGACCTTCCTCCGGCGAACGTCGGTGCTCGAGCACCTGACCGCTCCGGTCTGCGACGCCGTGCTCGAGCGCACGGGCTCAGGACGCGTGCTGGCTGCGCTTGACCGCATGCCCCTGCTGCTCGCACCGCTCGACCGGCACGGCGAGGCCTACCGCTGTCATCCGCTCTTCCGGGACCTGCTCGCACGCGAGCTGAGCGAGAACGAGCCCGAGCTCGCCGCCGAGCTCAACCGCAGGGCGGCGGACTGGTTCGAGGCACACGGCGACCTCGAAGCCGCGCTCCTCCACGCCGAAGGATCCGCCGACACCGACCGGATGGCTCGGATCGTGACCGCGATCGCGCTCCCGGCCTACTACCGCGGCCGGATCGACGACGTCGAAGACTGGCTCGAGAAGTTCGACGAGACGGAGCTCGAGCGCTATCCGGCGGTCGCCGTCACGGGAGGCTGGCTGCACGCGCTCCGCGGGCGACCGGCCGCGGCCGAGCGCTGGCTCGCCGCCGCCGAGCGCGGAGCCGACGGCGAAGCCTCAGTCGAGCCGGCGATCTCGCTCCTGCACGCGGCGTTGTGCCGCGACGGCGTCGACCAGATGTGCGTCGACATCGAGCTCGCGCTCGCCGGACTGCCCCCGTCCAGCCCGTGGCGTCCCACGGCATTGCTGCTGCTCGGCTGCACGCTCGTGTTCCGCGGGCAAGACGCCCTCGCCGACGCGATTCTCGCCCGGGCCGAAGAGTCGGCCGAGCGGCTGAACGCGACCGACACGCTGATCGTGGCGATCAGCGAACGCTCGCTGCTCGCATCCGCGCGCGGCGAGCACGTCGCAGCCGAGCTGCACGCGCTGCGCGCGCGCGAGCTCGCCGAGGCGGCGGGACTCGACGGCTACACCACGAGCGCGCTCGAGCTGGCCGCGTCCGCACGCACCTCCCTGCGCAGCAGCGACTGGGACCAGGCTCGCTCCAACCTGGCCTCCGCGCTCAGCCTGACGCCACAGCTGACCGAGGCGCTGCCCTGGCTGGCCGTGCAGACACGCCTCGAGCTCGCCCGCGCCTACGTGACGCTGCGGGACGCGGAGGCCGCCCGGCGGCTGCTGGAAGAGGCGCTCGACGTCCTGCGCCGGCGGCCCGATCTCGGCGTCCTCCCCGAGCAGGCGCTGGAGCTGCAGAGCGAGATCGACGCGATGCTGGCGGCGGGCGAGCGCAACGGCGCCGGCCTGACGCGCGCGGAGCTCCGGCTGCTGCCGCTGCTCGCGACGCACCTCTCCTTCCGCGAGATCGGCGCCCGCCTGTACGTCTCGCGCAACACGGTCAAGACGCAGGCGATCTCCGTCTACCGGAAGCTCGGCGTCTCCAGCCGGAGCGACGCGATCGAGCACGCCGTCCAGCTCGGGCTCGTCGCAGTGCCGTCGGAGACTGCGAGCGTTTGAGCGGTTCTCATCCTCGCCGGGTGAGGTGGCGTCACCTTCTGAGCCCGGATCGTGAGAACATGTGGTCATGCGGATCCTGATCCTCGCAGCGGTGGCGATCTTCCTCGTCTTCCTGGTACGCGCCTTCATCGACGTCGCGCGGAGACGCGATCTGCCCGCATCGAGCAAGGCGGGCTGGGTGCTCGTGCTGCTCCTGCTCCCCTTCATCGGGCTCGCGATCTACACGATGCTCCGGCCCGCGCGCGTGTAGGTAGCTAGGACGGCATTGCCGTGCGCCGCGGCGCGAGCGCCCCGAGGATCATGTTGAGCACGACGAGCACGATCGCCATGATGATCGCGCCCCAGATCGCCGTCCACCAGAACTCGTCGATCGTGAAGTGATCCGAGATGGCGTCCGTGATCTGGAGCAGAAATGCGTTGACGAGGATCGAGAAGAGGCCGAGCGTCAGCAGCGTCAGCGGGAAGGTGAGAATGCGGAGGATCGTGCCGATGAACGCGTTCACGATCCCGAACAGCAGCGCGACCCAGATGTAGCCCCAGAAACCGCCCGAGACCTCCATCCCGTCGAGGAGCGAGGTCGTCACGACGAAGGCGAGGGCCAGGACGGCCCAGCTGATCAGCAAGCCCAGGAGCATCTCGGTGCGACGATAACCGAGCCGCACGACGACACGCGGGTGGACGTCGGGACGCGGCCCTGGAGCCTCAGGTCTCGTCGACGGCGTCGGCGAGCCCCGCCGCGCGGACGATCTTCCTCGCCGCGGAGACCACGCGGAGCGTGCCGACGATCGGAGCGATCGCGACGAGCGCGCCGAGCACCTGGTCGAGGTCGAGCTGCTCCTCGTCGGCCGCGTCGAGCTGGCCGACCCAGGAGACCAGCGGCCCGTCGAGGGCGACGAGTGCGGCGATCTGAACGAGGCGATGCGTATCGCCGTCCAGTTGGGCGCGCACCTCCAGCGGGCGCAGGTCGCCGCCGGCGACGGCACAGAGCTGCTCTTCTGTCTGGGTCCGGCCCGATGCCACTGCGAGCTCCCCGTGCAGCCTCACGAGCTCAGGCCGCCGATCGCTTGTCCCATCACCCGATTCTGGCGCGCGTCGCCGCGGCTCACATCATCCAGAGGGGGTGATCGGCGGCAGCGGACCGTCGGCCGGCACCGGCTCGAGCTCGGCGGGACCACGAAAGCGCCGCCAGGTCGCGGCCGAGACGAGGCCGACGACGAGGGTCGGGACGATCGTCAGGAAGCGGAAGACGAGCACCGCCGCGACCACGCCGGCATTGCTCCCGCCGAACCCGATCAGTGCGCTCGTGAGGCCGACCTCGATGATGCCGATCCCGCCCGGCGTGATCGGAATCGTCCCGATGATGCGGACGAACGACCAGGCGGCGAACGCCTCGGCCAGCGACACCTGCGCCGCAGTGACGTCGAACGCCCTGAGCGAGACGAGGAGCACCGCGAAGACGCTGAGGCTGCCCACCAGCGACGCCAGCGTGAGCACGTGCCAGCGGCGCTTGAGCAGATCGCCGGCGCTCAGCCGGAAGCGCTCGAAGCTGGGGCCGCCCCACGAGACCGGGCCGCGCCGGATCTTTCCGAGCAGCCAGTTGCTGACGCTCGCCGCAAGGTCGCCGATGTCGCCGGCGAGCCGCTTGCTGACGAGCACGACCGCGAGCCCGGCCACGACGACACCGAGCACGGCGACGCCGACGAAGGCCACGACGCCGAGCAGCTTCGTGTCACCCCCCTCGCTGTTGAGCAGGAAGAGGGCCACGATCGGGAACGAGAGGTTGACGAACTGGTTCCAGAGGCCCGTCAGGGTCACCGCACGAGCGACATCGCGTGACACGAACCCCCAGCGGCGCAGCATCGCGTACGAGGTGGCGACACCGGCCGCGAGCCCCCCGGGGACGACGATCGAAAGCGCGGTCGAGACCTGGGTGACCGTGATCGCCTGCCCGAAGGACAGGCCGGGAAGCGCGATCATCCACGGCGGCGCAAAGGTGAGCAGGTTGACGAGCGTGGCGACGCAGAGCAGCACGATCCACTCCCACGACAGGTCCTGCACGAGCGCCCAGACGTCGCGGTAGTCCGCGATCGTGGGCAGGACGAACGCGAAGGTGGCGACGACGATGCCAATGCTGAGCGCACCGAGTCCCAGCCGCTGAAGCGCGCTTCGGCTGGGCCGGCTCACCGCGACACGCGTGACGGCGCCATGCCCCTCACGTTACCCGCCCTCGCGGATCCGACAGGCTCGAGCGGAGGCCGCCGCGCACCACATCGCGCGACGGCCTCGGTCCGAGTGATCGTCAGCGGGCGGCCTGAAGGTCTGACGTGCTCTCGCTCCAGCGCGCCGTCAGCGCGAAGAGAATGATCACGTTCAGCGCCATCACGGTCAACGACCAGAGCGGGTACTGGCTGTTGCCGAGGAAGCCGAGCTGGGCGATGAAGTTCAAGCACACGACGACGATCGTGAACCAGCGGGCCCACCCCTGCGCGCTCAGCAGGCCGAGGCCGCCGAGGACGAGCAGCACGCCCCAGATCATCATGATCCAGCCCCACGCCGTCAGGTCGACGACGAGGAAGCCGGATTGGGTCACCACGTAGTACTCGTCCTCGAACAGAGCGATCAGGCCTTGCATGAAGTCGATCGCGCCGACGACGAGCAGCAGGATGCCGGCGAAGCCGATCCAACCGGCCATGCTCCTGGAGTTCATCCCTACCTCCCTTTGGGAACGTCAGAACGGCGTCGCTGGCAACCGACGGAGTCTGCGCGTTCGTTACGCGGCCGTGATTCGCCACTCTGGCCGCACTCCCTGCCGCGATCTGTGAGATGGTGGCGCGCTCGATGTGTTGCTTCCTGATTCTCTTCGCCGTCTTCGGCCCGCGGTTCGCGATCGTCGCGATGTGGCTCTTCGGAGACCGCGTCGACCTGGCGTTCGACTCGTGGGTGTGGCCGCTGCTGGGGCTGTTCTTCTTCCCGTGGACGACGCTGATGTATCTCCTCGTCTGGTCTCCCGATCGGCGGTGTCTCGGGCGGCGAGTGGATCATCGTCGGCCTCGGGGTCGCGCTCGACGTGGCGACGTACGGGGCCAGGTCCGCGCGCAGCCGTTACGCGACCGCCTGAGATCGTGTTCCGGTCATCCCAGATGGACGATGCTCCGTGTCGTGGACGGCGGTTAGCCTGCCGTGAGATGAGCTCGAAGCTGCTCCTGCTCCCGGTTCTGGCCGCCGCGCTGCTGGCCGCGGGCTGCGGCGGCAGCGACGACGAGACGTCCGGGGCGAGCGACTGGGCGAACTCGGTGTGCTCGGCCGTGTCGACCTGGAAGACCTCGGTGTCGTCTGCTGCAACGTCGATCCAGGGCGGCAATCTCTCCGAGAACAGTCTCGAGAGCGCGGTCGACGACGTCACCGACGCGACGAAGACGCTCGCGGACGACCTGAAGGACGCGGGCCGGCCCGACACGGCCGACGGCCAGAAGGCGAAGGGCGTGGTCGATCAGCTCGCCGGCGAGATCGAGGATGGCGCGGAGAAGATCGCCGACGCCGTCGACGGAGCCAGCCTGCTCGACGCGATCTCGACGATCACCGGCACCCTCGCCACGATGGGAGATCAGGTCGGCGCCGCCGTCGACCAGCTGGAGCAGCTCGAACCGGTAGGCGAGTTGAAGGACGCGCTGAACAACTCCGACGAGTGCTCGAGCCTCCGCTCCGGCGGATGAGTCTTGTCTGGCCGATTCTCGTAGTCGCTCGCCGCCACCGGGATCGCCGTCGGCGCGATGCTGCTCGTCCGCCGCCGGGCGCCGGAGGGAAGCTACTTCGCCGACGGCGACCGCGCTGCAGGCGTCTTCGGCGTCATCGCCACCGGCTTCTCGGTCCTGCTCGGCTTCATCATCTTCCTCGCCTTCACGAGCTACGACGACACGAAGCAGGGCGCCGAGACGGAAGCGCAGGTGGTCGCGCAGCAGTTCGAGACCGCACAGTTCATGCCGGCCGCGCAGCGGCAGGAACTCTCGGATGGCCTCGTCTGCTACGCCCGCTACGTCGTCCACCGGGCGTGGCCGCGACTCGAGGCGGGCACCGAGGGCGACAGGTTCAACCCCTGGGGCGTGTCGATGTTTCGCACGCTGCAGCAGGTGAAGCCGAACGGCCCCACCGAGGAAGCCGCGTTCTCGAAGTGGCTCGACCAGAACTCCGAGCGCACCGCAGCACGCCAGGACCGGATCCACGCGGCGCAGGGCGTGGTCCCGACCCCGCTCTGGATCGTGCTCTTCCTGACCGCGGGCGTGATCGGCATGTTCATGCTCTTCTTCGCCGACAGCGGCGAACGGGCGAAGACGCAGGCGCTGCTGATCGGCTCCGTCGTCGCCGTGGTCGCCGCGACGCTCCTTCTGCTGTCGTTCCTCGACAACCCGTACTACGGCGGCGTCGGCGCGCTCGAACCGGTTGCGATGAAGCGAACCGAGGTCCTCCTCGCGAAGGAGCGCGTCCTCGTCGGCTCGACCGGCCCGCTCCCGTGCAATGCGTCCGGTGACCGACGGTGACGGACGGCCATCACCGCAGCTACGTCGAGATCCTCGCGACCGTTCTGCTGTCGCTTGCCGCCGTCGCAACGGCCTGGAGCGGCTACCAGGCGACGCGGTGGAACGGCGAGCAGGCGAAGGCGGCGGGCCGGACCAACGCGATCAGGGTCGAGGCCGCGCGCGCGCAGGGCCTCTCCGAGTCGCAGACGCAGGTCGACGTCGCGACGTTCATCCAGTGGGTCGACGCCTACGCGCTCAAGCGGACGGAGCTGTCGGACTTCTACTTCAAGCGCTTCCGCAAGGAGTTCCGGCCCGGCCGTCCAGGCCTGGCTCGATACCCGGCCGCTCGTGAACCCGGATGCACCGCTGACCCCGTTCGCGATGCCGCAGTACAAGCTCGCCGCGGCGGCCGAGGCGAGGCGGCTGGACGCCGCGGCCGAGGTCTCCGCCGCGGAGGTGCGGCGCGACATCCAGCGCGGGTCGAACTACGTCCTCGGCGTCGTCCTCTTCTCGGTCTCGCTCTTCTTCGCAGGGCTGAGCCCCAGGCTCACCGACGTGCGGCTCCGGACGATCACGCTCGCGCTCGGCTGCTTCGTCTTCCTCGGCACGCTGATCTGGATCGCGACGTCCCCGGTGAGCATCTCGGTCTAGGTCGAGCGTGCCGGGACCGCGCCGCTGACACGGGTGCCGTGGCCGGGCGCGGAATGAATCTCGACCGTGCCGCCCGCGACCGCAAGTCGATCGCGCATGCCGACGAGGCCGCCGCCCTCAGGCGCGGTACTCGGGTCGAAACCCGGCCCGTCGTCCCGGACCTCGAAGCGCACGTCGCCCGCGTCCTCCCAGACCTCGACGGCGATGCGCGCGTCCGCGGGACAGTGCTTGGAGGCATTCTGGAGGGCTTCGAGCGCCGAGAAGTAGACGGCCGCCTCGACCTCCTCGCCGTACCGCCCGAGCCGGCCGACCTTCACCCGAACGCGGCCATCCGAGCGGGCCGCCTCCGTCAGCGCGGCTCCGAGCCCGAAGTCGCGGAGGACGGCCGGGTAGGCGCCGTGGGCGATCGCCCGGATCTCGTCCAGCGCCTGCTCGAGCCCCAGACCCACCTGCTCGAGCTCCTCGTCCCGGCCCAGACGCTCGCTGGCGCGATCGAGGTGGATCCGGAGCGCGACCAGCTGCTGCTGTGCGCTGTCGTGCAGGTCGCGCTCGATCCGGCGCCGTTCGGTGGCGCTCGCGGTCGCGATCCGGCGGCGTGAGGCCTGCAGCTCGGAGTCGGTCCGGCTCCGGTCGAAGCTGAGCAGCACGGCCGTCGAGACGGCATCGAGGAGCTCGGGGTCGTCGTCGAGAGCGGCGTCGTAGCCGAGCGCCGCCGTCGGGTGCGCACCGCTGCCGAGCGCACGCCAGCGACGGCCCGGCTCGGCGGCGGCCGGCACGATCGGCGCCCCGTCGACGTCCGTCCAGTCGTCCTCGCTCGGACCGCCGCAGGGCCAGGCGAAGGCGTGGATCGCCGAGCGCCTCGGCAGCGGCACGCTCGAGCGCAGCCGGCGCGGGTTGTCCCTGCAGCCGCTGCATCATCGTCGCGAGCGAGCGGCCCGGCGATAGGTCTGTGCGAGCAGAAGCGCCAGAGCAAACGCGAGCGGCAGAGCGACGCGGGTTCCCGTCAGGAACCAGCCGAGCGTGTCCCACAGGCGCTGCTCGGTGACGGCGAAGTAGCGGATGGCGCCGAAGAGACCGAACACGGCGATCCACACACAGCCGACCACATAGACCGGAGCGAGGATGCGGCGCCGCGGGCGGGTCGCCAGCACGAGGCGGCTGACCAGCAGCGCGACCACCGCGATCGCGAACACGACGCGGAAGACCTCCTCGACCGTCGCGAAATGCCCCGCGACGTCGGGGCGGTCGGCGATCATCAGCGCGTTCGGCGGGCACTCCGCCGTGCAGCGCGCCAGGAACGTCCCTCCGCTGATCGTCGGCGAGAGGAAGAACCACGGCACGAAGCCGACCACGATCGTCGACACGGCCAGGGCGAACACCCACATCGCGGCGCGCGTCAACCTCACGCCCGGATAGCTGAGCAGGAGATACCACGCAAGCAGCGCGGAGACCGGGATCGAAGAGAACGCCGATCGAGAAGCCGAGCGACCAGGACGTCCCCTGCAACGCGACGACGCGCGAGCGCAGCCGCCAGCAGCAACAGGACGAGGCCGACGAGGCTCTGCGGGCGCCGTCGGCGCCAGAGCAGGCCGACGCCCGCGAACGCGACCACGCTGTAGCCGGCGAAGAGCGCGAACCCCCCTGGACGGACGAGCACACCCGCGCTGACCGTGAGCGCGGCCGTCACTCCGGCCGCGAGCACTGCGGCGATCGCCACCGGCCACGGCCGAACCCACTCGTGCCACCCCGCGAGCTCGGCGTCGCGGAGCTCGACGGGCGCGGTTGTCGCCGCGCTCATCGCTCCAGGCTACGAGCCTGGCCAGGGATTAGCAAACGTTGTGAGGAGTGGACGACCCGCTTACGACCCGAGCAGCTGCGCCTTCTGCGCGTCGAACTCCTCCTGGGTGAGGACTCCCGCGTCCTTCAGCTGGCCAAGCTCCTTGAGCTGAGCGATCGCCGCGTCGGAGAGACCGCCTGCGGGGGCCGCGGGCGTTGGAGCCGCCGCGGCGTCCTGGTGGACGTTCTTGCCTGCGTGGTAGGCGACGCCGCCGACCATCGCGGCCCGCATCAGAGGACGCCCGCGCCTCACCATCTCTCGTTCCCTCCTTCTTGCCTGGGACGGATGCCTCGCCGTGCAGCTTCCCTGCCGGGAGGACGGCGGCTCATCGTCCGGTTGGGGTGAACGCGGATGACGCCGCCGTCCGCTGCGGGCGAGAGTATGGAGCCGCATGCACGTCGGGCCATTCCTGCGACGCTTGCAGGCGAGCCGCAGCTACGGCTTCGTCCTCCTGCTCGTCCTCGCGACCTTCGGTTTCGTCGCGGCGGCGCCGGAAGAGCAGTGGGCCGGCGCCGTCCTCGTCCTGCTCCTCGTGCTGACGCTCGGAGTCGCGCTCTGGACCTCCGCGACGAGCCGGCTCGACCTCGTTGCCACCTGCCTGGCCGTCGTGGGTGCCGTCGGCGCCATCCTGGAGCTCCTGACCACGAATGCGAACGCGACCGGGCTGCTGGGGCTGCTGGACGTGCTGCTGATCGCCGCGACGTGCGGCGTGATCGTGTTCGGGATCGGCGACCAGCACGGGGTCAACTTCCAGTCGGTGCTCGGCGCGCTCTGCATCTACCTGATGATCGGCCTGCTCTACGCGTTCGCCTACGGAGCGATCGCGGCGTTCCAGTCGGGTCCGTTCTTCGCCCAGGGCACCGACGGGACGGCCTCGATCCGGCTCTACTTCAGCGTCGTCTCGCTGGCGACCGTCGGCTACGGCGACTACACCGCGGCCACCGACCTCGGCCGGACGGTGGCCGGGAGCGAGGGGCTGCTCGGCCAGGTCTATCTCGTCACCGTCGTCGCCGTCATCGTCAGCCGGCTGCGTCCCCGCAGCGCGCGCACGAACGAGCAGTAGTGCGCCGACTAGGCTGAGGCGTGGCCTCGATCCTCTATGTGGGGCACGCGACGACGCTGATCGAGCTCGACGGCGTCCGCCTCCTGACCGACCCGCTCCTCCGCCGCCACGTCGGCCACCTCCAGCGGCTCGTGCCCCTCGGCGAGGCCCTGCCGCCCCCTGATGCGGTGCTGCTTTCCCATCAGCATGCCGACCACCTCGACCTGCCTTCGCTCCGCCGGCTCGGGCAGTCGATGCTCCTGCTCGTGCCGCGAGGCGCCGGCTGGACGCTGAGGCGCCAGGGCTTTCGCCGTGTCGTCGAGCTGTCGCCGGGCGACTCGACCAGCGTCGGCGAGCTCGCGATCGCGGCGGTGCCGGCGGTGCACGACGGCAGGCGCTATCCCTACGGCAGGAAGGTGGCCGCGCTCGGCTACGTCGTCACAGGCTCGCGGTCGGTCTACTTCGCCGGCGACACCGACGTCTTCGACGGGATGAGCGAGCTCGCCGGAGCGGACGTCGGCCTGATCCCCGTCTCGGGCTGGGGCGCCAAGGTCGGCCCCGGCCACCTCGACCCGGCGCGGGCGGCCGCTGCGGTCGGCCTGCTCCGGCCGCGCGTGGCGATCCCGATCCACTGGGGGACGTACGCCCCCTTGCACTGGCGCGTCTCGGGTGGGAGGTCGCCGTCCGAGGATCCTGCGGCGGAGTTCGCGGAGGCGGTGGCCATCGCCGCCCCCGAGGTGGAGGTGCGCATCCTCCGGCCCGGAGAGCAAACGGACGTTCTGAGCGTGCGCCTCAGACTCTGTCGTTCGCCACGACCCAGGCGACGAGCGCGACCGGGATTGATGCGAGTGCGACGACGATCCCGATCAGGTCGAAGCCGAGCGTGATCAGAACGGCGCCGGCGACGACGCAGGCGATCATGGCGCCGATGCCGACGACCCAGGGCGGAAGGTTCATGGGGAGACTCCCTTCGAGTGAGCGCGGCGAGTCATGCCGCCTCGCGGACGACGCAGCGGAAGCCGATGTGAGCCGTCGACGTGTCCACCGTCTCGCCCTGCCGGGCCGCAGGCCGGTAGCGGAGGCAGTAGTTGGGCGCGCACAGGTGCGAACCGCCCTTGATCACCTTGCGCGGGAAGCGCTCGCCGGGCAACGCGGGCGGCGCGCAGCAGGGCGTGCTCTCCGCTCCGTCGCCGCTCGTCGTGAACCAGTCGCTCGTCCATTCCCACACGTTCCCACACATGTCGTAGAGGCCGTAGCCGTTCGGCGGGAAGCTGCCGACGGGGGAGGTTCCCTCGTAGCCGTCCTCCTTCAGGTTCTGCCAGGGGAAGGCGCCCTGCCAGGTGTTGGCCATCGGCTTCCCGTCGGGCATGTGCTCGTCGCCCCAGGTGAACGTGGCGCGCTCGAGGCCGCCGCGCGCAGCGAACTCCCACTCGGCCTCGGTCGGGAGCTGCTTCCCCACCCAGGCGGCATACGCCTCCGCGTCCTCGTAGGCGACCTGGACGACCGGGTGCCGGTCGCGGCCGTTGATCGTGCTGCCCGGACCGGCGGGCCGCTTCCAGGAGGCGCCGGGGACGTATTCCCACCAGCTCCGAACGTCGTCCAGCGGCACCGGCCCCGCCGTCTTGCGGAAGACGAGCGACCCGGGCACGAGCAGCTCCGGATCGGCGTCGGGATAGTCCGCCGCGTCGAGCGGCCGCTCCGCCAGCGTCACGTAGCCGGTCTCGCGGACGAAACGCCGAAACTCCGTCGCCGTGACCGCGTGCACGTCGATCCGGAACCCCGCGACCGTCACCTCACGCAGGGGCCGCTCCTCGGGGTAGAAGTCCTCCGAGCCCATCAGGAACGTCCCGCCCGGGATCGTGGCCATGGTCGCCCGGCCCTGCTTGGCGGCCGCTGCGGCGCTCATCGCAGGATGATCTCCGGCGCGCGGGTGACCTCCCCTCACCCCGCCGGGGTGACGCGCCGTCACCCCGGAACCGGCGAGCGTTACAGCGCCGGGAGCCGGCAGACCTGTCGTCGGGCGAAAGGCTACGAGTGTCCCGAGAGCGCGTGACCCCAGCGAAGCCTGCGCCCCTCCCCCGCGCGCAGGCACGCGACGTCGCGCTCGGGGTGGCCGTGGTCGGCGTCCGCGGAGCCGTCGTCGGCGTGCGCCTGCTGACGCTCCCGGCCCGGATCGCGTCGCGGGCGCTGCTGCCCGACCGGACCGCGCGCCGGCTCGCCTCGGAGGGGAGAGCGAGCAGGATGCGCGTGCGCTCCCAACTCGCAGTCACGGGCGACGAGCTGCTCGCCTCGCCCCAGATCGACGAGCTCGCGCGCGCGCTCGCCGAGCACCGCGTGATCGAGCGTGTCGCCAGGCCCACGCTCGCCGCGCCGGAGATCGAGGCCGCGCTCGCCTCGATGCTCGAGGAAGAGCGGACCCGCCGGCTCGTCGAGCAGACGCTCGACAGCAAGCTGGCGGCCGACGTGACCGACCATCTCCTCAAGAGCCCCGAGCTGGAGCGCGCGGTCGAGCAGATCGCGTCCAGCGCCGCGGTGCGCGCCGCGCTGGCGAACCAGACGAACTCGCTCGCCGGGCGAGCTCGCGGACGGCCTGCGGCGCCGGGCCGAACGTCTCGACGACGCGGCAGAGAGGACGGTGCGCCGGTGGTTGCGGCGACCGCTTCGATCCAACCCGGCCTGAGCGACGCGCGGGTCCCGTACGCCGGCATCGCGACGCGAGCGGTCGCGCTCGCAGCTCGACCTCGTGGTCATCCACGTGCTCGTGCTGGTCGATCGGGGGTCTGCTCGGCCTCGTCGCCTCACTCGTCGGCGACCTCAGGCCGGAGTGGCTCGTCGCGACCCTCGTCGGGGCCGCGTGGGGGCTTACCGTGACGATCTACTTCGTCCTCTTCTGGTCCGATCACCGGCCAGACGCCGGGTATGCGGGCGATGCGGCTTCGCGTCGTAACCGCCGACGGGACACCACCGTCCATCATGGCGCGCCTTCGTCCGACTGATCGGCCTCCTGCTCGCGATCGTGCCCTTCTTCGCCGGCTTCCTGCCGGTCCTGTTCGACTCGAAGCGGCGCGCGCTCCCGGACTACCTCGCCCGCACCGTCGTCCTGTACGCCGACCGCACCGAGCCCCACGGGGTCGTGACCAGCGGGCCGTGATCGCCGGCCGCCTGCTGCGGACGGCGCACATGGCCGGAACCACGTACGTGGAGAGCGGGTGCGGCCAGCGTGCCGCGGCGATCTCCTACCACGTGCTCTTCTCGCTCGTCCCCTTTCTCGCCGTGTTGCTGACCGTCCTCGATCTCGTCCTGCCCGACTCCACGCACGATCGCGTCGTCAGCTGGCTCGTGGGCACGGCTCAACTGCCGATCGACCTCTCCACGAGCGTCGAGGGCGCGATCCAGCAGGCCGGCACTCCTGCCTCCGTGGCCGGGGCGATCGCGCTCGCGGGCTTCATCTGGGCTGCCAGCGGGATGATGGGTGCGATCCGCCTGGCATTCATGGTGGTCTGGGGCGGCGACGTCCGCCGGCCGTACCTGCGCGGCAAGCTGCTCGACGGCGCGCTCGTGCTCGGCGCCGGCCTGTTGATCCTGACGGCCTTCGGGCTGACGATCGTCGTCCAGGTGGCGACTGCGACGAGCACGAAGATCGCCGACGAGCTGGGTCTCGGCGAGCGTGCGAGCGGCGGGATCGGAGCACTGGCGCAGCTCGGCGCCTCGCTCGCGCTCGTCTTCGCCGCGTTCGCGCTGCTCTACCGGGTCGTCCCTCCCGTGCCGGTCCGGCTCCTGGACGTCCTGCCCGGCGCTGCTTTCGCCACGGTCGGCGTCCATCTCGCGGTCGCCGGCTTCTCCGTCTATCTCGACCACTTCGCCGACTTCGACGACATCTACGGCCCGCTCGGGGCGGTGCTCGCGTTCTTGCTGCTCGTCTGGGTCACGGCCGCGATCCTGCTCGTCGGCGCGTGCGTCGCCGCTTCCTGGCCCAAGGCCGCGCAGCCGGTCCTGGTCGAGGCCGAGGGTCCCCTGATGACCCGGCTCGCGCGAGCCGCGAAGGGGCTCATCGTCCGCGATCGGGCGTGACCGTGTCCGGTGCCGTACGTTTCCGAGAAGAGCTGAGCCGACGACGGAGGTGAAGAGGGATGCTCGCCCGCCTGCACACACTCGATGCCACCCCGGAGCAGTACGAAGCAGGGCTCCGGATCGTCAAGGAAGACCTGCTGCCGTGGGCGCGCGAGAGCAGCGGCTACTGCGGCGCGATCGGGCTCGTCGACCGGGAAAGCGGCAAGGCGCTGCTGCTCACGCTCTGGGCCGACGAGGAGTCGCGGACGGCGAGCGCCCAGGCCGCCGACCACCTCAGCTCGCTGGCCGCCGACGCGACCGGCGCGCGCAGAGAGTCGATCGACGAGTTCGACGTCAGCATCTTCGACGTGATCGACGGCACGATCGCCATCGGCTGAGCTTCACCCCCTCGGGACGATGCCCCGGAGGTCTCGGATAGCCGATGATGGCACCGCATGTGCCGCTGGCTCGCCTATTCCGGGACCCCGATCCGGCTCGAGGAGCTGCTGGTCAAGCGTGACCGGTCGCTGATCGACCAGAGCCTGCACTCGAGGTTGGGCGCGACGACGACGAACGGTGACGGCTTCGGCGTCGGCTGGTACGACGACACCGGCACGCCGCGGCTCTACCGGAGCATCCATCCGGCGTGGAACGACCGCAACCTGCGCGAGCTCGCGGCCGGGATCTCCTCTCCTCTCTTCCTCGCACACATCCGCGCGTCGACAGGGTCGGCGATCCAGGAGACGAACGCGCATCCGTTCCGGCACGGGCAGTGGCTCTGGATGCACAACGGGTTGATCCGCGAGTTCTCCACGGTCCGGCGCGAGCTGCTGCTCGCGGTCGACGACTCGCTCTTCCCCTCGATCGAGGGCACGACCGACTCGGAGGCGATGTTCTACCTCGCGCTCACCTTCGGGCTCGAGGACGATCCGGTCGGAGCGGTCGAGCGGATGGTCGGCTTCGTCGAAGAGACCGGCCGCCGCCACGGCGTCGACCAGCCGATCCAGATGACGATCGCGACCAGCGACGGCCGCAGCATCTACGCCTTCCGCTACTCGAGCGAGGGCGCTTCGAGGTCGCTCTTCTTCAGCACGCGCATGGACGCGCTCCAGGCCAACTACCCGGAGATGGTCGAGCTCGCGGGACTCTCGGACGAGACGCGGGTCGTCGTCTCCGAGCCGCTCGGGGACCTCGAGGGTGCGTGGAACGAGGTGCCCGAGTCGCACGTCGGGATCATCCAGCCGGGCGACGACGAGCTGCGGCCGTTCTCCCCGCGCGTGTGACGCGCGATAGGGTCCGCCCATGAGCGAGGCACCCGACGTCCAGGGGAGCCTCGACCGGTATCGGGCCGTCCGGCAACGCCTCGAGGAGGAGATCCTCCCGCTCGCGACGTCGGTCGACGGACGCCGGTTCACGTACCAGGCGTCCCTGCACGGGCTCAGCCTGCAAGCAGGCTCGTACGTCGCGCTCGAGCAGGGCTCCGAGCGTCGGCTCGGCCAGATCGTCACGCTCGGCGTCGGCGAGAAGCACGCCCTCGAGCTGACTGGAGACGACGAAAGCGAGCTCGCCCACCGGGCGCAGGTCGTGATTCGCGGCGCCCAGGGCGAGGGTCGCGTCCTCAGCGGCGACGGCGCGTCGTTCCACGACGCCTCCGTGCGGCCGGCGACGCCGGACGAGGTACGCACGCACCTCGAGGAGACCGCCCCACGGCGCGCCCGGCTCGAGATCGGGGAGCTGCTGCTTGCACCCGGCGTGCCGTTCTCGCTCGATGCCGGCGGATTCGGGCGGCACACCTTCCTCTGCGGCCAGTCGGGCTCCGGCAAGACCTACTCGCTCGGCGTCGTGCTCGAGCAACTGCTGCTGAAGACTGATCTGCAGATCGTCGTCCTCGATCCGAACTCCGACTTCGCCCGGCTCGGGCAGCTGCGGCCCGATGCGGACGGCGACGACGCTGACCGCTACACGAGGGCCACACGCTCGCTGGCCGTGCGGCGGGCGGACGACGGCCTCGCGCTGCGGCTCGCGGAGCTCGACCCGGCGACGCAGGCAGCGGCGTTCCGCCTCGACCCCATCGGCGACCGCGAGGAGTACGCGGAGCTGGCAGCGCTCACGGACAGCGGCGAGGCGCTGACCCTCGAGCAGCTCGAGCAACTGGAGCGCGACGGCGGCGCGGGCGGGCGGCTGATCGGCCGCGCCCGGAACCTCGGCCTCCACCGCTGGGGCATCTGGGCCGGCGCCGATCGGACGTCGGTGCTGTCGGAGCTGGCGCAGGACGACGTGCGCTGCCTCGTCATCGATCTCGGCTCGCTCGCAACCCGCGAGGAGCAGGCGCTCGCCTCGGCGGCGGTGCTCGGGGAGCTCTGGCGGCGGCGCGAGGAGCGCAGGCCGGTCCTGATCGTCGTCGACGAGGCGCACAACGTCTGCCCGGCACGGCCGGAGGATCCGCTGACCGCGATCGCGACCGAGCACGCCGTCCGGATCGCGGGCGAGGGCCGCAAGTTCGGGCTCTACCTGTTCGTCTCCACGCAGCGCCCGCAGAAGGTGCACGAGAACGTGCTCTCGCAGTGCGACAACCTGCTGCTGATGCGGATGAACTCGCTCGCCGATCTCGGCTACGTCGGCGAGGTCTTCTCCTTCGTCCCGGACAGCCTGCTCGAGCGGGCGACCACGTTCCGGCAGGGCGAGTCGCTCGCGGCAGGCCTCATCTCGCCGCACCCTGCCTTTCTGCGCTTCGGGAAGCGGCTCGCCCAGGAGGGCGGCGGCGACGTGGCCGCCGACTGGTCGCGGCCGCTCACCTGACCGGGCTGAGCTCCACCACCTCGTCGACGAGGTCGAGGCCTTCCGGCCGGTGCGTGATCAGCAGCACGCTGCGGTCGTCGGCGGCCGCCAGGATGTCGCGCACGAGCAGCTCGGCCGTCTCGGCATCGAGATGCGCGGTCGGCTCGTCGAGCACGAGCACCGGTGCGTCGGAGAGGAGCGCCCGGGCGACCGTCAGGCGCTGACGCTGCCCTCCGGAGAGCTGCGCGCCGTCCTCGCCGACGAGCGTGTCGAGCCCGTCGGGGAGTGACGCGACCCACTCGCCGAGACGGCCGCGGTCGAGAGCGTCCGCGAGCTCGGCGTCGGTCGCCTCCGGGCGCGCGAGAGTGAGGTTCGCACGGATGGTGGAGTTGAAGATGTGCGCGCTCTGGCCCGCGATCGCGAACGTTCGCCGCACGTCGTGCTGGCGCAGCTCGCGCACGTCGCGGCCGCCGATCGGTCACCCGGCCTCGCTCGGGATCGAGGAAGCGCAGCAGCAGGTTCGTGACCGTCGTCTTGCCCGCCCCACTCGGCCCGACGAGCGCGATCCGCCGACCCGGCTCCAGCCTGAGATCGAAGCGCGCCAACACAGGCGGCTCACCGGGCGCATAGCGGGCGGTCACGCCCTCGAGCGCGACGGCCGCCGGGAGCTCGGGCACGGGACGCGGCCCGTCCGGATCCCGGATCGCCGGCTCCCGGTCGGCCAGCTCGAGCACGCGCCGTCCGGCCGTGACCGTGGCGGCGAGCTCGACCGCGGCCGCGCGCAGCGGCAGGACGCAGTCGAACGAGGCGAGCGCGAGCAGCGCCACGGTCGCCACGAGCACCCGGTCGACCGAGGCGCTCTGCCAGGACCGCCAGCACCCCTGCGACGGTCAGGCCCGCGATCAGGATCGAGAGTCCCTCGGCGAGCCCCGAGGCGAGCCCGTCCCGGCGGCCGAGACGCACGAGCTCGTCGCTTCGCGCCCGGATCCCGGCCAGCGTGTCCTCCTCGCGCCCGTAGACGACGAGCTCCGGCGCGCCGCGCAGCAGCTCGACGAGCTCGGCGGTCAGCTCCGCGCGAGCGGCTCCCTGGCGACGGCCGGCGGCTCGCGTCAGCCGCGCCGCCAGCACCGGCACGAGCACGCCGGCGAGCAGGAGCCCGAGGGCGAGAATCGCAGCGGCGGCGGGCAGGACCGTCGCGGTCACGACGACGCACGCAGCTCCGATCACGAGTGCGATGAGTACCGGCGACAGGCCGCGGACGTAGAGGCCCTGCAGCGCGTCGACGTCGCCGACCATGCGGCCGAGGAGCTCGCCGCGCCGGTAGCCCGCGAGCTGTCCGGGCGCGAGCGGCTCGATCCGCTCGTAGAAGCGCGTCCGGATCCGGCCGAGCGCCGAGAGCGCGACATCATGCGAGACGAGGCGATCGACGTACCGCGCGAGCGGCCGTGCGAGGCCGAAGAAGCGGACGAAGACGATCGTCACCGTCAGCGAGAGGATCGGCGGCTGCTCCGCCGCGCGGGAGATCAGGTACCCGGCCGTCGTGATCAGCGCGATGCCGAACCCGACCGCGATCATCCCGAGCACCGCGGACGCGGCGACGCGGCGCGCGGGCACGCCGGCGAAAGCGATCAGGCGTCCGAGGGTCGCCGTCATGCCGCCGCCTCCTCGGGATCGACAATCCGACCGTTCTCGAGGCGCATGACCCTGTCGGCGGACGCTGCGAGCTCGGGCCGATGGACGATCAGCAGGATCGTTCGTCCAGGCCGAAGCCGCTCGATCGCCTCGCCGACGAGCTCCGCGCTGACCGGGTCGAGGTTGGCGGTCGGCTCGTCCAGGATCACGAGCTCGGCGTCGCGGAGGAAGGCACGGGCGATCGCGATCCGCTGGCGCTCGCCGGCGGAGAGCGGCCGCCCGCCCTCGCCGACGACGGTGTCGTAGCCCTCCGGCAGCTCGACCACGAATGCATCTGCTCCCGCGTCCTCAGCGGCGGCCCGCACCTCGCGGTCGCTCGCGGCGGGCACGCTGAGCCGAATGTTGTCCGCGACGGTACCGCGGAAGAGCGTCGGCTCCTGCGGCACCCAGGCGATGCTCGAGCGCCACGACGCCGCCGAGCAGTCGGCCAGATCGACGTCGCCCGCCGTCACCCGCCCGCCGTCCGGCTCCGCGAGCAGCAGCAGCAGCGAGGCGACCGTGCTCTTGCCGCCCCCGCTCGGGCCGACGAGCGCGAGGGTCTCCCCTGGGCGGAGCTCGAGGTCGACGCTGTCGAGGACCGGGGCCGACCGCGTCGGGTACGCGAACGACACACCTTCGAGCCGAACACCGACTTGGCGCGGGCTCGGCGCAATGCGGGCTCCCGTCCGGGCCGCGACATCACCGTCGACGAGGTCGAGCAGCCGTTGCGCGACCGCGAGCCCGTCGGCACTCGCGTGGAACTGCGCGGCGAGGTTCCGCAACGGGAGGTAGAGCTCGGGTGTGAGCACGAGCACGGCGAGGCCCGCCTCGAAGCCGATCCCGCCGTTGACGAGGCGTACTCCGACCGTGACGGCGACGAGCGCGATCCCGAGCGTGGCCGCGAGCTCGAGCACCGTGCCCGAGAGGAAGGCGACCCGCAGCGTCGCCATCGTCGTCCGGCGGTACTCCTCGCTGACCGCACGGATCCGCTCCACCTGCGCCTCGCCGCGGTTGAACGCGCGCAGCGTCGGCAGCCCGCGAACGACGTCCAGGAAGTGGGTCGCCAGGATCGCCATCGTCTGCCAGCGCTCGCGGGCACGCTGCTGCGTGTAGCGGCCGATCAGCCACATGAACACCGGCACGAGCGGCAGCGTCAGCAGCATCACGCCTGCGGAGAGGGGGTCGATCACCGCGACGAACACGAGCACGGCGACCGGGATCGTGACGGCGAGAACGACCTGCGGCAGGTAGCGCGCGAACGTCGTCTCGAGTGCGTCGAGGCCGGAGACCGCGGCCGTCGCCACCTCCGCGCTCTCGACGCCGTCGAGCGCCGCCGGCCGATCGCGGAGCCGCCGCTCGACCAGCTCGAGCCGAAGCGTTGCCAGTACGCCGGTTGCCACCCGCCTGCCGAGGATGTCGAAGCCCGACGCTGCGGCGGCTCGCCCGACCGAGACGATCACGAGCAGCGCCAGCAGCCCCGCCACCTCGTCCAGATCCGCTCCGCCGAAGACGCGGGCGGCGACGGCGGCGATCAGGACTGCCTGGGCGAGGACGAGGAGCGCGGCGACGACGCCGAGCGCGGCATCGAGCGCGAGCAGCGCCCGCACGGCGCCCGCGCGGCGGACGAGGCGCGGGTCGAGCCCTCTCATCGGCGCTCCTAGGTGCCGGTCTGTCGTGGAATGAGATCGGCCGGCGACGGATTCTCCTCGCCACCCAGCCTCGCCCGGAAGACGTGGTACGTCCAGGCCTGGTAGAGCAGGATGATCGGCACGACGGTCAGCGCCACGACGCTCATCACCTTGAGCGTGTAATGCGCCGAGGACGCGTTGTCGACGGTCAGGCTGTTGGCGAAGTCGTTGCTGGCGACCATGACGCGGGGGAAGAGGCTCGTGAAGATCGTGGCCACGACGAAGAGGGCGCCGGCCGCGGTGAGCACGAACGCCCAGCCGCTGCGGGCGAGCCGGACGCAGACGACGGCGCCGAGCAGTGCGGCGATTGCGAGCAGCGCGGGCAGCAGCGGCGGGAAGACGTCCTTGTCGTTGCGGTCGACAGCGACCGCGACGGTCCAGATCAGGAACGCCGCGCCGACGACGGCCGTCGCGATCGAGAGCCGGCTTGCGGCCACCGCGGCGCGCCGGCACAGCTCGCCGGTCGTGCGCAGCGTCAGGTAGGTCGCGCCGTGGAACGCGAACAGCAGCACGATCGCGACCCCGCCGAGCAGCGTGTACAGGTTGAAGAGGTCCCAGAAGGTGCCGTCGAAGTCGCCGCTGGAGTTGATCGGCACGCCGTAGAGCAGATTGGAGAACGCGACACCCCAGATCAGCGCGGCGCCGAGGCTGCCGATCGTGTTCGCCCAGGCCCAGAAGCCGAGCCAGCCCGAGTGCTCGTGCCGCTCGCGCCACTCGAACGAGAGCACGCGGACGATCAGGAACACCAGCAGCAGCAGCAGCGCGATGTAGAAGCCCGAGAACATGGTCGCGTACCAGGTCGGGAAGGCCGCGAACATCGCGCCGCCGGCGACCACGAGCCAGACCTCGTTGCCGTCCCACACGGGACCGATCGTGCGGAACATCGTGCTCCGCTCCTCCTCGTTGCGCGGCAGGAACGGCAACAGCAGCCCGACGCCGAAGTCGAAGCCCTCCAGCACGAAGTAGGCGGCGAAGAAGAAGCCGACCAGGCAGAACCAGAGCTCCGGGAGGCTCATCTCAGTATCCGATCGCAGGCATGGGGGTCTCTCCGGTGTCGTCGCGGTCGAGCTCGGGCAGGTCGAGCTTCGCATAGCGGCGCATCAGCCAGATATCGAGCACGAGCAGCAGCGCGTAGAGGGAGACGAACACGGCGATGCTGAACCCGAGCATGGTCGAGGAGACCGACGGCGAGTGCGCGTCGGCGGTCTTGAGCAGGCCCTGAACGATCCACGGCTGCCGGCCCATCTCTGTCAGGACCCAGCCCGCCGTCGCCGCGATGTACGGAAACGTCATCGCGACGATCGCCGACCGGAGGAACCAGCGCGCCTGCACGAGCTTCTGCTTCCAGTAGAGCCAGGCGCCGACCACCGCCACGAGGAACATCAACATCCCCATGTAGGCCATCACCCGCATCGACCAGTAGATGACGCGCACGTTCGGCATGTAGTTGCCGGGGCCGAACTCGCTCTCCTCCTGCGCCTGGAGCGGAGTGAGGCCCTGCACCTCACCCTTGAACGAGCCCGTGGCCATGTACGACAGGAGTCGCGGGACCGTGATCGAGAAGCTGGGGGTTTGATCGTCCTCGGTGAACCCGCCGAACTGGATGAGCGAGAAACCGCAGGGCTGGCAGGTTGTCCACTGCGCCTCGGAGGCGGCGATCTTCATGCTCTGCGCGCTCGTCACGGCCGCGCCGAAGCGGTTGCCGACGACGAGCTGGAGGAGCGTGACCGGCACCGCCACGATCAGCGCCAGCAGCGCCGCCTTGCGGAAGACGTCGACGTCGCGGCCGCGCAGGAACTGCCAGCAGCAGACCCCCAGCACGACGATCGACCCGAAGATCAGGCCGGCGAGGATCGTGTGCACGTACGCGCGAAGGGCGAACCCGTTGGACAGAAGCGCCCAGACGCTGGTGAGGTGCGCCTCGCCGTCGACGATCTTGTAGCCGACAGGGTGCTGCATCCACGAGTTCGCGACGAGGATGAAGAACGCCGACAGCCACGATCCGGCCACGGCGATCCACAGCGTCGCCAGGTGCACGCGCGGCGACAGGCGGTTCCAGCCGAAGATCCAGAGACCGAGGAACGTCGCCTCGAGCATGAACGCCGCGAGCCCTTCGATCGCGAGCGGTGCGCCGAAGATGTTGCCGACGAACTTCGAGTAGACCGACCAGTTCATCCCGAACTGGAACTCCTGGACGAGACCGGTGGCGACGCCGATCGCGAAGTTGATCAGGAAGAGCGTGCCGAAGAAGTGCGTCAGCCGCAGCCAGCGCTCGTCGCGCGTCCGGTACCACATCGTCTGCATGACCGCGACGATCGGCCCCAGGCCGAGCGTCAGCGGCACGAAGAAGAAGTGGTAGATCGACGTCGTCGCGAACTGGATCCGCGCGAGGTCGACCGTCGTGATCGCGAGTGCAGTGTGCACGTCTGCTGCCCTTCGTCACCGCGATCCTTCGTCCCGCGCGGGGTGGCGACATCGTCCAGAGGGGATGATTCGCCTTGGGACCTGCGGCCCGAGGATACGGCGGATGGAATCCTTGCGCCGCGAGCCCTCGGCTCCCGAGGCGCGCTGGCCGATGGCGGGCGCGATCGTCGCCGCGATTGTCCTGACCGTGCTCATGCCCGACTACATTCGGCTGGGCCCGGAATGGGTGCTCCCGTCGATCGAGGCGCTGTTGCTCGTCGCGGTGGTCGCCGTCGACCCGGGCTCGATCACGCGCCGCTCCCGCGAGTTGCGGGTGCTCTCGATCGGGCTCGTGTCGGTGCTCGTGATCGGGGCGCTGTGGTCGACCCTGTTGCTGATCGACGACCTCATCCACGGCGGCCCGGAGACGAACTCGGCCGGCGAGCTGCTCGAGGCCGGCTCGATCGTGTGGGTGTCGAACAGCATCGCGTTCGCACTGCTCTACTGGGAGCTCGACGGCGGCGGAGCGGCGGAGCGCTGGCAACGCGAACCGGTGCACCCGGACCTCGCCTTCCCACAGCACCTCAATCCGGGCGTCGGCCCGCCGGAGCTGGCGACCGCGGTTCATCGACTACCTCTACCTCAGCTTCACCAACTCGACCGCGTTCAGCCCGACCGACGTGATGCCGCTCGTGCCGTGGGCGAAGATCGCGATGACCGTGCAGGCCGCGGTCTCGCTCGGGATCCTCGGCCTCGTGATCGCACGGGCCGTCAACATCTTCTCGTAGCCGCGGCCGATCTCGACACCGTCACGTCGAAGTTGGCGGGGGCAGGCCTTCGCTTGCCGGCTGGTTGGCTGTTGCGTGGGTGTCCGATGATGAAGCAGCGCGCCTCCACATCAGGACGAAGAGGAGAACGATCGTGATGCCGACGGTGTTGAGGATCGTGATCGACACCGTGACCAGCGGGTCGGCTGCAAAGGGATAAATCATCATCAGGAGCATCGGAGCGATGTTGCGAACCGCCGTGGTCGCCTCGGTCGCATGCCTGATTCCCACGTCTTTGACTCGAAGACTGGAAACGAGAAGGTAGCCACACCCGAGGCCGATGAATGGGCCGGCAAGGGCCGCGATGTAGCTCTCGGTGCCCCAGGTCCTCCACGAACAGATCCCAATACGCAACCAGCGTGAAGTTGAGATTGAAGAGCAGACAGAGGATTGCAACCCGGACAGCCCACTGTGCCAATGGCGGCGTCAGGTCGGGCCACCAGACCCTGAAGCCGCACCCGAGAACCACCGGCAGGAGCAAGAAGAGCAGCAGCGGCCAAGCAACATCCCAGGCCGAGGTCTTGAGTTGCGCGTCAACCGCATCGATGGCGAGGGGCAAACCGATCGGGAGGGCGATAATCGTCCCGGCAGTCAAGACCACTAACAGCGTGGTGGCGATGCTGACATCCGCCTTGGCTAACCGGGCGAGGAGGGGAGCGAAAGGCATGCCTGCACACAGGGCTGCGACACAGAACCCGACCTTGATCTCGTCAGGAATGGACGAGGCGATCGTCAGCAAATAGCCGATGAACAGGAGCGGGATGATGACGAAATTGATCACCAACGCCCACACGGCAATCTTCCAATGGGCAAAGGCCTCTGCCAGCAGCTTGCCGACCGAAAGCCTGAGGCCCAACCCGAACGAGTTCAAGATCACGAAGAGCACCCCAAACCCGTTGATCAGGACTGATCGTGACTGGACTGAGTTGTCATATCGGGTTTGCCGTCTGCAATTTGGGGGCCCGCCCGGCTGTGTCGATGGCTCCGTTCGTCCCTAGGCCTCGACGCTGATGCGCGCGGCCCGCTCGTGCGTGAACCCGGACCAGGTCCAGTTGACGAGCGCCTTCGCTCGGTCCTCCCCGGTCGAGAGCAGCGCCAGGTGGACGGCGCCCCACGCGAGAAAGGCCGGCTCGCCCTTCATCGTCCGACCGCCCGCGAGTTGCACCACGGCCGCGCCGCGACCGATCGTCGCCATCGTGCCCTTGTCGTGGTACGCGAAGGGCTTCGTCTCCTTGCCCGCGACGAGCCGGGCGATGTTCTCTCCCGCCTGCTCTCCCGCCTGGAGCGCGACCGATCCGAGCTGCGGGAGCACCTCGTCGGTCTTCGTGTCGGTGATCCAGGCGATGTCGCCGACCGGGAACACCTCCGGATGGCCCGCCAGGCTGAGGTCCGCTTCGGCGGCGACACGGTTGCCCCGCTGCAGCTCGACCCCGAGGTCGCGCCCGATCGGGCTCGCCGTCAGACCGGCGCCCCAGACGAGCGTGTGCGACTCCAGCACCTTCCCGGACTTGAGCCTCACCCGCGTCGGCTCGACGGACTCGACGATCTCGCCGAGGAGGACCTCGACGCCGAACTCCTCGAGCGTCTTCTTGGTGTACTCGCGGAGCTTTTCCTTGAACATCCCGAAGAGCTGCGGCGAGGCCTCGACGAGCGTGATCTTGGCGTGCTCCTTCGAGACATCCGGGTAGTCCTCGGCGAAGGTGTTGTTGTACAGCTCCGCCAGCGCGCCGGCGCTCTCGACCCCGGTGGGGCCGCCGCCGACGACGACGATGTGCAGTCCGCCGTCCTCGGCGAGCGAGTCGTCCTTGTCCGCGGCCTCCCACTTCTCCAGCACGTGCTCTTCAGACGGACGGCGTCGGCGAGCGTGTACATCGGGAACGCGTGCTCCGGAGCGCCGGAGGCGCCGAAGAAGTTGACCTCGGCGCCGAGCCCGAGCACGAGGTAGTCGTAGGACAGCGGCTTCATCTCCGCGAACTGGACCTCACGGCCTGCGAGGTCGATCCCGGTCACTGAGTCGACGTGGACGCGGGCGTTCTTCTGGTCGTCGAAGAGGTCGCGCAGCGGGTGCCCGACCTCCGCCGGCTCCAGCAGGGCCGTGGCGACCTGGTACAGCAGCGGCTGAAACGTGTGGTAGTCGTGCTTGTCGACGATTACGACGTCCACGTCCGCCTTCTTCAGCGCGCGCGCCGCACCCACGCCCGCGAAGCCACCGCCGAGAACCAGGACGCGCGGTCGCGCCGCCTGCTCGTCATCTGCCATTTTCGCCACCTCCAGTCACCCAACCTAGGCAGGCGACTCCGACGCGAGCATCATCCAAGGGGGATGATTCCCGTTCGCGCGAGGGCGGTGGCGATCAGCGGCAGAACGAGCACCGAGATCATCCCCGCGCCGATCAGCGACGTGCCGACGTCGCGCCCGATCGCGCCGCGCTCGATCCCGATCCCGACGATCGCGACGATCAACGGCAGGCCGGTGGCGCTGAAGACGGCGAGGCTGAGCGTCTCTCGCGGCGCCAGGTCCCGCAGCCACAGCAGCGCCGGCACCCCGCGGACGACGAGGAAGAGTCCGAGGAAGATGACCGCCAGGCCGATGCCCTCCGGCGTCAGCAGGCTGTCGAGGTCGAAGTTCATCCCCGTGACGACGAAGTAGATCGGGACGAGGAAGCCGTAGCCGACGCCCTCGAGGCGCATCCTTACCGGGATGGCCTCCGGCGAGCTCAGCGCGAGGCCAACGACGAGGCCGCCGGCGAACGCCCCGAGCACGAAGTCGAACCCCGCTTCGACCGAGACGAAGACGAGGGCGGCCAGCGTGAACACGGACAGCCGAACGGCGGCCTGGCTCGTCGTGTGCACGGTCTGCTGCAGCACGCGGACGACCCGCGGCGGGCGGGCGCGGAGAGCAGCCGCCGCCGCGAGCAGCACGATCGCGCCGAAGACGAGCAGCAGCAGCGTCTCGAAGAGCGCGCCGTACGCGCCCGTGAGGAAGATCGACACGACCAGGATCGGCCAGAACTCGCCGGCGACACCCGAGCCCAGGACGGCGGAGCCGAGCGTCGTCGACAGCAGCCGTGCGTCGGCGAGGATCGGGACGAGGGTGCCGAGCGCAGTCGTGCTGAGCGCCACTCCGAGCAGCCAGCCCTCCGCGTGGAGGCCGGCCCCATTGAGTGTGTAGCCGATGGCGATGCCGAGCGCGATCGAGATCGCCCAGCCGGCCGTGCCGCGCAGGAGCGAACGACGGGCGACGCGGTGCTCCACCAGCTCGATCCCCGCGAAGAAGAACAGGAAGACGAGGCCGAAGTTGGCGAGAAAGTCGATGTGGGTGTCGATCTTGGCCCAGCCGAGCCCTTCCGGGCCGATCAGGATCCCGAGCAGGATCTCGATGACGACGGTCGGCAGCAAGATCCGGGTGTTGAGGCGGGAGAGAATCGCGCCGCCGCTCGCAGCGGCGAGGACGAGCACCAGGGAACCCGCGTCCAGATTAGGCACCGGCGCCTCCGCAGCGAGCGTGATCAGCCCGGTCACGCCGAGAGCGTAGGCGTGATCCCCCACGTGCTGGTGACCGAGCGGCCCGGCTCGAGCCGGATCAGCGCCTCGCCGCTGCGGAATGCGTTCGGCGGGCAGGTCATCGGCTCGACCGCGATGCTGCGCCTGTCGACATCCGGAAGCGGGTCGCCCGTGAACAGCATCACGTAGCCGTAGGCCTCGTCCAGCCAAAGCGTCAGGCCGGCGCCATCCGGCGCCCGGAGCTCGACTTGGGCGATCCCCTCCTCCCGTTCGAGGTCGGTGAAGCAGTTGTCGAGCCGCGTCGCGCCGATCGCCCTGGGCTGGGTGAAGTCGTACTCCGTCCCCGCCACCGCCGACCGGCCCGTGGGGAGTCCGCGCTCGTTCGCGCTCAGGACCGTTCGGGCGGGAGCCGTCAGGACGATGGGATCGACGTTCGGCGTCCCCAAAGTCAGGTACGGATGGAAGCCGCAGCCGTACGGGCACGGATCCGGGCCGGCGTTGATGGCGGTCGTCGAGACCGCGAGGCCGTCGTCAGTGAGGGCGTACTCGATCGTGAGACCCAGGCGGAACGGGTAGCCGGGCTGCGGATGGAGTTCGTGCTCGAGCACGACGCGGCTCTGCTCGCGCTCGCCGACCCGCCAGCCCGCCCACCGGACGAGTCCGTGGATCGCGTTGCGCGCCGCGAGCTCGTCGAGCGGGAGCTGCTGTTGCCGGCCGTCGAACTCGTAGGCGCCGTCCTCGATCCGGTTCGGCCAGGGGATCAGCACCTGCCCGCGGCCGGAGGTGATCTCGCCCTCCGCGGGGTAGGCGTCGAGCAGCTCCCGGCCGCCTGCCGAGTACGCCCGTAGCCCGCCGCCGACCTCGACGACGACGGCGCGCTGGTCGCCGTGGCTGATCTCGATCTGCTCGCCCGAGGGGAAGTACATGTCTATCCCGGCACCGCGCGCACGGACGGTGCGGGACGCCGCCGCGCGACGACGAACGACCAGAGCCCCATCGCCGCGGCGATGAGCGCGGCGAACGCATAGATCGTCGGCAGCTCGACACCATTGTCCACCAAGCGGGCCGACGCCGAAGGCCGCGATCCCGTACCCGAGCTGGTAGAAGGCGATCACACCGCCGGCGACTGCGGCCGAGACCGCGGGCAGCTCCTTCTGGCCGAAGCTGATCGTCAGCGGCAGCAGCGCCGAGCATCCCAACCCGGCAAGCCCGAACGCAAGGATGCCTGTCGCCGGCTCGTCCTCGGGCAGCAGCGCGATCAGCACGAACGCGCCCGCGAGCACGAACGGGAGGACGTGGTACGTCACCCGTGGCGGCACCTGCCGCTCGATCGCAGCAAAGAGGACGCGTCCCACGGTCACCATCCCCCAGAACGCAGTCAGCGCCAGCGAAGCCTCGGTGGTCGAGGACCCGAGCTCGCTCGTCATGTCCAGCTGCGACCAGTTGCCGTTCAGCGTCTCGCAGATGCCGTAGAGGACGGCGAACCCCGCGTAGACCCAGAACCGCGCCGGCAGCGGCGGCTTGGCGCCGCCCGGGGCGGGCTCGCGCGCCGGAACCTGCAGCGGCAGCCGCAGGCTGACGAGCAGCAGCGCGAGCAGCATCGCCGCCGACGTCACGGGCATCCCCCACCAGAAGCCGAGCCCGACGAAGATCGCGACGAACACCGGCGCCAGAACGGTCCCGAGACCGAGGAGAGCGTTCAGGACGAGAATCGCGCGGTCGACGCCGGCGGGATGGAATGCGGCGGCAAAGATGTTCAGAGCCGGCACCGTGAGGCCGAAGCCGGCTCCGAGGCACGCTGTCGCAACCAGGAGCATCGCGTACGCGAGCGACTGGTCCGAGGTGAAGAACTGGCTGATGATGAGCAGGCTCATCGAGAGCAGCCCGGCGACGAGCCCGGCCAGATAGACGCGCTTGATCCCGAAGCGATCCGCCAGCCGCGCGCCGAGCAGCGAGGTGGCGATCGCGGTGATCACCTGCGGCAGGAAGAGGCCTGCGTACTGCGTGCTCGAGAGGTCGTACTCGGCCGGGTCGGTGAAGATCGTGCTCGCAGCCGGGAACGTGACGAGCGCGATCCCCTGGACGATTCCCGCCCCGTAGACCGCGCTCGTCTCGGCCCTGCTAGCCACGTCGTGCTTTCGGAACTACCCCGCCGGCGCGGGCAGCGGCCCGCCTTCCGGAGCGGTCCTCCTGCGTGGAGGTGATCGGCTTCGTGATGTCTTCGAGCGATTTGCCTTCCGCCTTGATCCCGATCACGAGCTCGACGATCCCGCCGAAGACCATGATCGCTCCTCCGATCAGGTAGCCGATGAAGAGCCCGGTCGGATCGGTGCCGTCGCCGATCAGCCACCCGTAGAAGACAGGGCCGAACGCTCCGAAGATCTGCGCGATCGCGAAGAAGACCGCGATCGCCTCGGCACGGATCTCGATCGGCCACGTCTCGCTGACGGTGAGGTACGCGGCGCTCGCCCCCGCGGACGCGAAGAAGAAGATGATGATCCAGCAGAACGTCTGCGTCGTTCGCGTCGAGGTCGCCCTTGTCGAACATCCAGCCGCTGATCGCGAGCAGGACGCCCGAGATGATGTAGGTGCCGCGAGATCATCGGTTTCCGGCCCACGCTGTCGAAGAGCGGCGCGAGTATGAGCGGCCCGCACAGGTTGCCGACCGCGAACGCGAGCCCGTACAGAGGCACCTTGTCGGCCGACACGCCGTAGAACTGGACGAGCACCAGCCCGTAGGTGAAGTAGATGGCGTTGTAGAGGAACGACTGGGTGATCATCAGCGTGGCGCCGAGGATCGCCCGCTTCGGGTAGGTGCGGAAGACCAGGCCCAGGAACATGACGTAGCCGTACTGCTTCTCGGGAGTCAGCTCGAGCGCCTGCGAGTCGTCGACGGGCTCGAGCTCCTGGCCCGACTTTCGCACGGCCTCCTCGATCTTCGCGAGCTCTCGCTCCGCCTCCTCCATGCGGCCGTGGGTCATGAGCCATCTCGGGCTCTCAGGGAGGGTGCGCGCGACGACGAGCACGACGAGAGCGAGCACCGGCCCCATCAGGAACGCGAGCCGCCAGCCGACGTTCGGGGCGAACGCGTTCAGGAAGATCAGCGAGGCGAACGAGCCGAGGATCGCGCCGGCCCAGTAGCTGCCGTTGATCCAGATGTCGACGCGGCCCCGATACTTCGAGGGCATCATCTCGTCGATCGCGGAGTTGATCGCCGCGTACTGGCCGCCGATTCCCATGCCCGCGATGAACCGCGTCCCGTAGAACCAGGCGAGCCAGATCCAGCCACCGTCGTTGACCGTGAACGCCGCCAGCCCTGTGCCGAGCAGGTACAGGAGCAGCGTGATGACGAGCAGCCGCTTGCGTCCGAGCTGGTCGGACTTCCTTCCGAAGTAGAGCGCGCCGACGACCTGGCCGACGAGGTAGATCGACGCGATCATCCCGACCTGCGTCGAGGTCATGTCGAGCGTGTCGGGCTGAATGAGCACGCCCGTCACCGAGCTCGCGATCGTGATCTGCAGGCCGTCGAGGATCCACGCGGCGCCGAGGCCGGCGACCATGCGCGTGTGGAACGGCGACCAGCTCAGGCGATCAAGGCGTGCGGGGATCGTCGAGCGGATCGCTTCTTCGGCGCCTCCGCGACCGAGCTCATGCCGCATCTCCTCCCTGGACGGCTGCCGTGACCGGCGCATCGGCGCCGAGCCGCTCGAGTAGGTGGTCGCCGACCCGGAGCGAGTTCGCCATCGCCGTCAGCGCCGGATTGACGGCGCCGATGCTCGGGAAGATGCTCGTGTCGACGACGTAGAGGTTGTCGACCTCGTGGGCGCGGCAGTCGGTGTTCAGCACCGACGACGCGGGGTCGGACCCGAAGCGGCACGTGCCCGCCTGGTGGGCGACGCCGGCCACCGGGATCTCGTTCTTCATGTACGCGAAGCGGTGGAAGAGGTGGCCCTCGTTCATGTTCAGCTTCGGCAGCAGCGACCTCAGCTTCTCGTACAGCCGCTTGCGCGCCTCGGCGTTCGTCTCCGAGTAGGCGAGGCGGACGTTGCCGTCGGGCGCGAGCGTGACCCGGTTGTCGGGGCTCGGTAGATCCTCGGTCGAGAGCCAGAAGTCGATCGCGTGCTTCGCCACCTTTTCGAGCGTCCACTCCGGCGCGAGCTTCGTCTGACCGGGCTTCTCGCCGCGGTACATCTGCGACGACGACTTCCCGACCATCTGGATGTTCCCGAGCGGGAACTCGAAGTCGTCGCTGCCGAAGTAGAAGTCGTTCAGCCCGAGCGTCTTCTGGAACACGGTCGGGTTCTCTTCCTCCGAGAGCGCGAGCACCGCGAGCGAGTCGTGGAACATGTAGTTGCGGCCGACCTGGTCGGACCCGTTGGCGAGCCCGTTCGGATGCTGGTCGTTGGCCGACGCGAGCAGCAGCTTGGCCGTGTTGGCCGCGCCGCACGCCGCGACGACGATGTCAGCCGCGAAACGCTCGGTCTTGCCGTCCACCTCGACGACGACCGCCGAGACCTCGTTCCCCGACCCGTTCGTCTCGAGCTTGACCACGCGCGCGTTCGTCAGCAGCGTCACGTTCGGATGCTCGAGCGCCGGCCGCACGCCGAGCACCTCGGCGTCGGACTTGGCGTGGACCAGGCAGGGGAAGCCGTCGCACGTCGTGCAGCGGATGCAGTGGCTGTACGGCAGGTTCGACTCGGTCAGCCGGACGCCGCACGGCGCGTGGAACGGTTGGTAGCCGGCCGCTTCGAGGTCGTCTGCGAGCTGCTGGATCCGCGGCTCGTGCGCGATCGCGGGGAACGGGTACGGCGCGCTCGCGGGCGGCTCGGTCGGGTCCTCGCCTCGGGCGCCGCGGACCTCGTACAGCTGCTCCGCCTGCGTGTAGTACGGCTCGATCTCCTCGTACTCGATCGGCCAGGCCGGCGAGATGCCGCCGGCATGCTTGAGCTCGCCGAAGTCCTCCTTGCGGAGGCGGTAGAGCGCCGCCCCGTAGAGCTTGGTCGCCCCGCCGACGAAGTAGTGGATCTGCGGCTGGAACGCCGTGCCCTTCTCGTCGTACCAGGTGTCCTCGGAGACGTAGCGGTTGTCGACGAAGACGTCGTGGGCGGACCAGTTCGACGGCTCGCGCGGGAGCCAGTCGCCGCGCTCGAGGAGGAGGATCTTCTTGCCGGAGGGTGCCAGGTGGCGCGCGAGCGTGCCGCCGCCGGCGCCGCTGCCGATGATGATGACGTCGTACGAGTCCATCAGTGCGCCTCCAACTGCTCGGGGACGATGATCCGCGCCGCCGCTTCGATCAGCGCGAGGTGCGAGAAGGCCTGCGGGAAGTTGCCGAGGTGATGGCCGGTTTCCGCGTCGAACTCCTCGGCGAGCAGGCCGAGCGGCGACGCGATCCGGAGCAGCCGATCCATCAGGTCGCGTGCGCGCTGGAGCTCGCCGATGATCGCGAGCGCCGAGACGAGCCAGAAGGAGCAGATCAGGAACGTGCCCTCCTTGCCCGACAGGCCGTCGTCGGTCTCGTCGGTCCTGTAGCGGAGCACGAAGCCGTCCTCGGTCAGGTCGGAGGCGATCGCATTCACGCTCGCCTGAAGGCGCTCGTCGTCTCCGGGCAGGAAGTCGAGGATCGCGGCGAGAAGCGTGGAGGCGTCGAGAGAGTCCGTGTCGTAGTGCTGGCGTAGTACGCCCTTGTCGGTGAGGCCGTGCGCGAGGATGTCCTCCTTGATCTCCACGGCGATCGCCTGCCACTTCTCCTGCAACTCCGGGTCGCCTCGGATCTCCGCCAGCTGCGCTGCGCGGTCGAGCGCAACCCAGCACATCAGCTTCGAAGAGACGTAGTGCTGCGGCTTGCCGCGGGCTTCCCAGATGCCCTGGTCGGGCTCGCGCCAGACCTTGGTCGCGCACTCGGCCTGGGTTTCGACGATCGGCCAGAGCCGCCGCGGCAAGCGCTGGCTGTGGCGGCTGTGGAGCAGGATCGAGTCCAGCGCCGCGCCGAAGACGTCGTTCTGCCGCTGGTCGAAGGCGCCGTTGCCGATCCGGACCGGACGGGCGCCCGCGTAGCCGGAGAGCTCGTCCCGGGTCGACTCGGTCAGATCGCGCCTGCCGTCGATCCCGTACATGATCTGGAGCGAGCCGTCCGCGGTCGGCTCGACGTCGGCGACGAACTGCATGTACTCGTCGGCCTCCCAGTTCAGGTTGAGCCAGTGCAGCGCCTGGAGCGTGAACGTGCTGTCGCGGATCCAGGTGTAGCGGTAGTCCCAGTTGCGCTCGCCCCCCGGGGTCTCGGGGAGCGACGTCGTCAGCGCCGCCACCGTCGCGCCGGTCGGCATGTAGGTCAGGCCCTTGATCGTCAGTGCGGAGCGCTGGATCGGGTCGCGCCAGCGGTGGTCCGGGATCCGCGCCCGCTGCAGCCAGGAGCGCCAGAAGCGCGTGGTCGCCGCCAGCTGCTCCTCGGCCTCGTCGACGTCCTTCGGCGCGGCAAGCTCCTCGGCCCACGAGAGGCTGCAATAGGCGCGGTCGCCGGGCTCGAGCACGCGCCGCGCACGGACGCGGTCGCCCTCGATCCCGAGCGCCAGGTCGGACTGGAGCCGGATCGTCAGCCCGGCGCCACGGGCGTCGGCTGCGTGGCGGCCGCCGTCCACGAGCGTCCACTCCGCGGGAGCGCGGCCGTAGTCGAAGACGGGCTCACAGATGAGCTCGACCTCGACGCTGCCCTCGAGACATTCCACCGTGCGCACGAGGACGTGCTCTGCGTCGTCGTCGGCCGGCGGCCGCGTGTGCGGCGTGATCGTGTCCTCGATCTCGCGGGGCCCCATCGTCAGCGCCTCGCGGACGACGATCCAGCCGTTCGGCGTCTTCCAGGTCGTCTCGAGGATGTTCGTGCCCGGGATATAGGCGCGTGCAGTCGGGTGACTGATCCCGAACGGAGCGAAGCGGAAGAAACCGGCCTCACGGTCGAGCAGGCTCCCGAACACGCTCTGCGAATCGAAGCTCGGCACGCACAACCAGTCGATCGAACCGTCCTCAGCGACGAGCGCTCCGGTGTGGCAGTTCGAGAGGAACGCGTAGTCCGCGATCGGCGGGAACGGCGACGGCGCCGCCGCGCTTTGCCGCGGCTCGGGCTTTTCGCCAACCGCGGTCACTCCGTCACCCACGGGCCGTACCAGCGGCCGTGCCCGGCCAGCAGCTTGTTCGCCTCTTCGGGGCCCCACGACCCCGGCGCATAGGCGTGCACCGGCGACGGATTGTCGACGATCGGCTGCATGATCCGCCACGCCTCCTCGACCCCGTCCTGCCGCGTGAAGCGGGCGCTCTGGCCGACCATCGCGGCCTGCAGCAGCACCTCGTACGGCGTCGCGCCCTCACCGCCCTGCTCGGCGAACTCCAGGTCGAGCGTGACTCCTTCGGCGTGGGGTGCGTTCCCTCGCTTCGCGTCCATGATCACCCGCACACCGGTGGTCGGATCGAGCTTGATCACGAACTGGTTCGGCGCCTTCTTCGAGTCGAAGTTGACGAACCCGAGGCGCGGCGGCTGCTTGAACACGACCCGGAGCTCCGTCTGCGTCGTCGGCAGCCGCTTCCCCGTCCTGATGAAGAAGGGGACGCCGGACCAGCGCCAGTTGTCGATCTCCAGGCGCAGCGCGGCGTACGTCTCCGTCGTCGAGTCGGGTGCGACCCCGTCGATGTCGAGGTAGCCGTCGTACTGGCCGCGGACGTAATGCGCCGGGTCAGCGTCGGCGATCGCCCGGAAGATCGCAACCTGCGCGTCCTTGAGCGTCCCGGGGTCGCCGCCGCCGGGTGGCTCCATCGCGGCGGCGGAGACCACCTGCATCAGGTGGTTGACGACCACGTCGCGCAGGGCGCCGACCGGGTCGTAGAAGTGGCCGCGGTCCTCGACCCCGAAGTCCTCCGCCATCGTGATCTGGACCGACTGGATGTAGTTCCGGTTCCAGACGGGCTCCAGCATCGTGTTCGCGAAGCGGATGTAGAGGATCTCGTCGAGGCCCATCTTCCCGAGGTAGTGGTCGATCCGGTAGAGCTGCGACTCGTCGATGTACTGGTGCAGCTCGTCCGCGAGCTCGGTTGCCGAGGCGCGGTCGTGGCCGAACGGCTTCTCGACGACGACGCGCCCGGACTTGGTCAGGCCCGCATCGGCGAGCCCGGCGACGACGCGTCCGAAGAGGAACGGCGGGATCTCGAGGTAGAAGACTGGGTTCTTGGCGCCGTTCAGCGCGGTCGCGACGCGCTCGTAGGTGGCACTGTCGGAGAAGTCGCCGCTCAGGTAGGAGAGCCGGTCGGCGAACCGCTCGAACACCTTCTCGTCCAGCTGCTCGCCGGTGCCCACGATCGACTCGCGCGCGCGTTCCTTCAGCTGTTCGTCGGTCCAGTCGTCGACCGCGACGCCGACGATCGGGCAGTCGAGAAGGCCGCGCTTCTCGAGCCGGTAGAGCGAGCGGAACGTCATCACCTTCGCCAGGTCTCCGGTGATGCCGAAGACGACGAGAACGTCAGCCGGCTGGGGCTTCTCGCCGCGCGCAGCGGACGCCGCCCGTTCGGGCGCGTGCGGTTCCAGATGCTTGTGCCATGTCTCCCACCTCCGAGATTCGGTGGCTCGACACTAGAACCGAGGCTCTCACCGAAACGTCATCCAAGCGGGATGATGTGCGCGCATCGCTCGCGCGCTGTATGACACGCATTGCCGTGTTGAGGCTCGACTTCAAAACGCGCCAGTATCTGAAGGGGAGCCTCTGGTTCCTCCCGCTGCTGGGCGGCATCGCGGGCGCCGTGCTCGGGCTGCTCGAGCCGGTCCTGACCCGCGGGATCACGGTTCCGCTCGCGCTCGAGTACTCGGCATCGACGGCGAGCTCGCTGCTGTCGGCAATCGTCGGGGCAACGGCGGCGCTGACCGGCTTCGTCGTCACCGTCAGCGTCCTCGTCGTCCAGATGGCGACGAACACCTTGTCGGCCCGCTACATGCGCCTCTGGTACCGGGACAAGGTCCTGCAGGTCCTGCTGGCGATGCTGGTCGGGACGTTCACCTTTTCCTTCACGCTCTTGGCGGGGGTCGAGGAGAACTCCGTACCGCATGTCGGCGTCAGCGTGACCGGCGTCCTGATGGCCGCAGACATGTTCCTCTTCCTGTTCTTTCTCGATCGATTCGTCCATCGACTGCGACCCGTCGCCGTCGCGGCGATCGCCGCCGCGGCGGGGCGTCGCGCATTCGACGCCGCCGTCCGCGCGACGAGCGGACCACGATGCCCCCGAGGTCGTGCGCGGGCCGCTGGAGTTCCCCGACGAGCCGACGATGGTCGTGCGCACCCGCGGTGCCGGCTCGATCCAGGCGATCGACGCCACGCGGCTCGTCCGTTTTGCCCAAGAGCGTCGTTGCACGCTCGTGCTCAACCACGCCGCAGGGGACTTCGTCCCCGCCGGTGCGCCTGTGATCCGCGTCTACGGCGGTGAGCCCGACGACGAGCGGGACGAGAACAGGCTTCGACAGATGGTCGTCCTCGGCGTCGAGCGGACGATCGAGCAAGATCCCGCCTTCGCGGTGCGGATCATGGTCGACATCGCGGTCAAGGCACTCTCGCCGGCGGTCAACGACCCGACGACCGCCGTGCAGGTGATCAACCATCTCGGTGACCTGCTCCACCGGATCGGCGCAACCGACTTCCGAGCGGAGCCCGCGCGGAGCGCGGGGACGGGACGCGTCCTCGTCGCCGTGCGCGGCTGGGAGGAGTACCTCGCCCTCGGCGTGACCGAGATCCGCGCGTACGGCGCCTCGTCCGTGCAGGTGGCGCGGCGGCTGCGCGCGATGCTGGAGGAGCTCCACGGCGCGGTGCTGCCCGAGTACCGCGCTTCGGTCGAGGACGAGCTCGCCCGCCTCGACGCGGCCGTTGCTCTCGCGCTCTCGTCGTCACCCGATTTCGACCGCGCCCGCACGGCCGACCGGCAGGGGCTCGGGGGCGCGCCGCCGCTCTAGAGTCGGTTCCGTTCGGTGGCGGGTCGACGGGCTCGACGTCCAGCGTCAGCCCGTCCATGGCCACGACGCGGACGATCGTCCGCTCGGGAAGCTCCGAGCTCGAGCGCGCCTCCCAGAGCTCGCCGAGGACGCGGATCTGCCCGACCGGCGCGAGCGGCGCCGTCACCTCGCCGGTCGCTCCGATCAGGTTCTCGACCCCCGTCGCCACCTTGACGCGCTTCATCCGGCGCTGCCAGTACGTGACCTCGACGACACCGCACGCGAGGCTCACGACCCCGCCGACGACGTTCCACGGGTCGGGCAGGATGAGAAAGAGCACGAGGGCGAGAGCGACGAACATCGCCCTCGATCATCCGCCGCAGCGGTCGCGGGCACATCATCCCCTCTGGGCGATGAGGTGCGGGCCGCGAGCCGGGACGATCTCCTGACACGCGCCACCACCAGGAGGCACCGAATGAGCGAAGGCCCGCAGCTGCGACGAGACGTTCTGCCGATTCCGGACAGGACGCCGGTCGGGTTGACCACGTACGACGCCAAGGACCCCGCCACGTCCTTCCCGCCGATCGAGCCGCTGCGGCCGCCCGAGGGGGCCCCGAACGTGCTCATCGTGCTGCTCGACGACGTCGGCTTCGCCGCGTCGAGCGCCTTCGGCGGCCCCGTCAACACGCCGGTCGCCGAGCGGCTCGCCGCGGAGGGCCTCAAGTACAACCGCTTCCACACGACGGCGCTGTGCTCGCCGACGCGCCAGGCGCTGCTCACCGGACGAAATCACCACGCGGTCGGCATGGGCGGCATCACCGAGATCGCGACCTCTGCGCCGGGCTACAACTCGATCCGCCCGAACACGTGCGCACCGCTCGCCGAGACGCTGAAGCTGAACGGCTACTCGACCGCGCAGTTCGGCAAGTGCCACGAGGTGCCCGTCTGGGAGACGAGCCCGATGGGCCCGTTCAGCGCGTGGCCGACTGGCTCGGGCTTCGAGCACTTCTACGGCTTCATCGGCGGGGAGACGAACCAGTACGCACCGGCGATCTACCGCGACACGGTGCCGATCGAGCAGCCCAAGACGGCGGAGGAGGGCTACCACTTCACCGAGGACATGACCGACCAGGCGATCGACTGGGTCAAGCAGCAGAAGGCGCTGATGGCGGACAAGCCGTTCTTCGTCTACTACGCGCCCGGCGCGACCCACGCGCCCCATCACGTGCCGACGGAGTGGTCGGACAAGTACAAGGGCCAGTTCGACGACGGCTGGGACGCGCTTCGCGAGCGGACGCTGGCCCGGCAGAAGGAGCTAGGCGTGATCCCGGCTGACGGGGAACTGACGCAGCGCCCGGCCGAGATTCCCGCGTGGGACGACATGCCCGATGACCTGAAGCCGGTGCTGGCGCGCCAGATGGAGGTCTACGCGGGTTTCCTCGAGCACACCGACCACCACGTCGGCCGGCTGATCGATGCGCTGGACGAGCTCGAGATCCTCGAGAACACGCTCGTCTACTACATCATCGGCGACAACGGAGCGTCTGCAGAGGGCACGCCGACCGGGTGCTTCAACGAGCTCGTCGTCCTGAACGGCGCCTTCGGGCTCGAGACGACCGAGTTCATGGTCTCCAAGATCGACGAGTTCGGCACGCCGACGGCGTACAACCACTTCGCCGTCGGCTGGGCGCACGCAATGGACACGCCGTACCAGTGGACGAAGCAGATCGCGTCACACTGGGGCGGCACGCGCAACGGGACGATCGTGCACTGGCCCGGCGGCATCGAGGCAAAGGGCGAGATCCGCTCGCAGTTCCACCACGTGATCGACGTCGCCGCCACTGTGCTCGACGTCGCGCAGCTTCCCGAGCCGCTGAGTGTCAACGGCGTCCAGCAGCAGCCGCTGCACGGCGTCTCGATGGCGTACACCTTCGACGACGCGGGCGCCGACGACCGGCATACGACCCAGTACTTCGAGATGTTCTGCAACCGCGGCATCTACCACGAGGGCTGGACCGCGGTGACGCGGCACAGCATCCCGTGGGTCTGCCACCGAGTCGCCCGCCTTCGACGACGACGTCTGGGAGCTGTATGCGCCCGACGATTGGACGCAGGCCCACGATCTCGCGGCCGAACAGCCCGAGCGGCTGCGCGACCTGCAGCGCCTGTTCCTGATCGAGGCCGGCGAAGTACAACGTGCTGCCCGCTCGACGACCGGAGGTTCGAGCGCTTCAACCCGGATCTCGCCGGCCGGCCGCAGCTCACCCGCGGCACGTCGCAGCTCCTCTTCGGGCGGATGGGACGGCTGTCCGAGAACTCGGTCCTGTCGATCAAGAACAAGTCGCATGCGATCACGGCGCAGATCGACGTCCCCGACGCGGGTGCCGACGGCGTCATCCTCTCCCAGGGCGGCGCGTTCGGCGGCTTCGCGCTCTACGCGAAGGACGGCAAGCCGGCGTACTGTTACAACCTCTTCGGCCTGCAGCAATTCAAGGTCTACGGCGACGACACCGATGTCTGCGGGCGAGCACCAGGTGCGGATGGAGTTCACCTACGACGGCGGCGGGCTCGGGAAGGGCGGCGACGTCAAGCTCTACGTCGACGGCGAGCAGGTCGGCGAGGGGAGGGTCGACGGCACCGTGCCGATGCTGTTCTCGGCCGATGAGACGACGGATGTCGGCAGCGACACCGCGACGCCGGTGAGCGACGACTACGGGCCGAAGGACAGCGAGTTCACGGGCAATGTCCAGTGGGTGCAGATCGACATCGACGACGCCGCAGAGGACACGGATCACCTGATCGGGCCGGAGGAGCTGCTCCGCGTCGCGATGGCCCGGCAGTGAGGACGGGCCAGGTGACCTACGCGGGCGTGCGCTCGTAGCTCACGCGACGGCGCAGTTTGCCGTCGTCGGCTGGGTCGAACCAGATCGAGATCAGCACCGCGCCGCGCGTCGCCGGAGACTCGACCAGCTCCGCGTACTCGAGCGCAGCGGCGCTGCCCCGGTCAGCGATCGCGGCGAGAGCGTCGGCATTCGCTGCTCGCTCGGCGGCGGCGTGCGCCTTTTCCCAGCAACGGACCTCCGCGTGAAGCTCCTCGCCGTCGTCGCGGCGGATTCGGTAGTCCACCGCCCAGCCGTCCTGTGAAGGCGTCGTGAGGTCGTGGGTCTCGACCACTTCGGCCATGGAACCACCGTACCCGCTGACGTAACGTGCGACCCTCCGGATGCTCCACGCCTCGATTCAGGTAGTCCTCTACGGCCTCTTGGCGGGTCTCAGCGCGGTCGGGTTCGCCGCGACGCTGGCGGTGATGCCATCCGGACGGCTGAAGGCGCTTGGCTTCGGTGCCGGTTTCGTCGGAGCGCAGATCCTGACGTGCTCCGTGCTCGTGATCTTCGGCATCGCCGTCACGGGTTCCAGAGCGAGCCACCCAGATCTCCGAGCCGCGCTGGAGGTCGCGCTCGCGGTCGTGCTGATCGCCCTGGCCCTCGTTGTCCACCGGAGACCACCGAAGACGGACAGCGCAACCGCGCACGAACGCTCGAAGGCTCGGACGAAGGCGCTGGTCGAACGACTCAGCCGGTTGCGCGTCCTCACGACTGTCGTCGCCGGGTTCCTGCTCGGGATCGGTGGGCCGAAGCGCTTTGTACTGACCTGCCTGGCCGCGGCGACGATCGTCACGGCAGGCCTCGGAGACGCTGAGCAAACGGCGCTTGTCGCCGTCTACGTCACGCTCGCGACCGCGCTCGTCTGGGGCCCGTTGATCCTGTTCCTGTTCCTCGGCAAACGCGTTATCGCGTTCATGGAGGGAGCCCAGGGCGAAGTCGGTCGCCGCCAGCCGCAGGTCACCTTCTACGCACTCCTGGTACTCGCCGCGCTCCTCGTCCTCGACGCAGCCAGCGTTCTGCTCACCTAACTGGCGTTTCTCGATCGAGCGGTACGGAGCCCGAGGTGGCCGCAAGCGACCTCGTCCCGGCCCATGCCAGGGCCGGCGCCAGCCGGGCCGAGCCGACGTAGGAAACCGCGACGGCGACGATCACGAGCGGCGTCAGGGCGAGGCCGTCGGCCGGGAGAAGCACTGTGACGAGCAAGGCCGAGGTCAGCGGCAGACCGAGCATTGCCACGGTCATCGCCCCGATACCCATCGCGGCGCCCGCAATCGCCGGTAGTCCGGGAAGGTGCGACAGGGCAATGCCGACCGCTGCGCCGAGATACAGGGCCGGGAAGATGGGACCACCTCGGAAGCTGCTCAAGCAGGCGCTGTAGGCAAGGCCCTTGCACACGATCACCAGCAGGAGTGCCCCGACTGTCCAGCTCTCGGCGTTCTCGATGAGCGCCGGCAGCGCGTCCTGGCCGGAGAAGAGCACCTCCGAGGAGCTCCGGTCAGATCCCTCGGCGAAGGCGATCGCCAGCCCGCCGACCGCGAGGCCGACGACCGGTGTCAGGAGCAGCATCCGGCGTTCGACGATGGGCCTGAGCAGGAGGGCCAGGATGCGGATCGCCGTGCCCAGTCCGGCGGCAACGACTCCGATCCCGAGAGCCCAGAGGAACTCCGCGCCGTCGGGCGAGCCGACCGGCGGAATATTGGGGACAGCGAGCGAAAACGTCCCGAAGCCGGTCCAGGAGTCCAGCCCTACGAAGATGAGCGAGCCAACGCCGGCGGCGAGCAGACCCGGGACCAGCACGACTCCCAGCAAGGCGCCGCCGAGCCCCGACACTTCCATCATCAGGAACGCTCCGACGATGGGCGACCCGAGCAGCGTGCTGATGGCAGCGAAACTCCCCGCGGCCCCGATCACCATGCTCGCCCGAGCTGGGGCATCACGCTTGATCAGGTGCACCGCCAGCACGCCGAGGCCGCTGCCCATGGCGATGAGCGGGGCCTCAGGCCCGAGCACGGCCCCGAGACTGAGCGTGGCGAAGGCCGCGATGATGATGCCCGGGAGCTCGATCGGTGGGACCGGCCCGGATGACTTGAATCCGTCGGCGGGCGAGTGACCGCCCGTTCCCGGCAGGTAGCGGATGGCAAGCGCCACGATCAATCCGCCCAACGCGAGCAGCGGCAGCGGCCACCACATCGGCTCCCCATCGAAGCCCAGCTCCCCCGGAGCGTTGTGTAGAGGTAGTGCTGAGCCCAGTCCACGCCCTTGAGGAAGAAGTACGCCGCCGTCGCCACCGGCACGCCGATCGCAGCGCCGAAGACCAGGAGCGCGATGTAGCTGCGACTCCGGAGGAGCTCCGCCGGATCGGGAGAAGCTCCAGGCGGTGGGGTGGGATTGGAGCTCATCGCAGAACCGTCCTCAATAGCCGCACTGGAGGGTGCCCGCGATCACATCACGGAAGCTACGCCCCGTGGTGGACACCGAACATCATGCGATGCGGATGAAGCCGCGTACGATCCTGCGATGGCCGAAATGACCGTCGACCGGGCCGCCGCCCGCCGCTTCCTCGTCCGCCGCCACCTGCTGGCGCCGCCTCGGTCGCTGCCCGCCGACCCGGCGTCGGTCAAGGTCGTCATCGAGCGGCTCGGCTCGCTCCAGTTCGATCCGCTCGACGTCACCGGGCGCAACCACGATCTCGTGCTCGCGGCGCGCATCGAGGGATACGCCCGTGCGTGGACCGACGACCTGCTCTATCGCGAGCGCTGGCTGTACGAGGCCTACAACAAGGGCCTCTCTCTGCTCCCCACCGCCGAGCTCCCCTATTACCGGATCGGCTGGGACCGGTACCAGGCGTCGAACGGCTACGGGAAGATGGACGACCACGCCGAGCTGGTGGAGGAGCTGCTCGACAAGATCCGGCAGGATGGGACGCTGTCCTCCACCGACGTCGAGCCGCGCGCCTCGATCGACTGGTACTGGCGTCCGACGAACCAGGTGCGCGCGATCCTCGAGGCGCTCTCCCTGTCCGGTGTCCTGGCGATCTCCCGCCGCGACGGCAACCGGCGGCTGTACGACCTCTCGGAGCGGCTCTTCCCGGCCGAGCTGCTCGCAGAGCGGCGGACGGAGGACGAGCAGCGCCGGCACAAGCTCCTGTCGCGCTACCGCGCCCACGGCCTGCTCGGCATGCGCGGCGGGAACCAGGAGGTCTGGATCGGCACCGCGCCGACGGCGGCCGAGCGGTACCGCTTCCGCGACGAGCTGATCGCCGAGGGCCTCCTGCTGCCGGTGACGGTCGAGGGCGTCAAGGGCGATCGGCTGATCCTGGCCGAGGAGGCGCCGACTGCTGGCGGAGGCCGCCGAGCTCGCCGAGCCCGGCGTCGCATTCCTCGCGCCGCTCGACCCGCTCGTCTGGGACCGCGAGCTCCTGCGCAGCCTGTGGGACTTCGACTACGTCTGGGAGGTCTACGTCCCGGCGGCGAAGCGGCGCTGGGGCTACTACGTGCTGCCGCTGCTCTGGGGCGAGCGGTTCGTCGGGCGGATCGAGCCGCGGATCGAGCGCAAGACGGGCACGCTCCGTGTCCTCGGCCTCTGGTGGGAGGACGGCTTCGACCCGCTCGCCGAGCCCGGCTTCGTCGACGAGCTCGCGGCAGCCCTGCGCGCGCACGCGGCGTTCCTCGGCGCGACGAAGATCGTCCTGCCGCGGACCGCGCGGCATCGCGCACTGGTCGGGGAGCTGCGCGGCCGGCATCGGTAGCCCACTGAGCGGTGCCTGATAGGAAACAGTGAAGCGGCGCGAGATTCGTTCATGGCTGATGGACATGGACGGCGTGCTGGTGCACGAGCAGAGCGCGATTCCGGGCGCGGAGCGCTTCCTCGAACGGTTGCGGGAGCAAGGGCCTGCCGTTCCTCGTCCTGACGAACAACTCGATGTACACGCGCCGCGACCTGGCCGCCCGGCTGCGCGCGATCGGGCTCGACGTGCCCGAGGAGGCGATCTGGACGTCGGCGCTGGCCACGGCGAACTTCCTGGCCGGCCAGCGGCCCGGTGGCACCGCGTTCACGATCGGCGAAGCGGGCCTGACGACCGCGCTCCACGACGCCGGCTACACGCTGACCGAGCGCGATCCCGACTACGTCGTCCTCGGCGAGACCCGGACGTACAGCTTCGAGCGCATCGCTCAGGCGATCCGCCTCATCGCCCTGGGCGCACGATTCATCGCCACCAACCCGGACCCGACGGGGCCGACGCCCGATGGGCCGCTGCCGGCGACCGGCTCGGTCGCGGCGCTGATCAGCCGCGCGACCGGCGTCGATCCCTACTTCGTCGGCAAGCCGAACCCGCTGATGATGCGCTCCGCGCTGAACGCGATCGACGCCCACTCGGAGACGGCGGCCATGGTCGGCGACCGCATGGACACCGACGTCATCTCCGGACTCGAGGCGGGCATGCACACCGTCCTCGTCCTGACCGGGATCACCTCCAGGCCGGAGGCCGAGCGGTTCCCGTTCCGGCCCTCGCGCATCGTCGACTCGATCGCCGACCTGATCGACGAGCTCGACTGAAGTCCGCCGAGCCGGTCACAGGAACGACGACAACGTGCTCCAGAGCCGGCTCTCGAGCCGCTCCCGGCCCTCAGGCGGCACGCCGCGCTGCGATCGCGCGATGTCGGGCTCGAACAGGCGCTCCTCGATCAGCTCGGCCGTCTCGGCGCTCTGCGCGAGCATCATGATCTCGTTGTTGCGGTAGAGCGCCCAGGCGTCGAGGTTGACCGTGCCGAAGCTGACGACGTCGTCCGCGACCACGACCTTGGCATGCACGACGGTGCCCGGAAGCTCCCAGAGCTCGACGCCGGCGTCCGCCAGATCGCCGTAGTAGTGCTTCAGGGCGGCCGTCGCCTGCGCGTTGTTCGACGTCTGCGAGACGACGAGGCGCACCGCGACTCCGCGCTTTGCCGCGGCGAGGATCCGGCCGATCATGTCGGCGTCGGTGACGTACGGGTTCATCACGTCGAGCCGGCGGCGCGCGCCGTCGATCTGCTCGCGGATCGCCTGCGACGCTGCGACGTGGCCGCCGGGAATCACCTGCGCGAGCGCGATCGGCGTCGAGCCCTCGTCGCCGGGCGCGGGGAAGTACGCGGAGAGGTCGGCTCCGAGCGGGCCGCCGTGACCGCGAAAGCTCGTCAGGAAGGCGGCCTGCGCCTGCCGCACGACGGCGCCGGTGACGCGGACCATCACGTCGTGGAAGCCGCCGTTCTCGGAAGTGGTCCTCGATCCCGGCTCCGCCCGTCCAGGCGACGGCGCCGTCGATCACGTACAGCTTGCGGTGGTCGGCGCGGCCGACCTCGTCCTGGCGCCAGTCGACGTGCTGGCCGTCGGGGAAGAGACCGTCGCGGTCGAGCGGGAAGACGTCGTTGACGACGATCTGGGCGCCGGCCTCGGCGAGCCCGGTGAACATCTCGTTCGCTTCCTTGTACGGCCGCGAGCCGAAGCTGTCCACGATCACCCGCACCTCGACGCCCTCGGCGAGCTTCCGCCGGAGGAGCGCGGCCATCTCCATCCCGACCTCGCCCTCGCGCCAGCCGAACATGAGGATGTGCACCGAGGATTTCGCCGCTTCCACGTCCGCGAAGATCCGCGGGAAGAAGTTCGCGCCCTCGACCAGCGGCTCGATCGTCGCCGCGGTCGACCACGCGAACGGCAGCGCCGCATCGTGCGGACGGGTGCCGTCGCGTGCGACGAACGCCTCGGTCGCCGCCTGAGCACCGGCAGACGTGACCGCGTCGGCCGGCGGCGGCCAGCTCGGCCGCTGCGTGATCCCGAGCACCTGCCGGTAGACGACGACGAAGAACGCCGCGAACGCGAGCCCGGTGATCGCCGGCCAGCGGCGCCGCCGGGGGCGCTGAACGGGAGTGGTAGCGTCGTCAGCCATGCCCGACCCTACCCCGCCCGGCGGCCGCGAGGTGCAGCGGCGGCTCGTGTGCCGGATCGCGGTCGCCGCCATCCTCGTCGGCGTCTTCGTGACGTGGCTCGCCGACGGGCCGATCCGGCTCGACGGGACGCAGGGCCCGAACGACGGCTGGCTGGCCGCGATCGTGGCCGGGCTCGCGCTGCTGTGGATCCGCATGCTCGGGTCGTGGCCGGGAGTGATCGGGGTGCTCGGCAGCGGGCTCGTCATCGGCTGGACGGCGCTCGACGACTGGCTGGACGCCCGCGCGGTGATCGGCGCGTCTCCCCGTCTCGGACTCGTCCTCGTGCTCGCGGGGAGCGTCGCCCTGACGGCCGTCGCGATCGTCCAGGCGGTCGAGCTGGCGCAGGAGCTCAGGCACCGGGGGGCCGAACGCGCCGTCTGACAGCCTGTGCACGCCGCTCGGCGCCAATCGCCCAGCGGTGAAACTCGACGCCGCAGAGGACTCCGAGCGCGACCGCCGCGATCGCGCCGATCACGGCGAAGACGTCGGTTCCGGAGGCGGAGTCCGGGAAGGCGAGGAAGGTCGTCAGCCCGATCAGCCCGAGCGAGCCGGGGACGAGCAGCCAGAACCCCGGGAGGAACATCGCGTACACCGGCATCGTCGACTGGAGCCGCGCGAGCTGGTACGCGACGACCGTCATCACGACGGCCCCGACGAAGCCGCTCGAGTAGGCGCCGAACAACGCGTCGCCGAGAACCTGGCCGGTCCACGCGGCGTAGAGGACGACGAGCAGCGACAGCAGCCGAGCCGGGCGGCGTCGAGTGGGCGACCGTGACGCCGACGGCGAAGACGAGCACGCCGAGCCAGGGCGCCCAGTCGCCGAGCAGCGCGTCGGAGCTGGAGAACGCGCGCTCCGGAGGCACCCCGGCGGCGCTGACGCCGGCGACGATCCCGAATGCGATCAGACCGAGCTGCATGGTGGCCCAGACGAGCCGGCTCGAGCCGGAGATCATCTGGCCCTCGGTCAGCTCGAGCACCGCCGTCGTCAGCGCGACGCCGGGGATGAAGACGACGAGCGCGGCGATCATCGCCCGCAGGCCGGGATCGGTGACCTCGTACTTGACGGCCAGGGCGGTCAGCAAGGCGACGGCGAAGGCGGCGAGGAAGGGCATCAGCACCTCGAGCGAGCGCCGCCCGCGCGCGAGCAGCCGCAGGACGCCGACGACGGTTCCGAGCAGGGCGGCGGCCGCGACGTCGCGCGGCGCCGGCCGCAGGATCAGCGCGATCCCGATCGTCAGCGTCGTGTAGCCGAGCACGCTCGCCAGCGGCCCGTAGCGGCTCCCCATCGACCGGATCTCCTCGAGCCGCGCGATCCCGTCCCCGGGAGCGATCGCCCCCCGCTCCGCCTCCTCGGCGAGGCGATGGACCGCTGCGATCTGGTCGAGACGCGGCGTCGCCGACAGCCGCCTCGTCGGCTCGATCGTCGCGGCCTCGCCGCGGCCGAGCGTCAGGAAGAGCGAGGTCGGGAAGACGCTGAAGCGCGCGTCTTCGAGCCCGTAGGCACGCGCGATCAGGGCGAGGCGCAGCTCGATCGCGTCGACGGTCTCGCCGATGGCGCTGAGCGCCGCGCCGAGGTCGGCGAGGAAGAGCAGGAGCTCGTTTCCGGGCTCTCGGCTCGAAGCTGCTGACACGTGGCGCCGCTTACTGCTCGGGGAGCGCGGACGGCACCGAAATCCCCGGCCCTCGACCCGCGTCCTGCCGACCGTCCGCCTGCGCGTCCGGGTGCGGTACCGGGAGCGTGTGTGTAGTGGCCGCCGCCGCTGCGGCGCGATCGATCGCTCTCGGCGGCGCCTGATAGTGGCGGGCCATGAGCAGCGAAAGAGCAATCCCCAGGGCGGAGAAGACCGCCAGCAGAAGCGTTGACCGCGAGAGGCCGGCCGCGAGCGCCTCCGAGGTCGACGCGCCCGCGTCGGTTCGGTCGACCGTGACCGAGTTGAAGATTGTCGCGACCAGGGCCACGAACACCGACCCGCCGATGTACCGGGCCATGTTCGAGATCCCGGAGGCCTGCCCGACCTGATCCTGCGGGACGGCGGCGGTCGACGCCGACGACGCCGGCCCGTTGGCCAGCCCGAGCCCGGCAGAGAGCACGACGAGCGGGACGACGAGAGCAGCGTAGCTCCAGGACGATTCGACGAACGCCAACACTCCGAACCCGACAGCGGCGAGACCGAAGCCGGCCACGATGGCGAACCGCGTACCGATGCGGGCCGCGAGTGGCGTGATGAACGGTGTGACGACGATCATCGCGGCCGCCGCGGGAAGCGTTGCCACTCCGGTCTCCAGCGCACTCAATCCGAACGTCGCCGGATCCTGGAGATAGAGGCTGAGGATGTACATCAGGCCGTTGATCGCGCCCGCCACGATCAGGATCGCCAGCGTCGCCCCGACGAGCACCTGGTTGCGGAGCAGTGCGAGGTCGACGAGCGGCGTGGACACTCGCTTCTCGACGACCACGAAGAGAACCGCGCCGACGACGGAGGCGACAAGGCACCCGAGCGTCGCTGCCGACGTCCAGCCCCAGTCGCCACCCTTGCTGAACGCGAGCACGAGCGGAACGAGGGCGACCGCGATCAGGAGCGTGCCCGCGAAGTCGATCGAGCGGGATCGGCCGGGGTCGCGCGACTCCTGCACCCTGGCGAGCGTCAGCGGAACGCACGCTGCGGCGATCGCGGCGTCGAGCCAGAACAGACCTTGCCAGCCGCTCAGGGACACGAGCGCACCGCCGATCAGCGGGCCCATGGCCGCGCCGGCTGCAGAAGCGGCGCCCCAGAGGGTGATCGCCCGCATCTGTCCCGCGCCGGAGGAGGCGACCGAGAGGAGGCTCATCCCGCAGGCCAGGATCGTCGCGCCCGCAGCACCCTGGATCAGGCGCCCGACGATGATCCCGGCTCCGCCGGTCGAGAGCGCGATCAGCACGCACGAGGCGATGAACAGCGCGAGTCCGGCGAGGAACACGCGCCTGCGGCCGAACACGTCGCCGAGCGCGCCCGAGGTCACGATCACGGCCGCGCCGACGAGCATGTAGCCGGTCACCGCCCACTGCAGCTGCGCGATGGGAGCGCCGACGTCCTCGCTCATCGTCGGCAGCAGGATCGTGACCGCCGAGGTGTTCGCGTTGACGACGAAGGTCGACACGCATGCCGCCGCGAGGACCCCGCCCGCGGCCTTCCGGCCGGTGTCTTCGCCGACGCTCACATCACGGCACGGTGGGCACCGGCGGTGCCGGCGTGTGATCGCCGAAGAAGAGATAGACGATCAGGCAGCCGACGAGCGCGGTCGTGACCCAGGCGATCTGCAGCGGCAGCTGGAACGAGTGGTCGAGCACGCGCTTGCCGAGCGTCGTCGAGCCGGTCTCGTCGGCCTCGGCGGCGGCGATCTGCGTCCCGTTGGCGGGGAAGAAGAGCACGCCGGCGACGGCGGTCCAGAACGCGATCATGTAGCCGGCGCCGATCCCGAGCGCGAGCCCCAGCGGGACCATCGTCCGGGTCGCCGCCGATTGGCTGGTTGTTAAGGCGGCGACGAGGAAGATCGCGAGCGCGATCGTGAACGGCCAGCTCTCGGCGAGGCTGCCGAGAGCGGTCACGATCGCGTCCTCGTTGTTCGCGATGAACGTGTCCGCCATCCAGGCGATCCCGAACAGCGCGATCATGGCAATCATCCCGGACTTGAAGATCGGCGCGCTCGCGACGTCGCCCGCATCCACCTTCGCGAAGATCAGGATCAACGCCGCCGCCGAGAGCATGAACATCATGATGATCGGCGTCACCGCCAGCGGCTCGACGCCGCCACCCTCGGCGGGGACCGTCGGCCGGAGGCCCTCGAAGACGCCGAAGATGCAGATCGCGGCGACCGCGGCGAGGAAGATCGCAACGCTGCGCTTCGCGAACGGCAATAGCTCGATCTCACCGGCCGGCGCCGGCGGCGCGATCTCGCCCGCAGCGAGCCGGCGCTGGAACTCGGCGTCGTCGTCCAGATCCTTGCCGCGCGTGTTCATCACGAGCGCCATCGCGAAGATGCCGACGATGCTGGCCGGGATCGTGATCAGCATCACGTCGACGATGTCGTAGCCGTAGACCTCGACGAGCGGGAGCATGGTCGCCATCGCGGCGGCGACCGGGCTCGCGGTGATGCCGAAGGTCGAGGCGACGGCGGAGCCCGCCAGCGCCCGCTCCGGCCTGATCTTGTTCGCGTACGCGAGCTCGTTGATCACCGGGATCAGCGAGAAGAAGGTGTTGCCCGGTGCCGGTCAGGATCGTGAGCAGCCAGGAGACGTACGGCGCGGCGAAGTTGAGCATTCTCGGGCGCGCACGCAGCGCCTTGCTGGCGATCAGGACCATGTAGTCGATCCCGCCGGCAGCCTGCATCGCCGCGGACGCGGAGATCACCGCGATGATGATCAGCATCGCGCTCACCGGCGGCTCGCCGGGGGCGAGGCCGAAGCCGAAGACGAGGATGAGCGTGCCGACGCCGCCCCAGAGCCCGAGGCCGATGCCGCCCGACCGCACGCCGAGGGCGATGAAGCCGATCACGAGCAGGCCCTCGATCGCGATCAGGATCCAGTCGGAGGTGCTCACCGGTTCCTCTCCGCGTGGAGCTGCTGGCAGGTGCTCGACTCGAGCGCCGTGCGGGCGAGCTCGGGATCGAGCCGGGTGACTTCGGCGACCGTCTGCACGCCGCCGGCGAGCACCGTGCCGATCGCCCGCGCCGCGCCGGTGAGCTGCTCGATCGCCTGCTCGAGCGAGTCCGCTTCCTCGTCGAGCGAGTCCTGAGCGTCCTCGAGCTCCTTCTGCGCCGAGTCGGCCCAGTCGGAGACCGTCTCTGCTGCCTGCTCACCCTCCGGTGAGTCGGGGATGCCCGCGTCGTCGATGCCCACGACCAGGGTGTCCGCCGCCTCGACCGCCCGCTCGAGGCCCTTGCGAATGAATCCCGTTCGTCCCTGTGGGGTCTCGGACTGTGGCTCCTCGCTGCCCGCCGCGGTCTGTGCGTTGGGATCCCGCACGTCATTGACGATGTCCTCGAGCTCGCCCCGCCAGACGCCGATCGCGCCGCAGACGCTCTGCGTCCACTCGCCCGCGGGAACCACCTCGCCGCTGTCGTCACGGCCTCCGATCGCGGCACCGACGATGATCACGGCGATGACGCCGACGGCGGCGAGAATCCAGGGGAGCGGCCCGCGCACGTCTAGACCCTACTTCGCCGGATCGGACATCTCGTCGAGGAAGACGACGAGCAGCCGCCAGAAGCGCTCGACCGTGGGGATGCTCACGCGCTCGTCCGGCGAGTGCGGGAACTCGATCTGCGGCCCGAACGAGAGCATGTCGAGGCCGGGGACCTTCGTCCCGATCACCGCTGTCTCGAGGCCGGCGTGCACAGCGGTGATGATCGGCGGCTCGCCGAACTCGCGCTCGTACGCGCCGCGCGCGGCGGCAAGTGCCTTCGAGTCGAGATCGGGTCGCCAGCCGCCGTAGTTCTTCTTCACCTCGAGCTCGCCGCCGCCGAGTCGCGCCGCGGCGTCGAGCGTCGCGATCACCTCGGGCAGCGCCGAGTCGTTCGACGAGCGCGAGAGGCTGTGCAGCGTCAGCTCGTCGCCTTCGGTGATCGCCTCGCCGAGGGAGGTGCTCGTCTCGACGAGGTCGTCGAAGTCGGGGCTGAGGGCGAGCGGGCCTGTGGGCACGAGCGCGATCGCGTCGAGCAGCGTCTTCGTGCCCTCGTCCGTCCATGGGAGCTCCTGTGCGTCGGCAGGCTCGACGGCGACCGTGACGCCTGCGTCGGTCTTGACGTACGCATCGCGGATCGTCGCGGCCGCGGCGGCCACCGCGTCCCGGAAGGCGGGTTCCTGGTCGGCCGCGACGGAGCAGATCGCGATCGCGTCGCGCGGGATCGCATTGCGGCTCTTGCCGCCGGCGAGCGAGACGAGCCGGAACGGCACGGTCTGGTGCGCCTCGCGCAGCGCCCGCCCGAGCACCTTGACGGCGTTCGACCGGCCCAGCGCGATCCCGGTGCCGGAGTGGCCGCCGCTGCCGCCGCTCGCGGTGACGCCGAGCGTGACCTGGTCGCCTTCCGCCGCCTCGCGCGGCGCCTTGATGCGGATCCACGTGTCGGTGCTGCCGGCGCACCCGACCGTCAGCCGCCCGTCCTCCTCGCTGTCGAGGTTGACGAGGATCGAGCCCGTCACGAGCGCCGGATCGAGCGCGTTCGCACCCTCGAGCCCGACTTCCTCCGCCACCGTCATCAGCAGCTCGAGCGGCCCGTGGGGCAGCGACTCGTCCTCGACGAGCGCCATCATCGCCGCGATCGCGACGCCGTCGTCGGCCCCGAGCGTGGTCCCGTCCGCGGTCAGCCACTCGCCGTCCCGCACGAGTGCGATCCGCCCCTCGGCCGGGTCGTTGGGGCTCGACGGGTCGCGCTCGCAGACCATGTCGAGATGCCCTTGCAGCGTCACGAGGGGGGCGCCCTCACGGCCCGGTGTGGCCGGCACGCGGATGACCAGGTTCCGGCCCGCATCCTGCTGGAGCTCGAACCCGTGCTGCTCGGCCCACGCGCGCACGTGCTCGATCACCGGCTCCTCGTGCCGCGACGGCCGCGCGATCTTCGTCAGCGCCTCGAAGTGGCTCCCAGAAGGCACGCGGCTCGAGCCCGCTCAGCACGGATGTCTCAGCGGCCACGTCTGTGACCTAGGGCGTGAGCGCGTTGGTCTTGAGGACGTCGAACTCGGCCTGCGTGATCACACCGTGGTCGAGCAGTTCCTTCCCGCGCGCGATCTCCTCCGCCGCGCTGCCGGCCCCACTCGCGGCCGTCTGGCGCACGTACTCGTCCATGTGCTGGCGATCGCGTTGTGCCCGCGCCTGGGCCCGTTTCATCATCCCGTCGTTCTCCTTGATCAGGTAGACGAACACTCCGAGGAAGGGGACGAGAATCGTGAACAGGAGCCAGAGGGTCTTCTTCCCGCCCGAGATGTCGTCGCGGCGGAAGATGTCGAACCAGATCGTGAAGAGGAGCCAGAACCACATCACCCAGATGAAGAACACGAGCAGCGACCAGAAGAGGTCGAAGAAGGTGTAGTCGGCGATGAGCATCGGTATCTCCTGTGGTCAGTGGGATCCGGGACCGGCGGCGGTCTTGCTGCGACAACTTACTCAGCCACGCGCGTGAACGTCAAAGGAACCGCCCAGCCGATCGAGCGGAGGCAAGAGCCCGGCGTATACTCACTCTGCGGAACGAGGAGGCGTGCTCAGGGCCTCGGTGATCCGTTCGAACATGTCTTCAGCCGCAGCGAAGTCTTAAACAAGGAGAGCTCATGGCAGTCGGCCCCGTCGACGTATACATCATTGGTTTTCCCGGCAACAAGTTCACGGGGCAGATCGCCCCGGCGATCTTGGAGCTCGTGGAGAACGGAACGATTCGAGTCCTCGATCTGCTCTTCGTCATGAAGGACGAAGATGGCGCCGTGACGTCACTCCAGGCAGCGGACATCGACGAGGAGGGCGCGGCCTTCCTCTCGATCGACGTCGCGCAGCCGGGTGCGTTGGGCCACGAGGATGCCGAGGAGGTCAGCGACGATCTTCCGGACAACAGCTCCGCGCTGCTGATCGCGTTCGAGAACCTCTGGGTCGGGAAGGTGGTCGAAGCTCTCCGGGCTGCGGACGCCGTGTTGATCGACTCGATCCGGATCCCGGTCGATGTCGTGGAAGCGTTCGAAGCAAGCTAGACCCGCCCCTTCGAGATAGAGAGGTAACGACATGGGACTTCTACGCATGGCAACCCGCACCGCCGTCGTCGCGGGAACCGCGACGGCCGTGTCCGGGCGCGTGGCGCGTCGTCAGGACGCCAAGTACGCAGAGCAGGACGCCCAGCAGTACGCGGCGCAGCAGGCCGCCGCGCCGCCGCCGGCCCCGGCGGAGGACGACGCGACCGCGCAGCTGCAGAACCTCGCGAACCTGCACGCCCAGGGCGTGCTCACCGACGAGGAGTTCGCGGCCAGCAAGGCCAAGATCCTCGGAATCTGACCGGACGCGCGGCGTGCCTGTGAGGCACGTCGAGGCGTACTCGGAGCTGGCAGGGGTCTACGACGAGATCGTCATCGACCCCTGCCACGACCGGTGGGCGTCGTTCCTCCACGAGCTCTGGAGTGCGGACGACGAGGGCGTCGAGTCAGTCCTCGATCTGTGCTGCGGCACGGGCATCCTCGCGCGCGAGTTGATCGCACGCGGCTACCGGGTCGTCGGCGTCGATGCATCCGACGCGATGCTCGACCTCGCCCGCGAGCGCCTCGGCCCCGACGTGGAGTTGAGCCGGGTGACGCTCCCGGATCTGACGGTCGAGGGCGTCTTCGACGCAGCGGTCTGCACGTTCGACGGTCTCAACTACCTCGATCCGGACGAGCTGCGGCTGACGATGGCCGCGGTCGCCCGCTGCCTTCGGCCCGCCGGTTGGTTCGTCTTCGATCTCCACACCGACGCGATGATGGACTTCACCATCTCCAACCCCGTCGTCGCGGGCGAGTCGGCCGGAAACGAGTTCGTCATCACCAGCACTGTGGATGCGGCCACACGCATCTGCGACACCACGATCGAGCTCACGCAGCCCCGTGACGGTGACCCCTTCAGCGAGCAGCACCGGCAGTACTTCCACACGGATGCGGACGTCCGTGCCGCGCTCGAAGACGCGGGCTTCGAGGTCACCGCGGTCGGCGAGGAGTACACGCACGAACCGGTGGACGCCTCGACCCTGCGGGCCACCTGGACGGCACGGCGGGCTGTCGTGCATAATCCTGAGTTCCGCAACCGACCGGGGGTGTGACGATGGAACACGCGAAGTGGCTCCGACTCGGCGGCTATGCCGCAGGGGTGGTCTTGATCATCTTCGGGATCGCGACGATCGCGATCGGGATCGCCGGGAAGAGCACCGTCGAGGACGAGCTCTCGCAGGAGAAGATCGTCGGCTCGCCGGACATGAGCCCGGAAGGGATCGCGCCGGGGATCGAGGAGGCGAAGCTGACGGTGGACGCACCGAGCTGCGACGTCGCCGAGGAGCCGATCGACACGGGCTCCGAAGCGCGCTGCTTCGCGCAGTACATGCGGATCCACGCGCTCGAGTCCTCCGCCGGGCTCACCTACGCCGAGATGGGACGGTTCGTCTCCGCCGACGATCCGACCAACCCTGCCGGCACGAACGACGAGGCGGCCGCGTTGAAGGACGAGAGCGGCAAGCCGGTCTCGAACGCCGCCCGCAATACCTGGGTGACCGAGACCGCGCTCTCGACCGCGCTCAACGTCTCCTACATGGCGACCGGGGTCGCGATCTTCGCGCATCGTCGTCGGGGTCGCGCTGATCCTCGCCGGCGTCGGCTTCATGCTCCTCGCATTCGCCGTCTTCCGGGGAACGAGCCCGGAACCGAAGCCGGTGTAGCCACCAGCGCTGCGACGTATCAGTAGAAGGCCGAGCGTGAGATCGGGAACGCCACCGATGCCGCCGGGAGCTCAGCGCTGCAGCATTTCTCTCGATGAGCGCGCACGCGGTTCTTGCTCCGGAGATGGCCCGCCTGGGCAGCCGGACGCACGTTCGCGCCTCCGACATGGAGCGACTTGCAACGCGATGGCAGCGCGCATTCGACGCTGCTGATGGGCGCTGAGGGCGGCAACGGGCACGTTGCCCGGCCCGTACCTGGAGCAGCACCGCCGCGCGCTCGGCGACGAGCGTCGGCAGACAGCGGAACTGCTGGTCGCGGTCGCGCGTGTGCGCGGCGTTCCGCATCCTTGGGGATTCCGCCGCTCGTTGGCACCGTGACCGCTACCGCAGTCTTCTTCACGGCGCTCGCGACCGCGGTCGCGACCGGTCTCGGCGCTCTGCCGTTCGCGTTCAGGCGCGGCGCCGCGGGCCGCTGGCTCGGATCCGCCAACGCCGTCGCCTCCGGCGTGATGCTGGGCGCCAGCGCGAGCCTGCTTCTGGAAGGACTCGACCGAAGCGGCGGCCGGACAGCCGTCGGCGCAGTTGCCGGCGCCGTCTTCGTCGCGCTCGCCTACCGCGTGGTGGCCGACCGTCAAGAGCTCCACCTTGGGACGCTGCGCGGAGCCGACGCCCGGAAGGCGTTGATGGTGGTCGGTGTGATGACTGCGCACTCCGCGGCGGAGGGAATCGGCATCGGCGCCGCCTTCGGCGACACGGGCACCTTCGGGCTCCTGATCGCGGCCGCCATTGCGATCCAGAACATCCCCGAGGGGCTGGCGATCAGCCTCGTGCTCGTCCCGCGCGGGACGCCGGTCCGGAACGCAGCCGGCTGGAGCGTCTTCTCGAGCCTGCCGCAGCCGCTTCTCGCCGTGCCCGCATTCCTGTTCGTCGAGCAGTTCAGCGCGCTCCTCCCCGCCGCACTGGGTTTCGCCGCCGGTGCGATGGTGTGGATGGTCGGCCGCGAGCTCCTGCCGGACGCGTGGAATCAGGGACCGCGCCGAGCCGTCGTCGCTCACACAGCGATCGCCTTCGTCCTCATGCTCGCGTTGCAGCTGCGGCTGGCCGCCTGAGCGCGGCGCCGCGACCTAGGCGCCGGCGGCGACGAGGACGAAGTCGGTGGCGAAGCCGAGCATCAGGCCGAGGGTGAGGCCCCAGGCGACGACCGGCTTGTGACCGAGCTTGCGGCAGACGCCCAGAAGCTCGACGACGACGTAGAGGATCGAGCCGGCGGCCAGGGCGAGGAAGGCAATCGAGACGGCCTCGCTGACCCACGTCTGGCCGAGCAGTGTCCCGAAGAAGGTCGGGCCGCCGCCGATCAGGCCGACAAGGGCGAGGAAGCCCCAGCTCGGTCGCTCGCTCGTGCCCGAGAACGGGCCGACGATGCCGAAGCCCTCGGTCGCGTTGTGAAGACCGAAGCCGATGACGAGCACGAGCGCGAGGTCGATCGCGCCCGAGGCGGCGGACTGCCCGATCGCGAGTCCTTCGGAGAAGTTGTGCAGCCCGATCCCGGCCGCGATCATCAGCGAGAGCGACTGCGCCGGCGAGAGCCCCCACGGCTGCGCCTCGTACTCTGCGATCGCCGCGGCGCCGACGCTGTGAATGCCGTCGCGGCGCCGACGCTTGGCGATCACCTCGTTGAAGTACACGAGGCTCATCAGGCCGACCGTGAACGAGACGACGAAGATCGCGGCGAGAGCGGCGAACCGCGCCCAGCTGCCACTGTCTTCCAGAGCGGCGGCGGTCAGCGCTGTCTCGACGGGCTCGATCCCGGCTGCGAGCACGTCCCAGAGGAGAAAGAGCAGGATCCCCGTTGCGATCGCGCTGAGCAGCGCGCTGGTGCGGGTCGACATGCCGCGCGCGCGTCCCGCCGGCAGGCCGAGGAAGATGGTGAGACCAGCGATCGCGCCGAGTACGAGGATTTGCGCCTGAGACATGTACGTCACTCCGAAGCCGAGATGTAAGGATCACCTTACAACGCTCGGACACTTCTCGTCTGCGTTCACCGGTCGCCCGAGCCGCGCCTCGTTTAGTGTCTCCACGATGTTGGCGAATCGCTCTGCGCCGCCGGCGACCGTGACGCCGGTGCTCGTCTATCCGGATGTGCGGGCGGCGGTCGAGTGGCTGGTGTCCGCACTCGGGTTCGAGGAACGGGTGCGGATCGGCGATGCGCACCGCGTCCAGCTGCGTGTCGGGTCAGATGGAGCCGTCGTCGTTGCCGAGGCGGGCTCCGATCGAGTCGCACCGAGCGCCGGCGCAGTGACACACATCGTCAAGGTGCGCGTGCCGGACGTCGATGCGGCCTTCGCTCGCGCGCAGGAACAGGGCGCACGGGTGGTCGAGGCCTTGACGACGTGGGAGTACGGCGAGCGCTCCGGTGTCGTCGAGGACATCGGCGGCCATCGCTGGGAACTGACGCAGACAGTGCGCGACGTCGCGCCAGAGGAATGGGGCGGCACGACAGTCGCACCCTGGTGAGAGCCCGCGATCGACGAGATCCTCGGCCTCTCGGTCGCGGTCGCAGTCGATCTCGGTCGTCAACCTCACTTCCAGCCCGGCACGCGCCGAGCTTGCTCGATCCAGTGTGCAGCTCCGGTCCCTGCGCTTCCTCGAGCGTCATCCGCTTGACGTAACGCGTTCGTCCGGTGGTTCCAAGCGGCGGCGGCGGGTCGAACTCGGCGCCGCCGAAGAAGACGACATTGGCGGAGACGTCGTAGGCTGCTGCGCCGTGACTCCCCGTGCCGGTGTCTTCGAGGTTCGACCATTTTGATCCGGCTTCGTCTTGGGCGTGCGAGCGAAAGCGGCGGCGGTTGCTGATCGTGCTGCGCGACAGGCGCGGAACCTGGCCCCCACCAGCTTTCCGCGCCTGCGTCGCCTTGCCCGTTTCGTCTTCATAGCGTGTGCGGCGTCAAGTTGCAATAGCAACTTGTATCGGGCCTCGGGGGAGGCGCCGACGAGAGGTCTCCCAGAAGGCCCGGTATGCGTTGGAAACGGCCGACGCGGGCAAAGGGGGACCGATCTACCATTTGGCTGCGATGCGTCGTACTTTCATTCTCATCGTTGTGGTTTTTGCCGTAGCGGCCTCAGCGTCTGGGGGTACACGACAGCCCTCGCTGCGGCTCGTCGATGACGGTCCGCTAACGGTTCAGGGCGCCAGGTTTGGCAATTCGCAGAGCGTCAGGATCACGGTGTCCCGTGCGGGCGAGGTCGTTGCACGTCGCACGGTGCGCTCCGGCACTGGGGGCGGTTTCGTCGCCCGCTTCGCGACCGTCTCGCTTCACCGGTGCGACGGTGGCGGAATTGTCATGGCGCGGACTGCGACGGGCCGGTTCGCTGTGGCGAAGGTGCCGCAGGTCGAATGCCCGATGCCGCTCGACTCTCCGTAGTCCCTGAGCGCGGCGAGGGCCGCCGGGGTCGGCGGCCCTCGCTCGCTCCTCTCAGGGGAGAGAAGCCTGTGAGTTGGGATTACTTCTGGCCCTTGTCCTTGATGTCAGTTGGGCACGGGGTGACGACGAACGCGTCGTCGGCCTTGCTGGCCTTGTCCGCACCGCCGGCGCCGTTCCTCGCCGAGAAGCGGTCGAAGAACGCGTCGGATTGCTCGCACGACGGGTTGCGGCCGAACTGGTAGTTCGGCGACGTCGAGTTGCCCGATGAGCGACCGTTCCGAGCGTCGGTCCAGGAGGCTGCTGCGGTGTCACCGACAATGTCGATGTTCTCGTAGTCGCCCATGAAGATCCCGGCGCGGAACGTGTAGTCGAAGTTGTACGGCGAGTCGGAGACCGTGTAGTTCTTGAACGGGAACACGGTCTGGTTCGAGCCCGCTGCCGCTCCGCGCGGCGGATCCTGGCAGCTGAGGTTCGGCGTCGCCTGGTCCTGGCAGTCCTGGTTCGCCGTCGACAGACCAGACGGTCCTGCCGTCGGGGCCACGCAGTCGCGCGAGTCCGCCGTCGAGACGCGGCAGACGCCACCCCAGAACCAGCCGAGGTAGTTGCCCGGCCGCGACCGGCTCGTCGGCCACTCGGAGCCCGTCGAGTCGGTATCGAGACGCCTGTCGTGGAAGACGACGTTGACGTCCCCGTCCTCCGAGATGTCGACCCACGGGAACCACTGGTCGTTGCCGAAGTTCGCTCCGGCCGTGCACTCTGCATTGACCTTCGCGAGCGTCGGCAAGAAGCCGTCGTTGCGCCCGCAGTCGCGGTCAGGCGGAGCGACCGAACGATCATCGTTCACCCGCGTCGGCCCGATCCAATTGGTGCCGCCGTCGACCGACTTGAACAAGAAGATGTCGGTGTTCGAGCTCGCGGCGGTGCCGAAACGGTTGTCGGAGATGACCACGTAGAGGTCGTTCGCGAAGGCGCCTCCGCGCTTGTCGACGGTGATGTTGCCGTACGAGTTGAGCCGGAAGCAGCTGTTGGTCAGGACCTGCCGGTTGCCCTGCTGGCCCCGTGGCGTGCAGTCCGGCCGTGTCGTCCCCGACCGCGGATAGTTCAGGTCGAAGACCGAGGTGACCAGGAACGGCCCCTGGAATGTCTGGCCGCCGTCCATCGAGCGCACCACCAGGTACTGATCCTCGTCCGGCGTGTTGCCGTTGATGAACGACACGTACAGCCCACCCGTCGTCGGATTCACGGTCGGCACGGAGCCCTGGTTGAACTCGCACCGGTTCCCTGCGCTGAAGACGCAGAAGGACGCGGCGCCGCTGATCACCTTCTCGGCCGACCACGAGCGCCCCTGATCGTCCGAGTAGCTGAAGTTGATCGGTGAACCGGTCGCTCCGAACTTCGACCAGGTGACGTAGAGCCTGTCGACGCCGACGACTGCCGGGTCGCACGCGACCGGAGCCCGCGTCTCGGGCTTGAAGCACTGGGGCGTGACACCTTCGGGCCGCGGCCCGGACGTCAGCCACTCCTTGTCGTTGAAGGGAATGTTGCCGTTCGCGACGTTGTCGACATCCTGGTTGTAGACAACGGTGCCGTCGCCGGGCTGGCGCGGATCGCCAAGGGCGCCGCACGACGCGACGTCGTCCGTCGTCGAGGGACCGTTGATCGGCACGCACGCGCGCGACCACGTGAAGCCCCCGTTCGTCGAGCGCTGAACGAAGACGCCGTTCGTGTCGTTGTAGCGATTGAACGCAATCTGCGCGTAGTAGGTGATGCCGGCGCGGTCGTGCGCGATCACCGGGTCGCCGCCACTCGGCAGGAAGCCGTTTGCGTTGAACGGCGTCGCCGGCGTCGTCGGGAACGGAATGATTCCCTCGTACCAGCTGCTGCCATTGTCGGTGGAGGCGTAGAACCCCGAAGAGCCCGTGCCCAACCGGTAGTCGTTGGCTCCCGCAACGATGTTCTTCGGTGTTGCGGGGTTGATCGAGATCGAGGTCTCGTCCTGCGGGAAGCAGGAGTAGTCCTGATTCAGTCGGCGGTCGCCGCCGCCGCTCGATTTCTTCTCGACCTCGTCGATCGCTCGGCGGTCGAGCGGCTTCGGATCCCGGTCGATCTTGCCCGCCTGCGGGCACTCCGTCAGCGTCGTCCCGAGCGTCATGTCGCGATACTCGACAGACCCGGACGGTCCCAGCGTCGCACCGGCGCGTCCGGCCACGAAGGACGCCGGATTCGCCGCTGCGAATGTGCTGAAGGCGGCGAGCGCGATAACCGCGGCGCTCAATACGAGAAGCCCGTTTCTTGGCCTCATCTTTCCCCCTTTTCGTGGCGCCTCCCCAGGCGCCGAGGGCACGACTATACGACTTCAGACGAACGCGGGTCGAGTCGGGGCTCAGCCCACAGCGGCGGCAATCCGTGCCTGCTGCAGGCGTGCCAGCCGAAGTGCGTCCGCTTCGTTTACACGTCCTTGAAAGCCGTTCGCTGTGATGGTCGCGACCACGTTGGCGCTCCGCCAGGAAACGACGAACGTTCGGAGCGGGCGAGGGAAGCCGGCCTGGGTTGTCGAGACGACCACAGCTTCGTCCCCAAGATCTCGATCGCTCGGTTCGACTGCCCGCTCGCGCGCGATCTCGTCGAGCTCGTCCTTCGCTCCTCCAGAGGACTTGAACAGATCCGCGCGAGACTCGATCACGAGCGGGCCGCGAACCTCGACGCCGCCGCGGCGCCGGAAGCGCGACTTCCAACCATCAACCCGGCCGAATCGAGTCTCCTCAGCCCGCGCGCCTTCCGGCTGATCCGCGCTCGCCTGCCGCCCCTCATCGAACTGCTCGAACGAACCAGCCAGGTCAGCGGGCTGCAGCACGACATTCGGAAGATCAGTCCTGGCAACACGGATCGAATCGCCCGAACAGCCCGCAAGGACGAGCGCCAGCAGAGTGATCGAAATTCCAGCCCTCATTGCGCGCCGCGAGACTAACGCCTTCCTTCCTACGCCGAGGCGTCTGTCGCTACAGCTGTCGCAGATGCTGTCCAGGAGTGGTCGACGACGGAGGCTGTGGGAACTCGAAATTCGTCGTCAGTTCGTCCGCTGAGTTTGCGCGCATCCCGTGCTCGGCTGCCCGCGTGGTGCGGTTGCACAAGGTGCTAGCCTGCCCGCCGAAACGTCTCAGCGACCCGAAGGAGGAGGGTATGCATGGGAGACGACTTGGCGCGGCCCTGACGGCGCTCGCGCTCCTTTTCACCGTGATGGTGGGCATCGCCGGTGCGAGCGATCTGACGCCCGGCCCGCTTGTCCAGGTCTCGGGAACGAGCCCGTTCCTGAGCTGCACCGCCGACGCGGTCGGCTCGCAGTCCGGCACGGTCTACCTGAACAGCGAGGTCGAGCCCTGGATCGACGTCAACCGGACGAACACGAGCAACGTGGTCGGCATCTTCCAGCAGGACCGCTGGTCGAACGGCGGCGCGCGCGGGCTCGTGGCCGGCGTGAGCCTGAACGGCGGGAACGAGCTTCACGCTCGTGCCGATACCGAAGGTGACGGTCTGCTCGGGCGGGACCGCCGCGAACGGCGGCAACTACCAACGGGCGACCGACCCGTGGGTCACGTTCGGGCCCGAACGGCAACCTGTACCAGCTGAGCCTGTCCTTCAACGACGCGAGTCCGCCGTTCACGACGGAGGACTTCGATCACGCTCTGCTGGCCAGCAGGTCGACGAACGGCGGGCTGACCTGGAGTGACCCGGTCGTCGTGAGACGAGACACGGCGCCAAGCGTGTTCAACGACAAGCAGTCGATCACGGCAGACTCGACGAATGCCGGCCTCGTCTACGCGGTCTGGGATCGACTCGTCTTCCCGCCGGGGAAGCGGCCGAGCGTCGTCGCGTCGTTCCGTTCGAGCGCGTTCAGAGGCCCGACCTGGTTCGCCCGGAGCACGAACGGCGGCCTGTCGTGGGAGCCGGCGCGCCAGATCTATGACCCAGGGCAGAACGACCAGACGATCGGCAACCAGATCGTCGTGCAGCCGAACGGCACGCTCGTGGACATCCTCACCGAGTTCAACAACGAGAACACGGACAAGCTCCGCGGCGGCCACAGTGCGCGTGCTTCGCTCGACCGACAAGGGAGTGAGCTGGTCCGGCCCATTCCTCATCGACCGGCTCAGCACGATCTCGATCACCGATCCCGAGACCGGTGCTCCCGTCCGTACGGGCGAGATCATCCCGGACATCGCGCGTCAACCGGGCGAACGGGCGGCTGTACGCCGTCTGGCAGGACGCGCGCTTCAGCGGTGGCCAGAACGACAGCATCGCGTTCTCGCAGTCCCTCGACGGTGGACTCACGTGGTCGACCGCCGATCAAGGTCAACCAGACGCCGACCGGAATCCCGTCAGGGAACCAGCAGGCGTTCACACCGTCCGTCGAGGTTGCCAACGACGGCACGATCGGCGTCACCTACTACGACTTCCGCAACAACACAGCAGATCCGAACACCCTGCCCACCGACTACTTCGCCGTCCACTGCCACCCGACGACGGCGACCGCATGCACGAGCCCCCTCAACTGGGGGAACGAGGACCGGCTCACCAACGTGCCCTTCGACATGCTCGACGCGCCCGACGCGGGCGGCTTCTTCACGGGCGACTACGAAGGCCTCGCGGCGACCGGCGACTTCCTGGCGTTCTTCTCGCAGCCGCACGGCAGCGATCCGTCGAGCGCCTTCTTCCGGCGCATCGGGCCATAGCCCCTCGTTGGCGGGGCGCCTCGGCGCCCCGCCAACCCCGGTTTTGTCGACCGGGATTGTCCTGCTCTGGGTGCTCGGCAACTGCTCAACCAATTACGAGCAGATCATCGAACGGCAGCGGGTCGAGATCGACGACCTGACCCGTCTCCTTGCAAAGTACGAGAGGGCCGACGGCGAGACCCAAAGGATCCACGCATCTACTGACGGGTGCGGCGCCGCCGTGCACGCCCCAGTCGACAACGTGAGCGCTCGTAAGTTGCGTACCTGCCGGTTGCCCGGACTCGTTCAACCGATGAAATGCGGCTACTTGCAGCGTTGATGGCTTCGATTTGTTGTCTGACGATGGGCCTGTTTGCGCGGGCTCTCCTCTCTGCAGGCGAGCCCTCGCAGCCGGCCCCAGGGAAGCGCGCCACGCTCGAAGAGGTTCCGGCGTTCCTCCTGACGAGGGAACGCTGACGCGTATGGATTGGCTTTTCGAGTTCGATCGAGCACCGCATGATGTCACCGTACGGCGACGGGTCAGGCACTCGCGGCGGAGTTCGGCCAGCTCTTCGAGGCACTCTGCACGGACGAACGGTTCGAGCCTGGGATGCTGATTCTGCTCGATCTTCGCGACGTCGACCTAGACCTCGTGCCGCAGATGGAGCTGGCTAGGGTAAGTGAGGGCCTGGACCCCTCGTGAACGATGTGAAGGCTGCGCGCTGGCGATTGTCTGCACTCCGCCGCTGGCAGCCTCGCTGATCCGGAGTGCCGACATCGGCCGCCACGCTCAGTGGAAGCAGCTCTGGGTCTCCTGCACCGTTGACGAGGCCATCACCTGGATCGAGTCAGCTCGCGCTTCGCGCCTGACCTACAACTCTGGGCCTAAGGTTCGCGCTCGCTGCCGTCGTTCCCCATCTTGCTGTGCGAGCGCGAACCTCACGCCGGAACCCCGAAGGATTCGACCCCTAGGTGAACGGACTCCTCTAGCCCGTCCTCGCTTCGGTGAACGAAATATAGGCGCGTGCGGGTACGGCACTGCGCCACCTGACGCACTTTGCTCTGGACTTCTGTCCGAAGCATGGGCCGGGGCCACCGATCACCACTAGTGTGTCGAGCGGCGTTACGAAGTGCGAAGGGGAGAGCGTTGTGGAGGGGACGGAACGCTTACCTGCGCCGGCCCGCGTCGTTTTCGCAGACGATGATGCCGTTCTCCGTGAGTTGCTAGGCGGGTTGCTTGGCTTCCTTCCGCATGTGACCATCGTCGGCGAAGCGAGCGATGGGCTGGAGGCTGTACGGCTCGTGGCGCAGCACTACCCCGACACCGTGCTGCTCGATGCCGATATGCCGCGCCTGGACGGCTTCGGAGCTGCGGAAGTAATCCGAAGCTTCCGGCCGCGGACTCGCCTGATGCTCCACACGGGCGCGCCCGATGAGGAGAAGCGGAGACGCGCAAACGCGCTCGGCCTCCCGCTGCTGGACAAACTGCAGCTGAACGCGACCGCCGACCTTATCGAGGAGCATGCGGTCGCAGACCGACACTCGCTCGCGAGCGACATTGAGCCGCTGGTTCTGCTCGCGCTGGCGGGCCGTGCGGACGAGGGCGTGCTCGTCGTGAAGGCTGACGAATCGATTCCGTTCTACAACCCCGCCGTTGCATCCGTACTCGACTTGCCTTTTCCTCCCGAGCAAGTGACCCTCGCTGATCTGCGCGCTCGCGGCGTGCTCGGGCTGCGCGCCGATGGGTCCCCGTACCCCTTGGACGAGCAGCCGCTCGCGCGCGCCCTCACGGGGCGAACGCCCGTTTCCGACGTTGTCTATCTCCGGTCCGCCGACGGAGCTCTGCAACCCTTCACGATGACTTCGCTTCCGTTCTTCAGCCCGGACGGCGAACTGATCGGAGTAGGCAATTACGTCACATCGGCGCGCGTGCCTTGACCCGATATAGCCGTGGCCGCGGCAAGTTCAGCGGCGCTTCCTGACGCGGCTGAAAGCGCGGGCGCGCTTTCTCGGTGCCGGCCGCACAGCGCCGCGGACGCGTTCCCCAGTCCCTCGCTACGGTGGCGCACGTGACGGGGAACCTCCTCGACGGCTGGCGAGCCCAGGAGTACGGGCGCTCGCGGGACGGTGTTGCGCTGCGTGTGTTCCTCCCGGCGGCCGATCGGCCGCCGGAAGGTCTCCTCGTCGCCGCCCAGCACGGCGAGGAGGGGGTGACCGCCTTGGTCGCCCGCCGCCTCCTCGAGCGAGTCCCCGGACGGAGCACCGGCTGGGCGGTCGTGCCCGTCGCCAACCCCGACGGTCTGATCAACGGCACGCGACAGAACGCGGCGGGCGTTGACCTCAACCGCAACTTCCCTGCCACCTCTTGGCGGTCGGACGAGTCATACACCTATCCGCCCGGCATCGAGGACGCGCGACGCGTCGTCGCCAACCGGAAGAATCTCTCCTCACCCGGCGAGCACGCCGGGTCCGAGCCCGAGACGCAGGCCCTGATGAGGCTGGTCGAGCGTCTGCGCCCGCCGCTCGTGGTCGACCTCCACAGTCCGCTCGAGCTCCTGCTGCCGCGCGGCGATGTGTCCAGTGCCATCGTCGACGGGCTGAGTCGGGCGGCTGGCCTCTCGATCGTGGACGACGTGGGCGGCCCCTGTCCGGGAGCATTCGACGACTGGCTCGTCGAGGTCGGTATTCCGGCGATCGTGTACGAGGTCGAGCACGCCGGTCTTCCCGCCCTCTGTACGCGCCACCTGCCCGGGCTCGAGGCGCTCGTGCGCGCGACGAACGGCGCTACGTCGTCCTGACGGGACCACGCCTGCGGGTTCGGTTCGGCCTCACGTACTCGACCCCGGTCACGGCAGCGCGCTTATGCGTCGTCAGCATGCCCTCGTACGGTGCCTCGAACGTCCCCGAGGTCGGCGGCACGTCGCAGTAGTCGCGCCCGACGGCGACGGTGAGGTAACGGAGGCCGGCGCGACGGTCGTGGGTCGGGTCGATCGGCACCGCCCGCAGGGCGTCGGCGTCCTGAGGATGCTGGACGAGCACCTCGACCCACGCGTGGGTGCCTCCGTCGCCGAGCACGTGGCCCGAGACGTACCTGGCAGGCAGCGCGCAGAGCCGACACAGCGCCAGCATGCAGTGTGCATAGTCCTGGCAGACGCCGATCCCGGCTTCCCATGCCTCTGCGGCCGTTGTCGTGACCGCGGTGACGCCATGGCCGTAGTCGAACTGCTCGAACACGCGCCTGCTGATGAGCTCTGCGAGCTCCACGCCCCCGGCTCCGGTCTCACGGAGCTCGGCTGCGACGGCGCGCAACCGGTCATCCGGTCGAGTGAGGCGCGAGGGCTCGGCGAAGCGCTGGTCGAATGTGATCGCGTCGGGCGTGTCCGCGCCGTTGACGGCGGTCTCGCGCTCGACGACCGCCCAGGTCGTGAACTCGACCTCGCGCTCGACCTGTTCGATGCTGAGGTCGAGGACGACGTTCCCGAACGTGTCGTACGAGCGTTCGGTATCGATGTCGCAGCCCGAGACCCGGAGTTTGTGCGTCACGAGCCGCTGGTCGTCGTGGTAGTCGGGCGGGACGACCATCAAGCGATGGCGAAGCGAAGCGATCGGCCCCGGGTACTCGTAGGCGAAGCTCTGCTGGATCAGGACGGTGGTCTGCCGGACGTTCTGCCAGTCGATCTCGTCGTCGTCGATCGACCCGAGAGTGGCGATCAGATCGCCGAGCGACTCACCCACGTGGCGCGCTCACAACAGATCGCCGTGCGTCTCCGCCACGACGTGGTCGGTAGGAAGCTCGGCATCGTCGGGCGCCTCGTCCGTCCATACGTGCATGCGCAGCAGGGTAGCGGCGCCGTAGGTCGTCACCATGGCTACGTCGACGGCGTCGCGACCACGCCCGATGGGCAGCCGTCCGATCCGCGGCACGTTGAAGCGGGCGTCGAACGTCCACCACTGCGAGCCGAGCCAGACCTCGAACCAGGCGTGGAAGTCCATCGGCGGGTACGGCCCCGGAACCCCGATGTCGGGCATGTAGCCGAACACGTATCGGGCGGGTATGCCGAGCGCCCGGCAGAACGTAACGCCCAGATGGGCGAAGTCCCGGCACATCCCGCCGCGTCGCTCGAAGACCTCGACCGTCGCCGTCGTCGGCACGCTCGCGACCCCGTACTCGACGTTGCCGTGGATCCAGTCGCAGACAGCCTGCACCCGCTCGACTCCTGGACCGGTGGCGCCGAACAGCTCCCAGGCCTGTTCGGACAGCGTGTCGGACTCGCAGAGCCGACTCGCCAGCAGCCAGTGGAGGAGCTCGTCGGGCAGCGCCTCGACGCGATGCTGCACGTCTTCCGGCCCCGGCAGCGCCTCCGGATCGGGTGAGATGGTCACGAGCGCGTCGTAAGAGAACGCCGAGACGCCCTCCGGAAGCACGAGGCGACGGCACCTGTTGCCGTACAGGTCGATGTAGCCCGTCGCCTCGACGGGCGGCGAGCTCACCCATCGCTCAGCGACGATCCCGCCGGCCGCGTCGAAATGCGGCTCGACGAGGACGATCGCGGCGGTGGGGGTGGCCGCGTCGTGCTCGAACCGGCAGCCGAGCCGCAGCCTCATCGAGCGCGCCTTCCGGGCGGCGGTTGTTGCTGCTGTTGTGGCTGCTGACTGGGGGGCCCGTCCTCCGGGCGGACCTGCGAACGCGGTGGCGGCAGCTCGTCGAGCGTGAGCGTCTGCGTCATCCCACCCATCGCCTGGACCATCACCGCGCCACGTTGATACTGCCTCATCGCTCCGAGATTCTGGATCGCGACGAGCCTGCCGACGTGCTCGTCACGTTCGACCTGCGGCTGGGCGGAGAGCCCGAGTTCGCCCAGCGACTCGCAGGTCACCTCCACTTCGAGCGCCGCCTCGCCGCCTCCCTGGTATGTCCCTCGCAGCACCGTGACATCGGCATAGTCACGCCCGCTCCCGAGCTTGACGTGCTGCCCCGTGCAGCGCTCGCCGAGCGTCGCGTCGAGCCCGACCCAACCGTACGGCGGCGTGTAGGCCTCGACCCAGGCGTGCGACGCGGCCGCCGCCTCGACGCTGCCGAGATAGCCGCTGACGTACCGGGCGGGCAGCCCGGCGTGGCGGCAGAGCGAGATCAGGACGTGTGCGAAGTCCTGACACACGCCCACCCCCCCGGCGAGCACCTCGGCGACGGAGCTCTCCACGGTCGTCGTGCCGACGCGATACTCGAGCCGTGACCGCACGTGGCCGGCGGCGCGGGTGAAGAACCCGAGTGCGCTCGTTTGCGGGTCCTCGGCGACGAGAGCCTCGACCAACTCCGCCGTTCCGTCGTCGAGCGGGACGTAGGGGCTCGCTCCGAGGAACTCGGAGTGCTCGTCGACCAGCGCCTCGTCGGCCGCCAGCTCCCGCAGGCCGATCGATTCGTCCTGCTCCCCCTCGGCGGGGCCGCTCAGCGGCTCCTCGGCGCCGATATGTGTGACCACATCGCTCGTCGCCTCGATCACGAGGCGATCGTGCAGGTACGGGATTCCGAAGTCGTGCACCGCGTTCCCGTAGTAGTCGCGAAACGAGATGACGGTGGCGGGCGGCTCGATCAGCAGATCGAAGTCGAGCAGGGTCTGGGACGCCCCGGCGAAGGGTTGCAGCCGCACCTCGTTGAAGCTCTCGAAGACCGGGGTCTCGTAGCGGTAGGTCGTGCGATGCCGGATCCGGTACCTCACGTCAGCGCATCCTGTGCCCGCAACGTCCGGTGGGTGAAGAACTCGTCCTCGACCCGATCGCCTATCCGGTAGCAGCGCCGCTGGATGTCGAGGAGAGACATATGCAAGCCGCGCTCGAGTAGGTCGTCGAGTCTTTGATAGGTGAACTCCGCATGGAGGCGACCAGCCTCCCGACGCGCTTCGCTGCCGCTCGGCGACCCGGGGATCGGCTCGGAGCCGTTGTACCCGGGAGCCTCCTCGCTGATGTGCGCGAGCGCCGCGTCCACCTTTCCGATGGAGAACCGGACGGAGCGCGGCAGGACCGCCGAGAGAATCAGCAGCTCGATCACTGCGCTCGGCCGAACGCCTCTGCTCTCGATGCGGTGGTACGACTCGTACGCCGAGAGCGAGCGCAGGAGGGTGCCCCAGGGCTCGGGGTCATGTGCCGCTGCGACGAGCGCCAGGCGGTCGCCACCCTCGCCGTCCCCGTCGACGAGCAGCCTGTAGTTCACGTCGACTGTGCGCGCGGTCCATTCCGCCCGCTCGAGGAACTTGCCCGCCTGCAGGAAGTACCACCCCTCCTCGCGGGGCATCGTCGAGTCCGTGATCCCCTGCAAAAGGTGGCTGAAGTCGGCGATGGAGCGGCAGAAGCGGGACGTGCGCTCGGCGTTCGCGGCCGCGCTGCGACGCCGACCCGGTCGCTGGATGTCGAGATGGAAGCGATTGAGGGCCTCCCACATCTCAGTCGCCATCTGATGTCGCATCGTGTGAGCGTTGTCGCGCGCGCGAGCTATGCACTCCACGATCGAGTTTCCGTTGTCCGACGAGAAGATCAGATGCGCGGGCACGTTCTGCTCGTCGGGTGGATCGTCGGGTTCGAATGCCGGACGCTCGCCGACGATGTCGAGCAGTGCCGCCCAGTGGCGATGGCGCCGCGTCTCGGCCTCGCGTGTCGACCCCATCACCAGCGTGTGCCGAAACGTCACCTCGGTGAGGCGGGCGGTCTGCTCTGCCCGCTCGACGTAGCGCCCGATCCAGTACAGCGACTCCGCCATGCGGCTCAGCATGGTTGCGCGAGCCTCACTGAAGCACCCAGGTGTCCTTGCTCCCGCCGCCCTGGCTCGAGTTGACGACCAGCGAGCCCTTCACGAGGGCAACGCGGCTAAGCCCGCCGGGGAGCACGGTGATCCCATCGGCGCCGCTCAAGACATATGGCCGTAGGTCGACATGGCGCCCCTCGAGAGTTCCGGAGTCGCCCTGCTCGTCGGCGACGAAGGTGGGGTGACGGGAAAGCCGGATCACCGGCTGCGCGATGTAGTCCCTCGGCCGCGCAGCGATCCGCTCGCGGAAGTCCATGAGCTCGGCCTCGTCAGCGTCCGGGCCGATCAGCATCCCGTAGCCGCCGCTCTCGTTGGCCGCCTTCACCACGAGCGAGTCGAGGTTGCGGAGAACGTGGTCGAGCTCGTCCGGCTCGCTCGGAAGGTAGGTGGGAACGTTGTCGAGGATCGGCTCCTCGCCCGTGTAATAGCGGATGATTTCCGGGACGTACCGGTAGATCACCTTGTCGTCGGCGACGCCGGTGCCGATCGCGTTGGCGAGCGTGACGTTGCCCGTCCGGACGGCTCCGAGCAGCCCCGCGACGCCGAGCATCGACTCCGAGCGGAACGCCAGCGGATCGAGGAACTCGTCGTCGACGCGGCGGTAGATGACGTCGACCTGCCGCCTCCCGGTGGTTGTGCGCATGTAGACCCGGTTCTCGAGGACGAACAGATCGCGGCCCTCGACGAGCTCGACACCCATCTGCTGGGCGAGGAAGGCGTGCTCGAAGTACGCCGAGTTGTAGATCCCAGGCGTCAACACGACCACCGCAGGCCCGCCGGGCGCGCCGGGAAGGGCGCGTCGGGGGGACAGTCCGATGAGGTTGTCGAGCAGCTGCTCCGCGTACGAGTCGACCGAGCGCACGCCCAGGTCGGCGAACCAGTCGGGCAGCGTCCGGGTCATGATCTGGCGGTTGGCGAGCACGTACGAGACCCCGCTCGGGGTCCGCAGATTGTCCTCGAGCACGAGCCAGCGACCATCGTCGCCGCGAATCAGGTCGCTCCCGACGACATGGACGTACTGGTCGTGGGGAACGTCGATCCCTACGACCTCTCGACGGAAGTGCCGAGCAAGGACGACGAGCCTGCGCGGCACGATCCCGTCACGAAGGATCTCCTGCCCGTGGTACACGTCGTGGACGAAGCTGTTGAGCGCCTTGATGCGCTGTCGCAGACCCGCCTCGACGATCGCCCACTCGCCCGCAGGCAGGATCCGCGGAATGGGATCGAATGGCAGGATGCGCTCGGCGGCGTCGTTCTGACCGTCCGAGTAGACGGTGAACGTCACGCCCCGGTGCAGGAACGACCGGTTGGCGAGCTCTGCGGCACGCCGAAGCTCGGAACCCGCCATGGCCGAGATCTGCGCGATCAACTCGGAGTAATGCGGACGCGGGACGACCGCGCCGCCGGCGTCCCGCTCGAATGCCTCGTCGTAGAAGCCGGCGGTGTCGTAGCCTGACCTGAGCACGCCGTCGGTCGGCGACGCCCGCTCTGTCACCTCGCTCTCTCCCCGCGCCGAGCTGGCCACACATCGCCTCCCTTCTGCGGACGGAACCTAGCTGCTCCTAAGCCTGCTGAGCCCGGGCACCTCCGTTCGAGCTCTCTCCGAGATGCCGACCTCGATGGCCCCTTCGACTTCCCAGTGAGTCTCGCAAGTGCCAGCTAGGCCGCGCCGAGTTCGCCAGGATGCCGAGACACGATCACAGTTCGAGTCTCGGCGTACTGCTGCTCCATCCACCGCTGCTGCTGGCGCTCCTCGAACGCCTCGCCGAAGTCCTCCCGAGCCCTTCGCCCGCCTTTTTTTGACAAGCGCTGCCGCCACTCGTGCTCGTTCATGAGCACCGCCGCGCAACTCGGTGAGCACATCCGGCGTGCGTCGATCAGTCGGGTGATGCGGCCCGGGCGGCGGCGACGGCTTCGAGTCGGGAGTTGACGCCGAGAGCCCGGAAGAGTCGGCGGACGTGGTTCCTGACTGTCTCGGTGCTCAGGTGGAGCTCAGCAGCGATCTGCTTTGTCGAGCGGCCCTGTTCCAGCAGACGAAGCACCTCGACTTGACGAGGAGTGAGATGAGGGGGCGGTGGTCTGGTTGTGGTGTCGGCGTGTTCTTCGATCAACCCGAAGACGCCGACCACCGTTTCACCGCTCTTGAGTTGCACCGAGCTGACGTCCACTGGTACTCGCGTCCCGGCGGTGGAGACGAGCTGGCCAGTTGCTTCGCTGGTCGGGGAGGTGCCGAGCATCTTCTGAGTGAATCGGTCGCGGGCGGCGGGCCTGTCCTCGGGTGCTATGACGGAGGTGTACTGGCGGCCGCGAATGTCGCCGAGGAGGCGCTCGGCCGCCGGATTGATCCAGCGGACGATGCCGGTTGTGTCGACGACGTAGGCCGGTACGCCGACGCCCTGCAACGCCTGCTCAACGTCGGCGCCGACTCCTAGTCCGGTGGCCATCACGGCAGGATGACTGATCGCGGGCGTGCGAGCGCCAAAAGCTGCCCATCATGCTGCCCACGTCTGCGACCATCGCCTCCCTAAGAAAGCGAAAACCCCGCTTGAGCGGGGCTTTCGGAGGTGG
>CAWETB010000016.1:0-21813 GCA_963811885.1 uncultured Gaiellaceae bacterium
GTACACGCGTGCGCGGTAGCACGTAGACCTCGATCCGCGGCATCGCTCGTCGCAGAGCGCGCGCCTTCGACGCCTCCGTCGCAGTGGATCGCGGCGGCGCGGGCGAGGCTGCGGATGGCTTCTGGCAGCGCACGACGGCGAAGAGAGCACGTGTGCTTCTCGTGGTCCCAGCGCGCAAGCGCACCGAGCCCAGCCCGCGGATCCGCGCGGCCGTCCAGCAAGTCTCTTGACGTTCTTGCCGTGTGACCGCTGCAGCCCGGGCCTGGGGTCGCGCGGATTGTCATGCATCTATCACGCGCGAGGAGGGCGGAGTATGCGTCGGCCAGCTCGACGAACCGACAAAGCGCATTCGCCAGCCGCATCTGCGGGATCGTCCGGCAGTCGACCTCGAGCAGCCGCGGCGAGCAGACGAGGTACGCGAGGCATCGCGCCCGCGAGATCGCGACGTTCAGCCGGTTGCGCGAAGGAGGAAGTCGAGGCCGCGCGGGACGTCCTCCCCGCTCGAGCTCGCCATCGAGTAGACGACGACGTCCGCCTCCTGGCCCTGGAACTTGTCGACCGTTCCCACGCGCACGCCCGGGAGCGCCTCGGCGAGCGCGTTCACCTGCGCGTTGTAGGGCGCGACGACGACGAGGTCGTTCACGCCCGCAGCCCGCAGCTCCGCGACCACGGCGCGCACCGCCTCGACCTCCTCCGGTGACTCCTGCCGCCGCGCGTCGTGCTCGATGGCGATGTAGCGCAGCCCGGTGCCGAGCGGCGTCGTCCGCTCGCGTGCCACGTCCGCCGGCTCGAGCCGACCCTCGTAGAACTCCTCCGAGATGTAGCCGCAGACGTCCGGATGGAGCCGGTAGGTGCGCTCGAGGAAGAGACCGCGGTCGGGCGGGACGGTCGCCTCGTCGCCGAGCAGGTGCCGCAGCACCGAGGCGCCGCTGCCGAACGGGTGCGTCCCCTGGATCACCTGGTCGAGCTGCTGCGGGTCGCCGACGAGGACGACGTTCCGCGCCGCCGTCCCCATCGCGAGCGCGTCGGCGAGCGACACCTGCCCGGCCTCGTCGACGAAGAGGTAGTCGACCGCCTGGTTCTCGCGCGCGAAGAGCCACGCTGTCCCGGCGGCGAGGTCGGCGCCGACCGCTTCATCCGCGTGATCGACGTCCTCGATCCCGGGCGCGTCGTAGTACGACTCCGGGTTGCCGGCGCTCGCCTTCTTGCGGCCGTCGAAGGAGATCCCGAGCTCGCCGGCAGCCTCGACCACGGCGTCGAGCAGGTTGTGGATCGCCTTGTGGCTGGTGGAGGCGACGCCGACCGTCTTCCCGTTCGCGAGCAGGTGCGCGATCAGGCGGCCGGACGTCCAGGTCTTGCCCGAGCCGGGCGGGCCTTGGATCACGAGGTGGCGATCGTCCAGCCCAAGGACGAGCTCCTTCATCTCGTCGAGGTCGCTCGTCTGCACGGGCCGGTCGAACGGCTCGCGCCGCAGGATCGACTCGAGTGCGGGGTAGTGGCGGTCGCCGGCGAGGAGCGAGCGGCCGAAGCGCATCAGCGCCGCCTCCTGCTCCGGCGTGTTGAAGGCGGTCTTCGGAAGGATCGCCTCCGGCAGCGCTACGTCCTCGAACGAGCGGCCGCGCTTGAGCACGAGCCGGCGCGATTCGCGGTCGAGCTCGGTGATCGAGCCCGGCGACTTCCCCGTCGCGCGATCGGCCGTCTGCTGGCCCACGCCGAGCTTGTGCTCCTGCGGCGGGAAGACGAGCGTGAAGGCCCAGGAACGGTCGACGCGCACCGGCTCGCCGTCCTGCTCGAGGCCACTGATCGCCTCCGGGTCGTCGAGCAGCTCTTCGGGCGTCCGCTCCATCCGGTCGAAGTAGGCCCACCAGACCGGCTTGCGCTCGCGATCGTGGTAGTCGAGCAGCTGCGCCGCCAGCTCCTCCCCCGCCTCGAGCAGCTCCCCGCGCAGCTCGGCCCGCTCCTCTTTCGCCTCCGGCACCGGCCTCGGCTCCGGCGGCGGCGGCGCGGGCGCGATCGGCCCGGCCAGCGGCTTCAGCTCCAGCAGCCAGTCGCGCAGCAGACGCGTCGCGATGCAGTCCTCGCGGTTGTACTCGTCGATCTGGTCGAGCAGCGCCTGCTCGCCGGTCTGCATCCACTGCTCGAAGATCACGATCGAGGTGCCGCCGTCCTTCACCTCCGCCTCGCGCTCGAAGTCGAGGAACGCCTCCATCTCCTTCAGCCCGTAGCCGCGGCGTGAGGTGCGCACCCCGTTGCGGACGACCTTGAGGAGATCGACGAAGACGCCGCGGCGGAGAAGGTCGTCGAGCTCGGTCTCACGCGTGCCGTAGCGGCCCATCAGCCGCTTCAGCGCCGTGATCTCGTAGGCGGCGTAGTGGTAGACGTGCAGGTGGGGGTACTCGCGCAGGCGCGCGTGGACGAGGTCGATGAACCGCTCGAACGCCTGCCGCTCGGTGTCATGGTCGTGCGCGTGCAACGGGGTGAAGGCGCCATCAACGTCGAGGATCCCCCAGAGATACTCGAGCAAGCCGTCCTTGTCCCAGAACGGGTTGCCCTCGAAATCGAAGAAGAGGTCGCCCGGCGAGGGCTCGGGCAGGAGCGCGAAGCCGGCTTCCTCCTGCTGCGGCAGCAGCCGGTAAATGTCCTCGCCGGTCTCGCGCGCGTACAACTGCAACTCGGCCTGCTCGCGGTTCTTCGCCCACGTCTCCGGGTTGACGCCCGGCGGCACAGGCTCCGAGGGCGCGCGGCCGAGCTGCGCGAGCGTCGTGATCCCGGCGGCCGCGAGCCTTTCGATCTGCGTCCGATAGACGCCGGCGACGCGGGTGAGGTGGTCGACCTCGTCCCACCACGAGTCACAGACGGCCTTGAAGTCGCAGACATCGCAGTGCTGTACCGGGTACGGCTCGGTCGGCGGCGGGTCGGCGACGAACTGCTCGAGCCGCGAGCGGACGCGCCGGTAGTAGGCGGCGAACTCGCGCGGGTCGAAGGTCGCCTGCTCGCCGTTGCCGAGAAGGACGTCGATCCTCCGGTCGGCCGGCCCCTGGATCCGCGCGAGCTGCTCGTTGTAGAAGAGAAGCTGGAGGATGTAGGCCGGCTTGGCGCTGCGCGCGAGCTTGGTGTCGAGCGCCTCGTAGACGCCGTCGGGCCGGCGGAGGAGGAAGTCTGCGACGCCGCGCCAGTGCTCGTGCGCGAAGACGCCCTGGTAGATCACGTCGGCCTCGCCGGCGCGAATCGCGTCGGCGGTCGCGCGGGCGGCGCCGTCGTAGTCGCCGCGCGGGTCGGGGATCTCGAGCACGGTCTTCCCGTCGATGCGCAGGTGTTCGAGGTAGGCGCGCTCGTGCTCCAGGCCCTTGCGGAAGATCAGCTGCGCCTGCTCGTTCTCGACGTCGGGCCGGCCGAGTTCCCCGCGCGCGTGCGCGAGCGAGAGTGTCGTCAGATGCTCGCAGGCGAGGAACGCCGTAACGTCAGAAGGCGAGAGATGGAGGCGTCCGGCGTCCTGCCACATAGATCAAGGATCACCCATCTACCGGTCGCTGGTCGACGACGAGTGCGTAGTCGGTGATCGCTAACGCACGAGGTCAAAGACGCGCGTCGGGCTGAGTGGACATCGCGGGCCCTAGGCAACAGCTGCGGCGAAGTCCGAGTAGAGATCTGCCGGCAGGCTGTGATGCAGCCGCCACACAAACGCAATCGGGCGATCGCCCTCGTGACGAACGTATGCCGCGTCGCCCAGGCACCAGAATGATCGGTCGTCAGCCCGCAACCGACCGAACAGCAAGATCCTCGTTCCTTGCGCGACGTGATGGATGTATCGCTGGCCGGTCGGACCATCGGACGCGGTGGCGCCTTGGCTCTCCCAGTGAATGAGTTCGGGGCTGATTGCAGAGTCGCGGTAGCGCGTTGTCGGCGAGAAGCCGCCGACACTCTTATCGAGAGTGAAGGCGAAAGCGTCGGTCTGAGAAGCAGCGTCCCACCAGACGCCGGTCTGCCATGCAGGTGGCTTTGCCCCGTTGCCAACCCCGAGGGCAGCAAGCGTCTCGCTTCTTGTGTACCGAGCGTGCACGTGTAGCGGGATGTCCCCGGCCGGATCGAGAGAACGATGTAGATGCGCCGCTCGGCCGTTCAGCAGCGCCAATACTTCGATCAGTTCCGACCTCACCTGCGGATGCGACCAGATCTCCTCGAGAGCTCGGTTCATCGCCTCCGTCTGGCGCAGGCTCGTAAGCGAACTCACCAGCATCCTCAAGTAGCGTCGCTGCCTTTCGGTTAGCGTCGTCGGGTCTGGCGCAGACTCCAGCCGAAGCAGCGACGTGTAGGAGTTCAGTCTCTCGGCGTCGTCTACGTGCAGCATCCGGCCGATCGCGCGCAGCAACGTCGGTTCGTTCCCGCCAGCCCGTTCCGTGACGAGACCGACGTGACGCCGCATGTCCGTCCAGCTCCGATTCCCCGCGTAGACGTCTTCGATCTCCAGACCGGTCAGGTCGAGATACTCAGCGAGGCTGACGTCACCGAGAGCCCGAAGCTCATCGCAACGGTGACGCCACGTTGATGGGATCGTCTCGCGGATGCTCCGAAGAACGACGTCTCGCGCCACGGGATCGAGCTGCATGTGGCAGCCCGCCGGCAGAAATGGGAATCCTTGGCGAACCTGTCGCTCCAAATCGCTCCGACTCCCCCCGAGGAGCGCCCGGAATCGGCGGTCGAAGCGGAACTCTTTCCGATGCGTCCCGACGAAATCGAGCACAGTACAGACGGTCTTTCCAGAGGCCTTCGGAGTCCTCGCCCTAACTGCTGGAGAAACAGTGTCGGGCTATCTGTTGGGCGCAGCAGGAGAAGCGTGTCCACGTTCGGAACGTCGACGCCCTCGTTGAAGAGATCGACGGTGAATACAACTGAGACCCGGCCCTCAGCGAGATCCCGAAGTGCTCCGATCCTGGTCTCATGTTGCGTCTGGCCCGTCACGGCAACCGCTGCCACCCCAGCCGCAGAGAACGCCTTGGCCATGAATTCGGCGTGCCGGACGCTGACGCAGAAGCCGAGTGCCCGAATGGCGCGCGAATCAGAAACCGTTCGCCGGAGTTGCTGAAGAACGCGATTCGCCCAGACGTGATCGGCCGTAAGAACGTTCGTAAGCTCTTCCACGTCGTACCCCACGCCTCTTCGCCATGGAACGTCTCGGAGGTCGACACCGTCATGCACGCCGTAGTACCAGAAGGGCGCGAGGTACTGCTGATCGATTGCATCCCAAACACGGAGTTCCGCAGCGATGTGGTCGTCAAAGTATTTGAGAATGTCGACCCCGTCAGCACGCTCTGGCGTTGCGGTTAGACCAAGCAACTCGTGCGGCTGAAGATGACTGAGCAACCTGTCGTACGACGGTGCTGCCGCGTGATGAAACTCGTCAATCACGACCATGTCGAAGTGAGTCGGGTCGATCTGGAGGATGCCCGCAGCGTTAAGGCTCTGGATCGACGCGAATACGTGTTCGAACCGCGACGGCCGACGCCCACCGACCCACATCTCGCCGAACGCCGGATCCCTAAGGACGTAGCGAAGCGTCGCGAGACTCTGCTCAAGGATTTCTGCGCGATGCGCTACGAAGAGCAGTCGGCCCCGCGGCAACTCCGTCCGAATTGTGCGTAGTCGACCGCTGCCATAACGGTCTTTCCTGTACCGGTCGCGGCCACGAGCAGATTCTTGTGCCGTCCCTGGGATCGGGCGACCGCCAGCTGATCGAGCAATCGTTGTTGGAACGGGCGGAGCTCGATCTCTAGAGGGCTGAGAAGGGCCCGTGATCTCCTGCCGATGTCGCCGTCTTACGGGCGAACTCCTCGCGGTCATAGCGCGTAAAATCCTTGCTTTCCCAGTAGCTAGCGAAGACGGCTTCGATTTTTCCGATCGCATCTGGATTCCGAACGCCCGAAAGGCGACATTCCACTCAAGACCAGCGACCTGAGCTGAATAGGTCAGATTCGACGACCCCACATAGGCGGTCGTATAACCGCCAGACCTGTTGAAGAGCCATGCCTTGGCGTGGAGACGCGTTGTTGTCGTGTCGTATGACACCCGAACTTCAGCACCAAGCTCCTGGAGCTCGTCCAGAGCTCGCTGTTCGGTGCTGTTGGTGTAGGTCGTTGTAAGCACGCGAAGCGGCTTGCCGTCGGCGCAATGGCGTCTCAACACGTCAACGAGCGGCCTGATGCCGGTGTAGCGGATGAACGCCATGACTAGGTCGATGGATTCAGCCGAGTGGACCTCGCTCTGGATCTCATGGCCAACGGCGGGCTCTCCGCGCGCGTTCGTAAATACGGTCGTGTCGAGCAGGGGCGTTAGTGGCCGCTCGATTCGCTCTGGCGTGCCATCGGGCAGCGTTCTGAGTACGGCGTTTAGAACCGCTGGGGGCTCGATCAGCGCCTCCTCGCCAAGACGCTCCTGAGGCGTCAGGCCTTCAAGCGCCTGAATCACGCGGCTGACGAGCCTTGCCCCGGCTCGCGCGCGTTCTTCGTCGGGCAACCCGCGGATCGCGTCGGCGATCAGCCAAGCAATGTGCCGCGACAGCCGATCCGGCGCCTCAGCGTCCGACAGGTTGCTTCTCTCGGCGAGAAGCGATGGATCCAGAGCTTCAACCGCGCGAGCGACGCGCGTAGTCAGCAAAGCCTCATGAAGGCCTGCATGCAGATGTGACCCATCCACCTTGGGGAGTCTCTCAGCGAACCAGTCACAGCGGACGGCTATGTCGTCGGACGCTGCGACTTTGCCTGGTGCTTCCGGCAACTGCGCGAGAATCCCCGAGTGCCTAGCGACCCATCCCCACTCGGACCCCTCATCGCCGAGGTCCGCGCCCGCAGCACCGGCATCGGCTCGCACATCCACGGCGAGCTGCACTGGCGCACCGTCGGCGCGAACGGGCTCTGGCTCGCGGAGCCGCTCGACGGGGCCGACACGTACGTGATCTTCCTCTTCGCGCTCCTGCACGACTCGATGCGCGAGAGCGACGGGCGCGACCCGCAGCACGGGCCGCGCGCTGCCGCGTTCGCGACCGAACTGCACGCCGAGGGGCTGCTCGGGACGACGCCGGCGCAGCTCGAGACGCTCCGCTACGCCTGCTTCGAGCACACGAACGGGCTCGTCTCCTCCGACCCGACCGTCGGCGCCTGCTGGGACGCCGACCGGCTCGACCTGCCGCGCGTCTGGATCGAGCCCGATCCCGCGCTCTTCTCGACCGCACGGGCGCACGAGGGGCTGCCGGAGCGCCGTGAGGTGCCCGACTGGGAGACGCTCTACGCCGCCGCGACGCGCACGAGCAGCGGCGCCAGGTCGGCGGCCGAGACGGGCTTCGAGATCAGGTAGCCCTGCGCCAGGGTCGCGCCCTGCTCGCGCAGCGCGTCCCACATCGCCTCCGTCTCGACGCCCTCGGCGACGACGCGCAGGCCGAGGTTGCGGGCGAGGTCGATCGTCGAGCGGACGATCGCGGCGTCGCTCTCGCTCTCGATCATGTCCATCACGAAGGACCGGTCGATCTTGATCGTCTGCACCGGCAGCTGCTTCAGGTACGCGAGCGACGAGTAGCCGGTGCCGAAGTCGTCGATCGCGAAGCCGAGGCCGAGCTCGTTCAGCCGGTCGATCACGTGCCGGACGCGGAACGGGTCGGCGAGGATCGTGCTCTCCGTCACCTCGAGCTCGAGTTGCCCGGCCGGGACGCCCGCCTTGGCGAGCATCGCGGCGATCCGGTCGGGCAACTCCAGATCGAGGAGGTCGGGGATGGTCAGGTTGACGGCGACGTGGAGGTCGAGCCCCTCGGCCGCCCACGCGGCGCACTGGTCGATCGCCGTCCGCAGCACGTAGGTCGAGAGCGGCTTGATCAGGCCGGTGCGCTCGGCGATCGGGATGAACGCGTCGGGCGGGATGAAGCCCCGCTCGGGATGGATCCAGCGGACGAGCGCCTCGACGCCGACGATCCGGCCGGTCTGGAGGTCGGCCTTCGGCTGGTAGTGGACGACGAGCTCCTCCTGCTCGATCGCGCGGCGCAGCTCGCCCGCCAGCGCGAGCCGCTCGGCGTCGTTCGTGTCCTGCTCGGCGCTGTAGACGGCCGTGCCGGCGTGCGCGCCCTTGGCGAGGTACATCGCGACGTCGGCGTGCTGGAGCAGCGCGTCCGCGTCCTCCCCGTGCTCGCCGAAGACGGCGATGCCGACGCTCGCGGCGACCTCGAGCGAGAAGCCGCCGAGCTCGAACGGCTGCTCGAGCGCCTCGTGGATGCGAGCGGCGAACGCCTCGGCCAGCTCGGCCGACCCGTGCGGGAGCAGGACCGCGAACTCGTCGCCGCCGAGCCGGGCGGCGATCTCGTCCTCGCAGAGGCCCGCGAGCCGCTCGCCGATGCCCTGCAGCAGCTCGTCGCCGAGCTCGTGGCCGAGCGCGTCGTTCACCTCCTTGAAGTGGTCGACGTCGAGCAGCAGCACGACCGCCCCCATGTCGCCGGCGGCCAGCGCCGCGTCGACCTGGGCGCGGAAGAGCGTCCGATTCGGCAGCCCGGTCACCTCGTCGTAGTGGGCGCGCCGCTGGATCTCGTCCATCTGGCGGCGGATCCGGAGGGTGACGCGCCGGAGGATCGGCACGAGCGCGACGAAGAGGAGGATCAGCACGCCCTCGAAGATCCCGGCGACCGGCAGGAACGTCGAGTTCGCGGCGCGCGCGATCGGCGCGTAGTCCTGGTGGATGACGACGACGCCGGTGCCGCCGCGGACGGCGACAGGGGCGTAGGTGCGAAGCGACTTGCGCTGCTGCACGGATGCGACGTCGCCGCGGACGATCCCCTGCCGCGCCTCGGCGGCGTGCTCGGGCGCGGCGATGCGCGTCCCGATCAGGCGATGGTCGGTGCTGTACGTGATGATGCCGTTGGCTGCGACGAGCGACGCGAGCAGGACACCCTCGTCGAGGACGTGGTTCGCGAAGAGGTCGTCGAGCTCGGCGCGGCGGGCCGGGTTCGCGCGCTGGAAGTCGGTCGCCTGCAGCGACTCGCGCAGGACGGTGCTCGCGAGCACGCGTGCCTGCGCCGTGGCGCCGCGCTCGGCCTGGACGGTGTCGAAGTGACGGACGACGAGCAGGATCGCCGCCGCGGCGAGCGCGAGCCCGATCCCCGTGCAGACCGCGAAGCGGAGCACGAGCCGCGGCGGATCGCTCGCGACGAGGTCTTTCGGAACGGAGGGCGGGCGGCGCCTGAGCACGGGCTACTTCCCGCCGAGCTTCGGCAGCACCGGCTTGAGGATGCCGCCGACCGTGCCGCCCGGGTTGGCGACGATACCGCCGACCGTGCCGACGGGATCGGCGACCGTGTTGTTGACGATCGTGACGACCGGCTCCACGACAGGTGCGACCGGCGTGGGGACGGGAACGGGAACCGTGACGATCGGTGTCTGGACGACCACCGGTGTGGTCGCCGCCGGCTGCGGCGCCGGCTCAGTCGGTGCCGGCGTCGTCGTGCCGGGGGTCGAGGTCGTCCGCGTGGGCTCCGCAGCCGGGCGGGACTCCGTCCGCGGCGTCGCAGGCGCGTCGGCGGTCGCAGGGACTGCGGCCTCCGTCCGCTCGGTGACCTCGGGCTGCGGGGTGGCCGGAACGGTCGCGGGACCGCCAGCTGTCGGCACAACTGCGTGGCCGCCGGTCGCGGTCGGGCGCGCAGCGGGCGCAGCCTCGGCCGACGAATCCGCCTGCGACGAGGACGTCGCGGGCTTGGCGCTGGGCGCAGTGCGCGACGCGGTCGCCGGCAGCGATCCGTGAGCCGGTGGCGTCACCGCCGCGAGAGTTGTCTCCCCCGCCGCCGGGACGATCGTCCCGCTCGCGCCCTGGAGCTCGCTCGACTCGAACGCGACCGGTTCGGCCCACGGCACGAGTGCCGCCGCAATCCGCTCGACGACGTTCGGCAGGGGCACGGACAGGCCGGTGGCCGCAAGCAACGGCACAGGAAGGCAGATCCCGGCCGCGACGACGAGCGTCTCCAGTCTTCCGGCCGAGCGGAAGCGCGGGGCGAAGACCCTCTTCGAGGGCGTCCGCAGGACGAGGGATGCGTACTGATTTGCCGACATAGCCGCAGAGGCAGCGCCTCACGCTCAGCGTCGGTCGATCGAGGTCTCCGTGCCTCCCCAAACCGGGTGATAGGCGAAAAACCTAGTCGCAGACAGAGCTGCGGACGACGAGCGCGGCCACGCGACCACTCTTCATCCGCGCCAGCAGGCCCGGATAGTCGCCGCCGCCGACCTCGGCGCAGACATGCCGGGTCACGAGCCAGTAGCCACTCTCGAGCGCGAAGCCCGTCCGCAGGCTCGCCTTCGGGTAGAGCGACCGGAGCCGCGCGGCCGAGTCGCCGACACGAAGCCCGACGGCCGTCCGCCAGGCAGTCCGACCCGTCACGGTCACGATCAGCGCGACGCCGCGCGCACACGGCTTCTCCTCGAAGGTGAAGAACGTGACGGTGAGGTGCGCGTCATTCCAGCGCTGGCCGCACGATCGCGCCGAGGTCACGTGTGACGTCGAGGGAGCGCCGAACAGCTTCTTCACGTCCGCCGGCGTGCTGCGGGCGATCCGGATCCCGCCGGCGGTGCTGTCGCCGTGGATCACGTGCACCGGCGCAGCTGCCGAGGCCGCACCGGCGAGCGCCGCCAGCGCGGCCGAGACGACGAGAAGTCGCCGCACTAGCTCTCGGGCGGCGGCTGCAGGATCTGGAAGACGGCGCCGGTCGGATCCTGGAGCACCGCGAGGCGGCCGATCTCGGGCAGGTCCATCCCCTCCGCCAGCACCGTCCCGCCGAGCTCCTTCGCCGTCGCGACGCCGGCGTCGTGGTCGGCGACCGCGAAGATCGTCGACCAGTTCGGCGGCGTATCGCCCATGCGCTCGTTGATCTCGAAGATCCCGGCAACACCTCGGCCGTCGACGTGGATCACGTTGTAGGGCGGCATGCCCTCGGCAGCCGGGAACGCCTTCACCTCGACCCCGAACACGGCCTCGTAGAACTTGCCGGCGGCCTCCGCATCCCTCGTCTGGCACTCGTTCCAGTTCATCGTCCCGGGATCGTTCGCGAGCTGGGCGCCGATGTGCCGGCCCGCCTGCCAGACGCCGAAGTGCGCGCCCGACGGATCGGTCGCGATCGTCATCCGCCCGGCGTCGAAGACGTCGAACGGATCCATCAGCACGGTGCCGCCCGCGCCGCGGATCTTCTCGGCCGTCGCGTCGACGTCGTCGCTCGCGATGTACGTCGTCCAGTAGGAGGCAGCCGCGTCGGCTATCGGCGGACTCCCCGCCGCGACGTTCTTGCCGTTCAGCGTGAACATCGTGTACCCGCCCGCTTCCGGCTCGTCGGCGACCTCGGCTTCCCAGCCAAAGAGGCCGGTATAGAACTCGACCGCGCGCGGCAGATTGGTGCTCGTGACGTCGGTCCAGCAGGGCGTTCCGTGCGCAGATACGAGGTGAACTCGGGCATGCCCCGATCCTATGCCGCGGGCGGGCTCGGGGCCGAAGCCCCGAGCCGCCCGCGAGCGCGATGCAGTGGTCGGTGACAGCGTTGAGGGCGTCGACGATCCCCGTCCCCCAGATGCTGTTCTCAGCGGCCGTGCCGACGCAGGTCGCCGTGTAGTCGGGCGGCCTGCCGACGTTCGTGTAGTCGAGCACAGGCGGCGTCGGGCACGGGTGCGGCGTCGCGGTGCTCCTGAGGATCCGTTCCGTCTGCTCCGGGGCCAGCTTGATCCCGGAACTCGGCAGCAGCCCGCTGCTCGGCGGATCGGGCTGGCCGAAGTGGCTGACGATCAGCGCCGCGACGCCGACCGCGTGCGGCGAGGCCATCGAGGTGCCCTGGATGTACTGGTAGTAGGCGCAGGTGTTGCCGCGGCAGTCCCGGACGACGAACTCCGAGGTCGGAACCCCGTCCGCGTCGATGTCGCCGTTCGCGATCGCGACGTTGCGCGGATACGGCCCCAGGATCTGCGTCGCGACGGTCCGGTACCCGGGCGTCCCGAAGAGATCGCGGAAGTAGCCGCCGGGGGCGGTGACGTCGACTCCCTCCGCACCCCAGTTCGAGTAGTCGGCCTTCATCGTGCTGGGGCCGACGGCGCCGACGCTGACGACGTTCGGGCCTTCCGTCGGCATCGTCAGGCACGAGTTGTCGACGTGCCGGGTGTACTCGGAGCCCGGCGGATAGTCCGGGCTGATCTCGTCGATCGTCGGATGGTCCATGTCCGTGTGCTCGTTCCCGGCCGCCGCGATCAGCGTGACGCCCTTGCCGCGGGCGTAATTGAGCGCGCGGGTCGTCGCCTCGATGATCGTCCGCTGCTCGAGCTGTTGGGTCGGCGTGTCGGCGGGGTTACCCGAGCAGTTGTAGAGCCACGGGTCGATGAAGTAGCTCATGTTGACGACGTCGATCCCGTGGTCACCGGCGTATGTGAGCGCGTCGACCGACGGCTGGAGGAAGAAGTAGCCCGAGTCCTGGCCGGCTCGCAAGTTCACGAGCGTGACGTTCGGGGCGACTCCGGCCATCCCGATGCCGTTCAGCGGCGAGGCGATCGTCCCGGCGACATGCGTGCCGTGACCGTCCTCGTCCACGTTCGCCGGGTCGTTGCAGGAGCCGTCCGGCTCGCTGGCGCACGGCCCGTCGATCAACGGGATGTCGACGGTGAAGTTGCGGCTGAGCGCCGCGTCGAAGTTGGGCGCGATGTCCGGATGGGTGCCGTCGATGCCCGTGTCGAGCACGCCGACGAGCACGCGCTTGTCTCCCGGCTCGACCCTGTAGGACCCGGCGGGTGTGGCGTGGATCATCGCCATGTCCCACTGCAGGCCGCCGAGGGGATCGGCAGCCGGAATGGGCTTCGGCTGCGGCTTCGACAGCTTGACGCGGGCCCGCTCGGCCGGGCTCAGATCCTCGCCCGACCGCCTCTGGCGCATGGCGGGGGCGTTGTAGCCGACGGGCTTGTTCCGCGCGACGCCGGCCACGGCGCCCTGGCGGAGCAGGTCGGCGGCGAACGTCGGGCTGGACGACGTCGCCGTCGCGACGCCGACGCGCCGGTTCTCGGCGACGAGGAATCCGCCAGCTGCGCGCACGGCGAGCCGCGCCGAGGCGAGGGATGTGCCGTTCTCGTAGAGGACGACGTAACTCTGGGTGGGAGCGATCCGCTGCGGTGCGGCGGTAGCCGGCGAGACGACGGTTGCGAACGCCGCCGTGCACGCCGCGAAGAAGAGAAGCCTACGCATGGTTCTCCTTTCGACGGGCTCCGATCGGAGCCGCGCCGAGTCTACGGCTTCGTTGCAGGAAAAGCAGCCCAGCCGCGCTCGGCGAGCGTCGCAAGGCTGCTCGCCTTGATCCCGTTCTCCGAGACCGTGAGCACGCTGTCGCCGACGACGAGCGAGCGGCGGATCGGAGAGCCCTCATCGTGCTCGACGCGGCCGAGCGGGTCGATCCCGCGGCTGCGGCCGACGCGGAAGCCGACGGCGCGCTGCTCGAACGGGATCATCACGAGCCCCGTCCGTGGCCAGAAGAGGAACGCGTGGTGGTCGTGCTCGGCCTCCGACCAGCCCTGGCCGAGGTGCTGCGTGTGCAGCCGCGTCGGCTTGCGCAGGTCGGAGACGTCGAAGATCGAGAGCTGCGTCCCGAGCGGACGCCCGCTCTTCTCGTCGACGTCCTGGCCGACGCCGAGCAGCAGGTCGTCGCCGATCGGATGCAGATAGGCGGAGTAGCCGGGGATCTTCAGCTCGCCGAGCACGCGTGGCTGCTCGGGCCGCGAGAGGTCGAGCGTGAAGAGCGGATCGACCTGGCGGAAGGTGACGACGTAGCCGGTGTCGCCGGCGAAGCGCACGGAGTAGACGCGCTCGCCCTTGCCGAGGCCGCCGACCCGGCCCACCTGGACGAGGTTGCCGCCTGACGGACGCAGCGTGGTCAGGAACGACTCGGTCTCCCCGCCCGAGCCCCACCACGCCGGGCTCTCGGTGCTGACGACGCGGAGCACGCCGCGGTACTCGGAGAGCGACCACTGGCTGAGCAGGTAGCCCGAGACCCTGCCGCTGCCGCGGTACTGCGTCTTCGTCGGGCTCGAGATGTCGAACTTGTGGATCTCGGTCTGCGCTCCTGCCTGCTCCTCGGTCGGCTTGTCCGGATCCGGCCGGTCGGACCAGCGCTCGGTGGTGACGTAGAGGCTCTCCGGCGACGCGTAGACGATCCGGCCGTCCGTCATCACCGCGGCCGAGTCGACGGGCTGCAGGCCCTTCGTCAGGTCGACGGTGAGGACGGTGAGCATGCCGAGCCCGGAGAACGCCGTCGGGCGGCGCACGTGGCGGCACTGGACGAGCGGGCGTGCCCTGCCGGGCTTCGCGCCCGCGCGCTTGATCCGGTAGGACGGGAGCCAGCTTGCGACCTTCGAGCGCGCGAGCACGGCCTCGTTCTGGCGCTTCGCGGTGGCGATCGCCTCGGGCGAGCCGTCGGTGGGCTGCTTGAACGGGAGCGCGGCGGGCAGCTGGGCGGCCACGACGATCCGGGCGGCCGAGCCGACGAGCCGCGCCGCGACGTAGGAGCCGTCGAGCGTGAGCGTGCGGACGAGCCGCAGCTTGGCCGGGTCGGACACGTCGATCTCAGCGAGGACGGAGTTGGACGGCTGGTAGGGGGCGATGCGGGCGGCGAGCGCGGGCAGCGGCTCGATCCAGTAGCCGCCGCGCGAGAGGACGAGCAGCCGGTCGCCGTGCAGGAGCAGCTCGTGGCTCAGCCCCGGCTCGAGCGCGAGCGAGTCGAGCAGCCGCGGCTTCGCACCGGCGACGTCGACCGCGCGCAGCTTCCCGTTCGCGACGGCGAAGACCGTGTTCCCGTCCGTCTTGACGAGGTCCGGCTCGTCGACACCTTCCTCCTGCACATTCGTGCCGGAGAAATCGACGCCCTGGACGGGTGCCGCCGGCGTCGCGGCGCGGGCGACGGGTGGGAGCGCCTCGGTCGGCAGCGGGCGGCCGATCGTGCCGTAGCCGTAGGGGCCGACGAACCGCTTCGCCTGCCCCTTCGCGTAGCCGAGCAGCTGACCGCAGGTGCCGAACGAGGTCAGCTTCGGCTTCGCCGCCTGAGGAGCCGAGCGGGCGGAGGTGCCGGCCAGGGCGACGGCCGCGGCGGCCGCCAGCACGATCAGCGCCAGGCGTCGAGCGAGCTTCATCACCCTGGTTATACGCCTCCGAAGCAACAATCGTCACACCCGAAGGTGTGGCGTTCTGCGCAGCGGGGAACACATCCTCTCACGAGAGCTGGTCCAACCGGAACGAACACGAAAGGGGCATACATGAGCTTGCTCTGGATCATCCTGATCGTCGTGCTCGTGCTTGCACTCCTCGGCTTTTTCGGGCGCGGCCGCTTCTAATAGGCCGCACGCCGCTGGGGATTAGGCCGTCCGGCACTCGCCGGGCGGCCTTTTTTGCGCGACTCTAGGGGGGTGAGCTCTCCCGTCGCCGATCTGCTCGCCCGCGCCGACGCCGCCTCCGTGCTGCCGAAGCTCGGCGGCATGGCCAGGCCGAACGGCGTCGTGATCGTGAGCGAGCGCTTCTGGGCGTTCGCGACCACGTCGGGCGAGCTGCACGAGGGCACGATGCCGGTGCGCCGGTCGCGGGCGTCCCGGATCCCGCTCGTCCGCGGTCTGCTCCAGCTGGCGGCCTCGATGGCGCCGCTCGTGCGCGGCCGCGGCGTCGCCCGGCTGCGTGAGCGCCTGTTCCTGCTCGCCGCGCTGCTGCTGCCGTTCGCGTTCGTCGCGCTCCCGGGCCGACTCGAGCTCGCGGCGGGGATCCTGACGACGGCCGCGATCATCCTCTGGCTCTTCCGCGGCCGCACGCTGCGCCTGCACGGCGCCGAGCACCGCGCAATCGCGGCGGCCGAGGCCGGCTCGCTCGCAGCCACGTGGGCGGATGTGGCGCGACCGAGCCGGTTCTCGGCTCGCTGCGGGACGAACTTCGCCGCGCTCGCAATCCCCGTGACCGCGATCTTCGACCACCTGGCTCCGCGGTTCCTCGCCCCCACGCTCACCGGCGCGCTCGTCGCGGTGCTGTCGATCGGTGTCTCGATGGAGCTCTGGAAAGCGGTCCAGCATCCGTCCGGCGTGCTCCGGGGCTTCCTCCTCCCCGGCCTCGCGCTGCAGCGGCTGACGACGCGCGAGCCGCGGCTCGCAGACACGCAGATCGCGTTGCGCGCCGTCGCGTCGGTGCTGCGCCGCGAGCTCTAGACCCTGCAGGCCATCAGAATCGCGTCGACGTACTCGTCGCCGCGGCGGTAGTGGGCTTTGCGGAGACCCTCGCGCTCGAACCCGAACTGCTCGTAGAGCGCGATCGCGGGCTCGTTCCAGGGGAACACGTGCAACTCCAGCTTGCTCACATCCGCCTCGCGCGCCCAAGTGGCCGCCTGCTCGAGCAGCGCCCGGCCGATGCCGAGGCGGCGGTGGCCGGCCGCGACCATCAGGCCGAGGTCGGCGACGTGGTGGCTGGCGCTGTGCGGGTCGCGCGCGACCGAGAGGCGGCCGACGACGACGCCGGCATCCTCGGCGACGTAGACGGCGGCGTCTGGATGGCGGCGGAGCGCACGGAGGTAGCGCCGCTCCTCGCCGACGGTGCGCCAGCCGTCCGTGTTCAGCAGCCACGCCTCCGGCTCCCGCCCGATCGCGGCGCCGAGCTCGACCAGGGCGGCCGCGTCTTCGGGCCTCGCCTGGCGAATGAGAACGGTCATCCGACGACGATGCCGTGGCCGCCGCGGCGCGGGTCGCCGGCGGCGGCGAGGGTGCCGTCGGGACGGCGCTCGACGGCGGAGACGCCGCCGAAGTAGAGGTTGCGTCCCGCCCAGCGCACGGTCTTCCAGCCGTCGGGCGCAAGGTCCATCAGCCCGCCCTCGAGGTGGAGGACGTCGCCCTCGACGTGGATCCGCGGCAGGTCGATCGCCTCGTCCACCGGCGTGCCGCGCAGGACCGCGTCGGCAACCTGGGCGATCGCGCCGGAGAGGCGCACGGAGCCGGCGCTGCCGAGCGTGAGGCGGGGACGGCCGTCCTCGAGCACGAGGGTCGGCGTCATCATGCTCGGCAGACGCTCGCCGGGCGCTTTCGGCCCGTGGCCGACGATGTCCAACTCGCCGAGCATGTTGTTCAGCTGCGTGCCGCCCCTGAAGATGCCCGAGCCGGAGCCGAGCGTCGACGAGAGCGAGGCGGCGTTGCCGTCGGCGTCGAGCACCGCGATGTGCGTCGTGCCCGCGACGGCGAGCGGCGGGGCCGCGTCGTAGCCGTGGCGAAGGGCCTCGGCGCGGTCGGCAAGCGTCTCCGCGTCGACGAGGCGCCCGAGCGCAGCTGCGACGACCTCGCCGCCGCGCGAAGGCGCCGGTGTCGTCAGGACTTCGAGTGCGCCGACGCGGGTGCGGATCGGCTCGGGAAAGGCAACCTCGTAGCTCGCAATGTCCTCGGCAAGCTCGGGAATCAGCTCGGCGACGGCCTGCGAGCCCACGTCGCGTACGCGTTCCAGCGTCGCGACATAGTCGCGCGTCTCGATTCGCTCCGCGACGCCGTAGATCCGTCGCCCGCCGTCGTCGCGCTGCAGGATGCCGGTGAGGATCAGGTGGAGGAAGCGCTGGGCCTCGCTTGCGTCGAGACCCTTGCCGGCGAGCTCGATCGCCGGCTCGAACAGCTGCGTCCACGGCATGCTCCCGAAGCGGCGATGCGCCTCCTCGAGCCCCGCGACGAGCCCGGGCACGGCGACGGAGCCCTCACCGATCTTGTAGCTCTGCGTCGAGTCGCCGAAGTCGACCGTGAGGTCCTCGATCTCGCCCAGGGGGCGGGTCGGCGTGGCGAAGAAGGAGTCGAGCAAGGTCACCTCGCCCTCGACCCAGCCGAGGAAGAAGCCGCCGCCTGTCGGCCCGGTCAGCGGGCCTTCGGCAACGGACGCCGCGAAGGCAGCCGCGAGGCACGCATCGACGGCGTTTCCGCCCTCTTCGAGCACGCGCGCGCCGGCCTCGGCGGTCGGGCGGCTTCCTGCGGCGATCGCTCCTTGCATGAAAGTCAGGGTAAAGATGCTGTACGGATGCCGATAAGGGGTAAGGACCTCATGAATTACCGGCTACGTTGTCAGAAGATGCATCTCGACCTTGAGCTGGGGAAACGGCACCTCGCCGTATTCCTGGGATCGGTCGCAGCCCTGATCGCGCTCGCACTGACTCCGCAACTCCTTGGTGACCTCGTCTCCGAGGGAGTCGCGGGCCTCTCCGACGCCTCGCCCGGCTGGCTCTGGATCGCCGCTACAGCGTTCGGCGCCTCGATGGTGACGAACGCCTGCGGGTGGCAGTCCGCGCTCACCCGCTGCGGCGGCACGGTGTCGCGGTCGGACGCATCTGCGCGCTACTGCACCGGCTCGATCGTGAACGCGCTCGCCCCGGCACGGATCGGGACGGCGGTGCGTTTCGGGCTTTTCTCACGCACGCTCCACAACGACGGGCGGCTCTGGACGGTCGGCGGGATCGCCGGCTCGCTGAGCGCGGTGCGGGCGATGTGGCTCGCCGTCGTGCTGGCCCTCGCATCGGCGGGCGGCGTGCTGCCGCGCTGGCCGATCGCGGTCCTGTTGCTCGCAGGAGTGGTGGCAGCCGCAATCGCCTGGCGCGCTCGTGACTCTCGGCCGGGGACGAAGTTCGGGCATTGTCTCGACGTCTTCCGCGTGCTCGGACGCTGCCCCCGCGCGGCGGCGCAGATCGCCGGCTGGGTCGGGCTCTCGATGGCGCTCCGCGTCGCCGCCGCGGCCGCGATCGCAGCCGCCTTCGGGGTCGACCGGCCGCTCGCAGCTGCCGTCCTGATCATCCCGGCGCTCGACCTGGCCGGGATCCTGCCGCTGACCCCCGGGAACGTCGGCGTCTCGAGCGCAGCGGTTGCCTTCGCCCTTTCGGCGCACGGCGTCGGATCGCATGTCGCCGTGTCGGCCGGGATCGCGCTCGGCGCGGTCGAGACCCTGACGACGCTCGCCCTCGGCTCCGCCAGCATTCTCTACTTCCTCGGCCAGCGCACGAACGCCGTCCGCTGGCACACAGCCGCGGCAGGACTGACCGGCTGCTTTGTCCTCGGCGCCGCCTTCGGGGCGACCGTGCTCGTCCCGCTCGTCTAGCTCCGGAGGAAGCTCGGCGGCTCCAGCGGGTCTTCCGTTCGCCGTGGGCTCGTGTCGCCGGTGAACGTCGGTGTCGTCCGGCGGCGGGTGCCGCCGAGGCCCGTGGCGACGACCGTCACCCAGACCTGGCCGGCAAGGCGTTCGTCGACCGTGGCGCCGAAGATGATGTTCGTGTCGTCGGTGGCGGCCTGACGGACCGTCTCGGCTGCGTCGTTCACCTCGAGCAGGGTCAGGTCCTCGCCGCCGGCGATCGAGAGCAGGATCCCGCGGGCGCCGACGATCTCGGTGTCGATCAGCGGGCTCTTGAGCGCGCGCTCGGCAGCCTGCTTCGCGCGGTCCTCGCCGGTGGCGTAGCCGATCCCCATCAACGCCGAGCCGGCATCGCGCATGACCGTGCGCACGTCGGCGAAGTCGAGGTTGATCAGACCGGGCATCGTGATCAGGTCGGTGATGCCCTGGACGCCCTGGCGGAGGACGTCGTCCGCGATCTTGAACGCGTCGAGCATCGACGTCGAGCGGTCGAGCACCTCGAGCAGGCGGTCGTTCGGGATCACGATCAGGGTGTCGCAGGCAGCGCGGAGCTGCTCGACACCATTGTCGGCCGACGATTTGCGGCGAGTGCCCTCGAACCGGAACGGCGTCGTGACGATGCCGACGGTGAGCGCACCGAGCTCGCGCGCGATCTTCGCGACGACAGGTGCAGCGCCCGTACCGGTGCCCCCGCCCTCGCCGGCGGTGACGAACACCATGTCGGAGCCGCGAAGGGCGTTCTTGATCTGGTCGTAGCTCTCCTCGGCCGCGCGGCGGCCGATATCCGGCTCGGCGCCCGAGCCGAGACCCTGCGTCAGGTCGCGGCCGATGTGGATCTTGACCGGCGCGTCCGAGAGCTGGAGCTGCTGCATGTCCGTGTTGACCGCGACGAACTCGACCTGCGAGATGCCGGCGTCGATCATCCGGTTGACCGCGTTCAGGCCGGCGCCGCCGACACCGATGACCCGGATCACGGCGAGGTAGCTGGAGCTGTCGCGCGGCGTCGCATACTCGAGCCGCGGCGCGGGCTCGGGCATCACCTCGTAGCGAGTGACCGGCGGTTCGTAGACGGGCTGCTCCCTGGGCGGCGGCGGCGCAGGCTGAGCGACCACGGCACGCCTCCGGCTCCGCGGGCGTCGGAGCTTCCTCCGGCGCGGCAGGCTCGGAGGGCGCGGGCGGCGCAGACGCGGCCGCGCTTGCCTCCTCCTTCGCAAAGTCGGGGACGTGCTCGACGGTCATCTCCTGCGGTTCTTCGGGCGTCGGAGCCGGCGGCGCCGCCTCCTGTCCCTGCTCGGCCTGCCGCTGGGCGGCCTCCGTCGCGCGGAAGAGCTCCGCCAGAGGGCCCTCACGCATGCTCGCGCGGTTTCGCGCCATCGAGCACCTCCTTCGCCAGATCGCGGTAGGCCTCTGCAGCCGTCCCGCTCGGATCGTATTTGAGCACGGACGAGCCCTTCACGGGAGCCTCGGCGTACCGGACGGTCTTGCGGATGCGGGTCTTGAAGACGAGGTCGCCGAAGTTCTCCTCCAGGATCTCGACCGCCTCGCGCGAGTGCAGCGTGCGCCGGTCGAACATCGTCGGCAGGATCCCTTCGATCTTCACGTCCGGGTTGAGGTTCTCGCGCACCATCGCGAGCGTGTTCTCGAGCTGGACGAGACCGCGGAGCGAGAGGTACTCGCACTGGACCGGGACGATCACACCGGTCGCGGCGACGAAGGCGTTGATCGTCAGCAGGCCGAGCGACGGCGGCGTGTCGATCATGATGAAGTCGTATTTGTCGCGCACCTCGAGCAGCGACTTCTCGAGCGCGCGCTCGCGGCCGATCATCGAGCTGAGCGCGAGCTCGGCGCCGGCGAGGTCGATCGACGAGACGGCCACGTCCACCTCGGCCACGTGGATGATCTCGGAGATCGGCAGCCGGTGGACGAGCACGTCGAACATCGAGCGCTCGATCGAGTCCGGGTTCATCCCCTGGCTCATCGTCAGGTTCCCCTGCGGATCGAGATCGATCACGAGCACGCGGAAGCCCTGCTCCTTGAAGGCGACCGCGAGGTTCAGCGTCGTCGTCGTTTTCGCGACGCCGCCCTTCTGGTTCGCGAAGACGATCACCCTCTGCAAGCTCGGCTCCTCCGTGGCTGGATGTGCCCTCGTGTTCGGACGCGGTAGCAGGCGCATGAGTCCCATGTGCAAGCGCCTTTCAGCCAGCCTCGGTTTTCCTTCACCCGCTGCTCAGCGGGGTTCGCCGTCGTCGTAGTCGAGGTCCTCGAGCCGTGCGATCAGGCCGAGCCCACGGAAGTAGATCTTGTTCGAGCGCGGGTAGTAACAGACGTCGTTCGCCTTGCGCGTGCCGTAGGCGAGGAACGTCATCCCATCCGGGGCCGGCGCGGAAGCCGTGCGCGATGCCCGGACGAGGCCGGCCGCGAGATCACGGGCGCCGCTCGATCGGTACATCCACGTAGTCGACCCCCGCACGGACGCGCCGCGGCGTCGGACAGAGCTCAAGCATTCCCTCCGCCGTCGAGCACGACGAAGAGCTCCTCGTCCGCCGAGTGCAGATGCGGGCGGCGCGCCCTCGCATGGCCCGGCTTCGAGCCGGCCCCAGTTGAGGCCGGCCAGATCCGCCCCGGCGTTGCGGGCGAGCGGCTTCCAGCTGCCCGCCCTCCGAGTCGCCGCCG